>CBDBFA010000004.1:0-80945 GCA_965204545.1 Opitutales bacterium | reverse complement strand
GAGGAGGCCGATCTTACCCCAGCCAAACCGGCCGATGCTGAAACACTCCTGCGCCGGGCCTCATTTGTCCTGACCGGTTTACCAGCCAAAAACGAGCAACTCGATTCGTTTGGCAAAGCCTTTGCCGGCGATGCCGACATGGCATACCAGGCATTGGTCGATGAACTCCTTGCATCCCCCCATTTCGGAGAACGAATGGCACGACACTGGATGGACGTGGTGCGTTACACCGATACCTACGGTTATGAATGGGACAATCCGGCCAAGGGTGCCTGGGAGTATCGGGATTACCTGATTCGTGCCTTCAACGACGATGTGTCCTATGACCAATTGATTCGTGAACAAATTGCCGGCGATCTTTTGCCGGAACCGAGAATCAATGCAGATGCCGCTGTGAACGAAAGCATGATCGGACCGATGTTTTACCATATGGGTGAGCACCGCCACGAGACGAGCCTGCAGTTCAACGGGGTCCACCAGGAAATGATCAACAACAAGATCGATGCTTTTTCCCAAACATTCCTGGCCATGACTGTGGCCTGTGCGCGTTGTCACGATCACAAAATAGACGCGATTTCCCAACGGGACTATTACGCATTGGCTGGAGTATTCATGTCTCCCCGCTGGACGACGCGCGTTATCGATGCACCGGGAAAATATGATGCCGAGATAGCAAAATTGAAGGATTTGCGTTCAAGCATTCAGCGGGACCTTGCTTTGTTGTGGCAATCCTCAACCGATGCAGACGCCTTGGCGGATAAAATCCGGCAATGGACGCTAAATAAGACATCCGAATCGGAAGAAACCGTGCTCGGGGACCTTGCTTATCCGATGGTCCAGTTTGCCGGGGCAACTGACCAAACCATAAACGAAGTGTGGTCCAAGCTGGTGGAAGAATGGCGGTCCGCGCGTGACGCACGGATGGCTGAAAATGCGCAAAAGTTTTCTTATGTTAACCATTTCGAGGAACCGGGATTTCCCAACGGTTGGACCACGGAAGGAGACGGTTTGATCCACGGCTATGTCGAGGATGGCATGCCGTTGGTCAGTCTGACTGGAGACACTCTCATCGATCAACTGCTTAAGCGGGGTTACCATACCCACTCACTCTCATCCAAATTGGCCGGCGCACTTCGGTTACCCGAGCAAAGTGAGCTGGCGGGACAGTTTATCAGCCTGGAGTTGCGTGGCGGTGAATGGGCCGGCCACCTGGTGGTTCCGCAAAATGCATTTCAAAATGAGTCCATAGCCTTTTTAACGCCTGGCGTTCCGTCTGAATGGGTAGCGATTGAAGATACCGATTTAAAGAATGGGGTGAGCAGCATCTACGCCCAAGTCGTCACCGCAGCTCTGAATTCCAATTTTCCTCCGCGTATGGGGCGGGCCAAGGTGGGCGAGGTAAAGTTGCCGGCTGAGGATGACGGTTTGAATCACCGGAGTTGGTTCAGCCTGACTGGCATCGCCATGCATGAGGAGGAAGGGGCGCCTGCCGATACACTCGGCGCATTCGATACCCTGTATACGGGCAGGCCACCATCCACTGTCAATGAAGCCTGGCAAAACCTGGCAAGATGGTTTGTCAACTCCATCAATCGTTGGGTCTCCAATCGACCTTTACCCGAAGATGTCGGGTTGGTCAATTGGCTGCTTCAAAATGGCATGCTTCCAAACACGAAAGTAGAGGCTCCCAACATCGCAACTATGGTAAACCAATACCGGGATGTGGAGGCCCGGATCGGTTTCTCCCGCACTGTTAACAGCATGGATGAGCGTGGAATTTCGCCCATGGATTACCGGATCAACCTGCGGGGCAACGTATACGATGAAGGCCCGCCCATTCCCCGAAATTTCCTCGGAGTCTTTGAAGGAAATCATCGGGTTAATCAAAGCAAGAGAAGTGGTCGACTGGAACTGGCCGAATATTTAAGCAGCCCGGAAAACCCGCAGACCGCGCGCGTGTATGTGAACCGGGTCTGGCATTGGGTTTTTGGCACAGGTCTTGTGGCGACCCCCAACGACTTTGGAAAGTTGGGTGACCGTCCCTCTCATCCTGAATTGCTCGATTGGTTGACGAATACATTCAAGAACGAAGGTTGGTCGACCAAGAAACTGGTGCGGCGACTGGTCTTGAGTCAAACTTTTCGTCAATCCGGTGACGAAGATCCTTTCGCCTCGGAGCACGACCCCACTAATCGACTTCTCCATCATTTTCCTACCCGCCGGCTCGAGGCCGAAGCAATTCGGGACAGCCTCCTGGCTGTTTCCGGAAGTCTCGATCCCAGCTTGTACGGTCCACCCATCAATCCCGTCCGTGCCGTGGAAGATCCCCTGAAGCGGCTATTATCCGGTCCCCTCGATGGCCATGGGCGCCGGTCCATTTACCTTGAAATGTCCATCATGGACCCGCCAAAATTTCTGGTCGGGTTCAATTTGCCCAATCCCAAGCTTTCCACCGGTCGTCGAGACGTGACCAATGTTCCAGCCCAGGCGTTGATTTTGCTCAACCATCCGCTGGTCAAGGAGATGGCTCGACGATGGGGCAAACGCCTACTGTCGGATGGCAGCAAAACGCCCCGGCAACGCATCGGCCGCATGTTTATTCAGGCATATTGTCGTTCGGCCACGGATCAGGAGTTGCATTTGTGGACGAATGCCCTAGAATCTTTTTCGAAGCATGAATACGTAATGAACGACCAGATGGCCTGGACCGAAGTGGCGCATGCCTTCTTTAACACCAAGGAATTCATCCATATTCGCTGATTTTCTACCGAAACAGAATGAAAGAGCCAGTATTGGGGAGCGTCTGTGGTTGTCCTGGTCGAAGGGCGCCTGATCTTTCGCGGCGTGGATTTTTAAAGCAATCGTCCGCTACCTTTGGTTGGCTGGCGCTCAGTGGAATGCTGGGAGACCGCGCTTTTGGCGGCGCCATGCCTCAACCGCATTTCCTGCCCCGGGCAAAGAACGTCATTTTCTGTTTCATGGATGGTGGACCCAGTCATGTCGACACCTTCGATCCAAAACCCATGCTGGCCAAGTATCAGGGCAAAAAAATCGGACCCGAGGCCGTGTCCAACCGCGCACAATCGGGAGCCGAACGCGTCTGGTTGGGCTCACCCTGGGAATTCAAGCGCCGCGGCCAAAGCGGGCTTTGGGTAAGTGATCTTTTTCCCCATATTGCGAAAATTGCGGACAAGATTTGCGTGGTACGTTCCATGGTTGGCGAATTGCCTTTGCATGGTCAGCAAAACCTGTTGCTCCACACCGGCCGCATTTTGGGTCAGGCGCCGAGCATTGGTTCCTGGGTTTCCTACGGGCTGGGTTCCGAGAACCAGGACCTTCCGGGTTATGTCGTTCTGAACAACGATTGGGTGCCCAATGGCGGCCTGGAAAATTTTAGCAGTTCCTTCCTCCCCGCCTCCCATGAGGCTACCATGATGCGGGCCAAGGGGGATCCCATGGACAATATCGCTGCCGCCGACAAGGCCGATCTTCAGCGCCGCAAGCTTGCCTTGCTAGCCTCCCAGGATCGGGAGTTTTCCAGGCATGCCTCCGACCACAGTGCCATAGAGGGCGCCATCGCAAATTACGAAACGGCCTTTCGCATGCAGGCCGCCATTCCCGAGGTGGTGAATATTTCCGATGAACCGCAGCATATACTTGACCTCTACGGCGTCGGTTCCAGTGACGAACATCAACACTTTTACGCCACCCAGGCCGTGCGTGCGCGGCGTCTGGTAGAAGCTGGTGTGCGATTTGTCGAAATTACCTGTCCCAGCTTCGACGATAATAACTCTCCCTGGGATCAACACAGCGAGTTGGTCAAATTGCATGAAAAGAACGCCCGCATCACCGAGCAATCCGTTGCAGCACTGATCATCGATCTCGAGCGGCGAGGATTACTCGATGAAACCATTGTCCTTTGGGCCGGTGAAATGGGACGCACTCCGCACACCCCGGAAATCAAAGAAGGTTGCGGTCGGGATCACCATGTGGACGGTTATACGGTATTTATTGCCGGCGGCGGATTTCGGCAAGGCATTGCTTATGGCCGGACCGATGAATTTGGCAATTCCGTCGTGGAGAGCAAACTCGATATCCACGACATCCACGCCACGATCTTGCATCAACTCGGCATCGATCACGAGCGCCTGACCTTTCGTCACGGCGGGCGCGACCACAGCCTCACCGACGTGCACGGTCGAATCATTACCGACCTGCTCGGGTGAAAAGCTATACCTTGCAGGGGGAAACTCGTGAGTAAGGTGTTTCGAAGTTCCGCGTTGAACCTCGTTGAACTGGCGCGTCGACAACTGGCCGACTACGATCGCCATGAACCGGGAACGGCGTTTGCGGACGGACTTCGGTTGTCGATCGCCCAGGCTTACGAGGTTCAGTCACTGGTTGCGGAGCTTCGCGAGAGGCGAGGTGAACCCGTAATGGGCTACAAGGTGGGTTGTACCTCATCCACGATCCGTAAGAGCCTGCGCATTGATCATCCCGTCTATGGTCGACTTTTTAAAAGCGAGTGCTGGCCCTCGGGAACGCGGTTACCCAAAACCCAATTTTGCGGATTGGCCATCGAAGGGGAGCTGGCGGTGCGGCTGGCTCGCGATTTGCCAAGCGCCGCAACGCGGGAAGAAATCTTTGATGGGATCGACGCGGTGTTTCCAGTCATTGAACTTCATAACCTGGTCTTCAGACGCGGTGGACCATCCGCAGACGAACTGATTGCCAATAACGCCATCCATGGTGGCTTTGTTTATGGGGAAAATGGATCGCAGCGGTTTGACCGCGATCCTGCCCAACTGCACATATTCATCGACGACGTCCTGGCGGTGAACCTGGCCGGACCGGAACTGATCGATACGGTGGCCCATTCCTTGAACTGGCTCGCGGCAGAACTCAACCGCCTCGGTCGAAGTCTTCAAGCCGACCAGACCATTCTTTGTGGCTCGGTCGGGGATCTTATTCCGATACCGTGCGGCTGCCGGGTTTCAGTTACAACAGACCGGTTCGGATCGGTGGAATGCACCATCGCGGAAGGTGGGTAATTGGAATGGGATCGAAGAAGCCTTTAGTTAAGCGTGAACAAATTAAGAGAAAAATTACTTGAAATAGACCGGATTTCACTGAAAAAATTGGCTTGTAGGACGGGGTGTGGATGCCCGGTGTGGCTAATATTCCCCATCCTGAAATAAAAAGAGACCCTTAACTCGAAACTTAAACTCAATTCTGAAATGGCTAAAAAAATCAAATGGTTCTCCCACCCAATTCTTACGGTTCTTACACTTGGAATTGTGGCCGTGCAAACTCCGGCATTGGCCCAGGAAGAAGACGAAGAAGAAATTTATACTTTAAGTCCTTTTGATGTTAGCGAGGGGGATAATGTCGGTTACCTGGCCCGTTCCTCCCTGGCCGGAACCCGTTTGAACACCCCTCTGAACGACATTGCAGCCACTATCAGCGTCATAACCGAGGAATTTTTGGAAGATACCGGATCGACCGATTTGCAGGAACTCCTGGTCTACACCTCCAATACGGAAGTGCTCGGTATCGGGGGTAACTTTGCCAACCCAAATGAGTCCATTGTAGTTGGGGCCATTCAGGATTCGCAATTCACACGCCCTACCCAAAATACCCGGGTGCGGGGTTTGGCCGCAGCTGACCTGACGCGGAATTATTTTCCCACCGCCGTGGCAATGGATTCCTACAATACGAGTCGGGTGGTTATCAACCGCGGGGCCAATGCCATCCTTTTCGGTTTGGGTAGCCCGGCAGGTATTATCAACAATCAAACCATTGCTCCGATTTTCCAAAATCGAGGCGAGGTTTCTTTTATGGCCGGTAGCTATGGCACAATCCGATCTGAGATTGATGCCGAGCAGGTACTGATCAAGGACAAATTGTCTTTCCGGTTCGCTGCCCTGCATGAGGACATAAAGTACCAGCAGGACCCGGCCTTTGAGCGCGATCAACGCCTGCACGGTATCTTTGAATTCCGGCCCTGGGAAAATACGACCCTCAAACTGGCCTACGAAACCGGCGTGATTAATGCCAACCGTCCTCGCTCGCTTCCACCACAGGATATGGTTTCACGCTGGTTCGATCCGGCTCCCAATGGCACCCCTCAGGGAAGAGCCAAGCCCGTTCACGATGCCCACAATCATTTCCAGCTCTTTATCTACAGAGATGGTGATGACGTCGACTATACCGGAAATACTCCTGGGGATATCGCCGACAGACTCTATTTTGGCCCGATCGGATTCACCTTCGAAGCGGCTGTCGGATATAACAATGCCAACCAAGCGGTTGGAGGGGGCGCTTTCCCCAATGGCACTCAAGCTTTTGTTCCCATTGTCCATCCCCGGTATGGAACCGATTTGTCCACCGTCAATCCCGATGGTTCGGGAGGTATCCGGTTTCAGTCGTTTGTCACCATGCGCGGAGTCAATCAGCTCTATTCCGAAATGCTGGGAATGCCGACAGATCAGAACGGCAATTCAAAATCGGTGACCCGCAACTTCTACGTCAACGAGCACGTTCAGGACACCAGCCTGTTTGATTTTCGCAACCTGCTTGTCGATGGTCCGAATAAGAGTGAAAGGGAGCAATTCGACGTTATGACAGGCTCCTTGGAGCAAACCTTTCTGGAAGATCGGGCAGGTTTGGCTTACCACTTCAACAAGGAAGAGTACTACAGCAACTTCAGGCAAGTGCTGGACGACGGCTCAAGGTTCCAAGCGATTGCAGTTGATGTAAATTCACACTTTCCCAACGGCGATGTGAACCCCAACTTTGGGCGTCTTTTTCTTTCCGCCGGCGGAAGAAACGGCTTGACCCGCATTCGACAACAGGATCTGGAAAACCACCGCTTCACCGGTTACTTCAAGTACGACCTGACCGAGAAAGTGGACGGTTGGCTTGGGAAAATTCTTGGCAATCATACCTTCACTTGGCTTGAAGAGTTTTCCCGGAGGAATTCCAGCAATTTCACCCTATCCAACTATGATTGGGGAGAAGATTTCAGGATCATGGGGACTCCCCCCAATCCGAATAACTCCACAGCAGTGGGTACCCTGGTTTATATCAGTGACAGTATCGCCAATCAGTCCAGTTCGGCCGGAGCCAACGCCTCTAACCTCAAAACCAAGCTCGATATTCAACCGGAATATACCATGAGCTTCTTCAACCGGGAGACGCGATTGCATGAAACGGGCACTTTTTCCACAGTTGCAAACGTGCCCTCCGGTGGCCTCCTTTCCAAAAACAACATCGATAGCAGGGCCTTAATTTTGCACAGCAAATTTCTCGATGACCATTTGGTGGCAACCTATGGTTATCGTGAGGATGACGTGAAAGTGTGGTCGAATGGGGATCCTCCCAGGACGGCTACCAATCGCCGGGAAATCAGCCCAAGTGCCTTTGCTCTGCCGACATCGCCCAGCTTCACTTCCGAGTCGGATTCCAACAGTTGGGGGGTCGTATTGCACACGCCTGATGAATGGATTGAAGCCATGTTTAAAGGAGTGGGCCTGAGCTTCCACTACTCCGAATCCGATAACGCTCAAATCGGGCAGGAACGGAGCAACCTCCTCGGCATGAACCTGGGTCCCGTAAGCGGAGAAACTGAAGAACGTGGATTCACCATAAGCTTTGCCGACGAGAGATTCAGCATCCGGGTGAATCAGTATAGGACTCTTCAGATTGGGGAAGATTCTGGTTTGAGAGCTAACTTTAACAATTTCCTCGGACCCTATCTGAGCAGTTATGCACCCGTGGCCCGGCAGCTAAACATAGATACCGATCTCTTGCAACAGGATGACATCCAGGATCTGGCCGGGTATACTGCTCTGCAAAACGCTCCCTACGTGATCGATACCTTGAATATCACGATCAGCCCTGATGGCGAATCCGTCCAGCGAAGCACTCCTCCTGGATTGGTGTTTCCGACTGACCTGTTATCCGAGGGTTTGGAAATTGAAGCCGTTGCGAACATCACCAGCAATTGGAGGCTCGTGTTTAATATTTCGCAGCAGGAGGTGGTTTCTACGAACACCGCTCCTATCCTGGACAGATTCATCCGTGAGGACGTGGATCCTACCCTGGACCGATTTGGACATTTCCCAACCAATGCCGGTCAGTTTGAGACCATCCGAAGTTTCACCGAGCGTTTTGGGCTTCTTCAATCCAAAATCAAGATCTCCGAGGATGGTGGCATAAAAACCAACGAAATCCGCGAATGGCGATGGAACCTCATCACCAACTACGAATTCGATGGCCAAATGTTGAAGGGCTTTAATGTAGGCGGGGCGGTACGCTGGCAGGACGAGATCGGAATCGGGCGCCCGGTTATCGAGCATCCCGAATTCGGATTCATCCCCGATTTGGCCAATCCGATTTTCGGCCCTTCCGAAACTCAGGTGGATGCCTGGATCGGTTGGGAAAAAGACCTCGGCCTCATCCTGGGACAGAATACACACCTCAGAATTCAACTGAATATCCGAAACCTCCTGGACGAGGACGACCTGATCCCCGTAGTTGCCAACCCGGATGAAACCATTCCGGTGTTTCGCATTCCGGCGGAACGCAGGTTCGAACTGAGTGGATCGCTCAGTTACTGATTTAAATCAAAACCTTTGCAACGAGCCGGGAATTCACAGGATGGGTTCTCGGCTCATTCATCTTTAAACACAACCCATTGCCGTCCCCATGAAAAGATTCGTTTTTCACCTCACCCTAATTCTCACCTTTTCAATCGGGTCTCTTTTCGCCCACAAACCCAACGTCCTCTTCCTGGCCATCGATGACCAGAACGACTGGATTGGATGCATGGATACCCATCCCATGGTAAAGACGCCCCACATGGACGAGTTGGCCGCCCGCGGCACCCTCTTTACCAACGCCCATATCCAGGCTCCTTTGTGCAACCCTTCCCGAACCAGCCTGATGGTAGGCCTTCGCCCCAGTACCACCGGAATCCATGGCCTCCGGCCCTGGTTTCGCGACGTGCCGCAATGGGCCGATCTCGTTTCGCTACCCCAACATTTTGCCAACAACGGTTACCAGACTTACAGCAACGGTAAGATCTATCACGGTCTTCGCTCCCAACCGGCTGACATGGATAATCCCGAATTCCAGCATTGGGGCTCACCCGGAGGCGTCGGTTCGAAGCCACCGGCCAAACTCATCCCCAAGACCCCCTTCGGCAATCATCCTCTCATGGATTGGGGCGTCTGGCCGGATGACAACGACGACTCGAAGAAGGGAGACTACGATGTGGCTTCTCAGGCAATCGGCATGCTGGAGAACATGCCCAAGGATAAGCCCTTTTTCCTGGCGGCCGGATTTTTCCTTCCCCACGTGCCCTGCTACGCTACCCAGAAGTGGTTCGATCTTTACCCCGACGATGCGTCCATTCTGCCGGAAATGCCCAAGGACGACCGAGACGACACCCCCCGCTCATCCTGGTGGATTCATTGGAGCCTGCCGGAGCCTCGGCAAAAATGGATCGAGGAAAACAATCAGGCCATCAATCTCGTCCGTTCCTATCTGGCCTCGACCAGCTTTGTCGACAACCAGATCGGCCGCATCCTCGACGCCCTCGAACGTTCGGGATTCAAGGACAACACCATCGTGGTTGTTTGGAGCGACCACGGTTACCACCTCGGGGAAAAGCTCATAACGGGGAAAAACACCCTCTGGGCCCGCTCCACCCGAGTGCCGCTCATTTTCGCCGGTCCCGGCGTCACTGCCGGCCAACGCTGTAACCGACCGGCCGAATTGCTGGATATTTATCCCACCTTGATAGACCTCTGCGATCTTCCCGAGCTCAAGCACCTGGAAGGACTCAGCCTGGTGTCCCAACTTATCAAGGCCAACGCCTCACGCAAACGTCCCGCCATCACCTCCCATAACCAGGGCAATTTTTCCATTGTTTCTGAAAAATGGCGCTACATCCGCTACGTGGACGGAGCAGAAGAACTCTACGACCAAGTCAATGACCCGCACGAATGGACCAACCTCGCTTCTCAAAAAGAAGGAGTCTTGAAATCCATGCGAAAGTGGTTGCCCAAAATAGATAACGGGCTGGCCCCCGGCAGTTCCCACCGGGTGCTGACTTATTACCAGGACGTCCCCGTTTGGGAAGGAAAACCCATCGGGAAAAACGACCCGATACCTCAGGATGATCCCTGAGACCGAAGAAGGGATGCGGCATCCTTGCCGCGCCGGGTGTGGTCGGTAGGGCAGCGGCATCCTTGCCGCGCCGAAGTTACGGCATCGCGGGGACGCGATAGCCCTACCATTTCGAAACGTGAACGGTAGGGCAGCGGCATCCTTGCCGCGCCGGGTCTGAAGGCGTATGTTGCGGCAGAGCAGGGATGCTCTTGCCCTACCATTTCAAAATGTAAACGGTAGGGCGACGGCATCCTTGCCGCGCCGGGTGGCGAAGGCGGATATGCCATCTCGCCTTGGCGAGATCCAATTCCCAATTCCCAATTCCTAATTCCTAATTCCTAATTCCTAATTGGCGCCCTTGGGCGCCTACGTGCCTGGCTGCAGGTCCTCCAACGTCAGTTTCAGTTCATTTCTGACTTTATTCTCTTCGTCTCTGATTTGTAGGCGGATTTCCGGATCCGGTGTTTCCCAATCGATTTTAATCAGCCCGAATCCTTTTTGATTGAAGACTTGGCCAACCCGGTAGCGGTTCGGCTCACCGGAAAATGACAACATGGGATGGGTCAATCCGCTGCTGGTAATATCTATGATAGGGTAGGGTGTATCCCCATCGACTTTCCTGGATATCTCGTGGAAGTGGCGATCGCCACTGAGAAAAAGGACCCCGGCAATTTTCTTATTGCGAATTAAATTCAGGAGCCGGTTCTGCGTCTTGGGAAAATTGGCCCATTTTTCATGAGGGTGTTCCTCCGACAGGAATTGTATGCCGGAAACGATCAGGTTGAGCTGGGCGCGACTGGTGGCGAGTTCTGATTCCAGCCACTGCCATTGTTCCTGTCCCAGCAGGTCGCCATCCGGTCCCGGGCGATCGGCGTGGTAACGATTGTCAATTAACAGTATTTTTACCATTTTACCCGGTGGCCCGAAATCGTAACTGGTGTAAATGCCTCGCTGGCGCCGACGTGGACTTTCCTTGGGTTCATCCAGAAAATCCAGCAATAATTGTTGGGAGGCCTCTCTCGTTTTGTACCACTTGCCGGTATTATTTTGGCCATAATCATGGTCGTCCCAGAGGCCGATAATGGGTATCCTATCCCTGAAAGCCCGATACTCCTCCCGGCCGAGTTGCTTTTCGTAGGTCTGGCGGAGGATCGCTTCATCACGGCTATCCCCGTAGACATTGTCACCACCCCAGATCCACAGATCGGGTTTTTCCGCCAGAATCACTTCCCACATGGGTTGCGGCAACGTCTCACGGTTACATGAACCGAAAGCTATCGATGTCAGAGGCCGGCTGAAATCCTGGGGATAATAAGCCGTCAGCGAAGGCGGAAACAGGAAGGGTATCAGGAAAAGAATGAATCCGGCGGAATAATACCTTTGCATATTTGGGGGTATGGGGTTTAATATATGATCAAGTAACCTTTGCACCCCTGTGGAGATCAATCAACTCAATCATACGGCCATCCATGTATCCAACCTGGAGCGCAGTGTAGGCTTTTATCGGGACGTATTGAAACTCAGGCAGATCTCGCGGCCCGCCTTTGATTTTGATGGCGCCTGGTTTCAAACCGGCCCCGATCAGGAACTCCACATCATCCTGTCGTCTACGACCCAAACCATTCCTCCCGATCGCCATACCGCCTACCGGGTGGCCGATATGGCCGAAGCTCAGGCCCACCTCAATGCCCTGAATGTGGCCTATATGGGGCCCAAGCATCGCCCGGACGGAGCCCTTCAATTGTTTTTGTACGATCCCGATGGGCACATCGTCGAGTTGACCGAGTTGGACGGTTAAACCGGGTTGAACCGGGATTTCCTTCCTCAATTCACATACTTTTGCACGATGGGAATACGCCGCCCGACCCCGAAAGCCAATGGAGTTATCTTCAGGCCGGGAGCAGCTTGCTTGCGCTTGTATTCATTGAGATCCACTTTTCGCACCATATCGGAAACCAGTTTCGGATCGTGCCCCAGTTCGGCGATTTCCCGGCGGGATAGTCCTTCTTCCACGTAGGCTTTGAGGATGGCATCCAGGACATCGTAAGGGGGCAAGCTGTCTTCGTCTTTCTGGTCGGGCCGCAACTCGGCGGAAGGCGGCTTGGCGAGGGTCGATCGGGGGATGATTTCACGGTTCCGGTTAATATGCCGGGCCAGTTCGTAAACCTTGGTTTTGGGTAAATCGGAGATGACCGCCAGTCCGCCGCACATGTCGCCGTAGAGAGTGCAATAACCTACGGCGAGTTCGCTCTTGTTTCCGGTGGTCAACAACAGGGCTCCGAATTTATTGGACAGGGCCATGAGGAGCAGTCCGCGGGCGCGTGCCTGGATGTTTTCCTCCGTGACGTCCCGTTCCCGATCCTGGAATAGTGTGCTCAGAGCAGATTCGGCCGCCGCCACTACTCCGGCGATGGGAAGGTAGTGAAATTCGATGCCCAGGTTTTGGGCCAGGTCACGGGCGTCCTCCCTGCTGTGTTGACTGGAAATCTCAGAGGGAAGACTGATGCCGATGACGTTATCGGCTCCCAGGGCAGCCTGGGCAATGGTGGCTGTGACGGCGGAATCGATTCCGCCGCTCAGGCCGACCAGAACCCGCTTGAACCCGCACTTTCGCACGTAGTCCTTCAGTCCGAGCACGAGCGCGTCGTGGATATCGCTCATTTCGGATTGAACAAAGGTCGCGGCGAAATTGTCCCGTCCATCAGGCAGCGCCACAACCGCGAGGTCTTCCCGAAATGCTTCGAGCCCGGCCATGATCCGGCTCTGCGCATCGACCGCCAGACTGCGGCCGTCGAATATCAGTTCGTCGTTTCCGCCAACCGCATTGCAGTAGACCACCGGGCAACCGCATTGTCTGGCAGCCTCTCTGAGGAGGGCGTTGCGCAAGTCGTTTTTTTCATTGTGCCAGGGACTGGCAGAGAGATTCAGGATCAGATCGACCCGGCCTGCCGCCAGTATTTGCAGGGGATCCAGCGGATACCGTTTTCCGCCTGCAATTTCCGGATGAGTCCAAATGTCCTCGCAAATCGTTACCCCTATCCTAAGGCCTTTGAACAAAAGAGTGCCGGGTCCATCGGCAGGATGAAAGTAGCGGTCTTCGTCGAAAACGTCATAAGAGGGGAGAAGGGTCTTGCGGAATATTTTTTCCACTTGGCCATCGCGGCACCAAGCCGCCGAATTGAAGAAATCCCGCCCTTTTTCCGATGGATTTGCTTCAACGAAACCAATCAGCATGGGAACCTCCCCGATCTGCTCGGCAATCTTCCGAAGAGAATCCTCATTATCCGGAACAAAGCTGCCTTTGAACAACAAGTCCCTCGGTGGGTATCCGGTGACGGCCAGTTCCGGGAACAGGACCAGTTCGGCTCTTTTTCCGCACAACTGTCTGTAGGCGCGGAGGATTTTGATCCGATTGCCTTCCAGATGGCCCACGGTGGTGTTGATCTGTGCGATGCCGATTTGCATTTTCCTAGGAAGATGGATAGCAAAGGTTAATCGGGCAAGATGATGCTTTGCAATCCAGGTTCATTTTCCTGAACCTGCCCTTATGCTGATACTTGCCTCCGGCTCTCCCCGCCGAAAACGCCTCTTGGAATCGATGGGAATCCCCTTCAAGATTATCCCGGCCCAGGTTGAGGAGATGAACCACATTCCCGGGCCGCGGGAATTGGTGGAAACCAATGCCCGTATCAAATCCGGCTGGGTGGCTGAGCGCTATCCGGCCGATTGGATCCTGGGTTCGGATACGACGGTATCGCTGGGCCGCGAGATTTTGGGCAAGCCGGGGGATCTCGGCCAAGCCAGGGAGATGCTGAAGCGCCTGGCCGACCGCACCCATACGGTTTATACGGCGGTAAGCCTGATGAACTTGGAGAGAAAAAAAGATGAATTACTGACCGTGACCAGCCGGGTAACCTTCAAACCCCTTGATGATGCCATTATCTCGGAGTATTTCAATTTGGTGAATCCTCTGGATAAGGCCGGGTCCTACGGAATACAGGAGGGGAGGCACCTGGTGATCGACCATTGGGAAGGTTCCTTTTCCAACATCATGGGGCTTCCCCTCGAAAAACTCGGGGATTTGCTCAGGCGCCACGAACTGCTTTAATTTTTCAAACCTCCTCAGTCCCGCCTGCCAAGACAGGTAAAATCCTGCCTTCAGGCGGTCCCCTTGGCTTCAGCGATGATGAGATCCAGAATGTCCCGGCTCGATACCGCCCCGACAAACTTGCCCGACTCGCGTTGCACCACCGGCATCACCGTAAGCGAGCGTTCCGTCATGCGTTGAAGGACATCCTCCACCGGTTCGTCGGGATGGGCGCACGGGGGGTTGCGGCGTACCATTTTACCCAACTTCGTGGTCGACCATGCTCCCTTGGGCAGGTAGCGCAACATACCCAGGGACACGATTCCGGATAGCTCGCCCTTGTCTACAACGATGTAGTCCTGCTGGTGAGGAACTATCCACCTGTGGGCGAAGGCGCGCACCGTCAGTCCCGGTTCGGCGAAAGTGCGCTTGGGGTCGAGTATATCCCCCACTGTGATGTCCTGGAGAGCGAAGCGGGCCAGAACCGGCGGCAAACGATCCGGAAGCTCTTCCTCGGCCGATGTTTTTGACCGGTGGATGACCGCGTTGATCGCCGGCGGCATCAACAGGATATAGCCGAACATAATCAATACCAGCAGGGAAAAGATGTCATCCCCAATGACACCGGTCTCAAAAAGCACGAGCAGCAGGGCCACTTCAGCAACGCCTTTGGCCATCAACCCGGTGGCAAGTGCAAAGGGTGTTTCCAGCCGGGCCACAAGAGCCCCGAGGAGGGCCCCGAAAAACTTTCCGACAAAGGGAACGAGCGCGAGCGCAGCAATGGTCAACCCGGGCAATTCAGTGAAGGACAAACTCAAGTGCAGCCCGGCCGCAGCGAAGAATAGGGGCACGAAAAAACCCTCTGCCGTACTGCGCATGCCGGGGCTGATGTCCCGGCTTACCTGGTAGGGCATCCCCGACAAGGCGGCGCCGAACAAGAGCGCGCCCAGGGAACCGTGCAACCCCATCTTTTCAGCGCCTACTACGGTAAGGAAAAGTCCGCCCAAAATCAGACCGAAGGAGAGTTGCGGAACGTAGAGGATGCGTTGCAGCATCATGATCAAGGGCGGTATTACGCGGCTCGCCAGCACCCATGTCACCACTGTAAAGCCCGCGATCTTGGCCAGCAGGAAGAGAACCCCGGTCCAGCTCATTTCAGTTCCATGCTCGCCGATGGTGAAACCCACTATGAGCAAAAGGAGGAGTTCGGCAATGAGCGCCGTCATGAAGATTCTTATCCCGATGGGCTCCCGGAGATGACCCTCGTCGACCAGTACCTTGGCCGCGACACCCAGGCTGGTAAGCGAAAGGATTCCGGCCAGGGCGATGGATGCGCTGAAGTCGAGACCCAGCCCGAAGTCAAAGAAAACGTCCGAGGTAACCGCCATGGAAATGAGGAGGGGAACGAGAACGGACAGGATTGCGGCGACGAAGTAGCGGCCGCGGATAGCGGCCATGAAACTGGAAATGTCCAACTCGTCCAGGCCGATGAGAAAGAACAGGAGATAGATGCCGATACCCAACAGGACATGCATCCCGCTGGTCGGCTCGATGATTCCGGCTACCGGCCCCAGAAGGATCCCTGTCAGCGTATAGGCGACGATGGCATTGATCCGGAATCGCCGGAGCAGGCCCTCCAGCAACTTGGCAACGACCACCAGCAGGCCGATTGACAGCAGTGCATTCTGGATCATGTGAAAGTCAACTTCATCCCGGTGGCTCGAAGGCCGATTCCGATCCGCAATGCAGTAGTGTTCTCACAAAATGAGTTTCCCCATTTTATCGACAATCTCATTTTTCAGCAAATTTCTGAATGGCCTTGGGCGCAAACGCCGCCAACAGGAAATACAAAACGAGTTCGGTCTTGTCGCTGTCCGATCCCCATTCGAAAACTTGCGCGGACGCCAATATTGCCGCGACGACCAAGGCTAACAACGACATCAGACGCATAGAGGAAGGGTTCCCTTGGTCGTCCGATAAAAAACGCTTGGAATTGATGCTTGGGGAAGGGTTTGCCTGAGATTCGCTCATAAAAAAAGTACTGTCTTATTGTTCAGGTAATAGTGAAAACGGTCTGCTTTCCTGTAAAACGACAATGGGATCCATGGCAGGACCCGAAAACCTGAAAACAGGATGCTGCACCATGAAAGAAGGAGAAAAAACCTGGTGAAGGCGCGGAGCAAGCCCAAATGAAGGCGTAAAAGTCACCCCGTAATACCTGAAAACCCTGGAAGCTGAACCCTTCAGCCCAAAGCGGATACCACGGCGGCTTTCAATTTTGCCAGACCTGTTTTGGCCACTTCCAAGGCGTCCTGTTTCCAGTAGGTTGGATTGAAGAGTTCCAGGGAAAGGACCATCTCGGGATTGATTCCAGCCAAATCCTTCAATATGCGGTCCAATGGCGCCACGCCGTCACCTGGGTAAACCCGATCCTTGTCCGCTATGGTTTCCCTGGGCGGATCGGCCGGATAGTCGTTCATGTGGAAGGCATGAACGCTGGTTCGGGAAAGCATTTTCAGACCGGTAAAATCCGATCCACCTTTGTAGATGTGATAGACATCCGGCAAAAGGCAGGCATCGGGATGTCCGCTTTCAATGGCCACCAATACCGCTTCCCCCAAGCGGTGCAGGTTTTTGGAAAATCCCCACACCTCCAACATCGGAGTCACGCCCGTTTCCACTCCGATCTCCAGCAGTGCCCGATAGCGTTCGGCAGCTTGGAAGAGATCGAGCCCTTCCGTTTGCGTCGCTCCTGCGGGAGGGGCGGCAATGCGCTTGCCTCCAATCTTCGCCATCAATTCCATGTCCCTTTTGGCTTCTTCCAGACCCGTGGCTCGTTCCTGGGGATCATCCACAATCCATTTGGCATGCCCGATGGCGCCTTCCACCGTCAAACCCAAGTCTTTGATCCTGGCATCCAGTTCCTTGAGGGTTCCTCCCTCCGACAGATAGGACCGAATGTTGCGGACCCATGGTTCAATGGCGTCGTAACCCGCCTCCGCCGCGACTTCTATCCCCTTGATCAAGCCCAGGTTTTGTCCGCGAATGGTGCTGGTATTAAAGCAATATTTGAAGTTGGCCGTACCCATGTTGTTGCTTTCAGGGCTGGAACCTCCGTCCGCGCTCAGCAGGCTGGCGCCAAAGGCAGCCCCGGTTGCCGTCCCCATAAATTTTCGACGTGAAGTAGGTTTCATCATGAAATGGTGGCTGGAAAATTTTGGCGCGGCCGAAACCTCTGCCTTCTATCCGCGCAGTTCCTCGTAGATGTGAAATTGCTCCATCATTTGGCGTGCTTCTTCCATTCTTCGAGCCCGACGCTCTTCCGGTATTGAGAAGTCTAATTCTACCCGGGGCAAGGCAATTAGTATGCTTCTGGGACGCCCTTGTTGAGTGTCTTCGGAAATTTTTCCCAAGGCCTCGACAAAAGCAGTTTGACGTTCCCGGTCGGTGGGGAGTTCCAGAAACAGCGCGAGAAACTGCAGTAACCGGGGGTGCATGGTTACGTCCGCCCCACCAAAAAATTGCCAATAGGCGCCCGTTTCAGCCGTTTTCGCGAAGTTGCTCCATTCCAGAAAGCCGTATTGTCTAACCGGTTGAATGGTGACCTTGGGAAAGACCGGATATTGGGAACCAGCTGTCCTTCCCCGGGCAGGTAGCTTATCCGGGTATTTCAACCAGGGCAGAGCCAGGGTCGCGAACAGGTACTGGTCCCGATAGGAATTTTTTTCCACTTCAGGTATTGGGACTTGCTCATGGAGCTCGATTTTCGCCGGATAACTCGTTTTGTTGAGGAGGGCAAGGGTGCGGTTTTGTCGATCCATCCAGTTTAACGAATCGGCCCAGGGTTCCGGGTCCTCCAGGTCGTACCGGTCAAAATTCCAAAAGCTCAGCGCCAGGGATCTCCACTCTTCGGGATTGCTCAGAAAATGTTCCGGAGAGTTGGCAAACAAGTTCAGGAGTTCCCCAAAGATTTCCGTTCGATCGCCTTGGTCCTTGTGGGACAGTGTGGTGGCCAGGAGAGCCTGGGCAATGTAACGGTCATTCCTATGGGAGGTGGTAAGATAAATCAGACCCTGATCCTCGCGATTCGCCTTAAAGGCCTCCTGAATCTCCCCGATACACTTCGGGCAACTGAGTTTGTAAACGTGGATGAGATCGCGATTATTCGGCCCGGACAGCCAGCGAATAGCGTTCCCAATCAGTTCATCCGCAGTATAGGAAAAGGCCTTCTGCCCTTGGGCGGCAGTGGAAAAGAGAACCAGCGCCAATACATGCAGGCAGGTTCGCCTCCAGGTTCCTGCCATTGTTCCGCTCGTGCGCATAGCCTAAAAGGTCAGGAAAATTGGCTTCGATTCAACCCAATAGTACTAGTTTCTGGATGCTGGATGCTGGATGCTGGATGCTGGATGCTGGATGCTGGATGCTGGATGCTGGATGCTGGATGCTGGTACGTGCTCTTGGCGAACATTGCGGGTTAAGCGAGAGTCAATCCTTAATCGTTCCTTTCTCCACAATTCCTAATTCTTCATTCCTCATTCCTAATTCCAAATTGGCGCGAAGCGCCATCCGGACAGTGTTTTGTAACCAAATCGGAACAAAAAGTAGATTTACATATTTTTCCCCATGGGCAAAACTGTCCGCCCATTAAGCGTCAGAATTTACTGCGCCCACCATTTTTCCACCATCGTCGCGCCGGGGTTGTAGAGGAAGTCGAGGAGAAATGATCACCGCTGTTTTTGACGCTCTTTCCAGTAACTCGAACATGAAACGCTTTTTTCACAGCGAATTGGAAGACTTTCACAGCGACCTCATCATGATGGGGCAGAAGGCCATCGAAGTTACTCGCAAGTCCTGCAGGGCAATCCTGGATTTGGATCCCCAACTGGCCAAAGAAGTCCTTCAAGAAGATGATCTAATCGATAATTTGGAAATAACCATCGATGCAAAGGCCATCCGCTATATCAGTCTGCGTGCTCCGGTAGCCAATGATCTTCGCCTGCTCATGGTCGGCACCAAAGTGACCCACGATCTCGAAAGGATAGGGGACGAGGCATGCGCGATTGCCAAACGGGTTATTCGCATCAGCCGCATTGCCGCTCCCAACCTGGATCAGGAATTTCCCGATATGATTACGTTGACCATCGGTATGTTGAACGATGCCATTCAATCCTTCTTGGAGGGTGATGCGGATTTGGCTGAGGAAATTATTCGACGAGATCGTTTGGTGGATGAATTCAACTACAATATTTTCAACAACCTGACCCGGCGGATACAGAGGGATCGAGGGGCCGCTTTGGAGTCATTGGAGAGCATGTTCATCTCCAAATCCCTCGAGCGGATTGCCGACCACGCATGCAACGTGGCAGAGCAAGTGGTCTCTCTATTCCGGGGCGATGACATCCGGCACTCCCCCGAGATCAAAGCCTATAAAACAAAAGACCGGATCATTTAACCCACCCCGACCTTAAACCTGATCGAAAATGGAACATGGATGAACATGGATAAACAGGATTTTATGGTAAACGGAGGGCGGGTTTTCCAACCCGCCAATGTGTAGGGGCGAGGCATGCCTCGCCCACATTCCCAGCCTGCAATTTTTCGATCACGATCACGATCACGATGTACTTCGTGGCCCTTCGTGTCCTTCGTGGAGCCAATTTCCAAATTGGCGCCGTAAGCGCTCCCTCCCTTTGCCCTCTGCGGGAGGTCCCATTCCGGATGCCGGATACTGGATGCAGGATGTTCTTTTATGGCTTTTTTTTTCATCCTTCATCCTTCATCTTTTTTTACCCCGTCCAAATCGTTTCGTGGAAATACCATTCGACCAGATTCCATTTGCCCGGCCAATACCTCATCGGCCGCACGCGGTATCCTGTAGTTTTCCCACTATGGAGAACATTGTCCAGTATGAGGAGAGGCTGCCCGAGGTCGTTGCCCGACTCAAGGTTGCCTATCCGCGATTTGTGTCCCATCATTGGGTGTTGCAATGGGAGGCCTGTTTGCAATCCCGCCTCCAATTGCGGGACAGAGCGGTTTTTTGCCTGTGCTCCCCCCAAGCCGCAAGAGCCTTGCAGCATTATGTCGGATCAGGCCATGTGAGGATATTCGCCGATGACACTCGCGCCGTCGTTTCGGTTGTCCCCGGTGGCGAGGCGGAGGAAAAGGCCCGCAATTTTTTGCAACACACCGGGGTCCGCATTTCCTCAAGGGAAGCCGAAGACCTCCTCCTCCGGAACGGGTTAATCCCGGGAGCTGCACCGGAGCGACCCTCCTCAAATCCTTCCACAACCGTTCGAAGTGCCTTGTGCGGCACCATCGGCTCTACCAGCAACGAAGATGTGTGGCTTACTACCTCGGGTATGAGTTCCGTTTTCGCCGCATTCAATGCCATCCGGGATCTCCAGGCCGCAAAATCGAGAACCCTCTGGATTCAATTGGGCTGGCTCTACGTGGACACCTACGAGATTCTCAACAAGTTTGCAGGCGAAGGGGATCAAAGAATCCTCATTCCGGATCCGACCGATCTCGATCAATTGGCTTCAATTTTGGATGAGCGTGGCCGGGAGGTAGCCGGAATAATCGCCGAATTGCCCACCAATCCCCTGGTACAAACTCCGGATGCGGGCCGTTTGCTCGAGCTATCCCGCCTTCACGAGGTGGTTCTGATGGTCGATCCGACAGTGAGTTCCATCTTCAATGTGGATACCATGCCCTATTGCGATGTTCTCGTCACCAGCTTGACCAAGTACATCGCCCACGAGGGGGATGTGATGATGGGGCTGATCGCCCTCAACCCCCAATCTCCCTTTTACCGCGATCTGAAAGCCATCGTCCCGCAATACGTGGAGCCGCCCTATCGTCGCGACGTTGAAAGGGTGGCCGAACAACTGCCCCATTGCCGAACCGTGGCTCGTACGGTTAATGCCAATACCCTCAAACTGGCCCGGTATTTGCGGACACATCCCAGGGTCAAAAAAGTGCACTGGGCCTACGGAGAGACAAACCGGGAGCGGTATCGAAAAATCGAGAGAAGAGACCTCTCCCCCGGCTGCATGATTACCGTGGACCTGGCTAAACCCCTGGCCCGGGTTTACGATCCCTGCCGTATCAGCAAGGGGCCGAGTTTTGGTATGGGCCGGACCCTCATTTGCCCCTACATGTACATGGCCCATTACGACATTGTCTCCGACCCGGCCGGTCGGATGGAATTACTAAATTATGGTATCAATCCGGACCTCGTTCGCATTTCCGTCGGGGTTGAGCCCATCGAGCAAATCATTGACGCCTTCGATGAAGTTCTTTGAGCATCTTAACCCGCCCATTCCTTCCTCCAACCCTGGAAGTAAGCGCGCAATTCGCTTGAAAGGATGACAAACTTGCCCGACATAAAGATGGATTTTGCAGGTTTGACCTGGAAACTGACCTTATAACCTTTACATCAATTCGCCGTGTTAGACGTTCTGACCAAAGAAGAAAAGCCAAAGACCTTTCCTCCCTTCAACCTGGGCCGGTTATTGAAAACGGTATTTGAACCGGAGCCAGAGGAAAAGATCTGTATTTTGATCGACTTGGATGATCCTTCCCTGATGAGGGACTTCGCCTTCCTGCAGGATGCGTCCCTCACTATCCAACGCCACGCATACGAAAAATTCTACCTTGCCTTCAAGGAGGGTGTCCTGCGGGAGTTGGGGCTGACAGGCGGCCAAATCTACGCCTATAAACGCACCGGCGGTTCCAATCTCGACCTTCCGGAAGATTGTCGCGACCCCCAGGGCAATCGACTCAGTTTGGTCGAAGACGTCTATAAACCATACGATCTCATTCTCTGCATTTCCACCGAATCAGCCACCGCACCTTTGACAGCCTCGGCCAGGCAATGGGGATTCCGCGGCGCTACCATGCACGGCATGAATGACACTATTCTGCGGTCGGGTCTGGCCGTGGATTACCGGGCAGTTTCCGCCCAAGCCGAGAAATTGCGCCTCCGCATGACCCGTTCCGATTGGGCGGAAATCGATTTCGAGGTCGATGGCCGTAAACACACCCTCAAACTGATGCTTGATGGACAGGAGGCCCAGAAAAGCCACGGCCTTTGCCTGGGAAAAGAACCCGACATTGCCAATCTCCCCGCCGGGGAAGTGTATTTTGTCCCCACCGGCGCGGAAGGCCGTTTTCCCCTGCTTTATGAAGACGGCACCATCGGAATCATGCACGTTTCCAAGGGGCGCATTCAGGCCGCCGAGCTGCTCCAAGGCAACCCCGCTGTAATCGAAGCCCACAATGCCAAGATGGCCAGCGATCCCGCCACCGGGGAAATTGGCGAACTCGGCTTCGGCACCCAGGTCCTCCCCGTTTCCAATCGAGACATCCAGGACGAAAAAATCCTCGGTACCGTACATGTGGCTACCGGCAGGAGCGATCACCTGGGCGGTCACCTCACCCCGGACCGGTTCCGGGAAACAAAAAACGCCACCCATGACGACATTCTCTTTGCTCCCCATAAAACACCCCAGATCAATGTCCCCGAGGTGCGCCTTCATCGAAACGGAGAAACCATCCGAATCCTTCACGATTTCCAGCCAGCGGCTTATTTGCGGGCCTGTTTGACCAAATAGATGGCTCCTAGGGGGTCAGCCCTAGTATTGAAGTATTCTCCACCATCACCTCTTGCCAAGAGCTCAAAGACATGGATTAGAAAAAACCACAGAGGACACCGAGAGCACAGAGGAAGGAGAGTATTAGCCTCTCGCAAAGCACGCCAAGAGCGCAAAGATTCTGAGGAAAAAACATGGATAAACAGGATGGACAGGATTTGAATTATCCGTGCTCATCCGTGTAATCCGTGGTTTTTCTCCTTCTCCCTTTTTCAGCCTTCCTCCTTCAGCCTTCAGCCTTTTCTCCCCCATTCCTCATTCCTAATTCCTAATTGGCGCCCTCCCTGTCACGCCGTAGTCCCAACGGGTGAAGGAGGATGGGCGCCTTAACGCGCCTCTGTGCTTGGCGGCTAGGGCATCCCACGTATATTTTGTGAAGGTAACCATGAAGTCGATTTTCCCATTCCTATTTCTTTTTGCTACGGCCACGGGCTCACATTTTGCCGATGGACGTCCCCATATAGTCTTTCTCTTCGCCGATGACTGGGGTCGTTATGCGAGCGCCTATGAAAAGATCGAAGGGCCACAGTCGATCAGCGCTCTCATTGAAACACCTCACTTCGACCGGGTTGCAAATGAAGGAGTCTTATTTACCAACGCCTATGTGCCGGCTCCATCTTGCACGCCCTGTCGCAGTTCCATATTGTCGGGCCGGTATTTTTGGAATACGGAACGCGGAGCCATCCTGCAGGGCGCCATCTGGGACCCGAATATACCTTCATACCCTCTCGAGCTGGAAGAGGCAGGATACCATATTGGTTACTCCTACAAGGTTTGGACCCCGGGAACTCCTCCCCATGCGCCCTACGGAGCCAAACGAACCGCCTACCATCAAGGGGGTACTAAATTTAATAATTTCTCCCAATTTGTCAGTAGGAATGCTGAGAAGCTGGGAATCGAAGGCGCCAAGAAGGAATTATACGAAGAGGTCAGGACTAATTTTAAAGCCTTCGTGGCCGACCGGGAGGAGGGACAGCCCTTTTGTTACTGGTGGGGGCCGACCAATACGCATAGGAAGTGGATCAAGGGATCGGGCCAAGCACTCTGGGGTCTGGATCCCGATAAATTGAAGGGCAGGTTGCCAAAATTTCTTCCGGATGTCCACGACGTGCGGGAAGACTTCAACGACTACCTGGGCGAATGTCTCGCAGTGGACGCCGGGATCGGCCTGATTTTAAAAATGTTGGAGGAGATGGGTGAGTTGGACAACACGCTGGTAGTAATCAGTGGGGATCACGGCATTCCCGGCATACCGCGGGGAAAATGCAATCTCTATGATTTGGGGACTGAAGTAACTTTGGCCGCTCATTGGCCGGGAAAGATCAAGCCGGGCAGGGTAGTGAGTGACTTTATCAACCTGCGCGAGTTGGCGCCGACTTTTTTGAAAGCCGGTCAAGCGCCTGTACCCGAAGGCATGGCTGAGCGCGATTTAATGCCTCTCTTTCTGGCGGAAGGATCGGGACAGATCGATCCGGCTCGCGACTCTGTCATACTGGGGCGGGAGCGACACGTCGCGGCGGCCCGGGAAGGATTTTTGCCTTATCCCCAGCGGGCCATCCGCACCAAGGACTATTTGTACATACGCAATTTCGAGCCGGACCGCTGGCCCATGGGAACGCCAGACGTGGTTCTGGACGATGAATTTTCCGACCTGGACGCTTTGGAGGGCAACACCTTCATAGGCTTCGGCGACTTGGATGCCAGCCCAACCAAGAGGTGGGTAATCGAGCATCGCAAAGAGCCGGAGAATCGCCCATTCTATGACTATGCCGTGGCCAAACGCCCTGAGGAAGAACTCTACGACTTGCGCAAGGATCCCGACTACCTGACCAACGTGGCCGGTGAAAAAGAATACTCGGAGATCAAATTGAAACTCCGCCGGGAATTGATGGATACCTTAGTCGCTGAAAACGATCCTCGGGTAGTCGAAGACCCGGTGCGGTTTGAGCGCCCTCCCTATAGCGACCCGTTCGTCAGATCACCATAAAAGAGAAGAGAATAACCACAGAGGACACAGAGAGCACAGAGGTAAAAAAGGCTGAAGGATGAAGGCTGAAAAATCGTAATCGTGATCGTGATCGAAAGGAAAGGAGTGATGGAATGGTGGAGTGTTGGAGTGATGGAATGAGAAATTGAACATGGATGAACAGGATGGACGGGATAAAGAATTGACTCACGCAAAGATCGCAATGGTCGCAAAGATTGGCGCCAGGAGGCGCCAATGAGTAATTTTGTGTTTTTTGTGCTTTTTTGTGGCTATCCACGGCGCCCTTGGGCGCTTCCCTCTCTGCGTTCTTGGCGAGCTTTGCGAGATTCCTCTCACCAAGCCCAAAATATAGGGAGAAGACCCATTGACCCGAATGGGAGGTTCAACTGAACTATTTAACCCATGCTGAAAATCATTACATCGTTTCTGACTGGCGCCTCCATATTGGGTGTTGTCGCCATCCTTTCTGCCGCTCCCGATCGATCCGGGGATGGCGTGAATATCATTCCCGAGGATGGTTTCCTGCGCATCGAGATAAACGGGGAGTTGTTTACCAAGTATCATTTCACGGGCGAGAGGACTGTTTATTTCTACCCCGTGCACGGCCCGGGCGGATTGCCGGTTACGCGGAATTATCCCATGAAAACCGTAGATGGTGAGTCGCACGATCATCCCCATCACCAATCGCTCTGGTATGCCCATGGGGATGTCAACGGAGTTGATTTCTGGGCCCGGACGAAAAACTTCGGCACCATCGAGCACGACCGGTTTTTAGAAATTCGGTCGGGTAAGGATGTCGGCCTCATTCGTTCGGCCAACAAGTGGATCTCCAAAGACGGGGATTTGATTTGCCGGGACGAAAGAACCTTTCGGGTTTATAATCGCCCGAAAAATGAACGCCTCTTCGATTATGAAATATCCTATATTGCCGGTGAAGAACCTTTGGTTTTGGGCGATACGAAGGAAGGCTCCATGGCCATTCGGGTGGCGGGATCGATGCCCCACAAACCGAAGCATGATACCGGTGGAATCTCCCCCGGCCACATTGTTCAAAGCACTGGAATGAGGGATGGAGACACCTGGGGCAAACGAGCCGCCTGGTGCGATTACTACGGATTTGTGAAGGGAAAAATTGTGGGCATGGCTATTTTCGATCACCCGGATAATCCGCGGCATCCCACTTGGTGGCATGTCAGGGACTACGGACTCTTTGCCGCTAATCCCTTCGGCCTCCATTATTTCGAAGGTCGACCCCCCGGAAGTGGAAATCTGACCATTCCGCCCGAAACGTCTCTGACCTTCAAGTATCGCATCTACATCCACGAAGGTGATGAAAAACAGGCCGACGTGGCGGGCCGGTACGCCGAGTACGTCACGGCTCAGCCCTGACCCCTTGGAGGACAGAGGTTAATCGTGATCTTGATCGTGATCGAAAGGAAAGGAGGGATGGAGCAATGGAGTTATGGAGTGATGGAATGGGGGAGAGATGGAATGGAATAATAAGCTGTGGGAGCGGCTTTACGCCGCGATTGCTTCGGGACTGTTTCGTGGGATCGCGGCATGAGAAATTTTCAGGCGCGGCAAGGATGCCGTCGCCCTACCGCTTAGGTTGTGAAATGGTAGGGCAATCGCGTCCCCGCGATGCCGTAACCTCTAGAAATCCTCGGGTTCGGTCACCGTAGAAGACGGGCAGTCTTCGGGAAAGTAAATTTTGCCTAATTCCAGGAAAACGGCTTGGAGTCGATCGTAATACAGGTCCTCCGGAATGTCCGACTTCTCTTTGCGCAGAGCCTCCAATTTGGCTTCGAGACGGTTGCGGCGCTGCCGCTGTTCCGGGCTCAACTTTCGTTCCTGTTCCGATGGAATGAGCGCAATCTGGTGGGCGCGGAATCCATCGGGATCCCGTTTTTTTTCGGATTCCTTGATTACGCGCGTTCCCCGGAACCAGTCGGGCGGGGTGCCCAACATATCTCCATTATCGTCGATCAAGGGATGTTCCGAGGCCAATCGACCCGCTTCCTTGTAAAAGGTATCCACGGCATGATGTGAGCTAAGAAATGCTTCCAACAGAGAAGTTTGGCCGTCCCGGTCCATATCCCCGGACGAACTTCCCACCATTTGGGCGAATACCTCCCCGAACCGGGCGTAGTTGATTTCCTCCCCGCTGCGCGTGGCGGAAATTACGATGCGGTTGGGGCCGCTGATGGTGGGCAGAAAGGGCCCGCTGGCGGAACCGCCGTGAATAAATATCAAAGTGCGTTCCATATGGGGCAACCTGTCGGCCAACTCCGAAGCGGAAATGTCGGGTCCCCGCAAGTTCAAATGGGCATTGCGTCCGTTGTAGGTTCCATGCCCGAGATAGACGATCCAAGCCGGCATGGCGGCAGTGGCGTCCAGATTATCGATCCATTGAAAAACCATTTCTTTTTCCGTGCCGCGGTCGGCTTCCTCCAGCCCCACCACGACGATTTCCGCCCCGGCTTCGCCGCATGCTTCCTTCCAGGATTCGGCAGCGGCTTTGAATCCGCTCTCAAATCTGGGTTGTCCTAGGGCGCCAACAATAACCAGCACTTCGTGGCTGGCTCTTCCGCAAAGGGCACCAGTGGCGAACAGGAGCCAGAACAGCGTGTGCAATTTTCTCACGGCAGCCCTCTCAATCGCCTTGCTGCCCACTCGACCAGAAAGCAGCCCAGAATCCCCAGGAAGAGCCAGTTGCGGTGCCACAGGGGACGGGTCCAGGTTTCGGTGAAGGGGGCGGGTTGGCGGGAAAGCAGACCGCTCACCCCGCCCAGATCGGCAAACCCCAGGACCTGTCCGCCGGTTCGCAGGGCCAGTTCCTCCAAAATTGCACGATTGGGGTCCATGGACCGAAACTCCTCCCCGGCCGGATCGGTTACCCAGCCGGCCTCGGCCCTGCCTACCACTGCTCCGTCCCCATCCGTTACTTCCACCTCGGCCAGGTAGGCTCCCCCGTCCCGGGGAGTAAAGGTCGTGGCAAAACGTCCGGGCTCCCCCGATACCGGTTCGACTTGAAAGGAAACTTGGGAAAATCCCCGTTCCTCTGTTGCCTCGTCCAGTTCGATCACCCGGCTGATGGTCAGGCGTGCCTGGGCCAGTTCGGCTGTTTGATAGGCGGCATCTCGAGCAACGACTTCAAGTGCAATCTTTTCACCTTTCAACTTGGCTTCCAAACTCACTTGACGGGGAGTATCGGTGACCAGCCAGCGCGCCATTTGCCGCCAGAACCGGGCCAAATCTACCTGGTCGTTTTCCTCCCGCAACCCCCAGCGCCAGATATCGCCCACGGTGAGACAGGCCACCCGCCCCGCCCCGAAGGGATGGGCTGCCAGTCCCGGGAACCGCTTTCCCGATCGGTCCTCCACCTCGGCCAGGACACTGGCTCCCGGTTTAATGGAGGGCAACGGATTCAAAACCTGGAAGGGCGGCATGGCGTTGAGCCGGGCTCTTTCCTCTGTCTCAAGAGAACGGATTCGCATCCAGGGTTCCACCCAACCTTCCCTGGTCAGGCGCCACCTGAGATCTTCCGAGGGAGGAGCCTTTGCCGGGCGATCGATGTGAACGGGCAGGGCGCCGGCCAAAGGTGTGTCGGCATAACCGCCCTCATTAAGGGCGTCAGCGCCACCCAGCAGAATCAATCCCCCGCCGCGAAGAGAAGCAAACTTGCGCAGCATATCGAGTTGTTTGAAGGTGAAGAACTCCGCCTCCACGTCGTCCAATATCACCCCGTCATATTTAAACAGATCCTCCGCTGTTTGGGGAAATCCCCCCCTCAGTTCCTCCTGGTCCCGCGTATTGAGGCGGACCAGTACCGGTTGGTCGTAGCGTTCGGCTTCATCCTCTTCCTCGAATCCCCGAAACAAGGGGTTGCTCGACTCCCCGGCCCGGCCCTTGAACTCGAACTTCGGCTCTCGTCGGGCCACGCGAATCAGCCCGACCATGTGTAGTTGAGGATCTTCCGCCAAGGCGCGGTTGAGGAATTTATATTCCCAATTGGGCCGGCCGCTGACGTAGAGAATGCGGTATTCGGTTTGGCCCCGATCCAACATGAAAAGGCTGCGGTTGTTCAGCTCGGTGGCCTCTCCGGTATCATCCTCCCATTCCAACGGCTCTACCGAGGCTTCCAAGAACTGCAGACCCGATTGCATGGGCCGCCATTGGAAAGTGACGGCCTGGGATTTTCCGGAAGGTCCCAGGGACAACTGAATCGGGTCGGGAAGTTGGGTATCGATAGCGGGGACTTCCAGGGCATCGACCGCGACTTCGACCTGCCGCCTCAAATTCCCGCGCCAGGAGACTTCCGCCTTCAAGGTTACCGGGGCGTCGTCAAAGGAGGTCTGTCTCAGTTCGATTCGGTCGAGGCTCAAGTCGGGAATCCGACCCGGATTCCCCACAACCACCGGATAGATCGGGGGAAGCCCGGCCAACTCGGGAAGTCCCTCTTCCAAATCGGTGGCGTTGCCGTCCGTGAGCAGGATGATGCCTGCCAGGGGCAGCTTTTGAAATCGGTCCTGCATACTCTGTAAAGTTTTTCCCAGGTTGCTCCGGTCTCCCCGAAAGTCCAATTGGTTAAAGTTGCTCAGGCGGCTCAAATCGCGGTCAAACCGGTAAGGTCTCACCTGAAAGGTGTCTTCCAGCCGGGCCAGCCAGGAATGGTCGGGTCCGTTCAGCCAGTCCTTCAATTCCTCTCCCCGCGATTTCGATTGCCCTACTTCTTTCAATTGAAGGCCCTGGCTGTTATCGGCCACGACTGCGACGATGTTGGCCCCACGGGTGGGGCGCAGGGAGATCCAGTGCGGTTCCAGGAGAAAGGACAGCAACAGCAATATTCCCAACCACCTCGAGCTCAGCGGGATCCAGTTCCTCCAACCCAAAGGCCGAACCGGTTTCCAGGCCATCCAGGCCAAGGGGAGCAGGATGCAACAGCCGATTAACCCCGCCCACCACCATGGAATGCCCAGAAAAACCAGCGAACCGAAGGTTTTCATCAGGAATCATCCCCCAAGGCCTCGTAGTAACGCTTTACCGCTTCCCGATAGGGTGGAGGAACCGGATCACGGTCAATCGGTTGAAGGACCTCAGGGTCTTGAAGGCGCATCAATTCCTGCTCAACCCAGGACCTCACTTCGCGTATGGGCTCGAGCACCGAAGTATCGATATTTTCCCATTGCGGAGGGAGGCTGTGCCTCTTGAATTCGGCGCGCATGCGTTCGGCAGCTTGACGGGCCTCGGTGATGCGTTCCCGGGCTTCGGGCCGCTCGATCAAATCCTCAACGGTGCGCAGGCGTTCGGACCAAGGCCGGAATTCTCCGCCTGAAATAGGACCGTCCATCCGGGAATTATCGGCAAGAGACCGGATAAAATCTTCCAATTCGCCAACCCGGTTTCCGCCAGGTCCGCTGGCCCCTCCGCCAAAGCGGTCGTCTCCTCCTGCACGGGCCCCGTCTCCGGAAGGAGAAAGCCTGCCTTGCCCATTGGCGGATCCGGTTTGTTGACCCCCGGTCCGCTGTCCCCCTTGGGCCTGGGAGGGTTGTTGCGAATCCCTTGGTCCGCCGGGCTCCCCGCCAGTCCCCTGGGCCAATTCATCCGTCTGGGGCGATTGGCCCGGCTGGCCTCGGCCTTCGGTTCCCGTAGTTTCCCGTTCCCGGGGCCGTTCGCGTTCCAACTGCCGGGACAAGTCATCCAGTTCCTCACTGGCAAATCTCAGGGTGCGCGTCTCGCTTCCCAGAACGGATTCGGTCGCAGCCTCAACTTCCCGCTGCAGATCGTCAAACGCCTTTTCCAGACCGGGTTGTCTTTCCAGAGCCTGGTCGGTGAAACCACGCTGGACCAACTCCTTGGCAATTCGCAAATCTTCCTCGATCCCGCTCTGGTCGCTTCGCCTCAGAAGGTCGTAGAGTTGGCGGTGCAGGTTGGGCTCTCCGACTTCCGAGTCCTCGGTAATCTGGCGCAAATTTTGCATCAAGTCGCCCAATCCCTCCAACTGCCCTTCATAGGACCCGCTAATTTCGGCCCGATCGGGGGAAAGGTCCAAGCGATGGGCTCCTTCCTCGTCGAGGTGTCCCAATGCTTCTGTGATCTCCTTCTGGTTCTCGGCCAATTCCCGAGCCGCATCGCGCGCTCGGCGCAATTGCTCGGTGAACCGGCTAGAGGTATCCTGCCGGAAATCCTCCTTCAAATCCTGCAGGTTTTCATTGGCACGGGCGCCTGATGCCAGGGCCTGGGAAACTTTGCCTTCATTGAGGGATTGGCCCAGTTGCCTCATCTCCCGTCGGGCCTCGTCCAATTCTCGCCGCGCCTCCCGGGTTTCCCGATCGGAATCCATCCGATCCATGCGTTGACGGACTTCGTCGACTTGGGTGAGTAACCTCCGGTTCTCCTCTTCCAGGCGTTTCAGTTCGCGGCGAATGCGTTGTTCCTCCTCCTCGTCTTTAGCCGAGATCAGAGCCGTTTGCAATTCCTTGAGCCTGTCGTTCATTTGTTGCTGGCGGCGGGCCAATTCGTTGAGCTTGCTCAGGACTTCCAACTGATTGCGTTCTTCCGGGGTTGTGAGCGGCTGTGCCTGGGATTCGGTCTCGTACCGATTTTCCTCATCATTGAAGTCGAGCTGGTTAAGTTGGCGCTGATTGAGACGGTTTCCGCCACCGCCTCCACCCCTTTGGTTGCCTTGCCGAACCACGTTGAATTCTCTGGGTTGCAGACTCAGGAGAGCCTGGTAGGCACCCTGGGCAGCCAGCCAAGCCTCCTGCAATGGGGCTTCGGAAAGTTCCTCATTGGCCTCGGATAACTTATTTGCTGCCGTCTCCATAAAGGTGTCGGCCCGCTGGGCTGCCTTTATCAAGTCATCTCGGCGCATTTCCAACAAAGCCGCTTGAAGTCGCAACCGAATCTCTTGCTGGGATTGGGTCAGGAGGGCGGAATCTTCCCGGAAACCGGAATCGCCGTCCCCCCGTTGCAAGAGCTTCCAGGTGGCAATGGCAATTTGCCTTTGAAGTTCCAAGAGTTCACCCTCTCGCTGACCGCCCATGCCGCCCATGCCGCCCCCACCGCTTTCCCCCTGCCGAAAAATTTCTTCCAGGGGACGCACTTCGGCGTAAAACAAGTCGCTCGTGGTGCGACGGGATTCCCCATCGGGGCCGTTATCATCGGCGTAAGCAAACCAGGTGACCAAATCATCCGGTTCAACGGCATTTTCTTCCAGCGCCGCGGTGTGATGGAAGTCTACGTCCATGATGGCTGAATCGCCTTTTTTAAGAGAGATGTATAACGGGTTATTTGCCCCAACCGCCAGAGCCACTCCGTAATCGGTCAGCCCGAAGTCATCTTTGGCTTCCGCTTCCAAGGTCAATTCTTCGATGGGGGAAACCCGTTGGTCTCCCTTGGGAAAATTGACTTTAATTTTTGGGCGCTTGTTGGGTAGGGCTACAATGCTGAAATCCGGTGGATAAGCGTTATTTCGTCCGGCTTCGTCTTTCAGGTGAAGGTGAAAATGCCTGGATTCAACTAACGTTAACGATGTGGTGAAGCGAGTCCCTTGCGGATTGGCGGGTTCCAGCTCGATGAAGTCGGTGGTTTTGTCCACCAGCAGGGCCTGGGCCACTGGTTTGTTGACCAGGAAAGTGTATTCGAGCCGGGTGCCTTCCACCGCGCTGACCCGGCGCGTATCTTCAATCCGCCGGCCGGTCAGCCCGGTATAGTCGGGATAGTCCAGAAACGCGTCCGCCTGAATGAGTTTGGGCAGGTCGTAGACGGATAGGGTGTAGGATTCGGTTTTCCCTTCCTCGAAGGTGACGGCGTAGAGCGTATCTTCGTTTACCGCGGGCAAGGTATGGGCGAAGACGGGATCGGACAGGCTGCGGGCCATGGGAAAAGACATTGCCTTCCCGGATGAGGCTTGAGTCTGCAGGATGGCCGATTTTGGCAGATGGCCCATGAACCTGGCTGCCACCACCACCGCGCTACCTCGTTGCAATTCCACGTCGCCAGGGGTAACCTCGACCGATGAGGAGGCCATGGCCGGAATGGAAAGGGGCGCACCGCCCGACCACCCCGGCCAGCCATTGCTATGGTAGACCAATCCGGCCAATGCCAAGGCACCGAGCAGGGAAGCAATATAGCCAAGTTGAAACAGGGCATGGGATCGCTTTCCGATATCTTCCCAGTATTGGAACAGGGAATTGTGCAGAGCTTCATCAATGACCTTTTCTTGAAGAAAGTTGTATTTTCCATCCTTGGGTTGCTGTTCCAAAGCGGTGGTCAGAACCTTGTCCAGTTCGGGAAAATCTTCCTCCACCCGCTTTCCCGTTTCCCGGTAGTTGAGCGGGGTGCGCCGGCTCTCCAGGAGGTTCAGGATCAGGGTGGCGGCCACTACCAAACAGGCCAACGGAAAGGCATAGGGCTCGAATTCCGCCGTGACCCAGCGAAGGCCGAGGCAGAGGCCGATCAGGACCGAAGCGATGCACCAGCGCCTTATTTTGCCGCGGAACAAATGGTTGTCACGGTGGCGTTGAGCGGCTTGAAGGAGCTCCTTCTCCAACCGTGGATCAATGCCCGGGCCCTCGTTTGGATTTGATAATTTCATGCCGGAGCCTCTCCTTCCCTTTTGGAAATTAAAACGGCAACCAGGCTTTCAGCGGCCAATGTCAGGGCCGCAATGAGCAGGAACCAACGCCATACCTTCTGCTGACCTTCCAATTCTGCTGCCGTGCGGAAACGGATAACTTCCTCCCTGGATTGCTCGGATGCCAGGGATTCCCGTGGATTGAGCGGCGCCCCCAGGTTTTCCCAGGCGGCCCGGGACAAGGGTTCCAGAAAGCTTTCCTGAGGGGGGAGATTCACTGCCACCCAATGGCTGGAATCCCCCTCGTTCATCCGGTAAATCCCAGGTCGCTGGGGAGTGGAGGATTCGGGGGCGCTGGAACCGAGGCGTTGCCAAGTGACGGTTTTACTGCGGGAAAGCCGGTTGGCCTGGCCCACCTGAGTCATGGACGGACGTTTTGGGCCTCCCAGGGCTTGTTCCATCAACCGTTGCAACCAGGGAACGAATTTGGAAGATAACACCCATTGGCTGGCCTGTGGAGTCCAATCCCCGCTCCAGAGGTAAAGCCTCCCTTCACCCACTGAAATTTCTACCAATGCGGCCGTTTCGTCATCGAATTGGGCCAACACTCTGGCTCGGGAATTTTCGGGGACTTGAAGGTGTGGAGTATCCCAGAATCGAATGTTGCTGAAATTACTGTAACGGGAGTCGTCAAAGATATTGAACAGTTCGTGCTCAAAGTCGATCTCCCCGAGCAGGGCATAGTCGCGGCCGGAACGGCTCAAGTTCCAGCCGGTTTCCCCGATTAGGCTCCGGATGAATGGCAGTTGGTTGGAGTCGGTTATAAGGTAAAGACCAATGCCGCCCTCGGAAAGGAAAGCCTCCAAGGTGGACCGTTGTCCGGGCAGGGGATTGCCTTCGAGAAACACCAGATCGCCGGGTTTTGGGTCCGATATTCCCAACCCGTCTTCCACTTTCAGGAGGGGGTCTTCCCATCCTGCGGTGGCGCGTTCGAGGTAGAATCGGGATTGCTCGGGATCGTCCGCCGAGGCCGAACCGATATAGTGGATAGTGGCCTGGCGAACCCGTTTGGGGGCGATCCAGAACTGGTCGTCAAAGGCGTGAGGATCCCCTCGAATGGTCAGTTTGACCGGCCTGGACGGCGCTGCCTCAAACGGATACAGCGCCACACGTTTGCTGCCGCTGGGTAAATACACCGGTTGTTCCTCGCCCAAGGGCATGCCGTTTTCGGCGTCGACAGCTTGCAGGATGACGGATTGGCCTTCTCCGCTCCCGATGAGTTGAAGCCGGGCGGTGATCCCGCCATTGGCTGTCTCCAGCCAACCCAGCCATTGCACACCCACGTTGCCTGGTTCCACCCCTCCGACGGATTCGAGGCGAACCACGCAACCGACCGGCCAGTCATGGCCAGCCAGTCCGGAGAGGCGGGCCCCTTCACCAAAGTCTGAAACCACATAAATCGTTTTTTCGGCCTTCTCACCGGAAACTTCCGACATTTGATCCAGCTCGACCAGCGCCGCTTCCATGCCCAGATCGAGGTAGGTGGGTCCCCAGCCGGGTTCACGCTCTCGTAAAATGTCCCGGGCAAGGACCAAGCGTTCGGGAACCGGGGTTTTTTCCCACAACTCGTGGGACAAGAGGTGCGAGACGGTGTTGGATACGGCAAGCAGGCTCAGTTGATCATCCGATGAATGGTCTCTCAGTTGTTCCATCAACCGGGTTTGCGCCCGCTCCCATACACCGGTCTGCCGCATGCTGGCACTTTCGTCCAGAAGGATAACGGTTTGCCTCAGCTTACCTTCTCGGGCCGGGACGGGCAGATCTTGTTTGAAAAAGGGCCGGGCAAAGCCAAAGGCGAGCAAGGCGATGATGAGGCAGCGCAGGAAGAGGAGGAAGGGGTGTTGCAGGGAACTTCGCTTTTGCAACCGGGGCTGGGAGGCCCGGAGAAATTGGGTGGCACTGAAACGGACCCTGTTGCGGGTCGCTCGCCGAATGAGGTGGAAAATCACGGGTCCTGCGATAAGGGCCGCACCCAAAAGAAACAAAGGAGCCAGAAAACTCATCTTCTGTCCCTTCCATTAACCTGCCTCAAGGCGCTGGATCGGGACCCGCCTCGAATCATTTCCAGGAGCACGAAATCCAGGGGTTTGTCCGTTGGAGCGACGTAATGGACGATGCCGAGTTGGTTCAAGAAGTTCCGGACAGCCTGTTGGTGGCGACCGAATTCATCCAGGTAGCTTTTCCGGGCCGCGTCCGGGTCGATGTAGAGGCGCCGACCCGTTTCCAGGTCTTCCCAATGCGCGGCCCGGCCAAAATCAAGGGTTCTTTCCGCCGGATCCAAAACCTGCAGGGCCCGCACGTCGTGGCGCATGGCAGCCAGATGTGCCAGTTGCTTTTGCCAGGAATCGGGATCGGATAAGAAATCGGATACGATGACGACGAGGCTGCGTTTTCGGCAGATCCGAATTACTTCTTCCAAGGCATGACCGAGATGAGTGGCGTTCCCCGCAGGTTTCTTTCCCAGCATGGAGAGCAGCGATCGGAATTGCCCCTTGCGCCAGCGGGGAGGAAGGTAGTCGTGCAGGCGGTGATCGAATAAGGCCAGCCCGATCACGTCCCTTTGATGGAATAAAAAGTACCCCAGGGTAGCGACCAGGGTGCCGGCGTAGTCGCCTTTGCTGTAGGGGAGTGAACCGAAAGACATGGACCGGCTAGTATCCAGGAGAATAAGGCAACGCAAATTCGTTTCGTCCTTGAATTTCTTGATGTATTCCCGATCGGTGCGGGCCAGGACTTTCCAGTCCAAATAGCGCAGGTCATCCCCTGGACTGTATTGCCGGTATTCGGTAAATTCGACGGAAAACCCTTCCAATGGACTGCGGTGGAGCCCGGACCACAATCCCTCGACCACGACCCGGGCCCGCAATTCGAGATCCCGGATAGCCAACAAGGTCTTGGGATCGATGCCGGTTGCTATCACGGCTTGATCCCCTCCAACAGGCGTTGAATTACGTGTTCCACGGTAGCGCCTTCCGCCTCGGCCCGGTAGTTCAGGAGAATGCGGTGCCTGAAAACGGGTGGGGCCAATTGACGGATGTCCTGGTGGGTCACGTGGGCGCGGCCGTTCCAGAGAGCCAGGGCCTTTGCCCCTAGGACCAATCCCTGAGCCGCACGGGTGCCGGCTCCCCAATTTATCCATTCCTTGACAAAATCCGGGGCGCCATCGTTGCCCGGTCTGGATGAGGCGGTGAGCCTTACGGCGTAGCGGACGACTTCCTCGGCTACCGGAACCTGGCTGACCAGGTGTTGAAAGGCGATGACGTCCTCGCTGGAAAATACCGGGACGATCGGTTGGGAGAGCCTGGCAGTAGTCTGCTGTACTACGGTTGTCTCATCGTCCTCCGGCAGGTAATCGATCAGGACGTTGAAGAGGAATCGATCCAGTTGCGCTTCGGGCAATGGGTAAGTTCCCTCCATTTCCAATGGATTTTGTGTGGCCAGCACAAAAAACGGCTCGGTAAGGAGATGCCGTTCCCCGGCCGCGGTGACTTGGTGCTCCTGCATGGCTTCGAGCAGGGCAGCCTGGGTCTTAGGAGGAGTGCGGTTGATTTCGTCGGCCAGGATAATGTTGGCGAATACGGGTCCTTTTACGAAAGTGAGGATCCGGCCCTGCGGGGTTTCCGTCAGGATTTCGGTCCCCGTTATATCCGCCGGCATTAGATCGGGGGTGAATTGGATGCGCTGGAATTTCAGTCGAAAGATCTGCGCCACTGATTTTACCAGGAGCGTTTTGGCCAGGCCCGGGGCCCCGGTGATGAGGCAGTGCCCGCCGCAAATCAAGGCGAGAAGGATCTGGTCGACCACGGCATGTTGGCCGATGATCACCTTGCCCAGCTCCCGTTTTACTTTTTCACGACCCTCTTGCAGCAGTTGGAAGGTAGCTGATTCCCGTTCAGTCGAGGAGATTTCAGTTGGATGGGACATAATTCAAAAGACCATGATTTCTCAGTGTGTCATGGCATAAAAAATGATATTGATACCCATGGGGTAGGCCTTCTTCTCGGCGAATTCCCGGAAGTAATATTCGGACTCGCCCTCGCGTTCCCAGCCGTCCCCCAAGTCGGTATTTTGACAAATGATGACCATCATCCTCCCCTCGTCATCGAAGATGCCGCGAAAGTGGACGGTTCTGGCGTCCTCCCGCTCCCAGGTTATACCGGTGCCGCGGTAGTTGATAGCGTGGTTGATGTTGGGAATCTGTGGTTTTTCTTTCAGGTCGAAGACGATGTGGAAAATGGGGTGTTCGATCGGAAGATCTACCGGTTCCCGATCCGGAAACACGCGTTTCAGTTCGTAGTATAAATTGTTCCATTCATTTTCTCCCCAGAAGTCGTCGAACATGGCAAAACCGCCGTTGAACAGGTAAGCCCGAAAGGCGTCCACCTCCTCTTCGCCAAAACTCAAGCGGCCCGGCTCGACGAAATAAAGGAAGGGGTAGTGGTGCAGGTCTTCCTGGGTCAGATTGACCACTACCGGATCGGGACTGACCTTCATACTGGTCATTTGCTGCAGTCGATAGGCCAGATTCAGTTCCGCATCGGGGTAATCCGTAGCCCAGATTCCACCCCTTCGGCCCCAACCGCCTCTTCTGCCGGCCCAGTATCGGCCCCCATAGGAAGTGTACTCTACGCGGGCAAAGGTAAAGACATCGTGTTTGAACTTCGGATCGACCTCCCAATCCGGAACTCCGTAGCGATCGTAGCTGACGCGCTGGGCTGGAACCAATGAAATGGATAGAGCGATCAGGAAAGCGCAAATAGCAGTCAACCCGACACCACGGAGCGATGGTATGGCGTTAAACATATGGATGATCCGGTTTCTCAAGGCGGAGTGGGGTGGGGGGACTGTTCCGTTGCCTCGGACTCGATAAGGGTGAATAAGAGCTCATAGGCGGCCTGGTAGCGGGGGGCTTCCTCCAGAGCCATGAGGGCTTGGCGATGGGCTTCCACGTCCCCCATCAGCGCCATTTGCCGGGCCAACTGAAAGTGGACGTTTGCCATGTCGGATGGATCCAGTTGGAGGAGGATCTTGCCCGAAACGATGGCTTTTTCGGGATGGTTCAGGGCTCGGTCGGCCCGGAATAGAGTCCGCCACGGGGTTTGGGCCAACGGGTCGATAGCCAACCAGGCTTCGCTCCAGCCTTTGGCAGCTTCCCAATCCTCCCGCTCCGTCGCTATTTTCAGTAGGCGAACTACCGCTTGCAGGTGGCTCCCTTCGGTATGGGCCATGGTCTCCAAGGTTTCATACTCCCGATCGGTCAGGCCGAGTTTACCGTAGGTTCGGGCCAACAAACCGTGGGCGTTTTCATCCCCGGGGATGTAACCGGCGCCCTCTACCAATGCTTCCAATCGTTCCCGGGCCAAATCCCATTTTTTCTCTTCTACCAGATCGCGTGCGGTTTGGAGGAGAAAATGGTAGTTGTCTTCCCGGTTCATTTGGACCAGGGCCTGCTCCAGCGCGTTTGTCGGAGTGGACAAATCGTAAACGCCGCCGAGTTTCAGGGCCCGTTCCCGCGCCCAGGCGGCGAAGTCGCGATTGAGGACTTCCATGGGGTCGAGGTGTTGGCTCAGGGCTTCGTTGGGGTCCAATCCATCCCCCAGTGACAGAAGAACGTCTCGCAGGGCCCGCATCCCGTATCTCTCCGAGAAGAATTTTACCGCCAGGTAGGATTGGAAATAGGCAAACTGGATGTCCTCATCGTTCTCGGCCAGAAGGAAGGCTCCGCTCATTTCGCTGATGGGCAGCATTCTGCGGTCGAGGATGCGGTTGCGAAAGGGAATGGACATGCGGCGTCCCCAACTGGGATTTTCTTCCATTTCCTCGAAAACGGAAATGCCCTCACTGAGCCATCGGGGGATGCGGTTGCGGGTCATTTTCAAGGTAATGGTGTGGCAGAATTCGTGCCACAGGACCGATTCCCAATTGGCCTGCCGGGTAGAAGGACTATTAATGGTGATTACAGGCCCGAAACAGACCCCCAGAAAACCCGGAATGCCCGGCATGCCGAAGGTGCGCACGGCAAAATCCCCCGAGTTGGGGTAGATTTCCACGATGGTCTTGCCATCCAGAGTGGTGTCGTAGAGTTCGGTCAGGCGGGTGTGAGCCCGTTCCAGCAAGGCCAGAGCCCGGCGGCCGTAGATGGGCGCTTCCCTTTCGCTCAAGCGCAGGCGGAAGTTATCCGACTCCAAGGTGGTGAACCGGTCGAGTTTGTCCGCCAAGGTGACCAGGTTATAAGCCTCCACGTTGTAGGGATCGTGCTGGTGGGCGTGGGAAGCCAGTTCCCAACCTTCATCCTCGGAAGCGATCCCGAGGCGCAGGAGATCCTGAGAGAGCTGGATGCTGGCCGGGTGATACTCGGGGTCGAAAGCCAAAGCGCGTCGTTGGGCCTCGGCCCCCTCGGAAAACCAATATTTCTGGGAAAGCTTGCGACCGATGGTGTGGTCCACCTCGGGGTTTTCCCGCCAATTGGAAAGGGCCGTGGACCGGTGATGATCGCCGGTAAGGGGATCGTTTTGCAGGTAGGCAATAACTGCCTTTAAAGCCAGGGCTTGGGGATGGAGCGGATTGATGGACAAGATCTGGTCGAGGCGTTGCCCGGCCTGGGCATAGGATTCGGCATCGATCAGGTGCTCGGCCAGAAGCAGTAGACTGGGTTGGTGGCGTGGATTGAGCCCCAGGGCATGTTCCGAATAGCGAACCAGTTGCAAGCGGTCACCGTTGAGAAAAGAACGGGCCAGACCGTGCCAAAGATCCGGATCGGCGGGATATTTTTCCAGGCCTTGTTGAAAGGTTCCGGAAGCGAGTTGGTAGTCGTATTTTTTCAGGGCCAGATTGCCTGAGGCCAGAAAAGCCAGCGGGGGCGGTTCTTCCTCCTCCCTGGCAGGTTTGAAAAAGTTCTCCAATACGATCTTCGGGTCCACCCCAAGGAGCAGGGCGACTTCCCCCAAGTCGACCAAGTCGTCCGGGGAACGAACCCGATAGGCCCACATGGGAAAATAGGTTCCCAGGGCCTTGCGGTGTTCCTCCGCTTCATTGGCCAAATTGTTGTAACGGGCCGCCTCAAGTGCCGCCAATCGAAGCCGGATGCTGTAGGGGCGACGGTCGAGACCCTCTTGGGCCGTCCGGTAGGCATCGGCGTATTGTCCCAGGGTCATGCGCAATTTTACCGCCAGGTTCCACCAGGCGTCGTTCCAGGGGTTTTCTTCCGTTCCGGTCAATACCTCGGGCAGGAGGCTCTGGTAATTTCCCTTTTGGTATTCGATTACCGCATCCCCAAACGAAATAATTGCCTTCTCCTCCTGTGCCCGGAGATCGAAAATCCCCATCAATACTCCCAAAAGGAAGGCCCATGCTGGCTTGGCTTTTCGGCGTAAGGGAGGAGCAGGCACGGAGTAAATCTTCAATTTTTCCACCCGAATCGCAAGGTAATAACAACCGTTCCCGATCATTCACCGCCCGACCCGGTTCATTTTCAAGTTTGCCAAATTCAGGAGAGAGGCCCAAGATCCCTGGCACAATTCACTAACCCGCATCCCCTGAACGATTATGAAAATTCAGAGCACGTTGATTCTCCTGACCGTTTTATTTCTTACTACCTCGCTCCCTGGGCAAGGCCTGGAACGCAAACCCTCCCCCGAGGACGCCAAAGTTTATTTCATCTGGCCCAAGGATGGGAAGGAAGTGAACAAGAATTTTATCGTCAAATTCGGGCTCTCCGGCATGGGAATCGCCCCGGCTGGGATCGATTTTCCCAACTCCGGGCACCATCACCTGCTCATCGATGTGGATGAAATGCCGGATTTCAACATGCCTCTTGCGGCCACGGAAAACATTGTCCATTTCGGCCTCGGGCAGACCGAAACCAAGGTCAGCCTGCCCTCGGGCAAGCACACCCTGCAGTTGGTTTTCGCGGATTTTCTCCACCTGCCCCACCAACCCGCCGTGGTTTCGGAGAAGATTACCATCACCGTGAAATAGAGATCAAAAAGGGGTCAAACGCAAAATGTTAAAATCGTCCTTTAATTTCACCTGAAGGTTGATGCGAACCCATCAGATGTTAACATTTTGCGTTTGACCCCTTTTTGTGGTAAAGGCTTTTTAGGCGTATTAAGCCGGTTCCCCTTGGCCGTCCTCAGCGCCGTTGTTTGTGCTGTAGCCACCAGTATCCTTATTGATCCGGAGGTTCAAAAAGATATCGTTGCCTTCTCGCCCCTGGTAAGGCTGGCCTTTGCCTCCGGTTTGGGTATTTCGACTTTCATCCTGACCGGCTTGATAACCGAAAACGTCGGGGGCAAGTTTTCCCTAAGGGGGTTACTGGTTTCGGCAGCGGGCTTTTTGTTCCTGGCGGCTTTCGGGTTTTTTATACCGATCGACGATCAGGGAAGAGTGCTGGATACATTCGTGATGCGGCTGCTGATGATGGGTGGAATCGTCCACCTGGGAATCGCGGTCGGCCCCTTTCTGAAACTGAATAAAGCGGACTCAGCTCTATGGGAATACAACAAATTGTTGCTCACCCGGGCTCTTTTATCGGCATTTTGCAGCGGGGTGTTTTTCATAGGCGTAGCCCTGGCCTTGGTCAGTATCGATTCGCTTTTTGGTGTGGACGTCGAGGAGGAAAATTACGGGCGCCTTTGGTTCTTCTGTGCTTTTGTTCTAACGACCTGTTTGTTTCTTGGAGGTGTTCCCGCAAAAGATGACCGTCCCCAACTGGTGGTCGATTATCCCAAGTGGCTACACTTTTTCTGTAAATTCATTCTGCTTCCCTTGGTAGTCCTCTTTTTTGGGATTCTCTATGCCTATGCCGTCAAGATTGTCGCAACCTGGTCCTGGCCGGACGGCATGGTGGGGATGCCGGTGTTCATTCTGGCGGCGATCGGAGGCTTAACCGGTCTTCTCATATGGCCGTTAACCCTATTGGAACCGGTTTCCAAGTGGGCCAAGTCGTTTTGGCGGCTTTACTTCCCCCTGATCATTCCCTTGGGAATCCTCCTTCTGTTGGCGCTGCAACGAAGGATCGGCGATTATGGCTTTACCGAGGTCCGCTACCTGGGACTGGTATTGGCATGCTGGTTATTGGCCATTGCCGTCTATTACACCGTTAAACCCGGCAGTTCCTTTCGCGTAATCCCGTGGAGTCTGATTGGAGTCCTTATCGTTTGCTCGTGGGGACCTCTGAGCCCGGGCCAAGTGGCCTTCAATAGCCAGTGGAAACGATTGCACGATCTGCTGAAGCAGGAAGGCCTACTGGTCGACGGTGCCTTGACTCCCAACCCGCACCAAGTGGACGATTCGGTATACCGGGATCTGAATTCCATAGTAAAATATTTGCACGGGAATTATGGGGTTAACCCTTTGAATCCCCTATTAGATGAGGTCGATCCTTCATTTCGCACCAATAGCGAAGGGCGTGATTGGATGGAGGAATCTTCCCATCAATTTGCGAAAGGCTTCATGGAATATACGGGACTGATTTCAAGCGAGAGTCCGGGATTGGTTTCAGATGAGGTTTCGGAAAACTTTTCCTATCAGGTGCGAGCGAACCGGTCTAAACCTGTATCCATCGGCGATGCTTATAAACTATATGCCTACCAATTGGGGTATGATATACATAGAAGTGTGCGAACAATTTCGATTGGAGATGCCATCGTCCATCATCGTGAAGATAGAAGTGTGCGAAAAATTTCGGTAAGAGGAACCGAGGTCCATTTGACAAAGGATTGGGATACCCCCGCCTTGGTGGTTCTAAATAGCGGAGGTGAGGAATTGACCAGGCTGGATCTTATAGGATGGATCGAAGCCCATGATTTGTTAAACATTCAGGATAACCGGGACTCGGAACAGACTCTAGATCAGGAAAACCTTACTTATGATCTAACCCTGGGCGATTTGGGGTCGATCACAATCATGTTCCGGTCCATGCGGCTGGAGCGGCAGGATGGAGAATGGTTGCTGAGGGGTTTCGAGTTCTGGGTGCTGGTTCCAGCGGAATAGAGACCTTCGAGCCGGTCAATAATCCATTACATTCTCCTACTTTAATTTTTGGTAACTACTCAGATGGTTTTTTGGCTGACAACGACGAACGGCAGAGCAGGGATGCTCTTGCCCTACCATGCTTGAATTTATTGTTAGGGGGACTGCGTCTTCGCAACGCCGCTTTTGAATCTTTATCATTCAATAGGTAAGAACTCCCATTTTTTGAGGACTTAAGAACAGCGTTCCGAAAAAATACCCGCCGACCGTGGGTATTCAAAAGTCATCGCAACCAACTCGGCGCAGGTAGACGCCGGATACGAATCCTCAATGAGGTCCTGAGTAGTTACAATTTTTGTTTGAACAACCAGTCCCATACATTGGGGGTAGGGTCGCACAGGTCGCTGCTCATGTGAGTGACGTGACCTTTCTCCGGGTCGTCGCCCTGGTAATAAAAGGCGTAATTGCCGGCATTGTGTTTCACGTTTTTGAGCTCGGTGAATTTGAGATTGCCGCCGGCAATCTTCATGGCGGCAAAAATGTCGCGCGTGTATTCTACGGATACGGTCGGATCGATGTCGCCATGGAAGGTCCAGACGGGAACATTTTTAAAGCGGGTTACATCTTTCCAGGGTAACATTCCACCGGCGCTGGGAATGGCCGCGGCAAATTTATCCGGTTCGGCCCAGATGGCGTTCCAGGATCCAAATCCGCCCATGGAGTGGCCCATGACATAAATCCGCTTTGTATCGATACTGTAATTACGTGCGATTTCATCCACGAGCAGGAAAGCCATGGTCAGGCTGCCGGTGGAAACCATACCGGTTGAAATCCTGCCGGAGTTGAACCGGGCCTGCCAAGCGGGAGAAAAAGCTTCGATTTGTTCCGGCGTCAGTTCGGGGACCCTCTCGTTGAAGACAGCCCAGGAATCCCAGGATTGAGGAGCAACGACTACACAGGGATATTTTTTGCGCCAGTTCTCATCGACAAAAACGGCAGTCCAATTGCGCATTTGCGATTCATTGTCATCCCCTATACCGGCCCGGCCATGCAGGTTGAGGATGAGGGGGTATTTTTTCCCGGGATCATAATTTTCGGGCAGCAAAAACCGGTAGGGCATGCCCTGAAAATTCAGAGCCTGAAAAGCATTGACGATTTCGGGTTCAACCCCGGCTCCCCTGTTGCGGGTCTGGTTTTGAGCATCGAGCAAGGGAGTTCCCAGGACCAGGAGGGCAAGCAGATGTGGTAGTAATTTCATGATTGGAGGATTTATTTTCGATAAGGACCGAATGCTTTTTACAACAATTTTCTGTCGAACATACCCCCAAATTTACGGTAAATATGGGTATGAGCTAGGCAAATTGTCCGAGAAAGGGCTATGACGGGCAGAAAAGCGCAAAGGCGCAAATGCGCCTGGAGGCGCCAATTAGGAATTAGGAATGAGGAATGAGGAATTGGGGGGAGTGTTGGAATGGGGGAACGGGGAGAAGATGAACCACGGATTAACACGGATAGAAAAAATAGCCACAAAAGGCACAAAAATCACAAAATTCCTCCCCCCTCACTCCATCATTTCATCTCTCCTCCCTCTGTGCCCTCTGAGTCCTCTGTGGTTCAATTCTCTCTTCTCCATCTTGGCGAGAGCTAATCCTGGCAGTTTGTTGGCTTCAAATGTTCAATTGGTAGGGGACTCCCTCGATATCGACGATACGGCGATTGGGTTTGCTGGGCCAGGCCGGAGGGGCCATTTCGCTTAACCATTGGTCGAGAGCGCCTTGAAGAATTTCCAGGACGTCCGGTTTTTCCTGGGCCAGGTTGGTGGTTTCGCCGATATCTTCGGACAGGTCGAACAACCAGGCGTGGTCGCCCGATTTTATCAATTTCCATTTTCCCAGGCGGGCGGCTTTGTTGGGCCCATTACTCCAGAACAGCGAATGGTGGGGGACGGTAGATTTTTGGCCCGATAAATAGGGAAACAGGTCCACACCGTCCAAGGAAAGCCCCTTGGGGAGATGGATTCCGGCAGCGGCACAGACGGTGGGAAAAACATCCAGCGAACTGACCGTTTTCTCATAGCCTTGGTTGACGGGCAGTTTGCCGGGCCAAGACATGATCATGGGCACTCGGACGCCACCTTCGAAGAGGAACAATTTCCCCAGCCGAAGGGGGTCATTGCTTTGAAGGCCGGCGAAAATGGGTCCGCCATTGTCGTTGAGGAAAATGACCAGGGTATTTTCCAGGAGGTCATTTTCCTTCAGCGCCCCGATGATGGCGCCCACCGCATCATCCAGGGCGCTGGTCATGGCGTTGTACTCGCGTTGCCGCCTGGGTGTTACCCCGGGAAATCTCTTGCGGTATTTTTCGGTGGCCTGGATGGGGGTGTGAACGGCATTGAAGGGAACGTAGGCAAAAAACGGGCCGTCTATTTTACGGTTTATAAAATCGACCGTTTCCCGGGCGATGGCATCGGTAAGGTATTCCTTTTCGATGATTCTCTCCTCTCCCCGCAGTATGGATTGGAAAACCGGTTGCGGATTATCCGCCGGGAAAAACGAATGGGCTCCGGCGAGGAATCCATAAAATTCATCAAATCCCCTTTGCAGGGGACTGAACATTTTCCGCGTTCCGAGGTGCCACTTTCCAAACATGCCGGTCTCGTAACCGGCCTTTTGCAGCACTTCCGCAATGGTAATGACGGATGGGCGGAGTCCACGGCTTTTTCTATGGGTCTCGGCACCGCCGGAGGTGTTGAATTCAAATCCGAATCGTTGCTGGTAGCGACCGGACATGAGACCGGCGCGCGAGGGGCTGCAGGTTCCGGCCGTTACGTAGGCATCGGTAAACTTTATCCCGTTCTTTGCCAAGGCGTCGATATGGGGAGTGGGGATGGTCTTTGAACCGTAGGAACCGCTGTCGGCGTAACCCAGGTCGTCCGTAAAAATGAGGACGATATTTGGCCGCTGCCCATCCCGGTTTATGGGACTGATTTGGTCGAGCAAGGCTCGTTTGGCTGCCATGGCTTTTTCGTCCGGCACGATGGCCGGGACGGATTCGCCGGGCTGATTTCGCCCTTGGGCACAGGCGTTGTCGGCGGAGAAAAGGAGACTTATCAGAAGGGGAAAAAAGTATCTTTGAATTGAGTGGATCATGCGGCATTTTAGTTACCTGGGTATTGAGAAAATTTCAACCCGGAAGACTTACACAAACCCGGCATGATTGATTCAGGGGCAGTTTCCGTAGTGATTCCCACCTACAATCGGAGGGGGACTCTGGGGAGGTGTATCGAGTCGGTTATGGGGCAGACGGAAGTGCCCCAGGCCGTTCTGGTAGTAGATGATGGATCGACTGATGGAACGGCCGATTGGGTGAGAAAAACTTACCCTGGAGTGACGGTAATCGAGCAGAAGCATGCCGGGGTGAGCGCTGCTCGGAACAGGGGCATAGAGAACGCGGCCACGGATTGGATTGCGTTTCTGGATTCGGACGATTGCTGGATGCCTGACAAACTTGAAAAGCAAATGCGCGCCCTTGGCCTGAATCCCGGCTATCGCATTTGTCACACGGAGGAGCGTTGGATTTACCGGGGCAGGGAACGGCCGGTGGCTGTCCCCTATCGAAAGAAGGGAGGATGGATTTTCCGGAACTGTCTGGCAGTTTGCGCCATTTCTCCTTCTACCGTTGTAGTACACCGAAGCGTATTTGAAGAAGTGGGAATTTTCGATGAAACGTTGCCCGCCTGCGAGGATTATGACCTGTGGTTGCGGATCACCTCGCGTATGCCGGTCCTGTTGGTAGACGAACCGCTGATTGAAAAGCACGGCGGGCATCGCGATCAACTATCGGCAACATGGGGACTGGATAGATACCGCATTCGAGCTTTGGAGAAGATTTTGAGGGATGGGAAATTGGATGCGGATCAGCGTCTGTTGACCGAGGAAAAGCTGAAGGAGAAGTGTTTGGTGTTTGCCAAGGGATTGGAAAAACATGGGAGGAAAGAGCAGGCGCGTTATTTCCGTTCGCTTCCCGGTCGGGGTCATTCCTGAATGGCGTTGAGTTTAGCCATTTTCCGGTTTCCTCTCGCAACCGTGCTTCGCAATGCTACGCAGGTCAAGAAGCTCGCCAAGAGGCGCAAAGAGAGGGGAAAGGGGAAAGAGGAAAAAGGTGAAAGGAATGCGGACATTCTTGCCTGCCACCCCGAGAGGTGGGTTCGCCGTTGGCGGAAATTTGGCGGGTTGGAAAACCCGCCCTCCGTTATTTCTCTGCGCTTCTTTGCGAGCTTTGCGAGAGTCAATTCCGATCACGATCACGAGCACGATCAGGATTTATCTCTCTTCACTCTTCCCTCTTTCCTCTTCCCTGGCGCCTACCTCTGTGGTTAGTTAATTCCGGATGCTGGGTTTTCGAAATACTGGCGGGTGACCTTGAACACCATCGGCGCCAGGAATAGCAGGCCAACCAGGTTGGGTACGGCCATCAAGCCGTTGAGGGTGTCGGACAGGTTCCATACCAAGGCCACTTTCACGTTAGCGAAGACAAACGCCGCCGCTACCCACACCACGCGGTAGACGATCAGGCTGTTTTCGCTGAACAGGTATTGCCAGCACCGCTCGCCGTAGTAGGACCACCCGATTATGGTGGTGAAAGCAAAGACCACCAGAGCGATGGTTACGATGTATTGGCCTCCTGCCATGGTATTTTGAAAGGCGGTGGATGTGAGCACCACGCCGGTCAGGCCGCTGCCATCTGCACCCGTCATCATCCATGCCCCGGAGGTGATGATCACCAGGGCGGTAATCGAGCAGACAACGAGGGTGTCGATAAAGGTCCCGAGCATGGCGATGAGACCCTGCCGAACCGGGTTGTCGGTCCTGGCTGCCGCGTGGGCGATGGCGGCCGACCCCAGGCCGGACTCGTTGGAAAATACCCCTCGGGCCACTCCGAAACGGATGGCCGCTGCCACCGCTGCTCCGGCAAAGCCCCCCGCGGCCGCAGCCGGGGTAAAAGCGTGGGTTAAGATCAGGTTTATGGCGGCGGGCACTTCCGCAATGTTGATCATGATGATCACCAGGGCGGAGCCCAGGTAGAGCACGATCATGGCCGGAACCAGCTTGCCCGCGATCTCGCCGATCCGGCGAATGCCGCCGATTACAACTATCCCCACCAGCACGGCAACAAGCCCGCCCGTTACCCAGACCGGGATCCCGAAGCTGTCCACCAGCGTGGCCGCCATCGAGTTGACCTGCACCGCGTTGCCGATGCCGAAAGCCGCCGCCGCCCCGAATACGGCGAAGGCCAGGCCCAGCCATTTGCCCAGGGCAGGGGCAAAGCTACCCACGCCGTTGCGGAGGTAGTACATGGGTCCTCCCACGTGTTTGTTCGATTTGTCCACCTCGCGATAAGTCACTGCGCACACCGCTTCGGCGTACTTCGTGGCCATTCCGAACAGCGCGATCAGCCACATGTAGAAAATCGCCCCGGGTCCACCCAGGGCGATGGCCGTGGCCACCCCTGCTATATTTCCCGTGCCCACCGTCGCGGACAAGGCCGTCATGAGGGCGTTGAAGGGTTTGATTTCACCGTCCCCCTCGGCGGCGTTTTTATCGAAGAGCAGCCGGAAACCGTAGCCGACTTTGCGCCACGGCATGAAGCCGAGCCCGAGGGTCAGGAGTAATCCCGTTACTCCCAGCATGCCGAGCATGGGCGGACCCCAGACAAAGGCGTTTATCGAATCGATTATTGTGTTCAACCGGTCCATCGTATTTTACTCGAATGCCAGGGCAAACGGGGCAAGCCTTAAACAAACGGTGTCGAACGCCGCTTGACTGCAGCCGCAATTTGCCCCCATTCCGTTTTATCAGTGGTCAGTGGTCAGTGGTCAGTGAAATTTGTCTTCTGGTTTTTGGTTTCTCTTCTCCAATCTCTGTGCTCTCTGTGTCCTCTGTGGTTAATTCATTCCGGATGCTACACTAACCGCAATTGCCAATTCCATTGCGGCAGAGAAAATCCCGGTAACCCGAGAAGGCAGAGTCGACATCCTCGGGAGTGAGGCCGTGATCCGCCAGATCATAGCGATGTTTCGGCTCCTTTCGGCGGCGCTTGGCTTGTTGTAACAACCAGTCGCGCATGGCGGTAAGAGCGGAATCCTGTAGAGGCCAATTGAACCGCTCATAGATGCCGCGCACCACGCCCAAAGGGTCTTTTACCAGATCGGCATAGTTCACGTCCATCCAGCGGTTCTCCAATTCGGGATGGGTTTCCCGGAAATGCAAGGCCCTATCCATCATGTTGCTCATTAAAGCCAACTGTTCGGCGCCGAAGGTTTCTCGCGGCTGTGGCTCGTAGATGAGCGAGTGCGTCCGTTCTACGAAGCTATTCCAGGACCCCATGAATTGGGTAGGTTCGCGATGGGTCTGGATGAAAAGGGCATCGGGGTAGGTTTCGACGAGGGTCTCCAACTCCATGAGATGAAAAGGCATCTTGAACAGCCATTGCGGTTGGTGTTCAGGCTGACGCTGCCGGTGCTGCCAGGTAAGATTCTGCATGGTTCGGCGGTGGTGGGCGTAGGCATGCTGCGAACCGGTGGCAGCCAGCCAACGTCCGAATTCCGGAATACGGAATCGAACGATAAGGGTCCACGACCCGAAGGCCATACTCAGGATAGGGAAATCCTCCGATGGTTCGTCCACGTCGAAATCGTGAACCCCCTCGAAAAGCTCCAGGCCATCAGAAGAGTTGAGCAGATCCTGGACCCACGCCCGACGGGGGTCGTCCGGGGTACAACCTATCCTGGCGTATTCACCCTTTGACAGGCGTGGCGCAGTGTACTCGTAACCTCGCAGGGCCCAAAACCGTTGGTCGCGGGACATGAGGCGGTGCAGGTAGGTCGTGCCGGTGCGGTTGATCCCGACAATGAAGACCGGGCGGGTGATCTCCTCCTGTTCGATCTCCGGATACCGCTGCCGTTCACGGGCAAACCCAGCGTTGATAATCAAGAGACGGCTCAGGTCGAAGACTATATCAACGATCTTATTCTCCAATAGTTTGGCGTCGGATACTTGAAAAGCCTGAACTAATTTCTGCAGGTTTTGGCGCATCCACGAGGGGTAGGTCTTTTCGAAAGAGACGTTGTTGTCCTCAGCATAGTGTTCTGCCCGCGCAATCAGGCGGTCGAAGTCCAGCCGGCCGTGCGATGCGCGATACGGCCAATGTTGCTGATTATCCTGACCCAGTTGGTAGGAGCGCCTAAGCTTGGTCAACACGCCCGTCCACTTGATCGGGTGCGGACAGTCCTCGCGGAAGGCCCGGTCGCAAATGGGCAGCTTGCCATCCGGCTTTTCCTTGCTAAACCAGTATTTCCAAAAGTGATCGAGCACCGCCCAGCGTCCGTGCAGTGGTGAATTTTCGCCGCGAGCTTGGCAGGCGCGCTTGAAGGAATGGTAGGGGATTTTGGGAAAATAGACTCCGAAATCGGCGAGTTCGAGGTCGTAATAATCGAGCTGTGGATTGCAGCAATGGTAGATTGTGAAACGCCGTTCGGGATTCAGGGAAATGGCCGTGCAGACGCGACTCAATGTATCGACGGCCTCGTGGTTGGAGCGAAATGTGAATCCTTCCGGCATGGTTTCGCAATCGACCGCCGCGGCCAAAATCTGCAAGGTAAGGTCGTTCGGTTGGATATGTCCCGTAGTAGATACAGCGGTTTGCGGTAACCGGAAAATCACCAACGGCAGGCCAGCTTGTTGGGCAAACAGCAGGACCTGTTCAGATGTCAGTTTGCTCCAGGGATAGCCAAGCAAGCCGAGCGGGAACATTTTCTTCATGCTGGCGAGGTCTGGCTGCATCTGGTGGTCGATGCCGCGGTTCTTGAATTCGCGGGCGAAGGCAAAAAAGTACTGCGGGAACACGGCCATGGTCGAGGCATAGAACAGGTGCTTGAAGCGTTGGTGCAAACACAATTCGAGCACGTTGAGTAGGCTGAGCGTATTGAGCTTGCGTATGGCGACATAGGAAGTGGCGAGACTTATATCGGCAGCTAGATGGTATACCGCGTCGATCCGCTGACAGAGATCGCTGAAATCCGCATTGCTCAGACCGAATCGGGCTTGGCCGATGTCGCCGATTACAATGCGGATGCGCGGTGCAAACTCCTCATCCCAGATATCGGCTTGTTGCAGAGCATCGCGCAGGCGCTCGAACCCGTGTTCTGCATGGTCGGCCCGGACGACGCAGCGCACTATCAGATCGGCATTCTGTTGCAAAAGGTCGCGCAGGAGGAAACGACCTATGAATCCGGTCACACCGGTCAGCAAGACCTCCCGAAAATCAACCGGGGACACCGGATCGGCCGGCGACTCTTGGCTGACAGTTGTATGGACGAATCGGCGAAGGGAATCGATGTCTCTTTGGCAATGCGGGGGCAAAGATCCAACAAGCGGGGCCACCGCCGTGTCGGCAACGGTTTTTTCGGTCATGTTTCCTTTACTTAAAATCATGAAAAAGTGGATTTTTTATTAAACAACGCTTCGCTTGATGCCTTTCGCCTAGGCCCAAGGCTACGGCGTGACAGGGCGGCAACAGGATGGTACTGCGTGCCAACAGGAATTTTGAAGAGTTGCTTGGATTCCCTGGTACTCTCTCCCTCTCTGTGGTTATTCTCCCTTTTCATCCTCCTGCCTTCATCCTTTCCCCCTGTGCATTCACGGCAAATCGAAAGGTCGCCAAAGCATGCTCAATTCCATCTTCACTATAGCGAAACTTATCGGGTATCGATTCGTAGCGCGTCTGAACCCGCGTGAACAATGCTTGCCTCTGGTTCTTGAATTCTTCCCCATCCTGAACTCGTGCTTGCTTGAATATATCCAACTCGGCCGCAAGAAATTCCTTAAAGCCATAGATAGCATCCTGCTGATAGGTGATTTTTTGGAAGTGGTAGCCCAAGCCAGCCAGGCGGATCGCTTTCGAGAGCATTTGAGGATGATTCCTGGCCACATTGGCGATGAAATTCATGTAGGCGGGAACTTGATTGGCTGAAAGCCTTCCGCGCACACCCATAAGCTCTGCATAAATCGCATTCTTACTCCTCGGTTTCAGCAGATGTGGGACTGGCTTGAGGTGCTCAAACAATGTGAGGCAGCGCTTGAAATAGTTCTCGAGCGTCGGATCATAGAGCGTGGCGGTCACGCGTCGATATCCCTCAATCAATACCTTGGGATCCATCTCCGGCTTGAAGTTCAGGGCCATAGCATTACCCCCGATGGGAACTTCCAAAATCCGGTTTTCCGACTTCAGGCGATTGTACATATCCGTGCCCTTCACAGCAGTCAGCATATAGATTGGGGCCACGGGAATGCCCACCGCCTGAATAAACTCAATCTGGGCATCGAAAACACCCTCATCATCATCATCCAGACCCAGGATGAATCCTCCCTGAACCTGCATCCCTTTGCGCTGGATTTTTCGAACCGCATTGAAGAGAAAATTCTCTTCCCGCCTGCTCACATTCTGTGGTTTCTTGGTTTTGAGCAAGGCCTTGGGATTGGGGGTTTCAATGCCCAGAAACACGGTATCGAAACCCGCTTCGATCATAGCATCCATCAATTCATTCATTCGGGCGAGATTCACACTCGCTTCAGTGGTCAAGGTAAAGGGATACCTATGTGCCCTTTGCCAATCGGCGAGCACCGGCAGCAGATTCATGGCATCTCGCTTGTTGCCGATGAAGTTGTCATCAACCAGGAAAATCCGTCCCCGCCAGCCTAGTCGATAGAGCAATTCAAACTCGTTCACCAACTGATCGGGGGTCTTGGTTCGGGGCACGCGACCATAGAGCTTGGTGATGTCGCAGAATTCACAGTTGAAGGGACATCCACGCGAGAACTGCACGCCCATCATGTCGTAATTCTTCATATCGATGAGGTCAAACCGCGGGAGAGGCGTCTGGGTAACATCCGGCTTGCGCGGCTCCCGATAGATGGCTTTGGCGGTGCCGTTCTCCAGGTCTCGCAAAAACTGGGGAAAGATCTCCTCCGCCTCGTCCAGCACAAAATGCTCTACGCCTTCGATCTCATCGTGAAACGTGGTGGGGTGGGGTCCCCCGGCCACCACGGGAACGCCAGCCTGATTACATCGCTCGATAACCGCCTGAAGAGAGACTTGCTGAATGATCATGGTGGATGTAAATACCATATCAGCCCACTCCAGGTCGGAGTCCTCCAGGGGCTTGACATTCATATCCACGACGCGGAGGTCGTATTCCGGTGGAAACATCGCGGCGATAGTGAGCAGACCCAGTGGTGGAAAGGCCGCCTTTATTCCCACGATCTCCAGAGCAAAGTTTCCTCCCCAGTAGGTTGGCGGGTGTTCCGGATAAACCAGAAGAGCATTAGGCATGGCAACGTCCTCCTCTGAACATTCTATTATCGTTTCTGAAAGTGTTCATCAATCGCGTTGGCAAAAACCGATGGTGCGCGGCGGGTGCGCTGCCGCTCGGCCAGGGAGTCAGCCTCTAATTCCGTCGCATCCGTCTCGGCTTGGTCCTCCCCAACATCCTTCTTGCCGTGGATGATGTCCTGGGCCAACGACAGCGAGGAGGCCGTAGTCATCAATTCGAGGGCGCTAACCTGATAGTTGAATTGCATGCGGATGAATCCTCCGAGTTCGGCGACCGAGATCGACGTGAGTCCGAAGCTGGACAAGGGTTCCTCCACGCCACCTTCGTCGTGGCCGCACAGTTCGGCGACCTTGCTGGCGATCTGATCCACCACGGTTTCCAGCGTGAGTTGGCCGCCGGTATCGACCGCGAATGCGTCCGGGTTGCTGAGCATGCGTCCGGTGCGCATGTAATCGGGCGAGTCAACCGTCCATGGTGGGCGGGCGAACAGGGCGGTTATCAGGTGATCACGGTCGTCCATGCTGCGCATGGCGTAATCGAGGTTGGTAATGGCGAAATCAGCGCTGATCGGCGGGATGCCGGAAGACCGCGTTAAGCGCAGCACGTGCAGATTGCGCGAGGCCATGCCAGCCTCGGCGACCGCGGCGAGATTGTAGCACAGTGCGGGCAGCCCTTGGCGGCGGCGGAAGGCCGCGAGGCCATCCACAAACCCGTTGGCGGCGCTGTAATTGATCTGTCCAGGGTTGCCCAGCGTCGAGGCGATGGAGGAAAACAGCACGAAGTGGTCGAGGGGACAGTCGGCCGTCGCCAGATGAAGATTCAGGGCGCCGCGCGCTTTGGGGGCGAATACCTTGGCCAGCGATTCGTTCGTCAGGTCGGCCAGCAGGCAATCGTCCAATGTGCCCGCGAGGTGGAATACGCCCTTCAGCGGCCGCTGCAACTCGGCGATACAGCGTCGAACGTCCGCCTCTTGGGAGACATCGCCTGGGACGATGTCGATGTCGATCTCTTCCTCTTCCTTGAGGTACCACAGGGCGCTGGTTTTCCGGACCCAGTCCACACTGCGGCGGCGTTGCGGATCGCGGTCCAACAAGGTGAGATGACGTGCGCCAGCGGAAGCCAGATAGGGCAGCAACAGCTTGCCGAATCCGCCCATCCCGCCGGTGACCAAGTAGGTCGCGTCCGGGTCGAGGAATGGTCGCAGATCGACAATCGGGAGTGAATGATCGCCCTGTTTATCCGGCGCCTGTAGAACCAGTTTACCGGTGTGCTGGCCGGTGGTCATCAAGCGCAGCGCTTGGGCATAGTCGCGGTAGGGGAAGGAGGTGATCGGCAACGGAGGCACGGCGCCTTTATCCAGCAGGTTCATGCACTTCTGCGAAAGCTCATGCGCCAGCACCGGGTCGTCGCTCATCATGCGGTCGATGTCGATTGCTGCAAAGCGCAGATTCTTGCGGAAGACGCTCAGGCTGATTGCGTTGTCCGAGTAGATATCGACCTTGCCGATCTCGCAGTGCCAGCCACCCGGCCGCAACGCCTCCAGACACAGAGTGATGTGGCGGCCGGCCAGGGAGTTCAGTATCACATCTACTCCTTCACCTCCGGTCGCTGCCATCAGTTCGCCGTACCAGTCGAAGCTGTGTGAATCGAACGCCGCGCGCACGCCCAAGGCGCTCAGTTGCTCGCGCTTCCTATCGCTGCCGGCCGTGGCGTAGATCTCCGCTCCAGCGTGCTTGGCCAGGGCGATGGCCGCTTGGCCGACTCCGCCCATGGCCGAGTGGATGAGGACGCGCTGGCCCTTGCGCAAGCGGGCAAGATGAATCAGCGAATAGTAAGCGGTGACGTAAACCGACAGTACCGAAGCAGCCTCCTCCATCCTCAGGGATGCGGGTTTGGCGAACACGAGGTGCTCGTTGACCACGGCCCGATTGGTGATGCACCCACCTTGGGTAAAGGCCACGGTGTCGCCGACGCGACACGCGCGCACGGCATGGCCGACGCGACGGACGATTCCGCTGGCCTCCATCCCCACTGTGCGCCCCAGTGCCGAGCGTTCATAGGACAGGGCCGGTAGCAACCCCAGCGTAACCATGACGTCGCGGAAATTGAGCGCCGCAGCCGCCACGTCGATCTCTACGTCGTGTGGTCCCAGGGATGCGGGTTGGTAGGTCTTCATCTGTAGGCCGCCGATCTGCCCTGGATTGTCCAAGGTTAACCGGTACGGGGGTTTCTCGTCTGCCGGCACGAGCGGCGACCGCTCCCGGATACTGATCAGTCGCGGCATCCATACTTGGTTGTGACGCACTGCAAACTCGCGTTCGCGCAGGTCGCAGGTACCGAGCCGGGCCAGTGTCTGTAGGTCCTCGGGGGCATCCAGATCGACCAGCCGGAAATCAATTTGCGCCTCCGTACCTACGTCCGCGGCGATCTCCTGGCTTATGCTGCGGACCGCTCCCCACACGGTACTCGCGCGCGGATCCTCCACCTCTAACACGGCACGGCGCGTCACCACGGTCAAGCGGCAGGGGCAGCGCGCCTGCGCCACACGGAAGGGTATCAGCGCCTTGACAAAAGCAACCAGGCCTGCTGCCAACTTTTCCCCGGTCGGATCGTGTGGGTCAGAGCCGCAGAAGATGTCGATGGCTTTCAGGTCTACCGCCGCAGGCCAATCGTCAAGTGTACCGATGCGGTCGTCTGCCAAGTCCGCATAGGGAATGGCGGACACCTCGGGCGAATCGAGGAGCGCCAGCCACTGATCCGACAGGCTGTCCGGCTCGCCGATCACCCAGCGGGGACCGGGTAGTTGTTGCGGTTCAGGGGTGTCCGCGGCGGTGTGTGGCGCCTGCAGCAGGGTGGCGCGCTGGCCGGTGCGCACGGTGGTCCAGCCGGCGTCCGGCTCGATTGCTTCGCCTCCGGCGTGTGCGACCAGCGCCAGGCCGCCGGGGACCGCTACACTGCGCAGCAAGCGCCATTGCTCCGCTCCCAACTCCGCAGCGTCTTCATGGAGCAAGAGAATTTCGGCGGCGTGCGGCCGCAGCAGACCGGTAGCCAGTTCCGGTGTTTGCTCTGTGGCGAGATCGAGGCAGGCAAAACGCAGGGCGGCATCGCGGCTGTGGAAGGCGTCGTAGTGGGCGCGGGTCTGCTCCTGCGTATCGCCGACCAGCCAGAACTCAGTCTGCCCATCGGGGCTCCCGAGGTAGTCGAGGCATTGATTGAGAATGGTTTGCTCAGGGGGGCGTCCGCCCGCGAACTCGACGACGTGGCAGGCGTTGTGGTCGCCGTCGCCAGGCTGCTCGAGGGCGGCGATCAACGTCGCGGGCTCGATTTCGCCGTCCGGCAGGCGGTGCAGGAAAGACTGGGCCTCGGCGACGAACTTGGGCTGCCAAGAGACGATGTGCTTGCTGTGCGGCAGGTCGTTCCAGCGCGGGTTGGAATTGAAGGAGATGTATGCGTCAATACATAAAATCAGGTCGCCCGTGTCACCGTCGTAGAAACGGATGCTGCCTCCGGAGCGTTCGCCGCGCCGTTCCGTGAACTGCCCCAGTTCGTTCACGTTCGCCCAATCCGGATCTTTCTTCACGTGGCAGGTAAGGCGCGGTCCGGTCGGCGGACGCAGAAACGTCACACCCGTAGCGCGCTGCGGGAGGGCGAAGATGTCCGTCGCGCGCAGCAGATGATAGAGGAAGATCTGCAACCCGCCATCGAGCAACGCAGGGTTGGCGACGTATCCTTCCTCGCGACCAGTCGTCCAAAGCTGCTCATCCATCTCGACGTCGAACAGATAGTCGCCCGTGCTGTTGTCGGCTAGAACGCGCTGAATGTTCTGGAAATAAGGACCGTACTGGAAGGTTTCGCCGAGGCTGGCATCCACGCGCTCGTAGAAATCGCTTTCGCCCACGAAGTAGTATGGCTCGAAGGGCGTGGTGTCGATTTCTGCCAAGCATAACGGAACGTTCACCGGTTCGTCGCCGCTCACCAGGCGCACCTTGCCGCGGGAGTGCAATTCACTCTGCGCCTCTGTCTCGTAGGAGCGGGATGAGATGGTGAAAGTGAATTCGTCCGGCGCGTTGGCGACCGGAAACAACTCGGTATGCAGCCGCACCGGCGTCCTGGGGATTGGACACGGCTGGAGGAATTCGAGCGTTTCGACATGCAGTGGAACGCCCTCGAACGTCTGCAGGAGCAGTTCGATGTACCCAGCCGCCGGCATGATTGAGGCATGATGGACGCGGTGCTCAGCCAGCCAGGGAAAGTCCCGCTCTGACAGCCGCGCTTCAAACAGCAGGTGTTCGCACGGAACCTGATGGCCGATTAGTGGGCCGTGGGCGTACTCGCCCAGATTGAGGAACATCTCGTCGTCGCTCATCTCATCGGCCTCCGTCTGATCGTCGCGCGGATAGCCGGGCAGCAGATGGGCAATCGGATTAGGGCGCGGGTACTGCGCGGGGAAATCCAGTTCCACCCCAGCTCTGAATAGCGCTCCCAGGGATTCTTGGAAGCCGAGGCAGACATCGGTGTCGCGCATGATCGTCGGAATACAGGCCGCTTCCTGACCATTACCTTCCAGACACTGGGAGATGGTTGTTTGCAGTGCGCTGTGCGGCGCTATTTCCAGAATGACGTCGGGCCGATAATCCCGCATGATGGTTTCCATGGCCCCGGCGAATCGCACGGGCTGGCGGATATTTGACCACCAGTAGGCGCTGTCCAGCCGCTCCGTTTGCTCACCGGTCACCGAGGAAACCATGGGCACGTCGGCCTCAAACCCGCCACGGTTGAGGAAGGATAAGGCCTCCAGTGAATCGTCCTTGATGGGATCCATGGCGCTGGAATGGAAGGCGATATTGCCCGGAATCAGTCGGTTCTGCAGGTTGTGTCGCTCCAATTCTTCTACGATGGGCTGTAAAGCGGTCTCCTTGCCGCAAATGACGGTGCTGGCCGGCGCGTTCTCGCAGGCGATTTCCACTGAGGTCGGTCCTTCCTCGGGACGATAGGGAATACACAGCGCCTCGAGGATTTCCTCCAGGCCTGGCCGGTCCAGCCCGATTGCCAGCATGCGACCGGAACCGGCCGTGCGCTGTTGCAAGGTAGCGCGATGGTAAACCAGGCCTGTCGCCTCCTTTAGGGAAAGCGCTCCGCTGGCATAAGCGGCGGCCACCTCGCCGGAACTGTGACCGACCACGCAGTCCGGATAGACTCCCCAGGTCTTGAACAATTCCACCAGCCCGCACTGAATCAAGAAAATGACGGGCTGGGCCAGCCGGACTTCATTAAGAGCTTCTTGGGGGGCGGAGAAGCAAGCTTCGCGCAAGGAGATGTCCGAGTGTTCGCGCCAGTGTTCTTCAATAGCATCGATGACGCGGCGAAAAACGGGATCGGCATCGTAGAGAGCGCGGCCGCAACCCGCCCATTGGGTGCCTTGTCCGGCGAACACCATGGCCACACGGCGTTCGCCAGCTTCTGCGGTGGGGACAGGTGAAGGGGCTTTTGCGAAAGCGTCCAAGGCCTCGATCAGTTCCTTTTGGGTGCGCACCGCAAAGGAGGTGCGAGCGGCGAAATGGGTGCGGCGACGGCTCAGGTTGCCCGCCAGGGCATAGAGATCGAACTCCTTCTCACGGAGGGTTTGCCCAAGTTGTTGCGCGCTCTTTTCCAGCGCGCCGGATGTGCGCGCCGACAGGGGGATCATGTAGCCCGCCTTAGGCGCCAGCGGCACTGACCAGATCCGGGGTTGATCGGGGCGGTATTCCCGCACCACGCAGTGCCCGTTGGACCCGCCAAAACCGAACGAATTGATGCCGACCACCACTGGGTGATCGGGGAACGGCTCGCAGTCGGTCTGCACCTGCATCGGGCAACTTTCGAAGTCGATCTCCGGATTCGGTACCAGGTAATTCTTCGACACTGGTGCGAAGGTGCGCCGCTGCATCATCAGCACGACCTTGAGCAAGGCGCAACTGAACGCGGCAGCTTCCATGTGCCCCACATTGCTCTTGACGCCCGAAACCCGCAGCGGCACGTCGCGCTGGCCGCCTCCGAAAGCTTCGGCGATGGCGTTGCCCTCCATACGGTCCCCCACCACGGTGCCGGTGGCATGGGCTTCGATATAATCGAACTCCTGCGGCGTGCGGCCCGCACGGGCATAGGCCGTCCGCATCAATTCGACTTGTGCGTGACGAGTGGGGGCGGTGATGTACCGTCCCTGTGCCAGGCCGGCGCTGCCGTCGGCGGCTCCGGCCGAATTGACCGCGGTCGCCTCTACTACGGCGTGGATGGGGTCCCCGTCCCGTGCGGCCGCGGCCAGGGGTTTGAGCGCAAAGACAAAGGCTCCTTCCGAGCGCATGTATCCATTGGCCTCCGCGTCGAAGGAGTGGCACTTTCCGTCCGGACTGATCACACCCAACGCATTAAAGCCTGTGCTGAGCCGGGCCGACCCAAGGTAATTGGCCGACCCGACAAAGGCTTGGTCGCAGTCGCCGGAGCGCAGTGCATTGATCGCCGTGTGCAACGCGGTCAGGCTGGCGGAACAGGCCGTGCAACAAGCGAGCGACGGCCCCATCAAGTTGAAGTGATAGGAGATACGGTTGGCCAACATGGCCACACTGATACTGGCGATGGAAAACTCAGTTGCCCCCAGCGGCCTACGCCAGTTGGACGTCGCTGGAACTTGCGCGCCGATGAACACACCCGTTCGGCTGTTGCGTAGCGACTGCAAATCCCAGCCAACCCGCTCGCAGGTCTCCCAAGTGCAGGTTAACAGCATTCGCACGTGCGGATTGGTTGACAGCATTTCGTGGTGAGACATCCCGAAGAGACTGCGATCAAAGCTCTTTTCTCCATCCTCGCGGATCAGCCCTTCGTAGGGACTGGCGAAGCGTCCTGGGCCGGAGAAGTCGCCGATGGGCCGGTAGCCTTTTCCGTAGCGTTCGGTTACGGGCTCTTGGACGATCTCGCGTTGGCTGAGCAAGCGCCAGAAGTCGTCGTCGGTGCTGATTCCCCCCGGCATGCGGTAGGCGTATCCGGTGATGGCAACAGCTTCATCGGACTTATGGAGGCTCATAATTCGATCCAGTTGTCTACGGAATTATTGGTTTTGGACTTTAAACAAGTGATAAGAATTAGGAAATTTACAGGTCGCGGACCTTGATCCCGCCTTGCACGATTCACAGTTCAAGCGGCCGCTATGTCAAGTTTCCGGGTGCTCAATTTTCTCTTTCCGGGTTTTAGATCTTTACAACAGATGAGAGGTGAATATCCATGACAAAAAGGAAAATTCAATTATCCGGTAATCGGAAACTGACATGCCAAGCGAAAAGACCGAAAAAAAAGATCGAAAGGGTCGGCCCAAGGGGCTCGGCTATGCCCAACTAGCCCTGGTAGCGGTATTGGTGTTGCTGGCGATCTATTTCGCCCGCGCTCCTGAACGCATGGAAACCGACGTCATTGCAAGACCTGCAACCGGGTCCGGAAACACCGTTGTGAGCGTTGTCAATCCGACTCCAACGGCGCAGAGCCTCACCGTAAAATTGACGGGTAACGTCAAGACGGAGGCAAGAGTGAAGGTAAGGTCGGAATTGGTAGGACGCGTGGTATGGGTCTCCCCGCAATTCAGGAACGGCGGCACTCTCGCGGCTGACGAGCCCCTGGTTCGGATCGACCGCACTGAATATGAACTTAATGTAGAAGCCGCCGCAGGTATGGTGGAGGAAGCAGAGGCCAGGTTAGCGGCCTTGATGAGTGGTCCCACCGCGGAAGGGACACTGAAAAGAGCTCGAGCGGCGTTGAGATTGGCCGAACTCGACCTCGAACGAACTGAAATCTCTTTCCCCTACGACAGTCGGGTGATATCCTCGGACGTTGGTGTCGGCGAGTTGGTAGGCCAGCAGGACGAGGTTGGTTCGCAAGCGAATATGGGCATCATCTATCGGAGCGATGCTCTGGAAATCGACGCGCCCATCGACGTGGAAGACTTGGAGTATCTTGCACCGGCCATTGGGCGTACTGCCCAGGTGTATACGGGTTCAGGCGTTTACGAGGCGGAAATCATGCGTATTTCGTCCGTACTCGCTCCACAAACGCGTTTTGCCTCCTTGTTCTTGCGTTTCTCCGAAGATCAATCGGCGGAGTCGCTGCCCCTACCGGGGACTTTTGTGGAAATCGAAATCGAGGGGCCTCCGTTCCAGAATGTCTACGTCCTGCCGGATTCGGTTTTGCAGGAGCACGACACCGTCTGGGTCGTAAAGGACGGCGCCTTGTCTTCGATTTCCCCGCTGGCAATTGGGCGAACCAATGAAGGATTGGTGGTTGCGGCATTCGACGCTGGCGAGGGAATTGTAGTCGGCTCTATGCCGGGAGCAAGAGAAGGATTGGAGGTCGACCTTGCCGAATCTCAGTTGTAGATGGCCGGCCCCATCGCGAAGTATGCAAAAAATGGGTCCTTTCCGCGGTGCCATTCATCCAAATACTTCCGTGGCGCTTAAATCATCCGATAGCTTGAAACACCAGGAGTTGCCGTGAAAAAGGGTCCGATCGCATACTTCGCCGGAAATCCCATTGCCGCCAATCTGCTGATGGGGTTCTTCATCGTTGGAGGCATAATTGCCGGATCCAACCTTCCCATTCAAAGCTATCCCGAGCTCGATCTTCGAACCATTTCCGTGCAAGTTAAATCTCCCGGGTCCTCAACCCGTGAGGTCGAGGAAGACATCGTCAACCGGGTTGAGAACCAGGTTATCGGTCTCCCAGGAGTGGAGCGGGTCGTTGCAACCGCCCACGGAGGCTTGGGAGAAGTGATTGTCGAATTGGCAACTTTTGCCGATGCGGACTCCGTCCTGAATGACGTTCAGGATGCCGTGAACCGGATCGAAAATTTTCCGCCGGTCACGGCGGAGCAGCCGGAAGTTGAATACAATCGGCTGGGGATCGAGGTCATGACGTTGGCGGTTTCATCTCCCTCCGCCACCGAAAATGATTTGCGGAGCGCGGCGGAGCAGCTTCGGGACAGTTTGCTGGAATTGCCTTCCGTTTCCCTTGTGACGTTGCTGGGGACAAGAGATCGGGAGATAGCGATCGAATTGAGCGAAGAGGAATTGCGTCGAAATGGCCTCTCGATGAACGGTATTGCAGATGCCGTGCGCAGGGCCTCCTTGAACCTGACCTCCGGGGAATTGCGCACCGATGCAGGCGGATTGGTCCTGCATACCGTGTCCAAGAGGCAATACGGGGAAGAATTCTCAGATATTCCGCTCATAACCCGGCTCGACGGGACGGTTCTGACATTGGGTGACGTGGCGGTAATTCGTGACGGTTTCGCGGACGAGGACATTTATACACGGGTAGACGGAGATCCGGCCGTTCTGGTTCGCGTCGATGCCGCCAATGAACAATCCATCGTAACGATGGCAGAGGATATAAGGAATCTACTGGGGAATTACTCGGTCCCGACAGGGATCAGGATCGAATTGTGGAACGATCGTGCCGGCGAAGCCATCGATAGGATTTCCCTGATAATTCGAAATGCAATTATCGGTGCCGTCCTGGTTTTTCTTTGTCTGGTTTTCTTGTTCGACCTGCGCATAGCCACCTGGGTCACGGTGGGAATTCCCCTTTCCTTCATTGGATCCTTGATGCTATTCGGTCCGGCCAATCTCACTCTGAATTTAGGAACCATCTTTGCCTTTTTTCTTTTGGTCGGCATCGTAGTGGATGACGCAGTGGTCGTCGGGGAGAGCATTGCTGCGCAACGAGAGTCCGGTAAGGGGGCGCTCGAAGCAGCCGTTTCCGGGGCCAGGGCCATGGTCGGGCCCATTACCATTGGCACTATAACCACTATTATCGCCTTCCTCCCTTTTCTTTTCGTAACGCCGGTGCGGCTGCAAATCGTCAAGGTTTTTCCTTATGTGACGATTTTCGTCCTCCTGGTATCGCTGATTGAGGCCTTCTTTATTTTGCCGGCCCACCTGTCACACAAAAAACCCTGGAGTCTTCCACCCTTGAGCAATATCCAGGCGCGTGCCCGGGAACGGCTGTTGACCATGCGAGCCAAGGTTGTGATTCCCGCCGTATCCTGGTCCATGCGCCGCATTTGGTTCGCCCCGGTATGCGGACTCATCCTTGTAGTTCTCTCCTTGGCCCTTATTCGCTTTGATTCCGTGCGGGTCATCTACTTCGACTCCGGGACCAATGTTTCCGACGACATTCAGATCGACCTGGTTCTTCCCATAGGTACCCCTTTTGATGTCACGCAGGCAACTGCTGAGCGGTTTGTCGAAGCTGCGCAAGGATTGAATGACCAAAGTGACGGAACCCCGGTCGAGGGAACCAGCGTTCTGGTCGGAAACCTCCTGATGTCCCAGACCGCCACAACATTGCCAAACAGAAGCCACCTGGCCTCCGTAGTGGTGCATCTCAACCAAATGCCGGTTCGCGGAGCATCCATTCCGGAGATTGAACGAAAATTGCGTCAAAACGTGGGCGACGTTTCCAATCTGGAGAACATCATGTACCACACTAGGGTTTCGCGTGCCGCACCCGCCGTTGCCTACGCTCTTAAGCATGATGATCTCGATATCCTCAATCGGGCCACCACTGCGTTTTCTTTCCTTATGGAAAAAATTCCGGGGATATACGGGATTTCCGACAGCTTGACGCTGGGTAAGCGGCAATTGGAAATCGAGCTGACTCCGTTAGGAAAGGCTTCCGGGCTGTCCCCTGCCGCAATTGCAGCACAACTGCGGGCAAGTTATCACGGAACCCAGGTCCAGCGGATTCAACGCGGCCACGATGAAGTCAAGGTCGTGGTGCGATACCCGAAAGAGCGACGCACCAGTATGTTGGACCTTGCCAGGGAACGTATCCATCGTCCGGCTGGTAGGGATGCGAGGACAAAGGCAGGAATCCCTGCATCGGGTGGAGAAATTCCCTTATACTCCGTGGCCAATTTGATCGAGAGGCGCGGTTTCTCGACGTCCATCAACATTGATGGGAAACAAACCGCTCGTGTAAATGCAGAGGCCGATGCCGCCGTCATCACCCCTCTGCAGGCGAGGCGCGTGATTGGAACGAGAATAATTCCCGGACTAATTGAACGCTTCTCCGGTCTCGTTATCGAGCCGGATGGCAGCGCCCGCGAGGAGAAATCCACATTGAGGACGCTTAGCCTTCTCGTTCCCCTGGCTTTGATCGCGATCTATGTTCTCACCGCCGCCTTCCTGCGCAGTTACTGGAAGCCCTTGATTGCCGTCTTGGGGATTCCGGTGGCGTTTGCCGGTGGTGTCATTGGTCACTGGATCCTGGGATGGGATTTTGGATTCATGTCTCTCTTTGGGGTAATCGGCGTCGGAGGTGTGATCGTGAATGATTCCCTCGTTCTCATGGATCGCTACAATCAACTGCGTCGCGAGAATAAGATGCTGCCTGCCATAGCTGCTGCATCGGCCGCAACCCGCCAAAGGTTCCGGGCGGTATTTCTGACCAGCCTTACGACGATTCTGGCCCTGGCGCCATTGCTTTATGAGCGTAGCGACGAACTGATGTTTCTGGTGCCGTTCGTGGTCAGCATGGTCGGTGGGCTCATCTTCTCGGGTCTGTTCATCCTGTTCATGTTGCCCTCGTTGGTGATGATGGCCGAGGCTGGTCACGAATAGGCATTGGTTATTACTTACAACTTTCCATCCTTCCATGTGGAGTTATTGGCCTTGTCAATTGCTGATGGGAAAGAAAAGTAATGGGGCGTATGGAAAAGCCACGCCAGGACCGTCGCATTGACTACATCGAGTTCCGTGTCGCCCACATCAGCAGATCAAAGGAATTTTACGGCAAAGCATTTGGTTGGACTTTTACCGATTACGGACCCGATTACTGCGAATTCTTTGACGGCCATATGAAAGGTGGATTTGATAGGAGCGAAACGGTTGCTCCAGGGGGTCCACTCGTCGTCCTCTACGCCAACGATTTAGCCGAACTCGCGCGTCGCATCGAAGCGGCCGGAGGCAATGTTACGAAACCCGTATTCGAATTCCCAGGCGGCCAAAGATTCCATTTTACAGATCCCGACGGTTACGAACTCGCGGTATGGACCGAAACCTGAAGTGGCGTCCCGCCGAATCCCTGAATGCAACATGCCTCGGCATTGTAGTAATGGCGTTGCTGGCTGCCAGGACCACTATGCCGGCCCAAACCGAGTTTCACCTGCAGTACGGCCAACACACGAATCCATTCTCCGGAACCGAGCACCAAACCGTCGTATTTACCGTGCAACAATTTTCAGAATGGAAATACGGTGACAGTTTCTTCTTTATCGACTACCTTGACGACGGCGCAAGCGACGGCTTCAACGACCGAGATTTCTATTCCGAGTGGTATCCCACCTTGAGCCTGGGGAAGCTGTGGAAAAAGGAAATACATCTCGGCGCCATACGGGATTTGGCTTTGATCGGCGGGGTCAACGCCGGTGGTGATGCCAAGCTCGTGAAGTACCTGCCCGGCCTGCGGGTTTCCTGGGACCTGCCGGGATTCCTGTTTTTAAATACGGACCTGACGGCCTATATAGACGACAACTCCGGCCTTGTGGGAGGCGGAGCTCCCAAAACCGACAATGGCTTCATGTTCGACGTCAGTTGGGCCTTGCCCTTCGACCTTGGCCGTCAGTCTTTCGCCATCGTCGGCCATGCCGAGTACGTGGCCAGCCGTGAAAACGAACTCGGTCAGGTGGAGGAGGGTTGGTTTCTTGCACAACCGCAGTTTCAATGGGATCTGGGCAAGGCCATGGCCGGAGAGCCCCAAAAGCTCCTGGTCGGGATTGAGTATCAATACTGGGTCAACAAGCTCGGAACAAGACGGGATGAAAGTGTGGCTCAGTTACTCGTGGTATGGCGTCTTTAAAGGCGAGGGGAATTTTACTTCTATTTAAACCATGAATAAATTGAGCCGAAAGCAATTTGTAACTGGGATGGCCGCCACGGCGGCCTCCTTGTCCCTGGGCAGTGCATTGACCGGGGCAGTCCGCAACAAGGCATCGGAAAAGATCAAGGTCTGTGTATTTTCGAAGCATCTGCAATTTCTGGATTACGCCGACATGGCCCGAACGGCTGCCGATATCGGGTTTGACGGAGTGGCCCTCACGGTCCGGCCCGGGGGTCATGTGTTGCCGGAAAATGTGGAACGCGATATGCCCAAGGCCGTCCAGGCGGTCGAGCGAGCTGGAATCAAGGTCTACACTATCACCACCCGTATAAACAACCCGGATGACGTGCACACCGAAAAGATTCTCAAAACAGCCAGCGATCTGGGCGTAAAGTACTACCGGATGGGATCTTTCGGTTACGACCATTCCATTTCAATAGAGGAGAACCTTCGAAACCACCGCGTCACCATGGAACGGCTCGCGGGTCTGAACGAGAAGCACAACATACACGGGGCTTACCAGAATCACTCCGGGACCCGGGTTGGCGCCCCCGTATGGGACCTCTGGCACCTGTTAAAAGGTCTCAACCCCAGGTGGATAGGGTGTCAATACGACGTTAAACACGCTACACAAGAAGGCGGCACCGCCTGGTCACTCGGCCTCCGCTTGCTGAAGGACTATATCAAGTTTACCGCCAACAAGGATTTTCGGTGGTTCAAGGAGGAAAACGGATGGAGGGCAAGGCACGTACCTCTGGGAACAGGTATGGTCGACTTTCCCGCTTACTTCAAACTGGTTAAGAAATTGGGCCTTACGGGCCCCATTTCCATGCACTTCGAATACCCGCTTGGCAGGGCTGAAAAAGGACATCGTGAAATTACCATCCCCAAGAGGGAGGTGGTCGCTGCCATGCGTCGTGACCTGGGGATCCTCCAGGGTTGGCTGACCGAATACGTGAGCTGAGCAGAACTCTTCCGTCATTCTGAGTGTCCGCGCCTGGTTGCAGGAGGTTGGCGGAGAATCCATATTTGAACAACCGAAAGGCATTTATCACATGAAAAAAAGTACATTTACGATCGTCCTGCTTCTTCTGCTCACAGCCATTGCCGCCCAGGCATTTGAACGCTCCGATGAAGAGTTCAAGGTATTCCAGTTCCCGCCGGAACACATTCCGCGTATTGACGGCAAGACAACTGACTGGGACTTAGTCGGCGAGGAATACACCTACCGCACCGACCAACTCGACGGTACTGAGGGCGGGTATGAGGATGGAATTGTCAAACCTGAAGACCTCGATATTTCGGTGAAAGTCGGCTGGGTCAAGGGACTGAACCGCCTTTATTTCTTGTATGAAGCCTATGACGACTTCTGGGATTTTGAACGTTTCGATGCAAAACGCAGCTACCAGAACGATATTTTCGAGATTTCACTCGATGCGGACATATCCGGAGGACAGTTCATCCACAATGCGCAGATCGAAGATCCGGTGGAAAACTATTTCCGTTTCAGCGGTGTCCATGCTCAGAACTATCACATCTTCACTCCACCCGTGAACAACCAGTGGTGCATGGTCTGGGGCGGTAATCCGTGGATAGGTTGGTTCCCCTGGGCTCATCAGGCCTACGATTACAATTTCAAACCTGGAGAAGCTGGAAAACTCGTCCTTGAATTCTGGGTGACTCCGTTCGACTATGCGCCCTATGACGGCCCTGAGCGCGCAGTTGTCTCCAATCTGGTCGAAAATCAGATCATCGGGCTCTCCTGGGCCGTGCTTGATTTTGATAACGGGAAAAAGGACGGGAAGGGTAATTCCACCCTCGCTGGTCATAGAATGAGCGTTCAGGACGCATCATATCTCTGCGCATTCCGTTTGATGCCAATAGAAAAGGACCTTCTCCCTGCAATCGATTCGAGGTTTTCGTTCAAAATCATCGACGAGGGTCGGCGACTCGTCTATTTCAAGGATGAATCCATCGGGAACATAACGAAGTGGACATGGCATTTTGGCGACGGTGAAACATCAAACGAACAAAATCCGATCCACAAATATGACAAATCGAGTTTCAAACATAATGTATTACTTGAAGTCGAAGGCCCCGATGGAGTATCGCGATTTTCCAGGCATCGGGAAGTGCTTATCAAATAAAAGACATTCCCTTTAATCATGAAACCCATTCCCCTGTTTTCACTGCTCTTTGCGATACTTGTTCAATGGGTCTCCCCATCCATCGCCGCGGAATCCGATCCTCCTGAAATACTGTGGGTTCAGTATGGAGTGGCCAACAACACGCTTAAGCTTGCGGCTCATACCGATGCCGATCCCTTGGACCCGACTTCGGCTTCGGCAAAGTTGCAATTGAGTTCTGGGGAGGGCTGGAAAACGTTTGCGGAGGTTGAGGTGGACCCGCTGACCACGGTAGCCGAGTTCCGTATCGAGAATTGGAATTCCGGTAACAATCGTGCCTATCGGGTCCAATGTGGCGCCAGCCGGATCGAGGGGACTATACGGGCGGATCCGGTTGCCCGGAAGTATTTCAAACTCATGGCAGTCTCCTGCGTGAACGACAAGCGGTTTCCCTTTCGAAAAACGGTGGAGCAGATGATCGCTCAGAATCCCGATCTGGTTTTCTTTGCCGGTGACCAACTCTACCAGAGCAATGCGGGCGGTGAAACGATTGAAGCGGAAACTGAAGCGGATGTATTGCCGGCCATGAAGAGTTACCTGGCGAAGTGGCGGAAATTCGGCCTGACCTTTCGTGACCTGTTAAAGGACCGGCCCTGTGTGATCGTCACCGACGATCATGATGTCTATGCCAGGGACCTTTGGGGCGATGGGGGAAGGCGCATGACCGGAGACCGTACCACGGGTGGATACCTGTATCCGAAATGGGTAAATGCCGTAGAGCGCGCGCAAATGTGGCACCTGCCCGACCCCGTAAACCCGGGTCCCTGGGGGAATGCCGGAATATACGCATACTTTACTTCCCTGGAATATGGGGGCGTCAGCTTTGCAATCCTGGAAGATCGTAAATTCAAATCACCGCCCACGGACATTCTCGAAAAAGCGATCGACGACCCTCGTAGCAATAAACCGAATACGACCCTGGAAGTGATCATGGATCCCGCCTTCGATACGCGAAACCTGGATGCGCCCGGTCTGAATCTGCTGGGAGAAGCGCAGGAGAAATTCGTCCGCCAATGGGCAAAGCGCGTCGGCAGGAGTAAGCGCCTTGCCGCCGTATTGCATCAGTCTCCTTTTGTGAATGTCGGGAACTATCAACGCACATTCGGCGACATGGATTCGAACGGCTGGCCTCAATCTGCGCGGAATAATGCGCTCCGGGCCTTGAATCCCTCCAAGGCCGTATTGATTTCCGGAGACCTTCACTACGGAGTCATCCTACGACAGGGCGTTGAGGACTGGAATGACAGTCTTTGGGAATATTCGCTTCCTCCTTTCGGATCGAGTCAAGGCCGGGTATGGAATCCTGTGGAAGAACCGAAAGGTGGGGAAATTCCTGGGATGCCGGGCTCGGGCAACCATTTCGATCGCTTTGGAAACAAACTTACGGTGGCTGCGAAAGCCGATGGATTTGTCGGTTACGGCATGATCATCTTCGACAAGGATAATCGCGATATCACTTTCCAGTTTCATCCCATGGACCCTGACACACGCGATCCCCTCGACGTCGACGTCCCTGGATGGCCGAAGCGCATTAGAGTAAAATAACCCTATAATATGCACGAAAGCCATTGGCGTAAATGTCGGATTATGGCGCCAATGGCGCGCTGAGGCGGTATGAATTGATCAGCCTGTTGCCGTCGATTACGTACTCGCAGTTGAGTTCCCGTTCCAGGTCGCAATAAAAGCCTCTCACTTTCTTCCACTTGATGACCGCCAGTGTGGCGTTCAGCGCATTCAGCTCGGCAAGTTGGGCATTTCTCTCGTATTCGCCCGGAGCGGAGCCACCGGCCATGTCCAGGCAGTCAATGGCGTGGCTGTTGTGTTCCGGGTAGCAGGCAGTTGCCCGGATGGTGCCAGCGATGGAGCCGTTTACACGGTACAAGCCCATACCTATCAAACATTGGTAACCAGACAAGTCGAAGTGTTGAGGAACCAAATGGAGGAGGTTATGCCGAATCCTTATTTCCGGAAAACCCGGATTGACCTCTCACAGGAAAGAAGTAAGCAGTTCTATTGTGACTCTTGTTTTGATGAAAATATGGAGAGGGAATCCACTTCCGGGAAGTTTAGCAGTTTTTCTCTTGGCTTTTTTGGTCATTCCGAATGCCGCTTTTGCCGTCAGCCAGCTGGAAAATCCTACGCAGAAAGAAACAGGTCCTGTACGCTCCCACAATTATGCCGGGATCTTTATCGGTCCCGGTTTAATGAAGAACCGGTTATTGGATGTCGATGGCTTTGCTGACTGGGGTAATCCCGGGACGGTTTCCAAGTACGACGATACGGGCTTTTCCGGCGGCTTCCTCGTAGGGAGAAAATTCGATGTCGGTGGCCTGAACCTGAGAATGGAACTCGATGGTGTTATAACTCACGTGTCTGCCTCCACCGACAAGCTCGATCCCGAAGGTTTGGATGAAACTGCCGAAGCGGGATTTCCCTGGATCATTTCTGCGCGCGGAGGAATTGAACAGGGGGTTGGTAGCCTAACCGTCTTTGCCACTGCCGGACTGGCTGTTGCAGGTATCGGCAACTCGGTAACCGATATCGATTCCGGTACCATTTGGGATCCCGACGATTCTTTCAGCGAGGATTCGACGGAATTGGGCTGGGTAATTGGAACCGGCTTGGAAAGGGCACTGTCCGATGTTTGGGCACTGCGGTTGGAGGTATTGTACATGGATTTTGGCGAGAGCGCCTATCTCGTAAATCGCTCCGGAAATAATCTTTGCTGCGGTCCCGATACTCCCAGAAGGCCCGTTTCCTACGAAGTTGAAAACAGGCTTTCCACTGCCCGCTTGGCCATAATTCGCCGGTTCTGAGTTTGCTTGGAAAAGCAATCGTAACTACTCAGATGGTTTTTTGGCTGACAACGATGAACGGCAGAGCAGGGATGCTCTTGCCCTACCACGCTTGAATTTATTGGTAGGGGGACTGCGTCTTCGCAGCGCCGCTTTTGAATCTTTATCATTCAACAGGTAAGAACTCCCATTTTTTGAGGACTTAAGAACAGCGTTCCGAAAAATACCCGCCGACCGTGGGTATTCAAAAGTCATCGCAACCAACTCGGCGCAGGTAGACGCCGGATACGAATCCTCAATGAGGTCCTGAGTAGTTACAAGCAATCAATAAAAACAATACTGCCCAAGCACCTTAATGTTTTGACCTACCGGCCTTAGCGGACGCTGAAGCGGAATAGGGTAATGGATTGGTATTTTTCTCCCGGATTGAGAATGGTGCTGGGGAAATTTGGCTGATTTACCGAATCCGGATAGTGTTGCGTTTCCAGACAGAATCCACTGCGGCGAGGGTAAGGCCTGCCGGATTTTCCAATAAGGGATCCATCGAGGAAATTTCCACAGTAAAACTGGACGCCGGGTTCGGTGGTCCAAACCTCCATGACACGACCCGTGTCGGGCTCGAATGCGGTAGCGGCCAAGGCCAATTCGCCATCCTGGTTGTCGAGGACCCAATTGTGGTCGTATCCTCCGCCGAATTTTATCTGCTCATAATCGGCGTCTATCCGTTCACCAATGGGGTGGGGGGTGGTGAAATCGAAGGGTGTCCCTTCTACCGGCGCGATTTCACCGTTGGGAATGAGGCCTGCGGTTACGGGAGTATAATGGGCCGCGTCAAGCGTCATAACATGGCTGAGAATATCACCATTGCCTTCTCCCCTCAGGTTGAAATAGGAGTGGTTGGTCAGGTTGACCGGAGTGGCCGCATCGGTAGTGGCCAAGTAGTCGATTTTGAGAGAATTGTCGTTGGTCAGGCGGTACCACACCGTGACGTCCAGATTTCCGGGATACCCTTCCTCCCCATCCCGGCTGAGATAATGAAGCTTCAGGCCCGGGGTATTGTCTTCTATAAACGGCTCAGCTTCCCAAACCACTTTATCGTATCCCACCGTTCCGCCGTGGAGGTGGCATGGCATATCGGCGGGAAAGTTGTTGGTGACCAAGTCATAGGATTTGTCGTTGAGCTCGAAACTCCCATTGGCGATGCGGTTTCCCACCCGACCGATGATGGATCCGAAGTAAGGCGTCTCCAACAAGTATTCGGCCAAGGTGTTGTAGCCCAGTACCACGTCGTTCATGTTGCCGTCACGGTCGGGAACTATCAGGCGAACTACGGTTCCTCCATAATTGGTGATGTCCGCTTTCAAGCCGTTGGTGTTGGTCAAGGTGTAGAGGAAAGTTTCCGTGCCGTTTTCGGTCTGGCCAAAGGATTTCATATTGATGGTAGATTGGGGTCCACCCCAGATTGATGGGCTGAAGGCTGCCACAGCAAGGGTGACGGAGAAGAGCAGTGGTTTGAGATTCATCGGTTCACCTGGGATTCATTTTTTAAGGGGGAGGGAGGGGCCGTTGGCGTCAATGAGGAATTAGGAATGAGGAATGAGGAATTGGGAACCACAAAACGCACGAAAGGCGCCGTTGGCGCCAATTAAGAATTAGGAATTAGGAATGAGGAATGGGTAAGAGGTACTTAGATGCTTAGATTCTGAGGTACTGAGTGAGAGAAATGGACTCTCGCAAAGAGCGCTGAGAAACGCTAAGAAATCCGGCTTCGCCGGAACAGAAGTTTTTAATGATTTCCTGTTGGAGCGTAGCTCCATCCTGTTGCCGCAGGCATCAAGCGAAGCGTTGTTTAAATTAAAATCCTGTGCATCCTGTTAATCCATGTTTTTACCTCAGAATCTTTGCGAGAGTCAATTCCTGGATGCGCGAGGCTGGGTGCTGGGGCGGAATCGAGAAACCAGGAAATGTGCTCGCACTGGAGAGGCGAACTTCTAGGCTGAAAAGCGTTTCATGAAAGTCACCGGAATCGCCCTGGTTTCACCTAACGCCGCCAAAGACAATCCAAAACTGACACCCGAATTGCTGGCCTCCGTTCTTGCCCGCTATTCACGCAGCAATATCGGGCTGGAGAATATTCTCAAGAAAGTCGATCTGGATAAACCGGGGGCCTCGATTGACCGCATTTTGAAGTTTGTCGATTACGGCCACGCCTCCATCGCCGGTCTGACCGGCGGTATCGCGATGGCCATTGACGACGTATCCATGTGGTTGGCCTACAAGTTGTTCGAGATAGCGCAGATGGCGGATGGGCAGGAATCCAGCACCCGTTACATCAGCTTGAAGGAAAGCGGTCTTCCTGAACCGGAGATCTTGGGGATTCCGTCCGCCCTCGCCGCCGACTGGCGTTCCTTGATGTTAGATTGTTTCAAGGCTTACTTCCGGGAATACAACCGGCTTGAAGCCTTGGCTGAAGCCCATCCGGAAAAGGTTCGTTATCCGGTTAAGGCCAAGCCCCTGGTGAAAAAGCGGATTCGCAAAAATTACGCCCTGGATCGGGCGCGCTATTTTATTCCCTTCGCCACAAAAACCAACCTGGCGTTGGTCATGAGTTCCCGCATGTGGACGGAGACCATAAAGCACATCGAATCGCTTCCCCAGAGGGAGGCCCACCGTTGTGCCGAGGCTTTACGGGGTGAATTGACCAAGTTTTCTCCACGTTTGGTAAAGCACAGTCATTCCGAATTTTCTTACCGGGAGCAGGCGCGGCAGGAATTGGAATACAGTCTGAAATTGGGCCAAGAGACCCTTTCCATTGAAAATCGCCCTGATCAGGTGTGGGTGAAAACAGATGCGGAGACCCCTGAATTCTTGCCTGAAGGGCAAAGTATCGAGGAAGCCTTGAAGCACCGCCCCAACCGCTATGGCCGTTGTGGCACGGCTATTCGGCGCATGCGGGTAGGTTTTGCCTGGAATAACATGGCCATTGCAGAACTCCGCGACTTGAACCGTCACCGTACCGGGCACAGGTTCACCCCGCTCATCCAAAATGGGTTTTACCTGCCTCCGGAGATTGACCCCCGCGACTACTCCGACCTTTTGCACCGGCATAAGGAACTCCTCCACACCCTGATGAAAGGTAAGTCCCCCGCCTATGTCTATGGGTTATTGCTGGGTTCACAGACACCCTTCGAGCATACTACCCAGGCAGACAAATTTGTTTATGAGGCCGAATTGCGCACTGGAATGGGGGCCCACTTTCGTTATGCCGAGCATTTGAGCAAGGTCTTGCACAAGTATTATGAGTACGTTCCGGAAGCGCGTAATTGGGTGACCGAGGGAACGGCCGAACCGGAGTAAAGGCGCCTGGGGGCGCCAATTAGGAATGAGGAATGAGGAGGAGTGATGGAATGATGGAATGGAGGAGTGATGGAATGGGGGAGGGGAAGCGCCGAGGATGCCAATGTGGAATTGGAAAGAAGATGAACCACGGATCCCGCTTTGCCCAAGGGCTAGGGCAGGACACGTTACACGGATGGGCACGGTTATAATAACGGAGGGGGGACATTCCTGTCTCCCACCACCCGGTAGACTTTTGGCGAAGGCGGGTCCACCGACGCCAGTGCTCGGACTTCGTTTGCTCGCTACCGATTCTGAGAGAAATACGGGCTAATGAGGTGGTATTTTTGCATAGCGGTCCTGTGCCTGACCGGGATTCCGGCCAAGGGGGAGGTGGAAAAGTTGAAGCCGGAGGATCCGCAAAGAAGTGAGCTGGAGGGCAAGGCTTTCAAGGCAAAAGAAGTAATTCCGGATGCATCTCCTGAAAAACCGATTCCCCAACTCTACCGGGCTTGGCGCAATCCGCGTCCCAAGACCAGACAACCCGGCGAAAAATTGTTGTCCTTCCCCCAAATTCAGCTAATGGTTAAACAACCCACAGGGGAATTGGCGGCATGGGACAAAAAAATGTGGGAGTCGGGTAAAATCGTTCGCTCCCTTGATGTAAGCAAGGATTTTGTAATAATCCTCGATCCATTCTCCTTGAAGGACTTCAAACGACTTGTATACAAGCGCAACCGGAACACGTCACACGGAGACTCTCGCAAAGCTCGCCAAGAACGCTAAGAAGAAGGAGGAACCACAAAAGGCTCCTGTGGCCCAATTTCACGATTGGGGCCAAATGAACACTGATCATTGAACTCTGAACACTACCCGGCACTGCTGTGCCGGGTTAACCCCTGAACTGTTTCCCTTCGCGGACAAGGTTTTTGGCCGATTCGCGGTCGCCTTCCAATTTTTTCAGGGTCGATCTCAATTCTTCCCGCAAAGTGGCCACCTTGGAAAAATCTCCACCCGATTGGGCTTGGTTTATCTTTTGATCGAAGGAGATCCTTTGTGCGGCAATCTTCGCCTTGTACTTGTTGTCGATATCGGCCAACTCCTCTTTTTGATCATCGGTGAGTTGGATCGTTTCGGATGGGTCGGAGTTTTTGAGTCGCTCCATGGCCAGTTCGTAAGCGGATTTCATGATAGGGACGATCATAGTTGAAGGCTGAGGGCGTTGATGCAAAGCATAATTGCCAGGGAGGCGACGGGTATGGCCAACAATTTTGGTTTCGGCAGGCGCAAGGAATGGCCGCAAAGGATCGAGCCCAGGTAAATTAAAAGGGTCAGGAATCCCAAAGGTTCGTGGGTCCAGCGTATTTCGAAATAGAAACCCGGTATGTCGACCAGGCTTTCCAACATCTTTTCGGTCAGGATGATGAGGGTCAGGGGACCGTGGTTGAAGAAGACGCTGAGCAACTCCAACCCAATCAGACCGAAGATGAGCGACAACATCCCCGAAACGATCACCAAGGTGGCAACCGGAACCAGGAGCAGGTTCAACAAAATAGCCGGGGGAGGGAAAATGCCAAAATAGAGGATGCTCAAGGGGGCGCTGGCCAAAAAGGCGGCAAGGCTGATAATCAGGGCGCCCAGGATGACTTCCAGAAATTTGAGTAGCAGGTTTTGCGCCTTGCTTTGGAAGCGACTCTTCAGGGGTTGAGCGGTGTAAAGGCGGTCCCGCGCCATCCGATGCAGGGGCATGCCCCAAAGGAGGATTCCCGTGACCACGGAATAGGAGAGTTGAAACCCCGGGGAGAACAATTGGGAGGGTTGTAGCAGCAACACGATTACGGCCGAAGCGGCCAGGGCCTGGAAGGGTGGCATTTGACGGGCCATTGAGTTGCCCGCCCAAAAGAAGGCGGTCATGGCGAAGGCTCTCACCGCAGATGGATTGGCCCCGGTGATTTCCACGTATACGTAGACCAGGGTCAATCCAATTACTACGGACACCTTGGCCGGGACTCTCAGGAGGTTGAGTATCCCGGCCAGGCAAAGGGCGACGATTCCCACGTGAAGTCCACTGATGGCGAACAGATGCAGGGTGCCTGTCTTGAGAAAGAGCTGTTTATTCTCGGTTTTCAATTCGCCCTTCATCCCCAGCATCATGGCGCGAAATACGGCAATCGACTCCGGATAATTTTCGATGCCCCTACCCAAAAGATGAAGGCACCCTGCCCTGAGACGGGCTGTGAGGATTTCCTTGACCGTTCCATTTTCAGGAGGTTCGAGGAGGGAGGCTCGCCTGAAAATCAGTGGTATATTCTGGTTGAGAAGACCTTTTTCAAAAGAAGAGGAGATTTCGCCCGATGGAAGGTAGCGCAATACGCCACGGGCCTTTAACCGGGAACCGCGGTAGATAAATTGACTCTCGTGCCGGGTGGAGAAGTAGACCTTGCGCCCGACCAGGTCGGTCAAGTGAGGCTGAGCCCCGGTTATCTCAGCGATCCCTCTGGCCAGTTCGGGATCGCCCCCGTCGTAGAGGCGTTTTACCTTCAGGGCGAGAACAGCTTCCCGTTGCGGCAGTTGAGTCCAGGCCTCCGGGGTGTGGTTGACTTTCTGGAAGTAGGCCAGGGAAACTGAGAGCATCCCCAAAATGAAGGCAATCGTCCAAATTGGGAGCAGAGCGCTTTTCCCTCGGAGACGAAGGGACCAGGCGGCTCCCCCCAAGGCGGCAACTCCGAATGAAAGGGGAATCAGGGGCGCGATTTCGGGCAGATGATGTCCCAGGGTGTAACCGGCAATGGAGGGGAGCAGGATCCACAACAAGGGGGTCCTATAGGAGGGGGCGGCCATGGATCTCCGGCAAGAGATGGCCGAATAAAGTTCCGGTTGTAAAACACTTTCTGTTTTGGGGACGGTTCAAGTTTGGTTTGCAGCGGCGTTTTTGCCCGGTTAGAAATGGGTGAGAATGGCCGATTCGTTTCAGTCCTTCCTCTTTGATCCGCAACCACCGGATGGGAATAACCCGGCTGTCAAACCTTTGGCCGCACGCATGCGTCCGCTTGCGTTGGAGGATATAATCGGCCAGCAACACTTGCTCAGGCCCCAATCATTGTTGCGCAAGCTCATCGAAACGGACCGGTTCGGCAGTCTGCTTTTTTGGGGACCTCCCGGTTCCGGCAAGACCTCCTTTGCCCATGTCATCGCCGCGACGACCCGGAGTCGATTCGTGCGGATAAACGCGGTAATGTCCAATGTGGCGGAGCTTCGGCAGCAGTTGAACGATGCCCGCCGGCATCCATCCAGTCGCACCGTATTGTTTATCGACGAACTCCACCGCTTCAATAAAGCGCAGCAGGATCTCCTGCTTCCTGATGTAGAAGAGGGAAATATCCGTTTGATAGGCGCCACCACTCACAATCCCGGGTTTTACATCATAGCTCCACTTTTGAGCCGCAGTCATCTCTTCCATCTCGAACCCTTGACCAAAGGTGAGGTGATTCTGGCCTTGAGGCGCGCATTGAAGGATGAATCGCGGGGTTTGGGCGCCACGGGAGTAAAAGCGGATGAGGGGGCGCTGAAGTTCCTGGCCCGCCTGTGTGACGGGGATTTGCGGCGCGCCTTGAATGCCTTGGAAGTCCTGGTCCTGAGTGTGGACCCGGGGCATGATCTCACCTCAGCCGATCTGGAAGCTTTTGCCCAGGAACGTCAAATCCGCTACGATTCCGATGAAGATGAACACTACAATACGGCTTCCGCCCTGATAAAGAGCATGCGGGGAGGTGATCCGGACGCGGCCTTGTACTGGATGGCCAAAATGCTGGCAGGAGGGGAAGACCCGAGATTCATAGCCAGGAGGTTGATAATTTTGGCCAGTGAGGACGTGGGGCTGGCAGATCCGATGGCTCTTCCAATGGCGGTAGCAGCCAAAGAAGCTTGCGAATTCATCGGCCAGCCGGAGTGCGAACTGAATTTGGCCCATGCCGTCATTTACCTGGCCACAGCCCCGAAGAGCAATACCACCACAGCCGCTTTAGCCAAAGTGAAACGTGAAATCGCCAACCGGCCCCTACAGGATGTCCCCAACTGGTTGAAGGATAGCCACGGCAAGGCGGCCAAGGCCTTGAAACTGGGCAAGGGTTACCTCTACAGCCACCAGTATCCCGAAGCCATTTCAGGACAGGATTACCTGCTGGAGAACAAGCAATTCTATACTCCAGGTAGTTCCGGGCGGGAAAAATTTATTGCGGAACGGCTCGCTTATTGGAAGGAGCTGAAGGAAAGACTGACTAAGAAAGGCGCAAAGGCACAGAGGCACAAAGGCACAAAGTAGGCGCCTGCGGTGCCAATTAGGAATGAGGGTAACTACTCAGGACTTCATTGAGGATTCGTATCCGGCGTCTACCTGCGCCGAGCTGGTTGCGATGACTTTTGAATACCCACGGTCGGCGGGTATTTTTTCGGAACGCTGTTCTTAAGTCCTCAAAAAATGGGAGTTCTTACCTATTGAATGATAAAGATTCAAAAGCGGCGTTGCGAAGACGCAGTCCCCCTACCAATAAATTCAAGCGTGGTAGGGCAAGAGCATCCCTGCTCTGCCGTTCGTCGTTGTCAGCCAAAAAACCATCTGAGTAGTTACGAATTAGGAATGAAACCACAGATTTCAGGGATAAACGCGGATGGGAATTGGTACAGGAGCGGGGACATTTCTGTCCCCGAAAACGGGGTTTGGGGACACACCAAACTGTAAGAGGGAGGCGGCGCCGGAGTGCTCCTACTGCCCTTGCGCCTCTGGGTCTTTCTTCGAGTTTGGCGAGAGGAAGTCAGCTCTAGGTGTAACGATAATCCCGGATCCGCTCCACCCAGGCGGCAAGGGCCTTCTGATCCTCCGACAGTTTATTGTAGCCTCGGTAGGTATAGTTCCCGATTACACCCAAGAGCGCAAAATCAACGTACTGCGGAACCGTGCCCAACAGAAATTCCCGGTGTCGTAGGGTTTGGTCGAATCGGGCCAGGAGCCGGTCGAGTTCCGCCTTGAGGTTCATTTTATCAGCCCGCCAGCGATCTATACAATCGCGACCGAATCGACGTTCCTTATGCCGTACGGACATGGTCCTGCCGACCAGATCATCAATGGCCGGCAAGTAATGGATGTCACAGAGTCGAAAAGTATAACTCTCTAATTCGTTTTCGATGTGTTCCACCAAGATCTCCTGCAGACCTGAAGTTTCCGATGGGAAAAGCCGCCCATCAGCAAATTCATTATCGATATATTGGGCGATATCGAGGCTCCTGTCGCTGCTCTCGAAAATGACTCGATCCCCGTGTTCGAGGACGGGCACTTGATAGTAACCACCCTTGGTCGCTTGGATGACAGCGCTACGATCCCAATTCGGAACGGCCACCTGATCGAAATCGACTCCCAAGGCGGTCAACGCCTGGGTGATCGGTATGCAATAAGGACTGTGTTCCATTTCGTAAATTTTCAGGCTCATAGTATTCTGGATGCCGAGTTCTGGGTGCTTGTTTCTCTCGCAACCGTGTTTCGCAACGCTACCCACGGCACGGCGCAGGTCAAGAAGCACGCCAAGAAACGCAAAGGAAGGAAATGAGATGTGGAACCCCGTTGGGGTTCGTTATTATGGGCGAATGGTACCCCAGCGTGCGCTTCGCGACGCTGGGCTCTGGAGTGGAACTGCTTTGCAGTTCAATTCAGGGGTTACCCCTTTTTTACCACCCCCGGTAAAAGGGGAATCAATAGCCCGGCCGAGAGAAAACCGGATTGTGGCATGAGAAATTTTCAGGCGCGGCAAGGATGCCGTAACTACCGTTTACG
>CBDBFA010000003.1:1415000-3631502 GCA_965204545.1 Opitutales bacterium | reverse complement strand
GGCTGACTCCACGTGCTCCTCCATGCCGGCATGGCACTGCACGCAGGTCACGCTTTGGGCCAGCCAGGTACTGTGATAGGTGTCCTCCGACATGGCATAGTTTTTCCGGAAATCCGTCATGTGGCACCAGGCGCAATTGGCGTTCCAGTTCATGCCCTGCTGGGTCCAGTGGCCCCACTCGGTCGGGCGACGGTTCTCATCCCCGAATACGTTGAACCATTCCTTCTTCGCGGGATCCCAGGTCATTGCCTGGGTCTGAAATCTCCCCTTGTCAGTGGGCACCAGATACTGGCGGATGGGAGTCTCTCCGATCACTCCTATGACGGGCGAATCGTGACCCTTGGGCATTGCGGAAGGCGCATTCTGCTCCACGATGGCAAATGCCCCCTCCCCCTCGCTCAAACGGTATTGCACATCTCCCTCATCCGTCACCTCTGAATGGGAGAAGGCCTCCTGTTCTTTTTGCGGGTCGATGAGCCGGTTGGCAATGGCATGGTGACTTTTCCAGCCAATCGTTGTGAGCGGTGGCATGGCATCCAGCGCAGACGTTCGGACTGGCCCATCCCAAGGATTTCGGGATGAAACGTCTCGGGAAACCGGACCACCTCGTCCTTTTTCAAGACCAGAGGTTCTTCGGTTTTCTTCGAGCATCCGGCAAAACACGCCAGCAGGCCCGCGACCAGCCAAGCGGCTCGCCTGCGAGCAGCGACTGTCGTAGATATGGGGGCCATGGTCATTTGCCCCGAGTTCTGAATAATCTCCACCTTTCCTCATCCACTCCTCTCCGTTCCAGTTCCTCCCGGGACAACGTGTAGAAAAGGTCAGACAGCCGGTTCATCATCCTTAGAATGCTTGGGTCCATCGGCGATTGCCGGTTAAGTGTATGCAGGCGCCGTTCCGCCCGGCGTACCTGCGTGCGTATGACATGGCATAAGGCCGCCGCCTCGGTACCTCCCGGCACCAGGAAGAACTCGGATTGTGAGGACAACGACGCTTCGATTTTGTCCATCCACCCTTCCAGGAAAGCGGCCTCTTCCGTGGGGAGAGGAACGGTGGGTTGCCTTGCCGCGTTTCCGGAAATGGCAATGTGGGACATGGCATTCATCAAAACTTACCTGAATGCGGTGCAATCCGTGTTTGCCAGTCGTGATCGGCCACAATCCTGGTGCGCAGCAGACCGATGGTGCTGGCCACCTCGTCCATATGCCCGTTGCACTCGATCCGGATATCGTCCTTGTCCACACGCTCTCCACTCAACAGCCCCGTCTTTCCCTTGTCCCCCGCCCGCGTGTAGATCCTGTTCCCCATACCCGATCCACTATTGGAATCGCCAATTCCCGGGGCAAGCCAAGAACGCGAAGGAAAACTAACCACAGAGAGCACAGAGAAAAGCAGAAAATGGCCTCTCGCAAAGATCGCCAAGGACGCCAAGGGATCCGGCTTCGCCGGAACAGGAATTAACGGAGGGGGGACATTCCTGTCCCCCACCACACCGGACCCCCTGGGTACGGCCCAGACACTTTTCCCAACTGTAGGAGCGGCTTTACGCCGCGATCCCAAAAAACGTCCTCACCGTAATCAGGGGATAAACCCCCTCCTACAGTTTATTCTGGCTACTCACCCCAATTCCTAATTGGCGCCATCGGCGCCCTTTATCCGTGTCAATCCGTGCAATCCGTGGTTTATTTCTGGAGGATTATCATTCGGTTAAATGAAAGCAGATCGCATATTCGAAACCGTGCTCTATGCCGAGGACTTGAATGCGGCCAAAAATTTTTACAGCGATGTATTGGGGTTATCCCTCTACCGCGAATCCGAATATTTTTTTGGTTTACCGCCTGGAGAGCAGCGCCCTGTTGATTTTCGATCCGAAATTGAGCGCGGAGGATGGCCGCCCCGTGCCCTCTCACGGGGCCAAGGGCCAGGGCCATATCGCATTTGCGGCCAGCGACGACAAAATCGAGGCCTGGCGGAAATACTTCCTCAGCAAGGGTATTCCCATCGACGAGGTGGTGAAATGGAGCGAAGGGGGTAAATCGGTCTACGTCCGCGATCCCGCCGGTAACAGCATCGAGTTCGCCCCCTCCACCCTCTGGGGCGGCAACTGGGATTTCTAGCCCGGGTTAAGGAACTCTTCCAATTTCTCGATTACCATTTCGGGGGTGATCAGATCCATGACCCCGGGGTACTCGATTTTCTTCCCCCATTTGATTTCGGAGGCCGGTTTCTTGAGATATCTACGGGAAGCCCGGTCGTAGGCATCCAGGCAGAGGTCTATGTTTTGATAGGGGCCCGACCGCTTGGGGTTGCTGGCCGCGTACAATCCCAAGACCGGCAGGTTTTACGCAATTGGCCATGTGGGCCGGTCCCGAATCGGGAGTTAAGAGCAGTTCGGCTCGCTTCATCACGGCCAAAAAGTCCTTCAGGGTATCCTTTCCAATCAGATTGAGGGGCTCGGTTTCCATACTCTTTTCGATCCGGCGCCCCATGGCGGTCTCCGCCTCACTCGGTCCTCCGCACAAAATGACCCGCAAACCCTTCTTTTGAATGTGGTCGGCCGCCTGTCCGTAATATTCCGCCCTCCAGTTTTCTCAATGGATGACTGGCGCAGGGACTGATGATTACAAACCGGCCCTCCGAACCGACGTGCCGTTCGGCAAATATCTCCCCGCTCTCCGGAATGGGGAGCGACCAATCCAATTGCTTCTCCGGCAGACCGGCCGTCTCTAGAAAACTGAAAAAAGGCATCCACTACGTGCTGGCCGCTGCCCCGGGGTATTCTTTCGTCGACAAACAAGCCGTGGCCATCCTTGGACCGCTCCCTGTCGAATCCGATCTTTCGCTTGGCCGAAACGAAGGGAATGATCAGGTTGGCCCGCAATGCCACTTGCATGCAGAGGAATAGGTCGAACCTCCTTCCAGCCAGGCGTTTCTTCACCTCCCCATATGCGGACAGCCCTTTGCCCTTGTCAAAAACAACAAACTCCACCCCTGGAATATCACCGACCAGCTTGTGGGCAAAACGGCCGATGATCCAGATTATGCGCGTCTCCGGCCAATGCTTTTGCACGGTGTGAACAACCGGAAGTACATGGGTGACATCGCCCAGAGCCGAGAGTCGGAGAATACAAAGTGATTCAGGGGGATTCATAGCCGGACATGAGAGATTTCCAATTGTCGGCCGAGAAGTGAAAACCCGCGTGCATCCGGTTGAGTTTATCCAGGGAGCGTTTCAATCGCCGCAAGACGAGGGGTTTCCACCTATTTCCCACACACCGGCAGGCCCGGTCAAAATCGATGAGGTAGACCTGCTCGCCATCCAAAAGGATATTGTTGGCGTTGAGGTCCCGATGAAACACTCCGCTGTCGTTAAAGGCCCGAATCTGGCGACCAATTTTCTCCCAGTCCGGCGCATCCAGACCTTTTTCCCGAAGCAGTTGGCCGAGCGATTGGGAATTTTCAATTTCCGTAGTTACGATATCGGACCGACATAGCCAGCCATCTCTTCGAATCCTAAGAGCCACCGGGCGGGGCGCGGGCAGTCCGAATTCCCTCAATTTTTCCAGGATAGTCCATTCACGGTAGGCACGGTTTCGCATGAGACCCAACCACACGTATCCATCGCGGGACAACCGCTGCATGAATCCACCGCGCCAGTAATGGCGCAAGACGCAGGACACTCCATTGAAATGGAAAAAATAAGTCACTCCCCTACCCTTCACCTGGCGCCGCACCAGCTTTCGGCGCCTCAACTCATCCGGCTCAAAAATGAACGCTTCATCAGCCTCGGCCCGCCGGGCAAATTCAGGTTGAATAAAGATCACGTTTCGGGATTTAGTCATGATGCTTGCCCGCATTTCTCACAAATTTTCTACTGCGCTCCGGAATACCGGCACTGGTGCGGATTTCGTTGGATTTGCAGCATTGCGGGGTGTCGACCCAGCTTCAACCGCTAACCCGCATATCTCACAAATTTTCTACTGCGCTCCGGTATGTCGGCACTGGCGGGGATTTCCCTGGATTCGGGACTTTGCAGGGTGTCGACCCGGCTTCACCCCCGAATCTGCACGAAACCCACACCAGTACTCGGTCTCCGTTCGCTCGCGACGAATTTGGGTGATGTCGCTTCGCTCGGTAGTGAGAAATGCGGGCTTGCCGGAGCCTACTGAAAATACCCGCGTTGCTTTTCCGAAATGGGCAGCCCGACCCGTTCCATCACCATGAGCATGTCCTCCCAGACCAGGCGTTTGGTTTTCACATTGGCATAACGCAAACAAATAGGAAGGGTGGTAGGTCACCAAAAGGGGGGTTTGGTTGAACTCGAAAAACTTTCCCCGTATCGCTCCCAAATCGCCGGCGCGGGTCCGGACCCAGCAAGCCGTTTACCGCGGTCATGCCCAGGGCCACGATGACTTTGGGCTGAACCACTTCAATCTGCGCCCGCAAATAGGGCAGACAATAGGCCATTTCCTTTTGCGAGGGAGGCCGGTTTCCCACCGGGGTAGGCATTTCAGGCCGCCAGTTCATGATGTTTCCAATATAAACCTTCCTGCGCCTAAGGCCCATCGCGACTATGATCTTGGTCAGTAACTCACCGGCTCGGCCCACAAAGGGTTCGCCCTGTTTTTCCTCATCACCACCCGGCGCTTCCCCGCAAAAAAAGATTTCGGCATCAATGTCCCCGACACCAAATACGACTTGAGCGCCCGGATTGAGATGCTCGACACATACCGGGTCGTTCAGAACCTGTTGTCGCAAAGCTTCCCAACGCATCCGTTTATCTCCCTCGGGAAGCATTACCTCCGGCGGGTCCTCCGGAATGGGCGCGATGGGCAGGCCTTTCTGGTTTAATGCCACCTTGCCGCGCCGGGAGCCCAGGGAGGGACCATCCGACACGGCCGCTACGGCCGGTCGGACCGCCGGGGCAGTTTCGGCTCGGCCGGCCACCACGGCCCGCAAATCCTGCAGCGTCGAATCCTCCACGTAGACGCCTTCGACCCCTTCCCGCTTGAGCCGTTTGAGTTCCTCGACAATCGCTTCAAGCTGGGAGCGCATTTTCCCTTCCGGTAATCAGCGATTCCAGGTATTTGGCCAAGAGGTCGAATTCCAGGTTCATGGGATCTCCCGGTTTCTTGTCCCTCAGATTCGTAACTTCCATGGTATGGGGTATGAGCCAGACAGCCAGGCTGTTTTCCGTCAATTCCGCCACCGTCAGAGAAATGCCGTCCAGCGCTATACACCCTTTCCGAGCCACGTACTTGCGCTGATCCTCAGGAATGGAGACACGCAGAAAATAGTCCGATCCCCGCTGCTCCAAGACCTCAATAATTCCGGTCCCATCAATGTGCCCCGTCAATAGATGCCCGCCAATTTTTCCATGGTAAGCCAAGCTCTTTTCCAAATTCACTAATCTCCCCGGCCCCAGATCGGCAAAACTCGTCAGCCGCGCCGTTTCATCCAAAATATCGAATTGAAGGCTGCTGTCATCGAAAGCCACCACCGACAGGCAACAACCGTTGACCGCTATACTGTCCCCGGTCCGGACATCCTCCAGCGCCTTCCTCCCTCTCACGTGCAACCGGCGACCCCCCGGTCCTTTTTCAAAACTCAGGATAACCCCCGCCTCTTCTACGATTCCCGTAAACATGTTATCTCGGGGGCAAAATTAACCACGGAGAGAGGAGAGAAATGGCCTCTCGCCAAGATCGCCAAGAACGCAGAGATTTTTTGGTAAAAACATGGATAAACAGGATGCACAGGATAAATAGCCACAAAAGGCACAAAACCACAAAATTCCTAATTCCTAATTCCTAATTCCTAATTGGCGCCATCGGCGCCTATCACTTCAAATGGGCCCGAATAAAGGCGGTCTCGTTGTTGCGCTCCACCAACAAGACGAATTCCGACTTTTCTTCATCGGCTTCCACCGCATCCAGTATTTTCAAAGCCTTGTTGTAGGAGACCACCGGTTCCCCTTCGATTTGCCGAATCCAGTCACCCCGCCGCAGACCCGCCGTTTCCACTGCCGAACTGCGCTTTACGAAGTTTACGATAGCGCCATGCATCCGGTCCGGTTCCACGCGCCGGCGGATGCCATCGGACAAAAGAAACTCCCGGACCGTAAACCCCAATTTTTCATAAAAGCGGTAATCCGCTTCCCGCACCATTTTCGGGCCTTCTCCCACCTCGATGCTGAATTGCTTCCTCTCTTCCCCTCGGATGACCTCCAATGCAACCGTCTCCTCCGGGGCTTTGCGCCGAATGAGCCACTGAAAATAGGGGGTAAGACTGGAGTCGGGTTTCAATTGCGGCAGTGGTTTGCCATCGACACTGATAACAATGTCGTTGTCTTCCAGGCCGACCGAGCTAGCCGGACTGTTCTCCAGAATTTCGCTCAGTACGATCCCGGATTGATTTTCGATTCCCAAGTATTTAGCCACCTCGGGGTCGATGGGCTGCATGCCCGAAACACCGATCCAAGCCCGGGAACCGTTTAATTGGGATACATGAATGTGGTCGAGATAGTCGAAAAATTCCTTGCTGGACAAAGCGACGGAGGATTCATCGGGATTGCGCAGGGAGATATTCATCGTATCCCGGCCCACGCTCATAATCCGGTTGAAGGCCAGCGGCTCGAGCAACCAGCCCACAAAAACGCCCTTGGCATTAAATACGGGGCAGCCGGGATTGGCGATGCCATCGCGGAAAATGAGTTGAAGATCGGGCATCCGTTTGGTCAAGGCCACACGGGATGTCATGACATACGGGTCGAATCCAAAATCCTTGGTCAACCCGCCCACGGCAAAAACCGCATCACCCATGCCCACGGTAGCGCGATCGAACTGTGTTATGGGAATAAAGGCTTCGGGCAATCCACCCTTGAATTTCAGCACGTGCCAACCCGAGGCGTAGTCCTCCCCCAAATACTCCAATGGGTACCGGTCGCTGTCATAGGGAAGCGTGTAGCCGAAAAAGTCCTTCAGTTTTTCCACAGGTTCCCAGGAGGGAATCTTGGAAGGGAGGATCACTACGGTTCCCTCTTCGTCGGCCACCATTCCGAAGGCTCCGCCCTCTTGCCGATCCAGTTCCCGTTCCAGGACAAACTCTATGGCCACAATGGCCTTGCGCCGTTCCATGGCCAAGTTGCTCAAATTATCCGGTAGAGGTTCGGCTGGAAGGAAAACCGCCCCGGCTAAAAAGGTCAGAAAAATGGATAAAATCCGTCTCATGGTTGCAAGATGAACAAAGAAGTTTGGAAGTTGCGAGTGACTTCTACGAACAGGGGCTCTGATTCGTCGGCAAATTCATCGTGGATGGACCTGAGTTCCTCCAAGGAACCGAGGCTTTCCCGGTTGATTTTGGTAATGATGTCACCGGCTCGCATGCCGGCCCGGTCTCCGGGAAAGGCAACTTTGACCCCCAGGACCAGAAATCCATCCTCCGATTCCAATTTGTTTTCCCTGGCGTATGCGCGCGAAACCTCTCGCACGCTCAATCCCCATTTGTCGAAGGCCCATTCTTCCCCCACCCGGCTCTCCAGCCGCTCAGTAGTCACCTTCATTTCCTCAATTCCGCCTTGCCGTTTTACCCCGAAGGTCAATTCGGTGCCCACCGGGTAGTTGGCGATGATATTTTGCAGGGGCGGAAGCTGTTCGGGAAAACGCCCGTCCAGCCTTATCCCCTCCAGGGAAATGAGAATATCGCCCGGCAGCATTCCTGCGTTGGCCGCCGGGGAACCGGGATCCACACTTTCGACCAGGGCCCCCTCGTTGGCCTCCACGTTGTAAAAGGATTCCAGGTCCTGCATCGGCCCAAGGACGATGCCCACGTAACTGCGAACGAGTTCCTCCCTTTGCAAAAGTCCCGCCAACACGAATTGCGCCGTTTTGGCCGGCACGGCAAACCCCAGGTTATTGGCCCCCAGATAGGCCCGCGTATTGATGCCGATTATTTCACCACTTTCCGTCACCAACGGGCCCCCGCTATTTCCGGGATTGATGGCCGCGTCCGTCTGCAACCAGGTGTTGAAGTATCCCGTTTCGTATCCGCGAACGTGGTCGGCTCCTTCGAAAAACCGGTTGGTGTTGGAAATGATTCCCCGCGTGACCGTCCGGGTCAGGCCATTGGGGGTCCCCACGGCCAAAACCGGTTGCCCGGGGAAGAGCAAATCGGAATCGCCAAAGGCGGCATTGGTAAAGGTCAAACCGCGTCTGGTCAGTTCCTCCATATCCATTTTGAGGAGAGCCAGGTCGGTCCAGTGATCCCAGCCCAGGAGTTCTCCCCTCACCCTTTCCAGGCTGGCCAGGGTAATGCGGATTTCCTCGGCGAAATTGGAAACCACGTGGGCATTGGTCAGAATGTGTCCCTGCGGGGAAATGATGACACCCGACCCCTGGCCAATGATGTTTTGCTTCGAGCCCCCGCGGTAGGTCACCTCCCTCACGTCAATCCTTACCACGGCGTCCAGCAACCGCTGCAATCCTTGGCCGGAGGTTGGCGGATCGACTTCGCCCTCATCGACTTGAGTGGTGGTTGTACAACCACCCAACACCAGCGCGATGAATGACAATAAGGAAAGGATTCCGGCCCGTTGGCGATTCATGGCTTGGGTTATTGACTGAACAATCGTTTCAATCAAGCTAGTTCACTTTTCCTGAATTATGTCCAAGGGAGTAAAAGACTACGATTTTGCGCAAATTGAAGCCCATTGGCAAAGGTATTGGGTCGAGCGGAAAACTTTTCGGGCCGAGGATTTTTCCGAGAAACCCAAGTACTACGTGCTGTCCATGTACCCCTATCCCTCAGGGAATGGGCTGCACATGGGCCATGCCATCAATTACACCGCGCCCGATATCCTGGCCCGCTATAAGAAAGCCCGCGGTTTCAATATCCTGCAACCCATGGGTTGGGATGCCTTCGGTCTTCCCACGGAACAATACGCCATACAAACGGGGACCCATCCGCGCATCGTCACCCAACGCAACGTGGAAACCTTTCGATCCCAACTTCAGAAGTTGGGCTTTGCCATCGACTGGGATCGCGAGGTCAATACTACCGATCCGGGTTATGTGAAATGGACCCAGTGGATTTTTCTCCAGCTCTTCAAGCGCGGTTTGGCTTACGTGGACGATAAACCGGTTTGGTGGTGTCCGGCCTTGGGAACGGTCCTGGCCAATGAGGAGGTCATCGATGGCAAATCCGAACGCGGCAACCATCCGGTGGAACGCCGCAAACTGCGCCAATGGGTCCTCCGCATCACCGCCTACGCGGAAAAGCTGCTGCGGGGCCACCAACGGTTGGATTGGCCCCGATCCTCCCTGAAACTGCAAAGGAACTGGATCGGGAAATCCACCGGAGCCGAGGTCACGTTCCGCCTCGTCGGTCTACCGGGCGAAGATCTCCGGGTTTACACCACGCGGCCCGACACCCTGTTCGGCGCCACCTACATGGTCCTGTCCCCCGAACACCCCCTGGTCGATAAGGTCACCACCGTGGAACGGCGTGAAACGGTGGAAAACTACCGGAGGGTCGCCTCCCAAAAGAGCGATCTGGAACGCACCGATCTGGCCAAGGACAAATCCGGGGTCTTCTCCGGCGGCTATGCCATCAACCCCGTCAACGACGAACGGATCCCGGTCTGGATCGCCGATTACGTGCTCATGAGTTACGGAACCGGAGCTATCATGGCTGTTCCCGGTCACGATGAACGCGATTTCGAGTTCGCCCGCAAATATGATTTGCCCATCCGCAAGGTCATCGAAGACGACGAAACCGCGGCCCGGGGCCGTCCCACTGAACTGCCTTACATGGGCGCCGGAACCATGGTGAATTCCGGGGGTTACACCGGACTCCGCTCCGAGGAGGGAAAATCCGGAATCGTGGCCGATCTGGCTCGTCGCCAAAAGGGATCTCCCAGTGTCCAATACAAACTCAGGGATTGGCTGTTTTCCCGCCAACGCTACTGGGGCGAACCTTTCCCCGTCACCTGGGTTTCGCTGGAGGATTACCAAAGGGTCCAGGCCGCCAACCTTAGTCCTCTGCAGGAATTCATGCCGGACAAACCGGTAAGCTACGAGGAAAACGGACGGGTTTTCTGCGCCCTGCCAGTGACGGAATCCCAACTGCCCCTGGAACTGCCCGATATCGAATCCTACCAACCCATTGGAACGGGGGAGAGCCCTCTGGCCGGAGTGGCGGATTGGCTCCAGGTATGGCTCAATGTCGATACCGGTGAAACGGCTCCCAGGAGCGGCGACCCGCCCGGAAAGGGCAATTGGATCCCCGGGACGCGCGAAACCAATACCATGCCTCAGTGGGCCGGTTCCTGCTGGTACTACCTGCGCTATTGCGATCCCCATAACCCCGAGGCCCTCATCGACCCGGAACTCGATCGCTACTGGGGGGTGCCCGATTTCTACATTGGCGGCTCCGACCACGTCACACTGCACCTCCTCTACGCCCGCTTCTGGCACCTGGTCCTCCATGACGCGGGATTCACTTCCCATCCCGAACCGTTCCCCAAACTCCTTCATCAGGGCATCATACTAGGGGAAATGGAGTTCACTTTATTCCTCGACCCCGAGGGAAACCCCGTGTCCTTTCACCAAAACGACGACCATGACAACTACCAGCGGCGGCAATTGCGAGCCGAGGAAGTGGAAAAGTCGGGCGAAAACTTGGTCTGGAAGGAGAATCCGGAAATCATCGTGGAAGGCAGGTCGCACAAGATGAGCAAAAGCCGCGGCAATGTGGTCAACCCCGATCTGCTCATCCGAACCTACGGGGCCGACGCCACGCGAATGTTCCTCATGTTCCTCGGTCCCATCGAGGATTCCAAGCCCTGGAACACCCGGGGCATCGAAGGTGTGGCCCGGTTTCTACGACGTTTGTGGCGGGAAATCGTGGCTGAAGACGGGGGGATGAACCGGAAACTGACCGAGGCTCCGGAACAAGACGAGGATCTCGACAAGTTGCTGCACCGTACCATCAGGAAAGTCACCCAGGACAACGAACGGATCCATCTCAATACCGTAGTATCCCAGCTGATGATCCTGCTCAACCGCATGAGGAAAACCCCCTCCTACTCAAAGGAAACTGCCAAGACGTTCTTGCAACTGCTCAATCCCTTCGCCCCTCACATCTCCGAGGAATTGTGGAAACGGCTGGGGGAAGAGCCTTCCATCAACAACGCTCCCTGGCCTCTCTTCGACCCCGCCAAACTGGTCCGGGACAAAGACACGGTGGTCGTCCAGATAAATGGAAAAGTGCGAGGGAAACTCCGGTTGCCGAAAGACGCCGATCAGGAAGAAGTCCAAAGCGCTGCCCAGGCGCTTCCCCGCGTACAGGTAAACCTTCGAGGAAAAACCGTCGCCAAAACAATATACGTTCCCGGCAGGATACTCAACATCGTGGCCCGCTAATTCCGAGGGGAAGAGGCGCCGGGGGCGAATTCAGTTGTCAGTGGTTAGTGACGAGTGGCGAGTGAGAAAGGAGGGCGGAGTTTCCCGTCCACCATGGTCTTTATAAGGCGGGTTGGAAAACCCGCCCTCCATTAAGTTCCAGTTGAAAATTCAATCCACGCGCGTCGGTAGCGGATAGAGTCTCGATTGAATTGATCGGAAGTTTGTTGTCGGATCGGTTGAATGGCGTATAGTCGATGGAAGCTACCTATCAATCCCAATCCCGCAACCATCCCAACCAACCCATCGAATGACCATGCCTGAAACGAAAGCGTCGAACCTCTCCCGGAAACGGGTGATCTGGCTGAGCGCGTTTCTCATCCTCTCCTTGATCTTCTCCGGGTGTGTGGTCGTGAAAACGGGCTATGAAATTGTGACTGGGACAGTGAAGGCCGTCTACCATGTCGGCAAATTTACATTCCAAGTCGTAACGGCTCCCCTTCACTGGCCCCTGACGCGCGATGAGATCGAAACGATCGACGGGTTGCCGGTAAAGGAAGCCATTCGCCAAGGACGGGTCAAATCGGCCCCCTACGTGGTGAAAGGCAGACGCTACGTGCCCATGAGTGTCCGGCAAGCACAACGCTATCAACAGACGGGAATTGCGTCATGGTATGGAGAAGAAACCAGGCGGAAAAAGGGGGGACACATGACCGCGAACGGCGAAGCTTTCAATCCCATGGCCTTGACCGCCGCCCATAAATACCTGCCCTTGCCCATCAACGTCAGGGTGACGAACCTGGAAAACCGGCGATCGATCGTCGTCCGGGTCAACGACCGCGGGCCATTTCCCAGCGCCAACAATCCCAACTCAGGGAAACGCATAATCGACCTGTCCTATGGGGCTGCCAAAAGACTGGGATTCCACCAAAAGGGATTGGCCCGCGTCCACGTCAAAGTCATCCCGGTCAATTGAAGATGAAGAAAAAGGGGTCAAACGCAAAATGTTAACATCTGATTGGTTCGCTTCAGCCATTCAGGTGAAACTGGAGGACGATGTTAACATTTTGCGTTTGACCCCTTTTTCAGGCGCTACCACGTTCTTTCCTTGAGCAATTCCTGAATTTGCTCTTTAGGGACCGGCAGTTCGTCCATGTGGTCGTTCAGCCATTGTGAGAAATCCTTTTCGATTTCATCCGTCCATCGATCATCTATTTGCCCCGGTGTATAGACACCCGCCTTGAGCCTTTCGAATCCGAAGGCGTCGCGCAAGCGGATGAGTTCAGCCGTTTTGACGACTTTTTCAGCCAGGTGAGCGGGCACGACGATCACCCCGCCCCGCTTACCCAGAATGACATCTCCAGGCATAACCGTGACATTGCCAATATTGATGGGAATGTTGATCCCGGCGATCATGGAGGCCCAATAAAAGCCCGGATTCCATCCTCTGACAAAACCATTGAATCCCTCTATCCGTTCGAGTTGCTCCAGGTCGCGGGCCACACCGTTAAACAAAACCCCGTTACCCGACTTGGCATAGATGGTAGTTCCCAGGCTGGCGCCTATTATGGGTCCGCCTTCTACCCGTTCGTAAATGTCGGCCACATAGACATCCCCTTGAACCAGCATATCGATCGGCCATGAGACCTGATCCCCGATGCGTCCGGCTTTGTCTCCCATTTCATTGATGACGTCGTTGGCAACTTTTCGTAGCGGCATGTACTGGACCGTGAAGGCGCGACCGCAGAGGGTTTCGCCCGGATGCACGTGTTCCCAGCCTGCCTCGAACTGGTAGTCGTAGCCTTCATTCCTCAGAACAACCCAGGCTGCCTCGATATCCACCGCCTTCATTCGCTCGATAATACTGTCCGAAACCTTGGGCCTTCCATCGGCGAACCGTTCTCCCCTCCATTCAGGAGTAAAGCGGATCAATTCATCCCTGGTCATCTCCAATGGCATACTCCAGGAAAATTGGGCCAAAGTCTGCAAGGTGAGAAAAGCGAGGAGAGGGACTTTGATTTTTTGTATATTCATGATGTCATAAGGAAGGTGAGTTTAAGGTGGATTGGTATATTCCGTGCTGATTGCTTTCACCACTGATCGGACCCCAAACTTCGTCCCAAGTCAAATGCAGCCTGTTGGAAAAACATCAGCCCCTTGACTATTGACAAAAGTAAGAATTTAAAGTAAGATCTTTTTTATGATCAAATCCGTTTCAGTAAGAGGACAGTTGGTTTTGCCTTATAAATTGAGGCGAAAGTACGGGATGACGACGGGCAGTACGGTCAATATTCTGGACACTGGCGCCGGCATACTGATTGAGCCGCTAAGGGAGGATTCCGACAAAAGAAATTTCATTAGCAAAAGCAGAATCGACGGCGGTCCCGTGCTTTCTTTTAAAGGAAAGCGGGTTCTTACTTCAGAGCAGGTTGCCAAACTCCTGGAGGAGACGGAATGAATTACCTTCTCGACGTCAACGCTCTAGTAGCAGGCGTATATGAAGATCACGAACACCATGCAGTGATGCGCTTTTGGATGAAGGAAAATGAAGGGAATGGACTGCGTGTGGCCCCACTGGTTATGACCGGATGCCTGCGGGTTGTCATGGCCGTGTCAGGTGAGAAAAAACCGGGAGGTCTCATTTCTGCAATAAAAGCCTTAAAGGAATTTTATAAAATCGAAACCGTTGGTGACACTACTGAGATCGAACAACTCGGTAAATGGATTACGGGACCCAAGCAAGTGACCGATGCACATTTGTTGGTCGTTGCGAAGCGCCATAAGTTGAAGCTGCTTACCTTCGACAAGCGTATTCCCGGCCCCGATGTATTGTGTTTGGCGGCGCCTGATGCGGCGTCCCAGAAGTAAACTATGGCGCCTCAGGGCAGGAATCATACGCGCAGGTTGCGAAGGCGCAGGGAGTTCAGGACGACGGAAATGGATGATGCCGTCATGGCAAATGCCGCGAACATGGGGCTGATGAGAAGGCCCAGGAAAGGATAGAGCAACCCAGCCGCCACCGGCAGACCAGAGCCGTTGTAGGCCAGGGCAAAGAACAGGTTCTGGCGAATGTTGCGCATGGTGGCACGTGCGAGCCGTCGGGCACGGACGATACCGTCGAGGTTGCCTTTGACCAAAGTGATGCCGGCGCTCTCGATGGCCACATCCGCGCCGGTGCCCATGGCAATTCCCACATCCGCCCGGGCCAGCGCTGGCGCGTCGTTGACCCCGTCGCCCGCCATGGCGACCTTTCTCCCCTCGGCCTGCAGCCCGCTGATGAGTTGGGCCTTGTCCTCGGGCAAGGCATCGGCGCGAACCTCATCGATGCCGACACGGGCGGCCACCGCCCTGGCAGTGCGCTCGTTGTCGCCTGTTGCCATGATGATGCGAAAGCCGAGCTTCTGAAGCGCCTTGAGAGCGCCAGAGGCGTCGTCCTTCACCGGATCTGCAACGCTGACCAGGCCGGTGATTTGTCCATCGAACATTACGAACATCACCGTCTCGCCCGCGTCGCGGCGGCGGTTGGCAATTTCGGTCGGCGCTTCGGTCTCGATCCCGAGTTCCTGCACCAGCTTCAAATTGCCGACTGCGGCAGTCCGGCCATCGACCGTTCCCTTGACCCCCATGCCGGTCAACGCCTCGAAGTCGGCCAACTCGGCCAGTGGGACGCCACGGTCTTCGGCCCGCCCGACGATTGCCTTGGCCAGCGGGTGCTCGGAGCCCTTCTCCAAGGTGGCAGCCAACTTCAGTACCGTGGTCTCGTCGTAGCCGGCTGCGGGCATGATGGCCACGAGCCGGGGCTTCCCCTCGGTCAACGTACCGGTCTTGTCGACGATGAGAGTATCGACCGTCTCGAACCTCTCAAGTGCTTCGGCGTTCTTTATCAGCACACCGATCCCAGCCCCGCGCCCCGTCGCCGTCATGATCGACATGGGGGTTGCCAGACCCAGCGCGCAGGGACACGCAATGATCAGAACCGCGACGGCCGCAAGCAACCCGTAGGACAGGGAGGGAGCAGGGCCCCATACTGCCCACGCAATGAAGGAGGCGAAGGCGATCAGGATAACCATCGGCACGAACAAGCCCGACACCTTGTCCGCGTATCGTTGGACCGGCGCCCGGCTCCGTTGCGCCTTTTCCACCATCTCGACGATTTGGCTCAGTACCGTGTCCGCACCGACTCGCGTGGCCTCCATGATCAAACTGCCGCTGCCGTTGATAGTTGCTCCGGTGAGCGCTTGGCCCGGACCCTTTTCCACCGGTATCGGCTCGCCCGTGATCATGCTCTCGTCGACAAAGGAGCGGCCTTCAATGACCAAGCCATCGACCGGTACCTTGTCTCCCGGCCGCACCCGTAGCCGGTCACTGAGTTGCACGTGGTCGAGCGGGATCTCTTCCTCTCTTCCATTATCGCGGATTACAAGGGCGGCCTTGGCCGCCATGTCGAGGAGAGCCCGGATTGCTTTGCCCGCACTCTGGCGAGCCCGGAGTTCCATGACCTGACCCAGAAGCACCAATGTCACGATCACCGCTGCAGCTTCGAAATAAACCGCGACATGACCCTCCCGATCGCGGAAACCGTCGGGGAAGGAACCGGGCGCCAGTACGGCGGCCATGCTGTAAAGCCAAGCGGCCATCACTCCCATCCCAATCAGGGAGAACATGTTGAGGTTCATGGTGCGGAACGAGGACCAGCCGCGCGCCAGGAAGGGCAGGCCGCACCACAATACCACTGGCGTACCCAGTATCAATTCGGCCCAGAGCGCCCCGCGTTCGCCGAACGCATCGCGCACTCCTCCGAGGCCCAGAAGCGGTCCCATAGCGAGGAGCAGGAGCGGAATCGTCAACACCGCGCCGACCCGGAACCGCCGGGTGAAATCCACCAACTCAGGGTTCGGACCCTCCTCGGCCATGGCGGTGGATTCAAGCTCCAGACCCATGCCGCAGATCGGGCAGGAGCCAGGATGCGTCTGGCGCACACCCGGATGCATCGGGCAGGTGTAGACGGCGCCGGAATGGCCGGCCGGGACCGACTCATGCTTTCCACCCGCACTCATATCGCAATGCCCTTCCATCCTCTAATCATAACGGGGATGGCGCGGTGAATTGCAAGGGGCGATGCCGGTATCAGGTCCCTTAAATTATTCACCACAGAGAACTCAGAGGACACAGAGGGGCAAAAGCGCCAAAGGCTCTATCTTGATCGTGATCGAAATTGAAACATGAATGAACAGGATGGACAGGACGCCACTAGGAAGGGGTCAATTCTCAAATTCTGCATTAACATGCACGATTACAAGAAATGACCCCGACATCGACTGACCCTGCAAGGCATGATTTTTTACGACTTGACCCCTTCCTTCATTCAAAATTGAATAAATTCGGTCTTCCAAGGGGCGGATTTTGCAGACCCGGAAAATCTACAATTTGAACTAAAAACCTACCCTTCCATGCATTCGATTTCATTAAACGGTCAAGTCTACGAATTGGACGTTCCCGACGACATGCCCCTGCTCTGGGCTATCCGGGACGTCCTCGGATTCACCGGCACAAAATTCGGTTGCGGCATAAGCCAATGCGGCGCCTGCACCGTGCACTTGGAGGGGATGCCCATTCGCTCCTGCAGCACACCGGTGAGCGCCGCGGCGGGCAAAAACATCATCACTATCGAGGGCATCGGGGACGACCCGGTCGGCAAGCAGGTCCAGCAGGCCTGGATGGACGTAGGCGTGGCCCAATGCGGTTATTGCCAATGCGGACAAGTGATGAGCGCCACCGCCCTGCTGCAACGTATTCCCTCTCCGGACGATGGGGACATCGATGGATTCATGAGCGGCAACATCTGCCGTTGCGGAACTTATAACCGGATCAGGACGGCTATCCACCAAGCTGCATCCAAATTAGAGGAGGAATGAGCATGAAACCTTCATACCGAAATTTCACCCTGACCACCCGAACCCTTGACCGCCGTGACTTCATTAAAGGGGTCGGCGCCACCGGAGCCTTGATCCTGGCGGCCAATTGGACCTGGGCACAGGAAGAGGAACCGAAATACGGCGGTGATGGAATGCCGGGAGGCACGGTGGAAGATCCCAAGGTATTTGTCCGCATTAACGAGGATGGCACGGTGGCGATTACCTGCGCTCGCTCGGAAATGGGCCAGGGCATTCGGACCAGTCTGGCGCTGGTGGTGGCGGACGAGTTGGAGGCAGACTGGAAGTACTGCCGCGTGGAACAGGCTTTCGGAGATCAGGATCTTTACGGCAACCAGGATACGGACGGTTCCCGCAGCATGAGGCATTGGTTCATGCCCATGCGGCGTTGCGGAGCAGCGGCCCGCGCGATGCTGGAGCAAGCGGCTGCCAAGCAATGGAACGTGGCGGTAAGCGAGGTTAGCGCCTCCCAGCATAAAGTGATCCACCAACAGAGCGGTCGGGAGATCGGTTACGGAGAGTTGGCAAGATCGGCCGTCATGGCCCCGGTTCCATCCACGGATGCCATTAAACTGAAATCGGCCAAGGATTTCCGCTATATTGGCAAGGAACAGACTTTGAACATCGATGGGATGGACATGGTTTCGGGTCGGGCTACTTATGGAGCCGATCTGCGGTTCGACGACATGCTGTTTGCCGCGGTAGCCCGCCCACCCGTCTTTGGCAGCGTGGTAGAATCGTTTGATTCGAGCGAGGCCTTGAAAGTGGACGGAGTGATAAAAGTCATCGAGATCGAAGGGACGAAGGCTCCCTCCGAATTTCATCCTCTGGGTGGAATAGCTGTCGTGGCCACCAACACCTGGGCCGCCATAAAGGGCCGGGAAGCGCTGGAAATAAAATGGAGCGCCAGCGATAACGACGGCTACGATTCAAAGTCCTATCGGGAGGCCATGGAAGAGGCGGCCCGGAATCCGGGAAAACTCATACGCAATGTGGGCGACGTGGACAAGGCATTGGCCCAGGCCGACAGCACTCATTCGGCCACCTATTACATGCCTCATATCGCCCATGCACCTATGGAACCTCCCGCCGCCACAGCGCTTCTCAAGGATGGATTCCTGGAAATCTGGGCCCCCAGTCAGGCTCCTCAAGTGACCCGGCATAGAGTGGCGGAACGCGTGGGGCTGCCGGTGGACAAGACCCGCGTGAATGTCACCTTATTGGGAGGCGGGTTCGGTCGCAAATCGAAGCCGGATTTCGTCATTGAAGCGGCCGAATTGGCCCAGCAATTCCCCGGCCGCGCCGTCCAGGTGCAATGGACGCGCGAGGACGACATTCACCACGATTATTTGCACACCGTTTCTGCCGAGCATCTGGAAGCCGGTTTCGACGCCGAGGGCAATGCCACGGGTTGGCTGCACCGCTCGGTAGCGCCCACCATTTTGGGTATTTTCGCGCCGGATCAGGTGCACCAATCCGGATTTGAATTGGGCATGGGATTCAATAACGCTCCGTTCGATATTCCGAACATGCGCATGGAAAACCCCGGGATCCCGGTGCACGTGCGCGTGGGCTGGTTCCGCTCCGTTTCCAACATTCCGCGCGCTTTTGCGGTTCAGGGCTTCATTTCCGAACTGGCCGACAAGGCGGGAGAAGACCACAAGGAGTTTTACCTGAAGCTGTTGGGAAATAATCGTCTGATCGATCCCCGGGATATGAAGGATGATTGGAACCACGGTGAGAATCCGGAACTGTATCCCGTAGACACCGGCCGGTTGCGCAAGGTGGTCGATAAGGCAACCCAAGAGGCCGGTTGGGGGAGGAAGCTCCCCAAGGGCCGGGGAATGGGTCTTGCCGCGCATTACAGTTTCGTAACCTACGTGGCCGCTGTCCTGGAGGTCGAAGTTCTATCCGGTGGAGCTCTCATTATCCACAACGCCACCATGGCGGTAGATTGCGGACCACGCATCAATCCGGACCGCATCCGCTCCCAGATGGAAGGATCCTGCGTAATGGGCATAGGTCTGGCCACCACCGGGGAGATCAGCTTTGCCGGTGGTAAGGCGCAACAGAGTAATTTCCACGATTACCAGGTGCCCCGCATGCCGCTGGCTCCCAAGAAGATCGCCATACATTTGGTCGATCCGGGAAAGGAGGTGGAACTGGGAGGTATCGGCGAACCCGGTGTTCCGCCCGTGGCCCCGGCATTGTGCAACGCCATTTTCGCGGCTACCGGTAAACGCATCCGCGAGTTGCCCATAAGGGACCAACTGGCGTGAGGGGGAAGTTCGCTGCGCTCACGAATTAAGAATTGGCCAAGGCACAAAGGCACAGAGGCACAATAGTTAGGCGCCGGGGGCGCCAATTGGGAATTTTGTGCTTTTTGTGGTTAAAAATCTCAGTACATCCGTGTTTATCCGTGTCATCCGTGGTTTGGAAGGTATTCAATGCTCCATCAGCGCCGTCAAGGCGGACTTTGCATTAGACGCTTGATAAAGGCCATATCGGCCGCACTCAGATTACGCCTGGTTACCGTCAGGTTGGACGCAATCTGTCCTTCGTTGCGAAAGCCCGGTATGACACAGGCGACGTTGGGGAAATTGAGGACGAATCGCATCGCTACGGCGGCCAGATCGGCAATGGATGCTCCAAACCGCTCCTTTACAGGTGCCATCCTCAGTTTTAGCCGCCTCAAATTCTCCACAGTGAACATCGGTGACGCCTTGCGATGATCTCCGTCTTGAAAAACCGGCATGTTTTCCGGATCGAACTTATCCAAAAGCAGTCCCTGGCTCAGCGGACTGAAGGCGACAAAGGATAGTTTGTTCTCCGCCATTAACCGTCCCACCGGGCCCTTGGGCTCGACAAAACGCGTATCCAGGGCATGGGCCCAACTCTGTAGAACGGTAGGGCGCACGACAGGGACAGCGGCCTTGAAATGTGCCGCCGTATAGGCGGATTGCCCCTTGATTCGGATTTTTTCCTTCCTTCCGGAGAGCGTCCAGTGTTTCAGCCGCCCCGGCCAGATACCGGTTTTGAGGACCGAAATCTCCGTGATGGAGGTAGTAGATATCGATGTAGTCGCGAGACAGGTTTCTCAGTGACTGCTCGCACTGGCGGCGAATGTGCAACGGTTCGTAGGCATTCGCCGCCGTTCCCTTGAAGTGCCCCACTTTGGTGGCGATTACAAAGTCATTGCTCTTGAGCCCGAGCCGCTTCAAGACGCGGGCAAGCATGCGCTCAGCCCGACCATTGCCATAGATATCGGCGTTGTCGAAGTGGTTGACTCCATTGTCAACGGCCAGCTTGACGGCTCCGGTGATTTCACCCTCGTCCACGTTGGCCCAACCGCTGGCCCTTCCCTCCACCCAGTTCAATCCGCCCATGGTCCAGCAGCCGAGGCTCATTTCGGAGACCTCGATGTCGGAAGTGCCCAGTCGTCGGTATTTCATGAATTGGAGGTAAGGAAAAATAATCTGGAATTGAACATGGATGGACAGGATAGACAAGATAAGGAGGCACAGAGGAAGGAGAGCCGTTGGCGCCAATGAAGAAATGGATCTCGCCAAGGCGAGATGGCACAAAGGCACAAAGGAGGGTGTAGAAATGGAAAAATGGAGTTTTGGAATGATGGAGTAATTGAATGATGGGAAAAAGGTTAAGGAGATAGGGCACGGAGGCTAGGCGCCGTTGGCGCCAATTAGGAATTAGGAACTTTGTGTTTTTGTGTTTTTTGTGGCTAAGATTATCGCGGTTTAAAGCCACTCCTACAGCCCGATCATGATCAAGATCACGATTTATCTGTGCAAGTCACGCTGTAGGCGGACGAAGCAGGGCAGGTACACCGGATGGGAATGGATGGGATGTTGGAAAATGGCATTGATGCGGGGCGGTATTTTGTAAACAACCTACCCTTTTGTTTGGTCAATGGTGAAATCAAAGATCTATGGCGTGGTATTCATGTACCTGGCTCCGGTCCTATCGGCTATACCGGCGCAAGGGGAAATCGTGGAGTTGGAACGGCTTCGCGTGGTGGCGGATCGCAATATTTCCGCCCCCCTTACCATACCTCACGAGGACCTCATGGGTGGAATCGATACCGTCTTGTCCCTGGATCAGGCTTTGCGCAAGTTGGCTTCGATAGATACCTTTCGGGGCGTCGATTCGTTTACGGCCCATCCCACGACACAGGGTGTAAGGTTCCGCAACGCCGCCACCAATGCGACTTCGCGCGCGTTGGTATTGGTGGACGGGGTGCCACAAAACGATCCCTTTGGCGGCTGGATCTACTGGAATAAGATGCCCGCCGCCAGCCTTCAATCCATGGTTCTCTTCCCCATGGGAACGGTCCCGGCCTGGGGAAACCATAGCTCCGGCGGAACCCTTTATTTCCGAACCCGATCCCCATTTGCCCCCAATAGCAGGTTGCAGATTCAAGGCGGTCTATTCGACACTATCCTGACTTCACTGGCTCACAACGAACCCGTTTCGGATAACATGGGCCTATCGGTCGAGGGCCGGTTTTTTGAGACGGATGGTTACAAGGTAGTGAAGGAGAGTCAGCGGGGTCCGGTGGATACATCCTCCCAATCGGATTACACTTACTTGAAATTGCAGATGGCCCATCGGTTGGAGAATTTCTGGCAATGGACCCTGACCGGGCAAATGTTTGAGGAAGACCGCATCAACGGAACCCCGCTATCGCCTAATTCCACCGAATCGAAAGACCTGTCCTGGACTTTGTCCCGCTCCGGCAGCACCGGGCTCGATTTGGAATTCGTGACCTTCTTTCAGGACCGCGATTTCCAAAATGTATTCACCTCGGTGAATGCAGACCGCACCTCGGAGCGTCCGGTCCTGGACCAGTTTTCCGTCCCCGCCCAGTCACTCGGGGCGCACGCCGCCGGATACTGGGAATACGATAATACCAATTTTCTGGTCGGAGCCGATTTCCGCAGGGTGGAGGGCAGCGCGAGCGAACGCTTTCGCAATCTCGGCGCAGGGTTCACCCGCGAGCGAAACGAGGGAGGGGAACAATCGTTTCTGGGAGCATTTGTGACGGTTCAAGCAGAGTTGGATGAAGCCAGCGCCCTGGAGGGCACGCTGCGGGTGGACCATTGGAGACAGTTTAACGGATTCCGCAACGAATTCGACCTGGAATCCAATGCCCAAATCCGGGATACCCTTTACACTGATCGATCCGGCAATGATCCCTCGGTAAATTTGAATTACACGCGAAGAATCGATCCCAATTGGAGTTTCAACGCACTGGTTTTCACCGGGTTCAGAGCCCCTACCCTGAACGAACTTTATCGTCCTTTCCGGGTGCGCAACGACATCACCGAATCCAATCCGTTACTGGCCAACGAGTCCATAACCGGAGGAGAAATCGGCTTCTTCTACCGGGATGAAGCCAACTCGTTGCAGTTTAGCGGTTTCAACTATTTCATGGATGACATGATCACCAATGTGTTTCTGCACGACGATACCGGATTCGATCCGCTCTGCGGTTTCGTGCCCGGAGGAGGTTCCTGCAATCAGCGTCAGAATGTCGGGGAAAGCAATGTAAAGGGTCTTGAAATGGCTTGGCAGTGGGATGCCGCAACGGGAATCGAGATCCTGTTCAATTACCTCTTCAGCGACACGGAAATTACCCAATCGGCCGCGCAACCGCTCCTGTCGGGCAAGTCATTCCCATTGGCTTCCGAACACAAAATATCCGGTCAACTGGCCTGGAATCCCAACGACGAACTCACTATTCTGGCACAGGTCCAGTATCGAAGCGGGCAATTCGACAACGTGCTGAATACCCGCCCCATCGACAGTGTGACTCAGGTCAATATTGGGACATCCTATGATTTCCCCGGCTCGAAATGGTCGGTGCGGGTACAGGTTGACAACGTTTTCGATGAGGAAATCGTCACCGCCATCGCCACCAGCGGAATCATCACCCAGGCCGCCCCCCTCAACGCCTGGATCAGCCTGCGCTACGAGAAATAAAGAATTGCCCGGATTCCCCAAAACCTTATTTCCCTCCCCATGACGCGCAATTGGAAAGATCAAGTAGCCATCATTACGGGAGGCGCATCCGGTATCGGATTCGCGGTGGCCTCCAAATTGCATTCCCTCGGCGTGCAAACCGTCTTAATGGACCTGGACGGCGACGGTTTGGAAACGGCCAGGTCGAAACTCGAAAACAACCCCTTGATCATCCCGACCGATGTCAGCAAACCGTCTTCCGTCAACGACGCCGTAAGGGCAACAAAGGCAAAATTCTCCCGCATCGATATCCTGTTCAACAGCGCGGGAATCGTGGGACAAACCAATCTGAAAGGCCATGAGGTGGATGTCGATGATTTCGACCGGGTCTACCGGGTCAACCTCAAGGGCTCTTTCCTCATGTGCAAAGCGGTTATCCCCCACATGCTGAAGCGGGATTACGGAAGAATCCTGCTGATGGCTTCCATGTCAGGAAAGGATGGAAATGCCGGGATGACGGCTTATTCAACCACCAAAGCTGGCGTTATCGGGCTCACCAAATCCCTGGGCAAGGACTATGCCGATACCGGGGTAACCGTGAATGCACTGGCTCCCGCCGTTATTGGGACTCCCATTCTCAAAACCATGCCCCAGGAACAAATCGATTACATGACGGCAAAAATCCCCATGGGACGGTATGGCACCTTGCCAGAGGTCGCCGCCATGGCCACTTTCATTCTCTCGCCGGAATCCAGCTTTACCACCGGTTTCTGTTTCGACCTCTCCGGGGGCCGGGCCACCTATTAAATCAAAAAACATACCCTCTCATGAAACTCATTCGTTATAAGGACTCCTCCGCACAAACGCACTACGCCGCCGATGTGGATGGAGAATACAAAAAAGTCGAAGGCGATATCTTCGGCGATTTTTCCGTCACGGCACATCCAGCCGAGGTGGCCAAACTATTGGCTCCAGTGAATCCGGAAATCATACTTTGCATTGGACTGAATTATAAATTTCATGCCGAGGAAGGCGGATTGCCCGCTCCCGATTTTCCGATATTGTTCATAAAGGGCCGCAACGCCCTTCAAAATCCGGGCGATCCGGTGGAAATCCCCACCGCACTGGCCAGCCACAAGGTTGATTACGAATGCGAGTTGGCCGTCGTCATCGGCAAGGCCTGTAAGAATGCCAGCGAGGAAAACGCTCTCGACTACGTGCTGGGCTACACCTGCGCCAACGACGTCAGCGCCCGCGACTGGCAGATTGAATTCGGCGGAGGCCAATGGTGCCGAGGAAAAACGTTCGACACCTTCGCCCCAATGGGACCTTGTCTGGTAACAGCGGACGAGATCGAAGATCCCAACTCCCTGGCCATCAAAACCATCCTCAATGGTAAAACGGTTCAGGATTGGAATACCGATGACATGATTTTCAGCGTGCGCCGTTTGATCGCATTCCTGAGCGGAAGCACCACCCTGCTGCCTGGAACGGTTATCCTGACGGGCACACCGCAAGGAGTGGGAGCGGCAAGAAAACCTCCCCTGTTTTTAAAGGCCGGGGACACCGTGACCATCGAGATCGAAAGGATCGGCCAACTGACCAATCCGGTGATCGACGAGGGTTAGCCACAAGAGGGATAATGTGGTATTGACAGAAACCTGTCCATGTACAGGATGCTGTCGATATGAAAGCAATCAGTTACACGGCAGCCCGTGAGAATCTCGCAACCACCATGGACCAAGTCTGCAATGATTGCGACCCGGTCATTATAACGCGTAAACGGGATCAATCCGTGGTGATGCTATCGCTCGAAGACTACGAATCGCTCGAAGAGGCGGCCTATTTGCTGCGCTCACCTGCCAACGCTCGCCGTCTCCTGGAGGCGATCAAATCCCTTGAAAAAGGGGAAGGGATCGAAAGGGAATTGATTGAACCTCCCAATCAATGAAAGTCCTCTTCTCCAAGCACGCTTGGGAGGACTACGAGTACTGGCTTTTGACCGATATCAGGATTTTAAAGCGAGTCAATTTACTGATTCGTGACACGTGCCGGGATCCCTTTCAGGGCATCGGGAAACCTGAACCGCTGCGTCATGCCCTGAAAGGGTATTGGTCCAGGCGAATCACCGATGAACACCGCATGGTCTATCGAGTGGAAAAGGATATTCTCATGCTCGCGCAACTTCGTTACCATTACGGAAAATAGTCGCCAGAGGACCGATGTCGGCCAACTGACCAATCCGGTGATCGACGAGGCTTAGCCGTAAAAGGGAGAAGGGACCAGAAGGGAATTGATGGAACCTCACGATCGATGAATGTCCCCTTTTCCAAGCAAGTCACCTTCCACGTATTGGTGAATCAATCCGGAGATCAATGTCTGGTAGGGAATACCTTTCTGAACAGCCTTGCGTTGAATTCCCATGAGGTCGTGGCTGCTTAATCGGATATTGATGCGCCTGTCTTTTTTGAAGGTGTTTGCGCCAGCTTCAGCCAAATCCGCCAATATTGCTTTGGAAGGCCGGTTAAACTCAATCTCTCCACGTTCAAGTGATTCCAATATTTCTTTTTCTTCACGCTTTTTCATTTTCGCTTCCAATTTCTCTTTTGAATTATTTCGTCAACTTCCTGCTAGGAAATGCTGTTTTGAGGAAATAGGTATCTTTATCTTTCACATAAGGTATGGCGAAAATGTATCCATCCATGGGAACTAAAAAAATACTTTGGCCGGGATACCTTTCTTCATTCCAATGCCTGGCAACTGCCCATACCTGCCCATTTGCCAGGAGTAGGGAAATCTCTTCAAACGATACACCTCGCTCTTTCTTGATTTGTTCATTTTTTTCCGGATCCCAATCAAATTGCACGTAACGATAGTGTGCCTTTTGGGCATCCTGTAAAGGCTGGAAATTCCACAGAGAGATCTCCAAAATGCGCCAAACATCAAAATACCCATTAACCCTGCCAATTTAAGCTTTCTTAGTCGCCAGAGGACCACTGCCGGTCGATAGTAACGGCCTCAAAAAAAACCATGGATATTCAAGGCAAGGCAGCGGTGGTAACGGGAGCAAGCAGGGGTGTGGGAGCGGCAACGGCGCTCGCCCTGGCCAACGGCGGGTGCTCCGTATTGATCAATTACAATAATTCCAAGGAGGCCGCAGATAAGGTTTGCGCCGAGGCGGAAAGGGCCGGGGTTCAAGCCATCACCTTTCAGGGAAACGTGGCGGACGATTCGGTTTGCAGGGGAATGATGAAAGCTGCGGCTTCCAAGTTTGGCCGGTTGGATATCCTGATCAATAACGCGGGCTGCACCCATTTCATATCCCATTCCGATCTGGAGGCCGTGACCAACGAAGTCTGGTCCCGGATTCTGGATGTTAATCTGAAAGGGCCATTCCAATGTGCACGAGCGGCCAAGCCGTTTTTGGACGCGGCTGGAAATGGGGAAATTGTTACGGTGGCCAGCGCGGCGGCCTACAACGCGGCAGGGAGTTGCATACCCTACTCCTGCTCCAAAGCGGCCGTGGTCAACATGACGATTTCCCTGGCGCGCGTATTCGGCCCGAATGTCCGCGTGAACGCGGTGGCCCCCGGTGTTATCAGTGGAGACTGGTTGAAGAGAGGCCTCGGCCGACACTATGAGCAAAGACTCGCCACCATGACAAAATCGACCGTGCTCGACAAGGTCTGCTCACCGGAAGACGTAGCGGATGCTATTCTGAGCATTATTACCGGTTCCGATCTGGTGACGGGACAGACCCTGCTTTGCGACGGCGGAGCGGCGGTCGGCAAAGGAGGTCTGGTTGGGAAATAGGAATCGAACATGGATGGACAGGATGAACAGGATGGGAAGAAAGGCTAAACTCTACCCTCTCTTTGCGAACCTTTGCGATCTTTGCGAGAGGTAATTTCCGGATGCTGGAAACCGGGTTTATTTAGTCGGGCCTGAAATAGTCGCAATCCTTCTGCGTAGTTGGATGGCTCCTCTGAATTTGCTCTCGCCAAGTTATCAAATGCCGATATACCCGGCCACGCTCACTTTGTGCCTTTGTGCCCAACCGTGGTTTGCCAGGCCAAGAGGTGCGAGGCAGCTTTTAACCCGCATATCTCACAAAATTCGTGACGAGCGAACGGAGGTCGAGTGCTGGCGGGGGTTTCGTGCAGATTCGGGGGTGAAGCCGGGTCGACACCCTGCAAAGTCCCGAATCCAGGGAAATCCTCGCCAGTGCCGACATACCGGAGCGCAGTAGAAATTTGGGAGATGTCGCATTCGCTCGGTAAGTGAGATTTGCGGGTTAATGTCCTTCCATCATCTCCATCCCATGCGAGGCGGCGGATTCAATAAAAAACAGGGCATAGGAAAGGCCGATCCCAATGAGGAGTGATGCAATGAGCTTTCCCCGGTCGTGGCTGTGGAAATGTATCTCCGGCAACAGATCGCTCAAGGCGATGCAAAGGAAGGCGCCGGCCGCGAAGGCCAGAATATAACCGATCACGGTTCCTTCTTCCCAGGAAAAAGCTCCCACGCCCCAGAAGGAGGCAAAGGCCACAATGGGGCAGAGCATGGCAAATCCTATATTGGCAGCCCTGCGGGAGCGGCGGCTGTGTCCGTCGGACTTCATCAGACTGAGAATGGAGTAGGCATCAAGCGGCTTGTGCAGGAGAATGGCAAAGAATACAGCCATCCCAGGTAGTACGGCCAAATGGTCATCCAACAGAGCAATCTGGATGCTGGTGCCCAAGGCGACCCCCTCGGTTACGGTATGCAGCCCCAAACCGAGAGCAACGCTCAACACACTTCCCGAATGGGTTGTGGAATTACCGTGCTGGTGGTGATGGTGATGATGGCGGTGATCGTCCGCTTCACGGCTGAAGTCGTGCTGATGAAAGTGGAAAACGTGCAGCATAAAGATCATCACGACAATTCCTACCATCATCCATATCACGGCTGTTTCCCCGGCGTGGGGGCCGGGAATGCGCTCAAGGCTGTGGGGCAGTAGATGAAATATGGAAATGCCAAGAATGAACCCCGCCACCAAGCTCATCACGACCTGGATGCGGGTGTGGGTCATGGTACCCACATCCGACAATTTCCCTCCGATCAAGGAGGCGGAAAAAATGATGACCGAATAGGCCGACAAAAACAGAAAAGGATTTAATTCCATAAGGAAGGGGACCTGAAGCTACAGGAAAGGAACGGCCAATCGGAATGGCAAAGGGAGGAAGTGGAAAAAGAAAGCCCGGAGTGGTCTCCGCCTGGACAACGGCTGCAGTAAAGAGCCATTCCACTTTAGAAGAAAATAGTTAACAAAATCAGGCTGATAAATCCACCCAACATGAACCCCACTGCGCTGACCAACCCGGACCCGGTGGCCAGGTCGGCCAGACGAAAGGTCTTTTGTTCGATTATGAAGAGCACCTGAGTACGATCTATCTCGCCGTCTACAAATCGCTTCAGGCCCGTTTCGGCCCCGTGAGCCTCCTTTATGGCAACCAAGGCCACCAGAATCATGGTCAGCGCCGAGGCAAGGGTTCCAACCGCAAACACGAGCAGGTTAATCAAAGCGATCCAATGAAATGGCGCGTCTTCATTCCCGGAAGTGGCCGCGCTCATGAAACCAACAATCAAGGCCGTCCCACCTGCATTACCGAACAGCAACAAGCGAGTCGACTCGGTGATCAATCTGAACATGGTTCTGCGCCGCATGGCGACAACCTTGAAGAGCTCACGCAACCATTCCTCGCCGACTTCTTCGCCGGAAAACTCATCTATCTTCTTCAATGACTACCCTTCTTTTCGTGGGTTCCATCCTCCCCCAGGTCGGTCAATCTGACGTAGCGTGAACCCGCATTGTTGCCCGGTTCAAATTGAATGATCCAATCGTCAATCGGTATCGGACCGGAAGACAGGGCCTGTTTAATGAAGTTATCCCTGGTCAATTCATCCCCCATACGCTCAAGCACGCTAATGACGAAGCGGCCGAGGATGTAACCCTCCAGACATACCTCGTTGATCAATTCCTGATATTCCTCCATCTCGGAATCCAATGATCGGACGGCTTGCCGGAATTGCCTTACCAGGTCAAGGGTCTCGTCTCGTGGATCCGGCACCACCTGGGTCACCAAAATTCTGTCGTTTGGCTCACTGACTCTCGCCTTTAATTCCTGGGACAGGACGAAGGACAAGCAGCCCATGATGTAATCATGGCCCAGAGAGTTGGCCAAATTGATGATGGTCGAATTGGCGGCATAGGAGCCGACGATCAGAATGGCGTCCAAATCGGCCTTGGCCAGAGCAAAGAGGCTGGCGTGGACGGCATGGGTATTACGCGAGAAGAAGGTTTTCCCCAGTATGGGAATATTGTAGGAATCGAGGACTGTTTTGAAGTCCCTCAGGACAGCACGGCCAAACGCGTCTTCCTGATAGATAATGCCCATCCGGTTCTTACCTCGGTCGCGGATGATGTGTTCGACCAACTCTCTAGTCTCGTCGAAATAGCTTGCCCTCAAATTGACCACGTTGGGGTATTGCCCGGCATTGCGCAGAAAATCTGCTCCGGTAAAGGGGCCGACAAAAGGAATCTTTGCCGTTTTCAACACCGGGACGATGCGTCTCGCTGTAGGAGTTCCCACTCCTCCGATCACAGCCAGCACTTTGTCCTCCGAGACAAACATTTCCGCATTTGCGCCTGCCCGGCCCGGTTCATAGGCGTCATCGAAGGAAATGAGTTCCAAGGACCTCCCTTTGACCCCTCCTCGATCGTTCCTTACGGCGAAAGCCGCTTCAATACCCACCTTGTAGTGCGTACCAAGCTTCCTGTTCGGTCCTGTGAAACAGGCGCTCTGCCCGAATATTATTGTATCCGAGGTCACACCCTGGGCGGCCGGGAGGGTCGAGCGGTCAAACGTGGCAATCAGGCAGAATGCCACCAGGAAATTCAACCACAGGCGCACGCTATGGGTTCTCATCACCGGACTCTCCTTTCTTTTTTTCCTCAGTTAAAACCTCGACCATCGGTTTTTCCATGGCCTGTTGCTCTGCCACCGCAGCGGTTGGGGTTACGTGACGATGAGAGAAAATGGATGGGGTGTCGAATATGAGGGAACGGGGAGTAGCGCTGGACATGTGATCGCGTTCCGATCGCCTGTTGTGGAATTGACCATCCAACAGGAGGTTGTCCGCGTTGACGGTTTCAATGGAATGTTCGTTCTCCCTCATCACAGTGGCCAGGAGCGGTCTTTCGGGGGTTTCGGGATCGGCGGCAGAGGGAGGCGCGTCCACCATCGTCGCCACGTGGGGGGGAGGGGCGAATCCAGCGATGCCGTCGATCATGTTGATATCGATGGCCGACTCCTCATCCGGATTGACCGCGGACAAGCTGGCTTCGTTAAAGATCTTGCGCATCCGTTCCCAATAACGGGTGATGCTCACGTGTTCAGGCGTTTTTCGGTATTCCGCCAACAGGGCCGAGAAGGCGCCGGCGCTACTTTGAGCCTGCACCCTTCGCTCATTGGCCTTTGCCTCGGCGTCCGTTACCAATGCGTTAGCCTGTCCTCTGCTGTGGGCGAGCAATCTTTCCCTCTTGCGATTGGCGTTGCTCTCTACCTGGACGAGCTCGGCCACAGCGTCGCTCACGTCTCGAAAAGCATCGATTGTCTCTTCGATCGGCCGTAAGTCGATGATATCGAGGGAAACTACTTCTATACCGATGTCGATAGTCTCCAGACTCTCGGTAACCCGGTCAAAGAGACGGTCCTGGATGATATTTCGGTTCGTGGTAAAGATCATGTCGATGAAGTTCTGGCCCAGGATGTTGACCATCTCCTGTCTGACTAGCATGGTGACTACCTCGATGGGGTCGGAGGCGGTGAAGAGATAATTTCTCAAGTGGTCGATCTTGTACTGGATGGCGACATCCACTTCGAACAAATTGGTGTCTCCCGACAGTATGGTGAAGTTGATCTTTCCGCCCTCATTGCTGGATATCTGATGACGAACGATCCGCAAGACTTGGCGGATATGCGCCTTTTCGATGATGGGGATGCGGTAGTGAACGCCGGGTCCCACCTCCGCATTGACCACTTTTCCAAATCGAGTAAGAACGCCTTGCTCCTCTTTTTTGACGATGTAGAGTCCCTTGACCAATACCCCGGCAAAAAGGGCGACCACGATCCCGGCAATGATCCATCGGCGGCACTTTGGAAATACGTCGAACAGAGCGTAAATGACGCGCGTACTGGGAGGTAATTTTGGTCGGTCGCTCATTGTGTCGGATTGAGACTCATTCCGGTATTTCCTTGCTGTCGAGGTATCTGAACAGCTCGTTGTCGGCGGGCAGCATGAGCGTCGTGTTCTTGTCGATGATCAGGTCGTAACTGTCGAGGGCGCGAATGAACATGTAGAATTCCGGGTCCTCTTGATAGGCTTTGGCCAGCAATGCCATGGCTTCTGCCTCGGCTTGGCCGAGAATGGTCGTGGCCTCGGCATGGGCTTCGGCAATGATCTTCTCATGTTCGTTGAGAGCCAGGGCCTCGATGCGCATGGCCACTTCCTCCCCCTCGCTGCGATAACGGGCAGCGATACGGGCTCGCTCCGCAATCATGCGCTGAATGACGCTGGGCCGGTTTTCCATCGGCAGGGTGTATTCGACGATACCGGCTTTGAGCACCTCTATTCCGTAATTGGCAAGGGCGATGGGCGCTATTCGGTCGAGCAACTCCTTCGAGGGAACATCCAGGTCTTCGTGTTCCAAACCCAGGCTTATAAAAGCATCGCGGGACTTGTTACTGATGATGACGCCGGCGCCGGAAAGGTAGAGATCCAACAGCCTGTCGATGGCATTTTCCCCGGTGCGAATAGCCTCTACAAAGAGAATGGGGTCCACTACACGCCAAAGCAGGTATCCGTCCACAAGGATGCTCTTCTGGTCTTCCGTGATAAGCTCCTGGGGATTGCCGGTCATGGTGTTAATACGGCGATCGATCTTGTAAATTTTCGAAATGGGACGCGGCCATTTCAGGTGGAAACCGGGCTGCCTGACGGGCGGGGAAATCTTGCCGAAGTGGGTCAACACGCCCTGTTCGGTTTCATTAATGGTGTAAACGCAGTCGTAGGCAATTACCCCGCCGATTAAGGCCGAGGCCATGATGATTATCTTTGTCTTGCAGGTCATTCTTTTCCCCTCTCATGATGAGGTCGGGCCTCGGGGCCCGCTCCATTTGAATTTCTCTTCCACAACGCGATCTTATCGAGGCTTTCTCTACTGGGCACTATGATTTTGGCATTGCCGGACAAGGCGGTCTCCAACTTTTCCCGCCACAGCATATTTCGCAGGACTTCGGGAGCGTCGCGAACCGTCGAGGACACCTTGGAAATGGCCTCGGCTTCGGCTTCGGCCGTTGTCACCTTCCTATAGGCCTCTCCATCCGCCTGCTTGATCTCCCACTCTGCATTACCATGGGCCTGGGGGGCCAATGAAACCAGGTATTTTTGCGCATTGACAATGATCCGCTCCCGATCCTCCTGGGCGCTCGATACATTGCGGAAGGCGTTCATGGTTTCCGTTACGGGTTTGATCTCCAGCAAGCTTACCTTGACCAGATCCACCGCTTCGAGCACGGTTCCTTTTACCTCCTCACCGCTCTGGAACAAGTCGATTACATGCTGTTCAATGGTTACCCGATATACGTTGAGCAACTGCTCCAAATCTCTGGCGGCGACAAAGGAACGCAGATGGTCCCGGACCATGCTGTCAATCATCTCTGGCGCATTTGTCGTCCTGTAATGGTATACATACGGGTCATTGACCCGATACTGCACATTGACGGTCACGGATAAGAGGTTGAGGTCGCCCGAGACAAACTCGTGGGGGTCATTGGACATGATGGACTTCACTTCCCGCACGGGCCAATTGTCGATTCTTACCAAGGGTCGGGGAGCGAGGTAATGCAGTCCGGGTTGCAGGTCGCGCCAGTAGACTTTGCCGAGCAGCCGACCGTAGCCGACGTTACCGGGTGGCACTATCGTAAAACCACTTCCAAGAAACAGTGCTAAGGCCAATGTCCAGAGCATCAGACCCATGGGGGTGGCGGGGGAGATGGCGCCCCGGAAGGACCGACTGCGGGTCAAACGTCCCCAAACCATTCTCCAGCGCCTGGACAAGGGGCGGAAATTGCTCATCAAATCCTCATAGCCACTCTTCATGGCGCCTGCCCGGAACCGCCAAATGGTCAGGGCGAGCAGAAGAATAGCGCCTGCCCACTGCAGAAACAGGATGGCAGTGGAATGAGAGGCGGAGAGGTTCACGGCAATGGAAAGACCGAAGGCCAGCACCATCATATCGATCGCGATTCCCAGGACGACGGTAACAACGATGACCGCGCCGACATAGATGGAGGCGAAGCGAACACCAAATTGGCTGATGATAATGGCGATGGTGCCCGTATTGGTAGCCGGTCCCGTCATCAAAAAGATCAGCGCGGCCCCTGGGCTGAATCCCTTGGCCACCAAGGCGGCGGCAATCGGAGTGCTGGCGGATGCGCATATGTAGAGGGGAATTCCGACCAACACCATGACGGGATAGGATAACCAGCGGGCGTACTCGTTCGCCATCAGATCGCCGGGTATCGCCAGATAGAGAAATCCTCCCAAGAGGATTCCCACCAGCAAGGCGAAGAGAATGTCGTCAGCAATCTCGACGAAACCGTAGCGGAAGATGTGCTTGGCAAGTCTCTTGAAATCCAGACGTTGCCCATCCGTAGTTAAACTGTCGGCAGGAATATCCGAGGCGGATTCTTCTTCAACAACATCCGGGCGGATATAAAACTCCGGCTTTACCCATGGTCCGAATCTCCACCTGCTGGCGGCTGTGGCAATCCTCTTCAACCAGTCGACCACCAAGGTCTTCAGTTGAGCAGGGCTGATGTAGCAATCATCACTGTCGGCAAGAAGGGGTTGGTGCGAATGGTCATGGCCGTGTTCGTGATCGTGCCCGTGATGGTGATCATGTTCGTGATCGTGATCATGTTCGTGATCGTGATCATGTTCGTGATCGTGATCATGTTCGTGGTCGTGGTCGTGATCGTGATCATGTTCGTGGTCGTGATCGTGGCCGCAGTCGCGGTCGCCTCGGATGAGTCCGATACTGAAGATCCCGGCCACGACGGCGGTGAGGAAACTGATGAAGGGCCTGACAATGGCTACGATGGGCCCGAAGAAGGCATTGGTTACCAGGATCGAATCCGCTCCCGTTTCGGGGGCGGTAATGAGAAATGACATGCAGGAGGAACGGGAGGCTCCCTTTCTGCGCATCTCGGCCACTACCGGCACTACGGAACAACTGCAAAGGGGAACGGGTACGCCGACGGCGGCGCTGGTGGAGACGGACTTCAGACTGTCCTCATGGAGCCATCGGATAATGGCTTGGCGGGAGATGAAAACATGGATCAGGCCGGACAGGAACAACCCAAGCAGCAGCATGGGCGCCAACAACAGGAAGGACATCCACAGGAAGTCGAAAAAATTGGTAAATAATTCCAGTCCAAGGGTCACTTCATATAGCCTTCAATTTTTCAAAACCCCAAACTAAGACCCTAAGGGAACTTACTCGGGAAACCATTCCAGCAAAATCAAATATCCCCGAAAGTTATTAGGCGTTTGATAATCGCCTGCAAATAAATTATGAAGTTATTTTAGGAACCGAGGAGAACGGGAAGGGCTTGGCCCGCATGTCTCGCTTACCGAGCCCAAGCGACATACACGATTGCAAGGTATGACCCGAATGGCACTAAGTTAAGGGCGTTTGTTGAGGAATATGGTATGGACGCCAGTCGGGGTCATGCCGTAGAAAAGTGATGCCTTACGGAAGAAAAGGGTCGGGTCTTAAAAACCGTATTCCGTTGCACTCCATACACTTTTACAAGACGACCGACCCTGTAAGGCATAACTTTTTACGTCTTGACCCCTTCCTTCTCCGAGATGATCGAATATTCCAAACGCCGCTTAACTTAGTGCCATTCAGGTATGACCCCTTCCCCCAAGACCGAATCGGCCGGTCAACCTTTATGGCTCACGTTGAGAAAATAATCCCAGGACTTGTGCCTTTTCTGGGTCCGGATAAAGCTCACAAATGGCCTCCACGGCGGTCTGACCGGTTTGCGAATCATCCGCATATTGGCCTCGTGAGGTAGCCGATTTGCTTTACGCGAATTGCAGGTCCTACAGGAGGTAACCACGTTTTCCCAAGAGGTTCGCCCGCCATGGTGCCGCGGGATGACATGGTCGAGGTTCAACTCCGAATGCTTGAATGGTTTACCGCAGTATTGGCAGCGAAACTTGTCTCTTTCAAAAATGTTCTGACGGTTGAATTTGACCTCCTTGACGGGTAGGCGATCAAAAAATCTCAGTATGATCACCCGGGGCAACCTTATGACGTGGCGCACGGTGCGAAGACATTCCAGGGGCGGGGGAGGCGAATCTTCAGATGCCCCTATCCATTGGTCGAAATCATACAGATGAAAATTGCCCGCCTCCCGGTGTATCACGTCGGCATGGCCGCGCATCAGGAGGCTGAAGGCCCGCTTTATGCCAACCACATTGACCGCCTGCCAAAAACGGTTGAGCACGAGCACCTGACTGGACATGAGGGCTTCCATAAGGACAATTCCATTACGTCCCTCGAAATTTCTCTGTCAACCCAAACTTGCGGGCCCACTTCCTACCCTCTTTCGACTTGAAAGAACAAAAAGATTTTCCGAATTGCCATGAAATAGGGAAATCCTTATTGTGTTTTGGTATCGTATAAGTAGTCATGCGACCAACTTCCCTATTTTTATTGCTCGGCTTGGCCGGGCTGTTAGCGGGATGCGTTTCCACACCGCAGTCCCGCGTGGAGAGGAATCCCGACCTCTTCGCAACCTTTTCCGAGGAAGATAAAGCATTGATCCTGGATGGAAAGATTGAGTTGGGATTCACCAAGGAAATGGTCCTTTTGGCCGCCGGAACGCCCGACCGGAAGACCAGAAAGACAACCAAGGACGGGGTTAGTGATGAGTGGACCTACTTTAAATATGGCTTCCCGCGGTATGGTTATGGCTACGGACATTACGGAAGCTGGGGATACTACGGAGGCAGCTACTCTCCCTACCTGAGCTATCACCGGTCCTTTTATCCATTTCCCGCTTTCCACCATCGAGGGAGAAAAATCAAGGACTTGGTGGTCAATTTTGAAAATGGCGCGGTGGTCGCCTTTGAAGAGGATGTCTAACTCAACCGGTTTCTCGGGTGGAACTGGGCGTGTTGATGGATGAGGCGCTTTTGCTCGAGGGCGGTATAGATCTGGGTGGATGAAATATCGGCATGACCGAGCATTTCCTGGATGACGCGCAGATCGGCTCCACCACTTAGCAAGTGGGTGGCAAATGAGTGCCGCAGTAGATGGGGCTTTACCGGTTTCTCAATTCCGGCAGCCTTGGCCCAACGTTTGATGATCACCCAGATCATTTTTCGGCTGATGGCGGACCCGCGCTCACTCAAAAAAAACTCGCTACCGGTCTTGGGTTTGACGAAGTGTGACCGAGAGGAATTCAGGTAGGTCTCCAAAGCGGCCAAGGCCTCGCTCCCTATGGGCACAATCCGCTCCTTGGAGCCCTTTCCCATCACACGCAAATAACCCTGTTCCAGGTCGACCTGATGCATTTCCAAAGTCGATAATTCGGTTACGCGAAGTCCGCTCGAGTAGAGCAGTTCCAATATTGCGCGGTCCCGGATACCGTAGGGGGTTTTGAGATCGGGGGCATCGAGAAGACCCTCAACTTCATGGAGGGAAAGGGTTTGAGGAATACTCCGCGTCATTTTCGGCCCGGCCAACCATTCGCAAAAGTCGTCCTCGCGGATGCCTTCTCGAACGAGAAATCGGCTCATCATGCGAATACTGGTCAGTTTTCTGGCCAAACTGGAGACCGCGTAACCATCTTCGGACAAGGAACTGATCCACAACGAAACATGTTCCGCCTCGACCTTCCTCCAATCCTCAATTTTGAAGGAGGCCAAAAATCCACAGCATTGCTCCAGATCGCTGAAATACCCATTCACGGTATGGGGACTGAGGCCCTTTTCCAGATCCGCGTATACCGAAAAGGCCTCGACTTGTTCACCCAAACTCCTGGGTATGCGGGGAGAGCACTGGTATTTCACCCCGATCAGGCTAATTCCTTCGGGAATATTGGAAATAAAAAAGATCCCAAACCCAGTTTTGGAAATGGTGGCAGTATACAAGCCGAGGGACTCATCCTGGCAGGGAAGGTTTGGACTTACTCGTTGAACAAGGCTATTCACATCTTTCTTGCACTTTGGGTCCAAAGATCCCCATACCTTTCGTCAAAAACGTGAGTCCAACTGTTTTCCGCTATAGAAGTTACAGGTTTTTCTTTTTCTCGCGAGAAGAACGGCGGCGGCATATCCACGTGCGATCACCAGATGGTGAAGCAAAGTTTTGGATTGAGCCCGAAATCGAACTTGTAGTCAGTCGTGGACTTTCCTCGAAGGAACTGAAAGAATTAGAAAATATCATACGGGAGAATGAAAATGAAATTCGGAAGCATTGGAACAGACACTTCGCCATCTGAAGTTACAGACATATCCCCTTTCGGCATTTGGCTTTTGCACAGGGGGAAAGAATATTTCCTCTCCTTTGAAAATTTTCCGTGGTTTAAAAATGCGCCTGTAAGCCAGATATTTTCCGTTGTCGAAGAGGATGAGGATCACCTCCGTTGGCCAGTTCTGGATATTGATCTTTCACTGAAGTCAATCCGGAATCCTGAAGACTATCCACTCGTTTACGAGCCGATTACGCTGTATGAGAAACAGAAAAACCCGGGCAATTCGGACCAGTCATAATTTTTGCCTGGATAAGAAGGCCTATGGGGTCAGCCCTAGTATTTAAGTATTTTCTGGATCCAACTGGATGTTTGGCTCTCTGGGAAGGCGCCAGCCATCATATCAGCGCTTACCGGAAGACTGGCCAAAAACACTTCCAACATAACCGAAACTAACGAAAATACTTCAATACTAGGGCTGACCCCATATAGCCATATAAGATTTACCAGGCGTAGTCGCTGTGTTTGCCGAAGCGATCCAGAAAATCACCATTATCCTCGGCCGATATCCCACCTAGCATGGCAGCAATCTCAGAAGCAGCATCGTCGACTTCCAGATCTGCCTCCGGCCCGCCCATGTCGGTCTTGATCCAGCCTGGCTGGAGCGAAACAACGGTGAAGCCCTCCGGCCCCAATTGTTTTGCCATCATGCGGGTCACCATGTTCAGCCCCGCCTTGCTGACGGGATAAGCCATATGCATTCCCGAGGGCGCCTTGGACAGGGAACCGGCGCCTGAAGATACATTGACAATACGAGGAGACTCGGCCCGCCGCAGCAACGGCAAACAGACGCGCGCCACGACGACCGGGCCTACGATGTTCGTCTCCAGGGTCGGGAGAAATCGGGTCAGATCCAGTTTCTCCAGACCGCCTTTATTCCAGCCCGGCGATACGCCCGCATTATTGAATAGCACATCGATCCGGTCCACCCGGTCCTCAATCCGTGCCACGGCTTCCAGGGCGGAGTCCTCATCGATCACGTCCAGACGCAATAATATCAATCGCTCGCCGGAGGATTTTTTCATCTCGCGAAGCGTTACGGCCTCTTCCGGCTGCCGACAACTGGCAACCACCGTGTGGCCCGCATTGAGAAGGTGTTTGGTTACTCCCAGTCCAATTCCACGATTGGCCCCAGTGATAAAGATGATCTCAGGCATAGGTCGGACTGTCAGTGCACCAACCGCCTAAGCTCAAGGCAATTGTGTTCCTTTCGATCACGATCACGATTAATCTTCAACACCTTCAGCCTTTTCTTAATTCCTAAGTAACTACTCAGATGGTTTTTTGGCTGACAACGACGAACGGCAGAGCAGGGATGCTCTTGCCCTACCACGCTTGAATTTATTGGTAGGGGGACTGCGTCTTCGCAACGCCGCTTTTGAATCTTTATCATTCAATAGGTAAGAACTCCCATTTTTTGAGGACTTAAGAACAGCGTTCCGAAAAAATACCCGCCGACCGTGGGTATTCAAAAGTCATCGCAACCAACTCGGCGCAGGTAGACGCCGGATACGAATCCTCAATGAGGTCCTGAGTAGTTACATTCCTAATTCCTAATTCCTAATTCTTAATTGGCGCCATCGGCGCCTTTCCGCATCCAGTATCGAGCATCGAGAATCCAGACATCGCTAAACCCCTTGTTTTATTGCTTCGCATCCCCAACAATCGAACCAAAACCCTACCCCACGTAAACTATGAATCGCAGAGACGCGCTCAAAACCCTCCTCCTTGCAACCGCCGGCGGCGGCCTGATTTCGAAGTTGAGCGGTGTGGAGGCCGCATCTCTGGATAAGTACGGAGGCTGGACCGGCAGGAAATTCAAGGCGACCGGCTTCTTTCGCCTGAAGAAGTCCGACCGGTGGTGGATGGTAACTCCGGAGGGCAACGCCTTCCTCAGTTTCGGGATCAATCATTTCCACCATGTCTGGTGGCGGTCCCCCCACAACAGCGACGCCTGGCAGAAAATTCTGAGCATAAAAAATATAGAGGACAATAAGCAATTTTATCCAGCTATGCGTGACTGGGTGCACCGGGCATGTGCCGATTACGGCTTCAATTCCATTGGCGTGCACAATGACCTCCATATTCTAAACAATCCGAGGCCGACCATACCCTATATGCAGCCCTTCCAGGCCATCAGGATTTCGCATTGGTATAATGAAATCCCCGATGAAAATTTCGTGGATGTTTTCTCCCGGGACTACGAGGCCCAATGCGACCGATTGGCGGCGGAGATTGCGGCTCCCAAGAGAAACGATCCCTACCTTCTCGGATACAGTATGAACGACTGTCCCCTTTTTACGGAAGAGGATTGCCGTGAGCGAACCGATGTCATTGGGGGAAAGCGTAGGGCTTTGAGGAGTATGGGATGGCCCCGGCGACTGCGCAACCTGGGACCGGAGGCTCCGGGAAAAATAGCCTACGTGCGGATCATGAAGAAACTCTACCGGGACAGTATCCAGGATTTTAATACCACCTACAGCACCAAGTTTGATTCATTCGATGCGCTTGCTTCAGCGGAAAACTGGCGCCCCGAAACCAAACTTTCCAATCCGAATGAAACCCGTGACAATACCGAATTTCTCCTGGCTGCGGTCGACCGCTATTATCAATGCGCTTTCGACGCCATACGTCGACACGATCCGAATCACCTATTTATGGGCGACAAACTGAATGCCAATACCGACAGCGTGGATACGGTCCTGAAAACCACAACCAAGTATACCGACATTCTCTTTTACCAGATGTACGCCAAGTACGAGGTTCAGGAATTTGGCTTGGATCGCTGGTCGAAAATGGTGGATAAGCCTATCATCAACGGTGATTCCGCCTATACCATGGTCTCCAAGTTCATGCCACACCCCTTCGGTCCCATCGCCTCCTCCCTGGAAGAGCGCATCGAGTGGACCCAAACCTTCTTTAACAAGGCCTTTGCCCGACCGGATTTCATCGGCTGGCATTACTGTGGTCTGGTCGATGCCGATAACAATTTGCCGGTGTGGGGAAGAAAATACCGGCAGCACTCCGGATTATTAAACTCCTTTGGAGTGCCCTACCCCGGGTTAAAAGGAGCTATCAAGGGTTGCGCCAACCAAATGTATCAAATCGCGACGGGTAGCGCGTAACACAAAGGGGAAGCGCGCCAAGGCGCGCGAATTAGGAATTAAGAATGAGAAATGAAGAATTTGGGAAGAAAAGGCATTATAAATTGTAGGAGCGGCTTTACGCCGCGATTGCCCAGGAGCGACCTATCCAGCATCCAGCATCAAGCATCAAGGAGGTGACTCTCGCAAAGATTGGCGCCATCGGCGCCTTTCCGCATCCAAGTTTCTCATGAAGCCGTTCGCATTATTCCTGATCGCCCTGGTCATTCATCCTGTCTTCCTTTCGGCGCAGGCCCCGTCCTTTATTCGCTTACAGGAAATGGAAGGACGGACTTGGCTGGTCGATTCGTCCGGCCGGCCCTTTTTCGCCCACGGTGTAACCCACGTCGCTTACGGCCATAATAATGAGGATATCACCACCATTGGGCGATTGTGCAAGGAGCTGGGGTTTAACGCCTACGGTTACGGCTGCCCGGAGCAATTCAAGTCGGATCTTCCCTACGTGGACGATATAAATGGGATCGTCAAAATGGCGATTTACCAAGGAACGGCTTTCAGCTATATCGATATTTTTGACCCCGCCGAGCATGAGCGAATTGAGAATCTGGTCAGATGGGTATGCCTGAAAAACAAGGACAACCCGAATCTGATCGGCTATTTCTGGACCGATATGCCGGCTTGGTCGCTCAATAATCGGTCGGGCACAAATTGGGTCGAGTTCATAAGGGGCCTACCCGCCGGTTCCCCGGGCAAACAGGTGTATGACGAGTTTCTGAAAACATGGAAGGAAACGGATACAACAAAGCGGGATCTGGCATTTCTAAAGATCATTGCGCGGGAATATTTTCGCGTCTGCGGGGAAGCTAACCGGAAATACGATCCCCATCATCTTATCTTTGGTGACCGCTTTGATCTATCGGGCAATATCGTTCCCGAAGTCCTGGAGGAAGCAACAGCCTGGGTCGACGCCATTGCCGTTCAGCCACCTTTCGCGCCGGGTTTTCCGAAGAAGGATTATGAACAAGTCCATCGTTTGACGGGCAAACCGATCATTATCGGCGATTTTGCCATACCGTTCAAAGAAGAGGGGAAGAAAGTTCTGGGCTGGAAGGTGGTAGAGAGCCCAAAAATAGCTGGAGAACGCTATACCGCATACATGAAGGAAGCGCTTTCGACACCCTATATCATCGGTTCCTTCTGGTGTAATCCCGTCACTCAACTCAAGCCGAGGTTTTATCCACCCGGATTTGTCAAACAGGGACTTTACCGCGAGGGCCTAAAGCCTAGGCCTGAACTCCATCGGGCCATTCGCGAGCTGAATGACTACCTGAAGCAAAAGACCCCAAAAGGCGCGCTGAGGCGCGCCAATGAGGAATGAGGAATTAGGAATTAGGAATTTTTCGATTTGGGAGTTGGCGGAGGGGGTGGAGTTAATCTTGGAAAGAGCTCGATTTTCCTGGGATGGTGATTTGGAGAACTGTAGGAGCGGCTTTACGCCGCGATTGCTTCGAGGCTGGGGACCAGGCTCTGTAAATCAGCCTTTCAGGAAGTCGATCAGCAGCTCGACCGTGCGTCCTGGTTGTTCCTGCTGAACCCAGTGACCGGCTCCGGGAACGAGATGGACTCCACGCATATCCGTGCAAGCCTGGTCCTGCATCTTCTCCAGGGCGCCTGGACTTTGATAGTTCCCCCAATCGCTTGCTCCGGAAATGAAAATACTGGGCTGTTCGATCCTGCGGCCGGCAAAGAGTTGCATTTCCGCAGTTCCAAGCGCTCCGGAACGATACCAGTTCAAACCGCCCTGAAAGCCGGTGCGCTGATACTCCTTCGTGTAAACCTCCAGATCTCTATCCGGCAACCAGGAATTGGCGGCAATCTCCTCATCGGAGGGCATGAATTTGGCTACCGTTTCGGCCATACCGTCGGCTGCATCCATGATGTAGTAGGTGGGCATTTGGGCCATCTCGGGAGCGGTCCGGGAAGCCAGGCGATAGGGTTTGTTCCCCTTCCAGTCCGCGCTCTTGTAGTGGTAATAGGCCCGCAAAAACGCATGCAAACCCTGAGGAGCCCGCCACATGTTCGGATTGGCCTCCCTGGTGCGGTAATAGTGCTGATAGTGTTTACGAGGCCGAGGGAGTTTCGCCAGTTCGGCATGCAAATCGTAACCGTCCGATTGCTCCGTTGGTGGATTGCTTGCCGTGTCGAATGGCAATGAGGGCGTTCCACTGAAGGGGGCGCTCATCAAGGCCACTCTGTTGAACACATCCGGGCGTGCAACAGCGCACCAAGCTGCGATGGGAGACCCAAAGTCATGCCCGACTAGTGCCACCTTCCTGTGGCCCATGGCGTGAACCAACCCCAGAGCATCCCGGACCACATTCAGACGTCTGAAGGAATAAAGATCTCCATCGTAGTCCCCATCCCAACCAGTTGTTCTTCCATAGCCCCGTTGATCGGGAGCCATTACATGATAGCCTTCTTCAGCCAGAGGAATCATGACCTTCCGCCAGCTATAGGCCAGCTCCGGAAAACCGTGCAGCAACAATATCCCCGGTCGGTTGTCTTCTTCATACCCGGCCTCCAGCACATGCATACCCAAGCCGTTGATACCCTCCACAAAGCGCGAACGAATTCCTTCCGGCAACCAATCAGTCGGATACGGTTCCATTTGTCCCATGCCACTTGGTGATATAATTTCCGGTCCAGCCTTGGCATAGGACGAATTGCGCATGCCCAGACCTATTCCAACCATTGGGAACCAGGATGCGAAGCGAATTATCGCCTGTCGACGGGAAAACTGTTTCATGGATTGCAAATACCCAAACCAAGTGTCTACTATAGCAAATCCATGGCGATACTAACCAAAATAAAAAAAACGCTGTATTTTGCTCTGTTCGCCTGCCTGGCTTTGCCGAGTTACGCCCAGGAAGATGCGGAGTTGGTTGAGGAGGACATCATTAATCTGGAGCCCTTTGTCATCTTCGCCGGGGAGATGGATGTTATCGATGGGATTACGGGAGAGGAATACAGTGGGACCAATGCGGTGGTTTGGGGATTTGTCGATACCTTCAAAAGATACCTTATTGCTTATCATGAGAAACTGTTGCGCTTTGAAATTCAGCATATGAACCTTCGCACCCAAGCGGGACTGGGCATAGAAAAGCACCTCCAGGAACTGACCGAGAGCTTCGACATACGCAATTTTAAAGCCGACCGCTCGCAATGGCTTACCCGGGAGCGTTCCATTCTCTACCGGCTGAACACCAAACCCTTTTTCCGGATCGAAGCCCTGATCGTCTGGGATCTGGATAAGTTGAACCGGATGCTGCCCAACCGGCCCGAGTCCAAATACGCCAAGAACATTCGTTACAACGAGGAGACCCAAACCTGGGAACGGCGCGTCCTGACCCGGTGGGAGGTATTTTATATGTTCCGTAATGAAGAGAATGGAAACCAGTGGCCCCGTTGGGTGATCAAGGAGGATGGTCTCAACCTGGATACCAACAAAGGCTTTCATTTGATGCAGAGCGGGCTTAGCCACCAGGTGCCGCCCGGCGCATTCAAGGAGGTCGAGATCACTTATCCCATATTTTATACCTCCAAAAAACCGGCCGTAGAACAGATTGAACGTCTTCGTGATACCTACGTAGCCAATCTATACCACATCTACGATCCGTTTACCTGGGTCGCTCGTCGCAACAGCCGTTTTCGCGGAGGATTCGTCAACGAACTGAAAGAGAAGGTGAGCAGGAAGCGTTTTCGGGTTAACGATCGCGACTGGTTCAACACCGTCTTTACACACCTTCTCAATGATGTGGCTCAGATTAAAGTTTTGGGTGTCGGTGAAATCTATGACTTGCAGGCTTACAACCGGTGGAAAACCTCAGAAAACTCCCTCGGTGAAGGCCTCGATTTACTCAACTGGCACGAAGGTGAAAAGCGCCAAGGCAAAGACATCAGCCCCAATGCCAAAATCTGGATAAATTACGAGAATCCCGGGGGTGCTCGCTTTATCGTCCTGGACGCTTACATGCGCTACGCCGATCGGTTTCTCGATGCCGTGAGGACTCGCCTCCTGGATTCAAAAAAGCGACTCTCCGGTCAGGACTTGTTCAAGGAGGCCATTGAAGAAGTCTCGGGTATCCCCTTTGACAAATACGTCAAGGCTGCCAAAGCCGCCCAGATCGGGATGATGGAGAAGTACAGGGACTGATACTACCTCAGGGACCAAATCGCTTGAGGAAGGCTTCGGTGGAGAAACCGATGAACATGGCCTGATCCTTTTCCGGATCGACCACCACCGGTGAAGTCCCGGGCGGACGGATACGTTTCATGCGGGAGTCGCAGGCGGTGACAGCGGGCAAGGCGGCGAGAGCCTTTTCGCCCAGGAGCTCAATAGTTCGAGCTGCATGCTGAACGGCGGACAGATTTTCGTCCTCTAATGCTTCCGCGAGAACGGGAACCGATTCTTCCAGGCGTCCATGGCGGGCCAGAGCGTTGGCGGCTTCGATCCTCACATTGGGGTCCCCGTCTTCGAGGGCATCGGTCAACGCATCGATGGCATTCGAGGACAGGGTCGGCGCCGCGCTGAAGCCGACCGCGCCCCAATAGCGAACCCCGGGATCATGGTGAGCCAAGTGGGAGAGCAGTGTCTCTTCGGAGGCGTTACCGACCTGCGAAGCAGCTTGAATGAGGCGCACCTGCTGGTAGGAGCCGGCTGACCGGGCAAGTTCGTAGGGAGTGGTACCGGCACTGAGTTTCCATGCCAACGCCTCGGGGAGGAACCCGAGGTCCCGGCTATCCATGAGGTGGGTGACCAGTTGAGCCCGCATTCTTTCCAGGACGCCACGGTGATCGGAGGAGTTGGCCAGGTTTTCCAGGTTCTGGGGATCGGCCTGACAATCGTAGAGTTCTTCCAAAGGCCGGGAAGGACCGGCAAATTGCTTCTGGGGCGCCGTCATCCGGCCGCTCTGGGCGTGGGCGTAAAATTCGTGCCGGATTTCGCCCAGGTCCGGCCAAGCCGTCGGTTGGTTGTAACCCAAATGGGGCATGTAATTGCGAATGTAGAGATAACGTTTATCCCGGACGGAGCGCGCCAGATCGAGGACTTCATCGACCCGGTCACGATGGCCGTAGACAAATTGCCGGACGAGACCTGCGACCTTGCCAAGGAAAGGTTTGCCCTCCATGTAGGCGGGTATCCCAACCTCCGCCAGACTGAGAACGGTGGGGCCGAAATCGTCGAAACTAACCAGCCGATCCGTGCGTGTGCCTGGACCCGAGGGAGCGAGGCTCTGATACTTTTCCGGGAAGCGGACGATAAGAGGAACTTTCATTCCGGAATCGAGCAAAGCTCGCTTATGGCGAGGCATGCCCGACCCGTGGTCGGAGTAAAAGAACACTATGGTGTCTTCGGCCAACCCGTCATCCTCCAATTGCCGGAGAATCGCGCCGACTTCCTTGTCCATGACCGTAACGCAATCGTAGAATCGAGCCAGGGTTTTGCGAACGATAAGGGTATCCGGATAATAGGGAGGAACGGGAGCCTTTTCCGGATGGTGGATCTCGTCAGCTGCGAGCTTGCTTTGAACCTCGGAAACAAACTGTCGATGGGGCCAAACCATGCTCCGGCTCTGATGCGAAGTCATCAAATTGAAAACCGAGAAGAAGGGTTGATCGTCCGCCCGGCCTCTCCAGTGAGCGGTGGCGCTGCTTTCATCCCATGAGGCAGCGATGATCGTCTCCCAGTTGGCGCTGTTATAGTCGGTCTTGACGTTGTTCGTAGTATAGTAACCGGCTGCTCGCAGAATGCTGGGAAAGCCCTTCATGTATCCCGGAATGGGAAAAGCGGAACGCATTTGTTGCGTTCCCTGGGAAGAGGCCGGAAGTCCATTGATAATGCAGGACCGGGATGGTGAACATACGGGAGAGGTAGCGAAGGCATTATCATAGGACACTGCCTCGGATGCGAGTTGGTCGATATGCGGGGTAATGGCGTAATCGTCTCCATAGCAACCCAGGGTTGGGCTCATATCCTCGGCGGTAATCCAGAGGATGTTGGGGGTGTTCCCTATGGCGGGAAAGGAGATCGCAACCAGAATGGCAAAATGAGAAATGAGGCGCAGCATGATCAGCGAACGGCGAAAAGTTGAAAGTGACCCGGTTTGGTTCAACAGGGGTTATTAGACTAAAAGGAGGAATGAAACATGCGGGTTAAGACTTGAAGGAGGCCGTTAGTCACGGGTGACAAGGTAAGGTAAAGGAGCTTTTTCATAATTGGAATTCGGGATAAGGATGGTGGTTGGTCCCGGACAACGATGTCTGTGATACCACCAATACCTCATCATGATTATTATTTTATTAGATACGAGAGCATATCGCGCATCTCTTCCGGGGTTTGAATAAGCCCTGCCGGCATCAGGGATTGTTGGCTTATGGCACGCTGCTTCACTTCCGCCGCAGGTATCTTCCGGATCTGGCCGGTGATGACCCGCAAGCTGATTTCGCCATCGCTTTCCGCCTCGATGAATCCAACTTGAAGGGAGCCGTCAGCCATAGTCAGCGTGGCCGGATAAAAATTGGGCGAAACAATCCGGTTGGGGACCAACATGGATTCAGCCAGATAACCGGGGGTAAATCGATGCGTCACGCCAAAGAGGGAAGGACCGACACTACCTCCACGGCGAACATCGGGCGAAAGGTGACAAGCGATGCAGCCGCGTTCGGTAAATAGCTTCTTTCCTTTGGAGAAATTACCTTTGGCCGCCTCCTCATCCCAATCGATTCCGGCAAAGTCGGTCGGAATCTCATCCTCGGTGGGAAGCGTCGCATCCGCCAGCGCCCGCTCGGCCTGTTTTTTGGTTTCCGGATTGGCGAATCTCTCGCTCTTGCTGCGCAGGTCGATGCCCTCGTTCCTGAGAATGGCCAACACGGTTTGGTCGACCCGGTCGTCTTTAAGAAAGAACAAGTTCACCGCCGCCGCCGTTCTGACCCGGGCCTCAGCATCGGCGATACCACGTTCCAGGATATTGAATTCTTTGGCGAAAGCTTCCTGGTTAGGGGCCTCCCGCCACCAGTCGACCAGAGTGAAAATTCCAATTGGTTTTCCATATGAAGTCAGGTCGATGTTTCCATCGGCTTGCGAAAATTGGATTTGATTGCTCAAAGCATGCATGCCGGCAGAGGGTAAGGTAGTCGCTGCTTCGGCACCGTCCCAGACGCGGAACCCGGCCGTGAGAACAGCGACCAAGCGCTGGCGCGTATCACCTGACATCCATTGATCGAGTAGACGTCCTGAAGCATGTTTAGCCAAAAAGCGGACGGCAGACTGGCGAAGGAAGGGGTCGTCGTGGGTAGCCAATAACATGGCAGCCGGCACTACCTCTGTTTTTGCCGCATGGATATATTGCAGCAAGGAGTGTAATACCTCGGAGTTTTTGGATTCCCGGGCAATGCGATCGATTTCAATTTGGGCAAACCTGTCCGGGTAACACGCCGCCGCGCGTAGAGCGATGGCCGCGTCCGGGCCGACGGAATGGGCCAATGCCCGAATCCGATCGAGAGCCTCGGTCGTGCCTGTCCGCGCGGCGAGGAAGATGAGACTTGAGAATGACTTGTCGGTTGAATCCGAGGCCAAAAAATCAGCAGCCATCGACTCGAGGACCTCCCCTCCCCGACGCAGAATCTCCTGATGTGCTTTCGCGGCGAGTTGCCATGGTTCGTTCAATAATTGGCGAAGCGGCGTATCAGTATAATCGCGGTGAAGAAACTCCCCATCTTTGGGCGAAATCAGAAGCAGGTCGGTACGACGCACGGGTGAGTTTTCGTTTCCCTCCATGTAACAGACCGCCACGATCAACCGTCCGTCGTTGGTCGGCATGGCGGAAAGCGGTCGTATTATCCCCTCTCCCGTCAACAGGACTTCAGTAGGCGCCTCGAAACCAGCTCCCAAAGGCGCGACCTTGTAGTAACTGACGGTTCGATTGCCCCAATTACCAACCATCACCGAACCGCGATAGCGCTGGCCCAGAACGGTATCATCATACCAGCATTGGCCGACGGGAACATCCAGTTGAAGGTTGGCCAGGGGAAGCATGTCCAACCGTTTCGGATTGTGACGCGCGGCCCAGCCACGCACCCAGCCCTGCCAACTGTGCGGTGGCGCGTAGACCAGTTTACACGGCGAAGCTATGCCCCCTTCCTGATCGTTGTCATTTACAAATAGTCTCCAATCCGGATCGAAGGATATCCCACATGGATTGCGTAACCCGCTGGTGTGAACGGAGAGATGGAAATCTTCCAGTCGCAACCGCATCACAGCTCCAACCCCGTTGTAGGTTACGGGCAGGTCCTCCGGGCCCACATAAAAAGTCCAGTGCCAGAGGTGATCGGGCCGGTCACGATCCCAGTGAAAGTGCGGCTGGGGATCGCCGAAGGAGAGATAGAGGTCCCCCTCGGGGCCAAACTCTATGGCGTGCATACCTTGGTGGTGATGCCCCAATGGTAAACCCCAGAGGATCTTCTCCGGCTCCGGGTTGCTCTGATGGGCAACTATGTCAGGTATCCGATAAAGGGCGGTATTGCAGAGAACCAACAAGTCGTCTCCGTATGGTTCAAGATCGTAGAGCCAAGTGTCTTTCGGAAATCGGTAGAGTTCCCGGCGCGGCCCGAATCCACCTCCCGGGGTCGGTTCGTAAACGAGAAGCGCCTCCCGGCAACCCACGTATAGTCGCCCCGAGAAATCCATTGCATGGCTGAGAAAGAACTCCGTCTCATCACTGTCAATGAGTTCGGCCTTCAGGTTTGAATCGTTCAGGCGAATGCCGGGTGTGGCTTCCACAAGGCCAAGCGATAGAACGACAAAGAGGAAAAAGTGAAGAATGGCAATATGGCTTGAAGTTTTAATAGGAGTAAGCGAAACGGATCTTTCTACCCAATTTAACCCATAACCATGTCTTGCCGTTCTTGGCGCCTTTGCGAAAGGCAATTTCTCTGTTAACGAAACGGGAATTATTTCTGAAAGTCGCCTTCGTTGAAGAATCGTCTGATCTCGGCCCGGGCGGATTCCATGCTATCGGAAGCATGCACGACATTCCTCATGGCGTTATACCCGTAATCGCCCCGTATCGTCCCCGCCGGCGCTTGAACCGAATCCGTCGGCCCCACTAACTCCCGAACTTTTCTGATGACGTCATCCCCTTCCAGGATCATCACCACCACCGGCCCGGACTCCATGAAAGCGGAGATCCCCGGAAAGAAGGGTTCATCCGCCAAATGGGCATAGTGCTCCTTGAGGAGATCCGGCTCCAATTTCGCCATCTTACACCCGGCAATGGTAAATCCCGCCCTTTCAAATCGGCCGAGCACCGTTCCCATGAGTCGTTTCCTCAGACAGTCGGGTTTGAAAATGATTAGGGTTTTCTCCATGGTATCCGTTCAATACTTCGAAGCCCAAGGCGTGCCAAACCGAAAAAGTGGCTCAGCATATTGAGCAGTTTAACGGTCAATTGGATGCTACTTCCGAAGACGATTGCTTTTGCTCGAACTTGATCTCATCGTTTCCAACCACCACCAGGATTGGTTCGCCTTTCTTGAGATCTCCCCTGAGAATCGACTCTGCCAAGGGATCCTCCAGGTAACGCTCCACGGCGCGGCGAAGCGGGCGGGCTCCATATTTTTCGTCGTACCCCTTGTCGATGAGGAACTCCTTTGCTTCCGCAGACATGGACAAGTTGATCTCGTGTCGTTGCAACCGTTTTATGACTTCACTCAATTCGATATCGACAATCTTGACCAGATCTTCCCGCTTCAAGGAGTGGAATACCACCAACTCGTTGATCCGGTTGAGAAACTCCGGTTTGAATATGCGCTTCGACTCTTCGAGGATTTTTTCCTTGATCCATTCGAAATTGTCGGTCTGTCCCGTCAATTTCCCAAACCCGAGGGATGTTTCCCTTTGGATGAGCCTGGCGCCGACGTTAGAGGTCATGATGATAATAGTGTTTCGAAAATCCACCACCCGGCCCAGACTGTCAGTTAGCCGTCCGTCTTCCAACACCTGGAGCAGAAGTTGAATGACATCGGGGTGAGCTTTTTCGATTTCGTCAAAAAGTACCACGGCGTATGGCTTGCGGCGCACCGCTTCGGATAATTGGCCGCCCTCCTCGTGGCCAACGTAACCGGGGGGCGATCCGATCAAACGGGACACGGTGAACTTCTCCATGTACTCGGACATGTCGATTTGTACGATGGCGTCCTGGTCCCCGAACATCATTTCAGCCAATGTTTTTGCCAAGTGCGTTTTACCTACCCCGGTGGGACCGAGGAACATGAAGGATCCTATGGGGCGACGTGGGTCCTTCAAGTCGGCCCGAGACCGTCGTAGCGCCTTGGCAACCACCTCGGTGGCCGGGTTTTGCCCTATAACCACTTTCTGCAGATCCTTCTCCAGTTCGAGCAGTTTCTGCGTTTCCTTTTTCTCCATACGGGTCAAAGGAATGCCGGTCCAATCAGAGACGACCTTGAGCATGTCGTCCTCGTCCACCACAATCTTCATTCGCTTGCGGCTTTCCCTCCATTCTTCCAGCAACACCTCCCGCTTATGGCGGAGCTGTTTCTCCTTGTCGCGGAACTTGGCAGCCTCTTCAAAATGCTGTTCGCTGATGGCTTCCTCTTTATTCCCGCAAACTTCGTCGATCTCCTTCTGCAACTGGTCGATTTCGGGTGGCCGGTTCAGACTGGCGATGCGACACCGCGAACCCGCTTCATCGAGGACATCGATGGCCTTATCGGGCAGATAGCGGCTCGTAATGTAACGGTCGGACAGTTTTACGGCACGCTTGAGGGCTCCATCCGTAAAGGTCACGTTGTGGTGCTCCTCGTATTTGCTGCGAATGCCATGCAGGATCTTGATGGTATCCTCAACCGATGAGGCATCCACTCTTATGCTTTGGAATCTCCGATCCAGAGCCGAGTCCTTTTCGATGAACTTGCGGTGTTCCGCCAGAGTGGTAGCTCCAATGCACTGCAGTTCTCCCCGCGACAAGGCGGGTTTGAAAATATTGGAGGCATCCATGGCGCCCTCGGCCGCCCCGGCCCCCACGATAGTATGCAATTCATCGATAAACAGGAGGATATTCTTACTGCGTTTGATCTCGTCCATTACCGCCTTGATGCGCTCCTCAAACTGGCCGCGGTACTTGGTGCCGGCAACCATGAGGGCCAAATCCAGGGTAACGAGCCGCTTATCCCCTAAAAGTTCAGGAACCAGTCCGTTGACAATCTCCTGGGCCAGACCTTCCACAATGGCTGTTTTCCCAACGCCCGCCTCCCCGATCAAAACGGGGTTATTCTTAGTACGACGGCATAGTATTTGAATGACACGGCGAATCTCCCGCCTGCGGCCGATCACGGGATCGAGTTCGTTTTTTCGGGCCATTTCCGTCAGGTCGCGGCCAAATGCCTTCAAAGCGGGGGTTTTGACGTCCTTCTTCTCTTCACCTCCCGATCGGCGGGGCACACCGGAGGTTTGTTGCACACCGCTCCCGGCGTAATTGGGATCCAGTTCACTGAGGATTTCACGGCGCGCCCGCTCGATATCCACGTCCAGAGACCTCAGCACTTGGGCGGCAACCCCCTCCCCTTCCCGCAATAATCCGAGCAGGATGTGCTCCGTGCCCACATAGCTGTGGTTCAGGTTTTTGGCCTCCTTACTGGCCAGAGCCAGCACTTTTTTCACCCGAGGAGTAAAGGGTATATTGCCGGTGGGTTTGGCCTTCTGCCCCATCCCGACCTGTTTTTCCACCGCGCTTCGCACCGTGACCAGGTCCAGGCCCATTTTCTGCAAAACATTGACAGCAACCCCTTGACCGAGGTTGATCAATCCCAGCAACAAGTGCTCGGTTCCCACAAAATTATGGTGAAAGCGGTCGGCTTCCTTGCGGGCCAAGGCCAAAACCTGCTGGGCTCTGGGAGTGAAGTTATTCATGGGTCCCATGGAACATTTTCCGCTGGAGGTTGAAGGAGCTCATTATAATTCGAGGTGATCGAAAGTGGGTTGGGGAACTTTGGAAAACTTTTGGCGCAATAACGTAGCCCTTAACACATCCCGCTGGGCCGGTTCAATTTCTTTATTTGTCTTGAATTGAACGTGACCCGGTTGACATTCGATAAACAAAGGGTCCACCACGTCGCGAAATTCATCCCCAATGGAACCGATGTCGATGGCAAGCCGTATGAGCGATAATCGATTCATTGCTTCCGAAGAACTGATTAGGCGTCCGTATCTCAATACGCCGTAGGCCCGGCCAATTTTGTCCAGGAACTTGGGACCGTCTTTCTCCAGGACCTTTTCCCGGGCGTCTTCCTCCCGCTCCATGATGGTGGACATCACGCTGCGGAGTCGTTGGATAATTTCTGATTCCGTCTCCCCCAAAGTTTGTTGATTGGAGATTTGGAAAAAACTGCCGCTGGCATCCGAACCTTCTCCGAATATGCCCCGCACCGCAATACCCAACTGGTTTACAGCACGGACTACCTTGTCCATTTGCCCCGAGATGACCAGGCCGGGCAGGTGCAACATGGCCGATGCCCTGAGACCAGTGCCGACGTTGGTGGGACAAGCCGTGAGATAACCCAGTTCCTTGGAATAGGCGTAATTGAGCGATTGCTCGATCACGTTGTCTACCGCATCGATGAAGTTCCAGGCCCGCTTCAGGTGAAGACCGTTTCTCAGGACCTGTATCCTCAGGTGATCCTCCTCGTTAATCATTACCGAACAGGCCTGGTTCCTGGAGATGGAAATAATCACACCGGCCCCCTCCGGATCATGGCTCAACTCCCGGCTGATCAAATGTCGCTCCAGTAAAATGCGCCGATGGAGTTCTGAAAGTTCGTCAAGGCGTCCCCCCTTTGGACTTTTTATCTTGGGAACGCGCATCACCACGTCCAAACATTGTCCCAAAACCTCCTCTCTTTGCGCCTTTTTGGCCCAGCCTGGAAAGGGATACTGAGCCAGATTCCTGGCCAACCGGATGCGCGTGCTCATGACTATGGGGCGTCGGGAACCCGCCCTGTGGGTTCTTGAACCCATGCTTTCCACCAAGGCTTTAATGGACATGGGCTCCTTCATCCTCCTCGATTTGCTGAATTATGGCGTCCCTGATCCGGGCCGCATCTTCAAATCGTTCTTCCGCGACCGCTTTTCTCAAACTGGCGTTGAGGTCATCGAGTTTCTGCTTTTGCTCCACCCGCGTCAGGGTATGGTGCGGGATTTTGCCATCGTGGGCCGTTCCCTTGTGCATGTGGGCCAACATGGGCATGATCATAGGGCGCAAATTTTCGTAACAGCTTGGGCATCCGAGTCTTCCGTGTTTTTTATAATCCGTGGGAGTAAAGCCGCATACATCGCATTTGAGGTGGAGGGGTTCCTTTCCAAAGCGCTCGGTTTCCAAATTGCCAGTCAGCAAATCGGCCAGGGAAAACCCATTTGGATCCGTCACTCCCTTCTCCTTGGCACAAGTTTCGCAGAGGTCTACCTTGTGAATCTTGGCATCCACGATTTGAGTGAGATGGACCGTGGCCGGCTTGCTGCAAAGGTCGCACTGTATGGATTCGGCCATTAGACAGGATTTCCCTGGAAAGAGTTCACTCCGGTAATGTTCAGGTAATTTTCTTCAAGCATGATCCGTTCCCATCGAAAATTAATCAACTAACCAGAGCGAGCATTATGGATTGGGTGGGAGAACACGCTCGGGGGAGAATTCTCCAACCCTATTTTAGTTAATCTACATTACAGAAAAGTTCCCTCTTTCGCAACCTTCGACCTAAAAGCTTTAAGGAATCGGCCGGTCACTTTACCGGGCTTGCCCGATCCGATTTTTCGGCCGTCCACCTCCACCACGGGCGCCACTTCAGCCGCGGTTCCGGTCAGGAAACACTCGTCCGACACCCAAATGTCATACCGGGTGAGGTTTTCCTCCACCAATGGAACGTTCAACTCCGCCGCAATCTCCATGACTACCTGGCGGGTAATGCCCTTCAAGGCTCCGGCATGGAAGGGGGGGGTCGTCAACCTTCCCCCTTGCACGACAAATACGTTGTCCCCGGTGCATTCAGCAACGTAACCCTGTTCGTTGAGCATCAAAGCCTCGATGTAGCCCAGGCGATCCGCTTCCATTTTGGCAATGATGTTGTTCAGGTAGTTCAACGACTTGATCCCTGGAGAAAGCGCCCCCGCGCTTGTCCGCCGGGTCGGTCCGGTAATTATCTTGAGTCCTTTTTCATAATATTCAGCCGGGTAGAGGCGCAAATGATCAGCGATGATGATCAGGCTGGGTTTTTTGCAAGTCTTGGGAGACAATCCCAAATTACCCACCCCTCGCGTTACCACCACCCGAATGTATCCGTCGGCCAATCCGTTTACACGGCAGGCTTCGCATATCCAGTCGCTCAATCGCCGACGCGACCAGGGCAGGTCGAGAAGTATGGCTTTGGCGGAGTATTCCAACCGTTCCAGGTGCTCTTCCAGCTTGAAAACACAACCCTGGTAGAGGCGTATACCCTCAAAAATTCCATCCCCGTACAAAAGGCCATGGTCAAAGACCGAAACCTTTGCCTCTTCGGAATCCACAAAATTGCCGTCTAAAAATACTTTCACAATCGCCGCCCCACATCCAACACGGGTGGAGCTTTCATGGGCAAGGATTAATTAGTCGCCTATCTCAGAAACCGGGATTTAAATAAAACACCGGTGCGCTTGTTGCCTGCCTGCTTTACCAGGGTTTGGCTGGAGAGAGGACTCTCGCAAAGAACGCTAAGACCGCAAAGAAGGAATGTCCCCCCTCGGTTAACTCCTGTTCCAGTGAAGCCGGATCAAGCGACTGAAAGGAGCGTTGTTCAACTTCATCCTTCTTCCTTTCCTTTCGATCACGATTAATCCTTTGTGCCCTTGGTTTTTTTCTCCCTCAGTACCTCAGAATCTAAGCATCCAGGGACCTCTTACCCATTCTTTATTGGCGCCCCCGGCGCCTTCCCCCTCTGTGCTCTCTGTGGCCTCAGTGGTTAATCCCTCCGCATTCCCGCGCCCCGGCGCCTTCAGTATCGGTAATAATCCGGCTTGAACGGACCGGCCGCGGGGAGGTCCATGTATTCGGCCTGATGCGGCGTCAACCGGGTCAATTTAACACCCAGATGTTCCAAATGAAGCCGGGCCACCTTCTCGTCCAGCGCCTTGGGCAATACGTAGACTTTGTTTTCATAGGCGCCCGATTTCCGGAAAAGTTCGATCTGTGCCAGCACCTGGTTGGAAAAACTGGCGCTCATGACAAAACTGGGATGCCCGGTGGCACAACCCAGGTTGAGCAACCGGCCTTGCGCCAGCAGAATAATGCGCTTTCCATCCGGGTAGACGACCTGGTCGACCTGTGACCGGATGTTTTCAATTTTCAAGGTGGGATCTTCGAATAACGCGGCCACGTCGATTTCCAGGTCGAAGTGACCTATATTTCCGACAATGGCCATGTCCTTCATGGCGTCCACGTGCTCGCGCCGGATAACGTCGCGGCAACCCGTGGCGGTAATGAATATATCCCCGACCGGAGCCATTTCCTCCATGGTGGTGACTTCAAACCCTTCCATGGAGGCCTGCAGAGCGCAGATGGGATCGATTTCGGTAATGACCACCCGGGCGCCCATGCCCTTGAGGGACTGAGCACATCCCTTACCCCACTCCGCCGTAACCCGCAACCACGGCCACTTTTCCGGCAATCATGATATCGGTAGCCCGTTTGAGTCCATCGAGCAGGCTTTCACGGCAACCGTATACATTATCAAATTTGGATTTCGTGCAGGAATCGTTCACGTTCATGGCTGGGCAGCCCAACTCTCCGCGTTCCTCCATTTGATAGAGGCGATTTACACCGGTGGTCGTCTCTTCGGACAATCCGAGAAGGTCCTTCAAAATTTCCGGGTAATCACGGTGCACGATGGCAGTCAAATCACCCCCGTCATCCAGAAGCAGGTTTGGAGGGGATCCATCGGGCCAATACAGGGTTTGCTCGATACACCAGTCGTATTCCCTCGGGGTTTCTCCCTTCCAGGCAAATACCGGGGTTCCGGCGGCGGCCACGGCGGCGGCGGCCGGATCCTCCGTAGAAAAGATATTGCAGGAAGACCAACGAACAGAGGCGCCCAACTCCTGTAAGGTTTCAATCAAAACGGCCGTTTGCGTGGTCATGTGCAGACAACCGGCTATGCGCGAACCTTTCAGGGGTTTCTTGGATCCGAACTCCCGACGCAATGCCATCAAACCCGGCATTTCCGGTTCCGCCATGTCGATGATTTTTCGCCCCGCCTGGGCCAGGGAAATGTCCTTAACTTTATAATCCTGTAGGGTCTTGATTGGGGTATTCATCTCATTTGATATGTTTTAAAATTGCCTCGGTTTTATCGACCTCTTCCCAGGGCAGGCCCGCTCTTCCGAAGTGACCGTAGTTGGTGGTTCCGCGATAGATCGGCTCCAGCAAACCCAATTGATCGATGATATCGGCGGGTTTGAAACTGAAGGCTTTCTCCACCGCCTTCTGAATGTCACTGTCCGATTCTTTTCCGGTCCCGAAGGTATCCACCTTCAAACTGACCGGATCGGGATGGCCGATGGCATAGGCTACTTGCAGTTCCACGCGATCGGCCAACCCCGCCGCTACTATGTTCTTGGCCACCCAACGCATCATATAGGAGCCGGAACGGTCCACTTTGGAAGGGTCCTTCCCGGAAAACGCGCCTCCGCCATGTCGACCCCATCCGCCATAGGTATCGACCATCAGCTTTCGTCCGGTCAGCCCGGAATCGGCTCCGGGACCTCCCTCCACAAAGCGACCCGTCGGATTGATCAAATATTCCGTTTTTCCGTTCAACAGCCGGCCCGGCAAAACGGGCTCTATGACCTTTTCCCTGATGAAATCGGAAATAAAACTATGGGTAACACCTTCAGTATGTTGAGTGGATACCACCACCGCGGCTATGGACTTTTTTTGCTGCCCTCTATAATTTACCGATACCTGGGTTTTGCTATCCGGGCGCAACCATTTCCCCTCCTCGGTGCGGCGAATTGCGGCCAACCTCCGGCTCAATTTATGGGAGTACATGACCGGGGCGGGCATGAGTTCGCGGGTATCCCTGCAGGCAAATCCGAACATGATGCCCTGGTCGCCAGCCCCCTGCTCTTCCGTTCCCTTTCCCTCCGCGCCCGCCGAATCCACCCCCTGGGCAATATCCGGGGACTGACGGGTCAACAGGTTGGATATGGTGACTTTGTCGGCGTGAAAAACATCGTCTTCGTTGACGTATCCAACGTCGCGAATGGCCTTCCGCACAATCTTATCGTAATCGGGAGAAGCTCCCGTCGTTATCTCACCGGCCAGGATTACTCGATCAGATTTGACCAGGGTCTCGCAGGCCACCCGACTGTGGCGATCCTCCTTCAGACACGCATCCAGAACACTGTCGGATATGTAATCGGCCACCTTGTCCGGGTGACCCTCGCCCACCGATTCCGATGAAAAGATGTAATCACTCCTCATAACAGGGGAAAAAGAGCGAAAATTCCCCTTTCTGCAAGCATTATATCAACATATCACGATATCTTGATGCGTTCCCGTGCTCAAAATTTACTAACCACAGAGAGCACAGAGGACACAGAGGAGAGGCGCCGGGGGCGCAAATTTGGAATGAGAAATGGAAAGGCGAAGAGGCACTGACCACTAATCACTGATCACTGAAAACTGGCGCGCTTGGCGCTTAATACCTGCTGATCAACAACGCCCGCATCAAACTCATTTCTTTGGGCAAGTGGTCGTACAACTTCAGGAACAATTCCTCGTGGCTCAGGGTTTGAGCTTTCATCTTCTCGGGGTCAATCGCCATTAGTTCTTCCCACTCGCTCTCGGAAAAATCGAGGCCGCGCCAATCGAGTTCCTCGTAGCGGGGCATCCAGCCGAGCGCTCCCTCATAGGCGCCGACGCTTCCAGTAGTCCTCTCCACGATCCAGCGAAGCACGCGCATGTTTTCACCGAATCCCGGCCACAACCACTCTCCCTCGGGACCCTTGCGGAACCAATTGACGTGAAAAATTGTGGGCGGATCCTTCATCCTTTTCCCCATGTTCAACCAATGCTGAATGTAATCTCCCATGTGGTAACCGATGAAGGGAAGCATGGCCATGGGATCCTGGCGGAGTTTTCCCACCGTGCCCTCGGCCGCGGCGGTCAATTCCGAGCCCATGGTGGCGCCAAGGTATACCCCGTGGGTCCAGTTGAAGGCCTGGAATACCAGGGGAATATCGTTCATGCGGCGTCCTCCAAATATGAAAGCCGAAATCTTCACCCCTTTGGGGTCCTCCCAAGCCGGGTCGATGGTGGGACATAAGCGGGCCTGTGCCGTAAAGCGCGCATTGGGATGGGATGAAGGGGTCGGACTATCCGGAGTCCAGTCTTTGCCCTTCCAGTCGATCAAATGATCGGGAATTTCTTCGGTCATGCCCTCCCACCAGACGTCTCCATCGTCGGTCAGGGCGCAATTGGTAAATATGGCATCTCGGGAAAGGGAACCCATGGCATTGCCATTGGTGAGATCCGATGTGCCGGGAGCCACACCGAAAAAGCCCGCTTCCGGATTGATGGCATAGAGATGGCCATCCTCCCCCGGTTTGATCCAGGCGATATCGTCCCCGATGGTTGTCACCTTCCAGCCCTCCATCTCGGCCGGAGGATTGAGCATGGCAAAATTGGTTTTGCCGCAGGCGCTGGGAAATGCGGCCGCCACGTAGGATTTATTTCCACTGGGGTCCTCCACTCCCAGGATCAACATGTGTTCGGCCATCCAGCCTTCATCGCGGGCCATGGCCGAGGCGATGCGAAGGGCATAGCACTTCTTCCCCAACAATGCGTTGCCCCCATAACCGCTGCCGTAGGACCAGATCATTCGGTCGTCCGGAAAATGAACGATGTAGGTATTCACCGGATCACAAGGCCACTTTACATCGTCTTCAGGTTTGAGAATCGGGGTGCCAACGGAATGAAGGCAGGGAACGAAGAACCCGTCGTCACCCAGAACATCCAGGACGGCGCTTCCCATCCGGGTCATGATCCGCATGTTGCAAACCACGTAGGCCGAGTCGGAGATTTCGACCCCGATCTGAGAAATGGGCGACCCGATTGGGCCCATGCTGAAGGGTATGACGTACATGGTGCGGCCCCGCATGCACCCGTCGTACAATTTCAGCATTTTTTCCTTCATCACGGCCGGGTCTTCCCAGTTATTGGTAGGTCCGGCTTCTTCCGGGGTGCTGGAACAAATAAAGGTTCTGCTCTCCAACCGGGCCACGTCCTTCGGGTCCGACTGGAAAAGATAACTGTTTGGCCTCAGTTCCTCGTTCAACTTGATCCCCACCCCGGCATCAACCATCTGGGTCATCAGGGTATCGTACTCCTCTTCGGAACCATCGGCCCAGTAGACGGAGTCGGGTTTACACAATTCCACGGTCTCTTCGACCCACTTTAACAGGCGCTTATGCGAAGTTGGAGCATCCATATCTTTAATTACGAATTCAAAGGTTGTTGGCCTTCAAACTTGGCAATACCAAGCGGTCTGCAAGCCATTTCTCAACTTTTTTCCTTTCCCTTCTCCAGCTCAAAATGAACTAACCACAGAGGACACAGAGACCACAGAGGGATTTTTTTAAGGCACAAAGGATCAGAGATGCTGAGTTGCTGAGATACTTGAAGATTACGCATCCACCTTCGACACCATTCACTGACCTCTGAAAACTGATCACTGAGATCTGGAGCCAACGGAGTTTCTCCTCTGTGGTTAGTCCCAATCTCAGCGCTCTTGCAGGTCTTCCATCCGTGAAATCCGTGGTTTTTGTGTATTTTGCGCTTTTTGTGGTTACTTCCCCCTTCCCCCGGCCCAAAAATAGCCCCGGAAGTTGCACTTCCGAGGCTACATAGGGATGGGTTTCGGGAGGAAAAATTCTAATTCATGAAATCGATGATGGAGGATCCAAATTCAGAACAACTGACTTCTCTAGCACCATCCATCAAACGTGCCAAGTCATAAGTTACAATTTTATTTTTTATGCTGCCCTCGACTCCCCCAATTATCAGGTCCGCCGCTTCATTCCAGCCGAGGTAGCGGAACATCATTTCCCCGGAAAGAATGACCGAACCGGGATTTACCTTGTCCAGTCCGGCATACTTCGGGGCCGTTCCATGTGTAGCTTCAAATATGGCCCAACCGGATTGGTAATTGATGTTCCCCCCCGGGGAGATACCGATGCCCCCAACCTGGGCTGCCAGCGCGTCGGAGATGTAATCGCCATTCAAATTCAGGGTGGCGATTACATCGTATTCGGCCGGCCGGGTCAAAATTTGCTGCAGAAAGGCATCCGCAATCACGTCCTTGATCACAATGCCGTTGTCCAAACGGCGCCACGGACCTCCGTCGAGCAATTGGGCGCCAAACTTCTTCTCCGCCACCTCGTAACCCCAATCCCGGAAGGCCCCCTCCGTATACTTCATGATGTTTCCCTTGTGCACCAGGGTCACACTTTTGCGATCGTTTTCAATGGCGTAAGCGATGGCCGCCTCAACCAGTCTGGAGGTCCCCTCGATGGAAACTGGCTTTAGGGCAAAACCGGTCGAGTCGGGAAATCTCACTTTTCGGAAGCGATCGGGGAAATGTGTGTTTAACAGTCCCTTGAGCTTTTCCACATCCTCGCTGCCCTCGGAAAATTCGATTCCGGCATAGATGTCCTCGGTGTTTTCACGAAAAATCACCATGTCGACCGCTTCCGGTTTCCTTACGGGACTGGCCACACCAGGGAAATAGCGGACCGGGCGTTGGCATGTGTAAAGGTCGAGTTCCTGGCGCAAGGCCACGTTGAGGGACCGAAATCCGCCGCCTACCGGTGTGGTGAGCGGCCCCTTGATACCCACGCGATAATGGCGAAATGCATCGAGGGTTTCATCGGGCAACCAACTGCCGGTCCGATGGAATGCTTTCTCCCCCGCCAGCGCCTCGAACCACTTGATTTTTCGTTTGCCGCCGTAGGCCTTCTCCACCGCCGCATCGAATACCTGTTGGGCTGCCGCCCATATATCGGGACCGATCCCGTCTCCCTCGATATACGGCACTACCGGCTGGTCCGGCACCTCCAATCGGCCATCGTTGATAGCTATTATTTCTTCTTCGGGTGAGGCGAAATCCTTATGGGTCATAGGGGTCTATCGATGAAAAGCCACAAACCATAACGTTCCCCTTCCGCTTGGCAAGGAAAGGGTAAAATATTTCCTTCGCCGCTCCTCGGCGCCTCCCCCTTCCCGGCATCTCAGTAACTCAGCAACTCAGCATCTCTAACCCGCATGTCTCACAAAATTCGTGACGAGCGATTGAAGATCGAGTGCTGGTGCGGGTTTCGTGCCGATTCGCAGCTGAAGCTGGGTCGACACCCTGCAAAGTTGCGAATCCAGCGATTCCCGCTCCAGCGCCGGTATTCGGGCGCGCAGTAGAAGATTTGTGAGACATGCGGGCTAATCCTTTGTGCTTTTTGTAGCTACTTCTCCATTGGCCAATGCCTCCCTTTAGCCTTTTAACTTCAGCCTTCAGCCTTCAGCCTTCAGTAATGAAGTCACCTGGAAAATTGTTGCCTGCGTTGCTACCGGAACTGGTGGAGTTCCGTCACGACATCCACCGGCACCCTGAACCGGGCTACGCCGTACACCGGACGTCCGCAAAAGTTGCGGAACGGTTGAAAAAAACCGGCAAATTTCACATTTCCACCGGGATCGCCCAAACCGGCCTGGTCGCCACTCTTTGCGCCGATAAGCCCGGGAGAGGCGTTGCTTTCCGGGCGGACATGGATTGCCTGCCCATAACCGAAAAACCGGGAAAGCCCTACATCTCGCAAAACCCAGGATACATGCACGCCTGCGGCCACGACGGTCACACCACCTGTCTCTTGGGAACAGCCCTATTGCTGGCCCAATTGGAAGACCGGTTGCGGGGCCCCGTAAAATTTATCTTTCAGCCCGCGGAGGAAGAGGGCGCCGGGGGAAAAGCCATGGTCGAGGCAGGGGCGCTGAAGGATCCCGATGTCGACATGATTTTCGGGTTGCACGGTTGGCCGAAACTGGAATTGGGCGCCATCGCCTACGGTTCCGGGCCCATTACGGCCAACGCCGACCGGTTCGATATACACTTACAAGGCAGAGGAGGACATGCCGCTTTCCCCCACGATGCAGTCGATCCCATCGCCATCTGTAGTCAGGTGGTGACGGTTTTGCAATCCCTTACCTCCCCCACTCCTTCCGGTGTGGACAGGGCCGTGGTCACCGTTACCAGAATTTCGGGCGGAACCGCCTACAACATAATCCCCGACACGGTAACCTTGTCGGGAACCATCAGAACTTTGACCCGAAAAACCCAACGGCTGGTCTTCGACCGAATCGAATCCCTGGCCGCCGAGACGGCCCAATCGATGGGGGGGACCGCTCGAGTCGAGATCCACCGCGGCTACCCCGCCCTGGTCAACCATCCCAAAGCGGTGCAATACCTGGCCGACACGCTCGCCGAAACGACCGAATTCGACGCCGTTTTACACTACATGGAACCGACCATGGTCGGGGAAGATTTCGCTTATTTCGCCTTGGAAAAACCGGCCTGCTTCTTTGCCCTGGGCCTGACGCCCAAAGGAGAAAGGAATCCTCCCCTACTGCACCAGGCCCATTTCGATTTCAACGACGACGCCCTCCCCATAGGAGCCCTGTGCTTCGCCGAACTCGCTCTCAATTTTTGGGAATAGAGTCTAAGCCATTTCCTCAGCCTCAGAATGTACTAACCACAAGGACTCAGAGAACGCAGAAGGAGAAGCGCCGTTGGCGCCTTTCCTTTGTGCCTCCCGCGAAGAGCGCTAAGAACGCTGAGCTATGGTTGAGAGATAACCACGGAATTCACGGATAAACTCGGATTTTTAATTTAACAACGCTTCCCTCAATGCCTTCGGCAACAGGATAAATGAAGAGTTGCTGAGATGCCAGGTTACTGGGTCAAAAAGTTTAGTGGTTAGTGGAGAGTGACGAGTGGCGAAAGGAGGGCGGAATTCCTGCCTGCCACGCCGGGAGGCGGGGTCGTCATTACGTATTTAAGGCGGGTTGGAAAACCCGCCCGTTAAGTTCCAGTTGAAATTTCAATCCGTGTTTATCCGTGAAATCCGTGGTTTTTGCGACTTTTTTGCTTTTTATGGTTACTCCTCATCCGTACTCATCCGTGGAATCTGTGGTTAATCCCAATCTCAGCGTCCTTTGCGTGCTTTGTGAGAAACCATTCCTGGCATTCTTCCCTTCTGTGATGCGGGTTAGAATCGACTGCAGAATTCAGTGAGGCGGTTGATCCCCTTTTCGATGATGGCGTCGGAAGTGGCGTAACTGAGACGGATATAGTCATCGGCTCCGAAACCACTGCCGGGGACCACGGCCACTCTGTTCTCTTCCAGCAGGCGAGCGGCAAAGTCATCGGAAGACAGTCCAAAGGGGGAAATATTGGGGAAGAGGTAAAAGGCGCCTTGCGCCCGCAAGCAACTTACCCCTGCTATGGCCTGAAGGCCCTCCAGCAAAAACAGGCGGCGCCGGTCAAAGGCGACTAGCATTTCATCGATGGCAGCCCGCGCCTTATCAGGGTGTTCCAGGGCGGCCAAGGCTCCCCATTGGGCGAAGGTGGTGGCATTGGAACTGGTCTGGCTTTGCAGGCTGGATATCGCTTTGGCAACGGGTGCCGGGGCGTGCAGCACTCCGAGCCGCCAACCGGTCATGGAAAAAGTTTTGCTGAAACCACTTACGGTAATGGTCAGGCCAGCGGCTTCTTTACTGAAGGATGCGGGTGAATCGTGTTCGAGTCCGTCATAGTAGAGGTACTCATAGATTTCATCGGACATGGCATAAATCCCATTACTCACCACCACCTCCATCACGGCTTCCAGTTCATCCCGTGAATAAACGGCGCCGGTGGGATTGGAAGGAGAATTCAGTATCAGCATGCGGGTGCTAGGAGTAATGGCATCCTTCAGTTGTTCCGGGGTAATTTTAAACCCCTGGTCGTCCCCCGCCATGATAATCTTTGGAGTGGCTCCGGCCAGCTTGACCATTTCGGGATAGCTCACCCAGTAAGGCGCAGGGATAATCACCTCATCTCCGGGACCGCAAGTGGCGAGGATGGCCAAATAGAGGGAGAATTTTCCCCCGGGGGAGACGACTATCTCATTGGCGGCGGCAGCCTCGATACCATTGAAGGAGCGAAACTTTTCCGCCAAAGCCGAGCGAAGCGGCGGAATGCCGGGGGTCGCCGCGTACTTGGTTTTGCCCTCATCCAATGCGGCCTTACAGGCCTCCTTGATGAAATCAGGTGTATCGAAGTCCGGTTCTCCAGCCCCGAAACCGGCGATATCCTGGCCGGCAGCGATCATTTCCTTGACTCGGGTATCCACCGCCAAGGTGGGAGAAGGGGAGACGTTTTTTGCCCAAGTTGATAGTATCATGATAATTTGAGTCGAATATGCGGGTTAAAGGTTGAGGTGACCCATCTGAGTAACTTTGCCCCTCGCCTTCAAGAAAAAGGAACGAAAAAGTTATCCGGCCTTCAAATCCCCGGTTATGGCCATTCTCCTTTCAGGGAATCTCGCTATAGAAGGAGGAGGGAATTTCCGGAGGAATTGCCGGAAGTTCGCCCCGGCTCAGGGGATGGTTGAAAAACTCCAGGCCCATGGCGGCATCCGTGATCCTGAACCTGGTTTTATTGCGGCTTTTCTCATCCATGAAATCAATGGTTTTGGGCAACCATATGCCATCGACCTTTTTGAGGTCCAGCAGTCGAAAGGTCTTGATCGTGTTTCCCTCCCCATCCAGGTACTCGGCCTTGAGCATCGCATTGAAATCTTCATCCAGATAAACCAATACACCGCCGAGGTTATCCGGATTTCCTCGAAAATCCTCCGGGGCCACCATGAAAAAGGAATGGGCAATCCGGCCCCGTATTTTGGTTACGCCATCGTATTCCCAGTCATCCCAGTAGATGTAGGGCATCATCAAATCAAAGGGCGTCACCATGAACCCCTCGGCGGTCTCCCGGAGCCAATCCAACTCCGGCAATCGATTCCATTGCGGAGCCTGGGCATTGCGGGTTGAAATAAACCCTTCCGGACCGTTGCGCAGGTAGAACTCATGCCCAGAAGGGTCGTTCAACTTGAGGAGCGAAACGGGGCCGTCGGGCAAATTGCTGCCCCAGAGGGTACCGGTCACTTTTTCGGGTTCTCCCCTTCTCGGAATAAACTGCAGCTCAAATCGGGTGCTGTAGTCCCCTTCAATCCAGAGATTGCGGAATACCTTCAGCCGCTCCCGGCCTTCCTCCAAATCGATTTCCCGCAGCAATTCCACTCTGGGCCGCCGCTGCGAACCCTGTCCCCAAACCTGCCCGCAGGTTAGGCCGGCCAAACACGCGGCCAAGACAAAATGCTTCCAGGGGAGGGGTCTCAAGAACCGAAAACCGCTTCAGGGTTGCGCAACTCCTTCTTCTGGGGCCAAAGCTCCAGCTTCCCCCGCTTCCCCTTCCTCCGCCGGGCCCGGAACCTCCTGACCGGCCGTTTCCCCGGTGATTTCGGGCAAGGATGGCTCCAAGGTGGAACCGGTCGAGGTGGCGACAGGAGCAGCCTCTCCCTCTTCAGCCTCGATCACTCCGCTCAAGAGTCCCTCACCACCGCCGGCCTGGCTATCCTCGAGGCTGGCCAGATTTCCCAAGTAGAGGGCGAAAGTCAGGATAAAAAAACCGATGACGCTGTAGATGGTCGTCTTATTGAGCACGTTGCTGGATTCAGCGCCTAGAGCGGCTTCCATGGAACCGCCTCCCAAGGCAGCTCCCAAACCTCCATCGGCCCTGGGCTTTTGCACCAGCACCAGCAAGAGGGTGAACAAACACAACAACAGCAGGAGGAAGCTGAATATGCCAATTGCGATTTCCATCCGGGATCTCTTTTGAAAAACGGGCTAATTTGCTGACCTGTCCGCCACTAAGCAAGGAAAAACCTCAACCATTCAGGATTCGACCCCCATCTCTTCCAGTATCCGGGCCAAGTCGTCATTGCCAAAATATTCGATGATGATCCTACCCTTTTTAGCGGCGTGCTTGAGGACGACACGCGTCTTGAAGCGCCGGGATATTTTGCCCTCCAATTCAGATAAGGCGGCCTCTTCTGCCGGTGATTTTGCCGCCCCCGCCTTGGCCGCGGTCTGGCCGCGGCTTTCCCTGACCTGTTTGGCCAAACGTTCCGTCTCCCGCACGCTGGATCCCAATTCCACGATGCGCCGTGCCAAAACGGCGCGCTGGGTCTCATCTTCGATGCCCAGCAGCACCTTGGCATGACCCCGCGACAAATGGCCCTTCCGTATGTAACCCTGAACTTCCTTGTCCAACTGAAGCAGCCTCAAGGCGTTGGCTATGGTAGCGCGGCCCTTGCCCACCCGTTCGCCGACCTGCTCCTGGGTCAGGTCGAAATCGCGCAGAAGGCTGGCAAATCCAATCGCCTCCTCAATGGGATTCAATCCCTCCCGTTGCAGGTTTTCGATAAGGCTTATGGCGGCGGAAGAGGTGTCGCTGGCTTCCACGACGCGGGCCGGAATGGTTTTCAAATTCAATTGCCGGCAGGCTCTCCAACGGCGCTCCCCCGCAATCAGTTGGTAGGTTTCCCCCTCCTTTCGCACCACAATGGGCTGCAACAAGCCCTCGGAGCGTATGCTATCGGCCAACTCCGCCAGTTGGGTTTCATTGAAATCCCGGCGGGGCTGAAAGGGATTCGGTTCTATGGAATCGATATTCAGATCCCGGTATCCGGCGCTCTCAGCCGGTCCCCTGGCGCCATCCTCCAATACTTGGATGAAGGACGGGGCTTTCTTGACGACCGGCTCGTCCGCGGGTTTCTCCAAGAGACCGGGGTTGGCCGCTCCCTCGGCAATCAAACTACCCAGTCCTCTTCCCAGTCCACCTATCTTTTTGGCCATTCGACAAAAACTAGTTGGCGGTGTCCACCGGAACGAAAAGCTCTTTCCCAACCTGGAGTCGATCCGGATTGGGAATCTTGTTCGCATTGATGATATAGGAAGTCCTGGAACCTGACTGCTTGGCGATCTTGGAAAGGGTGTCCCCGGCCTGAACGGTATAGTGGATGCCCGTTGTGGGGTAGTTGTCGTTAAACTCGAACACCTTTACCGCAGGTGGTGCAGCCACTGCCACGGATTGAATGGACTTTTCCGTTTCACTGGCCAAGGCCCGGATCTGCGCGCTTACCTGTGAAATGATCTGCTCCTTGTTCGCCTTGTTCAACCGGTTGAATTCGCTACGCAAGGAAGCCAGTTCACGGTTGAAAAACGCTTCCGAAACAAATCCGCTGCCGGAATTCCTTTGCTCGAGAGCCTTAAGACGAGCCTGCAGGGAATTATTCGCCCGGAACAACCGCTCCAGCTCCAAGCGGACCTCCCCCAGTTGTTGCTTGAGCATGGCAACATCCTGACTGAGGCCGGCCGTATGGCTGCTCCTGGCCGGAGCCCTCTGCGGCGGGGAAAAGTTTTGAGCCCAGGAAGCGAGGGCGGAAATGAATAAACTGAGTACAATAACAGGGATAACGAGTTGGGATTTCATAATGGATAATTTTGGGTTGGGCAGATGGGTCAAAAGGAACCCGGAAGGAAGGCTAACACATTTAATTGTCGCGTTAAAAGAATCTTTTCCGGGAAAAGGGTTTTTTTGAGACCAGCCGGTACATTTTCCCCCCGGCAAAGCAATCCCCCGGCTTCAAAGGGAAGCCCCTTGCAAACGCATCCACCGGCAATAACCTGCCGCCGGGCTTCTGCAACGATTTAAGGATGAGAACCCCATCGCCCGTGGCCACTTCAAGGCCCTCCGCGCTCAGGGCCAGTACTTGGCCGATGTTCCCCGGCGTCTCTCCGCTGCGATGGGAAGCGTGTCCCATTTTTAAAACCGTGTTCCCCAGGCGAGCAAAACATCCGGGCCAGGGATTGAGTCCCATTATGCGCCCGGCCAATTGAGCAGCCGGTTTGGCAAAGTCGAGCTGGCCGTCTTTCTTTACCATCATCCGGCAATAGGTAGCCTCTTCTTCCGACTGCGGCGACTCCGGACAGCTACCCGTCGACAGGCCCTCCAGATTCCGCTCCAATAAAACCGGGCTCGCCGCGGACAATTTCCCGAGCAGAGATCCCCCTGTGTCCTCCTGGTCGATGGGGACGACCTCCTGGTCTATGATGGGGCCGGCATCCAATTGCAGCACAACGCGCATCAGGGAAATTCCCGTCACCCGTTCTCCGGAAACAATGGCGGATTCCACCGGGCAGGCTCCCCGCAGTTTCGGCAGGAGCGAGAGGTGCAGGTTATAAATGCCCAGGGACGGCACATCCAAAACGGACTGAGGCAAAATATGTCCGTAGGCCATGACCAGGATCAGATCCGGATTCAATTCCCTAAGCTGGGAAATTGCGCCCGGGGTAAAAGAGGGGGGTTGGTGAACGGCAATGCCGCGCTCCATGGCCCAGATCTTGACACGGGAGGGCCGGGTCTTTTTCCCACGCCCGCGCGGCCGGTCCGGTTGGGTGTAGACCGCCCGAATGGTTAAATCCTTCCGCCTTCCCCAAAGAAAATCCAGCGACGGAACTGCAATGGGATGGGATCCCATAAATACGATGGAAATGGGGGAACGGGGGTTCATTACAGGGATGGAATCGAAGGCGGCCTACACCGGTTGCATGCGGTCATTTGAAAGGTTTGAAGGGCTTTTTCCCCACCAAATCAAACAAAACCGGGCAACCCCCGAGGTCGAATTCCCTGATCAGGTTCGATTGCAGGAAGCGGCGGTAGGTTTCATCCAGCCTCCCCTCATTATTACAAAACAACCTGAGTTTGATGGGGCGGCGGGACGTTTGCACGGCGTAATAAATTTTGAACCTGATCTTTTTTATGAGCCTGGGACGGTTGCGCCGCATCAATTTAATGAGCGCGGCGTTGAGGCGGCCCGTCGGTATTTCGGTAAACAGCCTCTTGTAGATGAGGGCCGATTGGGCCGGTATCTCATCGATCCTCAACCCCTCCAAGGCCGAAACGAATAATACCGGGGCATCCGGGAGAAATGAAATTTCCTTGCGCACCGACTGCTCAAACCTTTGGCGAAATTCCTCCAAATCCCTGTGTCCGGGCAAGGGAGCCTCTTTAAACCTCCTCACCGCAAAGTCCCACTTGTTGACCAGGACGATGATGCCCTTCCCTTTTCCGAGGATGTGCCTGGCTATCAGTTTGTCCTGCTTGGTGACCCCGTCCAGGGCATCCAAAACCAGAAACACCACGTCGCTTCGGGCGATGGTGTCTTCCACCCGCAAGGAGGAGAAAAACTCGATCGGATCGGATACCCTGGCTTTTCGCCGCAACCCCGCCGTGTCGATCAAGCTGAACTTCAACCGGTCTCCGGCATCGGTTCGATAATCGAGATCCTGGCTTACCGCGTCCCGGGTGGTTCCCGGGATTTCGCTCACGATCATGCGCTCTTCCCGCAGTAGCGCGTTGCACAAGGACGACTTCCCCACGTTGGGACGGCCGACAAAGGAAATGCGAATGCGGCCGCTCCACCCCTGACGCGCTTCCGGTGAGGCGGACCCCAATTCCTCTTCCATGAGTTGCCGCAACCGACTTATACCACGGCGGTGCTCCGCCGAGGTGAAGACTACTTCCCTGAGGCCAAGTCCGGCAAACTCATGGACCTTGTCCTCGTGCTCGGGTCCATCGATCTTGTTCACCACGACCCAGGACGGCTTGCCGCTCGATCGCAGGCGTTCGGCCAGGATTTCATCCAAAGGGGTCATGCCCTCAAGGCCGTCGGCCACAAGCAATACCAGGTCTGCGGCTTGGAGAGCGAATTCCACCTGCTGTTCCGTGGCGCGGTGCAAGCTCCGGGGAGTCATCTCCGGTTTGATACCGATGCCCCCCGTATCCAGGAGCATATGGCCCGATTTCAGGGCAAAGCTTACCACGTCACGCGTCACTCCCGGACGGTCGTGCACGATGGACAAACGGCGGCCGGCAATGGCATTGAATAACCGGCTCTTGCCCACGTTGGGGCGCCCCACCAGCGCTACACTCTTTTGCCCGAACTCCATGAAAATAGCGCCAAGAATGAAAGAAGGTTAAAGGGTAAAGGATGAAAAAAAGCATCCATAATTTAACTCTCGCAAAGCACGCAAAGAAACGCCAAGAGGAAACCACAGAAGGCACAAAAAACACAAAAAATTCCTTGGACTAACCCGCATTTCTCACAAAATTCGTAGCGAGCGAACGGAGGTCGAGTGCTGGTGCGGGTTTCGGGCAGATTCGCGGATGAAGCTGGGTCGACACCCTGCGAAGTCGGGAATCCAACGAAGTCCGCTCCAGTGCCGACATACCGGAGCGCAGTAGAAAATTGGGAGATGTCGCATTCGCTCGGTAAGTGAGAAATGTGGGCTAACCATAGGTTATACGGATGGAGGCACATCTCAGCGTTCTTGGCGTGCTTTGCGAGAGTCAATTCCCGGAAAATCCTTAATTTAACGGGATGAAATCTTCAGAGTTCCTGCACGAACTCATCGATCAATTGGCAAGCTTTCAGGAGCTCCCCATAGCCGATCGAATAGTTGCAGCGGATAAAGCCTTCGCCGCTTTCTCCGAAGGCATTTCCCGGAACCGTGGCCACGCGCTTGGCCTCGAACAATTTCAATGCAAACGATTTGGAATCCAAACCGGTGGAACGAATGGATGGAAAGGCATAGAAAGTGCCGTTGGGCAAATGACAGTTAAGCCCCGATTGGTTCATTTTGCGCACCATGAGGTTCCGCCTCCTGCGGTATTGTTCCTTCATCTGGGCCACCGCATCCGCGCCATTCTGCAGGGCTTCCATAGCGGCCTCTTGGCTGAGGATGGGCGCGCACAACATGCTGTATTGGTGCACTTTCATCATCGCCTCGGTTAGTTCGCTCTCGGCACAGGCAAATCCAATACGAAAACCGGTCATGGCGAAGGCCTTGGAACAACCGTGCAATAAAATCGTTCGATCCCGCATGCCGGGCAGGCTGGCGATGGAAGTATGTTTCCCTTCAAAGGTGAGTTCCCCATATATTTCATCACTGATCACGAGCAGGTCCTTTTCCTGGGCAAAACGGGCCACTTCCCGCAATTGCCCGATCGATACCGTTCCTCCGGTGGGGTTGGTGGGAAAGTTCAACACCAGGGCTTTCACCCCCGGGCCCCAGTAATCCCACAGGAGTCCCGGGTCCAAGGCAAAATTGTCCTCTTCCCGGGTCGGCACTTTCACCCCGATTCCATGGGCCATGGAAATGGAGGGGTGATAGGAAACGTAACAGGGTTCATGATACATGACCTTGTCGCCCGGATTGACGATGGCCCGCAGAGCAATGTCCAGGGCCTCGGAAACGCCGACCGTTACTAGAATCTGCCGTTCCGGATGATACTCCACCTGGAATTCCTTCGCCATGTAGCGCGCTATCACCCGGCGCAACTTGAGCAATCCGAGATTCGAGGTATAGCTGGTTTTGCCCCGCTCCAAAGCATATATGGCGGCTTCACGGATGTGCCAGGGAGTCACAAACCCGGGTTCCCCCACACCGAGGGAAATGACATCCTTGGCTCCTTGCACCAATTCAAAAAAATCGCGAATGCCTGACCGGGGCATATCGCGTATATGTTGGGCGACGAATGAGCTATGCCTCGTTGGGGTATTCATGGGCTGATCTTCGGTTTTTCAGGATCTTCCCTCGCTCCCGGCAACAGGAAGCCCTGCTCCTTGTAAGCTCGCAGCATGAAGTGAGTGGCGGTGGAAAGCACCCCATCGATGGTGGCCAATCGCTCCGATACAAAACCGGCCACCGCCTTGAGGTGACGCCCTTTTACAAAAACCAGCAAGTCGTATCCACCCGACATGAGGTAACAGCTTTCCACCTCATCGAAGCGGCTTATGCGCTCCGAAATACGGTCGAAACCACCCTCCCGTTCCGGTTTGATCTTTACTTCGATGACGGCTCGAACCCAATCCTCTATCTCCTTGACGGGATTGAAAACGGGACGCCATCCCAGAAGAAAATTCTGCTCCTCGAGTTCGGCCAAGCGGGCCTCCACCTGCTCGACTGAATAGTCCAGAACCTCGGCCATCTGGCCGGGGTTTAAGGGCTCTCCTTCAACCAGTAATTGCAGGATCTTTTCCATAAAAGCCCGCGACCCTAACGAACCCCATGGGGGAGTGCACGAAAAATTTAAGCCCTTTCTCAGGGCGATTCCGCTTTGAGAAATTCGAGGGCGCCCATCAATTGGGAATCGAGGATGGGCTCAAAGCCATAGCTTTCGACAAAGGATTCCTCCCCCAAAGTTTCCAGGTAACGGCGCTGCAGCATGAGCTTGCGCATCTCCTCATCCGATTGAGCTATGGGCAAATCGGGCTCGAGCCCCTGCTTGTGAATTACGCGGCCGGCCGGGGTAAAATACATGGCGGTGGTCAGACTCATGGCATCGCCATTGTTGTATTGGAAAATGGTCTGTACCGAACCCTTTCCAAAAGTCCGCATCCCCACCAGCTTGGCTCGGCCGATGTCCTGGAGGGCGCCGGCCACAATTTCCGAGGCGCTGGCGCTTCCCCCGTTTACCAAAATGGCCATGGAATAATCACCCTCGCGTTTCGGATTGGAAGCGCGGTAATGCTTATTGGCTGAATTATCCCTTCCCTTGGTGAAAACCACCGTCTCCCCACGCTCGAAAAACTCGCCTGCGACAGCGACGGCGGAACTCAGCAACCCGCCGGCATTGTTGCGCAGGTCCAGAATCAGGCCCTCCAACCCATGATGTTCCAATTCTTCCAGCGCATCACGAAATTCATGGCCCGTTTCTACCCCGAATTTCGTAATCCTTACGTAGCCGATACCCGGCTCGATAATGTGCGCCTGCCTCACGCTTTCGACCCGGATCACACTGCGGACCACTTCCATTTCCATCTCTCTGTCCGAGCTTTGACGAAAAATGGAAAATGCCACCTTGCTGCCGGGCCGTCCGCGCAAGCGTTCGACCACGTCCCGATACCGGGCGCCCTTCATGGATTCCCCTTCTACCCGGATGATCCGATCCCCTGGAAGCAACCCAGCCAGTTCACCCGGACTCCCCTCGATCGGAGCAATGACCGTGACCCAGCCTTCGGACCATTCCACTTCGATGCCTATCCCGCCGTATCGTTGTTCCGTGTCGATTTCAAATTCGCGGGCCTCCCGGCGGGGCAGGTATTCGGAATTTTCGTCCAGGGATTGCAACAGGTGGTCGATGGCATCGGCAGTCAATTCATCGGTATCAACCTCGTCCGCCCGCACAAAATGCTTGGATACCAACTGGAGGGTTTCTTTGAATCGACCGGCTTCCCGACCGTGCCGGCCCCCAAAAAGATCTCCGAAAATTGACCCCAGAGAAAAGGTCAGCCCCAATGAACCCATTCCCGCAAAAAGCGCTATTGCAACAAATCCTCGCTTCATGACTTTTTTCAGATTCCGCTAACGGGTCTCCTCATACTATAAAGATGTCCTACAGTGAATTCGCGACCTCAACATCCGGACTCTCGGAAACTCCTGGATTTTTTGCAACAGGCGAGTTCGGATCGAGGATACCTCAATTATTGCGACTATATCGAGGCTGCCCTCTACCATCCCGAATGGGGGTATTACCAAGGGGATAGAAAACGGGTTGGCCGAAACCGGGAAAGCGATTATTACACCTCCCAAAGCCTGGGAATGGTCTTTGCCGAACTGGTCATGGATGCGGCCAGGAAGTTGCTCTGCCAAGGTTGGACCGGATCCGAGACCCCGCTGGAAGACTTTACCTTTGTCGAAATTGGTTGTGAACCGGGCCGGAACCGGTTCGCGAAGACAGCCCATCCATTCAAGCAAACGGACCAATACGGGGTTAACGATCCCCTCCGTCTCTCCGGGCCATGTGTAGTGTTTTCCAACGAACTTTTCGACGCTCAGCCGTTCTACAGGACCTTATTCATGGATGGAGCATGGCGCGAACTGGGAGTAGCCGTATCGGGCGGCTGTCTCAAAGAAATTGTTCTGGAAGATTTCTCCCCCGCAGTGGCTGGGATTCACCACCTTCTTCCTCCCACGACCGTGGAGGGATATCGACTGGACCTTCCCCTGCCTTCCGTCGACCTCTTGCATCAAATCGCCCAACCCGGCTGGTCCGGTTTGTTAATAGCGTTGGACTATGGCAAATCCTGGGAAGAATTGATCTGCCAATTGCCCGGGGGCAGCGCTCGGGCCTATGGTCGACACCGGCAAAGCCCGGACCTGCTGGCGGAGCCAGGTCGGCAAGACATCACTTGCCACATTTGCTGGACTTGGCTGATGGAAGAACTGGAAAGGTCCGGTTTCAAACCGATCCAACTGGAAAGTCAGGAGGCATTCTTCCTCAACCACGCCGGAAAAACCATTGAGAGTATCATCGCCACTCAGCCGGGTGTCTTCCAACGGGATCGCCAAACCCTGAAACACCTTCTCCACCCCGCCATCATGGGGCAACAATTCCAGGCCCTGTGGGCCCAAAGGGCTAAGGGCGCCGTTGGCGCCAATTAGGAATTAAAAAACCACAGAGGACACAGAGATCACAGAGGTGGGTGCTGGAGGCGCCAATCTTGATCGTGATCGAAAAAAACTTTGCGGTTCTTGGCGAGCTTTGCGAGAGGTAATGGGTTCTTTAAAATTCAAGGACCCCGCCATTGCCGTAACCCCATGCTAGTTGCCGTCTTATTAGTAACCTGTCTCCTGTGTGCTATCGCCTTCAAGTACTACGGGAACTTTCTGAACAAACGCTGTCGCATCGACGACGACAACCCGACTCCGGCCAAGACCAGGAAGGATGGAGTAGATTACGTTCCCACCAGGGCCGCGGTGGTGTTTGGCCACCATTTTTCTTCCATCGCCGGCACCGGCCCTATCGTGGGCCCGGTCTTTGCCGGCATCTACTTTGGTTGGGGTCCGGCCTGGTTGTGGATCCTTCTCGGGTGCATCTTCGTGGGCGGGGTGCACGATTTCGGCAGCACTTTGCTCTCCGTGCGCAACAGGGGGAGGTCTATCGCGGAGGTGAGCACCCGCCTGATCGGACCTTGGACGGGACGCCTGTTCATGGTCTTCGTCCTGGCCGCCCTGGTTTACGTCCTGGTCGTCTTTCTGGACCTCACGGCGGAAAACTTCATAGCCAGACCGGCCGTGGCCACCGCCTCGGGCTGGTTTATCCTGACCGCCCTCATCTTCGGTTTCATCTCCTCAAGGACCAAAATCCCCTTTGGCATTTCGCTTCTGATATTTGTGCCGCTGACGTTTTTGGGGCTTTGGCTGGGGCACGTCTTCCCCGCTCCGGAGGCGCAAAAGTTCATCTGGATCGTGGTGTTGCTGGCCTACTGCCTCATTGCGGCGGTGATGCCGGTAAGCGTTCTGCTCCAACCGCGTGATTTCCTCAGCGCCTTTTTCCTTTACGCCATTTTATTGAGCGGTATCGGAGGTATCGTATTCGGCGTTCCCGCCATCGAAGGCGACTTCTTCAAGGGCTGGTTCAACGAAACCGCTAATCCAGCTTACCTTGTTCCCGGTTTGTTCATCATCATAGCCTGTGGAGCCTGCAGCGGATTTCACTCCATCGTTTCCAGCGGAACGACTTCCAAGCAGATTCAAAAGGAAAGCGACGTGCGCAAAGTCAGTTACGGCGCCATGCTGGTCGAAGGCATTCTGGCCACCCTGTCCCTGGCCACGGTCATCGTGCTCACTTCATCCGATATCGCCAAAGTTGGCGGCAACCCGAACCTGGTATTTGCCGGGGGATTTGCCAAATTCTTAAGCGTCTTTTCCATTCCCGCCGATATCGGAATCGAATTTGCCTTGCTCGGGTTAACCACCTTTCTCCTTACCACCCTCGATACCTGTACCCGCTTGTGCCGGTTCATTCTGGAGGAACTCCTGGAATGGCGTTCCGAATTGAGCCGTTATCTGGGCACCGGCCTGGTTCTCATTCTGCCGGCAATTTTTGCCCTGCAAACTTTCCATGGCCAACCGGCCTGGAAGGCGGTATGGCCCATGTTTGGGGCCACCAACCAATTGTTGGCCGGCCTCGCTCTGGTTACCGTGGTGGTTTTTCTGCGCAGTCAGAAAATAAAGGCCGGGTTTGCCGTAATTCCGGCCGTCATCATGTTGGTCATGCCGCTTTCCGCCCTGCTTTTCCTCATGCAATCCTTCGGGCCCCGAAGCATCATCGGCATCAGCAGCATCGTCATGTTCGGTTTGGGGTTATTGGTCGCGGTCACAGCCTTCCGCCTGTTGACCGCCAAAGAAGAACCTGCCCGGGAACTCCCCGCCACCGATTGACCATCCATCATAAATGGACCCGGTCGAATACCCCATCGATGGCGAATTGGACCTGCACCAATTCAGACCCCAGGAGGTCAAGGCCCTGGTTCCCGAATACCTCGAGTTATGCCGGGAAAAAGGCATTTACAAAGTTCGGGTGGTGCATGGGAAAGGACGAGGCACCTTGCGCGAAACTGTACATCATCTGCTGACAAGGACTGCTATCGTGGAACGATTCAGTCTGGCCGACGAGCGCTCCGGGAGTTGGGGAGCCACCTGGGTGTGGCTCAAGGATAAAGGCTGAAGGTTGAAGGCTAAAGGCTGAAGGCTGAATAGGGACGGATGCGGTAAGAAATTTGGAATCGGGATGGGGATCTCGCAAAGAACGCAATGAAACGCCAAGAGGAAACCTCAGAAGGCACAAAAAACACAAAATTCCTAATTCCTCATTCCTAATTGGCGCCAACGGCGCCTTCCCCTTTGCGTTTCATTAGTGATCAGTGATTAGTGGCTAGTGGTCAGTGAAGTTTGTCTTCTCCCAATTCCTCATTGCGAATTTTGCGAGAGCCAAAGTCTCTCCGCCTTTTTGCGATCAAGATCACGATCACGATTATTCAGCCTTTAGCCTTCAACCTTCTGCCTTCAGGCCCCTCTGTGCTCTCTGTGGCCTCTGTGGTTTTTCTCTTATCATTTGCGGATCCAAATCGTGGCCTGGGCCACACTCCATTGAAACTTTCGAGCGTGCTCCCGAATCAGAAAGGGCAAATCCAGTTCGCGCACCAGGACGAAATATTCCGATAATTCCTCGATCAGACCCTGCAGGGTGGTTTGCCCGGCCCCTTCCCGCTGCATGCCTCCCAGCCAGTTTTTCCGCGGGGTGTAGTCCTCCGACCACGTGTAGGGAGAGGTGAGAATAAGTTGGCCCCCGGGCCCGAGCAATCTCGGAAGCGCACCCAGGAATTTGCGTGGATCGGCCAGACGATCGATCAGGTTTGCCCCCAGAACCACGTCGAATGAACCCAGATCTTCCGGCAAATTCATGGCATCCCCCCACCTGAAAGTAACCCGATCCGGATCAATTCCACCGGGAACGCGCGCCTCCAGTTCGGTGAATAATTCTCCCTCATCCTTGCGCCGGTAGGTCAAGGCGCCCTTTTCCTTCAGCCGGTCGGCAATTTCAATGAAGCGCTTTGAGGCATCGATCCCGATGACCTGGTGACAGATGCGGGCCAGCTCAAAGCTGGAACGGCCCACCGCGCAACCCAGGTCCAAACCCTTAGCTTTGGACGGGAGCAACCCCTTGTCCACACACTCGATAACGCACCTCACCGGGTAGTTCAACGCAGTGAAAGGACCATGAGAATAAGGCAACACCTCCTCGCGGCTGCCATAATGCAAGAGCAGGTACTCGGAAGTCGCCTGTTCCGTTTCATAATAGGAAACCTCGGACATAAAGCTGAGACAAAAAGGCACCGAAGGCGCCAGTCAGGAATTTGGAATTAGATCTCGCCAGGGAGAGAAGGCATAGAGGGGACTCTCGCAAAGCTCGCAAAGAGGCGCAAAGTTTTTTCTAACAACGCTTCACTTGATCCGGCTGCGCCGGAACAGGATCGCTTCGCGAACAAGAAATTTTTAAAATTATCCTCTTGGAGGGTAGCTCCATCCTGTTGCCGTCCTGTCACGCAGTAGACCTGCAAGGCGAAGGCGGAAGGCATCCAGCGAAGCGTTGTTTAAATTAAATCCGTGCTTATCTGCGTAATCTGTGGTTAGTTGATGAAAATTATTTGTGCTTTTTGTGGTTCCCTCTTTGCGTGCTTTGCGAGATTCATAACTGAAATCTGAACTCTGACCACTGAACACGCCTTCCGTACCATGAAAGATTTTCAATCCGAACTTCGAAGACTCCCCGGTTGGGATATCGTGTTAATAAACGACGTCGCCCAATTGAAGAAATCCTACCGGTTCAAGAATTTCGCCCAGGCTCTGGCCTTTACCAACCAGGTAGGAGCATTGGCGGAAGAGCACAACCATCATCCGGAGATTGTAACGGAATGGGGACGAGTGACCCTCTCCTGGTGGACTCACACGGCTAAAGGCCTCACCCAAAACGACTTCGATATGGCCGGAAGAGTGGATGCCTTGACCCCAGACTAATTGCTTCCCGGGCAAGGGAGCGACAGTCGGCTTAAAAAAGGATTGTCGAAGATAGTGAAGTTGGCGATATTACCGGTTGGGCAAACAAACGCGTTTACCCAGGCTTTTTACTAAGACTATAACATGAAAAACCGGGTCTGTTTCATTCTGGCTGCATTGGCCATTCGGCCTGGTTTTGGGTTGCCACCCGGGCAAGTGGAATTCTTTGAAAACAAGATCCGGCCGGTTCTGGCGCAGAATTGTTACGAGTGTCATAACAGCGTGAACAAGAGCGAGGCCGGATTGGCCCTGGATTACCGTGACGCCCTTCTGGCGGGAAGCGACGAGGGCGCCGTGATCGTAGCGGGAAAGCCGGAGGAGAGCGTTTTGATTTGGGCCATTCGCCATCAGGACGGGTTCGAAATGCCCGACAATGGGCCAAAACTGGAGGACGCGGTAATCGCGGACTTCGAGGAATGGGTGCGAATGGGGGCTCCCGATCCGCGTCTGCGAAAACCGACCCAACTGGACTTGGATAACGCGGTTCCCTGGGCGGAATTGCTGGAAAGGCGCCGTCAATGGTGGTCTTTCCAACCGTTGCAAAGGACTCCCCCTCCCCAGGTGTTCGACCGGGAATGGAACCGGAATCCGATTGACCGCTTTATTTTCTCCGCGCTGCATGATCAGGGTCTCGTTCCTCAGGAGGAGGCGCCTCCCGAAACGATCGTTCGCCGCTTACATTTGATCCTGACCGGGCTTCCCCCCAAGGCCGAGGTGGTGAGAGCCTTTGTCGAGGACCCGTCGGAAAAGGCTTATCAAGCCCTGGTGGAAAAGCTGCTCGACTCCCCGGCTTACGGGGAGCGTTGGGCCCGCCACTGGATGGACTGGTACCGGTATTCCGAAACCCACGGCAGCGAAGGAGACCCGAAAGTTCCTTACGCTTCTACCTACCGCGATTACATCATCCGCGCCCTCAATGCGGATGTCCCGTTTGACCATTTGTTGATGGAACACATCGCGGGCGATCTTTTGCCCAGGCCGCGGATAAACCGGGAGTTGCAAATCAATGAATCGGCCATCGCCCCGGCGCATTTTCGCATGGTGCCCTACGGCTTTGGCGTGGTGGATGCCTACCAGGAGCAAATCACTATCACGGAAAACCAGATCGACGTCATATCCAAAGCCATGCTCGGTATCACGGTAGCCTGTGCCCGTTGTCACAACCACAAGTTCGATCCGATCAGCCAAAAGGACTTTTACCGGTTTTACGGCATCATGATCAGCCATCGCCCGGGGAGCCGCAATATTGACATCCCCCAGAAGCAGGCCCTCCATAAACGGACCCTGGCCGGGTTGAAGCCCAACATTCGGAGGAGCATGGCCAACTACTGGTTGGAACACGTCGATACTGCGGTGGAAAAACTGGCGGCCTTCTCCTTCCAGGAAAGGGAAGAAGATAAGGAGTTGGACGAGGAATTAAAAAAGGCTCTCCATAGGCGTCGGAAGGAACTGCCATCCGACCCCGAACTGCTCCGTCAATTCTGGCTGAAAAGGGAGGCCTTACAAATAGGTAAGTACCATCCGTTTGCCCTGGTAAAGCATTGGATGGACAAGCCTGCTGAAGAGTTGGCTGCGGCATGGAGCGACCAAATCAATAGCCACCAAAAGGATGTCGAGGAATTCGAAGAGGCGAAAAAGAATGCTACCTTCTATGCGGATCTTCGTGATCAAAAAACTTTAGATTCCTGGTATCAGGAAGGAAACGGTCTGGGACCCAAGGTCAGTCCGGCTGGTTCTTTCGCGGTCGCCGGGGAAGGGATTTACGCCATCAACGGCATTTTTCCCCGAGGAGTTTACAGCAACTTGATTTCCGACAAACACAATGGCACCCTGGCTTCTCCCTATCACGTGGCGGATGGGGACTGGAGTTTTATGCGGGCGGTTGGACTCGACGGGGCAATACGTATGTCTGTTCGTAATTACCCACTGGAGCAAGGTCTCCACCCCTACGAGACCGCCGAGACAGGGTTTATGCAATGGTTCCCGCTCCGGAAATACGAGTTTTGGAATGAAGAACAGGTCCATTACCAGATCTCCACCAGCGGGGACAAACCGGTGAGGAGTAATGATGGACGTTCCTGGTTCGGCCTGACTGAGGTGATTGCCGGGGAGGTTAAATTGAAAGAACTCGGGGCCCCGCTCTTCACCGTGCTGGATGATCCCTCCACCGTCACCGATCGAGTCTCTCTTCTCAACGCCTATAAAGGAGCCCTCAGGGAATCGATCCTGGCTTGGAAGAGATCCAACATCAGTGATGCGCAGGCCCAGTTTTTAAGCGCCTTCGTCCGGTTTGATTTCCTTCCCAACAAATTCGATGCCTTACCGGCAAGGCTGGCCGCCTTGATTTCACAATACCGCGAGCTGGAAAATGAAATTCCCTTTCCGACGAGAGCCCCAGCCATGTTGGAAGGAGATGTGATCGATCAGCCGCTCCTGGTTCGCGGAGAGTACAAACAAGCGGCCGAAATCGTTCCCAGGCAGTTTTTGGAGGTCTTTTCGAACCGGTCATACAGCAAGGAAAATTCCGGACGCCTCCAACTGGCCAAAGATATTGTCAGCCCGGCCAACACCCTGAAATCCCGCGTCTTGGTCAATCGTCTTTGGGCCTATGTATTTGGGAGGGGTATCGTCGCCACCACCGACAACTTGGGGCGGCTGGGCAAAAAACCCACCCACCCGGAACTCCTCGACTACCTGGCCCTGGAATTAGAAAAAAAGGATTGGTCCATCAAAACAGCGCTCAGGCAGATGGTCAGTAGTCGCGCTTTTCGCTCCACCAGCGTCGCACCCCAGGGTAGCAATGAAAAGGATCCGGACAACCAGTACTTGTCCTATTTCACTCCCAGGCGGCTGGAGGCGGAAGCCATCATGGACTCGGTCAACAGCATGGCCAGAGACAATTTTCAACGTGGTGTTTATGTGGATATCAAGCGAAACAATCTCCATCCCTTTTTAGCCACCTTCAATTTGCCCATTCCAAGCACAACGGTCAGCCGCCGGGATGTCACCAACGTTCCGGCGCAAGCACTGAGCATGATGAATGGGGAATTCGTGCAGGAAGCAGCTGAGGATTGGGCCGACAATATTCAAAAAAGAGTCGATGATGGGCCGATCGAAGCCCTACTCGAAGCGTTCTTTATCGATGCCTTTGCCCGCAAGCCCACCCAGATAGAAAAAAATCAACTAGCGGAATACTACGCCAGCGTGGAAGATCCCGATACAGCGTTGAATAATATTGCCTTTGCCCTGATGAATACCCAAGAATTCTCCTATGTTCACTAGGCATCATAACCGCAGGGAATTCCTCAAGCTGACCGCCCAGGGAATCGGTGGGTTTGCGCTGTCGAGTCTGATCAACAACGCTTCCGCCCGAAGTAGCTACACGCCCCGGTTGCACCACCCCGCCAAAGCCAAGTCGGTCGTCTTTCTTTACATGTCCGGTGGGGTTTCCCAGGTGGACTCTTTCGATCCCAAACCCCTGTTGCGGGAAATGCACAACCAACCCATGCCGGTTCAGTTGGCCCGAACCCAGTTCGACCAGGTGGGCAATATCCTGGGATCCTTCTGGGATCATAAAAAGTACGGGGAGTCGGGGATCGAAATGACCAATCTGTTTCCCCATATCGCCGAACTCGCCGATGACCTCACCGTGGTCAGATCACTGACGGCTAATTTCAGCGAGCACGCCCAGGGCAATTTCTTCATGCACACAGGCTTTCCCTTCCTCGGCCATCCCAGCGCGGGATCTTGGGTCACCTATGGAGTAGGTACCGAAAACGAAAATTTACCCGGGTACATCGTGCTTCAAACCGACACCGCCGGCGTTCCCCATGGGGGAGTCAGCCTATATGGCAACGCTTTTCTGCCGGCCACCACCGGGGGATCCATCTTTAATATTTCCGGCAACCGAACCGTGCCGAATATTCAACCCTCCCGCCTCAAACACGAGCAGCGCAAGGCTTTGGATATCATCAAAAATCTCGATCGCGGCTTCGCCGATAGAAGCGCCGCGCGCGACGCGGTGATGGCATCGATAAAAAACGCCGAAACCGCCTATCTCATGCAGGAAGCGGTTCCCGAACTCACCGATATTTCCCAGGAATCGGAAGGAACGCTGGAAATGTACGGGGTCAACGACCGGCTGGTTTACAAGTCGGAGTACGCCCGCCAATGCCTCATGGCCCGGCGTCTGGTGGAACGCGGGGTCCGCTTTATCGAATTATCCTGCTGCCCCTTTGATGGCACTCAGAAGGCAAATCCCTGGGATCAGCACGGCAATATCCATAAGGGCCACACCGCCATGGCCCTTCAGGTGGACCAACCCATCGCCGCTTTGATCAAGGACCTGAAACAACGAGGCTTGTTAGACACCACATTGGTCGTATTCACAGGTGAGTTCGGACGCAACCCATTTGCCCAAATCAGTCCCTCCAATGAGGTGGGCCGCGACCATAATCCCCAAGGATTCAGTGCTTGGTTGGCCGGCGCCGGGGTAAAGGGCGGCACCGTCTACGGCGCCACCGATGAATTCGGCTACCACGCCGTGGACAAAGTCTCCAACATTTATGAGCTTTGGGCCACAGTGCTTCATTTGCTCGGGGTGGATCACCATGAACTCACCTTCCAACATGGCGGGCGCAATTTGCGCCTGACTGACGTCCACGGTAAAGTCTGGCAAGAGATCCTGACCTGACCGCTCCCCCATAAGCACCCCCGTTCCAGCCCGCAAATTGCATGAATTTTCAACTGCGCTCCGGAATGTCGGCATTGGAGCGGATCACCCCCTGAACTACCCGGTTCGGGTATTGCCCTCCGGAAAGATGATCACATTGTCCACCGCTCCGCTGTTCAGAAGACTTTTCAATTGACCCCCATGGGGCCCGATGCCCTGATTACGGTCAGACAATTCCAGAAAATCAAAACATTAACAGGAGAACTATTTTATGGCTACTGCAACTAAAGCCCCTGCGGATATTCAAGCCTTCACCGCAGAAGATTTTACCGCGCCCGAAGCATTCGATAAATTTTGTTTCAACGGCGGGAAACCACTCGGCGGAGTGATCGGAGGAAAATCGATCCCCGGTTCGATGAACGCCGTTCTCGACGTCATTAATCCCGGGACCAAGGAGGTCTTGGCCAGGGTGTCGGAAATGGGCTACGATGAGGTTAACCTCGCCGTCGAAGCCGGTTACCGCGCCTTCCAGGGAGGCTGGAAAAACACCACTTTGCAGGAGCGCGCCGCCTTGATCATGAAACTGGTCGAATTGTTCGAGCGGGATAAGGATGTCTTTCTCGCCTGCGAAATTTTGAATGGCGGAAAAGTATCCGAACTGGCCAGAGGGGACATGTACGCCGTTCGGAGCACGGCCGAGTATTTCATCGGAGTGGCCAGTGAGACTACTTTTGGCGACAGCACTGTCTCCCGAATCAGGCGGGGTCTCGACGCGTATACCTACGTGGAACCATGGGGCGTCGTCGCCGGGATCATTCCCTGGAATTATCCGGTTGTCTTGACGGCCTGGTTCATGATGCCCGCCTTGATGGCCGGCAACTGCGTCCTCGTCAAACCCAGCGAAGAAACTCCGCTAAGCGCGCTTTACCTGGCCAAACTGGCCGAGGAAGCCGGTTTCCCGCCCGGGGTGATCAACGTGCTGCCGGGACGCGGTGAATTGTCCGGAAAATTCATCGCCGAGCATCCGGGGGTTCGATTCATAGCCTTTACCGGATCGCCTGGGGTGGGACAGAGCATCCTTCGGGCAGCAGACAAACACGGCACCCGCGTCAAACGGGAAATGGGCGGAAACGGGTCCGCTATCGTCTGCGCCGATGCCGACCCGGAACTGGTCGCTCGCCTGATCGGCCGCAATGCCAATCAGCATTTCGGGCAAACCTGTAGCACTATTCATCGCGTATTTGCGGAACGCCCCATATTCGACGATTTTGTGGAGGCCTCGGAATCGTTTTTCAAGGGTCTCACAATTGGGAATCAGGCCGAGCGGGGCACTCAACTCGGACCGGTCATCAATTCCCGGCAACCGCAACGGATTTTGCAAGGCATCGAATTGGCCAAGGCCAATGGGGCAGAGCCCATACTCGGGGGAGGTCGCGCCTCCGTGCCGGGTTACGACGGTTACTACATGAAACCAACCCTGCTGAAGTCAAAAACGTGGTCGGACTGCAACCCGGCGGAAATTTTCCACACCTTTGTCAACGTCCAACCGGTCGATTCGATCGAGCAGGCCATACAGTGCGCAAACAACACCCGCTACGGCCTGGGTTCCAGTGTTTGGACCAAGGATCTGGAACTCGGTCAACGGATCGCCAAAAGCTTCCGGGACGGAACCGGCCAGGTAAACTGCCATAATACGGTTGCCCCCGGCATACCCTACGGCGGTCAAGGCATCTCCGGAGGACCCGGAGCCGGAGTCAATTGCGCGGAAACCTTGCGCGATTATCTCCAGGTCAAGGCCATCTTCGTTTCCGATTACCCCGGATAACCCCTTCCCTTTCCCATGAATCATCTCTCCGCACCGGCAATTTTGCCGGTATTTTCCCTTCTGCTCGCTCTGGGTTGTTCGCTCCAGGGGAAAGCCCCGGATACCATTGCTCTCTTTAACGGCCAAAACCTGGACGGTTGGGTCATCGAAAATGACGGTCAATTCTCCGTGACCGATGGGGTCATCAAACTGGATAAAGGGGTTGGCTGGTTACGGTCCTCCCAGACCTTTGCCGATTTTACCTTGATCATGGAATTCCGGTTTCTGGAAAAGGGGGCCAACAGCGGCATCTTTGTCCGCACGGGACCAACCAGCAAGGACGATGAAAACGGCTGGCCCGACAACGGATATCAGGTGCAGTGTATGGATACGCTCGAAGGCCAATACCCCCTGGCCCACATGATTCCATACGGAGCGCCGGATTTCGAAAGTGAATCGGACATTGAGGCCCTTAAACGTGTCTACCGTCCGGCGGGCGAATGGCAAACTTACGAAATAACCTGCCGGGGAGAAACCATGGAAATCAAGCTCAACGGCGCCCTTATCACCACCTGTAGAAGCATCAAAAACCTCAGCGGACATATCGGAATCCAAGGTGAACACGGTTTGCTGGAATTCCGCAGAATCGAGGTTAATGCGATCCATTGACGGAGCAGCTATCGGTCTCCCAATCCGCAAATTTCGTAATGAGCCAACAAAGATCAAGCGCTGGCCTCGGGGTCATGCCTTGTAATCTTGACGAAGCTTGCGGAGTCAACCGATTCAAGGCTTGACCCCTTCCTCCGCCCCGGATTCCGGGAACCCTATTTCATGGGCGAAAAATACGTCGGATGCAAAAGCTGGGAAGCTACCCCGCCCTTGACGGTGAGGCTGCCGCCGGCCCTTGCTTCTGAATTGGCCCGGGCCTCCTGCCAATCGGGATCGTCCCGGAACGCGGCAAAGGATGCCTGGCGGGCCGCTTTGTCCTTGTGGGCAATAAAATAAATCAGGGTATCCGAGGCGCCTTCCTGGTCTGGCAAAGGATGGAAATAGACCAGGTTTTCCATGCCGTGTTTGGCAAAGAGACCGATCGTATGGTCTCTGAAGCGCGCATCCAGGTGATGCAGGCGCCCTTCCGTTGCCTTGTAGGTGCGTAACTCGAACAAACGTTCCGGGTCGGACTGCACCCGCTTTATCGGCATGGAGTAGTCCGTGGCCTTCAGGAACATACTATCGATTTTTTTGACCAGTCTTCCTTTTGCGGTGGATGCTCGGGCGGCCGCTTTCCACTCCGGATCATTGAGAAAGGCCTTCCACATGGATTCCTGGTCGAGGCGACTGGGAAAGGCGATGATGTAAACCAAAACGTTGTCGGGATTGTACTCGGGAACCCAGTAACCGATGTTCTCGATGCCGTGCTTTTGGAAAATTTGGCAGGTGTGGTCGGCAAATCGTGCCAAAAGCGCATCCAGTTTGCCCTCGTGGGCATAATAAGTGCGCAGTTCATATACTCGGGAATCGTGAGCTTCAGTCCTGGCCATCCATAGGAAGCTCAACCAGATGAGAGCTGGAATCAAGATGGAACGGGTCATTTTTTTTAGTGGAGGGTGGTTAGTGGAGAGTGGTTAGTTTCCAGGAATTTAACCTCCAGGCAATCGCGGCGTAAAGCCGCTCCTACAACTTCGTGCCCCTTCGTGGAGTTCCATTCAGCCTTCAGCCTTTAACCTTCAGCCTTTTTTGCCTGATTAGTCGTCATCCGGTTTCTTGTAAGCGTCGTGGCCTTTCTTCTGGTGATCGCGCAATTTAGCTACCACGGCGGCAGCTTTGTCCGTATCATCCGCTTGGAAAGCGGCCTGTAGGTCTTCCAGCATTCCGACGAACGCTTTCATTTCCTTTTTGAATCCGGCCACGAAGTCGGCTTGCTCGGACTCGGGTTGATCTGCCGTCCAGGCCGGTTCCAGCTCGAGCGCAGCCTTGGCATGCTTTAGCATTACCCCCGCCAATGCGGCCGAATCTGCGTTCTTTGACGAATCCCTTATCTGCCGGCGCAACCGGCGAAATGTTTTACTGATTTCTTCCATATGGCCGCTCAGTTCGGTGCCATCTACAGAAGCATGTCCTTCATGGGAATCGGCCTTCAAAACGGCGAGGTTCAGGCCGCCCAAAACGATAACCAGGGATAACAGGGTGGTGAGTAAACGTATTTTCATGAATGAGATATATTTAGGATTGGGATAAAGTGGACGCCCTTTTGCTTGGGCAATTTACAAGGCATTGGCATCGGTTTCACCGGTTCGGATTCGGACAGCGGATTCCACCGGTAGAACAAATACCTTTCCATCGCCGATTTTCCCGGTATTGGCCGCCTTGACGATAACGTTGACAGCTTCTTCAACCTGAGAATCCTCTACCACGATATCCATCATGGTCTTGGGGAGAAAATCCACCGTGTATTCGCTGCCTCGATAGATCTCGGTATGGCCCTTTTGCCGACCGAAGCCCTTGACTTCCGTTACGGTCATTCCTGCTACGCCCATCCCGGAAAGAGCTTCTTTTACCTCTTCGGATTTGAACGGTTTGACGATTGCTTTAATTAATTTCATACGAATTTTCGGGTATAGAATTTTGCAGTTACAGGCTGGCGGGGCAGACCTATTCCAAGTTGTAAGCGGTTTCTCCGTGCTCGGCCTGATCCAAACCGGCTTGAATTTCTTCATCGGATACGCGGAGACCGGTAACAGCCCGGCATATCACCACGATGACAAAGGTTCCCAAGGCAGACCAGGCCAGTGCGAAGCCGACTCCCTTCAGTTGGATAATCATCTGCGCCACCATGTTGTCCACTCCTGTGCCGCCGAAAGCGGCGGTACCGAAGATGGCCACCGTTATGGTGCCGAGAGTTCCGCCGACACCGTGGACAGCGCATACGTCCAGGGAATCGTCGATCCCCAGCTTTTCCTTGATGAATCCACACATGATGTAGCAGAGAAAACCGGCCAGAAATCCGATGCAAATGGCTCCGACGGGACCGACGTTTCCGGAAGCAGGAGTAATGGTGGCCAATCCTGCCACCATGCCGGTCACGATACCGACCAATCCGGGTTTCCCGGTTTTCAACCATTCCACGATCATCCAGGTCAAACTGGCCACTGCCGCCGAAATATGGGTGACCAACATGGTCATGCCTGCGGCTGACCCGGCACTCACCTGGCTGCCCGCATTAAAGCCGAACCATCCAACCCAGAGCATACAAGCCCCCACCATAACCAAAGCCGGATTATGCGGGGGATGGAGCCTTCTGGGAAATTCCGCCCGGGGGCCCAGCATCTTGGCCAGAACCAGCGCAGAAATTCCCGCCGTGGCATGCACTACGATACCCCCGGCCAAATCGAGCACTCCATCATTCATCATCCAACCGCCGCCCCATACCCAATGGGCCACCGGGACATAAACGATGAGGAGCCACAGAGCGGTGAACAGAAGAACTGCATTGAATTTCATGCGCTCGACGAAGGCGCCGACAATGAGGGCCGGAGTAATGATGGCAAAGGTCATCTGAAACATGACAAACACGGTCTCAGGAAAAGTACCGCCATTGAGTTCATCGACCGTGATGCCTCTCAGGAACAGGTGTTCGAGATCGCCGATCCAGGCATTGCCTCCGGAAAAGGCCAAGCTGTAAAGCCCAACCACCCACAGCAGGGAGGCCAGGCAGGCGATGGCAAAGCAATGCATCAACACCGACAAGATGTTTTTGGACCGGACCAATCCCCCATAAAACAGGGCCAGACCGGGCAGGGTCATGAACAATACCAGGGCAGTTGCGGTTAGCATCCATGCAGTGTCCCCCGTATCCAAGGCATCCGCCCCTTGGCTCATGCCAAAGGACAGGGCTGGAAACAGCGTCAACAACAGTAGACAGGGAAGTGATTTAAATAAACGGCTGATGATGATCATGATTCAAATAGAGTTAGCACGATGGACTTTTCAAGCTAGCGCAGGGTGAAACCCGCGCTCAAGAACTTTTTCAAACCCGAGTCCAAATTCAAGAACCAAAGACCACTGATTTTTTCCTTTTCACTCCATTGGAATGCCCCAAGGTTAGGTGATCGAACCCCTCTCAAAACAAACACCATGAATTCAACCGTTTTTCACCGATTTCTCGCGGGAGCAATGACCCCGCTGTTTTCCATCTCCCTTTGCGCCTCGGAAATCGTCGCTCCTGGCGCCGAGGTGACCGAAATAACCAGCGGCTTCACCTTTACCGAGGGCGGAGCCCGCGACGGCGAAGGTAACGTCTATTTTACCGATATTCCCAATAACCGGCTGCATTTATGGGATGCCCAAAGCAATGCGGTCTCCGTGTTTCTGGAAGACTCCCAGGGGGCAAACGGTTGCTGGGTCGATGAAGAGGGAAACCTGATTGTGGCGCAGGGGCGAGGGCGCAAAATTTCCAAAATTCATGCGGACGGCAAAATGGAAGTCCTGGTGGATAATTACATGGGAAAGAAATTCAATAGCCCGAACGACCTGTGGATAGACGCGGGCGGCGGCATTTATTTTTCCGATCCCCGCTACGGCCAAAAGCGCGACGACATGGAATTGGATGGAGAACAGGTCTTCTACCTTTCACCCGGGGGGAAGAACCTGACCCAAGTCACCGATGATCTGGTCAGGCCCAACGGCCTGATCGGTTCGCTCGATGGGAAAACCCTCTACATCGCCGATCACGGCGGCGGCAAGACCTACGCCTACGACGTGGGGGAAAATGGCTCCTTGACGAATAAGCGATTGTTCGCCCCGGAAGGTTCGGACGGCGTGACGATCGACGAAAATGGAAACATTTACCTCACCAATACTGCGGTGAAAGTCTACCGGCCCGATGGTTCATTTCTGCAGGAAATCGAGACGCCGAAACGTCCGAGCAATGTTTGTTTTGGAGGAATGGACAGCAAAACTCTGTTTATCACAGCCCGTCAGTCGGTTTATTCCCTATCCATGCAAGTCCGCGGTCCCACTCCAAATTAGTGGTGAGTGGTTAGTGACGAGTGGCACCCGTCTATTGGAGGAACCGCGATTTCAATTCCGGTGGAACTATGGGGCACACCCCAGCCGGTTTCCTGAACAGCTTTCGCCGGGTTGCCGCTATGCCGCGATAAGCAAAGTCCCGTATGGGTCGCGGCGCCATCCGCATGATGCGACCGGTCCCGGTCCAGATTGAGCCCAGCAGGAGCAAGGTGTAGATGACCGCATCGGAATAAAAAAGCTTATCGGATTCCGGGGTCAGCAGGACGATGCTATCCGGAAAGGTATTCGCTTCCTCAACCGAAAACGATTTCCTGAACGTGGCCCCGGTCAAGGGAGCAAATCGAAATAGTCCATCCGCGTCGCGCTCGGCCACAAATTTCACCCAGGTATGGCAAAAACCGCAATTACCGTCGAAGAAGATTATGGGGTTTTCCGGCATTTGTTCCCTTCAAACTGAAGGACGCATCGGCCATTTCAAACCCGAATTCCACCCCATGCCGCCCCTTGTGTCGATAACTCCAATCCGCATTTTTTGCATCGCCGACTCCGGCGAGCCCATAAGGGCCTTGATTTTTTAACTACCCAGTTATTATAAAGAATCTTCCGCATGGTTGTTTTTTTCAAAACATATTGCGAAACTGTAGGAGGGGGTTTATCCCCCGATATAGGCACCTTTGGCGCCAAGTGGAAAGTGGAAAGAGTAAAGTGAAAAGTAGGAGTAAGCTAGCGCTTCGCCCAAGAGCTACCATGCTTCGCAATGCTACGCACGGCACAGCGGCAGGACATGTTTGCCTACAGTAACAGGTTCCTGGATGCTGGAAGCTCGAAAGTAGCTTCTTTATTCAGCCTTCTTCCTTCTTCCTTCTTCCTTTAAATTTCGCCCCTCCTACAGTTCTCTCAATCATGTCCCTTCTTCCTGGATTGTCCGGAAACTGGCTAAGGGCCAACCGATCCTTATTGGCAGGGTTGGCTCTGGTCCCCTACCCCATCTTATCCAGCTTGTATTCGCAGCCCGAACCATCTTCTCAATTCTTCGATCTCCCGGAACCAAGTTCGGAAAGGGTTTCCTCTGAAACCTTCGCCTTTAGTCTTGCTTGGGACAGTAAATACGTTCGGGAAGGCCGCACCGTCCTCGGGGATGTCGGAATCCCTTCCCTTGCCATGGAAAGGTCGATGCCCCTCGACATCGGCGGCGAATGGCACTTCTCCAGTAAGTATGCGGATAGCTTTGAAGTGGATTTCGCCGAGCTGAACCTGGCGCTCGGTTGCGGATTCTCCATCAAGGAGGTGGATTTAACCGTTGGATATGCCTGGTCGGCCTATCAAGGTCACGCGCACGAGGAGTCCGCTGAGGCAGGCCACGACCACGAGTTTGCCGAAAATGAAATCGAGCTGGAGCTCGAATTCGGGTTGTTTGACAAGGTCGACATTTCCTCCGCCTTCATTTATTCCCCTGATGCCGGTGGAACCTTTATCGAGCTGGTAGCCTCGACCGATATCGAAAAGGAAAAATGGGTCTTCACCCCCCACGTCCTAATAGGCCTCAACCGCGGGTTTATTCCGGATGAAACTGAAACCTTCAACAATCTGGAATTCGGCCTCAGTGCTACAACCAAGCTATTCGATAGCGTGGAAGCAACCTTCTACCTCGCCAACTCGACCGGCCTGGAAGAATTATTCTGGACTGGGGTGAGCCTTTCCTTGGGTGAAAATTTCCTCCTTGACCGCCAATAATTCAACCCACCGGCGTCACCAAGGGACTTGACCTTGTCGGCCACCCGACCATTTTCTACCGCTTCCACTCTCACAGGTGAGGTCCCACCCCATCATGTTCTTCATCCCTGGAATGTCCAAAACGCGGCTCCGGGCAACTCGACTTATTATGGCCGGGTTGGCGCTGATCCTCTACCCCATCCTTTCCAGCTTGCTTGCGCAGCCCGCACCGTCGCCTCAACTCCCCGACCTCCCGGAACTCGCTCCGGAAACGGTTCCCGCTGAAACCTTCACCTTGAACTTTGCCTGGAACAGCAGATACGTGTCGGAAGGCCGCGACAACCTCGAAGATGGCGGCATCGCTTCAGTTGCAGTGGATATGGATAATCCATCCCCTCTCCCTTTCATGGATACATGGTACTTTTCCAGTTGGTTCGCCGAGAGCCTTGCAACGCCCTACTCCGAGTTGAACCTTTCACTGGGTTCCAGCTTCGCCATTGGGGAAATGGATGGCGCTATTGGCTATACCTGGTTGGATTTCAAAGGACCCGATGCTTCCGACCATGAATTTGATCTTCAACTGGGATTCGGGTTGTTTGACCATTTCGACCTCTCCTCCGCCTTCGTTTATTCCACCGAAGCCCGGGGAACCTTTATCGAACTGGTTGCCTCAAGCGACATTGTAAGGGAAAGATTTGTCCTTACCCCTTACGTCCTGTTGGGCTTCAACCAAGGGTATATTCCGGAGGAACCTGAAACCTTCAACAATCTGCAATTCGGCCTCTCCGCTACCACCTCGGTAACCCAGGAGGTGGAAGCCTCCTTCTACTTCGCCGCCACCACCGGCCTGGAAAATATTTTCTGGACCGGAATGAGCGTTTCCTTTGGCAGCTTTCCCCACGCTCTCCCCCAAGACCCAACCCGCAGGCAGCATTAGAGAAGGAAGGGGTCAGCTCCTTGATTTTTGACATGTCCCCATGTTGAAAATCCAGGGGCTGTTGCCCAAATCGTTCATTTTTTGGAAAAATAGATTGAAGAATCGCGGCGTAAAGCCGCTCCTAAAATCTTACCAGTTGGAGGTTTGTAGGAGCGGGTTTATCCCGCGATTGCTCGGGAATGCCGTATCCGGGAAAAGAGCACGCAGCATTTCGAAAAGGGTGGTTTTCGGCAACAGCCCCTCCAGGACTGACCCCTTTGGTCTTCGTCCATACGGTTTTTAAGACCTGACCCTTTTTCTCCAAAACTTCAGGATATTTCCCATCACAATCACCATTTTTGTGGAACCCCGTTGGGGTTCGTTATTTTTTCCTTTTCCTACCCAGCGTGCGCTACGCGACACTGGGCTTTGGAGTTCAACGCCGTTGGCGTTAGGATTTCTATCCGTACCCATCCGTGTAATCCGTGGTTTTTCCCTCTCTCCCCCTCTCTGTGCTCTCTGTGGTGGTTTATTTCAGGGACGCCACACTAGAGAACTTGACCTTGTTGGCCGCTCGGCCATTTTCTACCCCTTCCACTCTTACCGGAGAGATGCCGGAGTGGTCGAACGGGCATGACTGGAAATCATGTGTAGGGGTAACTCTACCGAGGGTTCGAATCCCTCTCTCTCCGCCATTTTTCAGTGGTCGGTGGTTAGTGGTAAGTGGTCAGTGAAATTTGTCTTCCGGTCGATGCTCGATGCTGGATGCTGACTCGTGACCTCGGCGCCTCTCCCCTCCCCCATTCCATCACTCCATCTCTCTCTTCCTTTCGATCACGATCACGATTATTCTACAGCACCTTCATCCTTCTTCCTTCATCCTTCATCCTTCTTCCTTTCCCCTATCCCCCATTCCTAATTCCTAATTCCTAATTGGCGCGCCCCAGCGCGCCTTCAGGCCCCTTCCAATACCCCGCGCATTTTGGTTTCTCGTCTCTCGATGCTCTCGCAGAGCTTCATCTGCACCCGGGCGCGGTTCAGGTTGTGGCCATTGTAATTGGTTTTAAAATACACGTCCCCGGCCAGATAATCCGTGAAAAAGCGCAATCCCAATTCGAAGGTGATGAGGCGGATCGAGTCGTAGAGATACCTGCGATCCCAATCCGTCAGGAAGCTTCCCGCCTGATCAAGGTAACCCTTAACCAGCGCGGCAAAGGCTTCGACATCAAAAAAAACCTTTCTCAGGTCCTTGGCCTCCTCACCGGCCGGATTGCAGGCCGAACGAACACAGTCCCCGAAGTCGTATTGAATCAATCCGGGTTTGACCGTATCGAGGTCGATCATGGCCGTCCCCTTCCCCGTGATATCGTCAACCATGATGTTGGTGATCTTGGGATCTCCATGAATGGAACGCAGTTTCAGTTCGCCCCGGACACGAGCATCCTCCAAAACGGAGGTAAACCTACGGCGCTCCTCCACAAAAGATTCCATGCGACGGGCCTCCAGGGAGGCGCCCAGTCGTTTCTTCGCCTCCGCCGTATCCAGTACTTCGTCAAAATACTTCAAATAGCCCGGTGTAATGTGAAAACCGGGAAGCGTATCGGCCAAGCGATCCGGCGGATACTCGGCAATAATTTTTTGAAAATGCCCCAGCACATACCCCGTCTCATAAGCGTGCTCGACATCGATCACGGTTTCGTGAGAGGTCGCCGAAGCAATCATTGACAAGGCTCGCCAGTGATCGCCGTTTTCATCGATAAAATAATCCCCTCCACCCAAGGTCGGAATGACCCGAGGAAGTTGCCAGATTCGATCGGCCTTATCGGCCTCCTCCTCCAATCGCCGATGACAGAAATCGGTGATGGCCTTCATATTGGCCATGACCAGATCCGGTCGTGGAAAGACGGCCTGATTAATGCGCTGAAGGACAAATTGCCCTTCCGAATAGGAGGTGCGCTTAATCACCCGGTAAGTATCGTTCACGTTGCCGGTATCGATGCTGAGCAGGGCGACCACGCGTCCTGGCACATCAAATTCAGCTGCAATGGTCTCGGGCGTCATGAACAGGGACTTATTCAGTCGACCTTTAGGCTCTTTGCGAGAGTCAAATTCTCGATGCTCGATGCTGGATACTGGATGCTTGATGCTTGATGCTTGATGCTTGATGCTTGATGCTGACTCGTGACCTCGGCGCTCTTCGCCAATGTCAATTCCTAATCCGTACTCATACGTGTAAGCCGTGGTTCCTCTTCTCTCCACTCCACCATTCCATCACTCCATTACTCCGTTACTCCATCTCTCCCCCCAATTCCCCATTCCTAATTGGCACCTTTGGGCGCCTTTTGTGGAACCCCGTTGGGGTTCGGTCATTTGGGTGATCGGTAACCCAGCGTGCGCTACGCGACACTGGGCTTTGGAGTTTAACGCCCTTGGCGTAACAGACAGATGCAGGATGCCGGATTCTGTTTGTCCTTTTCCTGGGTATGGTGCTCCTGGGCAATCGCGGCGTAAAGCCGCTCCTACAATTTATTATGCCTTTTCTCAATTCCTCATTCCTAATTCCTAATTGGCGCCCGTGGGCGCATTCCCACGTCAACTGTCGACCTCAATTTCACTTTTACGGCTTGCCTCTCGCAAATTATTGTTCTATAAGTATATTGAGAATCTAACCTTTCATTTCATAAGCCATGACACCCAGATCCAACCGACTCGGTTATCACACGATAGGACGCCGCCAATTTCTGCGTGCGGCCGGGGCATTGATCGCCCTTCCATCCTTGGAAAGCATTGCCAAACCGCTGGCCAAGGCGGCAGCCGCCACCCGGCCTCGCAATCTTGTTTCAATCGGCACCTACCTGGGCTGGCACCAGAACGGATTTTTTCCCAAAGAGGTAGGTAAGGGTTATCGCCTTCCCCCCATTCTCGAACCCCTGGCCGACCACCAGCAAGACTTCACTGTTTTTTCGGGCCTGGACCACCGGGCGCCCAATGGCCACGGGGCCTGGAGCAACTTTCTGTGTGGGAACAGCCCGAAAACCTATTCCATGGACCAGATGGTGTCCGACCAGATCGGGCAGAATTCGCGTTTCCCCTCGGTGCAACTCACCGCAGGCACAGGGGAGGGCAGCAAAGCGATGAGTTTCACTCGGCAGGGAATTGGGTTGCCCATGATCCAAAGACCGAGTGTGTTCTACAAGCAGTTGTTCATGTCGGAGGCGGACAAAGCTCGCATGGAATACATGCTCCGCAGCGGAAAGAGTTCACTCGACCTGGTTTTGGATGATGCTCTGCGCCTGCAAAAGTCGTTGCCCGGAAGCGATAGCGAAAAGCTGGAAGAGTATTTTGATTCCATGCGCTCGGTGGAAAAACGCATGGCCCATCAAATTGCCTCCATCAACGACCCGCTTCCGACCACGGATTACAAACTCCCGGATTCGGATCCGATTACCCCAAACCTCCTGATGGAGGCGGAAACCCTGATGTACGACCTGATGGCCCTGGCCATCGAAACCGATTCGAGCCGGGTGCTGTCCTTTTTCATAGATGGATTGGGGCAGGTTTTCTCCTTCGATGGCAAAGCTCTCAAGTCCGGATATCACGGCCTCTCTCACCATGGCAACGATCCTGAAATGATCCGGGATTTGATCGCCATCGAGACGGCGCACATGCATTGCTTCAACGGTTTCCTTAATCAACTGAAGGAAAAGAAGCGTCCCAATGGCAAATCGTTACTGGATGAAACCATCGTTCTCATGGGAACGGGCATGGGCGACGCCAGCCGTCACTCCAATGAAAATTTACCCACCCTCGTAGCAGGTGGCGGGTTCAGGCACGGAAGCCACATCGCCATCGATGCTTCCAAGACCGATGCGCCGCTCCTCGGCGACCTGTATATTTCTTTAATGCAAAGACTGGGTGTAGAGACAAACGAGTTCTCCAACGCCAACCGCAATTTGAATCACCTGTTCTCCTGATGGGCAACAAGTTCCTTTCTGTTCTGCTGTTCACATGCGCGGCAGCCCAAGGCCTTCGAGCTTCGGAAGGTACGCCTATTTCGGATACACACTACGATCTCCTCTCCAACTACTGCCTCAATTGCCACGATCAAGTGGAAATGAAAGGCGACATAAACCTCGACCATTACACTGTCGACTGGACCAGGAAAGAGAATCGGGATCTTTGGGAAAACGCCCTGCACATGCTGAAGGAAGGCCTTATGCCACCCGAGGACGAGGATCAGCCAAGAGATGAAGAACGCGCAATCCTCATGTCCTGGCTGGATGAACACCTTCTCGAAAACACTCCCCTCGGTGGCACGATGCCCCGGCGGCTCAGCGCCGACGAATACCGCTCTACCATTCGGGATCTTTTCGGCCTGCCCGATTACGAACTGCCACTAGGATTTCCCAAAGACTCGGAATATCACGGCTTCAACAACGTTGGTAAAGGCCTGGTCCTTTCCCCTCCTCTGATGGAGGCTTATGCCAAAGTGGCCGAGGAAATCGCCAATACAGTCTATCCCCCTGCTCAAACAACTCCTCCATCCACTACCCGAACAGCGGGTCCTGAGGATATGGTGCTCAGTTTCTCCGCGGCAAAGGTGAAGGACGATGCCTTGCTTCTCGTTTCACGGGGGCAGGAAATTTTTCGCAGTTGCTCCTGGCCGAGTCGCATGGAAATCATGGCGTCGGGGGTCTACCGGATCACCGTTAGCGCCGCCAAGCACAAACCCGTCTCCGATAAGCCTTTACTGCTCGAGATACGCGCACGCGAGCTCAGTGCCAGCGACCGCTCCCGAGCCGAAATCTTCCGCCTGCTGAAAGTGATGGAAGTGCCATCGACGACGCCAAGCACAATTACCTTCGAAGCCGATCTCTACGAAGGTCAGACCTTGCTCTTCCGCTGGGCCAATGCGGAGATGGACCACGGCTATACCGAGTTCGCCAAACATATGCGCGAGTGGTGGTCACGGGATTCACGCTGGTTGGCAGCCTGGCAAAACGCCGTGTTCCCAAATGGGGACCTCAATGCAAGGAGAGTATCCGTGCTTCGGGGACTTAATGGTTGGAATATCATTACCAAGGCGCTCGCCAATCCCGATTTGGACATGAGCAACGCGACCATGGACAACCCAATGACTGTCGAACTCCTGAAAATTGCCGATTCCAACTCAGGCATGTTCAACCTTGCCGATGTCTTGTGTCATTACTATTTCACCAACGGACCTGCCCTGGAATTCCACCAGGCAACGATCGAAGGGCCATTGAGGGTCGTGGACGGCCCACGTGAAATGCTGGCCAAGAAGCTGCAACAACAATTTACCGGCAACCGCAAGCCGGACCAATCCGATGAGTCGTTTACGCGAGAAATTCTGACCGGTTTTCTACCCAGGGCTTTCCGTCGACCCGTTGATAAGCAAACCATCGAATCTTATGTCGGCATCGCGCAGCGTCATTGGGAAGCGGGCAACTCCTTCAAGGACGCGATGCACCTGCTCCTTCGAAACATCCTGATCTCTCCACGCTTCCTCTACCGCGTGGCAAGTCCCGGTGAGATGGACGATTTTGACCTGGCCAGCCGCTTGTCCTATTTCCTGACCCAGGCGCCCCCGGACAAACAACTCTTCAAGCTGGCCCATGCCGGACGATTGTCCGACCCTGAAGTTCTGCGTGGAGAGGCGCTTCGCCTGCTCCCCGAACGCCCATCCGATGCCATGATCCTGAGCTTCACCAGCCAATGGCTCGATTTGAAACTGCTTCCGGAAATCATGCCCGATCCCGCCTTCAATTTCAGCGGAGAGGAGATAGCCACGGCCAAAAGTGAAGTGGAGCACTTTTTTGCGGCCATGCTCAGGGACAATCTACCGATGACCGATTTCATCGACCCGGATTTCACCTACACTTCCTTGAAATTTGCCAAAGAGAATTACCAGTACATTCATGACGGCATTTCGGAGGTCAAAAGGGAATACGGACAGCAGGACCCAGGATTAAAACGACTTCCCATGCCCCGCGGAGGACGTTTTGGGGGATTGCTGGGGCAATCGGCCATAATGATGGCCACCGCCAACGGAGTGGACACCCAACCGGTTCTGCGCGGCGTCTGGGTGTTGGAAAATATTCTGGGGACTCCACCACCCGAGCCGCCACAAAGTGTACCTGCCCTCACTCCCGATATTCGAGGAGCCAAAACTCCGCGAGAGATGCTCGCCGCCCACATGGATGACAAGGCCTGCTCCACCTGCCATCGCCGCATCGACCCCGTGGGATTCATTTTGGAAAATTTCGATCCGGTGGGCAATTGGCGGGAAGTATGGCCCAAAGTGAACACCCCGATCGATTCCACCGGCGTCCTTCCCGATGGAACGCACATAAACGACATCACCGATTTCAAAGTCTGGCTGGTGGACAATATTGATATGTTCTCTCAATGTCTGGCAGAAAAGCTCATGATCTACGCAACCGGACGCGTTCCCAATTACTCCGAGCGCAATGAGATCGAGGGCATCGTTTACCAAAACCGGAAAAATGGGAACGGTTTCAAGGATCTGGTTCTGGCCCTGGTCACTAGTGAAACATTCCAGACGAAATGAGGAAGGGGTCAAACGTAGAATATAGAATCATCCCTTCCTAATAGTCATTGCTATTCGGTTGGAAAGCCCTGGTTGTTTGCGGTTTAGGCACCGGATATTGGGGGAATTAACAACAAAGGAAGGGATGATTCTATATTCTACGTTTGACCCCTTCGTGCCTACTTTGCTCCGTATGCCGTGCTCTGCATATCCTCGCCCGCCGTTCAATATCCGCAAGTTGGCTATCGAACAGCAAATATTTAAATAAATAGTATGCGCGTATGAAGATGTTAGTGACAGGAGCATCTGGCAGGCTAGGAAGCTGCGTGTGCCGGCTATTGAAGGAATCGAAAGCGGATTTCGTGGCGGTGGATAAATTTCCTAACGAGAAAGCGGACTACCCCATCGAGTTGGCTGATCTCGCGGATTGGGAGGCCTGTCAGCGGCTATTGAATGGGGTAGATACGCTGGTCCATCTGGCGAATTTCTCGAATTTTGACAGCGCTCCCAGCGAGACACTGTATAGCGTCAACGTGACGATGAATATGAACCTTTTTCAGGCGGCGGCCAATGCCGATTGCCGACGGATCATATTCGCCAGCTCCATACAAATTCTCGACGGGCAGCTGCCGACGATGGACCGGTCGAAGCAGGAGAACGTCCTATCCTATATCCCCGTTGATTCCGAAGCGCCACCTGTGCCGCGCAATGCCTACGCCTTGAGCAAACAAGCGGCGGAGAACATGCTATCGTATTTCGCGGACACCGAGGGGATGTCCTGCATCGCTTTTCGCTTCCCGCTATTGGTGGATTGGGAATTTATGCGGAAGGTCCAGGAATCGGGCGGTCTGAAACGGGGCAATGCTTATGACCTGTTCGCCTATCTGCCGGTGTATTCGGCAGCCGAAGCGGTGGTCAAAGCGACCAATGCCGAGATCGAAGGCTATCACAACTACTTCATCGCCTCGAAAGACAATCTCGAGAAAACGCCTGCACGCGAAATTGCCGCTCAGGAGCTGTCCCATTTGCCCTGCAAAAGGCCCATGGAAGAAATGGATTCGTTGGTGGATTGTTCGAAGGTGGAAGTGGAGCTCGGATGGAGTCAGCCGCAATCGTTGGCGGAGTCTTGCGAAAAGTATCGGGGTGGTGAAAGCGTGCGGCCGTATGATTGAGAAACGTATTTGTGAGGGAGGGAGGACTCGCTGAGTCCTCCGAGCAGACGTGGTGGCCCCTAACCATATATAGTAGAACAGGCATCATGCCCGTTTAAGATCGAACAAGTGTGTCCAAAGTGTAGCATAGGATCCCGCATGTTTCGGACACAGGCTGCCCTTCGACTAGACTCAGGACATTGGAAGCCTGTATTACCTTTAATCCCATCCCATGTCCCCGCTTGATTATATCGTTATCGTTCTCTTTACCTTAGGCGTGTTGGCTGCCGGGCTCTCGTTTGGGAATTCGGGCAAGAACATGAAGACCTTTTTTGCCGGCGGTGGCGCCATACCGTGGTGGGTTAGCGGCTTATCCCTGTTCATGAGTTTCTTTTCCGCGGGCACATTCGTGGCTTGGGGTTCGCTGGCATACATGCATGGCGTCGTATCCATCACCATACAGTGGACCATGTGTTTGGCGGGATTCGCGATCGCCGGTTTCATCGCTGCCAGGTGGCGTCGCACGGGTGTATTGACAGGTTCCGAGTTCATCGGGGCTCGGCTGGGAGCGGGTATACAAAAAACGTATACCTACCTTTTCTTGGCCATTTCCGTATTCACTTCCGGGGCATTTCTCTACCCGGTGGCCAAGATCGTGGAGGGAGCCACGGGTTTTCCGTTCGAATATGTTGTCGTGTTCCTGACTTTGGTTATCGTGTTGTACACCGCAAGGGGCGGTTTTTGGGCGGTTATCGTTACGGATGTCCTGCAGTTCGCCGTTCTCGCTTCCGCGGTCATCATCATCGTTCCTCTGGCCTTCGACAAGATCGGCGGTGTGAGCGGATTCCTGGAAGGAATGCCGGCGGATTTCTTTTCCCTCACAACGGAGGACATCACACCGCTCTTCTATATCGGATTCGGCGTTTACAATCTGTGCTTCATCGCCGGGAACTGGGCCTATGTGCAACGCTATACCAGCGTGAAAACGCCGAGGGATGCCCGCAAGGCGGCCATGCTGTTTGGCTGCCTTTATATATTCAGCCCCGTTATCTGGATGCTGCCCCCGATGATCTACCGGATCTATAATCCCGCCCTCGATATTGCGACCCAGGAAGCGAACCACGCTTACATGTATATGTCGAAAGCCGTTCTCCCCATGGGCATGCTCGGCTTGATGGTCGGGGCTATGGTTTTCGCCACGGCGAGTTCGGTGAATACAACTCTAAACATCCTGTCTGGCGTGTTCACCAACGACGTCTTTCGCAATATCAAACCAAACGCGAGCGACCGGGAATTGATCTTCGTAGCCAAGACATCCACTGTTGCTTTCGGGGTCTTCGGCATGATCATCGCCCTATCCATAGATCGCATGGGCGGCATTTTAAGCGTTATCTGGGCCGTGGGAGCGGTCACCGGAGGGGCCATGTACATCCCCATGCTCTGGGCCTTGTTTTCCAAACGGCACACAGGGATGAGCGTGCTGACCGTGACCATCATATGCCTCGCCGTTAACTCCTTCTTCAAGTGGAGCGGCGCGTATCCATTAAACCAAGGACAATCGCAAGCTCTAGGCGCTTTGCTTCCGCTCATATTGATGGCGGTATACGAGCTCTATGCGATGAACGCCAAGCCGATATCGCGTCAGTACCTGGATTACGAAGAGGGCCGCCTGCAGAGGGAGCGTAGGGGAGAGGATCCAGAAGCCAATCGCGAGGCCATCGACGAGGCTCGTCGTGAGAATCCCCATGGCATAGGCGTTATCGGATTGGGTGTTTTATCGATCGGCTCCCTGATTGCCATTCTCGGGGCTCTAGCGGACCAGGGAACGGCGCTGGTTTCCGGCATGGGAGTTCTCGTGGCCGTAATCGGCCTCTTGGTCATCAAATTGCGAGGCCCGAGCGTGTCCTAGCGAAATGAAAAAGGGGTCAAACGTAGAATATAGAATCATCCCTTCCTAATAATCATTGCAATTTGGTTGGAAAGCCCTGGTTGTTTGCGGTTTAGGCACCGGATTTTAGGGAATTAACAACAAAGGAAGGGATGATTCTATATTCTACGTTTGACCCCTTTCCACCTACTTGGAGAGAAAGATCTCGCTCTGTGCCACAGCATGGATCAGGGAACGGAATCCATAACCTTCCTTACTCAAGGCTTCCACGATCCGGTTGATCTCGCGGCGATCGGCAAAGGTGATTTCCGCGCCGGTTGCATAGGTAATGACCTGCCTCACCACATTTCCTGCTATCTGATCGAGGTCCGAGAGAGCAAGCGCTTTGAAACCCTCGATATTCTTGAATGACCTGCCATCGGGGAAATGATAACTGGCATCCACAGCCTGCCCGGTTTTCCAATTTTCCTTGGGGTTTATGGCCCGGTAGTGTTCCCGCCAACCACCGATCACATCGTAATTTTCCAGAGCAAATCCAGGCGGATCGATTTTCTTGTGACAGGCCATGCAGGATTCAATCGACCGGTGTTTATCGAGTTGATCGCGGATGGAGGTAACCCCTCGTATATCGGGTTCGATCGCTGGAACCTGATCCGGGGGAGGAGGGATATGTTGGCCCAGAATACGCTCCATGAGCCAGACACCGCGTATGATGGGTGAGGTGGTGGTTCCATTGGCGGTAACCTTCAACACACTGGCCTGAGTAATAATTCCGCCGCGATGGTGTCCCGGTTCGAGAGGCGCCTTCCGTAAACCGGTTTGGGTTCCGAAGTCCATTCCGTAGTGCTCTGCCAAACGCTCGTTGAGTATGGTGAAATCGGAATCGATCACATGGGAAATACTCAGGTTTTTCTCAATCATATGGCGAAGGTAGGCGCGGGTCTCATCCAACATGGAGTGGAGCAGAATGTTATCGAACTCCGGATATAGCTTCGCATCGGGAGTGGTGAAATCGATATCCCTGAGTTCGAGCCAACTGTCGGCAAAGTTCTGCACGAATGCTTCCGCCCTTGGGTCGTTTAACATGCGTTCGACTTGAGCTCGTAAAACTTCGGGTTGGGTCAAGCGGCCCCTCCAGGCATGTTCGAAGAGTTCTTCATCCGGCATCGTGCTCCAGAGAAAATAACTGAGACGTGAAGCGACATTGTAGTCATCCAGTTTTCCAGGATTCTCGGAAAAGTAGAGAAACCGGTGAGAAGAAAGTATGGCCCGATACCCTGCCTTGACCGCTTTCAAAAGCGACCCGCTCGATTCAAGCGTTTGCAATGCAAAACGATAATAGGGATTCATGTCCGAAGGCCTCACTCCCCGGCGAAACGCTCGCTCAGCGAACCTCGTTATCAGCGCCCTCAAGTCCCTCTCCGGATTCTCACTTATAAGGTCCCCATCCTGAACAGCGAGGTCTCCAAATAGTCGGCGTTTGAGTTCCGGCGGCTCAAGTCCGGGGAATATGCGCTCTATTTCAAGGCTTTCGACCGCGATTCCCGAGGTCCCGTCATGCAGGACGGACAGGTCGGCGATCTGATTGGAAGATACCCAATCGATCGTTTTATCGATCGGCTGAATTCCGATTATGTGGTCCTTTCTGATCCATGCATCGAAGACGAATTCCTTTACCTCGCGGGTCGCCTCGAATTTTCCCACCCAATAAACAGCGGGCGCCTTGGCGCGCAGGATACCGGTATGGATTCGCCCCCATACATTGCGGCCTTGAGGCGGGTTGTGGGCTTTTGCTCTCACCTTCAGGCGATACCAACTGGTTGAGGGAACTTCGGTTCCGGCCATCCTTCCATGGAAACCTTGCGTAGTTGGGAAACTGTAAACATAGCCGTCGTGGTAAATCCCCTGACGTTCATTGGCAATTCGCTCGGTCCCGATCCCCAATTCCTTAGGACCATAGACCCGCTTGAAGGGACCGGTGGTCAGGATCTCCATGATCTCAGCATTTTTCGCCTCGGTTCCCTCCAGGTCCAAAGGCGAGTTCATATCCACCCACTCGCCGTCCGTGTAGCGGAAGGTCTTTTTTTCATCGGTGTGAAAAAGCTTCTTGCCCTCCCAATGGAAAATGGAGCCAAACGCGGAATTGATCACCGTTGGCTGCATGCCCATTGGTAATGGATCTTCTGCAACCGGCGGAGGATTGATGGCGCGGTTGAAGGATTCCTCCAGCATGATGTCCACCACTCCGAGGTATTTTTGCAGCAAATGATAAGAAACCTGTTGTCCCTCGGCAATATTGCTGAAGCCGTCTATGGTGAGGTCTTCCGGAAGCATTTCCAACAGGGGAATCCTGACACCCAATAGATCGTGGATGGTATTCTCATACTCGATACGACTCAACCGGCGCGATTTGACACGGCCCTCCGCCAGCAATCGCTCCCGAGACAATTCGTGCAGGACATTTTCAAATTTTTCGAGAAATGCGGCCCGTTCGGCCGGCTCGACCAGTGATTCCTCAGGTGGCGGCATCTCCCCGTCTCTCACGCGATCGTGCAAATATGCCCATAAACCCATCGCGGAGGGATCGATTGGATTCAAAGCGAGCGACTCCAGGTCGAGTTCACCTTCCTTATCCACCTCGTTATGGCATTCGTAACAGTTCAAATCGAAGAACTCGGATACGGCAGGAGGAAGATGAAGCGAATCACCACCCATCCCCCATACAGGAAAACCGACCGTTAAAAGCAGGGAGACTGGAACCGGCGCTCGCATGGTTGGAAAGTGGTCAGTGACGAGTGGCTAGTGGTTAGTGAGTTTTGTCTTCTCCCCATTCCTAATTCCTAATTCCTAATTCCTCATTGGCGCCCCCGGCGACTTCAGCCCTCTCCCCCTCTGTGCTCTCTGTGGCCTCTGTGGTTAATCCCATTTTCAGCCTTCAGCCTTTTCTCAATTCCTCATTGGCGTCTCCGGCACCTTGGGTCCCGGATTAGGCCATTTCCAGTCCCGTCATCTCACCGGTGCTAGTCGCGAAGCGATCAACCTCCAATCCATGACGGTGCAGAATACTGAGGTACAGATTGGGCAATGGGTAATTATTGCTCGTATCGAAAGCCAAGTGCTGACCGTGCTTGAATCCTCCTCCCGCCAGGACCACCGGCATGTTCCGATTGTCGTGGGAACTGGCGTTTCCGAGGTTGGACGTCAAGAGAACGCTGGTCGTGTCGAGCATCGAACCGTTCGACTCCTCGGCGCCTTTAAGGTCCCGCAGGAAATCACCCCATTTCCTGACCAACTCGGTTTCCACTAGAGTGAGCTGATCAATTTTATCTTCATCGAGTCCATGGTGACTAAGGCTGTGATAGCCTTCTTCCACGCCCTCAATCGGCACAGCACCGCCTTCACCATTGAGGTGAACCGTGATAAACCGGGTCGAGTCGGTCTGCAAGGCAAGGAACATGACGTCGAGCATAAGTCTTTTGCGGTCAATAATCGCATCCCTGCTTTCAATATCGACAGGCGTTTTCCTATTCACCTTCGGCTTGGGTCTAAGCGCCCACTCCTGGGCCTCACCCAGGCGCTTTTCCAAATTCCGGACCGAAGTAAAGTACTGGTCCATTTTCTGGCGGTCCCCTGAACTAAGCTTTCTTTCCACCCGTTTCACATCGGCCCCAACCACATCCATGATGCTCCGGCCTTGTTTCAAACGTTCCACTTGCCGGGCCTTTTCTTCAGGGGTATCAGGGATAAATAGTTGATTGAACACTTTGGAAGGAGATTCCTCCGCTGGAATCATACTTCCCGATTCGGTATAGGAAGCGCTAGTGGTTCCGTTGATGTCGAGCACCAGTGACGGAAATCGCGTGTGGTGGCCCTGATACTTTGCCAGATATTGATCCAAAGAAATGGAGTTCTTAAAGGCGGCATTACGCGAATAAGGGGCGGCGGTAAGAATACTGCCCTCCGCTTGGTGGCCGCCATTTACCCCGGGATGGGAGGAGCCCGTAACGATGGTCATATCTCCCAGCAGGTCCGTTACTTCGGATAGATAAAGGGATGGGGTGTAGTTTCGACCCGGTTCCCTTGGATTGAGATTAGGTCCATGCAAACCCAACGCCAGAGTCACCCCAACAAACCGCCTCGGAGGCTGGTGGGTAATCGAGGAGGCAAAGGCCGGGGTCATGGCCTCCAACCAGGGCAAGGCCATAAACGCGCCGGCGCCCTTGAGAAAGGTCCGCCGGGAAAGCGACCTGGAGAAATTGAAGTATACCTTATGCATTGGACTCAATCGAATAACTCAATCCGACTTGGGGAGGATTTGAAAACATCTAAATTGAGATCAAAGAATTGTCAACAAAGCATTTAACGAACAATTGATTATCTGGTAAACAGTTGACTGCCTTCGGTTGGACAGGATTAGAAAAGGACTCTCGCAAAGGGAGAGAGGGGAAACGCCAAAGGCGCGACTTAGGAATTAAAAGGCACAAAAGCGCCATTCATTCCTGACCCTTTTTCCCGCGTTGACTTACTGCCATTGAGGGGTACGGACCGACGGCGTCGGAGACAGCTAAACCGAACGCCACTCGGATCAACCCTGAATGCCCTTATGCATTTCTCGATCAAAACTTGATTTAAAGGGGGCGCTACACATCATTACTTTAAAACATTCAGATCCACATCTACTATAACGGTTATGAAACTAACACATTTCATCCGGGCCGAGTTGCTGGTCCTTACCTTTTTCCTTACCTCGAGCCTGCAGGGCGGTGACATTGGACTGATGGTGGGCGAAACGGCGCCCGAATTCCAATTAAAGAACCAGACCGGCAAGGAAATCGCTCTTGCAGATCTGACAACCCAACACGAAAAGGTAGCCTTGGTATTTTATCGTTCGGCGGGCTGGTGTCCTATCTGCAAACGACAGTTGATCGGCCTTCAAGAAGACCTGGAATCCATTGAAAAAGCCGGCATAAGACTGGTGGCTATCAGCTATGACTCTGTAGAGACGCTCGATCGCTTTTCAAAAAAACAAAACATTGGCTACACCTTGTTATCAGACCCCGGCAGTAAAACCATCGACGCCTACAAGGTTCGCAATGAGCAGGTGCGCAATGAGCGGGCGGTAGGCATTCCTCACCCCACCATTTTTCTACTGGATAACAATGGAGTAATCGCCAAGAAACTGAGGGAAGAATCCTATCGCGATCGTCCGACTGTGGAACAAATCCTGGCCGCAGCGAAGGGGATGGACTGATCTAATTCTTCAATGCATCCAATCCAATTCTGCCCAGTGATCCGGTCCGTCATTTTCCTGGGGAATCCCGGGTGTGCTGCGCCCCTCCTTAACGTATTTTGTCAATAGAGCCTTCATTTCCCTTACCCTTCGCGGGTATTGGAATACCAGGTTGTATTGCTCTCCCGGATCTTCCCGCAGGTTATAGAGCTGGAAGCGAGGAAGACCTTTCATGTCCTCTGCAGAGGCCGGAAAAGCCCATCCCCCGGAACCGGGCCAAAGAATCAATTTCCAATTGCCCTGACGAATGGCAAAGCGCCCGTCGCTGGAATGGTGCACGGTAGCCTCCCGCAAGGGTTTTGCATATTCCTCTTCCATAAGGACCGGTAGAAAACTGTAACTGTCCTCGGCCGAATCATCGCCCAATTCCACTCCGAGAATCTCTGCTGCCGTGGCCATGAAATCCGTTGTGCAGATGACCTCGTCAGACCGGCTGCCCTTACTTATTTTACCCGGCCAACTGGCAATAAAAGGCACCCGGTGCCCACCCTCGAATATATCGAACTTCTTTCCTCGATAGATATAGCTGCCGCGGTGACCCGCCAAAGGCAGTTCGTCATCGTCGAAATCAGCCCTGGGGGACTGTCCGTTGTCGCTGGTAAAAAATATCAATGTATTCTCCAACAGGTCGTTCTCCAGTATGGCATCCAGAATGCGGCCCACTTCATGGTCCACCTGGAGCACAAAATCCCCGTAGGCGTTAACCTTGCTTTTTCCGATCCATTCCGACGTTGGAATGATGGGCGCATGCGGGGCTGTCAATGGGACATACAGGAAAAAAGGCGCCTTTTCCCCAGCTCTCTCACCGATGTATATAATGGACCGATCGGCGATTTCCGTCAGGACGTGGACGTGACTGAAATTGTCCGCCTTGGGACCATTTCGCCAGAAGGCCTTTTCGTCGTAGTTCACTGAGATCTCAATGGGCTTGGCGGTGGGCCTGCCATTTTCCACCCAAACATATGGCGGCGATGACAAGGAAGCCGCTATGGTGAATGAATAGTTGAAACCATGGTCTTTCGGTCCATTCCCGATGGACTGACTGAAATCGATAACCGGCCGCACAAATTCATCGTATTTGACTTGCTCATTTCCGACCAGGCGCCAGTCCCACCCAAGGTGCCACTTTCCTATCATGGCAGTGTGGTAGCCCTGTTCCTCAAACAACTCAGCGATGGTGTGGCGTTCATTTTCAATCAATGGTGGCGAATACCCATTACCCCCACCCCGTTTGCGCGTGGACCTCCAATTATAGCGGCCCGTCATAATGCTGTAACGGGTAGGTGTACAAATGGAAGCACTGGTGTGGGCATCGGTAAAAATCATGCCGCTGGCAGCCAATCGATCGATATTCGGAGTTTCCCAGGCCGAATCCTCGTTGTTGGCCGACACGTCGCCAATCCCCAGGTCGTCGGCCAGAATTAGCACCACATTGGGTCTTTCGGCAAAGGAAACCTGGAAAGAGAGTGCGGACCCGCTAATCAGTAACAGGATCTGGTTTAATCGCATTATTTTGATATTTCTATTACGTCGTTCATCCACTGCCAGGTCCGGAAACGATACGCGCTCGGCAACAAAGGCCACCTATCAGTATGCGCTGCCTTGGCCAATGGATGTGGGAAGGATCCAAAAATCTCCAATGTATCGATATTACTGATGGTAAAGTTGTCCGCGGCGGGTAAAACGGACCGGATAAATGCTTCGCTACCGTACCGGTCGCCATTTTGGCTTACGAGATAAGGCCGCCCTTTCACGCGCTTCAGGCGAACCACAGCCCCTGCCCGATAGGTTTCCAGGGGCGTCCCCCAAGTCGTGTTTCTCCACTCCTTGATTCCATCAAAATGGTCATGGCTGATAAAGCCGGTCCAAAGTCCGGCAATTTCATCATCATGGAGACCCAGATAATTTACGCCGATGGCTCCGCGCGAAAAGCCGCAAAGAAAAACGACCTTCGGATTCGCATTATAGGCTTCAATGATGCGGGGAACATTCACCTTGGCGTACTCGACCGTGGCCTTCTCGTCCCCCCACCAGGTAATCTGGTTGTGTTGGCCATTTTCACTGATGTATGGCAGGGACACCCAAATGAATCTGCCTCCCGAGAGGCCGTAACCCAGTCCGGCATCCTCCACCTCTCCCGTCGAACCCGACCTGGGAAAAAAATTGCCGGTATATTCGAAAATGATGGGAAGCGGGTCCCCGTCCGGCTTCCAATTTGCGGGCAGATACAAGGTATGGAAGACCTCCGTTCCAGTATACTCGGGGGAGGTAACCTTAACACGCTTTCCAGCAGCCGGTTCACCAGGGGAAAGTTCCGGTATATCCAGATACTGTTGAAAACGGATATCCAATTGCGCGCCTGAAACCACCAGACCCGTCAATAGACCAAAACTGTAGAAACAATATTTTATCATGATTTCCATCTTCTACCCTTTCAGTCCCCGCCGAAACCTCACTCACTTCAATAAGGCCAATCCTCTACTGGAATCGTGGTGGGTGGAAGAGCGAAGCCGCACATCCTGCATCCTTCCCACTCTTCGCAGGGTGAATCCCGAATAATAGTGACTGTCGACCAGCACGATTTTAGGCGATTCGGGAACGCCTTTGCTGTTTAAATTGATATCCGAGAGCACCAGTTTAAAGGCTTCTCGTCCAACTACATCATGGCGGTGATCGACACCTGAAGCATCGGGAGGGCCTTTGGCCGTGTCGAGAGTGGCGAACCCGAGGTCTTCCGGGACCCGGCAACCCAGACCAGCCAGGAGTTCATACACCATTCCATCCCCGATCACCACGTCCGGATCGAATTCGTTCATCCACTTCTCGAGGTTTTCGGAATTGATCTCGCTCTTGGGCAATATGGGAATGCGTCGAGATCTTTCGATCAGGGTTGAGTAGTAAAGAAATGAGGAGGCAAAAAGCTTGTGGCCGATTCCGCCCCGCGGGTAGGTCATGGCAAAGCCAATTCGCTTGTAACCAAGTCGGCAGGTCTGCTCGATGAGTTCGTCCATCATCTGCAGGTAGTTTGTGCAGGCCCGGTTGACCATGGGATCGATAATGCTGTAACCAGCCGTGGAAATGCAGAAGGCATCCACATCCAGATCGAGGGTGCCGACTCCACTTACCCAGGGCATGGCGATGATTCCCTGGATTCCTCGGGAAATTAGAATTTTCCTCAATCGCTTCGGACTCGCTTTCAGTTCGGGGAGGTAAAATACATCCAAATCGTATCCGCTTTCGCGGGCCTGGGCCGCCAGACCCTCCATCAATTTGCCCATCACGGGATAGGAAGCTTGCTGTGCTTTGGTGATTTCAGGCACCAACACGGCGAGTTTGGAGAACTTCGATCCGAGCGATTAGTGCGCAAGTGCTCCATCAATTCCGAGATCCGGCCATCTTTCACGTAACCCATGCGCTCGGCAATTTTTGCAATCTCCGCCCGTCTCGTTTTTGAAACCTTAGGACTGTTTCTAAAAGCCAAAGAAACAGCCGATACCGAGACGCCCGCTTCCTTGGCGATGTCCCGCATGCTACATCTGTAAGCCGGTTTGCTCAAATCGAATGGGGGTTCGCTTTAAATTGCCCAAGCTAGCGGACAAGACCCGGAAGGTCAACAGTTGACGGGAATTGAAACCACCAAGGAGTAACCACAAAACGCACATCCGCCTTCGCCGAAGGTCTACGGCGTGACAGGAAAAACACAAAATTCCTCATCCTTTCCCCTCTCCCCCTTTGTGCCATCTCGCCTCGGCGAGATCCCATTCCTAATTCTTAATTCCTAATTCCTAATTGGCGCGCCCCAGCGCGCCTTTTGCGTTCAGCTGTGGGCCTTGAAGAATTCGCCGATCCGGTTGAAGGCGGCATGTACTTCCGGTATTCCGGGCACGACATGGTCGCTGTTATGCCAGGCATGGGGAACGTCGTCGTAGGCCTCGAACTCCACCGGAACCCCTGCCCTACCCGCTTTTTCGGCGTAGGCCGCGGCATCCCCATACATGGTTTCCAATTTCCCCACCTGGATCAGCAATGGAGGCAACCCCGAGAGGTCGGAAAATACCGGAGAAGCCAGCGGATGCTTCGGATCCGCCCCGGCCAGGTATAGTTCGGCCATTCGGTCCAGGTGATCCTTGGAAATGGAACAGTCCAAATCGGCATTGGTGCGGTAGGTGGAGGCGCTTTGCGTCAGATCGGTCCAAGGCGACAGGAAAACCGCCGCGGCCGGTTGGCTGTGGCCGGTTTGTTTGAGTTTGGTCAACAGGGACCCGGTCAATCCTCCTCCTGCCGAGCTGCCGCCAACCACGATCCGTTGCGGTGGGATCCCCTGCCTCAAGAGCCATCGGTAGGCCGTATAGGTATCGTCAATGGCGGCTGGAAAGGTATGCTCGGGCGCCAACCGGTAATCAACGGTGAAACAGCGGCAGCCACAAGCTGCGCTCAGATTGGAGGCGATCATCCGGCTGGCGGGTCCGGAACTCCGGCAAAAACCACCACCGTGCATAAAGAGAAAAATACTTTCCGACCTCGGGGTTCCGTAAATCACCCACTCCCCGTATACACCGTCCGCATCGGCAGGCTCGACCTTTGTCCCGGGTCGTGGTTCAAGACCACCGGTAAAAGGTCCGCTGCGAAGCGCTTCGAGGGACTTCCCTTCGGTGGGCTTGTCGGCCCACCGGAGGGCGATCAGTTCTTTCAGTTGCTCACTGGCCATGGTATAGGCGCCGTTGGCGCCAATTAGGAATTAGGAATTAGGAATTAGGAGAGAGGAACCACAAAAATCACAAAAGGCGCAAAATATTTTTTTGTGGTTTATGTGCCTTTTGTGGCCAATCGCTTCCCATTTTGTGCCTTCTTCCTTCATCCTTTAAATCCCTCTGTGCTCTCTATGTCCTCTGTGGTTTATTCCTTTGCGCATTTTCTCACCTTCCAAAGGTGGATTTCTTTAATTCCCGTTGGGTTTCGTATATGGAACCACTATGCTTCGAACGCGGTAAAGGTATGCGCACTGGAACCTCGGCTACTCGCGGTTGATAGGTCGGCTCACCGCGTAAAAAACTCTTTTTGTAAGCACCCCAACCGATACCGCTCAATGGCCAGGCATCGCCTGCGCAGTATTGAAATAATAATAACCGCCGGGGAAGGGGCGATAGATTGGGGAGGGACCCATGCAGGGTCCGAACATGGTGAATGGAGATCCCGCCGGCCTTGATTTCGACTTTCCTCGCGGCGGAATCATCAAATCCATCCTCGGTAACTCCACCAGCAAAAACCCCGTCCAAATGATGATCCAGAATTGGTCCCCTGTGCGAGCCTGGAATGACGAGAAGGCAGCCATTTTCTTCCGTCATATCATCGATGCAAACCCCGACGGCCAACAGGTCGTCATTGGTAAACGGATACCAGGCCCAATCCTGATGCCATTCCACCGGGCTGCCAAAACCACCGGATTTCATGTTCAGCTTATTGCCGTTGGTCCAAATGGATGGTCCAATAAGCTGGGAAACGATATCGAGAATTTTGTCGTGCTTTAGCGTATTCCGGTAGACCTCGTGCAACTCGGTCGGATCCTTCAACCGCCTCAGCTTGGGTTTGTGGGCTGAGTGCCCAGGTTCGAGATCGAACACATCATCGCTTTCAGTAACCAATCGCGACTTTTCCACAAAGTCATCTGTCACCCGGCGAAGCATTTCCACCTCGGCGCTACTGAGCACATTTTCAACTCCTAAATATCCCTTTGTTCGATACGCTTCTACTTCCTTTAAACTCAACATGGTCAGAAACCCTAATTGAATGTTTCCAGGCTAGAGAATTTCGCCGATAAAATGCGATCCATTCTTGGGTCAACGGTTAACTGCTGTCAGGGCCTGAGTAGCGGGTCCCTCGTTGACAACGAGGCGACGGCAGGACTAAATGAATAATGCGCAGGTATTCCCGCCGCGACTTTCTAACCGCCCTTGGAGCAATGGGGGCGATGGGAACCGTCCAACCGGCGTTTGGCCGCGCTTATGCAGCAACCTCCCCATCGGCGGCAAGTCAGCGGATAACCCGGTTTGAAGTGATTCCGGTGCGGGTACCCATGAACGAAAGGATACGGGAGGTCTTTGCCGAGGTCTACAGGAAGCAGGGAATAAACCGCGACTATTACGACTCGACTCTGGTCAAACTCTACACGGATGAAGGCTTGGTGGGCCTGGGGGACGCCCTCCTTGACGTGGAGGACTCCTTGGGCAGTGTTCCGCGGGCTGAAGCCATTTGCAGTAAACTCGTCGGTCGTTCCCCATGGGAATTCATGCTGGACGAGAACCTGGGCGGCATTCTGATGGCGGTTTATGATTTAATCGGGCAGGCAGCAGGTCTGCCGGTTTCGCGCCTTTTCGCGGCCGAGCCCAAAGAGAAGATCGCCCAGGCTTGGTGGTGCCAGTGCTATCCGCCCGACTTGATGGCGTCGGAAGCCAAACTGGGATATGACCTGGGTTACCGAATTCACAAGGTGAAAGCCCGCCCCTTTGAAGACCCGGTCACCCAGGCCGAGGCCATTACTTCGGCCATACCTTCGGACGTCCGCATTTGGGTCGATACCAACAGCACCTGGAAAACGGTGGAATATTCCCTGAAAATGGCCCGAAAACTGGCCCGTTTTCCTCAATACTTCGCCGTCGAGACCCCTTGCGAACGCTACGGCCTGGAACCGTTTCGTCGGTTGAAAGGACGATTTCCCTTGGATTTGGCCGAACATATTCCCACAGATCCCATGCCCATGATCCGTGAAAAACTGGTGCAAGCCCTGGTGGTGGGAGGCCCCGTTGGAAGGACGCTTGTCCAAAGGGCCCTCATGGCCGAAGTGACCGGAATTCCCTTATGGGTTCAGCATGGCATTTTTACCGGCGTGGCCCAGGTTTTCCAGGCCCACCAGGCGGCGGCTTTTTCGGCAATCGAGTACGCGGTCAGCATTACCCACGTCATCCAGGACGATTTGATGGCGGAGTCCATCAAAATGAATGATGGGCTTTACCAGGTGCCCTCCAAGCCGGGTCTTGGCGTCAACTTCGATGAGGATGCCGTGGACAAGTATCGCCGAGGAAAGGGGTCAAACGCAAAATGTTAACATCTAATTGGTTCGCTTCAGCCATTCAGGTGAAACTTGAGGCCGATGTTAACATTTTGCGTTTGACCCCTTTTTCGTTAGAATCCCAAGCCCTTGGCCTTGGTTTGCACGCGCAGGACGTAAGTGTCGGCGGTGATAAACAGCATGGACCCGTCTGCTCCGCCGAAGGCGCAATTGCTGGTGGCCTCACTATGGCCGAGCAGGGTAGCCTGCGGATCGAAAACGAAAATGCCGCCCGGCCCGGAGGCCCATATGTTGCCCTCGGCATCCACGGCCAATCCATCGGGCAGGCCTTTTACCCCTGGGCCCTGATGAGGGGAGGCATCGTAGAAGAGTCTGCCTTCACCGGTGGTTCCGTCTGACTTAACGGGAAATGAAGTATAGGTTGGGATATCGGGATGGGACTGGGCCACGTAAAGGGTTTTTTCATCGGGTGAAAGTCCGATTCCGTTGGGCCGCTCGATTTCCTTTGTGAGCAGGACCACCTCTCCAGAGGGACGCAGCAGGTAGACGCCACAGTAATCCATTTCCCGGCGGGGGTCGGTAAACCTATCTGGCAGGCCATAGGGCGGATCCGTGAAATACAGGTTTCCATTGGAGGCCCGGGTCACGTCATTGGGGCTGTTGAAACGCTTGCCCTGGTAATTATCTGCCAAGGTGCGTTTGCCCCCTTCATGAGTCATGATGGACAGACGCCGGTCGCCGTGTTCACAGGATATGAGACGGCCTTCCGGATCGAACATCAATCCGTTGCTACCCGGTTCCCGGCCGTAATCGGTGATACCGGTGTAACCCGATGGGGAAAACCAGGCGCTTACACCTTCTCCTTCAATCCATTTCATGACGGTATTGCTGGGTATTTCGGAAAATGCCAGGAATTGCCCCTCTTTGTTCCAGGCCGGTCCCTCCGACCAGGTAAAACCCGACGTGATCACCTGTATGGGAGTATCGGCGTCCAGAAGTTTATCCAGGTCGTCGTGGTATTTGACGATTTTCCCCAGGGTGGGAAAGTTGGTGGAATCCTGTGCGAGGAGCCCGGAGCCAAGGAACAGGGATAGCAATATCGAGGTAATATGTTTCATGATGGCTTGTGGCGTATGATGTGAAAGAATATGCACGAAAAATGACCACGGATTACACTGATGAGCACGGATGGCATAACCCTATATACATGACATAAATTAAACATGGATGAACAAGATGACCAGGATTTGGGATTTGACTCTGGCTAAGGCACCCAGAATCCAGAATCCAGATATTTGAATTGAAAATAATCCGTGTCAATCCGTGTAATCCGTGGTTTTCTTCCCTATTCCCAAGAATAATGATGCGTAAATCGACCTTTCAATCCCGTTGGGTTCCGAAGCCCTGGATGATTTCCGTGAGTCTGCTCTTCCTTTGCGGTGGTTGTTCCCTGCGCGATATGGCGATGAACCAAGTCGGCGATATTCTGGCGGAAACAGGCGCCACTTTTACCTCGGATGAGGATCCCGATCTTGTGGCCGATGCCCTGCCCTTCGGGCTCAAGTTGATGGAGTCGATCCTGGCCGAGACGCCCGAGCACACGGGTTTGCTGCTGGCTACTTCCAAGGGCTTCACCCAGTACGGTCATGCCTTCGTTTATCTGGACGCGGTTCAAATGAGGCCGGACGACTACTACCGGGCTCGCGAATTGGAACTGCGGAGCAAAAAACTCTTTCTCCGGGCCAGGGATTACGGGTTGCGGGGACTTGAGGCCGCGTTTCCGGGATTTGGGCCAACCTTCAAGGCCGACCCGGCGGCGGCCGTGCAGCGGGTGGGCCTCGGAGGGATCGGATTGCTCTACTGGACCGCGGCTTCCTGGGCCAGCGCGGTAAACGTGGACAAGACGGACGCCTTCCTCATGGCCGATCTGCCCAAAATCGACGTGCTGGTGGATCGGGTCCTCGAACTGGATGAAAATTTTGAAAACGGCGCCATCCACAGTCTCCTGATCAGCTACGAAATGGTGCGACTGGCCAAAGAGGGTAACCCGGAGGATCGGGCTCATGACCATTTCCGGAAAGCGGTGGCCCTATCGGGAGGGCTTGATGCGGCCCCCTACATTTCCTACGCCACCTCGGTATGTGTGCCTATGGAAAGAAGAGAAGAGTTTATCCAGGTATTGAATGCGGCATTGGGGATTGATCCCCAGGCCAAACCTGAACTTACCTTATCCAATATCCTGATGCAGGAGTACGGCCAATGGCTTCTGGATCACGTGGATGATTACTTTTTGCCGCCCCTCGATCCCCTCAGCAAATATGAAAAACACCACTCGCAGTAAACTGCTTATCCTCTTATCGGGAATGGTCCTGGCATCCGCTTGTTTGGAAGCCGTCTCTATCAGGGTGGCTACGGTAGCGCCCCGCGGAACCTCCTTTCACAATTTCCTCGAGGAACTGAACGCCCAATGGGCCAAAGCTCCGGAAGAACCCGTGCGCATGAATATCTACGCCGGCACCCAGGGTGGAGAGGTGGCCATCGTCAAACGTATGCGCATCAACCAACTGCAAGGCGCCATGCTTTCCGCAATCGGGTTGGCCCAGATCGACGAGTCCGTTACCGCCCTGCAATTGATGCCGATGCAATTTCGCAACTGGGAAGAGGTCGATTTCGTCAGAGCAGCCCTGCAGGAAAAACTGGAGAGCCTGTTTCTGGACAAAGGCTACGTCGTTTTATTTTGGGGAGATGCCGGTTGGGCCCGGTTTTTCTCCAAAGAACCGATTGCCCATATGGAGGACCTGAAATCGATGCGGGTAGGCGCTTCCCTGGGCACACCCAAGGCCACCGAGTTACTCAAAAACTACTATACCCCTGTCACCTTGGATTCCAGCAAAACCTTGCTGGCCCTGAAAAACGGCATGATAGAAGCGGTTCCAGCGCCGCCCTTTCTGGCCAATGCCACCCAACTTTCCACCGAGACCGGCTTCATGTTGGATATGAAGTGGGTTCCGGTTGTGGGCGCCATGGTAATGACGAAGAGGACCTGGGACCGGTTGCCTCAGAAAACTCAGGCCTACTTGAAGCAGACCTCGGTGGAAATGGGGAAAAGGATCCGGCAGGCCAGCCGGAAGGAGGACGAAGAATCCATTCAAGCCATGGTGGAAAAACAGGGCTTGGTCATCAGCTCCTTGACGGAGGAGGCACGGGCATCCTGGAGGAAGGAAGTGGACCTCAACCAATCCAATATTCGGGGTGATATCGTGCCTGAAGACGTCTACGATATTGTGATGCAGAAACTGAGTGAATTCAGGAAAGAAGGTTCCGCTCAATAGCCTGGCAGTTCAGGGATAACCTCTCATGAAACGGGTCGCTTCATTTTTCCTTTCCAGGGAAGATGGATGGTTGAAATGGGTTCACCAGTTGGAGAATTTTATTCTCTACTGTTGTTTATTTTCTCTGATGCTCATCGGGGTATCGGAGTTGTCCGTGGTTCAGGGGGTCTTGGGAAAATACCGCGTGGCAGGGGCGGAAAACCTGATTCGGCACATCACCCTGGTTTTGGGGATGGCGGGCGGTTTGATAGCGGCGCGGGAGGAAAAACTCCTGGCCATCGCCAGCATCCGGGATTTGTTGCCGGAAAAATACCGTGGCGGGATCAGGTTATTTACCGGATTTGTCGGGATCGGCCTGTCTTTTTGGCTGGGGATGGCATCCCTCGAATTTGTGGCGGCGGAACGGGAATTTGGTGAAAAGTTGCCCATAGGCATTCCGTTCTGGTGGTTTCAGGCTTTTCTTCCCATTGGGTTTTTCGGCATTGCCCTGCGGTTATTTCTGCGAAATGCAACTACTGTTCCAAAAGGATTATTAACGGCCGGTTTGCTGGTAGCTATGGCGGTCATCCTTTGGCAGCAACCGGCGGAGGCGCCGAAAGTCGTTTGGCCCTACCTGACCGTCCTGGGATTGGCCACTATCCTTGGCACGCCCATCTTCGTGGCCATCGGCGGAGCCGCCGTATTGCTCTTCTGGGGGCAAGGAGATCCCGTCGCCTCGGTGTCCCTGGATCATTACGATCAGGTAACCAATCCGCTTTTGGCTACCTTGCCCCTGTTTACCTTGACGGGATTTTTTCTTGCCTACAGCGATGCCTCGCAACGCCTGGTGAATTTTTTTCACGCCTGGGCCAAGCAAATCCGCGGTGGCGAAGGCATTGTGGCCATCCTGGCCTGCGCGTTTTTTACCGCCTTCACGGGAGGTTCTGGGGTGACCATTCTGGCTCTGGGTGGAATTCTGCTCCCGGTGCTGATAGCAGGCCGTTACCGGGAGAACGAGGCCATCGGGTTGCTCACGGGAGCCGGTTCTCTGGGTATTCTCTTTCCGCCCTGTCTACCCCTGATCGTGTACTCGATCGTGTCCGGGGTGGGTATGAACGATATGTTTCTCGGGGGAATAATTCCCGGCCTTCTCATGCTCCTGCTCACCTGCATCTGGGCGGTCTACCTTGTGCGAAAATCCGGGGGGCAGCAAGAGACTTTTTGCATGAGAGAAGCGCTGCGGGCCACCTGGGAGGCCAAATGGGAACTGGCCTTGCCGGTCATACCTATCGTGCTGATATTCGGCGGATTTGCCCTCCCCGTCAACGCCGCTGCGGCAACTGCTTTTTATGCCTTCGTCATCGAAGCATTCGTGCATCGGGAACTGAAGTTGAAAACCTCCTTGAGAAAGTCCTTGTCGGAGTGCGGATTACTGGTGGGAGGCGTCCTGCTCATCCTGGGGACGGCCATGGGATTCACCAATTACCTGATCACCGAGCACGTTCCAGACAACACCGCCATCTGGTTGAGTGAAAGTATCGAGTCGAAATTCCTCTTTCTCCTCTCTCTCAACCTGTTTCTCATCGTGATCGGGTGTCTGATGGATATTTTTGCCGCCATAATCGTCATCACGCCCTTGTTGTTGCCGGTGGGAACGGCCTTCGGTATACATCCCATGCACCTCGGGATCATCATCCTGGCCAACCTGGAACTCGGATTTCTCACCCCACCGGTCGGGATCAACCTCTTTATTTCCTCCTACCGGTTTAACAAGCCCATACTGGATGTGGTGAAATATTCCTTGCCGGTGTTCTTCGTCCTGCTGGTAGGGGTGTTATTGATCACCTATTTCCCCATTATTTCCCACTTCCTGCCGGATTTGGTCGGCCCCTGACCCGCCGGGGTCAGCTCCTTGATTTTTGACATGTCCCCATGTTGAAAATCAAGGACTGACCCCATGGAGGATGTAGGGAAAACCACTTTTCACAATTTAACCTTGGCGAATAGGCTCATCCTCACTGGAATGCCCAACAGTTTTGAACCGTGACTGATTCATCTTCTTCCCAGACTTCCGGCGAAACGGATACTCGCCCCAACATCGTTTTTATCATTACGGACCAGCAGCGTATGGATACCATTCGCGCTCTGGGATACGACTACATGGAAACTCCCTACCTGGACCGGCTGGTAGAGGAAGGGGTTACCTTTACCAATTGTCATATCACCGCGGCCAGTTGCGCGCCGTCACGGGCCAGTCTTTTTACCGGCTACTTCCCCCACACCTATGGCGTTTTAAAAAATGCCGACATCTGGCGGCACAGTTGGGTGGAAAACATGGCGGAAGCCGGCTACAAGTGCGTCAACATAGGAAAGATGCACACCTACCCCTACCACACCTCAATGGGGTTTCACGAACGCTATGTGGTAGAAAACAAGGACCGTTACCTGGAAGAACGCTACTATTTCGATGAATGGGACAAGGCCTTGCGCTTCCGTGGATTGGTCAAGCAACAAAGGGAAGGATACCGGAAAAGATCCGATTACGATGAACGACTGGGAGCTTTCGAGTGGGAATTGCCAGAAGACAGTCACTCCGATTTCTTCGTCGGCGATCTGGCCGTCTGGTGGTTGAAAAACAAACCGAATTCCTCCCCCTTATTTCTTGAGATCGGTTTCCCGGGCCCCCATCCACCCTATGACCCCATCCCTCGTTACACTGAATCCTACTTGAAAAAGGATCTGCAAATCCAGCCATTGCAGGAACGCGATTTGGAAAACCAGCCGGAAGCCTACAAGGAATTGCGCCGGCACAATGTGGAGGTCGATCACGATTCCGTGCAATGGGATTTGCATCCCACGCCCGAGCAACGTCATCTTCAACGGGCTTACTATCACGCCAATGTCACCATGATTGACGAAAAGGTCGGCCAAATCATGGAAGCCCTGGAGGAAAAGAACTACCTGGATAACACGGTGCTGATTTTCACATCGGACCACGGGGATTGCCTGACTGATCACGGGCACAGTCAAAAATGGACCATGTACGATCAGATTACCCGCGTGCCGACCATCGTATGGGCCAAGCCCGGATCAAAAGCCGGAAAATTCCTTTCGGGAGAAGGTCGCCGCGTTGATGGGCTCTGTCAGCTCATGGACCTGGGTCCCATGATTTTGGAACTGGCCGGAATTGAGCCGCCTTCATCCATGGAAGCCAAAAGCCTGTTGCCCGCGGTGAGGGGTGAAGATTGGCAGGAGCGCGACTACGTCTATTGCGAACAGGTCCAAGACGGGATTTTTACCGGCAACCTCTTCCAAACCATGATTCGGGACCGCGACTGGAAACTGGTCCATTTCGTCGATGCTCCTTACGGCCAGTTATTTGACCTGAAGAAGGACCCCGGGGAATTCAATAACCTTTGGGACGAACCCGATTACGCCGAGAAGAAATCCGAACTTCTCAATACCCTTCTCAATTGGCGCATACGCAGCAGCGTGCAAGCTCAGGACCTCTGGGAACGCCATCGCTGATTATTAACCCGCAGAAAAGGGTCAGCCCTTGAATTTTGGTATCCATAGGAGACCCAGTTGCCTAATCAAAGAATCAAGATACCAAAATTCAAGGGCTGACCCTTTTCTTGGCCCCAACTGGACTTCAAATGGATTCCATTCAGGTAAAAGCCATTCTCTTTGATGTTTTTGGAACTGTGGTGGACTGGCGCAGTTCCATTATTCGAGAAGTCTCGAATGTTGGCGAAGGGTTGGGAGTGTCGGCTGACTGGAGCGCTTTTGCGGACCGTTGGAGAGACGCCTATTACACCGGCACTCGGAAGGTAGTGGAGGGGAGACGGGAGTGGGTCTCGGCCAACGCAATGCATCTGGAACGCTTGGAAATTTTAATTTACGAGTTTGGTTTGGGAAACCTGTCCTATGAAGAAAGGATCCATTTGAACAATGCATGGCACCGGCTCACGCCGTGGCCGGATTCGGTGGAAGGCTTAACGCGCCTCAAGAGAAAGTTTATCATTGGCACGCTTTCAAACGGAAACACCGGCCTGTTGGTCCATATGGCTAAACATGCAGGCCTCCCTTGGGACATCATCCTGGGGGGTGAAGACTTCAGGTCCTACAAACCAGATTCCAAAGTCTATCTGGGTGCGGTTGAACGCTTGGGTTATTCACCGAATGAAGTAATGGTAGCAGCAGCCCATCTCTCCGACCTGCAACAGGCACGTAAAAACGGTTTGAGGACTGGATTTGTAATACGGCCAGACGAATTCGGAAACGGTAAAATTCAAGCCGATCTCGTAGCAGATGAAAGCGTTGACATAGAAGCCTCCGACTTCATTGAACTGGCAGAAAAGATGGGCGCATAACCTTTACCTACAAAAATTCAGGAACCACAAAAAACACAGGGAGAGGCGCCCCCGGCGCCCACCGCTCTCACTCCCCACTGAACTCTTTCCACTAAGGCGCCGCAGGCGCCGTTCCTACCAACCGTGGGCATTCTGGACGGAGATCATGGCGCCCAGGATGGTATTCCAGGTTTCGGGTTGATGGAGGGTTTCATTGGGGAACATGCACCCGTCCCAGCAAATGTGCTGAATTTGTTTTCTGGGTTGGCCATTCTCGGTGAGCCAGAAACCGGCCGCCCAGGTAATATCGAGCTTTCCATTGGGATCGTCGGCCAGGCAGTGTTTGCCCGTCTTGTCGTGAGAGCCCGTGCCATGGACGGTGCCATCGTTTTGGGCTACGTGAAAGTCGATTGTGAAGGGCCGCAGGGCATCGGTCATTTCCTTATAGGCTGCGGCGAAAGCCTCCTCGTCATCCCAGGAAAAGTTCTCTGGAACGATGCGGTGTTCCTCCGCGTTGTAGCCCAGGAGATAGAGCATGGAGTGGGCGAGGTCAGCCTGAAATCCAAGGGCATCCCCGGCGTCGGCCAGCTCGAAAGTCCGCAGCATCCATTTCCAGCTGTGCATGCCGCCCCAGCAAATTTCACCTTCAGCGGCCAACCGCTCGCCGTGGTCGGCTGCGATGCTGGCAGCTTCCTTGAAGGTTCGAGCGATCAGCTTGGTGTTGCCCTCTGGGTCCTTGCTCCAGGATTCCACGTCGTTGGCCGAATCAATGCGAACGATACCATAGGGGCGCACACCCATTTCACGCAGCTTCGCACCGACCTCACAAGCCTTCCGCACCTGGGTGAGGAATTTTTTTCGATCCTCTTGGCTGCCCATGGCCGAACCGCCCCCGGTCACATCCCAAACCGGCGCCACGATGGAACCGGCTACCAGGCCGAAACCGTTCAACTGATCGGCTAGGGCTTTCAGGTCGTCATCGGTCGAATCGATCGATACGTGCGGCTCGGAAATAAACAAATCGACCCCATCGAATTTACGGCCCTCGGCCTCCGCATTGGCCGTAAACGCGATCATCTCGTCCAGGCTTATGAAGGGTTCTTCCTCCGATCCTTTGCCGACTACCCCCGGCCAGGTGGCATTGTGAAGTTTAGGGAAGGTGTTGCTCATTTCTTTGTACGGTTTTTATGTTTGAGAGACGGCACCATTACAGGGGTGAAGAAAAAGGGGTCAAACGCAAAATGTTAACATCGTCCTCTAGTTTCACCTTAACGGCTGAAGCGAACCAATCAGATGTTAACATTTTGCGTTTGACCCCTTTTTCTTTCCTGTTTTTGGTAAAAATTGCGGTTTTGGGTTCATTGAAGGGTATGCCCAAAGAAATCTCTCTCCGCCCTTTGCAAATCCCTTGATTCGAAATGGTAGGGCTATCGCGTCCCCGCGATGCCGTAACTTGCGCCTCCGACACCCTGTTGTTTTTAAGTCCGACAAACTGTTAATTCCTTTGTGCCTTTTCCATGCTTGAAATACCTGAAAAAGGCGTTTTCATGGCCCGACCAAATGAGGATGAATTTCACAAAGATGCACGGAGCCGGAAACGACTTCGTCATGGTGGAAAACCTGGATGGATCCGTTCGGTTGACCACCGAACAAATCGCCCGCCTTTGTCACCGCCGATTTGGAGTGGGGGCGGATGGACTGGTGCTTCTGGAAAAGGCCCCATCGAAGGAATTGGACGCCCAAATGATATATTTCAACGCCGATGGTTCCCGGGCCGATATGTGCGGAAATGCGGCCCGCTGCTTTACCGCTTTTGCCCTGGCCCATAATGTGGGAACCCCTCTGGGCCTGAGCTTCCGCACGGATGCGGGCGACTTGACATCCAGGGAAAAGGGCGGGCAATACACCGTGGATATGACCCCGGCCTTTGATACGCGTTTGAATTTCAACCTGAATCTGTCTACCGGGCCCGCCCTCCTGCACTACACCAATACCGGGGTTCCGCACGTGATCAAGTTTGTCCCCGAGGTGGAGAAGATCGATATCGTGGCGGAGGGTTCGGAACTGCGTTACCACAAAGAATTTTCCCCCAAAGGAGCCAATGCCAACTTCGCCCAAGTCATCGGCAATGGGGTAATCGTGCGTACTTATGAACGCGGCGTGGAAAACGAAACCCTCGCCTGTGGAACCGGTGTGGCGGCGGTGGCCATCGTGGCCCACCTCGTTCACAACGTTGCCAAGCCTGTTCCCCTGAAGGTTGCCGGAGGCGATACTTTGTCGGTCGATTTCCGGGTGGAAGGAGACTCCATCGAAGCGGTGACCCTGACCGGACCGGCTTCTTTCGTGTACAGCGGAAGTATCGAGGTTTAAGGTGAAGAAAAAGGGGTCAAACGCAAAATATTAACATCTGATTGGTTCGCTTCAGCCATTCAGGTGAAACTAGAGGACGATGTTAATATTTTGCGTTTGACCCCTTTTTCTTTTTTCAGGCGAAAGACGCGACCCAATCCGGATTTTCCGGGCCGAAGGTTTTCAGCATGACGATGGGATCTGTGGGGGACGGGTTGTGAATGGTTACTCCGGCCCGCGCGGTTGATTCGGTTACAAAGTATTCATCGTGGGTCAATTGCCCGAATCGAATCATGGTGGGTGTTTCGATCGGCCACCCCCCAATGGCGCCGTGTCCCTGCATCATGATCATGCTGTAACATGCGGCATTTTTTACGGTTACCGTCCGTCCCGGAAGGACGGTTAGCTCCGTGGCGCTGTAGGCGTTATTGCGGTAGGCGATCCATTTTTCGTCGTAACCGTTATCCTCGATCTCCCGGGTGGAGGAGAAAACCGAAATGGGTTCCATGAAATGGTTTTCCACAAAATTGGGATCGACGTTGGCTTCCCAATCCAGCACTTCGATAAGGTAATCGAAATCGCCCCGTCTATCTTCCGGAGTGTCCTTCCACAGCAATTCCTCGGGAACCACCTGGTGATTGACCACCGATTGATACATGGCGAAGACATCGGATGCCCTTTGGGGTTCGAAGGTGCACAAACTGCCAGGGGCGTGGAGGATACCGGCCGGAACATCCCACCCGGTTCCCGGATCCAACCGATAGGCTTTGGAGAAGTTGGTTATCTTGTTGTCACCCTTGGTAAAGTTCTTCAGGCATTGGAGGATCTGGTCCTTGGTCGTTCCCGGTTCGCAACCAAAAAAAGTGTAAGGGAAATCCCCCCCGTAGTTGTTCACCTGCGGTGGATAGTAATAGGCCTCCGGCTTGCCCAATTGACCCACCTTGGCGGCGTATTCATCGGGTTGATGGATGTGGTGAGGAAGGGGTCCCTTATTGTCGAAAAACTTGGAGTAGGCGGGCCATTTCCCATACCCATCCCAAAGGCGAGGGCCGATGATCTCTCCTTTTAGTTCGTCTATGGCCTCGCGAAGGGTGATTTGCCGGGAAGCAGAACCGTCTTGGAATACGACCATGCTCAACCCTTCGTTTTCTCCGGTCAAGGGGCCGTTGTCGGCCGGGGTGGTACTGGAAAACCAGCGCTCGTCGATTCCACCCCTCTCCCCCCCCAGGGCATAGTAGTCATCGGGATGAAGTTTCAACCGCCTTCCCGGAATACAAAAGGAACGGGGGACCCAATTGGGAGCCAGTCGAAGAATGCCCTGGCCTTGAGCGAGGGCATCCCGGGCGATTTGGGAAGTCGTCATGATTAGAAAGGAAACCCGGACTCCTTAGACCGTCTGCCAGTTGCGGCTGCTGCCGGACTCCAGGACAGCGGCACAAACCTTGTCGGTTTGCAGGGCATCGGCAAAAGTAGGAAAGGCTCTCTCCCCTTTTCCGCCTTCAAGGCTTTTGAGAAATTGATAGGCGCCGTGGGTAAAACTGTGTTCGTACCCGATATTCAAACCGGGGACCCACCATTTGTCCATGTAGGGGTGCTCCCCACCCGCGTTGGAGACGTGGATGCTGCGCCATCCGCGCACAGCCTTGTCGTCGGCATAATCAAAATAGGACAACCGATGCAGATCGTGCAGATCCCAGGCAATTGAGGCATTTTCCCCGTTGATTTCAAAGGTGTAGAGCGCCTTGTGCCCGCGGGCGTAGCGGGTGGACTCGAAGGTGGCCAGGGAACCGTTGGCAAAGCGCGCCAGAAAAGCGCAAGCATCATCGATTCCAACTTTTTCCACATTTCCCGATTCCTGGTGCATGCGCTCCTTGATGAAGGTTTCCGTCATGGCCGTTACCGATGCGATAGGCCCATTGATCCACATGGCCGTATCGATGCAGTGGGCCAGAAGATCGCCCGTGACCCCGCTTCCCGCCGCGTTCACGTCCAGTCTCCACAATCCTTCGCCACCTTGAGGTAGATCGGCGTCAATGGTCCAATCCTGAAGGAAGTTGGCGCGATAGTGGAAAATGCGCCCCAATTTGCCGCTATCGACGATATTTTTGGCCAGAGCCACGGCGGGGACAAAGCGGTAATTGAACCAGACCAGATTCGGAACGCCGGCCTTTTCCACCGCGTCTGCCATTTCCCGACTCTCTGCCGGGTTGCGCCCCAACGGTTTTTCACAGAGGACCATCTTTCCGGCCTCGGCTGCGGCAATGGCCATCTCGTGATGCACATTATTGGGGGCGGCGATATCGATGGCGTCGATGTCGTCGCGCTCGATGACCCGGCGCCAATCCGTCTCATAGCTTTCATACCCCCAATTATCGGCAAAAGATTTGAGACGTTCTTCGTTCCTGGCACATGCCACCTTGAGGACGGGTTCATATTCCGTTTCAAAGAACTTGGAAACCTGGCGGTAGGCGTTGGAATGGGTTCTCCCCATAAATCCGTAACCTATTACACCGATATTGAGTTTTTTCATGGTCCTGATACGCTGAGGGTTGAGGTTGTCGTGTTCAATTCATGGCGATTATTCTGAACTCTTTTCGAGTGTCACGAATTTTAATTTAGGAGTAGCAACTTAGGTCTCCATCGCCTGGTGTGCCGGTTGTATTTCCACTTTGGGCCAACGACGCCGCATCAAATCCATTCCCTGTGACTGTGGGCCAAGGATCGGGCTAATTGCTTGGCAAAGAACGGTCCACGGTAAATCCATCCGGTATAGATCTGGATCAGGGAAGCTCCGGCATCCATTTTTTCCCCAGCCGATGTGAAATCGGTAATTCCACCGACCCCGACAATGGGAAATCTACCACGGGTAGCTTTGCTGATGTAGCGGATTATATCGGTGGAGCGTTTTTGCAGCGGCCTCCCGCTCAATCCGCCCGGCTCGGATCCGTTTCTCAATTGAACCGGTCGATTCAACGCCGTGTTGGTGGCAATGATCCCATCGTAATTCAGATCCAGGACCGTCTCCATAATTGAGTCGATTTCTCGGTAGGTCAGATCGGGGGAAATTTTCACCAGCATGGGAATCGGTTGGGTTCCCAGTTTTCGGGCCCGCTCGTTATTGGCAGTGGCCAGCGTTTCCAAAAGGGTTGGTAAATATTGGGATCCCTGCAGCTTTCGCAAATGCGGGGTGTTGGGACTACTTACGTTGATGGTGAAAAAATCGGCGTGCTCAACCAATAGATGAAAAGATTTCAGATAATCCTCCGCCGCCTGCTCAAGGCGGACTATCCTCGATTTCCCAATATTTATCCCGAGAGGAATCCGTTTGAGGTATCTCCGAATCTGCTTTCTCAACCTCTTTTCGATGAGAGCAGCCCCTTCGTTGTTGAAACCCATGCGGTTGATAATAGCCTCCTGTTCGGGGTAACGGAAGAGCCGGGGCCGAGGATTGCCTTGCTGACGGTGATAGGTCACGGTTCCAATTTCGACATGACCAAAGCCCAAGGCGCCGGCCACGGGCCAAAATTTGGCATCCTTATCCATCCCGGCGGCAAGGCCCACCCTGTTGGGGAATTGCAGCCCGAACAGCGCGATGGATTTGCTCTGGGGCGGCCTCAGGTTACGCCGTTCCATCATGCGGCAGAGCAAGGGAAACCGCCCCAGAAATTGCAATATGCGGACAGCTCTCTCATGTGCTTTTTCCGCCTCCTGACGAAACAAATAGGGGCGGAGGACCGATTCGTAAAACTTAGCCATGGAAAGTGTGCATCCTCTTAAAGGAAAAAATCTCGCAATTGGGAAAGATATTTTCAAAAAAAATCTTGTCTTTGCCGGGAAGGACTCAAATTGAAAGAGGGGTAAATTCCCTTTAACTTATCACCACCGGGAGACCGTCTTCCGGGACCATCCAACCATTAGCCTTATGCCTGCCAGAATTCCGAAACTCAAGTGGTTGATCGCTTCACCGGGGGATGATTTCAACTGGTGGGTCAAGGAAGTGAGCGACCCCATTCATTGGGATTTTGAAGGTTTGGGAATAATCGACCCGAGGCAGTGGAATTATTTGTTGGATCTCCTGGACCCCTTGCGCGATTTCGGCCTCGATATGGAGTTGGTGGAAAGAGCATTCATTGGGTTCAGCATCGAAACAGATCTTGGCGAAAACCGTATCCGCATGACGCACAATTCCGATTCGATCCTGGAAAGCGAGACCGCGCTTTTCGCCCTCCCCGACGTAGTGAACGATGAAACCGGCCCTTACGCGGATTTTCTCGACCACATCACCACACTCCGTATCGAGCAGCTCAACGAACTGATCGAATTCGAACAGAACTTGACGAGGTCTGAATTGGAAGAGGCGTTGCGGGACGAAATGGCAAATCTCTATTACGAGGGCAGAGGTTTGCACCACTTCACAGAAATCACTTCCATTCTGGAGTACGTCCCGGACGGTTACGACCATGATGAAGATGACCCCGAGGAGGAGGGAGAACCTTCGGATGAGGAGGATATAGCCCGGGACATCCCCGATCTGGCCGAGGCCGAGGAAGCCATCCCGGAGGACGATACCATGCGGTGGGACGAGGACCAGGAAGATGAAGCGCCAGAGGGGAGATGAAAAAGGGGTCAAACGCAAAATGTTAAAATCGTCCTCAAGTTTCACCTGAATGGCTGAAGCCAACCAATCAGATTTTAACATTTTGCGTTTGACCCCTTTTTCTTTTTTCCAAAGGCTTGAATCCAATAGGTGCATCTTCAAACTGGGGGGCTATGGCAGAAATAAGCATCGAACCCGAAGCGGGAGATTCCTTCACCGTAACGGTTTACAGCAGAACTACGACCACCCATCGGGTCACCTTGGCGGATTCCGATTTCGCAAGGCTGAGTCCGACCGGTGGAAGTAAAGAGGACTTGATCCGCCGATCGTTTGAATTCCTCCTCCGACGCGAACCCAACACCAGTATTCTTTCCTCTTTCGATTTACCTGTAATCGGCCGGTATTTCCCCGAATACGAGAGGGTCATAGGCAAACGATGAAGGAAAAGGGGTCAAACGCAAAATGTTAATATCGGCCTCAAGTTTCACCTGAATGGCTGAAGCGAACCAATTAGATGTTAACATTTTGCGTTTGACCCCTTTTTCTTTTTTTTATGAACGGCGCCGAATCGATCATCAGGACCCTTATCGGAGGCGGGGTGAACACCTGCTTCATGAACCCCGGGACAAGCGAGATTCACTTTGTCTCGGCCCTGGATTCGGTAAGAGAAATGCATTCGGTGCTGTGCCTGTTCGAAGGGGTCGCAACCGGATGTGCCGATGGTTACGCGCGGGTAACGGGAAAACCGGCTGCCGCCCTACTCCATTTGGGACCGGGTTTGGGAAACGGTATTTCCAACCTCCATAACGCCAAAAAGGCCTATACCCCGATGGTTAACCTGGTGGGCCAGCACGCCACCTCCCACCTGGAATACGACGCTCCGCTCACCGCCGATATCGAAGGCTTGGCCCGGCCCGTTTCCCATTGGGTGCGAACGACCCGAAACGCTCGAACAGCGGCCGCCGATACGTCCGCGGCTATCGTTGCGGCCAGAACACCGCCAGGGCAAATAGCCACGCTCATCCTTCCATCCGACGCCAACTGGGACCCGGCCGGAGGTCCGGTGAGCACGCCATCACCCCCCAAACCCTCTGCCTTACCCCCGGAACGAATCTCCGCGGTGGCCAAACTGCTTCGGCAGCGGGAAAATACCGTCCTTCTCTTGGGGGATCTGGCAATGCGCGATGAAAGACTGAGTGGACTGGCCAGTCGCATTGCCAAGAAAAGCGGCGCTCGCCTGATCGGAAACTGGTATGGCTCAAGGATTTCGCGAGGCGCCGGAAGGCCGGTGTTTGAAAGGCTGCATTATGCAGTAGATCAGTCGATTCGGGTTTTACAAGGAACGCGGCATCTGGTTCTGGTCGGAGCCAAGGAACCGGTCGGCTTCTTTGCTTACCCGAATAAACCGAGCCTGCTGGCTCCCCCCGATGCCCAAACCCATCTTCTGGTCGACGTGCACGAAGATATCGAAGCCGCGCTCGAAGCCCTGGCCGAGGCATTGGGAGCATCCAAGGTCTCCCCCGATCTGGCACCGTTGCGGCGCCCACCCCTGCCAACCGGGAACCTTTCTCCTGAAACGATCTGGACAACCGTGGCCGCTCTAATGCCCGAGAATGCGATTATCAGCGACGAGGCCATCACGGCGGGCCGAATGGCAGGTCCCCTTACCCAGACGGCTCCTCCCCACGACTGGCTGCACGTCACTGGAGGGTCCATTGGACAGGGCCTGCCTGTGGGGACCGGAGCAGCTATCGGTCACCCGGATCGCCAGGTAATTGTCATGGAAGGCGATGGATCGGGCATGTACACGTTACAATCCCTATGGACCCAGGCCCGGGAGTCCTTAAACGTCCTCACGGTAATCTTCGCCAACCGGACTTACCGGATTTTGGAGTACGAAATAAAAAACCTTTGCGGAAAGGAAGCCGGACCAGAGTCCTCTGCCATGATGCGCTTGGATGATCCGGACTTGGATTGGGTTGCGCTTTCCAAAGGAATGGGTGTTCCGGCCAGGCGCGTCGCCACGTTGGAAGCATTTATCGACGCCTTCCGCCAGGGAATTGAAGAACCGGGCCCCTGCCTCATCGAGGTCATGATATGAAGAAAAAGGGGTCAAACGCAAAATGTTAAAATCGTCCTCAAGTTTCACCTGAATGGCTGAAGCGAACCAATCAGATTTTAACATTTTGCGTTTGACCCCTTTTTCTTTTTGTAGCCAAGACGATGGCGGCCAAAATCACCCCTCCGCCCAGGATTTCGCGCAACGAGGGAACTTCCCCGAGCAAAGCGAGGGCCAGCAGTATTCCGTAAACGGGTTCCAAACTGCTGATGATGCTGGCCAATTGCGCTTTTACCGTGCGCATGCCCCGAACGAAGAGGGAGTGAGCCAAAGCGGTGAAGACCACACCCAATAATGCGAGTTGACCGAAGTCCCCGATAGACAAGGTCCCCACCGAACCGGTAACTATGGGAAACAGTAGCAGGCAAGCCACGGCATTTTGGTAGAAGGTCAGTTTCAGGGCTGGGTAGTTGGCCACGAATACGCGGTTCAGGACCGACAATATGGCAAAGGTGAAGCCCGAAAAGGTTCCCCACAAGACCCCGAGCGTAAAGCGGTTGGAAAGATCGAATTCAGGCAGGACCAGGGCCAATCCGAGAAAGACGATTGCTGAAATTATAAGGTCGAATAAGCGGATCCGCTCGGCAAAGAAGAAGGGTTCCAGGAAGGTGACGAAAATGGGAAAGGTGGCGAAGGTGAGCAGCCCGATGGCCACGGTGGAGATTTGTATGGCGTGAAAGAAGGTCACCCAATGCAGGGCCAGAACGGCGCCCATAAAAACGAATCCCAAAAGGTCGGCCCGCCGTTTGATACCGAACCCTATTTTCAGGACCGGTAAAAGGAGGCATAAAAAGAGGCTGGCAAAAAGGGTTCTGCCCCAAACGATGACCTGGGGTGAGAGGGCGAGGATTTTTCCGAACAACCCGGCCACGCCAAATAGCAGCACGGCCGCATGAATCGACCATAGACCCCTAGACCGCATCCGTTGAATTGAAGGAAAAGGGGTCAAACGCAAAATGTTAACATCGTCCTCTAGTTTTACCTGAATGGCTGAAGCGGATCAACCAGATGTTAACATTTTGCGTTTGACCCCTTTCCCGCCTATAAGCTGGCCGCTACCGCTTTGGCAAAATAGGTCAGGATGATGTCGGCGCCGGCTCTTTTGATGCAGAGAAGCGATTCGTCCCGGCACTTTTTCAGATCCAGCCAGGAAAGCTTGGCGGCGGCATGAATTTGGGCGTATTCGCCGGATACCTGGTAAGCTGCAATGGGAAGCTCGGTATTATTCCTCAAATCGCGTATGATGTCCAAATAGGGTCCCGCTGGTTTTACCATGAGGATATCGGCCCCTTCGGCCGCATCCAGTTGGTTCTCCAGGGAAGCTTCCCGCCGGTTGGCCGGATTCAGTTGGTAGGTCCTCTTATCCAGGTGGTGGGTGCCGGCGGCTTGGGCGCTGCCAACGGCATCTCGAAAAGGCCCGTAATAGGCAGAGGCAAATTTTGCCGAGTAGGCGAGGATCGCGGTATGGGTATGACCGCCATCATCCAAAGCATCGCGTATGGCGCCGATCCGACCGTCCATCATATCGGAAGGAGCCACGAAATCGACCCCGGCTCCAGCCTGTTGCCGGGCCATCCGGCAAAGGATGCCGACGGTGGGATCATTTAGTATCTCCCGGCCCGATTCATCCAAGACCCCGTCGTGGCCGTGGTCGGTGTAGGGGTCGAGAGCCACATCGGTGATGACCACCATCTCGGGGAATTTTTCCTTAACCAACCTCACCGAACGCAATACGAGGTTATCCTCATTGGTCGCTTCGGTGGCCTTGGAATTTTTGAGATCGCGGTCGACCTGTGGAAACAAGGCCACGGCCTCCACTCCCAGGGCGAGCAGGGCTTCACACTCCCGAAGCAGGTCGTCCTTATTGAACCGGAACTGTTCCGGCATCGAAGCTATGGCTTCGGAAGGGCCGGAGCCGTCCTTTACAAACAGAGGGGCGACCAGGTCATTCACGGTAAGGGTCGTTTCCTCGACCAAATTTCGAATGGCCGGAGATCTCCTCAATCGACGGGGGCGCCTGGAGAGGTGAAGTGCGAAGCGGGAGTTCATGAAAGACCTGAAACAATGGGATTGATTCGCATTAGGCAAATCCTGATAGTGCTCCATTTTTACGATTCCGCAATCGTATTTGCCTGGAAAGGGAATGGCCTCGGAACTAATACTATATGACACCATGACCCGCACCGTTCAACCCCTGTGGGCGGAAGACGGTGAGCACTTTCGGTTTTATTGCTGCGGCCCCACGGCTTATGCTCCGGCCCATATCGGCAATTTCAGGGCCTTCCTGGTGCAGGATGTGCTCCGACGCACCCTGGAAATTGTCGGGCTCAATCCCATTCACGTTCGCAATCTGACCGACGTGGATGACAAAACCATACGGGGGGCACAATCGGAGGGGAAAAATTTACGGGCTTTTACCCGACACTGGATCGAGCATTTCCAACGGGATGCGGAAGCCCTCAACATGCTTGTGCCCCACCGGGAACCCCGCGCCACCGACCACATGGAACAACAAATCGAACTGGCCAGCCGACTGATTGAAAAAGGCCTGGCCTACGTGGCGGGGGATGGGTCGGTTTATTTCAATGTTTCCGCCTACCCGGAATACGGCAAGCTATCCCGTTTGCGGGAAAGGGAAATTTCCACCCGGAAGACGACCAGCGCGGGCCGACGCAACGATGCGGACGAATATGACCGCGAATCGGTGGCGGATTTTGCCCTGTGGAAATCGAGAAAGCCCGAGGATGGGGACAATTTCTGGGACAGCCCTTGGGGGCCGGGCCGGCCGGGTTGGCACCTGGAATGCTCGGCCATGAGCCGACACTACCTGGGAGACGGCTTCGACCTGCACGCGGGGGGAATCGACCTGTGCTTTCCTCATCATGAAAACGAGATCGCCCAGTGCGAGGGAGCGACTGGAAAACAGTTTGCCCGGCACTGGTTTCACAACGCCCACTTGATGGTGGAAGGCCGGAAAATGAGCAAAAGCCTGGGCAACCTCTACACCCTGGCGGATTTGACAGAAAAAGGTTATTCCCCCATGGAAGTGCGTTATGCCCTGATTTCCGGACATTACCGGCAACCGTTGAATTTTACCCTGGCCTCCTTGCAATCGAGTCGGAGCGCTTTGAAGAAATTGGAGAAAGCCATCGAAGCGCACCTGGATGCATGTGGAATGTCGAAGGAGGATTTCAAAACGCTGGCCGCTCCCCCCTTTCCCACCGAGTGGGGCCCCTTCGAGGAGGCCTGGCAAGGCTTGGCCAACGACCTGAATGTATCCCGGGCCATCGGTGGTATCTTCACGGGATTGGCCCAGTTGGACGTGGGAACCAAGGGAACGGGAGCCCTTGAAAATGCCCTCAAAGCTCTGGCTGGAATTCTCTACGCCTTGGGCACCGAGCTGTATCGAAAAGGCGGGGAAACACCCGCGACAGTTCCGGAAGAATTGCAAAGCCTGGCGCGGGAACGCTGGCAGGCCAAACAGGATAAAGACTGGGCCAGAGCGGATTTGCTGCGGAATCGCCTCCATGCCAACGGATGGCAGGTCAGGGACCGCAAAGACGGTTACGACCTCATACCCAATTCAACCTGACTCCATCCTTACAATGAAAGAAATGTCACCCCTGGAAGAATTACGGCATTCCTCCGCCCACGTCCTGGCCACGGCAGTGCTCCGATTATTTCCGGAGGCAAAGTTGGATATCGGACCGCCCACCGAGACGGGGTTTTATTACGATTTCGACCTCGATCACAGGTTTACGGCCGAAGATCTCGGGATCATCGAGGCGGAGATGAAAAAGGTGATCAAGGAAAACCAGCGATTCGAACGCTTGGAAACCTCCCGGGAAGAGGCGGTCGAGCTGATTAGGAAAATGGGCCAGGAAACGTATAAACTTGGCCGCCTGGACGATATTCCCGAAGGCGAGGCTATCAGTTTCTACCGCAACGGCGAGTTTGTCGACCTCTGCGCCGGCACCCACGTAAGGTATACTAAGAGGATCAAGGCCTTCAAGCTGCTCAACGTGGCCGGCGCCTACCACCGGGGGGATGAAAAAAACAAGCAACTACAGCGCATTTATGGAACTGCGTTTCCAAGCAAAGCGAAGTTGCAACTTTACCTCGACCAATTGGAAGAAGCTCGCAAACGCGATCACCGCAAAATTGGACGAGACATGCAGCTTTTCCACATCGACGAAACGGTGGGGCAAGGACTGGTGCTATGGACGCCCAAGGGCTCAATCATCCGGGAGGAGTTGCAAACCTTCATCATGGAGGAACTGCGCAAACAAGGCTACGATCAGGTTTTCACACCTCACATCGGCAAATTGGATCTCTTCAGGAAATCAGGTCACTTTCCCTACTATAGGGACTCTCAATACCCTCCGGTCATCTCCCGACAGTCGCTGGCCGGGCTGGCGGACGAAGCCAAAACCTGTGCCGAATTGAGTAACTTGTTGGAGGAAGGGCAAATCGAGGGATACCTGTTGAAGCCCATGAATTGCCCCATGCACATCAAAATTTTTGCTTCGCAACACCGCTCTTATCGCGATCTACCGGTTCGCCTGGCCGAATTTGGAACGGTTTACCGCTGGGAGCAATCCGGGGAATTGAGCGGCATGACACGGGTGCGGGGATTTACTCAGGATGACGCCCATATTTTTTGCACTGACGAACAATTGCCGGGTGAGATCCAGGGCTGCCTGGACTTGGTGGAAAGGGTTTTCTCAGTCCTGGGCATGGAGGATTACCGGGTACGCGTCAGCCTGCGGGATCATGAATCCTCTAAATACGTGGGATCCTCCGAAAACTGGGACAAGGCGGAAGAGGCCCTTCTCGAGGTGGCCTCAACCATTGGCGTCCCCTATACCCGGGAACTAGGCGAGGCCGCCTTTTACGGACCCAAGATCGATTTCGTGGTCAAGGACGTCATCGGCCGGGAGTGGCAACTTGGAACCGTGCAGGTGGATTACAACCTGCCGGAACGGTTCGACCTCAGTTATATCGGTACGGACAACCGGCCGCACCGTCCGGTCATGGTGCACCGTGCCCCTTTTGGATCAATGGAACGGTTTTGCGGCCTGCTTATCGAACACTTCGGGGGGAATTTCCCCACCTGGCTTGCCCCCGAACAAGTCCGGCTCCTGCCCATCAACGATGCCGTGCTCCCCTACACCCATGCGGTGGAAACCCAACTGAAAGCGGCCAAAATTCGGGTAACGGTGGACGCCGCATCGGAAAAATTGGGCGCAAAAATCCGCCGAGCGGAATTGGACAAGGTGCCCTTTGCCGGAATCATCGGCAAAAGGGAAGTGGAGAAAGAAACCGTGACGGTTCGTTCCCGCGTGGCAAAAAGCCAGGAAGGCGCCTATCCTGTAGCCGGATTCCGGGATCTCATTCTGGACCAAATCACCCGCAGGACACTCCCGGAAGCCAACCGGAACTAGCTTGCGGTTCTCAGGCAATTACCGGAACAGGATTGAGGTCCGCCTCTTCGACGGCCTGTTTTCGCCAGCCCATTTCTACCGGCACGTCGTAGAGGCGGCCCGGCGCGAATCGCTCCCAGAAATGGCGAAGTCCAGGCACGATTACGCGCACGACCGGCATGCGGATGTCGGGCCGGGTCTGGTCCAGCGTCAACAATTCCATGCCCCTGGCCTCGATCAAGGCGCGGCACCATTCCACGTCGTCTCTGAAATCTTCGGTATCCGGAAACGGGTAGTCCGAGCGGCCGCGCGGCGCTGATTTGTCGTTTGGAGCGAGGTAGGGATGATCGGACAATCTGGCATTTTTCCACCACCCTAGGCACATTGGGTCATCGACCCCGTATTTGACGGGATTTTGGCCCGGTTGAGGGACCCAGGTCAGGCACTGGTTCATTTCGCAAACGGCTCGCAGAACCGCGATATGCGGATCGAGGTGGGCGCCGGCGCCGTAAATGATATCCTCTGTATCGGTGTCGGTCCGACGGGACAAAGCAACGAAAACGGGGATTCCGAGATCACCGGTCAGATCGAGAACCCACATGTCTCGATGCCGTTTTTCATAGTAGTGGGAAGCGGCTGCCAGGTAGTCATCGTCGAAACTGTTCAGGTCAACGCCCGGTAGAGACAATCGGTTGTACCACCAAATGGCAAAGGCATCGCGTTCGACCAATTCAAAAAATCCCTGCAAAATGGCCTCCTCGATTGTATTGCCCGCGGCACAGCCGTTTGAATCGGCCCAAAGTCCAGCGGTCCCACGTTGCTCCGGGGTCATACCATAGAGCATGGCGGTTGGCAAATAGCGATTCCGTTTCTCGGTAAGGGACCAAACGGGCGACCATTCCAATTCGCGGTCGGGATCGAATCGAGGCGGAACCACATTGTAAGGATGGCCGCGGGCATTGATTGTTTCAGCTTGGTCGAGTTGCCCATCACTGAATAGCTGCACATCGTTGGGGTGAATGGCTTGGTCCTCACCAGCCCGAAGAAAATCCCTGAAACGGCTACGGCAGCGAATCTCGTCACCATGGAACGCGCTGGAATAACGCTCAATTGCCTCGCAAAGAGCGCTTACCTCGGACTGCTCGGCCGTGCTTCCCTTGCCGGCGCTTTTGCTCCTTAAACTGCGCCGCAGCGAACTGAGGCTCCTGATTCTCAATGCGAGATTACTGCCAGCCCAGTGGACATGCAGCCACGGGTCGGTCTGTGGCGCAATGCGTTCGACCCAAGTGACGATACCGCTAACCGGACTTACGAGGTGCCGGTACTTTTCAAGGGTTTGTACCGGCTCTACCGCCCGCATACCCCCACTGGTTCGCGGACCTTTGGGACTTGGCTGGAGTTGCAGCGGTTGAGTCGGGCGATCCGGGCTTCGCAGAGCATTGTCTCCACAAACGGCACATTGCGGCCGCTTCATCACCGGGTGGGTTACAACTCTCATGCTGAGGACATCCAAGGAAAAGGCTTTTTGGTGAAGCGGCGCCGCGTCGTGGAGAACCAGCCACTTGGCGATCTCGGTAGCCGCCATTCCGTAGACGATATTCAATACTGCAGGATCAGCCGCCCTCGGTTTAAAGGCAGCCGCTTTGCCAAAATGGTTTCGGATGAAGGTATGGACCTCCTGGTTATTGGCCATACGGTAGGTCAGGCAAGCCCAACAGGGACCATCTTCTCCAGGCCGGAATATGGGCCCAAACAGGGGCTGAACCCCCTTGGGACGAATCAGCACCCATGGCTCTCCAGAGGAGAGGTGAACGCGATTGATGGCATCATGCCGCTCGTCGAGATAGTCGTCACAGACGATGACTGACAGGGTCGGCCGGTCGGAACTAACGGTGATCCCGAGGTCGGCAAAACACTTGGCGAGCCGATTGTCACCCTTACCGTGAATTGCCACCGTCGCGGACCTCAATTTGTTTTCGGCAAAGCGGGGAGATGTCCCCAAGGAGGACCAGAATGCGGCCTCACCCTGCTCCATTTCGTAATCGCCTGAAACGATATAACCCTTCCCGGCAAGGGCTGCCAGAGCCGCTTTTACATCCTTTTCCGAATGGGCTCCGGCCAGGGATTCTATAATCTCGTCCCGTGTCCGGCGACCGTCGAGCAGGGCCAGCAGATCTGGATAAATCCGACCATGCAATAGTGTATTGAAGGTCTCGGAGACCAATAGAACCTGCCCATTCCCCATCGACCGGGTTTCAAGGTGTGGAGCCAGCACCGGTCGCGCCAATTTAGCATAATCCGCGACAATGGGTTTCAGAGGCCCGCGCTCATCCATTTTTCACCTTGTACCAATTAACGATGCCCGAATTGGCGGCTTTCCACGTATTCTAGTGTCATGTCCCGTTATTTCGTTCACATAATCGGTGGACTTTTTCAAGGAATTTGCCATCAGGAAATACAAGCGGCAGAGCAAGGATGCTCTTGCCCTACCAAGGAAATACACGCGGCAAGGATGCCGCCGCCCTACCGTTTACGTTTTGAAATGGTAGGGCAATCGCGTCCCCGCGATGCCGCAACCCCTCTTCTATCTCTGGGTTTTTTGTGTTTAATTATTTAAGAGACAGGACACTAGGACAGGGAGCAGGACAAATGATCGTCCCGCTCTCAAACCCGTCCGGTTAAAGCCGACCACTCGTTCGCAACTGCCGCAACCGCTTGGGCCATGGCCTCGGTTAATGCGTTAAAGTCAGGCAGACCGCAGGCCTGGGCCAGGGTCGACTTTACCTTTTCGGATGCGTTTTCAGCTATTTCGCCATCATCCATAATCAACCGCTGAATGCCCCGCAAACTGCGCATTAACTCGGTCGCTTGGACCAGTCGGTCCGCAACATCATCCGCGATCAAACCGTGTTTTCCGGCCTCCCGGAATACGGCGATCGCATCGTTGGCAAGCAGGGATTCCTGCCCTTCCGGCGATTGGGTCAGTTGCAGAAACCGAGCCGTGCGCTCAATATTGAGTAATCCCCGATTCATCGAAACAATGAGGGAATTTCCCTCTGTGAAGACAATTTCGGAGAATTCGGAGATCAGCGCTTCCCGCGCCGAACCCCGCATCAGAAGGTCGTAGCGGGCAGCTTCGAAACGCGCTTCGTTGTCGGGATTGCCCGTTGTAAAAATGCACCGTGCCCGGGTCAGTTTGAGGAGGTCACTTGTCCTACCCCCGGTCCGGTTACCATTTTCGAAGTCGGAAAGCGCGTATGCGGCAAAACCTTTTCGGTCCTTGGAAAGCGGTTCGAACAACAGACTGTCATTTGCCAAAATGCCGAGCGCCTCGCGGAATCGGCGGAATAGATCTGTCTGATGATCTTCGAGGTTGCCTTTGTGCAGCAACAACAGGTCGAGGGAGGTGCGCGGCGCCACGGCTTTCGCAGCCAACTCGCCCAGCGCAAACGCTGCCACCTCGCCGTCATCCAAATGGTAAAGGCGGCCGGCCACATCGTCCACAACGGCATAAAGAATGGTTGCAATGGAGGCCTCCGCTATATTGGCCAACGCGATACCGGCCTCGGTAGGCGACAGGTTGCAGCGCAGGGTGTGCATACCGACCTGGAATACCTTGTCGTTTGACCAGATGCGTACGATTTCAGCGGCGTCCGCAGCATCCTGAACGGGATATTGGGAAAGTTGATCCTTCATTTCGGAAGCGCCAAATTCATGCATCCAGTAAACCCGCACCAGTCCACTGCGAGCGATCGTCTCAAATTCCGCGTCCGGACCGAACCCTTCCGGTATTTCGAGGTCGGTAAATTCCCGGTCCTGCAATCGGTCGAGCAGCCCTGGATTTCGTTCGATCGCCTTGGCCAGGCGAGGCGCTGCTTCAAATATTTCGACAATGGCGCTGAATGCTTCCGGGCGCGCTTTGGCAACCTGGCTCTCATAGGCGCTCCAGTCCTTGATCTCGGGGTAGAAGCGTTCGCGCCACTGATCGATCAAGGGGTCCATTTTTTCGAACCAGCGCTTCGGTCGCAGGGCGAGGTTGAACATGGTGCTGTAGCTGCCGGGCAACTGCGGTGATTCGTCGGCTCCGTAATGTTGCAGGAGGGGGTAATTGCGGCTGGCAATCACGTGGTGATCCGGATGCCGCTGAAAATTAAAAAACATCCACTTGCTGAACTTGTAGTTTGCGCTCCACGAATGCCTTGGCCTGACCCTTTCAAACCGGCCATTGGGCAAACAGATTCTGCTCAAGCCGTAATGTTGGAGGTAGTTGCTGATTTTCATGGAAAAAACGATGCCAAGGCTCAGGAACATGTAGACCGGCACCGCCCACCATCCACCTACGACAAAGATGAAGGCGTACCAGAGAGCGGTTTCTATCCCGTAGCGCCAAAAGGGATTCCTGAAGTGCCAGGTTGGCAGGCCGCGGCGGGCCATGCGGTTGCTGGCCATTTTCCAGGACCCGAACAGGTTGCTGGCCAGTTCGCGGGGGAAATAGTGCCAGAAGCTTTGCCCTTTGGGGGCGGACCCCACGTCCAGCGGCGTGCCGACGTAAGCGTGATGGATGTAAAAGTGCTCCGTTGCGTAATGGGGATAGGATGCCGATGCCAGCAGGAATTCCCCGACGTAGCGCTCCCAGGCTGCGCGTCGATGTATCAGTTCGTGTCCGACAATGAAGATTGACTGGGCTTCGGTTGCCAGAATGAGCACCAACAGTACGCTCTCCCACAGGGCCAGTTGCCCGACCATGAATATTTGCCAAAGGGCGAAAATAAACGTCACCGGCCAAAGGAATGCCCAAAGCCAGACCGGCAGGCTGTACCAGAAGACCTGCTTTTCCGAAGTCTTTTTCGGGTCCATGTTCCGTTCATCGGTGCCAAAAGCAAAATCCAGAGGATTTACGGTCATGAAAAAGATCATGGGACCGATGAGCCACCAGCCGCCGTACATCGCCGCCGCGATGATCAGGGGAAAGACGGTAATTGGCAAAAAATGCGGAAGTGCGTTGCCGAAAGACGGCTCAAGCGCCTTATCCTTTGATATTGCTGCTGTAGTCATGATTTCTGTTCGAATATACCCAAGGGATAACTCACCAACTGATTGCTCATTATTGTTTCAATTTGTTCGCAAGTCAAGTGGTTGCAGTTTACCTCTGATGATTGTGGAACCCCGTTGGGGTTCGTTTATAGGGTGATCTGTAACCCAGCGTGCGCTACGCGACACTGGGCTTTGGAGTTCAACGCCCTTGGCACTGAAGGAAAAGGGGTCAAACGCAAAATATTAACATCTGATTGATCAGCTTCAGCCATTCAGGTAAAACTAGAGGACGATGTTAATATTTTGCGTTTGACCCCTTTTCCTTCAGCCCGGCGGGTCGGGCATGGCGGCGCATTTCCTCCTGGAAGAGTATGGCCATGCCGCGGAGTTTTCGGGAGACGGCGGAATTGCGAACCGGAGATTTCTCACCGGGATCCGTTTTGAGATCGAAAAGCTCAAGTCCCGGATTGAGCCTGAGTTTCCACTTGCCCCACCGGACGGCGGCCAAGGCTCCCTGACTGCCGTGGTAGAAAAACGCGTCCGAAAATTCATCCCTGCCGATCATCTGCGACCATTCCCCGGGAGGATTCCACTGGCGGCGCAGGGGGATGGAGGCGTTAAGAGACAATCCTGCATCGGCATCGGGAACCGCGGTCGTTTCGCCTTTCAGAAGGGGCGCTATGTCCCGGCCGTCGAGAACCCTCCCATCCGGCACTTCAATGCCGGCAAAAGTAGCCAGGGTCGGGAACCAATCCATGGCGCGGATAACTTGGGAGGAGGTGCGATTTCCGGGGATACCCAGCCCTTTGCCCCAGACAATAGCTGGAACCCGGATGCCCCCTTCATAGGTCGACAGCTTTCTTCCCCGAATCGGTTGTTCGGAATTACGGCCCGGTCCCCGGCCGTTATCGGAGGCATACAAAACGAGCGTCTTTTCCTCCAGATTCAAATTTTCCAAACTTTGGAAAATGCGCCCAACATTATGGTCCAGCTCCTGGATGGCATCGCCGTATTCGCCCCATTGGGAAGAACCTCGAAAGGGTTCGCTCACCCCGATCGGGTTATGTAACATGGTATGGGGGAGGTAGATGAAAAAGGGGCGATCCCTGTTATCCATCATGAAACGAATGGCTTCATCGGTATAGCGTTCGGTCAATTCGGCCGGTTCGGCCGGACGTTTTACGATGGTTTCGTTTCTGATTAAGGGCACCCCACCCTCGTTATCGAAATAGACCACTTCTACGGGATCCAGATTATGGAGTAAGCCGAAATAGTAGTCAAAGCCCTGACTTCGCGGCAGGAAGGGTTCGCGAAAACCGAGGTGCCACTTCCCGATACAGGCGGTGGCGTATCCATTGTCCTTGAATAATTCGGCCAGGGTGAGTTCATCGGGATGAATACCTGAGTTTGAATCGGCCCTGTGAACCCAAATATGGTTTCCCACTCGCCGGGGATAGCACCCGGTCAGCAACCCGGCCCGCGATGGGCTGCAAATGGGGGCGGCGGCATAATAATCGGTAAACCGGATTCCCTCAGCCGCCATTCGATCGATGTTGGGAGTTTCGACCTCGGAAGCTCCATAACAACCCAAGTCGTAATACCCCTGATCATCGATAAGGATTATAATTACATTGGGTCCGGCCAGTCCATGGAACGCGCCCAAAGCAAGGCAAAGAATAATTGATGGAATAAACTGAAACCCGGAAAACCTGTTCAACTTCATTGGAATAACTTTAGGGCAAGGTATTATCACCACCTCTCCTGGATTCCAACAGCAGTTTTCAGCCTGGAAAAAGACACCAGAACTGATTGGGCCCAACTTATAATTTCCAGGTAAGGTAAAATGAGGGAGACTCCTCACGTGTCCAAAATAAAGCTGACCTCAAAGCGCCGAGTTACCTTTCCCGCAAAGGTGTGCCAGGAGTTGGGGGTAGTTCCCGGTGATGTACTTGAATTGAGGGCTGCCGAATTGGATGGAGAAAATGTCTGGTTGTTAACACCTGCGGCAAAGCCCCGCTACAAATGGATAGATTCTTTAAAACGTTACGCCTGCAAGGCAGGAGGAGACCATTCAATGGAAGCCATTCGAAAGAGCGTTGCTAAAGGAAGATCCTAGCCCGCAGGTCTCCCTACCTAAGGAACACAACATCACATAATCTTCTACCGCTTTTAGAGAAGGGCGTTGCGGCTTACTGTCCCGGAAGCAGTTCGTAGAATTCGATTCCGGCCAAACCGGTGCCTCCATCTACGCCCTCGACAATAACAGAGTAACTTTGATCTGCATCCAAAGTGAAGATAGCCCCGGCTTCCTTGGGATCCGAGATGAATCCGGCGAATCGGGTCTCGATTTCGCCATTATTCCAATCGCCAAAATCGTCATTGGTGATTTCCTCCATGGTTCCTAAATCAATCAGGGTTATCTTGGGATCTGCCAACACATTTCCAGTGTAATCCGGAAGTTGTGCTGCCAGTGAGGGGCCGCGCACCACCACCAGAACTTCCACCTGAGTACCGGGGTCTGCCATAGCCCTTGCCGATCCGATCAAGCGCTCATCACCCGTTCCGACCGAGGCCCGATTGGACAGGTTCCGAAGCCGGGCTCCCGTCCCGCCAATCTCATAAAATTCGATATTGGCCAAACCGGTGCCTCCATCTACGCCCTCGACAACAGCAGAGTAAGCTTGACCTGCATCCATCGTAAAGATTGCCCCGGCTTCCTTGGGGTCCGTGATGAATCCGGCGAATCGGGTCTCGATTTCACCATTATTCCAATCGCCAAAATCGTCATTCATAGCGACTTCCTCCCCTGTTCCTATATTGACCAGGGTTATCATGGGATCGGCCAACAAATTTCCGGTATAATTGGGAAGGAGTGCTGCCAGTGAGGGACCGCGCACCACCACCAGAACTTCCACCTGAGTACCAGGTTCACCTACTGCCGTTGCCGATCCGATCAAACGTTCATCACCCGTTCCCACAATCGCGCGATTGGAAAGGTTAAAAAATCTAACCCGGTTTAATGTAGTTCCAACCTGGACCGAAGCGGAGGCTCCGGACCAGGAACCGTCACGCACCGCTCTGACCCGGTAGAGGTAATTCGTGTTCTCGGCCACGGTGGTGTCCTCAAATGTGGTGACCCCGGGCCCAACGGTACCGACCAGTTCCCAGACGTTGCTTCCCTCCACGGAACGTTCGATGCGAAAACCGGTCTCGTCATCCGATGCATCCGTCCAGGTAAGCGTTACCATACCGGGGGAAGCTTCTCCCGCGACACCGGAAGGATCTGCCGGAGCCGTGCCGGAGGTCACATTGGAGGCCAGGCCGTCAGCGCTATCGGAGGATCCCCCACCTGGAAGGAGGTTATCGGCATCGGTGGTCAGAAAGATGAGCCTGTGCCCCGAGGTTCCGTCCGCCGGCGTCGTCCATGGATCGGTGCCATCCATGGATCCATTGGCATACATGCCATAGGGAACGGCATCGCCCGGCGCTTCACTGGGGAGGCTCAGGGTTGGAAACCAGTAAATGGCCAGGGGATCTCCCTCACCCCAATCCCCGGAAAAAGATACCGCTCCAGTGGTTCCCTGAAAGGCGCCGGGTATATTACCTCCACCGGCGGCAATGTCCCACATCCCAATCATATGATCGTCTCCGGTCACAAAGGAGGTGGAACTGGGCCCCTGAAAGCCATCTCCACTGGTATCCGCTACCAGGACGAGCACTCCCGATTCGGCCATATCCATCCCGCTGGGATCCTGCAATCTCTCGGCAGAAATGGTGAAACTGACCGAGGCCTGGATTTGGGCCGATAACAGGCAGACGCCCAGTAAGGAAAGAAAACCATATTTCCCGAAGGAAATTCTCGATAAATTGTCGATCATACGGATTGGAGAAGGGCGGTTTTGTTGATGAGTTGGCACGCGGTGGGATGGACCATTATTTTCCGTAATTGGGTTCGTTTACCCAGATAACCTCGTCGATAGCTGTGTTCATGGCTTTGCGAATGACAAATCCAAACCCCGGTAAAAAGACCTGATCAGATCCCACGTCTTGTGAACCGTCATTTTTGCGCCAGTTGCCATCGTAGGTGTACTTGTCCGCATTGGAGAACAGACGGTTCCTCCGCGGCACCGTTTGATCCCAGACGTACAAGGCATCCCCGGGCCCGAGGTTGGGTCCAAGACCCGACTCGTCCAGCGTCATTTCTATGGGCCGTTGTAATCCTATGATGTTATCTTGCTCGGAGACATCCTGATATAGAATTGGCAGGGCGATTTTGCCCATTATGACCTCCCCGGTAAAGGTAATGGTGGTGGCAACGCCGGTGTTGTGCCGAACGATGAAGAATCCGTCTGGCACAATGATGGCATTTCGGTAGTCGCCATTCAGGTCTCCACCTACCTTCTTCCACTCCCCGTCGAGGTAATAATAAATGCTGTCGGCGGCCTGATTGATGCCGATTTCACTTGGGTCCTGAAACATGATCTCCGTGTCGCGCATTACGTGGGAGGTGGCGGCATTCACCCCTTCACCACCGGGAAAAAGCGTGCCCAGCGTCCAATAGGTGTGAATGGAAAGCCTGTCTCCCGCAGCAACAACCGCCAATGCGTCCGCTTCGGTGTCCAGGGTCAAGGTATCGGCCGTATTGCCGAGAATGGTTGCATAATGCCCCTCCAGTTGTCCGGAACGCCAAAAGGCATAATGACCATTCGCCCAAGCGTCTTCCGTCCATCCCGGTGAACCGGAAACCGTCACTGCGCTGCCGCTGTATGACCCAACCACGCCATTGAAAACGGCGGGCTGAATCAAGGGGAGGGAAACGAGGGTATCGGAGTTGCCCGGGGCCGAAATCTGGATGACACCAACGGGGTTTGTGGTCGCTTCAATTCCATCTACCTGGCTGGTGAAAAAACCAATCCATAAGAGGACAGGAGTGATAAGGGCGGGCTTAAGGCGTTTCATGATGAATTCGATTCGAGGGAAGGGCATGCTTAGTAGCGCGTACATTCAAGGTATTTATTTCCTCTTTGAAGGTATGCAAATAAATATACGACAAAATAAGGATTAGTAAATTCCTATTTGATTGGGGGAATTCCCATTTTAGAGCAAAAAGAGGGCGATTTCCGGGCACGAATGGGTGGATTTGTCCCTGGGCCTCCTCTAATCAGGCGCGTTTTTCCCTTTTTTTCCCTCCTTTCCACGTTTGTCTTTCAGTAATTTATACTCCAGGGAATCCAAGAGGGCTTCCAAACTGGCTGCAACAATATTGTCGCTGGCCCCCACCGTCCCCCAGATGGTCTCTCCATCGGTGGATTCGATAAAAACACGGGTCATGGCATCCACCCCTTTCTCGGACTGGAGAATGCGAACTTTGAAATCCCGCAGTTCGACTTTCTCCACGGCGGGATAATCGTCCTTCAAGCCTAAACTTATGGCCTTGTAGAGGGCGCTCACAGGACCGGTGGATTCCGCCACGCAGTGGTGAAGACTGCCGGCAACTTCCAATTTCACGGTGGCCTCCGCCACCAGATTGGAGTTTTTTTCGTTCTTACCCTCGATCACGCGGTAGCCGTGGAGTTTGAAAAAGGGCAAGTGGTTTTTCAGGAATTTTGACAAGAGCAGTTCGAAGGAGGCATCGGCGGCTTCGTATTGGTAACCGCTGTGTTCCAAGCGTTTCAACTGGTCCAGAAAGGTAATCATTTCCGGGGATTTACTATCGACCTCCATGCCCATTTCCTTGGCCTTCATCATCAGGCTGCTTCGTCCCGACATATCGGATATCAAAATTCTCTGCCGGTTGCCGACCAGTTCTGGCTGAATATGTTCGTAACTCCGGGCCACTTTCAGGGCCGCGTTGGCATGCACCCCCCCTTTGTGGGCAAAAGAGGAAGCGCCGATAAAGGGCGCCCGGGTGTCGGACCGAACGTTGGCCAGATCGTCGATGTAGAGGGATAATTCCCTGAGCCCGCCCATGTGTCGGCCGCAATGGAGACGTCGGCCCATTTTCAGAACCAGGTTCGGGAGGATGGTGGTGAGGTTGGCGTTTCCGTTCCTCTCTCCATAGCCGTTCATCGTGCCCTGCACCATGGTGGCGCCCACTTCAACCCCGGCCAGACTCACGGCAACCCCCACCCCGGCATCATTGTGACAGTGCACCCCGATGGGAACGCCGGGGAATTTCCGGATCACCGTCCGAGTGATCATTTGCACTTCGGCGACGAGTTTACCCCCATTGGTATCGCACAATACGACAAAATCAGCTCCACCCTCGATCGCTGCAGCCAGGGTCTCCATGGCATATCCCTCATCTTCAACGAAGCCATCGTAAAAATGCTCGGCATCGTAAATTACCTCACGGCCTGCCTCTTTCAGGTATCGGACCGAATCCTCGATCATGGACAGGTTCTTCTTACAAGTGGTCCGTAAAACTTCCGTCACGTGCAAGGTCCACGTTTTGCCAAAGATCGTCACTACATCGGTCTGGGCATCCAGAAGGAGCTTGATTTGCGGATCGTCCTCCACGTGGAGGTTGGCCCGGCGGGTCGATCCGAAGGCGGCCACTTTGGCGTGATTGAGGGAAATGGATTTAACCTCTTCGAAGAAGGCCATGTCCCGGGGGTTGGAACCAGGCCATCCCCCTTCGATATAATCGACCTGAAAATCATCCAACTTCTGAGTAATCAGAATCTTGTCTGTGGAGGAAAATGATATGCCCTCCCCTTGAGTGCCGTCCCTCAGGGTAGTATCGTATATTAAAATGGGATTCTCCTGTTTCATCGGGTTAAACGTGCTCTCGAATAAAGGTTTTGATGGCATCGGCCTGGGCCGGGACCTCGTATTTGGTTTCCGGTTTGGACTTCAGGCGTTCCAATGAGGGATGGGTGGGCTCACTGCCCGTACATGCGGCAATGGTATCCGGAAATTTTGCCGGATGCGCGGTCGAGAGAATCATTTGAGGGTGATCGCCGTCCATTTGAGTAAAACCGCAGGCGGTGTGGGGATCGATCACGTAACCATACCTTTGAAATACCGCGCAAATTATTTTTCTGATTTCACGGTCGTCGGTTTTGCTGGAGCTGAGGGTATCGGTGTCGAAACCCGCGAAAGAGTAGACCCCCGATTCCCGGATGGAGGACATGACCGACCGGACCTCATTCCCGTTGCCACCGAGGAAATAGAAGAGAAATCGTTCAAAATTGGAGGCCACCTGGATGTCCATGGAAGGGGCCAGGCTGGCTTTTACGGGGTGGGCCCGGTAGAGGCCGGTGGAAAACAACCGATGCAGAATATCGTTCTGATTGGTCGCCACCCTGAATGACTTTACAGGCAGCCCCGCTTTTTGCGCCATCCAACCGGAAAGCACGTTGCCGAAGTTCCCGGTTGGCACGACAAATTGAGCGATGTCTCTCACCTCCCGGGGCAGTTGCCAATAGCCGAAAATGTAATAAACGCATTGCGCCAGCAGACGGGCCAGGTTGATCGAATTCACCGCCGACAAATTGACTTCGCGTTTGAAGCCCTGATCGCTGAAGGTTTCCTTCAAGGCGAGCTGGGCGTCGTCAAAATTTCCCTCGATAGCCAATGGGAAAACATTGTCCGCGCCGGTACAGGTCATCTGCCGCTCCTGCAGGGGAGCAATCCTCCCATTGGGATAGAGGATGAAGATCTTCACCCCTTTCTTTCCCACCAACCCGTGGATAGCGGCAGCTCCCGTATCGCCCGAGGTCGCCACCAGGACATTCAACGGCTTCCCCGTCCTCCGGATCTGGTGAGCGTAAAGGTTTCCCAATAACTGCAAGGCGAAATCCTTGAATGCCAGGGTCGGTCCGTGGAACAATTCCAATACCCACAAATTTTCGTCCAATTGCCGGACAGGCGCGCGAACCTCCACCGCGAATCCCCGATAGGATTTCTCGACCAGGTCCGCCAGCGCCACGTGATCCACATCGGTGGCAAAGTGTTTGAGGAAGGACAGGCAGGTTTCCTCGTAGGTCAAACCCTCCCAGTCCTTCATCTCCTCCCCCAAATCGGGCAAGGACTCCGGAAGGTAGAGGCCGCCATCAGGGGCCAGTCCTATAGCTACCGCCTCGCTAAAGGAGACCGGGTCCGTTTGTCCCCGGGTGCTGATATATTTCATGGGCCAACGGTTTCGAGGCCAAAGGCTTTATGGGCCACCCGAGCGGAAAGATCCGCCTTATCCAAATCGATCGCCACCGAGATTTTTATCTCCGAGGTGCTGACCAACTGTATATTGACACCGGCCGCGGCCAGGGTTGTGAACAGAGTGGCGGCCACGCCGGAATGGCTCCGCATGCCGATGCCGACGACGGACAGTTTAGCAATGTCGGTGGAGCGGGTCAGGCGACCTCCGATTTCACTATAAACGCGATTCACCACACCCTCCGCCTTGAGGGCGTCGTCCTTGGGAATGGTGAAGGTCATATTGGCTTTTCCCTCCCGCCCTATATTCTGCACGATCATATCTACCAGAATATTGGCCTCGGCCAGGGCCGAAAACAGCGTTGCGGCCGTCCCCGGTTCATCGGGCAAATCACTGACCATCATCAGGGTTTGACTTTTGTCGAGCGCCACTCCGCGCACCAACACATCTTCCATGGAAGCAACTTCTTCTTTCACGATAGTCCCGGGTTTCTGGTTAAAACTGGATCGAACTTCAAACATGACCCCATATTTCTTGGCAAATTCCACCGCCCGAGCCTGCATCACCTTGCTGCCCATACTGGCCAATTCGAGCATTTCATCGTAACTGATCTCTTCCAACTTGACGGCGTCTTCCACAATACGCGGATCCGCTGTAAAAACGCCTTCCACATCGGTAAAGATCTGACAACGATCGGCCTTCAGACCGGCTGCCAGCGCCACCGCGCTCAAGTCCGATCCGCCGCGGCCCAGAGTAGAAATTTGCCCGTCCACATTCACCCCTTGAAATCCGGCCACGATCACCACTTTGCCTGATTCCAGCAATTGGGGAATATCCCCTCCTTCGATCCGCTTGATTCGCGCCTTGGTGTGAGCCCGGTCGGTGATGACTCCTGCCTGGGCTCCCGTCCTGGATTCTGCCGGAACCCCCAGGGCATGGAGGGCCATGGCCATCAAAGCGATGGTTTCCTGTTCCCCCACGGCCAGCAGCATGTCCATCTCCCGCTCCACCGGTTCGGGATTCAGGCTCTTGGCCCGGGCTATCAGATCATTAGTGACACCGGAGCGGGCCGATACAACTACCACGACCTCGTTGCCTTCGTCATAGGTGGACTTTATCCGTTGGGCCACCTTTCGGATCCTCTCTACCGTGCCGACCGAGGTTCCTCCGTATTTCTGTACAATGCGCGCCATGTTACTAGTTGGTAAAAGATGCTATCCTGAGAACAAACGGCCTGCTCAGGACAATCTCAAGACCGGAAAGGGCCCGTTTAGCCCTGGATAAGGAGGACTCCGAACAACGATGCGTCGTCAGGGTGATAACGGCCGAGGCGGTTGCGGAGGGGTGCCCTTCACTATCCTCCTCAAGTTGTTGGACGACTCGGGCTATGCTGATGTTTTCCCGCGCCATCAGAGAGGTGATGGCAGCCAGCACACCGGGTTCGTCCCGAACCGTCATCCGAAGATAGAAGGCCGATTTTACCTCCTCCCTATTGGCCACCGCCAAATGGGGAAGTTCCGGAAACAGAGGGTCATTCCTGTCATCGGGCAGATGGTGCATTTCCGCCCCTTTCAGGGTGAACACGGCATCGGCGATATCCCCAATCACTGCGCTTGCGGTGGCATCCTGACCGGCGCCCCGCCCGATCAGCACCGTGGTTCCCACCACATCGCCGCTGACGCGCACCGCATTGTAGACCCCGTCGACGCGGGCCAGAATGTGCTCCTTCGGCACCAGGGCCGGATATACCCCCACAAAAACTGAATTCCTCTCAAAATCCCCCACCACCGAAGCCAGATGCTTGATCCGGTACCCCATGGTATCGGCAGCACGCATGTCATCCGCCGTAACCTCGCGGATGCCATCGATTAACATTTCGTCCATGGGTATCCATTTGCCATGAGCCAGAAAAGTCAGTATTCCCGCTTTGTGTGCGGCGTCGATGCCGTCCACGTCCAGGCTTTCATCCGCTTCGGCAAAACCGAGTTCCTTGGCCTCGGCCAATACTTCCTCAAACCGTTTTCCCTCATTCTGCATGCGGGTGAGGATGTAATTGCAGGTGCCATTCAATATTCCGTGAATGGTGGGAAACCGGTTGGCCACCAAACCCTCCCGGATAGATTTGATAATGGGAATTCCCCCGGCCACGCTGGCCTCAAAAAAAATGTGCCCCTCACTCCTGCGAGCGGCGGCGAGAATGTGATTTCCATGTTCACACAGGAGCGCTTTGTTGGCCGTTACCACCATCTTTCCATTGCCCAGGGCCTGCACGGTCAGTTCCCGGGCCAAATCCGTTCCCCCTATGAGTTCGCACACGATTTGCACTTGGGGATCGTTGACCACCTCCCAGGGGTCTTCCGTGAGCAATCCCCGGTTTACCCGCACTTCTCTTTTCCTACGGCTGTCGCGCACCGCGATTCGGTTTACCTTGAGCCGCACCCCCAGCCGCCTTTCCAAGACTTTCCGGTTTCGGTCCAGATGTTTGAGCACGCCCTGCCCGACCACACCCAAACCGAGTATCCCCAAATGCACTACCGGCCGATTTTCCATGTTTACCGAGGAGGTCCGTCCTTGAGAAAACGATTTTCCGTTCCTTTTTTCAGCCGGACGATATTCGATTTGTGACGCACGACGATCAGGGCGGCAATCAGCAGGCAAAATCCAAATACCCAGTTCGACTCACCCAGAAAATAACTGGAAATGGGCAAGCTGAGGCCAAACAGAATGGAGGCCAGGGAAACATAACGAAGCGAAAAAAATGCGATCAGCCACACGGCGATCCCGATTAGCACCACCACCGGAGAAAGCGCCATCATCCCACCCATGGTTACAGCTACACCCTTACCGCCCCGAAATCGCATAAAAATGGAAAAGCTGTGTCCCAGAATGGCCGCCAGAAGGGCCAGGATGCCCAGAATCTCCCGGTATTCGGGGGAAGCCGCAAGCAGGGGAATCAATGCTGCGGCGGTGCCCTTGAGAAAATCCAATACGAAAACCGTATTTCCGGCAGCCTTTCCCAATACCCGCTTTACGTTCGTTGCGCCCGGATTCCTGCTGCCTTCCTTGAAGATGTCCACCCCATGCCTTCGTGCGATCAGGGTGGCAGAGGAAAGGGAACCCAAAAGGTATCCCGCGCCGCAAAACAATGCTAATTGCCAAAAGAGATTCATTGCTCAAAAACCGCCTCCATTGATTCCATCGTTCATAAAACAACCACCAGGGCGGATTCGATCGAGTCGCTCGAAAGGATGCGCTGAAAAGCCTCATCGCTGGGACGGCTGTCCAGGTTGACCACATTCAAGGCCAAGCCGCCGAGGCGATTCCGGCTCAGGGACATGGCCGCTATATTGACGCCGTCCTGGCCCAGGACCGTTCCGATTGCGCCGACAATACCGGGAACGTCGCGGTTCTCGACCAGCAACATGATACCCTCGGGCGGAGCTTCCACGTAGCGTCCGTTGATGGCGACGATACGGGGCAGCATGGCTTTGCCGATCACGGTGCCTTCCACCGAGTAACGCCTTCCATCCCCGGTCTCTGCCTCCAGCAAAATCAAATCATAGTAATCCCGGGCTTCGTTGGATTTGACCACTTCGTTTTCCACGCCGAGTTGCTGCAACAGAATGGGTGCATTTACCGAGTTTGCATTTTCGCCGCTGATGTTCTTCAAGTAACCCTTCAATATATTGCGGGTCAACGGATTGGCATCCAAAGCCACAATCCTGCCAAAATAGGTAATGCGCAGCTTCTTTACCTGGTCGGGAGCAATTTGTTGCAGGAAATTGCCAAGGTTTTCCCCCAGGTGAAAGTAAGGCCCGAGAGCCTGCAGGGTCTTGCGGTCCACCGAGGGCATGTTGAGGGCATTGCGAAAGACCCCTCCCCTCAATGCCTCGGCCAGGCTATGGGCAATTTCCTGGCCTACACTCTCCTGTGCTTCCTGCGTCGAGGCGCCCAAGTGGGGGGTCAAAACCAAATTTTGCATCCCGCGCAGGTCACTGTTTCCGGGGAGAGGTTCCTTTTCGTAAACATCCAGCCCGGCGTAAGCGACCTTTCCCGATTGGATAGCCTCCACCAAATCCCCCTGGTTGATAATTCCACCCCGGGCACAATTGAATATGCGCACTCCATTCCTCATCTTGGCAAAGGCAGCCTTGTCGATCAGGTTGCGGGTGCCTTCGGTCAAGGGCATGTGCACGGTTATGAAATCAGCTTCGCCAAAAACCGCGTCCAGGTCCAACAGTTCCACCCCCATCTCCTCGGCCCGGGCCGGAGCAAGGTAAGGGTCGTGGGCCAGGACTCGCATGCCAAAAGCCTGGGCTCGGGAAGCTATTTCGCTTCCGATTCGCCCCAATCCCAAAATTCCCAGGGTCTTGTGCAACACCTCCACCCCACCGAACAGCTTGCGGTCCCATTTTCCCGCCTTCATGGAGGCATCGGCCTGGGCTATCTGACGAGCTCCGCAAAGGATGTGGGTAAAGGTCAATTCCGCCGTGGCAACGGTGTTGCCCCCGGGGGCATTCATGACCACCACTCCCTTTTGCGAAGCGGCTTCAATATCGATGTTGTCCACACCGACCCCGGCCCGCCCCACTACCTTCAATTCGGGGGCGGCATCAATAACTTCGGCCGTTATCCTGGTTTCACTGCGCACGACGAAGGCGGAAGCGTCCCGGGCCAGTTGCAATACCTCTTCCGGAGAAGACCCATAGGCCTCCACCACCTCAAAATCATCCTGCCTTTGCAGATACTCTACCCCGCTGGCAGCAATTCTGTCTGCGACTATGATTTTCATTCACTATGGTCCGGAAAAACGGATGAATACACCGATCCCCTTTTTCAATTGCAACGACGAAATAGAACAGAGGGCCCAGAGGGAAAGGAAGAAGGAAGAAGGAAGAAGGCTGAAGGAAAAAGGCTCATGGCTCAAGGTACGCCATTAATCGTGATCTTGATCTTGATCGAGAGAAGGGCAGGAATGATGGAATGGTGGAGTGATGGAGTGATGGGGTGAAGAGAAGAGAAACCACGGATTACACGGATGAAACGGATTTTTTAAACAACGCTTCTCTTGATCCTGCTTTGCCGAGACAGGATCGCTTCGCGAACAGGATTTTTTAATAATTTTCCTGTTGGCACGGAGTGTCATTCTGTTGCCGCAGGCATCCAGCCGCATAGCGGCGATGTTTAATCTAATTCCTAATTCGCGCCCTTGGGCGCTTCCCCCTCTGTGGTCTCTGTGATCTCTGTGGTTGTTTATTTATGAACCCCACACTAGCTGCAGCGATCGCTCAATTTCGCCACTAAATCCTGCAAAGGGGTCTCCTCCTCTTCCCCGCTCCCGAGATGCTTTATCTTGGCCACCCCTTTTCCCACTTCATCTTCTCCCAAAATGACGGCCAGGCCGGCTCCGCTTTCATGGGCTGCCTTGAACTGCTTGCCAAAGGCCACCGGTCGAAGGGGGTATTCCACGCTTAAACCGGCCCGGCGCAGGTCCTGAAGTTGGCTCAGAGCCACAGCCGCCGGTTCACCTTTCCCCATTATGAAAAATAGATCCGGCCTTTGCGACCGACTGGGCAGCAACCCTTTTTGGGAGAGTATATCCCCTATCACCACATCGCCCATGGCAAAGCCCACCGCGGGCATTTCGGGGCCGCCCAGCTTTTTCACCAAGTGGTTGTAGCGGCCCCCTCCGGCGATGGCCCGGTGTTCTCCCCCCCTGTCGAAAGCCTCGAAAACAAACCCCGTATAGTAGGCCAGGCCCCGCACAATACCCATGTCGATGCAAATACAGTCGCCCAAACCCATTTTTTCCAGCCGGTCGAGCAATTCGGCCCAGGACGATAAACGCTTCTTCACTGCATCGCGCAATTCGCTTCCGGACACGTGGGCATTGAAAAACGTGGAAAGGCCCTTCATCTCTCTCGCCCGTGTCAGAGTCTCCACTTTGAAAAGGAAATCTTCCGCGGAGCCTTGGAAGATCGGCCGCAACCGTTCCAGCGCCTCTTTCCTCGACATACGTTCCCTTTTGTCGATCAGGCCGAGCAGGGCCAAGATGGTTTTCTCCCCCAGACCCAGGCTTCTCAAATAGAGAATCCACAAATCCCGGTCACTGATACGGACGACAAAATCGTCACTGCCGAGGCCCATCATCCTGAGGGTGTGAATGAGCGCCGCTATGACCTCGGCGTCGGCGCCGGGACCGGCTTCGGCAAAAATATCGGCATTGAATTGATAGAAGGAACGCAATCGCCCTTTTTGCCGGCGCTCGTAGCGAAAATGCTCCCCGATGCAAAACCACTTTATGGGCCGCTTCATGGCCTGGGCCCGGGCCGCCACCATGCGGGCCAGGCTCGGGGTCATCTCCGGTCGCAGCGCCACCTCCCTACCACCCCGGTCGGTGAAGGCAAAGAGCTGAGCGACAATTTCATCACCCGACTTCTCCTTGAACAATGCCAGGGTTTCCAGTATGGGGCCGTCGCACTCCTTGAAGTTGAAGGATAGCGCGGCCCGGCGCCAAACCCGGAAGAGGTGGTTGCGCACGGCACAATCTTCAGGGTAGAAATCCCTGAATCCAGGCAAGGTATTAAACATTGGGAAAAATGGGCGGAAGTCCGCTGGGCAACCCCCATTCAGGATCAGAGGTCGTCCAGGTTCAATTCCTTCAATTTTGCTTTAAGGTCTTTTCCCACCTTGAACTTGACCACAGCCCTCCTGGGAATGACCACGTCTATTTCCGGCCTGTTTGGATTGCGGCCTACCCGCGCTTTGCGGATCTGAAGGTCGAAGACGCCAAAATTTCTCAGTTCCACATTCCGGCCCTGGCTCAAGGATCGAGCGATTACATCCAAAGTCATTTGAACGACCTCCTTTACCTCCTTCTGTGGATAAATGGTTCTCTGGTAAATATCCAGAACGATGTCTCGCTTCGTCAAATTGTCTGGCATAAGGTAGTTCGCTCAGTTTCAAAATAATGGAATTTTAATGAAAGAATGCGTTTTTCATTCGTCAATGGCAAAGAAAAATTTATTCGGTAATTTTACAAGTGTATGAGTGACAAAGACACAAAAAATCCTTTCGAGGAGATTCAAAAGCAACTGCAGGAAATTTTGAAGGCGGGAAATCCCAATATTACGGTAACGCCTTACGTCTCCCAACAACAGGCTGCTCCGCCCCAAACGCCACCGGAGGGGGCCCAAAAAGAAACCGAGGTCTTGCGCCGGATCCGAGCCTTCAATCGCAAACCCAAGGAGATTCGCGATTACCTGGACCGCTTCGTCATCAGCCAGACCGAAGCAAAAAAAGTGCTCTCCGTGGCTATCTGCGATCACTACAACCAAGTGCGCCAGTGCCTTGAGGACCCCCAATTGGCGGACAAGGAATACCATAAGCAGAATATTCTCCTTCTAGGCCCGACCGGGGTCGGGAAAACCTACCTCATGCGCAACATCGCCAAGCTCATTGGCGTGCCCTTCGTCAAGGCCGATGCCACCAAATTCAGCGAAACCGGCTATGTGGGCGCGGACGTGGAGGACCTGGTCCGGGATCTCTACAAATTGGCAAATAAAAATGCCGAACTGGCCCAGTACGGCATTATCTATATCGATGAAATCGACAAGATTTCCGGCCACGGCAACATGGCGGGCAAGGACGTTTCCGGACGCGGCGTTCAAATCAACTTGCTCAAACTCATGGAAGATGCGGAGGTAAACCTGTTCAGTCCGCACGATATGATGGGACAAATGAAGGCCATGATGGAAATGAGCCGCGGAGGAAAGAACCATAAGCGCACTCTCAGCACCAAAAACATTTTGTTCATCGTATCCGGGGCCTTTGACAAACTGGCCGAAAACGTGAAAAAGCGGCTCGACCGCAGCCAAATCGGATTTTCCCAGGAGCGGAAGGAAGAAAAGGATTCCCACTTTCTCAAGCTCACTCAAACAAAAGACTTCATCGACTTCGGGTTCGAACCCGAATTTATCGGGCGCCTCCCGGTTCGCGTGGCCTGCGAACCCCTGTCGGCCGAAGATCTGGCCGAAATTCTCAAGAATTCCGAGGGTAGCATTCTCGATCAATACAGGCGCGATTTCAAGGGTTACAACATCGACTTTACCATTAGCGATGAGGCCATATTGGAAATCGCCCGTCTTGCCGCCAAGGAAAAGACCGGGGCCCGCGGACTAATGACGGTTTTGGAAAAAACATTCCGCGATTTCAAATTCGAACTCTCCTCCACTCTCATTCATAATTTTGAAGTCACCACCAAAACGGTAGAGGATCCCAACAAGGCCTTGGCCGACCTGCTCAAGAATAATCCGGAAGCCTTGAACGTCTTTCTGTTTAAACGGGTAGAGGAATTTCAGCGCAATTTTCGCCGGAAACACGGTCTCGAACTCGAATTCTCCAAAGAGGCCTGCGAAAAGCTGGTAGCTAAGGCGGTCGATGAAGACCGATCCACCAATTCCCTCTGCGAACAGTTGTTCAAGGACTACGAGCACGGATTGAAAATCGTGGCGCGCAACTCGGGCAAAACCCGCTTTCTCATCACCCCTGAGGCAGTGGATAATCCGGATGCGGAATTGTCCAAATGGGTAGTGGAAAGCTTCAAGAAAAAGCAATCCTCCTCTTCCCATGCCTGAAGCAGAGGCCGTTCGCAAGATGTTCGGCCGGATCGCCAAACGCTACGATCTGTCTAATCATCTCTTGAGCTGGGGAATCGATTTCTGGTGGCGGAAGGCCTTGGTGGAGCAGGTTAAACGAGCCAATCCGAACAACGTGGTCGATCTGGCCACGGGAAGCGGGGACGTGGCCTTTGCCTTGAAAAGAAAGCTGGGAGTTCAAACGGAGGTGCAAGGACTGGATTTTTGCCAACCCATGCTAGACGAAGCCGAACGGAAACGCCTGCAGCAGAAACCCGTTCCGGCCGTCCGCTTCGAATGGGCCGATATTCTCGACCTCCCACTGGAAAGCGATTCGGTGGATGCCGTAACCGTGGCCTTCGGGATTCGCAATCTGGAAAACCGTTCCCGAGGTCTGGGGGAAATTTTGCGCATCCTGCGCCCGGGCGGGAAACTGTTCATCCTGGAGTTTTCCCAACCCTACCGGTGGTTTCGCCCCTTCTATCATGCCTATCTGAAACATGTGCTCCCCGTTCTGGCCGGTTGGGTCACGGGCCGGCCGGAGGCATACGACTACCTGGGTGGCACCATCATGGATTTTCCGCACCGAAGGGGCCTAACCTTGGAATTGCGGAAAGCGGGCTTCCTCAACGTCATCGCCCTCCCCATGACCCTGGGCATCGTCTCCATCCACCTAGGCACGGCCTGAGGCGGAAGAAGGAAAGAAGAGGGGAGAATAACCACAGAGATCACAGAGAACACAGAGAGGAAAGGCGCGCTGAGGCGCGCCATTTAGGAATTAGGAATGAGGAATTTTGTGTTTTTTGTGCGTTTTACGGCTATTTTCTAATTTCCTGTTGGCACGGAGTGCCATCCTGTTGCCGCAGGCATCAAGCGAAGCGTTGTTTTATTTAAATCCTGTTCCGACGAAGCCGGGACCTCTTTGCGTCCGCGCGATCTTCTTTACCTGGGTAGCATTGCGAAGCACGGTTGCGAGATCCCTTCTTCTTCATAATCAATCGATCACGATCACGATCACGATCACGATCACGATTAAATTCAGCACTTTTAACCTTTAGCCTTTAGCCTTTTCTTCCTTTTCTTCCCTCTCTGTGCTCTCTGTGGTAGTTTATTTCAGGGACGCCACACTAGCGCCCCTTCAGATTTTCTTGAACTCGCTCTTGAAACTTTGGTCGTTATACCTTTGCTTAATCTTCCCGAACCCTTCCCATGAAATTGCCAGCGCATGTGAAATTACTACTCATCCCGCTCATTCCATTGGGGCTTATGGCCCAGGGAGAACCCAATGAAGAGGGATTCAAGACCTCCACCGTTTCCGACTATCTTATCTCGAAATACAAGTGGGAAAAGCCCCAGCCAGAAGCCAAAGAGGCTGAGGTCCGGAATGATACCCCGCTAAAGTCGGCCCAACAGAAAGAGGCGGAACGGCAAGCCGCCATCGAAGCCATGATAATGGAGAGGAACAAGGAAAACCGGGGCCGATCCGGAAGCGAAACTTCTGAGGAAGAAGAGGGACTCGATACGGTGGATCTGAAGGAGCATCGCGTGAGCGAACTCTATTCACCGCTCATGCGGATGTCGGAAATCAAAAACCTCGAAAAGATCGACCCGGCTTCCGGAGGCCGTTACCTCTCCGAATCCTATTACACGGACTTTGAAAACAATATTTTGAACCGCTGGACCATACCCTTGATCGGCCGTTCCCAGGAAGAGCGCGCCAAAGAAGAGTACCGGCATCAGCAATTCCAGGCATTCATGGCCGAGGCGGGGAAAACGCTGGAACACCTCGACAACCTGGACCCCGAGTACGCCAAACAAGTCCGCGAGGAGTTCAGCGAAGCCCAGCACCAATATAACGTGAACGAAAAGAACGTCCACTACTTCGAGAGCCCCGAGGCCGAATTTTAGGAACAGAGGGGGTCCTCGGAGAAGGAAGGCAGGCGCAAAGGGGTCAGTCATTTATTTTCAACATGAGGACATGTCAAAAATCAACGACTGACCCCAACTGGTGTCCATACTAGGGAGTCCTACCTCGGAGCCCGTTTACCCATCAACTATCCTTCTGCAAACGCATGGCCCCAACCCTTAGTGGACAAGTAATCCTTGTTACCGGCTCCACCCGAGGCATTGGAAGAGCCATCGCGGAGACGCTGGCGGCAAGAGGCGCAACCGTCGCCGTTCACGGCAGGGCCCTGGCCCGGGTCGAAAAAGTCTGCTCCGCCATCCATCCCGGCCGGACTATTCCCGTTTCGGCCGATTTATCCGATCCGGAAGCGGCGGGCCGATTGGTCGAATCCGTCTTTCAGCGAGGGGGACGGCTCGACGGTTTGGTAAATAACGCCGGAGCCGGCCGGGCCGTAGCTTTCCGCGGTCTCAATTTGGAGGACTGGCGGGCCACCCAACAACTGAACCTCGAATCCGCCTTCGTGGCTTGCCGTAGCGCTTATCCATTGATGCGCCGGGCCCGATCCGGTTCGATCGTCAATATAGCATCCCTGGCGGCCCATGGACCCGGGCGGATGATGGGGGCCGATTACGCCGCCTCCAAGGCCGGCCTCATCAGTTTGACCCGCAGTTTTGCCCTGGAAGCGGCCCGTTTCGGCATACGGTGCAACGCGGTCTCACCCGGCATGGTGGATACGGATATGACGGAGGGATTGACCGAGGAAAATATCAGGAATCTGGCTATTCCCCTAAAGCGATTGGGCAAGCCGGAGGATGTGGCCAATGTGGTGGCATTTCTCCTTTCCGAGGAAGCTTCCTACCTTACCGGGCAAGTGATTCACGTGGACGGAGGCCAGTTCATGTACGGATAGAGCCATGCCTGACCGATCCAGCTCTCATCCCTTTTCACCGCGCCGCGTCGTGGTGACGGGCATGGGTATCGCCTGCGCCCTGGGCATAGAGGAAAGGGAAATCTGGAAAAACCTCATGGCGGGAAAAAGTGGAATCGGACATTTGCGGGCCTTCGACACCACCGGTTACAAGATCCGCATTGGAGCGGAGGTGCCGGAAGGACTGGTAGAGGGAAAACTAAAGGAATTGCGCCGCCGCCCCATCGACCGCGCCTTGGATCTGGCCGTGGTAGTGGCCTGGGATGCCCTTGCCCAAGCCCGGCTCATTACACGGAAGCCACCGTGGTCGGAACAGGATGTCGCCGTCCTGTTCGGAACCGGGGTGGGAAGCGCCCAAAGCCATTTCAACGCCTTTTCCAAATTTTTTGAGAAAGGCCCGAGAGGTATGCGCCCTACAACGGTACCCCGATGCATGTACAATGCCATTTCAGCCGGGGTTTCCATGCAGTTCAAGTTGACCGGGTCCAACTACGTGGTCGTATCGGCCTGTAACTCGGCCGCCAATGCCATGGGAACGGCCTTCCGCATGATACGGGACGGTTACGCCGAAAAGGTGCTGTGCGGAGGGTCTGACGGATTCTTCGACCCCTTCTTCTTCGGAGTGTGGAACAATATCGGGGTCCTTTCCCGTATCGAAGATCCGGCCAAAGCATGCCGTCCCTTTGCCGAAGATCGGCGGGGAACCGTCCTCGGGGAAGGGGCCGGAGCCCTTGTCCTGGAAACGCTCGAAGGCGCTTTGGCCAGAGGGGCCGGAATTCGCGGGGAAATCCTCGGTTACGGGGAATCCTCGGACGCATCGCACATAACCCGCCCCAGCGTGGAAGGCCAGGCCAAGGCCATCCGCATGGCCTTGGACGACGCCGGCCTCCAGCCGGGGGAAATTGCCTTGATCAACGCCCACGGCACCGCGACACACAGCAACGACGCCACGGAAAGCCAGTCGGTGCGCGCCGTTTTCGGCCCTGCCGCCGACCGGATTCCGGTCGTGGCCAATAAGAGTTATTTGGGACACGTCCTGGGAGCATCCGGAATTTTGGAAACGATCATCACCATGCTGGCTCTGGAACGCGGCATGGCGCCGCCGAATCTCAACCTTGAAAATCCCGATCCGGCCTGTAACTTGAACCTTGTCGGAAACGAACCCGTGTCCATAAACCGTGGGCCTGCCATGAAAAACAGTTTCGGTTTCGGCGGTTCCAACGGGGTGCTTATCGTGGGCCCCACCACTTGATACCTATCCATGAACGAAAAAGAAAAAGCGGAAGCGATCTTGAGGAAGTTGCGGGAAATCATGGAAACTTCGGCAATGGAGGAAATCGACTGGAGCAGGTACGGTCCCCACTCGACTATCGATTCCCTGGGGCTGGATTCGCTCACCATTCTAGACCTTCTTTACGACGTCGAACAAGAGCTCGGGGTGCGCCTGGAAGCAAAGGACATCACCTCGATTAGAAACATTGGGGAAATGGCTTCACTGCTGATCGATAGAGGCGCTTGAAGAGCATCCGTCATTTCATCGAGTACTGCCTGGCCCGCATTCTACTCCTGCTCGTCGATACCCTGCCCTTCGCCATATCCTGTCTGGTGGCCCGAGGCGCCGGCAGTCTCTGGTGGGTATTCGACCACCGGCGGCGCAAGGTGGCGCGCGACAATATTGTCCGTAGCGGAATTGAAACCGACCCGAAGCGGGCCCTCGCCATGGCCAGGGGAGCCACTCGCCACATGGCGCTGGTGATAGTCGAATCCCTCCGGTCCCACCAGTTTCTCACCGGTGAAAGTTTCCGGGATCACGTCGAACTAAGGATAAAACCGGATGTTCTGGCCGCCCTGGAAAACCCGGATCAGGGCCTGATCATGGCCTCGGGACACTTTGGGAATTGGGAAATTGCGGCTCATTTTCTTTCCCGTTACAAGCCCGTGGTCGGAATCACCCGGCAAATGAACAATCCCCGCATGGAGAAGCTGGTGCAAAGCCGGAAATCCTCCCACCGGTTCCGCCCCATCCCCAAACGCGACAGCAATTCGGCGCGCTTTCTGGAAGTGTTGGAAAACAAGGAAATCCTGGCCCTGCTCTTTGATCAGCACGCCGCAACCCACAACATGATGATCGATTTTTTCGGACACCCTGCCGCCACCTTCAAGACGGTGGCCATGCTTCACCTGGTCACCCGGGCCCCTCTCTGCTTCGGGGCCTGCAGAAGGCTCGGTCCCCGGAAGTTCGAAATTTCCACGTCTCATCTCATTCAATGCCCTCCCAGTGGCAATAAGAACGAGGACATCCGTTCCATCCTGATCCAATTGACCCGATACCTGGAAGAAGCCATTCGACAGGCCCCCGACCAGTATATCTGGGGCCACCGCCGCTGGAGAGATTGACCCCAAGGAAAGGATGAAGGAAGAAGGATGAAGGAGGAATTTAATTAACAACGCTTCGCTTGATCCGGCTTCGCCGGAACAGGATCGCTTCGCGAACAGGATTTTTTAATAATTTTCCTGTTAGCACGGAGTGCCATCCTGTTGCCGCAGGCATCCAGCCGCGTAGCGGCGATTTTTAATCTAATTCTTAATTCGCGAGCTTTGCGAACTTGTCCCCTCTCCTTTACTTCTTAGCGTTCTTGGCGAGCTTTGCGAGAGTCCACTCTTCCCATCGCAACCGCCATTGGGTCAGTCTCCGACGGGCCGGTTTTGCAGTAAGCGCGCTTTTCGCTTTTCCCGTTCCACGAGCCGGGTTTCCAGGGGGATCACTTCCGGGGCGGCGTTTCGGGGTATCCACTTCCCCAACCTGCTTTTGACCGCGGCGAAACCCGGGTCGTCAGCGAGGTTTCTGAACTCCCCGGGATCGACTTGGTGATGGTAGAGTTCCTCGGCGCCATCCCGGTAACGAATGTAACGCCAATCCCGACTGCGGATGGCATGATTGCCCTGGTAACTCGAGGTAATGACCGGGCTGGAGCGGGGGGTTGCGGGATCTTCAATCTGCGGGACGACACTGATGCCTTCGAGCAGAGGATTCCGGGGCAATCCGCACATTTCCACGAGCGTGGGATAGACATCGAGCAGGCTGACCGCCTCCCGGCAATGCTCTCCCGGCTCGACACCCGGGCCGACTATGATAAAGGGGACGCGGGTAGACTCCTCCCAGAGGGTGCGTTTGGCCCAATGTTGCTTTTCCCCCAAGTGAAATCCATGGTCGCTCCAAAGGACCACCAGGGTTTGTCCAGCGTGAGGACTGTCGCGAAGCCCCGCCAGGACGGTTCCCACGCAATGATCGGTAAAACTGACCGAGGCCAGGTAGGCGTGGACAAATCCGCGCCACAATCCTGCCTCCAGAATCATGCCATGGGTCGGCGCCACCTGATCCATGGATTTGAAGTTGTCCGGGATGTCCTCCAAATCCTCTCTGGGGGCGCGCGGCAAAGCGAGGACATCGGGGTCGAAGAGATCGAACCACTTGGGTGGAACATACAGGGGCACGTGAGGGCGGGAAAACCCCACCGAAATGAAAAAAGGTTGGTCGTAGTCCTTCTGCAAGGCCTCCGCCGCCGCTCGGGCCAGTTGATAATCAAACATCTCCTCGTCGGATTGGGGGAAAGGGGCCCAATCCCAAACCTGGGGCTCCCAGTTTATGGGACGCGCAGGTCTCGGTCCACCCGACCGCTCGCCAATGGATTGATCGATATCATCGGCGACAAACCCTTTAAAACCGCTGTGAAGCACTTTTCCGCCACTCAGGGTGATGTAACCATGATCCTTGAAATAACGGTGCATGGTTGGAACGTTTCGCAAGCGTTCGATGGAATGGTAATCGGGTCCGATCTCATAACTGCCGTGGGTTGTGGCATGCAAACCCGAGAAGATGCTGACCCGCGAAGCCGAGCATACCGGCACCGAGCAATGGGCATTGGAAAAAACCCGGCCTTGCGCGGCCAGTTCATCCATTTGCGGTGTCCGCGCATCCGGATGTCCCCCCAGATAACCGACCCAATCATTGAGGTCATCGATGCAAATCATGAGGACATTCGGCCTCTGCTCGGCGCCTCCCATCACGGCAACCGCCAAAAGAAGAAAGCTGATGGCGCAGAATAAACCGGTGTCGCGTAAACGTTTAACTTCGAGCATAGGCCTTCAAACCATACCGTTCATGAAAACGCCGCCCTGGTGCGGGCCACCAATTTGTTGTCCGGCAGGTCGCTTCCATCCATCCAGAATACGAGAGCCGAAAGGAACCTCGCCCTCAACCCCGGCGACAGGTGGTGAAAATCTTCCAGCATGGCAGAACTGAACTTGTAATCGTGGGAATCTCTGCCCTTGAGGTAAATCATGCGTTGTGCGGCTTCGACAAACGCACGCGGGTCCCCGGACTGCTGCAAAAATGCCAGCGACTTCCGCGCTGCCTCCAGCCGGTTATTTCCCAAACTATCAAAGATATCCTCGATACCGGGCCGGCCTTCGGCGGGGTCGAAACTTTCAATGGAGACACCGTCCCCTACCCCCCCGGATCGGCGAAAGAGTGTCAGGAAGGCTGCGTTCTGCAAGATGAGGAATCGCCTCATCTCGTCGCTGGTGGTGTTCCGATACAAAAAGTGAATCGCGTTGGTGCTGGTACAGGCATGCAAGGAAACGATGCCGGGCCGCCGCATCATCATTTCGGCGGCGTGCTGGAACAGAGCGTCCCAGATCGATTGGGGATCGATCCCACCGTTGAGCAGCTCCATCACCTTGCCGCTGGCATCTTGCCAGTTGCCATGGCGAAGCACCTGTAAAAGATCGCGCGTGGCTTCGATCCTGGTTTCTCCCCCGAGCCAGCCTTGGCGAATTTGCTTCAAGGCGGACAAATTGCTTCTTCCGGGCCTGTCGGCTAAATAATCATTCTCGGCCGGATTACCTCTACCCCGTTCCAATAAGGCATATGCCAAGGACCGCAGAACCGGTTCGGCGTGTTGCCATCCTATGGTTTGCAAGGTCCTCCACCCATTCGCCACATAAATGGCCTTGTGACCGATATCGCGATAATCCCGTGCGCCGTAGCGGCAAAATAGATTGAAGAGGTCTCGCCGGTCCGTGCTTCGGGCCAGGGAGGTTATGGCCAAGTCGGATTTGGCCTCGTCCCACTGGTCCATGGCTTCGATAAATAGACCCTTTGCCTCGCCTGAAGATGGCAAGTTCGATTCATCCGCCTCGGACAACGTCCAGTCTCCCTGCATTTCGTCCCGGGCCTGGGAGGATTTAAAATAATCCAGAGCCCAGAATATGGGGAGCCAACGGTCCGAGTCGGGAGAATTCAAACTTGCCAGGTGAGCGGAGTTCACCACCAGGACGGCATGAAATTTAAATCCGACCGGTCTGGGCTGAATATTGCGCACCCCGGCCAGAAACAGGGCCGCCAAAACTTCCCGGTAACGGGTGCCCGCATTGATACGGAAAGCCACCTCTTCCAGGAGACGGGAACGGGGAGTGTCCTCCAACAAGCGCACCAAGGGCTCGATTTCCGGGCGGAACTGCACGAACTTCGAGGGAAACCTCGATTCCGCCGCACCCAGACTGGGAATTTTCGGATGAATGCCCAAATGCCCCCATCCCCACATGGCTCCGGTGGCGGCACAGGTTTTGAGAAACTGGCGGCGATCTGGCTTGGACCTCACGACCGGTTCATCCTCGCCCATTTCCCTTCCCACAGCAAGCGCCAAACGGAGGCGCCAATCAGGAATGGGATCTCGCCAAGGCGAGATGGCACAAAGGCACAAAGGCACAAAGGCACAAAGGTTTATCGTGATCGTGATCGTGAAAAATAACGGAGGGGGGACATTCCTGTCCCCCGCCCGAAAGACATGTCAGGGGACAGGAATGTCCCCTCACCTTTCCTTCTTTGCTCTTGGCGAGCTTGGCGAGAGTCCTCTCTCCCCAGCATCTATTGATAACCTATTACGAAACTGTAGGAGTTTAACGCCGTTGGCGTAATAGACTCCATCTTTCCTCCACTCCATCACTCCTTCTTCCCCCAATTCCCAATTCCTAATTCCTCATTCCTAATTCGTGAGCTTTGCGAACTTCTCCCCTCTCCATCCAATCAAAAGTTGATCCGCTTTTACAAAGGCGCTTTCCTCAATGCAATCAACATGCCCCGACGTCGCCCCAGATCCGGAATACGATTGCGTGAAAGCAAATACGCCGATCTGCATGCGCCCGTGCCTCGAATGTCCCTGGAGGAACTTTGGCGAGAAATCGCCGACCGACCCAACGCTTGCGTCCTCCTTCTCGATCGCATCGAGGACCCTCACAACCTGGGGGCATGTTTGCGCACGGCTGACGCGGCGGGGGTCACAGCTGTGGTCACTCCGAAAAATAAAGCGGCCTCGGTTACGGAGACCGTCCGCCGCGTGGCATGCGGGGGGGCTGAAGCCATTCCCGTAATCCAGGTGACCAACCTGGCCCGGGCCATGAAGAAGCTGAAGGAGGCCGGACTCCTTCTCGTCGGGACCTCCGACCAGGCTACCCGGGAACTCTATGATCTCGACCTGACCGGGCCCGTGGGCATTGTCATGGGTTCGGAAGGCAGCGGCTTGCGTCGCCTGACCATGGATACCTGCCACGAGCTGGCCAGATTGCCCATGCAAGGCTCCGTCCCCTGTCTGAACATTTCCGTAGCCACCGGGATTTGCCTGTTCGAGGTCGTGCGCCAACGCGCCATGGCCAGAGGGCTTTAAAAATTAATCGTGATCGTGATCGATTGAGGGTGAAGAAAGAAGGACTCTCGCAAAGCACGCCAAGGACGCCAAGAAAAGGAAGATCAAGCATCATGCATCCAGCATCCAGAATCTCAGCGGAAACCGAACAATAACTGGAGGATGGATTCCAACTCGGGCCCGATGGTGGGTTTGCCATTGCGAAATCGCAACAAATCCCTGCAACGCTTGTTTGCTATCAGCTTGGAATCATAGCCTTGCAGGGCGACCTTACCGTTGGTGGTGAGATCGCCTTTGAAAATCAACGGGGTCCACCTTTTTGGAACCCCATACCAGGTGAAATCGACTTTCCAACCCGCCAACCCGGTCCTTGGAATGGAGCCGTTCAGCAAAGCCGGATACCGGCGCACAAAGTCCGGAACTTGCCGCGTCCCCACCGCGATGGAAAACGCGGTGGGCTCTTTCTCCAGAACGGAGCGAACCCCCTGCCCCTTGCCCCATTTCATTTCCTGAAAAAAAGCCATCGGATCGATACCCACGAGGTTAATGCCGTTGTAGATTCCGTGAAAGTTGTCGTCGGGGAATTCCTTCCAGTCATACCAACTCTGAAAGCGGTCCGTTAACAGCAGGCAAACTTCGAAGTGCAAATGAGCCCGGTGGCGGGGAATGGTGTAGGAAGCCGAGCGGCCCATGGTGGCAATCTTTTGTCCGGCTGCGACCCGGGATCCCCGGGAAATTCCACCTTCTATGGAACGCAAATGCGCATAAAGGCTCAGAAAGGTCATTTCCCCATCCGTGTGAGCTATCACAACGTAGCGGCCGAAAGTGGATTTGTGGGCTTGCCCATTGGTATAGACCACTCTTCCCGGGAGAATCGAACGAACCTTGTCGGTGGACTCACCTCGGGCATCTCGCGAAAAAGACTTCAAGTCGATGCCTTCGTGAAACTGCGCTCCCCCCGAGCGCACGCAACCAAAGTTGCCGGATTGGATATCGTTCGACTCGGTTGGCTGCAGGAGGGAGAAAAAGGAATTCCGCAAATCGCGCGGGGGATGATCAGTAGGCCATTGCACATTCAACTTGGCCGTTGCCGTCCCGCACATGGTAAGGATAAGGAACCCTATCCACCTCCAAAACCTTTTTGCCATCCATTCTCCGGGATGAGCGATCCTGCCTACTGATTCCAAAACCATGTTCATGGCCGTAGTTTGTCGGATGCCTTCAACATTTTACCGGTCAATGAGGTTTTGCAACCTTCCAAACCCTCCCGAGGACCGCAAAAAATCAGGTTGCCACCATCATTGCCTCCCCCGGGCCCGAGATCAACAATCCAGTCGGCCAGGTTGATGACGTCGAGATTGTGCTCGATAATGATCACCGTATTCCCCTTATCGCGCAAGGAAAAGAGCAAATCCATGAGCAACTGGATATCGATCCAATGCAGTCCCGTGGTAGGTTCGTCCAAAATATAGAGGGAGGCGCCATGCTCCCGGCGGCTGAGTTCGAGGGATAGTTTAATGCGTTGAGCTTCCCCGCCCGACAAGGTCGTAGCGGGTTGACCCAGTTTGATATAACCCAATCCCACCTTCTCCAGAGTTTCCAATTTCCGACGAACCCTGGGAAATTTTGCAAAGACCCCCAAGGCTTCCCGCACGGTCATATCCAGTATATCTGCTATGGTAAATCCCTTGAACCTCACTTCCAGGGTTTCGCGGTTGTATCGTTTTCCGTTGCAACTCGGGCATTCCACGTAGGTATCGGCCAAGAATTGCATATCGAGCTTTATCACACCGGCCCCCTTGCAGCGTTCGCACCGCCCACCCCTGACGTTGAAACTGAAACGGCTGGGTTTGTAGCCCCGCACCTTGGAAAGGGGACATTTGGCGAACACCTGCCGTAGCTGATCGAAGAGCTTTATGTAGGTAGCCGGATTGGAACGGGGCGATCTCCCAATGGGGGACTGATCCACCCGCACGGCTTTGGTAAAATGCTCCAGGCCCAGGATGCGGGCATGTTTGCCCGGAATGGTTTTGGCGCGGTTCAACTTGAAAGCGGCGGCGTTGGCCAGGATATCGTTGACCAGGGTCGATTTGCCGGAACCCGATACCCCGGTCACGCAAGTCAGCAACCCCACCGGGATGGCAACGTCGATGGACTTCAGGTTGTGTTCCCGCGCTCCCAGAATCTCGACTGTGCGCCCATCGGCAGCCCGGACAGGGCTATTCTTGATCACGGCCATGGCCCCGGATAAAAATGGGCCGGTTCTCGATTTGGGGGATTGTTCACATTCCCCAGGGGTTCCCGCAAACAACAGACTCCCGCCCTCGATTCCTGCCCCCGGACCCAACTCGATGATGGTATCGGCATGCTTGATGGTCTCCGCGTCATGCTCTACCACCACCACGGCATTTCCCCGGTCCCTCAGTTCCAGCAACATCCGAATGAGTTTCGCATTGTCGAACGGATGCAGGCCGATAGTCGGTTCATCCAGAATGTAAATCACCCCGATCAGCCCCATGCCCAGTTGGGTGGCCAAGCGCACGCGCTGGGCCTCGCCACCGCTCAAAGTGCTGTATTCGCGATCCAGGTTCAGGTAACCCAAGCCCACTTCATTGATAAATCCCAACCTCTTTTCCAGGCCGTTGACAATTTCCTTGAGGGGTTCTACCCGCTTCCAACCGGGAATTTGCCGGGATAGCCAATCGCGCGCCTGGTCGATGGGTTGGGCCATGAATTGATCGAAACTCAGGCCGGCAATGGTTACGTTGCGAACCCTGGCATTCAACCGCCTCCCCTGGCAATCCTCGCAACGTTGACTGACCTGATAGGCCATCAAGCGGGCCCGGTAACCGGCGCTGCTCGATTGGCGGAACGTTCGAGCCAGTTCAGGCATGACCCCCTCGAAGGGTGCCGGTTGCGGCTTACTCCTGCCAGGTCTCAATTTGAAGAGGTAGGTCTTTTCACCCGATCCCCAGAAGATGAGTCGCTTTACTTCATCATCGAGATCCCGCCACGGCATCGTCGGATCGAAGGGAACCTGCTCGGCAAGCTGCTTCAATAGCGCATTTCTCCCTATGATCATCTTGCGCGATCCGATTCGCCACGGCTTTACCGCCCCCTTGCGCACCGACTTGTCCGGGTCCGGGACCAACAATTCGGGAACAAATTGAAGGGTCCTTCCCAGTCCGTCGCACGTCCGGCAGGTGCCTTCCCGGTGGTTGTAGGAAAAATGGCGCGGGGTTATGGCCTCATACAGTGTCCCGCATACCTCACAACTCAGGTTCCGACTCAAGGGAACCTCGCGCAGGGGAGCGTCGCGACCATTCTGGAACAACAAAAGGGCGCGGTCGTTGCCCTCCTGAAAAGCCAACTCGAGCGAGTCCGCAATCCGACTACGCTGCTTTCGGTTCACCACCACCCGGTCGATGACCAGATCGAGTTTTATCCGCTTCGTGCCCCTTGGAATCAGGTCCGGCTCGTCCAGCAGTTGGATCTTGCCGTTCAAACGAACCCGTGAAAAACCGCGTTGCCGCAGTTTGGGGATTTCCACACGGGCCAGGGAGGTTTTCTGATCGAGGTAGGGCGCCAAAATCAGCATGCGACTTCCCCCGGGTTCCTCTTCGATTCGTTTCAGACAATCTTCCAGGGAACGGCGCACGATCCTGCCACCGTCCTTGGGGCAACGGGACACTCCCTTGACCGCCCATAACAACCGCGCGTAGTCGGCGATTTCCGTCACCGAACCCACCGTGGAACGGGGATTGTTATCGGCTCCACTTCTTTGCTCGATGGCAATCACGGGGGACAATCCGCGGATGTATTGCACCTCGGGACGTTTGATTTGTTCCAATAAACGCCGAGCCTTGATGGAAAGGCTGTCGACGTACTTGCGGTAACCTTCCGCGTAGAGGGTATCGAAAGCCAGGGAGGATTTACCGGATCCACTCACCCCGGTGATGACGACCAGTTGGCCTCGTGGAATCGTCACATCGATATGGCGCAAATTGTGCACTGAAGCGCCTTTTATGAAGATCGACGAGGGCAGTTTGGGTCTGGCGGTCATCTTGGGGATGTTAGTGTGGCGTCCCTGATATAAACCACCACAGAGAGCACAGAGAACACAGAGAGGGAAGAAAAGGAAGAAGGACTCTCGCAAAGCTCGCCAAGAACGCTAAGAGTTCCGGCTTCGTCGGAACAGGAGGTAACGGAGGGGGGACATTCCTGCCTGCCACGCCGTAGACCCTTGGCGAAGGCGGGCCTGCCACGCCGGAAGGCGGGTCCCCCTTTACGCCAACGGCGTTGAACTCCAAAGCCCAGTGTCGCGTAGCGCACGCTGGGTAGGAAAAGGAAAAAATTACGAACCCCAACGGGGTTCCACAAAAATGGTGATCGTGATGGAGAATATCCTGAAGGCAAATTCATAGGAAAAAGTCCACCGTTTATGTGAACGAATTAACGGGACATGACACTAGCCGAATGGTGCGGGCGAAAGTACCACTATGAATCATGGAAAAGATGCTACAAGAATCAACCTCCGGTTGCCTTTTTGAAAAACCTCCTTTCACTATCGGTGGATAAAACACTTTAGGGGTAAATTCCCCCATCGAAATGAGCGCCGATCCCATTCTCTTTATCAAACCGGGCTGCCCCTGGTGTCGTGCGGCAATGGCATTTTTCCAACAACATGGGGTCCCGGTTGATATCCGCGACGTGCTGTCCAATCGGGAGGATTTTCAACGGATGGTCGAAGTTAGCGGTCAAGCTCTCACCCCAACCCTCGAATACGACGATTTCGTAGTGCCCGACTTCAGCACGGATGAACTGCTCTATGCGCTGGAACAACGACCCGATGTCAAAACCAGGCTTGGGCTGAATGGGGAGGTCGGTTCCTGACTCGATGAGCGACCCTTACTCTCCCCAACCTCTGCTATCATCCTATCAGAAAAGAATCGTCGCGGCGGCGATCACGGGTCTGGCTTTGCTACTGCTTTTCCTTTTGGCTGTAGGAACCGTTCTGGTGGCGGGAAAACTTCTCGGAATTTTCTCCACGGTCATCTGGCCCTTGGCTACTGCTACCATTCTGACCCTGCTCCTCAAACCTGTGGTCACCTCCTTGCAACGGATAACCCGTCTCAACCGGCTTCTTTCCATCGTCCTGCTCTACCTGCTGGTCATTTTGCTGGTCCTGGGCGCAGCCCTGCTGGTCCTTCCTTCCCTGGTGTTGCAAGCCATGGATTTGTTCGCGGCCATCCCACATGTCTTCGACAAGCTGATTGCCTTGCTCGATGAGCGGGCTCCCGGCTGGCTCTCTTATATTCAGGACAGAATCAACGCGGATAACCTGAACAGATTCGGCCAACAAATGGGTGATATCCTTCGGAACGTCCTGGCCGGCTCGGGAGGCGCTTTGAAAGTGTTGGGGCAGGGTTTGGCCGGTTTCCTTTCCTGGACGGTGGCGTTGGCCATCATCCCCGTTTACCTGTTCTTCTTTCTTCAATTCGACCATTCCGTCCTTCCGCGATTGAGGAACTTTCTCCCATTTCTGAAACACGATCAACAGGACGACGCTCTCTTTCTGGTGAATGAATTCGCCTCCATTATGGTGGCGTTTTTTCGCGGCCAATTTCTCATTTCACTCATCATGGGAATCCTCCTGGGAACGGGGTTTACCATCTGCGGGTTGCTCTCCGGGTTCCTGATCGGCATGACCCTGGGTCTGCTCAACCTGATTCCCTACCTGGGAACCATCCTCGGTCTGGCGACGATCCTTCCCTTGGCCTTCTTCCAAATGGATGGAGGCTGGAGCCTCGTCCTTGCAGTCCTCGCCGTCATGGTCCTGGTACAAGTGATTGAAGGCTGGATCCTGACCCCCAAAATAATGGGAAGCCAAACCGGTCTTCATCCTGCCGTCATCATCTTTTCCGTCTTCTTTTGGGGAATCGCCCTGAACGGCCTGCTGGGCATGGTCCTGGCCATTCCGCTTTCGGCATTTTTCGTAACCTTCTGGCGACTGGCTCAACGCAAATACCTGCCCTTGCTCCTGAATGGGATCTCGCCCAGGCGAGATGGCACAAAGGCACAGAGGCACAAAGGCACAAAGGGGGAGGGAGGCGCCAAAGGCGCCAATTAGGAATTAAGAATGAGGAATTAGGAATTGGGGAGAAGGGGCACAATAATTTGTAGGAGCGGCTTTACGCCGCGATTGCTCAGGATCTCCCTATCCATGAATGGGACACACAGTATCCAGCATCTGCCTTTTACGCCAAAGGCGTTAAACTCCAAAGCCCAGTGTCGCGTAGCGCACGCTGGGTTACCGATCACCCCTATGACCGAACCCCAACGGGGTTCCACTAATATTTCCCAACCAAGTAGATTCTCTTTTTCCAATCTATCAATTTTCGATATGCTTTAACCCCGTTCGCTTTGTGCCTTTGTGCCTTTGTGCCTTTGTGCCTTTGTGCCTTTTTCTCGATCCAGATAAACACCGGAGCGGTGGACGATCCTCTCTCGTAGCACAATACTTTGTAACGGGACGAATCGAGCTTCCTGGCCCAATTCCATACCTCATGGTATTCCTCTTCCCCACCCCGATGTCCGCGGTAGGCTACAATTGAGATAGCGCCCCGGGGAAGGAGAGCGTCCGAGCATGGCCCGAGAGCGCACAGGGTCGTATCGCCATGCGTGACGACCCGTTTGTCCGAGCCCGGCAGATAGCCCAGGTTGAACATGGCTATCCTTATCCCCGACCAACCGAGAGTTTTCAACCGATGCCCCACATTTTCATGTCCCTCGAGTTGCAGATGGACGCGCTCATCCAATCCCCGCTTCCGCAATTGCTCCCGCGCTGAAACGATGGCCCTCTTCTGAACATCGAATCCCAGAACCCGGCCTGCCCTACCCACCCGACGGGCCAAAAATACGGTGTCATGGCCGTTTCCGACCGTGGCATCTACACAACGATCCCCCGGATCGATCAACTTCGTGGCAAAGCGATGAGCCAATGCCACGGGACTGAAGGCTTTCATAGGTGAATGGCGCTTAGTTAAGCGTGTTTGTAGAGGAATTTTGTATGGACGTCAGTCGGGATCATGCCGTGAAAAAGTGATGCCTTTTGGAGAAAAAGGGTCAGGCCTTGAAAACTGTATTCCGTTGCACTTCATACACTTTTGCAAGGCAACTGACCCTGAAAGGCATAACTTTTTACGTCTTGACCCCTTCTTTTTCCGAATTGTTTGAACATTCCAAAAGTCGCTTAACTAAGCGCCATTCCTGTCATAGGTATTTTCGAAAACGTTCGATATCCGCCTGGGGATGCAGGGGCTTGCCCCCTTCGAGATGGTCGGTCAGCTCCCTGGCCAAAAGAGGCGCCCAAAGCGAGCCCTTGGATCCCAAACCGTTAAAAATGCCTATCTCCGGATACCAGGGATGCAGGCCCAGAACGGGTCGGAAATCATGCAGGGCCGGCCGAATCCCGGCACGGTGGCGCTCCACCACAAATTCCCAGTTTCCCATTTCCTTCAGTCCGGAAAGGATTTCCTCACGTCCGGCCTCGGTCGGCTCCCGGTTCACGTTTAGCCCGGATATCTCACAAAATTCGTCGCGAGCGAACGGAGGACGAGTGCTGGAGTGGGTTTCGTGCAGATTCGGGGGTGAAGCCGGGTCGACACCCTGCAAAGTCCCGAATCCAGGGAAATCCGCTCCAGTGCCGTCATTCCGGAGCGCAGTAGAAGATATATGAGATATTCGGGTTAGCAGATCGTATGTCGCGCCGGCCCAAAAATTCCCCTCATGCCGGGGAATGAGCCATTTCCCCCTGTTCAGAATCTTTTGAGTGTTCGGTTTGGTTCCCGATAAGACCAGTATTTCTCCTCTCGAATTGCGAAAGGGGAGGTCTCGAAAAAAGGGATTGGAGCCGTTTCGAAAACCCTGGGTAAAGACGATTTTCCGCGCTTTCCATTGCTTCCATTTCACCGCCTTCGAGCTTCTGGCAAAATCCCCTTTTTTCCAGGTATCCTCAGCCAGGCTGCCGCGTGACTTCAAATACCTTCTCACCGCCTCAATCAAGGTCGGCTGGTCTACGTAACCCGATTGCTCCACCTCAAAATTTCCCAGGGAAGGCTTCAACCCCTCGATGGAGGGGCGGCAATTCCCATGCCTGAATCCAATTCCGGCAAACTCCCCCTCTCGGTGTTTCCGTTCCCATCGGTCGCGCCCCTCATCCGACTGGAAAAGGCGCAAGATGGATTTTCGGTAGAATAAGGACGAACCGAGGATCAATTCCCACTTGCGGTAATCGTCGCACAAATAATTCCAGGCCTGCAAAAACCTCCAGGTCAGCGCCATCCGGCGACCCGTAATCGGGTTGATCATTCCCGCGGCAACCTTGGAGGCCGCCGTCTTGTGCCCGTCGTCTATTACCAGAACGGTCCGGCCGCGTTCGAGCAGATTCAGCGCGAGCAAACTGCCCGCTATCCCCTGCCCCACGATGAGATAATCGACTTGCATCGCCCTTTCCTGCCTCCCCCGCAAGCCCCGCGGTTCACTTGCCTCATTCGCGGCCGGGAAATTCGAATATCAGTTCCGTTTCCTCTCCGTCCGGGACCGATGGGCGGGTTTTCACGCGGGCCACCCGCTCGAAACCGACTCCCTCCAAACAACGCGTACAAAGGGTGTTGCCTTCGTTAACGGAAGTTCGCAGTCGCAGACACTTCAGTTTGGTACGGGCAAATTGAAGGATATTCCCAAAATATTCCTTGGCCCGGCCCGACCTCCAATACTTCGCATCCATCCAGAAATACAAGTGGGCCCAGCCACTGGCATTATCCTCAAGTTGTATGTTGAAGACCCCGGCCAAGTCCTCCTCCGCATAAAGGGCCAGCATGTGGCCATCCCTGGCTTTGGATTGTTGCAACCCCCATCGAATAAGGGATTGGGCGCCATTGGTGAAATACCCCCGGGGGATATTGGAACATTCTCTCATGCCGGGACCCTTGACGGCGCGTTGCACGTCGGAGGCATGGCGCCATCCCAGCGGTTCAAGTTTCGCCATGATGCTTCCGGAATTCATAACTCGTATATGGTTTGGGTTAGAAAAAAGGCCCGTTCCTTTGGGGGAACGGGCCTTTTGAAAAATTTTTTTAACCGATGATTTAAGGTTTGGTTCGATTCATGCCCGTTCCCGGAGTCCATTTTTTGGTCCCAACGCAATAAACCCCCATAATAAAATGGGTGGTCCGGGAGAGGAGCATATGAAGATTTGCCAACATGGAAGGGGTTTAAAAATCCCCTTTTAAAGCGCTTGTCAAATGAAATTTCCCGAAAGGCCCCGATGGGGTCTCAACTGTAGGAGCGGCTTTACGCCGCGATTGAATTGGCCACAAGAGGCGCCGTTGGCGCCAATTAGGAATTAAGAATTAGGAATGAGGAATTATTCTAACAACGCTTCGCTTGATCCGGCTTCACCGGAACAGGATCGCTGTCGCGAACAGGAGCTAACGGAGAGGGGAAGAAAGGCTCCTTTTGTGGTTCCCTCTTCTCCTTAGCGTCCTTGGCGAGCTTTGCGAGAGTCTCCTCCTCAAAGCGCCCGGGCGATCCGCTCCATGGCGGCTTCCACATTTTGGAAGCTGTTGAATGCGGACAGGCGGATGTGCCCCTGACCGCATTTGCCGAATCCGGCCCCGGGGGTGGACACGACCCCGGCCTCGTTTAAAAGCAGATCAAAGGCGCTCCAGGAATCCTGCTCCATGTTGACCCAGATGTAGGGAGAGTTGTCGCCCCCTACACAATCGAATCCCAGCTCGAGTATTTTCCGGCGGATCAATTTGGCATTTTTCAGGTAAAAGTCGGTCAGAGCCCGAACCTGCTTCTGCCCTTCCTCCGTATACACCCCCGAGGCGGCTCTCTGCACCGGATAGGACAGGCCGTTGAACTTCCGGCTCTGGCGACTCATCCACAAATGGTGCAATTCGACCTCATTTCCCTGCTTGTCCGCTGCTGTCACCCCCTTGGGAACCACGGTATAGGCACAACGGGTTCCGGTGAAGCCGGCATTCTTGGACAGGCTGCGAAACTCTACCGCAACCTCACTGGCGCCCGGGATTTCATAGATGGAATGCGGTAGCGACTCATCGCGAATGAAGGCGCAATAGGCCGCATCGTAGAGGATGATGGCCTTCTGTTCCCGCGCCAGATCCACAAACTGCCGCAACTGCTCCCGGGTGGCCATGACTCCGGTGGGATTGTTGGGGAAACACAGGTAAATCAAATCGACCGGTTCCTCCGGCAAATCGGGGATATACCGGTTGTCCGGTCTGGATTCGAGATAAGTCAGCCCCTCATAGCGGCCGTTCTCAAAATGACCGGTCCTGCCACCCATCACGTTGGTATCGACGTAGACCGGATAAACCGGGTCCGGCACGGCAACTTTGGCCTCCAATGAAAACAGTTCCTGGAAATTCCCCGTATCGCACTTGCCTCCATCGCTCAGGAAGATCTCCTCCGCCGAGATATCGGCCCCTCTTTGCTGAAAATCGGTTTGAGCAATGCGCTCCCGCAAAAAAGCGTAACCTTGTTCCGGACCATAGCCGCGAAAGGTGGCCCGATCGCCCATTTCGTCGACCCCGGCATGGAAGGCCGACAATACCGCCTCCGGCAAGGGTTCGGTAACGTCGCCGATACCCAGTTTGATGACCCGTCGATCCGGATTCGCCTTTTGGAACGCCTTAACCCGTTCGGCGATATCGACAAACAGGTAGGAGGCTTTGAGCTTGAGGAAATTATCGTTGATTCTGATCACGTCTAAAGCGCTTCAAGTTGGTTGTGCCCTTTTTGAAAGTCAAAATTTAAACCCGCATGTCCCTCTGAATTCCCATTTCCTCATTCGCGCACCTCTGCCTCTCGCAAAGAGCACGAAGGGAAATCAACCACGGATTTCGCGGATTAGCACGGATAGAAAGAATAGCCACAAAAAGCACAAAAACCACAAAAAGGAAGGGCCTCTCGCAAAGCACGCCAAGCAACGCAAAGAAATAACGGAGGGGGGACTTTCCAGTCCCCCACCACACCGGATCCCTCAGCGCATGGCGCCGACACTTTTTTCAACTGTAGGAGCGGCTGTCCGCAAAGCGATCCTGTTCCGGCAAAGCCGGACCTCTTTGCGCTCTTGGCGAGCTTTGCGAGAGTCCTTCTTCCTTCATCCTTCTTCCTTCTTCCTTCTTCCTTTTCCCCCTCATTGCACCGCGCTCTCCTCGATGACCAGATCTCCCCGCTCACCGTCCAGTGTGGCCATGCAGCCAAAAGGCAGGGTCGCCTTGGGCTTGATATGGCCGAAGGGAAACCCCGCCACCACCGGCTTGCCCAGGCCGGACAACCGGTCGATCAAAACATCATCCAGGGCCTGAACCCCACGTTTTTCATCATTCCTTCTACGATCCTCCGAATAACTGAAATCGCCCAATGCGATCCCCTCTGCCGCCGATAATACCCCCGCGTTGCCCAAATGAGTGAGGGACCGGTCGATCCGATAGGTCGGCTCGGCCACGTCCTCCAAAAACAGAATGGCGCCGGCAAAATCCGGCTGCCAGGGAGTTCCCAGCAGAGAGCACAAAATGGACAGGTTTCCGCCCATTAACCGGCCTCGGGCCGACCCGGGAGCAATAACCCTCACCCCTTGGCGCGAAAACAAATGCGAAAAAATACTGCCGACAGGTTTGGTAGATCCAAAACAGGACCGCGCGTGCTCCCAGGAAGAAGGTATTGGTTTTCCCTGACGCTGATCGGACATGACAACCGGGCCGGAAAAAGTCACCAATCCGCCTTCCACCCACAAACCGCAGGAGATAGCCGTAATATCGCTGAAGCCCAGGAACACTTTGGGGTGGGAACATATCCCTTTCCAATCGATGCGGGAAAGCAGCCGGCCGGAGCCATATCCGCCGCGCAGGCAAAAAATGGCTTTCACCTCGGGATCCGCAAAGGCTTCCTCCAGGTCCCGGGCCCGCTCTTCATCCCTCCCGGCCAGAAAACCGTGCCTGCGAAAAATTCCAGGGGAATAACCGATGCGATAACCCAGGGACTCCAACCCCCTTATGGCCCGGCGCAGAGACGCTTCATCCACGGGAGGACTGGAAGGAGCAATCAAGCGAACGGAGTCGCCGGGCCTCAAGGCCGCAGGTTTAATCATGCCCCATGAGATAGAAAAAGCGCGGTCCGCTCCAACAAGAAAAACCTTCCCACTTGCCACTGGCGTCGCTTCCGTTACCCTTTTTCTCAACAAACCTTGCCTTTCGGCCGGGAATTCATGACTTGTGGGTGAGACTCAAGTCATGGATTCCCTCAGCTTACCCGACCTGCTCATCATCCTGGTCTATTTTGGATCCGTGGTGTTTATCGGCATCCGCTTCGGTCGAAGGGATGAAAACATGGAAGGTTATGTGGCCGGCGGCAGAAAGGTGCCCTGGCTCGCCGTGCTGGGATCCCTCATCGCCACCGAAATAAGCGCCGCCACCTTCCTGGGGACCCCCGGGGTCGGTTATGCGGAAAACCTCGGTTATTTGCAAATGGGCGTCGGCTCCCTCCTGGCCCGATTTGTCATCGCCTTTCTCTTTCTGGGCGCCTTCTACAAACTGCGCTACCTTTCCATATACCAATACCTGGCCACCCGGTTCGGCGGCCGCAGTCATTACACCGCGGCCAGCTTTTTTCTCCTGTCGCGGGTCATGGCCTCGGCGGTGCGGCTGATGATCGCTTCCACCGGGCTGCACGTCATCCTGGGGCTCCCCTTCGGCTGGACCATGATCGGGTTTGCCTTGCTCTGCCTCATCTACGCCGGCATTGGCGGGATCAAGGCGGTAATCTGGACGGACTGCCTTCAGGCCGTGGTATTTCTCACCGCCGGCCTGGTCATGTTGTGGGTGCTGCAGGATCAGGTGGGATGGAGCAACATATTGCAAACCGGTGGCGAAACCGGTCGCCTGGAGATTTTTCAATGGACTCCGGAAAAAGGAATTTTTCTGGACAGCAATTGGTTCTTCCTCGCTGTGGTTTTCGGTTTTGTAAACACCCTGGCCATGCAGGGAACGGATCACGATTTCACCCAACGCATGCTCACCTGCAAAAACGTCAAAGAAGCGCAAAGGGGCATCATCGCGAGCGGATTCATAGCCCTTCCCACGGCGGGTTTGTTTCTCCTCATCGGCGTGGGATTGTTCGCCTTTTACCAGCAGCTTCCGGATGGATCCCTTCCCACCAAACTGGTGGAAGGCGTAGCGGTGATCGATTCGGATAAGGTTTTCCCGCACTTTATTTCCACCGTTCTTCCAGCAGGCCTTCGCGGCCTCCTCCTTTGCGGGGTTCTGGCCGCGGCCATGTCCAGTCTGGACAGCGCCATGGCCGCTCTGAGTTCATCCATCGTGGTGGACCTTTACAAACCCTTCCTGGGCGCCAGTCAAAGCGCGCGGCAACAGGTCTGGGTGGCCCGGATATTCATGGGAGTCGTGGCAATTGCCCTGGTCAGCATAGCCTGGGCCTTGCAAAGCGGAGGACAGTTCATCTGGCTGGCCTTCAAAATTGCCGGGGTGACCTATAGCGGTTTGCTCGGGGTTTTCCTGGTCGGGTTGCTCAGCAAGAGAGGCCGCGACCGCTGGAACCTGGTGGCCATGATCAGCGGAAGTTCCTGCACCGCCATTATCCTCCTGCTTTCCGAAAACGGCTACATCGACCTCGCCTGGCAATGGCCCATGCTCATCGGCGTCAGTCTCACCTTTGCCTTGGGTATCATCCCATCAGGCGGTAAAAACGAGCGCAGTTGAGGGCCTGCCGGTTTACCAATCTCCGGATTCTGGGATAGGCTCCAGAGATAACGGAAGGGGGACGGAGGCGCCCAAGGGCGCCAATTAAGAATTAAGAATTAGGAATTAAGAATTTTGTGTTTTTTTGTGGCTATTCCAAGCGCGCCTCTTTGCGAGAGTCCATAATGAGGCGCTGAACATGGTCGGTATCATGTTCGGTCTCCACAAGAATTGCCCGCTCATGCACCGGCATCCGCACCCGAAACCAAGTCCGATCCTGGTCGCTTTCGAACACCGGTTCCGGGTAGTTGTGGGCCTTTCTCGCTCATTATCCCTTCCATCCTGTTTATCCATGTTCCATTCCTAATTCCTCATTCCTAATTCCTCATTCCTCATTGGCGCCCTCCCTGTCACGCCGGAGCCCCAACGGGCGAAGGAGGAGGCGCCTCCTCCTCTGTGCTCTCTGTGTCCTCTGTGGTTAATCCCCACATCCGTTCAATGGCGCCAGAGTCGAGGTCAATCGTTGTCAAACGTGCGGCTGAAATGACTGGAGTTTAACCTGTTCAGTAAGCCCGCTGCGTTTGCGGGATAACTTCAAATCCCATCTGTCGGAAATGGTGGTCCAAAGTCAATGCCCGGCGAATTCGCAATTCTCGCATGAGGACAAAGCTGCAGCAATCAGTAAAGGAGAATTCCTTATCCCGATACCTGAAGAAGAGCGTCCGTGCTCGTTCTCTTCGCATTTCGTCAATTAACTCGATTCGGAGTCGAGTCGAGTTGTCGATTTGCTGCCACCAGGCTTCAGCAGCATCAAGACTAAGGCGAAACCGGATGGTGGTCAGGGTCTCGTCAATCACATAGTCGGTCGTCGTCAAATAGCCACCGGACGATAGCCATTGATCTCGAGCCTCTCGCACAGACGAACCGGCCGCATCCTTGCTATCCGCGGCCGCAACCCATGCGGCCGTATCCACGAATATTTGTCTCAACGGTAGAGTACCTCATCGTGGCGAGCAGCAACGTTCCCCGATTCGGATGACCCAACGGCGGGAGCTTGGTAGAGCGAATCCGATTCCAGTGGGGTGATGTCGCTTGGGGGATTACCAACCGGGACAATGTCGAAAGCGGGACGACTGCGGTATAGAACGGTAAATCGTTCCCCATGCCGCACTTTTTTTACGACATCCTGCAGGCGCTCTCGAAGTTGTTTGGCGCTGATCATCTCTGGCATGGTCATACTCCTTTCAAGTTGAACTCAAGATAATCTTTTTTCCTGAAGCAATACAATTACCCAAATTGTTGGGGGACCCGCCTCCCGGCGTGGTGGGGGACTGGAAAGTCCTCCCTCCGTTAGTACATCCGTGCCTATCCGTGTAATCCGTGGTTAATCTTTCTCCCAATTCCTAATTCCTCATTCCTAATTCTTAATTGGCGCTTTTGGCGCCTAATTAATATCCGTGCATATCCGTGTAATCCGTGGATATTCCCTCCCCATCCCCTCCATCCTGTGCACGTGTCCTGCCATAGTCTTTCGACGAAGCGGGATCCATGTTCAATTCCCACAATTCTTTTCTCCCTCTGTGCTCTCTGTGTCCTCTGTGGTTAATTCCCCATCCGTGTAATCCGTGGTCAAGTCCTCTTCCCATATTCAAATTTTTCTTTACATATTAATAAAAAGTAATGAAATTTCGTTGTTTCATGGGATATACCTGCAACGAATAGGACTCGATAATGCCCAAAGTCAGCGCCAAGCGCCAAATCACCTTGCCAGCCGCCCAGTGCCGATCGGCCGGCATTGAACCTGGTGACGAATGCCAGAGTTTCGTCGCCGATGGCCGTATCACCATAGTCCGTCAGGAGCCTGGAAGCGCCTGGGGTTGTCTGGCTCACCTTCGGGCGGACGAGACGGTCACCGATGAGCAGTCGCGTCAAGACGCAATCGAACGGGAGCAGGGACACGGACCTTGATCGCGGTCGACACCAACGTTCTGCTGCGCTATCTCCTGAAGGATGACAAAGAGCAGGCCGAACGGTCGCGTCATGTCTTTGAAAGCGCGGAGCGCATCCTCATTACGGACGTCGTATTGGCGGAGACCTTGTGGACATTGACGGGAAACCGGTATGGCGCGGCCAAAGCCGACCTCATCGCCGTGGTGGACAAACTGTTGCAGGAACCCAACGTTCGCTTTGAGGACGATGAAGTGATCTGGAGCGCCCTGCAGGCTTACCGAGGAACCGATGCCGACTTCGCCGATGCCCTTATCGTGTACAAGGCCTTGAAGACAGCGTCCAACGGCAATGGATTGGACGCCGTATACACCATCGATTCCGCCGCCTTGCAATTGCCCAAAACGGCCGAACCGATATAGCGGATCAGGAATGACCTCTCGCCAAGAGCGCCAAGAAACGCAGAGACACGGATTAAAAAACCACAGAGAGCGGAAGCGCCCAAGGGCGCGAATGAGGAATTAGGAATTAAGAATGAGGAATTGAGAAAAGGCATAACAAATTGTAGGAGTGGCTTTACGCCGCGATTGCTCAGCAACGCCCTATCCAACACCCAGCATCGAGCATCAAGAATGGGCCTCTCGCCAAGATCGCCAAGGTCGCAAAGATTGGGAAGAATTTAGAAATTTGAGTATTTTGTGCCTTTTGTGGCTATTTATCCAAATTGTTGAGGGCCCCGCCTCACGGCGTGGCAGGCTGGAAAGTCCCCCCTCCGTTAACTCCTGTTCCGGCAAAGCCGGATCCCTCAGCGTCCCTGGACGCCTCTCCCCCTTTGTGCCCTTGTGCCTCTTTGCCTTTGTGCCTTCCCTGTCACACTGTAGTCCCAACGGGGGAAAGCGGATGTGCTATCTCGCAGGGGGCCGCTCCCTTTTGGAATAATCTTGACCATTACTCCTACAATCCCTAGGAGTCGGCAGAAGAGGAACCTTCAATGGAAAGCGATGTAAGCATGACAGATTGGAGCAAGTGTCCAGCGGTCGAGAGCGTGCCCGGCAAGGTAAGCGGGGCTTGGGTGTTCAAGGACACCAGGCTGCCCGTGTCGGCCCTTTTCGGCAACCTTGCAGAAGGCGCGACTATCCACGACTTCATGGAGTGGTTCGGCGGGGTAGACGAAGCACAGGTACGAGAGGTCTTGGAATTCATAGTGCAAGACCTTGACGCAAAGGTCGCCAAGGTCTCGCATGCGAATCCTTTTTGACCACAATGCGCCCCGACAGCTTCGCCGTCACTTCGTCGGTCATGAGGTCGATGTGGCGGAGAATCGCGGGTGTGCCATCTCGCTTCGGCGAGATCCAATTCCTAATTCCTCCTTCCTCTCCTTGCGTCCTTAGCGCTTTTCGCGAGAGTCAATTTCGCTCTCCCAATTCTCCTCTCTCTCTGTGTCCTCTGTGCTCTCTGTGGTTAATTCCCCATCCGTGCTTATCCATGTAACGTGTCCTGCCGTAGCCTTCAGGCGGAGCGGGATCCGTGGTCAGGTTTCTGAATACTGGATCCTAAATTCTGGATGCTAGATTTTCCTTTTCTTTGCGCCCTTGGCGTGCTTGGCGAGAGGCCATTTCTTGATGCTGGGTGCTGGAATGAACCACGGATATTATGGATTATCCAAATCCTGTGAATCCTGTTTATCCATGTTCCATTCCTGATTGGCTCCCCGGTGCAATCGCGGCGTAAAGCCGTTCCTACAGTTTAGAAAAGTGTCTGGGCCATGCCCAGGGGGATCCGGTGTGGTGGGGGACAGGAATGTCCCCCCTCCGTTAGTACATCCGTAGTTAATCTCGCCCCAATTCCTAATTCTTAATTGGCGCCCCCTGGCGCCTTCCCCCTCTGTGTCCTCTGTGCTCTCTGTGGTTAACCTCCCCCCAATTCTTATTCGAAATGTCGCTTAACCAAGATGATATGAAGGTTGCCAATGGCCGCCAAAACGGCGGAAACTGACAACGTATGTTCAAATATAACCAGTCGGAGAACCGGCTCGATCGCCTTAAAAAACGGCGTTTTGTGGATCTGAACCTGCAAGAGCGGTCCCATCTTCAGGAATGGCTTGCGCAAACGCCGGAGGCGCTTGGCGAGGAGTTGTTGATCATTCAGAAGGAATTCGCTGGCTTCGAGGGCACCCGCGAACGGCTCGACTTACTGGCGATCGATAAAGAAGGCCGTTTGGTGGTCATCGAGAACAAGCTCGACGATTCGGGCCGCAACGTCGTGTGGCAGGCGCTCAAGTACGTGGCTTATTGCTCCAGTCTGAAGAAGGGGGAGATCGTAGAAATCTATCAGAAGTATCTCGACCGGTGTTTCAACGGCGAGAGTGCGGTGGCGAACCTGTGCGAATTCCTGGATGTCGAAGATCTTGAGGAGGTGGCGCTTAACCCCGGCAACGAGCAGCGGCTGATACTGGTCGCGGCGAATTTCCGCAAGGAGGTCACGTCGACAGTATTGTGGCTGGTTGGACATGAAATCCGGGTCCAGTGTTTCCGGGTGGTGCCTTACAGCTTCGGCGAGGAAGTTCTGATCGACCTGCAACAGATCATCCCGACACCCGAGGCAGCGGATTACATGATCGGAATGGCCGCGAAGGAATCCGAGGAAAAGTCTGTGCAGGGCACCCAGAAAAGCCGCTACGAGTTGCGGCGAGCGTTCTGGACAAAGGCGTTGGAGGAACTCCAAGTAAATGGCATTGAGTTTTTCAAAAATAGAAGCCCGTCAGAGCGTACCACCCTGGGTAGCTCCACTGCTGTCCCATTGCCCAACTGTGGATATCGCTTGCTCATGAAGAAGAAAGAAGTGCTCGTTGACCTTTATTTGGGTGGCCCCAAGGACGAGAACAAACGGATTTTCGATCAGCTCAAACAAAAGAGGCAGGAAATCGAAGAGCGTTTCGGCGCGGAACTCCAATGGTTGCGTATGGACGGCAATAAGGCTAGTCGAGTCTGCTACTCGCAACCGTTCGATGGGCATAACCGGGAAAGCTGGCCGGCGATGATCGAATGGCTGGGCGAACACATTGTCAAGCTGGAGCAGGCATTCCGGGAACCGCTAGACCTTCTGAACCAGGAACTGAAGTCCCAGGGTGTTGGGTCGGTAGACGATCCTCAGGATTGACCAGAATGGCGATAGAACACGCGGTTTTTCAAACGTATGACCACCTTGGGAAAAGAAGGTCTTCCAACCCTGGTATGAACCGGGTACATCCGCGCTCATCTTTGGGGGTCGGTCATGCGCAACCAGCTCACTAAAGTTGGACCTTAAGGTCGTGCCCAAACCTGATTCCCGCAACCTCGGCAGCCCGCTGAAGGATTCTCATCTTGGATTGATTGCTGAGATTTGTTCCGACTACCCAACCTCCCGGCAAAGCCTCATGCAGATTTATCATATCTGGCCTACTCGGGTACAAATCGGCAGCACGCTGGGCAATGTAACGGCGTTTCTTCCCCTGGAAAGCTGGATGTTGAGAACAACGCTGTAGGAAGGTTGGGTCGGCTTTGGCAAGTTCGCTGAGTATGAAAACCATCGCTTCTTTGGCGGTAGCATATGAAAATTCCTTGCCGTGAAGGATGCCTGAACCTTTGGGGGCGGAACCGGATGCAGCTTTTCTGGTCGGCTTCGGTGTCTTCTTTGCCGTAATTTTCTTGGTTTGTTTCTGGGCAGGGCGGATGGAAACTTGTGCTTTCTTCTTCAGCCTTTTGGGAGTGGGTTGGAGCCCTGATGGAGCTAAACCTTCTTCTGCAACCAATCCGGTGAAGAAACTCAAGATATCGTTTTCGTCCGGTCTTATCCCCACCTTTGACTCTACGGCATCTGTCAGCAAATCAACGAGTTCCTGGTCTCCTCTCTCGACGATCTCTCTCCACGCGGCAGGAATTGCCTGCCGTGCGGCTGTCCGCCTGTTCTTGTTGCGATATTCCTTACGTGCGGTGTCGAGCGCTTCACCTGAAGCGACTCTTTCCTGCTCGAGATAGCGCCGCAAGAATTCGGCTGAGTCCTGTGCCGTTCGCTCGAAAAGATCGAGCTTGAAAACGCGTCGATCTTCATAGCTGCCCTGCTCAGCAGGCAGATAGAAACTCCATGTTTGACCATCGGTAAGGGTTACGAACTGAGCACCCGTGTGGAAGGCGTATTCAAGTGCCTGCTTTACTCCGTCCTCAGCCTTTCCCGGCTGTTTCACTTCGACGAAAGACTTTGGTTTACCAGAAGGAGCACAGAGCGCAAAATCGACCCTGCCCTCGCCGGTCGAATACTCCGGCCAGACGATATTGGTGTCGTAAACATCCCAGCCGAGATCACTGAGGATGCGAAGGACGATACCTTGAGAGATGGACTGTTCGTTGGGGAATCGCCCTTCCCTCAATTTTTGAACAATATCGGCTATGGTGCGCTCAATTGGCATATTTGATTTGTTTCCCGTTCCTTATCTCGGTGATGGGTAGGGATTTGAGCCTGTCTTGTCAAGGATTGGACACCTGCCTCGAAGACCTAATCCCAAGGCTGACCACTTCCTCTTGCCACCATCCTGGGCATTTGAATACATAGAGCAAATTTTCCCAAACTTTTTTTAGACCCTATGTTTAGCTGGAAGCCCATTCATGAAGAAACTGCGGTCCGTATCTTGGATTTCGAAAACAGGCAGTTGGAACTGATTCAACTTCTCGAACAAATGCAAGAGGAGGGATTGAACACCATAAAGACAGCAGACGTTGGTGGATTAGAAGGAAAATTAAGAGAGATGGATCCATTCACGTTCTTGGCAACTTTCAATAGACGGATTACCCAGCGGAACAGAGTTATGAACTGGGAATTTTTGAAGAGAGCTTGGAACTTACAATCGGACATACCAAAGGACTTTCATGGGATTCCAGTTGTCAATCCGCAAACCCCTTGGTTTATCTGGTACGCCAATCCCAGGTTTGAGGGGGATGTCCGGTTGGTCTGGCAATTAGCAAGGTCGGCAATCGAGGGTAAATGGGATGAATTTGACACAGGTATTTTTGAGGAATGTTTGAAAATTACAGGTGTTGGTTTGACCTATTTAACTTACGGTCTTTTTTGGATAGCTCCCACGAAGTTTTTGCCGATTTCGACGAAAACGAAGAACTACCTGAACGCCAAGGACATCAGTATACCTGCAGAAAATAAAATAAATAAAACGACCTACGATCTATTGCTTGATGAAGTACGGGAGAAATTGTCATCTGATTTCATTCAGGAATCATACAATGCCCAGCTTCATAAGGATAACCAGGACAACAATGGCAGCGCTCCGCAAAATAAAACCCGCAAGCGGATCTGGTTAATTGCACCTGGCCGTGGGGCAGAGATGTGGGACAATTTTCTCAAACACGAGGTCATTGGGATTGGTTGGAATTTAGGAGATCTTCGGAACTACAACTCCCCATCAGAGATGGAAGCTGCTCTTAAGTCCCACTACAATTGGGACCACAATCCATCCAATATTAGTCGTGCATGTTGGGAGTTCACGAACGTGATGAACAACGGTGATGTCGTAATCGCGAAGAAGGGGATGTCTCAAGTAATAGGCATAGGTAGAATTGCATCAGACTACAAACACGACGAAAAATTTGATGGATTTAGCAACATCAGGAAGGTCGAATGGCTCAAAGAGGGATTATGGGATTTGGGATTTCGTGTAGCCCAAAAAACTCTTACTGACATTACGACCGCAACGGACTATGGCCCAAAAATCCTGGATTTTATGGGTCTGCCAGAGTTGGCTCGCGAAATTTATGGGAAGTTACCACCCGAGGATTTGGTCGATGCCGTGAAAGAGGATCCGCCACCTGTTTTAGCATCATTCGATAAAGCGGAAGCCCTTTCCACTCTCTTCATGTCCAATGAATCATTTGACCAGATGCTTGCGCAGTTGAAGAGGAAGCAAAATGTCATTCTACAAGGCCCGCCCGGAGTTGGAAAAACGTTCGTAGCCCAAACCCTCGCCTATGCTTTGATGGGCGAAAAAGACCAAAATCGTATTGGGATGGTTCAGTTCCACCAGTCCTATGGCTATGAAGAATTCATCCAAGGCCTGCGCCCAACAGCTGGTGGATCCTACGAGTTAAGAAAGGGAGTATTCTATGAGTTTTGCCAGGAGGCGAATGAAGATCCAAGGCCCCATGTTTTTATTATCGACGAAATCAACCGCGGTAACTTGAGCAAAATTCTTGGAGAGTTGATGATGCTCATCGAGCGGGATAAACGAGAAGCAAAATATGCTATGCCACTCGCCTATTCCGAACCTGGAGATGATTCATTCTTTGTTCCTGCAAACGTTTATATCGTGGGCTTAATGAATACCGCAGACCGCTCTCTGGCGTTGGTGGATTACGCGTTGAGAAGACGCTTTGCCTTTGTCACTTTGAAGCCGGAATTTGGCTCTCCCAAATTTAAGAAATTTTTGGCGGATCGCGGAATGGAGGAGGACCTCGCTGCAAAATTAGTAGATTGCATGACCCAACTTAATCGTGAGATTGCGGAAGACAAACTGGATCTGGGTGAAGGATTTTGTATCGGTCACAGCTATTTTTGCTCAGATGATACTGGAATTGGTTATGAGTGGATCAAGGAAGTCCTGGAGTATGAGATTCAACCCCTGCTTCAAGAATACTGGATGGAAAGCTCCGAAAAGGCAGAATCAAAGATAGACGATATTTTAGTTAAACTGTCGTGAGCGCTGAAAAAATCCCCATCCAGAACATCTACTTCCTTCTCTGTTATGCCTGGAATCATCTCCAGGAAAAACAGTTTGCCAAGGTTCGATCAGAAGATTGTCACAAGATCTGGGACCTGATGGCCAAGGTACTGGCTAGTAGCTCATTACAGTTATTCAAGCGCGGTTTACACCGGAGCTATGTCCTTAGAAGGGAACTGCGAGTCCGCCCAAAAGGGAAAATATTGGTCGCTGAAGATGTCCGATCCCCAAACCTCGGAATGATTGCCAAACACTGCGAATTTGACGAGTTGGATTCCAATATTCTCCCCAATCAGATAATCGGCACGACTATTAAGAATCTGTTGAGAAATGGAGAATTGGATGGGAAAATCCGCTCTAATTTAAAGGGCGCCTATTCGAATTGGAAGTATTTTGACAAGGTTGCCCTGAACTCAAGCATGTTCAGACGGGTGACAATCCACCGGAACATGCGACACTATAGATTCGCACTGAAAATATGTGAGTTGATCTATCAACAATCACTCCCGAATAGGGAGGAAGGCGGTGTTCAATTCAGAGATTTTCTGCGAGACGAAACCCGTATGGGCTCGCTTTTTGAGCAGTTCGTAAGAAATTTCCTCAACCAGGAACAACAGTTCTATCAAGTCTCTTCCCGAAAAGTTGATTGGGACGTCAACAAGGACCAATCCACCGAAGCTGGATTGAAATTGTTACCTTCCATGCAAACCGACATTGTCCTGCAGAATTCCGATGAGAAAATTATCATCGACTGCAAATTTTATAAGAAGGCCTTTCAACGGCACCACGATACCAGGAAGTTTATTTCAAATCATTTGTATCAACTCTTTACCTACATCAAGAATCAGGCGCGCAGGCCGGGCTGGAAAGACGTTCGAGGGATGCTACTCTACCCTACTGTCGATTACCAGATAGACGAACACATCAACATTCAAGGACATCAGATCCGTGTAGCGACCATCGACCTCAATCAGAAGTGGAGCAAAATCTCGAAAGATCTGTTAAAGTTGGTCTCAGGAAAGCCTGTCGGGAGCACCAGAATCAGCCCTTAATATTGGACCTGGATGGGCTTGCCCAGTCGTGCCGATTGCTGGAATTCTGGGCGATGGAAGCCCTTGGAAGAGGGAATGAAAGATTCCGTGCGGAGGTCGACTAAGACACGCTGACAGCCTTCAGCGAAATAGGATTTGACTCTCGCCAAGAGCGCCAAGCAACGCAGAGAGAGAAAGGATTAACCACAGAGAGCACAGAGGACACAGAGGGGAAGGCGCCAGGAGGCGCCTCATATCCTGTTCATCCTGTTTATCCATGTTCAATTCCTCATTCCCTTTTGCGCCTTTTGTGCTTTTTCGTGGCTATTTACCCAATTTTTTGGGGGACCCGCCTACGCCAGAGGTTTCCGGCGTGGTGGGGGACAGGAATGTCCCCCCTCCGTTATTTAAATCCGTGTTCATCCGTGTAATCCGTGGTCAGGTTTCCGGAGGCTGGATCTTCCCGTTCTTGGCGCTCTTGGCGAGAGAACCAACCACAGAGGACTTAGAGAGCACAGGGAAGGGAGAGAGTTAGGATATATAGCCACAAAAGAGCACAAAAAACACAAAATTTCTAATTCCTCATTCCTAATTCTTAATTCCTCATTGGCGCCTTTGGGCGCCTGTCCCCCCTCCGTTCTTAAATCCGTGTCCACCGTGAAATCCGTGGTCAGGTTTCTGGATGCTGGATCTTCCTTTTCTTCGCGATCTTCGCGAGAATCCTTTGGGGTGGGTCAAATCTAAACCGCCCTATTAATCGCCAAGAGTCTCATTTGATGCGAAGTGTGGGATCAGATCACCAACCAAAGGGTTTTCCTTTGACATTGACCCCGGTGTTTCCGGATTTGTACGTCCATGCTTTTTAACGCGTTACGCGAGCCGTGTAGGTTCTACCCATGGCGAAGCCTAGCCCGAAGCGCGACATCGATGTTGTTGGTCCTGACAGGACTGCTCGGGGTCTCACAGCCGACCTCGGCAGCCGATGGCAAATTCGTCAATCTTTCCACCCGCGCCTTGGTGGAATCGGGAGAAGAGGTCATGATTGGGGGGTTCATCATCGAAGGTGGCGCCAGGCAGGTGTTGATTCAAGCTGTCGGTCCGGAACTGGTAGAGGAAGGCATTTCCAATGCATTGGCCGATCCGGTTCTCACCGTCATCCAAACCAGCGAGGGCGAGCCTCCACGCGTTGAGCTCGATCCTCCAATTGAGCGCATGTTTAACGATAATTGGCAGGACAGTCAGGGACAATTGATAACCGATTTATGGGGAGGCAGTCCAAACCTGACGGTCGGCAGCCTGAGTTCGGCCGTCGTTCTCACTCTCGAACCCGGGGGGTATACGGCCAAGGTTGAAGGAAAGGACAGAACTGCCGGAGTTGCCATCGTGGAAGTGTATAGGATTGATTCTGCTGAAACCGAGGGCGAGTTCGTCAATATTTCTACCCGCGCCTTGGTGGAAACGGGAGAGGAGGTCATGATTGGGGGTTTTATCATCGAAGGTGGCGCTCGGCAGGTTCTCATCCAGGCACGTGGTCCGGAATTGGTTGATGACGGCATTTCCAATGTGCTGGCCGATCCGGTCCTCACCGTCATCCAAACCAGCGAGGGCGAACCTCCTCGCACTGAGCTCGATCCTCCAATTGAGCGCATGGTTAACGACAATTGGCAGGACAGTCAGGGACAATTGGTACGTAGAATTTGGGGAGACTTTTTAAATCTGAGGGATGACAGCGCAAGCTCGGCACTCGTTATCCCTCTGGAACCCGGGGGGTATACGGCAATGATCGAAGGAAAGAATGGAACTGCCGGAGTCGCCATCGGCGAAGTGTATGGAATCGATTCTGCAGGCGCGGGGAGTCCTGACCTCGTGGCGCTCACAGCGCTGTACAATGCGACGGACGGCGCGAACTGGAGCAAGCGGACGAACTGGTTAAGCTGGCTAAGTGACACGCCGCTGGACCAGTGGTATGGCGTCGTGGTTGACGGAGAGGGCCGCGTGATCGAGTTGGATCTCTCCGAAAACGGGCTGGCCGGGCCAATTCCACCAGAGTTGGGACGACTAACCAACCTGGAAGAACTAGATCTCAGTGGGAACAATCTGTGGGGGCCAATTCCGGCTGAACTGGGCAATCTCGCCAACTTGCAAACCTTGAGACTCTCCAACAGCCAACTGGTAGGACTGATTCCAAACGAACTGGGTCGACTTACCAAATTGAAAGAACTGGACCTATCCGGGAACTCCCACTTGGACGGGCCAATTCCACCTGAATTGGGTAACCTCGCTAATCTGGAAAAGCTGATTCTCTCCGGAACAAGAGGCCCGATTCCAACTGAACTGGGGCAATTAACCAAGTTGAAAGAACTGGAACTATCCTGGAATGTAACAAGGGGACCGATTCCACCTGAACTGGGCAACCTCGCCAACCTGGAAAAGCTGGTTCTTTACCATGCCTTTCTGACCGGACCGATTCCACCTGAACTGGGCCGACTTAACAAGTTGAAAGAACTGGAACTCTCTGCAAACCAACTGAGCGGGCCGATTCCGGCCGAGCTTGGCAACCTCGCCAGCTTGGAATCCCTGAAACTCTCCAACAACTACCTGAGCGGACTGATTCCACCTGAACTGGGACGACTTACCAAGTTAGAGGAATTTGAACTCTCCAATAACCACCAACTGAGCGGGACAATTCCGGCTGAACTGGGCAACCTGGCCAACTTGGAGAGGCTGAGCCTTAACGAAAACCACCAACTGGGCGGGCCGATTCCGGCTGAACTGGGACGACTTGCCAGGTTGGAGGAACTGGAACTCACCGGCAACCAGTTGACCGGACCGATTCCACCTGAACTGGGGCAACTTATCAACTTGGAAGTGCTGTTGCTCGGCTATAACCAGTTGACCGGGCCGATTCCAACTGAACTGGGCAATCTCGCCGTTCTGGAAAGGATGTTTCTCAACCATAATCATCTGACCGGGCCGATTCCGGTTGAACTGGGCAACCTCATCAACCTGGAAGACTTGGCGCTCTCCGAAAACCTGCTGACCGGGCCGATTCCGGCTGAACTGAGTAATCTCGCCAACCTGAAACAGGTGTTTCTCCACGATAACCTCCTCATAGGCCATCTTCCTGCCACCTTGCCCGGCCTTTCCCTCGATTTATTTTGGTGGAACAACAACGCGGGCGTTTGCGCGCCGGATTCCCCGGCATTCCGAGCGTGGCTGGATGGGATCGGGAACCATCAACCGGGGTCCTATTGCGTTACTCCACGTGAGGCGCTGATGGCCCTTTACAATGCAACGGACGGTTCAAACTGGACGAGGTCCGACAACTGGGGAACCTCCACCCCACTAAATGACTGGTATGGCCTCGTGGTTGACGGAAATGGCCGTGTGATCGAGTTGGATCTCTCCGAAAACTTATTGAGCGGACCAATTCCGGCCAAGCTGAGCAACCTGATTAACCTGGAAAGGCTGAGTCTCTCCGGAAATCAGTTGAGCGGACCGATTCCAATCGAGTTGGGTAATCTCGCCAATTTGAAGAGGGTGTTTCTCCACGATAACCTCCTCATAGGCCATCTTCCCGCCACCTTGCCTGGCCTTTCCCTCGATTCATTTTGGTGGAACAATAACGCGGGTATTTGCGCGCCGGATTCCCCTGCATTCCGAGCGTGGCTGGATGGGATCGAGAACCATCAACCGGGGTCCTATTGCGTTACTCCACGTGAAGCGCTGATGGCTCTCTACAATGCGACGGACGGCGCGAACTGGACGAGGTCCGACAACTGGGGAACCTCCGCCCCACTAAATGACTGGGATGGCGTCGAGGCGAACGACAGAGACCAGGTAACCTTCATTGAATTCCTCGACAACAAACTCTCGGGCCCGATCCCACCGGAACTCGGCGATCTCACCAACTTGCAAGGCCTAATTATCCGTGCAAACCAGTTGAACGGACCAATTCCGGCCGAATTGGGCAATCTCCCCTATCTGGAAATTTTGTTTCTCAGCGGGAACCAGTTGAATGGACCGATTCCTGCAGAACTGGGGCGACTAACCAACTTGGAAGTACTGTTACTCGACGATAACCAACTGAGCGGATCGATTCCGGCCGAGTTGGGCCAACTAACCAACCTGGAAGACTTGGCGCTCTCCGAAAACCAACTAAGCGGACCAATTCCAAACAGTTTCCTTCAGCTCCAACAGCTCAATAGGTTCAAAGTCGACGTAGACAACTGCGTTCCCGCGACGGCCCCGTTCACAGCGTGGCTGGAGGGAATTCCGGATCCTGACCTTGGAGCTACGCTGTGCAAGTGACACCGACAGTGTGAAATAAATCACAGGGATCCGTGGTCTGGTTTCTGAATGCTGGATCTTCCTTTTCTTGGCGTTCTTGGCGAGAGAAAAACCACAGAGAGCACAGAGGCCACAGAGAGAGGAGAGAGTTAGGGTAAATAGCCACAAAAGAGCACATCCGCCTTCGCCGAAGGCCTACGGCGTGACAGGAAAAACACAAATTTCCTAATTCTTAATTCCTCATTGGCGCCTTTGGGCGCCTGTCCCCCCTACCCTTTTGAGTTCTCTGTGCTTTTTGTGGCCAAACATTCCCCTTCATCCTGTTCGCGAAGCGATCCTGTTCCGGCGACGCCGGATCAAGCGACCAAAGGAAGCGTTGTTTGAAATATTTATAAACATCGCCGCTGCGCGGCTGGATGCCTGCGGCAACAGGATGGCACTGCGTGCCAACAGGAAAAATGAAAAGTTGCTTGGATGCAAAGTACAGAGTTTCTGAGAAAAAGAGGCGGAGGAGCATCTCCAAATCCAAGTAACTCACAAAATAAATCCTGTTCCGGCGGAGCCGGATCCTGTTCCGGCAAAGTCGGATCAAGTGACTGGAAGGAACGTTGTTAAATTTCATTCCTAATTGGCACCCCTGGCGCCTTTTGTGGAACCCCGTTGGGGTTCGATCATACAGGTGATGGGTAACCCAGCGTGCGCTACGCGACACTGGGCTTTGGAGTTTAACGCCGTTGGCGTAAATACTGGATGCCGGATTCTGCTTGTCCTTTTCCTGGGTATGGCGCTCCTGAGCAATCGCGGCGTAAAGCCGCTCCTACAATTTTTTTGCCTCTCCCCAATTCCTCATTCCCCATTCCTCATTGGTGCGCCTCAAATCCTGTCCATCCGGTTTATCCATGTTCAATTCCCTCCCCTTCCATCGATCACGATCACGATTGATATCAACACCTTTAGCCTTCTTCCTTCATCCTTCTTCCTTTTCTTCTCTCTCTGTGCTCTCTGTGGTTAATCCCCCATCTCAGAAAATTCCGTTCGACTACAGATAAGCCGGCGGAATTGACCACATAGATAAAGGGGTAGCGACACCAAATCAAACGCCACCTCCCGATCTCCAATTTTGTGGCAAACCGCCTGCACTGATGGTGGGTTGAGGTCGAATCGACCGCTCAAGTTACATTCCTTGTCCAAACCGTATTGCAACATCGACTTGAGCGACCCGCTCTTTCCGGACTTGACCTCAATCGGGACGATGCGACCTGCAACCGCTAACTGAAAATCGATTTCAGCATTTCCCGTTCCCCCTTCCCGCAGCCAATAATACAACTCCGGTTTTTGCCTTGGATTTCCGGAAAAGAAGAGGTGTTGAGCGATGAATTGCTCCGCGAGCTTTCCCTCGTTGGTAAACCGGACATTCATCATTTGCTCCTCACTCAGGTGCTCGATGCCACCGGCCCGCATCAGGAGTCCAATATCAACTCCATATAACTTGAACACCTTTTCGTTGCGTTGGGAGATCAGCGGCAATCCATCACCGTGGCTGTGGGCTACTCGGAGTACCACTCCAGCTTTGGCCAATAGATCGATAGCCTGTCGAACATCCTTGGCGTAAGATTCGCGATCGATATTCACATACTTGACCTTGGAGCCGACTCCCAGAGGCAAATAATCGACCACTCTTTGCAACCGGACCAGGTCTGCACCCGAGGCATATTTGGAAAAGTCATCCCGATAAGTTTGCCAAATGGCTTCCTGTAATTCGAAAACCCGCCGGAAGTCGCCGGTTTCCAGAAACAACTGGGCCGCTTCAGGCATCCCGCCCACCAGAAGATACTCCCGCAATATGCCCAGCAAACGCAAATGGGCGGACTGAGGAAAAGGCTCTTCCAACTCGTAAGTACGCAGCAGTTCACAGAGCTGCGGCTCACCTTTCTCTCGAAGATACTCTTCAAAGGTCACCGGCCCGATATGCATGTACTCAATTCTCCCGACAGGCATGGGGAACCGATGGTTTGCCAGGGTGAACTCAAGCAGCGACCCAGCGGCAATTACTGGCAGTTCGGGCATGTCTTCGAAAAAATAACGCAGACACTCCAGCGCTCTCGGAACCCCCTGAATCTCATCCAGAAACAGGAGCGAATCGTGGTCCTTCATTCTGCCCTTCCGGCATAGAAATTCGATTTCCCGAACCACGTCCTCCGGATTCAACTTCTCCAACGGACCCCGGAGATGGGTTTGCCGCTCCAAGTTCACCTCGAATAAGACCAGATTTCTCCGGGCAGCGAATTGCCTAACCAAGGTAGATTTGCCCACTTGCCTGGCCCCACGAATGACCAGCGGCCTACGGCGTTTTGCTACCAGCCACGCATCCAATTCGGCTTCCTGCCATCTTTGCATGGGTAATAAATACCCCCCTGAAAAAGAAAAACAAACAGAAAATACCTCCCTATTTTGTTATAACGAGCGAAGGAGGACGGCACCATTTGTGGAACCCCGTTGGGGTTCGGTAATAGGGGTGATCGGTAACCCAGCGTGCGCTGCGCGACACTGGGCTTTGGAGTTTAACGCCGTTGGCGTTAGAATTTCTATCCGTGCTTATCCGTGAAATCCGTGGTCCATCTTTCTCCCAATTCCCAATTCCCAAATCCTAATTCTTAATTCGTGAGCTTTGCGAACTTGTCCCCCCTCCGTTAATCCTGCTCCGGGGAAGCCGAAGGCTGCTAATCCCACAGAGTCGGGACCAACTCGGACCTGATGATAGCGCGATCTTTGGTTATCAGGGTAAGTCGGTGGGTGCGAGCAGTAGCGGTGATAACCCTGTCAAAGGGATCTTTCTGCTTCCAAGTGAGTTTGACCGCATCAGCAGCGATTCCAGCTGTTATGGGCAAAATGATGAATTGCTCGGCAATGCTCCGCAAGCCCAGCTCGATATCGGGTTTTAGATTTATCACCCTCCTACCCGCCAGCATGGCTATTTCCAGCAGTGATATGTCCGAGAGCGCTACCGAACCCCCTGGCTCCAGACTGATCGCCTCGCGGGCCGCAACACCCAATCGCGGGTTCCCTTCAAGCAACCATAGTGCGGCGTGCGTGTCCAATAAATAGGTCATAGTCGAGCTTCCCAATCGGTGGGCGAAGCGCCTGAATCTTCAGGTTTCAACCCCATTGATTGTATGCTCTCCCGCAAGGCTCCGAAAAGGCTTTCCCCGGCCGGCTTCTGCGCCGTCAAAACGAGATTCCCCTCCCGCGTCTTGATGACAACTCGATCGCCAGCCAAGGCGGCGCGTTTGATTCGGGGAAACTCCCGCAATAAACCACTCACGTTCGTTTGCATGTCAAGTAATTTGTCTGATCATTTTATTGGCGTCAATGACTTATCTGCGCTCATCCGTTTCATTAGTGATCAGATTTCTGGATCCTAGATCCTGGATGCTGGATCTTCCTTTTCTTGGCGTCCTTGGCGCTCTTCGCGAGAGAATAACCACAGAACTCAGAGGACACAGAGGGGAAGGCGCCCAAGGGCGCGAATTAGGAATTAGGAATGAAGAATTAGGAATTATGGGTATTCTGTGCTTTTTGTGGCCAAACATTCCCCTCCATCCTGTTCGCGAAGCGGTCCTGTTCCGGGGAAGCCGGATCAAGTGACTGGAAGGAACGTTGTTAAATACCTCTGTGGATTCTGCTTGTCCTTTTCCTGGATATGGCGCTCCTGGGCAATCGCGGGATAAACCCGCTCCTACAACTTAACATGCCTTTTCATCCCATCTTCGCGCCCCCGGCGCCTTCCCTTCCTTGGCCAGCGGTCTCCGGTGTGGTGGGGGACTGGAAAGTCCCCCCTCCGTTAGGTACATCCGTTTCATCCGTGTAATCCGTGGTCCATCTTTCTCCCAATTCCTAATTCCTAATTCCTAATTCCTAATTGGCGCCAGAGGCGCCATTATTAATCCCCGATCAAGGTGATCTTCAATCGTTGGAACCATTTTCCGGGCTGGGCTATTGGATTTACACCCCGAAGAACAACCGATTCGGTTCCGTCCCCATTGTCCGACTGGAGAATCTGAATGGGATTGGTTATATCACTCCATGTTTGCAGGTCGTTCGACTCCTGTAGCTGGTACATCAAATCTTCACTATAGGTCTGTTTTCTGAATTGAAGGGCCAGGTATTTATTTCCTGAATCTTCCACGACGAGACTGGAGGCATTGGCCCCCGGTTGATGGATTCGCGGATCGAGACCGAAGGCATACTCCCAGATGTTCGGGAAACCATCTCCGTTGAAATCGTCCTCCTGGCCCACTTGGATTGATGTATTGATTTCCTCTGTGCTGAAATGGAGGCGTTGCCAGGTAGAATAGTCCAGATCCTGGGCAATTCCCGGTGAACCGCCTTGAGTCCGACTGACTTGCCAGTTCTGGGGTTCCTGCCCGAAAAGACTCCGTCCTTTCTTCTCAATGCTCGAGCCCGCATCTGCTACCGGCCAGGGCGGTTGGTTTTCATAGCGTACTGAATCAACGTCTATGTAGGGCACAAAGGCCTCTCCCTCCCCCGTCTCTTCCGGAGTTCCGGGTCTTTCCAGGGTGATTCGCTCACCCGAGTTACTGATACCACCCGTAAATGGGCCAAGGACCGGTACACCGAAATAGGCGCCGTATTCATTCCCAAATGTTTCGGCTTCCACGTTGGCGATAACCATACTTTGCCGAGGCTGAATCATTACCCCGGTTGGAAAATCGAATCCGATGCCATCTATTTTCCAGGAATTGCCCGGATGGTCCGGATCGAAAAGGGGAACAGCCTCGGAACTCAGGTTGATGATTTCCACAAATTCAATATCGTTATCCCCTTGTCGGTAGAGTATCTCATTGATTACCACAGGTCCGATTAACGGGGCCGAGTTTTCCGCTCCCAAGGTTACCGTTTCACTCGCGGCAAAGATTTCCATTCCCCGTGAATCGAGGTAACGGCCAAATGAGACTCCGGTGGCCGAAGCGCCGAATTCAAATCCGTGCGTGTAACCGGTCAAGGCGCCATCCAGATCGGCAGAAATCAACCAGGCCGATTCACCGTTGCTACTGAAACGAAAGCTGGCATCCCCCTGCGCATCGGCGGCGAATTCAGTTTCCGTAAAAAACAGATAGCCTCCTGCCGGAATGATGGTTGTTTCGGGGATCCGGTATTTTTTGGGTTCGCCCAGATCATCACTCAGGTACCAGCCACTGATGTCTACCGCCTCAGGACCCGGGTTATGAATCTCTATCGCATCCAATTGCGGAAGGTCCGTATGGGCGAGAACTTCGTTTACAAAAATGTTGGGCGTGGGCGGGGTTGGATCCTCTCTTCCGGGAGATCCATGGATATCGAAGCTCGCTCTCCAGGCTGAGGCATCGGTGGGCGATTCGGGAACAGTTGCCTCATCCCTTTTGACGAGCGATTTCCCTTCACCATCCGGTTCTACAGGCCAGGGGCTGGCATCATCGTATTCGACGGCTTCGAGGAGTAATCCGTTTCTATCGCGAAGCTCGACCGTCTCGCCGCCATTGCTCAATTGTCCCGCGTACTCTCCTTTGACGGCGACTCCCGGATACCTCGAGGGAAATTCCGTAATGTCGGAAACCAGAACCCAGTATTCCCCGGCTGCCAGGATGCTGTTGGGTCCGAAGGTGAATTCCACCCCGTCGGTAAATGCGGCCAATGATAGATCAATCGGACCATCCGAGACATTTTTTATCTCAATAAATTCCAAATCCGACCCTGAAACACCGTCACCATCCAACGGATTGTACATCAACTCCGTGATGCTGACGCCCTGGCCGGCCAGGTTTCCGAACAGGGGCAAAATAATGCCAATAAGAATTCCTGTAGTGGTATTTTTCAGGATTCGGCGACGGTTCAATTTTGTCTTAAAATCATCCAATAGGTAACAATCCGTAGGTGGGTGAAGGTATTCGGGTAAGCGTCCTTCGCCACCCTTTTACGAATAAACGGGCCTGAATGAAACCGAGTTACCGGTTTCTTCGTTTAAGAAAAACAATGGGTCATTCCTCCTCGACCGGCATGTCTCACTACCTCCCCCATTCCATCACTCCACCACTCCACCACTCCACCTTTCCTTTCCATCACGATCACGATCACGATAAATCTTCCGCTAATCTCTCCATCATTCCTTGGGGGACCCGCCATCCGGCGTGGTGGGGGACAGGAATGTCCCCCCTCCGTTATTAAATCCTGTCCATCCTGTCCATCCATGTTCAATTCCCCATTCCTAATTCCTAATTCTTCATTCCTAATTGCGCCCTTGTCCGTAAGGCATCACTTTTCTACGGCATGACCCCGGCGCCCTTTGTGGAACCCCGTTGGGGTTCGGTCATAGAGGTGACCAGTTACCCAGTGTGCGCTGCGCGACACTGGGCTTTGGAGTTTAACGCCGTTGGCGTATAAGCCAGATGCTGGTTCGTGTCCCCGACGCCTTACTCCCCCATTCCATCACTCCAATACTCCATCACTCCACCACTCCCTTCTCCCCAATTCCTCATTCTTAATTGGCGCCATCGGCGCCTCTCCCTCCACCACTCCACCATTCCACCACTCCACCATTCCAATTTTTCACCCTTCTCCTGGATCGGGTTCATCCTGTTTGCTTTTTCAGTCGTCTCGGCTCAGGACCCTGAACTACTCGTCATTGAGGGCCATTCTCTGGGCAACGATAACCGCATTCGCCTGGAGGTAAGTTCGAGCGAAGCGTATTATTATGTGCTCTACCTGAGCGGCTCTCTGGACCATCTCGAAAACGAGGTCCCGGTGTCCATGTATTTAGGGCAGCCGGGTTCCACCTTGATAACGGAACCGCTGGGCATTCACCCACAAGGCTCCTACTATCGCGTTGCTCAATACCTGCGGAATGAGCCCGGGGATATCGATCGGGATGGTGTGGACGACGTTACGGAATTGTTGGAACAGGAAAATGGCTTGAGAGCGCCGCTCAATGCAGCGTTTCCGGTTGGCCTCGAAGATGGCACGAACTCGATACCGGATCATGAAACCTTCGCGCTGCTATCCTACCAGGGAATAGATGTTCTAAGAGACACACATTTGGAGGATTTGGAGTTCGTTAAATTCTACATAATAGATGCCGACACGGATAATCCTTTTGCGCTTTTTATGAATACGGTGACCCACCGGTCTCACAGACGATTCGCTACCGCAGTAGGTCTCCCGTGGGGAGGGATGGGGCGACCGATAGCTGGTCAAATGCGGGGAGAAATTGTTTATCACCCGCATCTGGCCAGGCCGGATGGAGGAATGGGTGTCTATCGTTTCGAATTTGAACCCAACGATTCCTATTCTTTTGAGGCCGTACAAATGGGCCACGAATTGCTGGCAAAGAATATGCCGGTGGTGGAGAACAATCTCTATTATTATCCAATGCCCAACGCTGCCCTCCCCCTCTATTGGCGGGAGAAAGAGCTCTACGATAATTCGCGTATCCCTATCCTTTTGGAAGGCGACCTGTTTGCGGGAGTGAATTATATTCCTCTCAACCTTGCCGAGGGCTATGGCCTGTTGAGAAGAATGAACCTGAATGACCGTCCAACAACCAGAGATCTCGTCATCTATGATACCTTGCCCAATGAACTGCCGAGGGTAGCCGGTGTAATCACCACGGTTGCCCAGACACCGCTCTCCCATGTCAATCTTCGGGCCATTCAGGATGGCGTTCCCAATGCCTACATTCCGGGCGCGCTCGAGGACGAAGTCATTACTGACCTGATCGGCAACTATGTTTACTTCAAAGTTCGCGAGGATGGCTACGATATCCGGGAGGCAACCCTGGAGGAAGTAAATGCCCACTTTGAGGACCTCCGACCGACCGATCCGCAAGTCCCCGATCGAAACCTGTCCATAACCGGGTTTCGCCCGCTTTCGGCGTTTGGCTTCAACGATTCCGATGCTTTTGGTGTTAAAGCCGCCAATCTGGCAACCATGAGGACGTTTGGATTTCCGGAGGGCCTCATTCCGGATGGTTTCGGCCTACCTTTCTATTTCTACGATGAGTTCATGAAGTTCAACGACTTCTACACGGCAGTGGCCGACATGCTGGAAGACCCGGATTTCATTGCCAGTGTGGATGCGCGTATCGCAATGCTGGATGACTTTCGCGAGACCGTCAAAGACGGACTCATGCCCGAGTGGATGATGGATGAGCTGACCGACCTTCAACTCTCATTTCCGGAAGGGACATCCATTCGTTGTCGTTCCAGCACCAACAACGAAGACCTTCCCGGTTTTAGCGGTGCGGGTCTCTACGATTCCTATACGCATCATCCTCACGAGGGCCACCTTTCAAAATCCATCAAGCAGGTCTACGCCAGTCTCTGGAACTTTCGCGCTTTTGAGGAACGGGATTTTTATCGCATCGACCCGTTTGCGGCGGCCATGGGGGTGCTGCTTCACCCGAATTTCAGCGACGAACGGGCTAACGGTGTCGCGGTGAGCGATGATCCCATCTATCAGACTACCGGTAATTATTATCTCAACACGCAAATTGGTGAGGACCTCGTAACCAACCCGGAGGCTCAGTCTATCCCAGAAGAAATTCTTCTCAATGCCGGCAACGCCAACAACTTTACCGTGGTTCGGTTTTCCAATCAGGTTCCCGCAGGCCAATTGTTGATGAGCCGGCAACACCTCAATCAACTGAGATCCCATCTGCAAACGATCCATGAGGAGTTCAAGCTGTTGTACAACCCGCCTGCCCAGGAGCGATTTGCCATGGAGATAGAATACAAGGTTACAGCCGAGGGTAACCTTGCCATCAAGCAAGCGCGGCCCTGGTTATTTTAACCGACAGGCTACGGTCCTTTGCGCTTAATTAAGAAGGACTCTCGCCAAGATCGCCAAGATCGCTAAGAGCTCCGGCTTTGCCGGAACAGGAGTTAACGGAGGGGGGACATTCCTGCCTGCCACGCCGGGAGGCGGATCCCCCACCAAGCAGAAGAAAATTGGGGGATGTCGCATTCGCTCGGTAAGTGAGACATGCGACTACCATTTGACATCAAGGCATCAATAAACTTATGTTTTGATGTATGAGAACTACCTTGAGTCTGGATGATGATGTTGCCGCCATGGTTGAACGCCTGCGAAAGCGACAGAATGCCACTTTGAAACAAGTGGTCAATGAAGCCCTTCGCCAGGGTTTGGCACAACAATTGCAGAAGCGTGCGCCCAGGAAATCTTTTGCCACGCGCACGGTGGATTTGGGTCGTTGCCGTCTTCCATCGCTGGATAATGTTGCCGAGGTCCTGGCGGTAGCGGAAGGGGAATCCTATAAATGATACTCATCGATGCAAACCTGCTCATTTATGCCCATGTCCGCTCCATGAAGCAACATGAAGCCGCGCGTGTGTGGCTTGAGGATAAACTGAACGCTCCCGCTCCAGTCGGTATCCCTTGGCCCAGTATTCTGGCTTTTATGCGGCTGGTTACCAATCCAAGGATTTTTGAATTCCCCGAAACCGTAGAGTCTGCCTGGAATCAAGTTGAATCGTGGCTGAGCAATCCCAATGTTTGGGTTCCCGCTCCTACCGAACGTCATGGCGAGATTTTGGGTAATTTGCTTTCAACAACCGATGTCCAGTCCAATTTAATTCCAGATGCGCATCTCGCCAGTCTGGCCATAGAGCATGGACTTATTCTTTGCTCGAGCGATGGAGACTTCGCTCGGTTCAAGGATTTACGCTGGGAGAATCCTATCTGATGGGAAATGCGGGCTAGTGTGGCGTCCCGTTAATTCGTTCCCACCATGGACGGACTTTTTCCTATGAATTTGCCTTCAGGATATTCCCCATCACGATCCCCATTTTTGTGGAACCCCGTTGGGGTTCGTAATTTTTTCCTTTTCCTACCCAGCGTGCGCTCCGCGACACTGGGCTTTGGAGTTTAACGCCGTTGGCGTATAAGCCAGATGCTGGATGCCGCGTGTCCTTTTCCTGGATATGGCGCTGCTGGGCAATCGCGGGATAAACCCGCTCCTACAACTTAAACTGCCTTCTCTCAATTCCTCATTCCTAATTCCTAATTCCTAATTCGTGAGCTTTGCGAACTTGTTTGCCCTACTGAGAAATCTTCCAGAGGTGAGGATGGGTGCGAATATACAAGGCATTGTCCACCAAGGCAGGAGAGGCCAAGGCCCGTTCGCCCAAATCAATTTCCGATAAGATTTCACACCCGTCTTGCCTCAAGCGGATCACCACACAAAGGCCCTCTTCACTTATGCAATAGAGAAGGTCGCCGACCAAAACCGGCGATGCGGAGAATTTACCTTTTAAAGGCTGCCTCCAGCGCAACTCACCCGTTTGCGCATCCAGGCATTGCAGACGGCCGTCGTCCTCCAGGGTCAACACACTACCCATGGCAAATACGGGGGACGGTGTCTTGGGCATACTTCTGTGGTATTTCCACTCCACGTGGCTCTCGGTCAGGTCCCCCGTGGCTCCATCGACGCGAATGGCGTAAAGGCTTGGTCTCATAAAACCCGTGCTCAGATAAACCCTGTCATCTACAAAAATAGGACGCGTGGTCAGAGAAAAGCCCATCGGGTAAGTAACCCGCCAGAGCTCCTTGCCGTCACTGGGGCGATAGGCGCCAACCATGCCGCTGCCGGGGCTGATAATTTCCCTGCGACCACGATTGAGGATGACCAGAGGGGTTGAAAAGGAGAAATTGTTTTTTACCCTATGGCTGCGAACAGTTTGCCAGGCAATTTTGCCCGTATTTGCATGGAGCGCAGTTACCTTGGGCGCTTTGACACCATCGGTGTTGAAAACGAGAAGGCCATCGACCAGCACGGGCGACGATCCGGAACCATGTTGGGATTTATATACAACTTTCTGTTTCCACACCATTTCCCCATCCTCAAAGTTGAGAGCGACGGTGCCCATGTGGCCGAAATGGGCGTAGATCACACCGCCATCGATGAGGGCGGTTGAACTTGCCAGGCTGTTTTTGGAGTGTATATCGGCCGCTTCCGCTTTACTGGCCCGTAACACCGTTTTGTCCCAGACGATCATCCCCGTTTCCGCATCCACCTGAATGACCTTGAGTTCGTGAAATCCATCCACCGCCTCATCCATGCCGGAAGTGAGGACTATTTTACCGTCGAAGACTACCGGCGATGACCAGCCTCGGCCCGGAATCTCTGTTTTCCACACCACGTTCGTCTCAGGTCCCCAATGCAGGGGAGGATCGATGGCCTGGGAAATTCCCTGGCCGGTCGGCCCCCGAAATTGCGGCCAATCGACCGTAGCAGCCGAAACCGTCAGGCAAAAAGACGAAAGAAAAAAGATAATCGCACGGTATGACTTCATGGGAAAGGGATAGTTTATTGGGAATCTTCGACTCGGTGTTAAGAAGAATATTGAAGGTTTATACAGCCCCGTCCTTATTTTGTGCCTTTCAAGGGCGCCGGGAATAGCCACAAAAGGCACAAAAACCACAAAATTCCTCATTCCTCATTCCTAATTCTTAATTCGTGAGCTTTGCGAACTTGTCCCCCCTCCGTTAGTACATCCGTGCTCATCCGTGTAATCCGTGGTCCATCTTTCTCCCCAATTCCTAATTCCTAATTCTTCATTCCTAATTGGCGCCCTCGGCGCCCCTCCCCCTCTTTGCTTGTTGCAAAAGTCCGGTGAAAGGGTTTTTATTGAATGCGAACCCCCTAGATATGAGTTCTGTAAGAGAGCTTGCCCGTTCGTTGGGGCTATCCCACACGACGGTCTCGGATGCGCTTAGAAAAAATCCTCGAGTAAAGAAGGAAACGCGCAAACGTGTGCTTAAGGCGGCGGAAAAAGCAGGCTACCGGTACAATCCTTTGGCGGGCGCGTTGATGTCCCAGATGAGGCGCAAGGGGGTGACAGCGTTTCAGGGGGTACTCGCAGTGGTCGATTTTGTTAGCATGGAGAAGCGAACCGGCGTAGATATGCGCTTCAACAGTCATTTGTTGGAGGGTGCTAAGAATAGGGCCAATCAGCTCGGTTTTAAAACCGAAGTATTCGTAATTCCGAAGGAAAAACTTTCGGTTTCGCGACTGGACCGCATTCTTAACTCGAGAGGAATCAGAGGTTTGATAGTGCTTCCCGCTTGGGGGTCTCCCGAAATCTCATTGCTGAATTGGGATCACTACACCGGCGTGTATACCGATTATATTACCGAAGTGCCTGCTTTGGATTTGGTTTGCCCGGATTATTTCGGATCTATGATGCTAGCGATGTCGCGAATTCGCCAATACGGCTACAGGCGGCCCGGCTTCGTGGTCGATGGCGAACTCGATCGACGCTTATTCTATCGCTGGGAGGGGGCGTTTCGAATGTTCAATTTGCATATCGAAGGCTTTGATGCGGTTGAGCCGCTTATCCCTGAGGATCTTAATGAGGCCACATTCAAGATTTGGTTCGTAAAGAACCAGCCCGATGTCGTGCTTTGCCATCGCCACCAAGTGAAGCACTGGATGTATTCCATGGGGCTGAAGATTCCCGAAACCCACGGGTTTTGCAGTCTCAACGTTACTTTGAGTACCGAACCGGTTTGCGGACTGGATTTGCGGGCTCGAAAAATCGGACAGCGGGCTGTGGAACATCTGATTGCAAAGTTACACCGAAATGATTATGGGATACCGGAGACTAAAGTGATAATGGGGGTCCCCGCTCGTTGGATCGATGGGCCAACCATGCGGAAGATGTCGACGTAGTTTCGAATCGGTAAGGTGGGGAGCGGCAGATGACGTTGTTTCCCGACAAATCTGACTGTCAGAATTTATTCGGATGTCAATCAGACTGTCAGAATTAGGGTTTATCGACGCGATGAACCCATAAAATTATTCTGAAATCCGGATTTCAAGCCAACCGCTGTAAGCCAACCGCTGTAAACTAACCACTCATCGCTATGAATGCATCCCCAGTGCTTATTAAGCCAAAACAATTATTAATACCTGCCTGCATATCCATATTGATGTGGGCCCTTGTCGTTCCCGGGTGGGCTCAGACAGACGAGGATAGCGATGAGCAGATCTTCGAGCTATCTCCGTTTACCGTTTCCGGCGAAGGCGGCATTGGTTACCAGGCTGGCAACACACTCGCTGGCACGCGGCTGAATGCGCCGCTGAGGGATATCGCCAGCTCCGTACAGGTTCTAACCAAAGATTTTTTGGATGATGTAGGCGCCACTCAATTTGATGAATTGCTCACTTATACCACTGGAACCGAAGCCTATGGAGTATCCGGCTCTGCCACCTTCGGCGAGTTGGGTGGCGGAACGAACCGAATGGAACGCGCCCGCCGGGAACCACAGTTGAATACGCGTGTACGCGGCATGAGTAAGGCTGACCTGGCTCGAGACTATTTTATCAGTGATGTAGCCTTTGATCCTTACAATACATCGAGAGTGACGATTAACCGTGGTCCGAACGCCTCGCTTTTCGGTCTTGGTAGCCCCGGTGGGATTATCAACTCTACCATAGACGAGGCGCAGACCCATGAGAACTTCGGAGAGCTCAATTTCAAATATGACGAGTTCGGAACTGTGCGGACGTCGATTAATTACAACAAAGTCCTTATTGAAGATCGTTTAGCCATACGTGTGGCAATTTTGGATTCCAATAAGGATTATGAGCAGGAACATGCATTCTTTGATGAAGTACGCCACTTTATCGCTGGGACTTGGCGCCCCATGGAAAACATGGTCATCAGGATAAATTACGAACAAGGCGATGGCGATGGGAGCCGGCCAAACCTGGGATTGCCAACGGACCGTATTACTCCTTGGTTCGAAAATGGGAAATTTCTCTACAACCCAATAACCACAGAATGGTTTAGAGATGGTGCGCTCGTCACGGATCCTAAAATGATAACAGAGCTATCGGGGCTCACAAGACAGCTCGGTGATATGGCGAGAAATGGCCATCCAATGACCATCTTCGATGACCCTAACAGCCCGATGGCAGGGAACAATGGTTACGCCGTCATACAGGCTGGCGTCCGTAGAAACCAGGCTGGAAGAACTGAGGCGTCTTTTCCTGATAACCCACTGACTGCCAGTGGCGCAATGCAGGATATATGGATGAGAATGGGCAACGGAGTTCGCGCCCTATATGCCAGGGATCCGAATTATATTGTCGGAACCAGACCGGATATCCCAGCGGGGGAACGGAGATTTTATTATGATCCACAGATAACGGATCGAAACATATTCGACTACCGCAAGCATAGCCTGACGGGACCTTCTTCAATCCATCAGCAGGACTTCAACGTTAAGAATATTTCCTTGGAGAAGACATGGCTGGATAACAACCTCGGGATCGAACTTTCCTACTACGATCAATATTGGGTTGCTAACCTTTCGGAAGCCAACGCCGCTTCCAGCGCCAACCAATTATCTGTCGATATTAATACGGTAATGCTGGACGGAACGCCCAATCCAAATGTTGGACGGCCGATTATTGGGGGGCGGGGTTATACCCAGTCCAGAGTAAGGTACCGGGAATCCATTCAAGCGATCGGCTTCGCTAAATACGATTTCCAAGAAGGAAGAAGCGAGGGCTGGTTGCGTCATCTTGGCAGGCATACCTTAACCGCCGTGTATCAAGACCAGGAGTACTCCGAATTGTTGCCTAATCGCCCGCATGCTGCGGGAGGTCCAAGCTTTTATGATAATGTCGCTTGGGGAGGCCCTGGTACCGTGCAGGCCGAAGAATGGGGGGCAAGCCCAAGATGGAGAGGCCGGATTCGTCGGGCTAACTACCAAGCATTGGGTCCATCCATGCTCAACGCGAATAGCATACAAGATATTATTATCCAAGGGGTTAGTGTGCGTCAAACCCCACATAGTACGGACAATGCGCTACTTTGGAATGCCTTTGGAGATCCAGGTCGGATGGATGTACAAACCATCGAATTCGAAACCTACTGGGAAAACAAAGACAATCCCAATCAGGCTTTTAATTGGTACAACCCTCGATCTCATGAGACCATCGAGTCCAAGGTGGCGGTCCTGCAGAGTCACTTTCTGGGCGACAACCTCGTCACGACCGCATCCTGGCGGACTGACGCGGTGACCCAGGCTTCGGGAGTAAGTCCATTAGATCCAGCGACAGGCTGGCATCTTAATGGAGTCCCAGACCTCGACGATCCCTTTGTTGAAGTCGAAGAAGATTCCACCAGTATTGGTGCTGTGTATCACCTTCCGGACAACTGGACACCCGGAGGCACGGGCTTCAGTGTTCATTACGTTGATTCCTCTAATTTTTCTGCAGGCGCCCAAGGTTTCACTACCTTCAACGAGGCCGCGCCGTTACAAACCGGAGTAACCCAAGAATACGGGTTTTTGTTTAGCGCTTTGAACGACAAAATTCACTTCAGGTTCAACCAATTCGAAACCAATCAAGAAAATGAAGTAATCACGGGTACGATCCCGGGGCCCTATAACTCCATGAAGCTGGTCATGGAGAATAATACACGCGCTGAGCTGGATGCTGCCGGGTGGGACGTTAGGTATGACGGCACCAAAAGTACCTCTACTATCTTCAAGCCAGGGTTTCTCGAAGCTGCGAAATTCAGGCCGATGGATGTCGGCGTGCCCAATAATGAGACGACATGGATAGCTGAAGGTCATGCGGGATCTCCTATGAATGTCTTTCAGGACACGAATTCCGAGGGAGAGGAGTACGAAATCTCCTACGCTCCCACGACGAATTGGCGCATGCACTTCAACGCCGTCAAAGCAGTGGTCAAGGTGGCTAACGTGATGACGGATTTGGCTGAGGAGAATATAAGGATTGCCAACGAAATCTTTAGTCATCCCAGAATGGGTGAGCTTTTCATCGTTCCTGATCCCTATCTGCCGGATGGTTCGATTCGAGAAAACTCCCAACTCAAAGATAGGGCAGGGAGCCTCATAACCGCAACCGCGGTAAAAACTGCGCCACAAGGGGGAACGCTTCCCGAGATTCGGAAGTGGCGTTGGAACTTTGTGACGAACTATGATTTCGATTCCGACCACGGTTGGTTGTCCGGATTTGGAGTGGGCGCTGGAGTTCGTTGGCAAGACGACGTGATCATTGGATCGGCCTTTAAGGAAGTTGATGGCAATTACTTGCCCAATCACGATTTACAATATTTCGGGCCGACCGAAACCAATATCGACACTTGGGTTACCTATAAAACGAGAGTATTTGAGGATTACGATTTGCGCCTTCAATTGCGTATTCGAAATATTACCACGAACGATGATCCGATACCGGCAAGGGCAAATCCAGATGGCACTGTAGCGCTTTGGCGGATCGGAGCGCCAAGGTGGTTCGAGTTCTCTGCTCGGTTGGTGTTCTAACCCGAATATAGAAGAGGTTACGGCATCGCGGGGACGCGATTGCCCTACCATTTCAAAACGTAAGCGGTAGGGCGGCGGCATCCTTGCCGCGCCTGGTGGAAAAAAGGGGTCAAACGTAGAAGTAACGATACACCATACTAGTCGGAGGACGAAAATTCGACCAAGTGGTATTGATTTACAGCCGGGTTTTCAATACGTCTTTGGGATCCATCCATCCAGGTGACTTCAATATAGTCGACCTTCTCATTACTTCCGATGCCAAAATGCTTGGTTGCCGGGTGTTGAGATTCAAATGAATCGCCGTTGAGGTTGGCAGCGGCCTGAATCCGACCTCCAGAAGAGACCACAATTTTGGCGGCGGTTGAGAGGGGCGCTCCCGCCTTATCCTGAAGCCTGACTCCGACAAAATTCCCGGTCGAAGGCGTTTGGTTCAAGTAAACTCCAAGCGAACTTCCATCCGTCTCAGCATTCCAGTTTGGAGGATTGGAGTCTATGATCAGGTCCAGTTTACCATCCATATTGACATCGTCGGCAATGACCATGCGACTGTCTTCCTCCAAAGCCACACCAGCTAGAAACGAGACGTTGAGCGCCCGTCCATCAGACATGGGCATGTAGAGAAAGTTATGCTCGAACCCATTCCAGGACAACCCCTGATCCTCTCTGAAGGCCAACTTCTCATTAAAGTAATCGTCGAATAGCGGATTTTCCAATGAAGACCCGCGGTAGACGTCGTCAGTCCAATAACTGGAGCAATAATCACGAGCAGTGGTATGGCTGTAATGTCCATTGGCCACATAGATTTCAATATCTCCGTCGTTATCAAAATCTACCGTTGCCACGCCCCAGGACCAACCCGTTCGGGCAACTTGATCACTGTAGGAAGGTTGTTTGAAGGACCCATCCCCCTGAGAAATATAAAGCCGGTTACCAAAGGTCATGGGTAAGCGCATTTCAGTGATGGCGGCAAAATCATCTCGCTTCGCTCCCATGAGATGCAGTCGATTCGCTGTAGTGGAGGACATGCCAATGACGTACATATCCAAGCGACCATCGTAATTAAAATCGGCAAAGGAATGCCCCATCCCAAATAGAAAACGCACATCGATGGCATCATCCGTCAGGTCTTTGAATTTTCCATGGCCATTATTCTGATACAGGTCGACCCCGGAAAAATCGCTGACCACGAGCAGGTCCAAGTCGCCATCATCGTCGTAGTCGAAGAACGAGCTGGAATACACCCGGCGAAATTGTTTTTCGGCGATGCCAAGTTCCCGGGTCTTTTCTTTGAAATGGACTCCATCCCCCTCGTTCAGCAACAGGTAAGAAGGATACCCATCGTTTGCGTCAAAGAAAGGAGTGGGCATGTTTCCCGCGATGTAAGGTTCTTTGTACTGCCCCAGCCACAGATCGAGATCGCCGTCTCCATCGATATCTCCCGCTGTCAAGGTAGTATCCGACTGAACCCCAAACGAGGGATCGATAACCAATTGCTGAGGCGCGGCTTCAAATCTGCCTGTGTCGCTGCCCATATAGATAAAAAGGCCTATCGTGGGGGGAGCAAATTTCTTTTCGTAGAGGGATCCGTCGATTACCAGGTCTGTGGTTCCATTCCGATCAAAATCCCCAAGAACTGCGGCCCGACAGTTTGTGACCAGAACAGGGTTAAGACTCTCCAAACGGTATCCGTTGCCTCGGTTGTTCCAGGCGATCTGGTTGGCCGCAGGGATGAGAATTTCGGAATACCCATCTCTATCCAAATCATAGGCCAAAACCGGCCCGCGTTTCTCCGGCGCGATATCAAAAACCCCCAGTCGTTTAAAGAAAGGCTGGCCCAGCCGTTGAAGAATTTCCAGTTCCGTCACTTCAATGGTATCCGGAACGAAGATACCCTCTTCATTCTTTTCCTTCTTCCATAGGACCTTTATGCGTCCATCGGCAATTATCCTTCGCTGAGAGACCTGGTGTTCAACGTGCAGGGAAAATGAATAAATCGAATGATTTTGTCCGGCGGGATTCTCGACAAATTCCTTGTGGTGCCATTCGCTCTGTTGAAGGGAGAATCCATACTCTTTCATTTGCCCAAGCCACCTGCTCCATTGTAGCCAGGGGATAGCGCGGTTGGCGGGTCCCATGGTTTGGGACTGGATTCCATGATCCAAGGTGGTCGAATCGGACAGGTCGCCCAACCTGATAACCTTAAAGGAAAACGCCTGCAGTACGGAGATGGGCTCATCGGAACTTCGAAGTTCATCCCAAAGTCGTATAAAAGCCTCGTCGTGTTCCTGAGCCAGGGTTTCCTTTCGCCAGATTGACGCATCTTTCTCTTTACGGTCTTCGATTAGCGCCAATAAGGCGGATCCCGACAGGCTCGAAAGCATGGTAAAACAAGCCAGAAAGATGATCGTAAAAAAGGACAGAGTTTTCATGGATCTGAAAAAATCTGCACGGCCGGGCTAAGCACCCATACATGAAATGCGGCTGGGTTTTTTTGTCAAGAGACCTTTCACCATCCCGAAGTTATCCGATAGGTGGATTGGCAGCACAATGCAGCTTCTTAATATGGTTTCGAAGAACGATGATTCAATCGCTACGGTAGGTAACCCAACTAAATTTCTGACAGTAAGAATTTGTTGGATTAGACTATGCAAGGGGCTTGGGTCAGATATGCGGGTTCAGTAATCAACACGGCCTGATGAAAGGCTCCCTTGTGCTCCTGAAAGAATCATTTTCCCTTTTTTCCCACTTTTGGCTCATTTCCTATTGCTCTTTAGGGGACTCGTCGCTGCCGAGCAAAATACAAAGTCTGAGGATTCAGCCTTTGCAGTAATCAAAGGGCTCGATGGTTTGGAGGCTACTCCCTTGATGGAAGGCAATTTATTGGCACTTGAACGGGTTATGGGGGTGGGGATCGACCGTCAAGGCAGGGTCTTTGTAACGCAAACAAACCGTTTGGAGGCCGAAGAAGTGAGTTTGTTGCAATCGCCCTATCTCCATGAGGAAGATATGGCCTTAACAACGGTGGAAGCCAAAGAAGCGTGGCTCCGGGAAAACTATTCACCTCAAATTGCGGCATCTCAAGGTTTCATGGATCAGAACGACGATGGGGTCGTGGATCTGGCAGACTTGGTAATCCGGAGCGAGAAGCTTTTTACTTTAAGAGACGAGGACGATAACGGGGTGTTCGAGGATGCCCAATTGTATGCCGATGACTTCAAGGAAATCACAACAGGAGTGGCACACAGCGTTACCCCCATAGGTGAATCAGTGTTTGCGACCATTATTCCAAGCCTCTGGAAACTGACGGACACGGATGGGGATGGTCGAGCGGATATACGCGAGCGTTTGGTGCACGGATTTGCCAACCATATCGGCTATGGCAACCACGACCTGCACTGTGTGGTACGTGGTTACGACGGGAAGATTTATTGGAGCATGGGAGATCGCGGGCTCAACGTGGTTTCCCAGGAAGGTATTCGCTGGGCTTTCCCCCACACCGGCGCTGTCATGCGTTGCAACCTCGACGGGAGTGAATTTGAGGTAGTGGCAACTGGATTGCGCAACTGCCAAGCCTTCGATTTCGATGATTATGGTAATCTGTTTTCGGTGGATCACGATGCAGATTTCCAGGGGGAAATGGAACGTCTTGTCTTTTTACCGGAAGGGTCCGACTCGGGCTGGCGAAATTATTACCAATACCGGACTTCGAACAGGGTATTGAAAGAGGCAGCTGAAGATCTCTACAGCCCATGGCTGGCGGAGAAAATGTGGCAACCGCTGCACCAGGGGCAACCCTCGCATTTCCTTCCACCCATCGAGAACAGTTGGAATGCCCCGGCAGCCTTTTCCTATCAGCCTGGTGCTGCCCTGGGAGGAAAATATAGGGGACATTTTTTAATAGGCCTAATGGGAGAAATTCGGGCTATAAAAATGATCCCTGATGGGGCTTCATTTCGCCGAGAAGGAGAGGATATAGTTGTAGGTCAAATGGGGGTCCAGGTGCTTTCTTCAGTCATTGCTCCGGATGGTCGCCTACTTTTCACCTTATGGAATCCTCTGGCGGGCCTTAGTCCGTTGTGGGCCCTGCAATTGGAAAGTGGCCATGATCCTGAAGGCACAAAAGTTGAGGCCCTGTTAAAACAGGGGATGACAGCCCGCCCAATTGGTGAATTGGTCGAACTCCTGGGGTTTGCCGATCGGCGGGTACGTCTAGAGGCCCAATTTGAACTCGCCGCAAGGAAAGAAACAAAAGCGCTGAAAGATGCCGCGCTAAACCGAAGGCTACCTCAGTTGGCCCGCATTCACGGTGTCTGGGGACTGATTCAGTTAAAATATTGGGATGAGCAGCTCTTCAACACCTTGGCTTTCGATCAGGATAATGAATTGGTAGCGCAGTTGGCTCGTTGGACGGGAGCCATCGGCCATGCGAGCGAATCCACCCTGTCTCGCCAAAGAGCGGCGGTGAGTTTATTGGACCACTCGTCCCCACGAGTAAAGCTACTGGCGGCGATCGCATGCGGTCGACTGAAAGCAAGGGGTGCCCTCCTCGGTCTTGAACAAATGATCGCCCAAGCCGAAAATAAGTCGCCCGTTTTGCGCGAGGCAGGGGTGATCGGTTTGGTTGGTGCGGCGAGCCCCCAGGATTTGACCGCCCTCGCCAGGCATGAATCGGAAGCTGTTCGCATTGCGGCGGTAGTTGCCCTGCGCCGAAAAGGCAGGCTCCGAGAATTGCTGGAGTTTTTGCAGGACAAATCCGTCCAAGTACAGCAGGACGCCTTGCGGGCCATTTATGACGAAGCAAACGAGCAGACCTTCAAGCGCTACCCGGAAACGCTTTCTGCTGTGGCTGAACAGTATTCTAAAACGTCCTCGCCAGCGGTTGCGATGCGGGCCTTGGCTGCTAACCGGCGGTTAGGTACACGGGAGGCTCTAGAGCGAATAATCTCTTATTTGGTTGAGTCGGAAACTTCGGAGAGACGAGATCGGATCGTGGCGATGGATGTGCTGGCCTCGTGGTCGAAGGCTTCCACCCTCGACCCGATGGATGGTCGCTACTTCCCTGTGCCCGCCTTTTCCGCTGAGGATCTTAAGCACGCCATTCTACCCCACGCAAAAAGTCTGATAAACGACTCCGATCCATCCATTGCCGGGCGTATGATTGGCCTCTTGGCCGAAATCGAGGCAACGGGTACTTTTCTAGAACAGGCGTTAGATCAGGTTCCGGATGAAACCGTAGCGACATCATTGCGCCTGGGGTGGATGAGCATGCTTACTGGCTTGAGGGGGGATCGAGAAGCCGAACTCGCTGATGCCATTGCAGTGAAAGCTTTATCAGCCAATGTTTTCGAACTGCGCTTAGCCAGCGCTCAATACTTGATCAACCGAGGAAAGAACCAGGATGAAGTGCACAAATACCTTCGATCTGCATTACAAAACAACAAGGAGTCAAAAGAAGTACAGGGCGCCTTAAGGATGCTAAAACAAGTGCCGGAGCGTTCTATGATTCTCCGCCACCTGATAGTCCAGCTTATGGAGGATCGGGTGTCGCCGGATATTCATCTTGACCTCGTTGAGGCAGCAGAGGGGGTCATGGAACCGGACAAAGACCTTCATGAAGTATTTTCTCAATACAAAGTTTGGGCCTCAAAACAGAAACCCTTTGGCACCTTTAATGTAACCCTTAAAGGGGGCGATCCAAACCAAGGTAAAATTATTTTTTTCCGACACACCCTGGCACTTTGCTCAAAATGCCACTCCCTTAGTGATGACATCGGCCAGCAAGTCGGTCCCTCGTTGCAAGGGGTGGCTGACCGCTTGAGCCCTGGCGAGTTACTGGAATCCATGCTTTATCCTCATGCCGACCTGGTTTCGGGCTACGGGATACAGACCCTGAAAATCAAAGATGGCAGGACCGTCACGGGCGCACAACTGGAGGAGACAGAAGAGGAAATCAAGTTGAAACAAACTGATGGAAAGATCGAAACATTCTTAAAGTCGGACATTTCCTCTATGACCGAGCCCATTGGCACCATGCCGTCCATGAAGCAGATCTTAAGCAAACGGGAGTTACGAGATCTCGTAGCCTATTTATCAACCCTGAGGATGGAAGACGACAGTCAGAATTTTCCGGATTAGAGAGTCCTTCTGCAAACGTATCTCCGAAACATGTATAGAATACTACTAGCTCTCCAGGCGCTGTGCATCGGCGGAACCATGACCGCCATAGCGGCAAGCGAATCTCTCGAAGGAAGCAAGCCCAACATCATCCTGGTCATGACCGACGATCAGGGATATGGGGATCTCGGCTGTCACGGGAACCCTTTCCTGAAGACTCCGAATCTGGACAAACTGTACGCCCAATCCACACGCTTTACCGACTTTCACGCCAGCCCCACCTGCGCACCCAGCCGTGCCGCGCTAATGTCCGGCCGCGCCCCGTTCAAGAATGGTGTCACCCATACGATTTTCGAACGAGAGCGTATGACACTCAAGGCAACGACCATCGCGGAAGTTCTGAAGGAGGCCGGTTATGTCACCGGCATCTTTGGCAAGTGGCACCTTGGTGATGAGGACCAATACCAACCCCAAAACCGCGGATTTGATGAGATGTTCATCCATGGTGGAAGCGGAATCGGGATGAGCTTTCCGGGCAGCCAGGCCGATGCTCCGGGTTCCAACTACTTCGATCCAATCATCAAGCACAACAAATCCTTTGTCCAAACGACCGGATACTGCACAGACGTCTTCTTCCGACAGGCGCTGGGCTGGATAAAGGGCTGCGAGGAGGAGGACAAGCCCTTCTTTGCCTACATTTCGACAAACGCGCCACACGCACCATGGATAGTCGATGAGAAATACAAGGCGATGTATGAGGACGAGCACCCAGACGACACGGCCGCATACTTTGGCATGGTCGCCAATATCGATGAAAACATGGGCCTCCTCATGAACAAGCTGGACGAGTGGGGCCTGGCGAAAAATACCTTGCTCATTTTCACGACCGACAATGGCGGTTACTGGTTCTTGCCATACAACGCCGGTATGAAGGGCTACAAGGGCACTGCAAACGAAGGCGGATCGAGAGTCCCCCTCTTCTTCCGACTGCCCGGCAAGATTGAGTCTGGCATCGATGTGGACCGTCTGACTCGACACTACGACATCTTTCCAACGCTCGCCGAATTTGCCGGGGCCACCATCCCGAAGGAGCTCGAACTCGACGGCAGAAGCCTTGTGCCGCTGATCAAAAATCCGAAAGCGAAGTGGGCTGACAGGTATACCTTCTTTCATATCGGCCGATGGGGCAAGAAGGGGGCCAGCTTCGCCGAACACAAGCCTGAGCATAAAATTACCGATCCGGACCAAGCCAAATACCGGGATTTTGCCGTGCGTAATGAGAAATGGCGGTATGTCGGTGTTTATTCACGCACACCTGACATCCCGGTCGCTCTGTACGACATCGAGAACGATCCGGGCGAGCAAAAGAACGTCATCGAGCAGTATCCGGAAGTCGCCCGAAAGATGCTGAAAACCTATGACGCATGGTGGGATGAAGTCAGGCCTTTGATGATAAATGAGGATGCCTCTTTGAATAGCCCGAAACCGTACCGCATTCAGTTTGAGAAACAGAAGAATACGACCGGGCTCCCCGACTGGAATCCTCCACAGGGCCTATAAAATGAGGCTCGGATTTGGATTTCACCGCGCCAGTCGGGGTCATGCTTCTATAGCTTTAGCTTGGATATCGTTTCCTTTGTTTGGGCATTCTTGAAATCCAGGATCAGTTTTTGATCACCTTTCTCTACGGTGACAATGCCGCTGTTATAGTCCGACTGCAGGTAAGGGCTGTCGTACAACTTGGCGGGAGCGTAATTGATGTATTCGTCGCCGACGGTAGGTATTTCAGTGGTGGCGGCGTTAAAGATGATTTCTTTGGCCCCGGGTCCACTGCCGGTGTAAACCACCACTTCATAGTCGGGCACCACGGTAGACAGGAGCCGGAGCGGATTGGACAGTATGGCTTTTTGAAAATCTTCCAGCGTGGCAAAATCTGCGCGGCGACCTGCTTCGATGATGATTGGGCTAAAGGCATACTTGAGCTTAATGACCGTGCGGTCGTCATTCCAGGTATAGCAGTCTGTTCGCAATTGCAGTTGCCGGTCCCTCTCAGGCAGACCTGCACGTTGGCCGGCATCCCACAACCGTTTATATTCTGCTGGCATTGCGCCTATAAGGACCCGCACCGCCACATAAGCGTTGCCTTTCTGAGCAAAGACCCAGCCGTCTTTTTCTTCTATGCGATCCAGGTATTTTCCGAAGTGCACTCCCATCGGCTGGGTAAACTCAGTGGCGGGAAACCACTCGGGATTGACCCGGAAGTAGTTTCTGCTCTGCTGGGTGATCAGGACGTTGCGGTGCTGGACGCTGCGATAATAACGGTTATTAGCCATATATTCGACCAATCCGGAGTCTTTTTGAATCTTGGGTTTGGAGGTAGCCAGGGTACAGGGATAGATCCTCGCCCTATCAACCGGCATCTTGTCCGCGCCACTGAATACAATGCCTTCCCAACGAGAGACGCAACTGAGATGACTGTGGACCGCCGCCGGATGATCCATTTGGGTGCCCAGCACGTAGTCGGGCGTTACCCAACTGTAACGAACGAAGCGCGACTCGGTATCACACAACAGGGTCCGCTCATTACCCAGCGGCCTGGGCCAGACGTTCTCTTCCTCGCCCGGCCGGCGTGAGATGTAGGCAAAATCACCGAGACTTTCACGGTCCAGTGCCAGCTCCCAGATGATCTTCGGCAAGCGATAGTCGGACAGCAAAAGATGGTAAAAGCCGTGGCAGGCGTCGCCGGGACCACCGAGCAGAAACTTGGCGAACTGCGTCATGCTATCGTAGCCACTCCTGCCCCTTAAGCCCCGCGTTCGAGCGCCGCCGCGAATCCCGGCGATCTGGTCCTGGGCCCAGTCCGCCCATACCATATGGAAAAACCTGCCCGCCTGATCCCGCAAGGGCTGATCCTGGCAAAGATCGTAAAGACTCTGAAGATAACCCAACGAATACAACATGTAGCCGGGCGAATTCACTTCGATAAACGGCCCCTTTTTTGCTCGCTCCATAAACCATTCCATCCAGAAATCCACCCAGGCCTGGTAGTGATCTTTGGCCAGGTATTCTTTGCCGTCCTTGAGGCTGGCCCGGCCCTCATAAACCCCGGAATGCTTGCCGTAGCCATACCCGCTACCCCATCCGGGGTCGGGATATACCCGATCGGCATAGGCCGGTTCATTCATAAAAATCTGCGACGAAAGCAGGTTACTAACCTTGGCATTGATGTCGTGATTTTCACTGCCGGCCATCCACCAGGTACTTTGGCGGGCAATGACGATGTCATTTTTAATCTTTGTCCGTTCCCAGAGCAATTCAAGCAGGGCTTTTTCCGTTTTCTCTTCCAAGCGACCCGGCATGCGCCCGGCCCTGGACCCAAAGGTGTAATACATTTGTATCAGCATCGGTGTCGTTGCCAGGCACCAGTGCTCGTCCAGCAGGTATTCACCCCGGACTTTGAGGTCGGTCGAAGTGAAAATGGCCAGCAGTTCAGCATTTGTTTTTTCGATATCCTGGCCGAGCCACAGTTTTGCGAAAGGGATGTTGAGAAGATCGCGGAAGTAAACGTGACGGTCATTCAGCTTCAAGGTTGCCGGCGTATGCCGTGCAATGTCTTCGAACGCTTCTTTGACACGTTGGAACCGGCTCGCCTTCGCCTCCCCGCGGCGCTGCTCAATCGTCTTATCGGTTACGCCAATCTCCTCTCCCGTATTTTCGTTGGTAAAGTAGATTTCGTCAAACCAGACCCTGCCATCCAGGCTTAGCTTGGGCTCGAGCTGACAGGCGACAGATTGCGAAAAATCAAAAGAGCCACTGCTCTTAAGGCTGGCAAGGGGCAAGTTGAGTTCATGCCATTGACCGTCTGGGGCAAATCCGGTCAGACGCCCCGTTGCTTTGCCCCCATTTCTATCAAGCAAGGTCACCGACCATTCATCTTTGTTCTTTACGCCGACGGCCTTGAGAGAAAGGTGCAGCGACCCGTTCTTCGATAAGGTCCAGCCCTTTTCGTAAGGGCCGGGCATAAAGCCCACCAAGGCAACCTCATGGCCATCGGCATTGTCAAAACGTACGCTGAAATCCCCGGAGCGCTTTTCGGTATAGTCGAGCGAGAAATACCTGACCGCGTCCTGGTCGGGATAGATATTGCCGCCTTGCAAGTAAGCAATACGGTTGCCCTGAAGAGCGCGGTTTTCGGTAACGTCACCGCCCACCGGTGCAGTGCCGAACAGACGAAGAGCCTCGTCCCAGAACTCCAGCCGCTCTGCTGCCTGGGCGGGAAAGATTGGTAACCCGACCGATAGCAAGACACTAATTAAAATGATACTTCTCATTGTAATTCTCCTAGATCTTTTTAAACACAATCCATTTTGCCTTTACTGAAATCCAACGCAGAGCCGAGAAATTACCTGACGTTCGCCTCATATGAGTCAGAAGTTTTTCGGTGAGCCTTAAAATTTCAGAGTTTTTGCCCCATCAGAGGTTTTAATTTTGATGGCACCATTGCCGTAATCGCTCTCAATGTAAGGGCTATGAAAAGTCTTGGGGTAAGAGTAGTTGACATACTCTCCGTTGACCATTGGAACCTCATTAACTGAGGCGTTGAAATAATACTCATCACCCTTGCAACTTGTATAGGTCAGCATATAAAAACCATCTACTGAAACATGGCCTTTGTGCAAAGTCAGCTCGTTATCCAGAATGTCCTCCTTAAAATCAGTCAGTGTCTTGTGTTCGTCACTATCAGAGGTCTCTATGATCACAGGGCTCCAAATATAGTTAAACTTGAGCATGGTTTTGTCATTATTCCACTGGTAGGTATCGTGGCTTAGTTTCAAAGTTGTTACCAACAATGGGTCGTAAAAGCGCTCTCTTAGTGTCAGGTTTACATTGAAAGCACTTGTATCGGGCTCTTTGTCATCAACAACCCTGATCGCGGCATAGCCTTTACCTTCCTGAATAAATATCCAGCCGTTGGCTTCATCGATGGTGTCGAAGTCCCCTGAAAAAATTAGCCCATAGTCAAACAGTTTTTCATGTTTTAACCTCTCACCATAAGCTCCTGGGAACCACTGTGGGTGGCCTTGAGGAATGGAGTGTATTTGCTGGGAAATCAGCACCGTTTTATATTGAACACTATGAAAATGAGGGCCGACCGATTTGTTGATCCTCCATTTTGCATCATCAGCGGTATCGATGTTGGTGCTTGCAATCCTGCTTATCTGGCCGTCGTTAAACTGTACCCCTTGATACCTGCCGTGAGCAGATGTATGGGTGTGAAATGCCGCCGGATGGTCCATTTGCGTGCCTAGAATGTAATATGGAGTAACCCAGCTATAGCGTACAAAACGAGAACGTTCACTGTTGCATAAGATAGTATTTTCCGTACCCAGCGGCCGGGGCCAGATATCTTCGGCTTCACCGGGCTTGCGGCTAATAAATTCAAACTTGCCCAACCCCCGTCTATCCAGAGCCATATCCCAGACATAATCGGGCAATTGATAATCACTGAAGGGCAAAACATGACCAGGTTGCCCATTGCTTTCCATTGCTGAGCCGCCAAAGAGAAATGATGACATTCCAAAGTAAAAATCTCTTTGCGGATTTAGAATATAATTATCATAACATCTTGTCATGGCACCGCCCTGAATGCCGCCGAGCTGGTCCTGTGCCCAACTGGCAAAAATCAAATCCAAGAACTTTTTGGCATCCGCCTTCAGGGCCTCATCATCACTATATTCATATATGCTCCAGAACATGGTAACCGTCGATCGCCCGTAGCCTGGAGAGCCGACTTCCTGGAAAAAGCCCTTTTTACCCCGCTCTTCGATATATTCTCTGAAAAAATTCACCCATGCACGATAGTGGTCTTTTGCCGTATATTCTTTCTTGGAAACAGAATCTTTCTTGGACGGATGGTCCGGGCCAGTTTTTCGGTTAAACCAGTTCAACACATCAACGAATTCATAGTCAGGATAAATGCGGTTGGCATATTCCGGCTCGTTCCTGAAAATCTGTGAAGCGAACATACTCGGCACTTTCATATTCTGCAAATCATGGTTTTCACTGCCGATTATCCACCAGGTACTCTTCTTTGTGAGGTAGATACTGTTGGCCTCAAGATTCGATTCCCACAACAGTTCGAGCAACGCCTTCTGGTTGGCCTTCGTCATTCTCCCCGGCATATAGTCGCTTTTATCCGAATAGAGCTTATACATTATACAAAGGGCCCACATGCCGGATTGATACCAGTAATTATGAAGGTGATACTCGAAGAGTTTGCCCTTGTCTTTGGTTGTGAGCATCTTATTGAGGGCAGCATTCGCTATTCCTAAATCTTCACCCAGCGCCAGTTTGGCAGAAATCCAATTGAGGCTATACGGAGCCTCCTTTTTTCGCCAGACCTCGGTGACATATCTTAACCCCTCCTGAACTCTTTGGGCTTTGGATGCAGCAGCTTCGGTTTGCATCTGCCGGATCGTTTTTTCGCTGACCCCAAAAACTACTTTGCCGCTCTCGTCCGTAAAAACTACCCCATCAATCCATACGGTTGCAGCGTGATCGAAGCCATTGATCTGAAAACACTTGATGCTCTCAAGGTTGACATCAGATATATCGGCAAGGGCAATTTTGAATTTTTTCCAATTGCCTTCGCCGATTGCACCAAGTGAGGTATCGGTCTTTTTACCGGACGTGTCGATGGCGGTGAGGTCAAAGGCTTTGTTGGATGAATCGGTAGTCCTGATATGGAACTCAAGTTGCCAGTCCGAATCCAGCGACCATGACGGGGTCAATACACCTGGAAAGAACCCGATACTGCTGTGAGAATTGCTTTGAGATAAATTAAACCTGATACTAAAATCACCTGCCATGACATTTACCCGGTCCATGGTGATGGCTTTGTTGTAATTTTCATTAGCCATCCTGTCAGTGGTAGCCCCAGGAAAGTCGCTGATTAACTCACCGGCTTTTGCCGAGCCGAAATAGCCTGCCGTAACCGCAAAAGAGTCATACAGTTTGGTCTCCCCAAAAGCAGAACAAGTTAGCAGAAATACTGCCAGAAACGCACATTGGTATTTTATATTGTTCATGGGCGATTCCTTTCAATAATTTTAAAAGATTGTTTTTGACTAACTGATTCTTTCCATTTCAGTTCACCATTTTTCGATTATCTGTTTTGGGAATGGCGCTCTGAGGATTCGGGAGGCACAATTAGATTTTCTCAACATAGGCGTATTAGGAACCCATCTTCTTGCCATCTGCCAAAATAACCGAAATTGGGATGAAGGGTCTATACAAGAGCCATCAGACAGTCAGAATTGAGCAACTTTGACCATTAAAAAGCCACCTATTTCCCCTATTATGCTACTTGAAGGTTCCTCACCATACTTTTTCATAAGCAGGATTAGTCTGCAATTAAATTTTGAATGTACTTTTTATGTTGGGCTTTAATTGCCATATACTCTTTGTTCAACGCCAAGTTCGTCCACTCATTGGGATCAGATAAATGATCATATAACTCTTCTTTCCCATCGGCACATAGCGTGTAACGCCAACCTTCCGACCTGACTGAAATATGCTGTTTTTCTATTGACGCAAAAGGATCCCCGCTCGCTATAACAGTAGTTGCAACGGGAGGTCCTGACCACTGACTGCCACTTGGGTCGATAATTAAAGGTTTTAGACTATATCCTTCGAGCAACTCTCCTGTAGTGTTTTTATTAGGATTGCCCGGTAATCCGCATAGATCAATTAAAGTAGGATATATATCAAGCAATGAAACAGGCTTGGTACACTCTCCGGGATGCTGGTCTTTAATTTCAGGAGTAGAAATAATCAGCGGTACGCGAGCGGACTCTTCCCATAACGTATACTTGAACAAAGTTTCCTTTTCTCCCATGTTATAGCCATGATCCGAGGTGAAAATAACAATTGTATTTTCGGCATATGGACTATCTTCCAACGCATCCAGAATCTGCCCTACCTGATCGTCCACAAAAGCACAACATGCCAGATAGGACTGTACCCATTTTTTCCACATATCAACTCCCCCTTTTTCAATCATCTTCAAAAATCTTGGTCGTTTCCACACCATATCGATTTTTGATTCGGGATTATTCCATAATATTTCAGGTATATCATCCAAGTCATTTTCAATGGTATCAGGAAGGATAATATTCTCTATAGGGAACCTATCAAAATATTTTTTTGGAGCATATAGCGGTTCGTGTGGTCTGAAAAAACCACATATTGCCAGAAATGGTTTATCATGATCTTTATCCAACAGATCTATAATGTATTGTTTTGACTGCTCATCAGGCATCAAATCCCTGTCATCTTCATCAATGTATCTGAATGGAGCACCACCACCCATAATCCAACCTTTATATCCGGGTGTTCCTCTTTTGGGATCAGGTGGGACATCAGGGACATCGGACAAGGGACCGCAACTCATCCACAAATCATATATGTCGTTGTCAAAAGTACATGGCATTGATGGATGACCACATCTTGTATTGTTTTTGCCACCAGTTCCCGGGGTTGGATAAAACCCTAGTCTGTTACCGTAATCTGTCCATACTCCGGGTAGATTATCTATTCCGTAAGAGTGAAAAACTTTTCCTGTACCGTAGACTTCATATCCATTCGCTTTAAAATGTTCCTGCATAGTTACGGCTTCACTCAAAAGTCCATTATATTCTCTCCAGTGCTTAACTTTACCGCCATAGTTCTCATACAAATCCACTCTCCATGGAGCAATTCCCGTCCATAGACTAACTCTTGACGGATTGCATAACGGACAATTTGTATATGCTGAACTGAATGTCACCCCCCTCCGTGCCAACCGGTCAATATTGGGCGTATAGGATTGAGGATGACCTCCCATATGCCCGAGGGCATCGTTCAGGTCGTCAACAATTATAAACAAAACATTGGGAGACGATCCTTTTAGCAGGGCCTTTTTTCCATCTTGGGCAGCAACAAACCCTGTTGTTATCAAAGCATTTAAAAGGAATGTAAACAACTTAAGAAGTCTATAAATTATGGGATTCATATTTCTTTGTCAGTGATTTGGTTTAGAATTAAAAACCCGATGTTAGATTGAGTGGCTGTCCACAATTCGAAGTAACATACTTTCTTGATTTCACCATGTAACGGCGCCTAATCTCTGACAGTCAGAATTGAGCAGGCTGGACTTGGGGAGAGGTACTAATCAGAGATGAGGAGGATCGAGGAAGGCCGAATCGACCTGGAATATGCGAGAACCCTTCGTTCATGAAAAAATTTGTCCCCACTTTGTGCGCCGTTTTGGCCTTGTCCCCGTTCGCGAGAGCAGGAAAAGTATTCGAGAACCCGCTTGAAGATCAAGATTTCGTTTATTCCGAGGGGAATATCCAGGAGGGCATTGAAAAGGCTGAAGCTACGAAACCAGCGCGCGTTGAGCATGCCTTCTCGAATGCGACGGGGGAGGGCTTGAGGCAGGCCTTTTGTCCGCATTTCGCGAATCTGTGGCTGGGGAAGGAGTTGGATCAGACGAATGCGGAGTTGCTGGAGATTTTCACGACGGAGGACCCTGTCGTGCAGCGGAAATACAGGTTGAAGGATCATTGGTGTTTGGCGATCAATCAGCAGTTTTATCATATGTACTATGCCTTTGGGGTTAAAGGATCTGTCGCTCCAGGACGCTTGTATCCGAAAACGGAAAAAGCGCTTTTGGAATTACTATGGGATCGGATGGAGTATAAGGATGATATTCACCTGGCCCGCAAGAGCACTTGGTGGATGATCGGAAGCGAAAACCATGATTTAGTGGCGAAGGTAAGCAGTCTGATCTCTTCGCAGATTTTCATGAATGAGCCGGAATATAGAGATCGAATTTATCCGGATTTGGGCACTGGAGGCGGCAATAAGTACTGGTTTCATAGCATGTATGCGAGGGGTGCTGAGGACGGTCCTGAAGGTCGGGCGAATTATAAGGATGGAAAAGTGTATACCCCAGGGGATCATTACGAGGCATGGGTCGATTACTTTGATGAGTATTTTTCCGAAAGAGCAAAAAAAGGCTTTTTCCTTGAGGTCGCCTCACCGGGATACATGGGGGTAAGTCTTTCCTACCTGATGGATGTTTTCGACCTCTGCCGAGACCGTTCGCTTTCCAAAAAGGCGGAAAAGTTCCTGGATTTGGTTTGGGCCGACTGGGCCCAGGATCAGTTAAACGGCGTGCGAGGAGGCGCGAAGACGCGCGTGGGGGATGGAACCCGTTGGGTCGATGCCATGTATAAGTTCGCCCGCTTCTACTTTGGCGGCGAAGGCAGTGCGGAAACGCACTTTTTTGCACAGTTGCTCAGCGGATACGAACTGAAGCCGATTCTATGGCATATCGCCTTGGACCGACAGGGACTTGGCGAATTTGCCTATCAATCGCGTAAACCTGGCGAGGAGGAGAACGTTTGGCCGAGGCCTTTGGGGGCGGAGCGTACGCTGTTATGCGATACGGAGTCTCGTTTATTGCGCTACAGTTGGGTGACCCCGGATTACATTCTCGGCTGCCAGATGGATCACCCGGGCGCTGTACATAGCCATTTGAGCAATCAAGCGCGCTGGCAGGGAATCACTTTTAAGGGAGAAAATGGCCCACGAGTTTATCCTACCGACGTGGTGAAGGACGAAGAAGGGAATTACAAAATCAGTAGGACGGTGGGCTTTTGCAGGGCTGTGCAGAATGAAAATGTGATGCTGGTTCAGCAGAGTCGACGTTGGTCTGAGGTGAATCCGGATTGGTTTCCGGCCAAGGATAAGGGAAGTCTTGAATATGGTATCTACTTGGGGGATCAGCATGACAGAATCGTGGAAAAAAAGGGGTGGGTTTTCCTGGAATACGGAGATGCGTTCTTAGCGGCCAGAGCAGTTATGGGCGAGTATGCCGAAGGCTGGACGATCCGTGTAGACGATGCCAGTTCTGGGCTGATCAGCGAAGTGGTGGAGGATAGCTATGAGTGGAGCCCGAACAGGAAAATGATCTACCTGAAGGACAAGTATGCCGGAATGATATTCGAAGCCTCGCGCCGGATGCATCACAATACGTTCGAAGCGTTTATGGCAGATGTCTTGGACAACCCTTTGGTTCTCGATAAGACCGTTGTGCCGGGATTTCATGTATTGCGCTACCGCGGGTGCCGCGAAGCCGCGAAGGAGCTCTACTTCAATTTGGCCAATAACGAAATACCCACGGTGGATGGGGAGAGAATTAATTACGCGCCCGATATGGTATTGGACAGTCCCTACCTGAAATCAGAATACGAAAGCGGGGTCGTTAAAATCAACAAAGGCTCTCGTAAACTGATCCTGGATTTCAACGAGTGAGAATCTATCCTTTTTCATCATGGGCAGGGACCAGCGTGATATGGATCGGTTGTTTCATGGTTGTATCGAAAGCTGGAAGTTCCTCGATCATGATCGGCTCGGGAATCAGGCCCCAATCGCCGACTTTCCAGGGCGCTGCCGGGCATTCAGTTGCGTCTCATCGAGGATACTGCTTCACGTTGGTCCTGGGAAGATGCGTTTTCAGGTCGGCAATGACGGATGCAAATCGAGGGTCCGCTGCCAGATTATTCCACTCGTTCGGATCGCTCTGGTGGTCGTAAAGCTCTTCCGTCCCGTCCGCATAGCGGATGTAGCGCCAGCGTTCGGTGCGCACCGCGTGGTTATTTTGCTTATAGGTGGTGATGGCCGCATGGTCCCAGCTGGCCTCAGGGTTTTCAAGCAGAGGCCGGAGGCTGACGCCTTCGAGCTCGTTGTTCGGTGACAGCTTCGCGAGGTCGATCAGCGTGGGATAGATGCTCAGGAGCTCGACGGGCCGGGTCGAGCGTCCGGCTCTCAGGCCCGGCGCGCTGATAATGAACGGAACATGGGTGGAGCGCTCCCAGAGCGTCCATTTGGCCCAATGGCGTTTCTCGCCGAGGTGAAAGCCATGGTCTGAAAAGAGCACGACGATCGTGTTGTTTGAGTGCGGGCTTCGGTCGAGCGCATCCAGCAGGCGGCCCAACTGCTCATCGGCCCATCGAATGCTCGCCAGATAGGAATGGACGGCTTCCGTCCATTTGGCGTTTCCGTTCTCTTCCATCCAATCCTGCGTGGGGATATGCTTGATGGCGCTGAGTTTTTTCGCGGCGGACGGAATGTCGTCCCAATCATCCGCTTTCACGGTCGGCAGATTCACACCGTCGACGAAATCGGGGCTGTCATAAACACGCCTGGGAGAGAAGAACGGCACATGCGGTCGGTAAAAGCCGATGGCCAGGAAAAACGGTTGCTCGTGTTTCTGCTCAAGCTTATCGATGGCCCATGACGCATCCACGTAGTCGGCAAATTTCGTCTCGTCATAGCTCTGCGGCCCAAAATCCCAGATACCGACAATGTGTTCGGGTTTGTCCGACTGGACGACCTGATCCAGGTCGATCCATTGTCCGGGTCGCGGACCGACGTCATGAAAATCGTCATCCGGCAATGAGGATTGGTGGTAGATCTTTCCAGTGGTAAAGGTCCGGTAGCCATCGGCGGCAAAGTGGCGCGGCATGCTAACGTGCTTCGAATGGAATTCAGGGGTTCTCGCGCTATTGGGCCCGTTATCGTACATCCCCGTCGTTGACGGACGCTTCCCGAACAGGATGCTGGTGCGTGATGGATTGCAGATCGGCGCCTGACAGTGCGCGTTGGCAAACAACACGCCCCGCGCGGCGAGCCGATCAATGTTCGGCGTCTTGGTGTCCGGGTGCCCCTCCAGGCAAGACACCCAGTCGTTGAGGTCGTCCACTGCAATGAGAAGCACGTTGGGCCTGTGCGTCTCTTTTGCCCGGCAGGCGGAGACGAGCAGGTTAAGGGAGCAGAGGATGATCGTTGGTATTAAAATTGGTTTTTTCATGGGTGTACCTTAGTTCGAAGGTAGATGCGTTCGGCCGTCGTCCCCATGATGGATTCCCGTTCCGATTTCTGAACTTATTTTACAACTAAAAATATATTAACCAATGTCCCTTCTCCAGTCTATTCCATTAATATCTGACTGTCAGGTTCACAGAGAGGTTACAGGACAGCGCCATCGAATCACAGTATTTACATACTCCTATCAATGAAAGCATTCAATTCAGTTCAATTTTTCACCAAGATTCTTATAGGTGCGGCAGCAACCTGTTCACTTGCTACATCTGCGTTTACGCAAAGCAGGCAAATTCAAAAGGAGTCGAAAACAAATATCGTTTTAATCATCAGTGACGATCAGGCATGGGCGGACTACGGTTTCATGGGCCATCCGGATATCAAGACCCCGCATCTCGACAGACTTGCTGCCAACAGTCTGCGTTTCGACCGAGGCTATGTGGCGACCTCGCTTTGTCGTCCTTCGCTGGCATCCATGGTGACCGGGCGTTTTCCCGCGGAAAACGGAATAATGGCCAATGATGTCACGGGTGGTATGTTTGTGATAAATGAGAAGGGGGAAACGGTATTACTGCGAGGCAAACGCGAGCCATTGGACAAACCGGTTCGAGATCGATTCCACCAGTTGCCGAGCTTTGTCCGCAGCCTGACCGAAAGCGGTTATCTTACCCATCAGTCGGGCAAGTGGTGGGAAGGATCGTATCGGGATGGTGGCTTCACCCATGGGATGACGGAAGGAGAGCGCCATGGGGATAAAGGACTGACCATCGGCCGGGAAGGGATGCAGCCGATCGAACAGTTTATCGATCATGCGCTCGAGCGCGAAAAACCATTCTTTCTCTGGTATGCACCCTTCCTGCCCCACACTCCGCATGACCCTCCGGATCGTTTACTCCGGAAATACCAAACGGATGGCCGGGCTCTGGACGTGGCGAAGTATTATGCCATGATCGAGTGGTTTGATGAAACCTGCGGGGAGCTCATGGGGATGCTCAGGACGAAAGGCATCTTCGAAGATACGGTGGTCATCTATATTTGCGACAATGGTTGGGTCCCAGCCAGCACTACAGGTGACTGGCCGCGGGAGCAGGCCTTTAAAGGTTTTGGGATGCGCTCCAAAGTGTCTCCCTATGAAAATGGTATTCGCACACCCATTCTGGTCTCCTGGCCTGGCACAGTTGAGCCAGAGAGAGTGAGCGGTTTTGGGCACAGTATAGATCTTTTTCCTACCATTGCTGCCATCTCGGGTTTTGAGGTTCCCGAAGATCTGGCTGGTATCAATTTGCTCGACCTGGAGGCGGTGCGGGAGCGCCAGACCATTTTCGGCTCCATGCACGCCTCGCACAACATGACGGTTGGAGACCCGGACGATACCTTGCAATACCTCTGGTGTATCGAAGATGAGTGGAAATTAATCGTTCGTTACCAAGGGGAGGATACTACGGAGTACAAGATTTTGCACTCATGGGATACCGCACCTTTCAGGCTTTTTAATTTAGCAGACGATCCTGGTGAAAAAAATGATCTTGCTGTGGCAAGACCTGATATTGTTGAGCGGCTGCGAAAAAAAATTGAAGACTGGCAATCAGGCAACGGCTACGGTCAATGAAGTCGAATTTTGCGCTGAGATCTGTAACTACCTAATTTTAATCCAAACTCACTAATCTTCTCAACAACAGGAGCGACCCAAGTCGCGATTTCCATTGGGGATCCGCAGCCCAGGTCAACATCTCTTTCATAATCAAAGGATTCTAGAAATATGGTCGTAATTGGAATCATATTGCATGCCTTGGGAGGATTTGCGGCAGGTAGCTTTTATCTTCCGCTTAAAAAGATTAAAAACTGGTCCTGGGAGAGCGGATGGATCGTCAACGGCTTCTTTTCATGGATTCTGGCGCCGGTAGTCGTAGCGCTCTGGACCGTTCCCGATCTCTTTGGCACGATTTTCAGCACAGCACCCGTTACCCTGTTTTGGACGTTTGCCTTCGGCGTTCTCTGGGGGATCGGTGGGCTGACCTTTGGATTGTCGGTGCGATATTTGGGCATGTCCTTGGGCTATGCGGTGGTGCTTGGTTTTTGCGCGGCCTTTGGCACCCTTATTCCGGCGATTTACAATGGGATGATCATCACTCTCCTCACCACAGGTTCCGGGTGGGTAGTGCTGTCGGGGATCGGGATTTGCCTGGTGGGTATTGGAATCTGCGGTTATGCCGGACACCTGAAGGAATTGGCACTCACGGCGGAGGAAGAACGTCAACAGGAGTTCAAGCTGGGGCGGGGGCTGCTCGTTGCCGGCTTTTCCGGGGTGATGAGCGCCTGTATGGCATTCGCGTTAGCTGCGGGCAAACCCGTGGCTAGCCGGGCCGCCGCGATGGGAACTGACCCCCTCTGGGTGAACAGTGCTGTACTAGTGGTTATCCTAATAGGCGGATTTGTCACCAATGCCGTCTGGTGCGGCTATCTGATCCGCTCCAATGGCAGTTGGAATGACTATACCAATGCTGAAACGCCATTGGCTAAAAACTACAGTCTGGCGGCGCTCGCAGGTGTCACTTGGTATTTGCAGTTCATGTTCTACGGTATGGGCACGACCAAGATGGGTTACTATGATTTTACCAGTTGGACCCTCCACATGTCATTCATCATCATCGCGAGCAACCTCTGGAGTCTTTACTTGAAAGAGTGGAAAGGGAGCGGCCGTCGAGCGATCGGCACGCTGGTGGCCGGCATTGTGGTGATCACACTTTCCACAGTATTCATCGGCCTCGGGAACTACCTCCAGGGAACCGTCGGAACGAACTGACCTTTGAAAACTTTCATTCGAACCAACCCATGAATCGCTCGTCCTTCAAAATGAAACTCAAACCTGGCTGCAAAGCCAAATACCAAAAGCGGCACGACGAGATCTGGCCGGAACTCTCACAAGTCCTTTCGGAAGCCGGTATATCGGATTATTCGATCTTCCTCGACGAGGAGACCCTTACCCTATTTGCGGTCCAAAAGCTGACCGACGATAACACGGCGGATGATCTGCAGAACCATCCGGTGGTTCGTAAATGGTGGGACCATATGGCGGACATTATGGAAACCCATCCGGACAACTCGCCGGTCTGCCTGCCTCTTGCCGAAGTTTTCCACATGGATTAGAAGACACACATGAAAGCAGGATTTTTTTCCATCGGGTTGGATACCTACTGGCCGCAGTTTGACGGATTATTGGATAATTTAAACCGTTACCATGCCGGGATTCGCGATCGTATCGCGGGCATGGGCACCGATCTGGTCGATGCCGGCATGGTGGACAATGTGGAAAAAGCAGGCGGTGCGGCGACGCTGTTCAAGAAGGAAGATGTGGAGATCATCTTTCTTTTCATCTCCACCTATGCCTTGTCATCAACCGTTCTACCGGTGGTGCAAAGGGCCAAGGTGCCTGTAGTGATGCTTAACCTACAACCGGTCGCCCAGTTGGACTACGAAAAATTCAACGCCCTGGGAGATCGCGGTGTGATGACCGGCGTTTGGCTGGAGCATTGCCAGTCGTGTTCCGTCCCTGAATTGGCCTGCGTCTTCAATCGGACCGGAATCGATTATCATGTCGTTACGGGATACCTGCAGGAAGAAGCCGCCTGGCTGGAGATCGAGGATTGGGTGGATGCCGCTAAAGTTTTAACGGGGATGCGCGATAACCGGGTCGGGGTTTTGGGTAATTACTATTGCGGAATGCTCGATGTCTACAGTGATTTGACACAGCAGTCGGCGGTATTCGGAAATCACTTTCAGATCATCGAAATGTGCGAACTCCATAATTTGCGTCAGGCGGTGAGCGACGAGGAGATCGTGAGTAAGATCGGCGAGTTTAGGGAAAAATACCAGGTGTCCGCCGAATGCGAACAAGCTGAGATCGAGCGTGCGGCTAAAACGTCCGTAGCCCTCGATAAGTTGGTGGCCAAGCACCGACTCGGCTCCTTGGCTTATTATTACGAAGGTAGCGGCGAATACGCGAATATCGTCACCTCTATTATTGCCGGCAATACCTTGCTGACCGGGCGCAATATTCCCGTGGCAGGCGAGTACGAGGTGAAAAACGTCCAAGCCATGAAGATCATGGATCTTTTTGGGGTGGGCGGTTCGTTTTCCGAATTCTATCTCTCCGATTTCGTCGACGATGTGGTCTATCTCGGCCACGATGGGCCGGCCCATTTTGCCATCGCGGAAGGAGGGGTCAGTCTGGTGCCGTTGTCGGTGTATCACGGCAAGCCGGGCAAGGGTCTTTCTATTCAAATGTCGGTTCGACACGGGCCGGTGACCTTGCTGTCGGTGGTTCAGCGCGGGGACGGCTCGGTCGTTCTGCAGGTAGCCGAAGGCGAGTCGGTCGAAGGACCGATCCTGCAGATTGGCAACACGAACAGTCGCTATCGATTCAGTATTGGCGCCAAAAGGTTTATGAATGAATGGTCGCAGGGCGCTCCAGCCCATCACTGCGCGATTGGGGTCGGTCACATCGGCGACAAGATTGAGAAACTCGGCAGTTTGCTGGGAATCGAGGTTAACAGGGTTTGTTGATAATCTTCCTTGTGAGCCAATCGCCTATGGTTCATCTCTGAATGGATGAAATCTTCTTCCGGATTTTGCACCACCATCGGCAACACGCCGCTCATAAGGTTGAACAGACTTTCCCAGGCCACCGGCTGCGAAATCCTGGGTAAAGCTGAGTTCCTGAATCCGGGTGGTTCGGTAAAAGACCGCGCCGCTCTCGGAATTGTCGAGGACGCGGAACGCCGGGGGCTCCTGCAACCGGGAGGAACCATCGTGGAGGGCACGGCGGGCAATACGGGCATAGGTTTGGCTCTGGTGGGGAACGCCTCAGGCTACCGCACCATCATCATCATCCCCGACACCCAATCCCCGGAAAAGATGGATTTGCTCCGGGCCATGGGAGCGGAAGTGAGACCCGTACCAGCCGCACCCTACAGCGATCCGGGCAATTACAACCACATTGCCAAAAAGCTGGCCGAGGAAACCGATAATGCCTTCTGGGCCAACCAGTTCGACAACCTGGCCAACACCGAATTCCACTATGCCACCACCGGACCGGAAATCTGGCAACAGACCGATGGAAAGGTAACCGCCTTTGTCGCGGCCATTGGAACCGGGGGAACGCTGGCCGGCGTTTCCAGCTTTTTGAAGGAACAGAACGAGAATATTTTAACGGCTTGTTGCGACCCTTACGGAGCGGCCATGTGGTCCTGGTTCAAACATGGTCACCTCGATTTCGATGACGGCGATTCGATTGCCGAAGGCATCGGTCAGGGGCGCGTGACCGACAATGTGGCCAGGGCCCAAATCGACGAGGCCTACCGCGTGCACGACCGGCACATGATGGCCCTGCTCAATCACCTGACCCTGGAAGAAGGGCTATTCCTGGGTCCTTCATCCGGCATCAATGTGGGTGGAGCCTTGAAGCTGGCAGTGGCCGGTGGGGCGGGCCAAACCATCGTCACGGTCCTGTGCGACGGGGCCCAGCGATACATGTCGCGTATCTTCAATGAGGAATGGTTGACGGAAAACGACCTTCCTCCCGAGGATCTTTCCCTCGATCAGTTGATAGCGGAAATCAAGGAAGAGGAAGAGGCGCCCAAGGGCGCCAATTAAGAATTAGGAATTAGGAATTAGATCTCGCCAAGGCGAGATGGCACAAAGGCACAGAGGCACAAAGGCACAAAGGAGGAAGAGGCGCCCAAGGGCGCGAAGATGGGATGAAAAGGCAGGGAGAATGGGGAGAGAAAAACCACAGATTGCGCAGATTAGCGCAGATTTAATAAAGGAGGGGGGACATTCCTGTCCCCCAATAATTACGGTAAATAGCCACAAAAAAGCGCAAAAGGCGCAAAGAGGGGGAGAGTTATGAAAATTAACAACCCTACGCTTGATCTGCTTTCAGCAGAACAGGATCCAGCTCCGCCGTAACAGGACTTTTTTTAAGAGTTTTCCTGTTGGCACGAAGTGCCATCCTGTTGCCGCAGGCATCCAGCCGCAAAGCGGCGATGTTTAATATAGCCCAAGAATTAGGAATTTTGTGTTTTTTGTGCCTTTTGTGGCTACTATTCCGTGTTATCCGTGGTTTCCAAAAGGATAGACTGCAATTTCAGGTTTAAGGGTTGATGAGCGACTCAAACCCGAGGCGATAGGTGGCATATTCAGGCCGCCAATCCGTGGCTCTTTTCAACTTGGCATTGGAAATCTTTCGGTGGGGCAGTTTGCCGTCGGGCAGGCGCCGCTGACGGATCGACTTATCCGGATTAAACCCCGGAACCGGCCGTCCGGTTCTTTCCGCCAGCCACTCGACAACCTCGCGTTTCAGGGCGGGCCTGTCATCCACCACATTGTAAATGGCGTTCAAGGCGGATTCATCGGCCCGCCAGACCTTCCATATGGCGGCGCAGATATCCTCAACTCTGACGAGGTTCAAGTATGCCTCCCCTTCACCCGACAATTCCGATGCGCCGGAAAGGATCTGATTGAGCAGGTAGTGACGTCCCGGGCCGTAGATCCCGGCCAATCGCAGAATGGCCCATCCATCCGGCCCATCGGTTTGCAGGACCCGCTCGGCCCGCCGCAGAATCTCCCCCTTTCCGGGCGGTGGTGCAAAAGGGGTTTCTTCCGTGACCCATTCCCCGTGGCTGAAGGGATAGACCCCGGTGGAACTCGTGTAGATCAACCGGCCGGTGAAGCCCTGACCGCACCATTGCACCAGTGAACGCATTCCTTCGAGGTAGGTCCGGCGGTAACCCGCTGGACCGCCGCCGCCCGCAGCGACACAATTGAGGACATAGTCCACCGATGGGGAAACCTCGGCATGCCAAACCCTTTCGGCGAGATCGGCTGAAACCACGTGAAAGCCCTCGGTCCGGAGGGTTTCCGCCTTTTCGGTCGAACGGGTCAGCCCGGTAACCCGCATGCCGTGCCGGAGGGCCTGTCTGGCCACTCGCAGACCGAGATAGCCCAATCCACAAATGAACAGGTGTTTCCTTCCCGACCGGTTTTCCATTCTCCAAGGGAGCAGGAATTTTAAAAAATCATCAAGCTATTGTACAAGCGCCCTTGAAAAAGCCGCCGGCAGGGCTTGAAGATACCCAGATGGGAAAATCAGCATTATTCGTCTTTACCGATGGACTGGAGGAATTGGAGGCCGTCGCACCCCTGGACATCCTCAGGCGAAGCGGGGTGGAATGCACCGTGGCTTCCCAAACCGGCCGGCTCGAGGTCACGGGCCGCAACGGTATCACCTTGAAAACAGACTGTCATTTCGCCGCTGTTTCCGACAAATCCTACGATCTGGTGGTGCTGCCGGGCGGTCCCGGGGTCCATGCCCTCCGCAATACCCCTACCCTCCTCCAAGTCCTCCAAAAGCAGGCATCCGATGGCAAGCCCCTCGCCGCTATCTGCGCCGCCCCCACCGTTTTGCACGATGCCGGGCTGCTGGAAGGGAGATCCTACACGGCCCATTTTACCGTGGCAGATGAATTGCCGGAGATCATCGAGGATGCCGCCGTGGTGGTCGACGGCAACATCATCACTTCCCGGGGCGCGGGAACAGCGGTGGAATTCGGATTGACCTTGGCGAAAATCCTCACCGGCGAAGATACGGCCAGGGAGGTAGCGGATAGCATTCATTACCAGGCATGATCCCGACCGCCCCTGTTTACCGAGGCGCCAAGGGGTTTACCTTGGTGGAACTCCTGGTGTCGATCGCGGTGATTGCCATCCTGGCCGGGATACTGTTCAGCGCCCTGAACCAAAACCGAAACACTTCCAATCTGGAAACGGCCCAAATAATGCTGAGTCAGGCTTTCGCCAATGCCCGATCACAGGCCATTCTCAAACAAAGCAACGCCCGATTGCTCATCCACACTTCTTCTCCCGACAACGAAGACGATGCGGAAAAATACCTGCGATACTTTGGGGTGGTGGTCGAAACGCGGTCGGGGTCCCAGCAATGGGAAACCACTCTACCCGGCGAATACCTGCCCGATGGCATTTTCTTCATTCCGGAAGCCAGCGTTGAATCATTGGACTGGAACGAGAATCGGCCTACCTCCCGGAACAACGGACAATCCATGAGTCTCGAATTCCCATCGCGCAGGCCCGAAACCAATGGCTCCGGACCCAAATGGAGCTATTACGAATTCAAGAGTACGGGCAGGATGAGCGGGTTGTACAACAAGGTGGTGCTGGCGGTGGGCGATAGTCGCGATCTTTCACCCGAATTTCCGGACAACGTGGCTTTGACGGGATTGACCTTCAACAGCTATGGCCTGCAATTCCCATTGGAGGACGAAGAAGCGCTTTGAAACGGAGTAACCCACATGTCTCACAATTCTTCTACTCCACTCCGGTATGCCGGCACTGGCGCGGCCCTCGCTGGATTTCATGCCCGTGCTTCGCACAGATGCATGCCGTCTTTGCAGGGTGTCGACCCAGCTTCACCCGCACATCGGCGCGAAACCCACGCCAGCACTCGACCTCCGTTCGTTCGTGACAAAGTTTGTGAGACATGGGGGTTAAGGGATTCTCCTTGATCGAGGTCATCCTGGCGCTCGGGATTCTCTCCGTGGCTCTGCTCATAGTCTTCGGAATTTTCACACCCTTTCTCCACCGGACGGGCGAGGTGATCGAATACGGCAATGTGGACCGGGTGGCCGATCTGCTTTCCTCGGAAATTCAATCGCTCGAATATGATGAGGTGATTTCCATCCTGAACCAGCAGGTTCCCCTCTTCGCAAACCGGTCAGGTGATACCGTGGTTTCAGGCACTGATCCCCAACTTGAGCAGAAGCTTCCCGAGGCGGATCGACATTACGCCATAAGCCTGACCAGAAATTTGGACCTGTCCCCGGTAGCAAGGGACGGCACGGCGGGATTTGTCGCTTTCCGGATCCGCATCGAGCGATTGATTCGGTCGCCCCATGGCCAACTGTTGGACAACCAACTCGATACGAATCTGGGTATTTTCAACACCGCCGTTACCCGGGCCGGGCATTGACCCACATGTCTCACTTACCGAGCGAATGCGACATCCCCCAATCTTCTACTGTGCGCCCGAATACCGGCGCTGGTTCGGGGTGGAGGAAGGGGTCAAGCCTTGAATCGGTTGACTCCGCAAGCTGCGTCAAGATTACAAGGCATGACCCCGACACCAGCACTCGATCTTCAATCGCTCGTCACGAATTTTGTGAGACATGCGGGTTAATGGGAAAACAACCGGATATCCGCGGTTTCACCGTTCTGGAATTACTCGTTGCCAGCACCGTATCCATAATCCTGATCGGTTTGTTTCTCTCCGTTTCGTCCAATATTCTCGATGCCTGGAGGCATAGCCGGGACAGCCTTTCTTCCAATGCCAAGGCCCGCATCGTGCTGAGCACCCTGACCACCGACCTGGAATCGGCCATCCTGCGGGACGACCATGGGGTTTGGCTGGCCTGCGATTTGCTGGAATCCAGGGCAACTTCAGGTCGTTGGGAGAGAGCGGACTTTCCCCAAAACGAAAAACCAAACGACGCCACTTCATTGGAGATAGATTTTGCCAATCCCGATCTCGGCCCGTCCCATTACCGCTTCGGCGTGGCCGGCGCCTGGTTGCGGTTTTTCGCCAGTCCCACCGATGCGGCCGGTTCGGGAGACGGGGGGGATATAAATGCCGTGGCCTATCAAATGATTCGGCGAAAACCGCACAGTCGATCATCCGAACTGGATGAAGGTTACAACCTTTACCGTTCCATCGTGCGATCTGACTACACCCTGGAAGAGGTGAAGGAGGACGAGGGATACTTCATCGACCAATTTGACGGAAGAAGCTACGAAGGCCAGCCGGGAGAGGTTACGACCCCGCGCAACGATTCCAGCCTGTTGGCCCGGGACGTGGTGGACTTCGGTGTGGTATTCTACCGCAGGAACTCACTGGGGCAGGATGAGGCCCTGTTTCCCCTGACCGCCGGGGGCAGACAATTCCGCGTGCCCCGTGATGGGATACCGGAATCAGCCGATGTATTCGTTCGCATTCTAGATGAGGAAGGGGCCAAGCAAATCAACGCTTACGAACGGGGCTTGATTCCCTCGACCCAATCCGATTTCTGGTGGGAGACGGTCAACCGTTTCTCCAAGGTCTACTCCAAACGCATTCATTTCAAAACGGGCGTCCCCTGAAAGAAAGCAGGCATCATTCCCTAGTGTGGTGTCCTTGAAATAAACCATCACAGAAAACTCAGAGATAGGATAGAGGGAGAAACCACAGATTACACAGATAGGCACAGATTTAATAACGGAGGGGGGACATTCCTGTCCCCCAAATATTTGGGAAAATAGCCACAAAAAGCACAGAAATCACAAACCAGCCCCCAGTATCCAGCATCAAGAATCCAGTATCGAGCATCCAGCATCTGGTTTTTACGCCAACGGCGTTAAACTCCAAAGCCCAGGGTCGCGTAGCGCACCCTGGGTAGGATTTGGAAAAATTACGAACCCCAACGGGGTTCCACAAAAATTGCGATTAAGGTGGAGGAAGGGGTCAAGCCTTGAATCGGTTGACTCCACGAGCTGCGTCAAGATTACAAGGCATGACCCCGACACCAGCCCTCAATCTTCGTTCCCTCGCCACGAATTTTGTGAGACATGCACCCTAACCGGTCTCAAGAGGGGATTTGCATTGGTACTCATCCTCTCCCTGCTGAGTTTTCTCATGCTTTTGGTTGTGACATTGGCCACCTCCCTGCGCATCGAAACCCAAACCTCCTTCAATCAACAACAATGGAGCAAGGCCCGGCAGCATGCCCTGATGGGCTTGAACATCGGCCTGGGCCAATTGCAACAACTTGCCGGCCCCGACCAGCGGGTGACGGCAACCGGCGGTATGGTAGCCGAAAAATACGATCTTCCGGATGGGAAGGAGCATTGGACCGGGGTTTGGGATGCCTCCAGTGGGAACTTTCGAGGTTGGCTGGTCAGCGATGCCTTGGACAATCCATCCGAATCCCTCATAACTAAGAGCGCCCCTTACCCGGACGCATCCGACCAATCGGTCTGGTTGGTGAATCGTTCGGTCGACCCGGAAGGAGTGCGCGAGGAAGGCGATGAGCGAGGAAAAATCGCCATCGGAAAACGGCCCATCCGTTCCTCCGACATTCCTGGGTTTGCCCCCGGCGAGCAGATAATCACGGGAAACTTCGCTTACTGGATATCCGACGAAGGAGTGAAGGTCAGCGCTTTGAAAATGGAGACCCCTCCTCCGGATCGGCTTTCCACTTTGGAGAAGTCCCGCAGCAGGCTGATCATCAACCGCGTGACCGAACTGGATCACTGGTTCAACCGTTTTGACCCGAACGAAAACGACACCCGTAAATCCCTCGAACAAACTTTCAGCTTCAACCAATTGGAAGCGCTCGACGGCATTTCCAGGGATGGGTTGGCGGAAAGTTTCCACCAATTGACTCCGGTTTCCCTGGGGGTTCTGGCCAATACCTTCCCGGGCAGCCGCGGAGGACTGAAAAAAGATCTATCCCAATTCCATCTGGTTTCCGATACCACCCTTCCTATCGGAGACGGAGTGGTCGATTTTCTGCGCCACCGTCCCAACTCGGACGACTTCCTGACTTTGCGGGGGACAAGGGGAGGCGGAACGGGAAACCCCGTTTTTTCCATTCCCCTGATCGCCACGGAGCTCGCCCTTCGCATCGGGTTTTCCCTCCCTGACAATGGGAACGGTCCCATCGATGTGCACTGGGCTCTGCGGACTGATCTTTGGAATTCAGCCAGCCTTCCCATTCAATCGACCCCGAGAGATGTTTCGGACCTGATTCTGCAAATCGAGGGTCTCCCCACCCTCTCCATTGCGCATTGGACGGTTCCGGGAACACCGGCCAACCCGAGAGCCGTATACACCATCGACCTTCAAAACGCCGGAATCGAGGAAATACCCATCGACCTCTATCGGCCCTTTGCGGCCGGCGAAGTTCGCCATATCTATCAGACCGGAATCAGTCCCGGCAGGGTCGATTTTCTCAATTTGACTCCGGGCGATGGTGGCGACGACCGGTTCCTCCTACAATCGCCCGGAGCCCTTGTGACCATCCGACTCACCACCTCGACCGGAGAGCTTTTACAGGAATTCATCGACATACCCTACGCGCCTCTCCTGACCGATACCCTGGGAGCCCGGGATCTCAGCCACCAAACCGGGGATTGGGACACTGAAATGCTTCTGCGCTTCTGGTTCCGGTTTCAGGATGAACAAAACATTATCGGGGCCAATGGTCTGGGGGAGTTGGAACGTTGGTCCTCGGAGGTAGACCCAAGGGGTCCCACCTTTACTTTCGAGCACCCCTTGATCGAATTCGATCCGGACGTATACTCCGGACGCAGCGTGGACGACTTTTCCGACCGGCCCGAATTCTTCTTCGGAGGAGGCAGGGGAAGGCCCGGGCGAAGCTATTTCCGGTTTTTCGACCTTCCGACGGTCGAACCGGTATCGATCGCATCCCTGCGACACCTGAATTTTCCCGAAGCCGGACCCAATTACCTGGGCAATCCAAGGGCTCGGGAGAACCGCGCTTTCGACGAACTCTATTTTTCCACCGTTCCGAGGATACCGGAGGAAACGGATCGCCTGATATCCAAGACCAGGGGATTTTACCGGCGGCCCTTTTTAAACCCGCACATCCTCATCAGGGGAACCCCATCGGGTTCCGATCTCGTCGGGGCCAGGGAAATGGCCCGACAGGCCTATCTTTTTGCCGCTTTCAACGTCAATTGTACTTCGGCCGATGTGTGGGAAATGGTCCTGTCAGGCAATGACCGGGAGGATTGGAATTTTCGCATTCGCGAGGCGGGTAAATTTCCCAAGACCAGAGACCTTCTGGAAAATCCTTTTTTCCGGCTTCCCTTCGGGGCGGACCGGCACGACGCGTATCCCACGGACCAGCGCCGGAACTACCCCCACCCCGCCGCTAAAACCTGGTGGAAATCGGGATTGCAACCCGAGCAACCGGAATGGGCCGCCGCCCATACGGTGGGCATGCGCGAATTTACCGACGATCAAATACGGGAGTTGGCCGAAGCCATTGCCCAGGTCAATCGGGAACAAGGGGAACCGGCCACTTCCATGGCAGATTTTCTCGACCGCGGAATTTTGCAAAAAGCCATTGACCGGACCTCCATCAACACCATCGACGAATCCCCCTACATCCAAGCCTCCCGGTCCTCCCGCATTCCCCTGAATGCCCCGGCCTTCCTCAATCAGGCCGACATCCTCAATACCATCGCCCCCTTCCTGCAAGCGCGCTCGGACACCTTTCGCATACGGGCCTATGGCGATGCCGTAAACCCCGTTACAGGCAAGTTGGAAGGAAGGGCATGGTGCGAGGCCTGGGTTCAACGGACTCCCGAATTGGTGGATTCGGGGGCGGACATCACTGGTCCGGCCACCGGGCTGGGGCGCAAGTTTACCATAAGGCACTTCAAGTGGTTGGACGAATCCCAGATCTGATATTCCTCATTTTCGTGAGCGTTTGGCCAGGATTGGGTCTGACAGCCCAACCGGCCGCTGAGCCGTCGAGGTCGATCGAATTCTGGGCCTACCGGGTGGGGAACGGCAACTGGAGCGAAATCAAATTCGAGAGCGGCGACGGTGAGGTCGCCACGCTGCGTTTGGGCAAATTCATCAAGGGGCCCATTCATGACTATCAAGGCCCGTCCGAACTGAAATTTTTCCGTGAAATTTCCGCTCCAACCGCGACGATTCCCCAAAACCTGACCCGGCGAACCATCGCCCGTGTAGTCATCCCCACCGGGTTGGATGAAGGCATCCTGGTTTTCACCGCCAACAGGGCAAATCCAGGCAGCGGCCGGGAGTTTCAAGTTTACCTCATTAATGCCGACCCGCGAGATTTCCCCGTAAACAGTCTTCGCGTATTCAATGCCACTGAGGTTCGACTGGCTGGAAAAGTCGGCCGGGAAACCCTGTATTTCGGGGCCGGCGCATCGAGGGCATTCAACCTGTCGCCCTTTATGGCCGAGGGCATCCCGGTGGCATTCCTGGTCGAGACCCAGCAGGGGTCCCGCTTCGTCTATGAGAAGGATCTGCTATACAAGGAAAACCGGCGGGTCATTCTTCTGCTCGAACCCCCCAGGCGCAGGGGTTCCTACAAGATCCGGGCGACGAGCCTCATCGAAATCCTCGAAACCGAATGAAAAACCGCAAGGAAAGGAAGAATTAAAAAGGAAGGTAACTACTCAGATGGTTTTTTGGCTGACAACGACGAACGGCAGAGCAGGGATGCTCTTGCCCTACCACGCTTGAATTTATTGGTAGGGGGACTGCGTCTTCGCAACGCCGCTTTTGAATCTTTATCATTCAATAGGTAAGAACTCCCATTTTTTGAGGACTTCAGAACAGCGTTCCGAAAAAATACCCGCCGACCGTGGGTATTCAAAAGTCATCGCAACCAGCTCGGCGCAGGTAGACGCCGGATACGAATCCTCAATGAGGTCCTGAGTAGTTACAAAGGAAGAAGGATGAAGGCAGAAAATAGGAAGCAATTTAATTGGCCACAAAAGGCACATGAGGCGCCGTTGGCGCCTTTCTTCCTCTGTGGTCTCTGTGTCCTCTGTGGTTTGTTTTCGATCAGGATCACGATCACGATGTTTCTTCCTTTATCCTTCTTCCTTCTTCCTTTTAATTTCTCTTTCCCATGGCGTCATTTCTGAACAAATACCCGGGGTCCTTTGCCCTTAAATCGGTCGGTTTGGCCGCCAGCATCCTGGTGGTCACGGCAGTTTACGAATTCGTCATCCGGCCGGCGGCGGCATCGGACCTGGAGGAAAGAGCTCTGGCATCGGCTGAATCGGGGGATAGTCCATTCTCCCTTTGGATTGTGCTCAAAGATTATGAGCAGCAGTTCTGCTTTATCTTGTTACTCTGGGGGTTATTCCTTCTGGCCTTGAAAATCAGGGATTCGATGGTGGAGAACAGAGGATTGGAGGTCGATTTTCTGGAACTCGGCAAAGAGGATCGCCTCAAAAAGGAGGATGCCCAACCCGTACTCTGGAAACTGGAGCGTGGTAATGAGGCTATCAGCCAGACCCTCTACTTTCGCACGATTTACCGAGCCATGGAGTTTTTTCGCTTTGCCAACTCACTGGAGGAAATCACCAATGTGGTAAAAAACACCTGTGAAGCCGAATTGTTGCGCCTCGATTCGGAAATGAGCATGATACGCTACATTGTCTGGGCCATTCCATCGATAGGGTTTGTGGGAACGGTGCGCGGTATCGGCATTGCCCTGGGCAAGGCCCAGGCCGCATTGGAAGGAGATATTTCTCCCGTAACAGCGAGTCTCGGCACGGCTTTCAATTCGACTCTGGTTGCGCTGCTGCTCAGCCTGATCATGATGTTCGTGGTCTACCAGGTGCAACGCATGCAGGAACAGTTGGTTTTGGACGTCGAGAATGCGGTTAATGACGGGGTTGTTTCCAAGCTTCATATCGGCTGAATTTTCTGGCAAACCGGATGAGAAACAAGCGGTTATTGGGAATCGAGATCAGTGACCTGGGCGTGACCGCAGCTCGATGGAGCGATTCGACGGCCGAACTCCTGCCATTGGGCACCGACACCATGGAACTATCCGGTTTCGCACAGTTGACGGGGAAGGGAGAGGTGGTGTTTGGCAGGCCTGCCTTTGAGCAATTCCTGACCTCGGAATTCGCCGTCGACAATCTATATTGGCACCGCCTAGCAACGGGCGCGAAAGATCCTGCAATGCGGAATCAGCGCAAGTCCCGGCCCAGCGATACCGAGTTGGCTCAAACCCACCTGACGGCGGTTATTCAAAAGTGCCGGAAACTCGAGGGTCGGTTCGACGAAGTCGTGCTGGCGGTCCCGGGACATTTCAAGCGGTCTAACCTGGGGTGGTTGATTGAGGTATCCGAAGCGGTCGGCATTCGCGTAAAGCATATTTTGGATAGTTCGCTGGCGTCCCTTCTTTCGGTTTCCGGAGTTCCGGATGCGAAATCGTTTCTGGTCATGGATATCCATTGGAACACGGCGGAGGCGGTCCTGATAGAATCCACGGATTCCGGCCTCGAGCGCGTTGTCGTAACAGAGAATCGGCGGGCTTTGGGTCTGCGACAGATTCTCGACCGGTTGGTGGCGGGTCTGGCACAGCGTTTTATCGACGAATTTCGGTTTGATCCCTCCGCTCGGCCGGAATACGCCCAAGAACTCTATAATCGGTTGTCGGCCTATTTGTCCGATCCCAAGGTAAGTTCCGCCTGTAAACTCCGGACCCCTAAGGGAATACTTTCGGTCGATCGCGGGGCTTTGGCGGAAATGGTGGGCAACGAGCTGAAAAGCTTCCGTGATTTGGCAGACCAAGCCATCAACCTGGCCGATGACCCGAGAGATTGCGCGGTGTTTTTCTCGTCCAGAATTCTCAGAGTCCCAGGGTTAATGGGAATATTGAAGCAAGACTTCGGGGTTGATCCCAGGGTGATGGAAACCGGACAGGCGGCGAGGGGCGCTTTGGCCTTCAGGGATGCCTTGAGCGATGACCCGGCCATCGATCAACCCTTGTTTCACTCTAAGGTCGGATTCATTTCAAGCCAGGAGAGAAGAAGCGAGACGGCATCGATCCCTCAGGGCAAGGTGTATCATTCCGGGAGGGATGGCATCCTCGGTCCGACCCATCCCACTCACTTGTTGTTTCAGGGGCGGTTGCTTGAATTACCGGAATTCGGGGAAGCAGACTTTGCCATTGGGAAAGGCAAATCCATAGACTCGGGCTTGGCCGTGGCCGAACCGGTGAAGGGCCTTGCCGATTGCCATGCCCTGCTTCGCAGAAAGAAGGATGGAGGGATTGAATTAACCGGAGCAGAGGGCAATCAAACCTGGATAAATGGAGAATCCTTTAACTCAAATGGCGCCATTACCCTTCAAGTCGGCGACGTAATCACTTTGGGCGCGCCAATCTTACAGGTCATGATTGTGGGAATGGCAAAGGGCGATGCGTAAATCGGAAGAGGACAATTTCGGGCTGTCATTCCTGGATGCCATTACCTGTGGCTTTGGGGCGGTGATCCTTTTGTTCGTTCTCACAGCTTCAAACGATCAGAGCTTGCGCAACCAGGAAACGGCGGACCTCAGAGGCGAGGTCGATACTTTTGATGAGGAATTATCGGATGGGCGGGAAAACCTGGCCAATCTCCGCAACACCCTGTTGGAAACCGAGGAGCAAATCGTAACCGCCCAAGGCTTGGCCGATGAGGTTATCCGGGAGACTCAAAATCTGAAGGAAGAAATCTTGCGCCTGGAGAATGAAACCCTGGCTAAACTGGAACACCTCAACCAACTCAAAGCGGACATCGAGGCGAAGAAGGAGGCCCTCATGGCCCAAATGGGGACCACCAGCACAGACCCCGGCATGGACTTGCTTCGCCGCCAGGGAACCAATCGCCAACAATACCTTACCGGGCTCAGGACCGATGGTCGGCGACTGGTAATACTCGTCGACCGGTCTCTCAGTATGACCGGTGAAACCTTACCCGAAATAATGGCCATGAAAGCGGCAAATCCCGGGGAGCGGCAAGGCAGTGAGAAATGGCTCCGAGTGTTGGAGGCAACCGAGTGGCTGCTCGCAACGATGGTCGAAACGGAGTTCTTCCAGTTATTTACCTTTAGCGAGACAACGGAACCTGTTTTGACGGGACAGGGCAATGACTGGCTGGCGACTTCACCCGAAACCGCCAAAGATGTTCTCGACCGGCTTCGGCAAGTCGTGCCTGGGGGCGGCACCAATCTGGAGCGCGCGTTTCGGCGGATCGAGGGATTTTCCCCAAAGCCCGACAATGTTATCGTGATTACCGATGGTCTCCCCACCCAGGGGGATTCGTTTGCTCTGCCGTCAGGCCAGGTATCGGGAGAGGATCGCTTGAGGGCATTGAAAATGGCCGAAAGGGCTATCCCCTCGGGGGTACCGGTCAACATAATCCTGTTCTACCTCGAAGGAGACCCCGAGGCGGCCAGTAGCTATTGGAACCTGGCACGGCGCCATGACGGGTCTTTCTTTTCTCCAGCTGAAAGCTGGCCCTGATTGGCATGAAACGCAAAAGAAGAGGCGCATTTGCCACCTTCAGCTTGTCCTTTCTGGACTGCATTAGTTGTGGTTTCGGAGCCATAATCCTGCTCTTTGTCATCTTTCGCGGATCGCATCCCCAGATCCTTGAACAGGTTGAGTCCGAACTCGAAGGTCTTTTGAAAGATCGGGAAAATGCCATATTCGAGATTCGCGGGGACACCTTGAAAACCAATCTCGATTTGGACCGAGCCTTGGAGCAATTATCCGAATGGGAAGACAGGATTGCTCAAATGCAACGACTCCTCCACGAGGTAGAGGGGCAGTATGCCGCCAGCGATGCCCGCGCCCGCAAACAGGTCGAGGAAGAAGAAAGCCTGGCAAGAGCCCTTCAGGATTTGGAACTTTCCCGTATGCCGGAACAGAAACCGACCGATGTGGTGGGTGGAATTCCGGCGGATAGCGAATACGTCATTTTTGTTATAGATACCTCCGGGTCGATGGATCAACACGAGCGCCTGGTGGCCAGAAAGCTGGAAGAAACGCTTTTTGCTTTCCCGAATTTAAAAGGCATTCAGATCATGAATGCAGATGGAGTTTATTTGTTTTCCGGGACGAAAGGAACCTGGCTGAGCGACTCGCCCAGTCAACGCAGGAGAATACTGGATCGTTACCTCGACTGGTATGATGACAGTGGCAGTAATCCGGGACCGGGCATTTTAACCGCGATTACCGACTTCAATGACGGGGAAGAAAAAATCAGCATCTTCGTCTTCGGCGATGAAATGGATTCAGGAAATCCGACCGAGTTCCTATCGATAGTGGAACGCAATAACCCGAGGCTGGAAAACGGAGACCATCTGATCCGGATACACGGCATCGGGTTTTACACCGATTTTGCCTTTTCCGGCCAAACCGGAAAAAATTTTGCCGAACTCATGCGTCTTCTCGCCGTACGCAACGGAGGCGCGTTTGTGGGAATCACCAATCGTTGATGGCAGAAGAATCACAAGAGCCGCCGACCAGGCCAGAACCGTTTCCGGGTTGGATTCCGGAATATGACCTTATGGAACTGGTCGGGATCATCAGACCTTTTCAAACTAGGGTCTCGGATTCGGACGAAGGATCGACCGACCATTCCGTCTCGACCGAGGGTTCCCTTTTGGCGGGCAAGAAAGTGGTTCTCCGTTCGATTCAAACCGCCCATCAGGCTTCCAATTTGCCGGCGGCAATTTCGGAAGATCGGGATGTCCGGACCCTGGTCGCCTTGACCGGTTCGCCCGGGAAAAACCCGGTCCTATTGAATTGGTTGATGGCGGCGGTGGGAGCGCTGGTTTTCCTGGCCGTTGTATTCTTGCTGATGATGAATGCATCGGATTACACCGCTGTTAAAACTATTGCAGGAGCGGACTCGGATGAGATTCAATTGCTCGTCCAGCCGGGTGAGGCATTACCCGATTTTACCGGACATTTGCTGGTCGAAGGAATTCATGAATGGAACGATTTCGTTTCCACTGAAGACCTCATCGGCAAGAACACCGTCATGCTGGTTTGGGGGTCTTGGAATTCCGAACTGCTTTCCTGGTCCCAGGACTTGAATTATCAACGCCTGGTCGATTTCGATTCAAGCAACACGCGGTTTCTGGGATTGAACCTGGACAAATCGCGGGAAGATGCATTGGCCATGCTCAATGAAGATTTGGCCGGTTGGCCGCATATCTTCAACTACTCGGAAAACCAGGAATCCACGGATCATCCAATGCAACTGCTTGGCATTGGACAATCCCCACAGATTTTACTCATCGATTCCACCGGCCGCCTTCGGGCAAAGGGATTGAAACCGAAGGAAGTGGTCGAGGCTTACCGGACTTTGTTTTAATTGTGACGTAGAATAAATTATTAACCACAGAGAACCCAGAGAACACAGAGAGAAGGCGCCGTTGGCGCCTCTCCCCCTCTCCTTTTTCAAATCCTGTTTATCCTGTTCATCCATGTTAATTTCTGCCTCCTCTGTGTTCTCTGTGCCCTCTGTGGTTAATTCCCTTCTTCCTGAGCGCTACGATGGATACGATCAAGGCGATGATGGCTATGAGGATACCGATCAGGGTTGTGGTGCGGTATGAGGACAGTTGCTTTTCGTTTGCTTCCGATGCGAGCCGGGCTTCCAGGAATAACTTGAGGGAAATATAGCTTTGCAGGTCGGAATCGCTGTCACTTGTGTTGTCGAGGTAGGTTTGCAGGCTTTCCAGGGCTCCGGCGAAATCGCCCCTCTCCTTGCGAAGGTAGGTCAAGTAAACGGCGGCATCCGGCGAGAAGTCGATTGCGAGAATTTCTTCAAAATAAGTCTCTGCCGCAGGATAGTCTCCGGCCTGGTATGCGGCCAATCCTCGGCGGTATAGCATTTCGGATTTTTCAGCGCTTTTGTTTGGGTCGGACGAAGCATCCGTTGCCATAACCCCAGGGGCGAACAGGCAGGCCAAACAAACAATCAGCAGTGAAACGGGAAACAAAGTAACCAGTGGTCAGAGGAATAGGGAGAGATGGAACCACAAAAAGCACAAAAAACGCAAAATGGTTTTTTTGTGGTTTATGTGCCTTTTGTGGCTATCTACCTCCTATTCGCGACAGCGATCCTGTTCCGGCATAGCCGGATCAAGCGAAGCGTTGTTAGAATAATTTCTAATTCCTAATTCTTAATTGGCGCCAACGGCGCCTCATGTGCTTTTTGTGGTTCCCCTCTTCACTCTTCACTCTTCACTCTTCCTTTGCCACCGGCGCCTCTCCTTCCTTTGAGCAACTGATTGATATGAACGGAGTCGTCCTTGGTTTTCTGAAGGTTCTCCGACACGCTCTTTTCCGGGTTGGCCGGAGTCGGCGCATTGGATTGCGCCACGGTTTCTGGAGCATTTTCGGCAGCCGGTTCGGCATTTTCCGCAACGGATTGGGCACTTTCCGCAGCGGGTTGGGCATTTAGCCGCAACGGTTCAATTTCCGGCTCCTGGATTTGCCCCGAAGGATCTCCCGAATCGCCTGATTCAGAAGACTCGGTTTGGCCTGGGGTCGTAGAAGTTGGCGCATTGGATTGCGCCACGGTTTCCGGGGTATTATCCGCAGCCGGTTCGGCATTTTCCGGAGCGGGTTGGGCACTTTCCGGAGCGGGTTGGGCACTTTCCGCAGCGGGTTGGGCATCTAGCCGCAACGGTTCAATTTCCGGCTCCTGGATTTGCCCCGAAGGATCTCCCGATTCCCCCGATTCGGACGACTCGGTTTGGCGTGGGGCCGGGGCAGTTGGATTCCCGGTCCCGGCAAGCTCGCCTTGGGGAGATTGCGGCGATTGACTTTGGACCTCGGAGCTTGCGACTTCGGCCCCAGGATTTTCTTTGGAAGGGCCCGATCCCTGGGAGAGTATTTTCAGAATTCCAGTCTCTCCGGGATCATTCCTCGTTTCTTCCGCCGATGATCCACCGCTTGAGGGTTCAAGTGAACTTTCATTATTTTCGGTCCCCTGAGGGGGTCCATTTTGGGCGTTGGCAGACTCATTCTCCGGAATGCCTTCCGGGTTGTCGGTCTCGCTGGCGATGCCATAGGTGGAGGAAGCGGGGCCTTCTGTCGGGGGACCTTCTGGCGGGGAGCCTTCCGATTCAGCGCCTTCATTTGCCTGACCCAATTCCAAGGTGGAATTTCCGGAATGAACCCGAACCGGTTTAAAGCCCTCGGGGGGAGGCATATTTTGACTGACTGGAAGATCCTCTCCGAAATCGATATGTATACGCCCAACCGTGCTACTGGAAAGCGCCGGATTTTTCCTTATCAAGTCGCTCCTGACCTTATTGAGCTCGTTTTGGGTCCCAATCGCATCCTTTTCCTTGGGGACCGGGCCAAAAAACAGGGACAGGTTCTCATGATTGTATACCACGTAATAGCCTTCCACGACCGGGAAATATCCATCCGGAATGGATCTGGGCTTCCAACGGACCTCGATACGATCGGGCCCCAATTTTGCCAGATCGCTCAGGGCAGCGGGCGGAAATATCAGGGTCTCACCAGCCAGATCAGCCCGGAACAAGGAACCACAAAGAAAGGAAGAAAGAAAAAGGAAGAATGATGAAGGATTTACCACAGAGAACCCAGAGGACACAGAGGGAATGGCCTCTCGCAAAGATCGCCAAGAACGCAAAGAAAGAGGGAACCATAAAAAGCACAAAAAACGCAAAATGGTTTTTTTGTGGTTTATGTGCCTTCTTGACCTGCGTAGCATTGCGAAGCACGGTTTGTGGCTATTAATCCCTTCTGCGCCTTTCGTGGTTAAATGACCCAGTATTAAGAATCCACACTTCACTCTTCACTCTTCACTCTTCACTCTCCCTTGGGCGCCAACGGCGCCTCTCCCTCTGTGTTCTCTGTGGTTAGTTTTCGACCATGATCACGATTGGTCAGATATCGGCTGGAAATACTTCCGGTTGATTGAGTTCCAGGCCGGTAGCGGAGAGGGGACGATCCATTGCAGCCAGCGCCGATTGAATCATTTCCTCCGTTTGGTCGCTTTCGGCATTTTTCGCTTCCAATTCATTTTCGAGGGATTCGGACATTTTGTCTTGTTTGATCTTATCATCCGATAGCTCCCCCAGAGAAATTTTTCCCGAACCGGATTCACTCTCCTCTTTTTCCGTCTGGGCCTCCGGATCAGCCACGGTAATTTCCTTATTGCTACCGTCAAAATTGTCCAGCGGGTCGTCTATTTCTTCCTGGGCGAGGACCGTGACGGCCAAACTACAGGCGAATCCCAGAAGAAACAGAAAGTATTTGGGCAAGTGAATCATGAACCTGGATAGGCTATTCCACAACGATGGGATAGGATCTGGCGAGCCTAAAACCCACGTCATCCGCGCCGTCCAGCCCGTAGCGCTTGCCGGTGCTTCGCAGTTCGCTGCCTGTTGCCGATCTCCAACTGGAACCTCGAATGAGCCTTTGGGAGCCTTTTTCGGGCCCGGCATAGTCCACCAATGGACGGGGGGAGTTCGGATAAGTGTAGGAATAGTAGTCCGTGCACCATTCGGAAACGTTGCCGCCTATGTCAAACAAACCCAGGGAATTGGCGCTGAAGGATCCCACCGGGGAAGTGGCCAGGTATCCATCCCGAAAGCCTGGAACAGCTTGGCCAATCATGACTTTGGCTTCCGACCCGCCAAAGTTGCCGCTATTTTCAGGAGGCGGCATTTCCATTCCCCAGGGATAGATCATCTCGGCTGCGCCTTGATGGTAACGAGCGACAAACTCCCATTCCGCCTCAGTGGGCAAGCGATATCCATCGGTGCGCGGCTCGATCAATTCATAATCGTCTCCAACTTGCCGGTAAGCGGGTTTCAATCCCTGTAGGTCGCTCAACCAGTTGCAATACTCCACGGCTTCTTTCCAGGAAACGTTCACCACGGGTCGATCTCCGGATTGAAGCGAGACTCCGCTTACCATTCCACTATCGTGATCCGATTTGAACCTGTTGAATGCCCGGTTGGAGACCTCATGGAGGCCTATGTAGAAAGGTTGGCGAATGCGCATTTCCACCGGCGTTTCATCAAACCCTCGCCCTGAAAATTCCTGGGGCAGTCCCATGGTGTAAGTATCCGGCTCGATCAGAATCAGTCGATAACCGTAGGGCGACGAAACCTCCTTTTGAATACCGTCCTTTTGCGCGATAAGGGCTCTGAGGATCTGGTCGTCGGTGAGTTTCGTGCCCCGGGTTTCGCTCATCAATTCGAAGGAGTATCGGGCCGTTTTATTGGCTTGTGGACGGAGTTTATGCGTCTGGGAAGTATAACCGGCTTTGCGCACCTCCAGGTCATAATCCCCTATGGGGAGTTCCAGGTTCAGGGGTGAGAGCCCTTGAATGCGCCCATCCAGATAGATATCGGCCCGGGTGGGTTTGGTTTCTATGCGCAATTCCCCAAGCAAGGGGGAAAGCTGAAGCGTTTGCTGAACGGTCTGATCCGGATTGAGGATTAAATTGAAGGATGTTTCCTCGTAGTCGAGGAGCGAAACCGCGAAATTGAGTTCCGTTTTCGAAGGAAGCGAAAATGTGCCGGGTGTTTGCCCCAAGGGTTCCCCATTGACGGTCACCCAGGCTCCTTCCGGAATCGTCCTCAAATCCAGGCTGCCGTGCTTCCACTCCATGGCTCGGGTCGGCAGGTTAATCGTTTGATTGGCAGGCACCCGAATGGAAAATTTCTGCGGTTCCCGATCTTCCATTTCCAACCGAAAATCGTATCGTCCCTGTAGGAGATCCATGCTTAGTGGCGTCCTTCCCACCTGCTGCTCGTTCACGTAAAGGGTAGCGCCTTGAGGGGATGTATTGAGGGAGACCTGACTCCATGCGGGAGTCAGGGAAACATCCAGGCGCGTTCTTTGCCGCCTGCCATGAACAGTAGCCTTTTCCTGATGAGGAAGGTAATTCTCTGCCTGGACGACAATTTCGTATTCTCCCGGCTCCAATACATGGCCGATCAGCGGAGCTTGGCCTGCGACGGTACCATCGATACTGATGGCAGCTTGGTCGGGTTGGGTGATTACCGAAAGCAAACCGGGCAACTCCGGCAAGGCGATGGCGTATGGCTCTGGTTGACCAAACCGCAGGTCCAGCGCTTCCTGGCGGACTCCATATCCCGGGCTAACCACCTCCAGAAGGTGTTTCCCCCGTTTTACATGAAGCACCCCATCTTCACCCAGGGCCACGTCCCTGCCGTTCAGGATCAGGCTGGCTTCGGCGGGAAAAACGGTGAGCGCAACCGGAACCGACCGGTTCCAATACCAATAGGACCCCGCGATGGAAACGAGGATCATTATGCCTGCAAAAATCAGGGGTCCCCGGAAGGCCTCTCGCAACTTGTCACGCCGTAATTCATGAAGGCGGAGAGATCGCATAGATTGATGAAACCACAAAAAGCACAAAAAGCGCAAAATGGTTTTTTATGGTTTATGTGCCGTTTGCAGCCATTCATTTCCTCTCAGCATCTCAGCAACTCAGCATCTCAGCAACTCTTCTAATTCCTCATCGGCGCCAACGGCGCCTCATGTGCCTATGTGCCATCTCGCCCTAGCGAGATCCAATCCCTCCTTTTTGCGATCTTTGCGTTCTTTTGCGGCTATTATCCCACATCCGTGTTTATCCGTGCCATCCGTGGCTTCTCCTTTTTTCGGCTTCGGTAGTTACAATTTCTCCTTGCAGATCACCTCGAGGGGTTTCGGGCTTTCCCCGACTTCCACCCATAGGGTATGGCGAACGTCCCGATACATGAGACGGGATCCGACAACGGTGTATTCTCCGGGTCGCAATTCGAGGTTCAATTGGTGGGTCGGTTCGAATTTTCCCACGTGGTAGATTTGGATGTTGGTAAGGTTATCCGATAGAATTGTCACCTTTTGCGGTTTGGATTGTTCCGCCAGGATTTCCTCGAGGAATTTGATTTTCTCCGTGATTGCCCCCAAGGGATCCGCTATTTGGCGGCCTTCCCGGAGGACGATCAGGGCTTTTTCCAATTCGCCGTTGCGCTCAAAGCTTTCCGCTTCCAGCAGGATTACCTTTATTTGAGCCTCCAGCTCGATTTTGGCTTGAGCCCGGGACAAGCCCTCCTGCGCCGCTTGGGAGGCTGGCTCGTAATCGAGGGCTTCTTCAAAGGCATCCCGGGCCGCCAACCAGGCCCGGTTTTTCAGTTCCCGTTCACCGGTGGCAACGAGTCGCGCCACCCATTGGCGCCGTTGTAATTCCCTGGCATCCTTTAATGCATATCTTGTTTGGATGTCCCCGGGCATGAGGGCCGTAGCTTTTTCCAGAAGTTCCACCGCCGAATCGCCGTTTCCGGCGGCCAAGGCAGCCATCCCGTCCCGTGCGGTGGATGCGAAGATCTCCCGGTTCAGCTCCTGGTTAATGGCTTGCAGACGGGAATTGATGTTTACCGAATCGGGATCCAAGTCCAAGGCTTTCCGATACTCGACCCGTGCCAACGAGTAGAGGCCTTGATCCTCATAGTTACGACCTTGTTCAAAATGTGCGAATACCTGGTCGATGGTTTCAGCGCGGTTCAGTTGTTGTGCGACGAAAGGATCGTCGGGCCTGAGAGCTTGTGCGGTCGTCAACCACTCCTTCGCCTTATCGCCGTCACCTGAATTCAGGGCATCGAGACCCGCCCTTAGCGATTCCTGAAATTGCTTTTCGCCCTGCTCCATTAATGACTGCAGATTCGCTTCGATTTCTCCAAGCCGACTGAGGGCAATTTGGATTTCGCCGTTTTTCAGGTGTGCGTCAGCCTCGAGCAAGCCGGATTGAACCATGGTGGATGCCTCCGTTTCCCACAAGGAAGCGGCTTGGGATTGGAGCCTCGTATCGAGGTTTTCGATACTGGATATGAGACGGCTTATTTCCTCGGCCCTCAGGTAGCTTTCCTCAAGCGTTTCGATCGTGGCCAGGGCCTGCTCATACCCTTCCTGCGCGGCCCGAAACGATTTCCGGTCCATGGAGGCATTGGCCTCATCCACCAGGAAGGCGGCCCTTCCAAAGAGGTTGCGTTGAAAGTCATGGGTATGATCCGCCCCGGCTTGATCCAACAACGCCTGATTTGCTTGCTCGCGGAGGTCTGCAAGAGATTCGGAATCGAGGGCCATGAACGGTTTTTCCACGAGCGTGGACGTGGATTCCGGTTCGCTTGACGGTCGATCCGTCGACTCCTCGATTTGGCTGGAAGCATCCTCGGCGGATTCATCCGTATCCGGGCGAAATTGGAATATGAGGACTATTCCCAGTCCCAGCAGCGCAATCAGGACGACTGGAAAAATCCGTCCCGGTTTCCCTTTCGAGGGAGGGTTTCGGGATGGAGGCGCAGGTTTTTCGGCCGGTGGAAGCGAAATTTTCTGAGGGCCCGAACCCTTTCCATGCCTGTCCTGGTTCATGTATTGTAACTACTCAGATGGTTTTTTGGCTGACAACGACGAACGGCAGAGCAGGGATGCTCTTGCCCTACCACGCTTGAATTTATTGGTAGGGGGACTGCGTCTTCGCAGCGCCGCTTTTGAATCTTTATCATTCAATAGGTAATAACTCCCATTTTTTGAGGACTTAAGAACAGCGTTCCGAAAAATACCCGCCGAGCGTGGGTATTCAAAAGTCATCGCAACCAACTCGGCGTAGGTAGACGCCGGATACGAATCCTCAATGAGGTCCTGAGTAGTTACCATGTATTATCAGTTATTAGGGGTCCCCGAAATGTCTCTCGCAACTTGTCACGCCGTAATTCATGAAGGCGGAGAGATCGCATAGAATGATGAAACCACAAAAAGCACAAAAAGCGCAAAATGGTTTTTTATGGTTTATGTGCCGTTTGCAGCCATTCATTTCCTCTCAGCATCTCAGCAACTCTTCTAATTCCTCATCGGCGCCAACGGCGCCTCATGTGCCTTTGTGCCATCTCGCTCTAGCGAGATCCAATCCCTCCTTTTTGCGATCTTTGCGTTCTTTTGCGGCTATTATCCCACATCCGTGTTTATCCGTGCCATCCGTGGTTCCTCTCTCCCAATTCCTCATTCCTAATTCCTAATTCTTAATTGGCGCTAATGGGGCCTCTCCCCTCCTGCCCCGTTTCCATCAGGTAACGCTGGCGGATTATTTCCCGAATCTGGCGGAAACGGGAGTCGACATCTCCGGTCAATTGATAGGTGCGTCCCTCCAGCTCAATGACTTTGGGTTGCAGGCCTTTCCCGGCAATCTCACTGATTTCGGCCAGTTCCTTGGCTTTGAGGTTGGCGATCGCAATCTTTTCCTTGGCCGCCTCGTAGATGGCCACGCTCAATTCCAGGCCGCCCGCCAGGATAGCGACCGCATCCGATCCACTGTTGGAGTTGTATTGGGAATCGGAAGAGGCGGTTGCGGCGGCAGTGGCAACGGCCAGGCCGGCGATGATCAAACTCGTGGTTTTCTGGTTTTGGGCGTTAACGCGGTATTGTTCCATTTCAATGGACAACTGCCTGAATTGTTCGCGCCAAGTGTTATAGGAATCGAAAGATCCCTCCTGAAGGTTGTCATAATATTCTTCAATATGGGTCAACATATCCAACTCCGTTCCGTGAAGCTGCTGGATGATTTGAAAAGTCGGGTCGTTTTCAGCGGGAAAGCGCTGAACATATAATTGCTGTTCCTCGTTGCGGGCCAGGTAATCGTCAAAGGCATCCGGCGCCAAGTCGGAGGCAAACCGCATCTGACTGACCATGCGAATCTGCTTTTGTTCTTCGGGAGTCAAATTATTGCGGTAGGTTGCCAACCGGTTTGCGATGTGGTTGAAAATGGCGTCGTAGGGGTCCTTCGTCGGCCAACCGGCAAATAGGTAATCCGATTCAAGCGTCAGATACTTTATGGTGTCGTTATACCAAATGCGTCCGGAAGAGTCCCTGATCTGAACCAGAAGAGCGATGGAGTGGCCGTCGGATGCCAGAATGGTGGCGTCGACGAATAGATCGGGCGATTGAACCTCCCCGGGACTGACAAAGACCTGTCCCCACTGCTGGCTTCTGTCCAATACGCTTTTCAAGGATCCAGGCAGGAAGTGCGTTTCAAGACGGCGGATTTTCGGATCGATCGCCTTGTGGTCAATTTTTGGCACTCCGGAATCGCCGATGGCGAACAGGCCGCTCCCATCCTCCTCCAGTTCGTAGAGGTCCACCCCTGGCTGGAACAGATTGATCGCCACATTGAATTGCTCCTGCGGCGGATCCTCCGGGTCGATCGCCATGAGCGGGACATGGGGAACCTCGGTCCCATCGATATAATCCAATGCGGTTTTCGGAGTCGAGCAGCCCGTAAAAATCAAAGCTGCCGCGCAGAGTGGAGTGAAAACCTTTACCAATGAACTAGATAAAGCAGAAAAGGACCGGCTTGAGGCTGCCGATTGGATTTTTCGGCTATCAATTCGCGGTTTGCATGCGGTCAAGCGCGTCTTTATAAGCATCGGGCGGTTTTGGTTGAGGTGGTGGTTTAAACAATTTGGCCAGGGCGGGCCTCCAAGTACGTATCATTTCGTAAGTCTGGTTCATCTTTTCATACAACAGGAACCGTTCATCGTAGTAGGATTGGCTGACTTTCTGCATTTCCACCAGCGTTCTTACATTGGCCTCCCGATCCACTATGACATTCCTGGCTTCCTGGCGGTTCATGTTTTCTTCATCGAGCCGTTCCTGCAAGCTGCCTATGGCCTCAAAGAGACGGTTGTCCAGGTCTTCCAATCGCGTCTTTCCCGAAGTCCCGAACCGGGCCACGGATGATCGCGGTTGCAGAATCGAGTTCAGCAGGTTCGTCCTCCTGTCGTCCTGATAGATACTCCCGAAGTTGGAGAGGTCTCGCAAAATTTGAAGCTCCTGCCGTTCTAATTCCTTTCTTCGCTCCCACAGTTGAAACAGGTAGTTTTCCTGGCTGGCGATCACTGTCTCGTAATACCGGATATACTCCCCCACCCTTGGGCGAAATTCGTCTTCCGCCGCTTCGGATTCCTCCAAGCCCCGATAAACCGCCTTGGTTTGGTCGAGACTGGCTTGGTTGCGGGCCAACTCGCCGGTGGTATCCTCAATCATGATTTCCAGCAATTCCTTGTCCTCGATGAATTCAATCGGGGAGCCTTGAGCAAAAAGCGTCCCGCTCCATCCAATCAGAAGGAATTTTGCAACCACCCAGGTATCTTTAACTATGGTCCGCATGGCTTTTTCCTTCAGCCTTCTTCCTTCTGCCTTCTTCCTTTAAATTTCAGGTCTTTCATTTTCTGGTATTCTCTCCAGAGAACTTCCTCCTCCTCCGGACTCAGTTCCTCTTTCCGGCGGATTATATCCTCTTTAATCTCCCCGTTTACCTCCTCTCGAATTGTGAGGTAACGAAGTAGAAGCTCACGCCGTTTTTCCGTGATCTCATCAATGATTTCCGAGGGGTATCGGCTCTCATCCAAATCGGTGGGCTTCAAGCTCACAGGGTCCAGTTTTACCACTTCGTGCGGGGTTGCCCGGGTACGCATATCGACGATGACGAGGGCTTCGTTCATCAATTTCTCGTTTTCGCTGAACCACCGTGAATAGGTGGCAAATTCAAAGTAATTCTCAGAAATCAATTGCAGGATATCCGCAACGGCGGAGCTGATCCCCAGACGGGTTACGAACTTTGGGTTTTTGAAGGCTTTTTCCAGTTCGATTTGGAATTCGGCCACCAGTTCCAGATAACTTGACTGGAATACCTTATATGACTCCGAGGCAGCATCCGAAAGGCCCCAATTTCCCGGTGGCAGCAAGGAGACGGGTTCCTGCTGCCACGCGGTATGAATTTGCCGCCGATTTGTGGCGGTTCCATTGTTAAAGGCAAAGAGGTAGTCCTGTATCCGCCTTTGCATGACGGAAAAAACCGATGCTTTGAGTTCACCTTCATCGATCTCCGCATTGCTTCCTGAAACATAATCGATGGCCCGGGCCAATAGCTCCCCCGATCGGAGGTTCTCTCCCGTAAAGTCGATAAATACCTGGGAGCGCATACGTTCCCATTCCGTATCGCGATCGAATAAGGCTTCGTGAATTCGGGTATACTCCTCGACTATTTCTTTACCCAGGGAGGACAAATAATCGAAGACCTCGGGAAAATCGCATTGGAGGGAGGGACTCGGGGAATCGAGCACCGAGCGGATCTCCGCCAACTGCAATTCCCTTTCAACCGCGCCGCGACTTTGGAATTCCCTTTCGTACATGGACAAGGCTGCGTTCAAGGTCTCCAACTGAAGGGAATGATCCTGCTTCTCCTCCAGGTGTTCCCTTACCCAGGTGCCGTCCCATAAATTGGAAAGGTTCCTGTTCAAGGTTGATTTCCCCCCTTGCCCGAATACCTGGACTAGACTGGCCAACAAAAGCAGGCAAAGGAGAAAAGGGTCAGCCCTTGAATTTTGGTATCCTGATCCTTTGATTAAAGATCTACCCTTCGATTCGATACCAAAATTCAAGGGGTTGTTGCCGAAAACCACCTTTTTCGAAATGCTGCGTGTATTTTTCCCGGATAGGGCCTTCCCGAGCAATCGCGGGATAAACCCGCTCCTACAGCTTTGCCAGTTGGAGGTTTGTAGGAGCGGCTTTACGCCGCGATTCTTCAATTTATTTTTCCAAAAAAAAGAACGATTTGGGCAACAACCCCTCAAGGGCTGACCCTTTTCTTGCACTTGATGGATGAGGCGATTCAACTTGAGGTCCGGAATGAGGAATGAGCTTGGGAAGGGACTCTCGCAAAGCTCCCCAAGAACGCCAAGAAAAAGACGGAACCAGAAGGAAAGGAAGAAGTAAAAGGGAAGAAGGAAGAAGGATGAAGGCAGAAAATGGGAAGCAATTTAATTGGCCACAAACCGTGCTTCGCAATGCTACGCAGGTCAAGAAGGCACATGAGGCGCCAAGTGGTCAGTGATCAGTTGTCGGTTAGTGGAGAGTGGAGAGATCCCCCAGTTTCTATCCGTGGCTATCCGTGTCATCCGTGGTTAAATTCCCCAGTATCAAGAATCCAGCATCGAGAACCCTTTGCGGGCTCTGCGAGAATCATTTCATCATCTTGTTCGCTACCGCGATCCTGTTCCGGCAAAGCCGGATCAAGCGAAGCGTTGTTAGAATAATTCCTAATTGGCGCCAACGGCGCCTTTTTCCTCTCAAGATTTCCGTATAATGGCATATAATTTCCCGACGACCTCATCGAAAACAGCAGGGTCCGCTCTTTCGATGAATTTTGCATCCCTCACCTTCCAATCGAAGCTTTTCACCTGGTCCGCCAACACCGCGCCTTTAATCTTTTTCCCTCCTACAGGGACCTCAAACGGGTAGCCTTTGATTCTCGAAGTGATGGGACAAAATATGGCCAAGCCCGTTTTGCTGTTATATTTCTTTTGGGAGAGTACGATGGCTGGTCGGTGCCCGGCTTGTTCGTGACCCGCTTGAGGGTTGAATTCAAGCCAGACCAGATCTTTGGCTGCAGGAACATACCTGCTCACCAAATTTCCTTTCCTCGTGGTCCGGTAGATTCGATCTCGGTGTGCAGGTTATCTTTCGAAATGCCCTTAAGCAGGTCATCCAATTGAAATTTTCTTCCGGGAACGGGTTTGACCAGCAAACCTTGAGCTTCCTCTACAATCTCGACATCGCTGCCTTCGGAAATATGATAGCTTGTCGTCAGGTGTTTCGGTAGCCTTAGGGCAAGGCTGTTTCCCCAACGTGCAACTTTTGTTTTCATAGGCAAAATGTATCTACATCAGATATACGGTCAAGATGGTTTTATGGACCATTCCCAATTCCTGATTGGCGCGCCTCTCCCCCGTTCAAAACCTTCTTTTGAATTACCTCTCGCAAAGACGCAAAGCTCGCCACATGTCACGCCGTAATCCTTGGAGGCGGAAGAACGCTAAGAAAAGAAGGAACCGCAAAATGCACAGAAGGCTCAAAAAGAACCACGGATTTCACGGATGACCACTGATGGGAAGCGATTTAATTGGCCACAAACCGTGCTTCGCAAGGCTACGCAGGAGATGTCCAAGGACTGAAGACCTCGACATTTAAGGGCCGGAAATGGGGGAGGTTTCGAGTGGCGACGGTAAGGGCATTGGCTTTGGCTATCCCAGCGACCAGGGCGTCGCCCATATCGACCACGCGTCCAGCCCGCCGGGCGGTGGCGCGAAACTCGGCGGCCCATTCGGCTCCTGCCCTGTCCAATGGAAGTACGCGATGGGCGTACTCCGAAAGGATAGCCGCTTGCATGGCCGACAGCCAATTGCGACGGGTTCCCTGTGGGAGCAATCGCACCCCGTATTCCACCTCATGGATGAGGATGGAGGACACCCACACATCGTCCCGCTCGGCTAAAAAGTCCACAACCTGGGGGTCTGGAATGTCCCGAGTCAACTCCGAGATTACATTGGTATCCAGAAGATAGCCGGTCATTCGTCTTCTTCGTCAATGAAGGGAATCAGGCGATTGGAACTCCGGTCCGGTACCTCGAGATTGGCGCCGCGAGGTACGTTCTCAATGAGCCACTGCCCAAAGGGCTTGCGGGGCTGCGTTTTCTCCTCCCACGCCGCCGCGGGCACGACCACGAAAGGCCGCCGGGCGCCGATTCGCTGCGGCCCCTCTTCCTCCGCGAGGCGCAAAATCTCAGAAAGTCGGGCCTTGGCCTCGGCGATAGTCCAGACACGGTGGGGTTTAAGGTGTTTAGTGGTCATATGCCCTTCAATCGGTTTAAAGTAGTCCAACCTAGACCAGATTGGCTGCGGAATCAAGACTTCTCCTATCGACTGATTGCAATGTTTTTTCGCGTCCGATTGAAAAAAAATAAACCGCAGATGACGCAGATATTCACAGATAAAAAAGGGGGGGACAAGTTCGCAAAGCTCACGAATTAAGAATGAGGAATGAGGAATTGACAACGGATTACACGGATGAAACGAATTTTTTATTTAACAACGCTCCGCTTGGTCCGGCTGCGCCGGAAGAGGATCGCTGTCGCGAACAGGAGGGAGTAACCACAAAAAGCACAAAAGACTCAAAGAAGAATTTAACGGAGGGCGGGTTTTCCTACCCGCCATATGGAAAGAAATGGCTGACCCGCCTTCCGGCGTGGCAGGTCCGCCTTTGCCGAAGGTCTACGGCGTGACAGGCAGGAATGACCGCCCTCTAATTTACCATAACATCCTGTCCATCCTGTTCATCCATGGTAACTACTCAGATGGTTTTTTGGCTGACAACGACGAACGGCAGAGCAGGGATGCTCTTGCCCTACCACGCTTGAATTTATTGGTAGGGGGACTGCGCCTTGGATGCGGCGGGAGAAGAATACGAGGAGGAGAAAGTTGTTATTGCATGAAGCGAAAGGAATTTCCTCTCGCCAAGGCGCAAAGCTCGCCACATGTCACGCCGTAATCCTTGGAGGCGGAAGACCGCTTAGAAGAAGAGGGAACCGCAAAATGCACAGAAGGCTCAAAAAGAACCACGGATTTCACGGATGACCACGGATTAATAACGGAGGGGGGACATTCCTGTCCCCCACCACGCCGGATCCCTCTGGGCATGGCCCAGACATTTTTAACTGTAGGAGCGGGTTTATACCGCGATTGCACGGTGGTCACGAATCAGCATGATATATGGGATAAATAGCCACAAAAGGCACATCCACCTTCGCCGAAGGTCTACGGCGTGACAGGAAAAACACAAAATTCCAAATAGGCGCCCTTGGGCGCCTCTCCCCCTTTTGCTCAGCCAAAAAGCATGGCGGCGCCCTCGGCGCCTCCCTCCCTCTCTGTGCCCTCTGCGCCCTCTGTGGTTTATCCTCTTCTCGACAACTCCGGTGATAATCGGAAATGTGAAGGCATGAAGCTGAGGACACGTAGGAATAATCATGCCTGACCAATACCCAATCATTGAAGTGAAGCAAGAATGGGCCAGAGAGCGCGAGGATATGGGGAGCAAACCTAAATTCTGGTACCTCCATCCGAAGGAGGAAAAGGAATATTGGCTCTTCAAATACCCCCGCCCAATCAAAGGAGAACACCCCCGCCGAATCAATGGAGAACACTGGGCGGAGAAAATTGCCTCCGAGGTCTCGGCAATACTTAAAATTCCACATGCGACGGTGGAATTGGCGGTCTTTGAAAACGATAAAGGATCCGTGTCGAAATCGTTTGCCCAAGAGGGTCAGGCTTTGGACCACGGCAATCAGATGTTAGCGAGAGCTGTCCACGGTTACGATCCCAAGAAAAAGTTTCATCAGTCAAGTCATACCCTGACGAACATTTGGCAAGTAATGGACAATGAATTTAGAGAAACTGGAGCCTCAGAGATGGCAAAGCGCCGCCTTGCTGAGTACCTGGTCCTGGACGCGGTGATAGGTAACACGGATCGCCATCACGAGAACTGGGGCATACTACGACCGGACCGAGAGGGGAGCGGGGAAAATATGTCAGTGGCGCCATCGTTCGATCACGCCTCATCGTTGGGTCGGGAACTCGAGGATACAAAACGCGATTGGAAACTAGCAGAAACTGGCATAGGGGCCTATGTTGAAAAAGGACGCGGTGGGATTTACTGGTCGGAGGACGATCATCGCGGCCCTAGCCCACTGGAGTTGGTACGGCAAGCTACGGGCGAATATCCGGAACTTTTCCGCCCAGCGCTGAGGAAACTTGAAAACTTAGACGAAAAATATTTAGATGACTCGGTAAATCGCGTGCCTGGGGTTTGGATGTCCCTTTCAGCCAAAAAGTTCGCCATTGCACTGATGTGCTATAGTCTTGAACAATTGCAGAAACTTTACCGATGAGCACAAGAACGTTATATCTCGCCTGGCAGGACAAGAAGCCCAGCAGGGCGTGGTTTCCGATCGGTCGGCTGGATGCTGATGTCGAAGGTTCCTCCTACCGCTTCCGCTACATCGGCGGCGCTGAGCGAGCACGAAATGAGGCAGGGTTTTCCCTGTTAATCGAATTTCCCGAATTGAACCAAGATTATCAGTCCTCGGCATTGTTCCCGCTATTCCAAAACCGGGTTATGAATTCGGCAAGACCTGACTTCGCCGACTATCTACACAGACTTCAGCTACCCGAGGAGGCCGATCCAATTGAGATTTTGTCCACCAACGGAGGCCAACGTGTAACGGACGCTTACGAGGTATTTCCAATGATCGAGAAAGACGACTCCGGAAGCTTCTCTTGCCGGTTCTTCCTGCATGGCTGGCGGCACATCCATAAAGCGGCTAAAGATAGAATTGACTGCTTGGATAAGGGAGAAGAACTATACGTCATTCCGGAATTGACCAATCCTGCGACTGGGATAGCCCTGCAAATTCAGACGAAGGATTACTGTATGATCGGATGGACACCGCGTTACCTGGTGAACGATTTATTTTCGGCGATCATAGCAGCGCCTAACAAATTCGGCGCGAAAGTAGTGCAGGTTAACCCTCAAACCATCTTGATGAAGCAGCGCGCGTTGATTGAGATGTACGGCTGCTGGGATAAGCACGAACCAATGAGCAGCGAGGATTTTACACCCTTGGTCCCCTGACCCGGATTTCTCACTTACCGAGCAAATGCGACATCTCCCAAATTCGTCCCGAGCGAACGGAGGACTAGTCCTATTGAAAAAGGATGCTCCTCTCCCCCTCTGTGCCCTCTACGCCCTCTGTGGTTTCTTTCCCCCAGCATCCAGCATCGTGCAATGGCCTCTCGCAACCGTGCTTCGCAATGCTACGCAGGTCAAGAAGCACGCCGAGACCGCAGAGATGGGGAAGGGGCCCTAGCGATGTCGCCTTTTCACTAGTCGATACATAACTCCTTCAAGAACAACTCTTTTAGGATCAGGCTTGCCGCTCGCACCGATGGTCCCATCCTTACGAAGATACCTGTGGGCGCGAGCCACTTCCCTGTTGTTTTGATCCAAATAAGAGATTTCCTGGCTTTTCGTGCAATAAGGTTCATCCGCTTTTGGAGGGGATGGGTGCCCAGACCTGCGAACCTTCTCACGTAATTTTCCGCTCTTTACACGCGGTAACACTTTGTCATTGAATAATTGCCTCATTGGAGACTCTAGTATGCGACAAATCCTTAACGGAGGGTCAAACATATGATTTCAAAAGCACAGGTTATTGAGAAGTTGGAACAACTCTTTTCAGACAGTATTGATCTTGACGAATTTGAAGATTGGATCGCTTTGCATAGCTGGGATATGCATCTGGATAGCGATGAAGAAGCACAGAAGTTGGTTTGGGCGATTGAGTTGGGGCTTTCAGAATACTCTTCCGGTCATATTGGTCTTTTAGCCTTGATGAAACGGTTTAGGGGCATAATCGCAAAAACTGAGCAATCCCAGACCCATGTCATTTCCCATGTCAAGGGGTAACCAATGCCTCTTCCATCCGGATGGCACGGATGAGCGCAGATTTGGTAAATAGCCACAAAAGGCACAAAAAACACAAAATTCCTAATTCCTCATTCTTAATTGGCGCGCCTCTCCCTCTGGATTAGCTCTCGCCAAGATCGCCAAGGGAAACTAACCACGGATTACACGGATGGGAACGGATTCAAAAAAACAACGCTTCGCTTGATGCCTTCCGCCTACGCCAAAGGCTACGGCGTGACAGGACGGCAACAGGATGGCACTGAGTGCCAACAGGAAAAAAATCAAAAAAATCCTGTTCGCGTCAGCGATCCTGTTCTGCTGAAAGCAGATCAAGCGACTTAACGGAGCGTTGTTTAATAAATAATCCTTTCCATCCAGTTTATCCATGCCTTTTCTCCCCTCTCTGTGCCCTCTGTGGTTTCTGTGGTTATTCTCTCTTCATTCTCTCCTTTTTGCGCCTTTTGCGCTCTTTTGTGGCTATTGTGGAAGAACAGATTTCCGTCAATTCTTGTTTTCCGGAGGTATTTGAAACTCGCAGCCCGTCACTGCCAAGAAGCCAATCTGATGGACACCCCGTGGGAGGATGTCTGCGGCACCTCACTCCCATTCGACAAGCAGTCGCTTAGGGTTGAGTGGCCGAAGCTCTCGGCACTTCGGCTGTGGCCTGACCCGCCGAATTCCGGTTAGTCCATAGGCGAAGCATGTAATCCAGGAAGGTAATGGGCGGGAAAACTATAAGTTCCCTCTTGGGCCAAGACAAGGAAAGATGTGTTTTCGACCCAAGTACCCAGCAAGTACCCGACAAGTACCCGGCAAGTACCCGACAAGTAGCCTAGTTAAACATTCCCTCTTGAAAATCCATACCCCACAAGTAGGGTTTTCACGGTCTATTTAGCCGCGAAATATTCTAAATGAGTTTGCTTTTAATCCATCTGGAACAAAGGAACTCCAAAAGTGGCTACTGGCTCCTCGAAAGGCAGGCCGATTCGTAATCCGGATTCCTGGAATTGCATTCAATACCGCCATTCTGCGTGAGCGAGCGGCGCACGATTGAGTGCGTCTCGATGCATGCGCCATTGAGGCATGAACGTATCCATCAAATCCCGAAACCGATCATTGTGGCTCCGTTCAATCAAATGCACCATTTCGTGAACGAGGACATATTCCAAGCATAGACTGGGCTTTTTTGCCAGTTCGAGATTGAGCCAGATACGTCTGGCTTGGGTGTTGCAGGAACCCCAGCGGGTCTTCATCTTTTTTATGCGAACCTCCGCGACCGCCACACCGATTATACGATCCCATTTAGCGAGAAGTGGGGGCAATTGGTCGCGGAGTTGGCGGCGATACCAGCGGTGAAGTATCGCTTCCCGGGTGTTGCGATTATCGCCAGGCCGAATTTGTAACCCCAGTGTCCTGTTGTTCAGCAAATGAACTGCCGGGCGGCCATCGCACTCAATCACGTTAAGGCGGTAGCGTCTGCCCTTGAAGTAATGACTCTCTCCAGTGACAAACTCTCGCTGGGATTGGCGGTCCTGCTGCTCGAATTCTGCCCGCTTCTTCCGAATCCATCCCAAACGCGAAATTACAGCCATCCTTATGGCATCGTCATCAAGGCGTAGCGGTGCAGCCACCCGCACCCGTCCCGCCGGCGGGTATACCCCCACGTGGAGGTTCTTTATGTTCTTTCTGACGACCTCCACCGGTATTCCTCCTAAATCTATGCGCCGGCCTTTTGTCTTAGTAGTCACTCTGAGCCTTCACTATGTCGAATATGGTATTCACGAGAGTCTCGTTCTCGCCGAGTTCCGCCTTGATGGCGTTGAAGACCTCTCGTTCCTTGAACTTGTTACCTCGCCAGTCGGCTTTCTTTACCCGACGAATAGCTCGATCCAGAGAAATCGTAATCTTCTCTCTGACATTGGCAATTGGCTTGGCGCCGTAATGGCCTGATGGCTCCCGCACTGCCAACTCCTCGACCTCCTCTAAGTTATCGTAGAGCGATCTAAGGGTGGCGCTATTAATGCTCGATGGATAGGAGGACTGGGTCTCTGGCCTGCCGACCATCTTGGTCAGCTCGACGACTCTCGCCAAGTATGCCTTGTAGTCGAGCGCTTCCTGCTTGCGCTGGAGGATAAGTGCGTCCAGAAGTTGGGACATCTTCTCGAAATATTTTGGATTGACCGGCGATTCGTCGATGATGAGCTGTCGGACGTTGTTCTCAATCGTCTCGGCCATCGCTTCGCGGTTCTTACGAATCCCGCTGGGTAACTTTTCGATCGCTTCCTCGCCTCGCTCGACAATCAATTCTACGAGCGTCAGGTCGTCGAACCCCGATAACTGCTCGCTTTCCTCGGCCCGGATGTAGGTGTCGAGCAGGTGCCGCATGGCCGGCTCGTACACCTTCATGTCGATGTAATCGCCGCTTGCCAGCTTTACCTCCCCACGGACCTTTTCGTAGTGGCTTACCTCGGCCTTGATCTCCTGCGCTTCGGCGTCGGAATAGCCGGCCTCGCGCATTTCATTGGCCAAGTTGGCATAGGCACGCAGGAATGCCGCAACCATCTTGTACAGGTTTACGCGCTTTGGTTCGTTCTCTTTGAGTTGCTTGATGCTTCCGCTCTCTTCGGCGCAGAAATAGCGGAGATAGGCAGCGGAATCCTGTGGAAGATTAACCGGCTCGCACAGCGCCTTGATGGCCTCCCGCGCTTCTTCCAGCCGCTCTCTACCCTTCCGGAGTCGGTCCTTCAGCAACCCCCGTACGTCGGCCTCGTCGTAGCCGCTGAAGGCCTCGCCCGTGTATTCTTCAATCGTTTTCTCGAGCGATTTGAACAGGTCCTTGTAGTCGATGATGTAACCGTATTCCTTGTCCTCCCCGTCGAGACGGTTGACCCGGCAGATGGCCTGGAACAGACCGTGGTCCTGCATCTGCTTGTCGATGTAGAGACAGGTCGCGGAAGGGGCGTCGAAGCCGGTCAGCAGTTTATCCACGACAATCAGGAGCTTCATCTGCCCCGGCTCGTGGATGAAGCGCTTTTTTACTTCCTTCTCAAACCGCTCGATCTTGCGCATTGCCTTATCTTCCGGCTCGTTGAAGTGTGCTGCCAGCATCCTTCGGTAGGCGTCGTACTGGAGCAGCTTCTCCGTTAGCCCCTCACCGGTTTCTTCGCCCTTGATATCCTTAGCGGTCGGCTTGTAGGAAGTAACGATTGCACATTTTCCAGCGAGGTCAGTCTTCTCAAACATCTCGAAATAGCGGCAAGCTGAGTAAATGCTGTCGGAGACAAGCATCGCGTTGCCGTGGCCGCTCTTCAGGCGGTCCCGGGTCTCCATGTCGAGCAGGATATCGTCGACGATCTGCTCCAACCTGTCCTGTGAACTCAGCACTTTCTTCATCGTGCCCCAGCGCTGCTTGAGCTGGGCTTTGGCCACGTCGGTCAATCCTCGGGTCTTAAGGTCGAACCATCGGTCGATCCTTTCCTGGGAGGTAATATTCTGGTCGATATGGCGGGCCTCGTAACGGAGGTCCAACACCACCCCGTCCGCCACTGCTTGGTCGTACTTGTAAGTGTGGATGTAGGGACCGAAGGTCTCGATGCTCTTCTTTTTATCTGTCTTCAGCAGTGGTGTGCCGGTGAAGCCGATCAGCATTGGCCCGGGAAGCAGTTCTTTCATCGCCTCATGGAGCTTCCCGGATTGGGTGCGGTGACACTCGTCTACGAAGACAAAAATCTCGCCCTTGGCGTGGAAATTCCTGGGCAGGTGGCTGTGAATGTCCTCGACGAACTTATCCACGTTGCCTTCCTCCGCCGCGCCGAACTTGTGGATCAACGAAGCGACCAGCCATTTGTCGCTGGTGTTAAGCACGCCTACCAAATCAGCGCCGCTCCTTGTCCGATGGATGTCCTCGTTGACGCCTTTGAAGACCTTCTCAATCTGTTCGTCCAACTCAGTGCGGTCGGTGATGAGCAATACCCGGGCGTCCGTGACATGCTCGCGGATCCACTTGGCCAACCAGACCATGGTCAGGCTCTTCCCGCTGCCTTGGGTGTGCCATATGATGCCGCCTTCGCGGCTCTTCACGCGTTCTTGCGCCGCACGCACCCCGAAGTACTGATTGTGGCGGCATACTTTCTTGGTGCCCGCATCGAACACAATGAAATCGTGCACAATTTCAAGTAGCCGATTTTTGCTGCAAAGCTGGCTCAGTTCCTTGAGCAGCGAGGTGTCGCTGGCGGCCGCAGGAGAATCGGCTTCCTTCCAGCGAAGCCAGTACTTCTCGGGCGTTTGGATTACGCCGTAGCGCATGCCCTCAGTGTCGTTGCCCGCCATCACAAGCTGCACGGTTGTGAAAAATGGCTCGATGAATTCCTTCTTTTGGCTGTCCAGGTTCTGGCGGATGCCTTCGGCTACCGACACCGTGGACCGCTTCAACTCCAACACGCCCAAGGCAATGCCGTTGACGTATAACCCGAGGTCCGGGCGTTTGACATTCTCCCCGGCGACCGTCACTTCCTCGGCGATGGCGAAGTCGTTGTTTCCAGGATTCTCCCAGTCGATCAGCCAGACCGTGAGATTTTGTTCGCCCACGTCTGGCTGGATTCTCACGCCATAGCGGAGGCAGTCCATAGACCTCGCGGTTGGCGTCGTAGAGCGTCTTGCTACCCCCAAGCCCTGCTGCCTTGTTCAGTTTAAACAGGGTCTTTTCGATAATCTTCTCGCTGTGTCCCTGGCGCTTGAGCCAATCGGTAAGGAGTTTCTTCTCGATGTTGCCGTTGCCGACGCGGGTTTTCCAGTTGCCAAGATAGGAATATTCAAGCGCGTCGGTGAATAAACCGACCACCCGCCGCTGAGTTTGGATTTCCCGTTGGCCAACAGTACTCATCCCTCTGTGTCCTCTGTCCATCAACTTCATGACAGTTGCGATCCCTTTGTCCGTTAGCCTGTACTTCTGGAGTCGACTTGTCGGCCTATCGGGCAGGGTGAACGCGATCCTTTGATCAGCCATGAGCAACCGGACGACCTTATTCAGTTGACCGGAGATTTTCTTCTGCCCCAATTTCCTAGACAACTCGGCCTTCGACAAGGGTCCAACCGCCAACATGCTCAACACCTTGCCCTCTAGTGACTCTGGCTGTGACTCTGGCTGTGACTCTGGCTGTGACTCTGGCTGCCCTCCATCTTGCACTCTTGCCAGATGTGTTGCGTAATCGGGTCGCCGAATCGTCGTCACAAAACCTCCGCTGACAACGAACTCCGGTTCTCGCAAATTGACCGCGGCACAGCGCCGAATCATGTCCACAGTCCCGGTTCCCATACGCTCAATATACCCGTGCAGATACATGGATTCCGCCAGTAATGGATTACCTGGCACCGACTCGTGCGGTCCACGTAACTTCTCCACCGTCAGAGGCGGCGGTAGCCGTCCTGAGTTCATCACATCCAGCCGGTCCGAAAAGAGCATCACCTGTACACTGCTGTTATCGGTGTAGTCGCGATGGGCCACCGCGTTTACAATGGCCTCGGTTACTACCTCCTTCGGGATCTCATAGGCTGTCGGGACTTCAATACTCTCCGCCCGCGTGCCTATCGACAACGCGATCTTACTCAATACGAAGTCCACCGCCTGATCCACCAGATCGAACACGGTTCCCTTGTAGACTTGATAAGAGGGAATGGGTTTAGCGACCTGAGTGCCGTGGAAATGGGCACACTTGATCTCGGACGAGATAAAAAACCGTTGGGGCGCGTTCCCGAACAGCAACACGGCGGCATTGGTCAACCGCCCCTTGTTCAACAGGTTCAGATGCCTGAGCAAGTCCTCCGGGGGAGTATCTTCTTCTAGGGGAAACTGTCTTATCCTGCGGGCTGTGCGGATGAGCCGAATCATCCGTTCAGTATCGAGATCGTCAAGCTTGGCTCCCTCGCAAGGCGCCGCATCGAACGGCCCGAAGCGCAACAGTTCCTTGACATCCAGATACTCCACCAACGACGCGTAAAGTCCCGCGACCAACTCTTCGGCGGTGTTGAATCGCTTACGGATCAACCCCGCTTGTGCTTTCTCAATAAGCGCCTGCATCTTCGGGTTCCGGGCGCGGTCATCTACCCCCTTAACAAAAATCAAACGGTGCGTGCCTATGGCGGTTGCGCGGTCAAACTCCCGTTCCGTTGGCGATACCCCTTCCGCATCCTCGGTTCCGTATTCATTGCCAAACAACCCGACATAGATGTCGCACCGTTCCACTTCATCCAGGTAGAACGCATCGGGCCGACTATCTGAGGCCGGAACTTCCTCGAACAGGAACACCTCGAAGAACCGCCGCATCAGCGGATCTCCGCGCAGATAATCGCGCAACGCCGCACGTTCTTTTACGAACTCCGTTTGTACGCTGCTGATGAATATGCGAAGTGGAGTCATGTTAAAACCTGTTCAATAACAAAACCGTAATGATCAAAATGGCGCCTCGAATCGTTCATCCTGAGGGGGCGGTTTTGTCTTTTCAGGGTTCAGGACAGTCGAGAGCTCCTTCAACTTTTTCAAAAGTTCGTCGAATGTAATGATTTCGACATTCTTTGAATTTCGGCGGCAGAGCTCGAATGATTTTTGCCGACCTTCATCGGATGGCATTTTGCCGATGATTAGGCAACAGTGAACCGCATAGGTTTCGATGTCATATATTTTACTATTTACCTTAATATTCTTGATTTCGCCCTCAAATTTATACTTCTGATTGAGCACTTGGTTGATTGATCCGGAAAGATCGGATGACGGTGTGTAAACACCAGACCGAAGGGGCTTCTTATTGAGGAGTTCCGTCTGAGGCTTCTTAATTTCGATGATCGCGGTATTGTTGGACATACTGTTCTTCACTAAAAAATCTGCGATCTTATCGCCCGACCCAGTAATCTTCCGTCCACCAACCGAAGCCTGATCCTGGACTTTGATTATTGGATAACCAAAGGCCAGACTCAGGATGAATGGATTTTCGTTCAAAAATCTTTGCCAATCATGCTCAGGTAGCTTTTTTTTTATCATCTTCTCAAAGCGTGCAATCAAGTTATCGAGCGTAGCAAGTTCGATATCGCTTTGAAGTTTAACGAGCTTTTCCGGCTTGGTTTCGGCCATGGATTTGACGTTCTTCACCATGACGTCTAGCACTGCCACTTGTTCATCATCCGACAGATGTTCTTCGCCCTGAGCCACGGATGTGAGTTTTTTTCGCAACGGATGTCGTCCGACCGTTATGGGAATTTCTTGCCGTCCGACCCTTTCTGCCAAAAAATTATAGACTGTTCCCTGCTTGACGGAAACAGCAGCCTTTCGACTCAAACTGGTGATTTTATCCATAGACCTTCGAGCCATCTCAAAGTCATCGAACGAAATGTAGAAAATCTTTTTCTCCTGATTGATACCGGTTTCAAATTCATTTGAGATTACAATCTCGGTGCAGTCGGAGAGTTCTTCTACTGCGTTGACAAGGAACCTATAGGGTTTCGCCAGTCCCAAGCCGTAATCGTAGTCCTTAGTAAAGCCAGGCGGCAACCCCTCCAGAACCTTCATAACTTCTTCATTTGTTGAAGGAACAACCTTAAGTGAGTCTAAATTTTCCTGGCCTGGCCTCATTGGCTTTGTTGGTCCGAAAGAGGGAGACAAAAACGCTCCATCCGAGTCTGAAGATCCCTCACCAATGTCGGGGAAATAAACCAAGTTGGCGTCTGCAAGCGTGATGCTTTTGATCTGATCATATTTCGGTTGTAAAAAATCATCTCGGTGGGCAAGTGTTTTGACTGGAAAAATCGCGATACACTGCCTCTGGCCGTCGATCTTGAGCAGCCTGACACGGTGCGAGGGTCCTTCATCCTGGGACAACCCAGATTGTTCCAATTTTTCCTTCGACGGAATGTAAAAGACCTCAACGCAATCTGGAGAAAGCTCTTCTACGACCAATCTTCCGTGGCGATAATCGTCTAAAGGTTCTGATGCCCGTGCCATAAATGATCATTTCCCTTAAAAATTGTTATCGACTATTCGCTCGAAGCTGAGCGGTCATACCGTTTCCTGTCTACTACTTCCGTCAAACAACTTCTGACAATTCCCAATAGCACGGGCGAGATTGGCATCAGAAAAGATGGGGCGGGCGAGTTTGGCTCTCCAATCCGGTTGATGCCGAATTGTTTCCTTCACGCTTTCGACCGAGATATGCTTTCCGGTTTTCCGCAAGTCTTCAACTGTCATATCTACGGTCGTCAACAACTCCAACTCATCATTTTTTGAATATCGGAATTGCTCCAGCCACTCGACAGCTTCATCTCCGTACCATTTGGTGAAGTAGTGCTCGGCTTCGTCGATATTAGGTCCTGCGATAAACCCATTGTGCTTCCTGGATTTGTGTCGGTCTGAATAGCCCTTTTTTAGAGCGATTTTCTCCGGCCCACCGTACCTAGTCTGCGGATTATACGGACCGGCTGCTTTTTTTAAATACCCCTCAACGCGGCCCCCTTCGCGCCGGTGAAGCAGGTACGAGAGCTTGGTGTACCGCATTCGGCCTAGAGGATACTGTCCAGTTCCAAAATGCTTGGCCAATACTGAAATCACCACTGCTTCGTTGAACTGCCAGTTGTGCTTCCTTTCGACCGGTCTTGACGCTGCCAAATCTTCGGTGGTCGTCTCAGATTTGACCAGCCTTATGAGGCCAGTGAGAAGCTGCTGCATCATGCCCTGCTTGATGGCGCAGGTCTTGTCCCGGCGTCGCTCCAGCGCGGCGATCTCCGCGTCCATGTTAGCGAGCACTGTTGCAATGGCAGTTTGCTCATTTATATGCGGAAATGGCACCATAAAAGATCGGATAATTTTTAGGTTCAACCCCCCGCGACCACCATCCCCTGTAGACAATCCGCGCAACTCTTCGTATCGTGCATCAAGGTTGTGATAGAGGTACTCTGGCACGAAAGACTCATTAGGATAAATTGCTGCAATCGACTGATTTGTACAAAGCTCAACCGTGTTAATGGCTACAGTTCCCCTAGTCTTCCCTTGTCCGGCCAAGCCTACAAGGACGCATCGAGGCGGAACGGTCTTAGTACTCGATTCGCGCAGACCATACTCTGTTATCCGCCCTTCAACATCATGAATAATCTTGTTGTTCAATTCGCCCGAGTTCATCCATCGAATGGCTCCGCCCCAATACTTAGATATGAGTGTGCTTGGGGTCCCGCCTGCAGTACAGTCAGTAAAATCGCCTATCGGCTTCGTCTGCCATTTCCCACTAAACCCCGGTAGGCGGGTTTTGCCGGTCAAGAGTTGCTGCATGGCAGCCTGCTTGACGGCCTGCTTCTTGGCGATCAGTTCCTCCAACGCTGCAAGCAATCCATCCACATCAGACAACGCCTCGGCGATGGCACGTTGTTCGGCTAATGGCGGAAGTCGAACGGGCATCTCACGAAGAATTCCGAGATTAATATGAGGAACTCCTGTCTGAATCGTCCTGCCATGAATCGATTTCTGCTGTTCGAAGCTAATAAAGAAATAGAAGAGGAAGAGCGGGTCGGCCACCTTGCGGTTTACCGAAAGCTTCATCTGGCTCTGAGAGACCAAGTAGGCACTGAAGGGTTTGTCTGGAACCAAGCTAACTTGGCCAAGCGTTCCTCGTTGCGTAAAGATAATATCTCCAGGATGGGCTAGATTCGCTTCGAGTGATTTTGCTTTCGTTGGCGTAACAAAAACGAAACTGCCCGATACCCATCGGCCGCTCATATTCTGGCCGCGAACAACCGGAATGCCATGAGTAACATAGTCCTTGGCCACAAGATCGGACCCAAATGGACCGCCAACGATCGCATTGCGCGTTGACGAGGCAATAGCGCAAACGCTCAAACTCTCCCAATGTTCTGGAATCACTCCCACCTCGGTCCGCTTCCACCCGACCGGCACCTCTTCCACTAACTCACGGCGTCCGGCTCCAACGGTCCTGTCCATGGTCTCTTGCCCGCTATGCATCGTCTGCACTTTCCCGATAGTCCAACTCTTTCCGGATGCTCTCCAGTTGGGCTACAAGTTCCTGTTTCGATGGCAGATAGAGTTGGTATTTCGATGCGTAGATATTGGCTTCTTCAGGTAGCGTAAGCTCAACCATTGCGTCACTCTTGTTATCGCATAGCAGAATCCCAACGGTCGGCAGTTCATCATCAGTCTTCACGTAGCGGTCAAAGTAGTTGACATACATCTGCATCTGTCCCAGGTCCTGATGGGTCAGTTCGCCGCGTTTGAGGTCAATCAGAACATAGCAGCGCAGTAGCCGGTTGTAGAAAACCAGGTCCACGCGAAAATGCCTGTTGTCGAAAGTAAACCGCTTCTGCCGCGCCTCGAACAGGAATCCCTTGCCCAACTCCAGCAGGAAGCGCTGAAGCCGGTCGATGATCGCCGTTTCCAGTTCGCTTTCTGAATAGACGGGCTTTTCCTCCAACCCGAGAAACTCCAGCACGAGCGGGTTCTTGATCAGGTCTGATGCTTTCTCGATCACCTGCCCCTCGCTGGCAAGCCGACGAACTTCCTCTTTGTCGCGGCTGAGCGCGAGCCGCTCGTACAGGGAACTGGCCATCTGCCGCTCCAACTCGCGCACACTCCAGCCGTTGTCCGCAGCCTCAAGCTCGTAAAAACGGCGCTCCTCGGGATTGTCGATGGTCAGCAGGTTGACGTAGTGGGACCAGCCGAGTGTGAAATGTCTAGCCAATGTAACAGACAGTGTCTGTCGAATCTGTGCAGTGGATAGCGATCCGCTCAATGGGGTGACCAATTTCCGCGACGCTGTCTCGGAAATTGCTCGATCACCTGAAATCCGCGACACCGTTGCGGATTTCTCTTGTGTTGGACTCTCAGAAAGAATGTGACCGTAGAGTAAATAGAACCGCCTCATCCGTTCCAGGGACTGTGCTCCGTATTCTGCCCTATCCGCGCCATGCTGTTCATACTCGACGATGTACCAACCGAACAACCAGTTTCGCACTACAAGTGAGCGATCGACAGCTCGTGTCGCCGCGTCTCGTGTTTCCTCATGGGTTCGCCGACACAAATCGATGAGATCCTCAAAATCGAATTCTCGATTCATAGCGAAATCCCCATCCGCTTCAAGTGCCCTTCGACCTTTGAACTGAACTCCTCCACCTCTTGCTCCAACTCCGGAAGCGGCCGGGCATAACGTTCTTCCAGTTCTTTCACACGACTGACGAGTTGTTGGGTCAGCCGTTCCACCTCGCCTTTGATAGCGTCCCGGATGCTCGTAACCCACTTGTCCTCGACCGCCAGTGTCTTGATCTCGGCCTCAGTGAGTTTGGTATACTTTTCGATAACCTCCTTGTGGAGAGCATCTTCAGTTTGCTTGAGATCCTTCTTCCGTTTCGACTCATCCGTTACAATCCCCAGATAATCGTATAGAATATCCAGTTCCTCGAATAGGCCTTCTTCGTCTCTGACATTCTTGGTCCACTCACCACTGCCAAAGGTCGTTTTCTTGATAGTCTTGGCCTGATCGCGTTCGGGTGTGCCTTTTCGATATGTCTTAAGAATGGTTTTCTTAAGTTTCATGGCGCGTTGCTGAACATTCCCCTTGGTCACACCCTTCTTACCCTCAAGGCCGTTAAGAGCGCCCTCGTCGGCGCCATGTTCTTCTTCGAAATCCTCCTTACGTTCCGCCAATTCAGCAACTTTCGCCTCCAGTTCATTCAGCTCCTGTTTTTCTCTGCTGAAAAACTTGGCGATCAACAAAGATGCCGGAATAAGTTCACCAACCTTCTTGATGGTTTTTTTGCCCCTCTTGATCGTGAACTCCGGCGTTTCCTTGGGGTCCGCAGATCGAAGTCTCCGGCCAACTTTCCAACCTTCGGCGGCGATTAGATAGACATCGTCCTGCATCACATCCTCCCAGTAGTCCATCATTCTCTGATACACGTCGTAGGGATCGAGAAGCGGTAGGTCCCCGAAGCGTTTGAGCAGGTCCTCCGACAGAGTGTCGATTACTTTCCTGGGCCGGGCGTTGACTTCGAGCCCTCGAAGGAGTGGCTCGTGGATCTCGCACCAAGCGTTGAAGATGATCATAATGCGGTCCGCATAAGACTTGAATTCCTCATGACCGAGAATGGCGCCCTTCACTTGCTGCGTCTCTACGCGAGTTTCGCTATAGCCCGTTTGACCGTTGCCCTCGAACAGCGCGTGGCGTAGCGATGGAAAGATCGTCCAGTAGTCGTTCAGGTCGTCGATATCTCGATTGGGAATGCCGCCGTTCAAGTGGGCGTGGAGGTCGTGCAAATCTTCCGGATCGCTGGAGTCAATGTAACGCGGAATGTTGAGGTTGTAGTCATTAGCGGGACTAGCAATCTCGGCCACTGGAACCATCCGGGCGTAACGTTGTAATTCGTGTTGGCAATTGAACACGTCTACGATCTTGTGAATGTCCTGTGCCCGCAGGCGGTTCTTATTGCCGTCCTTGAGGAATCCTCTGCTCGCGTCGATCATGAAAATGCCGCTGCGTGCTTGTGCGTTCTCCTTGTCGATGACCAGGATACAGGCTGGGATACCGGTGCCGTAGAAGAGATTAGCGGGCAGGCCGATGATTCCCTTGATAAACCCCCGCTGGATGAGATTTCTGCGGATTTCGGCCTCCCGGTTGCCACGGAACAGCACACCGTGGGGAAGGATGATCGCACCCTTGCCTCGGCTCTTGAGCGACGTGATTAAGTGCAAGAGGAAGGCGTAGTCACCGTTCTTTGCAGGGGGGATGCCGAAGGCAAAGCGTCCAAATTCATCGTGCTCAGGATTCAGACCGTTGGACCAGGCCTTAGAAGAGAAAGGAGGATTGGCCACCGCAAAATCGAAGGTTTTAAGACTGTCGTCCCAGTTCTTGAAGTAGGGAGCAGCCAGGGTGTTGCCGCGCCACAACTCAGAGGTCGGGTGATCGTGCAGGATCATGTTCATTCGGGCCAGCGCCCAGGTGGCGTTGTCCATCTCCTGGCCGTAGATGGTGATACCGCGTGGCGCTTCTTCGGCTGCTTTGATCAGGAGCGAACCGGAGCCGCAGGTGGGGTCGTAAATGGTTTGATCCTGAAGTGTGTCTGCGCCGATACCAACGACCTTGGCCATGACCCGAGATACCTCGGCAGGTGTGTAGAATTGACCCTTGCTCTTGCCCGACTCCGTCGCGAAGTGTTGCATCAGGTATTCGTAGGCGTCGCCTAGCAGATCGTCCCCCTCAGCCCGATTGGCTCGGAAGTCGAGGCCGTCGAAAATGGCTACCAGCTTGGAAAGCCGGTCCTGCATCTCCTTGCCAGCGCCCAGCTTGCTGTCGTCGTTGAAGTCTGCTTGATCGATGACCCCCTTTAGTTCGTTCGCTTCGGCAAGCCGGCCAATGATCTTGTTGATCTTGTCGCCGATCTCCTTGTCGCCCTTCAGCCTGGCGATGTCGGCAAACCCGCCCCCCTGGGGAACCTCGATAAGCGCGTCAGCCCGGCCGGCGTGCTTATCCGAGACGTATTTCATGAACAGCAGCGTCAGAACGTAGTCCTTGTACTGCGAGGCATCCATACCGCCGCGGAGTTCGTCGCAGCTCTTCCAGAGAGAGGAATAAAGTTGGGATTTCTTCAGGGCCATCAGTCCTTCTGGCTAAGATGCGACCGGTCCGGGACCTTCATTGGTCGGCTGTACGGTGGCACCGCAGACGAGGAAGATTAACTCTAGGTTCATTGGAGCTACTCTCATTAGAGCAAGTTTTGGATATTTCTAACAAGGATTTCAAAAAGATTTTTGCGGTGCTTTTTACAGTGGCCGGGTGCTGATGCGGCTAAAATGGGATGAAGGGAAGGGGACGCAGCAAGTTGTTTAGCGTTTTGAGTTATTGCCTACAAACCTGCCTGCCAGTCCGCTGCAGGCGGGCTGCAAGCAGTTTGCAAGAGGGTTGCAGGCAGGCGACATTTCGACCTTTGGCGGAAGCATCGGTCCCAACCAGATCACTCATCGTGGCCGGTTGGCCCTTGTTGACACCCTCACAGCCACCTCGTGGAAGGAACAAGGGACCTAACGCAAAACATTAACATCGGGTTCCATTCGTTCCCCTGGTTCCCGGCAATAGATTGTTTTGGACCGAATCCAGGATCCGTTCAAAAGCTGGTAAATTCATAACGAAAAGACCTAAAAGTTGTTAACGGAAACCCTATTCGGTCTACGGCCTTCGCTTCCCCCCTCCCGCTTTTCCCTCTCAGGTGAGTCAAATCTAAACTGCCTTTTTCATTACTAAACGATCTGGGTTAGAAAGACACTCGCCTCTTTGAATTTATCCATCAAGTTGTCCACACCGGAAGTCAAATCCCAACGGAACTGCTTTCTATCACCGCTTTGGTTTATGTCGGCGATGACTCGGCGATCGTGAAAATGTCCTCCCTCACCCTTGCGTCGTTGCTTGTATCTGATGGGAACGGAACTAAGGTTTCGGCCCTTCAATTTCTTTTTGAATTCCCGAATCATATCACTTGGGTTCCCGCCGTAGCGCGACGGGTCCCATATCAGCGTCACTTTATTTTCACAGCCACAGAGTGAAAACAGGTAATCGAGTAGCTCGGCGGCACTCTCGAGATTGTGCTCCCGGGAGAGCAAGTAAGGGTCCCGGATTGTAATGGCGGCCTTTTCCACGTTAATGAGGGGAGCAAAAACTTGGGCCAGGTCGACAGCTTTTCCCACTGGAAAATCGAACCTCTTGGTGTCGCGCAAGAATTGGCCAAGGGCGTTGGACTCAGAGCGGCAATCTTGCTTAACGCGTTCGATGCGATCCTTAGTCGTGTTCGATATCATACCTTCCACGAACACCGTGCCGTTTGAAAGCAGCCCATTTAAGAGTGGACGGTCCCACTCTTGGGAGAAATAACAATTTCCGTTGGCCGCCGTGTCAACGGCTAGCCTTGGAAAACCGGATCGACGTTCAATTAGGCCGGATACAAGGAATTTTAACCGCCCCGTTTTCTCCATCTCGGCCAACAAAGCAAGCGCTTTCAATTCCTGTCCACTGCCCTCCGCAACCGAATCACGGACTGGATGTTCGGTGTAAATTCGGACGATTCGATCAGGTGAAGCTTCCAACAGGTTCCTGATGAACTTGGCGGTTTCTAACTGGCGTCCGCAATCTTCTCCTCCAGCGATTCTGGGAACGAAAATCTCAATATTGCGGGAGCCACGAAGTCGTTCCAAAAGGCCTGCCTTGGAAGGGACTTCCCATCGAACGGCCCCGTCAGGGGCAACCCCTTCCTTTATCTGGGCGCCTGCGGCAAGGGCTTCCAACCAAGGGAACACTCGGTGGCGATCAAATTCTTCCCAATGGGCTTGGTTGCCATAGTCGTTCAGACACCTCACACAAGAACTGGCGCAATCCGCATGGCATTTCAGAATTGCGAGTGCTTTCTTTACTAAATTCATTGTCGAAAGTTGCCCGCCACTCCCAAGTCGGCGGGAATAACCTGCTCCGCCTGGTGTCGAGTCGTAAAGGATCACAACGGGTCGATAACCGTCCCTTTGAAAGGTGGCCGCCAAATCACGCGAGTCGATTTGGAGCAATCGAACGGCAGCAAGGCGGAGGGCCTCCGCAAGAGTTCGCAGAAAGCTATCTTCGCCCGACTTGTCTTCGGGGTCGTCTTCGAATCTCGGGATCGGATTGGTGAAGGCAAAAGCGCGTAGATCTGTCTCAAAAACATGCCCCAAGTCGAATGGAAAATTTAGCTCGGTTACCGGGCACTTTTCTCCTGTACGGGGATTGTCATGGCTTGTCTTAACGGGTTTCCCATACTTGGCGGCTTGGGTAGCAGGCTCGGCATACTCGCATTTCCCGCAGCGAAGGTAACCGCCTCCATGAGGCCCTCGATTTACGATGAACAGCCGACCCCGAAGATCTTCGTTATCATCCCCTGGAAAAGCGGGAGCGTAAAAGGTCCGTGCACCCACCATATCCGTGTCTTCGTATCGGTGAACAGGAGCCTGCGTAACTAGCCGAGCTTCATCTCCGGGACGTTGTCGAATGCGGGTCGAGCCCGGATCTCTGCCTTTTCGGTCCTTCACCGAAGTCAAAAATCCCTTTGGCTCGATAAATTTACCTTGGAGGAAGTGTCCGGCAAATTTGGATGAGCACTGTGAACAGCGTCCATCAAAATCTTGGAGGTCATCCTTGATGTCCACATGACCGCAGGAATTGCAAACCCTATACCTCATGATTGGCATAAATTCCTTGGGATAGCGGACGATTCCCCTGCTTATCCAGATCCTGCCGCCAGCAACGACCTCCGCTTCAGGAGCGTATTCAGAGATCGCTAATGTCGCCGAACGGTCGAGTTGAAGTTCGCCCTCAAGGTTCCCAAACGGGGTAGGTCTCTGCCCTTTTCCTCGAATGATCTCCAGCCTGCAAGTGTGAACCGGGAAGCTGTAAGTTGGAATCACCGCCGATCTGGAGAGGGCATCGACCAGAAACTGGTTGAGCAGGTTAGTTTGCTGACGCTGCATGATCGCCGCGATGATGTCTCGGTCGGCGTCTCGGGCCTCAATTCGCCGTTTTTGCAGAAGTTGCCAGCGAGAAGCGATGTCGTGAACGAACCGGCTCAACACGTCACGAGTGTGTTTGGCCAGTTCGTCGTCTTGCAATCCGATAGGCCGGAATTCCTCGGGAAGGGTCGAAACAAGACGCTGTGCTTGATTCTTCGCATCAACCCCCTCTTTGCTCTCCAACCAATTTAGAAAGGTGTCTAAGAAAACGCTAACCTCGTCCTTTGTGAGGCTTTCGCTAAATAGATCTTTCAACTGAGGAGCGCCCGTTCCAGTCTTCTCGATATGCGTACGGAGAAAGCGCGCAAGTATAATTGAAACCTGATGACGGCGGAAGAAATCGGCATTATCCAAGGCAAGAAAAGGAACGGGCGCCGGGTCTGCCAAATAGCGGTCGAATCTGTGGAAGCTTGCTTGGTCATAGTTGCTGTTGCGGGCAATCGTTAAAGCGACAGGTGCGGCTTGAGCTCTGCGGCCCGCGCGACCGGTGCGTTGCTGATAGTTAACAACCCCAGGAGGCACGTTTTTGCAAACAATCGCTTCCAAGTCTCCGAGGTCGACTCCAAGTTCGAGTGTGGTTGTGCAGCTTAACAAATTGACTTTACCAATGCGGAAATTCTCCTCAATAGTTTCGCGTAGTTGACCTCCAATAACCGCGCTGTGCTCCTTTGCCACCGCGTTGCTGCCTCCCTTAACTCTGTCAGTTTCCCTCAAATAGAGATGGGCGTAGTGGTTTTCCTTCTCAAGGGTCTCCCGGGCCTCTTTTGATAAGTCTTCAAGTTTTCCCTTACATTTCCAAGCGGGGCAAACAGACCGGACGGAGCGAAAGGTGCGAGTTCCGCAGGTGTTGCATTCGTAAATTGGGAGATTACCCCCATCCGCAATACGGAGCTTATCGAGATTCAGTCCGTATCCGACCCCAACTCGAAGAAGTAACCGTTCTCTCATAGCTTGATGCCAAAACACTTGCAAGACTTTGAACGCCAGATCTCGGGTTAAATTCAGTCTTGTCTCAAGTATCCATGTGGAACGGTTGGCGGTCGATCCCGCTGGCAGGAGTCCAAGGGTCGAACCGCTTTGTCTAGGGTTCCTTTCCAGAACAAAACATCGGCCTGATTGATTCTTAAAGGGCCCCCAGATGGTATCGTCCGCGAGGTCGAGTTCTTGTTGTGGATTCGCAATGGCCCGCTCACTGCGTATGCGGTCGAGCGTGAGTTCTACGAAGGCTTTGGCATCTTTGCCTTTCAGGCCTGCTCCAGTTTTTTCAATAGCTTCCACAATCCTTTCCAAACTCCCAAGGTCGTATTGCACTGACGCAATGCCCAAACCTTCGAGGGAAACCCTAACCAAACTCGGGGTGAAGAACTCCGCGACAATCTGAGCGTAAAGGGTTTCCTTTGCATCGCCGTCACCCGAGTCCTCCATTCCATGATGTGCTTTATAAGCCGCTCGGCCATGCAACCCCAACAGTTTCCAGACCCTGTTGCGGGCCTGCCGTAATGGGGTACCTGTTGGTTCGGCATCCTTCCGAAGAGCTTGGGCAATGCACGCTCGCAAAGCCAAGTCCATGCTTGTCCGCTCAAAGAAAGGGGCGAAAAATGCGGCGTCCTGGCGGTTGTCCGAAAAAGCCAGGAGCTTCCGTCCAGCCAGCGGCCTCGGCCCGGAGGCGTGGTCTTGGCCGGGGAGCGCTTCAAAAAGGACTTGGGTTGCGACGGCAGCAAGCGCATCGTTTCCAGGGTGCAAGGGAGTGATTGGCTCGGGAAATTTGGATGCCCGGTTTCCACAAACTACGCACGCGCTCAGATAGCGCCGCTTTTCCTCTTTGTCTTCCTTCAGTTCGCATTTAATTACCCGCACTCTGCCAGAAACTTCGGCGGAACCGGTAATGCCCGTTTTGGGATCAATGTATACAATCTCCTCAGCCTCATTTGTGACTTCCTCCTCGGGATCCAATTCCATCGCTGCGCCCTTCGCCAATGCGCCAATGCGAAATACGGCGCGTTCGGATCCAGGAACAGGCTTTCCGGACATCTTCCCATTGTGATACCAACCTTCCAGATACGGCTCACCACAATTGCGACACGACAAGAGACTGAAATAAGGAACACCATCGGGGTCGTTGTGGGATTTTTTGGGGCGAAAGTCAGACCAACCTTCCTCGGCTTCGGCATCCAGTCGAATAACTCCTCCCTCGATCCCAGTGAGGGCCAAATGATAGCGAGCCGGAAGAATCGGGAATTCGTAGTTGTTTGGCCGGGCGAAAACGGCGGACCTGATTATGGAGCGAAGAGCCGAATTGCGCGTATCCGGATCGGATTCGGGAAAGACCGTCTTTGCAAGAAATTCGAAAGATCGGAGTCCTTGCGCAAGTTCTTGAGCGACTATGCGAACTTCGGAAATTGTGGCTAAGCGACGTGTGAGAGTTTTTTTTAATTCTGGCTGATTTAGTTGGAGAGAATCGTCCAAATCTTCGCAATAGATATTCCAATCCTCCACCGTAGGGTTCTCCTCCTCTTGCATAACGTTGACAACTTCCCCTACTTCTTTCCATTGGTCCGCTCCAAGAGAAATCTGTGCAGTCCCCTTCTTAAGGTCTGGATGAAGTTGTCGGCCTCCGGAGATTAAGCCAGCCTTCGAATCAAACTTCTCTCCAAAGAGATCCGAGGCGAATTCGGCAAGTTCTTTGCGGTTTTCGACATTGAGACTCGCGCTCGTGCCGATTACCTGGAGGTTTCCAGATTCCAAACCGAGCTGAACTTTCAATTTGCGAAGAAGAAATGCCACTTCGATTGCCTGGGCCCCAGTGTAAGTATGGATTTCGTCCAACACAAGGAACCGAAGGCGCGCATTGTGGAAGAGTGGAGCGTTGCGAGGAAGTAGCAGGAGGTGCTCCAACATCGCGTAGTTTGTGATGAGGATATGGGGGGGTGTTAAGAGCATTTCCGAGCGGGAGAGGAGCCAGGATTTGGAAAGGCGGGTGATGGTCGGTTCCAACCCCAAGGCGTCTCTCAGAGCATCGTTATCGAGCAAGCGAGATTCTTCCTGGCGCCTGTTCGCATTTGCCCGGACTTGGCCCGTGAACCGACCGAATGTGATGCCTGGGTCATTGAGTTGCCTGAGCAGCAATGGAGCCAAGCGGAAATAGAGTTGATCGTTGGCAAGGGCGTTCAATGGGTAAATGATTACCGCTCTCACCCCTGGCGCCCCTAAATTGCCTTCGCGAAGTAGTTGATCCACCAAAGGTAACAAAAAGCACTCCGTTTTCCCGGAACCCGTTCCTGTTGCGACAATGAAATTCAAGTTTTTGGCGGCCTGCCGAATGGCGAGCTCCTGATGCTTATGAAGAGGGCGGTGGAGAATTCGCTCGAAACCCGTTTCCTGCATGACTCGCCACTTATCAGCCATAACGCCGGAATCTATAAGTTCGCGAATCGACCCTCGCTTTTTAAAATCTGGCAGGTTCTCCAGAAATGGACCCTTCGTCAACAGGGTCGACTCAGCTTTCAACGCATTCCTAACTGCGCGAGCGAGTTTCGGGGCGCGGGTGTCTGACACGGGGACCGCAGTTGAAATGTAACGGGCGAGCGTTTCTCGAAGGCGATCTCTCAACCGCAAGGGATTCAGGTCGCGAGCCATTCGCTATTTCGTTTCATGCTTTTCGACCAGCGTCCACAGAAGAAGATAGAAGGCCAAGAGTTCCGGAGCGAGCCGGAGAAGCGTGCCCATATGTTTTTGCACTTTCTCCGTTGGTAAATTCGCCCTCGTCGCCAAGTCTTGCCAAAACCTTTCCAAATTCCCTTTGCGCCAAGCCCTGCTAAGGGCTCCAATCACTTTTGGAGAACCTTGGACCAAAGCGAATCCGTCTTCTAAATCATGGGGTAAATCCAAAGCCGTGGTTTCGTGGTGCTTGAAGCGTTCCACGAGGAACATCACCTTGGATAAACGCGTTCCTTCCGTAGCGACCGCAACCCGGTCCGCCATTCGCTCGCACGCTCGGTCGTGGTGCCAGATCGATAAGGGTTTATCATCATCCGCTATGTTCTTCATAGTTCGGGCATTCTGACAATATAGCGGATAGTCGAATGCTCCTGGAGATGCATCGGGGTTGCTTTGTAGGAAATGGGCATTTTCGAATGCTAACAGAAAGGTCATACTGACATCCACGGCATCCACTGCGTCTTTAAGGGAATTTGTAAGTCCAGCAAGGCCGACTAACTCAAACTCTTCGTAACCGGACACAGCATTTGACCCTAACTGTCCGATATCCTCCGCATTGACGGTGAAAAGGTCGGGGCAGACTTCAATGGGATGATGGAAAGGAATCCAACTCTCTCTAGCATGAGATGAGGGTGGAAGAGCGCAGGCTTTCAGGAGGGTTGATCGATTGGCTTGTTTGCAGAGGTCAAGGGAATCTCCCAGCCGCCTCCAAGCTTTCAAGGCTTCAGAATACCCGTTGCTACGGCATTGCCTAGCGATTGGGGTATCCATGATTCGGCTCAGTTTTAGAAAAGCCTTAGCCCTAATCGGTTCTGGACACCATTCCGAAATATCTCCGTAGGTCAGTTCTTCGGCGTATGATTCTGATGTTATGCAGGTGGCGTAGGTTTCCCCACGAGAATTTATGAGGGGAAGGAAGTCTAAGCGGTCCTTTTCACGGATTTGGAAGCTGACAAACCAAACCCCGTCTGGGTAATTATCCTCGTCGATTTCGATGTGAATTTGAGTCGAATCGTTAGTCTTAATTGCCGAAGCGAGAGGGAAGTCATTCCGGTGATTTAGTGGAGATGGCAAGGGTAGGTTTTCTTGCAGCTTTTCCCCAAAAACCAAATTCTCGGCCTCTATACGCACTTCCTCTATAGGGCGTTGAAAAAATGCCTCAATGCTCAAATGGGATGCGCCATTAGTTTTGACAATGAACTCTGTGGGTTCGGTTTCCGGTACAACTCGAACCAGAACCCGTCCAAGACTCTGATTACCCCTGGTGAGTAGCCGAACTTCGTTGTGTTTCCCTTCTTGCTTTAGGGTCGCAAAAGACACCGACCATTTACCTATTTTACCGAACGGGTTTGGGATTATTTCCCCTTTCAAGTTAATCGCAGCCTTCGGGTCCGAATAGCGCACGATCAAGCTCGATGCAAAATCATCTCGGACTGGAATCAAATCTCCCACCTTCAAGGGACGCTCTACTCCATCAGACATCCGAATGGACAAGGAAACTCCAGGCGGTTTCAGGCTGAAGCTGACCAATCGATGGTCCACCAAGAAACAAAGGCGAGCCCGCAAATAAACCTCATCCTCAAACAGTGCCAAGCGATTGTGATGATCGCAATAGATATGCCTGAGCTGCTCTTTTGCGAGGTTATTGGGAATCGATGTGGCAAAAAAGACTCCTTTGTCTAGTCGATCAAGACCTGGCCAAAACCAGAACTTGGTCCGGTATAGAGCACGATCCTGTCCTCTTATGTGCAAAGAAGCTCGCGCCATACCAAAGTCACCTATTTTTGGCATTTTGGGGTCGGCGGCAAGAAGGCCATCGGAAGTGCTTAGGACGGGAATCCGAATCTCCTTGTCCAAGGCGGGATGTGAGATTCGCGCTTCCAGCCCTTCCGAAGTGTCGCCACTCAGACCAAGGATTCGGAGCGATATCGGCCTCGCTAATAACCAGCCATTCCGGTTCCGAACGATTCTTTTTCCTAAAACATCCATACGAAGGCGCGCTTCAACACCTACTTCGCATTGAAAATTCTGCTGAATGAGTTTCACTGTTCCCGAGATGTCGTAGAAGAGAACGAAGCCTTCGGGACCCAAGGGGTGGCACGTTTTCTCATTGATTTGGAATGCAGTAGAAGACAGGAACCAGAGTTGCCCAGCTCGAACGCTTTTCCGGCTATTTTCGGCAGGATTCAAATATCCTCGGTATATGCCCGTCTCACCATCGAAAACTAAGATGCTTCGGCTTTCCGAAAAGACCGGAAAGGACCTCCAGCCCTTGACTGTGGCGCCTGGTCTCCTCCATTCTATTGTCGAAGGCCATGGCAAGGAAAGGGCCAGCCTACCACCGCGGCTAAGCGGGTGGACTCTTCCGTTAATCTTCACTTCCAACCTGCTTGCATGACGAGGGATTGTCATCCACAATTCGCCGTCTGAGAACTCTAGAGTGGGGCGTGAAAGGTCAGTTCCCTTGCCCTTTGAAGCAGATTTGGGAGGATTTTTAATCGCCTTAAGGAAATCCCTTTCGAATTTCGATGCTGGTGACCCTTGAGGGCTCCGAAGACGAATAAAGGTGGCGGCATGAAACCCAGTCGGGTCCCCTCGGACAATGCGGCGAAGCACTTTGAGACCAGGCGGAGCAAACTCCACCGCCCTGTCCTCCCAATCATCGACTTCCCGTGTGTCGTCGGCATGAGGTAGTCCCAAGAGACGCTCCCCTTTAAGAAAAGCTCCCGCGAGAGCAGGTAATTGTTTGCGCGACACACCTGCCTGAAAAAGATAGGCATCCACATAACGCTCCCCAGTGACGTGTGGGAGCGCCAAACCGATCTTCTCACAGCTATTCCTGAATTTTAGGAAAAAAGAGAAACGTTCATGATTTGGGATATCCTCACTATTCAGGTCTAATCTCTTTGCGATGTGTTTATAGACTGCACGATCTCCCTCGTCTCCATAAGATTGCGAGAGAGCGGTGGTCACCACTCTCGTGCAGACACAAGGAAATCTGCCCATTATTGAAAGGAAACAAGAGAAGTCCCCCTGGATCAACTCCACGAGTTCCGCATGGGCTTCCTCTTCAATCTCAGGTCGCACATCACAGTGTGCAATGAATGGGGAGCCTTGTGATGCGGAAACCTTTTCCAACAAAGCCTCTTCAAAGCGTTGGACAGACTCCAAAAATGTCATGGGATGTTATATTCAAACTCCTCTAACTTTGGGTTCAAGAGTTAAAACAGAACAGCAACCAACTCTATGGGTTTGGCTCGCAGATTTAGTGGTATCCTCAAATTTTAAAAAAGGCGGTTTAAAACTGACCCACTATGGGCGGTTTAAAATTGACCCACCTGAGAGGGAATAGCGGGAGGGGGGAAGCGTCTCCGGCGTGTTCGCTAAATTCACGGTGAATTTTGCCTTTTACTATCCTGTCAACTGACAGGCAGGAGGAAATGTCTCAATATCCCAGTCGGATTGTAAACCGAATTGCCGACGTAAACGAATCCTGCCGGAAGGCCGGGCTACAAGATTCAGATTTATACCGGTTTCCCTGATAGTCCTTTCTACTGCCTTTTTCCTGGTCCTTACAGGTTTGCCAATGGGAACGTCTAATTGTGCAGTCGAGTAAGCCTTTCGCGTAAATGAGAGAATTCGTTTTACGTCGTTTTCTGTCGGCAATTTCCGTCCACCTTTTCTCCACGGGGTGAGCGTCGCGACCGGTTCACTCTGCAGCATCTCATTCCATACTCGATCCTCATGCGCGTTTTGGGAACCATGATGGGGAACTTTGAAAACCGAAGCTTTGCAATTTGGTCGTTCCTTTGTAGCGAGTATCTCCAACCATCCCTTCCTTTCCAGGTCGGACCCAAGAAGAATTGCCGTGTTATCGATCTGGATTAATAATACGACCGCAACCCAGTTCGGCATCAGGGTAGGAATACGCCTTTTGGTTTCGTGTTCCTGTGGAAGAAGGCGATCTATTTTCTGTAAGAACGTGTTATAGTCCTTATCGAAAGGCGAGAGGGACCAAATCTCGCACCCATCCTGACAGAAGATCCTACGATTGGCCATGGCGAATACAGGGTTAGAAGATCTTTCCTCCTGTAGAGAGATAACCTTATAAAGTTCCTGCATTCCGGAACCAGCCGTGGACATAGGGCGACGAGCCATTGCGCTCACCGCAGTGAGGAACTCATTTTTGCACAGAACGCTCGCACAGCAGAAAGTGGCATTTTCGCAGATCTCGACTAAGCTTCCCATGCCTCGTATATGGTCGTCGTGCCAGTGGGTGGCGACGATTAGAGAGACTGCCTCAGTGGGATTTAAGCCCAAGGTATCGAAATATGCCAACGCGGCTGGTTGTGACTCAGCGTCGAGGCAGGAATCAACAATAATCCAGTTTCCATTTCCTATATGGATGAGTATGCACTCTCCATAACCGGGCCCCAAAAAGGTCACTTCCATCACTTTGTGGTCAGGAGGAACCCCAATGGAAGTTAGTCCGACCATAACTGAACGATCTTTCTGGCCCATTCCTTTGCCTCAAACATGTCTTGTTTGGTGATTGCTGGAAGGTCGCGGAAAACGATTTGGGAGACGCGTCGTTTGGTTCCACTTGCGGATCGTTCGTAGCCAATTACCCACCGAAAAATGCTACCACGGATCACACGAATGTGATCGTCTTCCGCGATTTCCTCCAAAGGAATTGTGGCTTCTTCTTCTTCGTGCGAGGAGCCCGCGGTCAAATCCAATAGCCGTGCCGTAAATTCATCGGCTCTTTTTTCAAGGACGTAACCCTCCCACTCTTGCAGGGCATGAAAGGTTGCCAGAGGTGGGGCATTCGATATTTTTTTGAGCTCAGGTAATTCGATGATCGAGCCAAATTCAGAAATGATCCTGGGCGATTTCGAGCGATCATAATTTGAACTCTCTTCGATTTCGGTGCTTTGCAACGCCATTCCTCTGACGTGCTTGCTTACAGCCTCGATACGTCCCGCATGTCCTTCTCGAAGTAGCCGGTCGGGAGTACGAGGCATACCCGAATTTTCATTGACGTCTGACGAATCCTGAACGCCGTTATCCAAAAAAGCGACTACAGTTTCTAGCATAATTATCCCCCCTTTAGCGTCATAATGTGATTGATGATTTGATTCGCCCGCAGAAGAGATTTATCAAAATTCTCTTCCAGCAGGGTAACGATTTCACTGGTTGCCATCCGCCCCTCCAAGTTCTCAATGGTATAGTGATCGTTAATTCGGACGTATACGCCCGTACGTCCAATCCGTTTCGATGGCTCCACGGTCACGTTTACTTGCCCACCTGGTGGCCTGCCTTCCGGATCCAACTGCGTCATAGTGAGAGAAGTCATGCCCCCATGCTCTCTGTCCAGTTCAAGTTCCTTACCCAAGGCGCCCCAAGGCTCAACCGGCGCCAGCAACCTGCCGACTCGATCTCGCTCGCTAAAGCTTCCCATGGAAAAGTGTACTGCTCGGTTGATGCCCATGGCTTTAAGAGGCGTATGGGGAAGCTGTTCTCGGAAGATTCGGACAACCAGGTCTCGCAGGCGAACAAAGGGCGATTGAGTCGTGCTGATTGAGAAGCTTTCAGGAACTATTTGCAGGTTGAGCCAATCTGCATTGAATTCTGTGATCTGGGGATGGGCAATTTTCAGAGCTGCAATGTCGACTATCTTCTTTGGAAGAAGCCCGCGCCATGCAAACCAAGAAGGAGTGAAAATCGCTGGATTGAAATGGCCGAGGATGACAATCGAAACACTGGAGATTTCAGGTTCAATTTTCATTTAAATGACAGTTATTTACATTGGGTGATGTCACTGCACTCGATTTAGCGGAATAGCTGCGGAAGCGGTGGGTTTTAGGGATAAGACAAAAAACTGGAGGGATGAGTTGTAAGAGTTGCTGATATTTGCGCTTTTGCCCACTCGCATCTTCAAATAAATGCTCATTTACCCTGAATATCGCTCAAAAAGTCAATCTTTCGGGAAAAATCCGGCACTTCAGGCAATGGAAGCGCTCAGAAACCGGAAAATTCAAAACGAAAAGACCTGCAAGTTATTGACGAAAACCCGCCTGCCTAACTGCTGCAGGTGGGTTGCAAAGGGATTGCGGTAGCCGGTTTATCCCGAAACCGAGAAGAAATTCGAGGGCTGCGATGAGCAAGAGGATCTGAAAAAAAAGAGTCTGGGAGCTGGAAGAGTCCGATTTTTCAAGGCTCATCACAGCCCTCGAATTTCCACCACAACGACTATGCCGCTTGGATACACCTCCAAAGCAATCGCGGCGTAAAGCCGCTCCTACAACTTGGGGCGGAGGAAGGGGAAGGGGGCGCCAAGGCGCGCGAATTAGGAATTGGATCTCGCCGAGGCGAGATGGCACCAAGTCAGGCACCAAGTGGGCACCAAGATGCAGTGCAACTTAAATGCCTGGAAGCCAGGAAGTTACTGGAAATAACAAAGGATTCAGGGCGCAGAGACTGCACCAAGATAGGCACCAAGATATCGAAATCGATTCCGCATCCTTACGGGAAAAGGGAATGGGGCGCCAATCATGAATTTTGTGGTTTTTGTGGCTATTTATCCCGTGCATCCTGAGCATCCATGTTCAATTCCCCATTTTTCCCATTCGTGTCATCCGCCAGCCAACAGATCCGTTGGCAACAAATTTGTTGGGAAAATTTATCATCCTGCATCAAGCATCCAGGAAGGAAGTCTCGCCAAGCGCACTGAGGCATGAATAAGATAAAACCACAGAGATCACAGAGGACACATCCGCCTTCGCCTTGCAGGTCTACGGCGTGACACAGAGGGGGAGAGTGAAAGGAAGAAGTTGAACAACGCTCCATTCAGTCGCTTGATCCGGCTTTGCCGGAGCAGAATCGCTGTCGCGAATAGGATGGTAAATAGCCGCAAAAGATCGCAGAGAACGCAAAAGGCCCAAAGAAGGATTTAACGGAAAGGGGGTTTTCCAACCCCCCATTTTAAGGTTATGGGGGACTCGCCTCCCGGCGTGGCCGGCAGGAAAGTCCGTCCTCCTTTTTTAAATCTGTGAAAATCTTCGTCATCTGTGGTTTATTCCTTCCCTCCTTCTTTGCGGTTCTTGGCGAGCTTCCGCCTCCAAGGATTACGGCGTGACAAGTTGGGAGAGGTCATTTCCCGGTATAAACCGTTCTTGAACCCTGATTACGGGCTCACACGTGTTGATCCACGAGGATCGGATTGCCGTCCGGGTCCAGGGCCAGGAAGCTGGCAGGGCCGGCGCCGTTCTCGTCCGCTTCGGTGTGCAGGACGATACCTTTGGCCTTTAGTTGCCGCTGCAGTTCGCGCACATCGATAAACGATTCCAATGGTTGAGCGTGTTTGTCCCAGCCGGGATTGAAGGTCAGGATGTTCTGCTCAAACATGCCCTGGAAGAGGCCTATGGTGTGATCCCCGTTCCTGAGGATTTGCCAGTTGTGGGAAGCGTCGCCTCCCACAACCTCAAACCCGAATTTCTCGTAAAAGGACCTCGAAGCTTCCAGATCCTTAACTGCCAAGCTTACCGAAAATGCACCGAGTTCCATTCTTTAATTCTCCTTGATGAGTTGAAGTTTCCAACTTTGAGTTTCACTTGTATCCCCTCAGGAGGAATTGGGAAGGATCAACCACAAAAAGCGCCGGGGGCGCCAATTAGGAATTGGATCTCGCCAAGGCGAGATGGCACAAAGGCACAGAGGCACAAAGGCACAAAGTGGGAGAGAAGAAGAAACCTCGGATTACACGGATGAGCACGGATTATCCAAATCCTGTCCATCCCGTTTATCCATGTTAGTTTTCGATCACGATCAAGATCAAGATTGTAAGAAATCTCAGCCTCTCTCCCTCTCTCTGCGCTTTTTGTGGTTAATCCCTCATGATAACTGCCAACTGCATTGCTAATACCGCCCAATGATTGCTACACGTGCGTTCAGGGGCGCTCCCACGGTTGCCTGATGCGTACTGTGGGAGTTCGGGAAATAGAGTTCATCCGTCACGTTTTCGAGGTTAACCTGAACACGGAGTCTGTCAGACACTTCATAGAAAGCTGCCGCATCAATACGGGTATAGCTCGGCAGGACTGCGGTATTCCCGTTATTGATAAAGCTTGAATCCTGGTAGGTCAGACCCAGGCCCAAACCAAATTGATCCGAAACCTGAAAGCTGTTCCAGACTGAGAACATGTTTTCCGGCAACTCACGCGGGCGTCGGCCTGTTGGACCGGATCGATTGACTTGCTCACCATCCAAATTGCCATAGCCGGCCAAGATAAACCAGTTGTCTGCAACTTGGCCTTGAAGCTGCAGCTCGAAACCTGAAATTTCCGAGTCGATGACATCCAGGGTTTCCGGATCATCATCGGCCACCTGGGGCGAGCTTTGCTCAACCTCGAATATGGAAGCTGTCAGGCTCAGACCCTGGCTGAAGTCCACTTTTACACCCGCCTCGAGGTTGGAGAATGTGTTTGGATCCAGTTGGTTGTTATTGCCATTGATGTTTGCAAACTGCTCTCCACTGCGTGGAAGGAAGGATTCACTGAAACTCCCGTAAAGTGAGGTGTTTTCCTCCGGCTTGAAGACCAGACCGATGCGCGGCGAAATTTCTTCATCCTTTCGGCTCCGCTTTTCATTCGCTGGAACGTTGAAGACCTCGATGTCAAAGCTGTCACTCCGGGCACCGAAAATCACATCCCACTGATCTGAAAGCTCGATCTCGTCTTGGGCATAGACAGAAAAGACGTCGATGCTCACTCGTGTGTCGTCATTGAGATCCGCCTTGAAACTGTTTGTCGTCGCTACGCCGGATGCGTTGACACCGACGCCTCCACGCAAATCGAGAGGACGATTTATCGTGAAAATTTCATTATCATCCGAAGTTGTGTCCCAGTAGGAATTAAAGCGATCCTGATCCGATGAGGTGTCGATAAACTCAGCGCCGGCGATGACAGTGTGGCTGATATCATGGGTGCGGAATTCTCCGATCAGGTTTCCGGACAGGATCAGGTTTTGACGGTCGGTCGTATCCACGTATCCATCGAGTGTCACCAGGTCGGGTGTGGCCGCCTGGTTATAACCCGATGCATAAAAGTTCTGATAGAGCTTGTCATAATCGCCATAAAAGGCGCTGAAATTTCCTTTCAGGGTATCCGAAAAGTCCTGTTGCAGTGCTGCGCGAAGCAAATGGGCTTCAAGCTGGGTTAAATTAAGCTCCGGATCGGCGAAAAGTATACCTTCGAAGGCCTCAACCGGACGTCCATCTGAGCCAGTTGGAATACCGCGATCAATAAAACGCTCGTGGTCGACATACTCGTAGGATAGATCAAGCGTCGAGCCCGGGCTCAGTTCGATTTTAGCGGTTGGGTTAACACCAATGCGTTCACCGCCATAGAAATCACGATGATTGTCCAGGCTTTCGAAAAATGCATTGATCCGAACAGCCGAGTTTTCATCGACCGCATTGTTGCTGTCGACCTGAAAAGCAAATTCGCCGAAGGTATCGATACTCGCTTGGTAACCCGAAAAATTCGCGCCGATCACACCTTTCTTGGTGACACGGTTCAGGATACCGCCCGTGCCGCCACGCCCGAAATGAAGCGCATTCGGTCCACGCAGTATTTCTACCTGCTCCAGGTTATAAAGCGGGCGGTAGTACTGAACATCGTCGCGGACCCCATCGATAAGGAAATCAGCCGTCGATCGCACACCCCGAAACACGACCGCGTCACGGTGGCCTTCACCCTGTGATGTGCTTACCCCGGGTGTGTAGTTGACGATGTCACCGAGACTCTTAAAGCCCTGCAGGGTAATCAGGTCGGCGGTAACAATTGAAAGGCTTTGCGGCACGTCGATGACAGGCGTCGGCGTTCTGAGAGCATTGACCTGATCCGTATAAAGGTACCTTCCAACCGCTACGAATTCATCCAGCGTTACGACTTTATCCTGTCCCCACCCCGCCGCTTGCAATAAGGCAAAAATGGTAATTGCACCCCACGGATGCATCAATCCCGATCCCTTTCTTTTCCTATTCATTTCCGTTTGCAGATCCACTGCTCAGACTTATTGGTTTTGAGTCTCAGTCGCAATAAGGAGCCGCAGGCAGTGCCTGTCAACAAGGAAAAATGGGAAAAATCCGTTTTTTTCAGGAAAAACGAAAGGGAGGAATTGGATCTCGCCAAGGCGAGATGGCACAAAGGCACAGAGGCACAAAGGCACAAAGGAATTAAACAACGCTTCGCGAACAGGAGAAAACGGAGAGGGGAAGAAAGGCGCCGGGGGCGCCAATGAGGAATTAAGAATTAGGAATGAGGAATTGGGAGAGAGGAACCACAAAAAGCACAAAAGGCGCAAAATGATTTCTTTTGTGGTTTATGTGCCTTTTGTGGCCAATTAAATTGCTTCCCATTTTCATCCTTCATCCTTCTTCCTTTCCTTCTGGTTCCCTCCTTCTTTGCGATTCTTGGCGAGCTTCGCGAGAGGCAATGTCGATCACGATCATGATCAAGATGATTTGTCCTTCTTCCTTCTGCCTTCTTACTTCTTCCTTTAATTCCCTCTGTGTCCTCTGTGGTTAATCCCTCCTCAGAGAGTGGTGCTGATGAAGTCGACCAGGACCATGGGGACGATGCCGAGGCCCACTACGAGGAGACAGAGGATGACCAACCCTGTGCCCTCGGCTTTGCTCAGGTTGATCGGGGCCGGGGCGGGAGACTCATCTGAAACCAGGAATGCTTTGAGCACCATGATGTAGTAGAACAAGGAGACGGCGGACATGAGGAGGGCCACGGCGACGAGCCAGTAGAATCCATCGCTCCAACCCGCGATTTCCGGTTTCGAGCCGATGGCCGCCATGAAGAGGTAGAATTTCCCGAAGAATCCGGACAGGGGAGGAATGCCGGCAAGGGAAAGGATGAAGATCATGAACAGGAAGCTGAGACCGGGGTTTCGTTTCCAGCAGCCATTGAAGTCATTGATCAGGGCCTCGCGTTCGAGGCGATGGCTGACGATCCCGATAACGGCAAAGGCCCCCAAGGTGGCGGCGGCATAGACGACACTGTAATACAGTACCGAAACGTTGCCTTCCCGGTTGGCCGCTATGAATCCGATGAGGATGTAGCCGGCATGGGCGATACTGGAGTAGGCCAGCAGGCGTTTGACGCAAGTTTGTCGAAGCGCGCCGATGTTGCCCAGCACCATGCTGAGGACGGAGATCAAAACGATGCCGGCGATGAGGGTGTCGCGATCGACCGAGAACTCCAGAACGGGTCCGAAGAGTTGCACCAACACGAAGAAGCTGGCGATTTTGGATCCGGTGGCTATCCACGCCGCGACGGGGACGGGGGCGCATTGGTAAGCGTCGGGAGCCCAGAGGTGAAATGGGACGGCGGCAATCTTGAACCCGAAGCCCACCAAGAGAAAAGCCGAGGCAATCCACAGGTAACCCGACGGCATGGCCCCGCTTTGCAGCGCGGTGATTATGTCGTCAAAGGCCAGGGCGTTGGTGGCGCCGTAGAGGTAGCTGATGCCGAAAAGGAGAAAGGCGGAGGATACCCCCCCAATGGCAAAGTACTTTATCCCCGCCTCGACGGAAAAACGCTGGGAATTTTGAAAGGCGGTGAGGCCGTAGAGACTGAGGGATATCAGTTCTATGGAAATAAAGAGCATCAACAGGTTCTGGGCGGTAATGAGAAAACCCATACCCAGCGTGCTGAGGAGCAGAAGCCCGAAATACTCGCTGACGTGCTTATTGGGGACCTGGGATCTGGCGAACTGGACGATGAACAGTGCCAAGGCAAAGACGAGGGCCTTGAACCCAAGGGTGAGGGGAGTGAGGACGATCTGGCCCTCCCAGGTATCGGCCGGGACTCCGGGACTACCGGAACCCGAACCCAATTGCCACCCCACCCCGGCGAGGGCCAGGAGAAGGGAGAGCGAGGAAATCAGAGCCGCTTTGTCGCTGCGGATCTCGACGGGGGAGTTCTTGTACTTGGTGTAGTCCCATCCGAGAGCTGCAAACATTCCCAGAACCACGATAAGGTCCGGCCAAGTGGCGAAAAACAGTTGGGCGTAATCCACGGTTACAAGACCTCCTTTCCAGCGGCGGCCAGCGCTTCCAGGATGGGCGCCAGGCTCGGCTCCAGAATGGAAGTCAGCAGAGGCGGATAGATTCCGACGGCCGTAGCAACCGACAAGAGCAACCCGCAGCCCATTTTTTCAGCCAAAGTCATGGGCGCGTAAACGTCGTCCGACACAGGATCATTCGATTTGCCAAAGAATGCCTCATGGATCTTGACCAAAGTGTAGGCAAAAGTGGCGAGGACCCCGATACCGGCCATTACCATGATCCAGGTGGATAACCGGTCCTGGTTCCAAGCGCCGATCAGGACGTGAAGTTCGGCAACGAATCCGCTGAATCCGGGCAGGCCCATGGATGCCAATCCGGCCGCGATAAACGTCCAACATATCCCGGGCATGCGCTGAACCAAGTTATGAAATTCATTCAACTGCCGGGTGCGGGTGCGGGTGTATACGACGGAGCCGACCATGGCGAAGAGGAGGGCGCCGATAACGCCGTGGGAAAACATCTGTAGGGACGCGCCCACCAGACCCACTTCATTGAGGGTGGCCAGACCCAGCAAGACGAACCCCATGTGGCTCACGCTGGAATATCCGATTACGTATTTGAAATCCGTCTGAACGAGGGCGATGAGCGCGCCGTAAACGATATTGATGACGGCGATCCATCCCACCACCGGCGCCCAATAAATCGCTCCCTCGGGCAACAGACCGATGGCCACGCGAAGGCAGCCATAGGCTCCCAGTTTCATGACGACGCCGGCCAAGAGCATGGAAGCGGCCGTCGGCGCCGCCACGTGCCCGGTGGGAGCCCAGGTATGGAAAGGCCACATTCCGGCCAGAATGGCGAACCCTACGAAGAGGATCGGGAAGACCACGACTTGAAACTGCGGGGAGAATTCTCCCGAGAGCATGAGCTGAACCAGATCGAAGGTGTGTTGTCCCGAACCGTAGTAAACGGCGATCAATCCCAACAAGGCCACGGCGGACCCCACGAAGGAAAAGAGCACCAGTTTCATGGCCGCGTAGGTCCTCCTGCCGCTGCCCCAGATTGCGATGATAAAATATTTCGGAACGATGGCCAGTTCGTAGAAGACGAACAGCAGAAAGAGATCGAGGGAGATGAAAACGCCGAACACCCCCCCGATCAGGGCGAAGTAATAAGCGTAAAACTGGTTGGCCCTTTCCCGGAGCGTCCAGGTGAACAACACCCCGCAGACGGCCACCAACCCGGTCAGGATCAACAGGGTTATACTCAAACCGTCCACACCGATCTTAAATTCCGCCCCGATGGCCGGAATCCACGGAAGCTCGATCACGTTCCGGAACGTTCCCCCATCCGCCAGGCGGAATTGGCCGTAACAGACCAGCGAGAGGGCTAAAGTCGACAACCCCGTGGTCAGGGCGAGCCCCCGAATCAAACGATAGTTCTTGCCGGGGAGAAACCCCAGGACAGCCGCGCCGAGGTAACTGATTACTACTGTGAGCAAGGCCGTCATCTACCGGGTTATGAGAACGGTGAGGGATTCGACAAATGGATCGCTGAAGGCCAACCAGGTAGCGGGAGATACCCCGATCCAGACGGTGAGAACGAGCAAAGGGGATATATACATGACTTCGCGGCAGGAAATGTCGGCCATCCCGGATCGGGACGGGTCGACCTCTCCGGTGAAAAGGCGTTGGAGAATGGTGAGCAGGAATACCGCAGTGGCCAGAAGGCCCAGCAAGGCCAATCCGGTATGCCAGGGCGCCAAGGCAAAGGCGCCGGTAAAAACCAGTATTTCGGCGGCAAATCCGGCCAGGAAAGGAAGACCCAGAGAGGAGAAGACGAGCAGGCCGAATACAAAGACGTAGCGCGGCATTACCGAACCGAGTCCACCGAATTTGCGGATGTCCCGGGTTCCGGCGACGGCCTCCAGCTTTGCCGCCACGTAGAAAAGGCCGGAGATCCCGATACCGTGAGCGAACATCTGTAGAATGGCTCCCTGAACCGCTATGGCCGGGGCGTTCATCCCCTCGGGGCTCGCGGCTGCGCCCAAGGCGAAGATGCCAAACATGCAGTAGGCCACGTGATTCAGGGAGGAGAAGGCCAACACCCGTTTCAGGTCCCGCTGGCGCAAGGCGATAAAGGCGCCCCAGAGAAGGGTGATCAGGGCAAAGGCAAGCAACGTATCGGCGTAGGCGTGCATGGCCTCGGGAAAAACCGGCAGGACCACGCGCAAAAACCCGTAAACCCCCATTTTCGACATGATGCCGGCCAGAACCATGCTCACCGGGACCGGGGCAGCGGTATAAGCCGGGGCCTGCCAGGAGTGCAGGGGAAAGAGCGGCACCTTGACCCAAAGCCCGAGCATCACAGCGACAAAGATCGCGGGATAGAATCCGCCGAGAGAGCTTTTTATGCTTCCTTCGATGGCCAGCCGGCGCAGTTCGATAAAGTCGAAAGTGCCGGTGTTCAGGTAAAGGAAGAGCATGCCCAAGAGCATGGCCACCGATCCCAGAACCGTGAAAATGAAGAAGTTCAGGGCCGCCCTGTGACACTTGGCGCCGCCAAACATTTTTATCAGAAAGAAGGCGGGAACCAGAGCCGCCTCCCAGAAAATGAACCAATGGAAGAAATTAAGGGCGGTAAAGGCTCCATAGAGCGCCGTGAACTGGATGGAAATAAGGCTGAAGTAAGTTTTTTCCTTCCCCTCGATTCCCCGGGAGGCCAGGACGACAATGGGGGAAAGGATCGCCACCAGCAGGACCAGCAACAGGTTCAAGCCGTCGATCCCCACAAAGTAATCGACCCCTATGGACGGGATCCATGCCTGCTTTTCCACGAACTGCAGGCCCTTGCTGGGGACGAATTGAAAGGCCAGGGACAAGGCCAACACGGACGAGAGAAGGGAACCGGTCAGGGCGGTCAGCCTGATCAGCGTCCGGTTGCGGCCGGGAGAAAAAACGATGATGAGGGCGGCCAGAAGGGGAATGAAGGTGATGGTCGTAATCATTGCATATCCCTCCTCAACGGGCAAAAACCAGGAAAAGGACACCTATGATCACCGCCCCGAGGGTGACAATGCGGAGGTAGCCCTGAAGAAACCCGTTTTGAATAATTGAATTGAGTCGACCACTTTTGTAAATCCGGTCACAGGCGCCGTCGAAGGAGACCTGGTCGATCAATTTCTGATCGATAGTCTTGGAAAAGAAGCCGCCTATTCTCGTCACCCATCCCCTCACCGCATCAATCAGGCGGTGGAAACAGGACTCCAGGAAAACGATCAGCGTGGCTGAAGCATTCCAAAGTCTGGTTACGGTAGCGGCGTACAGTTCATCGGCAAAGAAACGCTTTTCCATCCAGGTATAGGGCGTGCGCAGGGAGCGTTTGACGGGATCGGTTGCATCCAAACCCAATTTTGAACCTCCATAGACCATGAGGCCCAAGGCGATGCCTCCCAAGGCAATCACCCAACTGATCACCACCACGATAAGACCGTGCTGGTCCACTGCCGTTCCGGACAGATAAGTGAGAATGTGGTAGAACTCTTCGCTGACGATCCCCAATACGAGGGAAAAGACGGCCAGGATTACCAGCGGCGCCGTCATCAAGGGCGGACTTTGGTGAATTCGGCCCTTCCCCCGGTAATCTCCCAGGAAAATGTAACAGCACTGCCGGGTCATATAAAACGCCGTGAGCAAGGAGGCGGAGGCGCTGATCCAGAAGATGGCGCCATGGGCCGTCCAGGCGCTGAGCAATATCTGATCCTTGCTGTAATAACCACTGGTAAAAGGAAAGGCGCAGAGAGCCAGCGCCCCGGCCAGGTAACAGATGCCGGCCAACTTCATCCGGTTGAAGACTCCGCCCATCAGGCGAATATCCTGTTCGTGGCCGCAGCCATGAATTATGGCGCCGGCGCCGAGGAAAAGGAGGGCCTTGAAAAAAGCGTGGGTAAGGAGGTGGAAGGTACCGATGGATACCCCACCTTCACTCAGGGCCAGGCCCCCGGCCCCGAGGCCCACCATCATCAACCCGAGCTGACTGACGGTAGAATAAGCCAAAATGCGTTTGATGTCGTATTGCCCGACGGCCACCAGGGCGGCAAAGAGCGCGGTGACGGCCCCGACCCAGGCAACGATTTCCAGCACCGCCGCATCGGCCAGAAAAAGGGGAAAGGCGCGAGCCACCAGAAAGACTCCGGCCGCCACCATGGTAGCGGCATGGATCAGGGCGGACACCGGTGTGGGACCCTCCATGGCATCGGGCAACCACACGTGAAGCGGCAGTTGCCCGGATTTTCCGACCGCGCCGATAAAGAGGAATAACGCGATCACCCCGGCGCCATTTAAGCCAAAGAGCACGTCCTTGGAGGCGATGAGGACGGTGATCCGGCCGCTTTCCAGCAGGCCCTGTCCACCATCGAACAAGAGAAAGGTAGAGGTGGCTTTAAAGGCCCAAAGCAACCCGATGAGAAATCCCAGGTCGCCGATACGCGTGGTGATGAAAGCTTTTTTCGCGGCGGCGGCGGCGGCGGGTTTTTGGTACCAGAACCCGATCAGGAGATAGGAGGCGAGTCCGACGATTTCCCAGAACATGAAGAGCAGCAGGAGGCTGTTGGACATGACCAGCCCCAGCATGCCCACCATAAACAGGGAGAGGTAGCAGAAGAACCGCCTCATACCCGGGTCGCGGCTCATGTAACTGGTGGAATAGAGGAAAATGCAAAGGCCGACAAAGCTGACCATGGCCAGCATGGCGCCGGTCAGGGGATTGAGCACTACTCCGAACTCCAGGTCGACCCCGGCGACCTGAATCCAGGTAAAATTGGAGGTCAGGGCTTCGGCTTCCGGGCCCCAGGTCATGGCAAAGGCCCGGATGGAAAGTAGCAGTGAAACCGACAGAGCCGCATTGGCCGCGACGGCGGCAATTTTGCCGGAGGGTTTGAAAAATCCCAGGAATACCGCCGCTATCAATGGACAGAACGCAATCCACCACAACCACCCCACCGAATGCGAAAAATCAAACAGGTTCATTCCTTCAGGTCCTGGATCAAATCAGGATCGATTGTTTTGTAGTGGCGAAAGATGGCCAGCACCAGGGCCAATCCGAGAGCCGCTTCGGTAGCGGCTATGGCGATGGTAAAGAGGGTGAACAAGGGTCCATGCAAGAGCAAGGGATCGGGACTGAAGTGCCAGAAAGCGATCAAGTTGAGATTGGCCGAGTTGAGCATGATCTCCAGGCAGATCAGCATTATGATGATATGCCGGCGCGTCAGCGCGCCCACCAACCCTATGGAAAACAGGATGGCGGAAAGGATCAGGAAATGGTGGAGGGTCAATCCCATGTTCAGGTAGTAGGATAACGGGGGCTTTTTGCCGACACGGCCTCGGCTTCGACGGCCTCACTGGCTCCGGTCGCCGCCACCACCGCGCCGATCAGGCCGGCGGTGAGCAATAATGCTATGACCCCGAGGGAGGCGAAGTAGGGATCCATCAAGACCAGTCCAAGTTGCTTCACCGATGGATTGAATTGGGAGAGCGGGGCCGTGGATTGGCCGCCGGTTCGAGCGATGATAGGCAACAGAACGCCCGCCAGCAAAGCGAGCACGGCCAATCCTCCCCAAACCCAACCCCGCGAACGAACCGGGCGGTTGGGGTCGCCTATCACTTTGGTGGTGAGCATGATGGCGAAAAGCATGAGGATTCCCACCGAACCGATGTAGACCAATACCTGAACGGCGGCGATGAACTCGGCCAACATCAGGAGAAAGAGACCGGCCAGGGCGGAGAAAAACAACAATACGGAAAAAACGGCGTGAACGACGTTGCGCAAGGTGACAGCCAGACCGGCGCCCAGAACGGCGACGAGGGCGAGTAAGTAAAAGGCGATGCTCATTCCACAAGCTGGTAAACGCGTTTGCTTTGAATAACGGGGGACTTGTTGAGGCGACTGAGCCCCATGGCGGCGAGTTGCAGGGCGCCGAAGCCGAGTATCCAACCGAGGATGAAGGCGGCGGCGGTTCCCCATTGCAGTTCCAGGAAATGGTAAAAGCCCGCCACGAAAATGTTGAGGATGGCCAAGGGGAAGAGGAACTTCCAAGCGTAGCCCATCAACTGATCCACGCGGAGACGGGGAAGCGTACCGCGTATCCAGATCATTACGGCAAAAAGACTGAAGAGCTTGAGGACAAACCAGGGAAGTCCGGAAAATACCGGCCCGTTCCAGCCGCCCAGGAAGAGGGTCACGCCGATGCCGGCTATGGCAAAAGCGCTGATGTATTCGCCCATGAAGAATATGGCGTATTTGAACCCGCTGTATTCCGTGAGATGGCCGGCAATGATTTCGGAATCCGCCTCGGGCAAATCGAAAGGGGAACGGTTGGCCTCGGCCAGCGCGGCGACGAAGAAGAAGATAAAACCTGCAAACCCCCAAGGTTTGAATACGTTCCAGCCGAGAATCCGGCCAAAGAATTCCTGGAGGCTATTTCCGCTGCCCACCCAGGAGGAAATCTGCTGGGAAGCGACCACCTCCTGCGCATTGAGCGAACCGGCCATCATTATGACGACGACAGCGGACAGTACGAGGGGGATTTCGTAGCTGATCATTTGCGCGACGGCGCGCATGCCTCCGAGCAGGGAGTACTTGTTGCGGGAAGACCATCCCGCCATGAAAACCGCGATGGTGTTCAACGAACTGATGGCAAAGAAGAAGATAATGGCGGAATCGAGGGGCAAGGCGTTGAGCCCGTCCCCAATAGGCAGAAAACCGATCCCGATGAGGGCGGGGATCATCAGCATTATGGGGGCCAGGAAATGGAAGAGCTTGTCCGATCGTTCCGGAACGATGTCCTCCTTGATCAACATCTTGATGCCGTCGGCAATCGGCTGAAGTAAGCCGAACTTGCCAACGCGATTCGGACCCGGCCTGTTCTGGATGCGGGCCAGCCCCTTGCGCTCCAACCAGGTGGTAAAAGCGAAGGCTCCCATGAAAGACAAAGCCAGGGGCAACGTGCACAAGAGAAGGTGGACGACCAATTTGAGCGACGGGTATTCCGCGAAGAAGGCCTCTATCCAGAGGCCGAGTTCCACTAGCTTGAGGTCGAAAAAATTATTCACTTCCTTCGCGCTGTGGCGGTATTTCCCGGGCGGGAGAGGTTTTCTTCACACGGGCTGGCGGCCGTTTGGCTTTGGCGGCGGCCAACCGGGCTTTCATCTTCTTTTCGCGGGCCTTTTTCTTGGCCTCGGCCAAGGCTACTTTGGCGGCGATGCGGTCGTCTGTTTGCCGTGCTTCCAGGGGGTTGAGTTCGTGGTAGAATTCGTTGGATTTGAGAAGATCGCCCCGGTTGAGCAGCAGGCCCTCGAAGCGGTTTTCGTTGGAGAGCTCGAAGTCGCTGTCCATGCGAATGGCTTCGTAAGGGCAAACCTCGACACAGAGTTGACAGCTCATGCAGACCGATGAGTCGATGTCGAAAATCCGGGGGCGCAAGATGGGTTTTCCGTTTTCATCCTTGTCCTTGATGATGTAAATGCATTGGGGCGGACAGGCTCTTTCGCACAGGGTGCAAGCGGTGCACCGCATGCCGTCAATGGGGTCGTCGCCATCGTAGACGAGGAAGGGGAAGTTACGCGAAAATGGGTTTATGGTGGGCTCCTCCTCCGGATACTCCACGGTCGGCAGACGCTCCTTCCGGTAATAACTCTGGAAGAAGTTTTTGGCCGTTACCGCCATCCCTTTGAGGATACCTTTTGCTATCAAGCTCATAACGCTGACGGGGAAACGCTCATTTCAGCGATCGACTTCTCCCAGCACGATGTCGATGCTCCCGAGAATGATCACGGCATCGGCCACTTTATGTCCCAGGCACATGTGGCGAAGAGCGGTGAGGTTTACGAAGGACGGTGGACGGACTTTGAAACGGTAGGGATTGGGAGTGCCGTCGGAAATCAGGTAGAAACCGAGTTCGCCTTTGGGGGCTTCGATGCGGCCATATACCTCTCCCGGAGGAGGTCGGAAAATTTTTGGCGCCTTACCCATGATTTCACCTTCGGGCAGATCCCGGATGGCCTGTTTGAGGATCTTGACGCTTTCCCGCATCTCCAGCATCCGGACCATGAAGCGATCGTAACAATCCCCATACCCGCCAATGGGAATTTTAAAATCGAAGCGGTCGTAGATGCCGTATTTGTCGACTTTGCGGATATCGTAGTTGACTCCGCTGGCGCGGAGCATGGGACCCGTCAGGCTGAAATTGACCGCTTCCTCCCGGGTAATTACCCCCACGTTCTGGGCGCGGGCGATGATGATCTCGTTTTCGGTCAAGAGGGTTTCATATTCGTCGAGAAAGGCGGGAAAGGCGTCGACAATTCGGGTGCATTCCTCCAACCAGCCTGGGGGCAGATCGCAGCGAACACCTCCGAACCGGATGTAGTTTACCATCATGCGAGCCCCGCTGAGGACTTCGAAGAGATCGAGGATTTTCTCGCGTTCGCGCAAGGCGTAAAGCAGGGGGGTTCCAAGTGCGCCCAAGTCGTTGATGAAGAATCCGATGAGCAGGCAGTGGTTGACCAGGCGGGTGAGTTCACCGACTATCACGCGAAGGTATTCGGCCCTTTCGGGAATCTCTATTTCAATGAATTTTTCCGCGCTCAGGGAATAGGCCCAATTATTGGTCATGCCGCACAGGTAATCCAGGCGGTCGGTAAACGGCATGGACATCGGGTAGGTGATGTCTTCGGCGATTTTCTCGTGGTTGCGGTGCAGGTATCCGAACACCGGTTTCAGATCGACCACGGTTTCCCCATCGAGTTTCAGGTCCATTCGGAACACGCCGTGGGTGGAGGGGTGGTGGGGACCCATGGCAACCTCCAGAATATCGGCCCCCAGTTCGTCTTTGCTGAGGTGGTAGCCGCGGGGGGGCATGGCTTGGACGGGGCTCATGGCGATTGCCCCTCCAATTCCTCACGCCGTTCCCTGGCGCGTTCAATCACCTCCCCGTGAGGTGTGGGCTCGTATTCGTAGTCGTTGGGAGGGACGTAATCCTTGCGCATCGGGTAATGTTCAAAAGCCTCCCACATGAGGATACGACGCAGATCGGGATGACCCGTAAAGCGAATGCCAAAGAGGTCGTAGACCTCCCGTTCCATTAATTCGGCCCCCCGGTAATGGGGAGTGAGGGAAGTAACCACCGGGTCTTCCCGCGACAGTACGCGCTGCTTCACGATGAAGGGTCCGGTCTTCTTCTCCATGGAATAGAAATGGTAAACCACCTCCATTTTTTCCGGCGATATGCTGGTTTTGACCATCATTTTTCCCGCTTCGTTGCGGACTCTGGTCTTTATTTCCTTTTCGAGGTAATCGACGCCGGAAACACAGCTGAGATAATCCAGGCGATAAGCGGGATCCTCCTTCAACCAAGTTATCACCTCGGCCACTTTTTCCGGGGGCAGGATAAGGCTTTCCGAAAATTCGTCCCATTCGAGTTCGGGAAATTGTCGGATTACACCTTGGTGGTCAATAGCGGCCATCTACCAAATCCTCGTATCAACGGTTCCGGTGGTCGGGTCGGCTACCGCGACGACATCCCTTTGGGGCATCCGTCCTCCACATTGGGATTCTTGGCCGGAGGGGTCCAAACCTCCGGGTTGAAGGGGGGAAGCAGGTCATTGCCCTTCAGTTCGGGCACCGGATAAACCCGCCTTCCCTCCTCGTAAGCCGGATTGGTAATGTTCCTACCCAGGGATTTTTGTCGCTTGATTTTCTTCTGCAGTGTCATCAGGGAGTGAAGCAGGGCCTCCGGGCGAGGCGGGCAGCCGGGAAGGTATACATCGACGGGGATGTATCGGTCGATCCCCTTGAGCACGTTGTATCCCTGTTTGAACGGTCCGCCCGAAATGGCACAGGCGCCCATTGCGATGACATACTTGGGCTCGGGCATCTGATTGTAGATGCGCACCACTTGCGGGGCCATCTTCTTGGTCACCGTTCCCGATACGATCATGAGGTCGGACTGGCGGGGGGAAGGTCGGAACACCTCGGCTCCGAAACGCGCTATGTCGTGCCGCGACCCGGCCGTGCCTATCATCTCGATGGCGCAGCAGGCCAAACCGAATTGCAGGGGCCATACCGAATTGCTCCGGCTCCAATTGTAGATCCAATCGAGGGAGGAAAGAATTACTCCGGCTTTTGCCGTCGCCTCGGGCGAGAGGTCGACTTCATTCCGGTCTGACAAGTCGGGAGATCTCATTGCATTATTTCCATTCCAGGCAGCCTTTGAGCCACAGGTAAGCCAAACTCTCGGCCATGATTAAAATGAAGATGCCCATGGCCAGAAACCCGCCAAAACCGATATCGGTAAACGCGGTTGCCCATGGGTAGATAAATACCGCCTCGATATCGAAAATTACAAAGACCAAGGCATAGATGTAGTATTGCATCTTGAACTTTCCCCAGGCTTCCCCCTTCGATTCCAGCCCGCACTCGTAGGTGGCCTCCTTCAACGCGCTCGGTTTCCTCGGGCAAATTACCCTCGCAATCAGGAGCGGGGTAACGGCCAGGACCAACGCTACGACGGCAAAGGTCGTCAGGGTCATGTAATTTATCCAAATAGAGGACATGGCAAAAACGATAGATAGGTGATTGGAAGCGGGTCAAGCCTACGGAGTAAGGCGCCGGGTTTTCGGAGAAAAGAGGGAAGGGGAATTGGCTACCGCCAAAGGCACAAAGGCACAGAGGCACAAAGGCACAAAGGATTTGAACAACGCTACGCTTGATCCGGCTTCGCCGGAACAGGATCGCTTCGCGAACAGGAGATGAATGGCCGCAAAAGATCGCAAAGAAACGCAAAGAAAAAAACTGTAGGAGGGGGTTTATCCCCCGATTGCTTTGAGGCCATTGGAAAATCGGGGGATAAACCCCCTCCTACAGCTCGATCAGGATCACGATCAAGATTGGCGGCGTAGCCGCCCACTGATCTCTTCCCTCTTTCCTCTTCCCTCTCGGCGCGTAGCGCCGCAGGCGCCTAATAGCGCGTGAGGCTGCTTAGGGGTTCGGGGTAGAGGCCCAGGAGAAGGATCAACAGGGCCAAGCCGCCCAGGGTTATTTTCCCCGCCATCCCGAGTTCGGGCCACACTCTGGGTTGGGAAGAGCCTTCCCCGTCCAGGTCAGGGAGATTCCAAACCCGGAAGGTGGCTTCCCTTATCCAGCCGAAGTAGTAGTAGATGGAGAGAACCACGCCGATAACCGCAACCCCCAACAGGCCGTATAGCTGTGCCTTGAACGCGGCATAGAAGAGAAGGAACTTCCCAAGAAATCCGGCCAGGGGTGGAATTCCGGCCAGGGAAGCCAGCCCCAGGGCCAGGACTCCCCCCAGAAAAGGGTTTTCCCTGGTTAAATTTCGATAGGCATCGACCGGTTGGAGGTCGTCCCTGCCTGCTTCCGATACATGGGCCATGACCCCGAAAACGGAAAAGGCCGCCAACAGGTAAGTGACCAGGTAAAACACGATGGCATTCCGCGCCTCGGGAATGGTAAACATTGCCACTACGCCAATGAGAAGGTAACCGGCGTGGGAAACCCCCGAAAGCCCCATGAGACGCTTTACATTGCGCATGGTCAGGGCGGAAATATTGCCAAAGAGTATGGTGGCCATGGCAATGGTGGTGAGGATGGGAACCAGCAAATCGGCCATAGGTTGGAAAGGGCCATTGACCAAAACCACAAGGACGGCAAATCCTCCCGCTTTGGAAGAAACGGCCAAAGCGGCCGTCACCGGGGTGGGAGCTCCCTGGTAGACATCGGGAATCCAGATCTGGAAAGGAACCGCGCCAATCTTGAAGGCTATGCCCGCCAACACCAGCAACACCCCTGTCCGGGCGATCAAATTGTCGCTGTTGGATTCCAGATATTTGCCCAACTCGTCGAATTTCAAGGCATTGGCGCCGCTGCTCTCCAAACCGAAACTCCCCGCAATACCGTAGAGCAGCGCCATTCCCATGAGAAGGATGGCCGTACTCACCCCGCCGAGAATCAGGTACTTGAGGCCGGCGGCCAATCCGTTGGACAGGTTGCGGTTGTAACTGACCAGAACGTAAAACCCAACCGCGACGGTCTCCAGGGCGACGAACAACATCACGAAATGATTGCTTTGGGCCAAGAGCATGAGCCCGGCGGTGACCAACAACCATATGGAATAAAACTCAGTTCCGGGCAGCGGGTTCTTCTTAAGGAAGACGCCAGCCAGATATGTGACCGGAATCGAACTTGCCAGGAAGAAGAAACGCATGAACTCCCCGAATTGGGAATGGAGCAGCATTCCGGCAAAGGTTTCGCGTTCGAGCCGACCATCGCTTCCGGCCAGGGCAGTCAAAGAGACCAGAACCAAAATCAGTTGCCCCAATATTGCGACCCGGGCAACCAGGCGCCGGTCGATACGCCGGCCTCCAAAGGCGTCGATGAGCAACAAGCTCAGGGCCAGAACCACCAGGCAGATCTCGGGAAGTATGGCAGCCCATTCATGGGAGGCGGACAGGGCGGAATAATGGCTCCAGTTCATTTCAATTTTTCAACCTGTTTCCCATCGGGGTCATTCCCTGCAATCTTGACGAAGCTTATGGAGTCAACCGATTCAAGGTTTGACCCCTTTTCCAGGCTCCTTGTTACAAGGGAATAGTTTTCCTCCAGGGTCCTGTTCATATCATCGGTGAAAAGGCGGGGCCAAAGCCCGGTCAGGATCAAAGCCGCCAGCAAGAGCAGGGCCGGCAACTTTTCGGCGGTGGTAATATCCTTGACCGCATTACTCTTCTGATAATCGGCAAAGGCTTCCGATGGCGGACCGAAGAAAATCCGGGCGATGGCCCGCAAACCGTAAACCGCGGAAATGATGAGGCCCAATGCCGCCATGACCACAAAGGGCGCGTGATAGTCCCAAAGGGCCAGGAATATGGCAAATTCACCCCAGAAATTGAGGAGGCCAGGGCCGGGCAAAGCCACACTGGCCAGTACCGCGGCGGAAAATAGGGCGGCCAGGACCGGGGCCCTTCCGACCAGCCCGCCCATGTCCTCCATGTTGAAAGTATCGGTCCGGCGGTAAACGACATGACCGAGCAGAAACAGCAATGCCACCGTCAACCCATGTGCTACCATCAGGATCACCACACCGCCGGCACCGAGGACCGACAGGCAGGCAATTCCCAAGAAGCAGTAACCCATGTGCATCACCGAACTGTAGCCGATCATTTGTTTCAGGTCCCGTTGCGCCAGGGTGACAAATCCGATGATCACCACGCTGCCCAGGGCCAGCCAGCACATTTCCTCCCTCCAATGAAGGGCGCCCAGCGGGAGCAAGGGAAGCGCCACCTGGAGCAATCCATACAAGCCGAATTTCTTCAATACGCCGGCGTGGAGCATTGCCACCGATGTAGGGGCCGCTCCGTAACCAAGAGGCGCCCATGAATAAAAGGGAAACAAGGATACCAGAATCCCGAAGCCGAAGAGCAAAAAGGCAAATATGACGTGCTGTGCCTCACCATTGAGCGGGGCGGCGGCCAAAACCGATTTCAGCGTGATCATGTCAAAGGAGTCAGCTCCGCTCTGAAAACAGATAGCGAGCAGTCCCACCAGGGAAATCATGGCGCCCAAGGTCAGGTAGATGGCGATTTCCATGGCGGCGATCTGACGATTCCTTCCACCCCATATGCCAATGCAGATAAAGGTCGGAATGAGGGCCAGTTCGTGAAAGAAGTAGAAGAAGAAAACGTCCACCGAGGCGAAGATTCCCATCAACCCGGACTGCATGAAGAGCAACAGCATCAGGTACTGGCGCTGCGGCCGGGCCTCGCTTTGCAGGGCGTAGCTTCCGGCCGCGCAGCCCACGATCCCGGCCAGGACGAACAACGGCATGGACAGGCCGTTCAACCCCAATTTGAGGGTTATGCCCAAGCCTTCCAGACCCGTGTCGAATGAACACAAATAGTCGTAACCCGATGGGTCGATGGGTTGGAAATTCATCCACAGGACCAGAGCGGCCAAGGCGGGGAAAAAGAATCCCATAGTGGCGAGAAAACGGACAATCTTGCGGGAGAGATTTCGGCCTGCCAGCAGAACCATGGCCAATAGAAGCGGCAGGATCACCGCGCTGAGAAGGAGCATATTGTAACTAGTCATGCGCCGTCCCCTTCCTCAAAAAATTCCAAACGCGACGGCTCCCAAAAGGAGCGCCCCAGCCGCGAACCAGTAGACATAAGCGTGCAGGCTGCCCAGGTGCAGCGAGCGGCAAAGAATTCCGAGCAGGCCCACCATTCCCGCCAAACCACGCACCATGAGGCCGTGGACAAGCAACCGGTCCAGAAGAAAATCCAGCCCCCGGGAAAAAGGATCCTGCACCTTTCTCACATACCAGCCATAGGCATCATCGATGTACAGCCTTGCCGCCAAAGCCTTGAACAGGCCCGGCAGCTTGGTCTCCAAGGCATCCGTTCCCCTATTGGGATTCCACACCAGCCAGGCTATCAGGATACCCCCCAGCGAAAAAGAGGATCCCGCGATGATCATCCCGGTCCCAAATGAACTTCCCGTCGATGGAAGCCCGAGAATGGCCGCATCGAATGAGTCGCGATAGATCCACCCGTACCCTCCGATGGCGGAGAGCACACCCAGAACCAGCAGGGGAACGGTCATGGCAAGGCCGGATTCCCCGGCGCGCTCGGCCCGGGGCGACCGCGGTTTTCCGAAGAAGGTTACCACGTAGAGCCTCCCCAGATAGAGACCGGTCAGGGCGGCTGTGGTGGTAAGGATGACATAGACGGACAAATTTTCTTCCTGGGCCGCCAGATGGAGGATGGTTTCCTTACTGAAAAATCCGGACAAGAAGGGAAAACCTCCCATGGCCAAAAGCCCCAGGGTAAAGGTGGCAAAGGTCAGTTTCATCCGCCCGCACAAACCACCCAGCCGGTAGATATCCCCCTCATGCCGACAGGCGTGGAGGATCGACCCGGCATTTAAGAAGAGCAAAGCTTTGCCGAACCCGTGAGTGGTAAGGTGGAACATGGCTGCCGCCGCCCCGGCGGCTAAAATGACCTGGCCGCCATCCGCCCGTGACCCGGCCTGACCTCCCAAACCCAGAGCCGCCACCATGTAACCGAGCTGGGAAAGGGTGGAAAACGCCAAAATCTTCTTGATATCCTTCTGGCCGAACGCGACCAGGGCGGCAAATGCCGCAGTAATGGTTCCAATCCAAAGGATCACCTGCAACGCCCCCGGGGTCATGAGGAAATGAACCCGTGCGGTGAAATAAATCCCTGCCGCCACCATGGTCGCGGCGTGGATCAAGGCGGAAATCGGGGTCGGGCCCTCCATGGCATCGGGCAACCACACGTGGAGGGGCATTTGGGCCGATTTTCCCAACACACCGCAAAACAACAACAGCCCCATGGTGGTGGAAAGCAGTCCCGGTCGGGTTCCTGCCAGGGTCTCCAATTCCACCAGGTCGAAGGTTCCGAACTGCCCGTAGATATACAGAATACCCAACAAGAGACCGAAGTCCCCTACCCTGTTTACCACGAATGCTTTCTTGGAAGCCGAAACGGCGGACGGCCGGTCGTAGTAATGGTTGATCAGCACATAGGAGCTGAATCCGACCAATTCCCAAAAGATGAACAGCATGGCCAGGTTGTCGGCCATGATGATTCCCGACATGGAGAACATGAAAAAGGACAGGCCGGCAAAAAACCGCGCTTTCCCCGGATCGCCCTTCATGTATCCCAGGCTGAATACCTGGACCAGGAATCCCACCACGATGAGGACCAGCAACATGAGGGCGGCGAGGTCGTCGAACTTCACGCCGACGTGGAAGGAAAACCCTTCGCCCAGGGACAACCAGGCATGGGTCCAGGAAAACCGCGCCCCGCCGTAGATCAGGAATAGTCCGAGAAGGGAAAAGACGGCGCCTGAAATTACCGACAAGAGCGAGGCCGCCCAGTGAAGCTTGCGCAGAAAGCAGGCGATGATTCCCGCCGTGGCCAACGGCAGGAGCAATAGTATCTGGGATATGGCGGCGGGTTCCATCTCAGTTCTTCAAGGCGCCCAGTTCCTGGACGTAGACGGAGCGGCGCTTGCGGAAGAGCGCCACCAGTATGGCCAACCCGACGGCCACCTCAGCCGCGGCCACCGTGATAATAAAGAATACGAACAGGTTGCCTCCCATGTTTTCGTTGAAACGCGAGAACGCGACCAGGGCCAGGTTCACGGCGTTGAGCATCAACTCCAGGCACATGAAGAGGATCAGCGCATTGCGCCGCGTGAGAAGGCCCACGAAACCAATGGCAAAGAGAAGGCCGCTCACCATGAGGAATTCATGGAGCCCCAAGGTCATGGCTGATGAGAGGCTTCCTCCTCGGCAGAATCTCTCGTCCTCTTGCTGATATGGATCACCCCGAGCATGGCAATCAACAACAGGACCCCCGCCAGTTGAACCGGCAACATGTAGGTAGTGAACAGTTCGACGCCGAAGGATTTGACGCTGGCTCCGACCACCACGGATTCCCTCAGGGTCGCTAAAGTAAAATGATCGCCCCGTTTAAAAAGGACCAGGGCGGCGGCGACCAGTACCACGCCCACCCCGATTCCCGCGACCACACCCAAATAGTTCGGTTTTCTGAATCGAGCTGCCTCGACGTCGAGCAGCATGATGATAAACAAGAACAATACGATGACCGCTCCCGCGTAAACCGCCAACTGCACCGCAGCCAGGAAATAGGCCCCCAGCAAAACGAATAGCGACCCCGTGCCGACAAAGGTAAGGATCAACAGCATGGCCGCATTAATGGGATTGCGGCTTATGACGACCGTCCCGGCAGACAAAAGCGTAATGAGGGATAACAGATAAAACAGAAAGTCGACCATGCCCGGATGAGCGCCTTGCTAACGCCGATTGCCGGCCTCCTCGGCCGCCTTTTTCTTGTCCCACTTGAAGTGGCTATCGGGCAGGGTTCCGCCCAATTGGTACAGTTTTTCCTTATCGAAAACCATTGCTTTCCGGCTGTATCCGGAAACGGAAAATACATCCTGCAACCAGATGGCCTCCTCCGGACAAACCTCCTGGCAGTAACCGCAGTAAATGCACCGCAACATGTCGATTTCAAACTCCTCGGGTCCCTTTTCAACGTGGGCGTCCTCACGACCGGTTTCCAGCGGGCGCGGCGTCATGCGAATGGCTCTGGGAGGGCAGACGAACTCGCACAATTGGCAGGCCACGCATTTCTCCCGTCCATTCGCGTCCTTGACCAAAGTGGGAACGCCGCGATAACCCTCCGGGATTTCCGGCCTTTCCTCGGGATACTGCAGGGTTACGGGCGGGCGAAAAAGGTTTCTCAAGGTTATTTTCAACCCGGTGAAGATCTGCGGAAGGTAGGTCTTTTCCAGCCAGGACAAGGGCCTTCTCTCTATTTTCCTTACAGCCATGGCAATATCTTAGATTCCATCCCAGACGGCCATAAAAATGGCATATGCGATTACATTTAGCAGGGACAGGGGTAGCATCATGGTCCAGCCCAGCTTCATTATCTGATCGTAGCGGAACCGGGGCAAAGTCCACCGAATCCACATGAAAAAGAAGACCACCAAGAAGGTCTTGGCGCAGAAAACCATAACCGATAGCACCGCCCCGGTCATTCCTTCGGAAAAAGCAGACGTGATGAAAGGGAGGTGCCAGCCGCCCAGGAACAGAACGGTAAACACCCCCGAACCCACGATGATATGGGCGTACTCCGCCAGAAAGAAGAGCCCGAATTTGAAACTGCCGTATTCGGTGCTGAACCCGGAAACCAATTCCGTTTCCGATTCCGCCATGTCAAAGGGCAAGCGATTGGTTTCCGCGAAAATTGCCACCAGAAACAGCAAGGCGGAAACCGGCATCCAAAACACGTTCCAAAGGTGCTGCTGTCCCTGGACCACGGCAAACAGGTTGAGACCGGCCCCGGAACCTGGGGCATTGGACCACATGAAAACCGGTAGTATGGAGAGCCCGAAAGCCAATTCATAGGAGATCATCTGGGCGGAGGAACGAATTCCACCCAGGAAGGGGTACTTGCTGTTGGAGGCCCATCCCGCCAGAATGACCCCGTAAACCCCCAAGGAAGCCACGGCGAAAATGAAGAGTATTCCTATGTCCAAATCGGCCAGCACAATCGGTCGAGGCGTACCATCGCGAACGATCTCACCGAAGGGCAGCACGGAAATGGCGGTCACGGCGGGAATAAAGGCGGCCACCGGGGCCAGAAAGTAGTAGAACCTGTTGACGTGATCCGGAACCGGATCTTCCTTCAAGAGCAACTTCAGGCCGTCAGCCAGGGGTTGAAAGAGTCCCAGGCGCGTCATTCCGGTACCCAGGAGCGGAATCGCCCCGATTACGGGTAGTGCGGTCCGGTTCGGCCCCACCCTTCCCTGTATCCAGCCGGACACCTTTCGCTCCGCCAGTATTGCCAGATTAGAGAGGGATAACAAGACCATGACGACGGCGAGCGCCTTGGCCGCAACCCAGAGGATATTGAAAGCCTCCATGCCTTAAGCCCCGGCCTCCACGGCTGCGGTTTCGGGTTCAAAGTGCAGGGTTGCTCCTTCGCAAAAGGGAAGGCCCCGAAAGGCCGTTCCATCCAGGAACTCTCCAGTCTCGGGCAGGGTATCGAAGGCGATTCCCTCGAAACATTTCAATTCGCTGGAGAGGACGGTCCAGACCCTCTCGGGAGTCGTCAACCGGCCCTCATCCCCGCCCAGGAGGTCGAGCAACCGGGAAATCGTCACCAGGTCGTCCGCCACTCCCGGAGGCCCGGGGACGGCCTGGAGAAATTTCTGCAAACGGAACTGTTGGTTGATGAAGGTTCCCGATTTCTCGAAGACGGTGAGAGTGGGAATGACCACGGAGGCGTCCTCCGAGGTGGCGTTGCCGTGGGTGCCCAGGTAGATCACCTGGACTTTTTCCAACCGGCTTGGGCCAATTCCCGCAGTGGTGAGATCCTCGTTGCAAACCACCAAGGTATCCACCTCGCCCCGATCGATTTTCACGGCCAAACCGGTCAGGTTTGCCTCGGGCAAAGTGTCGATAAATCCAACGCAAAGCGCTCCCCGGACATTGGGATTGGCGTCATTGGAAATTAAGAACCCATCGCCTTCCCGGGTCCGGCTCACCAGGCAATTGAGCACACTCCGCGCCGCACGACTTAGACGATGGAAGAGGAATTGCTCCTCCACACTGTTCTGACCAGAGCCCACAAAAGCGGTTTTTCCACCCTGCAACCGCCGGGCCGCTTCCAACAGGACCTGCTCCGGCCGATTCGGGAGACGGTTTATCCGCGACCTGAGCAGGCGGTTCCCCGCCTCGATCCCCTTGTATAGAGCCCGGCCGCTGTCCGACATCCAGGTATCGTTCACCTCGTCGTTTCTCCGCGGAGTAATGCGGTACACTTTCCCCTCCCTGCTGGCCACAAGGGTGTTTACGCCCACACTGCTTTCCGCGCAAATACTGGGTGTTTCTTTGAGAAACCAGACCCGCATCCTGAAGCGAAAATCCCGGCTGGTGAGGGCGCCGACAGGGCATATGTCGACTGTGTTGAGGGAATAGTTGTTTTCCAACTGCTTTCCCGGATAACAGGTCAGGGTCGTGAAGGGGCCCTGATCGACGAATCCCAGAACGTCGTCCTCCACCACTTCCTGGCAGAAACGAATGCAACGCGAACATAGAATGCACCGTTCATCATCCAGCATCACCCTCGGTCCCAGGACGGTGCGTTTCGGTTTGACCACCTTATCCTCGATGAAACGGCTGGAGCCCCTGCCGTAGTCGGTGGCGAATTCCTGCAACAGGCATTCCCCCGCCTGGTCGCAGATCGGACAATCGAGGGGGTGATTGATCAACAGGAACTCCAGGACGGCTTCCCGGCATTCCTTGACTTTGTCCGACTGGGTCTTTACATGCATTCCGGCGGTCAAGCGCGTTGCGCAGGCAATCACCGGGTTTGGAAAAAACATGATTTTGGGGTCGCCTTTCTCATCCGGAACAGGTTTGCCCGTCGCTCTATCGAAGGCCGGGGTGCCCAGTTCGACCAGGCACATGCGGCAATTGCCCGAGACACTCAATTTGGGATGATAGCAATAATGGGGAATCTCCTTTCCCATGCCGGCCACCAAATCGATCAGGTTGGTTCCCGGCCGGCAAGATACCTTCTCGCCGTCTATGAAAACGTCGATCCGGCCTTCGGCTCGTTTTACCGCACTCATTTCGCAATCAACCTTTCCGTGAACGATGCCACACCGCAAGTGTTTGCCCTGGCATTTGCTTCGAACTGGTCCCGAAATTTATCGATGTAACTTTGCACCGGCCAGGTAATGGAATAGCCCATCGGGCAAACGGTGCGGCCTCCGATGTTGCCGGCCAAGTCGTAGAGAAGGGCCACGTCCTCTTCTCTGGCGCCACCCGAGCACATGCGCGCAAGGATCTTTTGAGCCCAATAGGAGCCTTCCCGGCAGGGGGTGCACTGTCCGCAGGTCTCGTGGGCGAAAAATCCAATGATATTGGCCAAGGCTTCAGTGATATCGACCGAGTCATCCAGCACTATCATTCCAGCCGAACCTGACATGGATCCGGCCGCCTGAATCCCGTCGAAATCGATTATGATATTCTCGAAGGTTATGGCCCGGCCATCGCGATTCCGATAGTTGTCATCGACTTTGAGAATTTTCATGGAAGCCCCTCCCGGGATGATCCCGGTAAACTTCCGGCCGGGCAGCGGTCCGCCGCACAAGTCGTAAAGCAGCTCCTTCATGGTGAGGGTTTCTATCTCGAAATAACCCGGGTTTCGGACCATTCCGCTCACACACCAGATTCGCGTGCCCGAATTTCCGTGACGCCCGATTTCGGCATAGGCCTCTCCCCCCCGCCGCACGATGTGCACAATGTTACAGAGGGTCTCCACGTTGTTTACGATGGTCGGGCACTGGTAAAGGCCCAGCACAGCCGGAAAATAGGGAGGCTTGATGCGCGGATAGGGACGTTTGCCTTCCATCGATTCGATCAATGCGGTTTCTTCACCGCATATGTAAGCCCCGGCGCCCCTGTGGATTACGATGTCACAGGAATACCCACTGCGGCAAATGCCTTCCCCGACAAATCCCATGGCCCGGGCTTCATCGATGGCTCCTTGCAGAATCCTGGCCCCCAGCGGCATCTCCTCCCGAATATAGATGAAGGCCAGAGCCACGTCGTTGGCGTAAGCCGCGATCATCATTCCTTCAATGACTTGATGGGGGTCCTTGTGCACCAGTTGACGGTCCTTGAAGGTTCCCGGCTCGGATTCGTCGCAATTGCAAATCAGGTAAATCGGCTTTCCACTTTTCCGGTCCACCAAGCTCCATTTGAGCCCGCAGGAAAATCCCGCACCGCCCCGCCCGCGGAGCCCGGATTTCATGACATCCCGGCGCAAATCCTCCGGCTTTTGCTTCAGGGCCTTCTTGAGCGCCTCGTAACCGCCGTGGGCCATGTAGCTCATTATACTGGGAGTGTAATAAGCTTCATCCGCATGTTCCAGAAGGATTCTTCTTTCCGCCGCCATATCTTATTCTCCTCAAAGGGCCGATGCCCCCTCCTCGGCCCGATTCCGAACCGTTTCGACCAGAGTTTGCAACGACCCCGGGCGGTTCAGGTTCTCGTGGAGGTCATCGTCCACCAGTGCCACCGGACCCCCTGCACAGGCGGCCAGGCATTCGGCATATTCCAACGTTAACGAACCGTCACCCTTGCTCTGCCCCATCTTGCAATTCAGCGCTGTTTCCAACTGATCCCCCACCTTGTAAGCGCCCATCAAGGCGCAGGGCAGCGTGCGGCAGAGGCGCACCCGCGTTCTGCCCCGTTTCTCCCTCCGGTAGTGTGGATAAAAGGTAACCAAATCCAGAACTCTGACCGGCTGCATCTCAAGTCTATGGGCCACCCATTCAATCGCTTCATTGGACAGGAAGCCGCACTCCTCCTGGATGAAGTGCAACAGAGTCATGACGGCGCTCTGCTTCCGCGGATACTGCGCAATCGCCGTCTCGATTCTTTGGAGGGTTTCCGGTGAGAACTTCATTCTGGCTTCGCTCATCTCCCTCACCGGTCACATTCGCCCATGACAAAATCCAGACTTCCCAGGATTACCACCACATCGGATAACATCGCCCCTACGCAAACCTTGGGCAGGATGCTCAGGTTGCAGAAGGAAGGCCCGCGAATCTTGAGGCGATAGGGCACGCCGCCTCCCTTGGAATGTATGAAGAACCCAAGGGCGCCCTTCGGATTTTCAGCTTCAAAATAAACTTCCCCGGGCGGAATCTGCGGGCCTTGTGTCGTTATCATGAAATTTTGGATCAGTTCCTCCATCCGGGTCATGACCTTTTCCTTAGGCGGGGGAAAAATGCGCTTGGCGTCTTCGGCATAGTACAGGCCATCCGGCATTTTCCCGATGACTTGCCTCACGATGCCGGCGCTCTGGCGAATTTCCTCCATGCGCACGGCATAACGATCGTAGCTATCCCCTACTTCACCCACCGGGAGGTCGAATTCATAATTCTGGTATCCGCAATAGGGCCTGTCCTTGCGCAAATCCACCGGCACGCCCGAGGCGCGCAGATTCGGCCCGGTCAAGCCGTAAGCCAATGCATCCTCCGCAGAGATGACCCCCACCTCCCGGGTGCGGTCGACGAAGATGCGATTGCGGGTGAGCAGGGCATCCACCTCGTCAACCTGGGGAATCAGGTTGGCTACGAACCGGTTTACTTCTCCCAGCCAACCCTCGGGCAGGTCCCGGGCCAACCCGCCGATTCGCGTATAACTCGTGGTCAGGCGGGCTCCGGTCAGCTTCTCGAACAAAGTGTAGAGTTTTTCCCGCTCGGTAAACGTATACATGAATACGCTCATGGCTCCGGTGTCCATGGCGTAAACGCCCAAGCCCAACAGGTGGGCGGAAATGCGAGCCAGTTCGCAGACGATTACCCGAATGGCCTGGCAACGCGGGGGAACCTCCAGATGGGCCAGCTTTTCCACCGCCAGGGCAAAGGCCACGTTGTTGGCCAGGGGAGCCAGGTAATCCAACCGGTCCGTATAGGGAATAAACTGGTTGTAGGTCATGTTCTCGGCGATCTTTTCATCGCCCCGATGAAGATACCCCAGATCCGGATCGCACTTGGTTACGACTTCTCCGTCCAACTCCAGCTTCAACCGCAGCACCCCGTGGGTACTGGGATGGGACGGCCCCATGTTCAGGCTCATCTTCTCCGGACCAGGATCCTTCTCGATGTCGGATGCGCGGCTGGGAACATCGCCCACCGAAATGTGGTGGGTTGCCATGGCTAACGGGGCTTCTCCTTGTCTTCGCTCCAGCTCTCGTCCGCCCCGCGCGGTTCGCTTCTGCTCATGATTCCACTTTGCTGGCTGGCGGCAAAAGGGCCTCCATCCATGGGAGCGGGGATCACGCGGGTCCCGCTTTGCCGGCGGATCTCTTCATCGGGCAATTCGGTATCGTGGCCGGCCAGGGGAAATTCCTTGCGCAGGGGATGCCAATCATAGCCCTCCCACATCAGAATCCGGCGCAGATCGGGGTGATTCTCAAACTCGACCCCGAACATGTCGTAGGCCTCGCGTTCGTGCCAATCCGCTGCCGGCCACATACCCGTCAAGGATGGCGCCCTGGGATGCTCATCGTCCTTCAGCGCCACCACGACGCGCAAGTAGCGGTGACCGGTCGTTGAATAGAGGTGATAAACGGCACTGAAACGGGGAGATGACTTGAACCAATCGATGCAGGTGACATCCGACAACAGGTCGAAGCCGTGCCGGTCCCTCAAGGCGGCGGCCAGTTCGAGCAGGTTTTCCACCGGGCAATCGACCGATGGATGGTCGGAGCTGGGACGAGGCGTGAGAAAAGGAAAAGATGCGGTAAGCTCTGATAAGAGAGGGTCGTCCATGGGAGTGGGATCAGGCAGGGACCAGGTTTTTGGAGGAAGGTTCGGCTGCGATTTTGCGTTGCAGTTGAACAAAGGCATCCAACAAGGCTTCAGGTCGCGGCGGACAACCGCTCACGTAGACATCGACCGGTAGAATGCGGTCCACTCCCTGCATGGTCGCATAGCTCCGATACATGCCGCCGGTGGAGGCACAAGCCCCCATGGCGATCACCCACTTGGGTTCGGACATCTGGTCGTAAATCCGTCGAACCGCCGGAGCCATCTTATACGTCACCGTGCCGGCCACAATCATGCAGTCGGATTGCCGGGGAGAAAAGCGCATCACCTCGGCGCCGAATCGACTGATGTCAAAGCGCGACGCACCAACCGCCATCAGCTCGATTCCACAACAGGCCAACCCCATGGGCATGGGCCAGATGGAATGGCCTCTCACCCAGTTGATGGCGGCATCGAGACGACTTGTGATAACCCCGCCTTCCGCCCTGGAGTCGTAGCCAATTTCCTCGCCCGGTATAGTCATGGTAACAGACGGCTAAAGTAGAAGGGAGTTCGGAAACCGTTCAAGAAAATACGAATGCTCGATGCTGGTTTCTGGGGGAAAGGCGCCGGGGGCGCCAAGAGGGAAGAGGGAAGAGGGAAGTGATCAGTGCCCACCAAAAGGAGGTATTGCAAAACTGCACTCTTTTTTTAACACCGAATGCTCCATAAAATGAAATTCGAAGATCTCGATGTCTGGAAAAGATCGGCACGAATGAGTGCAGAGATCTACATGGCAATGGCTGATTTGAAGGATTACGGTTTCAAAGACCAGATCTGTCGTTCCGGCCTATCCGTTCCAAGCAATATCGCGGAAGGTATGGATCGGATATCTCAAAAGGAGTTTTTACAATTCCTTCGATACGCCAAAGGTTCTTGTGCCGAACTTCGAACCCAAATCTATATTGGGCAAGAAATTGGCTACATCGAGAAACCAATGGCACACGCATGGATTCAGGAGTCGAAAGAAATCTCATCAATGCTGGTTGGTTTAATGAAGACAATTCAATCGCGAATAGAATCTGACCTCTGAACTCTTTCCTCTTCACTCTTCACTCTTCACTCTGGAGCGAAGCGACTTCCTCTTGGCGCCAACGGCGCCTTTAGCACGGCTACGCTCTTTACCTGGGCGAATACCTTCTTGCCCGGTTCCAAGCCCAGGTCACTGGCCGACTTGGCTGTAATACAACTCAAAAGGACGCCATTTCCCACCCGCAAGCGAACGGACACCAGAGCTTTGCCTTCCGGGCGCATCGCATCCACCGTCGCGGGAAATATATTCAATATGCTGGTTTCGGCCGGTGGGGACAGGGCAAGGCTCACGTCCCGGGCCGCCACCCGCAAACGAATGGAACGACCGGAGGGGAAATCGGTCCCAACTACGGTAAACCTCCCCACCGCGGAATCGACATGGGTCAAATGATGGTTCTCCTCGAACCCGGCCACTTCTCCCTCGATCAGGGCCTCCGCCTCATCTCCCTGAGCCAGCGGAAGGTCCAACCGGGTCATGAGTTGGCCGATCGGCCCCGCCGCTTCGACCCGACCGTCCTTCAGCAGCACCAGGTGGTCGGCCAATCGGGCAACCTCATCGGAGGAGTGACTGACGTAGATGACCGGGATGTCCAATTCATCGTGCAGGGATTCGAGGTATGGAAAAATCTCAATTTTGCGGGGTCGATCCAATGAGGATAGCGGTTCGTCCATAAGCAAGAGCCGGGGACTGGCGGCCAGGGCCCGGGCCATGGCTACCCGCTGGCGTTCACCGCCGGATAACGAGTCGGGCCTTCTTCCGAGGAGCGCCCCGATGTCCAGGAGTTCAATCCATTTCCCCAGTGAGACGCGAGGGTTCGTTTGCCCCGCGCGTTTCCGGCCGTATTCCAGGTTTCCCCGCACGTCGAGATGCCCGAACAAACTGGGCTCCTGAAAGACGAACCCCAGGGCACGCAGGTGGGTGGGGACAAACCTGGACCCATCCTGCCACGCCTCATGGCCCATCCTGAGGTATCCATCCTCATGGCGGTCCAACCCGGCAATGGCCCGCAAAAGGGTCGTTTTTCCACTACCGGATGGACCAAAGATCCCCGTCACCCCTCGTTGGGGAATCTTCAAATCGACGGCCAATCGGAACCCGCCCAGGCGCACCTGAAATCGAGCCTCGATACTCATGGCTGCACACCCCGGAATCGGCGGTTAAATGCGTAGACCCCCACCAGCAGGGCAAAGGAAATGATCAACAAAATCGCGGACAAAGCAAAAGCCTGACCATATTCCAGCGCCTCGACGTGATCGTAGATGGCGATGGAAACGACCTGGGTCTTCCCGGGGATGTTTCCCCCGATCATCAACACGACCCCGAATTCACCCACGGTGTGGGCAAACCCCAAAACAGCCGCGGTAAAAACCCCCGGTTTGGCCAGGGGAAGGGCCACGGTGAAAAACCGGTCCAAGGGGGAAGCTCCCAAGGTCGCGGCAACTTCCAGGGGACGGCGCCCCACCGCGCTGAAGGCGTTCTGAAGCGGCTGCACCACGAATGGCATGGAATAAATGACCGAACCGACGACCAGACCCGTGAAGGTAAAGGCCAAAGACCTTCCCCCCAACCATTCCATCAGGGCTCCAACAGGTCCCCGCGAACCCAGAACCACCAGCAGGTAGAACCCCAATACCGTGGGTGGCAGGACCAAAGGAAGGGCAATCACGGCCTCGAGCAAAAACTTGTAGCGCCACCGCGTCCTGGCCAACCACCAAGCCAGCGGGGTGCCCGCCACCAATAGAATCAGTGTGGAGACGAGGGCCAGCCTCAGGGTAAGGCCCAGGGCCATGAGATCGGATGCGCTCAACATTAGGGATCGGGCGCATCGTATCCGTAGGAACAAATGATCTTCAACCCTGCTTCACTGCGGATAAACGACAAAAATTCACGGCCTGAAACTATTTCCTTCAATAACACGGCCTGTTGCAAGATGGGCGCGTAGAGCCGCCCCGGCGTTTCCCAATGCGATCCCTTCGAGCCTACGTCCAAACCATGTAATTGCGACCGGGCTATGAATCCCAATTGGGCATTTCCACTTTTGACGTACTGAAAGGCTTGACTGATGTTCTCCCCGCGCACGATGCGCCCGGTCAAATCCTCCCACAGATCCATCGCTTGCAAAATTTCCCGAGCGGCCCGCCCGTAAGGGGCGTGCCGGGGATTGGCTATGGCTAAAAAGTGGAAATTCCCGCCCCTTAAAACCGCCCCATCCCCGTCGACAAAACCGGGTTGGGGACTCCACAACACCAGCTTTCCCACGGCATAGGTAAACCGGCTGCCGGGCAAGGCCATTCCCCTCTTCTCCAGTTCCTCGGGCCGGCGGACGTCCGCAGCCAGGAAAACGTCGTAGGGGGCTCCATGCATGATTTGCGCGAAATGCTTGCCTGTGGACCCCGGGATCACCGTTACCCGGTGGCCTGAAGCGGCCTCGAATTCCGCCACAATCGATCCGATGGCCTGATTGAAATTACTCGCCACCGCCACCTGTAATTCCTCCGCCTCGGCCCGCGCCAGAAAAAGGCAGAGGATGGCTGTGACCCAACGCGGCTTTTCTCCCCTATTCCACCATTCCATCACTCCAACACTCCATCATTCCTAATTCCTCCTCCGTGCCCCCGGCGCGCCTCTCCCCCTTTGTGCCTTTGTGCCTCTGTGCCATCTCGCCTTGGCGAGATCCAATTCCTAATTCCTAATTGGCGCCCCCGGCGCCTTTGTGCTTTCCAGGCGCGCATAGGAAAATTCCTGCAGCATGTTTTGTATTTGAACCGGATCGGTCATCTTCAGGGCGTCGGCGGCCAGAGCCTTGCATTCTCCCACCGACAACTGGCGGATGAGATACTTGATGGCGGGCACCGAAGTCGGCGATACGCTTACCGAGTGTATTCCCAGGCCAATCAGCAGAGGCACGAAAACCGGATCCCCCGCCATTTCCCCGCATATGCTCACGGAATGCTCTTTTCCCGTGGATTGTTCTACGACCAGGCGCAATACACGCAACAATGCCGGATGACCGGGTTCGTATAAATGGGCCACGTTTTCGTTTCCCCGGTCGACCGCCAAAAGATACTGCATCAGATCATTGGTCCCAATGCTGAAAAAGTCGCAATGATCTGCCAAGTGGTCGCATACGTGGGCGGCCGATGGAACTTCAATCATGATTCCCACTTGCACCTCGGGATCGAAGGCAACCTCAAACTCTGTGAGTTCCCGCTTCACTTCCTCGAGCACTCGGTTGGCGTTTTCCAGTTCCTCAGTCCCGCTGACCATGGGAAACATGATCCTCACGTTCCCGTAGGCGCTGGCGCGCAACATGGCGCTCAGTTGAGCCTTGAAAATTTCCGGATAGAGCAGGCTGAAACGAATGGCCCGGCACCCCAAAAACGGATTATCCTCCGGATCGAGAAGGTCTTTTCTTTGCAGAACCTTGTCCCCTCCCAGATCGTAGGTGCGCAAAATGACGGGAGCGGGGCCCAAGGCCTCGACTGCCTCTCTGTAGGCCTCGAATTGCTCCTCCTCGGTGGGGAAACTGCCCCCCTTCAAAAACAGATACTCGGAGCGGTAAAGTCCAATCCCTTCCGCTCCGGTTTCAAGCACTCGTGGAATCTCGTTATTGCCCTCTATGTTGGCCATCACTTCGATTTGGCGGCCATCCCGCGTCACAGCCGGGTCCCGGGAGAGCTTCAAAAATTCCCGCTCCCTGACCTCGCGGAGCTTTTTCTCCTCTCCATAACGATGCAGGGTCTCCTTCGTCGGATGGACGATGAGGACGCCTTCAAAACCGTCCAGGATGACCTCATCGCCTTTTTGCAAGGTCTTCAGAATGCCGTGCACTCCCACCACCGCCGGAACGCTGGCCGCCTTGGCCATAATCACCACGTGGCTGGTCTGGCTGCCGGCTTCGGTAACAAAACCTTGCAGATACTTGTGAGGCACCGCGGCCGCCTTGGAGGGGGTCAGATCGTGCGCCGCCACGATCTGCCTCTTCTGGATGGTTCCCAGGGATCCGGGAGTTTCCCCGGTCAGATTGTGGAGGATGCGACGGGCTACGTCCTTGATGTCGTTCATCCGCTCCTTGATGAATTCGTCATCGATTTGCTGGAAAGCGGCGATGTATTTTTGACTGATGGTGAGGAAGGCGTGCTCGACGTTGCAGCGGCTGGCTTCCACTTCCTCGATCGTTTCATCGATGAGGGCAGGGTCCTCCAAAACGACCAGATGGGCATCGAAGATCTGGGCTTCTTCTTCCCCCAGCCAATCGGCTACCTTGTGGCGGATTTGGGAGATTTCCTGCCACGTTTTCAGCAAGGCCTGATCAAAGCGGCCTATCTCCCTTTCCACCGCCTCCTCTTCAATGGTATACTTGGGAACGTAGAGATCGTCCTCCACATGCAGGAATATCTTGCCGAAGGCCACCCCCGGCGCGGCAGGAATACCCCTGTAGATCTTTTCTGTTTCTGTCCCCGAAGCCATTATAAGTGATAGACGTTGGCAGGTAATCCGCCTATCTGCAAAACATTGCAGAAACGGTCAAGGCTAAGGTGAACCCTCTCCCAACTTCAAGAACCTAACCCGCATGTCTCACAAATTTTCTACTGCGCTCCGGTATGTCGGCACTGGAGCGGACTTCGTTGGATTCGGGACTTTGCAGGGTGTCGACCCAGCTTCACCCGCTCATCTGCTCGAATCCCGCACCAGCACTCGACCTCCGTTCGCTCGCCACGAATTTTGTGAGACATGCGGGTTAAATCCCAACCGAAAATCCACGGATTACCCGAACGGACCCCAATCGGGAACAAGAGATTGACTCTCGCCAAGATCGCCAAGCAACGCAAAGAGGGAGAAAAAATGGTTTATTTTGGAATGATCAGCCACAAAAAGTATAATACCCAGTGTGATGTCTGATCTAGACCGCAGATGGACGCTTCCGTCCTAATTCCTAATTGGCGCCCCAGGCGCCTATTGTGGAACCCCTTTGGGGTTCGGTCATAAGGGTGATCCTTAACCCAGTGTGCGCTACGCGACACTGGGCTTTGGAGTTTAACGCCGTTGGCGTAACAGTCAGATGCTGGATGCTGGATGCTGCGCTTCCTTTTCCTGGATATGGCGCTCCTGAGCAATCGCGGGATAAACCCGCTCCTACAACATATCAGGGCTGTTCTTCCCTAATTCCTAATTTCTAATTCCTAATTCTTAATTGGCGCCCCCGGGCGCCTTTCCCCCTCTGTGCTCTCTGTGTCCTCTGTGGTTAATCTCTCCCCCACCCAACTGGCAAAAACGAAGAAAAGCACTTTCCCCCCAAGACCTTTTGACAAGCTCGGCCAAGTCGGCGCCCTTGTTGAGATCGGGTAACAGTGCAAAGCAGGTGCTGCCGCTGCCGCTCATGGCGCAGGGCAAATGGAGTTCCTCGCGGATTTGTTGGAGAAGGGCGGGAAGGGCGATAAACTTTTTGAATACCGGGATTTCCAAATTATTGAAGAGCAGAGCTTCCAGCTCCGATCGGCCCGTTTTCCAGGCGGTCAATCGGTCTTCCGCTTCCCCGGGGTCGACATATGCGCTGGGTCGAGCGCCGGCCAATTGATTATAGCACCACGCCGTATTGATGCCGAACATGGGCTTGAATAAGGCGACCCAACGCCCGGCCAGGTCTTTCTTCTGCGCGCTGCCCACTGCCTCCAGAACTTCTCCCCTACCCCGCATGATCCGGGGATCGCCACGTAGGAAAAACGGACAATCCGAACCCAGTTGGGCAGCTATCTCGTCCAGTGTGGCCATGGAGAAAGGTTTGTCGAACAGGGCATTCAAGAGGAGCAACGCCCCGGCGGCATCGCTGCTCCCGCCTCCCAACCCGGCTTCCACCGGTATGCGTTTGACCAACTCGAACCTCAGTCCTTCCTTGTGACCGGAAATCCTCAAAAATTCCCGCGCCGCCCGCATCACCAAGTTGGTTTCATCGAGCGGAACCCGGTCGTCCTCACAGACCAACTCCAGGGTTCCGGGCCGGGCCGCAACGGAAACGGTCAAATCATCGCCCCAGGATACCGGCGCCACCAGGGAGATCAACTCGTGGAAGCCATCGGAGCGTCGCCCGGTCACGGCCAGTAGCAAATTTACCTTGGCAGGGCAAAACATTCGCATTGTGCTGGAAAAATTCACACCGCCTAAGTTGCCAAGGCGCTTCTCTTCCTCAATCGAAAAATCACCAACCACCCTTCCCCATGCAGCCCTGCCAACTCATCCTTGCGTTGGATTTGACGAGCCGCCAATCCGCCCGTCGCCTGCTGGATCGCTTGGATGGAGAGTTGAAGTGGGTCAAGGTGGGCCTGCAGATGTTCACCGCCCATGGTCCCGATTGGGTCAGGGAGATAGCCGATCGGGATTACCGGGTATTTCTCGACCTGAAACTTCACGATATACCCAATACCATCGCCAAAACGGTGCTGAGCCTTTGCCACCTGCCCATCGACATGCTGACTTTGCACGCCAGCGGTGGAGAAGAAATGCTTGCAGCAGCCGAAACGGCCAAGCGGGAACTCAAACCGGATCTGCTCCTCTTGGGGGTGACGGTCCTGACGTCCATGAATGCGGCGCAGTTGAACCGGATCGGGGTCGGGAATACCCCGGAGGAACAGGTGGTCAATCTGGCCTCCCTGACCAGAGACGCGGGGATAGGTGGCCTGGTTTGTTCGGGGCGGGAACTGGTTTCCCTGGCGCCCCGGTTCGGTCATTCCCTGCAATTTGTTACCCCGGGCATCCGGCCCGCGGGCAGCCCTGCCCACGATCAGAAGCGCGTCGTGACCCCCCGCAAGGCGGCAGAACTCGGCTCCCATTACATCGTAGTGGGCCGACCCATCCACGGGGCCTCCGACCCTCGGGAAGTTGTCCGTATGATCAATCGCGAACTGGCTCTCGGAGATTCCTGATTTCCCAACATGAAGACCGTGGCCATACTTTTGTGCGCGGGGGCCGGGCATCGCATGGGGGATTCGGTCGACGACAAGGCGCTGGCCCGACTGGGCAACCGCCCCCTTTTCGATCATTCCCTTCAGGCCTTTGAAAAACTCCGGCAAACGGACGGTTACCTCGTGGTCTACCGCGACCCGGGTCAAAGAAGGCAATTGGAGGACCTGACGGCACGCCTGACCGAGCGGCCCGTGATCTCGGTCGCGGGCGGTCGGGAACGGTGGGAATCGGTCTACAACGCATTGCAAGCCCTGCCAGAGGAAACCGAATACGTATTCATTCACGATTGCGCCCGCCCGCTCATCCATCCCGACCAATTGAAGGAACTCTACCGGACAGTGGTTGAGGACAATGCGTCATGCCTGGCCCACCGCATGGTGAATACGGTCAAACAGACGACGGGGGGCTCATCGGGAACCCGTCGTCTAACGTTGAAAAACCTTGATCGCAGCACCCTCTGGGAAATGGAAACCCCCCAGGCCTTTGCCGCCGGCCTGATACGTCATTGCTACCGCGAGGCAATAAAAACCGGTCTTCAACCTACGGATGATATGGCCGCGGTCATTCATAGCGGACACAGAGTGACACTGGTGGAAAACCCCCGTCCCAATCCGAAAATCACCTTTCCCCAGGATTTATCCCTGGCTGAACTCCTCTTGGAAAAAAGCCGCAACCCGAGCCCCGAACGGCTATGAACCCTCCCCCCTACCGAATCGGATTCGGATACGACATTCACCGGCTGGTAGCCGGGAGACCCCTCATACTCGGCGGCGTCCAAATTGAAAGTGATGTTGGTTTGGAAGGGCATTCCGACGCCGATTGCCTGACCCACGCCGTGGCCGATGCCATTCTGGGAGCCTGCGGGGAACGGGACATCGGACACCATTTCCCCAATACGAATCCCGACTTCGAAGGCCTCGATTCCCAGATCATTCTGCAAGAAGCAGCCGCAAAAGCCCGGCAGAAAGGGTATCGCATCGCCAATATCGACACTTGTGTCATCGCGGAAAAGCCAAAGATCGGAGCCTACCTGGACGGCATGAAATCCACCCTGTCAGCGACCTTGGACCTGGCCCCGGATCGAATTGGAATAAAGGCCACAACCAACGAAAGACTGGGATCGTTAGGGGCATCCGAAGGCATCGCCGCGCACGCCGTATGCCTGCTCGTAACGGCTTGATTCCATCCCGAGTCTTCTATCAAATAGCCGTCTTCACGAAGAAGGAAGAGGTCAAGACGTAAAAAGTTATGCCGTACAGGGTCAGCCGTCTTGAAAAAGTGTATGGAGTACAACGGAATACAGTCGCAAAGGGGTCAGTCATTTATTTTCAACAGGGGGACATGTCAAAAATTGAGGGGCTGTTGCCCAAATCGTTCTTTTTTTGGAAAAATAGATTGAAGAATCGCGGCGTAAAGCCGCTCCTACAATTTTACCAGTTGGAGGTTTGTAGGAGCGGGTTTATCCCGCGATTGCTCGGGAATGCCCTATCTGGGAATAGAGCACGCAGCATTTCTAAAAAGGTGGTTTTCGGCAACAACCCCTCAACGACTGACCCCGACTGGCGTCCATACCATATTCCTCTAGATACGCGCTTAACCAGCGCCACTCGCCTCTGACTTACCCTTCGACGTTGTGAGAGAATTTTTTGCATTTCGGCGTTATCTGAGAAAATGTAAGGGTTTGTTTACCCTGGGCCTCTTGGCGGGGTTCTTTGCCGCCCTGGCTAGTGGGGCGGGCGTGCCCTACTTCATAAAGATCGTCTTCGCCGAGGTATTCGAGTCGACCGGCTCCCAATATACGGCTATGGAAATTTTTCTGGTGGCTGCCCAACTTCCCGGAGTATTCCTCCTCCGCGGTTTCAGCGGATATTTCAACCAATACTGGATGAACTATTGCGGATTGCGCGTATTGGAGGGAATCCGCAGGGATTTGTTTTCCAAGATTCAATACTTGCCCCTGGCCTATCACGACAGGAACAAAAGCGGAGACCTTCTCTCCCGCATCCTTTCCGACACGACCCTGCTGCAATTCACCTTGCAGGAATCCGCCAACGACTTGTTTCGACAACCCATGCAGGTTGTCTTCGCCTTTGCCACCCTCATATTTCTCTCCTTGCAGGAGAAGGACGCGGCCATCGTCCTGCTGATTTGCGCCGGAGGCCCCATGGCTATGATTCCCGTTTTTTTCATTGGCCGTCGCCTGAAGATACGGGGCCTGCAGATGCAGGAAGCGCAGGCCGAAATGACTCAGTGCTTGAACGAGAACCTCGAAGGCGCCACCGAGATCCGCACCTTCAACCTGCAGGATCAGCAAATTTCCTTTTTCGACGCGCTTTTAGGAAAGCTCTTCAGGAGTCAGATGAAGGTGGTGAAATACGAACGCCTCACCCAGCCGCTCATCGAGTTTCTTTCCGCAGCCCTGGTGGCTTTCTCCTTTGTCTACTGCTACCTCAAGGGGGTTCCGTTTTCCACCTTCATGGCTTTGGGGGGCGTCCTCTTCATGACCTACGATCCGTTGAAACGGATTTTCCGAGTTTACGGAAATATCCAGAAATGCCGGGGAGCCATCGACCGGGTTAACGACATCCTGCACGAAACGGACAGCATCCGGGATGCCGAAAACCCGAAACCGGCGCCTCAGGGCAAGAGCAGCATCCTGTTTGACAAGGTATCCTTTGCCTACACCGAGGCGCCCGTCCTGCACGGGGTCGAAGCCGAAATACCTGCCGGCCAGGTGGTAGCTCTGGTGGGACCGAGCGGGGCCGGAAAATCCACCTTCGCAAAGTTGATCCCAAGGCTTTACGAGGTCACTTCCGGAAGTATCCGGATCAACGGCACCGACATCCGGGAATTCAGCAAATGGGACCTGCGCGACCATATCGCCATCGTATCGCAACATCCGGTGCTCTTTAACGACACTTTGTTTAACAATATTCGGCTGGGCCGGGAGAATACTTCTGAAGAAGATGTTTACCTGGCCGCGCGCAACGCCTTCGCCCATTCCTTCATCGCCGAACTCGAAGAGGGGTACCAGACCCTGGCCGGAGAACGCGGGGACCGCCTCTCGGGTGGACAAAAACAACGTATCGCCATCGCCCGGGCCTTTTTGCGCAACTCACCCATCCTCATCCTCGACGAAGCCACCTCGGCTCTCGATGCCCAAAGCGAAGAGGAAATTCAGCGAGCCCTGAATTCCCTGGTTATCGGTAAGACGGTGATAATCATCGCCCACCGGTTCAGCACTATCCGGCTGGCGGACCGGATTTTCGTCTTCGACAAAGGCAAACTCATCGCCGATGGCGCCCACGGCGAACTTTACAACCGCAGTCCGCTCTATACCGAACTATACGACAAGCAGTTGTAGTGGCGCCTCCGGCGCCAAGAGGAAGAAAGAGGGAAGAGGAAAGAGGGAAGAGGGAAGAGGGAAGAGGGAAGAGGGAAGAGGGAAGTGTGTACTGCCCCCACTTAATTCAAGATTCAATTAGAGAGTATTTGTTACTGATTGATGGGTTAAAATGGTCCTCAAACTGTTGAGGTGTCCGGTGGTTTATTTCTGAGTGAGGAAAATCTTCATTATACTTTTCGATCCAATTTTTGAGCGCCTGCAGGAGTTGCTCGAAGCTAAACCACTCATGGAGCCAGATCAGGTCCTCCTTGAGGGTGCGAAAAAACCTTTCGGTATCGGCATTGCCTTGGGGGTTGTTGTAGGAAGTAAAGATTTGGGCGATGCCCAGCACCCGACAGGCCGCCATAAAGTTTGCCGAGGTGGGTTGACAGCCGTTGTCGTTGACCAACCTGACGGCGCCATGCTCGCGGATGCCTTCGCGAAACTGGCGCTGCACGGCCATTTCCAATGCATCGAGCCAGTCCCTGGTCTTGCTCGTGACCGACAAGGACCAGCCTACGATCTTTTTACTGCCCCAGTCTTTAACCACCACCAGATACAGCCAGCCCCAGGACTCGACCTTGATTTTGGTCATGTCGATGCCCCACAGCTCATTGGGCTTGTCCGTGGTTGGTTTGCTGCCCTTAGAGCAGCGTTTTGCCTTTAATTTGCGCACATTTTGCGCCAGTAACCGGTTTTCCTTCAGGATGCGGTAGATCCGGTTCTTGCCCACCGCCAGGCCCTTGCGGTATCGCAGATAGGCCCACACCCGACGATAGCCCCAGGCCGGGTGATCGGCTTTGATGGGCTCGATCAACTCAAGCAGTTGCTTGTCTCGCTCCATCACCGCTTGACTGCGTTTACGCCGCCTCATAGCCACTCGTCGTCGTTTTTTTTTAACTCTACGGTCAGATCCCCAATGATGCCTTTGAGTTTCGAGATTTCCCTCCTTAAACGATCAGCTTCGCGGTCCGGACCTCCATAATTGAAAATCTTCGATCCGTCTTTGAGCAAACGATCTTTCCACTGGTAATACTGGGTCTGACTGATCTGATGGCGGTTGCATAACTCGCCTACCGTCACGTTTCCTTTCAGTCCTTGTATTACGATTTGAAGCTTCTGTTGAGCCGTCCATTTACGTCTTTTCATTGTCGAGTAATCCTTGATTGATCACTCTCTTATTTCCATCATTTCCTTAAGTGGGGGCAGTATAAGTGATCAGTGGCCACCAAAAGGACGTATTGCAAAACTGCACTCTTTTTTTAACACCGAATTTTCCATAAAATGAAATTCGAAGATCTCGATGTCTGGAAAAGATCGGCACGAATGAGTGCAGAGATCTACATGGCAATGGCTGATTTGAAGGATTACGGTTTCAAAGACCAGATCTGTCGTTCCGGCCTATCCGTTCCAAGCAATATCGCGGAAGGTATGGATCGGATATCTCAAAAGGAGTTTTTACAATTCCTTCGATACGCCAAAGGTTCTTGTGGCGAACTTCGAACCCAAATCTATATTGGGCAAGAAATTGGCTACATCGAGAAACCAATTGCACACGCATGGATTCAGGAGTCGAAAGAAATCTCATCAATGCTGGTTGGTTTAATGAAGACAATTCAATCGCGAATAGAATCTGACCTCTGAACTCTTCCCTCTTCCCTCTTCCCCCTTCCCTCTTCCCTCTTCCCTCTTTCCTCTTGCGCCGCAGGCGCTAACTACTCGCCACTCTCCACTGGTGCCGTTGGCACCTGAAAGATGGCCGGATCGAACTCCGGATTAATAAGACACTTGGTTATGGTAAGTTCGGCTTCAAAGGCCGGATGGTAAAGCCGGACCAACTTGGGGAACCGGAATCCCTCCACCGTGGTAAAGTCGTAATGGCGCTGGCGGATCTCAACTTCCCCACCGGGACCAATGGGAACGTCCCGGACCTGTTGAAACAAATCCCCGTTTTCCTTGAAGTACCAATGCTCTTCCTTGCCGTTTGCGTCCAAAAATACGAGATGGCGGGTCATATGGCCTTCGATCTCTTCGGGTTCGGCCAAACGAATTTGTTTGTAGACCTCGAACAAGCGCAGGTCCCGTTGCAGATCCGCCTCGCGCAAAAAGTCATTGACCTCACGTTCTTCCATGGAGCGGGTACCGGTCAGGGGATGCTTCTCCCACCCCTGGTCACCATTCAGGATCTGACGAACCGTGCCCAATCCGGGAACCTCCGAGACCATAAATACCTTGTCCGGGGTCTGCAACTTCTGCCGCACTTCAAAATTCAGGCCCTGCGACTTCAATTCCATTCGCCCTTCCAATTCCACTCTGCGGAGGGAATTCATCCTTTCGCGGCCGCCCTGCGATGCGATGTATCGTTCGATAATTTCCTCGACCGCGGCTCGCTCGTCCGGAGGATTTTCCGCGGAAAAAACCGAAGCCCACAGGAGAAGGATCAGGGCCCCTGCCCCATACCCGAAGATTCGTTCAAACTTCATCATCACCCTCCAAAGAAAGCGTTATTCCAAGCCACTCCAAAGCCGATTGCAAAGGGATATCCATTCCCGCCGCCAAGGCCTCGGGCTCCGGGTCGATCAACACGTCGGGAACAACCCCGTTATTTTCTATGCGGATCCCCTTGGGGGTAGTGAAGTCCCCCATGGCGTACTGCAATACATCACCACTGGGCAGTTTCTTGAAGAGCGAAGGGAGGGAATTACCTTGGGAAACCTCCCCGAAAAGCCGGGCCCGGCCCGCTTCCTGAAGACCGGCCGCGAGCATTTCCGCAGTGGAGATACTGCAATGGTCGATCAGGATGGCTACAGGTCCGGTAAACCGCTTTTCCTGGGGATAACCCTGATAATTCAAATGGCCCTTCCGCATGGTCATTTTCCCCAATCGGGTCGGCTCCTCGATCAACAGTCCGGCGATTCCGGCCGCCATGATGGTCAGCCCCCCATAATTTCCGCGCAGATCCAGAATCAATCCAATGGCCCGTCCCTCAGCCGTTTCGATAGCGCGGCGAATTTTCTCCATTAGCGCCGGCATGAAATAATTGAACCTGAGGTAAAGCGCCCGATCCCGCAAATAAGTCTCCTCGTATTCGAGCCTCTGCCCGGGTAAAAATCCTATTGGCTCGGAGAGTTCGCGTTCATCCCGGGCCGGGGTGAGGTCAATCCTTACCACCCTGCCATGCGATGGATACCAGTCAGTGCGCAGTTGCTTTCCCGTGCTTCCATTTATCCGGATGCCAAGGTTCAATTGAATGAGAAATGATTTTCGCTTTTCCGGGATATCGGCGCGCTGAATGGATTGGATGATGCGCCTGGTCGATTTGCCATCGATGGATTTCAGTTTCCAGCCGACTTGAATCCCCTCTCCATGGGCAACCGAGCCGGGTTCAACGCGCACCACATAGGTCCCTCCAGAGGTGTATTTCAGGTAAATTCCGGTGTAACCTCCCTCGGGGGCCAAAAACCAAGGGTCCGAGGGCGCGTTGAGGATTTGGAAATGCGACTGGCCCAGTTCGTCGAGCATGGATTGAAGCAAAACCGCCAGATCCCTGCGGTCCTCGATCCGGCCGAGTTCTCTCCTGTAACGAGCCCCAACCTGTTCCCAGTCTACGCCATTGAAGTCCTCATCCCAAAAGGACTCGTTAACCGTGTTCCAAACCGTGTCAAAGGAACGCTCAAAGGTCTCTTTTCCATTGAGGCAGGCCAACCCCAAATGAGCCGCCAAACCCAAAATCCAGGGCAGGAGGACTCGTCCGGAACGCCTGAGTCTGAAAATCAACATGTCAAAAGGTGCGGTGATTGAATTTCAATCCGGGCCCGGTTATCCCAAACCCGGGGGCCGGAGGATTTACCATTGTAGTTTATGTCAAATCCGGTTTTCTCCGTCTATTTCCGTTACCTTTCCATGACGCCATTCCCTATCCGAATTATCAGCTTTGACGCAACCGGTATTTTATTCGAACCGAATCCTTCCGTCGGGGCGATTTACGCCAAGGTACTGGACTCATTCGGCATCCACCTTCCGGCGGGGGAATTGAACCGGCGTTTTGCCGCCGAATTCCACAAGGCGCGATCCCAACCACTCCCCCGCGTAACGGAGGAAGCAGAACGGATCCGATGGAAGCAAATCGTCAGGGGCATTCTGCAAGAATACTATACCGAATCCATTTTCCAAGCCCTGGGGCAGGCCTTTGCCTCGGGGGAGAATTGGAAGAGAGTTCCCCAGGTCAGAACAGTGCTGCGACAATTGCGCCGGGATGGGTTTCGGCTCATAATCGTTTCCAACTGGGACCGAAGGATCTACGACCTCTTGGAGGCCTTGAAATTGAGGGCTTTCTTCCAAGACGTTTTCATTTCCTCCCAAATTGGGGTAGAGAAGCCATCCCCGGAAATATTCCGGCTGGTCGCCCGCCACCTCGATTCCCCGGCCCAGGCTCTCCTCCACGTGGGGGATAGCCGCGAGGAAGATCTGGAAGCCGCGTCCCGGGCAGGTTGGAAATCCCTCCTCGTCAACCGGCAAATTCCCCCTGGGGTAGACCCGAAATGTGTCCTGCCATCCATTGCCGCATTGCCTACCCTACTCCGCCGAGGGCGCCTCTCATAATCGGAGGCTTAAATAAACCGACCGGAAAAATTCGGTTTGCCCCATCCCCATCCGCGGTATTGAATGGATGACTATCCTGTGCCGAATACACCTGAAAACCAACCTTTCAACAAGCGGGCCATGAACCTGATCGCCGACTTCCAGGGCCTTCCCACTTCCCCCACCCGCGCCTTCATGCGCAAGGAAATTGGCCTGGACACCGTGATGGAACGGCTCATCGAACGATTCCATATCCAGGGGGCTCGGCCGGAGGAGAAAATCGCGGCCCACTGGATGACCATCGTGGGAGAACGATTCTCCCAACACTCCTTTCCCGTGCGACTGGACCGGGGCAGGCGTCTCTTCGTCGCGGTAAGCAATTCCGTGATAAGACAGGAGATGTGGTTGCGCCGAAAACAAATCCTGAAGCGCCTGAAAATCATCCTCAAAGGCACGGAAATCAGGGAAATCGTCCTCCGTTCAGGCTGAGATCCAACCCTATTATTAGTGGTCAGTGGCTAGTGGGCAGTAGTGGTTTATTCCGATCATTCCTTCGATCACGATCACGATTTATCTTAGCAACTTCAGCCTTTCTAACCACTCCATCACTCCACTACTCCACCATTCCACCATTCCAATACTCCAACACTCCTTCCCATCCATCGATCACGATCACGATCACGATTAATCTCAGAACCTTCAGCCTTTCTATCCACTCCCTTAATATTTGGTAATCCTGCGCCTGCTCAAACTGAAAAAATCTAATACCCATAGAAGTTGACTAACCGAAAATTACCCATTGGACTTATCGGTTAATTTCCCAACTTCCCGAATAGATTCCCTCTTGACCGACATGGACAGCGAGTCCGTCAAAACTCGAGACTTCAAGGAACTGCAAACTGTGGTCGTCCGGTTTGCCGGGGATTCCGGCGACGGCATGCAAACCGTTGGTGAACGGTTCACGGAAAGCACCGCCATATTTGGCAACGACCTGGCTACTTTTCCCGATTTTCCCGCCGAAATCCGGGCTCCCCGCGGTACCGTCCCTGGGGTATCCGCCTTTCAAATTCAATTTGGCAGCACAGAAATCCTCACTCCGGGGGATGCTCCGGACGCGCTGGTGGCGATGAATCCCGCGGCACTCAAGGTGCACTTGTCCGACTTGGTGGACGGGGGAATGCTGTTGGTCAACAAGGCGGCATTTACCAAGGGCAATTTGAGGATGGCCGGTTACGCCGCCAATCCCTTGCTGGACTCGCAAATTGCCGAGAATTACGAAGTGGTGGAAATCGACATCAATTTCCTCGTCCTGGAAACGCTCAGGGATTCCCCACTGAACCAGAAGAACAAGCTTCGCTGCAAAAACTTCTTTGCCCTGGGCTTCATGTATTGGATCTACAGCCGTCCCTTGGAGACGACCATTGAATTTATTCGTTCCAAGTGGGGGCGGCCCTACCCGGAATTGGCTAAAGCCAACATCATGGTCTTGAAAGCGGGTTATTATTTTGGGGAAACTACCGAGACCGCCCGCAACCGTTACATGCTGGCCAAGGCCGAAGTGGAATCCGGCGTCTACCGAAAGGTTTCCGGAAACGAGGCGCTGGTGCTCGGCTTGATCGCCGGGGCGGCAAAGGCCAACCGGCAATTGGTTTACTCGGGTTACCCGATAACCCCGGCCTCCTCCATTTTGGAAACATTGGCCGCGCACAAACATTTCGGAGTAAAAACCCTTCAGGCGGAGGACGAGATTGCCGCCATTGGTATTGCACTGGGAGCCAGCTATGCCGGCAACCTGGGCGCCACCGGCACGAGTGGTCCCGGAATGTGCCTGAAAGCGGAATTTATCGGCCTGGCAACTTCAACCGAACTGCCACTGATCATATTCGACATTCAGAGGGCGGGTCCCAGCACGGGCCTTCCCACCAAGACGGAACAAAGTGACCTCACCCAGGCTATTTTCGGCCGGCACAGCGACGCGCCCCTCCCGGTTATCGCCGCCAACAGCCCGTGCGATTGTTTCGAAACCTCCATTGAGGCTGTCCGGATCGCCCTGACCTATTCAACCCCCGTCATCGTGCTGAGCGATCTCTACATCGCCAGCGGGGCGGAACCCTGGAAGATTCCCGATCCCACCTCCATTCCAACCATCGAAGTAGCCTTTGCCCGGGAAGGGGAACCCTATCAGGTTTTTCACCGCGACCCCGAAACCTTGGCTAGAACCCAGGCCATTCCCGGTCAACGAGGGCTGGAACACCGTATCGGAGGGCTGGAAAAAGACCCCTTCAGCGATGTGAGTTACGATCCGGCCAACCACGAACACATGACCAGGATGCGCAGCGAAAAGATCGAGCGCATCGCCGATTCGATCCCGCCGACAAAGGTAAACGGGGAATCCTTCGGCGATTTGCTGGTCATTGGTTGGGGAGGCACTTTTGGCGCCATTACCGCCGCCTGTTCCTCTCTTCAGGCCGAGGGGTTTTCCGTCAGCAGTCTACACCTGAGGCACCTCAACCCTCTTCCCAAGGACTTGGGGGAAATTATGGGAAATTTCGATAAGGTACTGGTTCCGGAATTAAACCAGGGTCAATTGAGCCTGTTGCTGCGTTCGCAATTCCTGGTGGATACCATCGGCTACAACAAAGTCCAGGGACAACCCTTCAAAGTACAGGAACTCGTTCAGAACATACAGGAAGCGCTGAGACGTTGATCGAATCCTTCCACCCCACCACCGACATGGCTACCCAAACCCTTCCGCAAGAATCCCTCAAGAAAAAGGACTTCGTAGCCCCAAACGACGTCCGCTGGTGTCCGGGCTGCGGAGACTACGCCATTCTGAACGCGCTGCAGCGGACCTTGCCGGAATTGGGGATCCCCAAGGAAAATTTCGTAGTGATCAGTGGAATCGGGTGCTCCAGCCGATTCCCCTACTACATGAACACCTACGGGTTTCATACCATTCACGGCCGGGCCCCCACCGTCGCAACCGGGGTAAAAGTGGCAAATCCCGACCTATCGGTGTGGATGATCACCGGGGATGGGGACGGTCTGGGGATCGGAGGCAACCACCTGCTGCACGCATTGCGGCGGAATATCAACCTGAATATCCTGCTCTTCAACAACCGTACCTATGGTCTTACCAAGGGACAATACAGTCCGACTTCACCAGTCGGGACCAAGACCAAAACCACTCCCATGGGTTCGATCGACAACCCCTTGAACCCCATTCTATTTGCCCTGGGCGCGGATGCCACCTTTATCGCCCGGACCATCGACAACAACCCGAAACACATGATCGAAATCTTCAAGGCAGCCGACCGGCATCAAGGGGTGGCCTATATCGAGATATTTCAGAACTGTGTGATCTTCAACAACAAGACCTGGGATCCGGTTTACGGTCGAGAATCCCGGGATGACAACATGCTGTTTCTGGAAGCAGGAAAACCCATGGTTTTCGGCAAGACGGAAAGGCGCGGAGTGGCCTGGACCGGCGGAGGAATGCCCGAACTCGTACCCCTGAACGGCGCCTCCGCGGAAGAGAAAGGGATTCTGATCCACGACCCCACCCGGAGAGGCTCCATCTATGCCTCCATGCTGGCGGAAATGCAATATCCGGACTTCCCCATACCAATCGGGGTCCTGCGGCAAGTGGCCAAACCTGCCTACGATACCCAAATCCAACATCAGTTGGATGCCGCCATCGCTCAAAACGGTGGGCAGGGCGACCTCCACCAACTGCTCTACAGCCGTAACACCTGGAAGGTCTGAAGCCCCGCCGATACAGGGGCAGGGAAAGCGGGCAAATTTTTCCAAAATAGCCTTGCCTTGGAAAATTCCGGCCACCATCTTTACCGGCCAACCGTTAGAGCAGAGGCCTCCGACAAGGACCTCTCTCCGCGACACTCCAAGAGACGAACGGTGGATCCGGCTCCGGCGGGATCCAGGCCACGAGGCCAAACGTCGTGAAATTCAAAATAGCCCTAAATGTCGAAAAAAAATAAGATTGATAAACAGCCGATCATAGAAAAATTTCGCCAAAGCGATAACGATACCGGCTCCTCAGAAGTTCAAATCGCCCTACTCAGCGCGCGCATCAACCTGCTCACCGACCACTTGCGGGTTCACCGCAAGGATTACCACTCGCGTAGAGGTTTGATTGCATTGGCCAGCCGCCGCAGAAAGCTGCTCGACTACGTCAAGAGACACGATCTGGCCAAATACAAGCAACTGCTGAAAGATTTGAAGCTGCGCCGCTGATCCCGGCACATTTTTCGTCTAACCCATTAATGAAATTCATCCGTGTCCCCCAAGCGATACCGGGATGGATTGCAACTTTGAAGAAAGGGCGGATTTGGTAATCGAGACCCCAGGGGTTCCGAGCGCCTCATTGTTGAAGTCTCCGCCTGTAAAAGAAATAACACATAGAAAGATACCCAAAATGAAACAGAAACATTCGATTACAGTCGATGGACTCGGCATAACCATTTCAACCGGCGATATCGCGAGGCAAGCCAGCGGCGCCGTAACCATTGCCCTTGGCGATACCCATCTCTTTGTCTGCGCCACCGTGGCCGAAGAACTGCGTCCGGACCAGAACTGGTTTCCCCTATCGGTCGATTACCGGGAAAAATATTCCGCCGCGGGCCGGTTTCCGGGCGGATACTTCAAACGCGAAGGCCGGCCATCCGAAAAAGAGATTCTCACCTCCCGCCTGTGCGACCGGCCACTGCGCCCGCTTTTTCCCAAGGGGTTCATGAACGAGGTCCAGGTTATCGGAAACCTGCTATCTACCGACCTGGTTAACGATGCCGACATCCTCATGGTCAACGGGGCCTCGGCCGCGGTCCTTCTCTCCGACATCCCATGGAAGGGTCCGGTGGGTTGCGTGCGCGTAGGACACATCGATGGCGAATTTGTCGTGAACCCGACCAATGAACAACAATGCGACTCCGATCTCGATCTCATTTACGTGGGAACCGCATCCGAAATGCTCATGATCGAAGGATCGGCCGACCAACTTTCCGAGAAACGCTTCATCGAAGCCCTTCAATTCGGTCAGGAGGCGATTCAGCCCATCATTGCCGCTCAAAAGCAATTGGCTTCCATTGCAGGCAAGGAAAAGCGAGAGTTCGAACTCTATAACGTAACCGATGAGAACCTGCAGTTCGTGCGCGATCTCCTGGGAGACCGTCTTAGAAGCGCCGTTTACACACCCAAGAAGTTCGAGCGCCGCCGGGCTATCGCCGAGCTCAAGGAAGAGGCCGATGCGGCCATGCTGGAAAAATTCGGGGACGAGGACTACGATCCCAACCAACTCGGAATGGCGCTGGAAGTTCTGCAGAAAGAAATTTACCGGGAAGGTATTTTGCAAAACGGGCAACGGGCCGACGGCCGGGCGCCCGATGACCTTCGCCACATCAATTGCCAAACCGATGTCCTGCCCATGGTGCACGGTTCTTCCATCTTCACGCGGGGGGAAACCCAATCCATCGGGTTGCTCACCCTCGGCGCCATGAGCGAATCCCAGTCTCTGGACGCCATCACCGGGGGGTCCAAGGAGAAATCGTTCATTTTGCACTATAATTTTCCTCCCTTCTCGGTTGGGGAAACCGGACGCTTCTTCGGCCCGGGCCGCCGTGAAATCGGGCACGGGGCTTTGGCGGAACGTTCCTTGCTGCCGGTCGTTCCGGCCGAGGACGAGTTTCCCTACTCGGTGCGCATCGTATCCGAGATAATGGAGTCGAACGGTTCCACTTCCATGGCCTCCGTATGTTCCGGTTGTCTGGCCCTAATGGACGCGGGTGTCCCCATCCTGGCGCCGGTGGCCGGCATCTCCATCGGCCTGGTCACCGAAACAGATGACAGGGGAACAATCAACCGGCACATCGTTTTGACCGACATCGTCGGCGACGAGGATCATTTCGGGGACATGGATTTCAAAATCTGTGGAACACGGGAAGGAATTACGGCTTTTCAACTGGATTTGAAGATCAACGGCCTTCCTCTGGAAATTGCCCGCCAAGCCATCGAGCGCTCCCGTCAAGTCCGCCTGGATATACTCGATGTCATGGCCGAAACCATGGCCGAACCCCGGTCCGACCTGAAAGAAAATGCCCCGCGCATCCAAAAGGTTCAGATCGATCCGGAGAAGATCGGGCTGCTCATAGGACCCGGCGGCAAGACCATTCGCAAGATTACCGAGGTGTCCGGCGCCAATATCGAAATCGATGAAGACAACAGTGGAAAGGTCTATATTTACAGCAACAACAAGCTGTCCATAGAAGCGGCTTACGAAGAAATCCGTCTGCTCACGGCCGAAATCGAAGTGGGCGTGCTCTATCGGGGAACGGTAAAATCGGTTAAGGATTTCGGCGCCTTCGTGGAAGCTCTGCCCGGAAAGGAAGGCTTGGTGCACATTTCCGAACTGGCCGATTTTCGCGTGCGCCGAACCGAGGACGTAGCCAAAGTGGGCGACGAGATTTGGGTGAAATGCATCGGAATCGACGACCGGGGCCGCGTAAAACTCAGTCGAAAAGCCGCCATGGCCGACCGGGAGCATTCGCGAAATAAAGCGAAAAGGGAACCCGTCTCCAAGGAAGGCTGAAGGCGCCAGAGGCGCCTGCGGCGCCAAGAGGGAAGAGGGAAGAGTGAAGAGGGAAGATTTCAGTGGGCGGCTGCGCCGCCAATCGTGATCGTGATCTTGGTAGGAAGGGGTCAGCGCCTTGATTTTTGACATGTCCCCATGTTGAAAATCTAGGCCTGACCCCTTCCGAACCCAGCTGGACGCCGGGGGAGCCAAGAGGGAAGAGGGAAGAGGGAAGTGATCAGTGCCCACCAAAAGGACGTATTGCAAAACTGCACTCTTTTTTAACACTGAATGCTCCATAAAATGAAATTCGAAGATCTCGATGTCTGGAAAAGATCGGCACGAATGAGTGCAGAGATCTACATGGCAATGGCCGATTTGAAGGATTACGCTTTCAAAGACCAGATCTGTCGTTCCGGCCTATCCGTTCCAAGCAATATCGCGGAAGGTATGGATCGGATATCTCAAAAGGAGTTTTTACAATTCCTTCGATACGCCAAAGGTTCTTGTGGCGAACTTCGAACCCAAATCTATATTGGGCAAGAAATTGGCTACATCGAGAAACCAATTGCACACGCATGGATTCAGGAGTCGAAAGAAATCTCATCTATGCTGGTTGGTTTAATGAAGACAATTCAATCGCGAATAGAATCTGACCTCTGAACTCTTTCCTCTTCCCTCTTCCCTCTTCCCTCTTCCCTCTTTATTATGGAAACCACTTTTTTGGTCACCAACGACGATGGCATCCAGGTCTATTTTATCCGGGCGATCGCCGAAAAACTACAGGATTTCGGCAAGGTCTGCATGGCTGCTCCCTCCCGCGAACAAAGTTGGATCGGAAGAGCCGTTTCACGTTACCGGGAGGTCGAGGTAACCCGGTTCGAGGGATACCCGGGTGTCGAGGCCTGGCAGGTGGGGGGAACCCCCAGCGACGCCGTAAACATAGCCATCGGCCATCTCATGCCCAGGCCTCCGCAAGTGGTGGTTTCCGGCATCAACATCGGCTACAATGTATTATCGCCCGTGTTGTTGAGTTCGGGAACCGTGGCGGCGGCATTGGAAGGCGCGGCTTGGGGCATACCGGCGGTCGCATTGTCTTTCCACCTGAAGAATGAGGATTTCAACGCCATCAAGAAGTCCCCGGGTAATCCCTCTCCCCAGGTCAAGCGGCGCATCGATTTGGCCGCCGAACTCGGCGCGGAGTTCGCCGCGGCCAAGGCGGGACAGGAAAACTCCCGGGGTCTGGTCCACAATATCAACTTTCCTTCAAACCTGGAGCCCGACACCCCCTGGGTAAAAACCCAGCCTTCCATAATCCGGATGGGCAGCATGTTCTCCAAGCTGGGGGACAACACCTTCCGCTTTCGTTACCTGAACCATTTGACCCCACGCCCGTCCGGCTCCCTCCCCGGCGACTACGAAACCCTCCAAAGCGGAAAAATCAGCCACTCCATCCTCGACTTCATGAACCTGTAATCGAATATATGGGGTCAGCCCTACCCCATCCGAGGTTATTACTATTGGGGTTTGCCAAAATTAAAAAATTCCCCAAGCTGATAGAAGGCATGAAGGGGAAAAATCTAGCGGCAGGGATTTTGCTGGGCAATTTCCTGATTCCGGGCCTGGGGTTGCAGGCCGGTGCCGCGGTAGATCCCTCCCACGATTTGATCTGGGCCTTTGAGCCCGTCTCGGCGGTAGAATTGCCCACCAGCGCGGTCGAAATGGCCGGAAGTGAGATCGACTATTTCATTTCGGCTCAACTGGAAAAACGGGGCATTGAGCCCAATGGACCGGCCGACCGGAGGGTCCTGATTCGGCGCGCCTATTTCGACTTGATCGGGCTCCCCCCTACCCCGGATCAGGTGGCGGCTTTCCTGGCCGATGATTCCCCCGATGCCTTTGCCACTGTAGTGGATGAACTGCTGGCATCGCCCCATTACGGGGAGCGCTGGGGTCGCCACTGGCTGGATTTGGCGCGCTACGGCGACACTTCCGGGGACGGCGCCGATACACCGATCCCCGAGGCCCGTTTATACCGCGACTACGTAATCGATGCCTTTAACCGGGACATGCCCTACGACCAGTTCATTATCGAGCAAATCGCGGGCGATCTGTGGGCCAAGGAAGAAAAGGGAAACCGACGCCGCCAGCGCATAATCGCGACGGGGTACGTGGCTCTGGCCCGCCGTTTCGGAAACCGGGCCTATGACGACATGCACCTGATCATCGACAATACCCTGACCACCATCGGAAAAGGTATGCTGGGCCTGAACCTTTCCTGCGCGCGTTGTCACGATCACAAGTTTGATCCCATCTCCATAAAGGATTACTATGGCCTCTACGGCTATTTTTCCAGTACCCGGTATCCCCATCCCGGCACCGAACACGGACGGGAGCGAAAGAATTTCGTTTCCCTGCCTGAGGAAGGGGAAATCGCCTATGCGGTCATTGACAAAATGGGAGCCAAGGGAACGGGTGATTCTCCTTTGTTTCGAAAGGGCAATCCCAAGGATCCGGGGGAGAGAATTCCCCGTGGATTCCTCCACCGTATCGAGCCGAAAAAAGCCGAAATTCCCGCCGGTCAATCGGGGCGCCTGCAATTTGCCCGCTGGATCGCCTCCCCGGAAAATCCCCTCACAGCGCGGGTGATGGCAAACCGCATTTGGCAGTATCATTTCAGCAAGGGTCTCGTCCCGACCTCCAATGATTTCGGAAACCAGGGGAAACCGCCCACTCATCCCCAATTGCTGGACTGGTTGGCCCATCGATTCGTCGAGGAAAATTGGTCTGTCAAAGCGATGCATCGTCTGATCATGGCCTCTGCCGCCTATCGGCGTTCCAGTGCAATGCCGGAGGAGAAAATGAGTCGGGATCCGTTAAATGAAGGGTTGTGGCGCTATCCCCGCCACCGTTTGCAGGCGGAACCCATCAGGGATGCCATCCTCTACGTGAGCGGTCGCCTGCAAATGGGCAATCCGGGTCGCCACGCCTTTCCCGAACCGGATGAAAACAACGAGTATCCCTTCACCCAGTCCCGCCCCTTTTTTGAGGATTACGACCACGAATACCGCAGCGTCTACCTTCCCTCGCGACGCCTGGGCAAGCGCCCCTACATGGCCACCTTCGATGGCCCGGATACAAACGAATGCACCGGCAATCGGCGCATCTCCACCGTGCCGCTGCAATCTCTATTCTGGATGAACAGCGATTTTATCCGGGACAACGCCCGCTCCATGGCCGAGCGCCTGCTCGCAGCCGGCCAGGAAACGGCAGACAGGTTATCCATGGCCTACCAACTGGCTCTGTCGCGTCCGCCTTCCGAGATGGAAAAGGAGGACTTCGCGAATTATTTGCGAGATTATCGGGAGCAATTGGACCACAACTCAGACTCCCGGGAGCGGGATTTACGGGCCTGGGCCAGTATCAGTCACATTTTGCTGGCCAGCAATGAATTTTGCTTCATAGAATAATGGGATCCGGATGAAGATGCAGAGGTTATCCAGACGTCAAATGTTCAAACGAGCGGCCGCATTGGGCGGCGCTTGTGCGGGAGGTTCCCTTTTGTCTTCCAAGCTGGTGCCTTTGCTGGCTTCGCCCACCGCGGAAGTTCATCCCCTGGCGGCAAAGGCTCCCCATTTTGCCCCGAAGGCCAAGCGGGTCATCATGTTTTTTCTGACGGGCGGATGTTCCCATATCGATTCCTTTGACCCCAAGCCGGAACTGAATCGCCGCCATGGTCAGGTCTTTCGTGATGAAAAAGCTCTGGTGGCCTCACCCTGGCAAAGTAAGCCGCAGGGGGAAAGCGGGATAGTGATGACCGATCTGTTCCCCAACTTGGCCGCGATGGCGGATGATCTCTGTTTGATCCGTTCCATGCACGGCGATCACAATGATCATTTTGAAGCCACTCTGCACATGCACACCGGCTCCAATGGCTCGGCCCTGCCCGGGATCGGCGCCTGGGTGAGCTACGCCTTGGGCACGGAAAACACAAACCTGCCCGCTTACATCGTTTTTGCGGAAAGAAAACCCTATGCCGGGGCCCAAGTTTGGGACAGCCACTTTCTTCCCGCCTATCATCAGGGAGTGCGTATTACTCCCGGGGACGAACCCATCCCCTATCTGAGCCGTCAAGAGGACAACCCAAGCTACCTCCAGAAACGGGAGATGGCCATGTTGCAACGGTTAAATGAGCAACATTACCAGACCCGCACCCTCGACCCGGCCCTGGCCGCACGGATGTTGAGTTTTCAAACCGCCACCAGCATGCAGGATCTGGCTCCACAACTCTTTGATCTGAGCCAAGAAAAGGACGAAACCCTGCGCATGTACGGCATCGACCGGGATGACCGACAAAGTTTTGGCTGGCAAACCATCGTGGCCCGGCGCATGGCGGAAGCGGGAGTCCGCTTTATCGAACTGATCGACACCGGGTCCAACCAGAATTGGGACAACCACACCAAACTGACCAACCACGAAAAACTGGCCCGGAAGATCGACCAACCCATTGCAGCCTTGCTCCAGGACCTTAAATTGAGGGGGATGTTCGAGGACACCCTGGTCATCGGCTGCACCGAATTCGGTCGCACCGCCCATGGCAAGCCGGGCGGACGGGATCATCACAGCAAGGCATTTACCTGCTGGCTGGCCGGGGGAGGTGTAAAGCGAGGCCACGTGTTTGGCAGCACGGACGAGTTGGGAATGCAGATCGCCTCGGATCCCGTGCACGTGCATGACTTTCACGCCACCATTCTCCACCTCTTGGGTTTGGATCACGAACGCCTGACCTTCCACCACGCCAGCCGCAATTTCCGGTTGACCGACGTCTACGGCGATGTGGTCAGAGGGGTATTGGCCTAGCCCACATATCAAGAATCTCAATCGTGATCGTGATCGTGATCGAAAATTCAACGACTTAGAGAAGGGATCTGACCACGGATTTCACGGATAGGCACGGATGGGAAATTGCCCAAAATGGCACAGAAGACAGAAGAATCAGGAATTTTGTGCTTTTTGTGGCTAAGGGGATCGCGGGGTAAAGCCGCTCCTACAGTTCGATCACGATCAAGATCACGAAGATTTTCCCTTCTTCCTTCTTCCTTTAATTCCCTCTGTGTCCTCTGAGTTCTCTGTGGTGAATTATTTTAGGTTCACAGCTTTTCTACCCGTCCGTAAAAGGTGCCCGACAATTTTTTGCCGGTTTTATCATGAAACCATCCCTGCAGGGTGTGCCTGCCGGCCTCGATTTCGATATGCAACTCAACGGTAGTATCGCCGGGGTCGGCTTGTGCCATGATTGGGTTTCCGCCATCGATGCTTAAACTGCCCGCGGCGATGGGAAAGGCGCGCCCCGGGTCAATGGGGATAGAGCCAATGGTGGTGGCAGGACCTTTTTCGGTCAGTGATCGATTCACGTGAAAGGGCCAACGACTGAGTCGGACTTTGTATTTGCCGCCTTTTTCCGCCTCAATCTGCCAGATCCCGCCCATGGAATTTCCTTCGGCCACCCGCCTCTGATTATCGAAGTCTACTTCCACCCAATTGTTGCAGGTGAGATCGGTGTAGGGCTCGAAATCGTGCCCGATAACGACGGGCTCGACCACCTCGATGGATTCCTCGATGGAAGCCCAGTAATGGTCATAATGAGTTTTCAGCTCCGCGGTGATCTGAGGGAATTGCGAGGACACATCGTTTTCCTGCCCCGGGTCCCGACTGATATCGTACAACTCCCCTTCTCCGTTTAAGCGCCAGTGGTCCCATACCACACAGCTTCGGTAGTATTTCGATGGCCGATGCCTGCTGCCAAATTGAACGATGAGTTTGCGGTCTCCGAAGGATCCTTCCGGGTTGCTGAGCACTTCCTTCAAACTGAGGCCATCGAATGCGAAGGCGGTCGGAGGAAGTTCGAAATCAAACAGGTCCACAAAGGTCGGCAGCAAATCGGTGATGTGGGAGGCGTAGTCGATAGTGCGGGGAGCTCCGAAATTGCCGCTTGGCCAGCGCATAAAACAGATCGCACGATGACCCCCTTCATAACCGCTGCCCTTTTTTCCACGCATCCCCGCGTTGAAAATCCTTTCGCCTCGCGAGGTGCCATTATCGGTCATGAAGACAATCAGGGTATCGTCGCGAATTTTCTTCTCCGTGAGCCAGTTATCCAAGCGGGCATAGTTCTGGTCGATGTTCCTGATAAGCCCAAAGAAATGGGCCACCAATGGATCATCGACCTTGTCCTTGTACTTTGTAAAGTCCTCCTCCAAGGAATGAAAGGGACTGTGCGGCGTATTCAAAGCGATATAGGCGAAGAAGGGACGATCAGTTTCAATCTGCTCATCCATCCATTCCATTGCCTTGTCGAACCAGAGATTTGCGCAAAACCGATCCGAGTACTTAACCTCCATTTCATCGAGGTAACGCGTATAGTAGTAATCGTTGTCGTATTCTATTTCCGAAGCCAGGCCCCATCCTTTATACCAGACCACACGCTGAAAACCGCGATCCATGGGGCGATGAGGGTAGGTGTCGCCCAAATGCCATTTTCCAAACAGTCCGGTCGCGTAGCCATTGGCCGCAAAAGCATCCGGCATCGTTACGACATCGCGGCGCATGAGGTTTCGTCCGGCCGGCACCATGGAGGCCTTGTTGCGCAAAGCATACAAACCGGTCATCAACTCTCCTCGGGACGGGGTACAAACCGGAGCAACGTGAAAATTACTGAAGCGAATGCTCTCCCCATGCAGCTTGTCCAGGTTGGGTGTTTGCAATATGGGATTCCCGTGCGCCGACAAATCTCCGTATCCCTGATCATCGGTAAAAATTATGATGACGTTTGGCCTATCCGACCCCGCCAAAGCAAACACCCCAATCAATCCTAAAATAATAACTCCTAATGATATCTTCATCGCATCCAAATTTCCGGTTTTTTCATGGGATTGGAGACAAATTGGTTCCGTTGCAAGCTTGTTGCTTCAACGATTCCTGTTTTTAGATAATGAACCAAGCCGAGGTCGCTTATATCCAAGGCTTTGACTTCTGTCATTTCGCCGTCTGCCGTGGCCTTGCTCTAACCCGCGAGGTTTACCGCGTCGCAGTGCAACGCTTTGTTAGCAAACTCTACCTTCTTACTTGTCGAGCTTCACTTTCTCGAGATTCCGAGGGAACACTATCTCCGCCCAAACGGGTTTGTGGTCTGACAAAGGCTTTTCTAGTTCGATTATGCCTCCGTCTGTTGCCTGGGCGCCAGACAGATTGTTGTACAAAATGTGATCGATTACACCGAGATTCTTTTCGGGGTTTTGGGCGTTGTATGTAAACTCCTTGGAGACATCAATCTGCAGATCGTTCCACGTTGGTCTAAATCCTGCCCCCTCGACCGTTTTCATGGCAGCGTCGCCAATGTTGTTGTTGTAATCCCCAACGACGATAACCCTCTCAGTTGCCTCCTCAGGTAGAACCTTGGTGGCAAGGCTATGCGCATGGCCATCATTTGCGCCCGACTTACAGATATGTAACGAGTAAAATGCGATTGAAAGGCCGTCGATCTTTGTTGCGGCCCGTACGACCGACGCGGGATCCCAGCAGCGTCGACGTGAAACCTGCAGTTCATGCTCTGTTGTGCCCTCGAGTGGCGTCCGACTGAGTATCGATTTGTATTTGTCCTTATGATTTGCCGATGAGATCTTGCCTACATAGCTGTGTTCCATTCCCAGTACTTTGCCCACGCGAGCTGTCCAGTCGCCATCAGGAACTTCATTGAACCCAATGATGTCCAAGTTGTATGGTTTAAACATTTCGCCAACCTGCTTGGGGGTCGCGCTTCTGCTGAACTCAACATTGTAAGCCGCAACGCGAACAATAATCGGCTTATCAGGCACTGGAGCGGCAAGACAGAATGTCGCTCCGCACAAGCCTGTAACAACAAGGGATAATAATTTAATGGCTCTCATTCGACAGATTCTTTGTTCACGCTGACCCTCAAGAGCAACGCGAAGCAGCGGCGCATTTAACTCTATGTTTCCTAGCCCGCATTTCTCACTTACCGAGCGAATGCGACATCTCCCAATCTTCTACTGCGCTCCGGTATGTCGGCACTGGTGCGGGCTAGCCTTTCAAACTGATCTGTCTCCGATCACCGTGCTGCTTGTGCTTGGGGTTGATGCAGTGTAACTCCAGGTCAGCGGACATTTCAGTGAGCTTCATATCGACCCAGCCATGCGCATGGCCTTTTCCAAAATAGTAACTGACTGCCGGTTGGTTAATGAGATGGAGATGGTCCCGTCGATCATATTGCCACTCATGGGTGTGGCCATAGACATAGGCCCTGGCATGCTTTCGTTCGGCAAGCAGTTTCAACAGAGACGACCCATCATGCATGCCCAGGTTGGGACGCACGCCGCGGTTGGGATACGGGTTGAAGTGACCAAATATAAGGGTAGGCTTATCCGCTCGTTCGTCGAGTTGTTCGGCGAGCCAGTTCAACTGATTGTCTCCCAAGACTCCTTTTCTTCCTGAATCCACCAGTACGAAGTTCGCGTGCGGCAGTTCAATCACGCCCGCATGAACGCCCATGCGCTCTTTTTTCAGGAACGGGAGCAATTTCCACAGGTTCTCACGATTGTCGTGATTGCCGACCGTCACGTGAACGGTCACGCCCGCGGCCCGAATCGGCTCCACAAGCCTGAAAAACTCTTTGTATTCAGCTTCTATACCTTTGCTGAGGGCACAGTCGCCATTGACGATCAGGTGAGCCGGGCGAGGATTGAGCGCAATTACGCTCTTGGCCGCCTGCGCAAGACAATCCGCCATGTTCACCCACTCATGCTCGGACTCCTTGACGGGCGAACCAGGCCACTTCGTCCCCGGGTAGAACCGATTTGGATCGGCGCTGATGTGCGTATCCGCAAGCAAAGCAACTCGGTTTTGGTCCAACTCAGCACGTTCACTATCCGCGAGGGCCAACGCGCGAGGCATCATCATAGCCGTGCCGCCAAGAGCGAGCGAGCGCTTTACGAATTGTCGACGAGTGATCGGTGGTAAAATGATTGGCATCTTGTATCTCCTTGGGTTCCGAGATTATTCGGTCTACTTGGCGCTCAACTTCATGTCCCATGGATTGGAAGCTCTTGGCTCATATAGGGGGTGGGCATCCTTATCGGGAAGAGAGTCGACGACAACCTGAAACTTCTGCAGGGCCTCTTTGTGCGCCGCGAGGTCGCTATCAAGAAGGTTTGTTTTCTCCCACGGGTCCTTCCTTAGATCGTGCAGGCGAATGACCTTCTTTCCTCTGGAGACCCAGACCTTATACCGCTTATCGCGTATGACGCGCTTCTCAAAATCCGTCTGGCCCCTCACTCCGTTCTCAGTCAGCCGAGCGGCTCCGAATCCGAGCGCCATGATCCACTTTCGCTCGGTGTCGTTCTCATTTCCCAGAATCAAAGGGGCAATAGAAGTCCCGTCGATGATGAGATCCTCAGGAGTGTCGCCGCCTCCGAGTTCTACGAAGGTGGGTAGCAGGTCTGAAAGATCTGTGAGGGCCTCGGTTTCGACGCCTTCCGGGACGACCCCCGGGCAGTTCACGATAAAGGGAGAACAAACGTCCAGTTCCTCTGCTGATCCCTTTGCGCCCTTCACCCTGAGTCCGTTCAGCGTGCCCGTGACGCCAGGGACCGTACCGTTATCAGATGTGAAGATCACGATGGTGCGCTCGCGTATCCCCAGTTCGTCAAGTGTGTCGACTAGCCGGCCAACCAATTTGTCGATGTAGCGCACCATGGCCTTGTGCTTATCGAGGTGGATCGTTACCTCGGGCTCATCAGGGGTGGGAACCTGCGGAGGATGCGCGAGCGCCATCGGGTAATAGAGGCACATGGGTTCATCTTTATGCTGGCGCATGAAGTTGATCAGGTGGTCGGTATAAATATCGGGGCCAAACTTGCCGGCATAGGTCCGGCTTCCATCATCGGGCGTGTTGACGTAAGCGTCCTGATAGCGTTCAGCGCTCGCCTCGTTGCCCGTCTCGAAGCCCGTCCACATTGCCCAGTCATCGAACCCGTGCTTCTTCATGGCCTGCGGTTCGATCCGAAAGTCATTGATCTGCCACTTGCCTGCCGCGCATGTGGCGTAGCCAAGTTCTTTCATCAGACGGGAAAAGGTGGTGTTTTCCTTCTTTTTCCAGTCAAAGTAGGCCACTCCCCAGCGCGGAACGTCCCAGTGACTGGTCCAGCCGTTGCGCCAGGGATATTTGCCGGTCAGGAGGGTCGCACGCGAAGGGGTGCATGACGGCATCGAGTAAGCGTTATGAAACTTCATTCCCCCGTTAGCGAGCGCATCGATGTTCGGGGTCGTGATATCCTCTGCGCCGTAGCAGCTGATCCAATCCTTGCCCAGGTCGTCCACCATGATGAGCAGGATGTTTGGCTTGGCGCCGGGTTTCTCAGCTGCCATTGGCGGGACGACGATGCCGACCCAAACACACCCTGAGAAAACCGTCAGGCGGATTCCATGTAAAAATCTGTCGTGCATCCTATAGTATTCTTTTTTCTGATACCGAACGGTTGCGGATCAGGGGCCGCTATTTGCCGTCGCCTGCAACCGGCTTGTCAGTAGCTGTCTTTTTCAATGTTGGAGTACTGAGTAGTGTGAACGTCGCGACCACCGCGCGGTGATCAGATGGATAGGGCGCAACAACAATGTCCGCATTCTCTTCGTTTTCCCCTACGATCTTTACGTCGGTTACCTCTATGTCCTTGCCCCTGAAATATACAAAATCGATGCGATCATGGTGATCCTTGGGATCATCGGCCTTGGTCAGGGGCGACCAGGTGAAGCCCGGCTTTTTCATCTCGTCGGGATAGATCGCGCGCCAGGCATCGACAAAGCCTGCTTTGGCCATCTCCTGGGAAGTCGGGTATGCCACCTTGAGAGGATGGCGACCGGCCTTGGCAGCTTTTTCGGTCCAATCAAGGTGTGATGGCTCGTTGAAATCGCCTACCACAAAAACAGGAGTCTCTTTGTCGGGGAGGGAACGTATCTGCCTGAGAAGGCTTGAGAGTTCTCCACCGCGCGCCTTTCTCGCGCCGACAATCGCCTCGGCTTCGGTTTTGATGAAGGGAGTATTCCAGTGCTTGTACCATTTTGGACGGATGCTCAAAAGCTGGTATGGCTGATAGGGGTTGGATGGCAGGTGTAGGTTGAAGACGTAGGCTTCCCGGCCCGAAGTCAGCTTGATTTTGATACCGCCGTCGCGGCGATCGACAATCTCAAAACGCGTCAAGATGCAGCTCCAATGGTCCTCGTAGTAATTCCAACCCAGCAACTGCGCCAACTGCTCCGCATTGACACCGTAAGGGGAACGCGTTTCCTGAACGCCGACAACATCTGCCTTTGCTTCCTGAATCACCTTGACCGTTTGGTACAAGAGTTGCCCGAGCATCGTTCCGCCGCGATGTATATTGTAAGACATGACCTTCACCTGATCCTCCTCGATTCGCGCCTGTGCAATATGCGCGCAAGAAGAACCCATAACCAAGAGGGCTCCCATAACCCAGAATGCGCAAATGGCATGCATCGCTTTCTTCATAACTTCTCCAATGCTCACGATTGCGTTCACGGGCGGTTTTAAGCCGTCGCAGTGCAACGTTTTGTTCGCTTCTCCAGCGCAATTTCCATCTGGCATCCTTCTTGTTGTGAGAGTCTATGGTTTTACCAGCTCAATGCGTTTGAGAATCTCGGCGCCTCCCGGACTGGCGAGTTTGATTTTCTGTTTTGTTTTGTCGTCAATGAGGGTGATGGTGAAGGTCGACAATTTAGACCACTCAAGGGGTTTGTCGTTGCTATTGGTTGGCTCCTTTTTAAAGTCCCCGGCTTCGAGCAGGATGGTCTGAGGCCCATTGCCGCGGACCTTGCGTTCATAATGAAATTTCCCGATATCTTTGCCGGGGCCAATGTATTTGCTATCGATCTCCAGGCCGATCAGGAGTTCTTTTCCTTGCTTGAGATCCAGGGTGATGGCGAGTTTGTTACCTGGGGTCGTGTCGAGCTCAGGGTCTTGGAATTTGTAGGTTTTAAAACTGGCTTGATCACGGCTGCTCCAGTTGGCCATGCCATTGGAGAAGTCATCGATGAGGCCTGATTTTGGCAGATTGTCGAAGGTAGTCAGGTCAATTTCCCGGGGGATGTGGGTGTGTTCGTAAGAGTTCAATGTAAAGGTCTTGGTTCTACCCATAAAGGCTCTGCTCTCCTCGGGCAGGGTATAGCGACAAAGGGCGAAGGTGTAGAGTGGAAGCTTGGGGTGCACGGGCAACTCGGCTTTCCAAGTGTTCGCCTCATTGGTGGCCTCGGCTTTTTTCCAGAAGCGGGTAATCGTATTCGGTGCGTAGCCGTAGTAGATCTCAACGCCCAGGAGGCGCTCTTGCTGGGCGGGAGTAACGGTAAAGTGTGCGGTGTTCTTCTCAATTTTAAAAGTAGAGGGTGGTGTGGCAGGGATGTGCTGCTCAACGCCGGCGAGGTATTGCTTGAACCAATGGTCAAGCATGACCCACTGCTCAGGTCCCGGACGGTGTTGGTCATGCATGTTGCAGGTAACACGCCACTTGTCATGAGGGAGCAAGTCCATGGACTGGTAGATACGGTCCAGGGTGGCGTGTTGGTCATTGGACGAGGTGATGAACATGACAGGTACGGAGACGTGCTTCCAGTAGGCGCCAGGGTCGATGGTGTTTTTGTAGAGATTCAAATCTCCGATATCGTCAATGTCACTTCCCGCGATGACACCTCCCGAGTTCATGCCGGGGTAGTTCTGATAACGGTTGGCCGTGCCCCCGACAAAGGGAGCAACTGCCTTGAGGCGCTTGTCGATGGCCGTCATTGCGGTGATGGTGCCACCCATGGAAAAGCCGGCGAAGCCGATTTTGTCGGGGTCAACCTCAGGCTGCTGCTCAAGGAAGGTGAGCGCGCGGCGTCCTGCAAGGGAGAGTATGAAATAGTTCGAGTTACGCGGACTCATGATGGGATCCACACTGTGCTCATCCGGGTGGAAGCTGCTCTTCCAATCATTGCGTAGGGCCTTGGGGTAAAAGTTCCCTCCATGGGTTGGGTCGATTTTGCCCCAGTCCGTTCCCCACGTGTTGTCAGGGTCGAGGTCCGCTTCGAGCGGGCGTCCCAGCCAGTTGATGTCCACGGTGGCAAAGCCCTGGGTGGCAAAGCCATGACCGCGGTTGCGGTGGGCTCGCTGGGCGCCGCCATGGCTCCAGACAAAGGCGGGATTTTTTTCGCCGTTGTCCGGAAAACAGTAGTAAGCGGCAATGCGGGAATCGCTGCCTTTGAACGTGCCCACCTTAAAACTAATGAGCCGGGAGACAACGCCATCCTGCTTCCATTCCATGTGGGTCTTGACCTCGAGATCTTCCTTGCGAGGGTCGTAGTCTTTCCAGAGGTCAACAACCGTTTGCGGGACCTCGGAGGCATTGGTGTAAGGAGTGAGGCTGTTCTCTTGTGACGAGGCCGTGAAGGAAGTCCCCAGTAAGCCTGCGACAATGAGCGCCGGTGTGGTGATGATAATCATGTCGAGCCCCTTGGCCGCATGATTGAATGAGGTCTCTGCGTAAATCGGCCCAATTTGAACGGCCCAATCTCCAACGTAGTATACCTTTGATACAATGCGTTTCCTTTCTTGGCTAAGTTGACAGGAATATTATCAACAAGAATGCAACTCCTCGCGGACCCTTCCGCGAGGAGCTTAAATGAAACTACCGATTTCAATAAACGCTAAACAAACAAAGCCAAAGTCCTAGCCCGCATATCTCACAAATTTTCTACTGCGCTCCGGTATGTCGGCACTGGCGGGGATTTCCCTGGATTCGGGACTTTGCAGGGTGTCGACCCGGCTTCACCCCCGAATCTGCACGAAACCCCCGCCAGCACTCGACCTCCGTTCGCTCGTCACGAATTTTGTGAGATATGCGGGCTAGCGATAGCATCCAATGCGATTGTTAGAAATCGAAGGTCGCGGAAAACTGGATGTTGCGTGGGTCAACGAAGTAAGCCCGGTCCGGATCAGCCGAAGTGTCGTTCCTCCAATACCTACCGATTACCGGATCGTTATCGTCAAAGAGGTTCTGCACGTTTATCTGATACGACGCCCTGACATCCTTTCCGAAAATACTCATTTGAGTCCGGTAGCGGACCATCGCATCGACATAGCCGGTCGATTCGCCCCAGATTCTCGTCCGATTGCCGCTGGCATCGTCTTCCCAGTGCAAGGCGTTAGCGCCCTGATATCGGTAGCCTCCTCCAATGGAGAAACCCCGTAAGGAACCCTCGTTGAACGTGTAGTTCGTAAAGAAGTTGAACTTGGCTGGGCGAACACCGAACGGAGCGCCGGGCACAAAACGATTATTCCTATCATTGGTGACTCGTTCGAATTGTTCAGTAGCTGTGCGGCCGTCCTCGAGCAAAAACTCGTCAAGATCGTTAGTCGGAATGATTCCGGCATCTATCTGCTGTTGGGTTATGGTTGAGGTGTCCCATGTTTGAATCGTACGCGTCACCCATTCGATCGTTTGATCATACCATAGGTTCCCTAAGGGAGCGACATCCTTCTGCTCCTTATCCGTGTAAGAATAATTGAACACGGCGCGCCAGTTATCTGTAAAATTGGCCGTCATCTGAAATTCGTAACCTTGGCTTTCTCCGGTATATGTTACACGGTTAACGGGGCTCGCGAACCGGCGCGGCCCGGGAGGATCGTCCGGCAGACCAAACCCAATATCGTCCCACCATTCTATTGTCGTATCGTGTAAGTTACTGAGAAGGCCATCGGATTTGAAAACGTTCCTCCCCTTTGAAGTGTAGCGGGTTGCGCGAAGATTGATTTTGCCGTTGTACAAGTTCGCCATGACCCCGTAGTCCTCGCCTTCGCCTTCTCCCGGAAATCCGAGTCGGCCCGGTTTTTCGAGCGACCCGATAATGTTATTCTCGGGCAAAGGAATATCGGAGTTAGTCGCTTGGTTATAAAATACCGAAAGCTGGTTATTTATGTGGAAAACGGCGCCCGCCGTGAAACTATCCACCTTCCAATCCGTGGGGCGGAATTCGCCCGTGCGCATATAATCAGAGTTGTTCGCGTTTGCCTCATACAGAAAATATTTATTAAACCCATCGTCTTCCCGATACCCCGCCGTGATCACAAGCTTGTCGTCGAAAAAGAAGCTTTGGGTGGAAACCATCCAAGTGTCGATTTCCTGGTTGGAATCATATTGCCCCGCGTAGTCAAGCGCCCACTCCGCATAGATCGTGCGACTGGGATCGAGCGGATCGGGAAAACGTTCTGAAACGCCGTCGAGTGCTCCACCAGTAACGCGTTCGAGTGTAGTCCCGTTCCACGTGCTCCGGTCGTTCAGGTCAATGTAATGCATGCTGGCAACGCGATTCAAAACTCCACCAGGCTGACTCGTATCATAGGCAGGCCCACCCGTCGCGTCATCGCGCCATTGCAAGCGACGATGCGGTCGGGCCCAGTTGTAATCCCGACGTTCCAGACCAGCGGCAAACCGGTGCCGACCCAGATTGGAGAGTCCCCCATCGCCGCGTTCGGCAAAGTCAAATTCGTAGGTGGAGGTCAAGCGGATGGTTTCTTGATCCGCGTCCGTATCATACCGATCATGGGTGCCCCCCGGCGACCACGCGAACGTGCCGCCTACATTGGGATTAGCAATCGCGGTCGCCGGCCCATCATGACCCACGAAAAATTCATTGGGATCACCCCTCATTTGCACCCATATATTATTAGGCAGAGCGGCCCAGTAGTAACTCCATTTGCTATAGTCCAGCTGCATAAAAAAGTCCTCGGCCAACTGACGTTGCACGGAGGCAGTAAAATCAGCCGCGTCCAGACGCCTTATATTCGCCGGACCATTCATGGCCACGTCATAGGGATAATCCGTTTCGTCCCGGGCAATTCGGTAATGGAAGGTATATTGCCCATCCCCCCTATCCTGCCACGGTACCGTTTGCAACGAATTGGAGACATTAATCACTGTGCCTTCGAACGATGGATCTCCGCCTTCAATTATGGCGACCCGAGTACGAGGGGGATTGGGGTGTCCTCCCACAGCCCGAATAACGGTGTTTCGAAAGCCACCGCTTACCCTTCCGCTTTCGCTGGCTTCGGGAATGCGATTCTCCGAAAACAGGTCGAAAGTAGGCCGGCCCGCATCGATCCAGACCCTCAAATCATCCAATCCCACGAAGATGTTGCTGGGAATATCGTCCTGGCTAAAGGACTCATAACCCAAGCGGATAACGGTCTTATCATCCGGACGCCACGTTAGACCCCCATGAACGGCTTTCTTCCGGTTGAAGGTATTTAACCTCCAACCATCCCCATCCGCGTGTAAGGCGTTCAATCGAACAGCCAGCTTGTCTTCTACAAGGACCTTATTATAGTCGAACTCCCCGCGAATCAGGCCTTCCTCGTCGGTACGGAAGGTTACACTGCCGAAGTTATCCGCTACCGAGGCTCGTTTGGTTGTCTGGTTCTGAATACCGCCCGCAGCGGCAATTCCGAAGAGCAGGGCATTCGGCCCGCGAGACTCGTCGAGCCGATCGATTAAGTATGTGTCGAAGGGCAATTCCGATCTGAAATAGTCCCTGGCCCGAGTACTGGCCAATCCACGTACTCTAGGTTGGAAACTGACGTTACCACGCAGGGCGAAATGGCCTCCGAAAAAAGATTCTTCATCGCCCTCTCCTGGTTCGACATTTGCTGAATAATTGAGAATATCCTCCAAATTCGTCGCGCCGATGTCCTCGAGGAACTCTTTGGTGTAGACCTGGACGGAGGCGGGCGTATCGCGAAGACTGGCATTGAGTCGGCTGCCAGCCAATGTATTCTCGGCATAATAGCCTGTGTCTCCTGAGGCATCGATTTCGAAAGGATTTAATTCGTAGATGCTCTCATCATCGTCTTCATCCTGCGCGGAAAGCCCACCTTGGCCACCTAGAATGCCAAGCGTCAATACAGCAGCTAATGTTTTTAACCAATTGTTCTGTTTTGCGTTCATTTCAGTTTCGTCCAATATTTGGGGTTCAGTGTTTTGAGTTGTCTGGTCTGGAGACGGAATCTCCGACCGGGTCACGGCAAACGCTCCGGATTCCAAATCTTCTTTGAAAACCAGTGACGTGCCTTCGAGCATGCGCTCCAGCGCAATTCTCGGTTCTAACAACCCCGATACCTCGTTGGTCTGAACGCCTTGGACATTTCGGCGATCCATCACGACATCTACCAGCCCCTGTCGGGCAAACTCTCGGAGCATCGTATTGGCATTACCCGCTTCTATATCGAAGGAACGGGTTTGTGCGGCAATCTGACCTGCGGACATCATAAGGAGAAACAATGCCGCAGGGTAGAGCCCACGCCGAAAAATGGATGTTGATTCGCCCATCTATTGGGAAACTTCGAATCGGCGTTGAAGGTTAGAAGTACCAGAGTCATCCAGTACAGTTAACCGTCGACGCCGAATTTTCCGTTAAACAAAAAATTAGTTACATATTTTTCTGGTAAATCTATTTTAAAATTGGGTATCATTGTTCAGTGACAGAATCCGTTTTCCGAATTCGAAAATCTTTCCATCACAATTCCTTCCTAAAAACCGCATAAGCCCCCGTTTCGTTTTCGATGTCCACTCCCAACGGGGTGTCCTCCAGCATGATCCGCAATGCGGCGGCCGGATCATAATTCCCCTTCACCGCATTCGTTTCTACGCCGGAAACACTTTGACGATCAAAGAGGATTTCCACGTTTGTCTGGCGGGCAAATTCCTTTAACGTATTCGTGGCCAACCCTTGCGGGATATCGACGAGTAGTTGCGCTTTTTCAGAGCAGGCGCTTAGGAGAATCGTGCAAAACCATGCCAAAGCGAAAAGCAAGGTGAATGGGTGACGATCCGATCGCATGTTTAATTGTAGAAGCCTCTAAACGGCAGAGCCGAAGGCTCATGCCCTACCTAACAATGGTAGGGCGACGGCGTCCCGCCGCGCCGGTGGATAGGGCACCTTAGGCATATTAAATTTACAGTTATAAACCATCTCTCGGAAATCGGCAGAGCTGGAAGCTCTTGGCCTACCTTAAATTTCGGGCTAGTTTGCTTTTCGGAGAACGATCTCCCTGCTCCCCCTCCACTCAGCTTCCATATCAAAGCTGGATTCCATGAGACGAACGAATCCCTCCACATTGTCCGACCAGAACGAACTGCTTAGACTGATAGTCTCGAGGGAAGGATCATTCAGGACGACTTGAATGGGGTTTCTCCTGTTGAATTCATCCACGATTTCTCCCAGGAGAATCTGATCGTAATCGAGGAGTCGGGGTTGCCAGAGGTGTACCTCCTCGATCTCCCTCTGGTCTATGGATGTTACCTCCACCACCAGAGATTCGGCGTGCAGATCAACTTTGGCCCGCTGGCCAATTTCCAGAAAAGTATCATCAAAGGATTGCTCGGAAAAGAATGCAGGCCCAGCCGGTTTAACCTGCACCTTACCTTCGGTCACGATCACATCCACCTCATCCTCTGAGAGCCTCACGCTGAAGATGGTGCCCACGGCCCGGACGTCTACTCCGGCAACCTTCACAATGAAGGGTCGCCCGGGACCCTTGGCCACGTCGAAGCTTGCCTCTCCTTTTTTAAGGTAAACAAGGCGTTCAAGGTCGGTGTAGTCAGACTCCACAACCGCCCCCCGGTTGATCTCGATGACAGAGCCATCCTCAAGCGTTTTCTGCTCGATCCTGGCCAGTAATTCAACGGCAGGTTGAAGGTTCAGCCCTGACGAGTCCTTGGGTTGGGTCAAGGTGACATAAAAGACCAATGCTGCCAATGCGGTAAAGGGAATAGCCGAAAACCCAAGGATTTTCCGGATTAATTTTCTGCCTTTGCCTGGCGGCAAATGTCCAGGGGCCAGCAAGTCCGGATCAATGCGTGCGTGACCTTTCAAATGAATACCGGCCAAGCGGTCGTAGTCTTCCCAGTCCATTTGGTACCTGGCTACGGCTTTCCTATGGGCCGCATCCTTGGCCAGCCATTCCGTATATTGATCCTGCTCCTCCGCTGTAAGCCCACGGTCCATGCGAGCCAGCCATTCGGAAGCAGCTAACTCAACCGGGGAATTCTCATTAAATTCTGATGTCGAATCTTTCATTTCTTAAATCTATGTCTATATCCTCGCCTATGGAAGAAGGCGCGACACTTCCGAAGCCCAATCCCTACCTGTGCTTCCACCGTATGCACTGCAATACCTAATTCCGCTCCAATCTCCTTCTGAGACAATCCATATATTTTTCTTAAAGTCATCACTTGACGGCATCGTTCGGGCAGGGATTGAAAGGCGGAAACCAAGTCGTCGATCTCCTCCTGTAACGCTGCCGACTCGAAAGGTCCGGCCATTTCATCTACCAAGACGTGAGGATCCACTCCTTCAGCCTCGGGTGGAAACTCGAGGTTCTTTCGCTGCAGTCGGTTGATGGCCAAATTTCGTGCTACGACAAAGAGAAAGGCTTGCGGGTTGGGAACCGGGCCCGATCGGTGCGCCTTCAAGATGCGGGAAAAGGTCTCCTGAATCAGGTCATCTACGTCGCGGATCGCAGAAAAGCGTGATTTTATCCATCGCCGTAATCCGGGTTCGCAGGGCAAAACCACATCGACGAACCAAATGGACTGCTCTGTTTCTCTTCCGGACATGTGGCTTTAGTGAACGGCTGGAAATCTACTCCTTCCCAGCGGATAACAATGTAACGGCCAAGTTCCGTTAAGGGAAATTAAAAAAATCCAGCCAGATAACTAGTCGACCCTGAAAAAGTTATCATCGTTTTGGTGGGTTGGATGGCCCTCCTGGATTTGCTCTCGCCACCTGTCACGCCGTAACCCAAGAAGGCGGAAGCCACAAAGGTCGGCAACAGGATGGAGCTCCGCTCCAACAAGAAGAAAAAAATCAAAACAATCCTGCTCGCGATGCGATCCTGTTGCGGCGAAGCCGGACCGTGTCGTGCCCTAGCCCTCGGGCGAAGCATGATCGAGCGACCAAAGGAAGCGTTGATTGAAAATTCTAAACGATCATCACTCCACTTTCTCTGCGTTGCTTGGCGCCTTGGCGAGAGTGAATTTCTCTGTCCCCAAACCAAATTGTTTGACAAGGTTTTGAGCCAGATTGACGTTCAGCCGGTCGACGATGATGAAAGATCAATATTAAGGTGTTTAAAAACAAATATTTATGACTTTTTCAGGGTCGTCTAATTACCCTATCCACGATGCGAATTAGTAAGGTAAAACAAACCTGGAAGAACGGAGGACTGGCACTGGGAACTTTGGTAAAGTCAATCGACCCTGTTCATACAGAAGTATTGAGCCAGATGGGATTCGACTTCCTGTGGTACGATTTGGAACATAGTGACAACAGTGTGGAAACCTTTGCCGGTCTCTGCCGGGCTGCGCGCGTGGGTGACGCGGATGTCCTCGCCCGTCCCGCACGCTGGGAAACCATGCGCATGGGACGCATGCTGGAAGCCGGTGCCCACGGCATCATGTACCCCCGTTGCGAAACGGTCGAAGAAGCCCGGAAAGTCATCCGCTGGTCGAAGTTCGCTCCCTTGGGTGAACGGGGATTCGATGGCGGTAGCGCTGACAACAATTTTGGATCGTACCCAGCAGATGACTACACTCAAAAAGCAAATGAAGAAACCTGGATACTAATCCAGATCGAATCCCCCTCCGCTCTACCCCATGTCCGTGAGATTGCCGAAATCGAAGGTGTGGACGGCATTTTTTTCGGTCCGGGAGATTTCTCACTGCTCTCCGGAAAACCTGGTCAAATAAAGGATGTGGAAGTTCTGAAGGCGGCTGAACAAGTAGCAAAGGACGCGCTGGCGGCGGGCAAAGTTTTTGGCACTTTGGTTTTCGACCAGGATCACTCGAAGTTCATGCGAGACGCAGGCGCTCAACTGCTGATTCACGGGGCAGACATCCTATTCTATAAAAGCGCTTATACGAATCTGCTGGCAGAATACACCCGATGAACCGCTTGAGTCAGATTGGAATCAGTTGCCTGACAGTTATCCTGTTGTCCGGCCTGGGTTTCATGGACACTCCGCCGACTCAAGCTTCGCCACAGAATGTCCTGATGATCTCGGTCGACGACATGAGAGACTGGACCAATTTTCTCGGAGGCTACGGGGGAGAAGTCTTTACCCCTCACATGGACAAACTGGCTAAACGGGGAATCAACTTCACCAACGCGCATTGTCCTTCCCCAGTCTGCAACCCCAGTCGTACCGCTGTCATGACAGGCTTGATGCCTTCCACCACCGGGATTTACAACAATAGTCAGTGGTTGCGGGCAAACTACCCGGAGACGATGACCATGCCCCGGTTTTTTAAAGAACAGGGTTATCGAGTCATAGGAACCGGAAAGAGCTTTCACCACACTGCAGGTAACAACCCTCCCGACCAATGGCACGCCTACAAACGTATTCCATGGGCCGATATTCCGTGGACCCGCTCAAACAAACTCAACTACCCCTGGACGGAATGGATGCCGCCTCCCGAGGGTTACCCATTCAGCAAAGTTGAGTATTTGCGGGGCCGTGACGAGCGGGACTGGGGCATTCTGCCACGGGATGAAGCCGTTTATGACGATGTAGTCGTAGTGGATTACGCCATCGATTTTCTGAAGAACCATCCCGAAGACAAACCGTTCTTCCTATCAGTTGGAACCTTCCACCCCCATTTGCCCTGGTATATTCCAAAACGCTATCACGATCTCTATGCAGATAAAGAAGTTCACCTGCCCGAGGCGCCCCAAGATGATCTGGAAGATGTTCCGGAGATCGGCAAGCATTGGGCCGCTCATCGACGGGATGAAATGCAAGCAGCGATCGATGCAGGTCGATGGGAGGAGGCCGTACGGTGTTATCTTGCGAGTATAAGTTTTGCCGATGCACAGGTGGGACGCATCATGGAAGCGCTCGACCGTTCAGCTTTTGCAGGTAACACAATTGTAGTTCTGTGGTCAGATCATGGATTTCATCTGGGCGAGAAAGACCACTGGATGAAATCCACACTCTGGGAGGAAGCGACCCGGGTTCCATTTATCATAGTCACTCCGGATATGAAAATTACTGGTGCGGAGACCAATCAACCGGTCAATCTGATATCCATTTTCCCCACGTTGGTCAGTCTGTTGGATCTGGAGAGTGACGTCGATTTCGACGGTCCCAACCTTGCACCGCTGCTCGAAAATCCCAAGGCAAGTTGGCCCCACCCAAGCATCATCGATTATGAATACGGCAATACCGCTGTGCGAGATCAACGCTGGCGCTACATCCGTTATAAAGACGCCACCGAAGAACTCTACGACCACCAAAACGATCCAAACGAATGGAAGAACCTGGCTTCAGATCCTGCGTATCAGAAAATCAAGGACAGGCTATCCAGCAACTTACCCGCAACCTACACGCCCAATGTTCCGGGAAAGTCGGCATTCATTTTCAACCCCGACAACTGGACCTTCACAAGCAAGAAGACCGGTCAAATTATCCACGGAGCCAATTGATTTTCTGGATGCTCGATTCTGGATTCTGGATTCTGGTTACTTGATGCTCGATCCTGGGTTCTGGATACTGGATGCTGGACCATGGCCTAAGCTCTTCTGTGCCTTTTGTGGCTAAGATTATCGCGGCATAAAGCCGCTCCTACAGTTCGATCACGATCACGATCAAGATCACGAGGATTTTTCCTTCTTCCTTCTTCCTTTAATTCCCTCTCTCTGAGCCTTTTGTGCATTTTTTGGTTAATCCCTCCTAATTCCTATTTGGCGTCAACGGCGCCTCCTCCTGTAGCGATGTTTTGAACTTGTTAAACTCGATTTCGAGTTCGCGAACCAGTTCGGGGTAAAGATAAGCCAAATTCCACCGCTCCTCCTGGTCCGCTTCCAGGTCAAAGAGTTCATAATCGTTCGACCCGAAATCCATCAGATAGCGGTGAGGAGACTTGGGTTCTCGCCCCGGGAGGAGGAGCTTCCACTTGCCACGCCTCAGACCTACTGCCTGCCCATTACTAGCTTGGCTGTAGATATACTTCGTACGGTTTCCATCAAGGGATTTTCCGGTGATCAAATCGGTTTGATCGACTCCATCCATGATGCGATCTCGGGGCAATTCAAAGCCCGCCAAGTTGGCAAAGGTGGGGAAAAAATCGAGGGAAGCGAAGATTGCAGGGGAAACCCGTCCGGCGGGCACTTTTCCCGGCCAACGGATAATGCAAGGAACGCGTGATCCCCCTTCGTAGGCGGAACCTTTTCCCCCGCGCAGTCCTCCCGTACTCCCCCAGAAAATGGTTCCTTTCTCCTGGTACCAACCCTCAACCCTGGGGGCTCCCATCCCTGCCAGCTGCCCCATTTTATCCAAATAGTATCTGGGCTGATTCCAGGGACCGTTATCGGAAGTAAAGATTACCAAGGTATTCTCCGCCAGACCAAGATGGTCCAGGGCATCCAACAGGCGCCCGGTTTCAAAATCGAACTCCTCGACCACATCCCCGTATAGACCGCCCGCTGAGGTCCCCTTGAAAGCGGGTGAAGCGTCAATGACCGTGTGCATCATAGTGTGGGCCAGATGTAGGAAAAATGGCTTGTCGGGATTACGGCGATGCCGCAGGTAATCAATCGCTTTGTCGGTATAGAGCCGAGTGAAGATACTCATATCCCTTGTTTCCCCTGCGCGTTCGTTGTTTTCGTGAAAACGGATCACTCCATTGTCATTAGCGCCTAAAGTCCCGAAATAATAATCAAAACCCTGTGCCAAAGGCATGCGCTCTATGATCTCCCGACGGTTGGACGTGTTCCATTTGCCGATGCAGATGGTCTCGTAGCCGACCGACTTCAGGCCTTCCGCGATGGTAATTTCCTCGGCCGGCATGCTGTTGCCCTTACTTCTCTGAGGATCCCGACCGGTCCAGAGAGCCGACCGGGAAGGGGCGCAGGTGGGCTGGACATAGAATTGAGTAAACCTTGTCCCCTCTCGAGCCAATTGGTCGAGCTGAGGTGTCCGGATCACCTCATTTCCGTAGCAACCCACATCTCCATAACCTTGATCGTCCGTAAATATGATAAGGATATTGGGTTTTTCTCTCGCCGCATGAAGCAGGCCGTTACTTACCATCAGGAACGCCATAGCCAATAAAGCGAAAGTAGGAACCATGGTTAAAGGGGAGCGCATCGGGAGGCGCCTATAGCGCCAGTGTTCAGTGGCAAAGCCGAATGTTTCTTTTTTGGATTTTGTGGTTAATCCCTCCTCATCCCCAAATCTCCCCCTTTCTCTGCGTTCTTTGCGAGCTTTGCGAGAGATTATTCTTGGGTTCTGGATACTGGATTCTGGACCATGGCCTCAGTTCTTCTGTGCCTTTTATGGTCTATTCCCTTCTCCAAGTCGTTGATTTTCGATCACGATCAAGATCTCGATGGTTTACTTCGTGTCCTTCGTGGATCCAATTCCCATTCAGCCTTCAGCCGTTCAGCTGGCTAAGGCCGCTTGGACAGATTCTCCGGCAAACCTGTGCCTGGTGGCGGAGGGGGCCGGAGAAGGTGAGCCATGGCTTTCCCCGGAGCTTCTTTCATGGGGAGCCATTTGCGGTGCTCCGCAAGCACTCCCGCATACCGGGGATCTCCCGCCAAGTTGGTGTGTTCCCAAGGGTCAATGAGGTGGTCGTAGAGTTCTTCCTCGCCGGTGTTATAGCGAATGTAGCGCCAGCGCACGGAGCGGACGGCATGGTTGCCGGGGCCTTCGTTCATGAGCGCCGGACGAACCCACTTGCCGTCCGGATGCTTCAACAAAGGGACCAGGCTGAGTCCGTCATTATCCGCCTTGGGAGGCAATCCGGCCAGCTCAAGCAGAGTCGGGTAAATGTCAATGAGTCCAACTGGCTGATCCACGCGACTACCTGGTATTGAGACCCCTGGGGCCACAATGATGAAGGGGACGCGGTTGGCTTTTTCCCAGAGGGTAAATTTCACGCAGGTCTCCTTGTCTCCCAAGTGATAACCATGGTCGGCCCAGAGGACGATGATGGTGTTGTCCGCCCGACCGGTTTCATCGAGTTTAACCAGCAAGCGGCCCACCATCTGGTCAGCATAATCGGAGGCCGCCTGATAGGCCTGGACCATGCGGGGCAGACTTCCGGGAGCCTCGCGAGGCTGAACGGTCGTATTGTCCCAGATCCAATATTCCTTGCGCACCATACGCCGGGCCATTTCTCCGACGTCATCGAGATCCCCTTTCGGCATGGGGGGCATCTGCAATGTTTCGAATGGATAACGGTCGAAGGTTTCCTGCGGCGCGTAGAAGGGAAGGTGGGGATTAAAGATACCGGCGGCGAGGAAGAGCGGCTCGTTCCAGGATTTCTCCATCTGGGCCTCCACGTATTCACACATGTCGTCGTCAATCATCTTCTTGTCGTGCACACCCCAATCGAAGGCGAGCGCTCCCAGACGGGGATTTGCGGCCTTTTTGTAGCCGTTGTAGTTCTTGTTCAAACCCGGTCCGCGAATATCCAGTTTCTTGAAGAACTCCTGGAAGGCCGGCTTACCCTCGGGCTCCTTTCCGGTAGGGCCATGATGGAAGATCTTGCCCGCTCCACGGGTGGCGTAACCGCCATGCAACTCGAAGTATTTGGGAATCGTCACCGCATCGGGAATAACCTCCGCCCACGCAGTACGGTTGCCGTAAACGCCGGAAGTAGTGGGCCGATAACCCGTCATGATAGCAGTCCGCGATGGGTTGCAACCCGGGGAAGCGCAGTAGGCCCGACTGAAAAAGGTGCCCCGTTCCGCCAGACGCTTCAGGTTAGGTGTCCGGATCGGATTGCCCTCATCAAAGAGGGTCGTCCAATCGTTCATATCATCAATGGCGATGAAGAGAACGTCGGGCCTGTCAGCTGCAGCAGCGCTAAAGCCTAACAAACACGCGATAAGAAGGGAGCCCCGCAGGGAAAGCCCTTTTCTCCTAAGACAATTCTTCATTCCTGATTCTCCATTCCTAATTCCTAATTCCTATTCGGCCTTTAGCCTTTTTTAGCGCCGCAGACGCCTTTTGTGCTTTTTGCTCTTTTGTGCCTTTTGTGGTTCCCTCTTCTTTCTTCCTGATTCTTCATTATTCTCCCAAAACTTCAAAGTCCTCCACCCCCAGATAGTCGCGGTACCGTGGTGTGTCCCCGAGTTCAACCAGGTGATATTCAGCATCGAAAAGCATCCCGGGTCGACGGGAGTTTTCCGCAATTTCCCTGGCGTGATTGTTCAGTATTTCCTCCAGCTCAGCCACAATCTCGGGATACTTTCCGGCCAGGTTCTTCTTTTCGCCGATATCCAGGCCCAAGTCGTATAGCCCGAACTCGCCTTTGGCTCCTTTGACCAGTTTCCAATTTCCCAACCTCAATCCATCGTTCTCGTAGAAGAGAATCGGATGCCTGGATACGGCATCGGGCTTTCCAAGGAACACATCCAGCGAATTGCGGCCATCGATCTTGCGGTCTGTTGGCAGCTTGGCTCCAATCAACGCGGCCAATGACGGAAGCACATCGATGGAAGGAACGATCTGGTCGGATCGACTTCCGGCAAGAATGGTCCCCGGCCACCAGGTAATGGTCGGCACACGGTTATGCCCTTCAAAAACAGGTCCTCCCTTTTGTCCTCGAAACGGTCCGGCGCTCATCCCGGTAGCGGGACCATTATCGGAGGTAAACAATACCAGTGTATTTTCCGCGAGGTTCAGGGCTCGTACCTTATCCAGCACCCGCCCCACGTGCGTATCGATCTCTTCCACAACCGCGCGGTGGATATTTCCTTCCGCCTTCTTGCCGATATCCATGCTGACGAAACGGGGACGGTGAACACTTACAAAAGGCAGATAGAGAAAAAAGGAATCCTCCCGGTTCTCGTCGATGAACAGGAGCGCTTCGTCGATGATGGAACGACAGAGCAGAGCCTGATCCATGCCGTCGCTCACATAGGCGACGATTTCCTCATTTCGAATTACCGGAAGTGGCGTGTAGGGCTCCTTGGTGTGGCGATGCCCTTTCAGGTTACCCGGCCACATGTCGTTCGAATAGGGAATTCCGTAGTACTCATCGAAACCCTGGCGGAGCGGCAGAAATTCCCACTGGTCGCCCATGTGCCACTTTCCGAAAATTCCGGTTTTGTAGCCGACCGATTTCATAGCCTCGGCAATGGTAACCTCCTCGGGATTGAGACCGCGCCTTTCACCAGGGAAACATACATCTCCATCCATGCCGATCCGGTGCGCATAGGTGCCTGTCATGAGGGCCGCCCGGGATGGCGTGCAATTGGTGTTGGATACGTAGAAATGGGTGAGTCGATTCCCTTCCGCGGCCATTCGATCCAGGTTCGGAGTCTGGTTGATCTCGTTTCCAAACACCCCGATGTCCCCATAGCCCATGTCATCGATAAAGATGAGGATGACGTTGGGCTTGGCGGCCTCGGCTCCCAATACCAGGAACAAACCCGCCAGGGCAAAGTTAAGTATCCATTTTTTCATATTTCGAAACCTTTCGACGGCAATAAAGGGCCAAAAAGGGGTCAAACGCAAAATGTTAATATCTGATTGGTTCACATCAACCTTCAGGTGAAATTAGAGGACGATGTTAACATTTTGCGTTTGACCCCTTTACAACCGCCTCACACTGACATAGATGGCGCTGCAGAGAGCCTCTCCGTCCGCATCGAAAAAAGTGGTTTCCAATTGCGTCCGGCCGGTCGGCAAACGAACCCGGAAACTGGCATGGGTATCATCGGGACGGGTTTCCATGACCTGATTTCTTCCCGCAACCTGCAATCCGGCGCTGGCAATGGGACGAGCAGCATTGCCAAGGTCGCTTCGCTCCGGCCAGCCATCGGTCAGGCGCTTACCGGACTCCTTGGGCCAACGTCGAAGCTCGATTTCGTACTCACCTGCCCGATCTACAATGACATTCCAATAGCCCCGAGCGGTAGACCGGGATAAACCGCGCGGATTATCACAGTAATCTCCCACCCAGTCCTGAGAATAAAGTGTCATTGGATTGGAAGCCTCGTGTCCGATCGTAATCCAGCGTGGGAGGTCAAAGAGGTTCTTTGCTTCGGCATACCATGCTTCGTAGTGCCGCTTCATCCCCTTGAAAACCTGAGGATGATCGGCGGCAACGTCCTTCTGCTGTGCGGGGTCTCGACCCAGATGATAGAGTTCGAGCTTCGCGTTGGGATCCTGGGGCCGCCTTCCCTGCTTGGGTTTGAGGAGCCGCCATTGATCCCACATGACCACCGCCGGGTCCCACGGCGAACCGGAGGTACGGTACTGCACCACCAATTTTCGATCCGGCAGATCCGTAGAGGTTCCCTTCATCAGGCCGGCCAGGCTGAGGCCATCGAAGGCCATCTCGGTCTCGTTCTTCAATCCGCACAGGTCAATCAGTGTGGGTAGCAGATCCTGGACCTGCGTGAGTTCATCGACGCTGTTACCATGGGCAAGTTCGCCTTCGGGCCAACGAACCATGAGCGGAACACGGTGCCCGCCCTCGTAGACGCTCGTCTTCCTATCGCGCATGCCGTAGTTGAAGATCTTCATGGCGCCCGTGCTCTGGGTTCCATTGTCGGTCATATAGATGAGGATGGTGTTTTCTTTGAGTCCTCGATCCTCCAGGAACGCCTCCAACTTGCCCAAGTTCTCGTCCAGGTTGGCGATCATTCCGTAGAACTTTGCCGGGATCGATTTGCCATCGTGGCGACCTCGATAGGGGTCGGAATAGTCATCGGCTACGATATCGGGAACGTGCGGGGTATTGGTAGCCAGGTAAGCGAAAAAAGGTTTGTCCACAGTAGCCTGACGATCGATCCACCACATGGTTTCGCCAAAGAAGATGTCGGTGCAATAACCCTCATAGCGTTTATCCACTCCGTTGTGCGAAAGCACCGGATCGAAGTAGGCGTCGGTATGGTTCTCCCAGTTATCGGCCAAGGAAGTGATTCCCCAGGCGCGGTGATGAAGGGTTTCCTGAAACCCCCGGTCCTGGGGTCGGTGCGGATAACTGTCTCCCAAATGCCATTTGCCGAAGTGTCCGGTGGCATAGCCGGAATCGGCAAAAAAATTGGCCATGGTGGGCAGGTCCGCGCGCATCATGGAACGGCCCTGGCAAACCGCCGTGCATCCGTTGCGCATGGCGTCGAGACCCGTCATGAGCTGTCCCCGCGTCGGCGAGCACATGGGCGCCACATGAAAGTCCGTAAAGGATACACTCTGCTCCCTGAAGGTGTCCAGATGCGGAGTCTTCAGCACCGGACTCCCATGGGCGGAAACATCTCCGTAACCCTGATCGTCGGTAATGATCAGAATGACATTGGGACGGTCGGCTGCGAAGAGGGGAGTGAGCAGGCTTACTGCTAAAATGAATAGCGTCCAAAGTCTTTTAGTCATTTTCTCTTTTCCATTTTGTAATTGATATGCTCTTCCTGATCCCATCCGAGCCGTTCGAAATAACCATCCAGGTTGCCACGCAGCAGAGCCGCTTTTTGGGGTAATTTTTCGATCAGGTTTTTCTGTTCTCCCAGGTCATCCCAGAGCGACCAAAGGTACTCCTTACCGCTGCCGATATCCCGCAGCAACTTGTACCCGTCCTGTACGATGGCAACGTCGAGATTGCCCTGTCGCTTGGTGTAGCGAAAAACCATGAAGGGATCCTTTCTCTCCACGCTTCCCTTTCCGCCATTTTGACAGAGCGGGAGAAGGTTTCCTCCTTCCACGCCTTCCGGAGTGTGGTCAGACGCTCCCGCCATATCGAGAACCGTCGGCAGGATGTCCCAGCCAACCACCGGCACCCGGGAACTCTTTCCAGCCGGAATACCCGGACCGCTTATAACAAAGGGTACGCGCAGACCACCTTCACTTATCATGTATTTGTGTGAGAGAATGGGATACGCTTTGTGATAGGTGCGCTGCTCAACCGGCTTCCATTGATCGACCTTGCTCTCATAGCCGTTGTCGGCGGTGTAGATAAAATAGGTGTTCTCCCGGACGCCCAACTGTTCGACCGTTTCCACAATGCTTCCGATGGCCGTATCCATGTCCTCATGCATGGCGGCCCATAGAGCCGAGTTTTGGTACTGCGTCGCTTTATCCTTCCTCGCCTCGTACTTCCTTATCGTATCGGGCAGGGCCATGTACTTCAGGTGGTTGGCATAAAAGGAAACCTGCACAAAAAAAGGATGACCATCGGCTACTTGGCGGGTCATGAAATCGTTGGTTTTTCGGGCGAGGGAAAACGTCAATTTGGGATCGTCGGGCGGACATTGATTCCCCTCCGCGTTCATGGTTTGCCCGTCGCTCTCGTCGTAACCAATATCCTCCGGCGTGCGGGTGCGCTGGTGCCACTTCCCGAAATGGGCCGCCCGGTATTCGGGCCAGGCGGCTTTCAGGCGAGAGATCATGGCGTCCGAAGGCGGAGGCAGGTTCGTGGGCAAAGCCTCGGCAAACTTCCCCACCATCGAGGGCGATTGACCGTACTGAATGCTCGTACGGGTTGGCCCGCAGGTGGGCGCCGGCGAATAGGCCATGGAAAAACGCACTCCCGATAAAGCCAGCTTCGAGGAATGAGGGGTCTGATAAAACCTGCTACCCGATCCCGCTATCCCGGGATCGGCCGGTATATCCAATGCATTCCACCCGGTATCATCCAGCAGGATGAAAACGATGTTCGGCCTTTCCGAAAAAAGTGTCGAAGAAAGACCGGGAAGAAGTGTCAGAAACAGTAATATGGCTCTCATGGGATCGGAAAAAATCAATAAATCGTTCCCATCTGCCAGGCATCGAGTGAGGTCAGTTCGGCATCCGAACCCTGGGCCCAGAAGTAGGGACAGGCTCCGTCATCCCCCACCATGCCATAGCGATCATTTTCCAGGAACTGGTGAAGCATTAGTGCTGGGGGAGGTCTGGGCTTCAGTCAAGGCAGCGGCTGAGATGCTCAAAGACATTATCGATAGGATCGGGGATAGTTTCATAACTCTCGTTCTATTATCTTATTAACAACTTTCTTTCCTATGAATCCAAAAATTCAGGTTACCACCTTCGCTTCCACTTTCTCAAGAAACGTTCCTTTGGTTTCCGGGACAAACAATTTTACCCAAGTAAGATGGAGAATCATAACTCGCCTGATCGGGTGATTGCATTTTTGGACGTTTTCTCTTATAGTGGTACCATGTCTTGTAGTCCGTCACCATGAACCCTCTTCTCGAGGGTTCTCCCCAGGGTGATTTCTGCATTCATAGCCTGCATTCTTTCTACTGCATCGGCCAAGGTCGGCTTCGCCGCGCCGCCCAAGTCGCTGAACGTCTTTCTCGATCGGCATTGCCTGGACTGCCACGACGACGTCGACAGCGAAGCCGATCTCAACTTGTGGGATTTGGAATTCGATCTGAAAGACCCGGCCAAGTTGGCAATCTGGCAGCGTGTCTTTGAGCGCATCCGCGATGGTGAAATGCCGCCCGCCAAGAAACCGCGTCCCGCAGCCGCCGAACTGGCCGAGCTGCTCCCGGCCCTCAAGGAGCCTTTGATGGCCGCGGACAGGATCGACGCCAAAGAGAGGGGCCGCGTGCGCAGCCGCCGCCTGACCCGTCTAGAATACGAACACACCTTGCATGACCTCCTCGGCATCGACCTGCAGTTCAAGGACCTCCTGCCCGAGGATCCCGCGTCCTTGGACATTGACCGTTTCGCCACCACCTCCACCGAGATGCGCGACCTGGATGTTGGCGGGTGAAATCCCCGCCGGCGCCGGCTGGCCTCTGAGGGAATGCGGTTTACGGAGGCCTATGCCAATCCAACCTGTTCTCCCACGCGGGCTGCCTTGATGACCGGCCAATACCATCCCCACCAACCTGTTTACGATGTCGGTCGGCCTGCACCCGGTATCATGGTTCCCGCTCCCAACATCAATGATGTGCCACCGAAAAAATTCTGCTTCCCGAGGCCCTTAAAACCGGTGGTTACTCAACCGGTTTTATCGGTAAATGGCATATCGGTGTCAATTATTGTCTGACTATTACCTCTTTATCGAATTAGGAAATTTCCCAACCTTCAACAGACCCCTAAATTAAAAGTGCGATAGATTCTGGACACTACCGCCTTATACGCTATAGACTATTCCTCTCCGGACCGAAAACCACCACACACATCACTCATGAAACACATAACCCGACGCTCCTTTTTGACTACAGCAACGGCTAGTGGAAGCGCTGCATTCCTCGGTACCAGCTGTGCAGGCGAGGACAAAGCTGCCTCATCCAAAGGTTTGGGAAAAAGGAACCATCCACTCGAAGGAATTGAACGAGAAAACATTAAAATTACCGATGTCAGGGTTACTCCGATTTCCTATGAAGACCCTAAGGGAAATCTATGGCGCAGTGGAAATTATATCGTCTGGAAAACTGACGGCTGTCTCACGGAAGTGTTTACCGACCAGGGAATTGTAGGTATCGGCGAGGGAAGCCCGTACGCCGGTCCCGATAGAATAAAAAAGTACACAGATGAGTTCATCACACCAACACTTATTGGTAAAAATCCCTTTGATATTGAGCTCCTGACGTGTGGAGATGCAGATCGTTGGACCGGTAGATGCCCCTGGGCCGGTGTCGATAATGCCTTATGGGATATTATCGGCAAGGCTAAGAATTTGCCGGTGTATAAACTCCTTGCCACTGATAATGAGCCGGATCCTCATATTTTGCTTTATGCAAGTGGTGGCGATTATCATGAATGGCACAATAACGGCGAAGAGGTGCTAATCGAGGAAGCACTCGGTTATAAAGAGCAGGGATATATCGGGATGAAATTCCGAACCGGAACGAACTGGGAATACGGTAAAATGACATTAAAAAAATACATTCCAATCTTGCAAAGATTACGTGAAGCAGTCGGACCCGATTTCAGACTGATGCATGAAACAATGAATGCAACCGGAGTGACTATGGAAGAAATTATCAATGTATTTTGTCCGGCCATTGACGAGTTGGATTTTTACTGGTTTGAACGTTTTGGCGATATCGAAAGTAACATAAAAGTCAACGAAGCGCTTTCGAAAGTCATGGTTTCAAGCGGTGAGATTTTTAAAACAAGATTTGAAGCAAAGCAATGGATCGACCGGAATGCCATAGATATCATTCAGAGTGATTGTAATGTCACCGGTATTACCGAAAACTGGTATATTTCCCGTATCGCGCACCTCAAAGGAATGCTCCATTGTCCTCACAACTGGCACGGCGGACTGACAACTATGGCGAATGCACACTTTACCGCCGGAATTCCTAACCGTCATATGCTTGAACTGAACATGACCTATAATCCACTCAATGAGGGTGTATTCAAGGAACCATATGTTGTAGAAAATGGTTACATGGATCTGCCAGATAAACCGGGATTCGGGGTGGAAGTAATCGATGATATAGAAAAGAAATTCCCATGGGTTCCAGGCTCCTATTCCAAACCAAATCCTCTATTCCCGCAGAGATAATCCAGTAAATGGCGAGGGCTATGACAATCCCCATGCCAAACGTGGCGAATGGCCATTTTCGAAAGACCGGAAAGTCTTCCAATCCTGAATAGTATCATGCAAACAACCCCTATCCGTCTACTCATCGCATTTCTGGCGTTTTGCCTCAGCACATCGTATTCCCTGGCTCAACTCAGCGGTTTCTCCAAAGAAGACCTGATCAAATACACGGCAGCATCTCCCTGGGAACGCTTCGAAGATGGCCGCCCTAATGTACCAGACAAGTACGTGGAGGCTCTAAAAAATTCCTCATCAGAAATGCTTTGGGGGTCCCTGCGGCGAGTTGGGTATGAACACCAGTGGGTAGATGGTTGGAAACTGCTTCAACCGGAAAAGAAACTGGTCGGTCGGGTATTCACGGCGCAATTTATGCCCGTACGCCCAGACGTAAATGACATCATCGAAGCCGATGCCAATCCGGGAGAAGGGAAACCTGTCCCTGCGAACCAGCGGGTACTCAATTTGCTGCGGCCCGGAGATGTTCTGGTAGTCGACCTGTTCGAAAAAATTGAAAACGGGACCATGGTCGGCGACAATCTGGCCGCTGCCGTCTACGCAGCCACCGGCAATGGTTTTGTGATCAATGGGGCCATTCGAGATCTCGATGGAATCATCCCTCAAGGGATGCCCGGTTACGTTCGCGGTTTTCACGTCAGTGCGCTCAGGGATGTCATGCTTACCGGCATCAATGTACCCATCCAAATCGGTCAAACGACGGTGATGCCGGGTGACATCGTCGTGGGCGACCGGGAAGGACTTACCTTTGTTCCTGCATCCATTATCGCCGAGGTAGCGCGCAGATCCAAAATCACAGAACTGCACGATGTCTGGACGAAAGCCAAGTTTGCCACCGGGAAGTATAAATCCAGCGAACTCTATCCACGCCCGCGCGATCCCAAGTTGACCAAAGAATACGAGGACTGGCGAGATGCCGAACTGAAGAAGCTGGGCTTGGAACCTCCGTCCGAAGACGAGGAGTAAGCGGAAATGTCTAATCGGCTAAAAATCCTAGCCCGAATAGCAAATTCCTATCAGTAAACAAGTTTGCCACCGAGGCCCGGAAGTCTTAACCTAACCCGCATATCTTACAAATTTTCTACTGCGCTCCGGTATGTCGGCGCTGGCGGGGATTTCCCTGGATTCGGGACTTTGCAGGGTGTCGACCCGGCTTCACCCCCGAATCTGCACGAAACCCCCGCCAGCACTCGACCTCCGTTCGCTCGCCACGAATTTTGTGAGATATGCGGGCTAAGTTTTGGATTCAACCAACAACCCATAATAAAATATGAGCATTCCCTCTACCCCAGGAAATAGTCGTCGTAAATTCCTCCAAGCCGCCGGTCTCGGTGGATTGAGTCTAGCCGGCATGACCGCCGCACCGATCGAGGATCAGATCGCTTACGCAACTCAGGATGTGAACCGAAATTCAGCGCCCTCCAAGCTGAAGATCACGGATATGCGCATTGCCGAGATCTCCGGCGTGGTATTCCGGACCCCGATTGTGCGGATCTACACCAACCAGGGCATTATAGGTCACGGCGACGTTCGCGATGGTGCGGCCAAGGAATACGCACTGTTTCTCAAGAGCCGCCTGCTTGGGGAAAATCCCTGCAACGTGGAGAGACTGTTCAAGAAGATCAGCCAGTTCGGTCACCATGCCCGCCAGGGTGGTGGAGTTTCCGGAGTGGAAATGGCTTTGTGGGATATTGTAGGCAAGGCATATGGCGTACCCGTTTATCAACTACTAGGAGGGAAATACCGGGACAAGGTTCGGCTTTACTGCGACACCTCCGTCTCCTCCGATCCACATGAATATGCCGAGCGCATGCAGAAACGCATCGATATGGGCTACACGGCCCTGAAGATGGATATCGGAATCGGATTGTTAAAAGATATACCCGGAGCACTCATCAATTCTCCCTACGGCGACGATACTCCCTGGAAGAGCGAATACCGCAGCTACCGTCTGACGAAACACCCATTCACTCGGACCCAGATCACCGAAAAGGGTATCGACAAACTAATGGAGTTTCTCGACATAATGCGCTCCAAGATCGGTTATGAGATTCCCATGGGTACGGACCACTGGGGACACCTTGGGCTCAACGAGTCCATCAAAATCGCCAAAGCCACCGAGCCCTATACCCTGGCCTACCTGGAGGACCTGATTCCCTGGCAGGAAACCAAGCAATGGCGGGAAATCACCGAGTCCACCACAACCCCTACTCAGACCGGTGAAGATATTTACATGCTGGATAACGGCTTCAAGGAGCTAATTGATAACCATGCGGTGGACATCGTGCATCCGGATCCGAACACTGCAGGAGGAATCCTCGAAACCAAGAAAATCGGAGACTATGCTTCCGCGCACGGCATTGGCTTCATGCACCACCACGCAGCCGGTCCCGTTTCCTTCCTGGGTTGTGTGCACAGTGCCGCGGCCACCGAAAACTTCATGTGGTTGGAACACCATGCAGTGGACAAGGAAAAGTGGGAAGACCTGGTGACTGGAATAGAAAAACCAATCGTGCAGAACGGTTATGTCAATGTGCCGGAAACGCCGGGCCTGGGTGTGGAGCTCAACGAGGAAGTGGTCAAGGAATTCCTCGTTGAAGGCGAGAAGCTCTTTGCGCCGACCCCTGAGTGGAACGAAATACGTGCTTGGGATCGTTTGTGGAGCTGAGGCTTCACAGAGTCCAATCTAAAATCCAATCCTTTCTTCCCATCGTGGTGGATCGATTGTTTCAGAATAAACCTGGAGTATCCGATCACCCGTCCTCGATGTCGCTCAACGGCGAGTTTGTTAAGGGTCGAACGCTTCGGCCTGCCCATAAATTGTAGGTCTCATGAGTTTTATGAAACATGTTTCATGCTTCGGAAATCGCCTGACCTGTATTTCTCATCAGTTTCCAGGTCATACTCGCTCTGCTCTGCTACTACCAATAAAGGCCCCATTTGTGAAACCGTTTTTCCGCATTGCTGCTTTGCTCAGTGTTTCCTGTCTTGCCGCTGAATCGGCGGAGGTTGCTCCGAGGCTGGATCATCCGAGTATAAAGGAGATCTCATTATTTGCCGAGCATCCAGACATCGTAACTCCAGTGGGTATCGCGGTAGCGCCGGATGGCCGGGTGTTTGTGCAGGAGAATAACACGCATCAACGCCAGCGAGATTATCCAGGTCCTGAGACGGATCGGATTCTTATATTCGAGGATACCGATGGAGATGGGGTATCTGACACGCGCTCTGTATTTTATGAAGGCGACCGGTTCAGCACGGACCTGCTCTTCGGACCCGATGGACATCTTTACGTGGCCACGCGTTGGTTTGTAGGTCGCTTCCCCAATGCCAGTGAGCTTGCCAAAGCAGAGGCCGACCCAGAAATCCTCATAAATTGCGAGACCGGCGGCGAATACCCTCACAATGGAGTCGGGGGCTTGGCTATTGATCCGGCCAACCCGGATTGGCTTGCCTTTGGATTTGGTGAAAACTTGGGAGCGGATTACACATTTGTCGGAAGCGATGGCACTCGGCTGTCCGGAGGGGGTGAAGGGGGATCAACCTACCGATGCCGTACCGACGGGAGTCAGTTGGAACGTCTTTCGACGGGACATTGGAATCCGTTTGGCATGGCGTTTGACTTAAAGGGAAATTTATTTTGCACCGATAACGACCCGAGTAGTACTCCGCCCAATCGACTCCTTCACATTGTGCCAGGCGGTGATTTCGGGTACGAGTTTCGCTACGGTCGAAGCGGTCATCATCCATTAGTGACTTGGACGGGAGAGAATCCAGGAACACTGGGCATGGTCACTGGAATTGGCGAAGCGGCTTGCGGTATTATCCCGTTTGGTCCTGGGGAAATGTTGGTAGCCTCCTGGGGCGATAACCGAGTCTACCTTCATACGCTCGTCCCAAAGGGTCGCAGCTTCTCTGCTACCCGGGAACATTTCATCTCGGGATCGAATCTGTTTCGGCCGGTTCATTTCGCTTATAATCAAGATGCAAGCGCACTCTATATTTCCGATTGGGTAAAATCCCACTACCCGGTGCATGGCCAAGGGAGAATCTGGCGGGTTGAGTTGAAGCAACCCGTTGAACTGACTCCAAAACCTCGGGAGTCCTTTTCTGAAATGAGCTACCAGACCGCGCTTGAAGAGCTAGGGAGTTCTGATCCCTATGCGCGAAACGAAGCGATTCGAATCGTTGCTCGTGACCCCAAAGGACATTGGCAAACGATCGAGGATCCGGTGGCCCGTTCCCACTACGCGGTGGCCCTCAGGCGTTCAAATTTCCCAGATACTGCGAAGCATATTCCGGAATTGTTAAACGATCCGAGTGAGTCTGTCCGTTATGTAGCCATCAAATGGATTGCTGATGACAAGCTCGTGAACTATCGCGCCCAGCTGATGAAACAGCTTGATCGACCTGATCTCAGCCGCAAGTTGCTGCTAGCTGTTTTAGCAACTCAGCAACGCTTGGATGGAATCAAGATATCTGACAAGCCCGCTCCGGCGCAACTCCTACCTATTATCAATGATTCATCGAAACCTTCGCGCCTGAGAGCACTCGCCCTCAGCCTGCTCTCCAAAGATGATCTTCCATTGGAAAAACTGATAGCTCTGACCGAGGAAAACTGCTCCGCAATAAGCCTTGAGGCCGTGCGCAGTCTGGCCGGATCTGATACTCTGGATGCCTTCGAGGCCTTCGCTTCCATAGCCGGAGATCCCAGTCGGTCCTCAGTACTCAGAGCCGAGGCGATTGTCGGGCTGGCCATAAATCCCAAGGTCGAGCAAACGCTCCTGAAGCGACTCAGTTCGGACAAGGACCCGATCGTGGCCGAAGAAGCTCAGCGCGCTTTGGTGGGTGGTGGTCTCCAAACTCGCAACCTCGAACCCAAACCTCTAGCCACCGATGTCTCCCAATGGGAATCTCTACTTGACCAAGTTTCTGGTAGTCCAAATCCAGATACGGGTCGCCGGATTTTCTTTCATCCACGGTTGGCCATCTGCGCAAGTTGCCATCAAATGGACGGTCGAGGTGTCAGGGTTGGGCCGGAACTCACCACCATCCATCGTCAAGCAGGAATTGATGTGAGCTGGCTGCTCACCCACACCCTCAATCCCACTGAAACTATTGCCCCGCACTATCAGCCCTGGCAGATTTTCACCAAAAATGGTGATGTAAAGATGGGATTTGTTCTCCGGAAAGGTGGCAATGTGGAAACCTATTTGGGCATTGATGGACAGGAGTTCAGTGTGGAGAAATCCCAAATTCTCCGTACGCAGGAACTAACCATTACGCTGATGCCCCCCGGCCTTCTCGATCCTCTTAAACCCACCGAGATTCGTGACTTGTTGGCTTATCTGCTAAGTAGTAATGAATAGGCCGTCCCAATCCTCATTGTGCACCACAACCTATTATTTTTCTCATCATGACCTTACCCCGCTCGATCATACGTTTCATTTTGAGCTAGCAGATGGGGACTTAAGAAAAGGGTGTCATTTGTGATGAAGCCTCGGGTGCTCAGGCTTCACAGGTCTCATAGCTGGGTAGGATTCGGAGCGTCGCCGTAAACCGCTTTGGGATCGAAGGCTTTGGACTTTTCAATGAAACTCAGTTGTACGGGGGCGTCCGTTTTGCCGATGGGTACTTCCCTGTAGAAACAGGAGCGGTAACCAACATGGCAGGAGGCCTCCTCTCCACCACTCGTTGGCTGGGTTAATTCGACCTCGATGACAATGCAGTCTTGATCGTCATCAATGAGCATCCGTTTGACGTGTTGAAACATGCCGGAGCTTTCACCTTTCTTCCAGAGCTTCTGCCGTGAGCGGGACCAGTAGTGCGCCAAGCCGGTTTCGATGGTCAGAGTGAGAGCCTTCTTGCTCATGAAGGCAAACATCAGGACTTCCCGACTTTGTGAGTGAATCGTCACACAGGGAATAACGCCCAGTTGGTCAAATTTTGGGGCCAGTTGCTCGCCTTCTTCGACCTGTTCGACACTATCTCGTTTGGCAAAAATCGATGAAGATGCTTCCATGCATTTAACTTGAAACGGTAAGTATCTAACGCAAGCTTAATGAAAGCTACTTTCATAAAGAGTGAAGCACGATAAAGGAATCCTCCAGCGCATCCTTCAGGTCATCGAGAGCGCACCTTTGCGCATGACCCGCAAGCGGGAACGGCTGCTGGCGGCCATGGTGGCAACGGATCGTCCCGTTTCAGCGGCGGCGCTGAGAGACAAGGCAGACCTCCCGGAAAGCGATTTGGTCACCGTGTACCGCACCCTGGAAACGTTTGAGGGAATCGGCATCATTCAACGGATTCCCCTTGAAGAAAGCGGCAGCCTCTTCGAGCTGACCGAACCCAATGACCACCATCATCACTTTGTCTGCCGGGAGTGCCATCGAACCGAACGCCTTGATCTTTGTCTGGGCAAGGAGTTGGAAAAGCAGGCTCACACCCTCGGATTCACGCAGGTCGCCCATCTGATGGAAGTATACGGACTGTGCGAAGATTGTCAGGCAACGTCCTCATCCGCCAAATGAAAGGTGGCTTGAGGTCTTCGCAGGCCGCGTGTTCCAGGCATCATCCGCCAACCATGTCGTGGCATGAGAAATTTTCAGGCGCGGCAAGGATGCCGCCGCCCTACCGCTTACGTTTTGAAATGGTAGGGCAATCGCGTCCCCGCGATGCCGTAACCTCTTCCATATCCGGGTTTTTTGTGATGGATTATTTAAGAGACACCACACTAGCCCGCATATCTCACAACCATGTCGCGGCTGCCCGGAAGATAGAAACTCCATCGATCGGTAGAAAGCTGGTGAGCTTAAAGCGCTTGGTATGGAAAGTCACTTGGGACGGGTATGGTGACCTTGCCGGTTGCCGCCCACTCGGTCCCCCGTTGGAAGGTGGTCACAAAGCTGCCCATTCTGAGCTGTTTGACTGAGTGCCCCAGGATGGAATGAAAAATACGCCCGTCTCCGTAACTAACCACCATCAATACTGGCTCATGCCGCCCCGTTCCCTTTTTATCTTCCGCTGAGAATGCCGATGCCAAGATAACCACATTCTCGGCGGGGCCTCGCAATCTGTCATAGAACTCGTCGGGACCATGGGTAAAACTGGCTGGAAGACCTTTCATGACCGGATGCTCTTTTTCTCTGATAACAATATCGAATTCGTGCTGCGGACCGTGGGAGCCCCCTTTACCTGGAGATTCGTCACGAATGGCTTCGCCATCATCATTGATGTAAAGATAGGGGCCACTTTCTTCATTGCGGCCGTCCCATCCACCAATTCCAGTCATTCTGTTGTAGTCTGTCCAATCTGGCCACGCATTATTCGCGGCGTGAAGGCTAACCATACCGCCACCACTTGCCATGTAGTTTTCAAATGCCTCTTGGGTCGCTTTGGGCCAGTCATTTGAGCCGAAGCCTTCGTTGACCACAATGACATCGTATTTGCTGAATTCAGGTTTGTAGCTACCGTCCGCACTGCTTTCCGGAGGACTGCGTGAAAGATCGACGGTGAATCGTCCTGTTTTCTCGAGGATCTCCTTAAGCACGGGAGTGGTCTCCTCGTGCTTGTGTACCTTTTGGGGTCCGTCAGCGATCAGAACTTTGATGGGCTCGGCGACGAGATAGCCGGCCATTGTAAACATGGCGATGAAGTTACTAATTGTGTGCTTTATTGCTTTATTCATGGTTGAGACCTTGATAATAGTATTCACCCGAAATTGGGCTGTATCGTGAAGAGAAAGTTCCATTGTTCAGCGACAGGTCTACTCATACAAGCACCTGTGTTTGCGGTAGAGCAAAATATTTCGTGCGTGATCAACGACAAGAAGGCCCGTTGTAGACCGCTATCAGTCCGGTAAATATCAGAATCGTCGGCAAGGCGTAGAGCATAAGAAAGGGAAACATGGAAACCACCCCGTAGTCGCCTCCCAGCACAGCGTCAAGAGACTGCTTTTACCCACACTTTCCAAACCAAGCACTACAGTGGCCGGGCGCGTGGACGCGGTGGAACCCGGTAGATACTTGTCGGTTAACTGGGGCTTCATGATTGAGCCTCAACCGGTTCTGCCGTCGTTTCTACATCACATTCACAGTTCGTGCAGCACTCCAGATCATCAACCAGAAAACCTCGGCGGCGGTAGTCCTCAAGGTCGGGTTCGGGAAAGTCGAGCCGCCGAGCAATCGATCGTGCAATCACTCCGAAACGCGACCGGAATTTGTAAATGAAACAGAACTTGGAGTCCCGTTGAACCAGCGAAGGACCCGAGTAATAAATGCCGGGAAAAAGGGTCGACTCATCATCTTCTGTAAACAGCGGTTTCGAGCCCTCCCATTCCCAAAGATCTTTTATCGGAGTGAGTGCGGAACGAAACCCGGTGGCGGCGATGGGGCGGTGTCTCGTATCGAAGATCTCGCCATCTGTAGTTTCCACAATATAGCGTTTGGAAAGATAGCCCACGCGAGCGACCGTCGAATTGCCCAGCAACACAAGGCGATTGGGATGATTCTCCATGGTCTGTCGCAAACGGTTCCGCGTGTAAGGGCTCAGCGCCACGCTGGGATCAGGATTGTCGTCGTTCCAAGGCTCACCACTGGACAGCACTAAAACACGCTTCTTCAGTTGAACCAGTTGGCAAGCGGCGTCGATGCCACTTTCATAGCCCCCAATGATGATGGCTTCCTTGCCCAGGAAATCACTCCAAGTCCGAAATACGCTTGAATGGGCGCAATGCTCGGCACCGGGAAAAGGACCCGACTTGGGATGGCAAAATTCACCACCCGCCCAGACGACCACTTTCGCACGATAGTCTGCGCTCTCTGTTCGAACGGTGTAACCGCTGGACTCCGGCACAATCTCTAGGACTTTTTCATTTTCCCAGAGCTCCAACTTAAAATATTGAACGACCGCTTTTAGGTAAAGCGCATATTCGCGTCCGCTAAGATGCTCTTTCTGAACGAAATCGGCTGGACTAGTGTTGGGCGTGATCGCATTCAGATCGGTCTGAAAGAAGGGGTTTGCATGAAACGACGGCGTAATCAGACGCATCTGCTCAGGCCAACGGCGGAATGATGCCCCAATGGTATCCGCCTCCAGCACAAGTACGTTTTCAACACCCGCCTGCCGCAATGCCAAGCTGCAGCCAATGCCCGCTGGTCCCGCTCCCACAATGATCACATCATATTCCACTTGGGTGATGAATGAAAGTGACTTTCATTAAGTCAAGAAAAGAAATAGACGTCAGGTCGTGACTTTTGACAAAAGTTCCCTGCTTTCCAGCTGTTTAACTAGACGGTCCACTTCCTTTTTCTGATCTATCTGAAGGATCCACCGCCGGGCATATTGGCTTGCTGTGGCCGCTTTTCCGATCTGCAACTTATCAGCTATCCAACCATTAGGGATGCGTGATCTCCATCATATAGAAGACGGCATCGCTCAGGCTGATGGAATCTTCGAAGAGCTTTTGCAGGTCGTCGCCAGGGACGGTTTCAATCGTCTGCCAGTTGATCTGGTCGCAGCTGTGCCAAATGGTATAGACGCGGCCGGTAACCGAGTTCCATTGCATTTGAATGCTTTCTGAGGATGCATCGAAAGCGACTGAAAAGTAATCATTCGGGTCGTTCAGCGAGGTGCCCGCTACGAGCTCGGCATAATCACTGAATCCATCGCGGTCGGTGTCATCCGAGAAATTCACATAGCTCTCAATATTGAGGCCGTACTTATGGGCCAGGTGGCATTCGAGTTCGTTACGTTCCCACGATTCCAGAGTGCGGTCATAGATGATGGTTTCGGCGATGTCGCCTCCTTAGTAGACCGCTTTGTCAAATCCGCGACGAGCCAGGCTGAGTCCGCCCAAACTGAAGCCGGCGCTTTCGCTTTTGGGCAATAAAGGGGTCAAACGTAGAATTTAGAATTTCCCTTCCTTATAACCACCGTGATTCGGTTAGGATGGCCCGGGTTGTTAGCGGTTTGGGCATCGGATTCTAAGGAAAATTCTAAATTCTACGTTTGACCCCTTTGGGTATCCTTTTGTGGCTAAGATTATCGCGGCATAAAGCCGCTCCGAGCTGGGGCGGATTGAAATAGCTGCGAATGTCTTCAAGAGGCCTGGACCAGCCAGATTTTATCCTTCTTGAAATACTCCCTTATGAAGCCCGCATCCCGGGTCAACAAACGATCGGCGTGGTGCCGCGCATGGGCGCCGATCAGGAAATCCGCAATAATTCTTCCGCGTTTTCCTCCTCTATGCAGGTACTGACTGAATACCTTACCCGCATCCAGGGCTGCCTGTAGGGTTCCTCCAACATGATCGAGTTCCCAATCTTGGAGAAAGTCCGGCATATTTTTTTCACCCACCACCGGGGTTATCTCGGCCAGTACAAAACTTGAAACGATCAATTGTCCTTGGGCTCGTGCCTGCTTCAGGGCTCGCAGGGACGGATCTTTCCATTTATGGTCGTCGATGAGGACATCGATGATCACGGAGCTGTCCAACGCCGTAATCATTTTCCTCGGATCTGCTTCAAATAGGCCGTGGTTGAATTTCCGTAGGGAAGCCTGCCCTTCCCTACCCAATCATCGAAGGGCGAAACTTCTACCTTCTTTTGCCCAATGAGTTTGCCGTTCTGTTCGCAAAACTCCAAAACGACGCCGGCGGTCAACCCGAGTTGCTTGCGCAGCTTTTTGGGAATGGTCACCTGACCCTTCTCTGAAACAATAGAATTCATACTTTTCTAGTATGAATTCCTACTTGATTGTCAAATAATTTTTGAGGAAATAACCGTTAAGCGAAACATGGATTTACAGGATGAAGATTAGGAAGCCGCGAAAGAACGCAAAGAGCACAAAGGGGAAGTTCGCAAGGCTCCCGAATTAAGAATTAGCCCGCATTTCTCACAAAATTCGTAGTGGTTGCTTATTTTCGTTTTTAGCGTCCCATCCATCCGCCATCGACCAGAAGGATGGTTCCATGCACATATTTGGCAGCCTCGGATGCGAGAAAAACAACAGGTCCTTTGAAGTCTTCCGGTTTGCCCCATCGCCCGGCGGGGATGCGAACCAATATCTGTTCGTTGCGAACCGGGTCGTTGCGCAAGGCTTCGGTGTTGTCGGTTGCGACGTAACCGGGAGCGATGGCATTCACATTTACGCCCTTTCCGGCCCATTCGTTGGCCAAAGCCATGGTCAACTGACCAATGCCACCCTTGCTGGCGGCATAACCGGGAACGGTGATACCTCCCTGGAAGGTCAAAAGAGAGGCGGTAAAAATTATCTTTCCCGAGCCGCGTTCGAACATTTCCTTCCCGAACTCCCGCGAAAGCACAAACTGCGCGCTCAAATTAACCTCCATGATTTTGTCCCAGTATTCATCGGGATGCTCGGCTGCCGGCGTCCGCAGAATGGTGCCCGCGTTGTTAACCAGGATGTCGATCCTGGAATGGTTTTCTTTCACTAATTCCACAAAACGGTAAACGGCTTCCCGATCCGAAAAATCGCAGGCATATCCACTGAAGGAGCGGCCCAGGGAAGTAACGGAAGCTTCCACTTCACTCCCCGAATTTTCCAAGGAGGCGGACACCCCGATAATGTCGGCGCCTGCTTCAGCCAAGGCTTCCGCCATGGCCTTGCCGATGCCTCGTTTGCAGCCCGTCACAAGGGCTGTTTTACCAGATAGATGAAAAGTGTTCAGGATATTCATAGGTACTGGGTTCCGGATACTCGATGCCAGGTTCTAGGTTCTGGTTGCTGGATGCTGGGTTCTGGTTCAATAATCGTGATCTTGATCGTGACCGTGATCACCTGATTTACAATTTCTGATTGATGTCTGATGCGTCTCGTGTGGAACCCCGTTGGGGTTCGATCCATTATTCAGGTGGCACAATCGATCAGGTATTTGATGCCTTCCGGATTTGCCACGATGGTTTCAAAGGTTTGTTGCACCTCATCGATGGCATTGATCCGGGTGATCAATCGGTCCAGGTGCAGTTGCCCGGAAGCGGCCAGCTCAATGGCTTCGTCGAAGTCTTGTTCCTCGTAGAGGCGGGCGCCGATGAGTTTCAGCTCCGACCAGAAAAACTTGAAGAGATTCACCGGACGAGGTTCAGGGTGAATCGCCACCATGACTATGCGGCCACGCACGTTGGGCAATTCGGTCATCGCCTCAACACCGGGGGCCGATCCGGAAACTTCGAAAACACAATCGGCCATGGCGCCGTCGGTAGCGGAGCGCACTGCCTCGACCAGATTTTCCTTTAATGGATTGACGGCTTCAAGTCCAAGGGAAGCGGCCAGTTTCAGACGAGAGTCGTTGACTTCGGATAGAAGGACCCGAGCTCCCTTGACCTTGGCCACCAGGGCAATGAGTAATCCGATGGGACCCCCTCCGATGACCACACAAGTCTCTGTAGCCTGCACTTCGCCTAAACGCACGTCGTGGCAGGCTACCGCGGCCGGCTCGATCATGGCTCCGTGTTCCAGGCTCAATTCGTCCGGAAGTCGATGCAGCGTATAGGCGGGCACGGTCCAGGACCGCTGCATGCCACCTGGCAAATCGATGCCGATAAACTTGAGGTTCCTGCCCACATGGGGATTCCCTTTGTCGAAATTGGAAGGCTCACCAAACTTCAGCGGTCTCACCGCGACGCGGTCGCCTACCGAAACGTTGGAGACCCCTTCCCTCATTTCCGCAACGGTAGCCGACACTTCGTGCCCGATAGGCAAGGGTGTGGTGACTCGCTGGTCCATGTGCCCATGAAAGATGTGGAGATCCGTTCCACAGATTCCGCAATAGGCGACGTCCAGCCGTACCTCACCTTCAGCGGGAGGAATGGCCCTACTGGTACCGACGCCAATGGTTCTGTTTCCTTCGTAAATAGCCGCTTTCATTTTTCAAAAATTGCAAGTGGAGCGGCAAAAAGGGGTCAAACGCAAAATGTTAAAATCTGATTGGTTCACATCAACCTTCAGGTGAATTTAGAAAACGATTTTAACATTTTGCGTTTGACCCCTTTTTGCCGCTTCATAACTGAGAATGGAAAATTACTCGGCTTGCTTCATTCGTTTTCGAATGGCTGCCTTTTGTTTTTCGCTCAAGGAAAATTGGAAATAGACTTCCGGCGTGATGAAGGTGTCGGTCTCTTTGAAGACGGGGTCGTCCACATCAAGGCTCAGGTCACAATCAAAGCGGGTGAGTATGCTGTGTTTTCTGCCTGTGCCTCCGAAAGGCCTGAAATGGGAAAGCCCCCAGGAGATACCGCGCCCATCGCCGGAATCGGTGAAGGCGTCCGGGGCATAGGGACCCGGCGCTACAGGCAGGAGCGCCGTAATCGCCGCGATCTCGAAGTTCACCCCGTCGGGGGCATACTGAATGGTGTTGTGCTCGAGACCATGCCGCCCCACCAGCGCCGCGATCCCCTCCTTGAAGGGAAATAGCCCTGTTTCGTGACCGGAGTTGATGATGGGGTTGAGTGGATACTTTTCAAAGGGACCCAGGGGATGGTCACTGATAGCCAAACCCTGCATGGGCGCCTTGGGACGGCCTCCCATTTCGGATTTATAATAAAGGTAAATTTTGCCTTTGTAGTGTATCGGATAGGGGTCGTGGATGTTGTTCTGGTCCCAGGTTCCTTCCGGTCCGTTATCCACGATAACCCTGTTGGCCGGTGTCCAGGGTCCATCCGGCGAGTCTGCGAAAGACGCGGACACGGGACAATAGTCGCCACGCAATCCCGGCATTTCCAAAAAGGCCTGATAGTAGAGGTAATACTTGCCCTTCCAGAAAAATACGTCGGGCGTGCTGACCGAACGCCATCCGGCATTCGGTTTCTCCGGCCGTGGCACGGCCACGCCCTGTTCTTCCCAATGAAATCCATCCTCGCTCGTGGCATACCAGATCTCGGCAAGGTCCCAGTCATAGGATGGATAGCGGTCATTACCACCCTGGGGTCCCCGGGGAGCGGATTCGGTGCGGCGGCAGGTATACCAGACGTAATATTTCCCATTGGCTCGGACCACCTTGCTCGGGTCCCGACGTGAAACAGTCCCGTCGCCGTTGCTGTAATCCAGCCCTGTTATCGGTGTAAACTTGAAATTGGTAAAGAGCTCATTGTGCTCGGGCTGAACCGCTGGGTAGTCGGAATAAATCCGCTCCATCGCCGGACTCAGCTCGAGGTCGGGGCGCTCTTTGGGCACACCTCCATAGGGAAAGGAGTTCTCGTTCCTGGCGGCCAGGGGCAGGTGAAATACCGTCGAAGCAAGGGCTAAACTGAGAAGGGAAATATGCTTCATTGGAATGGGTTGATTTCATTCGCCATCCTCCCATCAAGAGAAAACGGCGAAATCTATTGGGTATTAACCACAAAAGGCTCAAAGGTTAAAAAGGCAGAAGGAAAAATCATCGTGATCAGGATCAAGGTCGTAAGGAATCTCAGTATTTCTTCTCATTCCTAATTGGCGCCAACGGCGCCTTCAGCCTTCTTACGGGCCATGGCATAGACACTGAAGCCCTTGGCAACTTCCCAGGGAATCACCCCGCTGCGATCGGCCCATTGTTGGTAGGCTTTTTGCAAGCGGAGAGCCACTTCAGGATGCTTTTTCACCAAGTCGTCGCTTTCACTGCGGTCCCTCTCAATATCATACAATTCCCACGGTTTATTGTAGAAAGACACCAGCTTCCATTTGCCCTGCCGGGCGATTCGGTTGCCTTCGTGCTCCACGAATATGGGATCGCGGTGGATGGGGTCCGGCTTGCCGGATAGGAACTCGATCAGGCTAACTCCATCTATCTCCGGAAGGGGCTTCCCCTCGACAAGTGTCGGGCGGGCGGCATCGGAAACCTCCAGACAGGTCGCCACTATATCCGGCAGGTAGCTAAATTGGGAAATGACCCGGTCGGAAGGGATTTTATACGGCCAATGCGCGATCATGGGAGTTAGGGCTCCCCCCTGATGGGTAAAGTGTTTGTATTCCCGAAATGGGGTATTCGATAAGGTGGCCCAGCCTTTTCCGTATTTCCACCCGCCTTTACCGTACTCACCCAGGTCGGCAAACTCGAATTGCCCCAAGGCCCCTGTTTCCGCTTCCGCTCCGTTGTCGGAAAGAAAGAAAATCAAAGTGTTATCCAGGTGGCGCGCTTGCTCCAGAAATTGCAGCAACTTACCTATATTCTGGTCTACGCGGTCAATCATGGCGGCATAGGTCGCCATGATTGCGTCCATTTCCTTCTGTTTTTGCGGCTCCAGGGTATCCCATGCAGGAACCGGTTCCGGACGGGGAGCCAACCGGGTGTTTGACGGGACCAGCCCCATCTCCTTTTGCTTCTTCAGACGCTTTTCACGCAGGATGTCCCAACCCTCCAAGAAGCGACCACGGTATTTCTCAAAGTCCTCCGGCATGCATTGCATGGGATAATGCGGGGCATTGAAGGCCAGATACAAAAAGAAGGGGTTGTCATCGCGTTCTTTCAGGTGATCCGAAAGGAAATCTATCGCTTCATCGGTAATGGCATCCGTCAGGTAGTAGCGTTCTCCGCTCGCTGAAATGGGGACGTTGCCTCGGAACAAATTGGTCGGTTCAAAGTAGTCGGACGTTCCGGCCAAATGACCGTAAAACCGATCGAATCCCTGCTGGAGAGGCCAGGTCTTGGGCCGGTCGGAAGCCAAATGCCATTTGCCCGCCAGATAGGTTCCGTATCCCGCTTGTTGCAGCATTTCCGGCAATGTGGGAATAGCGGTATCCAACCATCCCTGATAGGAAGCGGGAATGCCGGCGCGGTCTTCTTGGGACAGAGGAAAAACTCCCCGCATTTTCCCGTTGGCCTGCTCTTTATCCCGAATCGGCAAGGTCATGTGGCCAACGCCAACCTGATGGGGGTGCAAACCCGTCATCAAGGTCGCCCGTGTAGGACAACACCGCGCCCCATTAAAAAACTGGTTGAACCGCGCCCCATCCCGGGCCAGCCGGTCGATATTCGGGGTTTCCACCATTCCCCCATAACATCCGATATTGGACCATCCCATATCGTCCACGAGAACGAGGATGATGTTGGGACGTTCAGCTCTTGCCGCTGAAATCGTGCAGACCAATAACACCAACCATACGAATACCTGCTTCATAATCTTTTCTTCCAATTAATCGTGATCTTGATCGTGATCGAAATCATGATCGGTTCTATTGCCGTAACCAGCCATTTCTTCCTCCAAAGCAGTACCGAAACGCTTTCTAAGGCCCACAATCATATTCACAATATCCATCAATTGCTCTTTGCCCTTTTTCGCTTCTACTGCTGGAAGTACGTCCCTGGCCACTAACACATCCAAACAGGCGCTACACTCGAACGCTGAACCTTGAGCGATTTGCCAGAACCTTAGCCGATCCCTGTTAGAAAACTTGGCATTACCCTCCGCTAAATTCAGAGGAATGCTAGTGGATGCACCTTCGAGTTGATGGCGTGCGGAGATCCTAGCCGGCATCTTTTCAATAATTGGTTGAGTCCAAGCTATGAATTGGATCGATACTTGGTAAACCCTTAATTTTTCATGCGAAAGAGGCATAGGATATTTCGATCATGATCAAGATCACGATCACGATCACGATTTTGGATGGTTTACTCCGTGAAGGTCTCTTCCGGCAATGGAACGATGGCTCCTCCCAGCAAGGCGGATTCATGAGCCAAAATTCCCGTACAGGTCCAGTTGGCCGATTGTTTGGCATTGGGCCAGGGGTCACTATCGCGGATGAGGGCGTCGACAAAGACGTGAGCCAGATGGGGGTGGGAACCGCCATGGCCGGCCCCCTGGGTGAAGGACAGGTGTTCGTCGCCCTCTTCCCCGCCGTAAACGCCACCCAGGGTGAAGGGAGCAATTTCGTCGGGCAACAAGTGGCCGTAGTCCGGGCAGTTTACTTTCCGAGGAATTTCCGGTTCCGGTTTTTTGGCGGTGTGAACCACAAGCGGCTCTCCCTCGATGAGGGGCCATTCCACGGATTTCCTTAATCCGTAAACGTCGATGCTCTCCCGATACTGACGGGAAACATCAAAGAGTGAACGGATAATGCGGGCTGAAAGGTCGCTGTTTCTCATTTTGATATGGGTCGTCTCTATGGCGAAAGGAGAGTTGTAGTAATGATGCATCTCCTCGCGGATGGTGCCCGAGGGAAAACAGGAAACGTACTCCGCATCTTTCCGCGGCAACCCCAATACGGGGCCCACGCAGTGGGTCGCGTAATACATGGGGGGGAGACCGGGCCAATAACCGGGCCATCCATCCATGTCCTGCTGATGGGAAGCCTGCAGGAACTGCAATTTGCCCAGTTCGCCATCTTCGTGGAGCTGCTTCATGAAGAGGAACTCGCGTGAATAAACCACCGTTTCCATCATCATGTATTTTAATCCGGTTTGCCTGACCAGGCGGACGATCTCGAGACAGTCTTCCACCGAGGTGGCCATTGGAACGGTGCAGGCCACGTGTTTTCCCGCCTTCAATGCCGCAATGGACTGTTCGGCATGATTGGGAATCGGGGTGTTGATATGCACGGCGTCAATTTCCCCATCCTTCAGGAGTTCATCATAGTCGGCATAGCGTTTATCCACCCCAAATCTGTCTCCCACCTCATGCAGAGCCGATTCGGTTCGCTGGCAAATGGCATACATGTTGGCCTGGGGATGCCTTTGATAAATGGGGATGAATTCGGCACCGAATCCGAGGCCGACGATGGCAACGTTTATGGTCTTATCACTCATGGTCGTGTGTTAACAGGGTGTTTGAATCAAAAAAATCCGACTTCAATCAAGAGAATGGAGATAGGCTAACAAATCAGCAATTTCCTGTTGGGAGAGCAGAACGCCGTAGGGGGGCATGGGCGAAACCTCGACGGAGTAACCTTCGGCCATGGCCGCTTGAGGAACGACCAGGCTTTCCCTCAAATACTCGGACGGTTTTCTCGAAGCAATTCCATCCAGAGCCGGTCCGATATCCCCCCCCGAACCATCGACTTTGTGGCAGCGTGAACAGGCGGCGATTTCATGGGTGGCGAACATTTTCCTGCCGCGGTCGGCGTCCCCTTCCATCTCAGCCTCGGAGGTCGGAGCCAGATTTCTTCCCGGTTCCCCGCCGAGCAACTCGACCCCCTGATTGGCCGCGGCGGCTTGCAAAGCCAGGGAAAGCCATTCGTCATCGCGGTTGACCGGGTCCTTGAACAAGGCGGGTATGGCCGCTTTCAGCGCTTGGTGAGGAGGAAAATGCGCCATCTTGGAAAAGGCAACCCTTCGTAGGTGAGGATCCTTGTTGGTGATTGCGGCGGTGTCCAAATACAGTTGCAGGTCGACCTCCGTGGTTCCCAAGGCTTGCACTGCATTGCGTTTTAGAACCAGATCCCGGCTCAGAAGGGCCGTCTGATGTGTATCGTAATCGAGCTGGTCCATACCGTGAAGGGCCCACAAGGCGTGCGGGGCGCCTTTCCCACCCTTTGTCATCAATGTGCGGAGCAGGGAATCTACTTCCCCTGGTTTGGTTTCGACCAGGAGTCGTTGCGCGGTAAGGCGCCAGAACAGATTGTCGTCGGCAAGGGCTTCTACCAGGACCCGAGGGGAAACATCGGCCAGGGAGGCGATGTTCGAGGCTTTGGTTCCCTCCCAAACCAGGCGATAAATTCTCCCGTGCTGACGATCCCGGTTCGGATTGATGTGGGCATTTCCTATGCCCTTTTCCGCCCGGTATCCCCCTCTTTTCGGACTTGGGGTTGGATTGTGTTGAATGATGAAGTTATACCAATCCGCCACCCAGAGATTTCCGTCCGGTCCGATTTCGGCGGAAACCGGTGAAAACCACTCGTCGGCGCTGGCGATAACGGAAAAGTTGTTGATCGCTTTGTAGCCGGATCCTTCCCGAATATTGCGAAAGGATCCCAGCAAATTACCGGTGGGACCACAGACGAAAGACACTGCGTCCCGCCAAGCCGCTGGAAAATTCGCTGAAGTGGCCAGGGCGTAGCCGGCACCTGAGGTGTAGCGACCCCAGGCATCCACTTGGCGGATATTGGGAGTGATGGGATGAAAGGCGGGGGTATCGACGATCATTTTCGCGCTCCTGCCCCGTTGCCCCTGGTAACCCGTATCGGGGAATCCACAGAAAAACCCGGGATTATTATTGGCCGTGGAACCGAATACATCCCCTTTTTCGTTAAATCCCAATCCCCAGGTGTTGTTGTTGAATTGGTGCAGGAAGGTGATATCGCTCCCATCGGGTTTCATTTTGAATATACCCTGGGAAAACCTGCCCGTTCCCCGGTGGGTCGGACCCTGGTAACCCGAGTAGCCGACTGTGCCCCAGATATGGTTATCGAATCCATAACGCAGATTGGAAGGTCCTGCATGCGTATCCTCGGTTCCCCACCCAGTGTTCAAGACCTCCCGCAGGTCGGCCACATCATCGCCATCGGTGTCTTTCAGGAAAATAAATTCGGGCGCTTGGGCTACGATGACGCCCCCATGGGAAAAAGTGAGCGAAGTGGGCACATTCAATCCGCTGGCAAAAATTTTCACTTGGTCGCACCGCCCATCGCCATCGCTATCTTCCAGGATTTTGATTTTATCATTACCCTGGCGGGTCTCTGACAATTCGTTGGGATAATCGACCGATTCAGCAATCCAAAGCCGTCCTCTTTCATCCCAGGCCAGGCAAATGGGGTTGACGATATCCGGTTCACTGGCGAAAAGCTTCAACTGAAACCCCATCGGGGCCTGGGTGTAACGCATACTTTCTTCCGGAGGCAGGGGGAATTGAAATTTCAGGGGTTCGGGGCGGTTTTCGTAGTTGGGGATATGGTCCCGGCGCTCGTATAGGAGGGGAGCGCGGGATTGGAGAAAGTCCTGATAGCTTTTCCGGCGATTCTCCCCGATGGCCCAAAGAATTCCCTGCTTGAGTAGTTGGTGAAATTCGCTACGGCTCCACACTCTCTCATCATGACCGGAAGCGGTGTAGAAGATGCGGCCTCTTCCCTGGGTGCGGACCCAGGTCCAGGGCTCCGGCTCCGAAATGTTGTCATCGGGTCCCTGGACGGGGCGCACCTGCAGAACGATCCGGTCTTGTTCATTGTGATTTTTGTGCACGTAGGTCTCATCCCAGGCGCTCAACTCCGGAACCCCCTCCACTGCGGGATGTTCGGGTTGGACGGTTTCTACCTGAAATTCCCCGGCCCGATGATGGGCGAATCGACCCCCGACCAACTGATCGAACTCCGGTTCGTTCTGAAAACACCAACTGGCGCAATGGATGGGGACAAATCCTCCTCCCGCCTCGACGAAGGATTTCAAATTTTCCCACTGGGCCGGAGTGATTTTCTCATGGTTGGCATAGAGCAATAAGGCATCGAAGCCTTCCAGATACCGGGCATCTCCCAAGGCCTCCTCAACCGAAGTCACATAATCGAAATAAATGGCATCCCTGCCCAGGGCTTGGGAAAGCATCGGATAATATAGATCCGAGGGATGGAATTCCTCCTCATTGTGACCCAAAAAGAGCACCCGTACGGGTCCGACGCGGGCCCCAAACAGTCCCTGGAAGGTAGTCGCCAAAATTGCCACCCATAAGCAGGCAAACGAGGTCTTCATCAAGCGCGTTAAATTAAAAAAGGTATGGGCCGTTGCAGCAAGATGCATCCATCACAATGTGAAATTTTGCCACCGGATCCTATTCCACGATCATTTCACCTTTCATCATGACCCAGTGCCCCGGATAGGTGCAAATGTAGGGGTAGACATCGGGAATTTCCGGCGCATGGAAGCGCAACACCTCGGCTTCATTCTCGCCGAGCATACCCGTATGGTGGAGCACGGCGGGATGTTCGGGAATAAATTCCTTTTCTTCTCCACTGGGGTCCTTGGCCATTTCGTTGGCGGCCATTCCAACCGCCTCGTTGCTACCGGGTTGAATAATTACCAGATTGTGTGGGGTGACATCCGGATTGGTCAAAAGCAGTCGCACCGGTTGCCCGGCTTTTACGGTAAACCTGTCTACGGTAAAAAGCATGCGCTCCGGAATAGTTGAAATCTCGATAGTGAAGAGATTTTTCTGATTATCGAAATCGGAATCGGCCGCGTTTCGATTCATGAGAATACCGCGTTTATCCGGGGATTCGGCCCAGTCCCGGAGGAAAGTCTCCAATTCGGGATGATACAATTGGCGGTCCTCCATATGGTCCAAGTGGCGGGACAAGGCGGCCGATCCAAGAGCAGAACGCAAGGCATAGCGGAGATGGTTTCCCATGGGGAGATTCAGCGCTGGCAAAGCTGCTGGCAAGGCATTTCGGGTACCGAGATAGCTGGCTGTAATTACGGCTTCCATACGCACGATACCGTTTTCATCGGCGGCCCGATGGCGCAGCAATCGAGTGGCCTGCTCCAAAGACAAACCGTTCCTCCCCATCCCAGGTATGGGGGGAATGCCTTGCGCTCCCTGGGTGTAGCGAAGCTGGCGGGTAGCGGCGGCGCGGGCGTCGTGATTATCACAGTTCAACAACTCCATTAATAGATCCGGCCGACTCTTCCCGATACTACGATACAACCACAGAGCCTCCAATTGATGGTGGCGAAATCGTTCCTGGTCGGAATCGAGCCCGGAGACCCAATCATCCAAGGCCGCTGTCACGGCCGATTGTGAATGTTTATCCCGCAACTCTCGCTTGGTCCAGTAGCGGTAGCGGTATTCCCGGCGTTTCAAATTTTCGAGGAGTTGCTCGATGGAAGCGCCGGCGATTTTCGGCGGATCCTGCAACTCTGCTCCCTTGGGGACGATGCGCCAGATTCGCCCGCTGGCGCGGTCACGACGGGGGTCGCGCAATGAGTATTGGGCATGACCTTTTACAGGGTTGTACCAGTCGCATATATACATGGCCCCGCGCGGACCGTATCTGAGATCCACCGGAATGAAACTGAGGTTCTGGGAAAAGAGAAGGTCCGATACATATTGTTCCTGGAAGTGATCGTCCCTTTCAATCCACCGGTGGATTTCCACCCGGTTGGTCGGTTTGTAGCGCACTTTGATAAAACCGCCCTGAAGGGCTTCCGGCCACATGGGAAAATCGACGAATTCGTGACCGCAAACGCCCGAATAGGCCGGAATATTCACGGCTTTGGGGTGTTGCCCGGGATAGGGCGGATTGGTAGCGTGAAAGGCGCTGGCAAAAATCGGATGACTGGCCACATGATGCCCCCAATCCGAAAAGGTCACACCCCAGGGATTGGTGTTGGGATAGCTTCCAAAGGTGATCAATCCCTGATTTTCAGGGGAATAGCGAAACCAGGCCGAATTACTGGCCCGGATCGGCCCGTAGGGAGTCTCGATCTGGGAATTGTGGAAAATCGATTCGCGGAAGAGCAGATCTCCGTCCGGGGACCAGACGAAGTCGTGGATGGCATGGTGGGAATCCTCGCAGCCAAATCCGGTCAACAGCTTGCGCCGCCAATCCGCTTTCCCATCGCCGTCGGTATCGCGAAGGTAGCTCAGGTGGGGTTCTTCGGATACGATGATACCATCCCGGTACAGTTCAAAAGATAAAGGAATGGACAAGTCCTCCGCCCAGATGGTGGACCGGTCGGCTTTGCCGTCCCAATCAATGTCCTCCAGGATGACAATCTTGTCGTTCGGTTCCCGGCCTGGATAAACATGCGGATAAGTAGTGGAACAACTCACCCAAAGCCGCCCTCGGGCATCCCAACGCATTGCGATGGGACAGGCAATCTCCGGAAATTCCTCCTCGCTGGCGAAGAGGTTCACTTCAAACCGGGGATCGATGCGAAAGGCATCCAACTCCTGAGCCGGGGTCATCCACTCGTTTGCTCCTCTCGACTCGTATACTTCGTCCAACACGGGGACATTGGAGTCATCGACCGGTGTAGGGCCGAAGGATTTGCCCTGGGCGATTTCCCATATGCGCCGGTCTCGGTTGGCCGTCATGATCTCGAGATTCCGCATGGCTGGTAGAAAATCCAGGTAACCGTAATTTTTGTTGCGAGACCCGGTGTAATAATAGGTGTTCAACGGGCGATAGCGGCGAAAATATTGGCGGTTTTTTTCGACAATGGCGGCGCGCAATTCGTCATTTGCCTCCGGGGCAGGGCGGTTGAATACCTTCCGAAAAAGCACGTCGGCAAATAACCGGTAGCCTTCATCCTCCAGGTGCACGCCATTGAAGGTCAGGTCGCTTCCGGGATCTTCCATAACCGCCCGGGTTTGGTCGAATACATTGGCAAACCCGACTTGGAGTTTTGCCGCAATTTCAGCCATAGCCCCCGTGTAAACGGCCAAACGCTCATTGTTCAGGTTGGCCGCGGGAACGCCCTCTACGTTTTCATTGGCAATGGGGGAAATCAGGACGATTTGGGGGCCGCTGATCCCATTGAAGGCACTGGTCTGCAAATCCGAAAGCCATCTTTCCAAACGCGACTTGAAGGCGGCGATCTCCCCCACCCCGGCGAAAGATTCATTGAAACCAAAGGCTGCGAAAATCACATCCACCCGCTCCCGGGCAAGGTGCTGATCGACCGTGGCAAAATTTTTCGGTCGAGGTTGCAGATCCACCTCATCGGCCGACCAGGCAAAATTCCGGATGACTAGTTCGTGTTGGGGATGGGCCATGTTCAGGTGGGATTCGAAATGACCGAAATCCTGGGCGCGATCCAGCAAGGTGTTTCCGATGAAAGCTATGCGGTGGCGTTTTTGCAGACGCAAGGGGAGCGTGGTAAAGGCCGCTTCGGTTTTGTTCGCCGTGGGGGCATCACTGGCAAAAATTCCGTATTGCACGAGTTCCGGATCGCGTGGCGGTTCCGGTTTTCCTGTTTTCACAGTTTTGGCATCCCTCTTCTGGCTTTTTTTAGGCGGTGTAACGGGTTGCAATGGCTGTTCTTCACCCACAACCACGGCGGCTACCTGGTTTTCCATTTGTGGTGGCCTCAGGTAAAATGCATAGACCATCACCACCAACCACCTGAATAAGGTTCCCTTCATACTCTATCCTTCCACTTAATCTTGATCGTAATCGTGATCGCGAGCGGAGACTTTAGCCGGCATCATTTCAATGAACGGTTGAGTCCAAGCTATGAATCGGATCGAGGCTAGATAAACTCTGAGATTTTCATGCGAGAGTGACATCAGGTATTTCGATCAAGATCAAGATTAAGAAGAACCCAGAATACCACCAACCACCTGAATACGCTTCTGAACACTGATAACTGAACTCTGAACACTTTTTCTACACGAGCAGCTTCATTCCAAAACCGGGTGCGTCCGAAACGTGGAGCAATCCGTCTTGGATCGGATAGTTTCCAAAATCGATCTCCTCGGACAAACAGGTAACACCTTCGACCGTAACCACATTACCGAGTCCTGCCGCCAAGTGAGAGGTGATGTTGGTTTTATGGCAACTTCCCCAGGTATGTGGACTGGCTTGCACCTGCAGTTGTTTGAGCCTCGGCATCAACTCTCGCCAAGGGGTAAAACCAAAACCCGCGATATCGCTCAAATAAACGTCGAGATGACCGGAGCCGCTCAGATCCATAAGGATGTCGTGATCCGGTTTTGCCTCCCCATCGGCATAGAGGGTGCGGCCGAATCCATTGGCATCCATCCATTGCCTGAGTTTGCGCCCATCCTCAACGTTCTCAGGAAAGGGTTCCTCTACCCAAAGCAGTGGAACACCGGACACCCCTTTGAGAAAAGCGATGGTGTCTTCCAGGTTGTACATGTTGTTGGCGTCTACCAACAGGGTAACACCTTTGGCGAAAAATGCCCGGTGGATCTCATTGACCACTTCGATGTCCTTGGCCAAGCCTTCTTCATGGGGGTACCAACGGCCGGAACGGCCAATCTTCACTTTCAGTTGGCGGTAACCGTAGTCATAATCCCACTGACAATTATTGAGAATGATATCGATGCTTTTGTTTGGATTTCCCTCGTTGAGTTCATCCAAATAAATCATGCCACTGTAAACGGGTGAAGCTTTGGGTCCTTTCGCACCGAGCAGTTCGTAGACCGGTTTGTCGAGCACGACACCCATCAAATCGTGCAAAGCGGTATCCCACCCATGCAATGCGGGATTGAGAATTCCCCGTTCGACCGAGACGAGCTGGGAAAGGTTCTTGTTTAGCAATAAGGCTGCTTCCTTTGCCGAGTTGCCCGTTCCGAACCCCAAGCCGACTGCGCCCTGGTCCGTTTCCAATCTACAGGCACGCGACACCTTGTGCTGTCCATGAAAATCGATCCTGCCATTCTTTCCAACAAATCGGGGCCAATGGTATTTGACCGGGATTACCCGGGCGTCCTTGACAACGTGCGATGCCAGGATTTCGCCACTCTCACTGGTTGGAGATTGAGCTCGCAACCGGCAAGCTCCCATGCTGAGAGAGGCGCCCAGCCAAGCGGTGGATTTGAGAAAGTTCCTTCGTGATCGAAAAGGGGTCAAACGCAAAATGTTAATATCTGATTGGTTCACATCAACCTTCAGGTGAAATTAGAGGACGATATTAACATTTTGCGTTTGACCCCTTTTTGGCCGCGTTATCTCTTATTTCTCTCCGCCACGATCTCAGCCCTTATTTCGCTCAAAGATTCACCGATGAGGTAAGGTTCCCGGTGCGGTTTCAGGTCGTCCCCCTGTTCCTTGGTCCAGGCCTCCAGCTCCGACCGAAGCGAGGCCAACCGGTTCCGGTATTCGGGACGAAAGGCCAGGTTGTTCCTTTCCAGCGGATCCTTGTCCAAATCGAACAGCTCGAATTCCGGCCGGGTGTGGTAAGCCTCGATGATGGCGGCAGCTTCGGAATCTGTCTCCGCCGCGGCATCCCAAGAAACCCAATATGCTCCCCGACCATCGTTGCGCAGGATGTCGGAATGATTGGTATGATAGGCACCGGGCAGCAAATTGTGGATATATTTGAACGATCCCATACGAACGCTCCGAATGGGAAAAATATTGTACATCGTATCCCCCGTGTGCGTGGTAAATACCATATTCCGGTGCGTCTCGGACTCACCCTTCAATACCGCGGCGAACGATTTTCCATCGATATCCGGCGGGACGGTTCCACCGGCCAGATCAATGAGGGTTGGAAGCAGGTCGACCCAACTGACCATGGCTGAGGTGCGCGAGCCCGGTGTAATGTGTCCGGGCCAGGAAACGACGAGGGGGACCCGGGTTCCACTATCGTAAAGATTCCACTTTCCCAGAGGCCATTGACCCCCGTGATCGCTGGTAAACAGGCAAATGAAGTCATCGCCGATATGCTTCCTGACCACTTTCAATACCCGCCCCATTTCCGCGTCCATACGGGTGATGTCGGAAAGGTATCGGGCCCAGTGTCGACGCGTTTCGGGAGTATCGATAAAGGTTGTTGGCAGGGTAACCCTCTCAGGATCATAGATAGGCTCCTCACCCCATGGAACATGGGGACGGCGATCCCCCGCCAATATGCAGATCGGTCCCCGGTCCAGTTTACCCGAATCAATGAGTTTTTGCAGGTCGCGGGACATGTTTTCCCTATCGCGAAAATTAAAATCGCAACCATCGATGTCACGTCTTCCATGTTGCACCTTGCCGAAGGAGGCAATCTGGTAGCCCAAGGCTTTGAGAAGCGGTGGCAACAACTTCGTGCCCGGCTTCATCTGGCTGTGATTGGGATGAGCCCCGTGCCGCGCCGGCATCAGCCCCGTGAGCAGGGAGGCCCGGTTCGGGCAACAGGAGGGGGAAGCCACGTAGGCATTTTCAAATACCATGCCGCTGTCGGCCAAGGCTTGCAGGGTTGGGGTTCGCACCTCGTTAGAACCATGGAATGAAGTTTCCAGACGGCCCAGGTCGTCTGAGAGCAATACGACGATATGGGGGCGGGAGGACGAGAAGACCGCATTGGCCCAGCATAACAGGATAACGGCGATAATGGGGAATAAAATGGGGTCAAAGGTGGAAAATAGAATTTTCCCCACCTCATCGCTATCGCGATTCGGGTGGGTTGGCCCCGGTCGTCTACTGTTTGGCGGCCGGATGCTGGAGGATTCAATCACAGAGGAAGGGAATATTGGGGACCCGTTATCTGGCATACACCACATCGGCCTGGGAGACGTTGCCGAATCGAGTGCTGTTGAGTGGTCTTTCCTGTTTGGTAATAGAGTCGAGTATCATCAATTGCTTCCGGCCGCCCGTCCTGCGGGTGAAAACGACATGCCGGCCGTCTCTCAACCATACCGCCTCGATGGAATCCCTTCTTCCCCGCGTGAGAATCTCGCTCCGGTTTTTCCGATAGTCCCAGAGCACGATTTGAAACCCCTCCCGAAAACCGGCCGTGAAGACGATTTTGCTGGGATCGACGTGGTTCCAGTCCGGCTCGGCACAGTAACGGCTTATGTTGGTCATGATTCGGGTCATATTTCCCCCCGAGGACGACATGCGAAACAGTTGGGGCCGACCGAGCGCATCCGAGGTAAAAACCAACTCCGATCCATCCCTTTTCCAAGTGGGAGAAGATTCTATGGAGTCGTTGCGGGTGATTCTTTTCAAGCCCTTGCCCTGCGTTTTGGCCAAATACAATTCAACATTGTCCGTGGCAGAAAGCGCCATGGCGACGAAGCGGCCATCGGGGCTGTAGCGCGCCCCCGAGTTGGTGCCCTTGTAAGTGGCAAAGGGCACCCGCTTCGAAGTGCTAGAATCAATGATGAAGATATCCGGGAATCCGCTGCGATAATAACTGGTGTAAATGATATGCCTGCCATTGGGGTGCCAACGAGGGCTCACCGCCTGAGATTTGTCGGAGGTGCGTTGCTTGACTTCCCCAAAAAACAAATCGCTGGAAAAGACTTCCTGGGCCTCGCCTCCTCGATGGCCGATAAACAGAAGCTTGGAGGCGAAAAATCCTCGCAATCCCGAGGTCAATTGCACGAAATTGTCGACCGCACGGAACAAGCTGTCCCGGGAATTACTACCCGTGGCACCGTAGCGTTTCAGCACCTTTTGAGGGCGACCCGAACGAATGATGCACCACACCTCCTGGGCGCTTGTTCGATTGACCTCCAGATGAAACTCCGACGCGTCGGTTCCAACTTCCCGGTAGGCCCCATGCGCATCAAAACATTTTCTCAGCAAAGCGGTATCCCGGGCATTGGAAGCCGCAAGTGAAATGCGGTAGATTCTTTCCTCGGAAGCTTTGGTAATGGTAAAATCGTCCTGTTGACTCATCAGGGACAGCTGCCAGCAACCCCAAAAAACGAGTAGGAGCGTTACTTTTTTGCACATATGATTCTGGAAAAACACGGATAAAAACATTTGTCCAATTACCGCCTTTAGTAAACGGCATACTTTTCGGTATGGACAATTAAAAATTGGCAATAGATTTTATCCTCCAGCCAAATACCCCAAAATCAGGATCATGCCTTTGAACCCAATCATTCTGGACGCCCTTAAGATGGTCAAGTACCCTGGATTCAGCAGGGACATCGTTTCCTTCGGGTTGGTCAGGAACGCGGAACTCCTGGATGGAAAGGCTAGGGTGCAGATCGCCATAACCACGGCTGATCCCCGCGTTCCGAGCGGGCTGAAGAAAGACATCGAACAGGTCCTTGGTCAGGTAGACGGAATATATGGAACGGAGGTAGAAATAGCCGTCACCAAACCCCAGGGCGCCCCTGCTCCCGCCGCCCAGGCCCATCAAGCCCAGGAGACACACCGCTTGCAGGGTATCCAAAAAATTGTGGCTGTAGCCAGTGGCAAGGGGGGAGTGGGAAAGTCGACCTTTGCCGTAAACCTGGCTTGCGCCTTTGACACCGTCCTGTTCCAAGAACGCGGGTTCAGCGCGGTTGGAATCATGGATTGCGATGTCTACGGTCCCAGCATCCCCCTCATGCTCGGCCTTCGGGGTAAACCGGAAATTGAGGATGAATCTTTGCTCCCGAAAGAGAATTTCGGCATCAAGGCCATGTCCATGGGGTTGTTGATCGATAGAAATACTCCGGTTGTCTGGCGCGGTCCCATGGTCAATAAAACCATCCAGCAATTTGCTCACAATGTGAAATGGGGGGACCTCGATATCCTGGTGGTCGACCTGCCCCCCGGCACCGGGGACGTCCAACTGTCGCTGGCACAGAATATCCCCATCAATGGCGCGGTCATCGTAACGACCCCTCAGGAAGCCTCCGTCTCGGTGACGACGCGCGGGGCCATCCTGTTTGAAAAAGTCAACATTCCGATGATTGGAGTGGCGGAAAATATGAGCTATTTCTTAAATCCGGCCAGTGGCGAGCGAGAGTACATATTTGGCCGGGGCGGAGGGGAACAGGCTGCCCAGACCCTTCACACCGACTTTCTGGGTCAAATTCCCTTGGATAGCGCCATCCGCCAGGGAGGAGATGCCGGAATACCGGTGGTGAAAGCCACACCGGAGTCGGAGACTTCACGGTGTTTTTACGCCGTGGCACGGAAAATCCTGCAGATCCTCTCCTTCCCGCTCTAGTCCCTAAAATAATTCACCCCATAGAAGGGCGCTTCGCGCCAGTGTTCAGTTTTAAGAGTTCAGGGTTCAGTGGGGGCCTCCGGCGCCTTTCTCTTTGCGTTTCTTAGCGATCTTTGCGAGATTTCTCTCCCCTCAGCAACTCACCAATCGTCACTGAACTCTGAACACTTCCCAAACTGAAAACTGAAAAAATCGACTCTGGCAAAGAAGCTAAGGCATGGTTTTATTTCGCTTGCAACCGGGGCGGATTTAATGCCACCTATTAGAGAGTATTGCGACAGGACTGATGCTATTTGAGTGTAAATTTTCCAACTCATCGCCTCATGCGAGGTCCTTCAACCCAGACCGCTTTCTGAGAAGATGCCGGTAAATCGCCCCAAAGAAAAACTATCAGACTCCGAAATATTAAACCGCTCCAGCCTGTACCAGGAGTTTTTGGCGGAACGCGAGGAAATCCTCAAACACAAATGGCTGGAGTCGGAAAAAGCGGGTTGCGATATCGGGTTTGAGCGAGCACTTCTCGACTGGATTCGCAAGCACCGCGACAAATGGCGGGCTGGCCGGAGGTCCTGACCGGGGGTTAATGTTTCTTCCTCTCCACGTGCAGTGTATGGCGCCGGAGAAATGGGTTGAATTTCATTTTCTCGATGCGCTTGTTCTGGATCTTTTTGTTGCGCGTGGTCATGTACCGGGAAGGTGGTTTTCCCTCATTACGGGCTTCGGAGCACTCTAATACGACGATGTCTCTCGGCATGGCGGGGCAAACTTGGGGGTTGAAGGTCGGCTAACCGGAAGGAAGAGGGCGCAACAAGAAGCAAAACCGGCTGGATTTCAATTAAAAACTTCCACTCACGGTATTTTCGATGATGGGAAGCATTACCCCCTTGCGGAACAGGGTCACATTCCCGGTACTGTTGGAGAGAACCACCGATACGCACTGGGTGGCCTCGGATATGGCGTATGCCGCGGCATGACGGGACCCCAGGCCGGAGGGAAGCTTGTGCTCGTACTCGGGGACGTGAATCAGCGTTCCGGCCGACAAAATTACCCCGTCTCCACGTATGATGAAAGCCCCATCGATCTGGCTGAACTCCTTGATGGTTTCATCCATAAAGGGGTTTAGAATATTGCGGTCCTCGTATTTATAGCCGTGAAAGGGGTTGAGGACCATGGGCTTGGTCATGGTTTCAACCTTTTCCGAATCCCCGACCACGAACAAGGTCCCGATCCTCTGTCCTTCCCGACCTTCTACGGTCAATTCGGTGGCGATGGCCAGGACCCGTTCCAACACCACGGGTTTTACGTTACCGGGGAGAATTTTCCCTCTATCGGACAGGACCGATTGGAATTCCCTGCGAATATCTATCGTCACCATGCTGTCGAACTGGTTGCTCTGGGCGATGCCCCCAACACAGCAGATGCGGTCACTGAAGTTGAACATGCCTCGACCAAGGCCGACCAGGACCGCACTTCTGAGTTGGGCGAAACGCTTATTGGAATAAGCTTGAATGTGAAGGGAGGGAAATCCTTTCGCCTCAGCCGTATTTTCGAGGAGATTCGAGGAAATGAGAACCGTGGGTATCCCGTCGAAACGCGGTATTTCATCGAAGCGCCCGTAAAAGGTATCGGCAAAGAGCAAAACCGCGGCAGCTCCCGCTTCCCTGGCGACGCTCTCCGCTTGTCTGAATATCAAACGGTTGAATTTACTCTGTTTGCCCCCAGCTTGAGCCCGGACCTCGGAAATACCCGCCAATAGCCGCTCCCGAAAATCCTCATGCCGAGGAGGGCTGACCAGGCCCTCGACAAAACCGGTGTCCCGAAAAATGCGGGCTACGGAGGCCAAGGCCCGCAGATAAGATTTCTCCCGCTCACTGCCCAGAAATACGAAAACCAGATGAATTCTCTGTCCGTCCGGGATATCCTTATAATCGATCCCCCTCCTGCTGCGTCCCACCGCAAAGAGAAACCGCGATTGCAAGGGCGCCCGTGTATGGGGAAGGATGACCCCGTTCCCCAAATAAGTTGTCATGGCATTTCCCCTTTGCAGGAACTGCTTCAACAACGTCCGTTTCTCAAGTTGGGGCCGGCGTGCGGCAATGGCGTTCAAGAGTTCGAGCAATACGCTTTCCAGGTCATTGCCTTCGAGATCAATGACGCGGTTTTGGGAAATGTAGTGATCGAGTTTCATGGAAACCTTTCCTGATCTCCTCGGCGCCAAGGTGGAGAACGAGGAAGAAGGTTCTATTTCTCCCATTCGAGAGCGCCTTTTTTCATTTCGTAGAAAAGGCCGACCAATAGAACAAGGAGAAAGAAGATAATGGGCAACAGGATCGGGATGTTCTGGTGAATGAAATCACGGTAAACCACCGCCCAAGGAATTAAAAAGATAATTTCTATGTCGAAAAGAATGAACAGCATGGCCGTTACATAGAATTTCACGGAAAACCGGGTATGGGTGCTCCCTTGCGCAGGCATCCCGCATTCGTAGGCCGTCCCATGGACCGGAGACCGTTGCCGTACGCGTTGGCCCAAGACCTGGCTGGCGACAATCACCACTACGGCAACCACCAAAGCGAGGACTACTTGCACGAAAACCGGAAGGTAGGCTTCTAACGTCATCCTGATTTATTTTCAAAACGGGAGGTTACAGGTTTTCAAGCCGTTTTCGCAGGGCCTGCTGAATTTCTGTGGACCATGGACCGAGAGCCCCAACCGCTTTTGCTAAAACGGCTCCGCGACGCGCCCGTTTTACCGAACGGATATGATCCGCTCCTGGGAAAGTTTCCTGCTTCCCACCCCGAGTTGCTCAGCGTATGCGAGCATGGAAACCTCCTCCGGGATGAGCGGGAAACGGTAGCGCTCCCGCCATTTGTTGATCAGCGAAATCATGTAGGAATCAAGCAAGACCGGATCTTCACTCAAAATTACCAGGTTGTCCGAAACCGTGTACAAACTGTTGAACTGGGGCCCACCGATAAATTGATATTTTTCCAGGCTGACAATGTTGAAATTCCATGTGGCGCGCAATTCCGGTATGGCAGCCATTTCGGCCACCGCGACCGGGGCATTGGCCGGGGAGTGGAAAAAGCGCAGGGTATTGCTGGCATTCCAAAGGGTGGCATTTACCAGGGCCCCATTTAAAATCAGCATTTCATGATCGCTGATGGCGGGCAGGTTTATCCAGAAATCGACGTCGAGAACCAAGGACGCCGGGATAAAGCTCTTTCGGTCTTCCGGGAGCCGCCTTTCAGCGTTGGGATCCTCCTCGACAAATTCCTGAACCATGGGGGTGATACCGGGGAGGTAATGTTCACGCGGCGGAACCGGACTGTCGTAATACCAGGTGGGATGAAAGTAATTGCCCGAATTGATCACCTGGACTTCGTGCCCGTAAAAGGTTTTATCCCGCGCACTCAAGGGGGGAAGGAAACCACTATCCCTCATCCAGGCATCATTGATATCGATGAGAAAAATATCCATCGGGGCGTAACCCCGATCCACCAGACTTCCAATCACCGCCCTGACCAGGTTTTTGGAAGTGCACAGCCCGGGCCCGGAACTGGTGTAGACCTTCAGGCCGACCCTCTTCTTTTCCTGTGGTTGTATGGTATTTCCGCTGTGCTCTTCCCAGGCGTCAAACAGGGAATTTACCGCTTCGGTATACCCCCGAAGTTCGAAATTTGGCAACCGGTATTCCAAGGCCGGAGCCGATCGAACTTGGGGCGCCAGGATTAAGGCCCAGGAAAAAACACCGGCGATAACGGGGCAACCCCTAAGTAACTTGACACTGAACAAACAGCCCATGAAATTGAATTGGTGGCAAAGGTAATTCATGCAGGGAAATCCTTAAAAGAGGCAATATTTCTCATTTTGTCACTGATCGCAGCCGGATGTTCCTCCCCGGAGGATGACTTGGCTCTACAACTGAACCAAGCCAAAGAAAATTTAGACCATGGAAGCGCCGAGCAAGCGATAAAAATCCTCGAAGAACAAAAAATAAGCTATCCGAATCATCCTGAAATCCTGGAAAATCTGGCCTTTGCCTTCACTGCCGCAGAAGAGTTCCACACCGCCGCATTTTATTTCAGCCAATTGGCGGAAATAATTCCCGACAAAATCGAGTTCTACAAATTCTCTGCCCAATCCTGGGAAAGGGCAGGTGATTTGGCCGCGGCCATTGCCCAATTCGAGGCCTACCTTCTGCGAAATCCCCGCGATTGGGAGACTTGGCGAAAATTGGCCGATCTTTACCTGGCTACCCGCCAAACCTCCAATGCCATCCACGCTTACGCCAACAGCAGTCAATTGAGGTTCGATCCGGAATTGAGCCTGAAGGCAGCGCTACTGGCCAACTCTACCGGAAACCTTCGCGACGCGGAGGAAGGGTTCTACTCCCTTCTGTTGGTCGCCGACCCCGCCGTAGCCCGACGCGCTCACCTGGGATTGTTGGTAATTAAGCAAAAAAGGCGTCAATGGGAAGCAGTGGAAGGCCTTCTCAAAATGCTCGATGAAAGATTCCCCGGCGCCGTTGAAGCGGAGGGATTAGCCCGAGTAAGGAGGGATTTGAAAGTTTGGAAACTGGCTCGTTTGCAGGAACAAAAGCGCCTGGAGGAGGAGAAGGAACGCCGCAGGCTCCTCCTGGAAAAACAACGCGAACGCGCCCTCCAGTTAGCCGCCATTCGGGAGGCAGCGGAAAGGAAACCGGAGGAAGCGGCAGGGGAAGTGCCAGAGGAAGTGGCATCCGGGCAGAAATCCGATGAGGAAACCCAGCCATTGCCGGCGGAAGCGCAGGAAAAACCTTCCCCAGAGCAACAGGCTATTGAGAAAGCCCGGATGGTCCTGGCCTCCAACCCATCCCAAGCCGTTGCTCAACTTTGGGATGTCATCAATCAGGGCATGGATTCTGCTGAAGCATTTGGGCAATTATCACTCGCCTACTATCAGTTGGGTCAATTCAACGCATCCGAAATGACGGCATTGGAAGCGATGAGGCGCCACCCGGATAATAACCGGTTTTTGCTCGGCTACCTGAGAACCCTTCAAAGGAACAAAACCGTATCTGAGGTCATCGGGGAGATCCGCAAATACCGCAGCAGGTATCCTCAAAATGCCGACCTGCTCCTCATGCTGGCCCGGATCTGCGCCAAACCCGGTGGTGAACCTTCTGCCGCCCGCAATTACTACAGGCAGTTTTTCCAATTGGCTCCCAACCATCCCGAAATCGATCGCGCCCGCCGGGAAGCCACTGAAATTTGATCGGCTCCCCCCCTCCAACTCCCTTCTCTTCCTCATGCCCATTGTTTCGCGAACCAGTATCGAAAATATCCGCCATAAGGTAAATATCGTCGAAGTGGTTTCTCCCGTGGTCGGATTGCGCAAGTCGGGCCTCAATTTCCGGGGACTCAGCCCTTTCACCAACGAAAAAACCCCTTCCTTTTACGTGCTTCCGGAAAAAAACATCTTCAAATGCTTCAGCAGCGGCGAAGCGGGGGATGTCTTCAAGTTTGTGCAACTGACGGAAAGGCTAAATTTCCAGGAGGCGGTCGAAGCCCTGGCGGCGCGATACAATATTCCGGTCGAGTACGAAAAAGGGACGGCCCCGAAAGGTTTCAAACCTTCCATCCGCAAAGAGATCCTCGACATTCACGACTTTGCCACGGTCCATTACCACGGCAATTTTTTGGCCGATACACCGGAGGGAATAAAGATCCGCAACTATTGGCGACGGGAACGAAAGTTTTCCCTCGAAGTGGCCCGCCAAAATAAAATTGGGTTGGCCCTTCCCGACGAATCATCCCTTTACGAGAAATTACAGGGCAGGAATTTTTCCCGGGAGGCATTGGAAAAGTGCGGTCTATTCTTTTCCCCGAGACAGGCCGGGGCCAAGTCGGCCTTGTTTCCCCGCTTTCGCGGCCGGCTGATGATTCCCATACGCGAACACGCCAACCAGCGGGTCATAGCCTTCACGGCACGTCAATTGGATCTCACCCCTCGGGATGATCCGTCGCGGGAAGCCAAATACATCAACTCCCCAGAGACCCCTTTGTTCAACAAGAGCCGCACCTTATTCGGACTCCACCATTGCAAAAAGGAAGTCTCCCCGGCCAATCCCTTTATCCTGGTCGAGGGCCAGCTCGATGCCATTCGATGCTGGACGGTCGGATTACCCGCCGTAGCTCCCCAGGGAACTTCCATCACAGAGAGCCAACTCCTCCTCCTCAAACGGTTCAACGAGGAAGTCGTTTTCCTGTTCGATGGAGATGAGGCCGGAGAAAAGGCCGCCTTGAGGGCCCTTCCCATGGCCTGGAACGTGGGATTGGACATCCTATTCTACACCTTGAAGGAAGGGGAGGATCCCGATGATGTCATCCTCAAGTCAGGAAATGCTTTTGCCTCCCAAGTGAAGGAGGGAGCCATTTCCGCCCTTCAGTTTGCCATCGATGTTCTGCTCCCCCACCCGGCCCAGGCCACTCCCCAGGATAAGAATCGAGCGGCCAAGGCTACCTTTGCCCTTCTGTCGAACCTGGGATCGGAGCTCATGCGGGTCGAGTACCTGGCCCAACTTGCCCGCCTCCTGAGAATTGAGGAAGCCGCGCTTTCCACCGATTTCAAAAACTACCTCTCGGTCAAAGAATTTCGATCCAACGCTCCCTGGAGAGTGGATGACCCGGCAAAAAACCAGCCCAAGGATAAAAAAAACTCAAAGTTGACAAACGCGGAAGAAGATCTAGTTTTGGCTCTTTTTGAGTATCCGGATCTGGGGGAAAGTCTGAGCCAAGTTATTGATAATGAATGGATTGATGATTCTCAAGCCAGCGGGAGAATCCTCAAACGCATCCTGGTGGAAGTCGATAATGGTTCCTGGCGCGGAGTTCACGGCATGGATGAACTGCTGGAAACGGATAAAGAAAGGAACTATTTCTTTGAAATTCGGTCGAAAGAACGTTTGGGCGAAAATCTGCTTCGGGGAATGGAAGAAGCCGTAATCTCGCTTTACAAACGCTATGTTCGCCTTCAGATCAAATCCCTGGATACCCAAATCCAAATCGATTCCGCCCACCTGAAAAATTCCAATAAAATTACTGAAATCATGAAACAGAGACGGGACTTGAAGCGTTCCATTAACAATCCGCCAAATTTGCTTCAATCCATAGATTTGTAATTCGACACCATGCCCACCAAAACGACCACCCTACCCCCCGCAAAAGACAACCAGGTGAAAGTGCAGAGAGCCAACCTGGGAAAGGCCAAACAGTCTTCCACCAAAAAGACTCTGAAAAAGAAAGCGAACGCCTCCAAAGACGCATCCGCTAAAAATACGGCCAGCCGGAGGAGACTCATCAATGACAAAATCCGTCAGTTGATCCGCCATTCCAAGGAGCAGGGCTTCCTCACCTTTACCGATATCAATGATGCGCTTCCGGATACCATCGACAGTTCCGAGGAGATCGAGAACGTGATCGCGATTCTGGAAAACCTCGATATCGACATCATCGATTCCAGTGAAGTAGATACCTACAAACAGCGCCGGGAAGAAGAGGAGGAAGAGGAGGTTCGGGCATCCCAGTACGATATTTTGGACGATCCCGTCCGAATGTACCTCAAGCAAATGGGCCAGGTTCCGCTTCTCACCCGGGAACAGGAAGTGGAAATTTCCAAGCGTATTGAACGGGCCGAGCAAAAGGCCCAATCCATTCTGTTTTCAGTCGGAATGACCAGTGAATTCCACATCCATTTGGCCCGTCGACTCATCAATCGGGATGAACGGTTCGACCGCGTCGTTCTCGATAAAAAAGTCGATAGCCGGGAAAACTATTTCAAGATGCTTCCCCATCTCCTCGAAACGGTGGAGAATTTGGAGAGGCTCGCCCAAAAAGCCTGGGAATCTCACCTGAGAGCCACCCATCCAACCGTGGCAAAACGGGCCAGGACCCGTTTCCGAAACTTCGAAGCGCAACTTTCCACCAACTTCAAGAAATTCTGTTTCAAGCTGAAAGTATTCGAGGAGTTTCTCAGAAACCTCACCCCGAAAATAAAAAGAATTGATGAGGTCCACCACCTCCTTGAATTGGATGCGCGCTCCAAAACCAAAAAAATACCGCCCCGGATCAAGGAAGCCATGCAGTTGGAATTGAACAACTTCAAGGTGGACATGCGCATAGAACCGAGCGAATTGGTCCAATTGGTACGCGACGTGAGGATCGCAATGCGCAGGGCACACCGGGCCAAGACCGAAATGGTGGAAGCCAACCTGCGATTGGTCATATCCATCGCCAAAAAATATACCAATCGAGGCCTCTCCTTCCTCGACCTCATCCAGGAAGGAAACATGGGCCTGATGAAGGCGGTAGAAAAATTTGAATACCGGCGCGGCTACAAGTTCTCCACATACGCCACCTGGTGGATCCGGCAAGCCATTACCCGTTCCATAGCCGACCAAGCCAGGACGATCCGGATTCCGGTCCATATGATCGAAACCCTGAACAAAGTGATGCAGGTGCAGAAACAACTGTATCAGGAACTGGGGCACGAACCGACGGCGGAAGAAGTCGCAGAGGAAATGCAACTTCCCGTGGAGCGCGTCCAAGCCATCATGAAGATGGCCCAACAACCCATCAGCTTGCAAAGCCCGGTGGGGGACAATGATGACACAAATTTCGGGGATTTTATTGAAGACAAAGGCGCGGAAAATCCCTACGACATGACCGCCTTCAGTTTGCTGAGGGAAAAGATTGTGGACGTGCTCGACAGCCTTACCGAACGGGAGCGGCGGGTCTTGTCCTTGCGCTTTGGTTTGGTGGACGGCTATTCCAGGACCCTGGAAGAAGTGGGCCGTCAATTCAACGTCACGCGCGAACGCATTCGGCAAATAGAGGCCAAAGCTCTCAGGAAAATGAGGCATCCGACGCGAATCCGCCAGTTGTATGGATTCTTCGATGGCGACCACATCGAGTCCAACTTGGGAATTGCCAAAAACCAGGGGGCCCCTCTACCCTAGCCCGCATGTCCCTAAAATAATCCACCACAGAGAGAAGGCGCCGTTGGCGCCAATTAGGAATTAGGAATGATGGTGGAAGAGGGAAATAGCCGGAAAAGATGCAAATACACGCACTTATTTCCAAATCTCTGTGTCCTCTGTGGTTAATCCCTCCATGAATTCAAGTATCTCGAAGGCCAATTCATTCCTCTAAAATGTCTACCGTTTGTGTAAACATATTAATGGGACACCTCACTAGGTGAAACCATTCCAGATGTTGCTGCCCTCCCTGGCCGCAACCGGGATTTTTCTGAGTGGATGCGCAACCACCTTGCCGCCCTCCGGTGAATGGGAGGATCATGGGGTGGAGCCCTCCCCCTTCCTCGTGGTCGGAACAGTTACCCTGGTCGATAATGACACCGCCACCGCAGTGGTCAGGCTCTTTGATGCGGATACTCAACTTTCCCAACCTCTCTACACGCGAACCCCTCAGCTCGATTTCACCGCCCAACTGAGACCCACCGGATTGAGAACCGGTCGGAGCGTGGGCGTTGTTATCCGCCGAGGTTCCCCTGCTCCAGGAGAAGAAGTGGTGGTCGAGTCGTCTCCCTGATGCGCAATTGTCAATGCTCGTCCGAGCGCAAAAAACCTTTCCCATCCCACCCCCGGCGGGATGCCCAATAATTGATCCCTTTATCGCCTCTCTTGACTTGCACAATCCAACCGTCTTCGGCATTAATGGTCCTTTCTCTAAAATATCATGATACCAACTACCCACATCTTCGGCATTTTCCAACAATTAGGGCCTTTGGAAATATTTGTAATCGTCTTCGTCATTCTCCTGCTTTTTGGAGCCAAGAAACTTCCTGAACTTGCCCGCGGCATGGGAAAAGCCATGCGGGAATTCAAAAAGGCCACCAGGGAGGTTGAGCAGGATATCCGGTCCGCCATGGAAGAGGAACCCGTTGAGACCCAAAAGAAGGGATCGCAACCGCCATCCAAGACTCCCCCGAATTCCATGAATTCGGATAATTAATTGACTTCCCGGGGTGACGACTTTTTTAAATGAAGCACTAAGCCCGGTACTTCTCGCCCCAACTGATTTCTGACCCCGAACTAATTAACGATTATGGCAGGACGATTGTTTGGATTCCTTTCAAGCGATATCGGGATCGATTTGGGTACGGCAAATACCCTGGTTTTCGCCAAAGATAAAGGAATCGTCCTGCGGGAGCCTAGTGTGGTGGCCATTCATACCGGAACCAGCAAAGTACACGCCGTAGGTTTGGAAGCAAAACGAATGCTGGGGAGGACACCCGGCAATATCACTGCCTTGCGACCCATGAAGGACGGTGTAATTGCAGACTTCGAAATAACCGAGGCCATGCTGCGCTACTTTATTCGCAAAGTGCACACCAACATGAGCATGCTGGTGGCTCCGCGCGTCGTCATGGCAGTGTCCTCCGGTATAACGGAAGTGGAACGCCGCGCGGTGAAGGAGTCAGCCATCCATGCGGGAGCCCGCTACGTTTATTTGTTGGATGAGCCCATGGCTGCGGCGATTGGAGTCGGCCTGCCTATCGATGAGCCTGCCGCCAACATGATCCTGGATATAGGCGGCGGAACCTCCGAAGTGGCAATCATATCCCTGGCCGGCATCGTCTACTCGAACAGCATCCGGGTCGGCGGTGACGAAATGGATGCCGCCATCATCAATTACATCAAGCGGGCCTACAATCTCCTCATAGGGGAAAGAACCGCCGAGGATATAAAGATGAAAATCGGTTCGGCCGCTCCCATAAAGGAAGAACTCACCATGGAAATCAAGGGGCGCGATTCCGTGGCCGGGTTGCCCAAAACTCTGAGCATTACATCCGAAGAAATACGGGAGGCGATGTCCGACACCATTCACACCATCGTGGATATGGTGCGCTACGCTTTGGAACGTTGTCCCCCGGAACTTTCGGCAGATCTGGTCGATCGCGGACTGGTGCTGGCCGGCGGTTGCGCCTTGGTGAAAAACATGGATCTTCTTCTCAGGGAAGCCACCGGTTTGCCGGTCATCATTGCCGATGATCCGCTGAGTGCGGTGGCCTATGGCACCGGGGCTGTTCTCGAAGATCTCAGTACCCTCCTCGGGGAATTTTCCAGTTAGGGGAATCCATAAAATTGCCATCCGATTCATCCCTTGCCCAAGGATCGCAATCAAAATTACAAACCGCTTATCGCCCTCGCTGTAGTTCTTTTGCTTTGGGTGGTCCTGCCTCCCATCGTCAAGCAATTCGGCCAGGGATTCTTTTACGAGTTGCAGGCGCCCGCCTGGATAGCGGGCTCCTTCGTCCGAGACGTTCAGGATTTCTGGACATTTCGAATGAAATCCAAGCAGGAAATGATCGAGGAAAACCTCGATATGGCCCGGCTCAGGGCATCCTACCGTTATCGATTGCAGGAAAATGAAGCCCTGGAAGCTCAAATCCGGCGGCTCGAGTCCCTTTTCCAACTGCCCTCCCTCCCGGAATACAAGGCGGAAGTTTCCCGTATCGCCCGAAGGGACATAAATGCATGGTGGCAACAAATTACCGTTCGGAAGGGCAGAAATTTTGAAATTCCGGAAGGCGCCCCGGTCATTTTCTCGCGCGGTGTTGTGGGCAAAGTGAGAAGTGTCCATTTTAACACCTCCATCATCGATTTGATTACCTCGCCCAATATACGCTTGGCCGCGGTTTTCGAGGGAGATGAGCGACCCGTGCTCTACCAGGGAGCTGTTGCGGGACCGTTCAGTCAACCTAGTGGCAGTGTTTCCAATGTACCCACCGACATTCAGATTGAAGAAGATCAGCCCCGGCGCTTGATAACATCGGGTTTTGGGGGGGTATTTCCGGCTGGATTGACCATTGGCTGGGTTCACTCACTACAAGCATCCAGCGATGGCCTCTTTCAAAGCGGCAGGGTGGATTTGGATCCCGATCTCCATATCTTGCGGGAAGTCGCCGTCCTTAAACTAGTGGATTGACGTCATGGAAAGGACCGCGGAATCCTACCTCTGGCTCATCCTGCTGGTCCTGCACCTATTCTACCTGGCCTTGCTGTCCCAGCTCAACTACACCCTGTCTTCCCTTTCTCTATTCCTGTTCATCAACGCAAGTTTCATAACATTTCCAGCCCTCTTCTTCCCCTTTGGTCATGGCCTGACCGCAACCCTGCTCTTTTCGCTCCTCTACGACGCGGGAGAATCCTGGGCCCTGGGGACCAGCTTGGTGCCCTCCCTTATCGCCTTCGTCACCGTTTATCAAATCCGCGGCCGTATCAGCTTTACCAAAAAAGGCGTTCAGTGCGGCTTGATTTTGCTGGTCAACTTGGGTCTCTACCTGTATTACACGGTGCTGGCGGCAACCCTTTCGCCCCTGACCCTGCCTGTCATGTCCCTGACCATTGTCCAATTGGCCTTCTCCCAACTCTTTCTGGCCCTCCTGTCCGGATGGATAGTGGCCCAGCAGAAATCGGTTCTGCAATTTTTTCGCATCGATGTGGATAGCCTGTCCCTCCCGGCAAAATGAGAGTGGCGGAAACCATCAGGAATTACCATCCGCGATTGCGGGTGGTCACTTACATCCTCCTCATAAACCTGGCCGTTTTGTCCCTCGGTTTGGCCTATCGGCAAATTTACCTGTATTCGGAATACGCGGAACGCGAGGAGCGCCAGAATTTGCGCCGGATTATTGTTCCAGGGCCCCGGGGGAATATTTACGACCGGGATGACCGCCTTTTGGTGGGCAACAGGCCCCGCTACTCCGCCGTCGTCTTCCTGAACGAGCTGAGACCGGAATTTCGCGAAGAATTCAGAAATTTGAGAAGGGCTTATGAGGAGGATGAGGAGCGCAAACCGCCCAGCAGTTACTACATCCAAATCGAAGCGCGTTCCAACGTGGTTCAGCGATACATCGATCTGGTGGAGACTGCCATCGGACGCCGACCGGAAGTAGATTCCAAGGCGATCGAAAAGCATTTTGGCCAACAGCTTCTCCTGCCCTTTCCCTTGATTCAGGACATGCACCCCCACGAATACGCCTTGCTCCTGGAACAGATTCCCGTTCATTCCCCCATCCAGATATATACTTCAAATGCCCGCTACTATCCCTACGGGTCACTGGCCAACCACCTCATCGGTTACGTGGGCACAACCGAGGAATTGCAGGAAGAGGATCTACCGGGGAGTGATCTGGTTACTTTCAAGGCCCGCAACTACGAAGGCAAAACCGGAATTGAAAAAGCAATGGACCGTCACCTGAGTGGTGAAAGTGGATTACAGATCTGGGTGGTCGATCCCTCGGGATTCCAATTCGAACCCAAAACGCAAACAAATCCAGTCCAAGGAAAAGATGTCCGAATTACCATTGACGCTGAACTTCAGGATATTGCCGAGATAGGATTGGGTAAACAGGTGGGAGCGGTTGTCGCTCTGGACGTCAAGCGGGGAGATCTTTTGGTAATGGCCAGCAAGCCCTCCTATGATCTGAACGACCTGAGTCCGTTCATTCCCGTAAGTATAGCCCAAGATATATTCGACCGGGGCGCCTGGAGCAACCGGGCGTTGCAGGGGCTATATGCTCCGGGGTCCACCTTCAAATTGATAACGGCCATGGCCGGCCTTCGTAACGGGGTGTTGGACCAAAACTCACAAACCTATTGTGGCGGCAGTTACTATGTGGGCAACCAACTGTTCAAATGCTGGAAGTCGACCGGACACGGAACGGTGGATCTCCACGAAGCCATTCGCATGAGCTGCAATGTCTTCTTTTTTCACTTCAGCCAGAAAATCGGAGTCGATCAAATCAGCGCTGAAGCCCGCCTTTTCTCCCTGCATGAGCCGACCGGGATAGAACTGCCCTACGAAACGGACAAAATGATTGTTCCCAGTAGGGAATGGAAAGTGGAAAACCGTGGGGAGAGATGGTATCCCGGCAACACGGCACACTTGGCTATAGGACAGGGATTTATCAGAATAACCCCCTTGCAGATGGCTTGCTTCACCGCTGCCCTGGCCCGTGGCGAAACCAAATTTGAACCCACCGTCCTATACGACCCATTCCGTCAGGCCAAACCGAGTCGCAACGATTTGAATTTGGGTGCCGGAAACTACCGGAAACTTCTGGATGGTATGGAAGCTGCCGCCACAAACGGAACCGCCTCTCTGATTAGAGTTCCGGGAGTTCGCATCGCCGCAAAAACGGGAACTTCCGAGGTTTCAACCCCCGAGGGCAACATCCATTTGGCCTGGGCCATCTGTTTTGCTCCGATAAATGATCCCGAAATAGCCGTTGCCGTGGTTGTTGAGGGACAGGTGCCGGGCATGTTCCATGGAGGGGATACGGCTGTTCCCATCGCCCAACCCATCCTGAAGCGTTTTTTCGAAAAAGTGGGCCACGGCCTCACCCAACTTTAGCCCAAATAATCGTGATCGAAGAGGAGAGCAATTAGCCACAAAAAGCACAAAAACACAAAAACTCCCAGCGCGCCTTTCCCTTTTCATCCTTCAGCCTTCTTAGCCTACCAACCCCCAATTGGGGTTAACGGCCACTTCCGAGGCCGGCTCTTGCGTTCCAGCCGGATCACAGAAGGCGGCAAAGGCAATCATTTCTGCGTTGTCACCGGAGTGAGCGGGCTGGGCGGAAAATACGGGCACCGAGAAACGATCCCCCAACTCCCGAAAGGAACGGCGCAAGTTTCTATTGTTGGCCACTCCGCCGGAGAGTCCCAGGCTCCGGTAGGCTCCCCGCCTCAGGGCCAATCCGGTCTTGCTGCAAAGGGCATCCACCACGGCTTGCTGGTAGCTCGCGCATAGATCGGACAAATCTCGTTTCAGCTCCCGGTCCGACATTTTCTCAAGTTTGTAGCGCAGACTGGTTTTCAAACCGGAGAAACTGAAATTCGGCTGGGCCGAACGCGCCAGTCCGCGGGGAAAATCGAACCGCCCAGGATCTCCTTGGAGAGCTTCTTTTTCAATGAGAGGGCCTCCCGGATAAGGCATCCCCAACAATTTGGCTCCCTTGTCCAAGGCTTCGCCCGCCGCATCGTCCAACGTCTGGCCCAGCAACTGGATTTCCCCTGGGGAGGGCATCCTGAAGAGCAGGGTGTTTCCACCCGAAACGATGAGCCCCAAATGGGGCAAATATTGCCGAAGATCTCGCTTGAAACGTCCCGGGTCTTCTTCATGAAGCGGGATGAAAGGGGAATAGGCATGCCCCCGCAGGTGATTGACGCCCATGACCGACACACCCAAGGCCAGACCAAGGCTTCTGGCCAAAGCCACCCCAACGACGAGACAACTGGCTAATCCGGGGCCCGCCGTGACGGCAATCCTGGTGACGTCATCCCGAGAGAGGCAACCAAACAGGTCATGCAACAAGGGAATGAAAGCATCGATGTGCTCCCGGCTGGCCAAGTCCGGAACAATTCCCCCATAAGGTCGGTGGGTCCCTACCTGCGAATAGACCGCCCTTGCCACTACCCCGGTCCGGGCATCGAACAAGGCGAGGGCCGATTCATCGCATGAACTTTCTATGCCGAGATACACCGCTCCCAACAAAACTATCCCACCGCTCCTTTAAAAGAAAAATCAACCGGAGGAGTTCGGCCCGGGGAAGGATCTGAGAAATAATTTGAAAGCGTGAGAGCCTTCCTCTTTATTTCGCTCCCAGGCTGGTTTGCCCCCATGTTCGAAAACCTCACCAACCGGTTAAGCAAGACCATCCGCGATCTGCGGGGGGCGGGCAAACTGTCCGAACAAAACGTGGAAGCGGCTCTGAAAGAGGTGCGCACCGCCCTGCTTTTCGCCGACGTCAATTTCCAGGTAGCTCGACAGTTCGTCGAGACCGTCAGGACAACCTGTAGCGGGGCCGATGTGCTGAAATCGGTTACCCCCGGTCAGCAGGTCGTAAAAATCATCAACGACGAATTGGTCCAACTCCTCGGTAAAGGCACGGCTGAACTTTCAGGGAACCGACCGCTCAAAATATTAATGATCGGGTTGCACGGTTCGGGCAAGACCACTTCCACCGCCAAATTGGCCCATCTCTTGAAACAAAGGGGCATGAAGCCCTTGGTGGTGGGTTGCGATGTCTCCCGACCCGCCGCTATCGACCAATTGGAAACTCTGGCTGTCCAAGGAAATCTGCCCTTCTTTTCCGACCGCGGGACAAAGGATTCGGCTGAAATAGCGAAATCCGGACTCCGGTTCGGGCGGGAAAACCATTGCAATGCCATGATCTTCGACACGGCGGGGCGACTGCAAATCGACCGGGAATTGTTGGACGAACTCAAGGTACTGCGCCAAGCCATACAATCGGACGAAGTATTACTGGTAGGAGATGCGGCTCTGGGGCAGGAAGCGGTCAACGTGGCAAGGGATTTTCACCAGGAGGTCGGACTGACCGGCATTGTCCTGACCAAACTCGATGGCGACGCACGGGGTGGCGCCGCTCTCTCCATGAAGTCCATTACCGAGGTGCCCATTAAATTTGCCGGTGTCGGTGAAAAATTGGACGACTTCGAAATCTTTCACCCCGATCGAATGGCCAGGCGGATTCTGGGGATGGGAGACGTGGTATCCCTGGTGGAAAAGGCTCAGGAAAAATTTGACCGGGACGAGGCTGAACGGTTGGCCGAGCGAATGAAGCGGGCGGAATTCGATCTGAATGATTTCCTGGCCCAGATTCGGCAAGTAAAGAAATTGGGGTCTCTGGACAAGGTCATGGGAATGATGCCGAATATGGGGGGAGTCGAATTCGGGAGCAAGGAAACCAGGCAAATGGCCAGGACTGAAGCCATCATCCTGTCGATGACACCGGCTGAGCGCACCCGTCCGCAAATTCTCAACGGCCGCCGCCGCTTCAGGATCGCCAAGGGTTCGGGCACCCGGGTATCCGATGTCAATGCCCTGCTCAAGCAATACAATCAGATAAAGAAGATGATGAAAATGATGCGCGGCGGCAAAATGAAGCGGGTCCAAAAAATGATGGGCAAGGGCGGTAGAAGGAAATTCCCGGGCGGATTCCGCAGGAGGTTCTGAATTTAATCGTGATCATAATCGAAGGGAATCATGGAATGGTGGAGTGTCGGAATGAGGGAGTATTGGAATGAGGGATGAAGGATGAAAATTAATCGTGATCGTGATCGTGATCGAATTAAGAAAAGCCTCTCGCTAAGAACGCCAAGCCCTACCATTTCGAAATGTAAACGGTAGGGCAGCGGCATCCTTGCCGCGCCGGGTGTGAAGGCGTATGTTACGGCATCGCGGGGACGCGATAGCCCTACCCATAATCGTGATCGTGATCGAATTAAGAAAAGCCTCTCGCTAAGAACGTCAAGAGGCGCCGTTGGCGCCAATTAGGAATTAGGAATTTTGGGAGAAATGCGTCTCAGACAACTTCCACTTTGCCTGATTTCAGGGCCTTGGCCGATATCCACATCCGTTTTACCGAACCGTTGGCCAGACGGATGCGCTTTCGTTGCAGGTTGGGACGAAATACCCGCTTGTTGGTCTTGGTGACGTGAGTTCCAATACCACCGCTTTTTTTCTTTTGACCTTTGCGGGAAATACGGCCCCCCGTGACGGGTCTTTTGCCGGTAATTGCACAAATTCGGGACATGATTTACGGGGCGATTCGGTTAAAACGGGTGAAGGTAGGACGGAAAAATCCAATTGCAAGCGTTATTTGGTAACATTCAGAGAGCGCACGAATTGAATGATCTGCCGGGCGATGGGCTTGGTCCCGGAAGGGGCCAAAATGTCCCCGGCCAGGATGTGTCTGTTTTCGTCTTCCGTGTTTTCCACCGCCACAAGTTGTTTTTGCCGGGACTGGATGCGGGCAAATACCCGCTCGATGGCCTTCCCGCAGACCACTTGGTCTCGAGGGCAGTAGACAATCAGAAGGGGAAGGGCCAATTTGGCCAGATCCCGTTTCCGGCCCAGTTTTACCAGGGCCATGAGGGGGAGGAGCGATTGAGTCGGCATCGACATGGTCCAAAAATTTTCCTGTCCCGGCCTTGGTCTTTCCCAACTGAAGGTCTCTCCCTGAATGCACTGGGCTATGAACTTCCCCCAGGGCCAACCCAGGATGGGGGCCCGCCAATTTTTGGGTTTGAAATTGGGAGACATGAGGACCATTGCATTTATCCCTCCGATGGCTGGATCCGTCGCCGCTACCATAGCCAGAACGGCGCCGGTCGACATGGCGATGACAAGGACGCGCTCACCCAGGCGGCGGGCAATTTGAACTGCTTCCTGGACATCGTTCAACCACGTGTTTACGCTGCCCTCCCCCATGGCATCCGCGTCGCGACCGTGTCCGGTCAGACGCGTCAGGTAAAGATTGGCCTCCAAGGCTCGGGCGACTTTTTCCGACAAGGGAAAGGTTTCCATGCGGGATGCGGAAAACCCATGGATATAAACGATAGACCAGGCAGTTTTTCGGCCCTTTTGGCCGGCCCAGACAATTTTTTTCTCATTATCGGGCCTAAGGTTGTCCGCCCTGGCTTCGGCCTCGGCCAAGTAAGCGTCCAGATCCTCGGGCAGATCTTTGGGCTCGAGCTTGTAGTCGACGCTCTCCCGCGGTCCCAGAATCACCAGAACCAGAAGACCCAGGCCCGCCCCCAAAAAGGCGATCAGAAAGGTTGGATCCATGCAGGGGTCCCCGGCATTGGTTCATCCAACCACTCGTCTTCGGGATCGAATGCCGGAACGGAGACATTTATGATCTTCATTTTGCCAATGGCCCGGTGCCGGCAACCCGGTTTAATCATAACGGCAGTCATTGGCCTGAGAGGAAATTTTTCTCCATCCAGTTCCATGAAGGCTTCACCCTCAGTCTCCATAATCAGGTAAATTTCGGTCAGCCTCTTATGGTAGTGGGTTTGGGCATCTTCAGAAATGTCCACCATGTGGATAGTGGCGGTTTGATTGTCGGCGGTGGCGAAGGCCCGTCGAGACAAACCGCAGGGACAGGGGACGGCGGGGATGTCGTCGAAGTGGACGATAGCGAAATTTTTTGGGGTGGTTTTGTTCACAATACAAGTATCGAGGCCCGCAACGGGGAATGAAAGCAGATTCCATTTTCTACCGAGAAGAGCAAGGTTCATAAGAAGTTGCATCTTCGATGTCCCTTTGTAAAAGTGCGAAAAATAACACGTATCGTTCCATTGCGAGGATGGGGCGGATAGCGCGGGTCAGGAGCGAAAAGGTGAAAATCGTCGTATTGGATGGAGAAACACTGAATCCCGGTGATTTATCCTGGGAGGGTTTCGAAGCTTTGGGTGAGTGCGTGGTGTATGACCGCAGCCCGGATGACCAGGTTCTGGAAAGGGCCAGAGACGCGGATGTGCTGTATACCAATAAGACGCCATTGGATGATGAAACGATCCGTCGGTTGCCCAAACTCAAGTTCATTGGGGTGCTGGCAACCGGCTATAACGTGGTCGATATAGATGCGGCCAAGGCCCGCGGAATACCCGTTTCCAATATTCCGACTTACGGAACCAATTCCGTGGCGCAAATGGCCTTTGCCCACATTCTGAATTTTACCCAGCGCGTGGCCCATCATTCCGAGACCGTTCGCCAAGGCCGCTGGTCTTCCTGCCCGGATTTTTGCTATTGGGATTTTCCTCTGATCGAATTGGATGGTTTGACCCTTGGAATCATCGGCTTCGGGCGCATTGGCCAAGCCACAGCACGGTTGGGCCGCGCCTTTGGCATGAAAATTCTGGCTTTCGACGTATTGTCCGATTTGGGCAAATCGGGGAAGGTGAAGTTCGTCAGTCTGGACGACATTTTTTCGTTATCGGACTTTGTCAGCCTTCACTGTCCATTGACAGCGGACAATCACCACCTTGTCGGGGCCGATCGATTGGCCCAAATGAAGCCCACCGCCTACCTGATAAATACCAGTAGGGGGCAGTTGGTGGAAGAAAGGAGTTTGTACCGGGCCTTGAAACTAGGCGAAATTGCCGGGGCCGGCCTGGATGTCTTGGAAAGGGAACCACCCGATGCGGATAGCCCGCTCTACCAATTGGACAATTGCTTTATTACCCCACACATTTCCTGGGCCACCCGTTCGGCCCGAGCCCGCCTGATGCGCACGGGGGTGGAAAACTTGAAAGCCTTTTTGGCAGGTCGACCGTCCAACCAGGTCAATCGATAGGCGCGCTGGGGGTGAAAAAGGGGTCAAACGCAAAATGTTAACATCTGATTGGTTTGCTTCAGCCATTCAGGTGAAACTAGAGGACGATGTTAACATTTTGCGTTTGACCCCTTTTTTTTAAACCAGGGGATGAGCAGCGCCCCCAGAATCAATTGGATGGGATGAAAGACGATGACCGGCAGGAGGATAATCCCCAGGGATGGATCGGCCCCGAACAACGAATTGGCAAAGGATGCGCCGGTAGCCAGTGTTTTTTGGGTGCTGCAAAAGAAAACGGCCGGTTTTTCCTCTCGGGTGAATAAACCGAGGCGAATGAACAGGAGGGCCAGAGCGTTAACCAAAAAGAACAGGACGAGACATAGCAGAACGGTAATCCACAGCATGCCCCAACCCTGCGATCCCCAGATATCCGCCTTCACGGAATTGGCGAAAGCGGCAAAGACAAGGAATATGATGACACCCTGGTTGATGTGGCCAAAGAGGTTTTTATGCCGGATGGGGGCTTCTCTGAAGTAGTAGTGAACGACTTGACCGACAATGAAGGGCAGCAGGATGAGCCGGGTCAGTTTGAGGAAGACAGCAGTCAAATCTCCCATATGACCCACATCCGATTGCGCCAGCGTCATCATCCAAAGCGGAGTGATCAGGACGGCGGCAAAGTTGGCCACCGTGGTGTTGAAAAGCGCCACCCCGGTATTTCCATCGGCCAGGGAGGTGTAGATGATAGCAGAGGTGATGGTGGTGGGTAAAACTGCCAGAAAGAAGAACCCGATTCGCAGAGGTTGGCCGATCCATTCCGACCAAACGAGGTCTCCCAAAATGAACAGGAGGGGATAAAGGATAAAAATAAAGACCTGTATCAATAGATGGGTCCTCCAACGCAAGATCCCCTTGGCCAGAACTTCGGTGGGCAAGGCCCAGCCCTGAAGGAAAAAAACCAGAATTATACCCAATTTTGTCGTCACTTCCGAACGCAAGCGACCACCACTTGCGCCCCACTCCGGAAAGACAAAGGCCAAAGCGACGGCTCCGAAAAGGGCGATGACCAACCATTGCTGTTGCAAGAAACGCTTCACGCGACCCTGGATTTGTGGCGCTGAATCAAGCCAAAGAGAAGGGCTTTCAATTCTTCCAATTCACGAAACCTCATCATCCACAAGACCGAAAAATAACAGATCGCCCCGATTGGTATTAAAGCCAGGAGGTCAACCGCCGCATTTCCCTTCGGTGTCAACGGAAACGATTCCACCCATCGGCTGGAAATGACAATCAGCAGGGCCATGGCCAGGGCGGCGACCACGGTTTTGGCGGTTTCCCACCATATGCGGCCCAACGGATTAGCCCCAATCAGGCCGGACAACTTTACTGTCAGGAGAAGGCACTGGACCAGAATGGATAGCAAATTGGCCAAGGCCAGACCGATCACCCCGAGCGGCCACATGAAAGCCAGGCTCAAGGCCACGTTCAACCCGACACTTATGCAGGCTACCTTCATGGGTGTTTGGGTGTCCTTGTGAGCATAAAATCCCCGCACCAGGATCGCCACCATTGAATAGGCGGGCAGCCCCAGTGCGAACACCCACAAAATGGGTAAGGTCAGGGCTGTATCGGCGGCTCGAAAGGAGCCCCATTCAAAGAGGAACCGCAAAATTGGTTCGCCCAGAAGCAGCAGTCCAGTCGCTGCCGGAATGGTGATGGCAAAAATCAAACGCAAGGCCTGCTGAAGAACCCGATTGAATTCCCCGGGGCTTTTCCGCGCGGCCCACTCGGAAAAAGCGGGAAAATACACCGTGGCAATGGCAATGGAAAATACGCCCAGGGGCAATTCCACCAACCGGTTGGCCAGATAGAGAACGGAAACGGCCGATTCATCAATGAAGTGGGCCAGGGACCGACTGATGACAATGTTGAGCTGGATGACCGAAGCCCCGGCTATCCCGGGCAACAGCAACCTGACCAATTCCCGCAATTGGGGGTTGAGCTGGAAATCCAGCGAGAGCTTCCAACCCTGGCGCTTCAGGGCCAACCATGGCGCCGCCAGTTGCAAACACCCCCCAAACAGGACCCCGGCACAAAGCCAGTACATTCGGGCAAGCACATCCTCTGTCACCCATAAACCAATCCCTCCCAGAAAAAGGATCATGGCCAGATTCAGCCAGACTGCGGTCAATGCCGGTATGGCAAATCGCTGCAAGACATTGAGGATGGCGGCAAACGCCGCAGCCAGGCAGATCAATGCCAAATAAGGGATCAACAGGACCCCCAAAACCATGGCCAGATCCCACCGGGCGGACAATTTCGGCAAGGCCCCGATCAATAACAACATCAGGCCAATCAACACCACCAGGCCAATGAGAACCGCCATCAACCAACTGAGGATTTTGTTGAACAGGGCAAACAAGGCAGCCTTGCCAGAAGTTTCCTTTTCCTGGGCCAGCAGCGGAAGCATCGCCGCCGTCAATGCGCCTTCACCCAATAAACGGCGAAACAGATTGGGAAAGGTAAATGCCAATATGAAAGCGGAATTTACCAGTGAACTCCCAAAGGTGGAAAAAAGTAGAATATCTCTGGCCAATCCCAGAATGCGCGAGCCAACCGTCGAAATCGACACCACGAATACATTCCACAGGCGGTTTGGCATAATATATTCCTACCCTGGAAAATCGGTCATCCCTTTTAAACCAAAAATATTCCCGACCGATCCCCCTGCCTCGCTGAAGGCTTTCAGCGCTTCCTTCCCCTTCTTTCGATCACGATTAATCTCAACATCTTCTCCCCATTCCTCATTCCTCTTTCCTAATTCCTAATTCCTAATTGGCGCGCCTCGGCGCGCCTTCTCTCCCTTTGCAGTCGATCGATCACGCGGTCTGTCTCAAAACTCAATTGTCGGGCATCCAAAACGTCCTGTTTGAACTGATTGGCCGATTGCTGAAAGCCCTTGAGATCATCCCGAAATACCGCTTCAAGCATTCCATTCAGGGAATGACAGGCATTGTAATAATAGGGGTGAACACGCAATGCCAATTCGGACAATTGGGACTTTCGGGCGTCTATCAGCGAGAGAATTCGATCATCCCGACGGTACAAAAACCAGAAATCGGCCGCGATTTTTACCAACTGGTCGCTTCGCACTATTTCAAGCGTGGATATTCTATCGAGGGTGCTGAGGGAATCCTCCTCCGACAAAAAACCAGACGAACCCGCGGCCAGGAATTCACTGACGTAGGTTCCCCACAGAAGACTGAGCTCTGCCGGGTTCATGCCGGGATAAGTGGTTTCGAAAAAAGCGGCCAACTGGGACCAATCGTAAGCATTATTCCAGAACTGCAAAAGGCGCACCCTCAATGAACGCTGGTCCAGACCACCCGATTCAATAAATTTGTAGACCAAATAGTCCCAGCCCGGTGTCGCCTGGAGGTCATAACTTCCAATGCGTTGCCGAAGGGTCGGGACCTCCGTCTGAGAAAGTCTCCTTTGGAGCAGGATTTTAAAGGCCGGGTTCTGCTGAAATTCACTCTGAACCTGGCAGGCCCTTATCAACCAGAGTGGCGGTGGCAAATCTACGCCCTGCCAACGCCCATAACGTGTGAGCAGGGCCCGCATCACCCAGGTCACCCGGTCATCCTCGGTCAAATCCGGATTCGCCTGAAGAGTGACCGCTCCCGCGGTCGATCGACCTATGAGGGGCACGGCATTCCCGGATACGACGATTCGAATCCTCTGGGGGAAGGATTCCGGCAATTCGAAAATTTCCGCGCATCCGCTCACCGCTCGATCACAGATGGATTCGAAATTCCGGAGCACGTTCATGTCCCTTCCGACAAGGTCGAAATAACTGGTCTGAATGATGTGGGGCCCACCCATCGGGTTCCCGAATGCCCCATCCCGCTCAACCGTAAGCAAGCAACCGAGGAAGAAGATCAGCAAGAAAACCCGCCCAAGAATGCTCAACCCGCCGACAGCCACTGGAAGGCCCGGACTGTCGCTAAAGGGGTATTCTGACACAAACTATTAAAATGATCCTCCAAAACGCCATTTGGAGAAGGGGGATCAACCGTTATTCGAGCAAGCACAGCCGCCGGCATGGCTGCAATCTCCACCGCCTCCATCATTTTTCCTTTCGTTCTTGTCCTCTTTCTTGGCAGCAGTGGTCTCGGTGGGCCTCCCGGAATTCTTGTAATCGGTTTGGTAAAATCCGCTTCCCTTGAAGATGATTCCCGCACCGATTCCAATTTTCCGCCGAAGAGCCCCATCCGAGCAAGTAGGGCAGCGCGTTAACGGATCGGCCGTCATGGATTGAAAAAACTCGAATTCGTCCTCACAGGAAGAGCACACGTAATCGTAAGTGGGCATGATGTTCAGGGATTGTTCCTAGTCCTCAGCCGGGATTTTCTCACAGGAATCCTTTTTCCAAGGCGCGGAAAAGAGAAGTGAAATAGGCAAAGATCAGGAGGCTGATGGAAAAAAGAAGTAGAATTGACAGCATGCCGGCCAGCCAGAAAATCCCGCAAGCAGCCAGGAGGGGGAGGAGTCCGAACTTGAAGGTAATCCTGAACATCCGCATGATTTTGTTCAAATCCAGCGCGTCCTTGAAGGATTCGAAGGTCTGGAAACAAAATAGACTTGCCGCCACCAGAGCAAACCCGATTGGAATACTCATCATAAGGGCCAATTTTCCAAAATCATCGGCCACCACCCTCACTATCGAATAGATAAAACTGCCAATCAAGACGGGTATCCCCATCCAGACAAGTTGGAGCAGAAAGAATTTCAAGCCATCGAGGAAAAGATCCTTCCAATTATCCCATTCCGGCAATTCAATCCGGTAACCCTGGCGAATTTGCAGGGTGAAGCGGTAGATGTAACCCAGGGCAAAGAAATTCAAGACGGGAATAATGGACAGGCAGGTGCCCACCAAAATCTTGGCCCAAGCACCCGGCGACTTGAAAATATTTCCTAAAACTTTCTCAATAGAGTCCATGATCCATGCCAGCGTGAAGGTGCTATGTTTACGGAAAAAAAATTTAAATCAACGCTCAACCTCTACAGGAAGCGTGTTGAACAGGGAATTGAACAACTCATTCCGCCTGCAGTAACCCCGCCGTCCCGTTTACACGGGGCCATGCGCTACAGTCTGGGAGCGGGTGGAAAACGTTTGCGTCCGGTTCTGTTGTTGGCCTCGGCCGATCTTTTCGACCCGGTGGAAGACCCCGTTCCGGCGGCGGTAGCCCTGGAATGCGTTCACACCTATTCGCTTGTGCACGATGATCTTCCCGGGATGGATGACAGCAGTCTGCGCCGCGGTAAACCGACCTGCCACACCCATTTCGATGAGGCTACCGCCATTCTGGCCGGCGACGCGCTGTTGACTTACTCTTTCGAACTGCTCGGAAAGCACTATCGGCATACTCCCGCCCTGGGAAATGCCCTCATTAGGGACCTGAGTATCGCTTCGGGCAGCCGACGGTTGATCGGCGGACAAATGGAAGACCTTCTCGGGGAAAGGACAGCCTATACCTCCGAACAATTGGAGAACATCCACCTCAACAAAACCGCGGCCTTGATCACTGCCGCCATGACAATGGGAGCCCGCATTGGCCATGCCCCCGAGCGGGAAATCCAATCTCTCGTTCTCATCGGCAAATGTGTGGGCCTTACCTTTCAAATCATCGACGATATTCTGGATGCCACCTCCGACGATGAGACATTGGGCAAACCGGCCGGTTCAGACCAGGACTGCGGGAAGGCCACCTATATCGATTTTTTTGGTTTGGAAGGGGCCCGGGCGCAAGCCGGAGCCCATACCGAACAGGCCAAACGACTTTGCCGGGAACTACCCGGCGATACCACTTTTCTGCTGGAACTGATAGCATTCCTGGAACACCGGATCCGGTAACTTCACCGCCTTCGCGATCATCTATCGAGGGAACGCTCAAGGTTCGATCCCTTCCCCCGCGTTTCCCCCACTTTCAAGTTTTCCAGGTCCTTCCCACTGGGACGCTGATAAACTTTGAGGTCAAATTGCGGGATAACCGCCAAGAGGTGGTCAAATATGTCGGACTGAATACCCTCGTAATAAACCCATCGAATGTCTTTGCAAAATACGTAAATCTCCAAGGGCAATCCCTGGGATGTGGGTTCAAGTTGCCGAATGAGGAAAGTCCTGTCCTTATGAATGTCCGGCCGGCTCCTCAAATAGGCTACACAATAGGCCCGAAATGTGCCGATGTTGGTGATCCGTCGGCCATTGATCATCTCCGAGAGATCCGCCTTTTTCTCCTTATTGTAGGTATCGACCTCCTTCACTTTTTCATCGAGGTAAGGTCTAAGCAACTCGTAACGCCTGAATCGGTCGAGAAGTTCATTATCGACGAACCCTATGCTGTTCATGTCGACATGGAGGGAACGCTTGATGCGGCGGCCGCCCGATTCGGACATTCCCCGCCAGTTTTTAAAGGAATTGGATATGAGGGCATAAGAGGGAATATTGGTTATTGTCTTATCCCAGTTCTGAACCTTCACCATGGTCAGGGTCACGTCCACAACGTCGCCATCTGCCTGGTATTTCGGCATTTCCACCCAATCCCCCACCTTCACCAGGTTGTTTACCGAAATCTCGATTCCGGCGACCATTCCGAGAATGGCATCCTTGAAAACGAGCAATAGAACGGCCGTAAGCGCCCCCAGCCCGGAAAAAAAATAAAGGGGCGATTTGTCAAAGGCGATCGACAGGATCAGGATGAGGCCGATGAGGTATAAAACCAGCTTGATCCCCTGGACAAATCCCTTCAGGGGAATACGGCGAGCTTTGTCCGATCGCTTGTAGAAGTCGACCGCCGCATTGAGCAAAGCGCAGACCACCCCAATAAAAATGACAACCAGGTAGATGTTGACGGCCATCCCAAGGGCCAGAATATAACCCTCCCTGCCGGCAAAAATTACGGGCGCCAACCAGTTGATGAGGATAGCCGGGGCGAGGTGGGACAGGCGAACGAATACTTTATGCTCTAACAGCACGTCATCCCATTCCGTCCTGCTCCGCCTGATGAGCGGATTCACCATTCGCTTAATCAACTGTTTTGCCAAAAAATTGAGAATCAGGGCAACCAGCGCGATTCCGGCCAATCCCATCGCCGCTTCTACGAAATCCATTTGTCCTTGGGAAAGGCCCAAGCCATCCAACCAACTAGCAATTGCGTCCAACATGACTGATAACCTATAGAGAATTTAGAAATTCCACCCCTATCCGGTCGGCCAGCAGTTTGCCCGGCCGGGTCAACCTCACCCGATCCCCATCCACAAAGGTGGCCAGCCCTTCCCCGTTCAGGAATTCGAAAAAGGGTGAAAGGGCTTCCACTCGATACTGCGGAAACCGCCCCGACAATTCATTGAAGGAAACACCCTTTTCCATTCTGAGCCCAAAGAGAACAGCGTCTTCCAGGAGTTCGGAGTCCGTCAATAACCTGACTTCATGGCGGTCCCCTGCTTCAACCCGCGTCTGACCCAGCCAAATGCGCAGATCGGCCGCATTGCTGTAACGAAATCCCCCAAATTGGGATGCTGCCGAGGGACCGATTCCAATCCACTCCTCCATTCTCCAGGTATCGAGGTTGTGGCGGCAGGGGAAGTCGGGTCGGCAAAAGTTGCTGATTTCGTATTGGCGGTAACCGTGGGCCGGAAGAAAGTCCCAAGCTGCTTCATACAGGTCTGCTTCCCTGTCCTCGTCCCACCGCACTTCCCCCTTGGCCAGTTTTGCCCATAACACGGTGTCTTCCTCGAAGGTCAGACCGTAAGCGGAAATGTGATCCGGGTCCAACCGGCAGGCCTCTTCCAGATCTCCCAGCAAATCTTCCATCCCTTGACCGGGCAGGGCGATCATGAGGTCGAGGTTTACATTTGTGAAACCGGCCCGTCGGATCCAATCATAGGCACGATAGACCTGCTTGGGGCCATGTCGGCGGCCCAGGACTTCCAGGAAATGCTCGTTGAAACTCTGCACTCCCATGGATATCCGGTTTACACCCAGCGCTTTCAAAACCTCGAGTTTATCCGGTTTTACCGTGCCGGGGGCCATCTCCACGGTCCATTCCTCAGCCCGACCTCCGCCGTTTTCCAGGACGGCCCGGCCCAGGCGCTCGAGATCTTTCGCCGGCAGCAGGCTTGGTGTTCCTCCACCCCAGAATATGGTGTCGAAGGAGTGATCCGACTGCATCCAGTCCAATTCCTCCTCCATGCCATCCAGGTAAGATTCCAGATCCGCCCGGCGCGGCTTCTCCCGGTAAAAGGCACAGAAATCACAACTGCTGGCGCAAAACGGAATGTGACAATACAGACCGAGCCGTCTTGGTGTCGCCTCAGCCATCTGTGACCGTGTACCTCCCGAACTCCAAATCCATCCAGACCAGCCGGTGGTCGCTGCCGTCAAGTGAACCGGCGGCATCAAATATGTGGCCATGGCCATCTTTCACCTGAGCGGGAAAATCCGGACTTAGAAATACGTAATCCACCCGGCTGTAGGTTTCCTCCTTTGCATAGAAGTAGGTCCATACTTCCTCGCGGCTGTCCCAGCATTCCACCATGCTGGCCACCTGGGTCTTGCCGCGGTTTTGCAACAGGCGAACGGGACTGTTGCTGCGCACGTCGTTTAAATCACCAGCCAGAATATAGGGCAATTGGTCCTCTTCATGCCGTTGCATTACGCGCTTCCGGATCGCCAGAGTTTCCGACCGGCGCCGTTGCGCCGATAAAGGATCGTCCGCCACGTCGGTCCATCTGCTCTTGAGGTGCAAGCCGTACACCTTCCAACTCCACAGCCCGTGCTGAAAGACCGCTTCCAGAATACCCCGTTTAACCGGGATCATTTCCCCGAAATAATTGAATTCCAGGTCCTCGTGGGTTCTCAAAGCAACCGGTTTCACCTGGCTCAACAAAGCCACGTGACGCTCTTCGTCCGAACCGCGAGCCAAGTAGGCATGGGGCAACTCCAGGCCCTCCATTCTCAAGTCCCGCTGCAACTCCATCAAGAACGGTTCAGGCCCCATTTCTTGCAATATCAGGATGTCCGGTCTTACCTCGAGCAACACCTTCCTCAAGGCCGTTTTTTCCACTTCAGGTTTGGGATAATTCGGGCGATAACTCCCATCCACCCAACGATCTACCTCCAGATAGTTGCGCAGGTTGTAAGTGGCCACGCGCAGACGGGTCGTTTCGGCCCGAACGGACAGGATAAATATCAGGAGACCAAACCCAACGGCTCCCAGGGCGCGAAGGTCAAGAGGTCGCCAAAAGCGCTTTTTCCCGTTCCAGCAAAGTGGGATGTGAGTAATAAAATGCACTGTAAAGGGGATGGGGAGTCAGGTTGCTGAGATTTTTTTGGTTTAATTTCCGAAGGGCGCCGACCAGGGATAAGGGCTCGCCCAGGGCTTTTTTAGCAAATGCGTCGGCTTCGTATTCATGCTTTCTGGACAACATGCTGAAAAGTGGGGTCAACCACGAAGTTATCAAACCGCTCAGGAGGGCGACCAACAGGAAAGCCGGGGCGATACTGGTCGTTTCAAATCCAAACCCTTGGTAAAACCAATTGCTCTCAGCCAAGTAGGCAATGCACCCGAAAGCAACGAAAAGCCCGATGGCCGAGAGGGCGATCCTCTTGGGAAAATGGCCCAGTTTGTAATGGCCGATTTCATGGGCCAGGACGGCCTTCAATTCGCCGGCTTCCAATTGCTCCATCAGCGTATCGTACAATACGATGCGACGAAATCTCCCGAACCCGGTAAAAAAGGCGTTGGAGTGCCCGGACCGCTTGCTTCCATCCATAATTTCTATGGTCCGGGCGGCGAAGCCCGCTCGATCGGCCAACTCCATGAGGGAGGTCTTCAACTCCCCCTCTTCCAATGGCTCGAGCTTGTTGAAGAGCGGTAGAATCAACTTTGGATAAAGCACGATCATGAGCAATTGGAACAGCAGTACCGCGACAAACCCCCACAACCACCAAAATCGGCCCATCCAGTCGACCATTTTCAGCAATAGGCAAATCATGGGGAATCCGATGGCCAGACCAATAAGGACCCCTTTGGCTTTATCCGAAATCCACAGACCGATGCTGCTCTTATTGAATCCATACCTTTCCTCCAACTTGAAGGTGTCGTACCAGTCGAAGGGCAGATTCGGCAACCCCAGCATAAAGGTGACGGCCACCAGATAAGCCGCCCCGGACCAGATCGATTGCCCAAAAAAACCGCCCCATTCGACCCACAAGAAAGGCAGGAATTCCAGACAGATAACCAGAGCCAGAACCAAGGCGTCAAAAACGGCGGTAATCATCCCCAGGCGATTTTTTTCCAATGAGTAGGCCACGCTTCTTTGGTAGGTGGACTTGTCCATGACTTGGCCAAAAGCCTCCGGTACCTCCCCGCTGTTTTTCCGAATGTTCCTTCGGTTGAGGAGGTCCAAAAAGAGGGATTTGAAGACATTCAAAACCAGCAAAACTAAAAAAAGAGACAGTAACCAATTCATGAAAACCGAAAAAACTAGGAAACCATTCGGAACGATTCAAGATTTCAGATCGGAAGAATTAATTGGAATGGATTGTGTTGAAATACTCAGCCCAAACCTCCAATCTGATCCGCGTGAGTAAAACTGACGCAATGGAATTGGCCTTTGAGGCAGCCTTGAAAAACCTGGAAACCGTCATCGAGGAATTGGAGTCAGGGAACGTCCCCTTGGAAAAATTGGTGGAAAAATACGAGGAGGGGACTTCCCTGTTGAAAGTTTGCCATAAGCGACTCAACCAAGCAGAGTTGAAAATCGAAAAATTGCGCGAAAAGGCCGGCCAACCCGGCTTCGAGAACTTCGACCCCGGCCCATGAAACCGTTTCGCCTATCCATAACTGGAATAACTTGTACCCCTACCCATGTCTGAATCTTCTACAAAGCAAATTTTGCCCACCATCGAGGGTCCCGAGGATGTTAAGGCCCTGAAACCGGAGGAACTTCCCCTGCTGGCCCAGGAAATAAGAGAAATGCTCATTGAAGTCACCTCCATCAATGGGGGGCACATCGGGCCAAACCTGGGTGTGGTGGAACTGACCATCGTCCTCCATCGGGTTTTCAACAGCCCCAAGGATCCTCTCGTTTTCGACGTGGCCCATCAGGGTTACGTCCACAAGCTGCTCACCGGACGCCAAGGCAAAGGATTCTCAAAAATCCGGAAAACGGGTGGATACAGCGGATTTCTGAGCCAGTCGGAGAGCGACCACGACAGCTACGGAGCCGGCCATGCCGGTACCGCGCTTTCGGCCGCTCTGGGAATGGCCACAGCCCGCGACCTGAACCAAACGGATGAGAACGTGGTGGCCATCATCGGGGATGCCTCTCTTACCTGCGGTATCACAATGGAAGCGCTTAACAATATCGTGCCTTCCACAGGTAAACTCATCGTGATTCTCAACGACAACGAGTGGTCCATTGCCAAGAATGTGGGGGCAATCCCTAAGTATTTGGCCGAGTTGATTACCAACCCCCTCTACAACCGCCTGCACCAGGACCTGGAAAGTTTTCTCAAGAAACTCCCGGGTGGCGATTCCATCCTTCAAATCAGTGATAAGATAGGAAAGGATGTCAAAGATCTCTTCGTACCCTCTTCTTTGTTCGAACAATTGGGACTGCGTTACCTCGGCCCCATCGACGGGCACGATTTCAACCTCCTGCACAAATACCTGACCTTTGCCAAAACATCGTCCGAATCCATAATATTGCACCTCGTTACTGAAAAAGGTCACGGCTACGATGTGGCAATCAGCCAACCCGAACGGTTTCACGGGGTCGGTCCCTTCGATCCGGACACGGGACAGGCTCCCGCTCCCAAGGTCAAATCCCCGCCCTCCTACCAGAATGTCTTCGGAAAACACCTGACCCAGATGGCCCAGCGAGATCCCGATATCTTGGGGATCACCGCCGCCATGCCCTCGGGGACCGGACTGAATATCCTGAAGAAAAAACTACCCGGGCAATTTTTCGATGTGGGAATAGCTGAGGAGCACGCCGTTTTGTTCGCGGCGGGATTGGCATGCAAAGGGAAAAAGCCGGTGGTCGCCATCTATTCCACTTTCCTTCAGCGGGCCTACGATCCCATTATTCACGATGTCTGCCTGCAAAACCTTCCCGTGGTATTTTGCCTGGACCGCGCCGGCCTGTCCCCTAACGACGGTCCGACCCACCACGGCATGTTCGATCTGGCTTACCTGCGTTGTGTTCCCAATGCGTTGGTGATGCAACCAAAAGATGAGGATGAACAAGTCGATATGCTCCATACCGCTTTGGATTGCCCCCAACCGGTCTTCATACGCTGGCCGCGCGGAACCGCGGTGGGAATCCCCATCAAAGAGGAACCGGTCACCCTGAAGGTAGGTAAGGCGGAAATCCTCCGCGAAGGTAGCGATATTCAATTCTGGGCATTGGGGCCGTGGGTGCAAGATGCCCTCCGCCTCGCCTCCATACTGGAGGAAAAATGCGGGCGGAACATCGGGGTGGTAAACGCCCGATTTGTCAAACCTGTCGATGAAGCGCTCCTGTGCCGGCAAAGCGATCGAGCCTCACTCATCGTTACCTTCGAGGACCACGTCCTTCAGGGTGGTTTCGGCAGCGCCGTTCTGGAATGCCTCAACCGTCACCAGGTATCCATTGCTGTAGAACGCATCGGCTGGCCCGATCGATTTATCGACCACGGATCCTCCATTCCCGAATTGAGAAGGTTCAATGGTTTGGATGACGAGAATTTGATCGACCAACTCCAGGCCAAAATATTGGCTTCGGTCAAAACATCCTCCAAAGATTTGGCGCGCCTTTCTTCCCCCAAAGCCTGATCCCCACCTGGAAAGGCTGAAGGAGGAAGGTCAAAGGCTGAAAGGCGCGCGGGGCGCGCCAATTAGGAATTAGGAATTAGGAATTGGGAGAAGAGAAACCAAAAACCAGAAGACAAATTTCACTGACCACTAGCCACTGGTCACTAATGAAACGGATCCCGCTCCGCCTGAAGGCTACAGCTGGACATGTGGGTACGGATAGAAATTCTAACGCCAACGGCGTTGAACTCCAAAGCCCAGTGTCGCGTAGCGCACGCTGGGTTACCGATCACCCATATGACCGAACCCCAACGGGGTTCCACAAAAGGCGTGCCCTCGGCACGCCTCTTAGCGGTCTTTGCGAGCTTGGCGAAAGTCAATTTCTGGATGCTCGATGCTAGATACTAGATGCTGGTTTCAAATACGTGGTTCATCTTTTTCCCCCTTTTTGCGCTTTTTGTGCGTTTTGTGGCTAATTGCCCTCCTCTTCGATCCCGATTACGATTAATTTTCTTCCTTCAGCCTTTAGCCTTTAGCCTTCATCCTTCAGCTTTTCTCTCCCTAATTCCTCATTCCTCATTCCTAATTCCCAATTCCTAATTGGCGCCATCGGCGCCTTTTACCCATGTCTGATCGAGCTGAACCCCACCGCGTCAAATCCTACCTGTTGGACCTGCAGGACAAAATCTGCCGGGCTCTTGAATCCTTGGATAATGGCATGGTCATCCGGCAAAACGATTGGTCCCGGAAATTGGGCGGCGGCGGGCGTTCCAGGGCCATGCAGGGTGAAGTATTCGAAAAGGCCGGAGTCAACTTTTCCGACGTCTGGGGAGACAAACTACCTCCCGCGGCCACGACCAGTCGCCCGGAATTGAAGGGCTGCAAATTTCGTGCAATGGGGGTGAGCCTGATCGTTCATCCAAAAAATCCCTACGTCCCCACTTCCCATGCCAATGTGAGGTTCTTTTTTGCCGATAAAGATAATTCCGATCCGGTCTGGTGGTTCGGAGGCGGCTTCGACCTGACCCCTTATTACGGATTCGCTGAAGATGCCATTCACTGGCATGAAACCGCCCGAATTGCCTGCTCCCCACTGGGCGAATCCGCCTACCGCTCCTTCAAGGCCCGATGTGACGAATACTTCAAGCTTCCCCACCGCAACGAACAGCGCGGAGTGGGCGGCTTATTCTTCGATGATTTCAATGAAAGGGACTTCAGTTTCAGCTTCGCCTTCATGCGTAGCGTGGGGGACCACTTTCTGCCCGCCTACCTTCCCATCGTCCAACGCAGAATGAACCACCCTTATGGGAAAGCGGAGAGGAATTTCCAATTGTACCGCCGCGGCCGCTACGTGGAATTCAATCTTTTGTGGGACCGCGGCACAAAATTCGGCCTGCAATCGGGAGGGCACACCGAAGCAATCCTCATGTCCCTCCCCCCCTTGGTCCGATGGGAATACGGTTGGCAACCATCCAAAGGTTCAAAAGAAGAGGAACTCTATGGAAAATATCTGAAACCCCGGGATTGGTTGGGGTTGGAATCTTCTGGCACATAAAATTGGTTGGCCTTTTCCTCTAAGCGGTTTTTGTTCGAGGCCAGAATGGACGCCGAAAATGCAATGACGGGCCGCAACCGGTTTCTAGCGGCCATAAATTGCCAACCGGTCGACCGGACGCCCGTCTGGTTGATGCGGCAGGCCGGTCGCTCCCTGCCCGAGTACCGGGCCCTGAAAGAAAGGCATTCCTTTTTGCAATTGGTCCGGACTCCCGAACTCGCGGTCGAGGTAACCTTGCAGCCCATTCGTCGGTTCCACTACGACGCCGCCATCCTCTTCAGCGACATACTCGTCATCCCCGAAGCTATGGGGCAACCCTACAACTTCCGGAGCCCAGGAGGAGTTTCCATGGAATTTCCCCTCCGGTCCCAATCCGACATAGACCGGTTGAAAGCAGGAGAAATACCGGAGAAATTGGCCTACGCAGGGAAAACCCTGAAGTTGCTACGCCGGGAACTGGCCGACAAACGCGCCCTCATCGGGTTTTCCGGCTCACCCTGGACACTGGCCACCTACATGGTGGAAGGAGGCTCTTCGGCAAATTTCCACCGCCTCAAACAACTGTTCCATCGGGACAGAAGCGCCTTCGAAGCCCTCATGGTCAAAATCTCCGATGCGGTGAGAGCCTACCTGGAAATGCAGGCGCAATGCGGAGTGGATGCTCTTCAGATTTTCGACTCCTGGGGAGGAAATTTGGCCGGACAGGACTACGAGCACGGATCCTTGAAATGGATTCGTCGAAGCATCGAATCAGTGGCCGACCGGGTACCGGTCATACTGTTTGCCAAAGGCTGCGGGCAACACCTCAACCGGTTGGCCGAATCGGGAGCCAGAACTTTGAGCCTGGACTGGACCCTGAATATTGGAGAATCGGCCCGCACCATACCCCCCCATTTGTCCGTGCAAGGAAACCTCGATCCCCTGATCCTGAACCTTACGCCGGAAATTACCAAACGGGAAACAGAGCGTATATTAACGGCCATGAAAGACCGTCCCGGACACATTTTCAACCTGGGGCATGGACTGGATAAACATTCCAAACTGGAAAATATCGAAATGTTGCTTCACACCATCCGCCACTTTCCATGAAGGAAGAAGAACTCTCGCAAAGCTCGCCAAGATCGCTAAGAGGCGCCAAGGGCGCCAAAACAGGTTAATGGAGGGGGGACATTCCTGTCCCTCACCACACCCAAGGCGCGCCCCGGCGCGCCTACTACCCCAACAGGGTTGAACTCCAAAGCCCAGAGTCGTGTAGCGCACGCTGGGTAAGAAAAGTATAAAATTACGAACCCCAACGGGGTTCCACAAAAGGCACGCCTCTTAGCGGTCTTTGCGAGCTTTGCGAGAGGCTTTTCTTTTTTCGATCACGATCACGATTATCCCTTTTCAGCCTTTAGCCTTATTGTGGTTTTACCACGATGGAACTGACCTTGCCGGCAAACTCCGTGAGGCTGGGAAAGAGGGAAAAGTTCGCCACGTCGTAATCCAGGACAATGCCGGCGCCGTAGAAATCGCTTTCCGTGTAGAGGAAAACTTCCGCGCCTCCCAACACCTGAATCGAGGCCACGGCATCATCCCAGGAACTTCCCACATCCCGAAGGCGCATGGCCAGATTGGGTATCACATCTCCGACGGACAACTCCAACCGACGGCCGCCAAAATCGGGTTGGTCATACAGGATGACCACGATTCCCGAATCAGCCGGTTGTGAAACGGCTATTCCCTCCTCGGGGGCATAAGCCGAATCCACCTCCGGGGAAGTTGGGATAGATGGATCGGCTTCGGCCTGTGAAAAGGAATTACTTTCACCGGATTGGAAGCCTACCTCTGATTCATGGGCCTCATAGCCATGTGAGTGGTAACTGCCCGGCAACACTTCCACGGAGGATACTTCGTCATTGAAAACAACGGTGAAAGCTTCATCGGAAAAGTCGTTTACGCTATTGTGCAAGTAGACTCGGTTCCCATGGAAATCCGCATGTTCATACAAAACCAACGTCACATCCCCATAAATCTTCACCGAGGAAATCAAGTCGTCGAAGGAAAGGTCCGACCCGGTCTGATAATGGGACAGGTCGGCAATGCTCTGCCCGGCATACAATTCCAGATTATGACCCCGGTAACCGGCATTTTCGTATAAAATTACCCGATTGGTTCGGCGGGAAGAATTGTAATAAGCGTCGTCATAATAGACGTCGTAATAGGCGTCGTCGTAATAATAGGGGGAATAGTAACGGTAACCATCGATAAGAATGAACGGTCCGTAGAAATAGCCCAAAGGCCTCCAGCGATGCGAATAAGTCAGACCTGGATACAACCTGCTGGAATAGCGGATATCCCACCCCAGTGATGGGTAGGTATAGTAGCCCCGCCCATAACCGAGACCCCTCCAATAGAGATGGGAAAGACCCCCGTAGTGGTAACCCCCGCCAAACCTTTCTTTTCCACCGCGCCCAGGATGTGAATCATCCTTTTTCCCGGGCGGCTTATCACCTCGATGGCTATTGGGGTCACGCCCCGGAGGACCCATGCCCTTTTTTCCAGGTTCGCCTCGGTGGTCCGGACGGGTACTTCCACCGGGAGGACCGGTTTTTTCCCTGTCACCCCAGCGTCCCCCAAGGTTTGTCCCATCCCGGTGTTCTCTTCCTCCGCCAGCCACGGATGATCTCGACCTCACCTGACCCCTGATTGGGACTCCGGACTGGAAGATATCATTGTGGTCTGATTCCAAGGAGCGGCTGGAACTGCTTCTATTATTCCGATAAGGGTTGAAGTCTCGGGCCGGATTGGGAGAAACGGTCTGCCTCAGACCCAAATTAGTTCCACTTGGCCGACTGGGATTCGACCGGTTCCGCACTGTTGCGGAGCGGTTTTGCCAAGTTGTATTCGAACCCGAACTCCGGGGGTTCCAATTCATCTGGTTCGACCGGACCGGGTTGGGATTATTTGCCCTGATGTCCTCGGAATTACTTACCCGGTTTACAGAAGAGGACGGGTTATGGAACCGTGTCCGGCCCCGGACCAAACCATCACGGCTTCCCGAGTTGGAAGGACGAGAAGTAACATTCGGCCTGCGCATAATGGGCCTGTCGTTACCTGAAATGGATGGATTACGGGAATTATTCGGATTGGGGGTGAAACTGCGATCAATGGAGATGGAGGGGACGGAAGAACCAGCCCGGCTGGAAGGCTGAGAACGATAACTGGGCGTGGAAACACTGGACCTGCTACTATAATTGCTACTGCGGGTCGACGGCGTCGTTCTGATGGAAGGAGCCGAACGGCTACTGCGTATTTCATTCAACTTGCTCCCCCAATTGCTGCTGCGGGTCGAAGAGCTCGAACTTTGGCTGGGAGCTGACCGGTTCTGATACCGAGGGTGCGGGTTGCTATCCTTGCTATTCTGGGCCTGAACGAGGATGGGAAAAAAGACAACCGAGGCAGCCAAACTCAGCGCCCCAATTATTTTGAGAAAATATTTCGGCATACCTCTATCTCCCGCGGATGAATGACCGGGGGACCCTTCACCGGCATAAGACCCCGCTGTTAACATAAAGATGCACTATTTTTGAGATATTGCCAGCTAATCCGCCAATAAATTTCCCCTGCCCGCTCGGGCCGGCCTTTAGGAAGAAGGAGTAGGGGCGACGCATACGTCGCCCATTGGGTATGCCCATAGTAATCTTGATCATGATCGAAATTGACTCTCGCAAAGATCGCCAAGAACGCAGAGATATGACGGAGGGCGGGTTAAATATTGATAGACAGTAATTTATGGTTATTTAAAGGCCGAATACTTTCCTCTTTCCTCTTTCCTCTTTCCTCTTTCCTCTTTCCTCTTTCCTCTTTCCTCTTTCCTCTTTCCTCTTTCCTCTTGGCGCCGTTGGCACCTCTCAGACCTGGCCGGCCAATTCGGGTGGGTGAATGGGCTCGGTCTCCCTTTGACCTACCGCAATGGCTTGGGTTTCCTCCATGACCACGAGAACAACCGGGATCAGTATGAGAACGACCATGGCGGAGGCCAGCGTGCCCACGCCCAGGGAAATGGCCATGGGCACGAGAAACAGTGCTTGTTCGTTGGTTTCAAATATCATGGGCCCCAAGCCGAGAAAGGTGGTTATGGCGGTCAGGAATATGGGCCGGAAGCGCCGTTGCGCCGCTTTTTCCGTCACCTCATGCAACGGTATTCCACGGTTCAGAAAACGCTTCCGGGTCATGGCCAGGACAAACCCGCCGTTAACCACCATTCCACAAAGGGCGATCATCCCCAGGACACTGAAAATACTGATGTCGAAGCCCAGCAGAATGTGGCCCAGAAATGCACCGGCCAGACCCCAGGGAATGGTCAACAGCACGATGGCAGACTGAACATAGCTTTGCAGTAAGGATGCCATGATGGCAAAAATGGCAAATAAGGAGGCGATTAAACCCATAGTCAGAGCATTTGATGCTTCCCTCACCTCACGTTGCGTCCCCTCGAATGAATAACGCAGGCCGGGGTAGCGCTTCAACAATTCGGGCAACTCTTTCTCCTCCAGGGAGGAAAGGACCTTGTTGGCGTTGGTGACGCTTGGCATGACATTGGCCGTAACATTGAGCACGCGTCCGCCGTCCACCCGATCAATCCGAACCGGGGCGGTGGTCTCGATAATCTCCGCCGCCTGGCCGATGGGAATTTCAGATCCATCGGGAGCTTTGATCAACAGACCCTCCAATCCGCTAAGTGATCTCCGGTCTCGTTCCGGAAGACGAACCATGACACGCAACTCCTCGCGATTACGCGGCTGTCTCAGCGCCTCCGCCCCATAAAAGGCGTTGCGAATCTGGTGCCCCAATTCCCGGGCCGTTATCCCCATGGCCTGTCCGGCCGGCTTGATTTCAAAACTGATTTGCGGCATCTCCCGGCCGAAGCCTTTGCGTATATCGGTTACTCCGGGATAGAGGGCCACCATATCCCCCACCTCATCCGCGGCATGCCTCAGGGTATCCACCTCCGGATGGGCCAATTCTATATTGATGGCCGCCTCGCCCCCGGGACCGACCAGATAATCGAAGAAGAGGGACTCCAGATCGGGAATTTCCGGAACTTCCTTTCGCCAAAGATCCACAAAACCGGCCCCGGTTATGGTTCGTTGACTTTGGGGCACCAATTTGCAGGCCACCGTTGCGGCATTACTTTCGCGGTAGGCAACTGAAACGCTGATGCCGCGCACAATCCCCTCCTCGGAGGATTCGGCCACGGCCCGCTTGGCCGCTTCCTCGATGGCAAATGCCACCTCGCGGGTGCGGGAAACGGGTGTGCCGGTGGGCATTTCAATTTCCGCCTGAATGTAGTCATTCTCAATGGAAGGATTCCAGGTGAAATTGACCCGACCACTGGAAACGTAGCCGATTACGATCAACAAACCCGCGCCAAAGAACGCTATGGTGAAGTATCTGTAACGAATGGTTGTGGTCAGAATGGGACGGTAGAACCGCTCCATGGCCGCATCCAATTTCAGGCGGAGAGCGGTCTGGGCCCGGTCGAAGCGGGCAAAAATGGAATCCGGGTTTTTATCCTTGCGCGAAAAGGCAAGGTGCGAGGGCAAAATCAGCAGAACTTCAATGAGAGAGACCGTGAACACGGCAATGATGACGGCGGGAAGGATGTTCAGAAAGCGGCCGCTCTCACCGGGAACGAAGAAGAGGGGCAGGAAGGCAATGATATTGGTACTAACGGCAAATACCACGGGAATGGTCATCTCCTTCACTCCGGCCACGGCCGCCTCCAGCCGAGGTCTCCCCTGTGATAACTTGTGAAAAATGTCCTCCCCGACGACCACCGCATCGTCGACCACAATGCCCAGGGACACGATAAACCCGAAAAGAGAGACCATGTTGATACTGGCATTCATCAGGGGCAGCAGTATGAGCGAACCGAGAATGGATACGGGAATGCCGATCGCCGTCCAGAAAGCGACGCGAAGTTCCAACAGGAACCCCAAGGCTAAAAGCACCAAAATCAAACCAATCGTACCGTTAAACCTCAAAAGGTTGATGCGTTCCAGATAGTCTTCCGTGCGATCCCAACGTATCTCCACATCTACGGCGGGGGGAAGGGTTGGCCGGAGTTGGTCGAGATAGCGCCGAACCGCGGCGGACACGATTAAGGGAGGCTGGTTTTCCGAAGCGTAAATGGAAATGGTGACGGCCCTCTTTCCCATATAATAGGATTCCCGTTCCGTTTCCTCAAAACCATCCTCGATTGTCGCGATATCGCCCAGCTTGATTTCCCCTCCGGTATTGCTGCTCTTGATCGGAATTTCGGCAAACTCACTCCCGAAGTACTTTCGCTCTGTAGTCCTCAACAGGATATCTCCCCCTTGAGTTCTCAGGGTGCCGGCCGGGACGTCCAGAGCGGACCGGTCAATGGCCTGGGCGATTTCCCCCAGGGTCAAATTGAGGGAGCGCAATTGGGCTTGGGGAACCTCGACGAGGATCTCAGGCCGCCGCACTCCACGCATATCAACCAGCGATATTTCGGGTTGTGCCAGTAAGCCGTCCTCCACCTGCTGGGCCAACTGTATCAAGGTGCGCTGATCCACGTCCCCATAGACGGCCACGTAGTTCACACCCCGGCGGCGGCCCGATCCCAGGGAGATGACAGGAGGTTCTATTTCGTCCGGAAACATGCTGATTTGCGCCACTGCCGCCGTCACCTCCTGGAGGGCGCGATTGCGATCGAAACTGGACAGAATCTCCACCTCCACGGAAGCCCGGCCCTCGGAAGCAGTCGACAAAACCCGGCGGGTCAACTCCAGACTCCGCACTTCCGACTCGATGGGAAAAAGAATGGACTGCTCCACTTCCTCCGGACTGGCGCCCCTATACTCCATATCGATTTCGATTGTATCAACTTCATAGAGCGGATAAATTTCCTGTCGGATATTCATGGCCACGACCCATCCGACCACTACCACGGCCAGCATCAAGGAATTGGCCGCCACGTGGTTACCCGCGAACCAGGCCAGGATCCCTCCGGATTTGGTTTGGGGTTGGTTAGAATTCGTCGTCTTCACCTGTTTTCTTCAGTTGCTCTTTCCACACCTATTGACCAATTCCCGATAGGTTGTGGGATGGCTGGGGATCCACCAACATTCCCGGCAGGGCAACCCGCAGGTCGGAAACGATTAATTTGTCGCCTGGATCGAGGTTGTTGGACACCAGGACCGTCTCCTTGAGGGACCAGAGCACCTCGCAATTGATTATCCTCAATTCAGGGACTTCTCCAACTACCCAGATCTTATTTCCTTCGCGCAAGGAGGCGCGGGGAATTTCCAGGATGTTCTCCAACTCGCCGGCCTCGATGTTGACCTCTACATAACTGCCCAGAAGTAGCGGCAGACCGTCCTTGGCATCGTCCGCCATACCGAGCGGGTCGGGCACCGTCACCACCACACGGGCCATTCGACCCAAGGGCTCGAGATCGCTCAAAAGTCGCAGGACCCTTCCTTTCCAAGTCGACCGGGAGCCATTTCCAGTATCCAGCACAACGGAGGCCTCGGCCCCGAGGTGGTCCCGGTCGGGGAATTGAATCCATTTCAGCATAGACAAGGGTACCGTGACCTGAATCCAGAATTCATCGGTCCCTACCAATTCACAAATGGTGGATCCGACGTTGAGCAACTGCCCCACTTCAACCGATTCCGCCACTACCATGGCATTGAACGGAGCCCGGATGGTGGTGCGCGATAACTGCAACTCAGCCTGTTCAATATCGTTTCTCGCCTCTGCCATGAGGGCTTCGGCTCTTCTGAGATGCGGTTCGCGCAACACCAGGGATTCATTTACGTCCATTACCTCCAAGTCTTGCTGGATTTCATTCCATTCGCGCTGGGCTATCACCTGCCGCCCGCTTTCCACCTCGCGCTCGAATCTAGCTTGCTCAAACTCCGCTTTAACCTCGGAAAGGTCCAATTCGTAATCCGTGGGGTCGATGCGTAGCAATTTGTCGTTTTCCCGCAGGCGTCCGCCTGGGATAACGGCGGCATTCTGCCATATGACCTGCCCCGATACCTGAGGCTTGATTTCCAATTTGCGGGCCGGAATAACTTCACCGTAGGCCGTAACCCAAATCGGCCTGTTTTGGGGGGTCAACGGAATGGCATGCACAATGGTGGCGGATTCGCGCCTTTCCTGGGGTGTCGTCTCAGGTCCGGTCAAAATCAATATCAGCCCAAATGCGCCTCCACCGACCAATATAATCAGGACGGCCAAAATGGTCAGGGCAATTTTTCTAATATGCATTGCGGTTGGACGATACCGGGGCCGAAGAGGGAGTTTTCATGGGTCCGCCCAAGGCGCGGTGCAGAGCTACCCGGGAAGATAGCACACTCCTGCGGTTGTTTACCACCTCTCTTTCCAGATCCTGCACAATCTCCAAGGAGGTAATAACCGGCAAATAATCAGTCAGGCCCTGGCTGAAACGATTGCGCGTCTCCGTCAGCAGGCGCCGGGCGTTAAGCAGTTGCTGTTGGACCAAGGCCAGCCTTTCTTCCAGCTTGCGCTCGATCAGCAGGGCCGATTCCACTTCTAGGAGGGCGGACAAAAAGCTGTTGGAATAACCGGCCAAGGCATCGTCCAGTTCCGCTTTGCGCACATCCACTTCCGACCTCCGTTCTCCCGCATCGAACAAGGGCCCGGTGAGGCCAGCAAATAGGGTGAAAAGGTCATCACCCAAATCGGGATCACCTCGCCAATCCACCCTCCCACCTACAGTGAGGTTGGGAAACTGCCGGGCCACGGCCTCCCCCACCCTGTAATCGAGGGCCATAATCCGCTGTTGAGCCGCGCGTAGGTCGGGCCGCCGCTGCAGCAAAGCGGCCGGAATACCCACCTCGGGCAAGGGCGGGAGAGCGGCCAATTCCCCGCTCAAGCCTAAATTCCCCGTTCCAGGAAGCCTTCCAAGCAGCACATCCAGAGCGTATTCGAGCTGGCCGATGCGCGCCTCCGCATCCGGCACTCCCGCTTTGCTGGCGTTGAGCCGCTCCCGTTGCTGGAGCACCGCTACGATGGAGGATTGCCCCTGACCGAACCGCAACTGAGTCAATTTATAGAGGGATTCATTGAGTTCGATTTGCGCCTGAATCACTTCCAATTGACGGCGATGCTCCTTGATTTGGAAGTAATTTTCGGCGATGGCGCTGGACAGAAGCAGCCTGGCGTCGAGCCAATCCTGCACCGTGGCTCCGGCTTCTGCTTCAAGGGCTCTTCGGGCGGAGGATAACCTTCCCCAGAGATCGGTTTCCCAACGCAGCAAGACCCCCAGGCCCGTCCTCTCCTCGCTACTATCGGAAGTTGCGTCAGAGGTTCCTCCATCTTCTCCCCTTTCATAGCCGGCATCCAGGTCGATACCGGGCCACAACCGGGAACCAGCTTGGCGGGCCAGGGCGGCGGCCCTCTCGATGCGCGTGGCAAACTGCCGCAGATTGAAATTGGAAGCCAGACCTTCCTCGATCAACCCGCTCAGGGTGTCATCCTCAAAGGACTCCCACCAGAAGTAATCCCAATCGCCCGGAACGACCGATTGGGCGGGACTTTGTGCGAATCCCGGGGAAATCTCTACCTGAGGCCGAACCTGCCCCTCCCTCACGGTGTGCGTGGCACAGGAGCAAAAGGCCAATGTGGAAAACGAGAGAAGCCAACCCAGTAGAAATTGCTTTTCCATGTTGATCAAAAATCGACTGCAGGAAAAAGGGGTCAAACGCAAAATGTTAAAATCTTCCTCTACTTCCCTCCACCAATTAGATTTTAACATTTTGCGTTTGACCCCTTTTTCCCCTCCCCATTGTGCTTGTCGTGGACATTGCCCACCGTCGAGACCTATATCGGTAACTTTATTTAAATTGGAACCAGACCTTCTTGAAAAGTTCTAATCTCCCAATGATTTTACGCCAACACCGACTAGGATATCCAACATTTTTATCCTGAAACCAGATAAGTCGTTATTCATGAAAACCACTAGCATCACCCTGGCGGGGCTCATCCTCCTGTCCCTGTTCCTGTTGGATTTGCCCCAGAGCAAAGCCTCCATAGACCTTAAAATCGATGACACTTCCATTGAGAGGGACCAGGAATTCACCCCCCACAGCTATGCCTCGATTCTGGAAACCGCCACCCCAGCCGTAGTGGCTGTCCACACCGCGCGCATCGTGCGCGTTTCCCGTTCCCGGGGCATGTCTCAGGAAGAAGAATGGCTCCGCCGGTTTTTTGGTCTTCCCGCCCCCGATTACGATCAGAATGCCCAACCCGAGGAAAGGAAGATCCCCCAGGGCATTGGATCCGGGGTTTTGATCAGCAATAATGGATATATCATCACCAACAATCACGTGGTGCAAAACGAGCGGGGGGAAGATGCCGACGAGGTGCTGGTGCGTTTAAATGATGGACGTGAGTTGGAAGCAGAAATTATCGGTCGCGACCCGCTGACCGACATTGCCATTATCAAAATCGAAGCTGAAGGTCTTCCCGCCATCCCGATCGCCGACAGCGACAATATCGAAGTCGGAGACGTCGTCTTTGCCATCGGCAATCCCATGGAGGTAGGTCTGACCGTAACCCAGGGCATCGTTTCCGCTACCGACCGCCGCATCGGGATTTATGGAGAAGAAGGGTACGAGAGCTTCATTCAAACCGACGCATCCATCAACCTGGGAAATTCCGGCGGCGCGCTGATCGATTCGCGCGGCCGTCTCATCGGAGTCAACTCCGCCATCATCTCCCGGACCGGGGGCAGCATAGGGATCGGCTTTGCCATTCCTTCGAATCTGGCCACCAGCATTGCCAAACAACTGGTTGAAACAGGGGAAGTCAGACGCGGTTTTCTCGGGGTCAGCATTTCCGACCTCACCCCCGATATGGCCGAGGCGTTTGACATCGACCAGTCCAAGGGCGTGTTGATCAACGACGTGGAGGAAGACTCGGCCGCCGATCAGGGCGGATTGAAACGGGGCGATGTGATCATTAGCCTGAACGGAAAACCCGTCGAAACCAGTAACGAGTTTCGTATCCGAATCGGCCATACCATGCCTGGAACTCCGATTGAGATGGAAGTGTTGCGGGACCGGACGAAAAAATCGCTCGACATGGTTGTGGGAAGCGCCTCGGGACGATTTGCCGTTTCTGCCAACGAACTGATCGAGGGTGTGGAAGTTTCCCAGATCAATGATGAACAAGCCAAGGAATACCGCATACCCCTCACCATCCAAGGCATTCTCATCACCTCGGTAGATGGGGATTCCCCCTATTACCGGAGCCTGCGCGAGGGCATGGTCATCATGGAAATCAACGACAACGAGGTGACCACGGTACGGGAGGCTCGCGATCAATTGAAACAGGGAGCCAATAAATTCTACATCTTCAACCGCGGCCGCACCGGTTATCTGGCCATCCGACTGGATTAACCGACTTTTTCAGATCACTACTCTGTTTCCTTAGCCCGCATTTCTCACAAAATTCGTAGCGAGCGAACGGAGGTCGAGTGCTGGCGGGGGCTTCGAGCAGATGAGCGGTTGAAGCCGGGTCGACACCCTGCAAAGACGCGAATCTAACGAAGTCCGCGCCAGTGCCGACATACCGGAGCACAGTAGAAGATTTGTGAGACATGTGGGTTAGAATCCAGCATCCAGTAACCAGCGCCCAGCATCAAGGCACTTCGTTGCGGGTGCCTTCGAGCTGATTCATGGCCCGGTTCAACACGCGGACCACGTACTTGCCTTCGGCATACAAATCCTTTCGCGGATGGAGGGCTGCGCGCATGTCTTCCTTGACCGGATTGGCCATCCGGTCGATTTCATCCAGAACGATGGCCGCATGCAATCGCTCCCACTGTTCCCCGCCTCGCAGGACCTCCACCAGCACGGGCAGGGCTTCGGCCGGTTTTCCCAATCGGCACAAGGCACGTGCCGCGGCAACCCGAACCACGGGAGATGGGTCGCGCAGGGCTTTGGTCATTTCGCCCTTTGCGGCCAGAGCTGGTTGACCGATATTACCCACCCCGATGGCGCCCCAGTACCGAACCGCGTTGTCCCGGTCGCTCAAGGCTTTTGTCAGAGCGGCTAGCGTTTCCAACCCCTGGGAAGCCAGAACGGCTGTCTCCGCAACCCGATCGGCCAGGGTGGGATCGTCATCCTGACGAAGAATTCCGTAGCGGTGGCCGATAACTTTCTCGCGTTCGACCAAAATGGGTTCGGCCAGTAAACCGGTATCCCTGGTCGTCTTTACCCATTCGAGATGGGCTCGGCGCATACGGACCAAAATTCCGGCATAACGCGGGTCCTCGGCCAGGTTGAAAACTTCGTTCGGATCGGCCCGCGTATCGTACAACTCCTCCACCGGCTTGGTGGCATTAAAATAATATGCGGCCATCGGCTCCAGCTTTCCGGCCTCATGCAACCGCCGCAGTTCCCGCATGAGCGTTCCCTTTTCCGGCGTATTCATGTACTGGTAATAGGTTTTGAGCGGCTCGTAATTGCGGATATATTTGTAACGCTGGTCCCGAACCATGCGAATGATGTCATAGCGTTCATCCATGCGGTCCCGCGCCCCATACACGTATTCCCTCGGTGGCGGAAGATCGGCCCCCAGAAAGGGTCGACCCTGAACGTGACCGGGAATTTTCACCCCGGCCAGATTCAGCACGGTAGGGCCGAAATCGATGGAACTGACCAAGCCCTCGGCAACCGTTTCGGAAATCCCCTGACCATCCCTGCGAAACCCTTCCGGAATGCGGACAATCAAAGGAATGTGGGTGCCCGAATCATAGAGCCAGCGCTTGGCCCTAGGAAGCCCCACACCGTGATCGGACCAATAGAAAATAATGGTGTTTTCATAGAGCCCGTCCTCTTTCAACTGCCCGATCAAATCGCCAACCCAGGCATCCATTGCCGTGATCAACTCGTATTGGCGTTTCCAGTCCTCGCGGGCCAGGGGCGTTTCCGGATAATAGGGCGGATAAGTGGTGAGCGCGTAGGGATCCTGGCGCTGCTCAGGGGTCAGATCCCTTGTGACATCCCGGTATTTTTCCGTATTGGCAATACCGCTTTCGTGGCAGCCCGTGAAATTGAATACGGCAAAAAAAGGCTGATCCTCGTCGGGACGGTTCCGCCAATGCGCCTCGCCACTGGACTCGTCCCAGGCGTCCTCAGGGGTGTTGAACTGGTAATCCTGCTTGCGGTTATTGGAACAGTAGTAACCGTTCTGCCGCAGATAAGTCGGGAATGGACGGATATAGTCAGGCAGCTTCGCCCTGCTCCGCATGTGCTGGGTGCCAAGGGTCGTTTGATACATGCCTGTAATGATCCCGCTTCGGCAGGGAGCGCACACCCCGGCAGTAGTGAAAGCACGGGTATACCGTATCCCTTCGGTGGCGAGTTGGTCCAAATGGGGGGTAATGGCGTGCGGGTCTCCGTAACAACCAAAGCGGGCGTTGATATCCTCGGCGCTTATCCAAAGAAAATTGGGTCGGGAGGCCGACAAAGCGGCACAGGACAACCCCAAACCCAAAAGTAACAATGCGGCCTTTAAATTAACCACGGATGACACGGATGAGCACGGATTAAAAACGGAGGGGGGACATTCCTGTTCCGGCGAAGCCGAATCCCTCTGCGTTCTTTGCGAGAGACAATTCCTGATTCTCTTCACCATCCGCGGGCATCCGCAGTTTTCTAAAACAACGCCCCCAGGGCGGACCCCATATCGACATCCACTCCCCAGCCCTGGCGGTATTTCCGCTGAATGTACGGCTTCAGTTCCGGTCTTCCAACCACTTCCATATTTTCCGCATCCCATTGAAGTTTTTCATTCGGAACCCGCTGAGCCAATACGCCGAGTAAGATGGTTTCCGTAAACGGACCGGCGTAGGCGAAGTCGGACTGACCCTTCACCACCTTGCCTTCAATGGCGTCAACCCATTCCTTGTAGTTGTCTTGATCAGTGGCGCGGGGAATGGATTGGGCCGGCCAGGAAAACCCGTCGACCGCGCTGGTCGGATTTACCACCCAGGTATTCTTAAAGCGGTCAAAGAAAAGTTTTCCTTCTTCGCCGACGATGACGCTGCCGTAGTCTGAAAATGGCCGATGGTCCAATACCGCATCGGGCGGATGATTGTACTCTTCGCTTTGTTTTACCAATTTCCAGTTCTCGCGATCGAAATGAGCGTCCACGTACCCGTCGTACCAGTGAAATCGAATTCCCCGGCTGTGGGTATGGGAGTTGGGACCGAATTCCCAGACAATCTTTGAGTTGATGGGAGGGGAAATATCGGTGGCACCCGCCTGGGTGGCCTGTACATTCTTGGGAGATCCCGGCATGAGCGCCCAGTAAGGCATGTCCATGATGTGGCAAGCCATGTCACCCAAGGCGCCGGTTCCGAATTCCCACCAGCCGCGCCAGGAAAACGGGGCTATGTTTTCATTGTAATCCACCCACCCGGCCGGGCCTATCCATTGCTTCCAGTCCAACCATTCCGGTACGGCCTGTTTCTCAGGCGCACGGGCAAATCCTTGCGGCCATATGGGTCGATTGGTCCAGGTGTGCACTTCCCGAACCTTGCCGACGATGCCGGAGCGAACCAGTTCGACACAACGACGCATGTGATCGTTGGCATGGGCCTGGTTGCCCATCTGGGTTTTCACCCCCGTCTCCTCCGCTACCTGGGCCATCATGCGTGCTTCCCAGATGCCGTGAGTGAGGGGCTTCTGGCAATAAACATGCTTGCCGGCCCGCATGGCCATTACCGAAGCGTGAAAGTGATGGTGGTCGGGTGTCGAAACCGTGACCGCATCGACCTTGTCGCCCAACTGGGCAAACATTTCCCGATAATCCGTCCAGAAGGGGAGATTCGGATATGCCTGGCGAACTTCCATCATCGACCGCAACCGGCGTTGGTTCCCCGCAGAAGAAGAAAGTTTGGTAGCATCCACCACGTCGACCAAACCGATGACGTGGAAACCGGCCTCTTCACTTTTTCTGATGTCGGTACTGCCCTTGCCCCCGGCTCCGATACCGACCAAAGTTGGTTTGGTCAGGTTTCCCCAGGCGCGACTGGGTATGAATTGAAAGCCAAACGCCGTGGCGGCGGCCGATGCGGCAACTTTCCCGAACTTGCGCCGGGAAACCTTGGAGGAAGAAACAGAATTTTTCATGAGTTCGATTATTCCGGAGGGGAAAACTTATTGGGCCAAAACACCCAAAGGTTGTGGTGAGGGTTTATTGAGGGAAATCCCAGCCCTTTTGGCAACATATTTTCATCGGTCCAAAAGACTGCCAAGCAGGAATGGAGGATGCCGAGAGAATTTTCGGTTCAGGACATATGGTTGCATTTTATGCATTGAGGAATAAAAAGAAGCCATAATTTATTCCTAGATGCATTTTCTGGAGGAACGCCCCCCAACAACCACGCTTTCCACGTCCTCTGCGGTTATTCTTCTTCCAATTCCTCATTCCTCATTCCTAATTGGCGCCAACGGCGCCTATGCTGACTTTGGCGGGCCGAATTATTTGTAAAACCCTTGAACTGATGCGCACTTTGTTTGCCCTTTTCCTTCTTTTCGCCTTTTTCTCCTCTTGTATGGCGGAAGAGCGTCCCAACGTCGTCTTCATCATCGTCGATGACCTAAACGACATGCCTTACCAGCCCATTGGGAAACCGTTGGTTCCGACCCCGAATATCGATCGCCTGAAAGAACGGGGTGTCACCTTTACCAACGCCCATAACAATGATCCCCTTTGCGCGCCTTCCCGCTCCAGCATGCTCTTCGGACTCTATCCCCAGACCACAAGCCTGTATTGGTTCGAGGACTGGAGGCAAAACGGGATATTGAAGGAGAGTGTGTCTCTAACCCGTCACCTTCGCAATCACGGTTATTCGGTCTATGGAACGGGAAAGATCTTTCACGGCAACCAGGGGGAGGGGCAATTCGATGAATACGGCCACTTTGGAGATTTCGGCCCCTGGCCCTGGAACGGACGCGAGGAAACCCAAAGGGGATATTCTCTCCCCCACCCCGATCAACGCTACCTTCTGGAAGGGCCCGACGCCGACATGGACTACGAATGGGAACACGTATTCGGTCCCCTTTCCAATATTCCCCATTGGCCGGCAGATCCCGCCAATGACATTCCCGGATACAAGGGATGGATCCTCTACAGAAAACCCTGGCGTTACCAGAGCGATAGGGACCGAGACCCAATGCCCGACGAGTTGACGGCAGAATGGTCCAAAGGAATCCTGCAACGCAATCACGACGCGCCTTTTGCCCTGTTTACCGGGTTTGTCCGGACCCATACCCCACTCTATGCGCCCAAGGAGTATTTTGACCGTTTCCCACTCGATTCGATTGAATTGCCGGAGGTGGACCCCAATGACCTGGAAGACGTGGCCGCCGCCCTGAAAGATCAAAAACTGTATGGATTTCGCCGCTACCATATGTTGGCCCGGCACGAGGGGAAAGATCTCCTGCGGCATTGGTTGCAGGCTTACATGGCATGCGTCTCATTTGTGGACGACCAGGTGGGTAAGGTCCTCGACGCGGTCGAGGCGAGCCCCGCCAGGGACAACACCATCATCTTCCTTACCAGCGACCACGGTTTCCACGTAGGAGAAAAGAACTTCTTGTACAAGCAAAGCCTCTGGGAACCCTCCACTCGGGTGCCCCTGATCGTGACCGGAGTGGATGGAACTCCGGAAGGGGTTGTCTGCGATCAACCGGTATCCCTGATCGATATCTATCCGACCTTTGTCGACCTTTGCCATCTCCCGGAAAACCCGAACGCGAATGGCAACGGTTATGAGCTGGAGGGTCACAGCTTGGCGCCTTTGTTACAGGATCCGGAAAATGGGACCTGGGACGGCCCCGATGTTGCCATTACCGCCCTCCCCGGCAAGGACCATTCCTTGCACCGCAAATTTGGAGGATCCCATTACCCTCACTTTTCCGTTCGGGGGAAGGGCTGGCGCTATACCCTGACAGCTGACGGAGAAGAGGAACTCTACGACATGAAAGCCGATCCCTTGGAATGGCGCAACCTGGCCCAGGATCCGGAATTTGCCTCTGTCAAAACCTCTCTAAGGAAACAGTTGGTCGAACTGCGCGACGGGTCCAAATGGGAAGCCCTCCAACACTTGGATGCATGGGTCACGCCATCCAAAATCACCGGCTTGGAGCAGAAAACGGACGGATTCCGTCTATCGGGCCCCAGGTCCTTTCGTCTGTCCACCAAAGCGAAATACAAAGACTTCGAGCTGGAAGGTGAAATCAAGTCAACTGCCGATAGACCCTTCAAGATCCTTTATCGAGGCTCCTATGGCCATAGCCTTTCCTCCCCGAAAGAGGAATCGAGTGAAGCCGCCTACAGTCACTTCAAATCCGGAGATTGGAACCGGTATCGCATCCGCGTGCACGGCGACAGGCATCAACTCTGGATCAATAACCGGGTCGTTAGCGATACCCACAAGAAATACGCCCGGACCGCCGGGACGATTATCCTCGTGCGTCCTGGAGGAGAAGGAACGATGCAATTGAGAAACCTTCGGGTAAGGAGGCTGTAATCCAAAGCCGACCCTGTTTGTTTTTTGACCTCCCATGGCCAAATGGAATTACCAGATGCATTGAATCTGCCTCGATAAGCCGATAACACCATCTTTTGTCAGTAGTGGTAATCCAAGCATCAGGCCAGTTGCCACAATAACGCGGTCTGCTGGGTCCCGATGACTCCAATCCAACTCGAGGCTCCGAATCCACACCCATTCGTCTATGGGTACGATTTCCAAGCACCCAAGACGCTTCAACCTTTCAGCATAATCGCCAATAGACATGCCAAGATCCAATTTTCCGTTCCGCATTTTTATACCCAATTCCCAAATGGAAATGGAGGAAAGATAGGCTCCCTGTTGCTCGATCTCCCCACAAATGGAAGCCGCTTTATTCGATAACTTTTCGGGATCGAGCGTCCACCAAAGCAAGGCATGAGTATCCAAAACAATCATTAACTCAAATTTCGGGCCATTCTTCAGTAGTGGGTTTCATTATATCCTCTCCATAAATGACGGCACGGCGGTGTTTCCCAAACACGCTTTCCACGGATTCCCTTTGGGGCAACCTCGATATCCTCAAGGTGGGCCTGCCATGATCAGTCACAATGACCTCCTCCCCCGTTCGCTCAATTTGGCGAAAAACCGACAGCATCTTGGCTTTCAATTTCGACTTTGAAACTTTCATCTTACGAATATGATCCTAGTCATGACCCTAGTCAATATTTATTTTTACCCGGCGGCAGTGATTGAACCCATCAAGTATCCCATCTTCCTTTTTTCAATTGTGCCCGGTTGGGAATTCAGGAAAAAATGCCTTTTCTCAAATCGCGCATCACCATCAACCCCGAATCCTTCAGGCCCAGCATGGGCCGCGCCCCCGATTTACGCCGTTTCCCGAATAGCCCGCGATGCGTTTCGAATATCCCGTTCACGTAATCCTTCGAGCCGAGAACCATGCCATCGGTGAAATAGCGTACCCGCAGCCTCAACACCTGCCCTAACGGCAGGGTTCCATCCGCTTCCACCACTTTCCTGACCGCTTCGCGGTCCATCGCTTTCTGGCCTTCCCGCGATGTCGTCGATCCCATTAGGAACAGAATCTTGCGATACTCTGACAATGCGGCCTTCCCCGTCTTCATGGCAAGAGCCCGACACAGCCCTCCTCGCGCTTCGAGGTTCCCAGCCACCGCCTCGGAGTAGCCACAGTAACGATAGTCTTTGGGATCCTCCACCAAGCCCGCCCGCACCGGGTTCAAGTCAATGTAAGCGGCCACCGCGCCCAAACAACTCGCCGTATCCTCGATCAACACACTCTTGAACCGCTCCGCCCACAAGGTCCCGTAACGCTGGTGAGTTCGGTTATACCAGATGCTGAAGCGTTGCTTCAACTCCTTCATATACAACGATATATCTCCCATTCTCGCCAGGAGCCTCTCCCGCTCCGCCTCCGCTTGCTCCCCTCCCTTTTTAAGGATTCCTTCAAAGGTTTCCACGCGCCCCTTCTGCCGCCCGTACAATTCGGAAAACCGTGCCAATAATTCCCCGTCATCGACCTGCTGTTTTTCCGGCACCCGCACCAGGACGTGGAAGTGATTGGTCATGATGCAATAGGTTAGGATTTCCACCCCGCAAAACCGGGCCATGTACCACATCTGCTTGCGCAACACTTCCTTGGCCCGATTATCCAACAGCATCGCGCCACCCACCACGCGGGTCACGCAGTGATAAACCGCACTCTGCCCCTTCACCTTCAACCTGGACGTTCTCATACCCCCCCACTCTCCCCATTCCTAATCCCATGTCAACATAATTATTAGCCTGTCCCTTTTATAACGATTTTGTAATACGCAAGTATTGCTGAGTGTAGTGAATCCGGGGCATGCTTCAGGTTATGGATTCAAGAAATGCCAATTCCTTCCGATCCCAATATTGCCCCCTGACCAGGACACGATATTTCTCACGCGCCGTTCTGGCTATAGCCGTGGTTCTAGTCTGGCTGTCCCTGGCCGGCGTTTGCGTGAGCGGTCAAACCGCCTCGGAATTGAGCGGTCAAACCGCATTCCGGGTGCGCACCGGCTTTGATGCCCCATTGAATGCTGATCATGGCTGGGCCGGCGGCCTAAATGAGACCGTGACCATTTACGCCGATCAACCGTTTCGGGTGCGCTTCGAAGTGGAGACCGGACCGCAATTGGGCGGCATGCCCTTCCGTCTTCAAGCCAGGCGGAATGAAGCCGAATGGGCCTATGTGGAGGCTCACGATTTCCCCTACCCCACGAGGGAGCTTGACCTCGATTTGGAAGAGATGCCGGTGGGGGGGACACCTGCCGGGTGGTTGGTCGAACAAGGCAATACGGCAGGGGTAGTTGTGGGCCAAATGAATGAGGGGGACAAGTTGCTTCGGATGCAAGCGGGGGAGCAGCCGCTGATTGTCGTGCATTCCCCGTCATGGGAAGTGACCGAGTTTGCGGCGGAAATACAATTGTTCCCGGGAAACGAAACCGGGGCCGGTTTCGTTTTCGCCTACACTGATCCACAAAATTTCTCTCAGGTATTTCTCGACGCCTCATCCGGAGCCATTCGCGTGAGCCAAATTTTGAATGGCATCGAATCGGTAGTTGCGGAGGAGAATGCGTCGATTTCGACCGGTCAATGGGTAAGCCTGGAAATCGATTTGGAGAACGAAGAGGTCGAAATCAACTTCGAGAATGACACCCTGGAGTTTGCCACTGAGATGGGAACCTCGACGCCTTCCTCGAAAATTGGATTCTTCCTGCCCTCCGGCGGAGTTGCAAATTTTCGGGATATCGCCATAGAAGGGGAAGCCAAGACGCCACCGATCAGTATCGTCTCCTCTCCCGGGTTCAAAAACGGTGAAGTCACAACAAACCTGCTGACGGCTTCCACCACCCCATTTCAGCCGGGTGCGGGAATTTCATTATCCGGGCAGACCCCGCCATGGTCAGGAGGAATGGGCCACAGCGAGTTTGAATGGGCCCTGGTGGTTCGGCGCTTTGCCGATGGAGCAATAATCAACCAAGAAGGCGACAGGTTTGAGTTAAGGATGGTTGCGGCAGACGGCCTAACCTTGAACTCAAAGGAAAATCCAACACTTCAGCTAACCATCCCCCCCGGGCACCTGGGGGGAACCTTTGTCGAAACACCGGGCCGGATCGGACCATGGAAAGCCTCCAACGGCGACCTGTATTTTATCATGGAACCAACTGAAACGGATAACCTGTTCATGATGGTCAAATCGACGGACATGGGGATGACCTGGCGGGAAGTGGATGCAGCCAACCGGCCCGAAACCAACGACCTGGAAGCGGTGGATGCGCGCCAGGAAGGAGATACGATTTACATTCTCCACCAAGTTACCGAATCCGCCCGACTCCACGCCTTTCGCACCTCGGATCACCCGACGCATCCGGATTCCTGGGCCATTACCGACGAGTTGGCCGCCGAGGCGGACTCGATGGCCCAAGCAGCCTCGCTGGTCGTTCGATCCGACGGAAGCATGGTCGCATTTTATGTCGGCCAGACCCTGCATTACAATATCCGGTCCGCTGAAGGCGTTTGGGGAAACCAAGTCATTATAGACCAGGATGCGTTGGCCGCAGCCGGTCCTCATGCGGTAGTGGGAACGGATGATACCGTCCACCTCGCCTACTACCGCGTTGACGGCATCCTCTGGTACCGCAGATTGCCGGCGGACGGAACCCTTACAGGAGCCCGGTTTCTGGCCTCCGGCGCTGGGGCCTCGCGGGCCGTATACGGGGCGGTCCTGCCCTTGGTTTATTTGCCGGAAACGGGAATCGTGGTCGTAATTTATCGCTTGGCGGATGGCTATCTATGGGAACGGCGAATTGACAAATCCGCTACGATAACCGAGCCCGTCAAGGTAAGCGATCGTCCGGTTGTGACCGATGCGGTGGATTCCCAACAGGCCGGGGCCGACGCAGTCCTCGATGAACAAACCGTGCGCGTCCTTTTCATAGACGAAGAAACCCGCTCCATTTTCAGTACGCACGACCGTGGGGGTTGGCAACCGGCGAGGCTGGAAATAGAGGATATCCTCGGCTCCTGGGTGCGGGGCAACCTCTATACCAGCCCGGACGGGGTGAAAGTATACGGATTTGCCTACGACGCCGGATCCAACGGTGGGGCCGGTATGAACCGATACGGTGAGATGGAACTCACCGAACCATAGTTCGGAAAGTCTCTCCACCGTTTTTGACCCTCAAAGCTTCCAACAACGGAAGCCGGGTCGATAAATGCAGCCGGTTCAGAAAGTAAACTCGACACCGAAGGTGTATTTAGGACCGGGGAGGTTGGTGTCTTCCACGAAGGGGGGATAGCCCTGATAGGAAACCAGCGGCTCATCGGTAATGTTGGTCCCGGTGACGAAAATATCGATTCCGGACCGCAGGCGGTAAGAAATTTCGGCATCAACCCTCCTCACATTGCCGAAGAATTCATCGCTTTCTATGTCGCTTCCGAGACCTTCAATGTAATCGGAGCGGAAAGTATAATCCACCCGTGCGCTGAATCCCCTCCAGGCGTAGTCGATGGTAGCGGTGTAAATCGTGTCGGAAAAGCCTTCCAAGGGGAGGTCGGTCCGGTCGGTGCGGTTGGGGTAATCGGCCTGACTGCTGGTAAAAGTGGCGCTTCCTCTCAAAGCCAATCCATTCCAAGGATCCGGCAGGAAATAGAGCTGCTGGCGGGCGATCAGCTCAATGCCTTGGTTGGTGGCAGTAGTGCCATTGACCGGTCGCTCATATTCCAAGTCTCCGCCTTCGCTCGGGATTGGAATTCCATCCGGACCAATTTCGTCAAAGTCATAGACTTGGGTGAAGGTAAAGTCCTCAATATTTTTCCGGAAAAGCCCGACCGAAAACAGGCCTCCTTCATCCGTATAGTATTCGAGCTGGACATCGTAATTATCGGAAATGGCTGGTTTCAGGTCGGGATTGCCGTCCTCGATGTTTCCATCGTCATCCTCCCAGCGCCCACGGGAAAGTTCCTCGAGCCTTGGGCGCCCGTAACTGCGGTTATAGCTTTCACGTAAGATGAGGTTCTCCCCGAGTTCGTGACGACCGTGAATGCCGGGCAACCAGAATGCATAAGAATTCCCATGTTCAACCGGAATTATAGTGGGCACGTCATCCAGGTAACTCACAATCTTGTTCACATTGTCCCATTCATTGCGTTCGTAACGTACACCGGCGATAACAGTATGGGGACCCGTTTCATAAGTGCCCATGACATACGCCGCCGTGGTATTTTCCGAAGCATCGTAATCCGCCACGTTACTGTCCTCCAACGAGTCGTCTTCCACGAACTCGTAAAGCTCCGGATTGGTGCGAAACAGTTCCTTGCCGATTTCGGGCTGCACGTCGAAATACTTGGGTTTGTTCAAGACGACCGCATCAGTCACCTCAAGCACCTGCGCATAAGGAAAGGTTTCATCCATTTCATACAGGTCAACCATATCGTCGCGAATCTGGTCACTATTCCTGAATTTACCTCCCGTTTTCAGAGTGAAAATGCCGTGTTCAGGGTTAAAGGGTTTTTCCCAATCAATCCTCCCGCTCAGGACATCTTCCGACCTTTCCGCGGATACAAATTCCAGTTCTCCTTCGGTCATTTGACTCAGATCTGTGGGGTCCCCGCCGCCCACATGCCTGATTTCTACTTCTCCCCGGTTAATATCCCCCACGATATCATACTCGAAGACGAACCAGGGATCATCCGGTTCCATGACCATATTCAGCTCGGTATCGTCGATAACGGTTCTTTTATTTTTGGAAACGAAAACATCGTATGTCAGCAGACCGGGGCCTCCTTCATGACGCCCTCCCATTGATACGGCAAACAATTCATTGAAATCGTTTTCCAGTGTTCCAATCCACCCCCGCGAGGCTTCGCTGTTCTCGGTTCCCCGTCCATAGGAAGGGGTGAGTACGGCATAGGTCTTTTCATCCGGGTCTCCATCATTATCAAACGCCGTGTCGAGGTCGATATCCGTTTCATACTGAATTCCCTGCCGGTCGAATCGGCTGAATGATGGGCGAATATAATAGGAATTCTGCTCATCGGTGCGAAAATCAATCGACGAGCTGATAGAGTAGCTTTCAGTCGCACGGGTGTCGTGTTCCCAGTGGGAGGATTCCATAAACCACACCGGTTCGTCGTATTGGCCGGTATCCAGTTCCGGATTAAGTTCGGGCGTAACCTGGATCCAATCCATGTCCGCATTGCGGTGGAAACGATCCGTATCGTAGCTGCTGAGGGTAATGCTGATTCCAAGGTTTCTGGTATTTTCTTCTCCAACGCTAAAAAGATCGGAGAAGGAAAAGATGGCTGAGTGTCCCCATATATCAGGTATTTTGTTGAGAATACCGCCTAACTTGAGGGACATCTCCCTGCCCTCGCGCTGGAAAGCGCTACGGGTGACCAGGTTGACGATACCCCCGACGGCATCGCCGTCGCGGTCGGGCGTGGGGGCCTTGATCACTTCGATGTTGGTGAATCCATCGGCCAATATGGTTCTTGGATTGAAATCGCGGTTCTCGCCCGAAGTGGGGATCCGGTTGCCGTCCATCTGGATGGAATTGAATTCGCCGGAAACCCCACGGATGTTAATGGCGCCCAGCGATCCATCCTGATCTTCATTCACCGTGATTCCTGGGAGGCGTTGCAAGGCCTGACCGATATTTCCATCGAGTATGGCGCCAAATTGTTCTTCAGAGATCACATTGATGATACCGGAGGCGGTTTTCTGCTGATTTATGGCCCGTTCCTGCCCGACAACCTGTGGCACAACAACGAAATCTTCCAATTCGTATATTTCGCTGCTCAGGCCGACATCAACGATCACGGTTTGGCCGGGGGTGACGTTCACGCTTTGGACGGATGTCCCCAGTCCTACGTAATATACGGTTAGTTCCTGCGGTCCGGCGGGTACACCGGAAAGAGAATAGCGCCCTAATATGTCGGTGCGGTCGACCGCGTTGGCGCCCTGCACACGCACGACGGCCCCTTGCAGGGAGCGACCGGTAATTTCATTGGAAACGATACCGGAAATGCCGCCTGGTAGCTGATTGAGCGGCGAGTTCCGGGGAACCTGCCATAACCAGCCAGAGTAAGCCGGTTAATACGCCGTTGAAAAAAGGGTTATTTTGCTTCATAATTCCGGGGAATCCAGGGGTTTAAAGTGAGTGGATAAGGTATCAGAATTTGCACCGTTCCATTAGGAAAGATTATGGTTTTTCCGCGAACCGTCGAGGAAAAATTTTGAAGATTCCGGGGGACAAGAGGGGTCAAAAGCGAAGGGCGCTTAACCCGCATGTCTCACACAATTCAATGAAAAACCCCGTCAGGGTTCATTGTATTTTGCCCATTTCAACCCGGTGGGCGCTGTGCGGTTTTGGGCTTTGGAGAGGAACTGCTTTGCAGTTCATTGTAGAGCGGTCGGCACCAATAACGGAGGGCGGGTTTTCCAACCCTCCTAATCGTAGGGGCGAGGCATGCCTCGCCCACTTTCCCCAAACCTCTTTTCGGGGACAGGAATGTCCCCGCTCCTTTCTTAGTTCTCTGGTTTCAGTTTTTTCGATCACGATCACGATCACGATAATCCCCTTGGTGGTCCTTCGTGGATTTTCTCCTTTTCAAACCGTGGGGCCGTCACCCAGCAGGGTTGTCCGTCTCATGATGCGCCGGTGATTTGCCGCGTCCCAGGGCCGGCCTCGGTGCAGGGCGCAGCGGTTGTCCCACATTACCAGATCCCTCGGTTTCCAGGCGTGCTTGTAAACAAAACGGGGTTGGGTGACCCATTCCACGAGTTCTTCGAGCAATACCCTGCCCCGCTTCTCGGGCCAGCCGATGATGTGTGAGGCGTGTGAGCCGACCAAGAGGGTTTTCTCACCGGTTTCCGGTATCTCGCGAACGAGCTTTTGGCAAACCGGCGGCACTTCTTCCCGGAATTTACGGTCCATGAGACCGGGAGCAATCTTGTTGCGGGAATGAAGGAGGCTGTGTTCCGCCACCAAACCTTCCAGGTCCTTCTTTTTTTCTTCCGGCAGGGCGGCATAGGCGGCCTTCATGGAAGCGTACTCCGTTCCGCCCCCTTCGGGGGGAACTTCCACCGCGTAAAGCAGACCGCCTCGGGATGGCACCTCCTTGTAGGAACTGTCGGAATGCCAAAGAGAGTTGCCCTTGTTGTAGAGCATGCGTTGATCGTCTGGTGGAATGATATTTCCCTCTTCATCGATATTGGAAAAGTGATTGACCCATCCTCCCCCTCCACTGGGGTCGTTCACCATGGTCGGTTCCAATGGACCGAATCGTTTGCTGAAGGAGATGTGCTGAACCTCGTCGATATCCTGATCGTGAAAGACCAAAACTGTGTGTCGGTAGAAAGCGTGTTTCAGTTCGGCCAAGGCGTCGTCAGGGATAGGAGATGCGAGGTCGATCCCGCTCACCTCGGCTGCCAAATGCTCGCCTAATTTGTTGATTTTCAGAGTCATATCGTCGTCGTGATCAGAATTTAACCACCGAGCGCACAGAGAAAGCAGAGGAGGCGCCGCTGGCGCCAGTTTTCAGTGGTCAGTGTGCCGTGTTTAGAAAAAAGCATCCTATCCATCCTGTTCATCCATGTCAGTTTCAATAAGGATCGGGTTGGGGCAAGGATCGGCCGATTTTGTCCACCCGGTAGCCGAACCCGGTTTTCCCCACCGTGGACCAATCCAGAATTCCGTTTCTACGCCGAAAAAGGCCGGGATGGACCATCTCCTCCGGAGCTGAAGCCTCGGGATAAAACTGCATGGCATTACTTTCCACTCCCATGATGGTACCCGCATGAGCCGCCAAAAGGACGTGAGGAATCTGGGCCAGCATGGGATTGGTCAGGTCCTGGACCATCAGGGTCATGCCGTGGGCTTTGGCCCAGCAGAGGCTGAGGAGGGCGCCCGTCTGAGTCTTGCAGGTTTTTAAAGCCACCCCGGTCCAACCGAGTTCACGGCCCATTTCTACGTAACGCCAATCGTGCGCGCTCTCGTCCATGAAGAGTGGTTTGCGCGCGCTCACACTGTGGACGTTGATGGAGTGGGCCTCGAGGTCGTAGGGGAAGGGCTGTTCCACGTAGAGGATTTTCTGGTAGGTTTGGGCTTGCTCGTGGCACAGTCGATCGAGGATGGCATTGACGTAATCCGGATCGGTGACCGTGCAATTGAAATCCGTGGTTAACCAGTCGACGTTTTCCTGCTGGCAAATTTGACCAATGGACTCCAGACGCTCGTAATCCCACTCCGCATCGTCGCCCCGCAGTTTAATCTTCAAACAATTGAGCCCGTCCCTGCCAATCCAGTCTCTTAAAAGGACGGGATGACCATCGTCCGGTTCTTCTCCCGTCAGGTCATTCTCGGCGATGGGATCCAAGCCGCCGACCAAATGCCAAACCGGCAACTGTCTCGACAGGGGATCCACGAAAAAATCGGCGGGGTATTTTCCGGCAAATCTGTCATCGTCAAAATAATGCGCCAGATCGCGGCTCATCCGGTCTTCTGAATAAATCTGGTAGACGGGAACCTTGTTTGCGGCGGCAAAGGCATCGTGAATGGCGATATCGAAGAGGGAGAAACAAACCAGAGCCGCCAGGTAGGGCATGGCCGCCTCCTTGTCCCGTCCCGCGTTGAGGGCGGCCAACAAATCGGGCAACGGGCCTTCCATGAAATCGTAACCCATCTCCATGGGGTGGCCCGATAAACCGGCCGAGGGCAAGGCATAGGCGATCCGTCGGCAAAATGCCTTCAGGGCCTCCTCGCGGTCCAAAAAATCCAGTCCGGATGGCCAGACCCAGGCCACTGACAGGGGGGTTTCCCCCCACCCTTGGGCGAAGGTTCCGTTGGCGTCCTCGAGCGTCACTCTGGTTCGGGCGCACACCACCTGATCCATGACCTGGGAGCCGAATTTCAAGGGCATTCGCATGGTTACGGGGAGAAACCACAGCTCAACGGATTTTAATTTCATGCTCTGGTGGACCCTAATTGCTGCCATCCAGATAATTCCTTAACCGGTCCCCGTACTCGGGTCGTTTCAACCAGTCCTGGAAATACGGTTCGTAAACCGGCATTTCCCACCAGAAGATTCTGGGAGGCTGGTTGGGGTCTACCCGTCCCTCCGGGTAATCCATCCCCGCTATGCTGGCGGTGACCGATTGCCGCCAGGAGACCAATTCCTGTGCCATGCGGGCCGCCACATCGGGTTTTTCGTAGATGAGATTTTTCTTCTCGGCAGGATCTCTAATCAGGTCGAAGAGTTGGTAAATCCCTTCCTCTCTATTCTCAAGAACCAGTTTAAAATCGTTATCCACCAGGGCGGCCCCGTTCTGGAAATGGAACCCCAAGGGCTGCGGTCTGGTTTCGCCGGATTGGCCTTTTAACAAGGAAAGCAGGCTCATGCCATCGTAGGGGCGAATCATGGCGGAGTCGTCCAGGCCGAGAACATCCAGAATGGTGGGGAATATATCGACCACTCCGGCGGGATACCCGGTTTGGCGGCCTTTTTCGATTACCTTGGGCCATTCAATGATACCCGGGACGCGTAGTCCGCCTTCCCATATGGAGCCTTTCCAGCCGCGCAATCCTCCCACCGTAGCCGGACCGAAGGGCGACAGACCGCCATTATCGCTGCAGTACCAGACCATGGTGTTTTGGGCAATTTGCAGGTCTCTGAGTCCCTTCCGCAAAGCGCCGATACTGCGGTCAAGGGCTACCAGCTCCCCATAATGGTGTTGCTCCCGCTCGGACAAATGCCGGAAGGGTTTTCGATCCTCTTCAGAAGCCATCCAGGGCGAATGCGGCGTTCCATACCAGATGACGCACAGGAAGGGTTCACGGCGGTGTTTTTTCATGAACTGCAAAGCTTCATGGACGATAATTTCCGAAGAATCTCCCTCGAATTCTTCAAATTTACCTTGGCGACTCATGATGGGATTGAGATCGAAGAAGTTGGTGACGGTGAGCCAGGTATCGAAGCCGACCGCTCCCGGTCCGGTCACGTCGGCGGCCAAAACCGGAACACCTGGTCCTCGAATGCCATTGAGGTGCCATTTTCCGAAATGCCCGGTAGCATAGCCCTGGCCTTGCAAAACCTGCGCCAGGGTCTTCTCCTGCAACCGGAGTGGTGCGCCATGACTCCACACCCCGGTTCGGTCGTGGGTGCGGCCGGTCAACACACTGGCCCGGGTTGGTGAACAAACGGGGCCTCCCGCGTAAAACCGATCCAACCTCAGGCCGTTGGCCGCCATGGCATCGAGGTGGGGAGTCTTTAAAATGGGATGGTTGTAGTAGCCGGTTTGGCCCCACCCCTGGTCATCGGCCATGACCAGCACGATGTTGGGTCGATCCTCGGCCCTAAGAGGGAGTGATCCGAACCATGAAAAAAGAAGGCCTATCAGAATTGAGCGTAACTGCATGGGAGAATTCCGGTTTAGTTTTCCATCCAGGTCAAGTCGGGCCACCAGGGAACGTCATTGGATTGAGGTTGGCCCGGAGTGGTGCGCCCACTTTGCACGATGAGGGTAATCTTCTCTTCCAATCGCTTCTCAATTTCCGGATACCGGCCGAACAGGTTTTGCCGTTCTCCAGGATCCTCGGCCAGATTGTAGAGTTCGCGCGGAAGATTCCGATGGGGCATGATCAGTTTCCAATCCCCATGGCGGATGGCAAATCGGCCTGACATGGAATGGTGAATGATGGGGGCTCGATCCAGTTCAACCCCCGGGTCCTGCAGGACGGACCAGATGCTGACGCTGTCCTCACCCGCATTTTGGGGAAGCCGTACCCCCAGCATCTCGGCGAAGGTTGCCAACAAATCCGTCTGCCCGACCGGTTCGGGGAAGATTTTGCCGGCGGGAATGCGGGCAGGCCAACGCATGAAGAAAGGTACCCGGTGGCCCCCCTCGTAAATACTGCGCTTTCCTTCCTTGAAAATATGGGAACTGTAATGGCCAAACTCCTCGATCCGTTGCTTCCAGGATCTTTCGGGACCGTTATCGCTGGAAAAAATGACGAGGGTGTTCTCGGCCAAATCCCTGTCGTCGAGAAATTCCAGTATACGCCCGACGTGGTAATCGGTTTCGATCATGAATTCGCCGTATCCTCCGGCCTCGCCCTGACCCCAGAACTGAGGCAAAGGACAAACCGGGTAATGGGGCGAGGTGTAGGGTAGATAGAGAAAAAATGGTTTTTTCTGCCCCCCATTCACTTTGTCCGCCATCCATTTCATGGCTTTGTCGGTAAACCGGGTCAGGCATTCGCTGTCGATAAAGTCGGGCGCAACCTCGATTGGCTGGGTATTCTGCGGACGAGGGGTTTCCTCCGGGGAAGGCGCATAGGGAGGCATGATACGGTAATCCATGTGCCGCTGGTTGTTCTTCTTGGCGGTATACAATGTCGGAGGAACCTTGGCATGGCGCCCTTCAAACCAGGCCAGAATGCCATAGTTCAGCGAAGCGGGAATCCCGTAAAAGTAATCAAAGCCCTTGTCCAGGGGCATATCCCTCACCGGTTGACTCCAATCCCGATCTCCCTGCTTACCTGGAAAGTCCATACCCAGATGCCACTTGCCCACCATGGCGGTATCATAACCGTTGTCGCGCAGAAGAGAAGCCAGGGTCATGCGACCATCCTTGATCAAACAGGGTTTCTCCGCCTGGAATACCCCTCGCTTCAAATGGGTCCGCCAACTGTATCGTCCGGTGAGCAACCCGTAGCGTGAAGGGGTGCAAACCGTATCCGAACAGTGCCCGTCGGCGAAGGTGAGGCCCTCCGACGCCAACCGGTCCAGGGCCGGGGTCTGGAATTTGGCTCCCCCATTCAGGTTGCTGGCATCGCCATAGCCCTGGTCATCCGTATAGATGAGAATGATATTGGGTAAAGTGGGATCTTCTGCTTCATCGGCATAGCCCGCATACCCCACAGCCAAGGCCAGAGCAGCAATTATTACCACGTAAAATACACGCCTGGATTTCATGATCTTCCTCAGATTTCTCCACCACCAAGGGGCAGGGTTTTGACTATTTGAGCTTCAACTTTTTGGCCCGATCGAGCGGTCAATAACAACCGGCTTCCCGGGTGGATGTCCGGTAATCCGGAAAGGGGCAAGGTCCCGTCGCTCCGACTGCGGGTTCCCAAAATGGGGCGGCCATCCAGGTGACGCAGGTGAATTTCCGCATCGGCCAGAGTATTGATTTGGGGCAGGACGGATGACGGTAAACGCCCGGTGTCCGAGGCTGCGCGAACAAACGAACCACCTCCCCGCGGTTCCATGTCGGGACTGTCCTTCAAGTTGCGGATATTCAAGGTAATGGTCGGGTCCTTCGCATCCGGATCAAAAATACTTTCCAAAAAATTCCAGGTAGTGCGTTCCTCAACCCCGGGCAGATCCAGATCGGGATTTTTCGCCTTTCCGCAATACAGGGCATGCAGGGTAACCTCGCGCCCATCGTGGTCCACCATTTCCCGGCCAAAATTCGTTTTGAACCCGCGACCGCCATAATTGCGGCCGATGGGGCCGCAGGAAGCTTCGATCACTCGATGCTTCTTGTTCTCAACCACGCTGCCTAGGTGAATGTCTCCATAAAGGCTCACAACCCCGGGGCGAGCCCCCAACACTTCCAGAATGCGGTCCACCCCGGCCGTAACCCAGCCGGCATAATCGGCCGCTACCCGGTCTTCTTGCCCAAATTTGTCCTGGAGTTCCTCGTCAAAAACACCGCCGGTAAAAATGGGGAACATGCAGTTGATACCCGTCAGCATGATTAAAGGCGAAGTTTCGCTTCGAATTACCTCCTGAAACCAGGCGAATTGTTCCTCACCAAGTAAGGATCGAGTCGGATCCCGCCGATCGTAAAGACTTTTGCGGTGCCCCCATCCCTGTTTGACCCAGAGATTGGTATCCTGTGATGACCGCCAAAGCCGGGACTCCATCACGAGCAAAGTGAAATCACCGTTGGGCATTTTCCAATGGCGCCAATCCTTGGGATTTTCCGATCCGATCCAGTGTTCGGTTCCCTGAACCAAGTGATGATTAATGGAAAAATTCCGCGCCATATAGAGGCTGTCCTGTCCCAGATCATCGTTTTTTCGCACCAGAATCTGCTCGGGTCCTTTGACGTCGTCCATGCCGTAATCGTGATCCCCGGGATTGATGACATTCCAGTGCCGCATCATCTGCCAACGGGTGGTGGGATTGGCTATGGTAAGGGTTATCATTTTGTAGGCGTCATCGGTACTGGGGGGCGCCTGGATCAGTTCCAGATACCACACGTCGTCCTCCCAATTCAAAATCTGGAGGTTGAAGTCATCAAAATGTCGATAGGCGCCGACCTCCGGTTGCCCGTGAATCCAGTTGCGCTGGTAGGTGCCGGTATCCTCCAAGGTGGAGTTGTTGTGATGCAAGGCGTGGCAACTGAGGGAGGCGATCCGGTAAGGGGCGGAAAGCTTGGGCAGGCGGCCCACGTAAGATCGCTTTCCCAGGTAACCCTCATCCGCAAGTGCTTCGCGCGGATCTTCGGTTACATTAACTCCATCCTTCCAAACGGTGTAGAAGAGCGTCTTTTGCCCCGGATTCGCCGGTAAGGTTACGTCTACCACGGAGGTATAGCGACGCCATTCGTTGTCAACGATCCGGGCTGAACCCGAGACCGGGACGGCCTCCCAGCCACCGGGAGGGTTTTCGCTATCCGATACCCGGATACCGACCCGCTCTCCATCACTGCGAAAGAGGGCAATGAATTTACAGGTCCACTGGCCTTCCCTCTGCTGCAAGGTATCGCCCAAGGGATAGGCTATGTGCAATTCATTGAGGATGATCGGTTCGGGGCGATTGCTCCCGGGATCGATTTCAATTTCGTTCACCTCGGAATCCAGCGCCCCATACGCGGCCAGTCCAATAAAACCGTCCGTATACATGGCACGGTTGACCCCTTTTTTGGTGATCTGGTAGATTTGACCGCGCAATTGCGCCTTGACCGTGACATCGGCTTCGACCGTGGAATCTCCGTGAACTTCCACGGAAAGAACGAGCCTATCCCCCACCCCGGGCATGAGGGTCTCAACGGCCTTCGTGCCTGCGAGGGGTCGTCCCTTCTGACCGTGCTCGGACAATTTGAAGGTTCCGTCTTTTTCCCAAATCGCCATCCAGGACGATGCGCCCTGGGGCGCGCCGCGGAAATTACGCGTTTCAAAGAGAGATTCGCCTCCAAAGGATAACCCGAAATAACCACTGGGTTCGCCTCGACCGGGAGGATTCAGGTCGCGGACGGTAAACGTGGCCCGCAACTGGTAATTTCCCGACAAGGACCAATCGCGCCGCCAGATCATGCCCACGGGGAGATTGGGCAAACGGTCGCCCCGGCGATCCGCTATCTCCCGCCCGCCCTGCGACCAGTGCCAGGGAAAGCTGGTAATAGGATTGCGGTTGCCCAGGTTTACCAGCCGGCGGCGCAGGGAATTGTTCTCGATTTTCCAGTAGCCGGGGCTCATGGATTCCCACCCATGACCGTGGTAGCGCGAGTCGGGACGCTCGAAATCGTCCACGGTCAGCCAGTCGGCTTCCAACCAGACGGCCGGGCCAGATACCAGCAGAACAAAAAGAAGGAGAGTGCCTGATTTCATTTTCATGGATTTTTCATAAACAGACTAACTCTCCAACGGTCCGGGGATCAAACGCAAGAATGGGAAAACGGTTATTTCGGGACAATAAAGGTGGATATATGGAAAAAGCTGAATACCCTAACCGGACCATGAATAAAGATGAGACCCAATATCCAATCTCCCGCCGCGAATTCGTGCAAATCAGCGGCAAGGCGGCAGTTACGGCTGCGATTTCACCCATGGCTTTCCCATCCATTTCCCTGGGTGCAAGCCCGATCGGCGATCCGGTTCGGATCGGTCACATCGGCTTGGGAGTGCGGGGTGGGCGGCTCTTGAGTTACACATCATCGATTCCCGAAGCCAAAGTGGTGGCGGTATGCGATGTTTACCAGCCACACCTCCAAAAAGGCATGGATCACGCCAACAATCCGGAGGTCAAGGCCTACCTCGACTACCAGGATTTGCTGGATGATCCGAAAGTGGAGGCAGTCGTCATTGCCACCCCGGATCATTGGCATGAGAAAATGCTTCTCGATGCGGTAAAAGCGGGTAAGGACGTCTATTGTGAAAAGGGCTGGACCACCTCTTTGCCAGCCGCCAAACGCATGCGTGCCGCCATCAAGAAATACGATCGGGTGACGCAGTTGGGGCACCAGGGCAGGCAACATGCCGCCGCCGACGTGGCCGGGAAAATGATCCAGGACGGAGCCTTGGGAGAAATCACCCTGATTAAGACCGGACGCTACATCAACGGGCCCGAAGACCGACCGCCCTGGCGTTGGTACGGGGCCTACTCCAACTACGAACACCCGGATCCCAAGGAAGTCCGGAGTCAATTGGATTGGAACCGCTGGTTGGGTTCGTCCAGGCGAATCGAGTTCAATGAGCGCCATTTCTGGCACTGGCGCTGTTACTGGGAATACGGAACCGGTCAGGCTGGCGACCTGCTTTCTCATGAACTCGACTTTGTCCAGTCCATTGTCAGACATGGTATTCCCGACACCTGTATCTGTTCCGGCATCAATGCTCACTGGAAGGACGATCGTGAAGTCCCGGACACCTGGATGGTCAATTACCACTTCCAAGAACAAAACCAGACCGTCCAATTTGAAGGAATCTTTAATTCGAAACGGAACCAACCACCCGAATTCTGTGGAAGGGACGCCCGAATGATCTTCAACAATATCGGCCAGGCGGCATCGCGGTTCGAAGTGTTCGCCGACGGTCCAGCCTACGTGCCATCGAGGTATCCGCAACCGGAACCCACCTTCTCCTTCGTTCCGGGCAAGGAACATGCCAAGCCCAGCCACATGGAGAACTTTCTCCAATGCGTTCGAACCCGCGAGAGGACCTGGTGTAATGAAGACGAGGCTTTCATCGAAGCAGTCACCCTGCTCATGTCGGTGGAATCCTACCGGAGGAAACGCTTGGTCCGTTGGGATCCAAAGTGGGAATGGATCATTTAGGATAAACAGATAGCCCGTTGTGTCCACCTTCCAATGACCTGGAAAACCAGTGCAGGTGGCTTGCTACTGGTGGGCAAAAACACGATCTTCCATGATCCAGTTAAAATTGCTCAGGCTTAATCGCCCACCGCGACTTTTGTTCTTTCTTGCCCTGATGGCATCGCTGACCTTCGGCCAGGAAGAAAGTCTCCCACCTGGTTCCCTGCTCCTGCCTGAATCGGAACTGCCCGAATATGAAAGGGATATCGACCATGCCGGGTATCTGCGTGAATTCGACAGGAAGACCCTCGCCCAGGGCAACCAGATCTATCAGCAAGTCTGTTATAATTGCCACGGCGACCTCAGCCTCCCCGGCTCCCTGCCCAATTCCACGCGTTTTTCGGAAGGAAGGTTTCAGTATGGGAATGATCCCTATTCCATGTACCAGGCCATAACGCGCGGCTGGCGCCTCATGGCTCCCCTGATTCATCTCACGCCCCGGGAAAAGTACGAGGTCATTCATTTTATCAGGGAAAAATACATCAAAGATCACAATCCGAGTGAATACTTCGAGATAACGGAAGAATACCTGGCGGGTCTGCCCCGAGGAACTTCAATGGGGCCCAAGCCGGTAAAACGCGAGCCTTGGAGAGATTTTCACTACGGGGACTTCATGATGAAATCCATCGAATTGGTCGGGCCGGACACCCTTCCCCAACCCGTGCTCACCGATGAGATAAGGGCATGGGTAAAGGAGGGTAATCCGCTCCCGGACACTATTTCCCCCAATGCAAATATCGCCTACAAAGGAATCGCTATACGCTTGGACGAAGGTGCCGGGGGAATGCCGGCGGGAAAGGCCTTTATCATGTTCGAACACGATACCCTGAGGGTAGTTGGGGCTTGGACGGGGAAAGGATTTGTCGATTGGAACGAAATCCAATTCAACGGCAGGCACGAAATCCACGCCAAAACGGTGGGGGAGTTGCAGTTCGAACTGCCGGATGGACCCGGCTGGGCCAATCCAAAGACCGGGGAATTTTCCGATCCCCGCTTCGTCGGCCTGGATGGAAGACGCTTCGGTCCACTGCCCCGATCATGGGGAAAATACCGTGGATTGTACCATCACGGTAATCGTGCCGTCGTAGCATACACCATCGGGGACGCAAACATACTGGAAGCCTACCGAGTGCAGGAGACGGTAGGGCAGACGGTATTCGTGCGAACCTTGAACATTGAGAAATCCTCTCACGACTTGCTCATGCGGGTGGCCAAGGCCGGGGTCGGTTTGGCTGTATCCAGCAATAAGACCGTCATCGGTGAGGGAGACGGAATCATCACCTTGAAAATTCCCGCTTCCGCAAATCCCCTCAAGTTGGAGCTATTTTTGGCAAAGCGCCCTTCACCACACTTGCAGACACTGGCGAAAACCACTCCGCCGGAAGATTTGGCTCCCCTGACCCGAGGAGGGCCGAGCCGGTGGACCCAGGAACTCGTCGCCCCGATTGTAAAGAGCCACGAAAACGGCGGTTTTGCCTGGGACCGGTTGTCCCGACCGTTGGAGAACCCCTGGAAGAGCCAAATCCGCGCCACGGGCGTCGACTTTTCTTCCGATGGAAAATTTGCCTACGTCTCTTGTTGGGACGGAGAAGTGTGGAAGGTCGGTGGGATAGATGGAGACCAATCCGCAGTCACCTGGCGCCGCATCGCTGCCGGTCTGTACCAACCACTGGGATTAAAGGTTGTCGATGACCGGATCTACCTGACCTGCCGGGACCAACTCCTGGCGCTGCGCGACTTCAACGGGGACGGCGAGACCGATTATTACGAAGCGATCAATAGCGACCATCAGGTAACCGAGCATTTCCATGAATTCGCCATGGGACTTCAGGCGGACCAAGAGGGGAATTTCTACTATGCGAAGAGCGCCCGCCACGCCAAGGCTCCCCTGGTGGCGCACCATGGAACGTTAATAAAAGTGTCGGCCGACGGTTCCAGCAGTGAAATCATCGCCCACGGATTTCGCGCCGCCAACGGCGTGTGCATCAACCCCGATGGCACCTTCATCGTTACGGATCAGGAAGGTCACTGGAACCCTATGAATCGCATCAACTGGGTGAAGCCGGGAAATCGCTTTTACGGCAATATGTATGGTTACGGCGCCCCGGAAGACAGTTCGGACTCCGCCATGGAGCAACCTCTCTGCTGGGTGGCAAAATCGTTTGACCGCTCCCCTGCCGAACTCCTGTGGATCGATAGTGAAAAGTGGGGGCCTCTGAACGGCAAGCTGCTCAACTTGTCCTATGGGTACGGACGGCTGGAAATCGTGCCCCATGAATTTGTCGACGGTCAGGAACAGGGAGGGATGATCCGACTTCCCATTCCCGACCTGCCAACCGGGATCATGCGCGGCAGGTTTCATCCCAACGGACACCTCTACATCTGCGGAATGTCGGCTTGGGCTACCAGTCAAATGGACTTGCCCGGAGGTTTCTATCGCATCCGCGCCACGGGAAAGCCAGTCCACCTCCCCATCGAACTGAACGCCTACACCGACGGATTGAGGCTCGCCTTTTCCGATCCTCTCGATCCGGCCACAGCGGAGGATCCCCAAAACTATTACATTTCCACCTGGGAGCTGAAACGCTCCTCCCGCTACGGTTCAGACCGTTACAACACCAAAACCCTGGAGGTGGCCTCGGCCGAACTTTCCGGCGATGGAAAAACCTTGAAACTGACCATCCCCGGGATCGAACCCGTCTGGCAGATGCAAATAGACTACCGGCTTGCCGGAGCCAACGGGGATCCCGTCATCGGGAAATTGCAAAATACCATCTACAACCTGAAGAAGGGGTCAAACGCAAAATATTAACATCGGAGACGTTAATATTTTGCGTTTGACCCCTTTTTTGAGGCCTGAAAAGGGGAAGCTCAGGCCAATTCAATCTCCCTGACCCATTGCTGGTTGGCTTCCCAATAGGTCTTCTTCAAAGCGATCTCATCGTCCTCGGAGGAGGGCTGGATGCGGCCGTTGCCGTCGATGGCGCGGGAAACGACGGAGCGGCGGCCCGCCGATTGCAAACCGAGATCGATGGAGAAAAACACCCAGCAGAATTTATGGCGTGGTTCCTCGTCCAAAACGGCGTTCTGCCACTCGCCATCATCGACTTTTACCTGGACCTTCCCGATGGGGGTTCCGTCACCCCAAGCTGCGCCGTAGGCCTTAAGCGGAATCTTGCCATCCTGGGCCGTACGCCGCGTCACCCGAGCCACAATCGACTTCAACCGCATGCGGCCAACGGAGTGTTCCACATTGACAATTTTGTCCCCCCAGCGCTCGCCCCGCACCGTCACATAATCGCGTCCCATGTACCGCCCCATGTAACGTTGGTCCCTTAACTCGATGCGGGTGAGCCATTTCACATTGGCGACGCCATACCAGCCCGGAATGATCAGGCGCAAGGGCGCCCCATGCCTTTGTTCGAAGGGTTCGCCATTGCGTTCATAAGCCAATAAACAGTTTTCATTCATGGCATCGTCCAAAGACAGGCTGCGGCCAAAGGGAACCTCCACTTTCAACTCGCGAGTCGTGCCGGGCCGCAAGGTCTCCACCCTGGTGTCCTCTCCATAGAAGACCACTTCGATGGCCCGCGGATCGACACCGACCTGGTCCAGCAATGGTTTCAACGGAGTACCGGTCCACTTGCTATTGTAAACGCCGTTCATGAAGCCTTTGCTGCTCCCGTTGCCCGAGCATTCCAGGGTCATGAACTGGTCTTTTCTGGGCAAACTGCGAATGTCTTCCATAGTCAAAGCCATGGGCTTTTCGACCAAGCCGTCTATCTCCAGTTTAAAGGTGTCCAGGTCTACCTCAGGCACGCCGTAATGCTGCACGTTGAAGGCCTGATCCGAGGGGGTCAGCCAAGTGTCCAGGTTCTCCCAATCCAACCGGTTGGGAGGGGTGACGGGCATGTCGAGAAAGGGGACCAACACTTCATCCTCGGCCTCCGGAGGAAAGGCAAATGAGAAAGGGGATATCTTCATCGCCCCCAGGGCGGCGGCGGCAAGACCGCCTTTGACGGCGGTGCGGCGCGAAACGAGTGCATGGAAGTAAGGAGAATCTGGTTGGAAGTCTTTCATGAGTGGTTCTTCAAAAAATCATCAAATGGTCCGAAGTAATGGTAATCCGGCGTTGGAGGATTTGGCCAGAGATAACGAACTCATTCGGTTCATTATGGGCGTAAGGAGTCAATTTTTCGATGCTTGTTCATTTAATGGGCCTTTTGGGAATAATTTGTGGAACCCCGTTGGGGTTCGTTCATAGGAGTAATCGGTAACCCAGCGTGCGCTACGCGACACTGGGCTTTGGAGTTCAACGCCGTTGGCGTAGAATGTGCCCTCTGTGGTTTATTCCTTTTCCCCCCTTGTGCCATCTCGCCTTGGCGAAAGTCTTTCTCAATTCCAAATTCCTTATTCCTCATTCGCGCGCCTTGGCGCGCTTCCCTCTGTGTTCTCTGTGTCCTCAGTGGTTTTTTCTAATTCATGTTTTTACGGTCTTGGCGGTTGCCAGGGAACCCGTCCGCGTTCCTGGAAGTGTTGGGAAAGGCGAGCGCGAAGTTGTGAAAATTGCGGAACCTGATTGAGTTGGTTGCCGCTTTTGCCCTCCAGGAGGTTGTTTCTTTCGTAGGGGTCCTCAACGATATTATAGAGTTCGTAGGGGGCAAACGGATAATTCTGCAACAGCTTGAAATCCCCTATCCTGACTGCCTCTATGGTTTTTCCGTTGTAGGCCATTCCCCCTTCACGCCGGGAAAAGATCATGGCCCGTTGCGAAACATCCACGGCTTGGCCTTGCAATACCGGAGCAAAACTCACCCCTTCGATCGGGACGTTCCACTCGATACCGCATATTTCCAGGATGGTGGGAAAAATATCCATGGTCATTCCGGTGTGGTCTGTCTTGGATCCAGCGGCAATCTCATCTTTCCATACCACGAGTGTGGGCACCAGAAGGCCTCCTTCGTAAACCGTACCCTTTCCTTCCCTCAAGGGACCGTTGTCCGATCCAAACCGGAGCGACCCACCATTGTCGCTGCTGAAAATGATTACCGTATTCCGGTAAACACCGTTGTCCTTCAAGGCCTGGACTACCTCCCCGATCCCCGCGTCCATATGCTCGACAAGGGCCACCAGTTTGGCCCGCTTCTCTGCGATTCCCGGTTCTCTCTCCATCACCCGGTCAACCCACTCCGGCGGCGGTTGGATGGGACTGTGGGGAGCATTGTAAGCCAGGTAGAGAAAAAAGGGTTCCTCCTTTTTGGAAGCTTCCCCGATATAATCCACGGCCCACTGGGAAAAGAGGTCGGTAGCATGGCCCTCGGGATCGATGACCGTTCGGTTCTCCCGCATGAAATTGTGACCATGTCGGCGGTGATGATAGTAATCGTCCATCATGTCGCCCAAAAAACCTTTGAAGTATTTGAATCCGCGCTGGTTGGGGATGTTGGGCTCTTCCAGACCAAGGTGCCACTTTCCCACCAGAGCCGTCTCGTACCTGTTGTTCCCCAGCACGGTGGCGATGGAAGTGGAATTGGGGTCCCAGTAGCCCCAAGTGTTGTCCTTCAAATCCCGAATCACTCCCTGAACTCCCACCAAATCCTGCTGTCGACCGGTCAACAGGGCGGCGCGGGAAGGTGAACAGACCGGGCAATTGGCATAGAAATTGTCAAATCGCATGCCCTCCTCCGCCAATGCGTCCAACACCGGGGTCTCGATATCCTCCAAACCGTTGTAGGACACGTCGTAATATCCCTGATCATCGGTGAAAATGAGAAGGATATTGGGTCGATCGGCAGCGCTCAAAAGCGTTGGGAAGATAACGCTCCAGGCCAACCATGGTATTACCTTTCGAATCAGATTCATGACCAACGGATATAGGCGGGGTAAGGGGTCAAACGCAAAATATTAAAATCGATAGGCGGAGGAAGGGGTCAAACGCAAAATGTTAACATCGGAGACGTTAACATTTTGCGTTTGACCCCTTTTTTGGACCTCTGACTAACCCAGCTTCTTCAATTCGGACACCACATTATCCGCATCCTCGGTGGCCTTGACCGCGTTGTCCATGTAGACCACCTTTCCGCTCTTATCGATGATGAAAGTCCACCGACTGGTGGTCGAACCCCGGGTGAGGGTGTGCATGATACCGGCTACCTCGCGCTCAATCGAACCGCCCTTGCGGGAGGGAACGCCAAACTGCTCAGCTATGCCCCCATTGGCGTCTGACAGCAAGGCAAAGTTGAGGCCGTTTGCCTTTTTGAAGAGTTTCAGGCTGTTCACGGAATCGCCGCTCACTCCCACCACCACGGCGTCGAGGTCGTTCAATTTGATGGAGGCGTCGCGGTAGGCGCAGGCCTGCTTGGTGCAACCTCCGGTCATGGCGGCCGGATAAAAATACACCACTATGTTCTTCTGGCCCAGGTATTCGGATAATTGCCAGAGATCTCCGCTGTCGTCATTGGCGGAAAAGGGACTCACTTCCTGACCGACCTTCAATGCGCCGGCGGAAGCGGCCAAGGGAAGGAGGGAAAGAGCAAACAAGGATGGGAATAGAATTTTCATGAATATGGGTTCTCCATTTGAGTTGTTGAGTAGTGAAAATAAAATTTTTTGGAAGGGGTCAATACGCTTGTTTTAGCGGCGTCTTCTTTCGAAAACGGGATCCGTTTCGGGAACCTGGAAACGCTCCCTGAGGTTTTTTATCTGGTTGAGTTTCTGACGCTGGATCCGGGCAACTTCAGGACTTCCGTAAAGGTTGTTCAACTCGTTGGGATCGTTCTCCAAATCGTACAATTCCCAATCATCCAATGCTTCGCCTTCCAGTTCGTAAAAGTGGATCAACTTATAGCGGCCGTCCGTTACCCCGTAATGGCGGGCCACGTTGTGAGCCCCGGGATTTTCATAATAGTGGTAGTAAAACACCTTTCGCCAATTCTCGGGTTGGTTTCCCCGAAACAGGGTTTCCAGGCTGCGCCCCTGCATATCAGAGGGAACCTTGACATTGGCCAGGGTTAAAAAGGTTTTGGCAAAATCCAGATTGGACACGATTTCGTCCCGCACGCTGCCCGGTTCGATCGCCCTCGGCCAACGGACCAAAAGGGGAGTCTTGAGCGATTCTTCGTACATCCACCGCTTGTCGAACCAACCGTGCTCGCCCAAATACCAACCCTGGTCGGAGGAATAGATCACCACCGTATTTCTGGCCAATCCGGCTTCCTCCAGGTAGTCCAATACCCTACCGATTCCATCATCGACGGACTTCACACAACGCAGGTAGTCTTTCACGTAGCGCTGATACTTCCACTGAATGATCTCCTTTTCCGTCATATTGGGAAGCGCGCGCAGGTAGGCTTGGTTTTTCGGCTCATAAGCCGCTTTCCATACTTCCCATTGCTCATCGTTGAGGTTGCCGCGAGGCTCCAGTTTGAGGTCCCTGGCATTCATATGGGTTTTTATTTCCATGGTCTGGCGGGCGGCGGACCGGGTTCTGGTAGCGTAATCGTCAAAGAGGGTTTCAGGCTCAGGGATGGTTACGTCGTCCAGCCAATTGAGGTACTTCGGGCCCGGTTTCCAGTCGCGGTGAGGCGCCTTGTGCTGATACATCAGCATGAACGGCTTGGTCGAATCACGGTCCTCTCTTAGCCAAGCCAAGGTCTTGTCGGTGATTACATCGGTGGTGTATCCCGTATTGGGCAGGGTAACCGGTTCTCCATCCTCCCCCTCTGTAATCATGGGGGGATTGTAATAGGGCCCCTGCCCCACCAGCACGTCGTAATGATCAAAACCCTGCGGAGTAGTACCCAGGTGCCATTTGCCGATGACGGCCGTCTGGTAGCCGGCTTTCTTTAAGAGTTTCGGGAAGGTCTGCTGATCGCCGTTAAAAGCTTGCCCGTTCCGGAAAAAACCGTTCAGGTGACTGTACTTTCCCGTCTGAATCACGGCCCGGCTGGGACCACAGATGGAATTGGTCACATAGCAACGGGTAAACCGCATGCCTTCGTTGGCCAACCGGTCCATATTGGGAGTGGACATGCGCGAAGGGTCGTAGGCGCTCAATGCCTGCTCGCAATGGTCATCGGTAAAAATAAACACGATATTGGGCTGGTTTTGGCCCATGAGCCCTGAATGAAGGGCCAAAATACCCGAAAAAGTCAGAAGAAGTAATCGCAATGGCATAAGTATGGAGTTAGCCCGCACCAGTGCCGGCGTGTCCTGCCGCAACTTGGTGAAGCAGGACATTCCTGAGCGCAGTGTATGATTTAGGAGACATGCGGGTTAGATAAATTGGGAAAGCCTACAAACTTCACCTCCATTCAGTAAAGCCTTGAAGGTTCATCTGGATAATTATTCCCGATTTTACCTGACGGCAAACTGGAAACTCCCTCCGGGCTTGTGCCTGTGGGACCTGATCACTTTAACTCTGCAAACCATGAAGAAAGTTCTCATTACAGGAGTGTTTGGTCTGGTTGCCGGAGCCATCTACAAGCATCTGCAGGCAATGCCGGATAAATATGAGATCTTTGGCATGGGGCGGCGGCGTGTGCAATCCGATCGCGTCAGTGAGGAAGAGGCAATCGATATACCCGAAGATCATTTCTTCCTCTCGGACATGTCGGAGCGAGATCTGCTGGCAGAAGCATTTCAGGGCATCGACATCCTTGTCCATATGGCGGCTGCTCCGCATGCCGATCACGGTTGGGAAGCCGTCCTGAACAGCAATTTATCTGGGGGATACAATGTGTTGGAGGCCTGCCGAATGGCGGGCGTCAAACGCATCATCTACGCCAGCAGTATCCAGGTATCCATGGGGTATTTACTGGATGAACCGTACAAATCCGTCGCCAGAGGAGCCTACGAGGAAAAGGCTGAAGTGCCGCGGGTAAACACCCACATGCGGGTGCGGCCTCAAAATCATTATGCTGCCAGCAAGGCTTTCGGCGAGGCATTGTGCCGGGCTTATACCGACAGCGAAGGCCTGTCCTGTCTATGCCTGCGCATAGGCTGGGTCCATACGGGAGATACCCTGCCAACACCGGAAAGCAATCACCTTTGGTGCAGCCAGAAAGATATCGCCCGGCTAACCCAATGCTGCATCGAGGCACCGGATGACCTGCGCTATGGCATTTACCATGGCATTGGTGACAACTTCGGCCGCTGGATCGATCTGGAAGAAGAGCGAGAAGTCCTCGGCTGGAGACCCCTGGAGGGTAAAACGGATTTGGTGAATCCCTGAGCATTTCAGGCGCCCACAGGTTCTTTTCTTTCAACCGGATGCCTTAACCCGCATATCTCACAAATTTTCTACTGCGCTCCGGTATGTCGGCACTGGCGGGGATTTCCCTGGATTCGGGACTTTGCAGGGTGTCGACCCGGCTTCACCCCCGAATCTGCACGAAACCCCCGCTAGCACTCGACCTCCGTTCGCTCGTCACGAATTTTGTGAGGTATGCGGGTTAATAGTCCGCCGTCTCTTAATTGAATCACCACAGAGAAGACAGAGGACACAGAGGGGCAAAATTTAAAGGAAGAAGGAAAAATCATCTTGATCGAAAATGAAACCACAGATGCCGCAGATGGGATTATTAGCCACAAAAGGCACAAAAACACACAAAATTTCTCATTCCTAATTCCTAATTGGCGCCATCGGCGCCTATTCCTCTTTCCCCTTTCCACTTTCCTCTTGGCGCCTATATCGGGGGATAAACCCCCTCCTACAGTTTGGAGGTTCCCCAAACCCCTACCCTTTTTTGAATTCTGTGGATTCTGTGGCTACAATTATCTCGGCATAATGCCACTCCTGCAGCTCGAACTCGGCCAATAATCCGTGTAATCCGTGGTCAATCCCGTACCTCAGGCCAGCAGTTCCTGAATGACCTCTCCTCCAAACTGCGACAACTGCTTGAAGCGGCCTCCATGAAAATAGGTCAGCTTGTTGTCATCCAATCCCAACAAATGCAAGAGGGTGACGTGTAGATCGCGGATGGGGTGAACAACTTCGACGGCCTCGCTCCCAATTTCGTCGGTGGAGCCTACCACGACGCCCTTTTTTACCCCGCCGCCGGCCAAAAACATCGACATGGCCTTGTTATTGTGGTCACGACCGGCCGCCGCAACCCCGCCTCGTCGAGGATTGTCCGGAGTGCGGCCAAACTCGCCCGTCCAAACAATCAGGGTATCATCCAACAACCCGCGTTGTTTGAGGTCCTTGATGAGGGCGGCGATTGGTTTATCCACGGAATAAATGCGGTTTTTATGGGCGCGATCGATGAAATCGTGGGAATCCCAGCCTCCGGAGAAGATTTGAACAAAACGGGTTCCCTTTTCCACCAACTTGCGGGCCAGCAAACATTTTCGGCCAAAGGGTTCGGTCTCGGCGTCATCGAGGCCGTACATCTCGCGTGTCTTCTCCGATTCCCGGCTGATATCCACGATATCCGGCACTTCCATCTGCATGCGGAAGGCCAGTTCGTAATTTTCCATTCGAGCCGCCAGATCCCCGTGTTGGGGATGATCCTCCAGATGGGATTGGTTCAACTTATTCAGAACGTCCAGATTTTTTCGTTGGTGTTCCCTGCTTTTCCAGGCGGGAGGGTGTAAATCCAAAATGGGCGATCCCTCCGAGCGCAATTGCGTTCCCTGGTAGTAAGCGGGCAAAAATCCATTGGACCAGTTCCCGCTGCCCCCTTGGGGAGCGGCCAGTTCTGTCATTACGACGTAACCCGGCAAGTCCTGGTTTTCTGTCCCCAAACCGTAGGTCACCCAGGCTCCGAGGGCCGGGTCTCCTCCAAAACGGTTTCCCGTATTCATGTGGTAAAGGGCGGTGGGATGGTTGACCGACTCCGCCTGGCATCCCCGGTAGACGCATAATTCGTCGGCCACCTCGGGGTCGGCCAGGTGGACAAAATGCTCGCACATCGGAATACCCGAATTCCCGGCGCGCTTAAAATTATACGGACTGCGCACGAAATAGCGTTCCCCATTGGTCATGGGAGAGAGCATTTCGTCGTCGGCAATAAACTTTTTCAAGTGGAGATCCTCCAGCTTGGGCTTGGGATCAAAAGTATCCATGTGGCTTGGCCCGCCCTCCATGAACAGCATGATTACGGCCTTTGCCCTAGGTTGGAAATGAGGGGCTTTGGGGACCAAGGGCCCGGCCTTCACTCCCGACAAGGTGGAGGCATTGGCCCTGCTAAAGATATCCGAGAAGGCGACAGACCCAAGGGACGCGCCCAGGCCATACAAGAATTGCCTCCGAGTGACCGGATTGGAAATTGGTCTACTGCATAAATGATGACTCATTTTTAAAAGAAGAAGTAAGAAGGAAGAATTAAAAAGTATAGTTGATAAAGGGTTAACATAAAGAAAAAGTTTTCATCTTCACCCTGTTTTCCGTTTAGCGTTAATTAGAGAAGTAACAAATATGGCCGTGATTTCGGAGGATTCCTCGATCAGCCCTTGTAATTTTTTAGCCGGTACAATTCCCGCCTCGATAAGCAGCTCAAGCCAGTAACTGGTTTCCTCAACCTCCTTCAAACATTCGCCAACTTTCGCGATGAACTCGGCTTTGCTCCGCGCACGAAAAGCTTCTCGGTAATTTGCGCCTACAGAGGTTCCGGAACGAATAATCTGCCTGCCTATCACTTGAGCTTCGGTCTGCTTGGGAAGACTTGAATAGAGGCGAATGATCCGTAGGGCAAACTTCTTTGTCCTTATACGAAGATCCGCAACTTCATCATTTTCCATTTACTTCTTCCTTCTTCCTTTTTCCTTCTTCATTTAGTAGATAAATGCAAATCGGTTTGAATTGAAGAAAAGCAGGCAGATATCGGCCAGAGAGCGGGTGGAAGGCTCTACCTCGGAGGGCATGGGGTCGGGAGTATAATCGACGTACTGATTTAGGTATTCTTCGTATTCGAAAGCTTCGCCGGAAAATTCTTCCACCAGTGAGCGGGTAATCTTGGTCGGGTAAACCTCTGGCTGCGGTTCAATCTCACGATGGTAATCAAGCATTTCCTTGTAATGGCGCGCCAGCATTTCCATCTCCTCGCCCTCGGGTTCCGTCCCGTAAGCCAGTTTATATCCCAACTCGATTTGATCGCGGTAGGTTGGAGCCTCTTCCTGCAAACGGAGGGCCATTTCCAGAGAGCGACTAGTGGCTTCGTCGCTGTTCATGAGGGTGAAGGCCTGGGGAGTAACCGATGGAGAATCGCGGCGCTCACATGAATCGTTGGCATTGGGTTTGTTGAAGACCTCCATGAAGGGATCTTCCAGGCCGCGAATGCGCAGGGAATAGATGGAACGCCGGTTACGGCGTTGAGGCAGGGACGAGGGTTGGTAGGCCGGGGCCAGGGAAAACTGGATCATGCGTGGGGCCATGGCCACTTCCATGTTGATTTCAGGTCGGGAGGGCAGACCGCCCCTATCCGTGTTCAAGGTTCCACTCACAGCCAGCATGGAGTCCCGCATCTCCTCCGCCGTTAAACGGCGCGGTTCGAATACGGCCAGAAGTTCATTATTCGGATCCTTGGATTGCAGGGTTTCCAGGTCCGGATGGCTACTGGATCTGCGGTAGGCTTCCGAGGTCATTATGAGCTTGTGCAGCTTTTTCAGTGACCAGCCCTGTTCCACGAATCGGGAGGCCAGGAAATCCAACAACTCGGGATGGGTCGGCAACTTCCCGGTGGCGCCAAAATTGTTCGGGTTGCCCGCAATTCCCACCCCGAAATGCCAACTCCAGACCCTATTGACAATAGAGCGGGTGGTGAGCTGATTATCTGGATGGGCAATCCACTTGGCCAACTCCAGCCGCCGGCTGCCCATACCTGAGGGCAAGGCAAAGGGATCTTCATTTGAACCGTAGTCGGAAGGAAGACCCAGCGCGCTCAAGACCCCAGGAGATACCGGTTTGCCCTGGGAAAAGACATTTCCCCCCGTGAGAATAAAGTTTTCCGGAAGATTCCGCGCCGCTTCCATTTCCTCCTCTTTTTCCGGTCTGGCCGGCCGCAACCGTTGAGACTTCTGGTTCAAGTCACCGGCATTGTAAACCGATTGGGCCAGTGTTTCGAACCGTTCCATGGCCCGGGTCCAAATGCGGATATCCTGTTGCCGGATCTTGATCCGGCCCTCTTCCGTAGCGCTTAGACGGAAATGGCGGGGCGGTTTCTTGTCATCCGGTAACTCAGCTCGTTCCTCCGACGGCACGTATGGCAAATTGTTTTCGGCAAACCAATCCTTGGCATGCTCTTCTTCAATGGCTTTGAGCTCGGCCAGTTTTTCCTCGGCGAAATCGAGTAATGTCTGGATCTCCTTTCGCTGCAGCTCGAAGGCGGACCGGTTTTCCTCGGGAATATAGGCCGCTTCCCGCTCCACGGGCTGTGTCGTCGCAAAAGCGGCATACATGCGATAGTAGTCCTCGGTTGGAATGGGATCGAATTTGTGGTCGTGACACTTCACACAGCGCATTGCGGTGGAGAGAAAGGTCTGTCCCACCGAATTTACCACGTCGTCGAGATAAAGTTGGCGACTGACTTTTTCCGGAGTCATGGAGGTGTGCTCCCAGGGTCCCATGCGCAAGAATCCGGCCGCTACGATCATTTCCGGATCATCGGGGTCCATTTCATCGCCGGCCAGTTGCTCCATGATGAATCGACGGTAAGGTTTATCCGCATTGAAGGACCGGATGACGTAGTCGCGGAATCGCCAGGCGTTGGATCGCTCCCAGTCGTTGGAATAGCCGCTGGTATCGGCATAACGAACCACGTCGAGCCAGTGCTGGGCCATGCGCTCGCCGTAATGAGGACTGGCCAGCAATCGATCGATGAGCGATTTCCAGGCCCCTTTCGGGTCGGTCGCCGATGCCTCCGCAAAGACTTGGATCTCCTCCGGTGATGGGGGCAATCCATGCAGGTCGTAGGTGGCGCGGCGAATGAGGGTGACGGGATCTGCCGCCGGGGCCGGGGTCAAGGATTTCTCCCTTATCCTGGCGTCCACAAAAGCGTCTACCGGGTTAGCCGATGGGAGCGGGGGCTCCACCTGGGAAACGGGCTGAAATGCCCAAATCTTTTCCGGCGGGTAACGGCGGTAGGTCCACGCATCGGATAACCCCCCAATGGTCTTAATCAATACCCCGTCTTCCGTTAGCTCCTGCGACCATTGATCTTCCCGATGTCCCCGCTGGGTTTCTTCGTCCGGCCAGGGAGCCCCGGCATTGATCCAAGCGCGCAGGTCCGTGATCTGATCTTGCGTCAAACGGTCGTTTTCCTTGGGAGGCATTTCGTAATCGGGATCTTTCCACTGGACCGCCGTTATCATGAAACTCGCTTCCGCGTCTCCGGGCACAACCACATCGCCAAATCCATCGCCGCCCAGAAGCATGTCCTCCCGCGTATTCAATACCAATCCGCCCTCGATATCTTCCGGATCGTCCCCATGACAGGGGAAACATTTCTCGGTAAGCAGGGGTAATACCTTGAGGGTGAAATGCCGTTGGGCCGCTTCCCCGTCATTATCCTCCTGGCCCGACAAACCCATGCCCGTGAAAACTGGGAACAGGAGGACCGGCCAAGCCAAGCGAAAATTACGCGGTTTAAGAACGACTTTCATAAAGTTAAAAGAAAAACCGTAAAAATTAACAACTCAATCATATTCAAATCCCTCGGCATGGGGAAGAAGGAAGCAGGGGCACAAAGGCGGGCGCCATCGGCGCCATTTTGAGCGAAAAAGAACTGCAAAGCAGTTCCACTCCAAAGCCCAGTGTCGCGAAGCGCACACTGGGTAGGATGGACGGTATATGACGAACCCCAACGGGGTTCCACATCGAGCCAATCCCAATTTTTATGATTATTTGTGGAACCCCGTTGGGGTTCGATGGTGTGGGTGATCGGTTACCCAGCGTGCGCTTCGCGACACTGGGCTTTGGAGTTCAACACCGTTGGCGTTGCCGAAGGCATATCCGTGGTTATCCGTGAAATCCGTGAAAAATCCCCCTCCGCGCTGCAGGTGCTAGTAATTCACTGACCACTGATCACTGAAAACTGCCCCCTGGCGGTCTTGGCGTGCTTCGCGAGAGCAAATCCGGAAGAGCCATCCAACCAAAGAGAAGAATTATGACCAATGTCAGGGTTTAACTTGCAGGAACAGGGTAGACAGAAGAGGGTAGACAGGTTTGATGAGAAATCGTAGTCCTAGCCCAAGTTGCGCACATTGTGACTTAAGTGCTTGATAATCAACGCTCATTTTCAAAAGGCACTACAAAATCGGCGCCACTTTCCGTTCGAACATACGTTTCTTTACGGGTAATTCATCCCACTTTATGCCCAAAAGATTGTAAATTTGCTTGTGGCTTGCCTCGGGGATGCCCGCCTTGCGCAGGTGATAGACCTTGCCTTGGCAAGTCGGTAATATGACCGTGGCATAGGTATGGGTTTGCAAAACCCGCTTGATGGTGCACCAACAACGAGTGTCGCCCTGCTGCTCCAAGCTGTATTGGATAAAACGCAGCAGATGATAGGCTAATATACTGATAAAGACATGGCCTTGCGCGCGCCGGTCGATCTGGTGGTAGTTGGGCCTTAGACCCAAGTCGCTTTTGAGCGCTTTGAAACCCCTTTCAGCCCGAGTCAAAGTCATGTACAAGCGCCAAAGCTCAGAAGCGCTGAAACCATCCCGATTGGTGCGCAGCACATAGCAGCCGAAAAGTTGGGCATTTTCTTCATAGCGCTGATCCTTTCGCCTCCAGTGCAGGGTTCCCTTTTTCGCTCCTGCCTGCTCCCCGGCGGCCTGGGTATACTCAAGGTGATAAAAACGCTGCACCCCGGGATGGTTGGCCTCTAACCGACCGATGCAGCGTTGAATCTTTTTAGGATCCTTCAAGCGACCCGCTTCGATCCGGCTCTTGAGGGGCTGTTCTGTGCAACTATCGTATCGCTATCGCTGATTGGGCCCGGGGATCTAAAACTTCCCGGGCCGCCACCTCACACAGGGGCGTTCGGAGGAGCGACGCTTCCCGACCAACCTATAGATTCCTGCCCAACTTTCTCGGGATCTTCTGACTCACCGTACAGACACCCACCTGAGGCAGAGCAATTCTCTGGCTCTACTCGCTCCTTCTGATAATTCCGTTGTTCTGTCACAGTGCTATTCTCGAGAATCCAGCTGTCTTCTATTTAATTGAGTCATTTCTGCTAGTGCAAGTCGGGAGCCTTGACCTCATCACACAATGGCTTGGCCCAAGGGAGGGGAAACCTCAATCTCTCAGGTTCACTGCGGGTCCGTTGCGCCGGCTGAAGCCCTGCAGGTGTCTACTTCCCGCTACGTGTCGAAACGTGCCCGAATGCGAATACTCCCCGTCCCCGGTTCAATGAAAACCGAACCCTTTTCGGGATCGAATTCCCCATGCTTCTTCCCGTCTACCTCAACCGACCGGATAGGCTTTTCGTCAGGATGACGGAAGCGGACGACGAGCTTCCCGGGCGTGGCGCGTGAGGGTGGATCAATGACAGCGTCAATGTAGCCCTCTGCTACGTGGGAAACCATCTCATAGCCAACACTCCCGAACTCAGTGGAGGCCTGCCTGACGGCCAAACGCATGCCGTCCTGCATCCAACCTGAGGTCACAAACGGAGCAAGCCAGAGTTCGTCGCCCCGCTCCTGGACGAGCATCATACGCGACTGCTGCAGAAAATATCCCGTCTCATGGGTTTTGTTCCAGGCCCAGGGCCGGCTAGTAGTAGGAGTGCGACTCCACTGGTTAATAGCGTGTTCCCAAATGCTCAAAACCTCAAGGTCCAGCAGGTAAACAAGCGAGTTAAAGTAAGAACGCAAAAACGGCTTGATATCATCACGCAAGGCATAAAGTTGCGCAAATCGCCCATAATACGGCTGTATCTTGCCGAATCCTCCGCGATTGAACCATTCGGACTGATTCAATTCCTTGGTGTAATCGGTACGCCCGGCACTGACCCAACCGTGGCCGGTAATAAAGTGTACATTTTCAAGATGTTCCAGCATCGTACCGATCTCCTGGCTCATCGGGTCAAGAATCTCCATGACACCAAGATGGTTTGCGCCCAGTTCCACATCGTATGCCACCGCCCGGTTCATGTCCGCACCGCCGTGAACTCCCGCCGCAGTACCAAGGTTAAATAAAGAAGTAGGATAGGCCTGTGACATCGTGCCGTTGGGCTGAGGCCATGCCGCCGTTCGCGATTGCGACCACTGATAGGCCCTGAGAATATTTTCGCCCAGTTCCTTTGCGCTTTGCTTCAACTGGTCGGCATCGGGGTAATCAATTTCGCTCAATGCACTGGCAGTATCCCTCAGTCCGGCATAATACAAGGCCATCATCATGTAACGGTAACAGTACAAATTCCAGTCGGCTGTTACTCCGGGCGGAACCAATCCGTACTCGGGCAGCTTTTCCATCGTTGGCGACAGGCGTTTGGTCTTCTCCGCCTGCCTGACAACCCAGCGGCTTGACCAGGAAAGTCTTTGAGCAGCCTTACGTAGCCAATCCTTATCTTCGGTCAACTCGTAATGATTTCCTACCGCCCATAAATGCCACGCCGTTCCAATAAGCGGAGTATACGCAAATCCCGGCAAACGTATCACTCCGTCGGGCGTAAGATGATGCATGGTATAGTCAAGAGCTCGCCCGGCATAATCATGGTGACCCAGCATGTCCAGACCCTTGATGATCGGGTTTGCTTCGCCTTCCATGAATCCGTAATCAGACGAGGCTCCCCATGCCACGAAGCGGTCACCCAACTCTTCATTACGCGAAGCCATCAGGCAGTGCACCACCGATGCGTAAATAACATCCTCTAGCTTCTTGTCGGGCAATTCGATCTGTGCAGCCTCGGTCATGATGCCCTGCCAGTAATCCATCGTTGTTTTTAAAAGCTGATCACCCTGCCCGGCGTTTAACGAATCGATTTCGGCAAGCGTCTCTTCCTTAAGATGATTGATCACGGAGACCATACATTCGGCTTCTTGCCCTGCCGCGAGTTCGCCTTCGATAATTAGCTGGCCACCCTGATTTTTCAGTGACAATCCTTTTGCTGAGGAAATATCACAGACAGCAAACTTGCGGCCATTAAAAACGAAATAACCCTTTTTATTTGTGACCGTTACATTGGCTTGGGCGGCATTGTTTTCTTTCAATGTAACCGCCATCGAGATCTGCTGCTTCTGGCCGCTGGTGTTTTCCAACTTCATCTGCGTTACACATAAGGGCCTCTGGTTCATGTATGGATGGGCCTGCTCATCAACCGAGCCGTAAGGTGCGACAAACGTGCGCTGCAGATAGTCGATGCCTTCATAATTCGTTGTAATTTCCGGAACAGGTGTCCATCCGCCATGCAATTTGCGTTTTAATCCATTCGACTTGCGGTTATTAACGGCAAAGCTAAGTTCTAAAGGATACACGGAATAAGGTACGGTATCACCGATTAATGTCACACCTCCCTGTTCCGGTTCGGCCGTGAAAAATACCGCCCCATCGCGATACACGACGAATTTGCGATTGTCGCACGCCAAGCTCACCATAATGGGAGCTAGGTTTTCCTTGATAACCCGAGCCGTCAACGCCTGCTCGAACGTTTGGTCAGGCATCTTCCTGACCTCTGTCAAAACATCGAACCCGTCGGCCAGTTCCGCACCAATTTCGTCCGCGGTACGCCTGTAACCGTCCTTTAACACGCACAGGCCATAGTCACTGATATAAGCATACTCATTAGCTATTACATCTTCAACGCCAATGCCAATGGCGTGTTTTTCAGGTCCGTAACCGCTTGTGTCGTCTATCCAGAACGACAGAACCGTCTGGCATCCCGTTGTTTGGCCCAACATGTTATACTCTACGACCACTTCTTTCGAATGTGACAGATCCCATTCCAAACTGCTGGCTTTGTTCTCACCCCTAATGAAGTAACCGTTTTGTATCTCAACTAAAGCTTTCCCTGTACGGCCTTTCCCCGCATCAAAACGTAACTTGCCTTTATCTGTCATGGCCATTGTAACTGCACGGGGCTTTGCCACTGTTATCGGTGCGTCAACCGCCGGCAATATCCATCGTATGCGTGTCGTTTTGACCGTTGGTACGCACTGGACAACCGCTAGGTCACCTTCGACCGTTATTGGAGAGGTTATGTCATGCCATTTGCCCTGCCAGTACGACTGTCCCTGCCAATACTGAACCTTAAGCCCTTTCGCGGAGGGCATAGGGGCCCCGGATTCCCTTTGCAGTTCCAGACGTTTTATTTCTTTGGCCAAAACCCATTGCAGACCAATGCACCCGCGACCATCCTGATGACGATGCGCCCGGTAATTTCCATTTTCGTCTGCGGGGATGTCGGCCTCGAGGAACACTTCATCTTCACGAAAAGTTTCGTAACGGCTCGAAGTAACCCCGTCTTGCTGATCCGGGTTAAATGTAACCACACGTGCGAACAGACCTGCATCGAAGAAACTTGCATTTACCGTATTATCCGAATTCGACTCTCCTGTGGCCTGCCCTGCAAAAGTAATAGCCAGTACCATAGTCACAATCAAACCCAATGAGATTTTGTTTTTCTTATTAGGCATCGAAAATTTCCTTCCATGAATTATTGGCATTCGCCGGAACCCATCTGCCAGAGACGAGAGGACAAGGTTAACCACGCATCTTAGGCGACCGCAGGCTATTCTTACCACATACGCTATCCGGAAACCATGGCTGGAACTGGAAATAACATGAACAATCCTGCATAGGAGTTCGCCTTGGTGTTGCCGGGGTCGCAGAAGTAGCGCGATCTCGCGTTCGAGGCAATCGCCTCGTAGTTTAGCCAACCGAAGCTTTCTTCTCCGCTGGCGGTGCTGGTCATTACGCGCCCCTGATACTGGGGAACAACTGCGACCTTAGCCAAGCTCTCATCCGAAGAAAGCATGATTACCTCTACATGTTTTTCCAGAAACGCAACATCGTTTCTGAAATCTCTATCCATCACTGCAACCTCTGATTTTAACACCATAACGATTAGTCGTTCTGAAAGATTAACCCCCTCCAGCCCTTGAAGAAGGCGGGATCGATCGACCCGTCCGGCGCGAAGTCGCCGGAGGCGACGTAGCGGATCATCTGGTCAAGGAGATAGGCGGATTCGGGCATGTTGCGCGTCTTCCGGGTCAAGTCCAGGCCACAGACAAGCACGGCGCCATTGCCCGCCTTCGCCTCGAACACGTACGAGAAGTATCCCACGTTCGTATCGAACGAGTAGGAGAATTCCGCCACGTTCCCCCAGCCGACCATCAACAGGTCAGCCTGCTTGACGGGACCTTCGGGCATCAGTTTCGTCGCCCGGTCCATTAACCTGAACCACGGCTGGTTCATAAAGCCCTCGTTGGGAAAATCGCCAAACGCAGGATGTCCCGCCTCAATCACTGTACCTGCCTGTTCACGCCAGAACCAGCTGCCCATCCGCCGCGCACCGACAGTAATTCTTTCCCGGTTGGGTAGGTCCAGGCACAACACCCTTTTGCCCTGCATGAGCGATTCGACAATGACATCTCCATCACCATCAGCAATCAGCACTTTAGCATCGTTTGCAGCTGGATCGGTCAGGCGAACCACGTTATCATAACGGCTTGAAAGCAGATCATAAAGCCCTTCACTGACAGCCAGTTTCTGGCCGAGGTCGGCTTTCTTCTTTAGCTCAGGAAAAACCCAGATATCCCAACTGTTGGACCATTTGCCGCGATCGATAGCCAGTTCCAATCTGGCTTTGAGCGGTTTGGTTACCTGGGGCAAAGCTATTTCGGCTCTTGTGACGGTTGCCACATCACCAATCGCAACCGCAACATTCAACAAGCTCTTCTTCGACAAAACTTTTTTCCCGTCCAACAAACGCCATGTCATCTTTGCATTCTCAATGGGAGCTTGTCCAAAATTGGAAACTACCCATTCTACCGGGATGGTTTGCCCGGAGGCATAGACCGGTCGGTCATAAAATGCGTTTAACATCGGCCTCATCACGGCAGGATTGTCAGTCATCCTTTTCTCGATAGCGGCTTGATCAAATACGTAATCCGGAGGCCCCAATGAGGGCCATTTTTCATGGGTTATAAAAAGCCCCGGTTGCGGGTCCGGATGCTTGGCCAGCAGCACCACCGGTTGATTAAAGGTTCTAAAATATTCGGGTGTACTTTGCTTTTGGCCGTAGAAGACATCCATAAGGCCATTGTATGCGAAGGGAGGGAAGTCGACCAGCAGCCACAGTGTATAGCCATCGAGACGCGGATCAAGCCTGGCGCTTTCAAGGCCGATCTTATGAAATATGGATTGGAGTTTATGGCCTGCATCGAGACAAGCGTCGCCCCACCTCCAGTCCAGTCCCACTGCCTCGACAAGAGCCTTTGCATCGGCCAGCCTTCGATCCGGCGCATAGCCATCGCGGTATTTCGGTTCCAGTCGCGGATCCGGACCGGTGCTGAAACTCTGGAATTCGTGCTGCACCAGCGGCCATTTGTCTTCCTCTTCCAGAATAGGTATCTGGAATGGGTCCCCGCTGCCGACGCGGGTCATGGTCTGAAAGTCCGAATACTCCCCGGTAAGCTGTGTATTGAGGCCGCTGGCAGTATTGATCTGGTTGTCTCCGTCCTGGGCGAGCCAGGGGCGGGAAGGATCCAGCTCTTTGGCCAGATCATAAAGCCGGCGCCCCAGGGCATCGCTGTAGTGGCCCTCATTTCCGCCGCCATAGACGGCAAGGGAGACGTGCCTTCTGAAATGTCTGACAAGTGTCCGCAAATCCGCCAGCGGATCAACGCGACCACCCGACATGTGCGAGATACCATACTCGTTGGGCACGGAACTTGGCTTTGCCAGGTAGGGAAGTTCCGGCTGCACCATCATTCCCACTTCGTCAGCCGCTTCAAAGTATTCAGGCAGCTCAACATGCGTATGATGACGCACGAAACCAAAACCGAAGGCCTTAGCCTTGGAAAGGTTCTCAACATGCGCTTTACGGTCGGCAGGCGAACAAATGGTTAACGGATATGTGTGATCGTCGCCGAAGCCCCGCAGGAAATACGGCTTGTTGTTCAGCCAGAACTGCTTGTTGCGTGTCTCGAATTTCTTGACCCCGAACCGCTCGACCCAGCCGTGAACGGGCGTGCCGCCCTGCGTGAGCACAATATCGGCCCGATACAGATTAGGACGCTCAGGGGACCATGCCTGAAATGGCTCTAACGGAATGTCGACAATAACCTCGCGGGTCTTTCCCGCATCGACAGTTACTGGCTTACCTGCCTTGCCGGCACTCTTCCCAATGAGCGTGCTTACCTCCACTTCGACATGTACCTCTTGATCCTCGGAAGCCTCCGATCGAATTGTCGCGTGCACCGCTGCCGATTTCGCATCAAGGTCGCCCCGGACGTAGGCATAGTCGACGAAGACAGAAGGTGTCGCCTCGAGCTCCACGGAACGGAATAATCCTCCATAGACCCGAATGCATTGAGACTCCCCCTGAAGGCTGGGGATGTCATTGCGCACCAGCACCGCTACTGTCGCGGGCTGACCAGCTCTCACCAGATCGGTGATATCGTATTTGTAGGTGCCGGCAAACTCGTAGTGTTTTGCCACGAAATTTCCATTCATCCATATCCAGCCGGCCGAGTTGATCCCCCCGAACTTGATCCAGATTCTATTGCCCTGCCAATTGTCCGGCACTGTGATGGTTTTGCGATACCATGCCGAACCGTGATAGTTGGCAAGGATCGGGCGATTGGCGACTTCCCAGGCCATCCGGATTGCGGGGGGCTGGCTGTAGCCGGGTTCGCCTACACCTTGTGCCTCCCAGCAACCCGGCACCTGGATGTCCCTTTTGCTCGGCAACGGCACATCCGGGCGATACCACTGTTGATCCTGGCCCTTCTTCCCGGGGTCAGTGGCAAAATCCCACTTGCCGTCCAGACTTATTGTCTGGCTGAAACTCGATCTCAGGACCGGGTTCACGATCGCCGGCGTCGCTTCGCGCGGCTGCGCTTGAGCGGCAGCAGAAGCCGAAACCAGGATTGATGGCAGGCCCATAATAAGATAACGGCACCATTTGCGATTCACTCCGCCAGAGAACATAAGATTTTCGTACTGCTTGTAGAAGTCCAGCAGACCGACCATGGCGGTGACCAGCGGACGCGGCGCATTCATGACCAGACAGGCGAGGATGCCCACCCGGGCGTGACGCTCGGAGAGGGCCGCACGTAGCGCGATCGTCAGGATCAAAATGAAATAGGACGCGAAGACGACGATATCCATGGTGGTGACGTTCATAGCATAAGTGTCCACATGTCTAATCCTGCACGCGAAGGACAAAAAAACTTGCGGATCGATGCCCATCAGGGTAATATTCTTAATGGATATTTTCTAACACATACGCGATCCGGAAACCATGGCTAAAACTGGAAATAAAATGCATAATTCTGCATACGAGCTCGCCTTGGTGATGCCGGGGTCGTGGACCATGGACAACCGCCAATCCCGGCGGACGGAGGCGGTCCAGTACTGGCTGCTCGAACTGATCGTTTCGGGGGGCATGGAGGTGAAAAGCCCTCCCGAGCCCTGGATGGGCCTCGGATTCGGGGAGGGCATCCTGTATGCTCCCGGCACCGTCCACGACGAACGAGTGCCCGAAGGCACCTGCAAGAGCATCGGAGTCTACTTCGAGGTGCACTCCGAAGCGCTGGCCGGCCGCCTGGCCCGTGATCGCGGGTTCTGGCGGATTTCCGATCACGAGAGTTCCGCGATGCGCCAGCTGGAACGACTGCCGGACTTCCAGAGTTCCTCAGACTTCGATGGACTCGCCGGGCACGGCTACCTTTGCCTTTTGGTCGGGATGCTGCTCACGGCGCCGCGCAAGGAGGGATGGTTCCTGCTCGGGAAGCAGCAGTCGATGCTGCCGGAGGCCGTGTTCCGGGCACACAGGTTCATGCGGCAGCATCTGCACGAGCGAATCCGGATCGCCGATATCGCCGCCCATGCATGCTTGAGCCCCTCTGGGCTCCAGCATGCATTCAACCGGGCTACCAGACGATCGCCCATGGCGGTGCTGCGGGAGATGCGCGTCGAGACCGCCAAGGCCCTCCTGCTGCGCACCGGCATGACGGTCGAAGAGATCTCGGCCAGCACCGGCTTCGCCGACGCCTTCCATCTCTCGCGGGTCTTCAAGCAGCTGACCGGCGAGCCGCCCCAGGTCTACCGCCGCCTCCGCATCGGCACCGGTTCCACGACCAACCCGAAGAACCAGCCCGGCTGATTCGCCGCGCGCCCCCACAAGAGGGTGGCTTGAACCCGGGAAATGGAAAATGAGGGCGCGCCCGAGGATGAGTTTCTGCAGTGGGCGGAAGTGCTCACGCCCGATCTCGGGACGATTCCGCGCTACGCACGGGTTCGTTTTTCGCTGAAGGCGGCGGACACCCGGTGACGACCCCGTTCCCCGCCCCCGCCGGCGACCCGCGCCGCGGCACGGAGGACTCAGGCCTTCCCATAGCAACATCCCCCTCCTCGACCCGATCACCCCGCTACACCAACGTGAATGCGTTGAGGCTTCTTAATCTTCCTTTCTCTTTTGGGTTTATCCGAGGCATACTCTTTCCCAGACATCGGCAAACAATTCCTTGTGACCCATTCTTGGCGAAAATTATCAACTGTTCCCATTTCTAATCAAAGTTGAGAATTTGGCATACGCTGACTCCGGATCGCTGCAGGCTTGCGGGCAGTGAATCCACCGTTGGCTGCTGTGGTTCGACATGGCGGGGCTCCTTTTTCAAAAAATGAGAGGTTTCCACTCGCATTCGTCGGAAGATTGGCTTTTTCGCTCCCGGTTTGGTCACCAGGCCTGTTCGTAGAGGCTAACGATCTCCTCAGCTGAGGGCACACGCGGATTGTTGGCCGGGCTCCCCGAGGCTATCGCGTCCGACGCCATCTTCTTGAGTTGTTCGTCGAATACGGCTCGGGAAACGTCACGGCAGCACGACAGCCGAGGCAGCCCCAGCGATAAGTTGAGTTGTTCGAGGTAATCGATCAAGGCGTGGCAAGCCTCTTCATCCCGTGTTGTGTCTTTCGCGCAGCCGAGGATTCGCGCCACCCTTGCATATCGCTCCGGATCGGACGGCCATGAATAGGCGGTCACGGACGGCAAAAGGATAGCGTTGGAAAGACCGTGGGGCAGGTGGAAGACCGCTCCGATGGGGCGACTCATTCCGTGCACCAGACAGACGCTGCTGTTAGAAAATGCCATCCCGCCCTGACAGGCCGCCAGCATCATGCCGCTTCGGGCCTCACGATCGTCCGGGGTCTCCCACGCGCGTGCGAGGTGTCGCCCCACCAGATCGATACAGGACAGGGCAAGGGGATCTGTCATGGAATTGCTCTTTTTCGAAACGTAGGCCTCGATCCCGTGCGTGAGCGTATCGACTCCGACTGCGGCGGTAAGTGCCTTCGGCATGGAGAGCGACAACTCGTAGTCGACGATGGCCACGCGCGGGAGCAGTGGCGGACTCATCATCATCATTTTCACATTGCGCCCGGTGTCAGTGATCACCGCGACTTTCGTTGCCTCGCTACCCGTTCCCGCGGTGGTAGGCACGGCAACGACTGGGATGCCAGGACGCCTGATCTTGTCAAGTCCCATGAACTCCGGCAAGGGTTCGGGGTTTGAGGGGCAAATGGCGATTACCTTGGCGGTGTCGATGGGTGATCCTCCACCGACTGCGACGACCAGGTCAGCCTTGTGTTCTTCGAACGCTTTGACACCGTCGGCGACGTTGAGGTCGGTGGGATCAGCTTGCACGCTCTGAAAAATCCTCACCTCGCAATTCGCACTCGTGAGGATCTGCTCGATTTCGCCGGCCACGCCGAGGGCAACAACGCCAGGATCGGTAACCACTATTACACGCCTTGCGGAGAGTTCGCGTGCAATGTCGCCGAGCCGCCGTCGCGAACCGCCGCCGGTGATAATTGCGGAAGGCGCATCGAAGCGATGGGTTATGGTTGTCATTGTGTTATTTCGAAAGTGTTGCACAACTACTCCGTCATTCACCATCCCTGATGGCGCACGTAGGAGTCGTCCCAGCGCGAGAAGACGACCTTCTGACGGGTGTAAAACCGAATGCCTTCCATGCCCTGGACATGGAGATCGCCAAAGAACGAGTTGTTCCACCCGGAAAAGGAAAAGACCGACATCGGGGCGGGAACGCCCACGTTGACTCCGACCATTCCGCACTGAACGCAGCGCGCAAACTTCCGGGCCGCAGCACCGCTGGCGGTAAAAATGACGGCCCCGTTGCCGTAACCGATGGAGTTGATCCACTCGATGGCCTGATCGAGATTGTCGGGCCTGCTGAGACTGAGGACGGGACCGAACAGCTCGGAGCGCCACACTTCCATGTCGATGGCGACGTGATCGAGAAGGGTAGGACCCACGAAGAAGCCACCGGATTTCGGCAGACTCTTGCGGCCGTCGCGGACGAGGCTGGCGCCTTCCTCGACTGCCGCCCCAATTGAAGTGAATAATCTGTCTCGCGCCCTCCCATCGATGACCGGGCCCATATCGCTGTCATCTCGATCGTGGGTGGGCAAGAGTTTCATCCCGTCGATGGCACTGGCGATTCGGTCGCGAGTCCGGTCAGCGGAATCGCCGATCCCCATGACCACCGATCCCGCCATGCACCGTTGTCCCGCGCATCCATAGACGGCGCCCATAATAGCGCGCAGCGTCGAGTCCGGTTCGGCGTCGGGCATGACGAGCAGGACGTTCTTGGCGCCGCCGGCCGCCTGCACCCGTTTTCCATGGGACGTACCTAGGGTATAGACATGCTTCGCCACCGTGGTGGAACCGACGAAACTGATGGCGGCGATTCCAGGGTGGACACAGAGGACATCCACCACTTCCCGACCTCCGTGCACGATATTGAGGACTCCTTCCGGGAGCCCGGCGGCGGCAAACAACTCGGCCAAGCGAATGGCGGTGAGGGGCACTTTTTCGCTTGGTTTGAGGACGAACGTATTCCCACAGGCTATGGCAAGGGGAAACATCCACATCGGCACCATAGCTGGGAAGTTAAAAGGTGTGATTCCAGCACAGACGCCCAACGGTTCGAGGGTGGTGATTCCGTCCATCCCGACCGCAAGTTGGGGAAGCGACTCCCCCTTGAGCAGATGGTTTCTTCCACAGGCAAATTCGACCACCTCGATGCCCCGCCGGATGTCGCCCTGCGCTTCCGGAAAGGTCTTGCCGTTTTCGCGCACCACAAGTCTCGCCAGTTCCTCGAAGTTGGCTTCGAGGAGCGCCTTGTATTTGAACAAAATTTCAGTGCGGCGAGCCGCGGTTGTTTCGCTCCATGCAGGAAAAGCGACGGCAGCCGCAGAGACCGCGCGGTCCACGTCGGCGCGCGAACCCAAGGGCGTCTGGGCGAGAACTTCGCCGGTCGAGGGATTGTGTACAGGGACCGTATCGCTTCCCAGGGAATCGATTGCGGCACCCCCGATGAAATTGGATAGGACGGATGGCATCAGGATGGTTCTTTCATGGTTGTGTGATCTCCCGGTTCGGCGGCGAGATTGGATTGGAAGGTCTCGGTAGCAAGGAAGATGGAAGTAAGCGTAATCCCGGCCCCACGAGGAGCAGGGCCAGCGAAGCGTGGAGGGCGCGCCGTCTCCGCCGGTGGCACGAGCGTGTGCCGATCAGGTGGCAGGTGGCCATCACGATTGGCTGGGGGTTGATCGTCCGGGCTCCACCGCCACAGGATCGCTCACCGGCAGGTCGTGCGCCTCGCCGACCGGCCCGCAGGTCAGCCTCCCCCCGGCCGCGTTGACCGCGCCGAGCAGTTCCGGATGGCACCGGCAGGCCTCCTCCAGCCCGTGGTCGGCGATCAGTGTGATCCACCGCTGGGTGACGTTGTTGAGGGCCTGGGTCGCGGTCCGGGCGTAGGCCCCCGGCATGTTCGCCACGCAGTAGTGCATCACCTCCTCCTCGACGTAGGTGGGGTTGTCGTGGGTCGTCGGGCGGGTGGTCTCGGCGCAGCCTCCCTGATCGACCGCGATGTCCACGAATACGCTGCCCGGGGGCATCAGGCGCAGCATTTCGCGGGTCACTAGCCGTGGCGCCGCCGCGCCGACAACCAGCACCGCCCCGATTAGCAGGTCGACCCGCGGCAGCAGCTCCGCGAGGTTCGTCTCGTTGGAATAAACCGTGTGGGTCCCGCCCATTGCGATGTCCAGGAAGCGCATCCGCTCGAAGTCCACCTCGAGGATCGTCACGTCGGCCCCGATGCCCTGTGCCACCCGCCCCGCGTTCAGCCCCGCCGTTCCGCCCCCGAGGACCACCACCCGCCCCGGCGCCACGCCCGGCACGCCGCCCAGCAGGACCCCGCGCCCACCCCGGTGCTTCGCCAGATGATAGGACCCGACGATCGCCGACATCCGGCCGGCGATCTCGCTCATCGGCTCCAGTAGCGGCAGCCGCCCGTTCACCTTCAAGGTCTCGTAGGCCAGCGCGGTGCACCCACTGGCCACCAGCGACTCGGTCAGGGCCCGCCCGGCCGCCAGATGCAGATAGGTGAAGAGCAGGTGCCGTTCCTCGAGCATCGCCACTTCCAGCGGCTGGGGCTCCTTCACCTTGACGATCATCTCCGCCCCGCCGAACACCGCCGCCGCGTCGGCCACGATCTCCGCGCCCGCCGCCAGATACTGCTCGTCCGGATAGCTCGCGCCACCACCGGCTCCGCGCTCGACCAGCACCCGGTGGCCGCGCTTGACCAGCTCGCGGACCGCCGCCGGCACCATCGCCACCCGATGTTCCTGAACCTTCGTCTCACTGGGGATTCCAATGATCATGTCCTGCTCTGTAACCTCCGGTTCTGCCCTGCCCTCAAATCTCCTCGCCAAACCTCATGCCCTCAGCCATCCCGGGGCCTCGGCGTCGGCCTCGCAATGGCGGGCCAGGACGCGGTCGATGACCTCCGCGGCGGCGGCGGCGTCCCCGGGGCTCCACCACTGGTCGATCTCGATGACGACGGTGCGGTCGAAGAGGTCCTCGGCGACCGGGCAGGCGCCGGGCGCGTTGCGCGCGTCCCAATGCGAGGCCAGCGGATACATGTCGCGGTAGACGTGCCAGTCGGGGGCGGCGTCGCGGCCGCGGTGCTGGAACGGGATGCGGGCGGCGCGGAGGTCGTCCGCGATCCTTGCGGCCAGCTCGTAGGAATCCGGGAAGAAGCGCAGCTGGTATCCGACGATCCCGTCGGGGTCGTTGAGCTTCTGGGGGACGATCCCGCGGCGCGGCTGAAGCCGGGTTGCCACGCGATGGAAGTTGTCGCGGTAGCGGGCCACGATGCTGGGCAGCTTGCGAAGCTGGACGACATCGACGGCGGCCTCGAGCTCGGACATGCGGTAGTTGCTGCCGACGAAGAGCTCGCCTTCGTAGCGGGGGGCGGCGAAGCGGTCGGGCCGCCAGAACCCGCCGCACTCGATCAACTGCTGGGCGCGTTCGAAGAGCGCCTTGTCATCGGTGATCAACAGCCCGCCTTCGCCGCCGCCGATGATCTTGTAGCAGGACACCGAGAAGGCCCCCACGTCGCCGATGGTGCCCACCAGTTGCCCACGGAAGCTGCCTCCCGGCGACTGGGCGCAGTCCTCGAGCACCTTCAGGTTGTGGCGGCGGGCCACCGACACCACCGCATCCATGTCCGCGACGATCCCGAAATGGTGAGTCGGCAACACCGCCACGGTGCGGTCGGTGATCAGTGGCTCGATCTTGGTCGGGTCAATTTGCATCGACTCGTCGACATCGCAGAACACCGGCGTCGCACCGGCGAGGACGGCCGCCACCGAAGTGGCCAGGAATCCCGTCGCCGGACAGATGACCTCGGTGCCCGGACCCGCGCCGATTCCCACCAATGCCGCGTGGACCGAGCCGGTACCCGAACTCACGCCCTGCGCGTAGCGCACCCCGAAAAACTCCCTGGCCAACGCCTCGTAATCCTCTCCGGCCGGGTGGGGCGGATTCGGGCACATGTAGCGCGCCAGGTTCGGCCCGCCGTCGGGCAGGCGGGCGTCCCGCAGGACGTCCCGAAACCGCTTGAGGGTGGCCTCGTCAAAGCCGAAGCGGGTGGCGATCGAAATGAACTCCTCGGACCCGATCTTGGGCTCGGCAGGCCCCGTGCGGCCCCGAAAGACAGATTTCTCGTCAAATAATTGTTGTGTCATGGCTGTGTGATCAGGGTTGGTGTTGTGGTATGGGCGGCGCCCCCAACTCCCTAAGTCTAGACTACCCCGGACGCCGAAACCATGGCTGATGCTACAAATAACATGGACAGTCCTGCATATCGGGACATGCCGAGTTCCGGCGCCTTGAACGGGCCGGCACTGAGCGCGAATTTTGGGAATAAACGCCGAAATGCGAAGGAACGAGTCCCCCGTTTGGACCGGGCGCACGCCATGAATGGAGAAAACCGGAACTCTCAACAATGAGATCATCCGCCACATACTCGGCCTGCTCCCAAAAGATGCAGTTCAGCGAGGCCCTACTCAGCGTGCCGTCCACCCACCATCGATCGCGATAGCCGATCCCGTGATAGAGGTTGCGAAATCACTGCAAAGAAAGAGCAGGAGTGCGGCAATTTCGTTTGGCGGAACAAATCGCTTATTCGGTTGAGCAGATAGAATAACCTCCCTTACGACCCGATCAGCAGACATATGGTGGCTTTCGGCCTGAGCCTTAATCTGCGAATCCACCAGCGGCGTTCTCACATATCCCGGACAAATCGCGTTCACTGTCACACCCGACTCCGCCAACTCTAGCGCGGAGCTTCGAGTGAGCCCGATCAACCCGTGCTTGGCCGCTACATACGCACTTTTGTAGGGCGATGCGACGAGGCCGTGGGCGGAAACGATGTTTATTACCCTGCCCCATCCTCGCGTCCGCATGCCTGAGATCACGGCCTTCGTTGTAAGGAACGCCGCCTGCAAGACTACTTGGTTAATGACCGACCATCGCTCTAGTGGCATTGAATCCACCGATGCCACGTGCTGCAGTCCAGCATTGTTGACTAGAATATCTATCGGACCCAGAGTCGCCTTCGTGTCCCGAATCAGCGCCTCGACTTCACTTGGTTCGGCAAGATCCGCTCCATGGCATGCTATCTTTCCTTTCGCGGAACCGGATAGAGTCAGACGCAAGCGTTCACGGTCATCGCGATCCCCCAGCCCATGTACCATGACGTTTGCTCCCGCTCCGGCCACTGCCTGAGCGATCGACCATCCGATTCCGCTGGTCGAACCCGTCACCAAGGCCGTCTTCTTTGTCAGGTCCGGATTGATATCGAGCATGAGGTTCATTGCGCTGCAGGTTTTTTCAAATCGTATTCGTCTCCACTTACGTATCGGACACCGTCCGGTGATACATGGAGCGAAGTGTTCGCCGCATCACCTTATTCGATTCGGTCCTCGGCAATTCGCTGACGACGACAACGTCCGCCACCTTAAACATAGGATTGAGATGCTCTCGCAAACTAGATTGAACAACCCCAGGCCAGTGCCCAACCTCCATCTCTTCATCGATTGACGGCACGAGGAACAAAACAAGGCAATCCGGCCCGCCACCGTCCTGTGGCACGGCGATCGCAGCCGCCTCCCGGATAGAAGGACAGTTGGTAAGAATGCTGCTCTCAATCTCCGCCGCACTGACCTTAATACCCCCCAGATTCATCGTATCGTCTGTTCTTCCATGATGGCGGAAATAGCCTCCGCCCACAACCTCAACCTCATCCCCGTGTCGACGACGCACGGATCCGTCGGCACGGCTGGGAACACCTTTGAAGTAGACCTCCCAATTGTCCGCATTGAGAAGCTTGTCCGACAAACCGATTGATGGAGGAACAAGGAGAACCTCCCCAAGGTGTGCCGGATTCGAATTCTCGTCCACAATGTCGATTTCCATTCCCAAAGCGGGAGTCGAAAAGTAGCCAGGAGCGGCCGCCTGCACAACAGTCCCAGTCAAAAACCCCCCGCCTATCTCCGTTCCTCCGCAGTACTCGATGATCGGTTTGTATCCGGCCAACATCATCAGATAGAGCATGTCCTCCGGATTCGAGCACTCCCCAGAGCTGCTGAACTTCTTGATCCGGCTCCAATCCAGGCCCTCCATGCAACGGCTCTCGCGCCAGCTGCGGACCAAGCTTGGCACAACTCCGAGCATCGTAACGCCGGCATTTTCGACAAACCGACCAAATTCGCGGGTCGTTGGCGCGTCGGGGAAGAGCGCAATTACCGCCCTATTCGCCAAGGCCGCGTAAACCAACCAGGGCCCCATCATCCACCCCAGATTTGTCGGCCATGCGAGAATGTCGCCCTCCTGAATGTCATGATGGAGCATAGCGTCCGCCGCACATTTGATCGGCGTGGTATGGCTCCACGGAATAACCTTGGGTTCGCCGGTCGTACCGGAGGAAAACAAGTAATTGCTGGGCCGGTCAGGTCCGAGCATGACCGGCGCGAAGACGTTTTCGGCAGCCAGAAATTCCGCCCATCGCATATCATCGGGGCGTAGCGCATTCATTTCGCCACCGGGTTTGCTCTCCACGACCACCATCCTCGGTGCCGATGCCTCGAGGAAACGCGCGTACAATGGGATTCTCTTCCCGGACCGGGAAACGACATCTTGCGTGAACACGAGTTTCACATCAGTGGCGGCGCACCGTTTCCTTATCTGCTCGGCCGCAAAACTGTCAGAAATCGAAACCACCACGCAACCGGCGAGCACGATGCCCAGATAGATCGCCACCGACTCAACAGTCATTGGCATGATCACCGCCACGGCGTCACCGGTGTTCATCCCTATGTCACGTAGTCCTTTGGCGACCCGTGCGCTCAGTTCCTGTAAGGCACGCACGGACATGGTGGCGACCGTATCATTCGAGCCGGGGAAAACCAGCGCAGGGGCATCCGGGCTTCCATTGAAGCAATTCTCTGCAATGTTGAAAAGGGCTCCCGGCAGCCACACCGGAGCCTCGTGCGGACTATCGAGATCACGAATCTTTAGCGGTTCTTTTTCGAAGCGGATCCCCAGGCGACGAATCACGGCACTCCAAAACGCATCTCGATTAGACACAGACCAACGGTGTAAATCCTCGTAACACGCAAAGCCATATTCCTCCATCATCTGGCCGATATTGCTGCGGCAGATTGTCAACTCGTCGGGCAACCAAGCAGGCGCCGGCCCGCCACTAGAATCCCACCTACTGAATATCCGGCCGAACATCAATTGATGAACTGGAAACGGCACGCTCGGCTTCAGGGTATCGGCGGACAGCGCACGCCACTGATCTGCTGGCGCCAGTTCCCGGACCCTCTCGACGGTATTCAGCAGGCGAGAAGCCTCAGTGACCGGCAGACCCAATCGCATCAACTCCGAAAGCGTAACCTCTTGATGGATTTCAATATTCATGTTTTGCGAGTAACCTAGTGCCAAGCGCAGTCTCAAGACTGGCTCGAGTGAACTGCGTTGCGAGACCACCGTGGAGGTGATCCCACTCTGCGCCAAGCACGAGCTCCACATTGAAACGGATCTGGCTGACCGGCTCTTCCCAAAGCACATCGTGTTTCGCAGCTGCACGCAAACGATCCTCGTTCGACCCGAGCGGATACTCCGTCATGTCGATTGGATGCCACGCCTGAAACACAGATGGGTAACTACGTGTTTGGATGCGTTTGGCGACAGATACAGATGACGCGTCAAGTTCGATCATTGGGAAATTTGCGGCAATCAGGAAGGTGCCGGAAACCAGTACGATGGACTTAAGGGACATGTCGGTGCACATTCGCTTCTCGTGCAATGTCAGAAACTGCCGGCAGGACGTCTTCCAACAGCTGCCTAGAGTCTTCCGCGAGCACGTAGGCGCGATTTGCTTCGACGTTCCGAAAGTTCTGAATGACACCGCTCGACGGCCAGCTGACGGTGAGTTCAACAGTACGGACATTGGCACCGAGTCCGATTTCCTGTCGGAGCGGGTTGCAGCCGAAACTGCCACCTGTGCTGACCGTTCGAAAAACCTTACGTAGGGTTGAGTCAGTCAAAACATCGACGCGAACTCGTGCGCCAATACCAGCACGGTTGCTCAATTTCCCGATTAACCGCAGTTTGATCCAACTGTTGCCATTTCCGGGATTGGCGAAAAGCGCATTCATGTATCGATCACCCCCAAAGGCCCCTCCCATCACCGCATGGATATCCTGGTCTCCGTCATTGTCGAAGTCGCCGAAAGAGATCGCGTGCCCTTTCTGCAAGTGCCCAAAGTGGCCTGAGGTGGTCACGTCGCTAAAGGAACTGCCACGATTGTTCCGATACATCTTGTTCGGAATAATCATGTCCATCGGCGTGTCACCAGTTCCTACATAAAAATCGAGGAACCCGTCGTTGTCGAGGTCTCCAAAGTTTGCACCCATCGGTAGCCAACATTGTTCGAGCCCCGCAGATTCAGAAACGTCATCGAAGCTACCCTTGCCATTGTTTCTGTATACAAGCGGACGTTCAAGGTTTCCAGGTTCGCGAAACATTACGGCTGCAACATCGCCAACTGAGTCGGCACCGAAGCCCGCCACAAACAAGTCTTCCCATCCATCATTGTCGTAATCCCAAAACCAACAGGGAAACGACCGAACGGGCTCGGCAACACCAGCGTCTCGCGTTACGTCCTCAAAGACCCAACGCCCACTGTCGAGTGCACCTCGATTTCGGAATAAGTAGTTCGAGCCATTCAACACTGAAACATAGAGATCCGGTCGACCGTCATTGTCGAAATCGCCTGCGGCAACACCCTTGACCTGTGCATCAACAGTCAATCCGGCTTCAGCCGCAATTTCCGTAAACGTGCCGTCGCCATTGCTTTGGTACAACTCGGATGCATGCGGATCACCAATCGTACTTTCGTTTCCGATGAAAACATCGAGCCAACCATCGCCATCGAAATCAAACCAGGTAGCCGTCTGAGTTGGATGAAAACTCAGCATACCGGCAGCCTCGGTCACGTCCGAGAATGTGCCATCACCATTGTTTCTCAGAAGCGAATTCGGTTGATGCCCCCAACGATTCAACCAGGCTCCACGCAATACGAGAACATCCGCATCACCGTCATTGTCAAAGTCGGCGCATGACAGGTTCAGTCCACCGACGATTCCCTCTAATCCGGATTTTGAAGTCGCATCTGCAAACGTGCCATCGCCGTGATTAATCATGAACCGGAGCTGATCCTGCAACCCCCACGACGAAACCATGAGATCGAGCCAGCCATCCCCATCAAAATCCGTCATGACTCCGCCGCCCGAAAGTCCATGAACATCCACTCCGGCAGCACGGGCGACATCGATGAATTCACCGACCTCAGCGCGAGGTGAAAAGGAATCCTCCGGGAGGCGAAACGCCTCAGGAACCTCTTGCGGGTACTCGCCTAGGGTCATCGCAGCAACGTTTAGAAGCCACTTCGTGCGCAAGTCGCCCGGGTTCCCAGCCAACGACTCTTTTAGATGATGAACGGCATTCTCGGAGCCGAGTCGTAATCGGTGAACACCAGCATTCCGAATCGGAAATAGACAAGACTCTGCCACATGGTGGGATACGCAGTTCTCTTGTTCTGCGAACCTCAACCAGGCCAGGCCGCGGAGGCGGTCGAGACCGGCCTCGATCATTTTGCGCGGCTCTGAAGGAAGTGGGGCGATTCGCTCGGAAATGCCATCAAGCACGGCAATCGCCTCCTGATTGAGGTTTCCGCGGATGTAGGTCTCCGCAAGCTCATAGCTGAGGCGAAACCACTCCGCAATCGGCAGATCGTCGCGAATCTGCCTTCTCAGTTTTTCCGCCATGAAATCGCTTCGATACACATGCGGATCGGTATGCTCGGCGAGTTCCAAGGCGCGAAGGCGTTCGACCATCCGTGCTGTCCCGTCGGCGAGGTTTGCTGCTCCCGCACCGAAGGTGTCAACAATCAGCCAAAGACCAGCAGTGACAACCCCCCACCTCATGGCGCAATCTTGTGATACTTGTTGATCGCGGGGTTGTTAATTCTTCGGTGCGTGCCGTCAGTCCATGTGACTTCGATGAAGTCCACGCTCTCTGCTGTGCCCAAGCCGAAGTGTTTCGTCGCTGGATGTTGGGCTTCGAACGAGTCGCCGTTGATGTTTGCCGACGTCTGAACGCGTCCACCAACCACGATATCGACACGCGCACCGGTAGAAACCGGACCACCTTTTCTTTCCTGCAGACTTACGCCAACAAAGTTCCCTGCGTCCCGGAAGTTGTTCAGGAAAACCGTGAGCGAACTCCTTTCTTTCTGTGGGTCCCAGTCAGGCGGGTTGGAATCGATGATAAGGTCGAGCCTGCCATCGCCATTGAGATCGTCAGCCACGACCATCCGGCTGTCCTCCTCCAGCGCCACTCCGGCAAGGTAGGACACATTTCGGATGCGACCATCTGACATCGGCAGGTAAAGGAAGTTGTGCTCGAAGCCATTCCAGGAAATTCCGTTGTCCTCTTTGATTCCCAGTTTTTCGGAAAAGTATTCGTCGAATAGAGGACTTTCCAGAGACGATCCTCGGTAGATGTCGTCGGTCCAGTAGCTCGAGCAGTAGTCCCGAGAGGTGGTGTTGCTGTCGTGACCGTTTGCGACATAAAAATCTAGATCACCGTCGTTGTCGAAATCGACCGTAGCCACGCCCCACGACCAACCGGTACGAGCCACATGTTTGCTCAAACCCGGTTGGATAAACTCGCCATCCCGCTGGCCGAGATAGAGACGATTTCCAAATGTCATCGGTGTTCTCATGTCCGTAAGTTCTGCTAAATCCTCGCGCCGAGCACCCATGGCATGCAACCGACTCGCCGTGGTCGACGACATCCCGATGGCGTAGAAGTCCAGCAACCCGTCCCGATTGAAATCCGCGATCGTATGCGCCATGCCGAAAAGAAACCGGTTCGGAATGGCCGATTCAGTCACGTCGGTAAAGTGTCCGTGCCCGTCATTTCGATACAAATCGACGCCCGAGAAATCACTGACTACGAGCAGGTCCTGATCGAGGTCATTGTCATAGTCCCAAAACGAACTCGAGAAAACCCGCCGGTGGCGTTTCGGGCCGATCCCTCGTTTCTCGGTCTCCTCAGTAAAGCGAATCCCGTCGCCGGAGTTGATCAGCAGGAAGGATGGATGCCCATCATTGGAATCAAAAAACGGTGTTGGCATGGAGCCGCCAACGTAGGGCTCCTTGTATTGCCCCAGCCAAAGGTCGAGATCGCCGTCACCGTCGATATCTCCGGCGGTGAGCGTTGTGTCCGCACGCACCTTAAATTCGGGCTCAATGATGAGCTGCTCGGGAGCGGTCAAGAATCGCCCGTCTGCTTCTCCTCGAAGCAGAAACAGGCCAACCTTTTTCTGGCTGAATCGCGATTCCTGAATCGAGCCATCAATCACAAGATCCGGGCGCGCATCTCGGTCGAAATCGCCGATCACTGCTGCGCGCGCATTCACGATCGGAATCGCGTTGAGCTGTGCGAGGGTGAAATCGCCGGTGCCATCATTCCAGGCGACCAGACTTGCCCCAGGAAGAATCAATTCTGATGCGCCATCGTTGTTGAGGTCATACGCAAGCACGGGACCACGGCGCATCGGTTCGATGTCGAAAGCACCCAATCGAGCGAAAAGTGGCGGTCCTTCGCGCGACAGCACCTCGAGCGAGGTGACCGAAATCAACTCGGGGTCGTAAACGCCATCGCTCCCCTTCTCTTGTTCCCACTGAACATCGAGCAAGCCATCGAGGATGATCCGCGTCGACGATTTCGGATTGCGCACGTGAAGACTGAACGAGACCGTTGAATAGCCTGGGGCATCGCCAACTTTTCGGAATCGCTTGTGGTGCCACTCGCTTTGCTCGAGGTCGAATCCACTGGCGGAGAGGGCTTGGATCCACCTGACCCACTCTTCTCGGGTCATCGTCTGTTTGTCGCTATCCATCGTCGAAACATGGATACCATGTTCGAGCTCCGACGGCTCGCTGAGTCTCCCGAACTCAATCCTTTCAAACCGTCTGGCGCTCAACGTCGCGAGCGGCTGACGATAGATCCGCAGTTCGTCCCAGAGGCGAATGAAAAACTCCTCGTGTTCCTGAGCGAGCGTTTCCTGCTGCCACACGGTTGTTTCGAGCTGCTCGCGGTGGGCAATGAGGCTGCTCAACTCATTCGTGGACGCTAGCAATGCAGGCACAGAGGACGCAAACGGTAAGAAAAGAAGGAGACGAATTTTGAAGGAAATCATGGTTCTTGCCGGTAAGGATGAGAACAGGTGAACAACTCCGGGCGACCGACGCTAACTCCCGTTTGTGCGCACGTCAAACAGTTCCTGAAGCTCGGAAGTGAAAAGGGTCGGAGACGGAGTGTAACCCACTCCGTCTCCGACCCCGAAAGTGGCCGACCTAACACGATGAAAATCTCCTGCCCTAGAACGAGAACGTGTTGGTCAGTTCGAAGATCCGAGGCTGTTCCAGACGGAAAGTTTGTACCCTGCCGTCCGGGTTGGCATTCACAGGGATCACATCAGAGCTACCAAAGGCGTTTTTGATTCCGAAACGGAGACGCCCGTCAATGTTGGCTTTCTCAAGCCGGTAGCTGTAGGTAATCCACAGGTCGAGTTTGGTCTCGGATGGACCCATGAAGGGATTTTGGATGTCCGGCACCCAGTTTCCAAACTCGTCCTGAAGCAACGGATTGCCAAGGACGATCTCACCCATCCAGCGGAGCGCTCCACCAATCCCGAATCCTTCCAGGAATTTCGAGCCGCCGCTACGAAATTCGTAGTTGGTGATAAGATTTGCGTGCCACTCGCGAAGTTCCTGCGTAGGCAGCCCTTCCTGAGCAACGGCACCGAAGAAGGCAGCCAGGTTGCCCGCCACAATTGGGTGAAAATCGCCCGTATCCGGATTTACGAAACGAGAGTTGTTGTTTTCCGGCATACCCGGAAGTTCTAAAGCCCGGTCGTTGCTCATCCAAAGCTGAGTGCCGATCGCTTCCAGCTGTGTAAAGCGCTCGCTGAAATAGCGCTTGAGCGCCGGGTCGATGTTGCTTTTCACCGCTTCCTGCTGGGCAACATTGAGGTGGATGCGCCAGTTCGGTGTCGGGTTGTAAGTTAACTCGAGTTCCATGCCCTCGGATCTGATATCCGAAGTGGACTGCAGCGAGCTTTGCTGTGGGTTGCGGGCAGTCCAATCGTCGAGTACCAACCCGGTGTCTGTCGTGATTTTCGTCCCGGTCTTTTCGATTTCGTTGGCAATAATGAATTGTGGATCCAATTCCATGTAGCCGGCTGCTTGCAGTTCAGCGGGTGAATTGAACCTCAGCACATCTATTTCCATATGGCCGATTCGGGTGATCGGATTAATGATGGCACCCTTCGCGTCATTCTCGAACCAGCCGACCTTGAAAATCAACTTGTTTTCGAGCATTCCGACAGAGAAACCGTACTCCTCGGTCTCCCCTGACGAAAGCGCAATGGACTCGTTGTACCAGTTGTAAAACCCTCCCTGGGCGTCGACATTCTCTGACTGGATGTAGTGGGTACTCAGGTTCATTCCGAGCGGAAGGTTCTTGTTGATGAAGTCCGGCGCGTGAGCCACTACGCTGAAACTAGTCTGATCGATGCTACCTGGTTGGGGACTGGTCGGGTTCAACTCGGGCCATTCACCACGTGGAAATAGACCGGTCACCGGATCGGCACTACCATTCCCGGTGAACAACTCCACCTTGTCGCGCCGCCAGGACGCGGTGGTGACCACATGCCTGTCCAGCCAGTAGCTTTGCAAAACCGCGGCAAAGGAATCGACCTCCGATTTCGACCGGCTGTTGCCCCAGATGAAGGTGCTGGCAGGATCCACGCTGTGATCCGTCAAGGGGACACTGGCATCGCTGCGCACACCGTCCCAAACGTTTTTGCCAGGAAGAAGCGCGCCAGTCTCATCAGTGATCTGGGCGCCGAGGCTGGCATCCCAAAGCATTGACCGAGTAGTGGTGCCCGCGATCTGGCGAACTGTGGGCGACTGAAGGTTGGCATTCCCACCCGCCGGTAGGTCGAGCAAAGATGGTCCACCCATATAGTGGAGCAGGGAAATGCGGTTGTAGAAGCCAATGTATGGACTGAAATTACCGTTGAGATATTGTCCAGCTTCTCCCTTTTGGCTGCCAGTCATATGAGTTTCGCGACGGCGATCCGATTCCTGGCGCCCTGCGAAAAGCGTAAGGACTTGGCGACCGAGGTTTTTCATCCATCCGTCGCTGTGCTTCTCCTCGAAGTCATACCCGCCGAAAGCAGTGACCCGCATCGCGTCCTGGCGATAGAACTGAGGTTCAGCAAATCCGTTTCCGTAGGAGTAAACACGGCCGAGGTTCGGATTCATGGACCCGTCCGGCATGCGGATGTTCATGTCGACCGAGAAATCAGTTACCGACCAGCGCAAGTTGTCCTCATACTCCTCGCCATACAACGCGGCTTCAAAACCGAACTGTCCGTCAGCGAAAGTCTGCTCGAGCGACACGCTGTAAGAATCCAACTCACCGAATTGGTAACTGTTGAGCCCGCTGGCGAGCTGTTCCCTGTAGTCGAAAAAGCCACGGTCTCGAATGCGCTGGTCGTAGTAAAAGGCCTGCTCACCGGTGGAAATCCCGAGCGCTCCGGGGATGCCGGAATTGACTGGCGCCGTATGTTGGTCGCGTGTCAACCGCGGGTTAATCCATCCGGCCCATCCCTGCCATCCCGTAGTGGGAGTGGGAACATTTCCGTAATTTGGACTGAAACTGTTAATATGGAAGTTGGCAGCCTCTGGTGTATTGGCGTCGCCCATTTGGCCACTGTGGGGGTCGGGGAAGATCGCCGCCATCTGCATGTCAAAGGTCCCGGCGAAGAAACCAATGAAGGCGTACTGATGCCAGAGGTTTGCCGTGGTTTGGTCGACAGCCACTCCATTGTTGTAGTCATTGAGATTCCGGTAGAAGGCATTGTTGAACGGATCCCACAGGGGTTTTCCCAGGGCCTCCCACACATGGATGCCGTCGCGCGGCGGGATCATTACCGGGCGGACGGCATTGATCTCCCCAGTCGTGTAGTTGGCGCGTATCGTCGTATTCTCGAAAGGCTTGAAGTTCACATCGAAATGAAATCGACGATCCTCCTCGTTAGCCGGTTCCTGCTCATATTTATGGTGCTCCCACAGGCCGATCGCCCGGACCGCCAGCTTTCCTTCGATCAGTTCTTGGTTGAAATCACCAACGTAACGCTGGGATCCAAAGTTATCGAACTTTGCCTCGACGGAGCCAAAATCGCGCATGTAGGCACGCTTCAAACTCGAGTCGATGATTCCACCCGGGCTACCAAGACCGAACAATGCGGAGTTCGGACCACGGTTTACCGTGACGCGCTCAATGTTGAATCCATCGATCGGCGCATCCGTGAGAAAGAAGTTCTGAGTTGTGTCCGCGCGAGCGAGGCCGCGAACGCGAGTGTTCTGCTGCGGACGCGCGTTCGTGCGCTCTTCACGCGCCCATCCCGCATTCTCAGTAACATTCGCGTTCAGAAAATTGCCATTGGCGCCCGGCACCTCCGTGCCGCCGACGTAGGCAAGCAGGTCCAGGTCATTGACGCCGATGTCAGCCATGAAATCCTGGGTGATAACCGAGACAGACGCACCGACGTCTCGCAGATCGGTCTTGAGGCGCGTTCCTGCGAGAGTGCTGCTCGCTCGATATCCGTTTGAATCCGATGCATCGACTATGAATGGAGACAATTCGAACACGTCCTCTTCGTCTTCTGTATTTGCAGTCGTTTGCCCTGATATTGAGGGACTGGCCAACATTGCCAAGGCAATCGCTGGTATCCCGAAGTTGAGACTCTTTCTGTTTTGGCATAGCCCAAGCCAAATCGTTTCGGTTTTATTCATTTGATTGTTTTGCTAGTTGGGGGTTACTTGAGAACGCGAAGAGCGGAAAGAATCTGCGGTTCGAAGTCCATCAGGGTGATTTAATTTTTGCATTGATTTTTTTATACCAGACACGCGATCCGGAAACCATGGCTGAAACTGGAAATAACATGAACAGTCCTGCATACGATTATGCCAGACACACGATCCGGAAACCATGGCTGAAACTGGAAATAACATGAACAATCCTGCATACGAGTTCACCTTGGTGTTGCCGGGGTCGTGGGCAGTTCCATGGATGTGGCCAAGGTAGTGGCGGTGTTGCTGTGCGGTGGGCAGGCGTTGCCAGATTTGTATGGTTTTGATCAGGTTGCTGCTGGGCGACTGCCCCTGGTATTGGTGCCCACCACAGCGGGCACTGATTCCGAAGTAACACCTGTTGCAGTCATTACTACTGGAGAAACTACCAAGGCGAACTCGTATGCAGGACTGTTCATGTTATTTCCAGTTTCAGCCATGGTTTCCGGATCGCGCGTGTGGTAAAAAATTTAATGCGTAGAATATTGTCTAACACGAAATCCCCAGAGGGAATCTTAGCGATTGATGGCGGTCCACCAGTTCGAGCGACCTCCTTGCCCTGGGAGACGCCCGGTGCGCATTGGATTGGTTCTGAAGAAGTGGACCAAGTGTCCGATGTGCTGAAAAACCGCAGCCCATATCGCTACTACGGCCCGAACTTGCAGCATAAAGTTGACACTCTCGAACGGGTGTTCGCAGAACGGATCGGGCGCAAATACGCCGTAGCAACGGCAAGCGGTACGACTGCGTTGTCGTGTTCATTTGCCGCGTTGGGTGTGGGACCCGGAGACGAGGTGCTCGTACCGGGGTATCTCTGGGTGAGTTGCTTCAGTGCTGTCGTGCGGCTAGGTGCCATCCCGCGACTTGTTGACATTGACGACACGTTCAACATATCGCCTGAAGACTTGGCCAACAAGATCGGTGACCGAAGCAAAGCCCTGCTTCTCGTGCATATGAGCGGGGCACCGGGAGATATTGACGCAATCATGAAGATTGCACGGGACGCCGACCTGAAGGTGGTCGAGGACTGCGCCCAAGCCAATGGTGCGCGCTACAAAGGCAAACCGGTCGGTTCGTTTGGCGATCTGGCAATTTTCAGTTTCCAAATGAACAAGAACATGACGGCGGGTGAAGGCGGCATGATCGTGTGCGACGATAAGCAATTGTACAGGCGATGTTTTGCTTCTCACGATATGGGGTACGCGCTTGATGAGTCGAACCCAGGCCAGCTTGATACACAAGACGAGTCATGCCAGCTCTGGGGCATTGGCGCACGCATGGGCGAAGTAATCGCCGCAGTGGCCCTGGCTCAACTCGGGAAGTTAGACAAGATCACCGGAGCCATGAGAAAAGCGAAATATGCTATTCGCGGCGAACTCGAAAAGATCGAAGGGATTCAGTGCCGGCGAATCGTGGATCCCGATGGCGACAGTGGACCGTTTCTCATTACAACGCTACCCACTGCCGAATCATGCAAGACGTTTGCAGAAGCATTGAAAACCGAAGGGATCAAGGGGGCCGATGGCAGTGCGGCCTGCATTTCGATGGAAGAGTGGCATTTGCACTGGTACTGGAACAACTTAAGTCTTGTGAACCGTCGCAGCCTTAATGGATCAGGATGGCCATGGACGGCCCCAGACAACGCGTTTGCCAAAGAGTACCGATTCGAACGCGGCGCTCTGCCTAACTGCGACGATTTAGCGAGCCGCTCAATCTTGCTGACAATAGCTTCTTGCCTCAACGAAAATGACGTGGACGATATTGTACATGCGTATCGAAAAGTGGCGGCCGCTGTGCTGTAGACGCCAGTTGGATTGTGTTTTTCCAACCCCAATTTCTTCATAGGAGATGTAGTACATGAATTATCTTTCACCTAATGGAAAACAGAGGATTAAATGGACGCTTCTTGCGCTATTGGCCGTGTCGTTCTGCTCGACGGCCTTCGGTGATGCCATGGAGGCGATGGTCCAGACTCCGACCATGCAACGCGTCCTGGCGGGAGTAGACGGTCGGTTGAAAACGAGCACAATCGAAAACCGTCTGACAGGCGAAGTATTGCGGACCAGTGGCCCGGAATTCGTGATCACGTACGCCGATGGCCAAACAGTGACCAGCGACGCGTTCAACTTGCTCGCGCTCGAGGGAACCGATGCCTGTGCCGTCGCCCGATTGCATAACACCGAGCTTTCTCTGACAGCGGAGATATCGTACACCAGCAGCGAAAAGCGCTGGGCCTATAAACAGATCCGCTTCACCAACACGGGCAACAAGCCGTTTTTGCTGCGCACCGTCGAATTGGAACATCTGAAAGTCGCCAAAGAAAAAGTCACCTACGCCGTGGACCCTTCCTTTCCACTCCTATCCGATTGGGGCCAGCCTGTCTATACCGAATCGCTCTGGTTTGGCCTGGAGTTCCCTGCCGCTCGAAACAGCGCGACGAAAGACGGTTTTGTCTTTCTTCGCCACCATCCGGGCATCGAGATTGCCCCCGGCGAAAGCTATCAGACTAAACGGGCCGTGCTTGGGGCCGCCGAGCCGGGTGAGGTAAAGCAGGCGTTTATGGACTATGTGGCCACGCTCCCGCCGCGGCAGGAAGCCCCCCAGCTGAATCATTACTTGCGCACCTATCTGGCTATGGTTCCCCGCGATAACTACAAGGAAGGAGTAGTCGAACCTACTCGGATCGAGAATTTGCAAAACATGTTTGAAGGCATGCGAAAGATAAAGGAACTGACTGGATACAGCTACATGTCGATTACCACTGATGTGCCTTTTTATCGAACCGAAGGGCACTTCGTTCCTGTCGAGTCCGACACTTGGCAAGAGATCCGCGATGCAGTCGAGCCTTTGGGTACCAAGCTAGGTTTCTGGATGAGCTTCTCTTGTATCTACACGGCATCGACCCACGATTGGGGCAAGACTCAAGGTCATGAACTCCAGCATGAACGGTCCTATTGCCTTGCCGGACCGAATTACTATGCCGCCATCAAGAAGCGCATGGAAGACATTGTACGCGATTACGACATGGGCTCGATCACTATGGACGGTATGTATTGGGGCCAGGGAGCTGGCTGCAACGAACCCGGGCACGGACACCTAGTGGCTGAGGGCGAGGAACAGGGCCTTTACGGCACCGAGCGGGTTGTGGAAAATATGCTCGCCATCCTCGAGTCGCTCCGCGAAATCCAAAGCGATATTCTCGTCGGTTTCGATGTCTGCTCCGAGTGGGCCAGTCCATGGTGGTTGACGCAGGTCGACGGCGTGCACACCGTGGTCGGCGACACTGTGGCCGCTGGGATTGCTTCACCGTGGGTCCGAGACGAGTTGATCACCGTCCGCGACATCCAGGTCTTTGAAGAGCATCGGCGTGTGAAGCGCCAATTCCCTCTTTGGGCCGAGGATCTTTACGGGACTCAGATGCGTGGAAGCACGCTAATCGACAATGTTTTAATGTTCGGTGAAGCCTATCACGAGCGTTGGGAAGATGAATTGGTGATGTCGGTGGCCGGTCGTGGGGCTATTACAGTCAACAATGTCATTTGGACTCTGGATACGATTGAGCGTTCCCCCGGCGGATTAAAGTTTGCGGGCGAATTACCCAAATGGACCGAGGCCAACGAGGCCATATATCGCGACTTCCATCTGTTAGGCGGCGAGCCGAAAGACCTTGAGCTTTACGGATACAGCCACTGCGATGGCAAAGGACGGGCTATTGTGGCCCTGCGCAATCCATACATCATAGCTGACGACTTCCCATTGGTACTTGATGAGTCTCTCGGTCTGAAACCGACCGACGAGAAACTGTGTGTCAATATCATCTATCCCTACCGCAAGACGTTCGAGAAGGTTGGTTTTGGCGAAACGGTCGATATATCCCTTCAGGATTACCAGACGCTGATGTTGGAGATCCTTACCGAATCAAGGCAGTTCGACCAAGTGCCTTCGGCGGGGCGTTGGAGCGTCGAAGAGTCGGGCAAGTTGGTGCTTTACGACGAATCGATACTTGAGGAGACGCCTGCCGGAAAGCTCAAACTCAAGTCCAAAGAAGAAGCCTTACATTTGGTGGGCAAAGTGACCGTACCATACACAGCGACAGGAGGACAGATACAGTTGATGTTGGACTCGATTGTCGGCCACCCAGTCACGAAGCCGCTAATTCTGGTTAACGGCCAGGAGGCTGATTACGAGTTTCATGAACGTCGAGGAGAAATTATCAAACAGAATTGGGCGTTGATCAATCTGCAGCCTGGTGAGCATCAAGTCGACATTGAGCTGGTTTGCAGCAGTCCCGAGAATAAGGCTCAGATTGGTGCCTGGTTGGTGGCAAATTACAAGCTTGCAGGGCAGCTGACCGATCGGCGAGTTCCCCAGGCGGCACAGCTATTTCCCGTGTTCGCCGCCGATGAAGACCGCCGGATGACGACGCTGTTTAAGCCCGTCGAACGCCAATTGCCGTTCCGTTTGGACCCGATTTCCGATGACTCGTCGATGTTCATGTCCGATCTGAGAGGACGCTGCCTGGAAACCAAGATCAAGGATGGCACCAATTTCGGCTGGGGCCATTCCGCCGAATTGTGGTACTCGTCCGACCTGCGTATCGGAACGGACGGAAAAAATACCTATAAGAAGGGCATCGGTTTCTGGGCACCAGGGCATGCCACCTTTGATATTGACGGCAAGTACAAACGTTTTGTGGCCGAAATCGGGTTGCTCGGCGTACCCGCTTCGGTCAGGCACTACAGCTCGCTGGGAGCGGAAGCGGCCGCATCAGTGGCCACCTATGACTGGAGAACTATCTTGGGCAGTTGCGAGTTCATCGTAGAAGGCGATGGGCAAGAACTGTACCGTTCGCCCGTATTGAAAGAAGGCGATCCGCCGCATCCGATCAGCGTGGACGTTTCCGGCGTGAAGGAGCTTACGCTGCGAGCCAATAACGGCGGCGACGGTGTCTACTTCGATATTACGACCTGGGGCGACGCACGGGTCGAACGCTGAGAATCCTTTGTCATTGCGATACGCGGCCGCCAGGGAAAGACACTGTTTTGATAACTGGCGGCCGTATTGATGATTCGGAAAAACGCCCAATAGGGCGATTGAATTAGAGAGACCAAGCTGTAAGAAATCCAATAGCAAGGAGATAGCAACACAATGAATATTCTGGCCTTCGGGGCACACCCTGACGACATCGAAATCTTCTGCGCCGGCACCTTGCTCAAGTACAAAGCACAGGGACATGATGTGCGCATCGCCATGGCCACCAGCGGAAACATCGGCTCGAACACTGCATCTTCGAGAGAGGAAATCGCTGCAATTCGCGAAGCCGAACAAAAGGCTGCGGCTCAAGTCCTCGGCGCAGAGGTCCGCTTCTTGCGATTCGATGATCAGCTTCTGTTTGACACGCCGGAGACGCGGCGTGCTGTGCTCGACGCAATCAGGTGGGCGAATCCAGACGTAGTGCTGACGCATTCCCCGGATGATCCCAGCACCGACCACGCCATGATCGGCAAGCTGGTAACCAGAGTGATCTTGGGTCTTCCATCCAAGCTGATACCGGCCGACGAAGCGCCCATCACCAAGAAACCTTCGGTGTTCTTTTGGGACACCGCCAGCGGCGTAAACTTCATGCCGGAAGCCTACGTGGACATCACCGAGTTTTTCGAGCAGAAGATCGAGGCCTTGAAAAAACACGAGAGCCAAACCGGGTGGATGGGTGAGTTTATCGAGGAAAGCCTTCCTGAACTATGCCGTGTCACGGCACAGTTCCGAGGTATGCAGACAGGTTGCAGGTACGCGGAAGGATTCACTGCATTTCGGATCCAGGGTTTTATGCCAGATTTCAAGCTGCTGCCGTGATCAGGTACGGATTAGAAAGCGACGGCCCCTCGGCCAGACGATAGAGACTGCGAGATATCCGTTCCAGGATATTGCTTACAGGTGATGCCGATAGGAGTATATCGGCAACTTCGGCGATGTAATATTGCCATTGGACAAAGCTATGGTATTTTCTCACCCAACCGGTTGGGTGTATGGTAGAGTAGTTCGCCTTCGACCCGGATCTCCGCGTCGATCAGGTATCATCAACACCAAGGCGAACTCGTATGCAGGTATGTTCATGTTATTTCCAGTTTCAGCCATGGTTTCCGGATCGCGCGTGTGGTAAAAAATTTAATGCGAAAATGAATTCACCCTGATGGACATCGATCCGCAGGTTCTTTCCGTCCTTCGCGTTCATGTAACCCTCAAACCCCACGAATCAATTCGGAACAATTGAATTTCTTATCGTCTATTTTAGGCAAAAGGAACCCAATAAATGAGGAATGATATGTTTAGAATATTCACAGGCACAGTTTGCATTTTTGTCGCACTTTGTTCGACCGCTTACGGCACCACCTCGGAGGTGATGGTCCAGACTCCGACCATGCAACGCGCCCTAACGACCGTGGACGGAACATTGAAGACGACCGGAATCCAAAATAGACTGACGGGCAAAGTCTTGCAGACCCGTGGGCCGGAGTTCGTGGTCACCTATGCCGATGGCCAAACGGTGACCAGTGACGACTTTGAATTGCGTACGCTCGATCGAACTGAAACCGGCGCCATCGCTAAATTGCATAACGCCGCGCTTTCGTTGACTGCGGAAATCACGTACACCGGTGGCAAGCAACTCTGGGCCTATAAGCAGATCCAATTCATCAACACCGGCAAAGAAGCACTACTGCTGCGGACCGTTGAATTGGAACATCTGAAGGTTGCCGGAGAAAAAATCACGTTCGCCGTTAAGAACACGTTTCCCCACCTATCCGATTGGGGCCAGCCTGTCTATACTGAGTCCCTCTGGATCGGCGCGGAGTTTCCTGCCACCAAAAGCAGCGTGACTGAGGATGGCTATATTTTCCTTCGCCACCACCCTGGTTTCGAGATCGCTCCTGGCGAAAGCTATCAGACCAAACGGGCCGTAATGGGTGGCGCTGAGTCGGGCAAAGCCAACGTGAAGCAGTCCTTCATGGACTACGTAGCCACCCTCCCGCAAAAGCAACCAGCACCACAGATGAGCCTTTACTGGAACGGTTACCTCATTGTCAATACTCGCACGAACTACTCTGAAGGAGTACTTACGCCTTCGCGAATCGATCGTGCACAAAAACAGTTCGACAGCATGAAGAGGATGAAGGAAGAAACCGGATTTAACTTCTCATCATTTACATACGACGTGCCTTTCTATCGAAACGATGGCCTCTTTGTCCCGATGGAACCAGACACATGGAAAAAGACTTCCGATGCGCTTGCGTCTATAGGAACGGATGTTGGTTTCTGGGCTAGTTTTTCCTGTATCTACACGTCCTCCACTCACGATTGGGGTAAGACTCAAGGGTATGAGCTCCAGCACAATCGCGCATATTGCCTTGGGGGTCCGATTTACTATGCCGCTATAAAAAAGCGCATGGAAGACATCGTACGCGAACACAACATGGCCTCTGTCAACTTCGACGGAATGTACTGGGGGCAGGGCGTTGGCTGCAACGAACCTGGTCACGGACACCTGGTAGGCAAAGGCGATGAAGCGGGTGTATTCTCAACGGAACGTGTCGTAGAGAATGAGCTGGCAATCTACGAATCCCTTCGTGAAATTAATCCCGAGATCCTTATTGATTTCTTTGTCTGCGCTGAGTGGGCAAGCCCTTGGTGGTTGGTTCAGGTTGATGGGGTACACACAGTAGTCGGTGACACAGTAGCCGCTGGTATCCCTTCCCCTTGGGTACGCGACGAATTGATTACGGTTCGGGACATCCAGGTATTCGAGGAGCATCGTCGCGTGGAACGTCAGTTCCCTCTCTGGGCTGAGGACCTATACGGTACTCAGGTTCGCGCAGATACGCTCATTGATAACGTATTCATGAAAGGCGAGGCCTACTCAGAGCGTTGGGAAGATGAGTTTGTGATGGCTCTGCCTGGTCGCGGCGCGACAGCAGTAAGCCTTATTTCTGGTGACATGCCTACGCTTGAGGAGTCACGTGGTGGACTAAAGTTCTTGGGTGAAGTGGCCAATTGGACTAAGGCTAACGAGGGTATCTATAGCGATTACCGTCTGATTGGTGGTGAGCCCAAAGATCGTGAGCTCTATGGCTACAGCCACGGCGACAGTAAAGGGCGTGCAGTTGTAGTATTGCGTAATCCATTTATTAACGCTGAAGACTATCCATTGGTGCTAGACGAGTCTCTCGGCCTGACACCAACCGACGAAAAGCTCTATGTTAACGTCGTATACCCATACCGTAAGACGTACGAAAAAGTTAGCTTTGGCGCCAAAGTTAAGATTCCTGTTCAGGATTATGCGGTAATGATGTTGGAAGTCTTGACCGAGTCAAGACAGCTTGAGGAATTGACTCCAGCCGGACGTTGGACAGTTGATGAGTCGAACAGTCTGGTAGTTCTTGATGAATCAGTCTTAGACGAAACACCAAAGGGACGCCTCAAACTCAAGTCTCGTGACGGAGCCTCTCATTTAGAGGGTGACGTCACTGTACCATCAACAGCAGTTGGTGGACAGATTCAGTTGATGTTGGGGACAATTAGCGGTAACCCAGTCACAAAACCGGTTGTTTTGATCGATGGTAAAGAGGTTGAGGTTATCTTCCATGAGCGCTTGGGTAAGGTCATTACTCAGAACTGGGCTTTGATTAACGTGCCAGTAGGTAAACATGCAATCGATATCGAGCTTGTTTGCAGCACTCTTGAAAACGAGGCTCGCATTGGCGCATGGTTAGTGGCTAATTACAAACTTACAGGCCAGGTTACTGACCAGCAAGGTCCTGAAGTTGGACGTCCATTCCCTGTATACAATGCTGATGAAGACCGTCGTATGACCAAGTTGTTTGCACCTACCGATCTCACGTTGCCATTCCGTTTTGACCCAATTCCAGAAGGGCAGAGCGTGTATGTATCCGATATGAGAGGACGTTGCACTGAAACACAGGTTGGCGATATGGTGTTCGGTTGGGACCACTCTTCCTTGTTGTGGTATGCCTCGGCTGTGCGTATTAAAGATAAACTCTATGATAAGGGAATCGCGTTCCACGCGCCCGGCCTGGCCACCTTCGACATCGACGGACAGTTCAAACGTTTTGTTGCTGACGTCGGTATGCTCGACATGCCTAAACCCGCGAAATTCGGCAAGGTGTTCACCGGGACTTCCGAGTTCATCGTAGAAGGCGACGGTAAAGAATTGTTCCGTTCCGCAGTTATGACGGAAGGCGATTCCGCGCTCCCGATTAGTGTCGATATTTCCGGTGTGAAGATCCTGACACTACGCAGTAGCGATGGAGGTGATGGCCTCAATGGCGACCATGTAACCTGGGGCGACGCACGGGTTGAGCGCTAAGAACAGATTTACGTTATGGTACACGAAACCACAGAAAATAGTCCTGTACTCTATTAGGCCGATTCAGTGTGGCAAATAGAATGGAGAGAATTTTAAAACAATGAAAACAACTGAACGTAGTCCAATCAATCACAGAGCAAAGGAGTTAAAAAATGGCACGTTATGATGTATGCTTAGAATGTTTCTTTACCGACTTACCATATGATGAACGTATACGTAAGATTTCGCAGTTGGGATTTGACTCTGTTGAATTTTGGCATCCAGAAGGCACCTGGAACGGTAGCACCATCGACGAGGGCATGCCGAAGGACGCCGAAGTCGTGCGCCAGGTATGTGAAGAAACCGGTGTAACAGTGGCCGGCTTTGTGCTCAATGCATGGGATGGGCTTTTTGGCGGCTGTCCGGTGAACCCGGATGACCATGAGAAGTTCATCGAACAGGTTCACAAGATGATTGATTTTGCCGAAAAAATCGATTGTCACTCTGCGGTAATCATGTCCGGCACACTGGTTGATGGCTTAACACGTTCTCAAATGCGCGCCAACATGGACAAAGCCTTTGGGCGTGCGCTCGAAATCGCTGAGAAGAAGAACTTCACCTTGCTGGTTGAACCATTGAACACAGTCGTCGATCACGCTGGTTTCTATCTGGACAGCACCGCTGAAGCCGTCGAACTCGTACGAAGCTTCAAGAGTCCAAACATGAAACTGGTTTATGATATCTATCATATGCAGATTATGGATGGTAATGTTGTCGACACCATTAAAGACAACGTTGATATCATCGGACAGATGCACGTGGCGGGTGTGCCAGGGCGCAATGAGCCTGACGTGGGTGAATTGGATTATCCATTTATTTTCAGTAAAGCTGATGAGTTCGGATACAAGGGCCGCTTCGGATTCGAGTACTTCCCAAAACTCCCGTCAGCTGAATCCCTCGAGCGCCAAAAATCCATAATGAAATAGACAACACCATCAAGGATCAAGATGACCATGAAAAAAGTTGCACTAAGCATACTATCGCATCCTGATGATGCCGAATTTGTTTGTTCGGGAACGATGGATTTGCTTCATCAAAAAGGCTGGGAAATCCATATAGCCACGTTAAGTCCGGGCAATTGCGGCTCCGCAACAATCGGACCCGAAGAAATCTCTGCTATCCGCAGAAAAGAAGGAGCGGCAGCAGCAAAGGTTCTTGATGGCACATATCACTGTCTTGAATGCGAAGATGCCTTTATCAGGAATGACAAAGAAACGGTGCTGAAAACCATTGAGCTCATTCGACGCGTTAAGCCCACTGTAATATTTGCAGCTAGCCCATCGGACTACCTCTATGATCATGAAGCGACCAGCCTGATAGGTCGGGATGCAACGTTCTGGTGTTCAGTTCCCAATATTAAGACGCCGGGCGTCGATCCACTCGCATCGATACCGCATCTGTATTATTGCGATCCGATCGACTGCGCCGACATATTTGGGGAACCCATTGTTCCAACCATTGCAATTGATATATCGTCAGTGATCGATACGAAATGCGAGATGTTGGCCCTGCATGCCAGCCAGCGTGATTGGTTGCTCAAGCACCATGGTATTGATGAATATACGATCACCATGAAACGTATGGGCGAAGTAATTGGAAGGTATATAGGCTGTAAGTATGCTGAAGGATTCAGACAGCATGTTGGCAACGCGTACCCCGCAGATGATTTATTGTCTGAGGTGCTTGGAGCTGCGGTTCATAAACTCAAAAAATAAATCATTAAAGGCGGTGTTTCGCCGGGAGGAACGATTGTGGATGTAAGTTTATTCGATGTTTCAATTTTTGTTGGCTATGCCGTACTTATTCTCGGTATAGGTTTTTTTGCCGGTCGCGGCGAATCTAAGGATACCAAGGGCTACTTCCTGGCCGGCGGAAAACTGCCATGGTACATTATCGGCGCGTCGCTGGTGGCCGGTAGTGTCAACAGTGAGCAGATGGTTGGGACTGTCGGCGCGGCCTGGCAGGAGGGGATGGGGATCATTAACTGGGAGGTCTGGGGATTTCCTATTTTATTATTCATGTTGTTCATGTTTTTACCCATATTCCTGCGCAATACAATTTCAACAGTCCCAGAGTACATGGAAAAACGCTTCGGCCCAGCCTGCCGAAACTATGTAACTATAGTAACTTGTGTCTATTACATCTTTGCCAGCTTGACCGTAGCGGTTTATGGAGGAGCCCTTACGTTAAGTACCTATTTCAGTTTCCCTCTGCACTATGCAATATGGGGCATAGTTGCTTTTACCGCCATCTATACGATTTACGGCGGACTCTCGTCGGTCGCCTGGACGGACATGCTGCAGACCACCCTGATTACTATCGGTGGGATCATGCTGTTTTTCTTTACCTACTCCAAAACGGATGGATTTGCAGCAATGGAAGCGGCAAATCCAGAGCGATGGCATTTGATTAAGCCAGCTGATGATCTCACCATCCCCTGGCCCGGGCTGTTCATCCATACAATGACCACACTCTTCTTTTATTACATCTGCAATCAGGTTCTTATGCAGAAGATATTGGCCGCCCGCTCCGAGCGCGATGCCCGCATTGGATCTATTTTCTGCATGGTCTTAAATGCCCCACGCCCACTGATTACCGCTATGGCAGGGCTGCTGGCGTTCTATGTCATCAAGGAATCACAGATTGATTCGCCCGACCAGGTATTCTCCATACTGGTGAAAACCGTTGTTCCGGAAGGGTTGCGCAGTATCATTCTTGTTTCGATTATTGCCGCCATGGTTTCGACGACGGCCGCCCTTTCAAACGCGACTTCAGCACTCCTGACGCTCGACGTTTACAAGAAGTATGTAAGAAAAGGAGCCAGCCACAAGGAGATGGTTCTTTTCGGCCGATTGTCAACCTTGGCCATACTCGCGGTCGTCGCCTTTTGGTGCCCGATGGTACCCAAACTGGGAGATATTTTTAAGTATTTCCAACAGTTTATGAATTATGTGGGCACACCCATCGCGTGTGTATTTTTAGTCTCGATTCTCTGGAAAAGGGCAAACAGCGCGGGCGCCTTTACTGCATTGATGTTGGTGAGCCCCATATTGCTCGTCTGTGGATTCGCATTTTCAGACACCATCCCGTTCCTATATATCGGCGGGATTGGGTGGTTGGCTACCCTGGCAATCATGGTTGTTGTGAGCCTCGCTACCAAGCCACCAGAGATTGAATCCATCAGAAGTATGATTTGGAAAAAGGAAATGATCTTCGTCCAAGGCGAGACCACACCGGCGCCTTGGTATATGAGGCAAAGGTTCTGGCTTACAATTTCCGCTGCCTTGTTTGCTTTCTGGTATATCAGATTCTGGTAGTAGGCATTTTGAATTCAGGCACTCCACAAGAAATTGTGAATGGTATCTAACAGGAGTTTGTTATGGTTGAAGTAATGCACATGGGATTACGGTGTGTGTCCGTTTTCGCTTATCTCCTTGCCGGGTTGCTCTGTGGTTTTGCGCAGAACAGCCTGGCCGATGAGGTAGTAACGTATCCAGGGCCAGATGGCATTACACCATCGAATCAGTATTCGGTGGTGGTTGAGCAGGGTGGGACTGAATATGACAGTTTTGTTTATCTGAGTAATCGACAACAATCAACGAATCTAAGTCTAACCACTTCGTGGACAACCTTTTCGTTTTCAGGTCCAGTTACCGTAACCATTACAAAGCTGCAAGGCGGTCCTATTGGGACGTGTAACATACTTCCGAGCAGTTTCGGGATCACGCCCCAGATATCAGGAAACACTGTATCGTTTGACTTGGACCAACCACGGAAAATATCCGTGGAATTCGATGGGGATATTACGCATCCGATGCTTGTGTTTGCCGATGCACTTGAAACGGACATTCCTAATCCCAATGACTCTGATGTCCTATACTTTGGGCCAGGTCTTCACAATATAGGAGATACGACCATTGCATCGGGCACGAAAACAGTCTATCTGGCCGGTGGGGCATACGTCAAAGGCAGACTTAAAGTTAACTATACTGGGCCATGGGGCCAGGGAGGAAGTTACCAAGACGTTCAGGACTTCACTGTCAGGGGGCGCGGCGTTCTCTCCGGCGAAGACTTTCCGCATGGACCAGACTATGACAGTAACCTGATCAACATCAAGGGCACTCGGGTCCTGGTTGAAGGGATTACTCTTGTCAATTCTTCACTCTACCAAATCCTTATATTCGGCCCCCACAACACAATACGAAATGTAAAAATGATCGGTTGGTGGTATGGTACCGATGGTCCCTACGTGGAAGATTATGGCTTAATTGAAGACTGTTTTGTAAAGGTCAACGATGACGCATTTAAGTTGTATGAATCTAACACTACGGTGCGTGACTGTGTGATCTGGCAGTGTGAGAATGGTGCGCCGTTTCAAATCAGTTGGAACATGACGAATGACAATAGTGGTTTTCACATTTACAACAACGACATTATACGAATGGAGCACCGAACGGAACAGATTAACTTGGCCGCATTTGATGCCGTCCATGGTGGTAGTGGACATATGAAGGACTATCTGTTTGAAGACATCCGTATTGAAAACGGAGGCTGGCGAATATTCTATCTGACACTCGCAAAGCATGAATTCGCACCCGCTGATGGTGAAATGGGCCAGATATCTGACATAACCTTTCGGAATATCACAGCTACCGGTAATTTCCAGCGCCCGAATGTCATCAAGGGTTGGGACGCCAATCACAAGGTGTACAACATAACCTTCGAAAACCTAAAGATCAACGGTCAATACATCCATAATGCTGAAGAGGGTAATTTCGACATCGATCCCGAGACGACGCATAACATCGTCTTCAAGGTTGACGAGTCCCTCTGTTCTGAAGTCCATGACGAAGGGGAAACGCAAGTAACGGAACTTAAGACTGGCGATGTGCCTACCTTCGACGGTACCGACTTTGTATGCATTCCGCCAGGCAAGTTCTCGATGGGTAGCCCATCATCCGAGCCTGAACGTGATTCTGACGAAGGGCCACAGCACGAATAGAGCATTGGGCCGGTCAAATATGAAAGTTCGTCAATAAAGGGAGATGTCTTCATGAAACGTTTGGTGTGTTTGGGAATTGCTGTCGTAGTTTGTCACGCTGTGCTTTGGGCGGGGCCAGCCAGCGAGGCATCCGCAATCGATGACCTCTTCGGACCACTTAGCGCTTTGGGCGAAGGAGCAGAGAGTTCTCCGGCCATAGTGAACCCTGTACTGAGGAGCAAATTATCGAACTGGATGAGTCTTGATGGTTCTTGGGAGTTCCGAACAGACCCCGAGATGGAGGGCTACGAGGAACGATGGTTCGAGTCCGCTGCCTGGCCTGGTGCAGAGCGTCAGATTGAGGTTCCGGGCTGCTGGGAAGCGCAGGGAGTAGGTGAGCCAGGTCGAAGCAATGAAGGAACTGCCGGCTTTGAGACATACGGACACATGATGTTTACAAACTACGGCGGGGCGGCGTGGTACTGCAAAACCATTACGGTACCTGCCAAGTGGCAGGGTAATAGAATCTGGTTGAAAATAGGGGGCGTGAATTCTATCGGCTGGATTTGGGTTAACGGGGAGTTTGTGGCGAAACAATATGAATACGCTGGCACCTACAAATACGACATCACTGATTTGGTGACCAGTGGAGAGTCGGCGACCATAGCAATACTGGCTCGCAACGATATACCCAGTCGGCAGGGCGAGGTCAATTCGCTTCGCGTGTACGGAGGATTGTACAGATCTGTAGAACTTGAGGCAACCGGCGATGTTTTCGTCGATTATGCCTATGTGGAGGGCAAATTTGATGACAGGTCGGCACAGGTTCATGCCACGATTAGATCGACAGCTTCTGAAAACCAGGAGGTAGAAGTCGAAGTGAAACTGGCTACGCTCAAGGGAAGAAATGCGGGCAGGGCTGGCAAGTCGGTTACTGTCGAACCAGGCAAGACCACAAAGGTAGTATTTGATATACCCCTTAAGACATTTCAGGCATGGTCGCCTGAACAGCCAAATCTTTACCGCGCAGACATAGTACTCAATAAAGGCTTTGAGTCTTTACACGGCTGGATCGAGCGCTTCGGTGTCAGGAAGATCGAGACACGCAACAAACAGTTCTTGCTGAACAACAAACCCTATTTCCTTCGCGGTTACGGTGACGACCACGCCTATCCTTTAACGGTTTGTTCGCCTGCAGATCGCAAGGCACATCTCAAAAACATTTCCGTAGCTAAGGACTTCGGCTTTAATTACGTTCGTCACCATACACATGTCGAATTGCCTGAATACTTCGAGGCGGCCGATGAGCTGGGCATCCTCGTCCAACCGGAGATACCCTACTGGGCAGCATTCGGGAAAGAAGATGATACACGCTACTCGGGCATAGCGCACATGTCCGGTGGACCGAAGGACCCTCCCGGCGATTTACGAACCTTGATAACACATTTCCGCCGATATGTATCGATTTCTTTTTACTGTGGCGGAAACGAGGGACACTATTCCAAGGAACTGGCTCAGGAGTTGCATGACATCGCTAAAAAGATGGATCCTTCACGTCTATGGATGAGTCAGGATCGCAATACTAGCCTTGGTAATCCGGCGTTCGGTCAAGGAGTCGACATTAGCATGGTTGATTCCCTATCAGACTATCAGAGCCACGGCCGTTCCGGAAGTGGTGATGCCTTTATGGTCCCTTTGCTTGAAAGCGAGGACCACTGGCCCTGGGTTAATCATGAGTTCCTTAGTATCACCACCGGAGACGACCCGCGCCTGGAACCGAAATACGGCACCGGATATGCGCCCAATGTGACGATGAATGAAGCGCAGGCAGCAGCGGAGCAGGCCGGCCTTACATGGGAACAGGCAGAGAATTGCATCGAAGCTGGGTACCGTATGCAGAGTATCTTCCACAAGATAGGGTTGGAAAGCGCACGGCTTGACCCGAGACTGGATGGCTTTTCCATGTGGCTGCTTCTCGACTTCCCCCCCGCCACCTGGAACGGTTTGCTGAACATTTTTCATGAGCCTAAGGGAAGCACGGCAGACTATTTTCGGACCTTTAATCAGTCGGTGGTATTACTGGCCCAGGATCCAGATCCTAAGCCCGGCCTTTTTATGAGAAAGTCGCCGATTTTGTCCTTGTGGCCACCGGAGTATGAGTTTGATGAGGCTGCCATCAGGGAAAGAATGATGGATGATCCAGTCAGGATGCGGCCTCTCCTGAATGCTTTTTACGATTGGCCTATCTATACCTCAGGTCAAACCGTTCTGGTGGAATGGATTGTCTCTAATTTTGGAGATGCTTCCATAAGGAACAAAAAGTTGACTTGGCGTTTACTTGATGAGGGAAAGGTTTTGACTAAGGGCACCAGTTCCCATGTGACTGCCCCTGTTGGATATGTCGGCAAGATTGGCCTGGCAGAGATTAACTTGCCAGAGGTTACCAAGCCTTTGAAAGCTACCGTGGAAGTTAGCCTTGCAGGCGGTGAATGGTCCAATAGTTGGGACCTTTGGGTCTTTCCGAGTCTACCCGAACGAGCGGTTCTTCCCGAACCCGTGGCGGCAAGCAAAGGGTTATATGAGTTGTTGTCACAGCGCTACCAAAACGTAGTTCCCGTCGAATCAGGGGAAGGGGGTAGGGCAAAGGTCTTGGTTACGAATGATGCCGGAGGCTCAAGCCTTGTAATGAAGGCTTTCGAGCAGGGCAAGAAGGTGTTGTGCCTGAGCGTGCCTCCTCACCAATCGATGAAGGTGGGTGCACGGATGGGCAACTGGATCTGGACAGAACAGGCAGGCACGGCTATTGAGGCAGGGCATCCTGCCTTTGGTAATTTCCCTAATGAGGCTTTCATGAATCAGCCCTGGTTCAGGTTGATGAACCAGGCGGTGAAGCTGACCCCCAGTAGTCCTGTGAAAGAGGCCGAAAAGTTGATGTTCGGCACAGGCAGTGCGGGCTATTTCACCTGTGTGTTCGAAGCGAAGGCGGTCAATGGCTCAGTACTTGTATGTGGCCTCGACCTGACAGAGAAAACGCGCAACATGCCCGAATCAGCATACCTTCTTGACCAGATGATCCGCTATGTGGCGTCGGATGAATTTTCTCCAAACGGCAAAGTCGACCCTTCAATTTTCGAGGGCTATGCTTCCTTGGCAATTCTTAGAGAACTTAAGGAGCTGTCCGAGCTGGCGAAGTCTGAGTTTGACGTAGGCCACACCGAAGAAGGCAACAAGCTTGTCGAGGCCATGGCTCCGCGTGCAACAACCACTGATGCGGTCAACGAGATTGTGCAGGTCATGCCTGGTGTGGCCCCTGGCTCGCGTTTGCTAGACGACTTGGGATTCGTAACAGACTGGTCGCTTGTCGGCCCGTTTCCGGGGAACATCTACGACGGATTCAAGGAGACCAATATCAACGAGCCTGATATCGATCTGACGGCAACGTATTCCGTTGGCGAGGACACTACTGGCTGGCGGTCTGTCACTACGCCTGCTACTGCGGGCATGATCGACTTGCTTGCAGAATACGGCGACCTAAGCGACGTTTCGGCCTATGGATTCGCAGAGATCGTGTCGGACGAGGTAGTCGATGCAGTGGCTCGTATGGGTTCGGACGACGGTGTAAGGCTTTGGGTCAACGGCGAACTTGTCCACGAGCACAACGTGCAGCGTAGCGCCGTGCTCGACAATGACCAAGTGCCCGTGATGTTGAAAGCAGGTAAGAACGCCCTGTTGATCCAAGTCACGCAGGGTCCGGGAGCATGGAAATTCTGTCTGCGCCTGACAAGACGCAACGGAACGCCTGTGCCGATTACCTATACCAAGTGAAGATGGCTCAAGTGATGTAGCAATTGAGCAACCTTAGCCTGGGGCATGAACGAAGAGGAAAAGAGAATGATTAAGAAGCGTGCGATGTGTTTGGGTATTGCTGTGGCAGTTTGTCACGCTGTGCTTTGCGCGGGACCTGCCTGTGGTGTGCAGGAACCCTCAATCGATGACCTTTTCGGATCACTTAGCGCGCTGGGTCAGGGTGTAGAGAGTTCACCCACCGTGGTGAACCCCGTGATGCGGAGCGAATTATCGACCTGGATGAGTCTTGATGGCTCATGGGATTTTCGAACAGATCCAGAGTTGGCTGGCTATGAGGGACGGTGGTTCGAGACTGCCAGCTGGCCTGGTGCAGAGCGGCAGATCACGGTGCCGGGTGCCTGGGAAGCGCAGGGCGTCGGAGAACCTGGCTTTAGCCAGCCTGACGATATGCAGACAGCTTTCGAAATTGCCAACCGCCCAATCTTTGCCACCTACACAGGCGCAGCCTGGTATAGAAAGACAGTTACTATTCCCACAGACTGGACTGGGAATCAGGTCTGGCTAAAGTTCGGCGGAATCAACTCGGTTGGCTGGATTTGGGTAAACGGTCAATTCCTGGCAAGGCACTATGAGTATGCTGGTACCTACAAATACGATATCAGCCATTTAGTTACGCCTGGTCAGTCCGCTACAATCACTGTGCTGGCGCGCAATGATATCCAAAGTCTTCAAGGTGAATCTCAGTGCATTCGGGTCTACGGCGGTCTGTTCCGTTCGGTGGAACTCGAGGCAACCCCGCCTGTGTCCATCGACTATGCCTACATTGAAGGCGATCTCGATGCTAAGTCAGCATCGGTACATGCGACCATTCGTTCGACGACACCTGAGCGTCGGAAGCTGAATATCGAAGTTAAACTGACCACGCTTGATGGTAAACGGGCTGGCACGCTCAGTGAATCTTTGGTCATCAAAGGCGATCGAACCAAAGAGGTAGTACTGAATATCTCCCTAAAACAGTTTCGGCCATGGTCGCCGGAGCATCCAAATCTTTACAGGGCCGATATCGTGCTCAAACAGGGTGATACGCCCGTTCACGGTTGGACAGAGCGCTTCGGGGTGAAAAAATTTGAGACTCGCGATAACCGCTTCTGGCTGAACAACAAACCCTATTTCTTGCGTGGCTACGGTGATGACCACACACACCCCCTAACCATCTCCTCCCCGGCTGATCGCGAAGCACACTTGGCGAACCTGACTAAAGCGAAGGCCTATGGATTCAATTTTGTCAGGTTCCACACGCATGTGGAAAACCCCGAATATTTTGAAGCGGCTGACGAGTTGGGCATATTAGTACAAGCGGAGCTTCCCTATTGGGCGGTTCCGGGCATTTGGCCAAACATGCCGGAAATGGAACACTGGACGCGTCCAGGTTCCTGGCCCAACGAGTATGACATCACGCGTATGTCCGGCGGTCCCGTTGATCCCATTGGCGATTTACGCACACTGATAACCCATTTCAGAGGCTACGTGTCACTTGCAGTCTATGGCGGAGGAAATGAGGGGCAATATAACGATACCCTGGGGCCTCAGCTTTACAGTATGGTCAAGGAATTGGACCCTTCCCGCCCCTGGGTTGCCCAGGATGGCGGCAAAGAGACACATGCCTTTTTTGGTTCTGAAATGGATGCTTCGCTTGAGGACCTCTCAATGTCGGACCTGCAGAGCTACTCGCGTGTCGGCAGTGGAGACGCCTTCCAGGTGCCTATACTTGAGGAGGAAGATCTATGGCCCCTAATCCAGCATGAGTACCAGAGCTTCAGTACGGGACCAGACCCGCGTCTGGAACCGCAATTCCGCGATGGCTATGCACCCGCTCAGACGCTGGCCGAGGCGCAGGAGATTGCGAGGTCCGTCGGACTGGACTGGAACTGGGGGGAGGCGTGTATTGAGGCTGGCCATCGACTCCAGTCGATCTTTCACAAGATAGGCTTTGAAAGCGCGCGACTAGACCCTCGTCTGGACGGCTACACCTTGTGGCTCTTCGTAGACTTTCCTCCTTTCGCCCACAATGGCGTGCTGGATATTTTCTACGGTGAAAAACACAATACGGCAGACTACTTTAGAACCTTTAATCAGCCTGTGATGGTCCTGGCCCAGGATCCTGCCCCGAAACCGGGTATCTTCCTGGCCAAGGCATTCGGTTTACCAGCGGAGTATGTCTTTGACTGGGCTGAGATCAATGAGAGGATGACTGCCGGACCCGCCCGGGCAAGGCCTATGCTCAACGCGTTCTACGACTGGCCTCTATATTCCTCAGGGCAGACTATCCCCGTGGAATGGGTCATCTCGAATTTCGGTGATGCCCCCATCAGCAAGGGAGAACTGACCTGGCGTCTGCGCGGTGATGTAAAGGTCTTGGCACAGGATGTTCTTTCCGATGTAGCCGCCCCTATCGGTTATGTGGACAAGATTGGTCGGACGACGATTACTCTGCCTGAAATAACCAAGCCCCTCAAGGCCACTGTGGAAGTTGACGTGAACCCAGGCGGATGGTCCAATAGCTGGGATATATGGGTATTCCCGCCTATACCTGAGCGAGGACAGCTATCCGAGTCCGTAGCTTTGAGCCAAGGCCTGCACGAGCTACTTTCACAGCGTTACGAAAACGTAGTCCTTGCCGAGACGGCAGAGGGAGCCAAAGCGAAGGTGTTGGTCACAGATAAGGCAGGCCTGAGTCTCGTAGAAGCGCTAACGCTGGGTAAGAAGGTGTTGTATCTCGGCATGCCCGACCAAGGGCAGATGACGGTAGGCGCACGAATGGGTAACTGGTTCTGGCACAAACAGGCAGGTACGGTCATTGCTTCAGACCATCCCGCCTTCGGCGATTTCCCTAACGAGGGCTTCATGAATCAGCCTTGGTTCCGCTTGATGGACCAGGCAGTGCAATTGACACCCGACAATCCCCTCAAACAGGCCGACAAGTTGATGGTCGGCCGGGGAAGTGAAGGTTACTTCTCCACTGTGTTTGAAGCGAAGGCGGCCAACGGTGCAGTACTCGTCACCGGTTTGGACCTGACCCGGAAGACGCGCAATATGCCTGAATCGGCTTATCTACTCGACCAGATGATCCGTTACGTGGCATCAGAAGAGTTTTCGCCTACTGGTGCTATAGATCCGGCAACCATGCTGCTGTCTCAATCCCAGGGTGGAGATGCTGAGTAAACTCAACTGATTCCGGTTGATGTTATGCGACAGGTGCCTCATCAAGCTTCTTCAAGGTATTGCGGAGTGGGTCGTGGCGCTACGGTGTCCGTCTCTGTCGCTCGGCGAATCGCGACCATGACGAGCCGCTGGTGCGAGCCGCCTTCGACGGATTTCGTCTTGTGCGGACTCCGTTACGGGACAGTTGGAACGATACCCCGCTGGGACAATGGGCAATAATTTGACCGCCTGACAATTCCGACTAATCGTAGATGTCAGCTTACCATAGGAGTATATCGGCAACTTCGGCGATGTAATATTGCCATTGGACAAAGCTATGGTATTTTCTCTCCCAACCGGTTGGGTGTACGGTAGAGTAGTTCGCCTTCGACCCGGATCTCTACGTCGATCAGGTAATCGCTCAATCCGTTCCGATTGACGGATATTCCCAACCCCGGCGCCTCGGGTGCGTGGACATAGCCGTTCTGATCTCGGCTGAGTTGATCCTCTGTGATCGCTACGGCGAGGGACTTGAGCTCCGCCGGATACTCGCAGATCTCATCATTTTGTAGTCCGGCAAACGGCTGGAGCGAAGCACTCAAGGCCAGATGGGAGGTGAAAGTGTGGTTCACGTAGGTAACACCTCGGGCGTTGGCGTAGTCAGCCACTTGCTTGGCTACGCTCAATCCGCCGATGCGGCCAGCGTCAATCTGGATGAACCCCAGGCCGCCGTAGTCGATCATGTGCTGGGCCATGAAGAAGTTGTGGCAGCCCTCCCCGCCGGCTATATTGACGGTATCTGCTCGCTGGGCCAGGACCTGGTAGGATGCCAGCGCGCCTGAGGCGAAGGGCTCTTCCATCCAGGTCGCCCGACTCTCTTCCAAAGCGGGCAGGCGCAGGGCTGCGGCCTCCACATCGCTGCCGAAGACCGTACCGATATCGACGAGCAGGAGACCTTCCTCGCCCAGTCCCTCGCGTGCGGCCATAAACTGATCAGCATCGTCTTGGACGCTGCCTGTGCCGATAGGGCCCCAGCCGAACTTGGCGGCGCGGTAGTTCTGCGCCCGCGCCTGCTGACCCTTCTTCAGCGTCTCTTGGGGCGAATCGCCAAAGAGCATTGAGGCATAGGGAATCTTGGGATACGAGCATTGATAGCCAAGTAGCCGCCAGGCTGGTTCGCCGAGGCGTCTGCCCAACAGATCCCACATGGCCATGTCGATCCCGGAGAGGATGTGGTTGGCCTGGAGCAGGTCCATGCTCTGGTAGCGAACCAGATCGCCAATGCGGTAGATGTCACCGACATCGTTCAGGGTCTGGCCCAGTACCGACGCCTCGACGGGCTTGCAGGCGCCGTGGGACATGGGCGCGATCCAGCCGGCTATGGAGGTCAAAGGGGACGCCTCACATTCGCCCCACCCCTCCTCGCCACCGCCAGTCACCCGCACCAACAGCGCATCCTGGCTACCGTCGACGATGTCCAGGACGTCAGGCATGCGCAGGTAAAAGAAATCTACGGATTCGATTTTCATTGTCTTATGGTCTCCGAAATGCTTGGGCGTATTATACGCGCGCTTCGTGTGATTTTATGGATCAGACCGCTTCTTGGCGCGATCCTAATCCGTGGGGAACGAGAGCGGGGAGGTGGGCGGCTCAGTTTGGTCGGGCGTGCGTGGTTCGATGACACGAGCATGGTACTCGGCCACAAGATCGGCCAGATTGCGGCTCGCCTCCTCGAAGGCGATTTTGCCCTTCTCTGCTGTGGCCTTTTCCTATCATCTACCCCTCGAATCAAATCGGAACAATAGAATTTCCTATCATCAAACACGTTCGGAAAAGGGGAAAGCGCGCCTTCATCAAGAGGAAGGGAAAACGGCAACAAACTGCGCATGTCCGCGCCTAGCGAATACGCCCCCCAACCACTAAAGCAAAATACTGGCACTAAGCCGATTACCAGAATAGCCAAACCCGTTCTTAATCCCGATTTGCTCAAAACATGCCAGAACATCCAAACCAGAATAGGAAGAAATATGATGTTCATAGCTAACGAGAGACCCATCAGTAACGCAGCAAAGCTAACCATTTGACCGGGACCACCTCCAAGACCGCCGTTATTGGCGATAACAACAGCGCCTCCTTTCTTGTCCACCCAAGCTTCCCATATCAGGTATCCGCCAAGCGCTGGCAGCAGAAAAAGGCACTACCCTCTGCCCCCTCCAGCAATGAAGTACGCTGCCATTGGATTCCATCCATATAGGATCGCTTTTTTCGAGCCATATCTTAATGCTAGAATGATGCATATCCAAATATCAATGACAAGGAATACCGCCTTGACTGACCATTCATTGAATCCCATAGAATTGAATACTCGGAAAGCGGCCATCACCAACGGCGCCTGGCTGGAAGTTTGATCCTTATTATCAATGCGTTCCCATCTTCGGTCCCGCAGTAGTCTCAATTCCTCGCTGCTAGGCGCCAATTCATAAGGGTTCATGCTCGTATTCAAAACATCCCCTTCCCAAAGCCTGCGGGAAAGATCCTCGGACGCGGGCATCGGTAGCAAGAGCATCCTTCCAACGATCGCCACGGCAATCATCAGCCACATCCATCGGTTGCCTACATACCAACTGAGGAAAAAACTGAAAAGGGCGGTTTAAAACTGACCCACTATGGGCGGTTTAAAATTGACAGAGGCAAGAGCTCTACAATCCCATAGAGGTGTTTTTCTACGGCCTTGGCGATGGGTTTCCAATCCGGGCGGCTGATGGCGGCATCGCCCAACGAGACCACCACCCTTTGTCGGGGCTTTCCTTGGTTATTGCGGTAGGATTCGATCAGCTGAAGGACCTGGCCGCTTGGAGACTTCTTAAGTCTAAAAAACATACTCGCCGAGGTTAAGCGAGGAGGAGGAGGGAGCAGTCAAAAGAAAAATAACATTATAGTCCCTACTAAACCAATTTCAAAAAACTTTTATTGATAATCAACTACTTACAAAACTGAATGGCGAGTCATTCACAATTTTTCTCCTCCAAGTGCGCAACTTAGCCCAAGGCTTGGCCCTCCATCCGGAAACCAAGGAGATCTGGTCCTCGGAACACGGACCAATGGGCGGAGACGAGCTCAATGTCCTCATAGCGGGCGCCAACTACGGCTGGCCGTTGGCCACAAAGGGACTCGATCGCGATGGGACAGTACAAACCCCATACAAGTCGTTGCCCGGCATGGTCGAACCGGTTCACTTCTGGATTCCCTCGCCCGCCGTTTGCGGCATCGAATTCTCAACCAGTCCTCTTTTCCCCGCCTGGAAAAACAACCTTCTGGTGAGCTTTCTGAAACACCAGCAAATCGTCCGTCTCGTCCTCGACGGGCACGATGTAGTCAAAGAAGAAGTCATCCTGCGGGAATCCGGGCGCGTCCGGGATATCTGTACCGGTCCCGATGGCGCCCTCTATGTGCTGATCGACAGGAGAGGCATGATCCTGCGCCTCACCCCATTGAGGGGCGCAATGGGGTCAGTCATTAATTTTCAACATGGGGACATGTCAAAAATTAACGACTGACCCCGACAGGCATAACTTTTTACGGAATGACCCCTTCCTTCTGCGAGATAAGGGTTAAAACTGGCTTTCCAGCAATTTCGTGATCCGTTGATTGGCTGCCTTCATTACTTCCACGTGCTCCGAATCGGGATTTTCCCTTTCATCGAGCAGTCCGTAGCGCCGAGCCTTATTGCGTTGGTAGGCTCCGCAGAGATGAAATCCGATACATCCCGGATTTTTGAATAACTCCGCCAGTGTCTCTGCATACCATGCGCCTTCGTTGCGAGTAAACTCACCCGGAAGGGTATCCCATTTCATCCTGGCAGCATCGGCCAGCAGCACCGGTTTTCCCGTCTTCTCATGCCACTCTTTGAGATGGTTCACGGGATCACGGAAGTCCTGGAATGAAAGCACGTCGACAAAGGGCAAGGCGGCCTCAATAACTTCCATGGCGATGGGGGCATTGGCTTCGTAGCGGTCGCCCAGGATCAAATGGTGTTTGTCGTAGCGTCGGATGGCATCGTGAGTAGTCTTATAGTAGCTGTGGGCCAATTCGGTCAGTTCTTTGCGGCCGGCCTCGGTTTTGAGACGATCCGGATCGAAGATCGGACCTCGCCACTGGTTCCTGAGTCGGTGGTGAATCCAGGTTGGGCAATCGCTGTAAAAATACCCTATCAGGTTTGGGATCGTCATTCAGTTCGGCGCATTGATCCCTGGCTACGTAGTCGCACCACTCTTTCCAGTCCTCACTCCGGAAGTCGTAATGAACCGTGTGTTTTTCCCACTGGTGGGACTCGGTGAAGGGTAGCAAGTGACAGTAGGGCATTTCCAACGCGCGGTATTCGTCCACGGTAAAGGCTCGGGAATGCCGCCATTGGCGCACCGTCACCTCTTGCACCCATCCGACCGTATTGAAACCCCAGGATCTCAGGTTTGGGACGAGGGATTCCCGGATCCAGCGAAGGGTGCTGCCGCCGTATTTCTCGCGCCAGATGTCTATGTTTTCCGGGTATCGCAGACTGGCGGGGTCGATATGATTCAGCCCCATGGAAAAGAATGGTATGCCCTCCGGGGTGATCAACCACCAGTTTCCATTCTCTTTTCCGAGTGTGAAATAACCATCCGGTTCAATTTGAGTGGTATCTCCTTGGTTCGCTGTTACTTCAGACATGAGCTTGGCCGAACCCAAACTCAGGCCGGCAAACAATGTGATACCGTCTTTAATAAAATCTCTTCGGCCAACCGACCGGCTTGGGGAGTCACTTTTGTATTCCATGGCAATTCATCTCAATGTGATATGATCAGGGAGGAGTATAAATTTCACCTCTTTTTCCGAATATTTAAACGCGAATGGGATAATTGCCAAAAAAAGCATAGGATTAACACCGATAGACAGGACTTGCCCTCCCCGGCTTGGTTACTACGCTTTCCCCCTTCACATTTTCCATCTGGTGTCCAAGGACGCCATTCACTTGCCAAAAAGAACCAATCCGAAACCCGAAAGCCAAGAGAGCTATGAGATCTGAGAAATTTTCTTCCATGAGCCGCCGATCCTTTATCCGGAAATCCGCCCTGACTGCCTCGGGAGCGGCATTGACCTCCGCCTTGAGACAGGGGGCTTACGCGGCGGGCAGCGACGAACTGAAAATCGGTCTCGTCGGTTCCGGGGGACGCGGCACCGGGGCTGCCATGCAGGCCCTCACCGCCACGGAATACCCCGTAAAGCTTTGGGCCATGGGCGATCTCTTCGCGGATCAGATCGAGGCCAGCCACAGCATGCTCAGCAGCGGCGCCGAGGGACGCTATGATCGTTCCTCCTTCCCGTCCCTCTCCAAGAAAATGGATGTGCCCGGGGAGCGCCGTTTCACTGGCTTCGATTCCTTTCAAAAGGTGATCGATTCCGGTATCGATATGGTAATCCTGGCTACCCCGCCCCACTTTCGGCCGGAACATTTCGAAGCCGCCGTCAAGGCAGGCGTGCACGTGTTCATGGAAAAACCGGTGGCGGTGGACCCGGTCGGTATCCGCAGAATCATGGCGGCTGCCGAGGAATCAAAACGAAAGAACCTTTCCGTCGTGGCGGGCACCCAGCGCCGGCACCAAAACCATTACCAGGAAATCATCAAGCGTGTGCAGGACGGCGCTATCGGCGACATCGTATCCGGCCAGTGTTATTGGAACATGGGGCCACTATGGGTGGAAGACGCCAAGAAGTACTGGGATAAATACCAGACCGGTGAGTGGAGCGATATGGAATACCAATGCCGCAACTGGTTGTTTCACGTCTGGCTTTCCGGTGATCACGTTTGCGAACAGCACGTCCATAACATCGACATCATTCACTGGGCGCTCGGTTCCAATCCTGTCATGGTGATGGGCTGCGGCGGCCGTCAGGAACGCGTGCAACCTCAATACGGAAATGGCTACGATCATTTCGCCACCGAGTTCGAATTCGAGAACCAGGTGCGCGTCTCCAGTATGTGCCGGCAACAGACCGGCGCTTCCCACAATGTCTCCGAGCGCCTGGTGGGAACAAAGGGCCAATTCTATCTCGACGGCAGCAGTGGTCGGATCATCGGCGAAAATCCTTACGAGTACGATGGACCAAACGTGGATCCCTACGTGCAGGAACACGTGGTCCTTATCGAAAGCATTCGAAATGGAGACGGCTTCAATGAAGCCGGGCAGGTAGCCCGCAGCACCCTGAGCGCCATTGCCGGCCGCATGGCTGCCTACACGGGGCGAAGCATGAAATGGGATTGGGCGATGCAGCGATCCGCCCTTGACCTGAGTCCTGAGAGCTATGAGTTCGGCGACCTGTCCGTCGATCCCGTAGCCGTCCCCGGAACGACCAAAATTGTCTAAACGGATACAGGGATTGTTACCGAAAACCGCTCTTTTCGGAATGCTGAGTGTCCTTTTCCCGGATATGGCATCCCTGAGCAATCGCGGGATAAACCCGCTCCTACAAACCTTCAACTGGTAAAAATGTATGACCGGCTTTACGCCGCGATTGCTTCGAAGGCTGTCAGAAACAAGTTTCGGGTATTGTGGGCATTCCATATGCGCATTTGGAAAATTATTTTAGAATTTTCCTCAAAGGCTGATCGACCACCATGGCCTCCGGAAAGTCGGCCGCTTGCTCGCCGCTCCGACCATGAACCCCGTTGCCGCGAAGCCGTTTGTTTTGTTGATTTCCTCGCGGCGGGTTCATGGGTATATCCATACCCCCCAGTTCGTCCATCATGGCATAGAGCCGATCCTGCATGTGTTTTTTCACATCTGCGAAATGCGGATCGTGAAACAGGTTGTTCTGCTCTTCGGGGTCAGCCTGTATGTCGAACAATTCGTCCGTATCCCACAATCCGTACCAGGTGGTGAATTTGTAGCGGTCCCCGCGAAGCGAAAAATGGGTGGGGGTTTGGGGATAGTTTTGTTCCCAGTAATAGACGTAGAGAAAATAGTCCCGCCAGGGAATTTCCTTTCCTTGAGCCAGGGGTATGAAGCTCTCGCCGTCCATGTGGGGCGGTTTTCTCAAGCCCATGGCTTCCATGATGGTGGGAGCGATATCGATGTTGGCTACGACCTCGTCCACAACCGTGCCACCTTGGAAGAGCTCGGGACATTGCATGAGCATGGGCACCCGAATCGAAGTTTCGTAGGCGACCCGCTTATCGAACAATCCGTGCTCGCCAAACAAAAAACCGTTGTCGCCCATGTAAATGACGAGCGTCTCCCGGTAGATTTCCATTCGCTTCAACTGTTCCATGACAGCGCCGATGCTGTCGTCGACTGAGCAAAGGGCTTCGCAGTAGTTCTTGTAGAAAGGGACCACCCCTTCGGTGGAGTGTAGGGCAAAATCCATGCCGTGCCAACTGTTGCGCTGGTCGAGCAACCAGCGTGGGCGGTTGAGGGAGTTGCCATCGACCGGCTCGGCGCTATTTGGCGGAACGAAGGGCTTATCAGCAAATTTACCACGATGCTTGTCTTCAGGCGTGAAGGGGTCGTGAACCGCTTTATGGGAAAGGTAAAGCATGAAGGGTTCGTCCGCATCTCTCTGCTGCTCCAGGAAATCAATGGCGTAACGAGTCAGAAGAGTGGTAATGTATCCGTCCTGTTTTACCCGTTGCCCATTGACGTTGATGGTGTAGTCGGAACTTGGGGGAAAATACCTTCCCTGCCCTTTGAAGCTGACCCAATGATCGAACCCCGGCCGGGGATTGTCGTTGGCGTGTCCCATATGCCACTTACCGACAAAACCGGTGCGGTAACCGGCCCTTTGCAGGTACTGGGAAAAAAACTGGGTTCCCTCCGGAACCGCGCGTTGATTATCGATCACCCGGTGGCGGAAAGTATAGAGTCCGGTAAGAATGGAAGCCCGACTCGGAGAACACAGTGAAGTGGTGACAAAGGCATTTTTCAGGTGCACGCCATTGGCCGCCATCGAATCCATATGAGGGGTCACGGCAAATTGGTGCCCCATGAAACTCATGGCGTCATAGCGATGGTCGTCCGAGAGGATGAATACCACGTTGCGGGGTCTTACATTTTCGATTTTCTGCGGTTCGATTGACTGGGGGACAGGGATGACGGCGGCCCAACTGCTTCCACTCAGTATGGAAAGCAGAACGATGCATGAGAGGAGGATAGTCGATCGGTATTTCATGGGTAAGGATTTGGTTCGCGGATGGCCAATTTACGGGCTTGCTATTCAGCCTACCCCTCGCCGTGCAGGAGGTAGGCCAGCAAGTCGCGAATTTCACTCGCGGTCATGGTATGGAGCAAACCGGGCGGCATGAGGGAGAAAGGCATTTCATCCCGCTTCTCAATATCACTCTTGGCAATGGAGATTACCTTTCCATCCGGGCCAACGTAGGATTGCACATCTCCTTCTATTCCCAGGACCAGGCCCATGAAAGAGGCGCCATGGCGGGTCGTGATGGTCTGAGGCCGAAAGTAAGGGGCGACCTCGGCATTGGGATCGATGATGTGCTCGATCAGCCAGGACCGGTCAATGCCGTCCTGGTCGCTAATCGTCGACAAATCCGGCCCTAAATCAACGCCCCGACCGTTCATGGAATGACAATTGGAGCAGATCCCCATTCGAGGATGAAAGAACAGTCGCCGACCAATGGACGTATCGGATTTCCCGGGCGCATTCTCAACCAGTTCTTCCCATGCGGCAATATCGTCCTAGGCCGGTTTTGCTTTCAAGGCCCGTTGTATCAAACCCGCCGAGGCAAGGGCGCGTTCCGCTTCTGAAGATACAGCTTCGTTTTTATCGCGTCTAAGTGTTTCCAGCAGAGTGGAATTTTCCGCGGCAAATGCGGCCAATCCGGCGATGGCATCGGCTCTGAGGCTCGACTCGATGGATATATCTGCCGCCAGCTTGGCAAGAACGGTCTCGCGTTTCGCATCCGGATGATGGGCCAGGGCACGAATCGCCTCCCGTTGTATTTCAGGATCATCCGCCTGGGAAAGAGAGGCCAGTTTTCGAACGGTCAGACCCGGATGATCCACCTTCACATTTTGAAGCGCAAGGGCACGAATGGCCGGAGGTTTACCGGTATCTTCCGCCAGTTCCAGGAGTTTACCACTGGGAGAAAACTCTCTACCGGATCCGTCATCGCCCAACCTGGCCATGGCCGCGACGACAGACCGTAGCCCGCGAGGCGTCAAATCCGTCCGACCCAACTGCAGTTCCAACTGAGACCGAAACTGCGAAAACTTTTCGTCTGAAATCCACTTGATTCCTACAAAGTGGACATCCGCATAGGCATCATTGAGCAGTTCCGGAATAATACCCGATTCCCCGAGGGGATCAACCCGTTTGAGAGCAATTGCGTAATGAGCCCGTGCCATGGGATTGGCGAAGGACTTCAGGTCCAAGGATCTCAATACATGCGGATTTTCGGTGAGAACCCGGACGGCCTGAGTTCTCAAATAAGGATCCTGGCTGCCCAAATGCCGGGAGGCTTCCGGCGGTGTCATTGGGACTCTTGGTTTACGGGGAAGCGGGTTCAAATCCAGGGGTTCCTTGAATTCGATACGCCAGATACGACCCAGGCCGTGGACCGGGTAAGAGAGACTCACCCAATCGGTGAAGTAAAGATACTTGCCATCGGCGGAATAGGAAAAATGGACCGGACGAAAATTGTCAGGACCGCTGATAAAGGGATCGCGACCGGCAATGAATGAGGCCCCCTCTGGTTCCACCGGGTGTATATCGATGCGATTGTCCGTCCAGGATGCCGTCAGCAAATGGTCAGCATCGTAGGGCACAACTCCACCGGCGGCCTCGCCCAATGCACCAATCATGCCGAGGGTACCGGGAATGTCTCCATGCCACGATACCAGGGGATGCCGTCCCGACCGGCCGTAGCGGTATTCATAACCAAAATCGCCCCCTTCAATGATATGCAGTAGCCGGTTTGGAGGGGTGCTGGTCGGATCATTGTCGGTCGAAAACAGATTTCCCTTTAGGTCAAACGTCATGCCGAAAGGATTCCAATGTCCGGTGGAAAGGCGTTTCAATTGACTGCCGTCCGTGCGACACAGATAGGTGGAACCTCCTTCGCCACCACCCGACCACCTTGCACCGTCGCTCCCAACGAAGCTGTATTCCGCTCCCAGGTTTTCACCAAAACCGAAGGCCATCCAATCCGGGTTGGCGGGATCGATGGCCAATCCGCCCACTCCGTTGTGGGGGTAGTCTCCGTCGGTCTCGCATTTCACAAGGATCTCAGGATCTCCTTCCGCCGTTTGAAGTGTGGTTACATGGTGAAAACGACCGATGAACCAGCGGGTGGCAAAGTAAAGGTGGCCATCCGTACCAAAAAGCAGATCGGTGCTGAAAAGGTGACCTTCATAAAACACCGAGCGCTTATCTGAAACACCGTCTCCATCGGTGTCTTCGAATATGAGTATGCGGTCGGTCTCGGGGCCCTCATAACCGGCCGGGCGTTGATGGGTGTGGTTTTCCTGCACGAACACCCGTCCATCGGGCGCCACCGCAATTCCGACTGGAGTCACTATGTCGGGACTCTCGGCGAACAGTGAAATTCCTTCGATGTTCGGGTGATGGATAGCCGGGGTGAGTTCAGCAGAATCAACTGCCAGAAATGGGAAGCAATATAAGAATATCGAGCCGAAAATGGGTAAAGCAAATGATTTCATCAGGGTTTCAGTTGGATGGATCAAGAGACTGAAAACAGCGTATAACCTTAGCGAAATCCAAGGCAGGAAACAGGTTCCGCGCAAGCTATTCCTCCAGCCCTCAAATGCGTCAGGTCGGGGTCATTTCTAGTAACTTGCACGCCAGTGCAGGATATAATCCTTATCCCCTTCCTTTTTCGTCCGACCAATATTGCGCGTCACACATAGAGCCATCGTCCATCTCCGAGGATCGGAGTCCCAAGCCCCGATCGGACCGCCATTGTTGAAAAATACTATTTCTTCAGAGATATGCGTGAATACTGACTCGAAAGATAGCTGGGATAATCCTCTCCCTTATAGCTGATTGTAGTCCGGTGGTTACTAAAGAAATCTATGGTTTTCGCGCTATTCCTTAAAGGGATCTCGGCTGTCCAAATCCCCTTCTTTTTATCAGTTCTCATTTCAAGCCACTGATCATCCGGAAAAAGCTCATGAAGGTAGGCGGCGCTACCATCGGTGCCACGATCGAACATCCACCAGATCCGCCCGCTCTCGGCAGGATTGTCAGAATCAAACCGTACGGTAACTTCCAATTTATTGCCCGCTAATTTATGGGTAACTTTGGGCGGACTCAACAAACGACCCTCTACTTCAAAAAAGTGCTGCAAAAGAAATGCTGGTAAATTGGCCTCATCGGTTTCGAGGGCGGGATGGGCTTTATTTTTCCCATGACCGCGATTCGTTTTTAAATACACCGGTATGTCCGGATGGTGTTTGCCGCCCCATTGTATATCATAACAAACATAATCGTGCGTTCCCGGAGCAAAATACAGGTCAACACCACGCGTGTTTAAAGTTGCCATGTTTCTGGAAATGAACACCGCATCAGCCATACCGTGGGCAAAGGATTTCAGGTCATTCCAACTCCTTCCTTTAGACAATGCAGCCGCGTTATAAACAGGCCCAAAATAACCTCCCCTAAATCGGTGATTGAGGATTTTGTCTTGTTGGAGTTCATCCAATCCCCGTGCCTTCACATAGGCCAAGTCCTCTTCCTGAAGGTTTGACCAGGCAATTTCATCACACAACCTCAAGGGCGAATCCCATATGGGGGAGACGGTTGCATGGACCGCCGTTAACCGGTCATCGTGTATCAATGCCATGGAAGGCGAGGCTCCGTTCTTTGAACCACCGGACATGGCCACTTTTGCGGGAACAAAGTAATCGGTTTCTGCGTAGGCGGCTGTTATGGCACGACTAAGGCTCGCCGGCCACCCCCAGGTCTTAACAGATGAGCGAGGATCGAGGGTTTCCAAAAATCGATCCTCGATCTCTTGCGCAAGCTCGGCCTGTCCCGAATGATTCAAGTTTTGAACCAGCGTGTAAACCAATCCTACACCGCCTTCAATCAACAGTTCTTCAATCGGCCGAAGCGGACTTTCCGCTTGTATCCGCTTATATGAATGGCCGCCGGTCAAATGAATCCCTTTGGCTTTCCGGTCAGCAGGAACAATCAGGCGAACGGGAACCCGATACTCCCTGCCGGGCCAAAATTCACCAACCCGTATAGTCATGTATTTCTGCCGGGTCGGCACCTTTCCTTCGACCAGGTGCCAATCCTGAATTACTTGCACCTCCAGGGTGGATGAATCCCTTATCTCCCCCATATCAATCGGGTTTGAAACTCCCCCAAGTAGCAGGGGAGACATACCGAATGCGAGGAAAACCAATGTAATCAGCGCAGCAAATCTCATAGCAAAAAGTAATACCTTACTCATCGCCCCAGGCGATCTTTTTCAGAATAATTCACCACGGATGAGTTCTCCATCAGACCTGTCGCCTCCTTTCTGCACTCGCCACGGTATGGTTTCCGTCACAGAATTGGTTCTCCGGTTAAGAATCTCGTGTCCAAAATTTTCAGTACCCACCTGTCATGATGCAGCTACGACAAACACTCCTACCCCTTTCCCTTTTCCTTGGCTCAACCTCGTTCGCCCAAGCCAGGGAATTATTGCCCCTGCATGAGGTTATCACCGATGATATGCTCTGCGTGGGCCATCATTGGACCCCGGACGAAGCCAACCTGAAGATGAAGGAATTCGCCTCCTCCTGGCAGGACAAGAATTCCTGGGAACGGCGGGCCGAGGCCATTCGCGAAGGCATTCTCAAAGGCCTCTACTGGGATCACATGCCCAAGATACAGGGAGACTTTCGACCTGTTATCCACAGTCGACGGGAAATGGACGGTTACGTGGTGGAAAATATCGCGATTCAGAGCTTCCCCGGGTTTTACATCACCGGAAATCTCTACACTCCGGCGAACCCCAAGGAAAAAAATCCGGCCATTCTCAGTCCGCACGGACACGCGCGCAACAAACGCATCACCGCTGACGTGCAAAAACGTTGCGCCGTTTTCGCGCGCATGGGCGCCGTGACCTTCGCTTACGATATGGTCGGTTACGCCGAATCCACCCAGGTAAACCACAAAATGCCCATCGCGGCGCTGCTTCAAACCTGGAATAGTACCCGCGTGCTGGAATACCTGATTTCACGCCCCGACGTAGACCCCCAACGCATCGGCATGACCGGCGGTTCCGGTGGTGGAACCCAGACTTTTATCCTGACCGCTATCGATAAGCGCATCACCGTGTCTGCTCCAGTGGTCCAGGTATCAGCCCACTTTTTTGGCGGCTGCGTTTGCGAAAGCGGCATGCCCATTCACAAAAACGGCCGCCTGCAAACGAACAATGTGGAGTTTGCCGCCATGGCCGCGCCACGACCGCTCCTGCTCGTTTCCAACGGGGCTGACTGGACGCGCAACACACCTCGCATCGAGTACCCCTACGTTAGGAATGTTTACGCTCTCTACGACGCCGAACACAAAGCGGAACACGTCCACCTGCCTCACGAAGGGCACGACTACGGTTATTCCAAACGAGTCGCCGTCTACCCCTTCTTTGCTCACCACCTCGGTTTGCCTTACAAATCCATCCCCTACAAAGACGGCTTCGACGAGAGCTTTGTAACCGTACTCCCGCCCGAGGATCTGCACGTCTTCGATCAGGACCATCCCCGCCCTTCCGACGCTCTTTTGGGCGACCGCGCCGTCATGGAGAATTTAGGGTTCGAATATGATTAAGAGTGCGGAGTTCCAACAGGAAATAAGAAAATAGCCACAAAACGCACAAAAACCACAAAATTCCTAATTGGCGCCAGAGGCGTAGAAGGCGCCATCGGCGCCTCTTAGCGGTCTTTGCGATCTTGGCGAGAGGCTTTTCTTAATTCGATCACGATCATGATCACGATCACGATCACGATTAATTTCAGCACCTTTAACCTTCATCCTTCTTCCTTCATCCTTTTTTCCCTCCCTCCCTCTCTGTGCTCTCTTTGTTCTCTGTGGTAGTTTATTTCAGGGAAATAACACTAGCTGCGCTAAGGTAGGTAGGGCGACGGCATCCTTGCCGCGCCGCGCAAAAAATCATTCCCACCCATAATCATATTTCCACGGCCATTCCGAGGCCTTGGCGCAAAGACCTTTCCAAACCGGATTCGGGCCTAATCGAAATACACGCGGCAGAGCAAGGATGCTCTTGCCCTACCAAGGCCAGAATAAAATTTGTCTTCTCCCTCTCTCCCCTTTGCGTTCTTGGCGAGAGCCAATTTTTGGATACCCGATGCTGGATACATGATGCTTGATGTCTAACCCGTGGTTTCTCCCTCTTTCCTATCTCTGTATTTCCTGTGTTAAATTATTTCAGGGACGCCACACTAGAAAGAGAAGGTGTTGGTTATAAACCAACTCGTCGCCGGTGGGATGCGCAGAGCGCCATAGGAGCCGTCCGGCTGAACGTTGATCGGGATCAACTCGTCGTCGGCAAAAGCGTCGGTAATGTTTAGCTGTACCCTCCAATTGATACTATCGGTAAGCTTGCGATTGTAGCCGATCCAAAAGTCGATCCTGGTTTCGGCATCGGACATATAGGGATTGTCGATTTCCCATATGAAATCCGTTTGGCCTTCAAGGTTGTCGATAACCGGATAGCCGACAATCTTTCCCGACATGTAGCGGGCGGCGCCACCCAGGAAAGTGCCTTGTAGACGCCCTTCGTTAAAACTGTAGTTGTTGACGAAGTTTGCGTGCCACTTGCGGATTTCCGGAGCATCGCTGCCCTCATTGAGCTTGGCCAGTTGGAAATCGCCCCACAGGTACCCGCGAAACCATGATCGAATAGAATTGACGTAGCTTCTGCCAGGCCCCCAAAGGCGCACTGCACCAGCCGGTCCATTGTAGGCTTCAGCCCTCTCTTCGAGGAAGGCGACCAAATCGCCTCCGACGTTGGCCCGGTTTGCCTCCGTCTTGGAAACATTGAGCGAAACCCGCCAGTTGGGGGTCGGGTTGGCGATAAATTCAACTTCCAAGCCTTCTGACTTATTATCTGCCGTGCCCGTCATCCCCACCGGCGGCCTGTAACCGACACCGGCCGGCCAACCGGGAATCATCCATTGGGCATCGGAAGTATTGATATTCCAGGCATCGAGGAATTCCTGGGGAATGGAATTGAAGTAGTCGAAGAAAGCGCCAAGTACTTCCTCCTCGGTATAACTTTGGCCGCCACCGTCCGGAAAGGGTTCTGAACCTGGCTGAAAACTGTATCCACCTTGGGGGTTCCAGCCCGACACCGCGAAGCTTTCGACTTTATTCTGAGCCTTTTTGGCGTAGGCCCATGGCATCTGGGTGGTCCAGCCGATAGCCCAAGCGGACGGTAAACCGTAGCTGGCGGTCTTAATGTCGGATTGGTACCAATTCAGTCGAAACGAGTACTTGTCATCGGGTGTGGCCACCAGGAAACCCCAGTCCTTGGTCTCTCCAGTGGGAGAAGGAAGGGTACGACCCATATGATTGACACGCTGGGCAGCCGGTTGGAAATTTTCGGACTGGTTGTAGAAGAGACTCAACCCAAATCCGTAGGGAAGATTCCAGGGAATTAAATCGTGGACGTGAGCCACCAGGCTGTAGGTCCGGGTAATGCCGCTGGTTTCACCGGTGGGTTCATCCGGAAGTCGATAATTGGTGCTATTCAAATCCACCGTATCCAAACCGGCCCGTCTAACACCCTGGTGCGCATAGGCATAGCTCGTGTCCTTGCGGTATCCAAACAAGGGAACGAGGGCTCCATTCAGCATGTAGCCCTGCCAGATGAAAGCCTCGGAATCGATCTCGGTCGCGGTCAAACTTGACCCGTGGTACATATCTTTTTTATCCCCGGTGGTCGCGTCCATAATGGTGAAGGGTTCCGTGGTCCAGCCCGCGTAATTGGCCGGATTATCGTATTCCTGCAATGCTCCAGCTTGGGGGTAATATGGATCTATCCATTCGGCCAGGTGATCGACCCCGGTGGCAATCCAGGTGGGATCGAAAAACCTCACGCTTCCCCCTTGCACGGGGGTTATGAGGTTCTTGACGGGGCTGAGACCCGTCGGCCAATCCTGCCCCCTCAAATCGCCGCTTATATAATGAGCGACACTGATTTTACGCGACATGCTGGAGGTTATGGATTTGTCTGCCGACAGCAAGCGCTCCGCGAAGGATACCGGAGCTGAATACCTGGAAAATTCCCTCCTTTCCGTGGCGTCCTCGTCGCGGCTCCAGAATCCGGTCAAGACGTGGTTACCCAAAAGCCTTCCCAGGAAATTGTCTCCCATCCACTCCTGGAAGTCCAGTTTTCCAAAAATGGTGGCCCGGCTTTGATCCAATTCGTGAAAATTATCGTTATTGGTCCACAACATGGTGCTGGTTAGGACGGCTCGGCCCAAGTTTGGGTTGGGGGAACCATCGGGAAGCACTTCATTTATATCAATGGCTATGGAACTTCCGCTCTGAGCCTCGTTAAAGATCGAGGTCTGTCCCCATTGGGCCTCCTGACGGTCGACACCGACTTCATAACCCAGATTCCCGTTCAAAAAGGTTTGTGAAAAGGTGAACTGCAAGCCGTCAAAGTCGTGGTATTCGCTTTTATTGGGACCGTCCAACAGGTGGTTTTTGTAGTCGAATATGGAGCGGTCGTTGATGTGCCTATCTTTGTAAACTCCCAGGTCCCAATGGGGTAATCGCGCTCTCCTGGCATAATCGGAGAAGACATTGGGACCCTGCCACCGACCTTGGCTTACGCCCCCGCCCCTTATCCTCGCATTGTCACGAAAGGCGTGTGGGGGAGGAATGTGAATGACATAGGAAGCTTGTTGAAATTCGTGTGTAGTGTTGGAATTGCTGTATGCTACGATCTCGTCGAAAATGGTACCCATGGACCCTCTTATCCAGGGGTCGCGATTATCTCCCAAATTGGAGCTGATCCCCCAGATTTTCTTACCCTGACTGTCGAAGCCTTTCAGGGCTTGGGGCATGTTGTAGACATCCTGTGGTACGTCGGCTAAAGTTGCCCATCCCGCAGTAGCACCGGAGTAATTTCCTATATACTGGTTGAGGGTAAATTTATTCAAGCCGCCCTCGATACCGGAACCCGACTTGAAGAAGGGGGTGATCTGGTCCTTGGGGGTCATCAGGCGCGGGTTGTTGGAGTCGATCTGCCCATTTTCATAATTAACCTTGAAAGACGTGGTCATCGAATCGGAATTCAGGAAGGCCGGGTCCCATCTGGCTGCCACATAGGCCCGCGTGCTGTCGGAAAAGGCAGGATCCTGGCGGTACTTGGCGTCATTGCTCAACAAAATCGCCCGAACAGCCAGTTCATCTTCCACCAATTCCTGATTGATGTTGGTTATCATGCGCTGACTTCCATGTTTGTCGAAACGCACCGTAATTTCATTGATATCGGAAAAAACGGCCGATTGCAGCGTGGTATTTATGATGCCGGCAGGGCTACCCAAACCGAAGAGGATGGAATTGGCGCCCCGCACCATGTCGACCCGGTTGGTGTTATAGCTGTCGAAGGGTATGAGGCTGCGAAAGTAGTTGCGGGTGTTGTCACTCCTGTCCAGTCCGCGCAAACGCGTATTGTTGTTGGGTCTGGTGAATAGAGAATTTTCCGTCAGATTGGCCCCGTTGCCAACTCCGGTGAAATTTCCCCTGACCCCTCCCACTTCGGCATTGGTCACATACAGGAGGAGATCCTGGTTGTCAGTCGCACCCACGTCTTCCAGGAATTCCTTGGTAAGCACGGATATGGAAGTGCCGACGTCCTCCAACCTGGTATTGAGACGAGTACCGGCCAGCGTGGAGGTGGCCAGGTAACCGATGTTTTCGTCGTCCTCCACCGTAAAGGGAGATAGTTCATAGAGATCTTCATCTTCTTCATCCTGGGCCAGGGAATTCGTCGGCCATAGGGATGACAAGGAAAGGGCGGCGATCAAAACCATCGCGATTCCGATAGGGCGGCAGTTCTCCCCTTCCCTGCCGAAGGGCCAGATGGTGGGACAAATTACGGTTTTCATGGGTTTCACTCCTTTTCCATTACAGTGTTTGCAACAAAAGTATTCAAATATGAGCCTGCTCCAGTACTATGCCTTGGCATGTTCAAAATTTCGCGAATCAAGGAACGGCAGAACAACCAGCCTTCTGAGTAACATTTTTAATAATGCCAAGTAGCATGTTTAATGATTTTTTGCCCCAGGTCTCGCCAGGTCAATAAGTTTCTAGTGTCCTGTCCCGTTAATTCGTTCACACAATCGGTGGACTTTTTCCTATGAATTTGCCTTCAGGATATTTCCCATCACGATCACCATTTTTGTGGAACCCCGTTGGGGTTCGTAATTTTTTACCCATTCTTACCCAGCGTGCGCTACGCGACACTGGGCTTTGGAGTTCAACGCCGTTGGCGTTAGAATTCCTATCCGTGCCCATCTGTGTAATCCGTGGTCTGAATGCTGGATACTGGATGCTTGATTCTGTATCTCCTTTTTCTGGATATGGCGTTGCTGGGCAATCGCGGCGTAAAGCCGCTCCTACAATTTATTATGCCTTTTCTTAATTCCTCATTCCTAATTCCTAATTCCTAATTGGCGCCCTTGGGCGCCTCCCCCCTCTGTGTTCTCTGTGGCCTCTGTGGTTAATAATCGCGGTTCCTGGCCGAAGGAATCAGAAGTTGTAGTTCGAATGCTTTGGCTTGGGTCCGGTGGGGGGTTCGACCCCTTGGGCCAGCATGATCTCGGTAATGGCGTCGACGGTGGCGAAGGAAGGTTTGAAGTTCCCCGGCCGATACCCTTCCGCAATCAATAGCGGGGTCCGCTCCATTTTGTTTTTGGTATTCCAAATGCGGATATCGGCCCCCTGTTCATGGAGGTATCTGGCCACGGCGGGGGCATTCTTGTAGGCGGCGCCATGCATGGCGGTTTCCCCATTGGCATCGACAGTGTCGACATCCAAACCCAGCGAAACGAGGAATTTCACCGCTTCGAGGCATTCCATTTCCGTGCCCGCTTCTTCCTCCGGGGCGGTACTGCCAATACCCGCCGCTACCATGAGGGCCGTGCAACCGTCTTCATTAGGAATAAAGGGATCCGCCCCTAATTCCAGAAGGAGCTTCATGTAGGGCAGATCTGCCCTGTCGGCAGCCATGAAAAATGCCGTGGCGCCGATCTGGCTCACTCGTCCCCTACCCGCTCTTCTGCCCTTGGTGAGTTGCGCGTTCACATCGGCGCCGCGCGCCACCAATTCGCGCACAAATTGTTCGCTGTTTCTCTTTCCCGATCCCCTCGGCGGGGGAGCTCCCCTGATGGACTCACCGATATCGGGTTTTCGTATCCAGGTAAGTGCGTGGAGAAGGGTGAAACCGGTTCGCCGGTCATTGGGGTCGGCCCCTGCATCAAGCAGTGCAACGGCCAAATCGTAATGGCCGTTTTCCACCGCCATAACCAATGGACTGGTCCCGTTCATGGCACCTTTTGAAGAAGGATTGGTCAAATCCATGGCTCCGTTTACATCGGCCCCGGCTTCGAGCAACAATGCAGCCACGTCCCCGTGTCCCTCGCGTACAGCGAAATACAGCGGGGTGAATCCCGATTTCAAGGGCGTGAGAAAATCGGCCCCCGCTTCCAGGAGCGTTTCGACCACTTCCAAGTGTCCTTCGGCCGCGGCCCACATAATGGCAGTCTGGCCTTTCCACTCTTTTTTCTCCACCTCGGCCCCGGCATGGAGCAAGGCCTTTACCGCTCCTACCACACCCGTCCGCGCCGCCGTCATCAAGGCGGTTTCACCTCCCGGCACGGCCGTATTGGGATCGGCCCCGGCATTAAGCAATTCTCCAATCAACCCGGAATTGCCGTTGAGGGAAGCCAGATAGAGGGGCGTTACCCCATATCGGTTTTCCGCAGCGGCATTGGCACCTCGGTCGAGCAGGGTTTTGGCCAGTTCCGTGTCGTTGTGATAAACGGCCCAGTGCAGCGCCGTCATGCCATCGACTTGAGCGTGGTCGACGTCGATATCCCGGGAGAGAAGCGCCTGGATACGGAAGGATTCCCTACCTTCCACCGCATCGGCCAGCCCATTACCCGCTGCCCTAAGGTTCAGACCGAGCAACAGACCCAGTCCCAGAAAAAGTGACGCTTTCATGATTCGCGAGCTTTGTGAACTTCCCCCATTTGTGGTCTATCTCTTCAACCCTTGTTCCATTTTTCCATTACTCCACTACTCCATCATTCCTAATTCCTAATTGGCGCCAACGGCGCCTCTCCCCTTCAGCCTTTCAAACCGACAGAGGCTGAAAGAGTTCATCGATTGTCCCGGTGCTGTCGGCAAAGGAATCCAATTCAACCCCCACCTTGTCCAGCAGGGTGAGGTGCAGGTTGGCCAGCGGAGTAGCCTCCTGGTAACGGATGTGCCGGTTCCCTTTCATGCCTCCGGCCGCTCCGCCCGATACGATGATGGGAAGATCGGTGTGATCGTGCACGTTGGGATTTCCGATGCCGCTGCCGTAGAGGATCAGGACGTTGTCGAGGAGCGATCCGTTGCCCTCGGGGGTCGCCTTGAGCTTTTGCAGGTATTCGGAAAAGAGAGAGACGTGGAAAGCGTTTATTTTAGACATCCGCTCAATTTTTTCCGGATCATCGCCGTGGTGGGAAAGGGGATGGTGTGGATCCGGAACTCCGATTTCGGGATAGGACCGGTTGCTGGTTTCCCGAGCGATCTGGAAGGTCGAGATGCGGGTGATGTCCCCTTGATAGGCCAGGAGTTGGAGATCGAACATGAGCCGGGCATGGTCGGCATAGGCTGCGGGCACACCCATGGGGCGGTCCAGATCGGGCAAGGGACTATCCTTTGAGGCCGACTCGGCCTGTTGTATGCGCCGTTCCACTTCCCGAACGGAATCCAGGTATTGGGAAATCCTCGATCGATCGCTCGGGCCCAGTTCACGCCTCAGGCGCTCCATGCTATCGGCCACGGAGTCGAGCAGACTGCCCCGTTTCCGCAGGGCGGTGCGACGTTCCTCCGGAGTGCCCCCATCTCCGAACAATTGTTCGAATACGATGCGCGGATGCGCTTCAGCCGGGAGAGGGGTGGTGGGAGAAGACCAGGAAAGGTTGTTCTGGTAGACACAGGCGTAGCCGTTATCGCATTGACCAGTGATCTGCAGCAGGTCCATGGCGAGTTCCAGGGATGGCAACTGGGTCTCCTGTCCAATTTGTTGGGCGGCGAGTTGGTCCACCGTGGTGCCGAGATAATAATCGGAGCTCTCGGTGACTTTTGCCTTGGCGCAACTGAGAAAGGAGGAATTGGACGTGGCGTGGGATCCGGGGTAGGCGCTCCTCAATTCCATGTTGGTCAATACCGTGGTTTGGTCCTTAACCGGAGCCAGGGAATCGAGAATGGGGGACAGTTTATCCAGGGTGTGTTCACTTCGGGGGGTCCAGCGGGATTGGTCGCAACCCATGGGCATGAAAACGTAACCCAGGCGACGGACGGAATTCCCCGGGGTCTTGGCCAGAGCCGTTGCGGCGGGCACCATGGCGTTGAGAAGGGGCAAGGCCACCGTCGTCCCCACACCCTTGATAAAGGTTCTCCGAGGAATGGATTTCTTGGTGATGTATTTCATGGCGATTTCGTTTCTATCAATTGTGTGGAGGCGTATTCCTCTTGCAACCTCGTTCTCATTTGAAAGGGGACGCTTTGGGTGATGCCGAGGATGATGGAAGAAAACCGGTAATCATTGGCTTTGGCATTTCTGACAATTTCCCGAATGGCCGGGGCATCGTAATACTCCATCCCCCGACCTAAAGCAAAAGTAAGCAATTTCCGGCTCAAAGTGCGAACAAATAATTCCGGACGCTCCAGCAAGCCGTCCTCCAAGCCCTCGACACCCTCAAAAACACTGCCGTCCGGAAGTCCTCCCGAGGCGTCGAGGGCTTCGCCGCCCTGGTAGTCTCTCCACCGACCGATGGCATCGTAATTCTCCAAGGCAAAGCCGACGGGATCCATGAGGTTGTGGCAACTGGCACAAGCGGGATTGGCCCGGTGCTGTTCCAGCCGCTTCCGCACGGAAAGCCCGGCGGCCACTTTGGTTTCATCCAACGCCGGCACGTCCGGTAGGGGTGGAGGGGCGGGGGTGCCGATGATATTCTCCAAAACCCAATTGCCCCGGATGACCGGTGAAGTTCGCGTGGCGTAGGAGGTCGCGGTCAGAATGCTTCCGTGCCGCAACAGCCCGCCACGCCTGTGGGATGGATCGAGTTCAACCCGGCGAAACCGGCTGCCGAAAACGTGGGGTATGCCATAGTGATAGGCCAAACGTTCATCGAGGTAGGTGTAGTCGGCTTTGAGCAGGTCCAGCACACTTCTATCTTCCCTCAAGACGCTTTCGAAAAACAGTTCCGTTTCCCGTCGCAGGGACCGGCGCAGATTATCGTCGAAATCGGGAAACAGCCGGAGATCGGGCACGACCGATTCGAGGTTACGCAGGTGCAGCCATTGCTCGGCAAAATTGTCCACCAAGTTGGAGGAACGGGCATCCGCCAACATGCGGCGCACCTGTTGCTCCAAGACGTCGGGTTGGCTGAGGCGTCCCTCGATGGCTTCCCCGAGCAATTCATCATCCGGCAGGCTGCTCCAAATGAAAAAGGATAACCGGGTGGCCAATTCCAAATCGCTGATGCGGTAAGCTTGCCCCGGCCTTACACCCTCCGGATCCCTTTCGATGCGGAAGATAAATTCGGGATTGACCAGTATGGAACTGAGCCCCGTCTCTATTCCGGCCTCAAATCCCACTTGCCAGGCAAGGTTCTTGGACGAGGCCTGGGCTTCCTCCGCCCCTTCCCGGTAAAATGCCATGGGCCTTTCCAGATCCGCCTCGGAAATGGGCCGACGGTAGGCCCGCCTCATGAGGTCGGCCAAAATCTCACCGGCAACTTCCTCCTCCTCACCGGGCTCTTTCGGATAGCGAATGAAAACCTTCTCCCGGCTGGGTGTCAGGTTAGACCCGCGCCCTTCATAAGGCCCGGTGATGGAAATCTCATACACCGCCGGGGACCGGCGCGGATGGCGGTGAAAATTAAAATGGGCCTGGAAAGGTTGCCGTTTGTTTTGCGACAAAGAGAATGGATTCTTCCGGAAGGTTACCCCCAACTTGCGCGGCCCGGCCTCGACAAAAATACGGGTCTTGAGATGCCGGTCCACCGCGCTGTGATCCCGCCGGTCGGTCGGGAGATCTATGGTGAAGCGTTGCGCCACCTCATCATCGAGCAGTATCTCCATTTCGTGGGGTTCCCTCAGCCCTTCCACGTGCTCGTTCCGGTCCCGCATTAGCCTGATCTCGATTTCATATTCGCCATCCTGGGGAAAGGTGTAAGGCAACAGGGCGCCGCCGCGTGTGCCGAGGGGAAGGCCCTCGACGTGCTTTTCCTGGGTATAGTCTGCCGGCATGCGGAAGCTGTCTCCACGCGGTTTATCACCGGGAACGCCCACGGCCAGGCGGCTCACCTTCTGAGCGGCAGAAATATAGCGATCCAGCAAACTGGGCGATAAGGCGCCCACGGTGACGTTGTCGAAACCATGACTTTCCTCGTCTTTGGGCAGCAAATTTGCCGCGTCGATATCCAGGGCCAGGAGATTGCGAATGGCGTTTTGATACTCGGTGCGATTCAACCGGCGAAAGCTTTCCGTTCGCCCCGGTTCGGGATTCCGTCTGGCCGCTTCATCCAAGGTCTCAGACAAATCGGCTACGACGGCTTCATAAGTATCTTGGTCCGGTCGTTTGCGATCGTGCGGGGGCATCTGGCGCGATTGAAGCCGGACGATCACCTTCTCCCATATTTCAGGATGATTTTGCACATCGTCCCAAAGCACGGCATCGAGATCCATGGCCCCTTTGTTTTCCTGATCGTTGTGGCAACTGATGCAGTATTGTTCCACAACCGCCGAAATTCCCAATTCTTCTCCATCCATGGCCCCTTCTCCACCCAGCGCTCCATCCAGCCAATTCACCGCCACCACGTATTCGTCCTCGCTCGGGCGCGGTAAAGGAGCGGGGACATCCTTGTCCCCGGAATTATCGTCCGCCCCACTAACTCCCGAGCCTTCCTCCGGCGGCATTTCCCTTTCGCGCAGCATCCAGGCCACCTCTTCCCAAATTTCAAAATGTTGGGAAAGGTCCGCCTCGAGGATGCCTTCCAGATCGAGCTTCCCCTTCCTCTCTTCGGGATTGTGGCAACTGACACAATAGTTGCCGACCAGGTATCCCAAGGGGGACTCGCCCACCGGTACATTTGCAAAAAGAATTCCAGGTAGAACGAGTGCGCACATTGCCGCTGCTCCCAAGCAGAAACTTCTCCTTCTCCCTCTGGCCCTTTGCAACATCATGAGAATCGGCGTCTATTTAGAAGAACCAGGACAGGACAACAACTTCAACCCTTTAAATCGATCCACCATGAGACCACGAAGAGGGAATGAGGAGGGATGAAAAGGATTTGAATTAAAACAACGCTTCGCTTGATGCCTTCCGCCTTCGCCTTGCAGGTCTACTGCGTGACAGGTCGGCAACAGGATGGCACTCCGTGCCAACAGGAAATAAGAAAATAGCCGCAAAACGCACAAAAAACACAAAATTCCTAATTCCTAATTCCTCATTCCTAATTGGCCCCCTCCCTGTCACGCCGTAGCCCCAACGGGCGAAGGAGGAGGCGCCTCATATCCGAGGTTAAAATGTTAGTTGACAGATGCGGTGTGTTTGCAATAAATATGCAATTTGATGAGGAATATATTTCATCTCAATCGGCGGCAATTTCTCCGCAGCGCCGGGGGTTTGATGGCCCTGCCATTCCTCCAATCCGTTCCTTTACCGGCCGCCACGGCGGTAAAATCCGTGGCAGACGCGCGCAAACGTCTCGTTTGCATAGGCACGTTTCTGGGTATGTACCCGGGAGAATGGCACCCCAGGAAGGGAGAAAATACTGTTCCGCGCCTACTCGAACCCTTGCTGCCGCACCGAAAGGATTTCACGGTGGTTTCCGGGGTCGATCACGGCATCAATGGCGGGCACAAGGGCACCCCGTCCTTCCTTTCCGGCGTCTATCAGCCCGAGTATATCGGCGAATCCGTCATGGTGCGCAATCAAATCACCCTCGACCAACTGGCGGCCAAGCAACTGAGCCGAAACAGCCGGTTCCACTCTCTGCAACTCGGAGCATCCGAAGGCAAGCCCACCCAAACCCTGTCCTGGGATGAAAACGGGGTTCCCCTACTTCCCGAACCCGACCCGTTCAAGGTTTTCCAAAAACTGTTTGTGGACGACCTCAATCCCGAGGCCGCCAGCAAGGCAATGGACTTCAGCCGTAGTATCCTGGACATGGTCGCCGAGGACGCCCGCTCCCTGCAAAAGGAAATCGGTTACGAGGACCGGGAAAAAGTGGAAGGCTATTTCTCCTCCATCCGCGACGTGGAAAAGCGCATCAAGCGGCAACAGCAGTGGATCAATACCCCAAAACCCGGGGTTGCGCCCCTGAGGGAACGCCCGGTCAGCTTCCACCATAACCTGGACCTGATGCTGGAATTGACCGCGCTGGCCCTGCAGCATGACTGCACCCGGGTAGTCTCGATCGAATTACCGGCCGGTGGATTGCCCATCCTGTTGGACGGCCAACAACTCTCCGGTTACCACGGCCAATCACACCACGGGAAAGACCCTGAAGTGTTGGAAGAGCTCATCAAGATCGAGCAAATGCACACCAAGTCGCTGGCAAAATTTCTCACCCGCCTGAAGGGAATCCCGGATGGGGACGCCAGCTTGTTGGACCGGACACAGGTTCTCTTTGGCAGTGGTCTGGGAAATGGCAGTTCACACTCGAATAGAAATTTGCCCGTCCTTTTGGCGGGAGGCGGTTTGCGTCACAATGGCAAAGACCTCATCTTCGATGAAGAGACGACCCCCCTCTGCAATGTCTTTGTCACCATGCTGCAACAACTGGGAGTCGAAACGGACCGTTTTGCCGTGAGCACCGGTAATATCAATCACCTGTTGGCTTAAGCCCGTAGAGCTTAAGGCATCACCGCATTATGGACAGGCGCAGAAAGTTGGTTTTTGGGCCCGTGGTTGGGTTGGTCTTCATGATGGGGTGGGCATCTTTGACTGCCGAAGGGGAGTTCGATGGGTTGATCACCCCCTTTATTCAGGAGCATTGCGCCAAATGCCACGGGGAAGAGAAACAAAAGGGAGACCTCCGGCTCGACACGTTGAGCAGGGACTTCACCCATGCCGAAAACGCGGTCATCTGGCAGAATGTGTCCGAAATCCTGACCCTCGGGGACATGCCGCCCGAAGAAGAACCCCGGCCTCCGGCCGATGCCGTATTGCGCGTCATCAAGGCCATCGATACCGAACTGCGGGCAGCGGCGGAAGCTCAGGGAAGCGGTGGTAGAATTGCCATTCGCCGCCTCAGCCACAGCGCCTTGGACAATACCGTAAAGGATTTGCTTGGCATCAATTTGGAACTTTCCGAACACCTGCCGGCCGATCCGGAACTGGAAGGATTCGACAATCTGGCTGTCACCCTGGATGCCAACCCGGAATTAGTCCTGAAATTGCAGAACAATGCACGGAAACTTGCCCGGCATGCCCTGGTAAGCGGCGGCGACATCCGTCAGGAGCGGGTTTATAGGATCGGCCAGATCGGTCACGGGTATAACGTGGAGGAACGGGACGGGTTCGTAGTCACTTCTTCCAGCCGGGACCGCAAACACGTGATGTGGCCCGAAGGCTTTGTGGTTCCCCAGGACGGGATTTACGCCATAAAGGTAACGGCCTTTGCCGAAGACTTCCGAACGGTGCTGGAGGAGCGTGGCATCGATTACACCTACCTCGACGAAAGATATGAAGAATCGCTGAAAACGCGGGAAAGGCGTCCCAATGACGCTCTGCGCCTGGTGGCAATCGTGGCCATTCAGGCATCGGAAGCGCGGCACATGGACGCCGCCTCGGTTCCGGGCCGCAGAGTAGGATTTTTCTACGTGAGCGACCAGGTGGAATCCGACGCAGTGGAGGTGCGGCTTAAAAAAGGGGAAAACGTGATGATTCACTACGCCTCCGGCGCGGTCCTGAACCGATCCCCCATCGCCTCTGTTGGCGGGGAAGAAATGCTGGTGGCAGACCTCCTCCATGTAAAAGAGATCCAAGTCGACGGTCCCGTCCTGGAATCCTGGCCATCCAGGGCGCAGAAAAAATTGCTGGGAAACAGAAAGGGAGCAACACCAGCCGAATTCAGTTCTCGAATCGAAGACTTTCTCTTCCGCGCATTTCGTCGTCCCGTACCCGATACAACGGTAGAGAATTTTATCCGACTCTACCGTACCGGATTGGAACGCGGGCTCACCGAGGTGGAATCAATGCGCAACGTGGTGGAGGGGGTTCTTTGCTCACCCCGCTTCCTTTTCAATCACGATGCCGGAGATGGGATGGATGTCTGGGCCCTGGCCAGCCGGCTCTCCTACTTTCTGTGGAATTCCATGCCCGACGAGGAACTGCTTCGCTTGGCCGAAAGTGGACAACTCCTCCAGCCGGATGTCATTCGAAAAGAGGTGACCCGGATGCTGGCCGACGAAAAGTCGAACCGGTTTGTGAGGGATTTCACGGCAAACTGGTTGCAATTGAAAAAAATTAGCGACATGAGGCCGGACCCAAAACTCTACCGGAAATACGATCCGTTGTTGGAGGGGTTCATGCGCGAGGAAAGCGAGGTATTCTTCGAACGGATATTGAAAAAGAACATGCAGGTAACCACTTTTCTCGACTCCGATTTCGTCTGGATCAACGAACGTCTGGCCAAGCATTACCAGATAAATGGAGTCAAAGGCGCTCAGTTCCGCAAAGTTGAATTGGCCATGAACAATCCTCGCGGGGGTTTATTGGGACAGGCAAGCATCTTGAAAATCACTTCCAATGGCACCCGCACCTCACCCGTCATCAGGGGGGTCTGGATACTGGAAAACATCCTGGGGGATCCACCCTCCCCTCCTCCAGCCGACGTCAAACCGATCGAACCCGATGTGCGCGGCACGAAAACCATTCCGGAAATGCTGGCCAGGCACCGGGAGGTCGAATCCTGCAATGATTGCCACAGGAAAATCGACGCCTGGGGGATGGGTCTGGAGCACTTCGATGCGGTCGGCGCCCTTCGCAACCAATACCGCAACGGCCAACCCATCCAGGCCTGGGGAGAATTGCCGGGCGGTTCATTCGACGGAGCAGCAGAACTGAAACAGGTTCTCATGGGTCGAGCCGATCAATTCGCCCGGGCCCTGACCGAAAAACTGTTTACCTATGCTTTGGGACATCCCCTCACCTTTGCCGAGCACATCATGGCCGAGGACATCGCACAAGCCAACCTGGAAAATAACGAAGGCTTCAAGGACCTGATCCTCGATATTTGCGCCAGCCCCCTTTTCCGCGGTGAGCTGTAAGGCGCCAAAAGGCGCCAATTAGGAATTAAGATGAGATCTCGCCAAGGCGAGATGGCACAGAGGTTTATCATGATCACGATCACGATTAATCTCAGCACCTCCAGCCTTCCCCCAATTCCTCATTCCTAATTGCGAGCTTTGCGATCTTTGCGAGAGTCCATTTCCAATTGATAAAGGAAAGTTCCATCGGCATATTTCTCGAAATATGAAGCGCTATCTCTGCTTTATTTGCATCTTATTCATCCCGGTGTCCGGCATGGCCTCAGACCTCGGTCCCGGGGAGAAGGAACCGCCGGCCCTGGAAAGCAACCGTTTCCGCGGACCCGAGGGTTCCGGAATCTATACGGCAAAAAATCTGCCCCTGAGTTGGAGCGAGAACGATTACCTTTGGACCCTCAAACTGCCCGGGGACGGCCACTCGTCTCCCATGGCTTGGCGAGACCGACTCTACGTCACCAGCACCGACCGGGGAAATCCCCGGCTCATCCTGCTTTGCCTGGATTCCCGATCGGGGCAGGAAATCTGGCGCAGGTCCTTCACCTCGGAACCCCACCGGTTGAACCGGCTCAGTTCCTATGCCACCTCCACTCCCGCGGTGGATCAATACCACGTCTACATGGTCTGGAGCAATCATGGACATTTCAATATAGCCGCCATCGATCACACTGGAAAGGAGGTCTGGCGGCGCGATTTAGGGACCAGAGTCACCTCGCACGGTGGTGAAACTTCGCCCATCGTCCTGGGCGACAGGGTGATCGTGGCCAACGACAGCAAGGGGCCCAGTTCCATTCATGCCCTCGATCGCATGACCGGTGAGACCCTTTGGAAACGGGCGCGGCCCAATGCCCCGAAGGGAAAAGCCTCCTACTGCACTCCTCTGGTTTATCATACCCCCCTGGGCGACAAACAATTGATCTTCAATTCTACTTCCAGCGGTATGACCGCGTTGAACCCGAAAGACGGCGAAGTTATCTGGGAAATGCCCCATCTCTTCTCCGACCGCACCATTCTGTCTCCCATTAGCATCGGCGAATACATAATTGCCAGTAGCGGCAGCGGAACCGGGGGCGGTAACCTCATCGCCGTCCGACCGCCCACTCGAGCCGGGGAAGAACCGGCGATCGCCTATCGGATTCGCAAGTCGGCGCCCTACGTTCCCACCCCCGTGAGCAAAGGGGACCGGCTCTTCCTGGTGAGCGACGGCGGCATCGCCACCTGCATCGACGGGCCCAGCGGAGAGGAAATCTGGAAGGCCAAGCTGGGGGACTCCTTCTTCAGTTCACCCATACGGGTAGACGACCGGATTTACGCCGTTTCCCGGCGAGCGGACGTGGTGGTTTTCCGGGCCGCCGACACCTTCGAAATCCTCGGCCGCACCTTGATCAATCAGGACTGTCACGCCACCCCTATCGTCCATCAGGGAAGACTTTACCTGAGAACGGTCTCCCACCTCTATTGCCTCGGCCCGGGGTAGCGCCATGTCCTTCATGTGAATTACCACAGAGAGCACAGAGGACACAGAGGAGAAAATGCGGCTTCTCTTTGCGTCCTCTGCGTGCTTTGCGAGAGTCAATTCCTCAGGTATTTTCGATCTTGATCATGATCATGATCAAGATTCTAAGAAAACTCAGCATCTCTTCTCATTCCATTACTCCTTCATTCCATTACTCCATTACTCCATCTCTATTCTCTATCCCCTCTGTGCTCTCTGTGACCTCTGTGGTTAATCACCCCTAATTGGCACCTCCGGCGCCTCCTCCCCCATTATCACGCGCTCTATGGCGGCCCCGACCCTGGTGGAGGGAAGGGGGCTGCGGCCGGCGGCGCCAACCAGAATGGGCCACTCCTCTTCCGCTTCCGGCGTCCGGCCATGAGACCCTTTGACCAAACCCGCATCCAACGGAATCACCTCCAATAGGGCCCGAAAACCGAGTTTCTTCTTCAACAGGAACTTGGCTGCATCCAGGGAGGGCAAGAGCAGCTTGGGATCGACAAACAATTCTACCGGATCATACCCCGGCTTGCGGTGGATGTCCACGCAGCGGGCATAGTCCGGCGCCACTTTGTCATCCATCCAATAATAATAGGCGAACCAACTGCGTCGGTCGGCAATGAGAACAAAATCTCCCGCGCGATGGTGCGCCACACCGGCGGCCCGCTTTCCCCGCTCATCCAAAACCGCGCCCACCCCTTCGATCGATTCGAGCGTGCTCCGAACCCTGTTCCGGATACTCGGATCATTGACGTAGACGTGGGCAACCTGGTGATCGGCCACGGCGAAGGCTCGACTGGCTCCAAAATCGAGCTGCTCCAGCCCGAGTTCATCCTTTATCGCTATCCATCCATTATCCCTCAGAATACGATTGATAAACACCGGGTGGTCTACACCGCATATTCCGTATTCGGAGAGCAGCAACACCCGCACCGAGCATTTTTCGAAAAATTCGATCAACCCACCAACCACCTCATCGATCTTCCGAAGATCACTCCCGATGCGGGGATCGCTCGGACCAAGCCGTTGCAGGTTGTAATCGAGATGGGGCAGGTAAACCAGGTTCAAAGTCGGCTTCAGCTTTTCCTCGATCCATTTGGCCGATGCCGCTATCCATCGGGAGGATTCGATACCGGCGCGCGGACCCCAAAAGGTCATAAACGGGAACTCACCCAGATCGCCTTTCAATTCCTCCCGCATCTCCATCGGTTTGGTATAAATATCGAATACCTTTCTTCCATCCGCCGGATACATGGGGCGGGGGGTTGCGGCAAAATCGACCGATGAATACATGTTGTACCACCAAAACATTTTGGCGCAGGTAAAAGAAGCATCCCTGGCCCTCAAACGGTCCCAAATTTTCCAGCCCCTCACCAGGTGATCGGATTGCTTCCAGAAGTGGACCTCGGCGTATGCGCGGTCGTACCAGCCATTTCCCACGATGCCGTGCTCCTCAGGCGACTTCCCGGTGAGATAATTGGACTGAGCTGAACAGGTAACCGCCGGAAAAGGAGGCACGATCTTCACCACCCAGGTCCGGTCGGCAAAGGAACGAATCCGCGGGGTGTCTTTTCCAATGAGGGAACTGGTCAATCCCACCACGTTTATTACAGCCGTCCTGATCATTTGCTCGGAAACCTCCCCAGGATAGCTCCATGTCCATCCTCTTCAACCATCATTCCTTTGTGGCCTGGATGCTGGGAGAACAGAAACCACAGAGGGCACAAAGACCACAGAGAGTGGAGAGAGGGGGGAGAAAAGGATGAAGGATGAAGGATGAAGGATGAAAAAGGAGAGGGATCTCGCAAAGAGCGAGAACGCAAAGAGGGAAGCGCCCAAGGGGCGCAGGGAATAGCCACAAAACGCACAAAAAACACAAATTTCCTCATTGGCGCTGTTGGCGTTTCTCTCCTTTCTTTTCGATCACGATCACGATTAATCTCTGTGGACATTCCTTTCTCCTCAATTCCTAATTCTTAATTTCTCATTCCTAATTGGCGCGCACTGGTGCCTTCCCCTCTGCGCTAATCTGCGCAATCTGTGGTTAACCTCTTTTAATTCTTAATTAATAACCTCCGCGCATATCTCCTCTTGGGGCGGGTATCCAACATTCCCACCCTTTGGTCGAACTGTCTTTGCGCCTGGCTTTTGGGGGGTGGCGGGGCAACTCCCGTCTTCCTGATCCTGCTCCTGGGGCTCAGCCTGATTTACCTGGGGGGAATGTACCTGAACGATTACTGCGACGCGGATTGGGACCGGGAATTCAGGTCGGAGCGTCCCATCCCCTCGGGCCAGGTGACTCGGGCCACGGTTTTTGTGGCGGTAGTTCTTTTCTTTACCGCCGGATTGGGTTGTCTGCTTTGGTCGGGTTGGCAAACCCTTCCGGCAGGCGTTGTTTTGTTGCTGCTGATCGTTCTCTATAATCACCTGCACAAGAGGACGGCTCTCGGGGTTCCCCTCATGGCCGCATGCAGAACGGGGGTTTTCTGGGTAGTGGGATCGGCGTCCCTGGAAGGAGTAAACCCTGGAATCGGGTTGGCTGGTATCCTGATGTTTTTCTACGTGCTGGGGATTACCTGGCTGGCCCGTGGCGAATCCAGGCCGAAACCGACTTCCCCTCTTGCTTTCGTCTCCTTGGCCGCGCCCATTTTGGCAGTCGCCCTCTTGACCATGCAAAATCCGGGCTTCCAACTCCTCACTGTCGGGATGGTGGTCGGTTGGATGACTTTTGTTTTTCGGGGCGCCATGGTCAATGGCCAACTGATGGTCGGAAAAACCATTGGACCCCTCTTGGCCGGAATCTGTTGGGTTGATTTGGCTATTCTGGGCAGTATGGGATACGCCTCAATTGAGGTCGGGGTCGGTTTCGCCGCCTTTTTTCTTTTGGCATTGGTAGCCCAACGTTTTATCCCAGCTTCCTGATACTCTGTTGGATCAGGGAGAAGGAAAATCAACCACAGAGGCCACAGAGAGCACAGAGGGGGGAAAGGATGAAGGCTGAAAAGGGAGAAGGGGGGAGGCGCGCGGATGAGGAATTTTGTGTTTTTGTGCGTTTTGTGGCTAATTGGTCTCTTTTTCGATCACGATCAAGATCACGATCACGATTAATCTCAGCACCTTCAGCCTTTTCTCCCCAATTCCTAATTCCTAATTCCTCATTGGCGCGCCTCTCTGTGGCCTCTGTGGTTAATTTCCCCTGCCCTTTTGAGTCTTTTGTGGTTCCAATTATCACGGCATCCAGCCGCAAAGCGGCGATGTTTTGAAACCAAAAAACAGGCTCCAGGAACCTACAATCCTGGAGCCCTATAATGTGTCGGCGAGACACCATCTTTCCGCAATGGAGACAATCCACTCGGTAACTCTCTAACCATGTAAACTGTGGATACACCATAAGATGCAATGGGTTCCATTTTATTTCACCGACCTGAGAAAAAGTTGCGCCGCACTCTTTTTCTGTTAAATACGGGTGTAGGTCCACCGAGGTGAGGCGGGACGCCCTGAGAGGGTTAACAGTCTGTCGGGGTTGACCTCCCTGTTTTCTGAAATCCTCCTCCGGGGCGTTATGGAGCCGTAACTTGCGAAGTAAAAAGGGGTCAAACGCAAAATGTTAACATCTGATTGGTTCGATTCAGACTTTCAGGTGAAACTAGAGAACGATGTTAACATTTTGCGTTTGACCCCTTTTTACGGAACCCGAAATGGTAGGGCTATCGCGTCCCCGCGATGCCGTAACTTGCGCCTTCGTCTCCCTGTTGTTTTTAAGTCCGACAAACTGTTAAGCAAAGCTACCGGGCCGATTCGGAATTGGGAAAATCCCTTTTCCCGGTTGGCAGATACCGTTTTCTACGTTTCAAAGGAAGCATGTGGAAAATCTGCGCAGTATCCTTGTTCCTGACCAGCATACTTTGGGGCTGGTCCCAGGTCGTGCCGCCGCCCGACCCGCTCTACGAACAGCTCAAGGAAGCGAATCCGGATGGCATCGGCAAATTTTATCTCGGTCGAGAAATCTCGCATGTCATGGGTCACCGGGGCGCATCCTGGCTGGAGCGACCGGAACGCGAATTGGAAGAAAGAACGGATCTTTTGCTCGATTCCCTCCCCATCGAGGAGGGAGACGTCGTAGCGGACATCGGAGCGGGCAGTGGGTACTTCGCCTGGAGGATGGCCCAACGGGTAGGTAAAACCGGGAAAGTTCTCGCCGTGGATATTCAGCCGGAGATGCTGGAAATCCTAACGAAAAACATGGAAACACGGGGAGTGGACCATCGAGTCGAGCCGATACTCGGCTCCATCACCGATCCCCGTTTGCCTCCGTCAGGAGTCGACCTGGTCCTGATGGTCGACGTTTATCACGAGTTCAGTCATCCCTACGAAATGACGGCAAAGATTGTGGACGGTTTGAAACCGGGCGGATGGTTGGTAGCGGTGGAATACCGCGCGGAAGACCCCGCCGTCCCGATCAAGCGGCTGCACAAAATGACCGAAAAACAGGTCAAGCGGGAAATGGAGGTGCACAACCTGGAATACGTCGAAACGATCGGCATCCTGCCATGGCAACATATCCTGGTTTTCCAGAAACCGGATAACCCATCCTGACCAACCCGCCATTTTCAATTGTATTTCAATGGAGGGCGGGTTTTCCAACCCGACACCACTATCTTCAACGGAGGGCGGGTTTTCCAACCCGCCTATTAAAGGCCGCGGCCGACCCGCCTCCCGACGTGGCGGACTGGAAAGTCCGCCCTCCTTTCTCCTACATCCTTCCTAAATCCAAATTCAGCCTTCTGCCTTTCTTCCCCCCTCTCGGCATCTCAGCATCTCAGCATATCATATCCTTTGAGACTTTTGTGCTTCTTGTGACTATTTCCCTATCCGCGGGATCCGTAGTCAATTCCTCAGGGATTTTCGATCACGATCAAGATTCTATGAAATCTCAGCATCTCTTATAATTCCTCATTCCCCATTCCTAATTGGCGCGCCTTGGCGCGCCTCATTTATTTGTTTGGAACAAAAAACCAAATAGGATACAACCCGCCCACCGATTTATAATCTTTAACCTTTCGGGATGCTTAACCTCCAACCTTTCAACACTATCGGCAAGGCCATTTGGGATCGGCGAGGCTTGTGGTCGGTGTTAATCCTGATCTGGGTATTCGACTTTTGGTTGAGTCCGAATCTGGCCCGGGCAGACGCCGTATTCCTGCTCATCGGGATATGCCTGTTTATTCTTCCTCATCTTGTTCCCGATCTTCACCTGCCGGCGTGGATTCTGATCCCTCATTGGGAAAAACGCCCCACCTACTGGGCCGTTATCCTGCTGGTCCACCTGATAGCGGCAACGTGTATGCTCGGCATTTGGCGACTGTCACCCGACTTTTTCCTGGCCCTTCTCACCGCCCTCGTCATTTGGCACTGGGGGAGCATGGATACGTTTTACTTATACCGTAATGCCCGTCCTTCCTGGTTGATAGGCTCGATTGGGAGAGGGATGCTCGTGGTCCTGGCCCCCGTGTTTTTTCAACCCCTGGAGGTGCAAAACTTCGTCCTGAACCTGTTCGGGCTCAGCCACAGCAACATTTTAATGGGCCTGTACGCCTTTGCCCTTCCCCTGTTGGTGGTTGCCGTAGTCTTGGAATTGATGGCCCTGTTCGTATCCCGCTTCATTGAAGGACACCGCTCTCCGGCCGATCTTTTGGGGCACCTCCTGGAGTCCGGGGTCCTCTTGCTGTTATTTGCCTGGGTAACACCGGTCATCGGCCTCACCTTTTACTTTCTCATCCTGCACTCCTCCCGCCATTTGCAGCGTCTCACCATCTTCATGCCTGCAAAGAGGGGAAAGGTGACCAAGGTAGTCTATCCGATCCAAAACCTGTTGGACCTTTTCCAAAAAACCAAAACCCTGGTCTTCATCAGCCTGATTCTGATGGCTTTCTGGTTGGGAATGCAACTCTACCAGGGCAGCTCTTTTGACGAAGCCGTCATGAACTGCCTCATTCCCCCGGGGTTGTTCCTGGCAACCCACTCCCTCACCACCCTGCTCACCGAGTTCAATCGCGGCAGGTTCGAGGATTAACCCGCATTTCTCACAAAATTCGTAGCGAGCGAACGGAGGTCGAGTGCTGGTGCGGGTTTCTGGATTCTGGATACTAGATTCTGGATGCTGGATCTTCCTTTTCTTTGGGTTCTCGGCGAGCTTCGCGAGATTCCTCTTTCTTGCCGAAACATCCTGAACCGTTCATCGAGCCTAAAAATTAAATATTCCCTTCTTCCTTCATCCTTCGCGCCCCCGGCGCCTTTTATCCTGTCCATCCATGTTCAATTCTTTCCCTTCCATCGATCACGATCACGATCACGATCAATCTTCAACCTTCATTCCCTTCCTCCTTCTTCCTTCTTCCTTCATCCTTCTTCCTTCGCGCCCTTGGGCGCTTCTGTGTCCTCTGTGGTTAATTTTTCTCCCCGTTCTCCAGTACTTCTGTTCAGTCTACTCCTCCTCGTATTGATTCCGGAGGTCGGTTGCGCGGAATCCCCCCGGCCAGGGCCAGCGGAAAGGGCTGCCCTGGAGGACGCACGCGGGCGAACCGTCGCACTGGACAAACCGGCCGGCCGCATCGTCTCATTGCTCCCCAGTCTGACCGAATACCTCTTCGAAATCGACCAAGGCCACCGTCTGGTAGGCCGCACCCATTGGTGCCGGTATCCCCCGGAAACCCAGTCCATCGCCGTGGTCGGCGGCCCGGAAAACCCGGTCGTCGAATCCATTCTGACTCTCGCACCGGACGTCATCCTGGCCGGGCCCTTTCTCAGAGAGGAACAGGTCGATCACCTGGAATCCTTACAACTCGAGGTGGTCACTTTCGACCATTCCAATTGGGCAACCATCGTCCGGGACCTGTCCCTGCTGGGAAAGATAATCGACTGCGAAGAGGACGTGCAAAACCTGATCCGCCAGCTGGACGAGAAGCGTCGATCCATTGCGGCCCAAAGCCGGGATCGGGGCCGGGACAAACCCATCCGGACCCTCCTTCTCTATTCCCTGGAACCGCTCTACAGTTGCGGAGCCGACACCTTTGTCCACGAATTGATCGAAGCGGCCGGGGGGCAAAACCTGGCGGCCGACAGCCCATCGCCCTGGCCCATGCTCTCACTGGAGTCCGTTCTGGCCAAGCAACCCGAGGTTCTATTGGTTTCGAGCGAAGGAGGAAACCCGGAGGAATTGATGAAGAAGATCCGGCATCTGCCGCAAGACCCCATCTGGGGACTTCTGGATGCGGTCAAAAACAACCGCATTTACCTGCTCGACGGCGACACCCTCGCCGTGGCCGGGCCGCGCATCGTTTCCGCCTTGGACCAGATAGCCGCCGCCCTTCAACCGGATATATTTGATGCCCCTCCCGAATTGATCCATTTAAACCTGAAGGATGAAAGGTGATCCTGCAGACCAAAGGAACGCGGACATTCAAGCCCGCGAAAATGCGGCCCCCCGCCATGCGAAGCGCGGTTCAGGCACAGAAGGGGCCGCCATTGAAACGGAAAACCTCTGGGCGGGGTATGGCAGGAAAATGGTCCTGCGGGGCCTGAACCTGAGGATCGGCAAAGGGGATTTTATCGGGCTCATTGGCCCGAACGGCTCGGGGAAAAGCACCTTGATGCATTGCCTGACCGGGATAATCGTCCCGGCCAAGGGAAGTATAAGATTGGGCCAACGACCCCTCTCCGCCTTTTCCCGCAAAGTGCTGGCCCGGGAATTTGCCGTGGTGGAATCGGAGGAAGAGCCCGCCTTCCCCTTCTCCGTAGCTGAATTGGTGGAGATGGGGCGGTTTCCCTACCTGAAACGCTTTCAGGGACTCGCTGAAGCGGACCGGAAGGCTGTGCGGCGGGCCTTGCAGGCTACCCGACTGACCGGGTATGAGGACAGAACGCTCCACCAACTAAGCAGCGGGGAAAGGCAACGCGTGTTCCTGGCCCGCGCTTTGGCTCAGGAAACCCGAGCCCTGTTCCTCGATGAGCCCACCTCCCACCTGGACGTCAAATATCAGATCGAGAGTTTCCACCTCCTGCTACGCCTCAATGAAGAAGCTGGCAAGACCATCGTCTGCATATCTCACGACATCAACCTGACGCTACAGTATTGCCCGCGTCTCATCCTGTTGAAGGAAGGTAGAATTCTGGCCGACGGCAACCCCGATCAACCCGGTCTGAAGGCACACCTGGATGAGGCCTTCGAGGAGGATTTCATCCTGCGGAACCATCCCCAAAGCGGCCGGCCCTACATCGTCTATCCGGCCAAAGATCGATGAGGGCAAAAACCGTCATATTCCCCTCCCCTCTCCTTACCATAACGCTGCTGGCGGCGGCGCTGGCGGCCATAGCGCTGGCGGCCACGACCCTGGGACCTCATGGAATCATTCATCCTTGGGTGATCGTGAAATCCCTGGCTCTCAAGGCGGGGTTGATAGAGGGACCGATGAGCCCGGAAACGGTAATCGTCTGGAACCTGCGGATTCCGCGAGTCTTGGGAGCCATCCTGGTCGGCGGCAGTCTGGCCGTTTCGGGCGCCCTGATACAGACCCTCTTTCGAAATCCGCTGGCAGAACCCTTCCTCATCGGCATTTCTTCCGGCTCCGCCTTCGCGGCCGTGGTCAGTGTCGCCCTGGGGTATTCCCTCACCGGATGGTCCGGCAACGCCACAACCTTGAGCGCATTTTGCGGGGGGATTGGCGTCTCCTTGATCGTCTACAACCTCTCCCGCCGAGGCGGGCGCATAGCCATGACCACCCTTCTGCTCACGGGCATAGCCATCGGCGGGGTCCTGCAATCGATCACTACCTTCCTATTGCTGAATTACGAGTTGCAGCAAATTCGCTCTCTCATGGGCTGGATGATGGGCAGCTTGTCCTTTTTCGGTTGGGAACAGGTTGCCTTGTTGACCCCCTACTCCCTGGCAGGCGTGGGCGCGGCCTGGTTATACCACCGGGAACTGAATCTGTTGGCCCTGGGAGACCACACGGCCCAACACCTGGGCGTCTCGCTGGAACGGACACGCCTCCTGCTCCTGGTAATCGCGACTTTGCTGGCCTCCGCCACCGTAGCCCTGTGCGGCATCATTGCCTTTGTCGGATTAATGGTCCCACATATCGTGCGCATGCTGCTCGGGGCCAACCACAAGCAAGTGATCCCGGCCAGTATCTGCGCCGGGGGCATTCTCCTCCTTCTGGCCGACCTGACCGCCCGCACCGCCCGCTCCGGACAGGAAATCCCTATCGGTATAATAACCAGCATCCTGGGAGGGATATTCTTCATCATCCTCATCAGAAAGCGCTCCCTATAAGGCGCGCCAATTAGGAATGAGGAATTATAAGAGATGCTGAGATTTCGTAACTACTCAGGACCTCATTGAGGATTCGTATCCGGCGTCTACCTGCGCCGAGTTGGTTGCGATGACTTTTGAATACCCACGGTCGGCGGGTATTTTTTTGGAACGCTGTTCTTAAGTCCTCAAAAAATGGGAGTTCTTACCTATTGAATGATAAAGATTCAAAAGCGGCGCTGCCAAGACGCAGTCCCCCTACCAATAAATTCAAGCGTGGTAGGGCAAGAGCATCCCTGCTCTGCCGTTCGTCATTGTCAGCCAAAAAACCATCTGAGTAGTTACGAGATTTCTTAGAATCTTGATCCTGATCGTGATCGAAAACCTCTGAAGAATTAACCACGGATTATTGGCTGACGCCAAGGCACAGAGGCACAAAGTGGAAGGAGGACGGGTTTTCCAACCCGCCATTTAGAGGCATCAACAATTACCTGCCAACAAAAGTGGCGGAGAGAGGGGGATTCGAACCCCCGGAGGACTTTCACCCTCGACGATTTAGCAAACCGTTGCTTTCGACCACTCAGCCATCTCTCCGTTCGAAGAAAAGCAGCTTGGGAAAAATCAGAATCCAGGCAACCCGAAAAATGCGGCAGATAGTGGTCGAACCCAACGGTTTGGTGCCTCACGGCAGCTTTCACCTCCCGCCACAGGCCTTTGCCCTCTTTATCCGTTCCTATCTGCTAAATCCGTGGTTAATTCCTCATTCCTAATTCCTAATTCCTCATTGGCGCCCTCGGCGCCTCTCTGCGAAATCTGCGGTTACTCCCATCATCTGAAACTTAACCGCAGATGACGCAGATTTTCACAGATTTTTCATTGAATCGATGATTCTTTTGTATTCGAGCTTCGGTGTCCCGAAATTGATCAATAAAGCGCGATGGAACCCGGTCGCTTTAAGATAATGGAGCACCTGCGCCAACTCGACCTCGGTCATTGATTTGACAGCCTTGAGCTCAACGATGATCGAACCGTGGCAGATGAAATCAGCGCGATATGGTGTTCCAAGAGTCGAGCCTTTGTAATATATTGGAACCTGCTCCTCTCGCGTGAAGGAGATGCCCCGATAATTAAACTCCATTTCGAGAGCATCCTGATAGACAGATTCCAGAAAACCGTGGCCCAGTTCCCGGTGAACCTCCATAGCCGCGCCGATGATGGCGTATGTTTCCGGGTCTCTTTTCCAATTTGTGTTCATACTTCCATCATTACCAAAACCTCTCCCAATGTCTTGCCCTGATTGTTAGGGGACAGGAATGTCCCCTCTTCTTTTTTCAAATCTGCGTACATCTGCGAAATCTGCGGTTAATCTTCTTTCCAATTCCCTCTCTGTGGTTACTCCCTTTCTGCGTCATAACCCGGTTCTTGGCTTTGGATCGGCGTTCGTTTCGGGCAGCATACTTGCCAGGTTATCTTTTACTGCATTGAACTCGGGTCGCTTTGCCAGGTTCCGGTATTCGTTGGGATCGTCCCGGTGGTTGTACAATTCCTCCGTTCCATCGGCATACCGGATGTAACGCCAATCTACCGTGCGCACGGAATGGTTCCTGAATTTGTGCGTGGTGAGAACCCCACGCCCCGTTTTCAAGGCTGGATTGCGCATAAGGGACAACAGGCTTTGCCCATCGAGTCGCGGCGCGTCTTTCAAGTCGCACAAATCGACCAGTGTGGGGAAAATGTCGACCAGACTGGCCGGTTGGTCGGTCGCGGCCCCGGCCACTCCATTGCGCGGATCCACGAAAATCAGGGGCACCTGAGTGGACTGATTCCAAAGCGTGAACTTCTCCCAATGCTGCTTGTGTCCAAGGTGGTAGCCATGGTCGCTCCATAGAACGATAATAGTGTTTTCGGCCAAGGGACCGTTTTCCAGGGCATCCATCAAACGACCCACCATGGCGTCGGCAAAGGTCATCGACGCCAGGTAACCCTGAACCGCCTTCTTCCATTGGTCGTTTTCCGCGACCCAGGCTTGCCAATGCTTGCGCGCCCATTGATTGCCGGCAGGAGGAATGTCCTCGAAATCGTTCTCCGGAACTGACGGAAGGACAATTTCCTCGAGGGGATGCCCGTCAAAATACTTTTTGGGGCTCCACCACGGCACGTGGGGCCTATAGATGCCCACCCCGATTAAGAGCGGTTTTTCGTGCTTCCTGGATAACTGTTCCTCCGCCCACTGGATCAATTTTCCATCGGCCATGGCATCATCCTCGATATCCAGAGGAGCCCAATCGAAATGACCATTGTAGAACCTTTTAATCCCATTCACGGGCCACGCCGCCGGTTTAACCTCCCGGGCCATTTGAGCTTCCTTGGATGGGAAATACGCATCCCAGGGTTCGGAATCCAAGAAGCCCTTGTAGGCCCGATTGTTCAGGGAGTGGGCGTGGTAGAGTTTTCCTCCGCCGATTACCTTGTATCCGTTTTTCCGAAAGGTCTCGGGTATGGTTTGCAATGCGAACACCTCGGGAAACCGGCGCCAATCCACCTGGTTTTCATAGATGCCGGTACTTGAAGGGTAACGGCCGGTCATGACGCTCACGCGGGAGGGATTGCAACTCGGAGCAGCACAATGGGCATTGGTAAAGGATACCCCCATACCGGCCAGACGGTCCATGTGCGGAGTTTTTACCCCCGGATATCCCCTCAGAAACCCCACCATGTTGTTGAGATCGTCCAAAGCAATGAACAGGACGTTAGGCTGGGCCCAGCAGGCAACAAGGCTGAACCCAAACAAAACCGCAGCGATAAAGCATCTCTGTAAGGTTTGTAAGCATTTCGTGTTCATCTTTGGATGCCTTCAATAATTCCGCATTATCAAAGTCTTTTCAATGATCGACTACCGCCATCCGTTCCCATCCGTGAAATCCGTGGTTCATCTTCTTCTCCACTTTGTGCCATCTCGCCCTGGCGAGATCACATTCCTAATTGGCGTCAACGGCGCCTCTCCCTCTGCCTTCATCTACGGAATCTGCGGCAACTCCCATCATCTGAAACTTAACCGCAGATGACGCAGATTTTCACAGATTTTTATTCGAATTTACGAATCAATTGTGTAATTGACTCTCTTCTTTTGGGGGACCCGCCTCCCGGTGTGGCAGGCAGGATGTGGGCGAGGCATGCCTCGCCCCTACGAATTGGCGGGTTGGAAAACCCGCCCTCCTTTATTCATCTGCCAAATCCGTGGTTCATCTTCTACCCCTCTGTGCTCTCTGTGTCCTCTGTGGTTATTCCTCTTTTAGCTCGAAGATCCTCGATAAGAGAAAGTCTTGAATGAGTTTGACCTGCTCGCCGTCCAACCGGTCGTCGTACCGCGGCATGCCCAGGGGTAGTAAGAGTCCGTCCAGAATAGTGGCATGAAAAGCCTCCGTCGGCACTATGGCGGAATACCTTAAATCGGGCAGGACTCCGTCAGAGACAGCATTTCCTCCGTGGCATTTCTGGCAATATTCATTGTAAATCGCCGCCCCCTGATCCGCCGACTGCGGTGTAGGACGATGCTGCTCCGTTACTTCCGGCACCTGTCTGTCCAAGACGGCAAACTCCGGCAAGGGCGCTGACCCATCCAGTTTGAAAGTATACGCTCGACCCACCTGCTGGTAATTGACCGCCTCGCCTCCCGGACTTAAGGTCAATCCGTAAGCTCCACCCCAGCCCGCCAGGATAGTCACGTGTTGGACGCCATCGACAAGGTAGGTAACCGGGGTTCCGATAATACCAGTCCCCGTAAACATTTCCCAAAGGGTTTCCCCCGTGGCGGCATCGAATGCCATAAATCGAGCGTCGCCCGTGCCCTGAAACACCAGATTGCCCGCCGTCGTCATGGTGCCCCCATTCCAGTCGATCGCATGAGGCACTCTCCAGGCTTCCTCCTGTCGGACCGGATCCCAGGCGAGCAGGTGCCCGGTCGATGGAACCGTCCCACTGACAATTGCCCCAAAATTATACGGTCCGTCCGTCCTTCTCACAAAGTTCTCATCTTGCTCATAGGTGCCGGTTCTGAGCGTAGCCGGAATATAGACCAGCCCGGTATTTGGATTGTAAGACATCGGGTGCCAGTTGTGGCCTCCCCAAACGACGGGAGATATGGTCATGGGAGCGTATTTGTAATCTGCTCCCAGGGCTTCGATGGGACGGCCCGTCTCCTGATCGATCCCGGTCGCCCAGGTCACTTCGACATAGGGCTCACCCGACAGAAATTCTCCCGTCCTACGATCCAACACGAAAAAGAATCCATTCTTCGGCGCTTGCATGATCACTTGACGCATTTCTCCGTTCAGCTCCAGATCGGCCAGGACCATATGCTGGGTTGCGGTAAAATCCCATGATTCCCCCGGTGTAGTCTGGTAATGCCAGACATATTCCCCGTCGTCCGGATTCAACGCCAGGATACTGGACAGGAAGAGATTATCTCCTCCTCCAGGACTACGTATGTGCCGGTTCCAGGGAGAACCATTGCCGGTTCCGACATACAACAGATCGAGTTCCGGATCGTAAGCAAAAGAATCCCACGCCGTTCCTCCTCCGCCGTATTTCCACCATTCCCCGTTCCAGGTTTTAGCCGCCATCTCCATGGCTTCCGATTCAAAGGGCAAAGCGGGATTACCCGGCACCGTATAGGTCCTCCATTCCATCTCCCCCGTTTCCGCATTGTAAGCCGACACGTAACCGCGCACGCCGAACTCGGCCCCTCCATTGCCAATGATCACCTTGCCTTTGACGATCCGCGGCGCCCCGGTGATGGTATGGAAACCTTCAAGATCGACCGTCAGGGTTTCCCAAACGGTTTCGCCGGTTCCAGCATCGATGGCCGCGATCCGTCCGTCCAAAGTGCCCACGAAAACCTTACCGCGATACACCGCAACTCCCCGATTAACCACGTCGCAACAAGTTTTGTCTCCATATTCCCGTGGAACCTCGGCATCCCAATGCCAAAGCATGGTTCCGTCCCTGGCATCGATGGCAAACACATCGCTCCAGGTTCCACTGGCATACATTTTTCCATCGACCACGATAGGGGTGGCCTCGATACCTCGTTTTGTCCCGAGTTCAAGGGTCCAGGCCAATCCCAGCCGGTCGACATTTTCCGAGTCGATTTGACCGAGCGGACTGTAACGCGTTTCAGCGTAGTCCAAACCATGATTCAGCCAATCTCCAGGGTAGTCGTTCGCAGAAACCAGGACCTCATCATCGATTGCGGCAGGAGATAAGGGTCCCCGGTCATCCTCCGCACCCCACAACTGAAAGCCAATACCGGCAACCAGGATTAAAATGGTTCTGCTGAAGACGGATCGATTCATCCTTCCGGGGCAATTATCAGGGACTCGTTGCCAGTGACGAGTGAATAGTGGATTTTCCCAAATTCCCTCCTCTCTTCCTGTCGCGCCCTTATCCATGAATGCGGAAGGCACGATAATTTTAGCTACAAAAAGCACAGAAGCACAAAATTCCTTATTTATTTTAACAACGTTCCTTTCAGTCACTTGATCCTGCTTCGCAGGAACAGGATCGCTTCGCGAGGAGGATCTGACTCTCGCAAAGATCGCCAAGGGCGCTAAGCCAATTCCTCATTCCTCATTCCTAATTGGCGCCCCTCGGCGCCTCTCCTCTGTGCTCTCTGTGTCCTCTGTGGTTAATCCCTCCTAAATCTCAGTGGGCTATTGACAGTATGGTTGGATTACCAAATATCTGTAACTGTTGGTAAATTGGACTTTGTCATGGCGCGAAATACAAGTGTGGAAATTGGAGACGAACTCAGTCAATTTATTGAAGGAGGGGTTAAAAATGGCCGATATGGCTCTGCCAGCGAAATGGTTCGTGCGGGTCTCAGGCTCTTACAGGACCAGGAAACCAAAATGGCTGCCCTTAGGGCAGCTGTTCAGGAAGGCATTGAAAGCGGTGAGGCTTTGCCATTTGACTTCGATCAGTTCAAGGCCGCTCGCAAAGCCAAACGTTGATGCGGCCTGCTTCCCGGAACAGGATCGCTTCGCGAACAGGATTTGACTCTCGCAAAGAACGCGGAGGACGCTAAGGGAGAGAGGCGCCGCTGGCGCTCCCTTCTCTCCACTATCAACTCTTCACTCTCCACCGGGCGCCAGCCCCATCTGCGCCCCTTGGCGCTCTTTGCGAGAGTTACCTCCTCTCTTCCTTTGGGGAACCCGCCTCCCGGCGTGACAGGCAGGAATGTGGGCGAGGCATGCCTCGCCCCTACGAATTGGCGGGTTGGAAAACCCGCCCTCCTTTATTCATCTGCGCTCATCTTCGAAATCTGCGGTTCATCTTCTTCTCCCTTTTGTGCTCTTTGCGCTCTTTCGCGGCTATTCCCCTCTCTCCCCCTCCCTGTCACGTCCTAGACCTTCGGCGAAGGCGGATGTTCTCTGGGCCCTCTGTGGTTAATCCCTATTCGGGCCTTTCCAAAAAGTCAAAAATTACGAACTGACCCCTTACCATCCTGAGATGATGTACGCCTGCAATTTCGCCTATCAGCTCACGTTCGATGAGAGCGATCGAATCTCGTCAATCTGGTTCCAGTAGCCACAAAGAGCCCGTTTGCCTTCCTCGGTCAGATGGTACCGCGTCTGGGTCACCTTTCCGACGAACCCCTTCAGAATCCTCACGTACCCGGCCTGGTCCAAGCGGTTCATGTGAGACGACAGGTTGCCATTGGTCAAGCCCAGGGTCGATTGTAAGAACTTGAAATCGGTCTCATCGACAGCAGACAACAGCATCAAGATTCGGAGTCTGGCCGGCTCGTGAACAACCCGGTCGAGCCCTCTGGTCATGGTCTTGTTTCTCCGCCGGATGCAATATCCCGCACCCTCTTCAAGGAATATTGGCCGAATAGATATCCCACCACCCCGGTCAAGACGCCGTATCCGACAGTCGGTATAAGTAGGTTTAGAACGCGCCATTCTCCTGCGAATTGAATCGGTGCGCCTACCACCACCAGGATGGCGTGAATGCAGTACAGAATCGGCCACAGGAGAAAAAGCGGACTAAGAGTTGAGCGCATCGAAATGAACATGACGATCATAACGGGTACGGCGTATATTGCCGACACCGGCTGCAGATAACCGTATGGAAGGTAGCCCCAGTGTGTCAGAATCACCGAAATCGGCACTCCCAGCAGGAACATGCCGGCTAGCAGGTATTGGGGCCAGAATCGGTTTCTTTGAGTTGCAGGGACCGCAAGGACCACATTTCCATGGTCATTGAAGATTCTCTTCGTGAGTTTCTGGACCCACCTGCCGCCCCAGTGCGGCACGATGAACCAGATGATGAAGGAAACCAGCGCGGCAACAATTGCCATTGCCAAACAGAATTCCATGATGTGCCCCGCTCTGAATGACTGAATTGCAAGCTTCGCCCCTGAGCGGGCCAGAAGGCTCCAAACTAGGCACACGAACAGGGAGAACAAGAACGGGAGCGTCTGATTCCGAGCATAGCGTCGGGTCCACGTGGGAATCTCTTTGATCGACTCGCTAGGCAACTGGTCGTTGGAGGCCTTGGTTTTCATGGTGTAGTCCTTTCGATTAGACTCGTCTGTAATAACACAAACTAGTTTGTATGATAAACTTAGTTAAGGACAGGATTCCCGTCAAGTTGTCAGTGGTTAGTGACGAGGGGCGATGGCGAAAGGAAGGCGGACTTTCCTGCCTGCCACGCCGGGAGGCGGGTCCGCCATTGCTTTTATAAGGCGGGTTGGAAAACCCGCCCTCCGTTAAATTCCAGTTGAGAGGTAATTCCGTGGTCACTTCCTATTTCCTGCTGAGCCGGTGTTCCAAGGCTTCGTAATCACCAAGGTGGGCCCGCAAGAGGCTTTTCCATAATTTTCCGTGGTTCGGGACGGAGAAGTGGAGCAACTCATGCACGATGACGTAATCCCACAAATCGGTCTCCAGGCCCAAAAGGTCGCTGTTGAAATTCAGGTGTCCATTGGTTGAACACGAGGCCCACTTGTTTCGCATGGGACGAACGCCCAACCATACCACCTCGACATCGAGCTTGGCGGCCCATTCATGAACGCGCTGCTTGAACGCGTCCTTCGCTGTAATCACTTCATTCACCATTCTTCCTTAGGAGGATATGGAAAATATCCTCCACGATGGCTGTTACCCGGTTCACTTCATCTTCCTGAGAATAAACAGCGAAAGTTACTTCCTTCCTCAACCTCCGTAGATCTCCGTCGCTGGTTCTCCAATTGGGGAAGCGCCGGATGACTTCCTTGATTTGGTTGCTGGCAACTTCCGGATTCCGGAGGCCGTGTTCCTTCAGCTTATCGTAAAAGAAGTATTGAATTGTCTCCATGCCCTTTTCGGCCTGCTCGCGCTTTCTGTGTTCATTCTTTCGAATAGCCTCTGCCAGATCATTCAGCGCTTCTTCAGTCGACTTTTGCCGTTCTTCAAATCCCTCCTGCACGGCCCTGGCCAAGTCGGACAAGGCTACCAGAAACGGATCCTCACTTTCTTTTTCGGCTGACCTTTCGATTGACTTGATAAGGTTGATCACCTTGGTGGGCTTACCGCTCTTCTTCTTTAGAATTGCCTCCAATGTCTCGTTATTGATTTTAACCTCGTCCGGTGTCTCCTCGTCGAGGATGGCGCCCACTCTTCCCCGCACCAACTCATTGGTTTTCCTTTGAAAGTCGCGATCTACGTAGACTCGCTTTGTGTAGGCCTTGGCCACCACTTTGTAAATTTCGCTGAGCGTTCTGTAATCCTCCATGAAGGGCCTGAGAAATCTGTCCGGCGAAATGATCTCATAGAGCATTTCTATTTCCTTATACTCTTTGAAAAAGGCCTTGCGCCTTTCCTTGTCCCGGAAGTGTTCGATGAGGTTGTCGACGTCCTTGTCGATGAAGTCGTTTTCGACTAACGCAAGGTACCCGGTCGCCTGTTTGACCATCTTGTTCTTGAACAGAACCTTGAGCAGCTTCAGGTCCTTGACGATGGCGTTGACCTCCTCGCTGTCGAAAGCCAGGGCCTTTTCCAGCTTGTCGAAGATCCCGACGAAATCCATGACCAAGCCGTGGGGTTTCACCATCTCCTGCGCCTCGTTCTCGTAGGGGCGGTTTACCCGTGCGATGGCCTGCAGCAGGGTGTGGTCGCGCATCGGTTTGTCGAGATACATGGCATAGAGCAAGGGCGCGTCGAAACCAGTGAGCAGTTTCTCGGTGACGATGAGGATCTTCGGCATCTGGTCGAGCTTGCCGAAACTCTTGCGAATCTGCCGCTCTCGTTTCGGGTCGAGGTGAAATTTCTTGAGCTGGGCGGAGTCGTTATTATTGCCGGTGTAGACCACCTCAGAATACTCCGGCGGCAGGAATTGATCGAGAGCGTGCTTGTAGTGGGCGCAGGCCTCGCGGTCGACCCCGACGAGAAACGCCTTATAGCCGAGTGGTTCGACGTTTTCGCAGTAGTGCTTTTTCACCGCACGCGCCACCTTCTCAATCCGGTCCTTCCCCTTCAGGAAATTCCTCAGGTTCACGGCCCGCTCCAGGATCTTGTTCAGCTCCTCAATGTCGGCCACGCCCTCGGCGTCCGAGAGAGCGAGGAATTCCGCCTCCAGGGTTTCGTGTGGAACCAACATCTCGTTGGGGGCGAGTTGGTAGTAGAGCGGAAGGGTGGTGCCGTCCTCAATGCTCTCGGCGATGGAATACTTGTGGAGGTAGCCCTTGTCGTCCTCGCAACCGAAAGTCTTGAAAGTTCCCTTCCCATAGGCCGTCTTGTCCACCGGTGTTCCGGTGAAGCCGATATAGGTGGCGTTGGGCAGGCCGGCCATGAGGAAGTTTCCCAGGTCCCCGCCGGTGGTGCGGTGGGCTTCGTCGATGAGAACGTAGATGTTCGACCGCGTGTTGAGATCTGCCGGCATGTCGTGAAACTTGTGAATCATCGTCACGATGATGCCCCGGTAATCGTCCCTCAGCAGTTGGTTGAGCCGGGCGATGCTGCTGGCGTGCTCCAGATTGCCCAAACCGAGCGCGGCGAGGTTGTTGATCATATGATCTTCCAGTTCGTTTCGATCGATCATCAGCAAGATGGTGGGTTTATTCGCCTCCGGCGCCTTTAATAGCAACTCCGCCGCCTTGATCATAGTGAAAGTCTTCCCGCTGCCTTGGGTGTGCCAGACCAACCCTCGGGTGCTGTCGGGGGTAAGGGCGCGTTCGACGGTCGCCTCCACCGCTCCGGTCTGGTGCTGACGCAAAATGTATTTGTTCAGTTCCTCGTCCTTCTCGGCAAAGACGATGTAGTCCTTCAGAAAAGCCAGCACCTGCGGGATGGCGCAGAAGCTCTTCACCTTGGCTTCCAACTGACCAAGAACGGAGGGCGGGTTTTCCAACCCGCCTTGCCTTTCCTCAACGGAGAACGGGTTTTCCAACCCGCCTTGCCTTTCCCCAACGGAGGGCGGGTTTTCCAACCCGCCACCACTTTCCTCAACGGAGGGGGGACTGTCCAGTCCCCCATTTCCATAAAATAATCCATTACCATAATCCCCCCACTCCATTAAAATAAACTCCGACTCCTTCAACCGCGCATTCACCGGATTCTCCCGGATATATTCCTCCACCTTGGAAAAATGCCGCTCACTCCGGATCAGCCGATCCCAATACTCATCCTGCCACAGCGCCCCGGTCTTCCCAATTCGCTTGTTGATCTCGCGCGCGGTGAAACCCTTCCATGACTTCACAATCTTTACCAACGTATGCCGGCCCAATGGCCGAAACATCACATGCACGTGATTCGGCATCACCACGAACGACGCGATTTCATACCACTTGCCGTCGAAATGCCGTAGCGCATCCGCAACGATCTTCGCGTTCGACGAGTCTTTCAGCACACACGACCCGCTTCCCTGATCCAACCACCTATCGATCTGCCGGGAGAAACGTTCATGGTATTCCTCCTTGGTCTTGTCATCCCATGGTTCGGGATAGCGTTTGCACCAGTTATCCCGCTCTTCGTTCCACTTATCCAGCTTCTCTTTTGGCAACGAATCACCCAATCGCCACGTTACAAACACCCACGCCTCGCCCTGTTGCCAGTGGGGCAAACGATGCGCAGTCCTCTCGATTTCACCATGAGGATTGAAATAGGAGGGCAAAACGGAGGGCGGGTTTTCCAACCCGCCACCACTTTCTTCAACGGAGGGCGGGTTTTCCAACCCGCCAAATCTCTCAGGCAGCGGGTTGGAAAACCCGCTCTCCGTTAGCTTCCAATTAAAAATATTCCTCCGCACCGTGTTCCACGTCACGCCGTAGGAAAAGCCGATGGCGTCCGTGGCGGTGAAGATCTGCTCCGGCACGAACAACTCGGGCGTCTCCCGGTGATAGCGGCGGATCTGATCGATACCCAGAGCTACCCCCTCATCCTTAGTGGCGTTCTTGCATTCAATCACCAGCACTGGAATGCCGTTGATGAGGAAGACCACGTCCTCCCGCGTGCCGTAGTGGCCGTTGTGAAACCCCCATTCCTCAGTGACCTCAAAAACGTTGCGCGCCGGATTGTCGTAATCGATCAGGATCAGGTCCCGCTCGCGGTTCTCCTCCTGGTCGAAGAACTTTCCCCGATTGCGCAGGTAATCCACGAATTCCCGATTGCCGTAGATGTTGGTCCGAAAGTGTCTGAACCTGCCAAGCAATTCCGCCTCGGCGTAACGCGGATTGAATTCCCGCACCTTGGCATCGAGCAGGTCGTCGAAGAAGAGAGACAATGGAGCGCGGGCATTCTTGCCCGCGTCTTGCCTGGATTGGCGGGTTGGAAAACCCGCCCTCCTTTCCTCGGCCCTCGGCCGGGACACAAACGTCCAGCCGATCTCCTGCGCGTACTTCAGGATCCTGGTCTGGACGGTCTTATGTTCACCGGGCTTCATTGAGTTTATGGAATATTTAACCGCAGATGCCGCAGATTAAAAAGGAAGGGGGACAAGTTCGCAAAGCTCACGAATTAAGAATTAGGAATGAGGAATTAGGAATGAAAAGGCAGGGAGAATCGTGAGAGAATAACCACGGATTAGACGGATGAGCACGGATGTACTAACGGAGGGGGGAAATTCCTGTCCCCCAAATTCAAATCTCTATCTCCACCCCGTTTTTCAACCTGCGCCCATCTGCGAAATCTGCAGTTATGAAATTTGCTTGAGGACCACCACATACCAATTAGTCGCCCATTTTATCAATATCGCTCCTAGCCCGCAGGTTTGTTGGGTTGTCCCGGAGCAAGGCCTGGGCCTAGGTCGATTTGGACCGCTTTTGGTTGTTGCGGAACGTGGTGACTTTTGATGAATGCCCGGCCAAGGTGGTTCTCGACGATTTTGGTAGCACCAGTTCCACCAAACGTGTGCGTCGTTGCATGAAATACTGACAAGGAGAGATCCTGCAGTTCCTCGTCATTTTCTAATGGGGAAACAAAAAGCCCTTTCTCCAACAACAAAGGCCTCGGAAGATGACGGCTGTGGCTTTTAAATGTGGTGTGCTTCGCAAGCCAAGTGGAGACAGACTGCGCGCGACCTTCACGCTCACTAAGATCTTCGATTCCAGCGAACATGTAGGCGCCTAGCCACGTTTTAACCAGTTCCTTGGAAAGGCTTATGGACATTTCGCATTGTACCAATAGGTCCGGTCCGTATTGACTTAGCATTGGCAACCACGCTGATAGCTTCCTCGGATCTTGACATTCCCGTTGAGCCTTATCGAATTGATCGAGAACGGCCTGAGCCGGTACATAACGTTGGCCCAATGGAGTGGAGACGAGGATTTGTGGGTCAATGGGGCCGAGGAAGGAGTGCTTCCCCATCAAGACCTCGTTAGCCGCGCACGAGATCATGGTTGCCGCTGACATGGCTAGTTCCGGCACGATAACTCTAATGTGCTGGAATCTAGACCGCAGATAGGAAACGATGCCCTCAGCAGCTTCTAGTGAACCACCTGGGCTGTGGAGAATCAGATCAAGATTCGTGCCTTTCAGTCCCGAGGTGACTTCCATGAGAGCATGAATGTCCTCGTCGTTGATGGACGTGAGCGCCGGTGGAACTTCCTTTTGTAACCAACCCGATGCGTACAATACTACGTTGCGCCCGGTGTGTCTGTGGAGGCCGGCGAGATATTTCCGCCTGACACCGTCGAAATCTGGAGGCGAGCCCTGTGGAGTCGATTGGTCTAGTTCCCGGAGGATTTCACTCCATATAGGCATATCAGATCACTACGGATTCGCATGGTCGGTGGCTGATACGAGCTGTGGCTCGCGCGTCGCCATTCGATAGGGATCGAGCCCGCGGTCCACTTGGCGCCAGTCCTCGTACACACTCATGATCTCGCGGATTCCAGGACGATTTTGTGCCTCCTTAACAAGTGCTGCGTAAGCCTGCTCTCGCTGAGTCCTCGAAGGTTTCTTTGAGTCTTCAATCATTATACCGTACCCTCCCAATAATTGTGTGAGATCACTAGCCCCAATAGCCTGCTGCCTTCCACCATTCTCTGTTTAACGCTCTTTCACGGATAAGCCCAGCTACCAAAAAAGTAGACCACTTAGCCAAGGGGATATTATTCAAGGTTTCCATGGCTGCATGGTCCCTTTAGGGGAAGAAACAATGAGAGACGATTGATGGGGTAGTGGTGATTTTTCGCCTATAAACGAACGTACGTTGGGAAGATTCTCAACCCTTTTTTGCGAAAACCGCCCGAGAAGAAAGGCTTTCGTGTTCACCAGGCTTCATGCGCAAGACGGAATGAGGAACTTAACCACAGATGACGCAGATTTTCACAGATTCTTTTTCTGGAACGGAGTGTTCCAGAATTCCGATTTGTCCTCCACAATGTGGGAAACGATCTCCTTGAGGTCTAATCCGGCGGAGGGAGGCCGGATTACTTTGAAGTCCATGTCTTGATTTCTTTTTCGATATCTTCGACAGGTAATTAACGGAGGGGGGACTTTCCAGCCTGCCACGCCGGGAGGCGGGTCCCCCACCACGCCTTTCCCCAACGGAGGGCGGGTTTTCCAACCCGCCTCGTCTTCCCTCAACGGAGGGGGGACTTTCCTGTCCCCCATTACCATATCCCCCGCCCTATTTTAAATCCGTGCCCATCCGTGTAATCCGTGGTTATTCTCTCCTAATCCCGTCCATCCTGTCCATCCATGTTCAATTCCCCAGTCGCCCGGACGACCGGAGCGAGCGTCGATCAACGAGGATTGCCCTTTGCGGAAAGCATACGGTAGAGACTTTCCCGTGGGATCTTGGCTCGTTTGGCAACCTTTGCCATTCCCTGAACCTCAGCGACCTTGCGGAACGCTTGCAGGAACACCACAGACTCCTCGTCCTCGGCTGCCGCGGTTAGATACTCGGCACCAAAGCCGGGTTCTTTGAGTTGTTCATAGAGCCATTCATCGTGCCTGGCCTTTTCGGTTATCATGCTAAAATTGTATCGTATACGTTACAAGAGTCGGGAACGAAGTCCGATTGATTATGGGATCTAGTGTGGACGGTCTTGTAATCACCGGGGATAGGTATGGGTCAGTCCTCCGTAAGCCGCTTGATCGCTTCGGTCGTTTCTTGAAACTGACCAGGAAGCTCGGGTTGACCGGTATAATGATAAGACACGAATCGCGCACCATTTTGCTCAATCCGATTGAAAAAATAGCAGGCGTTCATTGCAGTCTTTGGAGACGCACTAAACTGAATGAGGGGCAGAAGCTCTAGAGCGTTTCGCTGGTTTCCATTGATGATGTAAAGCCTAGCGACATCTAGCCATGTGGACATCTCACGCGATTCCTTGAGGAACGGGCTATTGCTCCCTTGTAGGATCCGGATTTCATTCTCGACAATCCCTCTACGCGGCCTGCAATGCAGCGCGTTCACCATCACCGAACTATCCCATAGGTCAGACATCGCTCGCCTAAGTTTTTCCACCTCACCAAGAAGTTTCGCATTATGGAGCTTTGCTTGCTCTTGGCTTAAAACGCCACCATGCCCACTCCAATCGTTGCGCATCTTGTTTGTTTTTCCGAGAACAGCTGCGATACCTTTGCTACTCAGTAGGCGGGGAAGCTTCAGCGTGTCGTCCGAAAAGATCTCTGCACAGACCGCTCTGCCATTCCCTTTTTTCTCTTGAAGAAGCAACCGGGTCTGTTTCCCGAGGTATTCCACGACTAACTTCCAGGCGCCGAAAGTCGCACGTTGGTAGCTTAGGTTTTTCTTTTTCATTGCCTCATTAAGCTTCTTCCTGTGTGGCTCAAAGTGTGCATCATTTCTACTGAAAGCACTGAGAAGGATGACACTAATGAATTCTGTCGTAGCCTCGAAGAAATGGAGAAGATGCTCCTGCTTGGCTCTGAAATCGTCACTTTGAGTCGCCTGCCACCTCCGAAGTATCGACGCGATGGGAAACGGAATTGTTTCAATCCATTGATCTAATCCAATACTGGCCTGCTCCTTCAGGTTTCCAGACATTCTGGTCGAAAATTTGCTTACCCGTTGATCTACAGAATACGCAGACCGTGGATTTCTCCACAAGTCCCGCCTCAAATCAGACAATTCGTTCTGAAGGTTAAGTAGGGTATTTTCCTCGGCTGTTATACGAGCTTCAATCCCAAGCATCTGGCGTTGGGTAGCTAAATCGGGAATGAAAACTCGAAGTTTCTTCAAGCTCCGTTTGTTCAGCTTCTGAATAGTGGTTCCTGATTTCCCCCATTCGCGTATCTTTTTCCCAAGCTCAGAGTTCAGGAATTGAGTAATGAATGTGGCTAAGGACCTTGATGGGTCGATAACAACCTGAGCGTAGTTCTGCGCCTTTAAAGTCAACTCATCAATCGAATCCACTACGTTGCTATGTCCAATCATAGGGATGAATATAGCGTTTGCTGCTGTAGGGAATTTAAAGCCTTTCCCGAACCGCCCAAGAGTGATTTCCGTTGCAAGATCTTCGAGCAATACCGCCGGGAAACCGATTTCCTTCCTGGCCGATTCGAAATACTTTCCGGCACGAAGGGAATCGATGCTACGGAACTCGAGGGCATCAATGTACCGACCAAGTTCAACTGTACCGCCCACCTTGCGATTTCTGAGATTTGTAAGAATCTGTGAGTTCGCCTTGTGGTCGTTAGATAACTGGGCAACGAACATTTTTTGGTTCGCCACTTTGTTCACCACCAACAAGTAAGAGTCGATAGATGTGTAAGGCGACAATGAGCCAGCGGGAAGGACAAGCGCGGCCTCCACATTGAATCCAAGTTTTGGGAACTTCCTGAGAACTGATCTTTTTGTAAAAAAGAACGAAGGCGGGACAACAAACAGCCCCATACCGTCTTCGGAAAGACGTGCCGTCGCGGCAGCAAGTATTAGATTCCCAAGCTCGTCCCTCAGTTTTATCGGATTCCCTGCTGTGTCCTCCAATTCCATAGATTTCAAATTTGTAGGAACAAAAGGGAAACAACTGACAATAACGTTGATGGAGTCCCCGAGCTTGTGCAACAAGCTCAGCGGCTGGCCGATTTGCCATTCCGCTTGAGGAAACACCACCTTTGCTAATTCGACCTCTGCAGCGTCGGGATTGAAGGCAAGGCATTTCGAAGAAGAAGTTGCTTTTTGAGCTATCGCCAACATGGTTCCCAATCCAGCCCATGGGTCTAAGAGTGTTTGAACCGAACGGCCTTCAAGGAGTTTCCGGATAACGTCAGAAAGAACCGGCGGAAAATTTTTATGTCTGGTATGGTACCTCCCGAAATTTTGGAGAAATGTGGGAAGCAGTTCTGGCAACCTCTCAGCAGGAATCGAGACCCCAAGTGACTTGAGACGTTCTGCAATGATTTTTGGATTCGAATGGGCAATTTCGTTCCGCAGCTTCTTTATTTCGCTGAACAAGTCAGGATTCATCTTTGGGCTTTTGCTATCCTTTAGGTTTGGCTGGTTTTTGTTTGGAGGGAGTGGGCATGAAATTATATTCTGGGCCAATCCTCTGGAACCAACTTCTTGACTCCACGCCAGCGCTCACGGATCGAACTCTGATACCAATCCTCGTTTATGTCAGCATGTTCAGTGATGATTACTTGAAACCCTGGCGCAACATCACCAACAGCTTCAAAGACTAGTTTAAACATACGCCGCAGTGCCGTTCTGTCGTCATTTCCAAGGTCTTCGATTGAGAGGTCTTCTGCAGAATCTGGTGGGAAATACACTTGGGATGGCTGATCAAGGAACAGGAAGTGGGGAACTGGGCGAAAATAGTTCGCGAACCACTTATGGAAGGCAAGGTGAGCGATCAAATGGTAACCGACCCAGTTCTCTCCACTTCCCATTCGTTCCATCGGTATGGGCCTTTCCGGTGAGTCGGCGACAATCGTGAGCTTTTTGTGGTTGAACCGTAGTGATCCCTTGGAGTGCTCAAGCTTTAACTTTAGAGCCCATTTAGTCATTTCGACACTGATTCGCGAGAGAATCCACTCGAGTTTCTCCTGAATTTGTTCAGTTGAGACCAGTCCCTCGACTCTTTGAATATCCGCCTTTAATCGGTCTCTTAGCTCCTCTAAATGTTGGGTGCTCGAAAGTTCAGGAATGCTTTCGAGATAGAGGCTAATTCGGCCAAGAATGTAAGCTTTATTAGCAGCCTCGTCCTTGATTTGTTGCAATCGCTCGTCGGTCTGACGGATTGCCTGCATTTCTTCCCGGTTCTGGCCTAAGCGAGCCCTAACCTCTCTAAGCTCTTCGCTCAATTTAGCAATAGCTTTCTCAACGTATGGCGAATTGCGGGCAACCTGTTCAAGCTGTTTGGAAATCTGCCCCAACGACTCTCGTATTACTTCAGGTTGAGGAGCCCTCGAGTCCTCTTCCAAAACACTTGAGCATAGTGGGCAGGAATGTTCGTCTTCTTCATTAAAGATACCAATACTGATTAACCGCGATTCTTGTTCGCGCGCTTCTTCTGCGAATCTGGTCTCGGCTGACTCAAATGACCTCGCCGCTTCAATCTGGCTGCGCAGGTGGCGCTGTTCGTTTAGGAGCTTCTCACGCTCGCCAGACAATCGATGGTATTCTTGAGAACCAAAATCCTTGCCCTCAAATTCTATAACGGGCCTGGAGTTAACGGCCCTCAGAGCTTCAATGATCTCAATCTCACTCCAATCATCGCTGGCTGTTGGAAAATTGAATCCTGCGTCCTTAGCTTCGGCAAGTAGTCCGTGCACCTTGCCTAAACCCTCGCCTCGTAGCGCCTCCAACTCGCGGATTTGCTTTGATACACCGCGAAGCTGTTTTTTCAAATTTCGGAGCTTTTCTTGATTCCGAACATAGTCGTCTTCAACAGCTCCCAGGAAATATGGCAACGAATCCTTCAGGCTTTGAGCCTTCCAGTAATCGTCCGTCGAATGAAATAGCTGTGTCCTTCTTATGATCTCATCCTGAGGTTGAAAGCACAGCATAAGGCCATGCCGGATGGTTGCAGCAAGCGGTGGGCGGGTCTGCCCCTGGGGAGGGATATGAATGTTCTCACCGATTCCAGCCCATCCAGACGCATTGGAAACCACGCCAGCAGAATTTGTATTCTTCCTCAGTTTCTCAAAATCAGGGACTTCAACTTCAGCGCCCATCGCAATTAAGCACTCCTCAGAGGAATCTTTCAATGCAAGGGGACACTTTCGCGCGACAAAAGCTTGACCGTCTCCAATTTGAAGTCGAAGGCCAAACCACGAAACAGACTGTCGAATTATGCCGACGGGAACTCGGCAACTCCGACTTCCGAAACAGTAATCCACAATGTCGATCAGGGAAGATTTACCTGTCTTTGAGGCCCCAGTGATTACGTTTACTTTTCCCGGCTTCAGCGAAAGGACACGAGATTTGCCATCATGCGAATAAAGGACGATATCAAGAATTTGAATACTCATGGTCGGATTCCTAGTAACGTGAAAATGGTTTCGGGTGTCCCGGTGTAGGTGAACCACCTTCCAAGGAAGCGAGCTTTCTTTGCACACTGCTGCACCTCATTCGATGTTTGGCGAAGCATCGCTCTAATACCAGATTCACGCTCATTATTCACGAGCAAATGGTTACTCTCGAATTGGTAGAGTGCACCAATTCCGCCGAAAACTAACGCTTCCTTAGTGTGCGGGACTAACGCTCTAGCACGGTCTGGAAGACTTGCGATGACCAAAGGATTCTTTTTAATCCAAACGGGAAGAGAGGAATCTATTCGAGAAGGCAATGATTCCCGCGTTCCCTGATGCAGGACAAGCGGAAGGATTAGAAACGCCTCTATGTAGCTAAGAGAAGATCGAAGCGAGTTTGGATTCCCAACAGCTCCTTTCCCTGCATGCCACAGCAATATAGAGCAGAATGCTGGGTTAAAGAGACTGCGCTCCTCGTATACTCGTTCATGCCACGGTGTCATACGACCCGCCTTTCCATGAGGTGCTGGAGGCGTTTGCGGAATTCAGGATGCCATCCAATACGCAATTCATCGGATAGTATATGAAGTGACCCTCTCGTTAGGAACGGTTCGGAAACCTCTTTCCTTATTCTGGCTTTGGCATCGCCCAACTCCGCCCAATACAAAACTTTCTGCGCTGCGGCTCTCTTGTCATCATCCGTGGGTTTCTCTCCTAATCGATCTTCTACAGCCGCAAACAGGAGTTCCCACTCTTCGATAAGATTCTTTTCATAGATTTGGAGATCACCAACAAACAGAAGATCTTGTCGTTGCCATCGGGATCGCTGTTCGAATGCTCGGTAGTAGTCTTGAATTGCAGAGAAGATTCGCATTGCGTGAGTAGTCGCGAGCCTGATTTGCTGAACAAAGGGAAATTCGCGGTAAATTTCAGCAGTTTCGTCATCCAATTTGTAATTGAGCAAATCGTCAGCAATCGGCAGAGAGTCTTGATGAAACTGCTCGCGAAGGTCAGCCATCTTATATTCCAGTTCCTCTGAAGAGATTCGATCTCCACGGTCGATATTCTGAAGTTGTTCGAGTGCCCTACGGAACCACCATCCTTCCAAGTATTCAAGAAAGGCAACTTGATGTTTACGCGAACACGCATGAAAAACCTCGGTCCTCAGCAACTGATCGAGGTCGTCAACATCAGGGGCACCATCAATGACAAATACTCGGGTAATCAAGCATTCCCGTTCTTGGGGTGTCATTCCAAGGTAGGCTCGGTATGCTGTTGAGTTTGCTTGATTGGTGGATTTCTGAGCTATTTTTTCTAGCTTCCTTAGGACCGGCTTGAAATCTCTTCTGTTTGAAGGTTTAAGATGTCCAGCAATTGTTCCCGAGGCGGCCTTCTCGGTAGTCACAAGGTAGAGCACTGTTTCTGTGGTAATTTGGCCCGCCTCAAAAGCGGCGATCCATATTCGAAGTGTTTTCCAAAGGTCCGGCGATGTGTCCGTTAAATTGGCGCCTCGGTTTTTGTGTAGCTTAGTCTGCAGAAGCTCACGAGGCACACCGTCAGTCTCAATCGTAACGTCATCAAGGGTTTCAATAGAAGTTTCAAAAAAAGGCTCGTTAGGGAGTCTTTGCAGGCTCCAGAGAAGTGCACACCGGACTTGGTATAAATATCCGAGCGCTGGTTCCGCGGCTGAGAATTGGTCAGTATCCTCGGGCATAAGCTGGAGTTAAGTCGAAGTTCAAATCAATTTTCCCAACTCGGGTCTTCGCGGTCATCAGTTCATGAGGGAGAGACAACGGAGCGCGAGGATTCTTGCCCACGTCTCGCCAGGATTGGCGGGTTGAAAAATTCACCCTCTTTTCCTCGGCTTCCACGCGATCAACACAGACGTCCATCCGATCCTGTGCATTCTTCATTATACAGGCTTGAACCATTTTGTGTTTGTAGGGGGTGGCCATGATAGTAGGAGACTATAGTGATAAAGAATACCGATTCTCCCGCGCTTTGAACGCATCCTCGCCCCCTTCAAGAAGGAGACAAACAGCCTCTCGGATTCCAAGCTTTTCACCAATATCAGAATGCTCCAACGATCCTGCGTCGTAGTGCAGACAGGGATAGGGCTGGGAAGATGGACGCACGGCTGTGGCGATAATGATCTGTTCAGCGTCAGTTGCCACCACGAGGTTTGGGTTGTGGGTAATTAGAATAACCTGACGACGTTTCTTCGCCTTCCTAATGTAGGGAACTAGCTGTTCGTAGACAGAGGAGTTGTCCAAGTTCCCTTCCGGCTGATCAATTACCAGTGGACGAGTGTCATCCTCATCCATTAGCAGATACAGGACGAGAAGCGCAATTCCGCGCGTTCCCGGTGAGAGATACTCTAATTCTGTTCCTGAGTATCGGATCTTGTAGCTTAGCTCGATGTGCTCGACAGAGAACAGCCAATCATAGAGTTCGACTCGAGATAGCTTGGAAGTGCCGAACTTTCCGGGAAATGTGTTTGGATCTACTGCGGCCAATAACTCCTCAATTGCAGGCTTAATAACAGTTTTATCACCGCTTTTCCAGGCGGGAACCAGTTTCGTTTCTACGATTTTCTCAATCTGTGAGCGTTTTGCATCTGCTCCAATTCGTCGTCCGTCAAAGAAACGCGCAGACCGGTCCAGCCAGGACTTTGCCTCAATTAGGTAACCCACCGATACGCTAAACTGCATCTCATCTCCGAGCGCATCGATTGCAGCCTGCATCGGTGCATATAGTTCCTTTAGGCCCTTTTTATCAGCAGAAAGCGCTTGAAACACTTCAAGGTAAAGTTCCACTTGTTTCTGCTTTCGTTTCTCAAGGCTTTTGGTGACTTTCTCATCAAGATTTTTGATTTCCCTCTCGAGTCTTTCCACGGTAGCTGTCCGCTCTGAAATTTGCTTCTGTAGGTCAAGAAGGCGCCTCCGACTGACATCATCCTTGGCGACGACTTCCTGAAGCTTCTTGATCCTTCTCTTCACAGCTACGACCGATCGACCATCTTCCCTGTCTTCCAGCTTGCCTCTAAGGCTGGCAACCTCCGAATCGAGTTTCTCAATTTCCTTGTTGAGAAGTCCTTCCACTTCAGATGACCAGACCGGCGCAAGTTTGGCTAGCGTCGTTTCATCTACCCCGGCTCTGGAAAGTTGTTTGCTGATCGAATCAACCTCCTGCATGATAGTTTTCTTCAGCTCAATATACGACTTGGTTGCGCTTTCAATCTTTCTCCTCCTTCTATTCTTAGTGGTGACTTCCTCCTCAATCTCTTTTAGAAGGGCTTGTTGCTTTTCGAGATCTCCTAAGACCTTTTTGTCGACCGATTGAGTTACATCTGGGAGTTGCTTCTTTAGATCGTCTACCTGTTTTTCAGCTTCATTCTTCCCTTTCATCTTCGCGCCGCGCTGATCAATCGAGTCCTGTAAGCGGTCGACTTCCTTGTGCAGAGTAGCTAACTTCCCTCGTAAAGACTCCCTTCGTATATTGGAGGCGGCTTCTCTGGCCTTTCGGAGCTCCCCAAATGATGAATATCCTTCCTTCTGAATCTCATCGAGTTTGGCGAAAACCACATCTTCAATCGCCTTCTGCAGTTCAGTGCCTTCGTGGTCTGCCGAGCACAACCGTTCGACAAAATCTTGCGAGAGATATCGAACTTTAGGCCTGCTTGCACTGTAGGGCTGATCTGTGAGTGTTCCACTGGTCTTCTCCCCGCCGCCCCATTCCAGTTTGACGTTCACTCCCGCGAGATGCGATCCGCCTTTCGTGATGAAAGAAGACTGGGACTTCGGATCCATCGGAAAACCAGCCGCAAAGGCCGCAAGGTCGGCTATGGCTGTTTTTCCGGCACCTTTCTCTCCGATGATCGCTACAAGCCCACGATTTAGTTCTATCGAGTCCGTCGAAAACCAGCCGGAGGAGTTTGTAATCAAGATCTTGCCAATTTGTTGGCTGTGATCTGCTGGTTGCGGAGGCAAGGTCCCAACATGAATGCGGTCTTCAGGCTCCCAAAGAATCTGCCGAAGGCCTTCAAACGTAGGGTCTGCCTTGATCCAACAGAACCGATCCTCATCGGGCTTGAATAGCGAATCGACATTGTGCGCATCTGAGCCATGAATGCATGGCTTTAGAGACCTGTATTGTTGAATAATCTTCTCTTTTGGGGTGCTCTCCTTCTGGCCGAGATAGTGCTCCCGGTCTGAAGGATTTCCAGAGAAGACAAAGTCGCACCATTTGAGAATCTCATCACGTATCGCTCCGAAACCATCAATAGGTAAGCCACTGATTCCATCCTTACCGTTGGCAATTCCAACTAAGGAGTTCATTCTCAACCATTTTTCCTTGTCTAGCCAATCCTGGATAACCGTCCTATCTGGCTTGAACTGCTCAATTCCAAATTTGTAAGCGCTTTCGTCGTCCGTGATTGACGGGTTTTGGGCTTTACCAAACTCAATCAGTTCCTCCCGGCAACAACCGTATATTTCCCCATCGTATTTAAATTTGAGATTTCGTAATGACCGTTTGATGCGTTCGACATGGTTCGATTCTTTTGGATCAACAAGAAGATGCAGATTGAGTGCTTTGCCGTCATCGGTTTGGGGCATCATTCTGAACTCGATGTTCGGAACTAACAGATCGACAGTTTCAAGACGATTGTTTGAGCGATGCTCTCTGAGTAGCTTTTCATAGCCGTCGATCGTCATGTAATCCGTTACGCCAATTACCGAGATTTCGGAGTCCTTCGCAGCTTGCTCGAGAGCATCCAAATAATCATCCCAGGTTAACCTCCCGAATGGATCGCCGAGCTTGCTCTCAGGGGTGTGGACATGCGGGTCCCAACGGCGCCATTCCGAGCCCTTAGGCCAAAGAGAATGAGAGATCTTGATGGGCGTGTCTGGGGCACTCATTGTTTCAGGATTTTAAGGTGTTGAACGCAAGTTTTTGCGGTCATCAGTTCCTGGAGAAGGGTTCGAAAAAGTTCCTGAAGTTGTGCTTTTTTGCGCTCGGCACTTGTAGATCTATCTTCGACCGAATCCAAGGCGTTTGCGATCTCTTGTTGCTCCTTCTGTGGCGGCAGTGCAACCTCGATTGCGCTAAAGGTATTCCGGTTTAGTGTCGGAACGGCCACACCTTGCCGATATTGCGTGAGGTCCAATGCCAAGATCTTATAGTAAACAAATTTCGGGAAGTTCCCGTGGAAATTTTTTACATACAGAACAACGTTGTGTGCCCAGAAATCCTCCGGAATATAGAGGGGCTTTCCTGCAGAAGACCCGCTTCGGACAACAGTTACGCCCGGAGCCTTAACATTCGCTGTGTCATGATACCCGATCACCTGCGTGGCTCCAATTACTGGGATTGAGCCTTCTTTAAAGTCCTGCTTCCTAAGATCGTAGCCACGCTGAAGGGTCGCAAAAAGTTCGAAAGGAACCACCTCCCAACTCTCGGGCACGGGGCCGATTTCTGTTTGTTTTTGAGGTTCGTTGCGGAGGCCTTCGGTGAAGAGTTTGTGCATGAGGGCCTTCTTCAGCTCGGTGGTGGTCTGAATGATTCGTTCCTGCGCTTCGATTGCCCGCTGCACCGTCGAAAGAATGTGTGCGATTTTCTTCTGCTCGGGGAGGGTTGCCGGGAAGTGGACTTGCTCCATGTATGCCATTTCTCGGTTTAACCCTGGAACGCCGACATCCCCGACAATTCGCGTCAGGTCAACGTGTCGAAGAAAGTAATACAAGAAATCGAGGTCGATGCCCGGTGCGTCGTCTTGGGTCACAAAGAAGGTCGTATCAATAGGGCAAAACGGACCGCGAGAATAGTGGACTCGGCCAGCCGATCCTTTTCGTCCAACGATGATGCCTGGCTTATCGACAATTGACTCTTTATGTGTCCCGACAACCCCGTTGGAACCATATACAGGAATCGGCCCATTTTTACGACTCTTCACGGGAAGGCTTTTACCGTAATTGAGCTGGAGCACGTCTCCGAGTCGTCTTGTTTCCCAAGCACTCATACCTCTATTTTTTCAGAATCTCCCCCATGATCCTGGTTCGATTATTGGGGGACCCGCCTTCGCCAGAGGTCTACGGCGTGGTGGGGGACTGGAAAGTCCCCCCTCCGTTATTAAATCTGCGTTCATCTGCAAAATCTGTGGTTAATTCTCTCCCCATTCTCAATTTCCCCCCTCTGTGACCTCTGTGGTTATTACCCCACGCCGGGAGGCGGGTCCGCCATTGACTTTATAAGGCGGGTTGGAAAACCCGCCCTCCGTTATGCGCCCGTGGCGCTTTTTATTCTGTCCATTCTGTTTATCCATGTTCAATTCCCCATCTGCGTAATCTGCGGTTACACTCCCAATTGGCTGAGTATCTCCCGCAAGGCCTTGTCCGTCTCTTTGGCCTCTTCCTCAATCGCATCCAGGTCCGCCACGATCTCCGCAATCGGACGGTAGGTCTCGGCTTCACCCGTGAATATGTAACGGCTGGGAGAGATGTTGTAGTCGTTTTTCTTCAGCTCAGCATGATCGACGATGCGGCTGAGTTTTTCCTCTTCCTTCCAACTGATAAGGGTGTCGGCGATGCGGTTGATGCCTTCATCCGGGATGAAGTTTTTGGGGTCGCCCTTTTCGAAGATCTGACTGGCATTGACGAGCAGCGCCCTACCCTGCCGGGCCCTGGGTTTCCCCTTGTTGAGGAACAGGACTATGCCCGGGGCGGTGGTGTTGTAGAAGAGGTTTTCGGGGAGGTAGAGGACGCTCTCAATCAAGTCGTGGTCAACGAACCACTTCCGGACGGCTTTTTCCTTGTTGGTTCCCACGTTGCCGGAACCGCGCGAGGCAGCGCCGGTGTCGAGGACGACGGCGGTGCGGCCCTTGTCGTTGAGGCTGGCGTGCATATGCTGCACCCATCCCCAGTCGGCGGAGGACTTGCCGGGGAAACCGGCTCCGGCGGGGAAGCGGTCCAGTTCGTCGGCGTCGTAATCGGCCTCGATGTACCAGTTCTGGTTCCACATGGGATTGGCCACGACGCGGTCGAAGGTGCGGAGTTTGCCGCGCCAGTCGCGGAACTTGGGGTTCTTGAAGGTGTCGCCGATCTCGATCTCTCCCTCCATGTCGTGGATGATCATGTTCATGTTGGCCATGGCCCAGGTATCGGCGATGTATTCCTGGCCGTAGAGCTTGAGCGGTGCCGGCTTTTCCGTAGTGGCCCTGTTTTCCATGGCGATTTCGAGCTTTACGAGGAGGCCCCCGGAACCACAGCAGGGATCGTAGACGGTCATGCCGGGCTCGGGCTGAAGCACGCGGGACATGATGGTTCCGACTTCGGGCGGAGTGTAGAACTCGCCGGCGCTCTGGCCGCCGCCCTCGGCGAACTTGCGGATAAGGTATTCGTAGCTCTTGCCGATGATGTCGGCCTCGACGTCGTCAAGCCCAAGACGCTTGGTGCTGATCGCTTCGATCAGATTGGAGAGGGGGTCGTCATCCAGATCGCGCTGACCGTGGGTGGTGGCGTTGAAATCCACCCGGTCAATTATGCCCTGCAGGGGCGGGTTTTCCCGGGCGATGGCCCGCATGTGGGTAGTGACCTCTTCGCCAATCCTGTCGGAGATCTTGCGGATGACGGACCAGACGGGCTGCTCCGGATCGTCCGGCACCAGGGGGAGGAAAAAGCGGACCAGCTTGTGGTCGGCCTTGACCAGTTGGAACGCCTTCTCGCGCGAGCCCACTTGTTGGGCGATTCGGTTCAGTTCATCATCGAACACGTCGCAGAGACGCTTGGTGAAGATGAGGGGAAGGATGTAGTCTTTGTATTTCGGCGCGTCCTTGGCTCCGCGAATGGAGCAGGCCGCGTCCCAGATCCAGGATTCGAGGGATTTAGACGGCGGTTCTTTGGGCATTAAATGGAATGGTCAGCAGGTAACTTTGAGGGACTGTCAAGGGACTTCGAAAAGAAGCTAAGAAACCTGAGAAAACCTTAGAGCAAGGGCAAGGAATTTGAATTCGGAGAGGTTAACCACAGAGGACACAGATGGCACAGAGGAAGGCGCCGAGGGCGCCAATTGTGTTGATTTGGCGGGTTGGAAAACCCGCCCTCCGTTATAGTTGATGTGGCGGGTTGGAAAACCCGCCCTCCGTTATAGGCCTCCTTCGCGTCTCTTTCTCTGAAACTCTGTTCTCTGAATCCAAGCAACTCTTCATTTTTCCTGTTGGCACGGAGTGCCATCCTGTTGCCGGAGGCATCCAGTCACGAAGTGACGATGTTTGAGATTTTTCTAACAACGTTCCTTTCAGTCACTTGATCCTGCTTCGCAGGAACAGGATCGCTTCGCGAATAGGAGATTGGCCACGGATGGGGGAAGTTGGCAAAGCTGCTATCGGTGACCGAACACGCCCAAACCCCCTGGACAGGGGCAGGCCCCGCCATAGGCTACTCGACTACGACTTGCACCGACCCCGAGCAGTTGTTGGTGGTGTCGGTCTCGTCGGGCACCGTGTCCACGCAGGCACCGAAATAGTAGGTGCCGGGGCTACTTGGTACGGTCCAATTAATCGACACATTCGCGGTGCTGGGCCTCTGGTACCAAAATGCCGAATTTTGCCCGGTACCAGAGGCAGCAAGTTCGCCCACCGCACCCATTCCAATCTCCGTGTCCAACGGGGTTATGGTTGCATCTGACGATAGGTAAAATCGCACGGTGGTTGCGGCAGATGATTCCTCGCCGAAATTGAGGATGTTCGCCCTTAGCGTGAACGACTGCCCCGCAATTTGTCCGAAACCACGCACCGACAAAGATGTAGTGACCACCAGTTCGGGACCTGAAGGTCCACAGAACGGGCCCAATGTGAAGGGGTAACTTCCCCCCACATATAGCAATCCCCTGGGGATGCACCCGTTTAACTGATTGTTATAGAGCCGCAGAAATTTCAAGTTGGCCAAGTTGCCCAACTCTGCCGGTATCGGTCCGCTCAACTGGTTAGCGTAAAGCCACAGCCTTTCCAATTTGGCCAGATAACCTAACTCGGCAGGAATTAGCCCGCTCAGCTCGTTTTCGCTGAGATCCAACCATTCCAGATTGGGGAGGTTACCCAATTCGACCGGTATCGGCCCACTTAACTGATTATTGCCAAGAGCCAGGGATTCCAAGCTGTTAATTCGTCCCAGTTCGACCGGTATCGGCCCGCTTAACTGGTTATGGCGGAGGTCCAGATTTCGCAGGCTGGTTAGGTTAACCAACTCAGCCGGTATCGGCCCACTCAGTTGGTTGAAGACGAGATCCAACCATTCCAGATTGGGGAGGTTTCCCAACTCGACCGGTATTGGCCCGCTTAACTGGTTTGCACGGACGTTTAGATATCGCAGGTTGACAAGGTTACCCAACTTGGCGGGTATCGGCCCGCTTAACTGGTTGCCGTGGAGGTCCAGATGTCGCAGGTTGGCGAGATTGACCAACTCGACCGGTATCGGCCCGCTCAACTGGTTTTCGCTCAGTTCCAGCCTTTCCAGATTGGCGAGGTTGCCCAGTTCTTTGACAGGAATCGGCCCGCCCAGTCGGTTAAAGTGGAGGTTCAGATATCGCAGGTTGGCGAGGTTACCCAGCTCGGTCGGTATCGGCCTGCTCAACCGGTTGTAGCCGAGATCCAGCCTTTCCAGTTTGACGAGGTTACCCAACTCGACCGGTATCGGCCCGCTCAGCCGATTATGGGCAAGCCTCAGGTTTTGCAAGTTGGAGAGGTTGCCCAGTTCGGACGGAATCGTGCCCAACAGGTCGTTTTCACCGAGGTCAATGCCGATAACCCTCCCGGCATCATCCGTCGTCACCCCGTACCAGTCACCGAGCGGGGCGTCGGTCAGCCAATTAATGGTGTTGGCCCAGTTTGCTCCGTTTGCCGCACTGTACAAGGCTGAGAGGGCCAAGTAATCCGTACTTTCCACCCCAGAAGAACCAATCCCATACACTTCGACAAGTGAAACTCCTCCAGCAGTTCTATACTTTCCTTCAACCTTGGCGGTATAGCTACCGGGACCGAGAACAAGTACGGCAGCTGAACTCAGGCTGCCTGCCGTCAGGGGAGGATTGCCTCCCCAAAAGTCGGTTACCAAATGCCTCTGACTGTCCTCCCAATTGTCGTTGACCATGAGTTCAATGGGAGGATCGAGTTCAGTACGAGGAGGTTCGCCCTCGCTGGTTTGGACGATCGTGAGAACCGGATCGGCCAGCGCATTAGCAACACCGTCATCGGCCAGTTCCGGACCACGCGCCTGGATGAGCACCCGCCGGGCGCCATCTTCGATGATAAATCCGCCAATCATGACCTCGTCTCCCGTTTCCACCAAGGCGCGGGTCGAGAGATTGACGAATTCGCCCTCGCTTTCAGCGGGATCAATCCTATACACTTCGACCAGGGCAACTCCGGTAGCTCCATCTTTTCCCTCAACCTTGGCCGTATATCCTCCGGGATCGAGAGTGAGAACGGCTGCGGAACTCAGGCTGCCGGCCCTAAGGTTCGGATTGCCTCCCCAAAGGTCGGATATTAACTGTCTTTGGTCGTCCTCCTCCCAATTGTCCTTGACCATAAGCTCAATGGGAGGATCGAGTTCAGTGCGAGGAGGTTCGCCCTCACTGGTTTGGATGATCGTGAGAACCGGATCGGCCAGGGCATTGGATATGCCGAAATTGGCCAGTTCCGGTCCCCTCGCCTGGATGAGCACCCGCCGAGGGCCATCTTCAATGATAAAACCCCCGATCATGACCTCCTCTCCCGTTTCCACCAAGGCGCGGGTCGAGAGATTGACGAACTTGCCCTCGGCCGCCGAGATAGGCTGCGATATCCCCAACAGCCCGGCCAGGATCAGGAGCATCACCTCTGCGCCGCGGGTCAAAGTGGCCAGGCTATGCCGCGCTTGGAGCATCCAACAACCCTGTTCAACGTTTGAGATCACAATCTCGTTAAACCAGGAACACCGGAATTGTCAAACGAATGCACTTTTGAAGGTTTCATCGTCAAAACCACGGATGACACGGATGAGCACGGAAACGAGTATCTAGTATCCAGATTCCAAAACCTGGAAATAACCACAGAGGGCGCAGAGGGAGAGGCGCCGAGGGCGCCAATTGTGTCGATGTGGCGGGTTGGAAAACCCGCCCTCCGTTATAGGCCTCCTTCGCGTCTCTTTCTCTGAAACTCTGTTCTCTGAATCCAAGCAACTCTTCATTTTTCCTGTTGGCACGGAGTGCCATCCTGTTGCCGGAGGCATCCAGTCACGAAGTGACGATGTTTGAGATTTTTCTAACAACGTTCCTTTCAGTCACTTGATCCGGCTTTGCCGGAACAGGATCGCTTCGCGAGGAGGAGATTGGCCACGGAGGGAGGGGCGCCGTTGGCGCAAATAAGGAATTGGGGAGGGAACATGGATAAACAGGATGGACGGGATAAGAGAGGGGCCTCAAGGCTGAAACCAGAACCTAGGAATTAACCGCAGATTTCGCAGATGGGCGCAGAGGAATAAAGGAGGGCGGGTTTTCCAACCCGCCTAAAATAGGCTATGGCAGCCCGCCTCCCGGTGTGGCGGACAGGAAAGTCCGCCCTCCTTTCGCCCTCGTAGCTGGTCACTAACCACTGACAACTGAATTATTTACTTCCCTCGACCTGTTCTCTCTCTTTCCCTTCTTAAGACATCCACAATTTCAGGTGTGGTTACCTTGGTCGAAATACCTTTCACGTCGAAAGGTGAGACTTCAGACTTCTCTGCTACAAGGGAAAAGAGACTTCCATCTCTTCTGCGAATGAGAACTTTTCCTTCTTTCTTGGCAGTATCCAAAACCTTGGAAAACTGCTGTCGTGCATCGCTGTATGTATATAACTTCATCTTAAACTTCCTCGACCTTTATACCTTCGAATTTTGCCACCTCGGCCATCCGATCATCCAACGTCAGCATGGGTCGGGATAACCGCTTGGACACGAGCATGTAGTAGGCATCATAGGCATAGATATTGTGATTGGCGCAGAGCGTGAGGGCTTCATTTAAATTTACTTCTACCTCTTTGATGGGAATCACCGAAAACGTATCGAGCGCTTTCTGAACCTGTTTTTGGTCTAAGCGCTTTCGCTTGAGCATGGCCGAAAATGCATTTCCGATTTCCCACTTCAGGCAACCTGGAGAAATCAGATCTCGCCCCTCGGTATTCCGGATAATCTCTACTTTTTCGGGTTCATTCAAAATCACTGCGAGAACAACTGACGCGTCTACGACAATCTCCTTAGATTTGGGCATGAATTGCACAATTGCACAAGTCATAGCCTAAGGCAAGCATTCCTCTTAGGTAAACCACGGATTAAATGGACTCTGGCGAAGCGCAGAGGGAGGGATAGGGGATTAACCACAAAAATCACAAAAGACGCAAAACATGGATACACAGGATGGACGGGATGAGAGAGGGGCCTGAAGGCTAAAACCAAAAACCAGCACCCAGGAACTAGAAACCAGGAATTAGGAATTGGCTGACGCCTAAAACAATATAGGACAGAGGCATGAGCCTTGGAATTCGACCTTTCGCCCACGGACTCCACGATGTGGGAGATCGGTGCTACGCCTGGATCCAACCCGATGGCGGTTGGGGTTGGAGCAATGCGGGACTTGTGGTGGACGGCGACCAGAGCCTGCTGGTGGACACTCTGTTTGATCTGAAATTGACACGCGCCATGCTTTCCGGAATGCGCGATGCGGAACCCGCGGCCACGCGCACCTTCGACACGCTGGTCAACACCCACGCCAACCCCGACCACTGCAACGGCAACGAACTGGTGGAAGAGGCGGAGATCATCGCCTCCAGGGCCGCGGCCGAGGAGATGGCTGCCCAGAGTCCGGCCCAGCACGCCGCGCTCATGCGTCAGGCGCCGGACATGGGTGAAACGGGCCGGTTCCTCCTCGAAGCCTTCAGCGCCTTTGACTTCGAAGGGATCAAGCAAACCCTTCCGACCGTGACCTTCGAGGGTGAATACCGGACCCGAGTCGGAGACAAGGCCATCGTTCTGAAGCAGTTCGGGCCTTGCCATACCACCGGCGACATCCTGGTCTACGTGCCGGACGAAAAACTTATCTTCACCGGCGACATACTCTTCATCGAGAGCCACCCGATCCTGTGGGCCGGTCCCGTCGCCAACTGGATCGCGGCCTGCGACCATATCCTGGAATTGTCCCTCGACATGGTCGTCCCCGGCCACGGTCCGCTCACCGACAAGCACGGCGTCCGGGCCGTGCGTGACTATCTGGTGTATGTGCGGGAGGAAGCCAAGACCCGCTTCGATGCCGGTCTAAGTGTATACGACGCGGCAATGGACATCTCGCTGGCGGACTTCGATTCGTGGGGTGACGCGGAACGGATCGTGGTCAATGTCGCGACGCTATACCGCGAATTTGGTTCGACTGAGCAAACCGCCGATCCGTTCGCGTTGATGGCGAAAATTCGCCGGGAACGAGCTTGATGGAAGGGAAGAGGGATTAACCACAGAGGACACAGAGAGCACAGAGGGAGGAAGGCGCCGTTGGCGCGCCAATTAGGAAATTTTATTGTAACTACTCAGATGGTTTTTTGGCTGACAACGACGAACGGTAGAGCAGGGATGCTCTTGCCCTACCACGCTTGAATTTATTGGTAGGGGGACTGCGTCTTCGCAACGCCGCTTTTGAATCTTTATCATTCAATAGGTAAGAACTCCCATTTTTTGAGGACTTAAGAACAGCGTTCCGAAAAAATACCCGCCGACCGTGGGTATTCAAAAGTCATCGCAACCAGCTCGGCGCAGGGAGGCGCCGGGGGCGCGCCAATTAGGAATGAGGAATTATTATCAACGCATCCTTTGGTTGCTTGAACCGGCTTCGCCGGAAGGGGATCGCTATTGTCCGTACATCTCGGTGATAAGGCGGCGGAGGTGGGCCGCGGCCTCGGCGGACAACCTGTCGATCTGGTCCCTCAGTCGCTGTTTGCTGATGGTGCGAATCTGGTCCACGGCAATTTCAGCTTTCCTGCCCGCGCATTGGATTTGCAATCGGCTACGCCACTGAGGATGTAAGGCGGAGGTGAGCGGACAAACCACGACCGTATTGATAAACTGATTCATCTCATTCTGACTAACCACCACCACCGGACGCACTTTGCGGATTTCCGCCCCCACCGTAGGATTGAGATCGGCAAAGTAGATAGCGTATCGCTTCGGAAAAGCCGCCATCAATCGAGACCATCAGCAACGGTGGCGTCGAGATCGCTCCAGTCTTCGTGGTCAGCCGCCATGGCCCGGTAGGTTTCTTTCCAAGAGAGCTTGTTCTTTTCGCTGCTGTAGAGAAATATGCCTTCTTCGGTTTCTTTAAGGACAAGGGAGTCTCCCCAACCATATTTCTGCAACAGGACCTTGGGAAGACGTATGCCCTTGGAGTTGCCGATGGCGATCAGTTTGATATCTCTGGTTGTCATGGCTTCGGGTTCCTCCTGAAAAGAATTATTGTAATTACAGTAATTACTTAGTCCGTGGTGTCAAGCCTGCTGGTTGATGTGGGGGAGAGAGGCGCCCAAGGGCGCCAATTGTGTTTTTATGGCGGGTAGGAAAACCCGCCCTCCGTTACAAGCCGCCCTCGCGGCCATGTGCTCTCGTGCGGGCGTATTGTCGGAGGAGCTACGCATTGTCGAATGTTTTAGCAAGAGTCCTTCCAGCGGAAGTGCGTCGGAAACGCTGGTTCCGGCTCGTTGGTTTTTCGGGAATCGTCATTTCTATCCAGTTTTGGTCCAGGCAGAGGTTCACGTATCCCTTCCTGACGTTGCCCCAATTTTTGAGACCCAATGCATTACAGATCTCCTTTCGCGTCATTTCACCGGTCATGACGGGCAGTAGTCGCTTCCCCGCAGTAACCGCTTTCGGCGCGAGGCCTTCTAGTGAAGTAGGCGTGCGCTTGGGGGAATCTCTGCCCTCGCCAGCCGCCGACTCCCGTACCACTGGCTGTCTCGTTTCACCAACCTCCCTCGACCTGAAGAGGTCCAGTTGAACCAACCCGGAAGGCTCCAAAACCGGTGAACCGTCACTCGACATGATGTCATGCATTTCGGCCGGAGTCCTTGGATCCGGCCACGGCGAAGCCCCTTTCTGTTGCAGGGCTTCAAGACCCGGGGACTGCGGTTCGGTCGAACGGACATACACAGGCACGAAATGGAGCCTGTCCAGTTGCTCGGTCGCACCTGCCCAAGTGCCTCCCTTGCCAATCTCCGTGTTGACCACAAGAGCCGCATCGGCCAGCGCATAGATGAGTTTGTTGCGGTCCATCGCGTTCCAGACCTGGAACCGGACTGCAGGATCGTAGGGGGAAACCAGAACGAGTCGTCCCTCCATGAGTGGGGCGCGGTTATCTCGGTTCAGCGCTGCCCGTTCGAGACCGTTGGACAGTATCCCAATGGCCCGGCCACCTGCGGTCAGAGCTCCCCGCATAGCGGCCTGATCAACACCATGTGCCCCACCCGAAACGATGCCCAAATCCGCTTCTGCTGCCAAGCGTCCGACACTCTCCGTGGACCGGACTAGGTCATCGTTCACATGCCTGGAGCCGACTACCGCCAACCCACCTCCACCCATCAAGCCGCAGTTTCCGCAGCCGTACAACACAGGCGGCGCCTTCTCCCTCATTCGCTTCTTAAGCCTGTGTGGGAAATCCTCGTCCACCCTAGTTAAAACCCATATCCCGCGGGCCCTCCAGTGCTCCACAACTTGGGCAAGGAGGAATCCTCGCCCGAGGAGTCGATGGACGCGCTCGATATCCAGTTTGGGCCAGGATTCGTTAACTACCCTCAGGGCACCTGGATCGAACAGATCTTGTGGCTGCTGTCCTGTTTCGCGGAGATGCCATGCTAGCTTGTTGTATTCCGTCGGGGACAACGGCTTCATGGAATCCTTGGATTTCCCTATCAAAAGGGGGGCGGTCAGGAGCAGAATCGCTTGGGCGTTGGGACTGATTTCGCCGTTCATCAGCTTCTCCCCAACGTTGAAAATGCCAGCGGCCAGACTTCCCCGCTACCATGCCGCAGGAGTTCAAGAGCTCGTCGTGGGTCGTAAATTATCGGTCGCATTCTCTAATCTCTTTTCGGATGCACGTACCAGATAAATTCAAATACCGCTCAATGAGTCATTTCCACCACAAATTAATTTTGTAATTGGAGTCAGGTAGCATGAATGGGGCCAAACTGAGTTAGACGACCTGTCTGCTGGACAGGCAGGAGACGCGTTATTAAACCAATAGGAGGTCAATAAACTGGGCTTCGAGGATAGAACAGTCATAGTGGCTTTTGGGGGACCCGCCTCCCGGCGTGGCAGGCAGGAATGTCCCCCCTCCTTTATTAAATCTGTGCCCATCTGCGAAATCTGTGGTTAATCCGGGTAAGTTTTAAACCGCATATGGCGGGTTGGAAAACCCGCCCTCCGTTATGCGTCTTTGCGGCCTTCGCGGTCTTTGCGAGAGTCCATTCCTCTCCCCTGCCTTTTGTGGCTACAATTATCGCGGCGTAAAGCCGCTTCCGCAGCTCGGATTCAGCTAATAATCTGGGCCCATCCGTGAAATCCGTGGTCCATTCTCTCCACTATTCACTCTCCACCGGGCATTAGTTAAAAGGAAGGATGACCTCGGTTAGTTTCCACCGGATGCCTCTGCGCCTTAAGATAAATTCCACTTCCAGATCGGATGCAGGATCTCTCGTGATTATGGAAAACTTGCTGAAACACTCGTAAGACGTGGAAATGTCGGAAAACGGACCTGTTGGCGTTTGCCCGGTTGGTTCACCGCCGTAGGATTCGGAATCTGGTTTTTTTCCTCTCATGAGCTGCATGAGGCCAGCAGGTGTGACAAATTCATCGACTATACCTTTTGCGATCATACTCCCAAAGGCCGTCCCGATAGCTGAAAGCGGGTTGCCTTCAAATACATCTTCCACCATTTCCTTCCTGAGCCTCACGGCCATTTGATCTTTCAGGGATTGCCGAAGCGCTGGAAAATCGACAAATTCAGACAGTGCTTGTCCATCCTGAGCCTCTGCGGCCACCTTCATCTGATACGCAGTGATATACGGGGTAGCGAACAGGTATCCGAGAACGAGAACTACGCCTGCACCGATACCGATTTTCAATTTCATGGTTTGTATTTCCTTTCCGGGATACCTATTTCAAGCTACAAGCATCGCAGCAAGCGCCAAAGACAATAAGGCGCCCAAGGGCGCCAATTAGGAATTGGAGAGAGATTAACCACAGAGGACACAGAGAGCACAGAGGGAGAAGCGTGCCAATGCGCGCAATTTGTAATGTAACTACTCAGATGGTTTTTTGGCTGACAACGACGAACGGCAGAGCAGGGATGCTCTTGCCCTACCACGCTTGAATTTATTGGTAGGGGGACTGCGTCTTCGCAGCGCCGCTTTTGAATCTTTATCATTCAAAAGGTAAGAACTCCCATTTTTTGAGGACTTCAGAACAGCGTTCCGAAAAAATACCCGCCGACCGTGGGTATTCAAAAGTCATCGCAACCAGCTCGGCGCAGATAGACGCCAGATACGAATCCTCAATGAGGTCCTGAGTAGTTACTTTGTAATTAGGAATTAAGAATTAGGAATTTTGAGTCTTTTGTGCCTTTTGTGGTTAATTCCCCTCCATTCCTCCTTCACTATCTCAAAACCGGGGACTTGCAATTCCGGCGGGTTTTTCGCTAGGGTTTGGTCTCAATCCGTAGCGCCATGCAATATGTACTCCCACGCTCCCCCAAAGCTGCCTCCATCTATTTGCGGCGGTGGACCGCCCTACTGACCATCATCTTCGTATCAGGATTTTCATTGCCAGGTTTACTGGCCAATGATGAAGAATTCCGAGTTTGGACCTTCCTCAATGGGGAGGAGTTCGAGTTGAAGTTGGCAAATGCTTACGGAAGCAAGGTATATTTCACCAATAAGAAAGGTCATTCCATCAGCGTGGCTATTGTGGCATTGGCCGAAGCTGATCGGGCCGAAGTAGTCTATTGGTCACGTATGCGAGACGCCGCCGTCACAGCGGGGACACTTGCTCCCGGCCAGTTTACCAGGCTGTTCCGCAAAGACGCTGAAAAATACCATGGAAAAGAACCGCTGAAGGTAAATTGGGAGGGGAAACCTGAGCCGGAATTTTATGCGGTCTATACTTCAGCCAGTTGGTGTAAACCGTGCCGTGGCTTTACTCCCAAGTTGGTGGCATTTTATAAGGCCAACAAGCCCGCCTACGGCGACGCTTTCGAATTTATTCTCTGCAGTTGGGACGAAAGTAAGTCCAAAATGTTGGCTTACATGGAAGAGGAGGATATGCCCTGGTATGGAAACTGGAAAAAACGAAATACCAGGTTCTGGCGAAAGTACCAAGGTAATGGCATCCCCTGCCTGGTCATCGTCGACCGCAACGGTTACATTCTCAGCCACAGTTACGATGCGGAAGGTTACATTGGCCCAAGGGCGCCGATGGAAGAACTGCGTAAGCTCTTCCACTTTGTCAGCAACGATCCGAATGACCGCCTTACGGTTCCGACTCCAGGAATAAATTCCGACAAATGGGATGACGCAATCCAACAGCGATTGGATAAAGCAAAAGACGGAAAGAAGGGCCTGAAACCGGCGCCGGTTTTGGTGCCGACAACCTTACTCACAGAGCTGGAAGATACAGAGAAGGAGGTGCGGGAGCTCATTTTAAAACTCGACCTGACCAAGCAGGGGGTCGTTTCCAATGTAGAATTGATAAACATGGCAAATCCCGAACTGGAAGAGAGGCTGTTCAAAGCGCTGGTTCTATGGCAATTTATCCCTGCCATTAGTTCAGACGGAGTACCCCATAAAGCAGCGGTAAAATTTCCCCTTCAACTGCGGCTAAAAGACGAATTTTTAGTGACGGAACTCTCCAATACCACAACGCGGGGAGGCTAGCCCGTATCAGGCATCGACCATCAGCCTGAAGTACCACTTCTAGGAAAACCGCGCATTACAAATGAACGATTCAAATCCGTTATTCCTGCACGAAGAGATTACGCTTTTGGCGCTCCACGATGAGAAAGGCACTAGTATGGCAAGCTTTCCGGAGCACCTGATTGCCGGCGCCGTTTTGGCGGAATTGTTGCTCACAAGCCGCATCTCAGTTGATGCTACACGAAAGAAAATGGTCCAACTTCAAGACATGGCGGCTATCGGTGAACCGATCATCGACGAGTGCTTGAAGCAGATGCGCGAGTCCAGTAAACCCGTCTCATTGAGCAACTGGGTTTCCAAATTTGCCAAGATCAAAAACCTGAAGCACAAGGCTGCTAAACAGCTCTGCGCTCGGGGCATTCTCAAGGAAGACGAGAGCAGTTTATTAATCGTCTTCACACAAAAGGTCTACAAAGAGGTAAACGCAACACCGGAACAGAAGATCGTGGAACGGATGCGCACTGCGATTTTTTCCGATGAAGACGAGGTTAACCCCCGTACCGTTGTACTCATTGCTTTGGCCAACGGCGTTGACCTGTTGCCCAAAATATTCGGAAGCAAGGAAGTCCGGGCCCGCAAGAAACGGATAAAGCAAATCATTAATGGCGAAATAGTTGGGAAGGCCACCCAAGAGGTCATTGAAGCCTGTCAGGCGGCGGTGATGGCAGCGATCATAATTCCCGTATTGGCCGTCGGTGTGGGAGCGAGTTCATGATCGCCTGGATGGTGGAAAAGGAGAATTACCACAGAGGGCGCAGAGAACGCAGAGGGGGAGAGAGGGAAATAGCCGCGAAAGAGCGCAAAGAACACAAAGGGAGAGGCGCGCTATGGCGCACCAATTAGGAATTAGGAGAGATGCTGAGTTGCTGAGAATTTATAGAATCTTGATCTTGATCGATAGAAGGGAAAAAATAACCACAAAAAGCACAGAAGACTCAAAAGGGAAAGGGGATGAACCGCAGAAAAAAAGGAGGGGGGGACATTCCTGTCCCCCACAATTACGGTAAACGAATTAAAAGGTACAAAGGGAAGAGAGGGTATGGTGGAGTAATGGAATTGATGCCCTTTCGCCCTTTCGTAGTTCTGCGGTTTCAGTTTTTTCGATCAGGATTTTGCTTATGTACCCTTCTTCCTTCTTCCTTTAGCCTTCAGCCTTTAACTTGATGAGGAAGGAGTTGTTATGAAGTCATTGCCGGAAGGTGTTTCAAGTTATGCGAAGAGTCCAACGTTTACCGAGTCCTCTATTCCGGTAAGCCTGCGGAAATCCCACAGGACCAAAGCGGATAACTGGGCAAGGATCGTCGTCTTGGAGGGAAGGCTCCTCTATCGAATTCTCACGCCGGAGATTGAGGAAATTGAACTCTCGCCCGATTTATCCGGAATCGTGGAGCCGGAAGTTCCACACGTAGTGGAGGCCATAGGCAGTGTTCGTTTTTACCTGGAGTTCTACCATTAAGGCGGTCGAGTGGGAAATTAACCACAGAGGGGAAGGCGCCTAAGGGCGCCAATTAGGAATTAGGAATTAGGAATTAGGAATTAGGAATTAGGAATTGGGAGAGAGGGAAATAGCCGCGAAAGAGCGCAAAGAGCAGAAAGGGTCCGGCAAGGCCGGAACAGGATTTAACGGAGAGCGGGTTTTCCAACCCGCTTTATCTTTATCGAGGTAAAGGCGGGTTGGAAAACCCGCCCTCCGGTATAGGCCTTCGGCATTTCCTCTCTTTTGAGTCTTTTGCGCCTTTTGTGGTTACAAAAATCGCGGCGCACCATGCAGCGACGCACGGTACAGAGGCGTGTCGAAGCCGGTACTACAGCTGAAAACTATTTCTCCGGAGCCCCGCCTCAGTGAGCGCCGGCGGAGAGATCGACAGGTTTGTAGCCGCCCCTGCTCTTGAAGAAGAGATGGAGGCCGATGTAACCGATCAGCATGAGGATGGGGAACAAGGTGACTTCCCTCAATGCGCTCTGGGTGCCCTCTTCGATGATGGGCTGCAGCATTTCCTGGTCCTCCTGTGAGAGTTCAGCGAACTTGGCGGGATCTATGGCCTTGTAATCACCGAGGACATAACTCCTGTCCTGTCCGATGGTTTCGATCATACCCGGATGGGCTTCGGCGATGGCATCTGTTTTGTTCCTCTCCTGAAAGGCTCCGATAAGCGGTCCGCCCACGATTCCGACGGAGAGCATTCCGATTCCGGCGATGGCATTGAGGGAAAGGGCTCCCCCTTTCGGGTACTGTTCGGATACGACACCCAGCATGGTGGGCCAGAAGAAGGTTTTACCTATGCCGTAAATGGTGGCGGCGATGAAGACCATGGCCAATCCCGTGGCGCCGGCCAGGAGGAAAAGCCCCACGGCTGCGAAGGCGGCGGCGGCCATCAGAAGTCCCAGGGGTCCGAGTTTACCAACAATGGGTCCGACATTGAAGCGAAGGATCATCATGATAGCCGAGGTATAGACCAATACCAGGATGGCCGGCGCTCCGATTTCCAGCATGGGAGCCTGCATCAAACTGGTTATCCACCCATCGGTGCCCAACTCGGTGATGGCCAGAGGTATCATGATGAGAACGAGGACAATCATGATGGGACGGCCCAGAGAGCGGCAATAGGCGAAATAAACCACGGTGGAAACGATGGTCAAAATCCACACCACGGCGTTGCTCCATCCAAATACCTGCCCCAATTGGGCGGATATCAACCAAGCCGCGATCAAGGCGCAAACGGTGCCGAATTCCGCCAGCATTTCCTTGTAGGTAGTTCCCGAGGCCACCCGCTCGTTAACCGGGTAGTGGGCGTTGATCAGCATGACGAAGAAGATGATGGCCGGAATGATGACCAGGGCGATGAGGATCAACCATTGTTCCTCACCGGTTTTCCCCAGAGCGGCGGTCAGGAGCCCGCCGACCACAAGGCCGCCCGGCCAACCGGCGTGCAGAATATTGAGCCACTTGGTTTTCTCCTTGTTGAACATGGTGGCGACGATCGGGTTGATGTAGGCTTCCACCGTTCCATTTCCAAGACCGAGAATGATGGACCCGATGTAGAGGTAGTTGTAAGCGGTTGCGTTGTCCGCAGCGCCATGCGCCAGGAATGCGAAAATCCCGTATAAGGCATAACAGATGAAACTGAATATCATGGCCGTTCGATAACCGATCTTGTCGATGACCAGACTGAACAGGATAATACTGATGGCGAACGGCCAGACGCCGGCGCCGAACAACTCGCCTTGTTGAACGCTGTTCAAGGAGAATTGGTCAGCCCATGACGTGAAGACCAGGCCAATCCGGGTACTGAAGGCCATGGCGGTGGTTATCAGGGCAATGAAGCAGCCCCAGAACATCCTTAAAGCTTTGGGATCGTTTTTCATATCAATGCGGAAAAGGTTTTAGTTATGTGAGAGTTTCCGGGTGAAAGACCTAAAAACGAAAAATTTCGCCGTTTGTCTACCCTTAAGTGTCTTTAGCCCGTATTTCTAATAAATTTTCTACTGCGCTCCGGGTTCAGGGGAGAGGGGAAGGCGCCGTTGGCGCCAATTAGCGTTGTGTCCCGTTAATTCGTTCCCACCATGGACGGACTTTTTCCTATGGATTTTCCTTCAGGATATATCCCATCACGATCACCATTTTTGTGGAACCCCGTTGGGGTTCGTAATTTTTACCTTTTCTTACCCAGCGTGCGCTGCGCGACACTGGGCTTTGGAGTTCAACGCCGTTGGCGTTGGGATTTCCATCCGTCCCCATCCGTGTAATCCGTGGTTTCTCCCTCTCTCCCCTCTCTGTGCCCTCTGTGCTCTCTGTGGTGGTTTATTTCAGGGACATGACACCAGCATTGCGGAGCACAGTTTGTGGCTGTTATTCCCTTCTATCGATCACGATCATGATCACGATTCAAGGGCATCTCAGAAACTCTTCCTTCTTCCTTCTTCCTTCTTCCTTCAGCCTTCAGCCTTTTCAGGAGGGGTATTTCTTGAAGACGAGCACGCCGTTGTGGCCGCCAAATCCGAGGTTGTTGCTCAACGCCACCCTGACCGGGGCGGATTGCTTGGCATGGGGCACGTAATCCAGGTCGCATTCGGGGTCCGGATTGTCCAGGTTGATGGTGGGGGGGACAGCTCCGCTCCTTATGGATTGGACGCAGGCAATGGCCTCGATTCCTCCCGCCGCGCCCAACAGGTGGCCCGTCATGGACTTGGTTGAACTGATCTTTACGTTGGCGGCGTGATCTCCCAGGGATTTTTTGATGGAAAGGGTTTCGATCTTGTCGTTGTAGGGGGTGGAGGTTCCGTGAGCGTTGATGTAATCGACCTCCTCCGGCGCCACGGCGGCATCTTTCAGGGCGTAATCAATGGCATGTTGCAACCCTTCCCCGGAGGTATCGGGGGCGGTGATGTGGAAAGCGTCGCAAGTCGCTCCATACCCGGCCAGTTCGCACAGGATGGGCGCGCCCCGTCGCAAGGCATGTTCCAATGATTCCAAGACGAGAACCCCGGCCCCTTCGCCCATGACGAAACCGTCCCGCCTCGAATCGAAGGGCCGACTGGCTTTTCCCGGTTCGTGGTTGAAGGTGCTCATGGCTTTCATTTGACAGAAACCGGCGTAGGAAAGCCTGGTGATGGTGGCCTCGCTTCCCCCGGCGATCATAACATCGGCGTCGCCGTAACGGATGTGGCGCAGGGCTTCGCCAATGGCGTTGGTGCCGGTCGTGCAAGCGCTTACGATCCCGAAGTTGGGTCCTTTTGCCCCATGTTCAATGGCGATCACCCCACAGCCCATATTGGCGATGAGCATGGGAATCATGAAGGGGGAAACCCGTCGGGGGCCACGGGTATGCAAGGCGAGGGATTGGCTTTCGATGGTGTACATGCCTCCGATGCCCGATCCGACAAATACGCCGACTCGGTAGGGATCCTCCTTGCTCATGTCCAGTCGGGCGTTTTGCACGGCTTGGCGGGCCGCATATACGGCAAATTGGGTATAGCGGTCGTTGCGGCGGGCCGTCTTGGTATCCATTACGCAGGTCGGGTCCCAATCGACTTCCCCGCCGATCTTACAAGTGAACCCGGTGGTATCGAAGTGGGTAACCCTTCGGATGCCGCTTTTGCCGGCCAGGAGACTGCTCCAATAGTCTTCCGGATTGTCGCCCAAAGCGTTGATAACCCCCATTCCAGTGATGGCAATGCGCTTGTTCTGAGCGGAACTGGCCATAAAAGACAGGGGCGCTGGTTGGAAGACGCCCGCGATGAAGGTTTATTATTTGGCTTTCTCTTGGAGGAAAGCGATCACATCCCCCACCGTCTGAAGCCTCTCCGCATCGGATTCCGGAATCTCTCCGTCAATTTCCTCTTCAAATTCTTCCTCAAAAGCCATGATCAACTCGACCGTATCGAGTGAATCCGCTCCCAAGTCATCCAGGAAGGAAGCTTCGGGTGTAACCTGCTCCTCATTGACGTTGAGCTGGTTGATGATGATTTCAGTAACGCGATCTTCGATTGATTTATCTGCCATGATGGGAATTAAGTGGAATATTGATAAAATGAGAGTTCAAATCGTCAAACCGCCGTCAACAGTAAAAACTTGGCCAGTAATATAGCCGCCTTCCTCGGAGGCCAAGTATGCCACCATATTGGCGATTTCCCGGGTTTGTCCGAACCTTTTCAAAGGGATGGCCGTCAGAACGCGTTGGGCCACATCGCCCTTCTGGAGCGCTTTGGTCATATCCGTTTCAATAAACCCGGGAGCCACTGCATTGCAGGTGATGGAACGCGCGGAAAGCTCCTTGGCCAGGGACTTGACGAAAGCGATCATGCCGGCCTTGGCGCTGGCGTAGTTTGCCTGACCTGAATTCCCCGTAATACCGCTGACGGAGGAAATGTTTATGACCCTGCCCCATCGCTTCTTCATCATGGAACGGACCAGACCCTTGGTCCAATAAAACACGCTATTGAGATTGGTGTCCATGACGGCTTTCCAGTCTTCCTCCGACATGCGGATGAGCAGGTTATCGCGGGTGATGCCGGCGTTGTTGACCAGTATGTCGACCCGGCCGTGTTGTGCGATCAGGCTCTTGCAAGCCTCCGTCACCGCCGCGCCATCCGCCACGTCCACGGCCAAGGCCTGGGCCTTTCCCCCCTTGGCCTGAATGGCTTCTGAGGCGGAGCCGCAGCTCCCGGAATGCCTGCTCACGCAAACCACGTGAACGCCCTCCCCCGCCAGGGTTTCCGCAATGGCTCTTCCGATGCCCCGCCCGGCCCCGGTTACCACCGCAACCCTATCTTTGAAAGTCAGTTCCATTGGTTGGGAAGTTCGCCATATTTTTCCGGGACATTCAAGGGAATATCTCAGTAGATATCGCGTTGATAACGCCGCTCCCTTTTCATTTTCCGGAAGTACTGGACCGCCTCGGCCCTGGACATCCCGCCGTGCTCCCGGGCGATGGTGTGGAGGGCGGCATCGACCGATTTCGCCATGTATTTGGCGTCGCCGCAGACGAAAAAATAGGCGCCGCTACGGATCCACTCCCAAACGGTTTGCCCGGCTTCGAGCATTTTATCCTGGACGTAAATCTTGTAGTCCTGGTCGCGGGACCAGGCCAAGTCGATTCGTTCGATGTGCCCGGCCGCCTTCATTGCTTCAAATTCCTCCCCGTACAGGTAATCCGTGGCGGCATGTTGATCGCCAAAAATGAGCCAATTGCGTCCGGTTGATTTGCGGACCCATCGCTCCTGCAAAAAGGCCCGGAAGGGGGCGATTCCGGTTCCCGGCCCCACCATGATCATATTGGCCGAGTCGTCCTTGGGTAATCCGAAAGGCGATTTGGCCACAAACACGGGCACGGATGGTTCATTCAGTTCGATCCGGTCGGCCAGATAGGTGCTGCAAACGCCCTCCCGTTCCCGATTGTTGGTCTCGTAACGAACGACCGCCACGGTCAAGTGGGCCTCCCGGGGATACCGAATCTGAGCGGAGGCGATGGAATAAAGCCGGGGAACCAGCCGGCGCAGTTCTCCGACAAATTCCTGGGGAGAAAATTTTGCCGTGGGAAATTCTTCCAACAAATCGATGAACTCCCGGTCGGCCAGGTACTTTCGCATGGCTTTCCTGTTTTCCCGGGCCAGGAGGTCGGCCAACAGGGCTTTTTCCTCCTTCGATTCCACCTTCTTGGACAAGGTGAGAAGGAACTTCTTCTTAGGTCCGGCCAGGGCTACTTTACTGGCCATGGCTTCGCGCAAAGGCATAACCTGGCCCGTCCTCGGCAAGGTAATCAGCTCATCTCCCGTGCTTCCCAATACTTCGAGAACTTCCCGGACATACCTCATTCGATGGGTGGGGTAAACCCCCAAGGAATCACCACAGGTGTACTTTAAACCACTGCCGGAAAGGTCGATAACCAAATGCCGGGTATCCTTACTCGTTCCTTCCTTGTTGAGCAGGTAGTTTTCGGTCAGTCGTGCTAAAAAAGGATTATCCTTATCGTATTTCGATTCGACGTCGGCTGCCATAACAGTACGAATCAGAGATATCACAAGATCCCATCCTACAATGACAACCTTCAATTTGGACTTTCCGTTACTTTGACTTCCCCGGACCATGAAGGCGAACGCCTGCAGAAGTTTCTGGCCAGGGCGGGCGTGGCATCCCGCAGAAAAGCGGAAATCCTGATCTCGACGGGCCGGGTCACGGTTAACGGGCAACGGACGATCCTGGGTAGTAAAGTGGATTCGGGGACCGACTCGGTTGCCGTGGATGGGGTAATCATCAGGCCTCCGTCGAAAGCAACGGTCACTTTTGCCATCAATAAACCGCCGGGGTACACCTGCACAAACGCCGATCCCCACGCCGAAAAGACCGTGTTCGCGTTATTGCCGGGCCGGGACCGCGGCCAACCCGGATTACATTGCGCGGGCCGTCTGGACAAAGCGAGCCGGGGACTGCTCATCATTACCAACGACGGGGACTTGACCTATGCCCTGACCCATCCTTCCCGAAAGGTCCTGAAGTTTTATCGGGTAGCGCTCGACCGGGCATTCCCGGCGGAGAAAACCCCCCTGTTGATCCGAGGAGTCCGGGACCGGGGGGAATGGGTCAAAGCCGAATCGGCGCGGCCCATTCCTCAGAAACGGCACGAGCTGGAAATATGCCTCCAACACGGAAAAAAACGGGAAATCAGGCGACTTTTGCGAGTCTTGGGGTTTCGGGTATTGGACCTGGAACGGTTTCAGATTGGAAAATACAGGCTGAGAGGCCTTGCCCTCGGATCGGTAAAAAAGCTGAACGACCGAGAAAAAAGGTTGTTGTTGGCTTGAGATGCCCTATATTTATCGATGCCCGAATCAAGGCCCTTTGCCTTTCCGCCAAATCAATTCCCCATCTTAATCAATTGTTACCTGCCATGAACGTATTATGTAACCTCAGAATAGCCCTCCTTCCGACTTCGCTATTGGTGATGATCCCCGGTCTCAGAGCCCAAGAGACCGTAACCCTTTACCTCGAACCCAATATCTCCGGGTACGTGGTTGACATCCTGCCGGAAGATGATCCCCGGCTGGCGTCTGCCACGACAATGGCTTACGATAGCGATCAGCCCCTCATCTGGAAAATGTTCGAACTGGCAGATACCTTTGAAGGCTATGTCGAAAAAGGTGAACTAACCAAGGGATTGACCGTTATCCCCGGCGCCCTGGTTTATTTTAAACCGGAAAAAGACAGCGCCTTCCTCACCGTCCTGCAAGCGCACAACGAAGTCCAGGTGTTGGGGGTGGAAAACGATTGGGCCAAGATTTCGGTCACGGCTTCCTTACCGGTCTATTTCCAGGCGAAAGCGCCGGAAGAGGTTCAGGAGAACGAGCCAATAGCGACCCAAGAGGAGGTGCCGGCACTGATCGAGGTTACCGGTGAACGCTACCCGGACCCCCCTTCCCTAGCCGGGGTGCAGGCCGCCGACTCGCGAAGGTCCGCGGATTTTACTCCTCCAAGAACCACATCGGGGATACATCTCGATCGAAAATTGGAAGGCCTTCTTAGCCGCATTCCCAAATCCGGTTTTTTTGCCAGACCGAAATACGATTGGGAACTCGTCGATTTGAACGATAGGCGAATCGCCTTTGTCGATCCGGGAAACCTCGTACTGAGTCGTCCATTGGAAACCCTCGAGGGCCGGAGAGTCATTCTCTCGGGCCCCCTTTCCGAATTGGAAGATGGAAGGAACATGTTGATTGTTGCGCGGCAGATCGTCGCCCAATAAACCTCGATGAAACGCATCGACGGTAAAAAAATCGCTTCTGACATATTAGATGAAATTTCGGCGGAAGTAGCCGGATTGGGTGAGGAAAAGCCCTGCGTGACCTTCGTCAGGGTTGGGGATGATCCCGCATCCATTTCCTATCTGCGGAACAAGGGACGAGCCGCAGCCAAAACCGGTATCATCAGCGAGCAAAAGGTTTTTCCCGCATCCATTAGCGAAGCCGAACTGCTGGCCGAAATCGAATCCCTCAACGCCGAACCCTCGGTTCATGGAATCCTCGTGCAGGCTCCCTTGCCCGGTCACATGGACGAGCGCGCCGTCTTCAATTCGGTTTGGCCGGAAAAGGACGTGGACGGATTCCACACGGTGAACATCGGCAAACTCTGCCAGGAGGATCCGACCGGTTTTGCAGCCTGCACCCCCGCCGGGATCATCGAATTATTGAAGCGCTCCGGCATCCCGACGGAGGGGAAAAACGTGGTGATCCTGGGACGAAGCCTGATTGTGGGAAAGCCGGTTTCGCTCTTGTTGCTGGGCAAGGGTTTATTCGGCAACGCCACTGTAACGGTATGTCACTCCAGAACCCGGGATATTGGAGCAATAACGCGCCGGGCGGATATTCTGGTAGTGGCCATCGGACGGGGGCATTTCGTCACCCGGGACATGTTGAAGCCGGGGGGAGTGGTTATCGATGTCGGCATTAACCGGATAAGGGACCTTTCCCGGAAAAGCGGCTACCGTCTGGTAGGCGACGTGGAATTCGAGGAAGCCGTCAAAGTGGTGTCGGCCATCACCCCGGTACCTGGTGGAGTAGGTCCCATGACGGTGGCCATGCTGATGAAAAATACCTTGAAAGCCTTCAAAAACCGTTCCCGTGGCCAGGCATCCTGACGATGCATGAGACCATTGGGTTCTGGGGTTGCGGCAACATGGGGAAGGCCATGATGCTCGGGTTGATCGACCGGGGAGGTCATTCGCCGCAGCAAATCTGCTGTATCAGCAAATCGGGCACCTCCGCCCGAGTATTTGCCCGTCAAACCGGAGTCCTGGCCCTGGAGAACAGTTCTGAATTGATCGATAAGTCGGATTCGCTCGTATTGGCTTTCAAACCCTTTCAATTGGATGACATGCGGCCCGAACTGGGGAAAATCGAAGGCGCGATGGTGTTATCGCTTCTTGCGGGCAAGTCCTTGCAAACCCTGCGGTCCTGCTGCCCCGGCGCCGGAGCGCTGATCCGAACCATGCCCAACACGCCGGGGCGCATCGGAAAGGGCATCACCGCCTATTGCGGGGCAGGGCAAATCCCAGCCGGCGCGCGCGAAACCCTTCTGTCCATTCTCAATCCTCTGGGGAAAACCATCGAGATCGAAGAAAAGCTGATGGACGTCTTCACCGCCGTGGCGTCCAGCGGGGTTGGTTTCGCCTTCGAGTTTATGGCCGCGCTGGAGGAGGCAGGTGTAAAAGAAGGCTTATCTGCGGAAATGGCATTGAAATTGGCCAGGCAAACCGTCTATGGCGCTGCTTCCCTGGCCGCCGAATCGGCCGCGCCCCCCGAGGCCTTGCGCGATCAGGTGACCTCAAAGGGAGGCACCACCCAGGCCGGTTTGGAACAACTGGCAACGGGAAGGTTTCGCCCCCTCATTCACGCAGCCGTAGAAGCGGCCAAAGCGCGGTCTATTGAGATGGGGGGAGGGAGAAAAAGGCACAAAGGTATTTAACAACGCTTCCTTTGGTCGCTTGATCCGGCTTTGCCGGAACAGGATCGCTTCGTGAGCAGGAGGAAGAGGGGGGGAGAGAGGGAATTAGAAGAGATGCTGAGATGCTGAGATGCTGAGATTTATTAGAATCGTGATCTTGATCGTGATCGTGATCGAAAATCCCTGAGGATTGGACTCTCGCAAAAAGCGCGAAGGTCACATCCAGAATCCAGCATCCAGAATCCAGCATCCAGAATCAATTCGTATCCCAGGGGGCCAATTCCTCCACCGTCCACATGGCGGCTCGACCGGCTGATTCGCTGCGGGCTTGTGCTACCACCTCGGCCTCCACGGCGCCGGCCGAATTACCCCACTCCTGACGGACATAGGTGAGAACCAGGGCGATTTGCTCGTCGCTCAAGACGACGCCCAAAGGGGCCATCACGCTATTGAATTCCGTGCCGTTGACGGTGATAGGACCATATAGACCATGCAGAACGATGCGGGCCAGCATGGCGGGGTTCTTTTCTACCCAGGAGGACTGGGCCAGGGGAGGAAAAGCGCCAGGTAATCCCTGGCCATTGACCTGGTGGCAAGCCATGCAGGTGGCTTGATAGATTTTCATGCCCTCCCTCCTGGGGTCGAATGCGACTTCCTCGGATTGGTCTGAACCCACTGCCAAGCTCCCCCCGAGGGCGGCGATCTGCTCCGCGATCTCGCTCCTTTCCCAATATTCCATCGAATCAAAACCGCCCGAAAACCTCCAAAGGTAAAGAAGGGATATCATGGGGATGATTATCAAAGCCGAGTAGACGGCAAACCGGGCCGGACCCGGGCTCTTCCCACGGTTGAAAGAGGCCAGATCCGCGTCCGCTATCAAGTCTTCCTGGGCCCTGTTGAGAACGTCGTCGCTCATCATTTTACCCGTTTGGATTCTGGGAGATCGTAATCCAGCCTGAGGCTTTCCAGATAGGCCACCAAGGCTATGGCATCGAAATGGGGCACGCGCTCAAAACCCGGTTCGGGAGCATCGTTTCCCTCCAATTTCAAGGCGGTGGGGGAGGTTTCATCCGTAACTTCCTTATCGTAGAACAGATGGGCATAGGAAGGACTGGTCGACCAATCGGCCAGGGAAGTGGGATCGTACAAATGCTGGAAAAACCATTCGGCATCGCGGCGGGATCCAACATCGGCCAGATCCGGACCGATGCGGCGGGTTCCCAGCGCCACCACATCCTGCAGGATATAGTCGCGCGCCACGGTCTGACGGGATCCCCAACCACGGTCCAGATCCCCTCCGTAGCCCGGCCGGCGAACCTGTTGGGTATGGCATTGCACGCACCCCAATTCGCGGTAGACCTCTTTTCCCCGCGCGGCCAATCCCAGGTCCGCTTCCAAAACGACGTCATCTCCAGCCACGGTCAGGCTGGTTTCCAGCTTTCCGGCGGAAAGCTGGCCCGAACCGATCAGGAGCAGGCAAACCCAGGAAATAGCCACACCGGCAAACACGAGGAGGTAGAGGGAGAAAAACTGTTTCATGATCCAACCCCCTCCGCTGCTGCGCTGGAATATTCTTTCGCCGGGCAGCAAACCGATCTGCATTTTTCCACCAGAAATAGGACCAGGTTCAGGCTGAAGGCCAAGTGTCCGAAAATCAAAAAGAGCCAGCCAAGGGATCTTCCCAACAACCAGACGGTGGAAGTTCTAACGACCTCCACGAAGGGAATGGAGGGGTCGTTCATGGCCGTGCCTTGATTCCAACCTCCCAAGGCCAGGGGAAGGACCACCAGGATTAGCCCGACCACAGCAGTGTAGAAATGGGCCGTTATCATGAAGGGCATGGGCCAGTCGCGCTGAAGAATCCTGGGCAGGGCATAGTAGACCCCGGCGAAAGCCACCATGCTGAAAAATCCGTAGAGGAGGAGGAAATGCTGAGCCTCCCAGACAATGGTAAATTGAACGACCTCGTTGATGCTCCTGAGGGGGAGCAAGGCCGAGGCTACTCCCGAGAGCAGAAGGGAAAGCGCTCCGGCAAAGGCAAACTGCAAGACGTTATTGTTGGCCAGGGCACCCTTGTCCGTGCTCATGGAACCGAGAAAATTGATTCCGGTAACCACAAAAAACACGAGCAGGAGTAAACTGGAGGAAATTCCAACCGAAATAATCCAGGCCGGAAACGGGCCTCCCGCCAAACGGGCCGCCCCGGTCCAGGCGCCGGCCAGAACCAGAGCCAGGAAGCCGAACCGGGCCAGGTCGTAGGCCATGATCGGTTTCCCCGACAATTTGGGAATAAGGTAATAGAGGAAGGCGGCTCCAACGGACCCGAACCACAACCAGAGCAGGCCGCCGGCATACCAATTGGCCACCAGGGGCTGGGTAACCCCGGTAATGGGATATACAAAAAGCATCGCCGCCGCTATCAGGAAGATCCAGGGAAAGGCCAGAAAACCGGCCACCAGGAACCATTGGGAGGCATAGACGGCATCGGTTCGGCGGTTGATAAAGGCCAAAATCACCCAAGCCGAGACCAGGAGCAAACCGGACAGGATAATCGGCGCCACATAGCCTGGAAGCTCCAGATAATCGAAGACATTCAAATCGCCCCGCAGGATTCCAAAAATCCCGATATCGACCCCGCCGTTCCAGAAAATGGCCGCCACCACGAGCAGGATGGGGTAACGGACGGGAACGCGACCGAGGCGGCTGATAATCCACAGACCGAGGCCGAAGGCAAAGTTACAGGCAAATCCATAAACCAGCATGGCGTTGAACGCCGGGGTCACGCGCCCAAAGGAAATCCAGGCCTGGGCATTCAAAAACTCCGGATTGTGCGCCTTCCAATAGGCGAGGTACCCAAACAAGGATGCCGCCAGCAACCAGATCCAACCGCTCAGAATGAAAACCAGGAAGGGCAACCGCACCGATTTGTCGACCTGCGCGATCTCGGCGCCGAGGCGGGAAGCGGGATCGGCGTCCCGCGGTGAGTGGGGCGATGGACCGGCAGCCGTCATGGATAACTTCTATGGATTGATTTCATCGATAAAGAGTTCGCTGGCGCGGCTGATGGGCAGGCGCACCACTCCCTTTTCCTGGTCGACCCAACCGTAGGAGTGCAAAATTTCGCTGTCCCTGGCCTGGATTTCCGCCGCCGTGGGGAGAGCCTCGGCCCCATCCGCGGCTGAGGAAGGAGGTTTCCCCATGCGTAGGGCCAGGGGAAGGATAAGGGCAAAAACGGCCAGGCAGGCCACCACTGCCAAGGTGTTCTTCAGGAAGACGGACCTACCCGGATCGGTCAGGGATTTCTCAACGGCCATGGTGCTGCAGGGATTCGGTGATGCGCGGATCCCGTATCGGAATTAGTTGCGATCCCTTCCAACTGCGCATGTAGGACCAGGCGCAGATGGCTCCAATACCGAGAAACGCGGCAACGTCCCAAATGGTAATGGAAAACGGATAGGAAATGTACATATCGTAGTCCAATCGCTTGGAGGGGAGGATGTTGAAGTAGAGGTCGGCCAAGTGCCATAAAAGCACCCAAACGGAGATGAAGATCATCGGCCCCGCTTTGACCTTGTTCCGGTAATACAACAGGAAAATAAAGGAGAAAAGGAAGTGCCCGAAAATGAGCCCCATGCTCACACCCCACCAAGCCCCCTGTTCGCGCATGACGTACCAGAAGGTTTCTTCCGGGATATTGGCGTTGTAGATGAGGAAATACTGGGAAAAGGAGATGTAGGCCCAAAACACGGTAAAGGCCAACTGGATACAGCCCAGGTCGTAGAGATGGCCCGTCTTGAACAGACCGGACAAAGGGCCATTCCTGTAAACCTGGAAGAGACAGGCCAATACGGTGACGGCCAGGGCCGCCCGCATGGCGGCTGAGAAGAACCAGACCCCATACATTGTGGAGAACCAATGGAACTCGAGCGCCTTGATCCAGTCGATGGATGCCCCCGTCAGAGTGAGGGCGGTAAATATGATGCCGAAGGCGGACCACTTGGCGGCGGCGCGCGACCATTTGGGATCACCGTCCTCATCCTGTTGCAGGGAAAACCGACGCAAGCGGGAGGCAATCAGGATCCAACCTCCAAAATAGATGAAATAGCGAATCAGGAAGAAGGTTTCTCCCAGCCACCACTTCTTCTTCTGGTAGAGAACGTCGTCGGCCACGGCCTTCTCGTTGAACCACTTCCAGATAAATCCCTGATCCTCCACTGCGGTCAGGTAGGAAATCAGGAGGAAGGGAACAAAAATCAGGCCCAACCAGGGAAAAATGGTGATTCCGTGCTCCAATTGACGGCGCGGGACAACCGACCAGCCAGCGCCGAACAAGTGGTGAAGCATGATGAGCAGAAGCATTCCCAACCCGATGCTGAGGTAGAAACTGAACATGATCAGCACTCCGTAGGCCGGGCGCGCATCGCCTTGAACAAAGCCCAGCCAGATCCCCAAATAGGACAGGGCCAGGAAAAGGATTCCAGCGGCCAGGGCGATCCTGGACCAGTCCTTCCTGCCCGGAGAAGCCACCATGGCTCCCGTGGTCGTGGCTTGTCCGTTCACAATCCCAACTCCTTTCTGGCCGAGGGCGGCACGTCATCGATGGTCCCGTTCTGGGACCGCTGCAGGACCCGCATATAAGCAATTACGGCCCACCGGTCGGGAGCCGACATCTTGTCCCGGTAGTAACCCATCAACCCCTTGCCGTTGGTCAGGGTATTAAAGATTTCTCCCTCGGCCATATCGCGCAAACGGTCGTCGTGGAAGCTCGGCGTAACCAACATGCCGCGCGGTTTGGTCACGCCGTTGCCATCCCCGGTTCCCCCGTGGCAAACCGTGCAATAGATTCCATATTGCTCCCGTCCCCGATCGAGAACCGTCTGATCGACGGCCATGGGGAAACCCCGAGCCCATTCCTCCCCCGCTTTGCCAAAGAAGGCGTGGTCGTCCTCTTTAAGAAAACCTCGGGCCACTGTCCCGGGCACCGGGAGGCGGTCGGTGCGGCCATCGGCAAAAAACGGACTGGAACCCTGGGGCTTGAATTTGGACTGGTTGTCCATGTCGGGGAAAATGATGAAGGGAGGTTTGGCGGATTTTTCCCCGCGGAAACCGAAAATGGAGATGGTGGCGAGAATGGCCAGGACGAAGAAGGTATAGAAGTACTTCATGGTCAATTCTCCAACTCCTGGATATTGCCCCCTCCAATATCCTTTAGAAAAGACCGCGTCCCTTCCACGTCGAACAGGGGATCGGATGCCTCGATGGTGATGCGCAGGGTGTCGTCGGTGGTGGCGGCAAAATCCTTTGCCTTCATCACCGGGTGATAATGCCTGGGTAATCCATTCAGTAGAAACATGCCCACGATGGTGGAAATGGCGGCCAGGAGAATGGTCAGCTCATACATTACCGGAAACGGGAAAATGGGACTGAAAAAGGGCTTCCCCCCCACGATAATGGGGTAATCATAGGCATTCATGTACCAGGCGATGAACGTGCCGGTAATAAACCCGATCGCTCCGCCCACGAAAGTGAAGAAGCCCACGAGGGAACGTTTCAATCCCATGGCTTCATCCAACCCGTGCACGGGATAGGGAGTAATGACATCCCATTTCTCGAACCCCCTGTCACGGCATTGTTTGGCGGCGGTTATCAAAACCCCCGGATCGGCGAAGTCGGCCGCCAAGCCAAATATGTCAGTGCGCGCCATTTTGAACGATCCTATCCGTGTTTCTTGCCTTGGTAGTAATGGGGATCGGCTTGCGGAGTCACGGCCTTCACTTCGGCCACGGCGATGAGGGGGAGAAACCGGACGAAGAGGAGGAACAGAGTGGCGAAGAAGCCGAAGGTTCCGAAAAAGGTGAAGATATCCACCAGCGTGGGGGAATAGTAACCCCAACTGGAGGGGAGAAAGTCACGGGCCAGGGAGGTCACCACAATGACAAAGCGCTCAAACCACATGCCCACGTTGACCAGAATGGAGACAATCCAAACCACGTGGGGGCGTTCCCGGATATATTTGAACCAGAACAACTGCGGGACGATCACGTTGCAGGAGAACATGATGAAGTAGGCCCAGGCATAGGTGCCGAAGGCACGGTTGATAAAGGCAAAGATCTCGAAGGGATTAGCCCCGTAGGCGGCAATGAAGAACTCCACCGAATAGGCGTAGCCCACGATAGTTCCGGTGGCCAAAGTGATCTTGCACATGCAATCGATGTGATACTGGGTAATCAGGTCGTGAAGGCCGTAAATGGCACGCAAAGGGATCATCAAGGTAAGCACCATGCCGAAACCGGAGAAAATGGCGCCGGCCACGAAATATGGCGGAAAGATGGTTGTGTGCCATCCGGGGATGAGGGAGACGGCGAAGTCGAAGGAAACGATGGTGTGGACGGAAAGAACCAGCGGAGTGGAGAGGCCGGCCAGCAAAAGGTAGGCCATTTCGTAATTGCTCCAATTGCGGTTGGACCCGCGCCAGCCCATGGCCATGAGGCCGTAAGCGACTTTTCGGAACAGGGTCTTGGCGCGGTCGCGCACCGTGGCCAGGTCGGGTATCATTCCCACGTACCAGAAGAGAACCGAAACGGTGGCGTAGGTGGATACCGCGAAAACGTCCCATAACAACGGACTGCGGAAATTGGGCCAAATGGCATTGGCATTGGGCAGGGGAAACAACCACCAGGCAAACCAGACCCTTCCGATGTGGAATACCGGGAAGATGCCGGCGCAGGCCACGGCGAAAATGGTCATGGCCTCGGCCGCGCGGTTAATGGTGGTGCGCCACTTTTGCTTGAGCAGGCACAAAATGGCGGAAATCAAGGTTCCGGCGTGGCCGATGCCGATCCAGAAAACGAAGTTGACGATGGCCCAACCCCAGTTGATTGGATTGGATAGTCCCCACACCCCCACCCCGGTGGAGACCAGGTAAGTCAGGCCCATGGCGGTAAAGCCGGCCAGGGAAGCGGAACAACAAAAGGCGATCCACCACCAAAGGGGAGTCTTCTCCTCCACGATGCCACAGACTTTATCAGTGATCCAGGAGAAGCTGCGGTTGTTCAAAACCAAGGGGAGCCGTGGCATGCGGGCCGGTTTGACCCGGTCCAATACCTCGGGGGAAACACCTGCTTTGCCTTCCAATGAAAACTGTTCAGAAAATGCCATATCCTGCAAACGGGGTAATTTAGTGGCCCTTTTCTTCCCCGGAGGGCCCGCTGGCGGACTTGTATTCCATGTAACTCAGGGGATTGTCGTAATAATCCGGCATGAGCGGATTCGGATTGCGCAGCTTGGCCAGGTAGGTGGTACGCGGACGCGTGTTCAGATAAGCCAGCACCCCGTAGTCGCGATTGGAGTTTTTCAGTTTGGTAACTTCGGAATCCGGGTCCGAGATATCGCCGAACACAATGGCCTCGGCCGGACAGACCTGTTGGCAAGCGGTCTTTATGGTTCCATCGGGAACCTTGATATCGCCGGAATCGCCCGCCTTTACCTTTTGTTCGATCTTGGCCGCCTGGATGCGCTGCACGCAATAGGTGCACTTCTCCATAACCCCCCGCATTCTCATCGACACCTCGGGATTTTGGACCATTTTGCGGATTTCATCCATTCCCCGGGGTCCGAGGGGTCCCTCATAGACCCGGTCCCGATCGCGGTCGTTCCAATCGAAGAAATTGAAACGCCGCACCTTGTAAGGGCAATTCTGGGCGCAATAACGGGTGCCCACGCAACGGTTATAGGCCATTACATTCAGGCCCTCGTCGTCGTGTACGGTGGCGTTGACCGGGCACACCGATTCGCAAGGCGCGGTTTCGCAATGCTGACACGTCATGGGCTGAATCGAGACCTGAGGGTTTGTCGGTATGTCCGCCTTGTCCAGGTGGGGACCAGCCGAATAGTAGCGATCGAGGCGGATCCAATGCATTTCCCGGCCCCGCAGCACCTGTTCCCGACCGACGATGGGGATGTTGTTTTCGGACTGACAGGCAATGACGCAGGCATTGCAACCCGTACAGGTATTCAGATCGATGGACATGCCCCACTGGTGATCGCCCGTAAATTCCGGGGTTTCGTAGACGGAAAATCCCCGGTTGGCCTCCCCGGCAATGGAGCGTTCCAACAGACCCACGGTGTCGCGACGGTTGCCACCTTCTTCATCCAGCCCCAAGGGCGGCGGTGAATGCGCTTCCATGCCCATGTGATCGACAAAGTCGGGGCGCTTACGGTAATATTCGACATTGGCTTCGCGGATGATGGCGCGGCCTTCCATCGACCAATGCTCCTGGGTGTTGGCCAGTTCCCCGACTCCATCCACCCGGGTAACGGCAGCGCCGGATTGAACGGAAAGGCCATCGGCCAAACGTAGACGGTAGGCGTTCATACCGCTTCCCTGTCCGATGCGTCCCGTGACGGAACGCCCGTAGCCCAGGGATACCACCACGGTATAGTCCGGAAGACCGGGCAATACGTGGGCCGGACCGCGCAGGGTTTTGCCGTTCACCGTAATCTCGATCAACTGCCCCTGTTCCCTGCCCCGCTTGTGCGCATTGGGGTTCTTTCGCACCACCGTCACCCACGGGTCGGCAGCAGTTGTTCCCAGTTCATGGGAGAACCTGGGGCTGATCAGGAACGCGTTGTCCCAGGTCAGCTTGGTCACGGGGTCGGGGCATTCCTGCAACCAGCCGTTATTGTTGAAACGGCCGTCGTCCAGACTGGGATCCTGAATGAAGCGCAGTTCCAGACGGGAAGGGGAAAGGTCGCTGGGGGCGATACCTCCGGACAGGACCAAATCGCGGGCGGCGGCGGGGCCAAAGCGCACGGAAACACCGCTGCCGGTCGTTCCGGCCCAGAATCCGTCGTGCAGGAACTTTTCAAATTCCTTTTGGCCGCCGCCGAGGGTCTGGGTGACGGCATCGAAAACGATGCCATATCCCTCCCTGGGTTGACCATTGATAATCAATTCCAAAACCTCGCTCTCGGTGAGCCCCCGGAACAAGGGAAGGATCATCGGCTGGATAGCCAGAACGGTCCCGTCGTAGGCCACCGCATCGCCCCAGCTTTCCAGATAGTGGGCCGCGTTGACGTGGCAATCGGACCTTTCGGAGGTTTCATCAAAATATTGACCCAGGCGAACCACCTCCTCGACCTTTTCCTGGACCTCGGCCCAGCGCAGGTTTGCAGGGGCATTGTAGACCGGGTTGCCACCGAGAACAATCAGGGTCTTGACCCGGTCGGCTTCGATATCCCGGGCCAGGTCGGAAAGGGTGGCGGCGTCATTTTCCGGAATCCCGACGTATTTGAGCGTGCTACCCGGAGCTCCCAGCAACGTGTTCATGGCCATGGCCATGGCGTGCACGGATTCCGGTTGGTGGGGTCCCGCCACGACTATAGCTTCTCCAGCATGTTCATAGAGATCCTGGGCGCATACCCGCACCCACTGCTCATCCACCCCCGGAGCCGTGCCCAGCGCCCGTAAAGCTTCCGCATCCTGGGAGGCGACGCCTGCCGCGGCAAGAACCTCCGCCACAAACATGGCGGTGAGGATGGGAATATCGCTGGATGCCACACGCAGGCGGTGATCCGCCGCGGCGCCGGTAATGGAGTAGTAGGACTCGGCCGCGTAGAGGCGGTTCATGGAGGGATTATCGTCCTCCACCCTCCGGGCATTGGCAAAATCACGCGTGTAAACGAGGTGATTGGGATCGCTGTAGAGAAAATCGGCTTCCAGGGAGAGCACGCGCTTCGCCTTGGAAAAATCGTAGATTGCCCGAACCGGTTTTCCAAAAACCCTACGGGCTGCTCTTTCCGGATTGGAAGTATCGATGGCGTCGTACTCGGACCAGGTGGCCTTGGGGAATTTGGCCCGCAGTTGCCCGCGTTGGAAGGATCGGGTCACCGAGGGTTGGCCCTCGGCCAGAAATGCCAATCCCTCACCTTCGTTTGCCGAGTACTTCCGGGAAATTCCGGCCAGGTATTCGGTTCGCTCGGCCACCGTGAGGGACCGGTTTCTCAAAATTGTCTTTTTCGAGCGATCGGGATCGTAGAGATCGAGAATGGAAGCCTGGGCATACTGGTTGGTCGCCCCGTTGCGGCCCGGCATGCGGTCGTTTCCCTCAATTTTGGTGGGCCGTCCTTCGTTGGTTTCCACCACCAGCGGAACCGGGTCGTTGCGATGCGGCATGGCAGAGGCGTAGTAGAGCGGTTTGCCGTGGACGACTTCTTCGGGATGATTGGAATGGGGCAGAACGTACTTTTCCGGACGCCTGCAGCCGGCCAGTCCCACCCCGGCGAAGGCAAAGGAAGCGGACATGACCTTGAGAAATTGACGGCGGTCTACGCCTCCGAGTTCCGAGGCGCCTTGGGGAAATTCGCGGTGGAGAAATGCTTGAAACCCGGGGGTTTGGGCCAATTCGTCCAGGCTCCTCCAATAATGGGGGCCCTGTAGGTCGGATTCGGATGGTTCCGGGTGTTTCAGAATCTTTTTCATCGATGACACCCGGCACAACCAACCGGCGGATTTACATTCCAGGCCTCTTTTGCTTCCCTGCCGAATTCGAGTTGGGCCTCCTCGCTTTCCGGCCGCCAATCGAGATTGAAGACCTCCTCGGGGGGGCGGAGTTTGTTTTCGGGATGGCGATGGCAATCCAGACAAAAAGCCATACTGAAGGGTTTTACGTGATGAACCACGTCCATCTCATTTACCTGGCCATGGCATTCGTAGCAACTGATGCCCCGGTTCACGTGAACGGAATGGTTGAAATATACGTAGTCGGGAAGCTTGTGCACCTGCACCCAGGGAATGGGCTCGCCCGTGGCGTAACTGGTGCGGACGAGTTCCAGTTTCTCACTGGCCAGTTGGATCTGGTTGTGGCAATTCATGCAGGTATTGGTGGAGGGCACATTGGAATGGCCCGATTTATCCACGTGGTTGTGACAGTAGCGGCAATCGATGCCCAGTTCACCGGCATGCAGGGAGTGTTCAAAAGGAACGGGTTGAATGGGCTGATAGCCGACCCGCGAGTATTTTGGGGTAAAATAGTAGGTAATACCGGCGGTCAAGCCCCCCCCCATCAGCAACAGGGCAACGACGACTTGGGCGGGAACCTTATTGGCCTGTTTGGGAAAAATGGTGGACATATGGGGTTCTGCTGCAAAAGTCCGCCGGTACTACAAACAAATTTTGCGGGGAGAAGGGAGAAGTGAACGGAAGCTGGAAATTAAAGTGCTTATAGAACGAGCGCCAATTTTGATGGCAATAACATTTTGGAAATATAAGAGAGGCAACCCGCCCCTATGCGAATTTCTAATGACCGCGGCAATTCAATCCAAAAAGACGCCATCCTGCATGCGCAAGACGCGGTCGCATTTCCGGGCGATTTCGGGATTGTGAGTGACGATCAATACGGCTTGGTCATTCTCCCGCGCCAGTTGGGTCAACAAGTCGCAAACGAGGTTGGAATTTTCCACGTCGAGGTTGCCGGTGGGCTCGTCCGCCAGAATGACGGCGGGGGAATTGGCCAGGGAACGGGCCAGCGCGACGCGCTGTTGTTCTCCGCCGGAAAGTTGAGTGGTGAGGCGATGGACCTTATCGCCCAACCCGACTGCTTCGAGGAATCGGCGGGCCCGCGATTCCATTTGGGCAGGGTTGTAGGTTCCCTTCTTGCGCATGGGGATCATGAGGTTTTCCAAAGCGGAGAATTCCTTGAGCAGGAAATGGAACTGAAACACGAACCCGAGGCTGGCGTTCCGGGCCGCCGTTCTCTCCCGGTCGCTGGACTGGGACATGGGTTTATGGTTGAGGTAGACCTCTCCCCCGTCCGGGCGGTCCAACAAGCCCAAAATATAAAGGAGGGTGCTTTTCCCACAGCCCGAGGGACCCGAGATGGCATAAATTTTTCCCCGCTCCAACTCCAGGGAAATTCCCTTGAGGACGTGCACCCGGTTTTCCCCCTCCCCTAAATAGCGATGCAGATCACGGCACCTCAAAACAATGCGGTCCTCGGGAATGGCCGCGGCCGGGGCAGCGTTCATGACGCGGTCCCCCGGATAACTTCCCCCGGTTCGAGCCTGGCCGCCCGCCGGGCTGGAAGGAAGGAAGCCGCCATGACGACGACGGCGGCGGTGAGCGTGGCAAGGACGTAGTGCCAGATGGACCAGTGGACCACAAAGGAATCGGTGGTGAAAATACCGGTTACCCGAAACGGCAATTGGGAAACGCCCAAGGTGACGAATACGGCCAAGGCCCATCCGGCAACGGTTCCGGCCAGGAGCACGAGAGCCCCTTGCCAGAGAAAGATGCTGGATATGTCCTTCCGGGTATAACCCATCGACCTCAGAATTGCGATTTCCCTGGTCTTCTCCATTACCAACATGGCCAAGGTGTTGAACATGCCCAGTCCGCCTCAGCAAAATTATGGTGGAAACGGTAAGGGCAGTGGAAACACGCAAGACCATGAAGGCATCGAGCCAGGACCTTTCTCTTTCCTGCCAACTGGCCACGTGATAGTAAATCGTGTTCATCATGCGCTCGGCTTCCTCACGGGCCCGGAGAGGATTCTTCAGGTTCACCTGCAGAAAACTGGCTCCATGAGGCCTTTGCAGCACGCTGCGGGCCTCGGACAAGTGCATGTAGATTCGCTCCCGGTCGATATCGGAAACCCCGGTTTCAAATATTCCAGCCACGGTGAACCGGCGATTCACATCCTTGGCCGTCACCAGGAGGGAATCCCCGATTTTTGCCTGGATCCACCGGGCGAACGCCGACCCGATCAGGATGCCGTTCGGCTTGGTCCGGATGCTCTCCATGTCGCCGAAAACGATCTGATTCTCCAAATCCGAAACGGCGGTATGACGGTCGATATCGACCCCGTAAAGCATGCCGGACCGGCTGCGAAAATTATTGGAGACGACCATCGTCCCGGCCAGGACCTCGGATACCCCGGTCACACTGTCGAACTGCCTGATGGCTTCGATGACTTCAAAGGGGTGTTCGATGCCCTCGATATACTTCAGGTTTTCCTTGTTTTCGATGACCCAGCCAATGCCGCCGCCACCCGTTTCCTCATCCATCTCCATAGTGGAAAACGTGGCGCGGATCCTGTCCTGCACCCGGATTGCGCCGTTGGTTCCCAGAACGGTTTTTATGAAGAACTGCTCAAATCCACTGGTCTGGGCCTGACTGAAAATGAAAAACCCGACCCCGAATACGATTCCGGCCAGGCTCATGGCCATGGACCGCTTGTTGGCGGTGAGAAAGCGGAGCGCTACGAGGATATTAGAGGTCATTCCTTCTTCCTTCTTCCTTTAACCCACATTTCTCACAAAATTCGTAGCGAGCGATCGAAGGCCGAGTGCTGGTGCGGGTTTCGTGCAGATTCGCGGGTGAAGCTGGGTCGACACCCTGCAAAGTCGGCATGCATCTGTGCGAAGCACGGGCATGAATTCCAGCGATTCCTGCTCCAGTGCCGGGTTTCGGACGCGCAGTAGAAAATTTGTGAGACATGTGGGTTAATTCCCTCTGTGCCGGTTAATTTGAAGGACGCCACACCGGCCTATCGCTTCTTGATGGAAACCCGATCTCCTTCCCGGAATCTATCCAATTCCTCCACCACTACCAGGTCTCCTTCCTCCAAACCGGAAAGGATTTCGGTCCGGGAAAGGCTGCGAAATCCTAACTCGACCTGCCGGTACTCCAGTTTGCTTTCGGAATTGACCACAAACACCCGGTCTCCCACCAGCGCCCGCGTCGGGATGATCCTGGCCCCCGGTCGTTCCCCGACGTTGATGGAAACCTCTCCGGTCAGGCCCGGGGCCAGCAAGTGCTGCGCTACGTCCACCTCCAATTGGACGGTGTAACGCTGGGTGTCCGGATTGGCCGCGGGAAGGATCTTGACCACCTCTGCGCCGTAGAGGTTGGCCCCATGGGAAAGGAAGCGGACTTTGGCAATCTGCCCCACCCTGACACCGGCAAAATTCTCTTCGTTCAACTCCGCCTTGACCTCCCGCTCCTTGGAGATGAGGGAGGCAATGGAATGTCCCCTGGAAATGAGGTCGCCTTTATAGGCATGAACTTCGTTGATGATGCCATCCATGGGAGCGCGAATGACCATTTTTTCCAGTCGGCGATTCATCACCTGGATGGCATTTTCCAGACGCTCGATATTGGAGGCGGCCAGGAGTTCGGACAGCTCGAGGTCTTCCTTGGACATTTGAAGCCCCCGTTCGGCCGATTTTACCTGCTTTTCCGATCTTTGGCCCAAATCGAACAAGCGCGTTTCCTCCTCCAGCGTTTCCTGGGCAACCTGGAAACCGAAACGGTGGGCGTTGCCGATTTCCATTTGTTTCCTGGCCTGATTCAGGTCGATTTGCAGGGCCTTCAGCTCGAGTTCGAGATCCCCCGTATCCATTCTGGCCACCGTATCCCCTTCGCTGACCTCCTGGCCTTCCTCCACCAGCACCTCCAGGATACGGCCGGCTTCTTCCGACCGAATTGCGGTGTCGTAGGAAGCCTCCACCCGGATGGTACCCGGAACCACGGCCCGGGCCGTGTCGATTTCGACCGCCTCCACCACCGCCTCCTGCCTGAGGAGTTGGGAGTTGAAGGTGTAACCGGCCGCAGCCAGGACAGCCAGGACGATGGCGATGACAAAAAACCTCATGGCTTCTCGATATAAGCTAGAATCGATGGATACTCCAAGGTCACGTAAAGTTTGGTCAATGTCTTATAAAAACCGCCCCGGGAAATGTAAAGGTTCGTGCGCCAGTGCTCCAGATTCTGCCGCAAGGTGCGGAGGTCCCTTTCCGACATGCGGCCGGCTGCGACATCCCTCTCCCTTTGCTCGTATTGTTCGAGGGCGAGGGCGAAATGCCGCTCGATCAGAAGGCTGCTCTCCTGGTGAATTTTCAAGTCTTCCAGCAGGAAATTGGTTTCGGAGATAATGGTTTCCTTCAAGATGGCCAGTTCGCGTTCCAATTGCCGTTTGGTTTGAATGGAGTCGAGCACCTGTCCCCGCGCGGCTCCTCCGTCAAAGATACTCCAACTGAATTCCAATCCGGCAAAAACTTCCTCGATTTCGGAGCGGCGTCGAATCCCGCCAACGGTTTCGATGTCCCTGCGCACCCGGAAGACCCCGTTGAATTTGGGCCGGTTGTCGACTTCGTATTTTTGCAATTTCCGGGTTTCCTGATCGAGTCGCAATTGTCTTTCCTGAAACCGAACGGAGAGTTTTTCCACCTGACTGAAAAAGCCGGCCACCCGGTCCTCGACCAATGTCAGGTCCCCTGCCACGGCGGGCAGGATTCCCTGGGTGGACAAAGGGACATGATCGTCCAGGCCCGCTTCCGTCCTGAAATAGGTCTCCGCCCTGTTAATGGAATTTTCCAGGGATTGGTGGTCCAATGCGGCCTGATTGAGTTTTAACTCTTCATGGATCAACTGCTCCCGGGGAAGTTCACCCCGTTGTTCCTGGTCGCGGAAGACTTCCAACTGCTCCTTTTGGAAGGTCAGGGAGGCGTCGCTGTGTTTTTCTCGCTGCCGAAGGATCAGGTAATCGATGAATTGACTGACCAGGCTTTGGTAGAGCCCGAGAAAGGCCACTTGGCGATTACTATGGGTTCTTTGCACTTGGAGAATGCCAAATTGGTGATCGGCCTCCAGGGCTCCCCAATGGTAGAGCGGTTTGCTGATCAGGAAATCGTAACGGTATTCCAGCCCATCGGCCTGGTTCAACCCACTGGACTCATCATCCACTCCAAAACCCGCATTGAGCCTTACCTTGGTCGATTTTCCCGAACTCAGCTGGGTGGAATGGGCTTCTCCCTGGGCCACGAGAATGTCCTGCAGTTCCATTTTCCAGGAGTTGGCCGCGGCAAATTCCAGGTGCGCCCGCAACTCTTCGGCCAATTCATCCAACGGAACCGGGGGAACGGAGTCGGGAGATTCCACACCGTCCACTGCCCCTGAAATCCCCTTGCATGGGAGGACCAGGGAAAGTATTATGACTGGAAAGGCGAAGCGGAAAACGGGTGTCACGAAATGGAATGAACGGGTTCAGTACGGAGGAGGTGGAGCAGCATTCGGCCTCGACAAGACAAATCGGGCGAAATTCCAGGTCAAGGTTCATTCTTGTCACTACCGAAATTTGCGGCCTTCATATCGAGCTTTGAAAATGAATTGCATCGTTTTACTCGGAGGCAGCGGCTACATCGGCCAAGCCTTTCAGGAGGTCCTGACCAAACGTGGGATCAGCTACCGCAATTTCGCCCGCAAGGACCTCGACTACTACGACCGAACACTCCTGCGCGACGCCCTGAAGGGGATAAGACCGGATGCTTTGATCAATGCGGCCGGTTTCACGGGCAAGCCCAATGTGGACGCATGCGAAGATGCCAAGGCAGAATGCCTTTTGGGCAACGCCGTTCTCCCCGGTATAATCAGAGAAGTATGCGAAGACCTGCATCTACCTTGGGGGCACGTATCCTCGGGTTGCATCTACACCGGCAAGGGCACGGATGGCAGGCCCTTTCGGGAGGAAGATCGACCCAATTTTTCCTTCCGCAGCAATTACTGCAGTTTTTACAGCGGTGCCAAAGCCCTGGGAGAAGAGGTACTGGAAGGCGCTGAAAAGTGCTACATCTGGCGCCTGCGCATCCCCTTCGACCACCGCAACCATCAACGCAATTACCTTTCAAAACTCCTGGCTTACGAAAGACTTCTGAATGTGGAGAATTCCATTTCCCAGAGATTCGAATTTGTCGGTGCATGCCTGGACTGCCTGGAAATGGGAATACCATTCGGAACCTACAACGTGACCAATCCGGGATCCATGGACGCCCGGGCCATAACCGCGATCATGAAAAGACACGGCTTGGTACGGAAAGAGCTGAAGTTCTTCGAAAGCGAAGAAGCCTTCATGAAGACAGTTGCGCGGACGCCTCGCTCCAATTGTATCCTGTCCACCGAAAAATTATCCAATGCCGGCATCAAAATGACCGAGGTTCGACGAGCCATCGAGACGGCCTGCAGAAACTGGGTAGCCTGAATTGAGAGGGATGCGGGTATTGGTAACAGGAGGCGCCGGGTTCATCGGATCCCATTTCCTGGATCTGCTCCTGGGGGAGAACACCCGGGGCATCGGGGAAACGGTGTGTTTGGACCTGCTCACCTACGCGGGAAATCCGCGCCATATGGAACACCACGCGGACGACACCCGGTTCACCTTTGAAAAAGGGGATATTTGCGACCAGGCCCTTACCCGCCGGTTGCTGCGAGACCACGCCATCGACTGGGTGGTCAACTTTGCCGCCGAAACACACGTGGATCGATCTATCGAGGGACCGGATGCTTTTATTCGCACCAACGTGGTCGGCACCCACGAGTTGTTGAAGGCCTCCCTGGATTACTTCACTACCCTGCCGGATTCGAAAGCGTCGAATTTTCGTTTTCTACATATTTCCACCGACGAAGTCTACGGTTCTCTCGGCCCGAGTGATTCTCCATTTGTCGAAGAATCGCCCTATGCTCCCAATAGTCCGTATTCCGCATCCAAGGCGGCCAGCGACCACCTCGTCCGCGCCTATCGCCATACCTTCGGCCTCCCCACCCTCATCACCAATTGCTCCAACAATTACGGTCCCCGCCAATTTCCCGAGAAGCTCATTCCCCTCACCATCACCCATGCCCTTCAGGGAAAAGCCATACCCTTGTATGGGGACGGACTGAATGTGCGCGATTGGCTATACGTGGAGGACCACTGCAGAGCCATCCTCAAAGTTCTGGAGAAAGGCGCAATCGGGGAAACCTACAATATCGGCGGAAACTGTGAAAAGACCAATATTGAAATCGTCCAAACCATATGCGCCGTACTGGATGGTATAAAACCGCGTCCCGATGGTTCGTCTTATGCCGAATTGATAACCTTCGTAAACGATCGCCCGGGACATGATCGCCGCTACGCCATGTCGATAGAGAAAACGGCCCGGGTCACGGGTTGGCGTCCCCGGATACGTTTTGGGGAAGGCATTGCCCATACTGCGAACTGGTATGCCGACCCTTCACCATACCCTGCTCCCTACCATGCCGGAAACCATCCGAGGCGTACTTGAAAGGATCCTGTTTTCCAATGAGGAAAACTATTATCTGGTCGGCGACATGCGTCCGGAGGGGGAACCGTCCACTCTGACCATCACCGGGGTGATGCCCGGCGTGCAATGTGGAGAAACCCTCGAAGTAAACGGCGACTGGGTGGTGGACAGAAAGTACGGGCGCCAGTTCAAGGTGAAATCGCACGAATCCATCCTTCCTTCCACGGTGCACGGCATTCGCAAATACCTCGGCAGCGGACTGGTGCCGGGAATCGGGCGCCATTACGCCAACAAAATCGTCGATCATTTCGGGTCCCAAACCCTGGACATCATTTCGGATGAGAGCGCGCGCCTGAGGGAAGTTCCAGGAATTGGAACCACAAGAGCCCATTCCGTTAAGAAGGCATGGGAGGAACAGCGCGCCATTCGCGAGGTGATGGTGTTCCTGCAGACCTACGGCGTTTCCGCCAATCGCTGCGTCCGCCTGGTCAAGCGCTACGGAAACCAGGCCCAGTCCATCTTGAAAAACGAACCCTACCGGGTGGCACGGGAGATGGACGGCATCGGATTTAAAACCGCCGACCGGATCGCCCTCAATCTCGGATTCGGGAACGATAGCCCCAAACGTCTCGATGCCGGACTGCTGTTCAGCCTGGGGGAACTGGAAGGCGAAGGGCACACCTGCATACCGCGCGGGCGGTGGATCCAACACGCGGCTAAATTGTTGGAGGCCACCGAGGAAAAACTCGAGCCTCGGGCGGACCGACTGAGGGAAGCCCGGGAAGTCGTTTTCATCGATCCCGACCGCCGCGTTCAATTGCCCGAGTCTCATCGCGCGGAAACCACCATAGCGGATTTCGTAATGGGAACCCTTCGGGCCAAATCGGGCTTGCCTCCCATAAAGGTCGATATCGCCATCCGCTGGGCTCAGGACAAAGCGGATTTCCAATTTGCTTCGGAACAAATCGAAGCCATCGGCAAGGGGCTTCGGGAAAAAGTGTCCATCATTACCGGAGGCCCCGGTACGGGGAAGACCACCATTCTTCGCGCCTTGGTTCAGATCATTTCAGCCAAAAAAGCGCACTGGGTCCTGGCGGCGCCCACCGGACGCGCCGCCCAACGCCTCTCCACCGCAACCGGGGGCGCGGCAAAAACCATTCACCGTCTATTGAAATTCGATCCGGGAACGGGGCGGTTTCAGCACGACGAATCGAACCCGCTTAAAACCCGGTTCGTCATTCTCGACGAATCCAGCATGCTCGACGTGCGCCTGGCCGCCTCCCTCTTCCGGGCCATCCCGGGCACGGCCCACATCGTCCTGGTGGGCGACGTGAACCAGCTTCCCTCCGTGGGCGCGGGCAACGTTTTGCACGACCTGATCGAATGCCGGAAGATTCCCGTCACCCGGCTCCGGAAAATTTTCCGGCAACACCGGGAAAGTTCCATCATTTCGACGGCCCACAATGTCTTGAACGGCGTAAGATCAATCCCCTTCCTGGTGCGGGACGTGCGGGACCTGGGTCCCGAGGGGGACCTGCAGTTCATCAAGGCCACGGACCCGGAGAAGTGCTTGGGAATCGTGCGGCACCTCTGCCGGGAATTTATTCCACGGAAACTGGAAATGCACCCCCTCCGCGATACCCAGGTGCTCGTTCCCATGCATAAGGGAATCGCCGGCATCGGTAATTTCAACGCCGTCCTGCAACGGGCCCTCAACCCCGGCAGGGACGGAATCACCTTCGGCTCGGTCCGCTACCGGGTGGGAGACAAAATTATCCAGAATCGCAACAACTACGAACTGAACGTATTTAACGGAGACATAGGCACCATCGAAAGCATCGACTCCGAAAAGGCTGCCCTGAGGGTTCGGTACGACAATGAAACCGTCGAACTGGCCCGGTCCGATCTAGGAGACGTCAGTCCGGCCTACGCCATCAGCGTGCACAAGTCCCAGGGGTCGGAGTATCCCATCGTCATACTCCCCCTCATGAAGCAGCACTTCATGATGCTTCAACGCAACCTGCTCTACACGGCGCTTACTCGGGGAAAGCAAAAGATCTTCCTGGTGGGAGATCCCACGGCCTGGTTCATGGCCGTGAACAACGCCGATCCGGCCAAGCGCTTTACCGGCCTCCGGGAAAAGATCCTGCAAACGAGCCCGGCAAACGCTTGACCCCGGCATGAGTCGGTCCATGCGGGGCCTCATTCCCGGCGAGAACGCCGGGGCCCGGAGAAAACGGTCAGCTTTCCTCGTCCGTCTTCTTTTCCACGGAAGTCGCCTTCAGGATCAACTTGCCATCCTGTTCCGACACGGTCCCGGTAACGGTGATGTTGGAATAAGCTTTTTTGGAAACCCTTACTCCTTCGAGTGCCTTTCCGGTCAGAATGTAATTGACCAGCTTGCCCTCGTCATTTTTCACCTGCAGGGCATTTGCGCAGGATTTAGCCATGGCCAGATCGCAATGGGCACAAACCCCTTCGCCGCTAAGGGTGACTTTCTTCCCCTCCCCGGCATAGGCGGATAAGGTCAGGGATAGGGCGGTGATAACCAGTAGTAATGTTTTCATGTATGGATGATATGGGTTATTAACGTAATGAAGTTTAAAGTTATTCGATACCTCTGCCGAAATTTTATTCCACAAAACATATTTTGTGGCGTGCGTCAAGGCAGTGCCAATGGCCGCAAGGCAAATCCGGCGGTGGTTCCGCGGATATTGGCCGTTGTGCAGAGGTAGCAAAATTCGTAGACTTGGTCTCGGGCCAGATCCTCCAGGAAGTGGAACTCGCCGATGTGGACGCCTTGTTCGATGAGAAGGTAAACGTGGACGGGAATAAATGAACCATGTTGTTTCTGAAAGTCGGCCGCATCTTCGGGATGGGGCCCGTATTCCATTCCACTGGTGTCGGTGCCGATCAGCATGGCGCCGTTCTCTTCCACCAACCACTTTGCGCTGTCGAGGGAAAGGCCGGCCGTATCGTGGGCGGCAAGTTTGGCCCGGTCCTCCAAATCCGCCCAATAGCGAACCGCGCCGGTTCGAACCAGTACGACATCGCCGGGTTCTAGTTGGGATCCTTGCTTTTGCAGCGCCCCCTGCAGATCGGCCACAGAAATGGCGTAGTGGGGCGGCAGGGCGGGAACCCCTTTGTATCCCGCCACGTCGATGAGAATTCCCCGGGCTATGATGGGAGGAATGGTAGTGGCGTCGCATTTGCGCAATCCCCAGTCGCCTCCCCAATCGGCTTCCTTGAATCCATTGTACCACTGATTGTCTTCTCCATGGACCACGTGCCCCAACCCATCGATCTGGGTGGCGACGTTGTCATTCATAAAGAGGGCGCAACTGTGCCAGGCTGTTCCGGTTTGGGCCGGGGGAAATTCACCCTGGCGTTTTACCCCCTCGGGGGAGCGGAAGGTCATGATCTCTCCCGGGCTGTGGCCGGGCCACTTGAACGAATCGCGATCGTAGACGATGCCCAGGTCGTAGGTTTTTCCGGTCTTGGCCAGACTCAAGGCCGCCCGTTTGCTGGCCGGGGTCATTTCATTGAGCGAGCCAACCTCATCTTCGGGCCCCCAGACCCATCCCCAGCCCTTGCCTTTTTGCCACTTCTTCATTCCGGCGTCCCCGGCTTGGGCCGATGAGGCCAGGGCGGTTATCAGTATAATCAAAAAAAGGCAGGGGGTTTTGGCGACGGTTCTCATGAGGCGGTACTACTCCTGGTTTTCTGCTGAATCCTGGGAAGAATCTGAACACAGGCCCGGGGAGGTTCAAGCCATTTGCTTTCGGCGGGGTACCCCTAAAGGGGTCAGGCCTGGAGGGGTTGTTGCCCAAATCGTTCTTTTTTTGGAAAAATAGAATGTAACTACTCAGGACCTCATTGAGGATTCGTATCCGGCGTCTACCTGCGCCGAGCTGGTTGCGATGACTTTTGAATACCCACGGTCGGCAGGTATTTTTTCGGAACGCTGTTCTTAAGTCCTCAAAAAATGGGAGTTCTTACCTATTGAATGATAAAGATTCAAAAGCGGCGTTGCGAAGACGCAGTCCCCCTACCAATAAATTCAAGCGTGGTAGGGCAAGAGCATCCCTGCTCTGCCGTTCGTCGTGGTAGGGCAAGAGCATCCCTGCTCTGCCGTTCGTCGTTGTCAGCCAAAAAACCATCTGAGTAGTTACAATAGAATAAAGAATCGCGGCGTAAAGCCGCTCCTACAATTTTACCAGTTGGAGGTTTGTAGGAGCGGGTTTATCCCGCGATTGCTCGGGAATGCCGTATCAGGGGAAAGAGCACGCAGCATTTCGAAAAAGGTGGTTTTCGGCAACACCCCCTCAAATTTATTTGATTGGAAGACTTGGATCATTCGGCCAGTAGACCTTTTTTCTGAAATCCTCCTCCGGGGCGTTATGGAGCCGTAACTTGCGCCTCCGTCTCCCGGCGCGGCAAGGATGCCGTCGCCCTACCGTTTATGTTTCGGCAAGGATGCCGCTGCCCTACCGTTCACGTTTCGAAATGGTAGGGCTGGTGCGGACTTCGTTTGCTCGCTACGAATTTTGTGAGACATGCGGGTTCAAGGGGCAATTTCACGCTTTACATGGAGGGAGCAGGGGGCTTTTATTTACCGCTTTTCCAAAATTCCCATGCAAAAAACCAAGAAAGCCATTGCCAAGCGTTTCAAGGTGACGGGCACCGGCAAGGTCATGCACCGCAGTCCCAACCGTCGCCATCTGCTGTCCAACAAGTCGGTCAAGCAAAAGCGCCGCAGTGGGCAGGACCGGGCCACTTCCCCCAGTTATTCATCCACCGTGCGCAAGGCCATTCCTCACTCCTCGCGCACCTGAACCTTAAGATTTAACGGACTGTTCAGGCGAAATTCAACGCAGGCGGCCTGACGGCTCCAAACCCAAAGGAAACTCAAAAACATGCCTAGAGCAACCAACGCACCCGCATCCCGCAAGCGTCGCAAGCGGGTCATCAAACAAGCCAAGGGTTATTGGGGAAACCGCTCCCGCCTTTTCCGCTACGCCCACGAGGCGGTCAACCACGGTCTGCAATACGCCTACCGGGACCGCAGGAACAAGAAACGCACTTGGCGTTCCCTTTGGATCGTGCGCATCAACGCGATGTGCCGGGCCAACGGCATGAATTACAGCCGGTTCATGCATGGACTTAAAAGAGCCGGGATCGAACTCGATCGCAAACAACTTTCCGAAATGGCCATTCACGACGAGACCGCCTTTCTAGCACTCATCCACAAAGCCAAGGAAGCGCTCAAAGCTTCGTCCCAAAACGCCTGACGGGCTAACAGAAAGATTCAGCCCCGTCCCATTGCATGGAGGATACACTCAAGGCCTTGATTTCTGAGGCTGAGGAAGGAATCCCGGCCCTGCGAACCCGACCCGAATTCGAAGCATTCAAGGCCCGCTACGTCGGTCCCCAGGGTTCCCTGACCCGGGCCATGCGCGGCATAAAACAGGTTCCCAAGGAAGATAAGCCTCGCATCGGCCGACTGCTGAACCGGACAAAGAAACACCTGGAGGAACTGTTCGAGACCTGCCTCGGGGCCATCGAGGAAGGGGAACAAGCCGCCAAATTGGGTGAAGCTATCGATCCCTCCCTGCCCAGTCCCGATCCTCCACCGGGAAACCTGCACCCCCTGACCCAGGTCATGGAGGAGATAAACCGCATCCTCAAAAGCGTGGGTTTTGTGGTGGCGGACGGCCCCGAAGTGGAAACCGAGTATTTTTGCTTTGACGCTCTCAACACGCCTGAGGATCACCCGGCGCGGGACGAGCAGGATACCTTTTACCTCCCCGTCGAGGCCAAGTTCGCCAACGTGGCAAAATATTCCGAGGAACGCTATTTGTTGCGAACGCACACCTCCACCGTGCAGATACGGACCATGCTGCGGCAGAGACCACCGGTAAGGATCATTTCACCGGGCCGCTGTTATCGCCGTGATACGACCGATGCCACCCACAGCGCCAGCTTTACCCAGGTGGAGGGACTTTACGTCGACAAGGGTGTCACCGTGAAGGATCTCAAGGCAGTGTTGGATTTTCTCTTCAAATCACTATTCGGATCCGATACCAAATCCCGGTTTCGCCCCCATTTCTTCCCCTATACCGAACCCAGCTTTGAAATGGACGCCAGTTCTGCCCATCTGAAAAAGGTGGGCAAGGAGTGGGTCGAACTGGGCGGCTGCGGCATGGTCGACCCCGCCGTCTTCGCCGCGGTCGGCTATGACCCGGAAGTTTATTCCGGTTACGCCTTCGGCTTCGGCATCGAGCGTTGTGCCATGATTCTTTATGGCATCGACGACATTCGTTATTTCTACCAGAACGACTATCGGTTTTTGCGGCAATTCGGCCACCCCGTTTCATGTTGATCTCTCTCAATTGGCTATCCCGTTACATCGATCTGGCCGACAAGACGGTGGAGGAGATTGCCCATGCCCTGAACATGCTCGGATTCGAAGTGGAGGAGGTAAGGGCAACCGGGCTCCCCCAGCTCGACAAGGTGGTGGTGGGCCGGGTGCTGCACCGGGACCAACACCCCAATGCCGATCGCCTGACCGTTTGCCGCGTAGAGGTCGGCACCATGAAACCGCTTCAAATCGTCTGCGGAGCATCCAATTACCGGGTAGGCGATCGGGTCCCGGTGGCTTTGGTGGGGTCCAGCCTGCCGGGCGGCTACAAAATCAATGCAACCGAATTGCGGGGGGTAACCTCCTTCGGCATGATGTGCAGTCCTCGGGAATTGGGATTGGGCGAGGATCACGAAGGTTTGCTCATTCTCGATGGGGAACCCGAGATAGGCGCCCCGATCAACCGGGTGTTTCCGGACTCGGATACGGTTTTCGACCTCGAAGTAACGCCCAATCGGCCCGACTGTCTGAGCCATCTCGGCATTGGCCGGGAATTGGCCGCGTACTTTGGAAAGCAACTGGTTTATCCCGAACTCAAGGCCGACCTCGACCGCCTCACGCCAGTCGGCCAATCCGCATTGATCGGGGGGGTCACGACGCTTTCCCCGGACAATTGCCCCAATTACATCGCCTACAGTCTTGGCGGGGTGAAAATCGCTCCCAGTCCGGAATGGTTGCAAGGTTACCTGAGAGCGGTCGACCAACGGCCGATCAATAACGTGGTGGATATCACCAACTTCGTTCTTCTCGAGCTCGGCCAGCCCCTGCACGCCTTCGATGCGGACAAGATCGGCGGAAGAGAAATTATCGTAAGGCAAGCCGTGCAGGGTGAGAAAATCGTCACTCTCGATAACAAGGAACGGATTCTCAATTCCGACATGCTGGTCATCGCCGATGCGGAAAAGCCCCTGGTCGTGGCCGGGGTCATGGGTTCGATTGAGGCGGAAGTCGACGAAAGCACGGTGGATATCGTACTGGAGTCGGCCTATTTCAACCCTTCCAATATTCGAAGAACTTCCCGGCAATTGGGCTTGTCCTCGGACAGTTCCTACCGGTTCGAACGCGGGGTAGATCCCAATGGGGCAAATTTTGCCGCGCTCCGGGCCATCGACCTGATTTTGGAGATAGCAGGGGGAGAAAGGATCGGCCCGGTGATCCAGACGGGATCGGAGCCGACAGCTGAACGGAAAATTGCCATCACCCCTCAATACATTCGCGACTTGGCGGGATTTGATTTTCCCGATGCCAGGGTCAGGAAAGTTTTTGACGCACTGGAATGCGAGGTGAGGAAAAGGGATGACCACTGGGAAGTCGAGCCGCCCAGCAGGCGGGGCGATCTTTACCGACCGGCCGATTTGGCGGAAGAATTTTTGCGCCTGTATGGCAGCGACCGCATTCCGGAGGCGCCGGTTACCATGAGCGGGATGGATCAAAGGGACGCTCCGGTGGCGTCACTGACAAGGCTGCATTCCCTATACCTGGCCAACCGGCATTTTCAGGAATGTAAAAATTACAGCCTTCGTTCGGAGGATGAGACCTGTCGGTGGTTCGGCCACCTCGAACTCGGCCAATTGCGATTGGAAAACCCCATTGCCTCGGACCAAACCCACCTGAGGGTATCCCTCATCCCGGGACTTTTGGACAACCTGAAATTCAACCGGGCCCGCGACACGGGTTTGGAACGCGTTTTCGAGACGGGCAAAGTTTATCACGAACAGGAGGGACAGGTTCTTGAAATGTATTCCGTCGCCTTCCTGGTTCATATTCCGGAACGGACCGCCCGCTGGAAAGGGCGCGAGCCCTTCGATTTCTATTCGGCCAAGAGCATAATGGAAGTTTTGGCCAAGGCCGCCGGATTGGATCTCGAAAGCATTGGTTATGAGACGCGGGAAAGGGACGGTTCCCTCTGGCTGGAAGGCCATTCGGCCCGGGTCGACGCACTGATCGCAGATGGCTTCGAGGCCCAAATAGGGCGGCTGCGTTTCAAAGTGGCCAAGGAGTGGGATCTGGATGGTGCCGTGCTGGGGGGAAGTCTGGAAATCCTCCCCGAAATACTGGGGGAGGACAGGGGCATGGTTACCTACCGGCCCTTCAGCCAGTTTCCTCCGGCCGTAAAAGATCTGGCCCTTGTGGTGGACGAATCCTTGTTGGCCGAAACGGTTCGTCGCGACCTGGGGAAGTTGGCAAGGCAGGTGGCGGGAAATCGATTTGAGCTCGAAGCGGTGTCGGTTTTCGATGTCTACAAGGGAGAAGGGGTCCCGGAGGGCAAGAAGAGCCTGGCCTTCAATCTCCGGTTTCGCGCCGAGGATCGAACCCTGACGGACGCGGAAGTCGGAGAGGTATTCTCCGCATTGCAGGACCGGATCGAGGCTTCGACGCCTTACCGGATCAGGAATTAAGATGAAGGACCCTCTTTCCATCGATATCGACTATGTGGCCCATCTGGCCCGTCTGGAGCTGACCCCGGAAGAAAGGGAGAGGTTTTCCGCTCAACTCGGCGAAATTCTGCAGCACTTCGCCCAACTCAGCGACGTCGACGTTTCCGGAGTGGAGCCCATGGCCCACGCCTTTCCCGTGGAGAACGTCCTCCGCGAGGACAAAGCGGAACCGGGCCTCTCCCCGGAAAGAGCCGTTGAACACGCCCCGCGGAAGCGTAACAACATGGTTCAGGTACCCAAGGTGGTTGAAGGCTGATCCTCCAGATACCGGATACGACCATGTCAGGCGAATTCCATTTTCAAACCCTCGCCCAAATTCAGGAAGCGCTGGCGAGCAAATCCATATCCTCATTCGAGTTGACCCGGAACCACCTGGATCGAATCGAAGCTGTGGATGGACGGGTCCAGGCATTCAATTCCTGGGATGAGGAGGATTGCCTGAGGCAAGCCGAGGCGGCCGATGAACGCCGGGCGGCGGGGAACCTGAAGGGTTCACTGGATGGCATCCCGGTTGGATTGAAGGATGTCATCGCGGTGAAAGACCAGCCGCTCACTTGTTCGAGTAGGATGTTGGAGCGGTTCGTGTCGCCCTACGACGCCACCGTAACCTCGCGTTTGAAAAATGCCGGCGCAGTTTTGCTGGGCCGGTTGAACATGGATGAATTTGCCATGGGTTCATCCACCGAGAACTCAGCCTTTAAAACCACATTCAATCCCTGGGACACGTCTCGTGTGGCGGGTGGTTCCAGTGGCGGGAGCGCCGCGGCCGTAGCCGTTGGAGAGTTGCCCGTTTCCCTGGGCAGCGACACCGGTGGTTCCATACGTCAACCGGCTTCCTTTTGCGGTGTGGTGGGGTTGAAACCCACTTATGGACTGGTTTCGCGTTTCGGCCTGGTGGCTTTCGCCTCTTCCCTGGACCAGATTGGACCTTTCGCCCGAACGGTGAGGGACGCGGGGCAGGTTCTCCAGGTTATCGCCGGCCACGATCCACGAGACTCCACCTCCATCGAAACGGCAGCGCCGGATTTTTCCGCCAATTCAGGCGAGAGTAAGGGTCCCTGGAAACTCGGAGTTCCGCGCGAGTATTTTGCCGAGGGGCTGGACCCCGAGGTCAAGGAGGCCGTTCAGGCCGCCATCGACTGGTATGCGGATCGGGGTTGTGAGATCGAGGAAGTTTCCCTCCCCCACATGCATCTGGCCATAGCGGTTTATTACATAATCGCCACGGCTGAAGCCTCTTCCAATCTGGCGCGCTACGATGGGGTACGCTATACCCGCCGCAGCGACCGAGCCGAAGATGCGGTGGACCTCTATTACAAGAGCCGGGCCGAAGGGTTCGGCGAGGAGGTAAAACGGCGCATAATCCTGGGCAGCTACGTGTTGAGTTCCGGCTATTACGATGCCTACTACCTGCGCGCGCAAAAAATACGCACCCTCATCCGCCAGGATTTCACCAATGCCTTTGACCGGGTGGAGGCATTGCTGACACCCACGTCCCCGTTTGTATCCTTTAAAGCCGGTGAAAAAACCCGAGACCCACTGGTCATGTATTTGAGCGATATTTATACGATTTCGGCCAATCTTGCCGGTATTCCGGGAATCTCCCTGCCGTGCGGCTTCAGTACCCAGGGCCTGCCCATAGGACTGCAGATCCTGGGAAAGCCTATGGGAGAAGCCAACCTGCTGGCCATTGCCCACAGCTTTGAAAGGGCCCATGATTTCGTCAACCGGCACCCTGACCTCAGCCCATCCGATTGATGGAATACGAAGCGGTCATCGGACTGGAAGTCCACGTCCAGGTAAAGACGGAGTCGAAGATCTTTTCTTCGGTGGGGGTCGGATTCGGGGCCCAACCCAACTCTCTGACCGATCCCGTCGTGCTGGGCTTTCCAGGTGTGCTTCCGGTGATCAACCGCGAGGCGGTGGAGAAGTCGATCAAGGTGGGCATGCTGTTGAACGGCTCCATTCCACAGGTAACGAAATGGGATCGTAAAAACTACTTTTACCCGGACAGCCCGAAGAATTACCAGATCTCGCAATTCGACCAACCTATTTGCGCCGGAGGTGAAGTGGAAATCGAATTGAAGGGTCCTTCCCGCAATGTGATGGGAGAACACAAAACCATAGCCCTGACCCGGGCCCATCTGGAAGAGGACGTGGGAAAATTGATCCATTTCGACAATGAAAGCCTGGTCGACTTCAACCGGGCCGGGACTCCCCTGTTGGAAATTGTGTCCGAGCCTGACATGCATGCCCCGGAGGAAGCCTACGCCTACTTGAGCGCGTTGAAGATGCTCCTGATCTACGGAGAGATATCCGATTGCGACATGGAGAAGGGCCAGCTGCGCTGCGATGCCAATGTCAGCGTTCGTCCGGCGGGGCAGAAGGAACTTGGGGTAAAGGTGGAAATAAAAAACCTCAACAGCATTTCCGGAGTGCGCAATGGATTGTCCTACGAAATTGAGCGGCAGATCCTGGTACTGAAGCGGGGAGGAACCCTGGCCCAGGAGACCCGGGGCTGGGATGCGGCCAAAGGGATGACCTATCACATGCGTTCCAAGGAGGAGTCGCACGACTACCGCTATTTCCCCGATCCCGACCTGATGCCGGTCCGGATCGACCGCCGATGGCGGGAACGCGTGCGCGCCACCCTTCCTGAGAAGCCCTTCGATCGCCAGCGGCGGTATTTCGAGGAGTATGGCCTGCCCTATACCTTGACTTCTGTTTTGATTCCCGATCCGGAACTTTGCCAATATTTCGAGGAAGCGGCCAAGGGCGCCGAATTGCCCCGGCAAGCAGCCAATTGGATCGTAAACAACCTCCTGGGAGAATTGGGAAGAACCGGTTTGACCTTGTCCGAAAGCAAGGTTTCCCCCGCTCAAATTGCCCAACTGGTCAACCTGATCGCGGAAGGGGTCATATCCAAGAACCTGGCCAAGGAGCGGGTCTTTCCGGAAATGTTCAGGACCGGGGACAATCCAGCCGCCATCGTGCGGGCCAAGGGTCTCGGGCAGAAGGACGACGCGGAGGCTCTGGAGAAGGTATGTTCGGAAATCGTCCAGGCCAATCCCGAGGCGGTAGCGGAGGTTTTGAGCGGCAATATGAAGGCCATTAACTTTCTGAAAGGTCGCGTCATGCAGGCCACTCGGGGGAAAGCCAATCCCGCATTGGTCGGGCCATTGCTGGAGAAACTCATTGCTGAAAAAGTTTGATCGAATGAAGTTGCCCTTCTTGAGTATGGCATGGCCAAGGTTCTGAATGTTTTTTGCGGACTGCCCATGAATTCCCTATGAATGGAAAAGACTTCTCCCAAGTAGTTGACCTCGTTCTCAAAGATGACGCCCGCTATGGGAAGGGAGCCTATTACTTTGTTCGCAAGGCCCTGGACTACACCGTCAAAGATCTCAAAGGAGATGAGGAGCGGACCTCCAACCACGTCTCGGGGCAGGAATTGTTGGAGGGTATCCGCAAATATGCTCTCGACCAGTACGGACCGCTTGCCCTCACCGTGTTGGCCAATTGGAATGTAAAGCAGTGCTCCGATTTCGGGAACATAGTGTTCAACCTGGTCGACTTCGGGGTTTTGGGTAAAACGGAGCAGGATCAAAGGGAGGATTTTCTCAACGGATACGATTTCAATGAGGAGTTTCTACAACCCTTCCGGCCCAGGAACCGGCGCATTCCACCCTTCAAGGGAAAAATAGTGGAAGGTCCCGGGGTTGAAGGCTTGTCCTGAGTCCGTTTACTTTGGTGAATGGGGACATGGGCGAACTCGATTCCATTCTCAATTCCTTGTTTGAACACCCCACCCATCGGCGCGGGTTGGACAACGGCATGACCGTTCTGGTGCGGGAGGACCACACCAGCGCGATCAGTTCCGTTCAACTTTGGGTAAAGACGGGAAGCATACACGAGGACGAATTCCTCGGCGCCGGGTTGTCCCACTTCCTGGAACACATGTTGTTCAAGGGAACCGAGCGGAGGAAGGTGAAACAGATCAGCCGGGAAGTGCAATCCCTGGGAGGCCATATCAACGCCTACACTACTTTTGACCGGACGGTCTATTTTATCGACCTGCCCAGTGAACATACGCGGCGGGCCATGGACATCCTCAGCGACGCCGGGTTCAACGCCAAGCTTCCCGCCGACCAGGCGGACAAGGAACGCGATGTCATTTTGCGCGAAATCGACATGGGCATGGACGACCCCGACCGACGGTTGGGACGCGCCTTGTTCGAAACCGCCTTCAAACGGCATCCCTACCGCTACCCGGTCATCGGTTACAGGGATGTTTTTGAAACGGTTGGCCCGGATGATTTGTCGGGCTACTACCAGTCCCGCTACGTCCCCAACAATATGGCGCTGGTGGTAGTGGGAGACGTGGAGGTGGAACACGTCGTTGAATGGGCGGAAGAACTTTTTGGAAGTGTCAAGCGAAAGCGACTGGCAGAAATTTATATTCCGGATGAACCGGCCATGCTGGCTGCGCGGCGGCAAACTTTGACCGGTGATGTAAACCTGACCCGCATAGGCCTCGCCTTGCGGATTCCCGGCATCCACACGGCGGATGCCCCCGCATTGGATCTGCTGGCCGCAATTCTGGGCGCCGGGGAAAGTTCCATACTATGGGAGCGGCTCCGGGAGGATGAACAATTGGTTTACCAGGTCGGAGCTTCCAGTTGGAATCCCGGTCCTACCGGTTTGCTGCTGGTTTCCATGGTGACGGACGATGGGAAGGCAGAAGAAGCGGTGAAAGCCTTCTGGCAGGTTGTAGAGGAATTGAAGGGTGAGGAGATCTCCGATGAACGTTTGGCCAAAGCCGTCCGGCAAGCCATGGTTGGGGAGGTGAACAGCCGGAAAACCATGAATGGGCAGGCTTCCCGCATAGGAGCTGCTGAGGTGGTGATAGGCGACCTGGATTATCCCCGGCAGTATCTGGAAAGGATAGGAGGGGTAACCGGCCGAAAACTGCGAGAATTGATCAATACCTATCTCCTCCCGAGCGGATGCACGCAGGCTGCGCTCAAACCGGAATCGGAAGTCCCCCGGACCAGAGGGGCAAGCACAGGAAGGGCTTCTCTACCCGAATTCATGGAAGTTACCTTGGATAATGGAGCGCGGCTGTTGTTTCAGGAAACCGAGGCATTTCCAAAAGTGCACCTTCGGGTGATTTTTCGTGGCGGTCCCCTTTGGGAAACCCCCGGTAAGCGTGGCATCACCTCCCTCCTTTCAACCTTGATGACCAAGGATACGAAAAAGCGGAGCGCCCGGGAAATCTCCCGGGCCATTGAAGCGGTAGGGGGCGCTTTCAACGGATTCGCCGGCAACAATACCTTTGGTTTCGGACTGGAAGCGCTACCCCAGGATGTCGACCTGACCCTGGACCTCATGAGGCAGGCGCTCTTCCACCTCACCATCCGAGCGGATACCCTCAAGCGGGAAAGAGAGGCTTTGCTGGCGCAAATCCGGGCCACGGAAGATGACATGGTCGATTTCGGGATCGGCGAATTGAGGCAAAGCTTTTTCGGAGAAAATCCCTATGCCGTGCACCCCTATGGGAAAAAGGAGGATGTGGCTAAAATCAACCGAGGCGATCTTCGGTACTTTGCCGAAGAGCTGATGGTGGCCGGAAACTGCGTCGTCGCGGTGAGCGGAGCATTTGAACGCTCCGGTTTGGAACGGAAACTATGCGGCCTTCTCGCCGGGATGGATGCGGGAAAGTTGAGAGAAGATGGACGGGTTTACCATCTGCCCGCCGCAACGGGTCGGGAAGAATTGAACCTGGACCGTCAACAAGCCGTGATCTTCCAGGCTTATCCCGGTCCCGGAATCAACCGGGACGAAGACATGACCCTGGCTGCCGTATTGGAAGAAACCTTAAGCGGAATGAGCAGCCGTTTGTTCGAGCGGGTTCGCGAGGATTTGGGACTGGCCTACTACCTGGGAAGCAGCCGGGTCACGGGAATGGATACCGGCATGCTGTTTCTCTACGGCGGCACTAATCCCCCCGCGGCGGAGAAGGTGTTGCAGGAAATGTCCGAGGAAATCGAACGCTTCCGTGCCGGTAAGGTCGAGCGGGAGGAACTGGAAAGGGCAAAGATCCGTTTGAAAGCACAAAGGCGCATGAGCCTGCAAACCATCGGCGCCCGTGCCATGCAGGCCGCTCTCAACGCCACCTATCACCTGCCCATCAATGACTGGATGAACTTTGACGATAAGGTGGACGCCGTTACCGCCGGCGACCTGACCCAATTTGTCAAAAACTACCTGCGAAAAGAAAAACGATTGGAACTGATCGTGCGGCCGGGAGGGGGCAAAGGCGCCGTTGGCGCCAATTAGGAATGGGATCTCGCCAAGGCGAGATGGCACAAAGGCACAGAGGCACAAAGGGGGAGGCGCCGTTGGCGTCAATTTGGAATTTGGAATTAGGAATTGAGAAAGGCTGAAGGTTGAAGGCTAAAGGCTGAATAGGTAGGAGCGGCTTTACGCCGCGATCCCACGACACATTCTCCAAGCAATCGCGGCGTAAAGCCCCTTCTTAGCGTTCTTGCAAGCCTTGCGAGATTCAATTCCCAATTCAGCCTTCTTCCTTCAGCCTTCAGCCTTTCCAGCCCCTATTGCGTTTCACCCATGTGCAAAAGGGGAAGCGGATTGGGACTGTTGCCATCCATGAAATACATCTTGGCGGAGGGGTCTTCCGCGATTTTCTTCAAGGCTTCCAGGGCCTGGAGCTGGATATAGGCCTCGTTATCGGCGATGGCCTCATTGACCTTTTCAATTTCATAGGCCTTGGCGTCGGCCAGCACGCGCAGTTTCTTGGCCTGCTCTTCCGCGGCTAAGCGCTCAGCTTCGGAGGCGACGATGAGCTCTTGCTGTTCGGTTCTGAAACGCTCGAGTTCGGCTTTCTGCTTTTCCACTTCCTGCTCCCGTTCTTTCTTTCCCTCGATGGCCGTCATAATGAAAGGCGGAAGGGTAATGCTGCGGATGAGCACTTCTACGATGATAAGGCCTTTGGGTTCCAAACTTGATTTCAGATCATTCAATAACTGCAGTTGCAGGCGTTCCTGGGTTTCCTCCAGGAAAAAATCTTCGGCGCGGGCAATGGTTTTACCGGCTTCCCTCAAGGCGGCACGAAGGGAAGGTATGAGCTGCATGGTCACCACCCGGTCCTTTTCTCCAAACTGCTGCAGTGTATTGGGTGTCTGGCTGGAATCGATGTGGAACTTTACGCTCACATCCATCTGGGTCTGCAACTGATCCTGGGATGGAACGCTGGCCGTCTCGGTAATGGTTTCCTCCCGAATATCATACTCGTACCACTGATAGAGAGGGTTTACCGGGATGTGTAGACCGGACCCATAGGGGCGATCCACCACTTTACCGAAGAGAGTGGCCACGGCGACATGACCGGCCGGGACCGTTTTGAAAAATTGGGATCCGAAGAGGAGGACGACCACGACGATAATGGCGGTCAGGATGATGGAAAATAGTCCTTTTGAATTCATGAGAAATTATGGGGTTGGGGTGTGATTTTCATACAAAGTAGTCCGCTGAATCTTTTTTAGCCAACAATAAAAAATCCGGGAATGATTAATATTCTTCCATGGGGAAAAGTGGCAGGATTTATCTGAAACGCTCTACGTAACCGACCTTGCGGTTCACCTTGCCGAGCATGCGGAAGGCTTTTTTCTGGGCCGCCTCGGCGCCCGCCTTCAGGACGGAATCCAGGTAGGCAGGATCGGAAATGATGTCATTGTAACGCGTCCGAATGGGGTCCAGCCCCTCCACCACAACTTCCGCCACGGCCATTTTAAAGGAGCTGTATCCGCAACCGGCGAATTGCTCTGTGCATATTTCCATAGAATCTCCGGTAAAGCCACTCATGATGGAAAGCAGGTTGGTAATGCCGGGCTTGTCCGGGCCAAGCCGGACTTCCCTACCCGAATCGGTCACGGCACGACCGATTTTTTTGCGGATTTGGTCCGGTTCATCGGTCAATAGAATGTAAGAAGCCCGGTTGGGGTCGGATTTGGACATCTTCCGCTGGGGATTTTGCAGGGACATGATGCGGCTGGCGGTGGAAGGGATTTTGGGCTCCGGCACTTTGAACGTTTCCGAATAGGTGTGGTTGAACCGCTCCGCCACATTGCGCGCCAACTCCAGGTGTTGCTTCTGGTCTTCCCCGACTGGGACCATATCGGCATTGTATAAAAGAATATCCGCCGCCATGAGCACCGGGTAAAATAACAGACCGGAATTGATGGGCGCCCCCTTGCGGATCTTGTCCTTGAACTGAGTCATGCGCTGGAGATCCCCGACCGGGGTCAGGCAACCCAGGACCCAGGCCAACTCGGCATGGCCGACGACATGGGATTGAATAAACAAAGTGCACTTTTTCGGATCGAGCCCACAGGCAATGAACTGAGCGGCAAGGGACCGGGTGTGCTTGCGCAATTGGGCGGGGACGTAGGGCGTCACGGTAATGGCATGCATGTCCACCAATGGGAAAAAACACTCGTGGTCCTCGATCAATCGGACCCAATGCCTGATGGCCCCCAGGTAATTCCCAATCGTCAGAATGCCAGTGGTTTGCGCTGCTGATAGAACGGTTTTGCGGGTCGGTTGGTCCATGAAGGTGAATCGTTTAGGTAATGGCGGTATGGCTTGCTGATGTCACCCCTCGAGGCAAAGGGCTCTGGCCCGGAGTTCTCACCATTGGGCCGAGGCGGCACCATCCAATTTTCAATTGCGCTCCGGAATGTCGTCCCCGAAACCACCCCGGTCAAATTAAAACAGCAATTTTGCTATCCTGAAACAGCCTGATATGGTAAACACTATTCCATTACCGGCGGGTTCAGGCCCACCCGGTCGCCATCCAACCGTCCAACCTATTGCCAACCTTTGATTGCAGATTTCATCCAGTCCCTCCAGACGGCGGGCCGGAGGCTCGAACGTAGTCCTCACGCGGGGTTAAACCGGGAAGAACACCCGCAATGGGATTGGATCAATCCCATATGCATTCTGCTTCTCTCCTTCAGCGGGTTATTTTTCATCTACAGCTCTCAAATGAATTCACCGCTGTCCTATTGGAAGTTGCAGATCGTCTGGCTGTTGATCGGAGCAGTGGTTTACCTGGTGGTGTCCTTGGTCGACTACGAGGTTTTCATGAAGTCGGGCCACTGGCTCTACCTCATAACTATGGCTTTATTGGCCTGGGTCTACTTTTTCGGGGTTGAACGGGAAGGCGCCACCCGTTGGATCAATTTCGGATTTCTCAGTTTTCAGCCATCCGAGGTGGTCAAGATCTCGGTTCTGATCGTTGTGGCCGGCATACTTTCGCGTTCCGAAATAGGGGAATTAAAGGAATCCTTGACCACGTTGGGAAAAGTTGCCTTGGTTGTCGTTTTTCCCCTGGTTTTGATTCTACTTCAACCCGACTTGGGGTCCGCGCTGGTTCTTCTCCCAATGGTACTCGGCCTTTTATACGTATCCAACTTTTCCATGGAATTCTTTACCACGGTGTTGCTGGGGTGCGCATTGGTGGTTGGAATCATCCTGTTGGATGTCCATCGCTATTATGATTTTTTAGAAACCAATAACTATACCACAACCAGCCATCTGGGTGTCTACGAAGAACACTCCTACCTGCCTTACATCAAGGATTACCAGCGCAACCGCATCCTGACCTTCATCATGCCAGACAGGGTGAATCCGAAGGGAAGCGGTTGGAATCTGAATCAATCCCTGATTTCGGTAGGTTCCGGAGGTTTGATGGGCAAGGGCTGGAAAAAGGGCACCCAGGCCAAGTTGGGGTATTTACCGCGCTCCGTAGCGCATAACGACTTTATCTTCTCCGTTTTGGCAGAAGAAAAAGGGTTTGTCGGCAGTATCACTGTCATAGGCCTTTCCGGAATCCTTTTATTGAACGGCATACGAATAGCCAGCATGGCACGAGACAGGTTTGGAATGTATCTGACTGTCGGAGTTACCATAATATTCACCATTCACAGCTTTATCAATATAGGAATGACCATCGGATTGATGCCTATCACGGGGCTGCCCCTACCCTTCCTGAGTTACGGGGGTTCCTTCCTCCTGACCTGTTGTATCCTGCAGGGTATCGTCCAAAGCGTTTACCGCCATCGCAAAGCATTTTAAGCAAATGATGGTCATCCAAACACTTCATGGGGAATCGACCTGCTCGGAACAGCCGGGAACGGAATCACCTCCAACCACGAGGCTGTGTCACCACCATGAGCAAAAAACAGATCAAGAAACCGTCCGCAAAACTTTCCGAAAAACAACTGGATAAACAACTGCGCAAACCGCCAGTGGAGGGGACTCCCGAACCATTGCCGGCAAAGCGTATAAAAAAGGAAGCCAACCGAAGAGCCAAAAGGTCTCGGCCGTTCATCAAGAGAATCGTCCAGGCCATCAAGCGGGAGGCGGCCCCACCCTTCCGCGAGATCATCATCAATGCGGAACCTCTGGAGACGCGGGTGGCGGTATTGGAAGACGGCGTCATCGAACGCTTCGAAGTGGAGCGGGCCGGAGAAGACAGGCTGGTAGGAGCGGTCTTCAAGGGGCGGATCCAGAATCTGGAACCGGGGCTGAAAGCCGCCTTCGTCGATATCGGCCAACCCAAAAACGCCTTCCTCCACTATTGGGACATCGTCCCGTCCTACAAGGATTCCAGTGTAGAGGTGGTACGCAGGAATACAAAGAGTCCAGCCAGGAAAAAGAAGAAGATCCCCCTTAGGGATATCCCTAAGCGTTACCCCGTGGGCACTCAAATAATGGTACAAATCACCAAGGGGCAAATTGGGACCAAGGGCCCGCGCACGACAACGAACATTGCTCTACCAGGGCGATTTCTGGTGCTCATGCCCAAAAACGACCAATGCGGGATCTCCCGCAAGATCGAAGATAAAGCGGAGCGGGCACGCCTGCGCAAAATCTTGAGAACTATCACCATTCCGGACGGGATGGGGATTATCATCCGCACGGCGGGCGAGGGCAAGAAACTGCGGTATTTTATCCGCGATCTCCACCTGCTCCTGAAAACCTGGAAGGATATAGAGAAAAAGCTGAAGAGGCGAAAACGCTCCTTCTGCCTCTACCGGGAGCCCGCCATTATCGGTCGCACGGTGCGCGATTTTCTGACCGAGGAAGTGGACCGAATCCTCATCGACAACCATGAGGATTGGACAAAAATGCGGGCCGCTGTGGCCCGGATATCAAAACGATCCCTGGGAAAGATCAATCTGTTCAAGGACTCCATCCCCATCTTTGAAAGGTTCAATATCGAACGACAGATCGAACAGACCTTCCAGCGGCGCGTGCCCCTGCCCTCCGGAGGAGAGGTGGTGATCGAGGAGACGGAAGCCCTGGTTGCGGTGGATGTAAACACCGGATCGCATCGCAATAAAACCGGTCACGATAAGGACTTCATCCTACAGGTAAACCTGGAAGCTGCTTCCGCCCTGGCCCGCCAAATTCGATTACGCAATATCGGCGGCCTGATTATCATCGATTTCATCGATATGAAAAACCGGCGGGCCCGGCAAAAGGTGCTCTATCGCATGCGCAGAGAAATGGAGGACGATAGAGCGAAAAGCCATATCCTGCCCATTACTCAACTGGGAATCATGCAGATGACCCGCCAGCGCCAGGAGGTTAGCATATCCACCGGCGTCTATTCCGCTTGCCCCTACTGTCGCGGGCGCGGCATGGTCAAAGCTCCCAGGACCATAAGCGTTGAAATCCAACGCCAAATCACTTCCATCCTGCGGCGCCTGCAGCCCAAAGGCTCCGATAACGGTCACGAAGAGCTGACCATACGCGTAATGCTCAACCCCACCGTGCTGGAACGACTGCGCAGTGAGGACAAATCCCTCCTTGTGGATATAGAACGCCTTTACGACGTGAAACTGTCATTTCGGGCAGACCCCTCCTATCACGTGGAGAATTTTCGCATCATCAACGCGGTAACGGGATCCGAATTGCGGTGAGATATGCGGGTTACGGGACAGTTACAGGCTGATCGTCGTATCGACTCCCTTTTCCGCCTTTGCGGGATAATCCAGGGTGTAGTGGAGTCCTCGACTCTCCTTGCGCTCCAAGGCACACCGCACGATCAATTCGCCCACCACAATCATATTCCTCAGCTCGAGCAGTAGCGGCTCCACCTTGAAATTCCAGTAATATTCGTTGATTTCCGCAGACAGGTTTTCAATCCGTTTCATGGCGCGCTCCAGTCGCTTGGTGGTCCGAACTATGCCCACGTAATCCCACATGGCCTTTCTCAATTCTTCCCAATTGTGCGTCAAAACCACCCGCTCGTCCGGGTCACTCATTTCCCCATCGATCCAACTCGGCATATGGTCCGGAATCTCCGGGCCCCCCGCCAAATAATCGTGGACGGCATCCGCCCCGTTGTAGGCCATGACCAATGCCTCGAGAAGGGAATTGCTGGCCAGGCGATTTGCCCCGTGCAGACCTGTGCAGGCAACTTCCCCACAGGCATATAATCCGGACAGGGACGTTTCCGCCTGCAGGTTGGTAACCACTCCGCCACAGAGGTAATGGGCCGCGGGAACCACAGGTATCCAATCCTTGGAGATATCCAGCCCTTCGTCCAGGCAAGTCCGGAAGATGGAGGGAAACCGTTCCTTGAGAAACTCCCTGGGTTGATGGCTGATATCCAACCAGAGATGGGGAGAACCACTCTTCTTCATTTCCGCATCGATGGCCCGGGCGACCACGTCCCGGGGCGCCAGTTCGGCCCGGGCATCGTAGGCCTGCATAAAGAGCTCCCCATCCCGATTACGCAGCACGGCGCCCTCCCCGCGCACCGCTTCACTGATGAGAAAGCGCTTGCCCGAGGGGGAATAAAGGGTGGTGGGGTGAAATTGGATAAACTCCATGTTCCGGACCGGCACACCGGCCCGATAAGCCATGGCTATGCCATCTCCGGTTGCGATGGGTGGATTGGTGGTGAAGGGATAGACATGTCCGGCGCCTCCGGATGACAGCATGACTACCGGGGCGGAAAAAGTAGCGACATTTCCGGAAAACACATCGAGCACATACAGGCCCACTACGCGGTTTCCATCCGCGCCGCGAACGTGCCCGGTTCGTTCTAGTTTTTTCAAGGTTATGAGGTCGATGGCGAAAGAATGTTCAAAGGTGGTAATCAGGGGGTTTTGGTTAACCGCGTTGAGCAGGGCGGTTTCAATGGCCTTCCCCGTCATATCGGCGACGTGCAGTATGCGCCGTTTCGAGTGTCCACCCTCCTTTCCCAAGGAGTATGAGCCTTCATCGATTCGGGTAAACTCCAGGCCCAACCGAATCAACTCCTGTACCCGGGCCGGACCCTCTTCCACGATTTGCTTAACCACGCCTTCATCGCACAATCCATCCCCCGAGATGAGAGTATCCCCAACGTGCAGATCGAAATCGTCGGTCTTTGAGGTTACCACCGCTATGCCGCCTTGTGCATAATTGGTATTCGATTCGGCCTGATGCTTCTTCGTAACGATTGCCACGCGGCGCCCGTATCCCGCGCTGCGCAAGGCGAAACTCAACCCGGCAATGCCGCTTCCAATGACAATAATATCAAATGCTCCACCCATGGCGATGCCTCTCAATTCGTCCAGTGGTTGTGATTTCCACTCATTAGCCCGCATGTCTCACAAAATTCGTGACGAGCGCTTGAAGATCGAGTGCTGGTGCGGGTTTCATGCCGATTCGCGGGTGAAGCTGGGTCGACACCCTGCGAAGTCGGCATGCATCTGTGCGAAGCACGGGCATGAAATCTAGTGATTCCCGCTCCAGCGCCGGTATTCGGGCGCGCAGTAGAAAATTGGGAGATGTCGCATTCGCTCGGTAAGTGAGACATGTGGGTTAGCCCTTCGGTTTTCACTTATTTTCGAGAGCGGCTGATATTTTCCTGGAAAAAATGCTTTCCAGGACCGGAGTCGCTCTTCTTTCGTATCCTTGATAGGAAAGTTTGGAGAGGGTGTGGTAAAATTTTGGCTCCTTGGCAAGCCTCATGATGGCATGCTTCAATTGCAGCATCCGGTTATTCTCTACGAGCAATCCAAAGCTGGCTACCGTATCCCGCAAGGCTGTGTCGGGGGTGGAAATCACGGGAATCGAGAAGCTCATTGCCTCCACAACCGGAACGCAAAATCCCTCATGTTTCGATACACAGCAAAAAATATCGGCCTCACGATACTGCTTTTCCAATTCCTTTTCGGAAATGCCATTGGTAAAGAATGTGACGTGTTCCCCGATACCCGATCCTGAGAGTTCCTCCATGACCTCTTCCCAGTACTTCCGAGGTCCTAATTTCCCCACAAAGGTGAGCTTATAGGTGGGGCCGGATTCAGCCCATAATTCCCGGAAGCATTGCAAAAGAAAGCGCTGATTCTTGTGCGGACAGATCCGACCGACGTTCAATAGTTTGACCTCCCGTTTGCCTTCCATGGTCAGGGGAACGCGCCGTCCCCCATTCAGCCTCTTTTCAATGCGGTGAAAGGGATGGAAAACATGGGAATCTTCCGGCAACAATCCCCCGGCCTGCACGAGTTGGCCGGCGGTAAAAGGGGAGTTCGACCAATAACCATCAAATCCTCCCAGGGAATTCCTGATTTGTTCTTTTCCCCTCGCGCACCAACCTTCTACCACCGGATCGTACCCCTGGAAGAATTCGGGTTCGGTAATATTATGAAACCGGAAAACCTTCCTGCACTTGAGTGAGACGACCTTCTCGAAGTAAGGATCAAAAGAGCCGTAATGGTAAATCATGAGCGAACCGCGGTTGTCCATGGCATCCATTCCTTGAGAGAATTCAAGCCAAGGAACCAGATCGCAGTCATCCATGAAATGAGCAGAAATCAGTTTGGCTTCGTATCCTGATTTCAGAAGAACCTCGCACATGGAAACCGCATCGTTGCAGGTCGCATCGTATTTCGAAAAGGTCGATACATAAACCCCGATCATTTCGTTTTCCTTCCGATGACACCGAAGTCATGGTAATTCGCCTTCCTTTCCGGGCTCCAATAGAAAGGGTCAATCAAGTTTGAGTAGAGGATCCTGACTTCCGTAAAACCTGCTCGCTGCATATGAAAGGCAATCCCCTCCGGGGTATGGGGAATCACATGCGTATGGTCCATGAAAAAGCTTCCAAAAGATTTGGGGCAATGGGGATTGATGGTTTCAATTATCAGAATGCCATCAGGTTCTATTATCTGGAAAAGGTCATCGAATAGAGGAGTAGTCCTGTCCTTTTCAAGGTGTTCAATTACGTGGAGCAGGGAAACTCCGGACCACAAACTTTGATTTCCTGCAATAAACTCAAATATATCTTTCCGATATACTTCGAGTCCGCCTCGTCTCAGGGCCTCGCATTCGATGGCGTTCAATTCCACTCCCACCCCTTCTACTCCGAAACCCTTTAAGAGATTGAGGAATTCACCTCGGCCGCATCCCAGATCCAGGAATTTCCTCCTACTCTCTCGCGCATGGGTGAGCAGGGGCAAATAATGGGATTGCTTTCGTTTGACCACTTCCGGGTCATAAAAAACGTTTTCAAATATGTAATAATCATGGTCCCCGGGAAATTTTTCCCTGGCCTCCGCCTTTACCTTCTCTCCATTTTTCTTTCCGATTTCGTAATAATTGGGAGCATCCACCAAATACACTTCTTCCAGCTCGGAAACAACCCCATCCCTGACTCTCTCCGGCGCGTTTCCCATCTCTGTCTCACAGGCTTCCGCGACCACATTCCAATAAGAAGCCATATTGCGATAATGGGCCCGGAGATTTTCGAACCGCTCCTCCAAGTTATCCGTATCGCTGAAGATCGACTCCGAGCCCTTTAAATAAATCTCAATATCCCGAATCGACCCCAGGTTCCTTACTTTGACAAATCGACCGAAAAGTCTGATTCCTCGATCCGCATCGTAGAAAGAGGAATTGTAAGCCTTACCTTCTTCGACACCTCTCAAATTTATTATATATGTAAGCTTTCTCAGTTTATTTTTCCTTATTACCTCAACCTGGGTCCACATTTCTTCCGGGTTCGGGTTTCGTCCGAGCAGTGCCCTGAATACGTTGAAGACGAATTCAAATCGGTCCAATTGCAAAAGGGCTTTCAAACGATAGGCTTTCCTAAAGGGAAAAACCTGCCAATCCGATGGCTCTCTTTCCTCCCTGGAATCGCGATTGCCTTCAATTAAATGGATATTTTTTGCCAGATACCTCTTCTCCTTCTCCATTCTGGCGCTGCCTTTAATTGCAATCGCTTCTTCGGCAACGAACTCGACGTCCCGAAACCTCGGTATTTTACAACAACAACTTCTCATATCGTTCTATCAACGGTTACCCGGCTGTTCAAGTAGGCTGTTCCAATGGTGAAATGATCGTTTTTGCGTCCATTTATCCTGACGACGCTCATATTCTCGATCCAATCGTAATTCCCCTTCAAATGACTGTCATCGGAGTGAATTGCCGCCGTGATAGAGTACTCCCCGGGACCCAGATTGAGGTCGATGAAAAAGTCGATCTCCAATTTTTCTCCCTCCTTGATATTTCTTATATCTTCTTCCAAATGGAAGGAATTCACTCCGAAAACGGTGGATCCGATCCGGTCACAAATTTTGATCCCGGCCGTAAGCTGGTCCACTACCCTGATGGCGGTGCATTTTATTTTCAGGATTAATAATTCACCTCTATGAAAATTATCGGTTTCCGTCCTTTTCTCATCCAAAATGCTGAATTCATCGATCACAACCTCTCCGCTGCCCGATCTGGTCACGTATTTCCCCGAAGCATTCTTGTACTGCCTGACCTTGAAGTCATCTTTTCTCTTGCTGATTATTGCGTTGAAATAATCCACCACCTTTTCGCAGTCCCCTTCTTCTACAATCCTCCCCGATTCCAGAAGAATGGCCCGATGACAAAGCGTTTTTACGGCATTCAGGTCGTGACTACACAATAACAGGGTGCCCCCGTCATTTACATATTCCCTGATATAACTGGCAGATTTATGTCCAAAGTAGGCATCTCCAACGGACAATGCTTCATCGATAATAAAGATATCGGGCTTGATCTGGGTGAGGACGGAAAATGCCAAGCGAACCTTCATTCCCGAGGAATAGGTCTTCACCGGTTGATCAATAAATTCTCCAATTTCGGAAAAATTGATAATTTCCTCCATTCTTTCCTCGATCTGCGTTTTCTCCAGACCCCAAATTGCGGCATTCAGGAAAACATTTTCCCTTCCCGAGAATTCATCATTGAACCCAGCTCCCAGTTCAAGCAAAGCGGCGACCCTTCCATCTACGCAAACGTCCCCCGATGAGGGTTGCAGTACTCCTGCAATAATTTGCAATAAGGTCGATTTGCCGGAACCGTTCAACCCGATTATTCCAACGGTCTCACCTCTGGAGAGTTGCAGGGAAACGTCCTGAAGGGCAAAGAAATCGCGGTGGAGACTTTGGATTTGCTTCTCCAATCGAAGGTTCAATGCCCGTAGCCACGGAATTCGCAGCAGACGGAAACCTCTCAAAGCGAAGGATAAGAGAATGGATTTGAATCGAGCCTGGGGATCGCGCCAAATTCTATAGTATTTGAATACTCTCTTGACTTCGATTAACGGCCCTGCCCTGGAAGCATGCATGCGAACGACTACATGACATCGGCAAAGGCAGATTTCAGCGACCTGAACACCCAAAAGCCGAGGAAGAAAATTATAATGGAAGATAGGTAAATATAGGTTATCCAGACAAAATTGGGCTGCAGATTCCAAAGAACGACATCCCTGCATAGTTCAATATTGAGCAATATCGGGTTGAATCTCAAAAAATTCCAGGCGGCTTCCGGTATGTCCCGGGCGGAAAAGAACACTCCGCTCATCCATAACATGCAAATGCTGAATATTTGGACCACTGGGGCTATGTCCCTGTAAAACACCCCGAATGCAGAAATGCTCCAGGCCACCCCCATGGTAAAAAGAAGGCAGGGAAATATCAGGACCGGCAACCAAAGAATGGAGATGCTTATCTGCCCCACGAAGAGGATAACCCCCATCAGGGCCAAAAGCATCGAAATGCAAAAGCCGTATAAATTTTCCAAGGTCAGGGAAACCGGCAGAATTTCCAACGGGAATACAACCCTTTTCACGTAATTCTGGTTTCCGACAATGCAGTTGACCGATCCGGACAAAGAGTCGTTAAAAAAATGGAGAATGATGAGGCCAAAAAAAATCCCCAAGGCATATTGGGCCCCGGTCTCAGATTCAATCACACCAAATCGTCCATGGTATATTTGACTGAAAACAAAGGTATAGACGGCAAGGAGCAGCAAGGGTTGGAAAATCAACCAGGCTCTGCCGAGCCAACTTCCCTTGTGTCGAGCGGCCAAATTCCGTCGGGCAAGCATCAACAGGAGCGTTCTATTGCCGTGAATGGTGAGAAATGGGGTGGTCAGAAGGCGCATTTTACGGAGAAACTATCGATAACTAGCACTTTGGGGCCCAAAGGGGTCAGTCATTAATTTTCAACATGGGGACATGTCAAAAATTAACGACTGACCCCGACTGGCGAAGGCGCTAATCTGAAGAGAGGGAAATCCTGCACCGCAATCGAAAAAGGCCGTTCCAACTAAAATGTGCTTGAAGAAGAGAACTGAAAAAGAAAGAAATGCGGGTTAATTCCATCCCATTTCACAAAACCGATTAGAAAACTGGTAATCCTGGTTGATCTTTCCCTATTCCAGGTCGGGGGAATTCACGGGGGCATCAAGCCGGCCCTCTACAGCCTTCTGCGAGAGGTTCAAAAGGACGGGCGATTGCATCTGGTCGTTTTGATTCAAAGGAAATTGGTGGAGGAAATCACCTCGGAGCTGAGGTCGTCCGTAACCATCCAGGTCTGTGATGAAAGGGTCACGGCGCCATACCTGGTGGATGCGCATCATCCGGATCTTTTATTCTGCCCCCTACCCTCCCTGCGCTTTCAAAATCCGGGCCTGCCCCTGGTTTTCCTCTGTCCCGATTTACTGCACATCGATTACCCTGAATCGTTGACCCCGGCCGATAGAACGTATCGGCATAACCTGCTTCTGGAGGCAACCCGAACGGCGGACCTCCTCCTCACCGTTTCCAGCTTTTCCCGGGATCGCCTAATGGAGCATTATCAGGTACCCCTCCAGTCGGTAAGGGTCATTCCACACGCCTTGCCCAATTGGGTATGTCGACAAAATAAACCTGGAAGCCAACCCAAACCTCACTTCCTCTACCCGGCGAATTTTTGGAAACATAAAAACCACAAAACCTTGCTGGTCGGTTACAAAAACTACACGCAACGGGTCTCACGACCCTGGCCCCTCGTTCTGACCGGACACCCTGATTCGGGAAACAGTGAAGGGATCGAAAAATCGGTCCAGGCGTTGCGCCTGCAGGATCTGGTAGAATTGCGGGGCTACCTCACGGGCAGCGCTTACCGTTCGACTTGGGCCGATGCCGGAGCTTTGGTTTTCCCATCCAATTACGAAGGTTTCGGACTTCCATTATTGGAAGCCATGGAATTGGAGGTCCCCATCCTCGCTGCGGATTTGCCCAGTTTGAGGGAAGTAGCGAAATCGGCCGCATTGTTTGTGGATCAAAAATCGCCTGAAAAAATTGGGGAAGGACTCCACCGAATCAGCCGGAATACCTCCTTGCGAAACCGTTTGACCCATGAAGGTCGAGAGCGAAAAAAAGCCTTTTCATGGAAGCGTTCAGCCGAAACCTTCTTCCAACTGGCGGCAAGTCTCCTCCCAGACAGGTTCGGGAGGCGCATGTAAAAATGAAGGTGGCATTAGATGTTTCCCAGACCTGCGTTGAAGTCGCGGGATGCGGTTGGGCAGCCCATGAAATAGCCCGGGCACTATCGGCAAAAGCCAACCCCGGCCTCGGAATCATCCTCTATCATCACTTCGGGACTTGGGCCAACACGGATACCGACAAGGGATATTTCTCGGACAGCCCATTCGTGCAAAGTCCACTGGCGGAATTGACCGGCCATGAAGCGAAAATCCTATGGCGGAAAATCAGGGAAGGATCGATGGCGCCGCCGGGAAATCCGGACCTTATTCACAGTCACAATTTTTCCGCCCCCTACACGGGAAAAGTACCATTGGTATACACGGTGCATGACTTGGCCTTTTGGGACCTTCCGCATACCTCTACCGAAACGAATCGGCTGGTTTGCCAGGATGGAATTCTCCAAGCCCTGGAAAATGCGGACGCCTTTATTTTTCCATCAAAATTCACCCAATCCAGATTTTTTTACTTCTTCGGCGACATTCCCTGTAAAAACGGGCAAACCTGCCAGGTGGTTAATTGGGGTGGAAGATTTCCAAGGATCTCCCAGCCCAAAAGCTACTGCAAAGGCTCTCCCTGGCTCTTCGTCGGTTCACTCGATCCGAGAAAAAATATTCACAACCTCCTGCAGGCGTTTGACCTGTACTGGGAAAAGAGCAGGCAAAAGCGAACATTGCTGCTGGCCGGACCACAGGGATGGACGACCGGCAACGAATGGAACCATATCGAACGGTTATCCAAACAGGGTCGAGCCAGGCATCTGGGCTATTTGTCCGAGACGGACCTCCTGAAGCGCTATGGAAATGCCTTCGCTTTGGTTTGGCCCAGTCTCTATGAAGGTTTCGGCCTGCCGGTTGTGGAAGCCATGTCCCAAGGCACCCCGGTGATTACCTCAAATCGCGCCTGCCTGCCCGAAGTGGGTGGGGAGGCGGCCATTTATTGTGATCCCGACTCCATCGAAGCTATTGCCGCGGCAATGATCGGCCTCGAAACGGAAGCGGAAGCTTATCGGGATCGGTCGAGGAAGTCCCTCCATCAGTCGAGCCGGTTTTCCTGGCGGGATACCGCATCGAAACTTCTGACAATTTACCGGGAGGTCATCACACCTTCAACCTGCCCATCCAAGTAAATGCCGGCCAGGGTTCAGCTTTTGTCCGTTATCATACCCGTCAAGGATGAGGAAAGTTGTGTAGCGAAAACACTGGAAGCTTTGCTCGAAACCCTGAGAAAGGCTGAGGCGCCATTTGAGATTTTAACGGTGGATGACCGGAGCACCGACGGAACGAGGGAGCTTCTAACTGAATTCACGAGCGAAAACCATGAGGTCCGTTACCTGCAAAACAGGACGGAACCCGGGTTTGGCAACGCAGTTAAAACCGGCCTTTACAAAATGAAGGGTGACGCGGCAGTGATCTTCATGGCCGATCAATCCGACAATCCGAACGAAATAGTCACCTATTGGAAAAAACTGAATGAGGGTTATGACTGTGTATTTGGAAGTCGCTTCATCAAGGGAGGAAGGGTTATGGGTTATCCCCTTCCAAAACTCATCCTGAATCGACTGGCCAACAAATTCATACAGTTCATTTTCGGCATTCGCCTGAACGATACGACCAATGCATTCAAAGCCTACCGGAAAGAGGTTGTCGAGGGATGCCGGCCCCTGCTTTCACCTCACTTCAACCTGACCGTGGAACTGCCCCTCAAAGCCATTATCAGAGGCTATACCTGGACGGTTGTTCCCATCAGTTGGCAGAACCGGAAAAGCGGCAGCGCCAAGTTCAGAATACGGGAGATGGGGAGCCGGTATGTTTTCATTATCCTCTACGCTTGGCTGGAAAAGTATTTCAGCCGCGGGGACTACCATCGATCCAAGCGCGAGAAAATAGGCGGGCGATTGTAATGAATATCCTCTTCGTCCATTACGGAAATTTCACCTCCAACAGCATGGTGCATATTGGACCGTATGCCGAGGATTTGGGCCGGATGGGACACAATACAGCTATTTGCATGCCCTGGATGGACGACACGCGCCAATATTACGCCCACGAGAAGGTTCCCGTCCTTTCCTACACCCAAGTCCTGGAGAACCCCGGGATGTTCGATGGGCAACCACCCCATATCCTCCACGCCTGGACCCCTCGCGAATTGGTCAGGCGTTTTTGCCTCCGCTTGCTGATGAAAATTCCGGCCAAACTGGTCATTCATCTGGAAGACAACGAATGGGTGGTGGCAGAACGGGCCCAGGCCAATCCCCGGGAAAGCCTGTTCAAGACCCATCCGCATCGAGGTACCGAGTTTCTGCAAAGGGCAGACGCCGTCACGGTCATTATCGAATCCCTGGAAGATCAAATTCCCGATTCCAAACCCAGGCTGGTACTCAAACCCGGAATCGACCTGAGTTGGCTGGATTCCTCCACCGAGCCGCCGCTGACCCGGAAATTATTCGGGATACCCCCATCGTACAAAATTCTGGTCTATCCGGGAAGCTCGACCGGCGCCAACCGACTCGATTTGGAGAACCTCTACCGGGCGGTGGACCGGCTCAACAAAAGTGGAACACCCTGTATCCTCATTAAAACGGGGATACCCGATGCCAAAATCAGAAAAAAATTGAGCAATGAAACCCGGCAATGGATCCGCGACGTCGGTTTTATCGATCGAAGCCTGGTTCCCAAGCTGATTCGCCTGGCCGATTGCGTGGTCCAACCCGGGGCTTCCGACTCTTTCAATCGCTATCGCCTTCCCTCCAAGCTCCCGGAATTCCTATGTTTGGGCATGCCGGTAATCACCACCGCAGTCAACCTGGGGGAAGCTTTGCAGGACGGCCTCAATGCCAAGTTGCTATACCATTCAACCCCCGAGGAAATCGCCGACCGCTGCCTGGAAGTGTTTGCCGATACAAAGAGGTCCAAATCCATAGCGGACGAGGGCAGAAAATTTGGGCGCAGGCATTTCGATCTCCGGCCCAACTCCGAAAATTTGCTGGCGTTTTATGCAAAGCTGAAAACGCAGCCACCCAACCCGCGTTTCTCGACCGGCGGGGCAGCCCTCCCCATAATACCGGCCCGCCTTCCCCAATACCCCAAAGAGGACCAGCCTGAGACCGCTTCTCAAAGGCCACCCCCCGACCAACCGGGAGAGATGGAACCGGTCGAATTACAAATCTACTTTCCCAATAAATCCGAATTCCTGGAGGTTTGCTCCCTGCGGCGGCGCTATTCACCGCAAATGAGGGTCTCTCTTACCTTTCCCTTCCATCCTCCCGAGGAACTGGATTGGCTCAGAATCGACCCCGGGCAATATCCCGGTGAATACATCATCCATGAATGGAGCCTGTTCAAGGCAGACCATACCCCGGTGCTGTACTGGCAAAACACCCATCCGACCGACATGCCCGTTTCCATTCGGGCCGGTGGTACTGCTGCCTTGGAGTCGAAAAATTCAACTCTCACCGTGATCAGTTCCGGCGGTGATCCCCAGGCATGTTTCTCCGGGTGGCCGAAAACCGATTTTTCCGAAATTCGCTGGTTGCGGGTCTCAATCGAAGCCAGACACATCGAGGTAAAGCCCGATCGAGAGCCCAATGAGTTGTTGAATCATCTGGACTGGTTGGTGGAACCCGGTTGAAAAGAAAGTTGAACAAACATGGCCCTTCCGAACTGGTTCATTCGCATTCTGGGCAACTTCCTGCCCCTTTCAACCTACAGTCCCTTCCCGCGGGAGACGCCCGAAGGCATCATCTTCTGCCTGGACAGCCCTGAAAAACTAAAACCCAAACAACGGGACTTCCTCTTACGGGGTTGGTGCTTCTCAAAATCGCAACGCATCGAGGCCGTGCGTATCACTACTCCTGCCGGCCAGCAGAAGGTCCGCTATGGGATCGAACGCCGCGACCTCCAGGAATCTATTCCGAACCGGTCGGAATCCGTCCTTTACGCCGGATTCGAAGTAGCCCTGGCCATGCCCTGGGGCTCTACCCGGTTCACTCTGGAAGCGCAATTGGAAGACGGTTCCTGGCACACCGTTATCACGGAATATTTCACCAGGCCACTTTTGGCCGTTTTCCATCGCGATAACATATGTAAAGGCCTCCAACGCTGTAAACCATGGAGGTTCATTCGCCTGCTGGGCAACTTCCTGCCCCTTTCAACCTACCGGCCCCTCCCGCGGGAGACGCCCGAAGGCATCGTGTTCTCCCTCGATAGCCCCCGCAAATTGAGACCCAAGCAAAGAGAATTCCTCTTTCGAGGCTGGTGCTTTTCCAAAACACAACGCGTCAAGGCCGTGCGTATCATTACCCCAGCCGGTTGGCAGAAGGCCCGCTATGGAATCGAACGCCACGATCTCCGGGAAGCTTTTCAGGACTGGTCGGACTCCGTCCTCCATGCCGGATTCGAAGTGCCCGTGACGGTGCCCCGGGGCTCTACCCGGTTCACCGTGGAAGCGCAATTGGAGGACGGCTCCTGGCACACCGTTATCACGGAATATTTTATTCGTCCGCTGCTGAATATCTTCCATCGTGAAAAAATATTCAAAGGCCTTCAACGCTATGTGCGGTGGACGAGGGAACACGATCAACTCTCTCCCCGGGACAGAAAGCGCATCGCCCAACACATCCGGATCTTCGAGACCAAACCCCTCATTTCCATTGTGGTGCCCACTTATAACACGGAAGTGAAACTGCTGGATAAAATGATGCATAGCGTGCTCGATCAGCTCTATGATAATTGGGAACTCTGCATCGCCGATGACAACTCGACCAGGAACTCGACCCGAAAGCGGCTCCGATACTGGGAAAACCGGGATGAACGCATCAAAGTCACTTTCAGAACCGAAAACGGGCACATCTCGGCCTGCTCGAACTCCGCCCTCGAATTGGTTACGGGAAAGTTCATTGCCCTCTTGGACCACGACGACGAACTGGCTCCCCACGCCCTCTATCTGGTGGCGTTGGAAATACTGACCCATCCGGATTGCCAACTCATTTACTCCGATGAAGACAAGATTTCGGTCGATGGCTATCGGTCGGATCCCTATTTCAAGCCCGATTTCAGCAGGGATTTGCTCTGCTCCCACAATTTTGTCTCTCACCTCTGCGTCTATCGGTCCGACCTGGTCCGTAAGTTGGGCGGATTCAGGGAGGAATTTGTGGGTTCCCAGGACTGGGACCTGGTGCTGCGTTGTCTCGACCACGTCGAAGAAAACCAGATCCGGCACATCCAACGCGTGCTCTATCACTGGAGGCTCACGGGCCAGTCGACCTCGGCCAGCATGCGCAACAAACGTTACGCGGTGGACTCGGGGCGTCGGGCGCTCCAGGAATACCTGAGCAAACACGAAAGCCACGCCGAGGTTCTGGATGGACCGACTTTGGGGTCTTTCAGAATCCGATACGACACGCCGGGCAATCCCCTCGTTTCCATCATTATCCCGACCCGGAATAACGCGGCGCTGTTGGAGCGTTGCATCGATTCCATTCGGGCCATGACGGGCTATCCCAGGTACGAGTTGATCATCGTCGATAATGGAAGTGACGACCCGCAATCCAAGGATCTGCTGGCCTCCTTGGAGAAAAGCGATAAGGCGCGTGTTTTTGCAAAACCCATGCCCTTCAATTTTTCCCGGCTCAATAATTGGGCTGCCCGGAGGGCTGAGGGAGACATCCTCTTGTTCCTCAACGACGATATCGAGGTCATCGAGGAGGACTGGTTGCGCGAAATGGTCAGCCACGCCATGAGGAAAACCGTTGGTCCGGTCGGGGCAAAACTCATCTTTCCGGACGGATACAATCAGCACGCCGGAATGATCCTCGGCATTGGCGGCGTGGCCGGACACGCCTTCAAGTTCCTCCACCGCAGCAACCCGGGGCACATTGGCCGTGCCGGTATCATACAAAACTATTCAGCCGTGACCGCGGCCTGTATGGCTATCCGCAGAGACGTGTTCGAAGAAGTCGGAGGATTTGACGAAGAAAACCTCGGGACAGCCTACAACGACGCCGACCTCTGCCTTCGCGCCTGGGAAAAAGGCTACCGCACCGTTTGGACGCCGCACGCCCTTCTCATTCACCACGAGTCCGCTTCCCGAGGCCTGGAAGACAATCCCGAGAAAAAAATGCGCTGGCAATCCGAGGCGGATTACATGCTGTCCAAATGGAAACCCCAGATCGAGAACGACCCTTTCTACAATCCGGCCCTTTCCCTGCAAAGGGAAGATTTCAACTTGGCCCAGCCGCCGCGCTATGCTCGGCCCTGGGAACAGGATTTTGGGAAACAACTGGAAGAGTTCCTCCCGTTGGTTGGGTGGCCGGCTTTTTATCATCGGTTGCCCTGGACTCCCGATCTCCAGGCAAAAATCACCTCGGTGAGTCAACGCTTGCAGATAGGGAGAATGACCTTGCAGGTTGATATTCTAATGCCCCGGAAAAGCGGCTTGACCATCAAAATCGACGGCAACGAATTGGCCTACAACGTGCTGAAAGGGGCGCCATCTTCCTTCTCCCCTTCGCCAAAGGAATGCACATTATCCGTCGCCACGACTCTCATTCCGCTCCATCCGCGGTCCCGGTTTTCCGTGGGAGTTGCTCCGCATCGGCAAAACCGGCCCTTTGAAGCATTGGGTATTCCCGTTTGCAACCTCATACCCGACAGGATCGAAGAACCGTTTCTTTGCCGGGTGGAGGCAATTCTGGACCGGCCGGATTTTGGAACCCGGGTAATCTGGGGCTGGTGCTTCGGCTTGAACCCGCTCAAGGTCGGGAAAATCCGGGCCAGACTGGATCATGTCAAACTCGACGTGGAAACCCATCTCCCCCGCAAAGATGTAAAAACGGCCTATCCCAATGAACCCGATGCCGATCGATGCGGTTTCGAATGCGAACTCCCGGCCGGCAAAAAGAGCGGGACCATCAAATTGGATTGCCAGCTGGAAGGTAATGCTTTCTGGACCGAATTTTATCAGGGGGACCTTGCTTCCCTCGAGGAGGTGGCCCCGGAACGCGACCCGGATCAACTCCCTCAGGTGGTCGAACACCGGTTGCAAAGCCGCTACAATCTGGACACCATTTTTGTCGAACAGCAGAGAAAACTGAGAACGAAACTTTTAGGTTGGGTCTTCCTGAAGGACGGTCCGACCATTGAGGGGGTGCGGATTCTGATCAGGGATGGAACGCTGAAATGCCGCTACGGATTACAGAGGGAGGATGTTCTGGCCGAGTTTCCGGGACAGGCAAATGCCATCTACTGCGGGTTTGAGGCGAATATTGAGGAGGTTACGGGCAATCCGACCCTGGTCTTTCAACTGCAGGTAAAAGGGGGGGACTGGATCACCTTCGATCAGCGTAAACCGGCCCAGATAAAAACGACCTATTACCAGAAAAAGAAAATCCCGGCAACCGAGAGCGGAGTCATGGCCAATGTGGAAAACGCCCGCATCGAACGGCGATTCGGCCATCAATTCGCCATTTCCGGCTGGTGTTTCAGAACCGATGGAGAACCGGTTTCAAAAATCCGCATACGTATCGACAAGGAGACCTTCCCCGGAAAGCCCGGTATCGAAAGAACCGACGTCCACGAAAAATTCCATACCGAATACCCGGTGGGCCTGCACGCCGGGTTCGAAATACCCCTCAGCAAGGTCGAGAGAAATGCCAAATTGAATTTTGAATACAAAATTCCCCGGGGCGGATGGACTTTGTTTGCCGTGGAAGATTTTTCCAAGTTTCCGGTATCTCATTTCGCTACCTACTCGGAGGAAAGATCGGACTATCAAAAGTGGCTGACCGAATATGACAGCCTCCTTTCCATCCCCAAGGAAAAGGCCCGGGTTCGGATGGACGAGCTTTCCCTGAAGCCCCTGATTTCCATTGTTTTGCCCGTTTATGATACGCCGGAAAAATACCTGCGCAAAGCCCTCGATTCGGTCAGACGCCAGTATTATCCCAACTGGGAGCTGTGCCTGGCCGACGATGCCTCCTCCCTGGATCATGTAAAACCGGTTATCGAGGAATTTGCCGCCGAGGAACCGCGCATCAAAACCGTATACCGCCAAGAAAACGGCCACATCAGCCGCGCATCCAACTCCGCCCTGAAATTGGCTTCCGGGGAGTGGTGCACATTCCTGGATCACGACGACGAACTGGCTCCGGATGCCCTTTTTCGGGTGATTGAATCTATCAACCGCAATCCCCATGCCTTGTTCTTTTACAGCGATGAGGACACCCTTGACGCGGATGGAAACCGTCGAGATCCCTACTTCAAACCGGACTGGAATCTCGAACTGTTGGAGGGCCAGAATTTCATCTGCCACCTGGCCGTTATCAGGCGTGAACTGATCGAACGGGTCGGAGGCTTCGAACCGGGAATGGAAGGCAGCCAGGACTGGGACCTGTTTCTGAAAATAACCGAATCCCTGCTACCGGAGCAAATCGTGCACATCCCTTATGTGCTCTACCACTGGCGAGCTGTGGAGGGATCTACCGCGCTGTCCCTGGAAGAGAAGAGCTATGTCCGGAAATCCTCACGCAAGGCGCTGGAAGGCCACTGCGCCAGGGCACATCCCGGCGCCAAGGTCTTTGCCATCGCCCATGGACACTGGCGCATAAAACACCCTCTACCGGAGCCCGCCCCCGAAGTGTCCATCATTATCCCGACCCGCGACCAAGCCGAAATTTTACGGGCCTGTATCCGGAGTGTCCAAAATTCGACCTCCTATACCAATTTCAATATCCTCGTCGTCGACAACCAATCGGTAAAAAAGGAAACCCACGAACTCTTCGCCGAACTCAGAGATGATGGCATCAGGGTGCTGCCCTATGACAAACCCTTCAACTTTTCCGCTATCAACAACTACGCTGCCGCTCGTGCCAGCGGGGATATCCTTCTATTTCTCAACAACGATATCATCGTCAACAATTTCGATTGGCTGGAGGAAATGGTCAGTCATTTCGGCAAAAACCGGGTCGGAGCGGTTGGGGCAAAACTCTACTATCCGGAAGACCTCATTCAACACGCCGGGGTTATCCTCGGCATCAACGGGGTAGCGGGCCACTGCTTCAAATATGCGGAACAAGGCGAGCCGGGGCAAAGGAACCGCCTCAATCTGGTCCAGCAGTTTTCCGCCGTCACGGCGGCCTGCATGGCCGTAAAAAAATCCGTTTTCGAAGAAATAGGCGGGTTTGAGGAAGAACACCTGGGGGTTGCCTTCAACGACGTCGATCTTTGCCTGCGTATGAGGGAAGCGGGATACAGCATAATCTGGACTCCCCAAGCCCAACTCTACCACCACGAATCGCTATCCCGGGGTGACGACAGCTCCTGGCACAAAGATGCCCGTGTGGACGAGGAAATCGAATACATGATGTCAAAGTGGTCCTCCATCCTCCCCTATGATCCCAACTACAACCCCAATCTGACCCTGGAATTTGAAGACTTTTCCCTGGCTTGGCCTCCCCGATTGCCCAAGGCATGAAGGTTTCCCTGCAGCAAATTCAACAATTTCCCTGGCTGGAGGCCGGTCTGGCTTTCCTGACCCTCCTTTTTCTGTTTCCCTCCCCCTACTTCGTTACTCCAAATCTGGACTCCTCCTGGCAGGCCGTTCTGGAAGAGGCCTTCTTCAAGCAATGGCAATTCGGAAAGGACATCATTTTTACCGGTGGTCCTTTGAACTTCCTCTATTCGCCCACTTCCCATGGGTATTATCCCCTCCTCCAGGTATTTGCCGAGGCGCTCGTATTGTTTCTGGCCCTGTTCTTCCTTTTCTCCACCCTTCGTTCTGAACCCAACTGGGTTCACGCCACCCTGTTCATCGTCCTCTTCTGCGCCGCCGCCTCAGGCAAAGACGGGATCCTTTTGTGTTCACTGGCCGCCGTCTCACTCCGATTGCTTCGGGGCAACCTCAAGATTTACGGGGTGGCCGCTCTCTATGGTTTTGTGGCCGTCCTCAGCCTGATGAAATTCAGCTTCGCCCTGATGGGATTATGTTGCACTGCCCTCCTCTGCCTATTTCACCTCTGGCAAAAGAATTATAAAACTGCTGCCCAGCTATCGGGGATTTACCTTGGCGCCATCTCTCTCCTCTGGATCGCCGTCGGCCAGTCCCCGGTAAATCTGCCTGCATATTGGGCCCATTCCTTCAGCGTGGCCATGGGCCACCAGTGGTCCATGCAGAGACACGAGTCCTTCGGTATCATCCTGCCTCTTCTTCTCATTGTACTTTTAGCAAGCCTCCCCATTCTGGCCTGGACAGTTCATTGCCGTAAAGAACCTGTCAACTGGGGAATCCTCGGGATATCCGCTCTTACCCTGTTCCTTACCTGGAAAGCCGGGGTCGTCAGGCCCGACCATCACATGACGTTTTTTCTCCAGGGTTCGGTCCTTCTACCGGCCATGCTCCTCCAATTCATCGGGCCCAGGAAATGGGCTCTTTCCTGGGTATCGGTCTGTTTTGTCACGTTTTTCATTTCCTGCTTCTGGATGATCCCCCTCAACCGGGAACAGACCTTCGATCGAGCCCATCAAAATTTTGAAAACGGGGTGCAAACCATCCTGAACCCCGGCAGCTTGACAACAGGTTTTTCCGACCTGATCCCCTCGATAAAATTGCGGCACCATTTGCCCGCCGTCAAGGCCCGCGTCGGGCCGGAGTCCATCGATGTCCTTCTATATCATCAGGGAATTCTGCTCTTGAACGATCTCAATTACCAGCCGCGGCCAACCCTGCAAAATTACATCGCTTACAATCCGCGCCTGGCCCGTCTGAATTATGCCCACATGCAGGAAAATCCTCCCCGCTACCTATTGAGCCGGGATGGCTATTGGGATGGTCCATACGCCCTGGCAGAGGACAACCTCTTCTACCGCGAATTTTTGCAGCACTACCTGCCGGTACTGACCGAGAAGGAATTCCTGCTGCTCGAAAGATCGCCCGAGAGCAACAAATTCACCGGGGAAATCAGCGTTCTGCAGACAAGAATTCTCTCCGGTCAACGCGTCGACGTGGCAAAATTCTCCGGCCATCCCCTATGGGTCAAGGTGCGCTATGAACCGAACCTCCTGCAAAGAGCCCAGGCCCTCCTTTACAAACCCGAAACCCTTCTCCTGCGCCTGACCACCAACCGGGGCGAGGAATTCGAGGTAAGGCTGGTGGGGCCCAACCTGAATAACGGATTTTTGTTGAGCCCCCTTTTACAAACTAATTCCGATATCACAAACTTCCTAACGGCGAAACAGCCGCTCACCTACGTCGACCATTTCGCCATCCTCTCCATCCCCGGCCACACCCTCTTCCCAACCCGCCAATTCGAAATCGAGGTCCTCCAACTGAAACGAGGGGACTTAACCACAGAGGACACAGAGGACGCAGAGGGGGAGAGGAAGGAAGAAGGGAAAAGGAAGAAGGTTGAAGGTGAGAAAATTAATCGTGATCTTGATCGTGATCGTGATCGAAAGAAGGGCAGGAATGATGAAATGGTGGAGTGATGGCACAAAGGGAATATTTAACTAGAAAATAGGAATTGACTCTCGGAAAGCTCACCAAGAACACAAACCAGCATCCAGCATCCAGCACCTATTCAGCCTTCAGCCTTCAGCCTTTTTCACCTCTCCCCAATCTCTGTGCTCTCTGTGTCCTCTGTGGTGATATATTTTGGGCCTCCACACTAGGCCAAGAGGGGCTTGACCACCTTTCCATGCACGTCGGTCAGACGGTAATGGCGACCCTGAAATTTGTAGGTCAACTTTTTGTGATCGATGCCCAGCAAATGGAGTATGGTGGCGTGCAGGTCGTGAACGCTGACGGGATCCTTGACGATGTTGTAGCTGTAATCGTCCGTTTCCCCGAAGCTCATTCCCGGTTTTATCCCGCCCCCCGCTAAAAACAGGGTAAAACACCTCGGGTGGTGGTCGCGACCGTAGTTGGTCGGGGTCAGGGCGTTCTGACAGTAAACCGTGCGGCCGAATTCACCGCCCCAAATTACCAGCGTTTCGTCGAGCATGCCGCGCCGTTTCAAGTCCTTGATCAATCCGGCCGTGGCCTGGTCGGTATGTCCGCACTGGCGTTTCAGTTGATTGGGCAAACCATTATGGGTGTCCCAGCCGCGGTGGAACAATTGTACAAAACGCACTCCGCGCTCGGTCAATCGCCGGGCCAATAGACAATTGTTGGCGTAGGTTCCCGGTTTTTTGGCGTCCTTCCCGTAGAGGTCGAAGGTGCTACCCGGTTCGGAGGAGACATCGACCAGTTCCGGCACGGAGGTCTGCATGCGGAAAGCCATTTCGTATTGAGAAATGCGGGTCTCGATCTCCGGGTCCCCGTAGTCGTCGAATTTCATCCGGTTCATGGCCGCGATATGATCCAGGGTCTTGCGCCTCAGTTCCGAACTCATCCCCTCGGGATTATTCAAATACAGAACCGGATCCGGTCCCCCGCCGAATTTTACCCCTTGATGCCTGGAGGGCAGGAACCCCGCTCCCCACAACCGGTCGTAAAGCGGTTGACCGCCCGAAAAGGAGGTCATGGCCACGAATGCGGGCAAGTTTTCATTCGTGCTGCCCAACCCGTAGGAAAGCCAGGAACCGATGCTGGGCCGACCGGCAATTTGAAAGCCCGTCTGAAAAAAAGTGATAGCGGGGTCGTGGTTGATGGCCTCGGTATGCATGGACTTGATGAGGCAAACCTCGTCCATTACTTCCGCCAGGCGAGGCATGACTTCGGTATTCAGCCACGTGCCGCTCTCCCCTACCCTTTCAAATTTGAAAATGGAACGGGCCACCGGAAACGAGGATTGTCCGGCCGTCATGCCGGTCAACCGCTGACCGTTGAAAACGGATTCCGGAACTTCCCGCCCGTGGACTTTGTCGAGGAAGGGCTTGTAATCGAAGAGGTCCATCTGAGGTGGACCTCCCGATTGGAACAGGTAGATGACCCGCTTGGCCTTGGGTGCGAAATTCGGGAAACGGGGAAGTCCGTTATTCCGGGAAGGAGCGGCGAACAGGTTTTCATTGAGAAGGGAGGCCAAGGCCACCCCGCCCAGTCCCCTGGCCGCCTTGCCTAAAAAATAACGGCGAGTCATGGTCAACGGATTGGCCGATAGTTGCTGATAGCCGCAACAGCCATGCGAGAGCTTGGGCGGGATGTCGCGGTTTGGGCGGAGGGGATTCATCGTTTATTCCTTCGTCAATACTTCATCTAAATTTAACAGCGTATTGGCAAGCGTTGTCGCGGCGGCGAGGGCAATCGGAGCCAAGGAGGGGTCGGGTTCGGACTCCCCCACCGCTATCAGTTGCCTGGCCGCCTCTTCATCCCCGGCAAAGGCTTTCCGGTATTGCCCGTAGGCATCGGTCAGTAAGGCCAACTCCTTATTAGTCGGATAACGGGCCGCAACGGATCGGAAGGCAAATTCGATCTGGTCGGCCGTGGATTCTCCCCCTTGCAATAAAATTCTTTGCCCCAGATTTCTGGCCGCTTCGACAAATATCTTTTCATTGAGCGTGGTAAGCGCCTGCAAAGGGGTGTTGGTACGCTGGGGAGACACCCGGCAATTTTCCCGGTCCGCCGCGTCCAGGATGGCCATGGTTGGGGGGGGAAGCGTCCTTTTCCAGTGGGTGTAGAGGCTGCGTCGATACAGGTCCTCGCCCTGCGATTGCACATACTCCATGTTGCTGAGATTCTCCCACAACTTGTCCGGCTGATAAGGTTTGACCGAGGCGCCTCCAATCCTTCCCTCCAATAACCCGCTCACGGCCAAGGCTTGGTCGCGCAGGGTATGGGCGGAGAGGCGCTGGCGCAAGCCGCGGGCGTAGAGCAGATTCTCCGGATCGCGCTCCAGAGTTTCCCGTAGAACACGGGAGGATTGCCGGTAAGTGGCGCTGGTAACGATCAATTTCTGCATCGCCTTGATATCCCAATCCAAGCGCACAAACTCATCCGCCAACCAGTCCAGGAGTTTGGGATGACTGGGCCAATCGCCCTGCAATCCAAAGTCTTCCGCCGTTTTCACCAATCCCTTGCCAAAATATTTCAACCAGTAGCGGTTGACCGCGACCCGGCCCGTCAAGGGATGTTTCCCGCTGACGAGCCATCGGGCAAACCCGAGGCGGTCCTCGGACAGACCCTCCTCGGGTTGGGGGAATACTTTCGGCAATTTCCTTTCCACACGCTCACCCAGTTGATGGTAGACGCCGCGATTCCTGACAAAGGTCTCCTTCCTCGGGACCATCTCCCGCATCACCATGGTCGTGGGAAGAGAATCATGGTATTCCCGTCGATTGATCCGAAGAGAAAACACATCCTCAGCCAAGGTTTTGATCGGTTCCGCCGCTACGTTTTCCAGGAAGTAGGAACGGATCTTGTTGCGGGCGGAAGCCGATCGCCGGGACGGCGGGCGGCGGGCGATCTCCCTCACCGGGAGAGCCTCGGCCAGAACGGCTATCTCATCCTCCCACAAAGAACGATGGTAGATCCGCAATTCGTCCACCTTACCCTTGAAATTGGCCTCGTGAGTACTTCCCCCGATTTGAAACAAGCCGTCCTTTGAGGTTGGATTGAGGTTGCTGATGGAGTTGTAGAGTTGGCGGGTTTGGGCGATTTCTCCGTCCAGGTAGATTTTCATCCCATTGGCAGACATCAAACCCTCGTTGACCAGCGCGACGTGACGCCAATCCCCCGGTTGTATCTTTTGCTCGGTCTCGATCGCGGCAACCCCGGCGATCCAACTTGAAATTATGAAAAACTGCACCTTCCCCCCATCCAGTTTTACCACGATTCCCTTCTTTTGGATCCTGTCCTTCTGATTGGAAAGGATGACCCCCTCCCGAACGGCATCCGGCTTTACCCAAAAAGAGAGGCTGAAACGTTCTTCGGCGGCAAAATGATACTTCTCATCCAAGGAAAACCGGCTTTCCCCATCGAAAGTGGCCGCGGTGCCGAAGCGTCCGCTTCCATACCAGGGTTGCCCTTTTTCTACTGATATTCCCTCGTCCTTCCCGTCAAAACTGTGCAGCGATGTCAATCCCCGCCCGAGCAATTGGCCCTCACTGGCCCGAACTGCTGCGGTCGACTCCCATCTCCTTTGATCGTAGGCAATGCGGTATTCAGCCGCCGCCAACCTCATTTCCGCCCTATGTAAAGCCGCGTCTTTCGCGGCCAACTCGGCCAACTGATCCTCGGTGGGTGAGACGACCAAGGGTTCTGAATTGCCAAACTTCCGCGCCCTGCCCGATTCGGGCACATTATTGAAATAAGCCACCAATTGGTAATACTCCTTAGTACTGATGGGATCGTACTTGTGGTCGTGGCAACGGGCGCACCCCATGGTCAAACCCATCCACACCGTCGAAGTGGTATCCACTCGATCTACCGCGTTCTCCAGCAGAAACTCCTCGAAAACCAACCCGGCTTCAGAATTGTAACGGTGGTTGCGGTTGAATCCAGTGGCGATGATTTGATCCAGGGTCGGGTTCGGCAACAAGTCGCCCGCCAATTGTTCGATGGTAAACTGGTCAAAGGGTTTATTTTGGTTGTAGGCATCGATCACCCAGTCGCGCCAACGCCACATGTAACGGGGACCATCGTTCTGATAACCGTCGGTGTCGGCATAACGGGCTGCATCGAGCCAGGGAAGAGCCATGGTTTCCCCGTATCGGGGCGAATCCAGCAAACGGTCGACCAGCTTTTCATAGGCGTTGGGGGACCGGTCTTTCAAAAAGGCATCCACCTCGGCGGGAGTCGGCGGCAATCCGATCAAATCCAAACTCAAACGGCGAATCAGGGTGGCGCGATCGGCCTCCGGGGCTGGCTTCAAGCCTTCCGCGTTCAACCGGGCCAGAACGAAGTAATCGATTCCGTTGCGGCACCAATCCGCATCGGACACCTCGGGCAGTTCAGGTCGCCGCACCGGTTCAAAGGACCAGTGCTTTTTCCAATCCGCCCCCTCCTCCACCCACCGGCGGATCAATTGCTTCTCCTGTTCACTCAAAGTATTGCCGGAATCGATCGGCGGCATGCGGTCATCCCCATCATCTGCCGAGATACGCCAGATAACCTCGCTATCATCCGGCTTCCCGGGCGCTATTGGATAATAACCGCCACCCAGATCGCCAAATATCCCTGCCCTAGTGTCCAGACGCATTTCCGCCTTCCGCGTCTTCTCGTCCGGCCCGTGACACTTGAAACAGTTGTCCGACAAAATGGGCCGTATATCCCGGTTGAAATCGACTTCACCCGAAAGACCACAGGCAAACCAGCAGCTTGCCGCAGCCACCAGACTCGAAAGGATAACTGTTCGAAACGCCTTCAAAAGATGTCGCAAAAAATTAGGGGATTATTACCAGAAGATACACCATTGAATAGACCATAAACAAGGGTAATTCTCGATTCTGGGTTCTTGGTGCTAGTTACTGGATTTGCTCTCGCAAAGTTCGCGGAGAAACGCCAAGCGGGATTAACCACAAAAAGCAAAAGACACAAAACAAGGATTTAACGGAGGGCGGGTTTTCCAACCCGCCTTATAAACGCAATGACGGACCCGCCTCCCAGCGTGACAGGCAGGAATGTCCGCCCTCCTTTCACCATCGCCACTTCCAACTGAACACTGAACACTGGCAACTGGCGCCCTCGGCGCCTCATGTGGAACCCCGTTGGGGTTCGGTCATAGGGGCGATCGGTAACCCAGCGTGCGCTGCGCGACACTGGGCTTTGGAGTCTAACGCCTTTGACGTAAATCCCAGATGTTGGTTCGTGACCTCCGCGAATTCTCCCCCTTTGTGCCATCTCGCCTCGGCGAGATCCCATTCCTAATTCCCAATTCCTAATTCCTAATTGGCGCCCCCGGCGCCTCATATCCGTGCTCATCCGTGTAATCCGTGGTTTCTCCTCTCTCCATTCCACCACTCCACCAATCCACCATTCCATCATTCCCTTCTCCCTCATTCCTAATTCCTCATTGGCGCCTCCTGGGTTGACTGTCCCATAGTCCGCCTGCAAAGTGGGTAGCATGAAAAAGCGCATCGTTTCCATTCTTCTCGCCTCCCTTATCCTGTCCCTCGGAACCGCTGGGGCAGAAGCGTCCGAACCACTCCAAGTCCTGCTCATCGAAGGCCAGAACAACCACAGGAACTGGCCGGAGACCTCTCAGTTCATGAAGAGCTTTCTAGAGAAAACCGGTAAGTTTGAAGTGACCCTTACGCGCACTCCCCCTAGTGACGGACGCAAGCAGAATTTCGGCGCGTCCCAACCGGAGGTTCCGGAAATGGCCGCTGCACTCCAGGCGCAATGGGACCAATGGCGACCGGATTTCAGTTCCTGCGACCTGGTTCTGTCCAATTACAACGGCGTTCTCTGGCCGGAAGAAGTGCAGCTCGATTTCATGGAATACCTGCAAAACGGAGGCGGCTTTGTCGTCGTCCATGCCGCAAACAACGCCTTCTCCCAATGGGAGGAATACCAGCGGATGATCGGGGTGGGTGGTTGGTACGGCAGAACTACCGAGCGGCATGGCCCCAAGATCCTCTGGGAAAATGACCAATTGGTTCTGGACCACAGCTCGGGCAAGTGCGGAGCCCACGGCAAACGACAATCGGCCGTGGTCGATATACGCAATTCGGACCACCCCATCACCAAGGGATTTCCCGATTCCTGGCTGCATCCGAATGACGAAGTCTACTTCAACATGTGCGGTCCGGCCGAGGGCATCACCGTCCTGGCCAGCGCCTATTCGGATCCCGATACGGGAGGCAGTGGCAAGCATCACCCCATCGTCCTGACCACCGACTACGAAAAGGGTCGCGTATTCCACATCATGCTGGGCCACAGCAACGAGGCCTTTTCCGGCGCCGGGTTTCAGAACCTGCTGATCCGGGGATCGGAATGGGCCGCCACCGGAATGGTTACCTTTCCCGTCCCCGATGCGGCGGATTTTTCCTCCGAAACGATCGTTACCAGGGCGCCTTGAAAATAAACCACAGAGAACACAGAGAGCACAGAGAGGGAGAAACCAACAACCGGAAGACAAATTTCACTGACTACTAGCCACTTATCACTGATCACTGATCAAACAGATGGGCACGGATAGAAATTCCAACGCCAACGGCGTTGAACTCCAAAGCCCAGTGTCGCGTAGCGCACGCTGGGTAGGAATAGGAAAAAATTACGAACCCCAAAGGGGTTCCACAAAAGGCGCCTTTGGCGCCTCATATCCGTGCTCATCCGCGAAATCCGTGGTTAATCTCTTCTCCCTCATTCCTAATTCCTAATTCTTCATTCCTCATTGGCGCCCTTGGCGCCCCATGAATCCTCCCAACATTCTCGTATACTGCACCGACCAACAGCGTTTCGACACCATTGGAGCACTGGGGAATCCCCACGTTCGAACCCAAAGGATCGATCGGTTGGCAAGGGAGGGAACAGCCTTTACCCATGCCTATTGTCAGAGCCCGATATGCACACCGAGCCGTTCCAGTTTCATGACCGGGCTCTACCCCAGCAGGCTTCACAATACGCGTAACGGGAACGACACCTTTCCCCAAGACGCTCCCCCTCTGATCTCGAAGATGCTGGCCGAGGCCGGATACGTGTGCGGCAACGTAGGCAAGTTTCACCTGACCGCCTCCGGCGGGCGGACAGAGCCCCGCCTGGACGATGGATACCATTATTGGAAGTTCAGCCATGCCCCGAGGGATGATTGGGAGGAAGGCCATGACTATGCCGACTGGGTAAAGGAAAGGGGCGGAGATCTGGATGCCATGCGACACAGTCGGGACCGGGTGGCCCCGGCCTTACACCAAACCACCTGGGCTACCGACCGCTCGATTGAATTTTTGTCCCGGTATCGCGATAAACCCTGGTTTCTCACGGTAAACATTTACGACCCACACCCCCCGTTTATTCCGCCTCGGGCGTATGCGGACAAGTTCGATGCGCAATCCATGCCCGGCGCCCACCACAGGCAATCGGACAAGGTGACCCAGGAAGCCTTGAATGGAGCCGACTTTCAGACCGCTTACCGGTCGCCGGCCGAGGGGGATGGAAAAGAGGAGCAGGCGTTGTATTATGCCATGATTGCGCAAATTGACGATCAGTTTGCCCGGCTCTTGCAAGGATTGGAGGAAAGCGGTCAGAAAGATAATACTCTGATTATCCTTACCAGCGATCATGGCGAGATGCTGGGGGATCACGGACTGTTGTACAAGGGTTGCCGGTTTTACGAAGGATTGGTGCGGGTTCCTCTCATCTTCAATTTCCCCGGTGTAATCAGGGCAAACCTTCAGGCAGACGGATTGGTTGAACTGCTCGACATGTCAGCCACCATTCTCGACTACGCCGGAATCGATATTCCCGATTATTTTCAGGGCAGGACCCTGCGGCCCATCCTGGAAGGGAAGGCAAAGGGCGACGTGTTCCGTGAGTCGGTCCGGTGCGAATATTTCGATGCGCTCCATTCCCAATTTACGGGCGGGACGGGAACCTTTGCCACCATGTATCGACAGGGAAAATTCAAGTTGAGCCTGTACCATGGTTTAAACGCGGGAGAGCTGTACGATCTCGAAAATGACCCCTGGGAACACGAAAACCTTTGGGACAGCCCTGAACATCAGGTTTTGAAAAACCAACTCATATACCAAAGCTTTAATGAACACGTCCTGCTCACTACCGACGTGGGTTCACGGCGGATTGCTCCCTATTAGACAACTTTCCTTTGGTATATCAAAGAATGGACTCTCGCAAAGAGGGCGGAGAAGCGCAGAGAGAGGGGGAGGAAGGGTTTACCGACCATCAGATCAAATCTCTGTACACTTCTCGACGATGCCTGGCGAAGTGAACAACAATCTCTTTTTTTGTCCGATTAATGGTATAGAGGACGCGATAATCGCCAACTCGCAACTTGAAAAAATCCCTCCAATCTCCCTTAAGCGGCTCCGGTCTAATCCTATCAAAATTCTCGGCTAACCATCGCAATCGTGTAAGCACTCGCTGTGCTATTGGCGCGTCCAAACGGTGTAGATCGGATTCTGCTTTGGACGTAAAACCTACGTCATACATTACCAGTTTAGGCCCAGTCCTTCAGCGACTTTCCGTGCAGGAACCGTCTTGCCCCCAGCCTCTGCATTTGCAAGGGACTGCCTAAGTTCCTCAGCGAAGTCATCGCGCAATTCCAGCCCTTCATCCGGGTCCCCAATTATTTCCGAGAGCGTTTCCAGGACAACTTCCTGCACAAGTTCCCTAAAGTCATCTATTGTCAAATCGGCCACTTTTGATGTTTCTATCGAAGAATTTGAAGGATTCATTTTTCAGTACCTCTCTGCGATGTATCTTGGAATGATCTTATAATCCCCTACCTGCCTGTGCTGTGCTTGCTACTACTCGATCCAATCTATTCTTGCTTCGGGAGTATCCAGGTTTACCCAAACTTTGCAATGTTGGAATGATCGGGTGAAGACCCAACCCTCTCAGACCGCTTCACCTCTGGGAGGACCCAAACTTCGGACCAAATCAAATCATTGAATCTCGCAAAGAGCGCGGAAAGAGAGAGTAAGGGTTTACCGACCTTCAGCCTTTCTCCCCGTCCATCGATCAAGATTACGATTACGATCCTTTCTCGTTCATCTGAACTCCGAAGATTCACTTCGACATTTTTGAATTGGATGTTTTTTGGACAGAGGGGAGACCGCCAGCGCAATACAAGGGCAAAAAAGTAAGGTTTTGCGCATCTAACTCTTCATAAGGTCTATCCGACAAAACAAAGCCTCGGGGACAATTCGGGTAGGATTGAAGCAGCAGATGCAGGCTTTTAAGGCTACCGGAACTGCCACTTTTTACTTCGATCGGTATTATATTGCCTTTCTGCGAGATCAGAAAATCGACCTCCGCCTGACTGCTTTTCGCCTGTCGACGCCAGAAATAGACATCGTTTTTCTTTGCGGCTATTAGCTCTTGAGCAACGAATTGCTCGCCCAGAGCCCCTTGATAGATGCCGAGCACCTGGCTTTGCCTCACTACTTCACCGGCCGAAACGCCTGCTAAGGCTCGCATGAGGCCTACGTCCACCATGAAGGCCTTGAAGCGCTTTTCAGAGGCGTTCGCTGAGAGCGGCGTTCCACTGGGACTGCTCGATCTAACTTTGGTAATCACCCGCGCCATGCAAAGAAGATCGAACGCTTTATGAATGGTTGGCGTAGAAAATCCTTCAGCCAATTTCGAGTATTTTACGATTCTGCCCACCGACTTCGCTACATTCGTCAGCACCGTATCTATGCATCGCTTGTCCGCTCTGGGGGCATATTTCAAAAAGTCTTGCCGATAGGTCAGGATGAGGTCCTCCTGCCTGCCCAACGCCTCTTCGATGCTTTGGGTTTCGACGTAAGCAGCTACGGCCTCGGGCATGCCGCCAACCAGGAGGTAGTCGCGTAGCTCGCGCATCAATGCCAGGTGAATGGTATCCGAATCCCGCGGAGGAAGAAGAGTCAGCGATTGGGCCATTGACGGTTTGCCAAGGGCCAAGAGAAATTCATAAAATGTGAGAGGATTCATTTCCAGGAATTGGACGCGGCCTACCGGAAAGGAGATTTTTGAAAAAGCGAATTCGAGCAGGGAACCGGCCGCTATCACATGAAGCTCGGGGACTTCCTCATAGAAGTAGCGCAAGGCCATGATAGCTCGCGGGCAACTTTGAATTTCGTCCAAAAACAATAGGTCTTTTTCTGGTTCTATTCGCTTGTTGAGCAGTAATTCCAGTTCCGACAGTATCCTCCGAACATCCAAATTCTTCTCGAAAATCGGATGCCAATCGGGATTTCTTTCAAAATCGATCCTGTGAACGCGCCCGCGGAATCGTTCTTGGCCAAGCGCAAGGACAGACCAGGTCTTACCAACTTGGCGGGCCCCTCGCACCAGGAGTGGCTTGCGCCGCGGGTTGTCAACCCAGGCCAATAAATCTTTCTCGACGAGGCGTTTCATTAAAACCTTTAAAAATACAAGGTAAAATCTAAAGGCTACCTTTAAAAATACAAGGTTAAACGATAGTTCTACGGAAAAAGCGCGAAGGCAGGGGCCAAATCAGGAGGAGGGAATTGGGGGTTGTCTCACTATGCTCTCCACCCAACCGTCAATGGCATCGTGCCTGGTCAATTGCCTCCGCCATCCTTCCGGAATCGACTCCATACCCAGGTGAGCGCCAAGCCACCCACCTACCATTGCCGCTCTTCCGGCATTATCCCCTCCCGCCCGAATCACCTCGAGAATGGCCCGTTCGAACGAGCCCCGGTAATGCAGTAATCCGTGCAGGGCAGAGGGAAAACTACTGATCAGGGGACAGGACTGCCCGAGCTTATCTGTCGCTTCTTCCACACTCCTTGATAGAAGCTTGAACGCGCTCTCAAACTTGCGCCTCAATTCCGGCCCGAACTCCGAATCCTTTCCCGCAATCTCCTCCACCCGATGCAGCGAACTGTGGATGTCCCGGCCATTCAACAACTCCAGCAGAATCCGGGCATGCGCCTTCATGTAGGCGATGGCGCGAGCGTTGTTCTGGCGAACCCTGGTAACCCTTTCCACGATACCCATCAAGTCAGGATGTCCAAAATGGGCCGCGATGACGGGACCTATGGAAGTCGCCGTGGCCAACTGATCGTCGTCCGCCCCTCGTTGAAAATCGAATTCCCGGCTGGGATGTTGTTCCTCGAAATTCAACTTCGATTCCATCGTCCCGCGCGTGGAATGATCGATATAGCCCCGGTAGGTCTCCGGATTCATACGCTCCACGAAGGCGCGACCGAATTTTACCGGGTCAAATTGCCCCTCTTCTGAGATCGATTCCAATAGTACCAAGGCCGCATCTCCATAGTGAGTCTGATCGCCGGGTTTCTTCCCGAAATGGTAGTGGCCCTCCTTCGGCTCCTCAAACCCATCCACTCCTTTCGGATACGCCGCTGCCAATTCGCTGAGATTGTAGATCCAGTGAGTGCCCAGGGCTGCGGCATCCCCCACCAACTGACCCCAAATCATCCCCCGAAGACGATTCGCAAGACCGGGCTCTGCTTCAATTCTCCTATTCTCAGTCATTTTTTGTCCCTCCAGTGATCACAATCTGCCCCAGGGAAATGCGACAACGTTAAATCGGGTGTCTAACCCGCATGTCCCGCAAATGAGTCATGCTCTTTAACTAAAGGTTCAGTTCCCGCTTTAGTGATTCAAACCCAGCGGGTTCGAAAGGAGTCTCCCCCTCATTGGTCTGCACGGGGCCGGGCGTGCTTCGGCCATTCCTTATGTAACTCTCGAGCAAGAGGTAAAGTTCCCTGACGACTTCCAAATGGGTCGCATGGACATTCGTCGTCTCGGCCGGATCTTCATTCAGATTAAAGAGCTGGATGGGAGGCAAGTCGAGTTGCCTGGTTTCTGCGGGACGCGGATAGCTCCAACCTCCCGAACCAGGGCAGAGGGCAAGTTTCCAGTCCCCCTTGCGGATGGCAAAGGAACCGTTAATTGAATGATGAACGGTGGCTTCACGAACTTGATCGGCTTTTCCGTTTAAAGCCGGTAAAAAGCTTACACTGTCTTCGGCGGCATTTTCCGGAATGCCGGCACCGGTGATAGCGGCCAGGGTGGCAAAGAGATCGGTCAGGCAGATCGTTGCCTCCGACACGGAACCCCCTGTTATCCCTTCCGGCCAATGCGCAATGAAGGGCACCCGATGACCCGCCTCGTAGATATCGGCCTTGTTGCCCCGGTAGATGCCCCCGGGGATATGGCCAGCCTTTTCGAGTTCCTCAAATTCGGCCCGAGGCGAGCAGCCATTGTCGCTGGTAAAAATAAAAAGGGTATTATTGGCCAGGCCATTTCGATCCAGGGCCTCCATGATTTGCCCCATGTGCCAATCCACCTGCAAGACAAAATCACCATAGAAGTTGGTGTTGCTGGTTCCCATGAATCTTTCCAAGGGGAGAATGGGGGTGTGTGGACTGGGTAGCGCCAGATAGAGGAAGAAGGGTTGGCCGGTTTTGGCTCGCTCGTCGATATAGCGGCAAGCCCGGTCCACAAAATTGGGGGTTACTTGAACATGATCAAAATCGGACCCGGTCGGTCCTTCCCGCCAAAACCCTTTGTAGTCGTGGTTTACCGTTATCCTGTCAGGAGGGGCGGTGACCCTCCCGTTTTCCACGTAGACGTATGGCGCCATATCCAGGGATCCGCAGTGGCCGTAATAATAATCGAATCCCAATACATCGGGCCCGTTTTTCACTTCGCCGTCATAATCGATTACCTCGCCCTTAATTAATGTAAAGCGATCACTGGGATCGCCCTCCTTAAAAGCAAAATCCCACCCCAGATGCCACTTGCCGATCATCGCCGTGTGATAGCCGCGATCTTTCATGAGGTCCGCAACGGTGTAGCGATCCGGATCGATCAGATGAGTGGAAAACCCTCCCAATACTCCTCTTTTCAACCGAGATCTCCAACTGTAACGCCCGGTGAGGATGCCGTAGCGAGTGGGTGTGCACACGGAAGAGCCTGAATGAGCATCGGTGAACCGCATGCCTCGGGCCGCCATTCGGTCGAGGTGCGGAGTGTGGATTTTGGAGTCGGGGTTGAACGAGCTCAGGTCTCCCCAACCCAGGTCATCGGCAAGGACGTATACCACATTGGGATTGGCTGCGGACAATCCGGATATGAAGGAAAAACAAAGCCCCAGAATTGAAGTAAACAATTGGCGTGTAAGCATTTTAATACCCTTCGTCCCTCTTAGCCTTCCCTAACGCTCAGCTATGGGAAACTCTCCGTCGTATACCCCTTCGGCTCTATTTTTCCACCGGGGCGTTTACCAGGTTGCCATATTCGGTCCAGCTACCGTCGTAATTCCGGACATTGTCCAGGCCCAGCAGGTACTTCAGGGCAAACCAGGTATGGCTCGATCGCTCTCCGATGCGGCAATAGGCGATGGTCGCTTTATCCGGGGTCACACCCTGGTCCTCAATATAGATTTTACGCAATTCTTCGACCGATTTGAAGGTGCCGTCCTCCGCCACCGCCGTTACCCACGGCACGTTTTTGGCCCCCGGTATGTGACCTCCCCGCTGACAGGTTTCGGGCAGTCCGGGAGGAGCCAGAATCTTCCCGGTAAATTCATCCGGGCTGCGCACGTCCACCAGGTTCTCACTGCCCGATTTCGACACCTCCATGGCATCGATCAGGAAGGCCCGCAGGGATTCGTCCGCATCGCTGGCTCGATAAGTGGTCGGCGTGACGTCGGTCGGGGATGTGACCAGTTCCTTGTCGTCCTCGTTCAGCCACTTGAGGCGGCCTCCGTCCATTAGTCGAACATCGGCGTGTCCGTAAATTTTGAAGATCCATAGGCCGTAGGCGGCAAACCAGTTGTTGTTGTCGCCATAGACGATCACCGTATCGTCCTTTTCGATGCCGGATTCCCCCAGCAATTCTTCGAAATCCTCCTTACTGATGATGTCCCTGACAACCTGGTCCTGCAACTGGGTTTGCCAGTTGAACCCGACCGATCCCGGGATATGACCCGCTTCATAAGCCTGGGTATCGACATCGATTTCGACGAGTTTGACCTTGGGGTCGTTGAGGCGCTCCTGCACCCAATCGGTGGTGACGAGCATTTCTGGATGAGCATATTGATTCATGGTGTGTTCCTTCCTGATATTTAAAGATGGGTTTGAGAAAAATGGGTTGGGGTTACCGGGGATCGAGTCCCTCCCCCAAATGCTTCAAGTGGTGAGCCATGTTGGAGGCATATTTGAAAATGTTGTCGCAAAAAATCATGACCCCGCATCCATCCCGTTCCCTCTGCAGAACGCGCATCGCCCCCTCGAATATCAATCCGCTGCTGGGCCCGGCCATGAGACCTTCCTTCTGGCAGAGTTCCAATGCCCGGGTGTAAGCAAATTCGTAGTCGATTTCCAATATTTCGTCGATCAGAGAGGGATCGAATAATTTGGAGGCCTCCAATTGGCTGATATTGCGCAGGCCGGGAACATCGTGACCCTCCGTGGGCTGTACGGCATAAATGCGGATATTGGCATCCTTTTCCTTCAGGTAGCGGGAAAGGCCGGTCACGGTTCCACACGTTCCGAGCGAGGTAAACACATGGGTCACCTTGCCTTGGGTCTGCTTCCAAATCTCGGGGCCGGTGGTTTGCAAATGCGCCTCAACGTTTTTCTGGTTCTCGTATTGGTTGGGCATTGCGTATTTGTCCCGCGACGCCTTGGCATGGGTCTTTGCCAGGTTGATGGATCCGTCTCCCAGACCCGGGGCAGGGCAAAGTGCGTCGTTTACCACGTCGAGTTCGGCGCCGAATATCTTCAAGAGGATCTTTTTTTCCTTGGGGACCTTGTTGGGGACTACTGCCCTGGTATGATAACCGCGCGCTCCCGCCAAGGCGGCCAGGCTGATTCCGGTATTGCCGGAGGTGGGTTCCACAATGCCGCGGCCATCTCCTAATTCACCCCGCTCTTCCAAATCACGGATCATCTGCCAAGCGGCCCGGTCCTTGACCGAGCCCAGCGGATTCAACCATTCCAGCTTGGCAAACAGTTGAAAGGATTTAACGGGATTCAGGCGATTGATCCGGACCATTGGAGACGGATTGTCCACGTCGGGCAACATCTCGAATATGTCGTTGTAGACCCGGGTACGATGCGTAGCGATCCCGGATTTGGGAATCGGATCTCCAATGGTCGTCGTGCTCATGATCAGGTAATTTTTATCCCGAATTCAGGAACCCGGCACACCCACTGCACATGCATCATCCCGACAGATCTCATCGACCCTGTTTTTTGCTGCCCCCTCTATGGCAGTGCGCAAGACAACCCCCGCGTTGACCGCAGCCGACAAATCGACCGCGGCCCGGATGGTCTCGTAAGGAATCCCGGCCTGGAGGGCATCCTCCATGCGTCTGCCCGTGCAATACTGGCATCCGCGGGTCAGCACGACCCCCAACCCGATAAGGTGTTTTTCACGATCCGTGAGATCGGTTGTATTCCCGGTGGCCCCAAGAGCCTGGGCAACTTTGAATTCTGACACTTCCATGGTAATCTCCTTGTTTTTCTGTTGTTGTAATGGGTTCCGAGCCGGTTAATTGGCCACTATCGAATCGACCTCGATGAAGGCGCCCGGTTCACCCTGGAAATCGATGCGCAATTTCCGAATGTGCCCGCTCCAATGAGGATTGGAGGACAAGTCAAAGGCATAAGAGGCAAAGTCATCCCGTCCCTTTACCTTCAACGGTCCCGCCACCCTGTCCATGCGACCCGAGCCGTTCTCGGCCGACAACGAGACCATAAGGGTTGTGGAACTGCGCAGGTTCAACTCCAGTTTCTTGGCATTTCTTGCCACATCGACCTCGAGTCCATCGCGGACGAGTGAACCTTTCCCATCGGCCAGTTCAAAATCGAGGTACCCGAGATAACCGGCAATATTTCCCAGGTTGCCTTCCCCCTTCCAACCTTCCGTTTGCCAGCCACCGTTATCAAAATAAAACTCCAGTTTGCCGTCCTGTGGATCGCGACCATTTATCTTTTCCCAGGCGCCGGACAATCCGTCTCCATCCTCGTCGGTGCGCACCTGTTCATATTCCTGATTGACGGCTTTTCCCCACTTGTGGTCCTGCGCTTGAAACTTCAATTCCCCGAGGGATTCTTCCCCGGCCCCCCAATCGCCTTTAGCCAACCAGTCATCGAGGAGTTTGCGGTGCCTCGCCAACTCCTCGGCATAGGCCGGTTTACCGGCCAGGTTGTGCATCTGGGCTGGATCCTTTTCCACGTCGTACAATTCCTCCGCCGGTCGCTCGCCGAAATAGATTTCGGCATGGCGGGCCGATAATTTGCCCTTTTGGTACAACTCGTGCAGGTTCCGCGTGTAGGGTTGATGGTCCCGGTACTGGGGCTGGAGAAAAATCCGATCGAGCTTGTAATTGCGCGTGTAACGAAAACGTTCCGTGCGAATGCTCCTCACACGGTCGATGGTGTGGTCCAGACGATCCTTGGCCGAGGCCACGAATTCCCGGGGTTCGAAATCATCGGCGAAAAGGTCCTGCCCTTCCCAGTTTTCGGGAATGGGAATACCGGCCCAGGTCAAGGTGGTGGCAGACAAGTCCAACATGTCTACCAAATCATTCCTCGCCACTTTCGAGGGAACCCATTGGCTGGGTCCCGAAAGCACGAAGGGTACGTGCAACCCCCCTTCCGTAGGCATCTGCTTGTGCCGGACCAGGTTATTGGCCCCATGGTCCCCGAAATAAACGACAATGGTGTTCTCCCACAATCCATTCGCTCTCAGTCCGTCCAGTATTGCCCCGATAAAATCGTCGTCCTTGCGAATGGAGTCGCAATGCTCCGCCACCACTTCGCGGTAGATTTCGTTATCCGGGTAATCGAGGGGTACGGTCACGGCAGAGCGGTCGGTTCTTCGATGGGCCGGCCAGGCCTTGGTATTTTGCTTGCCTCCCGCAGTTTGAATCTGCCCGAAAAACGGCTGACTTTTCTTTATTTTTCCCCAGGGAATCGGTTCCCTCCGGGGTTGATGAAAAGAAAATATTTCATCGTTGCTGAGCACGAAATTATAATCGGTTTTCCCCAGGTTGAAGGTAGAGTAACCGTGTTCGATCATCAATTGGGGCAGAAGTTCCATTCCCTCCGGCAAATAGAGTTTGGCCGGCCCCCGGGAGCTGCGATGCTCGTGGGCATTGAAACGAATCTGGTTCATCCCCCCCATTATGGCAGATCGGCAGGCCGAACACACCGGGGCGGGGACATAGGCTCGCCGGAAAAGCACCCCTTGCTCGGCCAGCGAATCGATATGGGGCGTTGCCCCGGCGTTTGCCTCATGTCCGTAACAACCCATCCACGGAGAGGTGTCCTCCGCGTAGATCCAAAGAATGTTCGGCTTGTCGGCCCAGGTCCACGCGCTCAAGCCGCAAACCACCGCCAAAACCAGGAAACCCCGAAAGAAAAAAGCGCCGTTTGCCCATTTGTTCATGCAAAAATGATTCGTAAATACACAACAGGGGTCAAGAAAAAGGGGTCAAACGCAAAATGTTAACATCGTCCTTTACTTTCACCTGAATGGCTGAAGCGAACCAATCAGATGTTAACATTTTGCGTTTGACCCCTTTTTCTTCTCTCCAAAAATCTTTGTGCCTTTGTGCCTTTGTGGTCCTCCCCATGAACCGAAGAAATTTTATTAAAACCGCCGCCTTGTCCGCCACGATGAGCCAAGTGGCGCTCAATCCGGCCGCGTTTGCCCAGTCGCGCTCCTCCAGGCGCAGGATGACCATGAGCCTGGTTTGCGGGTCCTTGGGGATCGACGCCGGCCAACGGCAAGCCATCGATTACGCCCAACTCTTTGGATTCGAATCGGTGGAGGCTCGGCCCGAATACCTGGCCACTCTGGATAGAAGGGAAATTTCCGAACTCAAGCGGGATCTGAGAAGAAAGCAATTGGTATGGGGAAGCGCCGGCCTGCCCGTAGACTTTCGCCGGGACCAGGCGACTTTCCAGGACGGCTTGCAGAAGCTGCCGAAACTGGCCGCCGCTTTGCAGCGCGCCGGGGTCCGGCGAATGAATACCTGGCTCAGGCCGGCCAGCAACGATCTCACCTACCTGCAAAATTTCCGGCAGCATACCATGCGTTTGCAGGAAGTGGCCAAAATTCTGGCCGATTACGATCTGCGGCTCGGCCTCGAGTACGTGGGAACCACTACCTTGCTCATATCGCGAAAATACCCCTTTATCCACACCATGGCCGAAACGGCCGAACTCATTGAAGCCATCGGTCAGGACAACCTAGGTTACGTACTGGATAGCTGGCATTGGTGGCAGGCCGGAGACAGCGCCGAGGATATCGAACAACTCGATGCCGATTCCATCACCCTGGTCGACCTCAACGATGCCCCTTTGGGGGTGCCGAAGGGGGAACAGTTGGACAATCGCCGCGAACTGCCCATGGCCACAGGGGTGATAGACGTGAAAACTTTCCTCAATGCCCTGCAAAACATCGGTTACGACGGCCCCGTCAGGGCTGAGCCTTTCAACCAAACCCTGCGCGACATGGATGACCAAGCCGCATGCCAAGCCACCGTCAAGGCGCTGAAAACAGCCTTCCAGTTAATTCAGTGAGCAGTGTGGCATCCTAAAAATAAATCACCACAGAGAACCCCCTCCCTGATTCTCCCCGTCTTTGCGTGCTCGGCGCTCTTTCCGAGAGTTTTTCCTTTTTTTGATGTAACTACTCAGATGGTTTTTTGGCTGACAACGACGAACGGCAGAGCAGGGATGCTCTTGCCCTACCACGCTTGAATTTATTGGTAGGGGAAGAAAAAGGGGTCAAACGCAAAATGTTAAAATCGTCCTTTACTTTCACCTGAATGGCTGAAGCGAACCAATCAGATGTTAACATTTTGCGTTTGACCCCTTTTTAATTCTTTCTTCCTGGCTATCAATCAGCATTACGATCAAGAACACGATTAATCTCAGCACCTTCTATTGCTAAGTTAAATTAAAACATGGATAAACAGGATCCACAGGATTTTGATTATCCGTGCTCATCCGTGTAATCCGTGGTTCATTTCAGCATCAAGAATCCAGCACCCAGCATCAAGATCATCGGACCCGGCATTCTGGTTGCGGCGACCGGGGTGGGCGCCGGCGACTTGGCCACGGCAGGTTTTGCTGGAAGCCAATTGGGAACCGCCGTTCTCTGGGCCGTTCTGGTCGGCGCATTTCTGAAATTCGTCCTGACTGAGGGATTGACCCGTTGGCAATTGGCTACCGGATCGACCTTGCTGGAAGGGACGGCTCTCAAATTAGGTCGCTTTGTCGGATGGCTGTTCTTCCCCTATTTTCTCTTATGGACCTTCTTTGTCGGATCTGCCCTGATCAGCGCCTGCGGGGTGACCCTCTACGCCATACTAGCCGCTAGCCACTCGCCACTGGCCACTAGTCTGGACCCCAACACCGCCAAAGTCATCTTCGGCATCATTTCCAGCTTGGCCGGTCTCTCACTCATTCTGCTGGGCGGCTTTCCTCTCTTCGAAAAAATCATGGGGGTCTGCATTGGAATTATGTTTTTTACCGTCGTGGCCAGCGCACTGGTCCTCATGCCCGGTCCCCTGGAAATCCTGAAGGGAATGACCATTCCGCACATCCCCGATTTTTCCGGAAGCGGCCTTTCCTGGACCATTGCCCTCATGGGCGGAGTCGGGGGAACCGTTACCATATTATGCTACGGTTACTGGATCACCGAAGTTGGCCGGACGGGAAGGGACAGCCTCAGGATTTGCCGCATCGATTTAGCCACCGGTTATGGGACCATCGCCATCTTTGGCATGGCATTGGTAATAATCGGCAGCACGGCAAATATCGAGGGCAGTGGTGTCGGCTTAATCGTGTCCCTGGCCGACTCCCTTCAATCATCCTTGGGCCAAACGGGCCGCTGGCTTTTCCTCATAGGGGCCTTTGGCGCTGTCTTCAGCAGCCTTCTCGGAGTCTGGCAAGCCGCGCCCTACCTGTTTGCCGATACCTGGAATTTGTTTGTGAAAAAGACCCCTATCGATAAACGGGCCCAACATAGCCCATCGGGCGACCCGGGGCGGTCCCTGCCTTACCGGTTCTACCTCTTTGCCATCGCTATCGTCCCCATGCTGGGCCTGATCGTCCAATTCAAAGAAATCCAGAAGATCTACGCCATTTTCGGAGCCGCATTCCTCCCCATGCTCGCCGCGCTCCTTCTCCTTCTCAACGGTCGGCGAAAATGGGTCGGCACATCGACAAACCGCCCCTCCACCGTTCTGGCCCTGGTCATAATTCTGCTGTTCTTCGGCTGGATTGCTTGGAGGGTCTGGTTCATTAGGAATTAACTCTCGATGCTAGATGCTCGATGCTGGGGACTGGGTTCATATAATTGGCATTTTGGGACAAATTTGTGGAACCCCGTTGGGGTTCGGTCAAAGGGGTGATCGGTAACCCAGCGTGCGCTGCGCGACACTGGGCTTTGGAGTTTAACGCCTTTGGCGTAGAAGAAAGAGCGCGCCGGGGCGCGTAATTTAGAAATCTTTGCGCTCTTGGCGAGCTTTGCGAGAGTCCTTCCCTTTTGCAAAACGTTCATATTTCGATATGCTCTGATGACGCTCATTTTGTGCCTTTGTGCCTTTGTGCCTTTGTGTGCTTTGTGCCTTTGTGCCTTTGTGCCTTTGTGTGCTTTGCGTGCTTTGGGAGAGCCCCTTCAGCCTTCTTCCTTCTTCCTTCAGCCTTTTCAAGGGTTCCACGTTCCCAAGGGATCAAAACGAGGTTCCTCCAGTTGGTCGGTCCAAGCATCGAGGACCGTCTCCAGTTCCTTGGCGTCCAACCCAGCGGAATCCATCCGATTGCGCGTTTCCCCAATATCATTGGAAAGTCGATACAACTCCCTCTTGTTTTCCTTGGCAAATAGAACGAGTTTTTCCGAGCCCCGTCGAACCGCTTTCTTTTGTTGGTCAAAATTCAACCAAAAAAGGAATTCATGGGGAGGACCCTTTTTCTTTCCGGTCAGGTAGGGCACCAGGTCGACCCCGTCGAGCGGTCGCTCCGGGGTAATTTTTACGCCGGTCAACCCAACCATCGTAGCCAGTATATCCATCGAACTGACGGGATGGTCGTAATCTACCCCAGCGGGGATTTTTCCCGTCCAACGAAAGGCAAAAGGCACGCGGATTCCCCCTTCGTAAACCTCGCCTTTGAATTCGCGCAGAGGCAAATTGTCGGAGCCGTTATTTTTGGCCCCGCCATTATCCGATAAAAAGAAGATCAAGGTCTTTTCTGCCAATCCCAATTCATCGATCCTGTCGAGAAGCCTGCCCACTCCGTCGTCCACCGCGCCGACCATGGCCGCGTAGGTCCTGCGCAAGCGATCCTCGATGTGATCAAACCGGTCCAGATACTTTTGGGTGGCCTGCATGGGAGTATGGGGCGCGTTGTAGGAGAGGAAGAGGAAGAATGGCTTGGTCCGATTGCGTTCCACGAAGTCAACCGCCTCATTGGATAACTCATCGGTCAAATATTCATCGGATTCGATTCTCTTCTCATTGCGCAGTAGTTTGGTGTTGTACCAGCCACCTCTTCGATCTACCGATTCGATATCGGGAAAAACCAATTCCTCGGGAAAGTAGCGATGGCCGCCCGCCACAAATCCGTAAAACTCATTGAATCCCCTCGCGTTGGGCCGGAACCGCGGGTGGGTGCCCAGGTGCCATTTTCCAATTATCCCGGAATGATATCCCACTTTTTTCAAGATCTCCGCCATGTTTTCCTCCTCGAGGGGAAGCCCGGCGACCGGATCGAAAGGATTCAAGGTCGGATTGCGGTGGTAACCGAAACGGCCCTGATAGCGTCCCGTGATCAAGCCGGCTCGGCTCGGGGAGCAAACCGGGTGCGTTACATACCCGTTTGTAAAGCGCACTCCCTCACGGGCAATCCGGTCGATATTGGGTGTGGGAATGTCCTCACAACCATTGAAACCCACATCGGCGTATCCTTGATCATCGGTCAGAATGATGACCAGGTTTGGTTTTTCAACGGCCTCGGCGGCGATACTCGCCAATCCGAAAACAAACGCAAACAGACTAAAGAAAATGGGCGCTTTCATCCTTCTTCCTTCGGGGTGAGAAAAAGGGGTCAAACGCAAAATGTTAACATCGTCCTCTAGTTTCACCTGAATGGCTGAAGCGAACCAATCAGATGTTAACATTTTGCGTTTGACCCCTTTTTCTTGAGGACCAGTCCCCACACAAAAAGCAACCCCAGGACAACCAGGCCTACATTGCGCACCGCGATTTCCGTTCCCGGAATCAGGGTCTTGTCATTCAGTATGGAAATAGCCGCGCCGGACAGGGAGAGGAGAACGGCAATGATCATCATCAAATTCCATCCCGTACGGGAGGCGCCCCGGGGCAAATCATCACCCAGCAACTTCTTGTTGTTCATGAGGAAGAAGAAGGCGATGTAGGCAATGGGCAAAAACACCATGCCAAAACGGCTGGTTGGCACCGCCAGATAAAACTGCGCTTTGCCCGACCAGAGAAACAGGGCGCCAAATGCGCCGGTCAGAGCGGCCAGAAGGCAACCACCCCGATAGAGTTTCCCCGTGGTCGGTTTACCTGCCAATTCGCAGATGACAAACCCGTTGATCAGCATGAGGATGATAATGGTCGATACGGCCATTCCCACCACCCCAATGCCGAATACGATCTGAGCAAATCCGGCACCGGCCAGGTTCTGCAAAGAATTGGCCAGGGCAAAGGCATCCCGTTGAATAAGGGTTGCCGCGAGCAGGCGATCGGCTTCGGGGAGGGCTCCCATCAGGGCCGGAGTGGCTTCCTGCCCGCTATGGGCCAGCAATTTAGTGAGATTGGCTTCGTAAGCTGCTTGAAGTCGGGCCGGCACCTCAACCGCACCGGACCTGTGCACCTCGATCAGGCCGGGTTCCGGATTGGCGTGAAATTGGGTTGAAGCGGCGATGACCACGCAACTGGTGGCCAGGAGAAAGGGCACAAACAGTCCTGTGGAAAGGTCAAACCGGGCCAATCCGCGGAAATTCTTGTCCCATCGCCGCTTCATGAGCGAGTAAGGCAACAGGAAGGTCATGTTGATCCCCACGGCGGTGGCTGCAGCCGCCACCATGCGGTCGCGTTGGGCGGAAACGATTTCGCTGTGCCAGAATTCCGCGTTGGAAGACTGGGCTACAAAACCAGCCAGTGAAGAAGCGGGTTCAAACACCAGTCCCGGATTGGGTATGAAGCCGGCAAAAATACTGCCCCAGGGCAATCCCTTGCCGCTGGTGGTAAGCACGATTACCACCAGGAAGAAACTTACCACAATGACCCCTACCATGATTTTGAGAGCCACATCGAAAACCTTGTACCCCTTGCTGCTGGAATCGTAAAGCCAGACCCCGAAGGCCCCGATGCCGATCAACAACAGGGCACAAAGGTATTCGCCGCCGGAAAAGGAAAGGATACCCAAATTCTGCCGAAGTGCCGCCGTTCCCAGGGAAAATTGCGGCATGACCCAAACCATATTGGCCATCAGGGTGGCGATGGCCCAACCCCATCCCAACACCGGGCTCACGTGTTGATTCAGGGCATCGAACGGCCGCACCCCCGTCGACAAGGTCACATAGGCAATGGCGCTCAGCATCACGATTCCGAAAATCATCATCAAGGGCTGGAGCCACATCAGTTCGTAACCACCGATGATTCCCAAATAGAGACTTCCGGCCAGGGATCCTCCACCCAGGGTAATGGCTCCTTGCAGCCAACCGGGACCCGAAAGCCTGGTATAGACACGATACCTGGCCCACCTGCTTTTCTTTTCCGCCGCCAGAATCATGGAGCGTTGTCGGTTTATTTTTAAATCGGACATAGTGTTAGGTTGAATGGGCTGAGTTCATTTCTATTAACGTTCAGTATCAACTGATTCTACCGGATAGTGTAGAATATCCCCGGCTATGAAAGCCTTAAAACAAAGCTTTACCTGTCCCTTTTATTGGTGGTCAGTGACCAGTGGGTAGTGGTTAGTGCAATTCGCATTCTGGTCCCCGGTTCCTAATCCGTGGTTCCTCTTTCTCCCCAATTCCATCATTCCTTCACTACATCGATCACGATTAATCTCTAAAACTCTTCTCCACCACTCCCTTCACCTCTGGGGGAAGTCCAGGATGAGGGTTGCAACGTAATACCTGATTTTTATAATCTTTGTGCCTTTGTGCCTTTGTGCCTTTGTGCCTTTGTGCCTTTGTGCCTTTGTGCCTTTGTGCCTAATAGATCCAATGCGGAATGTCTTGCTTGGCCCGGATCTTTCCCGCCTAATTGGCAACCATGAAAACATGCATTTGCCTGCCGGTGATTATTCTGGGATTGCTATCCTTTTCCTGCGGCCAAGCCGAAGATTCAAAAGTCATGGATCTCGATCCCGCCGGGGCCGATAAAATGCTCGCGGAAAGGGGAGAAGATGTCGTAGTTCTCGATGTGCGCACCCCCGAGGAGGTAGCGGCAGGTCATATCAAGAACTCCGTAAACATCAATATCCATGATGAGGACTTCGTGGAGCAGGTAAAGAAATTGAATCCTGCCAAGACCTATCTCGTCCATTGTGCGAGTGGATCACCCACCGGACGAAGCCGAAAGTCCGTAGACGTGCTATTGTCTCTGGGAGCCGAAAAAGTCTATCACCTCAATGGAGGTTTCCGCGCCTGGGAAAAAGAAGGAAAACCGGTGGAAAGAGGTGAGGAAAAATAAGGCTCGGCCCGGAATGGAAAACCTGATCGAGTCCGTCGGCCGGGTCATCCGCCAACGCAGAACGGTAAAGGTATTCGCGGACAATCCCGTGGCCGAAGCGTTGGATCGCCACATTGTAGAAGAGTTGATTGCCACCGCCGGTTGGGCTCCGTTTCACTATCCTGCTGCCAGCGTCCACCTCAAGGGGAATACCATGAATGCCCTCGAGCCATGGAGGTTCTACCTGTTGGATTCTACAGCCTGTAGTAATTTGCGCCAAATCCTGTTAGAGGAAGGTGACCGAACCAAGATACCCAAGATGTTGGCGGCCGCTTCCGTTATGATTCTGGTAACCTGGCTGCCCCATCCATCCAAAACGGGAAATAACCAACTCTTCGAGCCTACCCAGATCAATATGGAACACATCGCCGCCACCTCCGCCGCCATTCAAAACCTGTTGTTGGCGGCCACTGCGCGGGAGATAAAAACCTATTGGTCCAGCGGAGGCAGATTGCGCAAGCACGAGCAGATGGAAAAACTCGGAATCCCCTCTTCCGAAATCCTGCTCGGCTCGATTTTTCTCTGGACCGATAAGTTTACCAACCTTCCCACTGCAACGGGGAAAATGCGCCAAAAACGGGGCCCCATCTCCCAGTGGTCCAAGTGGATCGAAGTTTAAAAATTCCTCCTTCAGCCTTCATCCTTCGCGTCCCCCCGGCGCCCCTCCCTTCTCTCCCTTTTTGCGTCCTTTGCGAGCTTTGCGAGAGTAAATTCTTTATCCTGTCCATCCTGTCCATCCATGTTCAATTCCCCATTCCATCACTCCGCCATTCCACCATTCCCTCTCTCCCTTTTTAGCCTTCAACCTTCAGCCTTCAGCCTTCAGCCTTTTTCTAGCTCATCCAATTCTGAGCCGCCCGGGCATCCCATTTCTGGGTAATCTTCTTGCTTTTGGTCCAAAAATTGAGTCCGTCGATTCCCGTAATGTCACCAAAACCGTAGCGCGAATCGTTCCAGCCCCCAAATGAAAACGGTTCCCGCGGCACCGGAACGCCGATGTTCACCCCGACCATGCCGACATTGGCGCGTTCTTCGAAATACCGCGCCGTAGCTCCACTGGTGGTATAAATGGAGGCCGCATTCCCGTAGGGGTTGGCATTTTCGATGGCAATGGCCTCATCCAGGGTATCGACGTGCAGTACCGTCAAAACCGGACCAAAAATCTCATCGCGGGCCGATTCATGTCCTACCTCGACTCCGTCAATGATGGTGGCTCCCACGTAAAAACCGTTTTCCTTGCCCTGAATCCTGACACCGCGTCCATCCACCCTGACCTTGGCGCCGCCCGCTTCCGCCCGGTCGATATAGCCTTCGATCTTCTTCTTGGCCGCGGTACTGATAATCGCTCCCATGTTTTTACCCGCCACGACCTTACGCATTTCCTCCTCCACCGCCGCCATAACGGCGGAACAGTCACCCACCGTAATCAAGACACTCGCCGCCATGCACCTTTGCCCGGCGCAACCCGTAGCGGAAGATACCACGTTTCTGGCCGTTACTTCAGGATCCGCATCCGGAACCACTACCAGGTGATTCTTGGCTCCACCCAAACACAGCATGCGCTTACCCGCTGCGATTCCACGCCGGTAAACCAGTTGGGCGACCCGGGTGGATCCGACAAAGGCGACGGCTCGGATTCCCCGGTGATCGAGGATGGCTTCGACAGTGGGAGGACCACCTTGCATCACTTGGAATACACCATCCGGTAACCCGGCTTCCAAGAGCAACTCCCTCAGCCGGAGTGGCGTCAGGGGCACCTGTTCCGAAGGTTTGTGTATAAAGGAGTTGCCCGTGGCAATGGCCAGTGGAAACATCCACATAGGGACCATGGCGGGAAAATTGAATGGGGTTATCCCCGCCACTACTCCCAGGGGATAACGCCGGGTGAAACAATCCACCCCGGGGCTTACTTCCAGCTTGTTACCCTGTCCGAGAACCGGCAGAGAGGTGGCAAATTCCACCACCTCGAGACCTTTCCGGATCCCCGCTTCCGCCTCCGCCAGCGTTTTTCCGTTCTCGGCCGAAACGCATTGGGAAAGCTCCCCCATATTGGCTTCAACCAGTTGCTTGAAGCGAAACAATGGCTGGACCCGCTCCTTGACCGGTACCCGACCCCAGGACTGAAAGGCCGTTTGGGCCGCCCGCACCTTTGCATCCACCCCCGCTGCGGGTGTTTCCCGAATGGCCCCGATACGAGAACCGTCAATGGGTGAAATGACCTCGATTGTTTTCATAATCTCTAACCACGGATTTCACGGATAAGCACGGTTGGGATTATTGCCAAAAGATCAAATTTCGATATATTTCGAGCCCGCAAAATTTGTGCCTTTGTGCCTTTGTGCCTTTGTGCCTTTGTGCCTTTGTGCCTTTGTGCCTTTGTGCCTTTGTCAGTAATCCAATCCCTTGGCGCTGCCTTGGCAGGAGATCTGCCAAGCTTCCAATTGGAACCGCATTTTCTTCAAGATTTCCGGATGTGTGTCCGCCAGGTTGGTGGTCTCCGAGGGATCCTCAATCAAATCATAGAGTTCCCATGTGGCTACTGGGGTGGAACCATTGTCGGAATTCAAACGCTTCCCGTTGGGATTGTGCACCAGCTTGAAACGATTGTCATTGAGGGTGGCCAAGCCGTTACCGTCGAAGGCGATGGGCCTGGGACGTACCTTCAAATCTCCCCCAATTACCGGAAGTAAGGATAGTCCATCATAAGGCCGGGTGTCCATCTCGGGTATTTTATAACCGAGGACCTCCAAAACGGTGGGAAAGTAGTCGGTCGTTACGGCGGGAAAATCTGTTTCACCAGACGAAACCCGGGCCGGCCACTCCAGGATTCCGGGAACCCGAACACCCCCCTCATAGAGCGAGCGCTTGCGGCCACGAAGGTCCCCGGCCGAACCCTGATACCGCTTCTTCTTTCCCGGATTGCCTTCCGGTCCGTTGTCCGAGCAAAACCAGATCATGGTGTTTTTTTCCACCTCCAGCCGGCGAAGCCCGGACCGCAAACGACCCACCTGCTCGTCCAAGGCCGTTACCACCGCGTAAAAATGCTGGGTGTCTTCATCCTGTTCCGGGTACATGGCCCGGTATTCAGGACCCCCTATAACCGGGGCATGCGGCGCATGAAACCAGATGACGGCAAAAAAAGATGTGTCGTCCGCGACCGCTTTTTCAATGAAGGGCAGCGCTTTATCCATGATGATGCGGCTGTCGCATCCCACTAGGCCTTCCGCCTTTCCATCCACGATATTGCGTCCATTTTCCCAATAAAGCGTGCGCGGGTCCCTCACCCCGTTGTGCGCGTTGGCCGGGTCGTAGGGATCCCAGGTCGCCACGGCGTACTCGGTGGCAAACCATTCGTCCGATCCGGATGTTCCGGGGGTGGCGTAGTTCTTGGCCGGCTCCCGTCCCTTCTTGCCCGAGTATTCGGGAGTCAGGGTTCCCAAGTGCCATTTGCCAAAATGCCCGGTTCGGTAGCCCAGCCCCCGCAAAACTTCCGCCAAGGAAACTTCCTCCTCCTTCAAATGCCCCTTGTTGGCCCCAGGTATGCCGTAACGCAGGGGATGCCGCCCGGTCAGAACGGAACCCCGTGTGGGACTGCACACCGGAGCGCCCGCGTAGAACCGGTTGAATTTGAGGCCATTGGCCGCCATGGCATCCAAGTGAGGCGTCTTTATGACCGGATGCCCATTATAAGCCACGTCCCCCCAACCCAGATCATCCGCCATGACCAGGACGATGTTCGGCCGAGCAGCCTCGGATTGGGCCCAAACCGTTAGCGGGAGAGCATGGCCAAGCAAACCCAGAAAAGAAATCCAGTGGAGCGAAAAACGGATCATGCCCCCCATTTAAAACCCCTTTCGTCAGGATTACAAGGAATGACCCCGACGGTTCTTGATCTTCGTTTGCTCGGAAGTGAGAAATGCAGGCCAGAGTAATGGTTTCATGTTGTAGGAGCGGCATTACGCCGCGATTGCTTTGGGGCTGATAGACCTCGCGGCTGAACCTTCCGGGAGCGAGCGCCGTCGGGGTCATTTCTTGTAATCGTGCATGCCAATGCAGGATTTAAGAATTGACCCCTTACTACAGGACTTTGCTGATTCGCGGTGGGGCCGGGTCGATACTTAAATACCAGGGCTTCCCCATAACACTGATCACGCCAATATTTCAGGTATGATTTCGCCATGGACGTCGGTCAGGCGGACGTCTCGTCCACTGTAGCGGTAGGTGAGGTTGGTGTGATCGATACCCAGCAGATGGAGCATGTTGGCATGCAGGTCGTGCACGGTCAGTTTGTTTTCAATCACCCGGTAGCCGTATTCGTCGGTGGCGCCGTAAATAGTCCCCCCTTTAATGCCTCCGCCGGCCATCCACAGGCTGAATCCTTGGGGATTGTGATCGCGGCCGTTGGCGCGTTGGGCAAATGGGGTGCGTCCGAATTCTCCACTGAAGACCAGGAGGGTGCTCTCCAGAAGTCCGCGTGCTTTCAAATCCTTAATGAGGGCTGCAATGGGTTGATCGACGGATAGAGCGTTTTTCTCATGTCCGTCGATCAGGTTCTGGTGTTGGTCCCAACGGTTATCCGGGTTGATGGTCAGTTCTACAAATCGGACGCCGCGCTCGACCAGTCGTCGGGCCATCAAACACTGGACGCCATAGAACTGGGTGTTTTTATAGGGGGCGTCCAGGCCGTAAAGCTTTTTGGTGACTTCAGATTCATGGGAAAGGTCGGTTACGTCCGGTACTTCCATCTGCATCCGGAAAGCCAATTCGTAGTTTTGAATGGCCGATTCGATAGCCTCTGCGAGAGCCAGCCGGGCCTCGAGATCGCCGTCGATCTCGTCGAGGTATTGGAGCTTCATCCTCTGGGTGGCCTCATTCTGCTCCTGAATGGAAGTATTGAGCAGGACCGGTTGTTCGGGGAGAAAAACGGACGCCGCATGATTGGAGGGAAGAAAACCGTTCCCGAATGTCTGCATGCCTCCGGAGGGAACCTGACCGCCGTGTATGACCACATAACTGGGAAGGTCCTGACTGAGCGTTCCCAATCCGTAGGATACCCAGGCTCCCATACTAGGTCGGCCGGAGAGTTGATGTCCGCAATGCAAGGCATAGTTGGCATTGGGATGATTGGGTGAAAAGGCGGTCATGGATCGGATCACGCATAAATCATCCGCACAGGATCCGATGTGGGGAAAGAGATCGCTGACGGGGATCCCGCTTTCGCCGTAATGCTTAAAATCCCAGGGGCTCTTGAGCAAATTCCCGTTATCGTTAAAGACGGTAGGATCGACGGTGAATTTGGGCGGTTGACCATGCTCTTTGGTCAGTTGGGGTTTAGGGTCAAAACTGTCCACCTGCGATACGCCGCCATCCATGTGGAAGAAGATTGCGCTGCGGGCTTTCTGTGGGTGGTGGGGAGTTTTAGGATAGAGCGGTGGGGTTGCGCTACGCAGGTCTCGTTGCATAAGCCCGGAAAGCGCCAGGGTTCCAAATCCCATGGAGCTTTTCTTGAGAAATTCTCTGCGGCTGAACATAGGCCTAAAACAGATAGATAAATTCTTTTCGATTGTAAATCAGATGGCAGAGATCGGTCCAGACTTGCTGGTCTTCGATGGAACAGCCGTATTTTCCGGCCAGGGCGTTTAGCAGGTTTTTCGACCAGGTTAGCTCGCGTTGGTTAGCCGGTCGGCTGAAAGCCTTGAGGTGAATAGCCTGAATGCGGTCTTTGAACGAAAGGTCCGATGCGGTCAGATCTTCCGCCCAGGCCCTGGCTTGTTGGTGGACGAATGGAGCGTTCATCAAGGCGAGTGATTGGGCCGGTACGTTGGTCACGGTGCGGGCTCCAATGGGTTCTGTGGCGTTGGGCAGGTTGAAGGCTCGCAGAAAAGATGGCAGGAAGTTACGTCTCATTTCCAGGTAGACGGACCGGCGACTCTGGCCATCGAGCGGCCCCGATTTTGGTTTGGCCCGGTTGTTGGGGAGGTCCTCTACATAGGCCTCTACACTGGGTCCGAAAGGGGTAGTATCCAATTCGCCGCTGCAGGCCAGGATATGATCGCGAATCGCCTCGGCCTCCAGGCGTTTTACCGGCATGTGCTGCAAGAGTGTATTGGCCGGATCCATTTCCAATGACTCAGGGCTGGGCCGGGAAGACATCCGGTAAGTGCTGGAAAGGACCATTTTCCGGATCATGTATTTTATGGACCAATCATGGCGGATAAAATCATTGGCCAGGAAATCGAGCAGTTGCGGGTGGGAGGAAGCCGTGCCCATTTTTCCGAAGTTGTTGACCGTAGTGACCAGACCTTGTCCGAAAATATGATGCCAAAGCCGGTTTACCAAGACGCGCCCTGTAAGGGGATTATCGGGATGGGCGACGTGTTGGGCCCATTCCAAGCGCCCGCTTCCGGGACTTTTTAGTATTGCCCCTCCAAGGCCATCGAGAAAATGCCTGGGGTTGGGTTCCCGGCTGGGATTCTTGTGGTTGCCTCGAATGTAGACCGGTTCGTCGTGCTGGTCGCCATCGACCAGGCTGCGGGCGAATCGTGGGACCGGAATTTCCCGAGCCAGTTCGCGGTATTCTGAGAGGGCCGCTTGTAGTCTTTTGTGACGATCTGTGTCGGCTGTTACCAAACCGGCCCCGAAAAATGCACTGAGCAATTCCGCTTCGGCAGAATCCAGTTTATTCTGCCGACCCTTGCGCCAAAGTTGTGCCAAAGTGGCCGCAATGGCAGCTTCCATTCCGGTTTCAGAATCATCCCGAATTTGGTTTTTCCAGAACTCATCCCAATCCGGACCCCGGTCGAGGCGAAAGGTAACGTAGGCGTCGTCATCAAATTCCGGCTCTTCTTCCTTGGACTTGACGGAATGGGTGGCTTCCCCGTTCTGGAAAATTTCAAGGTAAGCCGGTAGGCCTTCCCAGAGGTAGGTATCAAATCGGATAGTTTCCCAATAATCGCTATTGACGGGAAAGTAGAGGCCGGTGGTAGTGGGCCCGCGGCCGGTCAATTCGTAATTTCGGATGACCAACCGGACGGCGGCAAACCTGCCTTTGACTTGCAGCTCGATGGGTTTTCCGTCCAGGATGAAGTCGGGCGACCGGATGGCGCCGCTGACCCGCGCGGCGTATTGGCCGGCTGCGTTGGTGTTGCTCAGGACGGTCTGAACGGCCCGATGACCCGAGGCACTCAAGATCAGCCCTCCGGGAGTTTCAGACTGCCCTTCGAAGGCAAGTCCTTGCACTTTCCAGTTTTTTATTGGACGGGCAACTTCGGCAAAGGAAGTGCTCAATTCTGCCGCCGGGTGAACTTTTTCAGTGGTTTTTTCCGAACCCGCGTATAGGGCCTGTAGCTCCGGCCAACGCCCTTGCAAATCGGGTGATACCGATAGGAGGACCCAGTTGGTTAGAACGCCCGCTTGGTGCTCATCTTCGGTTTGGGTTATCGCGTAAGGTTCGATTGCCGATCGCAATGAATCGAGGTACTCTTCTTGGTTCTTTTCCTCCTTCTCCGAATAGGTTGCATCCAGCGCTTGGACAGCAGCTACCAGTTCCGGGTTATCCAGTAGCCGATTTCGGGCCGTCATGTATTTCCCGGCCTTGTCGATGTCATCCTTACCCGCTTCGAAAACCAAGGATCGAATGGTGGGCTTTTGCCATTTGAGTTTCCCGAGAACCTTCTTCTGTACCTCCTCCGCTACGGTGTTGTGGTGGGTAAATCGCGAACTGCGCAGCATGCCGTAAAACGAATAATAGTCGGCGGTGGTAACAGCATCGAACTTATGGTCGTGGCAACGGGCACACCTGAGCGTGATGCCGAGAAATGACTTGCTGACGACATCGATCATGCCACTGAAGTTTCGGGCTTCGTCCTGGTGCAGATCCGGCGGGCCGTGATGCATTTCGGTCAAGTAAATGAAACCGGGTCCCTTGACCGATTCATTGTCCCCGGTCACGGGGTTCCGCCTCGGTTCCGGAAGGAGATCTCCCGCCAATGATTCCAAGATAAATTGATTGAATGGCACATCCTCGTTGAAAACCCGAATCAGATAGTCGCGGTAGCGGTAAGTGTGGGGCATGGTGTAATCGGCTTCAAAGGCCTTGGTTTCGGCATAGCGGGTCAGGTCCATCCAGTGACGGGCCCACTTTTCGCCAAAGTGTAGAGAGGCCAGTAGGCGATCCACTTGCTTCTGGTAAGCGTTCTCGGACGGATCGCTTACAAATGCATGCAGTTCTTCCGGAGAAGGGGCCAATCCGATTAGATCGAAGCTCAACCGGCGCAAAAGGGTCCTCCGGTCGGCCCGTTCGGCTGGCGACCAACCCTTTTCTTCCAACTTCTCGAGAATAAAACGGTCGTAATCATTGGACGGCCAGTTCTCTTGGCGAATGGCCGGTGGGGTAGGTTTTTGCACGGGTTGCAGAGACCACCAATCTTTGCGTTTTTCCAAATCGAAATCCGACTTAACAGCCCTTTGATGGGGTTCTTCCAGTCGTGGATCCGGGGCTCCGCGCTCAACCCAAGCCACTAGATCGTCGATATGGGATTGGGGTAGTTTGGTTTTTGGGGGCATACCCTCGAAATCCGGGTGCCGTTGCACCATGTTGATGAGGCGACTGCGCGCGGCATCCCCGGGAATAATAGCCGGACCACTGTCACCCCCCTTTCGCAGGCCGGACTTTGAATCGAGGAGAAATCCGCCCTTTATTTTTTCTGCATCGACGGAGTGGCACTTGTAACAGTTTTCCACCAGCAAGGGCCGTATCCTGCTTTCGAAAAAGGTCAGGTCTTCCGTGTCAATCGCTTCGGAATGGAGCGCGAGTTGTGAGGAACAGAACGCAGCTAGAGCAGAGATTCTCAAAAAATTTCCCATCTGGACTTTTATTATTGGGGAAAGTGCCGGAAAATTCAAAGCAATTCGAATCCGCCAGGTTCAACCGCGAGGTCTATCAGCCTCAAAGCAATAGCGGCGTAAAGCCGCTCCTATAGCTTGCAACCATTACTCTGGCCTTCTACTGCGATCCGTGAGCGGAGGAAGGGGTCAAGCCTTGAATCAGTTGACTCCGCAAGCTGCGTCAAGATTACAAGGCATGACCCCGACGGTTCTTGATCTTCATTCGCTGGTCACGAATTATGTAAGGTGTCGCGTTATCTCGGAAATGAGAAATGTGGTTTACTGCAAATCAACTTCAGTGACTTTATTTCAGATCAATGTACTTTAAGGTTCAATTAAGTGTGTCCGCGGCCTTTTTGCTCACCGCATTGGCAGGGCCGGCAATGGTGATGGCACAGTCATCTTCACCTCTCGGAATCGAGTCAGGGAAAAAGCATAGAATCGTCCTGGTGGGAAACACTTTGATGGCTCATGAAAGCAAGGACGCTTTTCTGGAGTTGGCCCTCACTGCACGATGGCCCAATGAGGATATCACTTTTCGCAATCTCGGATGGCCGGGCGATGACGTGTTTGGCTTGGCCCGGTCTCAATTCGGATCCGGCCTGAACACTCGTTCCTGGGAACCACCCCAGGAACGCGATGAGGATTTCGGTTACGAGACTCTAATCGGACAGGTGCAAGGTGCTGAGCCGACGGTCATATTGGTTGGTTATGGTTCCAATGCCGCTTTCGATATGGGTCCGCAGGGCTTGGCCAGATTTTCCAAGGGCTACATGCGTCTTCTCAATGCGCTTCAGGAATCGAATGCAAAATTGATCCTCTTGACACCGCCCAGACACGAGAGCAGTGCGGTGAATCCAAATGTCGGCGCTCGCAACGAACAAATGGCCAGGATTGCGGAATTGATCCGACGGGCCGCCGACAATGGGAAACACCAGGTAATCGATCTATTTGAAACCTTGCGGGCGGCAGACCCGAAGGAGCCAATTACTGAAAACGGCATCAGCCTGAACTCCGCCGGCTACGCTAAGTTCGCGTCGCTGATAGCGCAGTCGCTTGAGGCGGACGTGGATTGGCGCCTCGAATTGGACGTGGGGGGCTCAGTCCGTGAAGCGGTTGGCACGAGACTCGGCAAACTCGAGGTCAGTGAGGATCGGCTGCGTTGGGAACTCATCGACGAAACCCTTCCACCCGCTGTGGGGAATGCCGGGCGTGTGCTGAAAGTAACCGGTTTGCCCCCCGGAAAGGGATACCGTCTCAAAATTGACGGGGAGGAAGTGGCGTTAGCCAGCTCCGAGGGTTGGCAAGAGGGGGTGGTGGTTGCAGCCGGACCTGAGTTCGCCCAAAGCGAGGCTCTTCGGCAAAGGATCATCGAAAAGAATAGTCTGTATTTTCAAAAACTGAGACCGCTCAATGAAGCCTATATTTTTCTGTTTCGCCGATACGAAATGGGGCATTTGTCCTACGAGGCGGACGACCTCGACAGGCTGACGATTGAGCAGGACGAGCAAATTGCTTACCTGAAAGTTCCACGCCCGCACCGGTACGAATTGGAACGCGCAGATCCCTGGCAGCCTCCCCGGGAATATCCGGATCACGAGGTGCCACAATACATTCCCGATCCGGACATCAACGAAGAGCTGGCTTCTTTCACGGTTCCCGATGGATTCGAGATCAACCTCTTTGCGTCAGATCCGGAGATCATGAATCCCATCAATGTCAATTGGGATACGCGGGGGCGCCTTTGGGTATCCACCAGTTCCACCTATCCGCACATAAAACCGGGCCTTATTCCCAATGACCGAATTGTCATTCTTGAGGATACCGACCGCGATGGGCAGGCAGACAAATCGACCGTTTTTGCCGATGGGCTGACCATTCCGCAATCGGTAATGCCCATTCCCGGGGGCGCCTACGTATGCAGCTCCACCGAGTTGCTGCACCTGGTTGATCACGATGGGGACGACCATGCCGACGAGCGCCGGGTTATTTACGCCGGTTTTGGAAACGCGGATGTTCACCACATGATTCATGGGTTGCGCTGGAGCCCATGGGGAGAACTCTACTTTCAACAATCCATTTACATAAATTCATACCTCGAGACCGCTTGGGGACCGCGGCGTCTCAATGGAAGCGGTGTGTGGCGGTTCCGACCCGAAACCGAGCGACTCGAAATCTACAGTAGAGGCATGGTCAATCCATGGGGTCTGGTGTTTGATCGGTGGGGGCAGTCGTATGCTACGGACGGTGCTGGGGGCGACGGCATTCATTACCTGTATCCGGGTTCGGCCTTCAGGACAGCCGTGGGGGCGGATCGAATTTTGTCCGGGCTGAATCCGGGCAAGCCCAAAGCCACGGGCGCCGAATTCATTTCCGGGAGACACTTTCCGGAATCCTACCGGGGGGATTTTATTCTGAATGACTTTCGTGCCAATCGTGTTGTCCGTTATAAAGTGGAGGAGAGCAGGAGTGGTTATGCTTCCCGGGAAGTCGAAACCCTGGTGCATTCCAGCCACCGGTCATTCCGTCCCGTTGACCTTAAGATGGGACCTGATGGGGCTCTCTATATCGTGGATTGGTACAACCCGATAATCGATCATGGCGAAGTCGATTTCTATCACCCATTTCGGGACAAATCCCACGGGCGGATCTGGAGATTAACCGCAGTTGACCGACCGCTGGTCGATCCGCCTCAAATCCATGGGGCAGCTATCCCCGAGCTTTTCGATGCGCTGAATGCTCCGGAAACTTGGACCATCGAGCAGGCCAGGCGCGAGCTGGCCGGAAGGGCAAAAAATGAAGTGCTAAGCGGATTCGGGTCATGGCTGTCCAAATTCAATGAGATGGATCCGGATTATGAACGCCATCTGTTAGAGGGGCTTTGGCTCCATGGATCCTTTCAATCGCCCAATGAGAAGCTCCTGGACCAACTGTTGCATGGTAAGGATCATCGCGCTCGGGCTGCGGCGGTTCGATTCGCTTCACTTTTTCATTCCGGCGATGCGCAAATTCTGACCCGCCTGGCTTTGGCCGCTCGCGATGAGCATGCCCAAGTGCGCTTGGAAGCGGTAAATGCGCTTCGCCAATTCAATAGCTTGGAAGCGGCGAACGCGGCTATGGAGGCCCTTGATTTTCCCTTGGACGAGGAACTGGATTATGCGCTTTGGCTAACCGCGCGGACCTTACAGGCATACTGGTTACCCGAACTAACCCGAATATCTCAGTTACCGAGCGCAAGCGACATCTTCCAATCTTCCACTGCGGTCCGGAATGTCGGCGCCGATGCGGTCTTTGATGGAAAAACTGACCGCCTTACCTTTGCTCTCAGCGCTTCCAATGATCCCCGCGCCATCCAGCCCTTGATATCTATGGCGCGAGCAGGACGTCTCTCTGGTAAGGGCCGCAACAAGGCTTTGAGTATGATTGCAGAGTTCGGGAACGAGCAGGAATTGGCCTTTCTGGTCGAAACGGCTACCAGGGAAAAAGATCCATTCCTACTGCAAGCATTGGCGAAAATTCAAAATCGAGCCGTGCCGGCGAACGCGGCGGATATTGTGGCGCTGATTGCCGATGGCAAAAGCGAGCTTCGTTTAGCAGCCTTGCGATTGGCCGCAAAGTGGGGGATTAAGGCGGGCGCCAAAGATGCTCTGCGACTCGCTGATGACCGATCGACCGCATTCAATGAACGATTAGAAGCAGCCAAAACTTTGCTCGCCTTGGGCAAAATCAACGCTGTCGGCAATCTTACAACATCCAGCCATCCAACCGAAGTCCGCGTATCGGCGGTCGCGGCCTTGGTAGGGACGGATCTGGCTCATGCAACTCGCTCCGGCACTAACCTGCTGGCCGAAATCGAGGATGAGGAGCAAGCCGCACTCCTCTTTAAAACCTTTACTGAATTTACGGGTGGTCCAGCAGCTCTCACCGATGCACTGAAAGGAAAACGAATCGACGGATCCATTGCAGCGACAGGCATCCTCGTCGCACAGTCCTCGGGCCGTGACCTGAGTAATCTGGTCGGCCAACTACGGGAATCAGGTTCTTTGTCTGCAACGGCTACGGATGCTTCCACCGCGGAACGAGGAGACTTGATCTCAGCCTCGCTTTCCCTGGGCGATCCGGTTCGCGGCCGGAAGATCTACGCAAGAGCCGAATTGGGGTGTATCAGTTGCCATGCCATTGCAGGGGATGGTGGCAAAGTTGGCCCCGACCTCGGTTCCATCGGCGCCTTTATGACGCCGGAAGGAATCCTGGAGTCGCTCCTGAAACCCAACGCCGCCATCAAACAAGGTTTTGAAACCGTCCTCATCACCCTGAAAAACGACGAGATCGTCAGTGGAACGTTGCAACGAAGAACCAACAACGCCGCTTTGGTGCGAGATGCATTGGGTACGATTCGGTCGGTTCCGCTTTCGGAAATAAAAGAACTGACCACCACCCCGATTTCACTTATGCCACCCGGCCTGACTGCAGGGCTCGATTCGGAGGAACTGCGCGATTTGTTGCGATTTCTAATTGAACTGGGCAACTCGTGAAAAAAGGGGTCAAACGCAAAATGTTAAAATCTGATTGGTGGAGGGAAGTAGAGGAAGACTTTAACATTTTGCGTTTGACCCCTTCCCCCCCCCCTTTTTATTATTGCGGCAGAAGGAGTTATATTCATCATATTCTGCACATTTAACACAGTGTCACGTGTTTTAAACACCGAATCTGGGCACTGCAAACCGCAACTGAACTCGATAAACAGATTAAGGCGAAACCCATCATGAATGACCAAAGCAAACTATTACCGTTCTTAAAAAAGTCGAAATCCTTCCTGGCAGTTATTCTGGCTTTACCGCTGTTTGGCGCCATTTTCCCCATCCAGGCTCAGGAAGAGGAGAGGGAAGAAGATCTGGACTTCTACGAACTCGGAACCTTTGAAGTCGACCCCGGCTTTGCCGGCAGCTTGGCCTTCTCCACCGAAGCCAAACGACGCGCCCCGGTTATCGTGGAAGTCATTTCCGCGGAAGATATCGGGAAACTTCCGGACGTCAGTATTGCCGAAACCCTGGCCCGGCTCCCCGGCCTCACCACCCAGCGTATCAATAGCCGCGCTCAAGACATTGTGATTCGCGGATTGACGGGAGATTTCAGCACCGCTCTGCTCAATGGCCGTCAACAGGTATCGGCCAGCGGTGACCGATCGGTCGAATTCGACCAATACCCGGGAGAACTGCTCAACGGAGTGGTTGTCTACAAGACGACCCAGCCGAATCTGGTCGGCCAAGGCTTGGCCGGGACGGTTGATATGCGCACGGTTCGACCGCTTGCACACGGCAAAAGGACCTTTGTGGCCAATGCCTTTTACGAGTGGACCGACCTGCATCAACTAAACCCCGATGTCGATATTAACGGAACCCGTTTCTCCATGAATTACATTGATCAAAACGATGATGAAACTATCGGCTGGGCCTTCGGCTATTCCAACACCAACCGGCCCGGTCAAGGAGAACAATGGAACGCCTGGGGAAATGCAATGCCCACCTTCGAGGGCAACATGGTCCTCGGCGGGGTAAAACCGTTTGTTCGCTCCAGCGTGTTGGACCGTGACAGCCTTTTGGCCGTTTTCGAATCCCGGCCCAACGACAATCTTCACTCGACCTTCGATATCTTTTTCTCAAACTTTGCCGAAGAACAAATCCTGCGCGGAATCGAATTTCCCCTGCTATGGAGTTCAGCTCAACTGCAGCCCGGTTTTACGGTGGAGGACGGGCTCATTACCCGGGGGACTTTCACCGGAGTATACGGTGTCATGAGAAATGATATCACCTGGAGGGATGCCGATGTCTATTCCCCGGGTTGGAACCTCACTATGGACACTGACAATGGCTGGCAATTCGAACTCGATCTGAGCCACTCCAATATCGATCGCACAGACTACGTCCTGGAGACCTACTCGGGCTGGGGGTCCAATCGAGGCAATGGCGGCGCCGAGGCCGACTGGAGCACCCCGGACACCCTAACCTTTATGATGGGAGGTGGAACCGGAGCCACCTTCTCTTCCAACCTCGATTATTCGTCCGATAGAATTCGCCTGGCCAGTCCGCAAGGTTGGGGAGGCAACGCAGTCACCGGTGGTCAACTCGGGTTCTTCAAAGGGCCCATAGCCAAGGATGAATTGAACCAGGCCAGAACCGCCATGCGGCGTGATCTGGAAGGCATCTTCAACCAAATGGAATTCGGCCTGGCTTGGACCGAGCGGGTCAAGTCGGAGACGAACCCGGCCCCCGATGGACGCGGAGGCTGGTTTTTGGCCTTGGCCGACGGTTCCTGGAGCGCCCCGTTTCCGGAAACCATTGGCAATGCCGACCTCAGCTTCCTTGGAATTGGCCCTCAGAGAGCCTACGATACCAGGGCCGTGTTCGAAAGCGGCATCTATGACCTCATTCCCAATAACCATCCCAACAACATCAACCAAAACTACCATATCGAGGAAGAGGTCACCACTGGCTACGTGCAATTCATCATCGACACCAGTTTAGGTTCCTTGCCGGTCTCCGGCACCCTTGGCACCCAATTTATTCGTACCAATCAGTTTTCCAGAGGCGGGGTTGCCACCTTCGCGGGCCCCAACGAACTGCTCATAGGCACCGCCACTGATTCTCACAGTTACACCGATCTCGTCCCCAGTTTGAACCTCATTTTTGAGATCGACGACCTCAGGCGATTGCGATTCAGCGCGGCCCGGCAATTGGCCCGACAGGAAATGGAGGATATGCGTGCAAGCGCGTCCTTCAATTTCAATGAGTCCCTGGCAGGCTCCACAGACGTCGTATCGAGTCCCTGGAGCGGAAGAAGCGGAAACCCGCAATTGGAGCCCTGGCGTTCCAATTCCCTGGATCTTTCCTTCGAAAATTACTTTGCCGACAACATGGGCTACTGGGCTGTGGCCGGATACCACAAGGACCTGGTCAGTTACACCTACCTCGAATCCTTGTTGTCCGACTTTACTGGATATCCCACCGGAGTACCGGGCGTTGTCCCGGCCATCTACCAGGGCTTCCGGAATAAGCCGCAGAACGGTCAAGGTGGGGAAATTTACGGGTTAGAGTTTTCATTATCACTCCCGGGCGAAAAACTCTCCGAAGCCTTGGAAGGATTTGGGGTCCTTCTAAATGCATCCCTGACCAAGAGCAGTATTGAACCTACTTTGGGTGATCCTTCGCAGCCGATTCCAGGCCTGTCGGAAAATATCTACAATGCCACCGTCTACTACGAGAAAGGCGGTTTCGAGGCCAGAGCAAGTGGTCGCTACCGTTCCGATTTTCGCGGCGACATAGCTACCTTCGGTTTTAGAGGCCCTAATTTCCGAAACATATTGGCTGAAACGGTATTCGACGCCCAGTTGAGCTATGAATATGAGTCCGGAATCCTGAAAGGCCTGACTATTATTCTACAAGGTTACAACCTCTCCGACGAGCCCCTCATCGCAACGTTCGGCGATAAAGACCTTCGTCTGGTTAAGGACTACCACCGCTGGGGCGCCCAATACAGCCTCGGCGCATCCTATAAATTCTGAATTTGCTCATTCAGAGAAATTGGTTTAATATAATATAATGAAAACCCAAATCGATCGCCGTCAGTTCCTCAAAGGGGTGGGAGTAAGCCTGGCTTTGCCCATGATGGAATCCTGGATTCCCCGCTCCCTCGCCGCCGCTGCTCCACCTGGCCAATTGAAGCGCCTGGTTTGCGTGGGCACTTACCTGGGATTTTACCAGGACGCCTTTTTTCCGCAACAGGCGGGGGCCAATTACGAAATGCCCTCAACCCTGGCTCCCATTGCCAAATACCGGGAGAAGATGTCGATCTTTTCCGGGCTCGACCACCGTGGACGCAATGGTCACGAAGGCTGGAGGGCCTGGATGACGGGATCCGCTACCGGCAGTGTTTCCATGGACCAACTGGTTGCCGATCACGTGGGCCCTCACACCCGCTACTCCTCGATCCAGGTTACCTGCGGCAATCCCCCCGGCGACGCCCGGCTCAGTTATACCAAGGAGGGAGTGGCCTTGCCCATGGTCGGCCGACCCAGTGTGTTTTATCAAACCCTTTTCCGTTCCGATTCGGACAAGTCGCGCATCGATTATCTGTTAAAGGGAAATTCCAGTGTGCTGGATGGCGTATTGGAAGAAGCTCAATCCTTGCAGCGGCAGGTATCCCGGAGGGATCAAAAAAAACTCGACGAATACCTGGCTTCCGTTCGCGATGTGGAAAAGAAATTGCAGAAGCAACGGGCCTGGCTGGAGAAACCGTTCCCGAAGTCGGACTATGTTCTGCCTCAATTCGATCCGATATCGCCCGAACTCGCTCTTGAGTGCGAGACCGTCATGTACGACCTGATGGCACTCGCCCTCACCACCGATTCTACCCGCGTAATGACCTTTCTGGTACCGGGGTGGAGTCAGGTATTCAATATCGAGGGGCGTCGCCTCAGCGCGGGCTACCACGGCCTTTCTCATCACGGGAATGAGGAAAAGAAAATCGCCGAGTACAACATGATCGGGCGGGAGCATGTGAAACGGTTCGGTCTTTTCCTGGACAAGCTGCAGGCTCACCGGGACGCCGAGGGCCGGTCCCTTTTGGATTCCACCGCGGTCATTCTGGGCAGCGGCATGGGAGATTCCAATACGCACGACAACACCAACCTGCCGACCCTGTTGGTTGGGGGTGGCTTGCCCCACGGAAAGCATTGGGCCATCGACCGCCAAGCCGCCAACCCACGCAAGTTGGGTGATTTTTATCTCAGTCTGATGCAGGGTTATGGCCTCGAAATCGATCGATTCGCCGGGGCCAGCCATAACCTCAACGAGTGTTTCTCCTGATATCCGGTGATTCGTTGGTCGTCGATCGTCTTTCTGTTTCCCCTCCTGGCACAGGCCATGGAGCCGCTTCCCCCTGCCGTTCGCGGGTTCTTTAAATCCCATTGTTTCGAATGCCATGCCGGGGATGAGGATTTCATCGAGGGCGACGTGAATTTGGAAATGACCTCCATCGAATGGGCAGCCTCCGACTCGCCCGGTTTCTGGACCAAGGTCTATGACGTCCTCCACACCAGCGAGATGCCCCCCAGGGACGCGGAATCCTTCCCCACCCCACAGGAACGGGACGACACGACCACCTGGCTGGAGGGAAAGCTGACCCAATACGCCCCGGTGGGCGGAACGGTTCCCCGTCGTCTCAACCGGGTCGAATATGAAAATACCATTCGCGATGTATTTGGCATACCCGAATTCGAGGTCCCCTATTCTTTTCCAACCGACGACTCGGAGAGCGGTTTCGACAATGTGGCCTCAGGCCTCATTCTTTCACCGCCGTTGCTGGCAGAGTTTCTGAATTTGGCCTCCCAGATCGCAGATGAGGTTATTCCCCCGGAAAAAGGATCTCAACGTATTCCCCCAAAACTCTACGAAATAGAACCGGACGGATTCTTCACCAGCGAAGGAGGGGGAGCCGCACTCGCAGAGGACAGATACCGCCTGGCCTCCTCCCGCAATATGGCCAGCGCAGCCGCCTGGACCAGTCCATTTGAGGTGCCGCACAGCGGTGTATACCGGCTGCAGATCGATGCCGATGTGTTTCAGACCGGTCAAATGCAGTACCCCTACCGGGAATCGCCCTTTCAACTGGCGGTTTATGCCCGTCAAAACGGGGAGCAGAAATACGCGCTATTTGAAAACCTCCGCAATCTTGGCAATTTTCTCGTAGCCCCGGGCACGGACCAGCCCTCCATCTTCCAGACTGAGGTCGAACTATTCAAGGGCGAGGTGTTGGGCTTTCGTTGGACCGATGGTCCGGCCTACTCCGAACCAGCGGGTGTGCTGGAATTTTCCAGGGATTTTATCGTGGGCCGATTGGCCGTCGATAAGCCCTTGTACGCCGCCCTTCTCACCCTCAAAAGAGAACAACGGAATGCCGGACAGGTGGAATTTTATGAGATCGTCCAAAACATTCTGCAAAGTGGGGAGTTGGATCTGGAAGATCCCCGTCTGGATGTGCTGCCGGTAGATATCGGGGCGGGCATCGGCGATAATTACCACAATTGGGTCAAAGCCATCGTGTTGGAAGAGAATCACCGTTTTGGCCCGGCGTTGGATGTTTTGAAAGTCGAAGTGGAGGGTCCCTTTCGCCTGATTGAGGATGAGGAAACGCGGGTCCGCCGCGAACGATCCCAACGGTTTCTCGGGGAACGGACCCCTGGACATTCCGATGAAACCTTTGCTGGTATCTTTCTCCGCCGATTCCTCGGTCAAGCCTTCAGACGACCGGTTACTGAAGACCAATTGGAAACGTATCTGGACGTGGTCCGCCAGCACCTCCGCCAATTCCCCGAGGCCAGGGTCGAAGACGCCCTGCACCTCGCGGTGCGCCGAGCTTTGGTCTCACCGCATTTTCTCTATCGCTCAACCACTCCCGGGATTCTCGATGATTGGGATCTGGCCAGTCGGCTCAGTTATTTTCTGACCTCAGCACCGCCCGATGAGCGTTTACGGGATCTCGCCCGCAAAGGCGAGTTGTCCTCAGCCCCTGTCCTTGAGCAGGAAACCCGGCGCCTCCTCGGTTTGCCCGAACGCAAGCGCTTCATTCACCATTTTACCGGTCAGTGGCTTGGCACGCGCAAGCTTAGCGGCATCATGCCGGATCCGCGGCTCTTCCGGTTTCAAGCTACAACCCGAATGTTTTTCGGCGAAGGTCACCGCCGGGCCATGATCGACGAAGGGGAACTTCTGTTTGACGAGATTTTGGTCGAGAACCATCCCTTGGAGACTTTCATAGATCCCGGATTCAGTTATCGGAATCACCCCCTGACCGATATCTACGGAGGTGAACTCGAAGGAAGGGAAATGCAGCGCGTCACCATTCCCACCGGCACCCGGCAAGGGGGTATTGTGGGAATGGCATCCGTCATGATGGCTACCGCCAACGGCGTCGATACCCACCCCGTCCACCGGGGTGTATGGCTCCTGGAGAATGTCTTTGGACAACCTACTCCCCCGCCGCCACCCAATGTTCCCGCCGTCGCGCCCGATACCAGCGGCACCGTCACCATGCGCCAACAGATGAATGCCCACACGGCCGATCCAGCTTGCGCCCGCTGCCACGAACGGATCGATCCCCTGGGCTTTATCATGGAGAACTTCGATCCGATTGGCCGGTGGCGAGCGAACTATCCGATTTATACGGATCCCCCCGACGGTTCGGTAGAGCTGGAAGAAGAATTCTATTCCAGCAAGGGTAAAGGCGGCCGTTGGGGTCCGGAAATTGATCCCGATTCTATCCTTCCCGATGGAACCCGGCTGGAGGACGTCACCGACTTGAAACGTTACCTGCTGGAAAATATCGACCTTTTTGCCCATTGCCTGACGGAAAAGCTCCTCACCTATGCAGCCGGTCGACCCCTGGGGTTTGGAGACCGGCGGGTCGTCCAGCACATCGTGGAAAAGAATTCCAAAGAAGATTTCGGATTTCAGGACCTCATGGTGGCCATAGTCCTGAGCGAATCCTTTCGGACCCGCTGATCGATTAAGAACGGATTTGTAAAAGGTAAGAGGGATGGAAATGACATGGATACACAGGATGTACAGGATTTTGGAGGATGATTTGTGGAACCCCGTTGGGGTTCGGTCATAGGGATGATCGGTAATCCAGCGTGCGCTTCGCGACGCTGGGCTTCGGAGTTTAACGCCTTTGGCGTTATGATGTGCCATCTCGCCTTGGCGAGATCTCATCCCTCTCCGCGCTTCAGCGCGCCTCTGTGCTCTCTGTGTCCTCTGTGGTTATTTTTCCTCCTTCTCCCCTTCATACCAACTCCTTCAATCGTTCGATCGATTTCAAGACGAGTTCCTCGTTCATTTCATGCACCTCGAAACGGGAGCCTATTTTCTTGAGCAGAGTGATGGTAAGCCTCCCGCCCAGATGCTCACGAAATTCCTCCAATCCCTCAAGGATTAAGGGATAACCGCTGTCATCGCGCTTTTCCAGAATACTGGAGTAAATCCGGAAATTCAATCGGGTGAGGAGGGAAAGAACACGACTGGCAGAGGATTTATTCAGGTAACCCATCTCCGTGGAATAAACCGTGTCGATGGCTATGCCTATTGCCACAGCCGCGCCATGACTGATCTCAAAATCGGACAATTGCTCGAGCTTGTGCGCGGCCCAATGTCCAAAATCAAGCGGCCTGACCGATCCCATTTCGAAAGGATCTCCTGATGTCGCAATGTGAGCTACGTGGAGTTTGGCGCACCGCTGAATCAATTCTTCCAGAACGGCCTCTTCGAACTGATTTAACGAACCGGCATTGGTTTCGATCCAATCGAAAAATGCGGCATCCCGGATCAACGCCACCTTGACGGCTTCGATGAAACCGTTTCGAAGGTGTTCATCGGACAATGTTTTCAGAAATGAAAAATCGTTCACTACGGCAAAAGGCGGAGCAAAAGAACCGACGAAATTCTTCTTTCGGTTGAAATTTACCCCGTTCTTCACCCCTACCCCCGCATCGGCTTGACTCAAGGTGGTGGTCGGCAGACGGAAGTGACGGATTCCACGATGGGCTGTCGCCGCGGCAAAACCGACTACATCCAGCAATGCGCCACCTCCAATTCCCACGATGTAACTGTGTCGGCATATGCAGTGCCGCTGGATGTCCCCGTAAATTTTATCCAGACAACGAGGGTCGTTTTTCAGCGATTCCCCTCCCTCGAGAACGTAGATGCCCTTAAGGTGCAAATCTCGACGGTAATGCCTGAAATAAGATGAAATTTCACCCTCCAGATCCGGGTGGGCGGCGGCCACCGCTTTATCGATATAAAACAAGGTTTTCTTCCGCGCCCCGCTTTCCTGAGAGCAGGCCAAATCGCGGAAGAGCGGATTTCCCACCTTGAAGGTATCATTCGCAAAAAATACCCTCAGAGAATAAGGCACCCGGATGACATACTCGATAGGGGGAAATTCGGCCATAAACACGTTAAGTCAGGAAGTTGGGATAAATCGCCGGGACAGCCAAGCTGCAAGCAAAAAGAGGAAACCACAAAAGGCACAAAAGACGCAAAAGAGATCCGGTTTCGCCGGAACAGGATTTAACGGAGGGCGGGTTTTCCAACCCGCCTTATGAACGCCATGGCGGACTGGAAAGTCCGCCCTCCTTTTTAGGCGCACCAATTAGGAATTAGGATTCTGGAAGCTCGAAAGTGCCTTCTTTATTCAGCCTTCTTCCTTCTTCCTTTTTCCTTCTTCCTTTAATTTTCGCGCCTCATGCCATGCCCCGAGCCGAAAACTCGGCCAATGTCCACTGGTATTCGCGCACGAGTTGGTCCACCACGTCGGAGTTGGCCAAATCCTCGGGCAGCACTTCCCAGGTGTAGGTTTCCATTTCAAAATGGTGGCACAGATCGGGTTCGACTTTTAAAAAGTCCAAAGTGTCTTGAATGTGGTCGCTGGTCGGCTGCAATGGCGGCTGCGGCAAGGCATGCAACGGTATGTGAAAATGGATGCGCCATTCCTCCGCCCCATCCCTTCCTCTCTGTCGGGCTTCCAAAGCCAAGTCCAAGTCCTCGTATCGGTGGAATCGACCGGCGTTGTCTACGGCGACCACCTGATGCAGGTAAACCTCATCGCAAAAACCCCTTAATCTTTGCAGAGCGCTTTCCGAGAATTCCGCCAAACGAAGGGCAGAACTCAGGTGAACTTTGCTGAGTCGGATCCGGTTCTGTTGGAACCGCGCCAAGGATTCCCCGGCTCTTTCGTATTCAACCGCCAGGTGACAGGTATCGTAGTTCACACCCAATCGACGAAGGATCCTCTCCCGATCCCCTGGATACGAATTGAGTAGGCGGTCAAAAAAGTTTACCGTTTCCTCGCTGGTTTCGAAATATCCCAGTGGCTCCGGTTCCAGGCCGAGATGGAGGTCATGGCCCGTCTTTTCGCTCAGTTCGTCTATGTATTCCACTACCTTGGCCAGATTTTGTTCCATGGCGGAAACCCTGTCATTACCGGTCACGAAGCGTTTGAAAGATCCCGGCAGTGTACTTACGCTTCCCGCTAAGCCCTCGGGCAGGATATCGCACAAGAGGTCGAATAACCGCTTTGTATAGTCTAGCCGATCACGTGAAGACCAATCCGGAAGGTAAACCTGTTCCTTGACCCGCGTTCCGTGAAAGTCCCCGTAGGGAAATCCATTTATGGTAAATACGTAACAGTTATTTTTCTCCAGCCATTTTTGAAAACCCAACAGGGTGGCCGGGTCCGATAACTCACGGGCTGCGGCCGCTCCAAGTCTCAGGCCGATGGCGTAAGCGCCCCCCGGACACACCCGGTTCCGCACCGCCAGGGTATACCGGTTCAGGGACCTGAAAGTTTCTTCCCAGGATTCTCCCCGGTGGATATTGGTGCAATAGGCCAGGTGAATGCCGTTGGCTAACTCCATGAAAGTAAGGTTATCCGAGTCGATTCTTTCCTTTCGATCACGATCACGATTATGATCACGATCAAGATCAAAATTTAGCCTTCAGCCTTCAGCCTTTTTTTCCTCTCCATCATTCCACAATTCCATCACTCCTTTCCTTCTGATCACGATCAGGATCACGATTTTGAGGAATGTGGGCGAAGCATGCCTCGCCCCTACGAATTGGCGGGTTGGAAAACCCGCCCTCCGTTAAATCCTGTTCCGGCGAAGCCGGATCTCTTTTGCGTCTTTTGTGCTTTTTGTGGTTACTCCCTTTTCTTTCCTCTTTCCACTTGGCGCTAACGGCGCCTTTCTGCCTTTCTGGGTTTGCATTGCCATTGCCCCGGCCGACTTCCATTTTTCTTCCCGATTCATGAATCCTGAAATCACCAGCCCGGCCCTGGATCTGTATGCCACGATCGTCCTCTATGCCAGCCTCATCTGCCTGGCCCACATGGTTTTTACCAAAGGCAGGGGTGTGTGTGGAAAAAAAACCTGGGAACTGGGCCACTGGGGTGTCGGGGCGCTGGATTTCGGCCTGATCCTCGTTTTCCTCTACTTGCTCGCTTTTGGAGCCGGCGCCCTGACCATTGGATTGTACACCCTGTTTTCCGATATCGAAACCTTTCCTCAGCAACATCAATACCTCCTTCAGGCCTTCTCCATGCACCTCGCTTTCCTGGCCGGCCTGTTAGGGCTGCACACCTGGTACCCAAAGCCCAAAACCATAAAATTGAGTCCGGCCAAGGGGGGCCTTCTGCCCTTGCCGTTTCGATCCGTCTACCTCTTGTTGACGCTTATACCGGTTTTGGTTGCGGTCTACCACTATTGGCCCAAGGCCCTTCGGCACCTCAACCTTCCCACGGAACCCCAGGAGGTGGTCTTGCAGGTAGCGGAAATGACATCATTCCCGGCGATTTTAACAGTGGGATTTCTCGTCATTGTCCTCGTTCCCATCAGTGAGGAACTGCTATTTCGCGGATTTATCTACCGCAACCTGAAGGCTTTTTTTCCGGGTTGGTGGCCCGCCATATTGAGCGGCCTGATCTTCGCGGGCATGCATTTCAACTGGTTGAGCTTGCTGCCGTTGTTTCTACTAGGGGTATGGCTATGCCTTTCCTACGAAAAAACCGGGAATATTCTCGCCCCGATCATCATGCACGGATTGTTCAATGCAAATACGCTGATGCTCCTCCTGCTCACTGAGGGTTAACGATGGTCCATAACCCGCATGTCTCACTTACCGAGCGAATGCGACATCTCCCAATTTTCTACTGCGCGCCCGAATACCGGCGCTGGAGCGGGAACCGCTGGATTTCCCGCCCGTGCTACGCACAGTTGCAGGCCGACTTTGCAGGGTGTCGACCCAGCTTCACCCGCGAATCGGCACGAAACCCGCACCAGCACTCGATCTTCAAGGGCTCGTCACGAATTTTGTAAGAAATGCGGGCTAACGATTCCAGAAAAGAGCCAACCGTCAGCGATTGGGGAGAATTGAAACTGTTGCGGGAGATCCGGAATTGGCTGGGTGATGCCAGTCCCCCGTCCCCCGAAGGCATAGGAGACGATGCCGCCATACTCAAAAATCCGGACCTGCCATCAGTCGTGACTAACGACTCCCTGGTGTATGGAAAACACTTCACGGGAGAGGCCTCTCCGGAATCAGTCGGGGCAAAACTGCTCAAAAGGTGTATCAGTGACTTGGCCGCCATGGGGGCAAAGCCCCACTACGCACTTCTAGCCTGCCTCCTGCCCCCCGACACTTCGGTCGAGTGGCTCGAATCCGTCTACCGAGGCCTGAAAAGAACGGCCCTGGCCTTCGACATAAAAATCGTGGGCGGCGACGTGACCTCGACTCACCGGGATTTGGCTTTTTCCATGACCTTGACCGGTTACCTGGAGGCCGACCGACCGCTTACTCGAAAGTCGGGCCGTCCCGGGGATCTCCTCTGGGTTACGGGGGATCTGGGGGGAAGTTCCGCTGGTAAGCACCTGCACTTCGAACCGCGACTCAAGGAGGGTATCTGGCTGGCCAACCACGGAGGGGTAACCTCGGCCATAGATATATCGGATGGACTGGGGACCGACCTCTATCACTTGGCGCCTGCGGTTGGAGTCATCTGCCTGGATACCGCTGAAATCCCCATCAGCCCAACCAGCCATGAAATGGCCAAGTCTTCCGGACAGAGCCCCTTATGGCATGCCTTTAATGACGGGGAAGACTATGAACTACTCTTCACGGTTCAGGCCGCCTGCGGAAAGGATGCGTTTGCCCGGGATTGGCAAAGGGAATTCGATACCCCGGTAACCTGCATTGGCAGGCTGGAACAGCCGGAAACAGGTGAAGGAGATAGTATTCGGTTGATCGGTCCCTGCCATGCGGAAGATCTCCTGGGCGGCTATGAACATTTCAGATCAACTTGAAGCGGGAAGGACCACCTCGTCCATGGAGGAAACCATGGCGGTGGCGGAAGACTTTTCCCGCTATTTCCCGGAAAATGAAACCCTGAAATTGTCCGGTAGCCTGGGGGCGGGAAAAACCACTTTCGTCAAGGGACTGGCCCGGGGATGGGGCATACGGGACGTGGTTACCTCCCCCACCTACAACCTCTACTCCATCTATCGGGGGTACCGTCAACTGATTCATTTCGACGCTTACCGCATCACCGATCCGAGGGAAGCGGCCGACCTGTTAATCGAGGAATTCCTGGAACCACCCTTTTGCCTCGCTATCGAGTGGCCGGAAAACCTGGGCAATTGGTTGGCCCCAGGAGGATGGCAGATCCACTTTTCCATCGGACCCGACCAAAAACACCATCTGCAACTGACCACCGACGCAGGAAAAGGCGCCCAATCGTAATCTTGATCATAATCGTGATCGAGCAACCTCTCGCAAAGATCGCAAAGATCGCAAAGATCCGCAAAGAAAGAGGGAACCACAAAAGAGCGCAAAAAACACAAAATTCCTCATTTTTCATTCTCCCCCCGGCGCCTTTCCCCCACTCCATCACTCCCTTCTCCCCAATTCCTCATTCCTAATTCCTAATTCCTAATTCCTAATTGGCGCCCTCGGGCGCCTTTCGCGCCTTCTTCCTTTCTTTTGGGGTTGGGCAAATACCCTTCCGTCCGCGTATTCGGATACGTATCCCTCCTCGAGCAGCCATCGAAAATCGACCCGCAAAGCTTTCAACCGATCCTTCTGCTCCTCCGTGAGCGCGGGAGCAGACTCTGTCTCCTTGCCAAAGATGCCAAACCCCAGGTATTGCTCGGTAAATTCCCTGACCGGGATACCGGGATGGGCTTCCAGAAATTCAATTATCTTTTGCACCCGGTCGGAGAAAATCTGGTCCGGATCCCGGAATTTGCGTTTGACCGCGCAGACGTAGGAAACCCCCCTGCTCCCTTTCTTGTAGAGGACAAAGTTCTGCCCCCTCAAACGTCCCCGCAACCCGTTGGCTGTGTGGAGGGGAAACCGGATTTGCCTGTCCCTGGAAAATTCGACGTTCGCCCTTATCAACGGATCGACCAGTTTACGCGTCTGACGGCCTTCCAAACGCAGGCTTTTTTCCCTGCTTACGAGTTTATCCCGTAGATGAGCCCTGACGTAAGCCCGGGCCAATTCCGCTTCCTCAAAAACCCTTTCTCCCCCAAATTCCGGTTTCAAGGCGTACCGGGTAAGGGTCTTCATCTTGTCCACCCAGGCCTGGATAACCGCTTCGTCCCTGACCGTCTCGATACGCGACTCGAATTTATGGAAGGGCATGTTGGACAAACGGTTGGCATGGTGATCCCTGGCTATTTGCTTGTAGCGGTGGTAATTGGGCGGGCCCAGCAACTCCCCGGTAATTCCACACCTCCTCACCAGGTTGAAGGCGCCTCTGGGAGGCTCCACTTCGACGGTTTCGGCTGTAAAACAGTGGTCCAGACAACGGGACAGAGCGTGCTGAACAGCGTCCGATTCATCCAGGAAGGGCATGCCGTCCGCTTTCACCACGTACAACCATCCCCGACCCGGATCGACCTCTTCTTCGGAGTCTATCAAAGGACGGATAATGACAGTGTGGCGTTCCGGTTTCCTTAATAGAATGCGGGCAATATCAAAAAGATCGTAGGTAATGGAGGTAGCCTTCATGGCACGGCACAAAGCGCTAAATCCTTTGTCCTCAGGGACAAAATCCACCTCCACCACTTTTGGGGGAGGTTCGAACCGGGGATGGCGTTGGGTAGGCTTCCCGGGCTTATCCTTCCGCTCACCAGACCGGGCCTCGCCTCGGGATTTCCTTGGTTTTGATCTCCGCCGGTCCCTCTTTCCGGTCGTGTCTCCCCGCTTTCGGGTTGGACGTGAGCGACGGGGGCCGGTTTCCTTCCCCGCCGACTTGGCAGAAGCGGCGTCACTCCAACTTGGCCCAAAGTCGAAGTCCCGCAAAGCGCTCAGGTCTACGGGCTGCTTATCCGGGGGCCGAGGGACCCGTTCCTTGGTATTTGCATCCTTTTCCATGCCGGGAATTGAATTGCCCAACGGGTGTTTCCGGGGAAGGGAACGGCCGGCAGGCAATGCGTTTCGCTATCTCGTTTGGGGACTGCTTGGGGTTTGTTCCGAGTCAGGCTTACCTTTAGGATCCAAGCCGGGCAGTTCGAGATTAAAAAGAAAAAAGTTTTGTAACTACTCAGGACCTCATTGAGGATTCGTATCCGGCGTCTACCTGCGCCGAGCTGGTTGCGATGACTTTTGAATACCCACGGTCGGCGGGTATTTTTTCGGAACGCTGTTCTTAAGTCCTCAAAAAATGGGAGTTCTTACCTATTGAATGATAAAGATTCAAAAGCGTGGTAGGGCAAGAGCATCCCTGCTCTGCCGTTCGCCGTGGTAGGGCAAGAGCATCCCTGCTCTGCCGTTCGCCGTGGTAGGGCAAGAGCATCCCTGCTCTGCCGTTCGTCGTGGTAGGGCAAGAGCATCCCTGCTCTGCCGTTCGTCGTGGTCAGCCAAAAAACCATCTGAGTAGTTACAAAGTTTTATTACAAAGGGATTGCCTGCCTGTAAATATTGCTGTTTATCTTCCCATCCTCAAAGCGGGCTCAGGTGGTGGAATTGGTAGACACGCACGCTTGAGGGGCGTGTGCCGAAAGGCGTGCGGGTTCAAGTCCCGCCCTGAGCACCATATCATACTTCTATGGACGAGAAATAGTTACTATAAACGTCTAATTATCAAATACTTACGATGCTATCGCTCTAAATCCTTTAGATCTTAAATTCCTGTTTAAGAATCTTACATGATTTCTTACATAGCACCATGAATCTGTAGGAAATCTTACCTATAGAGCTAATGATTTTAGATAGGTGTGCAGTCGGAAATTGGGAGTTGAATTTCCGCAGTGAGTTAAAATCGAAGCTCATTTAATCGCCAATAGGCATCGGTTCCCTTGAGGGCTTTGTTCTCCCTTGCGTAATCCCAAGGTATTTTGTCGTCAAGGTTCAGCGCGTTGGGATCGGCTCCGGCATCCAATAGGGCGGTGATGATGGCGGGGGTCGGATTACTTAGGGCGGCCAAGTGCAAGGGGGTACTGCCGTCCTCGGCCCGGGCGTTGGGGTCCGCTCCGGCCTTCACCAAAGCGGTGATGATGGTGGGGTTCTCGGTTCCATAGGCGGCCAAGTGCAAGGGGGTACCGCCGTCCTCAGCCCAGGCGTTGGGGTCCGCTCCGGCCTTTACCAAAATGGTGATGATGGCGGGGGCGGCGGGGGTTTCGTTGGAAAGGACGGCGCTATGCAAGGGGGTTAAGCCATTCTCGTCTCGGGCGTTGGGGTTCGCTCTGGCGTCCAATAGGGCGGTGATGATGGCGGGGGTCGGATTACCTAGGGCGGCCGAGTGCAAGGGAGTCTTACCATTCTCGGCCTGGGCGTTGGGGTCCGCTCCGGCCTTTACCAAAGCGGTGATGATGATGGGGTTCTCGGTTCCATAGGCGGCCAAGTACAAGGGGGTATGGCCGTTTTCGGCCCGGGCGTTGGGGTCCGCTCCGGCCTTTACCAAAGCGGTGATGATGGCGGGGGCGGCGGGGTTTTCGCTGGAAAGGGCGGCCAAGTTTAAGGGGGTTAAGCCATTCTCGTCTCGGGCGTTGGGGTTCGCTCCGGCGTCCAATAGGGCGGTGATGATGGCGGGGGTCGGATTACTTAGGGCGGCCAAGTGTAAGGGGGTATGGCCGTCCTCGGTCCGGGCGTTGGGGTCCGCTCCGGCCTTTAGTAAGACGGCGACGTCGGTGGCGGTCCCCTTTGCGGCGGCGTCATGCAAAGGGGTGCCCGGGGCATGGACGGTGCAAGCCAGGATCATGGCTAGGGCTAGGGTTGTGATTTTCATACGTGTTTGGGGTTGAGGGTGATTTCCGGGTTAAAATCGAAGGTCATTCAATCGCCAATAGGCATCGGTTCCCTTGAGGGCTTCGTTTTCCCTTGCGTAATCCCAGGGGATGTTGTCGGCAAAGTCCAGCGCGTTAGGGTCCGCTCCGGCGTCCAGCAGGGCGGTGATGACTTTGGGGTTTTCGGTCCTTGCGGCCACCACGTGCAAGGGGGTTGAGCCATCCCCGGATCGGGCGTTGGGGTCCGCTCCGGCATCCAACAGTGCGGCGACATCGGCGGCAGTCCTTTTTTCGAGGCCCGCGGCGGCCACGAGCAATTCGGCATCCGACAGCGCGGCGAGATCGGCGGTGGCGTGCAAAGGGTTTTTGGTTTGCACCAGTGAATGTACGGCGAAGGCCAGGATCATGGTCAGGGTTAGGGTTGTGTTTTTCATTATCGGTAAGGGAAGTCGATTAGAGCGCCACAGGCAAGGTGGGATGTTTAGCACGGTTTCGTCTAGGCGATTGTGGCCGCGAATGCTCCGGTGAGATTGAAAAGGTTCATGATCTGTTCTGGGTGGCTTCCTGTTTGCGGATCGCATCGATGTAGACGGTCATGAGGTGATCGACCAGTTGAGGGAGGTTTGTGCTGTAGAGCCATTGAATGGGGTCTTTCATATCGGGGTGGGATATGACTGCGGATATGATTCTCGAAGAGCAGTTGCCGGACATGCCGATGGTGAGGCTGGGGTTTTCGAGGTGTTTGGGATCGCGGTATTTGGCGGCTTGGTTTTGGACTGCCTTGTTTACTTGCTGCGTAACGTCTTCGGTGTCCGGATCGAGGGTGATGATTTTCGCGGTGTTGAAGACGGTCATTTCCGTGGTTTTTCGGTAGATGTCCTTGCGGATGCCTTTGCCTTGGTGGTTTAGCGTAATCTGGAGGAGGTGGCCCTGCAGGTCTTCCATGTCGTCTCGGAAGAAGGTGACGCGGATACGGCCGGTGTGGTCGGTCATGAATCCGATGTAGAAGTGCTTGCGGCTGGTCTTGCCTTTGCGGGCTTCGAGTTCTCGGAGAACCCCTTTGAATCCCGGGATGGAGGTTTTTTCTTCCAGCCGTTCGATTTGTTGGACGGTGAGAAGTTGGTTGTCCGGTACTACCTGGTTTGTTTGGTGTGCTAAATGGTTCATGATTGGAGTTTGAGTTCTTTAGTCAGTTTTATAGGCTTTGTGCGTTGGATTGATGGCCTGAATGAGACGTTCCCTGATCGCGGTGAGGGCTTTGTTGTGGGTTTTGCCGTCTGCGGCCTGGATGATTTGGTTGGCGAGTGGTTTATCCATGCCCAGGGTCCTCGCGGCGCGTCGGGCGGCTATGCCGTATTTTTCCTGGTGCAGGATGTAGTTGGCTACCGCGCAAAGGGGGCAGATGGATTTGTGCTTTTCTCCGGATGTCCGCAGTATCCTGGCCTCGCCAATGGTTCGCCACTTGAGGGTGTCTCTTTCGAGCCAGAAGAAGAATTCGTCGAGTGTCATGCTTTTGTTGGCTTGGTGGCTTTTAGGAGGGTCTTTTTCATCTTGGTGACCTTTTTTCCGTAGATGTGACCGTCCGCGGCATACATGATGGTGCGTTTGAGTCTGGGGGAGAGTTTCAGAGACATGTTGGCGGCGGCTACGCTGTGGGAGAGGGCGTTGTTGGGGTCGCGGTTTTGGCGGTGGTTGAACACGGCGCAAATGGGGCAGGCGTGGGGTTTTTCCCTGGTTCTCAGGACACCGAATTTGGAGATCTTCCAGGTGAAGGGTGTGGCTTTGAGAGCTTCGATGAATTCTTCTTCGTTCATGGGATGTAGGTGGGCTCTGGGGTTACGTCGGTTGGTTTGAGCAGTTTCATGAGGGTTCTGCGCATTCGCTCTTCTCCGGGGGCGTAGGTGCAGCCGTCTGCGGCCGAGGTGATCTTTCGGAAAAGGTCTCTGGGGAGTTTGAGGTGGTTGTTGGCCTGGGCGTTGTCGACGGTGAAGCGGGGCTCCTCGAGGATGTGGTTGGCTACGGCGCAAATGGGGCAGATGTAGTCATCGCCGTGTTTCATGCGAATGATACCTTCGCGGCCGACTACGAGCCATTCGGCTTTGATGGACTTGAGGTGCTTGAGGAATTGTTGCGTGGTCATTTTATGAGGGCCTTTTCCATAGCTTGGCGGAGATTTGTGATTGCTTTTGTTTCGACGCGGGCTCCGTGGTAAATGCCGTCGGCGGCCCACATGATAAGCGTGATCGATCCTTGTTTCAGGCCTAGCTTTCTGCCGGCGTCTCCACCGTTGAGGTGGTACGTTTCCTTGCCGGAGCGGTGGTTGGCTACGGCGCAAATAGGGCAGATGGCTTTGTGACGGGTTCCTATCGTGCGGAGGGCTCCTTTGGAGAGGGGGATTTCCTTCCAGGCGGTTTTGCTGTCGGAAGGGGTGAGGGGCGACGTGTTGAACCGTTTGAAGGTGTAGGGAAGCTTTTTTAGCTCTTCTATGAATTCACGGATGCTCATGAGTATATTCCGATTTTGGGGTTGAGGGTTTCGATGAGGGTTTCGCGGGCTTGTAAGATGTCCTTTCTGGTGTGGGTATGATGGACGTAGTCTCCATCTGCGGCTAAGAGGATGAGGGAGATGTCTTTGGTGGATAGGCCGAGTATTTTACCGGCCTTGAAGCCTTCGAGGGCGTATTCGGGGTTATCGTCACTGAGGTGATTGGCCAGGGCGCAAAGAGGGCAGGCGTAGCTGTCGCCATGGGTGCCGCGGATGATGGAATTGGGACTTTGGCCGATGCCCCATTTGTAGGGAACGTCTTTGAGGAGTTTGAAGAATTCCTTGAGTGTCATGTGCTTTGGGGATTGGTGATTTCGAGGAGTTTTTTCCGGATTCTTTTGATGTTGGCTGTGGAAGCTGTCGGGTCGGCAGAATCTCTGTTGATTGATCCGTCAGCGGCACAGGCAATGGCTTCGGCCAGGGTTTCATTGAGGCCGATTTTTTTGGCTGCGTTTAGGTGTTGGAGGCCGTACTTATCCTCGCCGATGATGTGGTTGGCTACGGCGCAAACGGGGCATGAGTGGGGGTCGCGGCTGCGCAGTACTTTCTTGTGTCCGGGGACTCCTCCGGTGTGGAGACGCCATTGGTAGGGGACTTTGGCTAAGGTTGTGTAGAATTTTTCAAGGGTCATAGGTCGTTGCTTTGTGGATGGTTGATGTAGGGATTTCTCATGCCTTGATGTATTGCAGGCAGCGGGCTTCCTCAGCGTATTTGCGGAGGGTCTTGTCGGGTTCGAAGTAGAGGTCGCGTTCGACGCCCAGGCCGAAGACTTTGACCGATTTGAGTTCGCTGAGGCTGACGTAGCCAAGCTCGGGGAATCCATGACCGAGGTCACAGAGGCCGAAAAGGCGGTCGGGGTCTTCCTGGTCCTGTTCGGTGATGAGCCAACGAGAGGCGCTCAAGGGGTGGAAGAATTTGACGACGGGTTCGGGGTCGTAGTCTTCGTCGTGGCGGTTTTCCCAGTTATTTTTGAGCTGGGCTTTGATTTTTTTGGTGAGGAGTTTCATGGTAGGGGGGGTGGAGGATTGGTCATGAAGGTTCCTTCATCGATGCGCTCGGCAATGCGGGTGAAGGTGAAATAGGTGTTTTCAAAGTAGATCCACTCTTCTTCTTTGTCATCGATGCCGGCCCACAGCTTGACTCTCTTGGGCATGGTGGAAATGGAGCGCAATCCGTATATGAGGGAGCGTAGAGGGCTTTGGTAGAAGGGATCGGGTTGCGGGACGGGGGGATCGATGACGCCGGCTTCGACGGCCATGTCGCTGATGATACCGCCCAAGCAGCGGCAACCGTTGGTGAGGCCCAGGTCGATGGAACATTTCTTTGCGTCGTCGAATTTGCGTAGGCGCTCGGCGAGTTGTTGTAGGAATTGGTCTGTCATGCTGTTTTGTGGTCGGCGATTTGTTCGATTTCGTTCATCTGTCTTGGAGTTGGAGGGCTTTGAGGATGTCGTTTCGGAATTTTCTGAGCTGGGATCCGGAGGAGTATTTGGCGTCGGATGCCAGGGCGAGATTCTTGGTCAGTTCCGGATGTAATTTGAGGACTTGTTCGTTGGCGCTGTGGTAGTCGCGGGTGTATTTGTTTTTTCCGATGATTTTGTTGGCGGCGGCACAAACGGGGCAGATCTTGGCGTTGTCGATTCCAATGTAGCGGTACCATACGCGCCAGTTTTCGTCTTTGGTGGAGCGGAGGACCTTGAGGAATTTTTCGTAGGTCATTTGGATGCTGTTATTGTTTGGTTAACGGGGTCGCAGGTTTGAAGCAGGTCTGAGCGGATCTCTTTGATGCGTTCTTTTGAGCGGGGGCAGGTGCCGGAACGCGTTTTGATTTGGTAGAGGCTGTTGTCTGCGGCGATGGCGATCCGGTCTGCTGTCTGGCTATCCATTTTGAGGAATTCGGCGGCGTCGCGGTAGTCGAGGTTGTATTCGAATTTGTCGAGGATCTTGTTGGCGACGATGCACAGAGGACAGGCGTAGTTGGCGCCGGGAGTAAGGGTTCTGATTTCGTTGTTCTCGTTGACGTGCCAGGAGAGGTTCGTCTCTTCGAGGTTTTCGAGGAATTTTTCGTAGGTCATTAGTGGACGGGGATTTTGCAGGCCTTCATGAGGTCCTTGCGGATTTGGATTTGTTGTTTGGCGTCGGAAACAAGGTGGCTTTCGAGGAAATCCGAATAGTATTCTATGTAGTCGTTGTCTGCTATTTCAGCGATGGTGTGGGCCAGGTCTATATCCAGGCCGATTTCGTTGTTGGCTGAGCTGAAATCCACGTCGTAGTGGAAAAATCCAATCAGGTGATTGGCTACGGCGCAGATGGGGCAGATCCAATTGTCGATTTTCTTGTTATAGCTGCGGATCATTTCGTCCTCCTCGGACCAGGTTAAATCGAGGGAGGAGAGGGTTTTGATGAATGCTTCGTAGGTCATAGGATGGCGGTGGCTTTGAGCAGATCGGTGCGCATTTGGAGCATTTCTTTTAGCTCGTTTTCGTCTTCGTAATCTTGAGGGAAAAAAACTTCCTCGTCGGCGGCACAGGCTATTTTTCTGGCGAGGCTTTCGGGTATGCCGAGGGTGTCGGCTGCCTCGTGGAAATTGACGTGGAAGTCGTTGGTTTCGAAAAGCATGTTGGCTACGGCGCAAAGGGGACAGTCGAGGCTGTTGTCATCGAGGCGGATTTCTCCGCACAGTTTTGCCCAGTGGCGGGGGGTTTCTTTGAGTTTTTCCAAGAATTCTTGGTAGGTCATTGTCCGAGGGCATTTTGGAAGATTTTGAAGGCTGCGAAGTCACCGAAATGCTTCTCGATGCAGTAGACTGCTCGTTCGCACTGGTCGGCTACTTTGCGGGCTCTTTCAGGTGATATGGGCCTGCCGTTGTGGATGAGTTCGACGTCTTTTGCATCGATGGCGTAGTCGATGGCGTCGTGGCCGTGGACGGTGAGGGGTTTTTTCATAATCAGTATCCTTGGGTTTGGAGTTTGAGGGCCCGGTCTTCGAGACTGGCCAAGTGCCTGTCCAAATCTTCCCAGCAGTAGAAGCTGGCCGCTTCGGCTTGGGGCGGTGGCTCCTTGTGAAGAGCGCCAAGATCGATTTGTTCGGCTTTGGGGATGGCGAGGTGGGTTTGGGCCTTGAGCCATTGGCTGGTCCTGATGCTCTCAATGGCCAGGATGGTTTCGATTTCAGCGTTGCTGAGGTAGCGTTCCCGGTCGCCTCCTCCGAATAGGATTTCGTGGGGTTGAATCCAGGCCTTGGCGGCGGCGTAGAGGCCGGCCAGACAGGCCAGGCACAGGGAATCGTCCTGTTGGTGAGGAGTGTGCCAGACGATGGATTTGGGGATGTATTTGTCGCGGGGGACCTGGCGGACGGTTTCTACGACTTCGCGGATGAATTCACTTAGCTTCATGGGGGTCATTGGCCGAGGGTTTGGAGTTCGAGGGCGCGTTCCTCCAGGCTGTCGAGATGTGCGTCGAGTTCTTCCCAACTGTAGAAGGAGGGGTGTTGCGGGGATTGGGGGACGGGGCTTTGTCGGGCGGCCATGTCGATTCGCTCTTTGAGGGGTATGTCGAGTCTGGCTTGGGCGGGTAGCCACTGGCCGTGTCTGAGCTGGTCGGCAGCCAGGACTCTTTGGGTTTGCTTGGCCGTCAGGTTCAGATTCTCCGGCGTATCGAACATTCTTTGGTGGTGTTGGATCCAACCTTTGGCGGCGGCGTAGAGGCCTCCCAGGCAGGCGAGGCAAAGGTCTTCGTCGTCTATGGATGGCTTGTGCCAGATAGCGGAATTGGGGAGGTACTTGTCGCGGGGGACCTGGCGCACGGTCTTGACGACATCGAGGATGAATTTACTGAGTTTCATGGTGGTTACTGGCCGAGGGTTTGAAGTTGGTGGGCGCGGCCTTCGAGGCTGCTGAGGTGTTTGTCGAAGTATTTCCAGTCGTAGTAGTTGACGGGGTCTGGTGGGCCTGGGAAGGCGTCCGTTTGCATGGCAAGGTCGATTTGTTCTTCTCGGGGGATTCCGAGTCTTTCTTGAGCGGTTAGCCAGTAGGCCATTCTGAGGTCGTTTGCGGCGAGGACCTGGGCGGTTTGTTCGACTGTCATGTGGTCTGTTTCGCCGGGGAGGTATTGCCACAGTCTTTTGTCGAAGGGGATCCAGCCTTTGGCCGCGGCATACATGCCTCCGAGGCAGGCTTCACAGATTCCTTTTTCGGGGATGGGCATGTGCCAGGTGATGGAGTGGGGAACGTATTTGTCGCGGGGGAGTTGGCGGACGGTCTTGACGACATCGAGGATGAATTCGCTGAGCTTCACGGGAGTGGTGGTTAGAGGTTGGCGGCTTCGAAGACCTGGGCTTTGTTGAAAAGGGCTTCGGTGTGGATATCGAATTCCTCCCAGGTGTGGAATTGGGGGTAGCCTGCGTATATGGGAAAGAGGTTAGAGGTTTCGGATGGTTTGGTTAGGGTGACGTTTCTGATGCGGCCGAGTTGTTCGGTGGAGAGCTCCCAATTTTGCCTGCGAATGTTTTCGACCAGGATGATGGTTTCGATTTTTTCCAGGGAGATATCGGCTCTTGGTTTTCTGGAGGGGTCTCCGGGCATGAGGTGTTCCCAGGGCAGGACCCAGCTCTTGGCTGCGGCGTAGAGGCCTCCGAGACAGGCGCGGCATGGGAAGGGGTTCTTTGATTTGTAAGCTGGCGCGTGCCACATGGTTGCGATCGGGATGTAGAGTTCCCGATCGGTGTCCTTTACGGTCTCGAGGACGTGGTAGATGAAGTGACTGAGTTTCATTAGTATCCGGCTTTTTGGAGTTCTTTTGCGCGAGCGCTGAGACTTTCGATGTGCTTGTCGAATTGGTCCCAGTTGTAGAATCCGGCCTGTTCTGGTTGTCCGGGTTCGAAATCCCAGCAAAGGGGTGGTAGGATGTTGGTTTCGTAGATGTCGTTTAGTTTGTCGATGGCATCGGCCCAATTCCCGACGCGGATGTAATTTAAGAGGTGCATGGTGTTTTTTTGTTTTTCGGACAGCCTTCTGAAATTTCTTCTGTGGCTGTTGACCAGGAGGGCTTCGGTGGGTTTGGCCCATTGCATGGCTGCGGCGTACATACCGCCGAGGCAGGCCCAACATTTGGGATCTTCGTCTACGACGGAGGTTGGGGTGTGCCAGACTCCGGCATCGGGTTGGTATATTTTTCGATCGATGGATTTGATTTTATCGATCATTTTGAAAATGAATTTACTGAGCTTCATTAGTATCCGGCCTTTCTAAGTTCTTTTGCTCGTTCGGTGAGGCTTTCGATGTGGGCTTCGAGTTGGTCCCATCCTTTAAAGTCTTCCATGAGGGGTTTTTCGGGATAGCAGGAGGTGATGGGGACTTTCATTTTCCTGTAGTCGTGGAGTTGTTGGAGGCATTCGACGGCTCCCTGCCATTGTCCGCATCGGATGCAGTCGATGGCATCCAGGATTCTTCTTCTTTCGTAGGTGAGCGGGGGGTTGGGTCCGCCGTGTTCGGGTTGGGCGAAGATGTATTGGTTTTTTCGGACCCAGGCCTGGGCCGCGGCGTAGAGTCCTGCCAGACAGGCTTTGCATTTGTGCATTGGAGGACTGTCGTTTGGGCCATGCCATGTGCCGGCGTTGGGGTAGTAACCGTCGTAGCTGACGCCTTTGATGGCGGCGATGACGTGGAAGATGAATTGGCTGAGTGTCATGGGTGTGCTGGGGTTATTCGATGAGGAGCAGGAGGTTGTCCTTTTTGTCGATTGTAGGGGTTTCAAGAAAGGTATCGATCCAGAGCTGGTTCTTGTCTTCCTCGGGGACGTAGCCTTCCAGGACGTAGGCTTGCGCCCATTGTTCCTGGGTCATGAAGAGGACCTGGACCTGGGCGTAGCGGGGCAGGCGGGCTTCGAGATCATTGGCCAGGTCGCCGGTGTCTTTCTGGTCGAGCTCGGGTTGGATGTAGGTGCTGGGTTGAACTCTCTCGAAGCCTTTGTGTTCCAGTTTTTTCAGGAATTTGGCGATCTGCGATCGGGGAGTTTTTCCGGTGAAGCGTGTGAGGACGATGGTCATAGGTCGTGCCAGTATTTCCAGGCGTAGCGGGCCAGGGTTTTGGTGACTTTGGTTCCGTAGAGGGTTTGGCCGGTGAGTTCCCTTACGAATTGGCGCATGGAATCCTTTTGGGTGGCTTCGTAGAGGCCTGTGTGGTCTCCGACCGCGGTGACGACGTTCCAGTGCTTCCAGGAGGGGTGGCCGTAGTATCCTTTTTTCATGGGAAAGGGTTGGGGGAGTGCGGGTAGCGGAGGTTAGTTTCTGGTACCCGCTTTAGCTCCCCCATTGTTAGTGATTAGCGAAGATTCATAGGTCTTTAGGGCTTGGATTTTGGCTTGGTGCAGAGTGGTAAAAGTTCCGATGTATTTGCCCATGACGTAGACGGTGTAGCCGAAGGATTGGGCGCCGAAGAGCTGGGCGACTACGTAGCGGGTATCTTTGCGCTTCAGGTCGAAATTGTTGTAGCCGGTGAGGGGATCCCTGCGGGCCGTCCAGACGAGGGGGATTCTGCAGTCCTTGCAGAGTCTTTTTTTCAGGGTCTCGATGAGGGCGGGTACCTCTTTGCCGGCGCCTATGAACTGATACTCTACGGTGTGTCCGCAGGTGTGGGTGACCTTTGCCGTTTTGGTTATCATTGCAAAAAGGTGGCGCCCACCGGAGAGTCCGATGAGCGCCTGGGGTTTATAGTTTATTCGTTGCCTTGGATTGATCCAAATTAATCGGTCGTGACGGACTTAAGTTCGTCTCCTCTGATGACGACGAGAAGGGTTGGTTCGATGTAGAGGAGGTAGTCTTTGTCCACCTGCCGGGCGAAGGTATGGCGGCTGCCATTCTCGTTAATGACCTGCTCGAAGCGCCAGGGTGTGTCGGCCAGCTTCAATATCTGGTTGACCAGATCCATCGTGTTCGGTTTCCAGGTCGCCGGCCCTGGGATTGTGAGGGTTACGTCGGCAACAGGCGTTTGGATGGAGAGTGAATCAGAAGGGCTGGGCATCGCTGGTTACCTTTTCTTTGGCAGGCTCTTCAGCCTTGGGTTCGGGTTGGGTGGCGCCGTTGCCGTTGCCGTTCGGGTTGGGATCGACGAATTGGAAGTTTTCGGCGACAACTCCGAGCTTGCTGCGGCGTTGGCCATTCTGTTGCCAGGAATCGAACTTCAAACGGCCCTCGATGAGCACGGGGCGGCCCTTGGTCAGATACTTGGCGATGGAGTCCGCGATGCGGCCGAAGCAATCGACGTCGACGAAGGTGACTTCTTCGTGGCGGTCGCCGTTGGCCGTGTAGAACGTGCGGTTCATGGCCAGGCCGAATTTGCAGATCGACATTCCGTTTTGGGTTACGAGGAGTTCGGGATCCCGCGTGAGATGTCCGAGGAGGATGACTTTGTTATAACTAGGCATAATTAGATGTGTGTTACGGTTCCGGGTTTGAAGACGCCTAGTTCTTTGCAGGTCTCGCGAACTGCATCGATGCGTCTGGAAATGAGAAATTGAGCTGTTCTGTGGTCGCCCTGTTCGGTGTAGAGCTTGATTTTTTTCTCGTGCTCTTCCTCCCAGTGCTTGACGTAGGGATGATCCCGGCCGAGTAGCCAGGTTACGCACTGGATGAAGTGCCAGTGTTCGAATACGGCTTTGCCGGTGTCGAATACGACCCAGATAGCTGAATAGGTATTTCTACGTTCGATTTTCTTGAAGGGGCTTCCCTTAAGCAGATAGGTGGGATTGGGATACTTGAGGTCTTCGCCGGTTGTATCCGGACCGTTGTTTCGGCAATAGCGGTATGTAAAGAAGTCTGCGAGCTTCATCGTGTTCTGACTGGATATGATTCCTATCGTCTGCATTCACCTGTGAAATGCTGACGATAGGAATCGGGGCTTTTTTTCTTCAGCCCTGGGGCTGGGGCTCCTTGACATGTGTGAGGAAATTCCCCTTCGGACGCCGCGAAATGTAAGCGTAACCGTAGCCCGTCCTGAATTTGTTGGCCTTGACCTGGAGGAGCTTTCTGTCGGCGTCCTCGTTGATGAGATCGCGGGCTGTGACCTTGGTGATTCTGAGACTGTAGTGAGGGCCGGACCTGTCGAAGTCGTTCTCCATGCGGGTAGGATGCTTCGCCGGCAGCATTAACAGGACGGCTTCGCATTTGTTGATGAGTTCTATTCGTGGATCCATGGCGTTATCGGTTGAGGTAGGATTGACGTGAGGGGTAGGTGGGTGTGGGCAGCTTCGCGGATGTGTGTAATGGCCGGATAGCGGTTTTTTTTCAGGTGGGCCAGGGTCCGGATCTCAAACAAGTCCAGTACCTTGCCGACCTCTTCAAACGCCTGGGGGTTCAAACGGCCGAGACGCAACCAGGAGGAAACTTCGTTAATCAGGTGCGTATCCGTCATTTGGGGCCTTTCCGCGGATAACGAACATACCCGGCTTGTTGGAGGTGATTGCGGATTCGATTGATACCGGCCTTGTGGAGATCGACGTGGACGGCCTCCGGAGCGTAGACGTAATCGTGATCGTGGGGATCGGCCCGGTAGCGTGACTCACGGCATTGCACGTAGGCAGGATGGTAGTCCAGGATCCGGAGGGCAGACTTGGGATAGACGAAGAATTCCTCGGTGAGGTGCCTGTAAGCCTGTCGGTGTCCCTCGCGGTCCTCCGGAGCGATATCGATTCTTTCGGGTGCAGGCTCTTTTCGGCCGAAGCTGGCAGGCCTCTTGGGCGCCATGTGGGCTGACCACCAAACGGCAACACCGTAGTATTCCTTCCAGGCTTCCTGCCAGGCTGGGGTTACGAACTGGTCGCGACCTAGTTCGTCATCGCAGATTACGCACAAATCCGCTTCGTAGATCTGGGAATCGGAAATGTCATCTCCACAGAGGCGACAGCATCCATCGAAGCGTGGTGTCGGCGAGAAGGGCTCCTCGATCCGGATTTCAGGATCAAGAGGTTTGCAGTGATTGCGGACCATACGACGACCCGGGCTGCAGGCCTGGAAGTGGGCCGTTCGGAGGTCCGACCAAATGCGCTCGAATTTGTTCATAAGATAAATCCTTTCAGTTATAGGGTTCGACGTGGCGCTCATCCCATGTGCGCCACGTCGCAACCCGGTCGTTAAAACGGGAAGCAGTCGATAACGCCTTTGTAGATGTCGAGGCAGTTGGGAGATTGGCAGTTGGCGATATTGCAGCAGAGTTTGGGACGGTATCCTGGATTGCCGCTTTGTTCGGGAGTGGGTTCGGGCAATCGCTGTGAGTCAGGAAGGCATTCACAATCTGGAGCGCGACAAGGATGGTAGAGGCCTTCGCAGGGAGGAGGATCACCTTGTTGCCAGGGACGGTCTTCCAGTTCGTGTTGCTGGAAGAAAGGGGCGTAGAATTCAGCCGCGGCATCCTTGGAGAAATCATCCTCCAGGCGCTTGCCTACTTCCTCGTCGCTCAGACACAGAGTGCAGTTGCGGTGGAGAGGATGGCATCCGCAGGGAAGTTCGGGCTTCTCACAGCAACCGTCGCCTTCACAGTAGATGTCGGCGCTGCAGGCGTATTCATCTTCGAATTCCTGGTCGTAGCCGTCCTCCGCGATGTTCTCGTAGTGCTTGATACCGTATTCGTCGGAGGGATAATTCTCCTCGCGGTAGATACGGCATTCGTCCCAGTCTTCGCAGTTGGTTTCGTCGCAGTGAGGACAGGGAACGGAGGAGATGAGGTATAGATTCTTAGACATGATGATATAGGGGTTCGGGGTTAAGATTTCTTACGTGAGAAAACAGCGGGTTCGCGTAACCAGGGATGTTCTTCCAATTCCTTGACGGCCCACTCGATCGCTTTCACAAGCACATCGCCGTGACAGGGCTTCGGATGACACCAGCACGCCAACTTCTTGCCGCGCAACTTTGCCAGGTCCCTTTCGAGTCCAGGCTCCTGGTTTATCTTCCACCAGAGATATTTCCGATAACGTGCGATTTTCTGTTCACGTGAGCCATGCCTGAACGGGTTGCCCCATACAGTCATGCGGTCAATACGCTCAACATCGTCACGTGCACAGAACTCGTCTCGCTCTGCTGCTGGAACGCCTCTTAGATTTACAACCTGGGTCCGGAGAGATTTCGTTTTCATGGTTGCGGGCAATCAGGGTCGGCCTTTGCGGTGAACCGAGGAACTGGTATTGGGCGCCAGGGATATCGAACAAACTCGTACCACGTACCTCGCCCAACACCAGGGCCGTGTCCGGAGGTGATGCTTGGTTGTGTTCGGTGATGGTGCACCTGCAGTCAGGTGTCTGGCCGATCTGATATAATGCCCGCGTTCTGAAAACAAATCATGTAGGAGCCCAGCCCGAACAACGCCAAGGCGTTCCAGTAGTAGAGAGAGTACAACCGGCCGAGGCCTCGATTGTGGCCATGCCCCAAGAACACATCCTCTACCACTCTTCATGGCCACAATCGACTTGTCGGCCTCGTGTCCGGACTCTATCGGCAAATCAATTGCTTCAGCAATCATTTGCCAGGGCCTCCATGCTCCTCGTCTACCAACACCTGGTCCAAGCGAACTTGTTCGCCCAGGTTGTTGGTGATGAGGAGCATGGGCAGGCCAACAGGCATCATCTCCCCCTCCTGGGGGATTACAGGGGGCAACTAGATCGTGAATTGTGCAGGTTGGGCGATGTAGTGGACTATCAGGGGCCGTGAGCAGCAACGGGGATCTGGCCGCAAAGACAGGTTCCCGGTGGCATCGCCCCGGCGATGTCACCCTGTCGACCGGCCAGACACCAAGCGTTATCCGTCCTGGATCTCTCATCGCCTTCCTGCGCAATTCATAAGTCTCCCCACCGAGGAGATTTAGAGGGGGCAACCTGACTGACAATGTCCTAGGAACGACGGACATTGAGCGCCCCTTGAGGGGAGTTTGTGGGGAGAAGTCCCCCAAAGGTGGGGGATTTAGGGGGATTGGAATAAGCCCCTTCAAAGGTGAAGGGGTTTGGGGTTGTTTGAAGTCTCCCAAAGGTGGGAGATTTAGAGGGTTTGTCACAGGCGCTGCGCAGGCTCGAATTTTGCGTCCTCGTCTGCCGCCAGGCTCATACTGCCAGGGTGCGCGGTGGAGGCGAAAATTCGATGCGAGTAGGCGGCTGACCTGCGAGGAAAGTACTGAAGACGAGCAGGTAGGAGGGCTTCCACCTTCAACAAGGAAATGGTTACACCGATGACGTTCTTTGTCCTTCTCCCCATCACCCCCTCTCCCAAGTGGATGCAAGCGGGTCAGTGTCCGCACTCGGGGAAGGAGAGCTTGGCCGAAGGCCGCTTGCGGCCTCGGACAATGCGCGACCCCCGACGTCGGACCTGACATAGCGTCAGCCAAGATCCCAACAAATCAATTACCACCAAGCTAACACCCGTTGGCAGGCCTCCAGCAGAGCGAAGTCAAGGACTGCCAACCACGACCCGAACCCACGTTTCCAGAAAATGTCCTTTGCAATTGACCTGTGAGGTTGTTATAAATGCGCGGTGCTTCAGCGACCAAGCGACTCGAGTACGCGTACGAGTCGTACCACGAAACCCGCCCTGGTCGACACGACTCGTACCGGCTTCGTCCCGTACGCGTTACGACTCGGTGGGGCAACCCTCGCTTACGACCCGACACGGGTCGAGTCGACTCGTACTCGTCTCGAGGGGGTTGGAAGTACCGAGCGAGCTGGCCTATCCCTCGCGCGCACACGCGAGGCCTCACTCGTACTCGAACTCAGCGGTCCTCGTACTGACTCGGGAGGTTTGGAAGTACCTGGCTGGCTGGCCTTTACCTCGCGCTGCAAGGCTTACACGTTAGCCCGCTTAGACCCCTCGAAAGTGCCACTCGGGGGGTGAAAACAGGGCAAAAGAGGCGTTATTTGGGGCGGTTTTGGTCGATTTTCAGCGATTTTCAGCGATTTTGGACGGTTTTCGGCCTGTTTTCACACTCGGGGGGGTGCCCGGGGGGGCTTTTTTGTGAGAGTGTGCGCAACCGAGGGGGTGGGGGCCTTTTCTGGGCGCGCCTTCCACCGCCCAGCGGTAGTATCTAAGCACGCGAGTCTGGTCGTGTTCGAGTACGTGTCGAAAATCGAGGGGGTGTTCGAGACGAGACGTGTCGGATCGACTTGTGGGGACGGCGTCGTGGTCGTGGGGCGCGGGGTCGCACTCGTACTCGTCGCGAAGCAAGGCGTTTCGGCCGCAGCGAGTGAGTAGCGTTGCGAGGGCTGTGCTAAGTGAAACGGATTGTCCAGAAACGCGAAGTGCAGAAATGCACGGTGCTTGGTTGTCCCATATGGCCGATAAGGCCTTACAAGGCAGAAATTGCGGAGGACCCTGCCGAGATCCTGCGAGATTCGGCGCCGGCGTCAAATTCCGAGAATTAGGGCGACAATTGAGATGTAGTGCAGGATAGGGGGCATAGGCAGGAGAAGGTAGAATCCATTCCCCCACCGGGGGTTAGGGGGGCAACTATTTACACTGGCCCGGACCGGTGGCTCACTCCGACATTATCAAGAATTCATTAAAGAGAGTGAGCCACTTGAAGGGTAGGGCCAGTGCGGGCGGCGGGGATAGACGGGTTTGTGGCGGTCGCGGGTCAAGGTTCGCTAGGAGGAACGACGACGTGAGCCCAGCCACGACCGTCACTATCCCGGCTCCCCGGCGATCGGCAAGGATGTGATGCAGGGTAGCCGGTACAAGGGGAGAAAGGTATGAATGACACCGTGACCAACCATAGATAGCTTGCGTCCGGCTTGGCCAGTCCAGCCCTAGTACTAGTCCTAGCCTAGTGGTAGTGGTGCTAGCTAGGACCAGCACTAGGCTAGCTCTACCAGCAAGCCCCCCGTTCTAGTCTAGTACTAGTCCTAGTCCTACCAGCTAGGGTAGCCCCCCTAGGTTAGTTCTACCAGCTAGCCCCCCACTCTAGCCTAGTCCTAGTCCTACCAGCTAGCTAGTACCCTTACAGTACGCTAGTACGAAGAAAGACTCAAAAAGGTGAGAATCGGCCTACAGGTCGGAAGTGGACTATGCGGCAGAGCTAGCTAGCCCCCCCCGTCTCCAGTTCTAGTCACTAGTACGCGCGAGGGCCAGGGGGGGTGACCGGGGGGGCCTGTTTGGGTAAGTGCCCCTTTCGAGGGGGTGGGGGCTGCACAGTTGACGCCCCTTAGCCTTTTGCGGTGGGGGTCCACGTCTCGATAAAAATCTGAAATTTGAAATTTTCCAAATTCTAGTGGTAGGGGGCCTAGCCTGGCTCCTGTCGGTCGCTGGTAGTACTGGGGGCGGCTGGCTCTAGACTGGACTGGCACTAGAAATCTAGTCCGCTAGAGCGAAAGCGGAATTTCCATAAATCGCGCTTTCGCTGCTAGTTCTAGGGCGCCGCAGGCGCCACCCGAATCGGGGGTTGCCGGGAGGTGGAATTGGTGAGAAAATAGCCGGGGGATTGACAGTCGGGACTCGAGTCGGTTGGTATGGGGTGGAAATTCTATTGAGAAGAAAACCCGAGTTACCTGCCCGCCGCCGGATGGGTTTAAGCTGCAGGAGGTGTTGCTGGCACCAACGGAAGGGTTCCGAAGGAAGTGGATTACAAGAGGGATATGGGCAATGAGAAAAAAATCCTATCGGCGGATAGGCTTCGTAGTCTGCTCAATTATTCCTCGGGCTCGGGGCATTTCACCTGGAGGAAGCGAGGTTCGAAAAAATTCGATCATAGATATGCCGGTAGACGCGCCGGTTGTCCGTGGCGAGACCCTAAGGATTCGAAGGTCGTTTATTGGAGGATCAGGGTTGATGGGCAGGTTTATTTTGCCCAACGATTGGCTTGGCTTTACATGACCTACAAATGGCCGCAAGGATATGTGGATCATATTAACGGGGATGGGCTGGACAATAGTTGGTCGAATTTAAGGGAGGTAACTTTTAGTGAGAAGCTGGACAATAGACGGAAAAATATAGGTAGTCGAAGTCGGTATGTTGGGGTTAGGAAGCGAAGCGAAGGGTCAAGGTATTCTGCCCGAATTAAGAAGGATGGCAAAGAATACAGCTTGGGGGTTTTCAATACCGATGTGGATGCGCACATTGCTTATGTAAAAGCGAAAAAGAAGTTATTCGGAGAATTTACCGGCTGTTGAGAATTTTCGAGAATGGATTCCAAAACAATCCATTGCCGGGAACGAAGGGAAACCGATGTCAATGTTTTGGACTCTTTTTTAGCCTGGACCATACCGTAGTTAGGATACGTAACTTTCGGGTTTCGGGATAAACGCGCTCCTGCAATACCTTTGCAGCCCTCTTGCAAGGGCATTGCAGCGCAGTTTCAAACGCATTAATATTCCCCCTCTCTGTGATTAATCCCTCCCTTTTCCCTCTGGGTTTCCTCTCCCCTTGGGAGAGGTCAGGTGAGGGACTAGGCCAAGATGGGGATTTCAACACAATACCTGATACGTGGAAACTCCGAAAGCTAATAGCTTGGAGTTCCGCGACAGGCCGATGCAGGTCGATAAGCGGAATCAGAAAATACGCGCTCCCGACGGCATCTCCAGAAGTACTATGGAACAACGGAGACAGGGCATTGCCGTTTTGCAAAATTAATAAAGCTGCCTCCCGACATCGCGGACAAACTTCAAGGGAATTTTTGGGTTGTTGATATCCTTACCCCCATCTGCATGCCACTTATTCTCCCATTTCTCATAGTAGGGTTCCAACTCATCAGGCTTCAAAAGAAAAATCTCTTGTATCTCAATGCCCTTATAAACTGCGAAAATCCAGTCAACTTTTCTATACTTGGCAATGATCACCGGATTTATATGGTGATGCGTTGAGAAGCTCTTGGTAAGAAGAATATTTACCGACTTTAGCTCATACTCCTTTCCCTGTGAGTCGATCGCGTCATTGCCTTCGCGCCCAGGGGATGCCTTCAATCCGGTTATGAGCAAGACTTGCAGAATTTTTCCACCATTATCCTGGAAGATATCATTGATGCCATGCTTTTCGGCAAGACGTTGATATTCTCTGATATAGGGAAAGAGACGTTCGATTTTAGCGCGATCAGGGTGTGGCGTCATTGCCCTCAAACAGGGTGGTAATTTCAATGCCGAGAGCTGCTGCGATTCGCTCAATGTTATCGATTGAGATGTTCCTTTCACCTCGCTCAACCGAACCAATGTAGGTGCGGTGCAGGTCAGCGCGTTCAGCCAAATCTTCTTGGGATAGGTCCAGCCTCAGGCGATGCTTCCGAATGTTCTTTGCTATGAGAATACGGCTTTGCATGAGTCACGTGACCGCACTTAGAATATATTCTTGACGACTTTAAGTCTACAGACTATAAGTAGCATATGTTTAAAGGTCGGGAACCTGAACCAGCATACAGCACAGCTTACGGCTGTGCTTATCGAACAGATTCACTGGAGTTTTTGCGCGGTATCGAGGACGATTCCATAAACCTCGTAATGACTAGTCCCCCATTCGCTTTACAGCGAAAAAAGGAATACGGAAATAAGCAGCAGTCGGAGTATGTGGAATGGCTTGCTGAATTTGCCAAAGAGGTTCTTCGAGTGCTCAAAGATGATGGAAGTTTTGTTTTGGACTTAGGTGGAGCTTACACGAAGGGAAAACCGACCCGAAGCTTGTATAACTTCAAAATATTGGTTCATTTCTGTGAGGTTATTGGCTTTCATCTCGCCGAAGATTTCTACTGGTTCAACCCATCCAAACTCCCTTCTCCAATTGAATGGGTGAATAAAAGGAAAATCAGGACGAAGGATGCGGTTAATACCGTATGGTGGCTCAGCAAGACTGAGTTCCCCAAGGCAGATGTCACAAGAGTCCTTGTTCCCTACAGTGATAGAATGAAAAAGCTCCTTGACGACCCTGACTCATTTTACACGGCAAAGAAAAGACCCTCAGGGCACGACATTGGAAGAGGTTTTGGAAAGGACAATGGAGGAGCAATTCCTCCAAACTTGATTCAAATACCAAACTCTGAATCAAATAGCCAATACCTTAGAGGGTGTAAAGAGGTGGGAGTCAAAGCGCATCCGGCCAGATTCCCAGCCAAATTACCAGAGTTTTTTATTCGATTTCTGACTGAGCCTGAGGACATCGTTGTCGACATATTTTCCGGATCGAATACGACCGGACAGGTAGCTGAAGCGGAACGCAGAAAGTGGATCGCGATAGATGAGAACATCGACTATGTATCTGCGTCTTCATTCCGCTTTATCGATGATTCCTTCTCCGTAGAACAAATAAGGGAAATTCATCAATGCATAAAACAAGGAAAGAGCGTCAAAATTCCGCAAGGCTCAGTTCAGGAGATCCTGATGATTATGGAAACCTAGAGAAAAGGTGAATGGCACAACCAGGCGATGGAGAATTCGAAACAGAATTTTAATCCAATGAAACGCAACCACCGGTCCATCCCCACGCGGGTGGGGAAAACGATCCGAATACGGGCAGAAAGGTAACTGACCACGGTCCATCCCCACGCGGGTGGGGAAAACCCAGCCACCCCCGCAAGCGGCGACCGCTTCTTCGGTCCATCCCCACGCGGGTGGGGAAAACCCGTCGCTTTCAGCCTCTTGTGGGTCCTTTCGCGGTCCATCCCCACGCGGGTGGGGAAAACCGGTAGCCGTCAACTGGCGGCCCGACGAATGGCGGTCCATCCCCACGCGGGTGGGGAAAACCGGTAGCCGTCAACTGGCGGCCCGACGAATGGCGGTCCATCCCCACGCGGGTGGGGAAAACCTGGGCCTGGTTACCGTAGAAAAGCACGACATCGGTCCATCCCCACGCGGGTGGGGAAAACTCACCATTGGGCAATTGGATCGTCAGAGCCGCCGGTCCATCCCCACGCGGGTGGGGAAAACGCTAGTAGAAGGGTCGAGGTAATGTCGCTCATCGGTCCATCCCCACGCGGGTGGGGAAAACTCGGTGTCGGGGTCTTCGTCGGTCATGGCAATCGGTCCATCCCCACGCGGGTGGGGAAAACCTCGCTGACGTAAACGTAGGCGATCTCCATATCGGTCCATCCCCACGCGGGTGGGGAAAACATTAAACACAGGTCTGACTCGGTGAGTAATTTCGGTCCATCCCCACGCGGGTGGGGAAAACCATGTCGCCGGTAGCCTTTGCCATCGTCATAGCGGTCCATCCCCACGCGGGTGAGGAAAACCGCTGCTTTAGAGCAACCGATCCGGGCGGCAACGGTCCATCCCCACGCGGGTGGGGAAAACTCATTCAGATCGGCGACCTCGTCAATCGACAACGGTCCATCCCCACGCGGGTGGGGAAAACGTTTCCACGATGGCGGTGCCAAGGCCGTATTCCGGTCCATCCCCACGCGGGTGGGGAAAACGAAGCAATCGCATCGAGCAAATCGGCGTAGGGCGGTCCATCCCCACGCGGGTGGGGAAAACTCACCTCGCGATAGCTGTCGATCGTCTCGTCGCGGTCCATCCCCACGCGGGTGGGGAAAACTCCTTGGAAACCTGCTCGACCGATTCTTCGGCCGGTCCATCCCCACGCGGGTGGGGAAAACAATTCTGCTGGTTTGTGTGGTGCTGATTGAGGCGGTCCATCCCCACGCGGGTGGGGAAAACTTACGTGTCCATGTGATAGTCGACGACCTCTCCGGTCCATCCCCACGCGGGTGGGGAAAACTTCAAGCCAACGATACACGCTTGCCGGTTCGTCGGTCCATCCCCACGCGGGTGGGGAAAACTTTCCCTCGGAAGAGAAACAACCGATCAAAGGCGGTCCATCCCCACGCGGGTGGGGAAAACCGCCCGGCTTGCTAGGCTCAAGGGATCCCACACGGTCCATCCCCACGCGGGTGGGGAAAACGAGGAAAGGCATATTCCGGGAGACGATATAGACGGTCCATCCCCACGCGGGTGGGGAAAACTCGTCACCACAGGAACAAAGGCCGCCACCCTGCGGTCCATCCCCACGCGGGTGGGGAAAACGGATAGCCGTTGTTGTTGGTGGCGAAATGCAGCGGTCCATCCCCACGCGGGTGGGGAAAACGACGCCTGAGCCTTCGTAGTATTCGTCCCAGACGGTCCATCCCCACGCGGGTGGGGAAAACTCCAAGTCAAGTAACCAATCAATCCTTGCAAGCGGTCCATCCCCACGCGGGTGGGGAAAACCACCGGCAAGGGGCCGTCTTCTACCTGGAAGACGGTCCATCCCCACGCGGGTGGGGAAAACCCTGGCAAAGTCAATTTCCTGGAATTCCACCGCGGTCCATCCCCACGCGGGTGGGGAAAACGGTTTCATGGATTTATTCCAGAAATGCCGGGACGGTCCATCCCCACGCGGGTGGGAAAAACATCTATCCCGGAGATTCAAGCACTGGCATAGACGGTCCATCCCCACGCGGGTGGGGAAAACGACAGCAAGCGCATGATGAAGCATGGCGAGGACGGTCCATCCCCACGCGGGTGGGGAAAACCTTCGCCGGGAAGTCGATCTGCACCCGGTTATCGGTCCATCCCCACGCGGGTGGGGAAAACACCGAACTTGGTGCCGCAGGCATGCAACTGAACGGTCCATCCCCACGCGGGTGGGGAAAACCTGATAATGCTAGCAAATACCCTCCGGTTGAACGGTCCATCCCCACGCGGGTGGGGAAAACCCCATTGCCGTTAGCATCTTCTCAATAATCTGCGGTCCATCCCCACGCGGGTGGGGAAAACGTTGACGATTTCCCCCGAAAGGTCGTTGTAAACGGTCCATCCCCACGCGGGTGGGGAAAACTCTTGCCGAATTCCTGACCTGAATTGCCTTGACGGTCCATCCCCACGCGGGTGGGGAAAACCCTTACAAGCCTGCCCGAAGGAACTGCCGTGTCGGTCCATCCCCACGCGGGTGGGGAAAACCATCGAGCCCGGATCCCTCTCGACCAGGTCGACGGTCCATCCCCACGCGGGTGGGGAAAACTTCGAGTTCCAGAAGATGGGAGCCTTTGACGGCGGTCCATCCCCACGCGGGTGGGGAAAACGCTGCATAGGCTGCATGGTAACTCTGCCCACACGGTCCATCCCCACGCGGGTGGGGAAAACCCTGGCAAAGTCAATTTCCTGGAATTCCACCGCGGTCCATCCCCACGCGGGTGGGGAAAACCTCTCCGCCAGGGGCAGTAGACTTCTCCAGGGCGGTCCATCCCCACGCGGGTGGGGAAAACCGAAAAAGAGGAGCTCCTCCGCAGGCTTCTGGCGGTCCATCCCCACGCGGGTGGGGAAAACGGCAAAACCGACATTGATGGTTCGACCGATACCGGTCCATCCCCACGCGGGTGGGGAAAACGAATTCTCATCGGTCACCACCACGGATGAAACCGGTCCATCCCCACGCGGGTGGGGAAAACTCTCGCTTCGCCGCGATCCGGGCTCCGATCCACGGTCCATCCCCACGCGGGTGGGGAAAACTGGATCAAACTCGACGACAAGCTGGAAAAGCACGGTCCATCCCCACGCGGGTGGGGAAAACCTTCAAACAGGCCATACTGCTGGACCATCTGACGGTCCATCCCCACGCGGGTGGGGAAAACAGTCTTGGATCTGTTGTTGGTGACTCCAACGTCGGTCCATCCCCACGCGGGTGGGGAAAACCCTTGGAAGTCAATTGGACGCCCCCGACAGAACGGTCCATCCCCACGCGGGTGGGGAAAACGACCTAATCCTAGGAGTGGGGCTCTTGGAGGCCGGTCCATCCCCACGCGGGTGGGGAAAACCTTAACCCGCGCAGGCCTATGTTGTCGTCCTGCGGTCCATCCCCACGCGGGTGGGGAAAACATACCGTGACCGATCTTTTAGACCTCGATGGACGGTCCATCCCCACGCGGGTGGGGAAAACGATATAACCTACGTCCTGAGCAAACCCCATAACGGTCCATCCCCACGCGGGTGGGGAAAACGGCCGCGCCGCCAGATTGCCAAATTCCGCCGCCGGTCCATCCCCACGCGGGTGGGGAAAACCCTAGTTGGGGGAAAAAGACTGCTTTTATAAACGGTCCATCCCCACGCGGGTGGGGAAAACGATACGGAGACGGACAGGCACAATAGCCCTGCCGGTCCATCCCCACGCGGGTGGGGAAAACTCGGGAAGGTCCTTTAGTTCGTCAACAAACTCCGGTCCATCCCCACGCGGGTGGGGAAAACCGGCGGAATTGCCGCTGGGGGCGCCATGACGACGGTCCATCCCCACGCGGGTGGGGAAAACCTGGGCAAGGATCTATTCTGGATGATCGTCGGCGGTCCATCCCCACGCGGGTGGGGAAAACGGTGTCCAGCTCGACCTTGCCGAATTTGTGCTCGGTCCATCCCCACGCGGGTGGGGAAAACCTTCACCAGGGGGGTGGTTGCAAAATTTACTGCGGTCCATCCCCACGCGGGTGGGGAAAACGATCGAAGGAACGAGCGGGGCGCTGTTTATCTCGGTCCATCCCCACGCGGGTGGGGAAAACGCTGCCAATGGCGACCAGTCGGCCAGACAGGTCGGTCCATCCCCACGCGGGTGGGGAAAACATCCCGCCTTTGCAACCGCAACGCAAACGACGCGGTCCATCCCCACGCGGGTGGGGAAAACGGCCACTTTGTGAAGTTGGTAACGGGGAATAGCGGTCCATCCCCACGCGGGTGGGGAAAACCCATCCATGCTGTCGGTATCGCGGGCAAGCGGCGGTCCATCCCCACGCGGGTGGGGAAAACTTTCCAAAACTCTTTTTAACCTGGCCGGCAGACGGTCCATCCCCACGCGGGTGGGGAAAACCTTTCAACGCTGGATAGACGCGGAGTCTTTACCGGTCCATCCCCACGCGGGTGGGGAAAACGCCATTAGCTGGGGTGGATCCTGGGGCTGGGGCGGTCCATCCCCACGCGGGTGGGGAAAACTAAATCTGGCACTGTGGCAGCAAACTCCATGCCGGTCCATCCCCACGCGGGTGGGGAAAACCCCCCACGACGATCACCACCGCGACATCGTAGCGGTCCATCCCCACGCGGGTGGGGAAAACCGGTCGTCAGGGCGGATCGCAACTCTGGGACGCGGTCCATCCCCACGCGGGTGGGGAAAACGATCGCCGGGATATTGACGGAATGAGTTTCGGCGGTCCATCCCCACGCGGGTGGGGAAAACAGCCCGAAGCGCATGGGCTATATCCCCAATAGCGGTCCATCCCCACGCGGGTGGGGAAAACTCGATGTGTGCCATGAAGTCTTTGCGACTCATCGGTCCATCCCCACGCGGGTGGGGAAAACATCCCGAAGTTGCCGGTGCGGGTTACGGTCGGCGGTCCATCCCCACGCGGGTGGGGAAAACACGGTTAGGCAAATCGGCTGGCTCGTTGAAAACGGTCCATCCCCACGCGGGTGGGGAAAACCCTTCTCTCACCGAGATACTGAGACGCGATGGCGGTCCATCCCCACGCGGGTGGGGAAAACCAAGTCTTGGCGGTTCCAAGGGACGGGTTAGCCGGTCCATCCCCACGCGGGTGGGGAAAACTCCCCCAGGAGCGCTGGGCCAGGATCCATGAGCGGTCCATCCCCACGCGGGTGGGGAAAACGTACGTCTCGGACCTTCCACGGCATCGCGGAGCGGTCCATCCCCACGCGGGTGGGGAAAACGCCCGCAGATCGTAATTCAAGAGGCCTGCCAACGGTCCATCCCCACGCGGGTGGGGAAAACACTTGAATTATCAAGCACTTACAAAAGCCAAATCAAAAAATTAATCGAAATTGGAAGGGTGGTCTAGCGAACGTATCCGAGTTGTTTGAGTCGTTTGAAGACATGGAAACAGGCAACTGTATCAGTGACAGCATTGTGTTTAGGATTGAAAGTAAATCCAAAAAGTGATTCGTATAACTGACTCAAGCTCGGGTAACCACCCAACTTTCGTCTTTTCTCCTTATGCATGTATATTCTACCCAAGTATTGGGTGCAAATTCGCTTCTGAGGAATTTTTAGTTTGCGATTCAGTCTAATCGCTTCGCTTTCAAGGACTCCCAAATCAAAGGCTAAATTATGAGCCACTATAGCCTCCGCCCTCTCCATCATATAGGAAATTTCGGTCAGTGCATGGCGAATATCAGCCCCGTTGGATTCAGCCCTCTCTTGGGTAATTCCGTGTATCTGGGTAGTTTTGGGAGGGATTAGAAAATCTACGGGCCGGATAATTGAATCACCCTGAAATTGAATTGCTCCATCTTTGACTAAAATCCAAGCGACTTGGACTAAACGAGGCCATTTTTTATAATTCAGCTTATTTGCAAAACTGAGCCGGGTTATTCCTGTGGTTTCTGTATCGAAAACCAATTCCATTATGCCTATCTATGGGCTGAGTCGTCTATAAGGAGTATTCCTGAAAGTTCTATTTCTTTGCGACCGCTTGCCCCAAGAGGGCCGAAACGCTCAATTTTATAGCCTTGGCAATTTGGCCATGAGGTTATGCTAAGGAATCCAAATTCAGGAGGGGAGTGCTTAACAATAAATTGCATTACCTTTTCGTGGGTTCGCATGTTGAGTGTGCCGATGAAAACATTCGCCCGAGGTTCGATAAACCAGCGTTTTAGATGTCCACGAACAAACGCGGGAACATCGTTAGCTACTATCACAGTCATAGGTCAATCCTTGGTTGTAAAGGGTGAGCTTTTGGATCCTTTGAAGTTTTTAGATCCTCAAACAGGGCTTTGAGTTCAGTTGGCAACCGTTTGAGCATTCGGCTATTTTCGACGTTTCGCTTGAATATTTTTCGCACCAAAGTTCCATCATCATCAGGATCAATGGAGATTGCTTCGAATGCAGCGGGCCAGGAAGTATCTTGTTTATACAGGTCGGCAACATCGTAGATAAAAGGGAGGGTCCCGGATTTATGAATGAATCCGAGTTGCGGGATAAATCCCATCGAACAACAAACGGCAGCGGTAAGGGCGTAGTGAGACGCAGTGGCTGCAGATAGTGCGCGATTTATGGTGTCCGCCATGCTCCAATTTGACGGAGAGTAATTCCGTCCTTTCCAGGTAACGCCAAACTCTTTCCCAAGTTTTTCATAGATGCGCTTAACGCGTTTGCCTTCCATGCCTCGTAACCGCTTTATGGATACACCACTCGATGGTACATCTTTAAAACGGTATCGGAACATTCGGCGGGCTACCTCATTACGCTTTCGAGGTGCTGCCCAAGCTTCAGCATGCATCCGGGCCATCGAATTGTTGTGATTTGGCGTGATACCGAATGAGTAGAAACGCAGGCCATCTTGTCCCAGCCAAAGCAGTGGGCAATTGCACTGTGCGGCTGTTTTTACCGCAGCATGAGTTATCGTGGTTCCTGGACCTAGAATCAAGGCGGATACCGTAGCCACCGGTATCTTGCATGTCTTGCCATCACTGCTGATTCACTTGATAGAGGAGTCATCCACTTCCATTCTTCCATGTTCCAGATAGAGAGGTGTCCATCGGTCATTGGCGGGTGTCAGAGTATCTAGTGGGGGTCGCTGAAATAGTGGCATGAGGTTTAGCTTCGCTTGACGGGGCGTGAACGGTAGACTTGATTGGCGAAGGAAATTGGCTGGTCATTCTGGTGATAGGCCCCATCCCCTGACTCTTCAGTTTGTCCTGGCCCAAGTGCTTCGGTGTCGAAATCTATAATTTTCCCCAGTTTTTCGATGGCTGCTGCTTTTGTGTCCGCTATGCACGGTGTGAGGGGAGCTGCAGGTAGGCAAGCTTTCCGACCAAACCAGATTCCCCATTTGGGGTCTTTCAAAGCCGTCGAGCAACGGAGGAGTAATTCAGTTTCGCCTTGGAGAATTGCTACAAACTTCGCATCTGTCAGATAGGTGCGGCGTGTAATGACAGCATTAGAGATAAACCCACCGGATGCTTTTCGCGGGATATGTAATTTTTGATTGGGGTCCTTTTTGTCGTAGCCACCACCGACGGTATGGTAATCCGTTAATCTTTGAACGAGGCGGTTTCCATTTCCATTTATTCTCAAGGCCGAGAATGTGATCGAGCTTAGCTCCGCAATAGCATTCGCCTCTTCTTCAGAGTCTTTATCTATCCCCATCGCCGCAGCAAGCATCCCAAGAACACCGCTCTTTGTTGGAAAGGCCTCGGTTTCACGATGTTCATACCGAGAGGATGCGCCCCATGATTGCATTGGAGCATCAAAATATATTGCAAGTGCACTATTGGACATAACTCGTTAATTTTCCGATGAACAGTCGTAGGCCTTCTTCAGAAAGCCAGAGTTCTTCGGTGTGTTCGATTCCCCAAATATCTTTCAGTTTTGTTAGTTCCTCTTGCAGGGCTTCAAGTGAACTCTCCGCGAATCCTTTTCCAGGAATTGCTTTTACGGGTTTTTCAAAAGCATTGACGAGTTGAATGGGCTGACCTTGCTTCTTGTAGGTTGCGAACACCTCGAAGGGCAATGTATGGGCATTCATCGAATTCTTTCGGGCACCTGGCACTGACATGAGCGTGGCGCGAATAAAAGCATCCACTACAGCTTTGCGTTCGTCGAAGTTCAGTAGACCGAGATGCTTATCATCAAAGAGTAGGCCAAGGTTTAATGCCACATAACGATAGTAAGTTGCCGAGCTGTATTCCAAAGTTCCTGTCATCGCTGCACCCGCGTCTTCCGATTCAGGCTTGGCATCATCCACCGCAGCAAAATAATCAACTTCGTTAGAACTCTTATGTGTCGAAAGTGCGTGGGAGAACATAGCCGCACCTTCAACGTTAAGGCTAGCATCGTTAGCGACCATGCGCCCGAACAAAGCGATGTCAGCTGCATCTAGGCGGTTCACTTTTTTGATTGCCTTCTTTGGTTTTTCATTGGCCGAAATTGCGGTGGCAATTTCCTCAATCTCCTTCGGCGAAAGATAAACCGCGGTCTTTACCTGGCCGGGGTGCTTGGAATCTAGTTTGCTGAATTCGTTGCAAAGCCCTTCCGCATTTTCTTCCGACGCGTCCTCATCTAAACCGGCTTCAATTAGGGCGGCCTTGAACCGATCATGAAGAAAGCGGCTACGAACGCCTTCAAAGTTTGGCGCAATACTTTTTGCGTAGAGACGAACTGCGCGCTTCAGACACTGACTGGATATTCGCGCGCGTCGGTGGCCGCCGAAGACAGCGCTCTTGGGAGAGCCCACGTCATCGCGGTTCAGGCAAGACACGGGATAGGATTGGAGGATATGGAGTTCAATAATTTTCATAATTTATAATGGAGTTTAATTGGTTAACGTTGCTTATTGGAATCAGGAAAGTGGAGTGAGGCAGAGCAGGCCAAAACCAAAGGCACGGGCCGGTCCAATCCCCTTAAGGACAGCTTGCCGAAACAGCTGATTATCTCTGACTTGAAGATTGCCGATAAATTCGGTTGCACAGTGCTGACCAGCAGTACCATCTTTGACAAACGTTACGCGTGGTCGGGGAACAGATCGAATGTTCTTAGGTTCGATAACGAAGCCGGATTGACTTGCTTTCCGGGATAACCACTCGAGTAAGTCTTTCCGTTTGGTAAGCGGTACTCGGCGACTGTTCTTGAGCAACTCTCCCTTTGCGTTGGAACGCACTTTTTTTGTTGTGTTTGCTAATAGGGAAAATCGGTAATTTCTATGCTCATAGAATGAATCAGGTATCTCTTTTCCATTCCATGCAGCCTCGGGGCACCAGTCTGGACGGGTAGGCTGGGTCAACGATAAGAGGAGTAACCTGAATCCTCCGTCGATTTCGTCCAAGCGAGTTAGAAAGTTTCGTGTTGCACCATGACGATCTGGAAACGCTTTCCAAATCTTCTGATGCCATGCATAGCTGTCACGGAGACCAAAAAGATGTGCCATCTCAAAATCGATTTCGATTTTTGTTAAATACAATACTTCATTCATTTTGTAGGCGTTGGATTCGGAAGTTCTCGATCAGAGGGCGCTTGATAAAAATCGCGTGCCCAGCCCGTTTTAACTATTTCAGACATATTCCGCCAATTACGCAGGTCCCAAAGTAAAGAATTGAAATCCAGAGCAATGCTATCTCTCCCCAAGCGTTTACATAAGCGGTACATTTGATAACCAAGCTCTTCGAGGTTGCCGTCTTCGCAGGATAACAGACGCTGGAAATGCCGTTCGAATGCACCAAAACTGTCACTTTCTTGGTTTCCGCCAGCTAGTTTCAGAGCTGATTGACCAAGTCGCATTCCACCGGGTTCGTGATTTGGGTTTTCCGCAAAGAGGGCGGCAAGAACACCGTCTGGAGTAATACTTTCATTTTGTCGGGAGCTGATTGCTTTCAATTTACCGAGATGGGGCCATGCGTAATGTCTTGTTGCGGGGCTCCAATAGCGTCGAAGTTCGGCTCGGTTGCCGCGGTTATGGTCCCCATGACAGTGCTTGAGTAAGGCCTCAACGAATGGCTCATTTTCTCGTAATTTATTATGTATGGTCATGGTTTCTTCCGCTAATTTAAAGGTTGTTTATTTTTGATGCAAAGCGTGCGTAGTCCGGCAGCATAGGCTTTCAGTTGACGAGGGCTCCGCCGTGGACAGGTGTCTTTGAAGGCCATGCGTGCTGCGCAATTCACAGTCAACGTCCAAGGGTCGTAACCCTTTCCAAAGTCCTCCTTGCGGGCTTCTGGATGCCTGACGATTTCTAAAAGTGTATCGACTTGCTGATCAAGAGCGTTCCAGAAATATCGTTTGGCAACATTTATAAGCCCCTTTCGGTGAGCAGATTTTTTTGCTCGTGATGATTTAGCTTCGAGAGTTTTTGCATATGAATCTACTGCAAATCCTAAAATGCTTGAGATCTTATCGGAATAAGAAATTCCTGCGGAGTAAGTGCTTTGGCCATGTTCTGAGAATAACCTATATGGGATCGTCAAAAAAGCCTCCTGTGAGCCTTCAATTTTTGCCCTTATTCCTTTAATTAATTCTCCAGACCAAAGTGAAATGTCTGAATCTTCTTCAAATTGATCTAGATGGCTCTGTAAGGATTTTGGGCCTGTAGCGTTCTCCTCTTGGAAGTTTTTCATGCAGGTAATTAAATGCAAATCACGCCAGATGCCTTTATCATATTCTGCACGCAAAAGATGCAACTTTTTATCATTACCAACTTTCACTGTGGCAGATGGCTCACGATAAGCTTCGAATTCCTCATGCTTTACACCTTGTTCGATACGAAAGTGCGTGAGCCCTTTTCGAATCCAAATCTTACATGAGCGAGGCACCAGTCTGTTTAGGTAGCCACTTGAACAATTTGAAGTTAATTTGGCCTCAGTCTCCCAAAATGGAACACCTAATTCTCGGATTTGTTGTCTGTCTAAGCAATTAAGGACAATTGTGTGTTTTAGTGATCCTCCGATTAGATAAGTATGAAGCATCTTAAGTGCCGGACCATTCCCTGATACACCACCATTAGCAGGTGATCCTGTGCTACCACCGACATAAAAGTTTTGAAAACACAATAAATTTAAAGCGATCTGATGAGGTTCATGCTTTCGGATTTCACCTGCTGTATGGTCAATAAACCTGGGATTACTGCCAAACTTGAATTCCAGGAAGTCGAGTTTTGGGGTTTGTTTTGTTTCTGTAAGTGGCAACTGCAAAAATCTCGGCCCATTTCCAAGTAGGTTGAAATTCTGAAAGACTTGATCGCGGTTGAGATAGGCGGGAATATCGGTTGCCATAGATTCGGCATAACCTTCCCAGTCCTCATCCGTAACCGGTGGCGCAAATACCGTTTGTGTAATACACACCAATAACCGCATTAGAGAAATTCGCTCGTGTGGTTGGCAATTCAGATCTGCAATTCTAGTTGCGTCCACAAAGGCGGTTTCGAGGCTAATCAGACATTGTTTGCCATCCAGGTAGCGAACAGGAATCCATGAATTGTCGATGAGATTAAATTGATTCATTAGGTTATTTTCTCATTGGTGTTCTTAAAACCAAAAGTCCTCTTCCCACTTGGAAAATTGGGATGGTGAGGAGTCAATACGCTCGTAACTGAGACCGATTTCCGGGTGATAACTAATTCGGTAAGACTCAGATTCGCTAGAATCCAGAGGACGGCATTCTGTGGAGTCCTTCTTGCAAAGAAATAGAGCGGATGACGATAGATGTTGATCAACCCAATCGAAATAGTTACTGTTTTGATTGGGCTTCGGGAGAACATAGGCAGGCACACGAATAGCGTTCAGGTTGAGAGCATGTGCAATTTCAAAATTGAATGGACCGCGGGTGAAACTGCACTTTTGCCCACTGGTGAACTCAATTTTTATGCGCCCATCTTGGTAAACCGGAGACTCCGATAGCAATACAATGTATGCACTTGGCTGCGAACCCCACCGAGTTTTTAGACCCTCAATGTCATCAAGGGTAGGATTTCGTGAGAAAATGTTCTGTGCTTTCGCTTGAAGCCTCATCTTCCTGGTTTTCTCCCTTAATTCGTTTAGTAATGCCTGGGCTCCGCTTGGCAATTTTGGTGGAATGGCTTCCGATGTTTCCAACAGATTCCGGAGTGAGTCAGGAAGTTGAATCGCGGAACGTTTCTTCCAAATACGTTGGGCCTGAAAGAGTGTGAATGGCGGGTAGACATAGGCACTTGGGCCTAATGCTTGCTTTGTGCCCTTTCCATCCTGCTCCCAATCTACCTGAGGTTGCAGGATACAACAAACGGGTTTGTCGAAACCGGTAGGACGCTGGCGCTGATGGCGGTGAAGCCGCCCGATCCGTTGAAGAATTAGGTCTGTTGGTGCCAAGTCGGTTATAAGTAAATCGGCATCAATATCAACTGATTGTTCGACGACTTGGGTTCCAACGAGTATGGCACCCTTAGGCCGGAATTTGTTGCCTTTTCCCAGCTTTTGCATCCAGTCCTTTTCGTTTTCATTGCGGCGGAATTGGGGGAAGCGGCTGTGGATAAGGCCAAACGACTCTACACGCTCGCTACATTCCGTTTTGAGCAGGCGATAGGTCTCTTGTGCAAGGGCAACGGTATTACGCACTATCAGGACGCAAGCACCGGTCTCTGCAGCTTCCGCAGCGCGGATGATCCATTCCCTAGAATCAACCGCGATGTTTTCAATCTGAACTTCGATTCCATCTGTTTTTGGCTCGCTTACCAGATGGATGCAGGCCGTTCCAGAATCCTTCGCCAATTTCGTTACTAGCGGGTAAGCCGAAGAAATCTTACATTCTTTCGCTCCTGCCGCAGCGACTAGCCCAGCCCGACGACATGCAGTCAGGGTAGCAGATAGAATAATTATGGTGCAGCCACATTGTAAGAGCCATTTGACGGCTTCATCGACTAGAGCGGAGGTGTAGGGATCATAAGAATGGACTTCATCAATAACGATCACCTTACCGCTAAGGGCGAATAGTCGTAGCGCTGAAAAGCGAGTCGCCATCGTTGCCATGAGAGCTTGATCGATTGTGCCAACACCAAAGGGAGCCAACAACGCCTTTCGATTGTCTGAAAACCAGCGGTTTGATTCATTGGCTTCCTTCCTTTCCTCGGGGTCTGAAAAAGTCGGATAAATCGAACTTATTCGGCCATCGCTAAGCCAAGCCGCGCCATGGACTAGAGCAATGGAAGTTTGATCGCTGACGACATTGGACAGAAATGTCAAGACCCGCTCATTAATTCGGTTGCTGGTTAGTTGAGTCGGCAATGCGAAATAAAGTCCCGACTCGTCGCCTTCGTCCCAACGCCTGTAGGCGGAAGCCAAGGCGGCTTCAGTTTTTCCACATCCCATAGGAGCTTCAACGATATAAAGTCCTGGCATGTCGATAGCAGAGAGTAGCGTCTTCTGAAGTGGACGGGGTTCAAACCTCGGCGCACCATTTTTAGCGAATAATTTGGGAAAGTTGAGTCCGGGCTGTACCGAGCGCTGAGACCAACCAATTTTAACAACTGATCCCCTAGCCCTCTTCCTTGCAGTTTCAATAGTGACTGGCGTCTTCTCATTCAGAGGAAACCATTCGGTGTTCGATCCAATCCAGTCGGAAAAAATTATGAATCCGGTTAACAAGTGTAAATGGGGTCCCTTATCAACGGATTCATCGCGCAATGGACCAAAAAATTGTGTCAGCTCTGCTATGAGTTTTTCGCGGGCTTTTTCAGCCCAATCCGGGTGATTGTGTGCTCTGCACGCATCACCTCTCGGACGGGCACGATGGGTAGGGTAATTCCCGTGATGTCCGCCAACGGCAATTAACCAATTCGAAACCCTCGGTAATCTTCTTGCCAAGATCAATTGACTGACAATGGCGTGCTTAGGTTCGTAGCTATCTGAGGCTCCTAGTTTTAGGAATTCTTGGCATTCTAATTTCCATTTTGAACTCTTGAGCTGAAAGCCTGGCGAAATTTTTCCAATATCGTGCAGGGCAATTAATATTGCAGATTGACGGGGAAAAAGTTTGCGCAGAAATGGTGGAAGGATTTGAAGAATGAATTCTCCTACAGCACCAACGTTTAGACAGTGGTCTCTTACTGATAGCGCTGGTTGCCCTTCAGCATCTGTCTTTGCCCACAATTTATTGAGTTCGATTTCCACAGCTTTAAATCCCGCTTCCTCTCATATTGATGACCAAATGGATTACTTATCCGTGCAGGTCTAATTCCCTATAGGCGTAGGGTCCAAGCACTCAGAGGGAAAAAAATCCGTTATTGAGCCATTGGATGGCTTCGACAAGGTGCGAGGAGTGCTCAATTCGGGGAGGAGAAAAGCCGTATGGGCGTGAAATTTCATATTTAGGCGATTCTATCACATGTGAGGTGACAAAACCTGTCCCTGATGATAAGTTTATTCATATTTTTCGTGGAGGACTTCGATCTCTTTGAAAATTTGGGTTCGGAGTTTTTTGGGTTTTAACACCTCAGCATGACTGCCCCAGGAGAGAACCCACCGTTGAATGTCCATAAGATGATTTACTTTAAAGTGGGCGTTGATTTCACCTTTAGGTAACTCCTTTATTTGCTGACTCGTGTGCCATTTTCGTTCGCGTATAAAGGGAGCTGCTAATTTATCGAAATGAATTTTCACTTCGATCACATTGTCACCAGTGAACAGGCCAAAACTGTTCTTTAGATAGTCATCTAAATTAAAGTCTATGGGAGAGGAAAACGTATTTTGAGTTTTTTCCACTGCCTCAATTCGATTCAACAAAAATTTGCGCGGTTCAACTATATTGGGATCCCAGAACACAAGTACCCACTGATGATCCATTAAGGCTAGGTGCAAGGGCCAAAGCGTCCGGTTTTCGGCGCGCTCGGCACCTGGTTTCTTATAAAGAATCTTAAGCTCTCTTTTTCGACGCACGGCCTCCAGCAAGGGACCAAACCAAGTATGTTCCCTATCATGTTCTCTCCCAATTTGGGGAGTACTTACCAACCCCTTTATCTCAGAAACGGGTACCGAGACAGCCCCGCCGATCACTTGACCAACTTTAACCAGAACAGAGTTCAAAGCTTTCCCAAGTGCTGAACCTTTCCAGGTTGCAAAGGTCTTACTCGCCAAGGTAAGGGACAGTGCTTCCTCACCAGTTATCCGAAGTAATGGAAGATAATCATAGTGGCGTTCACAATAATAGGACCGCGAGGTTGGCTCCCAAATGATCTCAACACCCAGGATTCCTCGCATATAGGCAATGTACCGCTTCACCGTCCGTTCGCTAACGCCCATCTCTTTTGCCAGGATGACCGAAGTCACATTCCTATTGGCATTCAAGGCATGGAGGATATGCAGAAGACGGTCCCAAGGCGGAGCTGAAATAGAAGAGGGAATTAGAAATAAGGGTTAGGTTTAGGTCCCGTTAAGGAAATGGCACAAACCACAAACTTTAGCGGAAATGGGAAATAGGTAGGCGATAGCCGGCGAGAAGCCCATACCCAGATGCAGTGGCATTGGCGGAATCCTGATCCTGAAACACCATACCGCGTCGCGCGGTCCGGGCACCAGGGTGTTGGCGGAGGTGTTATCGACGATTTTATGGAAGGATGCCTGGAGAAAGTCCACGGGGACCCCGATGCCAATATGGAAACGCCGGTCCTCGACGTGGGCCACAGATTGTCCAAGATGGTCCGCCGCTATGTCTAGGCGGGTGGGTCTAGCGGGGTGCTTTGGCTCCATAGTCGGTTTCCTCGGTAGGCTATTTTCTTATTCGCTTTAAGTGTCCTTTTTCTTTTCTTTGACCGCAAACCTATCAAAGCAAAATTTGGCTCAGGGTAGGAAAACCCCCTAATTAATGAGTGCCGAGCGGCCCGAATATCAAGCCCTATTTTGCCGGCAACACTATAAAGACAAGGTTAAACGTTTAACCTAAGCCGTGCCGCGGAAATGATCTTAAGCTAATCGTTTTAATATCAATTTTTGATAAATCGATTTAGCAGGATTTCAGTTAAACGTTTAACCTTTAAATTTTCGGGAATTTTAACCAAAAACCCACTTATTAAAATTGGCCGATAGAATGGTTTGGTTTCGAAAAGATCTTGCAGGTCCTTAACAACCGGATGGCTCGATAAATCAGGATTTTCATCATTCAGGAATCAAGCAAAGGACACCTCAACAATCTGAGGACCCATTTAACCCATCAATCAGAAACAAATACTCTTTACTTCAATCTTGATTCAGGTGGGAGCACTACAGCGTTGAGCGCCTGGATACGATAGCATAGCGAGTATTTTTGAATGTGCGAAAGATTCCGGACCATTCTCCTCCCCCTCTAGTTTAAGGGAAGATAAGCTTCCCAATCGAAATGGACGCTTCCGGCCTAAGGGGCAACTTGTTCCAATGCGGCTTGGCCGCAACATTTGACCGATCTACCGGCGATGAACTTTCCGCATAAAGGGCCAAATGGTAGTTTTCACCCAGGTTCGAACTGGTGGTGGCTACCCTGACCTCATAAGTTTTTTCCGCCTCGGGGGTAAAGGTAAAATACCTGTCCTCACACCAGGCTAGTTGAGATGTAAGGACAACTTCATCGGTAACATCCAGAATCCCAAAGGATGGGTAGAAATTGTCAAATCCTTTGACCTGTACTGAAATCGGAGTTCCGGTGTCTTCCAGGTTTAAACCAATGGAATCCAAATAGATTGTCCCATTTGGGGAGTCCACCTTTGTGTCGCTGGCATTGAAAAAGCCAATGGTCTCATCTCCCGGTTGCAGGGAATCAGGTTCTGTGTGGGCGTTAACCTCGATGGAGTATTCACCCAACTCCTCCGGCCTCCATGAACTGACGGTTAATTCCACATTCGGCGCGGCCCCGGTTCTGATTAATACCTCTTCCGGCTTTCCTGGAGGGTGTTCATCCACCTCTTGGATTTGCTCAAGGCTCGTGTTGTCCCGGACAAAGAGGATGGGATCAAACTCCTCGGTCCTGACCACAATCCGGTAGGTTGTCTCTGCTTGCAACTGAACCTGGTAGGAGTCGGCGAAATGGTTCGATCGTTTGTATTGGATATCCGTTGGAGAAAGCGAGCCCTCCACGGTGCCACCGGGAAGAAGGACCATCTGATTCCCTCCCGGTTCGGCGCTGATATTGAAGTTCTGTGGAAAGAAATGTTGAGTGGATTCCACCCGGGCGAGGTATTGTTTTCCCGGCAGGGGAAACAATCTTCCGGCTACAACTGAAGGGGCGGTTTCAGTCGTCGCATCACCCTCCACGTCCAATTGCACCCTTACGGTTTCCAAATCAACCACGCGCAATCGTATGGGCGATGCGACGTCTGAAACCACGGTCAATCGAATCTCATCCAATAATCCCAGGTTATCGATGAGATAATCATAACGGGTGATTCCCCTCGCATCAATTTCATGGTTGAATTGTCCAAAGGCAGTTGAGCCAACCAGTAACGGATAGGGTCCGTACAGTATGCCGTTAAAATCCTGGTGAGTCAGCCGAAAGAATCCCTCGGGGCTGGCCTTGGAAACCAGTGGGATTTGATAGAGGACTTCCCGCGATTCCGGAAATGTCTCCCGGGCCAATTCATTCCAAGGCAAGTGCAACAATTTCCAATCGTTCAAATTCAAAGTATTCTCAAAGCGAAAACCCAGCTTGGGAATTTCCTGCCTCAGCCTGATCGGCAGAACAATCGCCCGATCCCCCGTTTCCCGGTCCGCCTCCAGTTGCGGATACCAGTTTATGGCATCCCGTTCGTTAGGGTCCGATCCAAAAATATATTCCATGAGGAGGGCATTCCCATCACCATCCTCATGGGTTAACTCGTCGATGCCATTGACCCTCATCCAACTAAAAAAATCTTTGGAGATTATTTCATCTATCCACGGAATGAATCGCGAAATGCGGGTAAAACCTCCGATGGGGTTGCTGGCTTTAGTGCATCCGGCGCCAAAGCTGACGACTGCGATTTGCTCCCACCGGTCCAGCTCGGCATTGAATCCCAGCAACGGACCGCCGCTGTCGCCAAAATGGACGGCTCTGTAGGGATCCAGGCTTCCGGCAACCAAAACGTTTTCGGTGATGAATCCTCCGAAAAAATCGTCGCCGTTAGCAAATTCGCGGCTAAACAATTCCACATCCGCCTCCTGCAAGAAACTCGGGTTCATAAAATTCCGAAAATCGAAATTGGTAAACCCCCAACCTATGATTCTGGCGGTTTTTCCGGCTTGCTCCAAACCGGGGTCGCTTATCAGAGGAAGGATGGGAATGGATTCAGGCAATGGGGTCTTGAGCTTGGCCAGGGCGATATCGTAGTCCAGATCGTAAATGGAAGAATAGTTGGGGTGCATTACAATGGCATCGGCTTTGAACAACTCAACGGAGGGGTCGTTGCCCAGAAGACCGGGGCCAAACAACACCTTGAAGTCATCCGGTTCCGTTCCATCATCCAGGCAATGAGCTGCCGTGAGGACCCAATAACGATCGATGGCAGTGCAACCGCAAAACTGAGAATTATTTGAATCGTCGTTGCGTACCAGGGCTCCCATCCACGGATATTCTCCCCAAGGGGCATCTTCTCCGCCAATGACGTACGATGCCGGGGGATCGCCTGGGTCCAGGCCGCGGGAGGGCAAAGCTGATGAAAGATCAGCCCCGCGCAGGTAGGGTGGATGGGCTATCAGCCCGAGAAAGACATATCCCAGGTAAAGGGAAAGTGGGGTGATACGGTGCCAGGGCATACAAAAATCTTACCTTCGCGAGAGTCTATTCCCCAGCATCCAGCATCTAGTCGAGGTCATACACTTCGACCCGCACAACTCCGGTAGCTCCGTCCTTTCCCGATACGATCGCGCTATAGCTGCCGGGTTGAAGCGTGAGAATGGCGGCGGAACTCTTGCTGCCGGCATCCAGGTTCGGACTGCCTGCCCAAACGTCGGTTACGTCCTGTTTCTGGCTGTCCTCCCAGTCGTCGTTGACCACGAGTTCCTTGCCATCGGATTGTCTGATTACGGTGAGAACCGGATCGGCCAGGACATTGGAAAGGGATAGCGGGGGATTGGCCAGTTCCGGACCCTGAGCCTGGACCAGCACCGTCTTGGGGTCATCCTCGATGACGAAAACGCCAATCATGCGCTCATCCTCCGTTCCCGCTACCGCACGGGTGGAGAAGATGACGAAGGTCCCTCTGGATTGGCTCGTCTCCGCCAGGGCGCTCAGGTTTGCTGATGACAAACCTTCCACCAACGGGGCGGACAGTTCCAAGGGCGTGGACAGTTCCAACGGCGTCTGCGTCTCCGGCTGGTATTCCTCGATGGTGATCTTTACAAACCACGGATCGGCCGCGTTCACCCACCAGGGCAGTCTCCCCCCATCGATCTCCACCCAGAAGGTCTCGTCATCGCGGTCCGCATCGATCCCGGTGCCCACGAAGAAGGTCTGCGAGGTCATACCACCATCGACCCGGATGCCGAAACTGCTCGGACTCCTGATATCGCCCGGCTCGGTGTCGATCCCCAGCACCTTGATGGGGATGAGGACGGATTGGTTTTTTTGCAGCGGCACCGGTTTGGTGAACGTCATGGTGATTTCCACCGATTCGCCCTCCGTCACACTCGTTTGCTCCGCCGACAGCAGTAGTGCCAAGCTGTCGTCGTCATTGATGGTCACCTGTGTCTCATTCTGAGAGTCCACTGTCAGCGAGGCCGGCAACGTCCCGAATCTCACATAAAAGGTCTCGTCGTCATTGTCGGAATCCTGATTCGTCCTCAGCGTGCCCGTGCCGCTGGTCGAGCCGGCGGGGATGGTGATGGATCTCAGCGGCGCGTAGTCGCCCTCCTCCGCCGCATCTTCTGCATTAATACCAACGTTAGACGTAACCAGCGGGAACGTCACGGCCTGCGTTTGCGGCTTGCTCATACTCACCCTCACCGTCGCGCTCGAACCCTCATTAATCACTTGCGGTAAGATATTAAGGTGGATAGATACACTCCCCTCGTCGTCCAGGATAGTGATTGAATATAAGGTATCTTTGCCTGCAAAAACGCCCGAAGGCAGGTCGTTGGCACCAAAAAAGATCCAAAATATCTCGTCGTCCTCATCCGCATCCTGGTTCGTCGTCAGCGTGTCCGTAGCGCTGGTCGAGCCGGCGGGGATGGTTATGGACGTAAGCGACCCCATGTCAGTGGACTCCGCCGATATGAGTGTCAACGTTAACGGAATGGTGATGGCGCTCGAAAGCGCCCTCGACAACGTCGCCGTCACCGCCAGTGAAGACCCCTCCGTCACCGCGTGAGCCGATACAGATAAATTGACGTAGGGTTCGCCCTCAATCCTGCTAATGTCCACCAGATTTATCCCGCCGCCGTCGTCGTCCCTGATCGTGATCTGCACGGACGATCCGGCGCCCGCCGTCACCCACACCCCATTAATGCGATTCATCTGGTCCAGGTGGTATTGAGGTATGTAAACGCTAAAGGTCTCGTCGTCCGCGTCCACGTCCTGCTCCGTCGCCACCGTGGTTGTGCCGGTGGTCTGGCCGGCAAAGATGTTGATGTTGTCCACCATGCCGACGTCGAAGAACTCCGCCGTGCCCAGCCTTACACTCACCGGAATGCCGACGTTGCTCTCGACCGCCGCCGAGAGCGTGGCCGTTATGGTTACGCTCGAACCCTCGTCGACCACGCTCGGAGTGGCCGAAAGGGTGACCGTCTGCACCGCATCGTTGTCAATGATGGTGAACCAGGCTTTGTCCACGGCGCCCGAGGACACAGGCGCCGTGCCGATCGCCAGTGTGAAGGTATCGTCGTCGGTGTCCGCGTCGCTGTTCGCCGTCACCGTGCCCCAGACCTTGGTGACGCCGGCGGGGATGGTGATGGACGAAGGCGCCGTGTAGTCGCCGGCTTCCGCCGTTATGTCCTTGTGGTGGAATGCCGTCGATGTGTCCGTCGCTATCAACGGAATGGTAAGGCTGCTGGAATGCGGCCTATCCAGCTCAACCCAGAACCTCGCGGAGGAACCCTCCCGGAACTGGCCTTGGGCGGAGTGGAGCGAGACGTTGACCGTGGTCTGGGCCTGCGCCGTTGTGGCAGCGAACAGGGAAAACGCGCCGATGAGCAGCGCGAGGAGGGGGAAAGATGAGCGGGTGCTCATCGGAGGCCTCCTGCCGGAAATTTTCGGGGGGGGGGGGGGGGGGGATATTCATAAGTCGTTTATATTCAAGGATTAGCATCGCTTGAAATGCGATGAGTGTTGGAATGATGGAGTGAGAGGCGCAGGGGGCGCCAATCAGGAATTAGGAATTGGGGGGAAGGGAGAAGGGAATGGGATCTCGATGCTTGATGCTGGGATGGAGATATTGGCTCTCGCAGGGCACGCCAAGAAGGCAAAGGGAGCCGGCTTCGGCGGGAGAGGATTTGAGGAATGTTGTTCCACAAAGGAGTGCAAAAGGCGCAAATGGGAGAAAAGAGGGTAATGGAGTGGAGGAGATGGAGGGTCCGGGAAAGGATGTTTTTGTGTTGTGGCGGTTTCCGGGGGATCGGGAGGTACGGTGGCCAGGGATAGCCCAAGATGGTCCGCTAATATTATTTTTGTTACATAACACTATGTCTTAGAGGGTGGGTTTGGCGTGGCGCTTTGGCGGCATGGTCTGCTTGCTTGAAAGGCCATTTGCTCATTCGCTTCAATACGCATCTTTCTACCATTCATGATAGAAAAGATATGAAAGCAAATTCGGGCCCAGAATAATATAAGGATAACCTTTAATTTGTGAAGGCCGAGCGGACCGAATATCAAGCCTTAATTTGCAAAAAGATAAGGTTAAACGTTTTACCTAAATCATATTTCCGAAATTATATTAGGTTAAACGTTTTAACAACAAATTTTGGTAAATCGATTTAGCAATTTGGTTAAACGTTTAATCTTTAAATTTTTGGGAATTTCTACAAAAAACCACATATTAAAGTTAACCGATAGAATGGTATAATTTTGAAAAGCTCTTGCAGGTCCTCATCAACCGGATGGCTTAATACAATAGTTGTTCAAGTTGAAGTTAGCTTCTTCAGCCGGCTAACAGATGAGGACTCCACGCTCAAACTCGATGACAGCCCTGCTCCATGCTGGGGAAACCATCAATATATCTAAAAAATCTTCTGCTGCGCTCCGGAATGACGGCACTGGAGTGGATTTCGTTGAGGCCGAGGAAGGGTCAAGCCTTGAATCAGTTGACTCAGCAAGCTGCGTCAAGATTACAAGGCATGACCCCGACGCCATGACTTACGCAGCTCGCCCGCCCGGTTCAGCCGAAGCGTTCACCCCAGTTTTTTGCGACCATGGAAAGGGTGATCTCTTCGGCTGAACACCTGTCTTGCAAGTGGCCTGCAACGGGCTTGCAAGAGCAGGTTTATGCCGCGACCAAGTTGATACGCGGCTGCGGCTGCGGTCTCCGGTGCACTCATGGACACCCGGAGGGGATCCTCAAACGGCGGTTCTATTCCCCCCTGCCCTCCGATCCAAAGTAGTCTTGTTGCCCGAGCCAGGAGGCCTTGATGTCACTGTTCATTGGATGTTTTGAGGAGGAGCAAAGCAATAGATGTCATGTCTGTACTCTTGAAAATTCAGGCCAATTAGTCGGCCATGGTAGTCTTTCGGTCCACGGCGGCCTACTTGGTGAGTTCAAGGACCGTGTCCAGGCGTCGAAGCAATATTATGAAAAGAATGATGTCGGGGGATTTGTCGGGTCAGTAGACGCAACGAAGAACGTCGTTTGCGATACCCCAAAAAAATTGGGGATCCAGTTGAGGTCGGTGATTGTAATCTATTCCTTAATTGAAATTGAAGATGATACCTTTAATGAGTCCAGATTTTTTCCTCACTAAGCAAACCGGCGACAGCCGGCCTGAACCGTTCAACTGCCCAAAAAGATGCGGGCTCGCGGAGCGAGCAGAACCAGTTTACGTCAAACGTCCAGGGGCAAGTGGTCGGAGAGGTGAAAACCCGGCCTTCCGGGGGATACGAAAATCCACGAGGTCGGAGGCCGGGGGATCTGAATCTGGCAATTCAAGGAGTAGATTCCTTTAATTCCAATCCCAACCCTAACCCTAGTTCTACTAGGAATACTAGGGTTTTAGGGTTCTTAGTGCGACGCGCGCGTAGGGGTAAATCGCAAAGGGCACTCAGGTAAATCGCAAAGGGAAGTCGGGTAAATCGCAAGGGGCGGTCAGGTAAACCGCTAAGGGCAATCGCCTTGTCAGGAGAAATCGAAGTGTCGAGGACCGGGCAAAAATCGGAATCTTCCGTTTACCTTTTCGATTATGGCCACTTTGTCAGACTCCAATTTTTCAAGCGATGTATCAATGCGTTTCCTATGCAAATGGGAAGCCTGTTTTGATTGCGTACCGGGCCACCAGTCAAAGGGCTTTGTCAGATCCGAAGCGCACAATATCGGCAACCGGTCCATTTGGGGATTGCGTTCCGTTCCGCCAATATGGATGGCTTTTCGGTGGCGGTAGCTTGTAACTGGGATCCCTCTTTCCGTTATAATCCGGTCCTTCGAGTCTAGCAAATATCCTTGTGCGTCGCGGGATACCTTTGGAATTTCCGGCCTCGATGTTTTGCCATTATAGGTGATGTATCGATTCCAGACATTGCACAAATACAAATAGAGAGACCAGGTTATGTAACTTCTTGGTCCATATTCAGCGAAAAGTTCCCGGCTTACCCTTGCCCCGTATGGGTTACCAACCGGGAGTTTGACCTCGATCAAGATAGACGGTTCATCCAAATCTGATTCTTCACGAGCATATTGTCCGATGTTGACCACTTGAAAAAGCGATTGGTCAAGCAGTAGCTTTGCAGCTTGGTCCAATGCTTCATTGATGGCTTTTACGTGGATGTGACGCCTAAATCTGGACCATCCGGCCAAACGGTATAATTCTCGCAAGCTTACCCACAAGGGCTGATAGTGGTAACCTCGTTGGACACCCTCTTTTCGTTTAGCCAAGGGGATTCCCATTGCAAAAGCATACCAATAGCGAAAGGACAAAGGGGTCGCGCGGGTGGCACCTATGCGATAGGGCTTAGGCTGTCCATTTTCTAACGTTACAAGGCGCGATTGCAAAGCTACGGATTCTGGAAAAATGCCAAAGGGCTTGGAATCAATTGGAGCGGCATGAGCCAAAGGAAGCAAATCAGTTTTGATGTAATCGATCAGAGCCCGTTTTTGGCCTGGCAACCTCTCGGTCCTTATCCGGTTATATTCGTCACGATGTTTGTCGGACTCTTGGCGCAACTCCTTCAAACTAAGTCTTTCCAAATTTTCACGGACTTTGAATAGGTCATGAATTCGGTTCATGGCATTTAACCGACAAGCATGGGTTATCAGCAGAACCTCTAGTATTTCAGTGCGTCTTTTGTGGTCCGAATTGCCAACTTTCCCTGTGGCCTCGATCGCACTGGATCCAAAAATCTTTTCCGTAAGGTCGGGATGACGGTGGTAAAAAGATTCCCAATCCATCTTCCAAATGGCCTCATTGTTCGGGAATTCCTCCTGTAGCCTTTCCTTCCAGTTTTCAGGAGGCTTCATGGGGCCAAAACTTTCAAGGTGGTGGTGGGGCTAGACCTTTGCTCTGTATGCCAACGGCCAAAGTATCCCATTAACTCGGCGGCACCCGCCGTTCCTTTTGGTCCATCACCCAATCGTGGACCTCCTTTTCGACGAACATGATCTTGCGACCATTCAGTCTAACGGCGTTGAAACCCATTTTTTTCCTGGCCCGGTGAAAGCTCGAGACGTTGGTATAACCCAACCGTCTCATGACTTCAGCGGAGTCAATCAGGTTGAAATAATATGGGTTCTGTTGGACTTCTGCCACAGGTGGGCAGAGTAACGCACATCAATGCCCAGGTTAAAAGAAAACAAGGCCGACAAAAACTACCCTAATTTTTGTCGGGAATTCGAGAACTACACCTAAAGGGGTGGAACACCTGGTATTTGAGGTCGTATCCTATATCCCATGGCTTTGGCCGCTCTCACGATTTGCTCCATGCGCCGGCCATCAGATTCATCTAAAAATTCTTCAAGATCTTTTCTGGTTGGATACAGGATTTTAAAAGTAATCTTTATTGGTAGTCTCTCCGAGTTTTTGTGTGGATCCAGGAGGTTAAAAGTAACCTCCATCGGCAGGTTTTTCCAGGCCGTTGGATTAGGGGCTGATCCGCTAAATTTCGGATGTTTTATGTCTTTGACAAAATAATATTGATTTAGGTCTGGGTAATCAGATGCAGCTATTGCATCATCCATCTTCTTCTCAATATATGTTTCAAGTGCGTTACGTGCCTTTTCGGAGTCAGAAGGTTTTTTTCTTTCCGCGTTAAGAACTATTTCCATAATCATCCCCAATTGTTGGAGCCCGCGGTAATCTAAGTTCTCCAATGCTTTTTGAGCATATTTTAGTAGATCAACAAAGTATTTTTCATTTTCTTGTTGGGACCATCTTCTAACCAAAGAATCCTTTTCCACCCTTAACAATTGTACATGATTGACGAAATTATGCATGGCCCACAATTTAGGGTGGTTCTTTACGATGTAATTTCCACGGTATCTTTTTCTTAGGAAGGCTCTCCGTTCTACCTCATTTATTTTCAAGCTTGCCTCATATTCAATCTTTTGAAGGTAACGAGCTTTAGATTTTACGACTTTATTTACTTCTTTCAAAACTGACCACCTTCCCATTTTTGTCATTAGGCCGAAGCGAGAACCATTCTTCAGCATCGGCTTTAGTCACAAGGGCCTTGTAGTTTCTGTGCGCAACTCGTTCGGTATGCCCGGCTTCCAAAGTTGCCACCTCAATACTTTCAGCCTTCACGATCAGGTAACTAACGAATGAGTGCCTGAAACAATTCGCGGGCAGCACAAAACCCCTTCTTCTTGCGATCGTGCGAATACGGGTAATGGCCTCGTTACGACAAACCCTTCCCTCCCGCTTTTGGTTGCTCACCAGCATCCATTCCACTGCCGCCGGGCATATTTGAACATGCCTGTAGCTAGCAGTCCCGCTCTTGGCCCTGGTTACTCGCAGCCTGAATTCCTCCAACCGAATATCCTCCCACTTCTGCTTGTGGACCTCATCGCAACGCAAACCGCAAAACCCGGCCAGTACCAATGCTGGAAGATAATGTGGAAATCGGTCCTTCATCAGGTTCAGCAATTCCCGAAACGTTTGCGGGGAGATAATCCCTCGTTCCGGGGTTAGCTCCTTGGCTCGTTCAGTTAGTTCAGCCTCGGTCTTAACATTTCGTGGAAGATACCCTTGTTTTTGCGCCCATCGCCACAAAACGACAATCCTTTTTCGATGTGTGTTGCGAGTCGTATGATTTGAATAAGTCGTATCTAGCCAGTCCTGCAACTCGGTGGTTGAAATCCGTGAAATGAATTTTTCCCCAAAATCCCTCTGAAACTTGGGAAAGGTTTTCTGATAGTTTGACTTCCAGATGATCCCCGCACGTTCCTTGGCCACCTTGAAGCGTTTAATGATTTCATTGACCTCGAAGAGTTTGATTTTGGTCGTTCGCTGGTCTCGCCAGGCTTCCGCCGCAGCGATTAAATTTCCCCCTGAAATCCCCTTCGCTTTTTTCCATTCGCGAATGGCGGTCACCACTGGAGTATCCCCGGCGAGGTCCTGAGCCAACACGTAGGCCTCCTTCTGGTACCTGCGCAAGCGATCCGCATCGTACTTGGCGGAGTTGAGGTATGCCGCCTGCCTTTCCGCGAAATCAATAGCATCCTCCAGCCGAATAGATCGCTTGTCCTTCAAGCAATTTCGGCCCTCAAACCAGCGCACGATATAGGTGTAACCAGTTGAAGATTTTTTGTTGGCTATCCGGTAGACCTTGACCCTGACACTACCGTTTTTCAGAGTGTGGGGGAATTTCTTGGGGAGCCGCGTTTGTTTCTTGGTAAATGGCATTTTACACAGATATTACATATAAAAACTGCAAATAACAGTCAATAACTATATCCATAAAGAAAACGTTTTTTCCATAAATACCTTAAATTAAAGGACTTATAAAATAAACGTAGTTCCCGCCCTGAGCACCATGCTTCGCTATCGGAATCCGATAGCTACGCATGGCACGGCGCGAATAGAAAGAGGAACCGCAGATGACGCAGATTAGCGCAGATATAATAAAGGAGGGGGGACATTCCTGCCTGCCACGCCGGGAGGCGGGTCCCCCACCCCGGGAGTTGGGTCCGCCATTTCCTTCTATATGGCGGTCAGGAAAACCCCCCCTCCGTTAGCTCCCCCTTTGCGTCTTTTGCGATCTTTTGCGGCCATTCCTCATTCCTAATAGGCGCCCCCGGCGCCTCCTGTGGAACCCCGTTGGGGTTCGGCCATAGGGGTGATCGGTAACCCAGCGTGCGCTGCGCGACACTGGGCTTTGGAGTTTAACGCCGTTGGCGTAATAGCCAGATGCTGGATGCTGGTTCGTGACTTCAGTTCACCTTCTTTCCAATTCCATATCCGTGCTCATCCGTGTAATCCGGGGTTATTTTTCACCACACCTATCGATCACGATTACGATCAAGATCACGATTTTGAGGAAAGTGGGCGAGGCATGCCTCGCCCCTACGAATTGGAGGGTTGGACAACCCGCCATACGGATGAAATGGGGGACCCGCCTCCCGGCGTGGCATGCAGGAATGTCCCACCTCCTTTATTAAATCCTGTTCATCTTGTTCATCCATGTTTTTTCCTCAGAATCTCCGCGTTCTTCCCAAGATTCACTCCATCTCACCCGCCAACTCCCAAATCGAAACATTCCTCATTCCTCATTCCTCATTCCTCATTCCTAATTCCTCATTGGCGCCCCCGGCGCCTCCTCCCTCTGTGTCCTCTGTGCTCTCTGTGGTTTTTTTCTCCCCCTTTCCTCAACCGTCCTTGAAGGACCATTTAACATCAAAACCACCCAGGGTTTTGAGTTCGGCCCAACGGTAGTAGTATGGGCCATCCTTTACAATTTGGTCGAGGGACCGCCTATGGCCGAGTTGCCGGACGGCGGCCCATTCGCTGATCCGGGCCGAGCGGCGCTCACCATCCCACAAACAAAGTCCATCGGCTCCCGCCCGGTAGTAACGTTTGGCCAACCGGGCATAACTGGCCGCAGTCTGGGCCCGTGGCATCAGATCGGGCCAGATATGCAATTTCGCGCCTCCCAGGGATCGCCAATGCCGTAACAGGGAGGGATGCAGGTAGGGAGTTACCATCAGGTAGTCGACCAACCCTTCCCCTATCCAGGTGTCCACGTCGCAGTGGTTTTCCTCGTAGTGAACCGGTCTTCCATTTTCACGGCCCGACAAAGTTACCCCCAGATTCCGGTTCGGTTTTTCGTCCAGCAATTGGCGAACTTCACGAATGAACTGGGTCAGATAACCGGCCGAATGCTCCAACCAGCGCGGGTCCTCCAGGGAAAGTTGTCGCGGGTCCTCGCCATACTTTTCCCGAAAGGCTGAAACTACGGGTTCTTCATAGAAGACGTAAGGTTCGGAACGGTTCAGGTGAAGTTGTATCCCATCCGTCCCGTAGGCCAAGGTCTCTCTGAGCAGACCGAGCCAGTATTGCCTCACTTCGGGATAAGCCAGGCTCAAATTGGTGATGGGGACACCCTCCTTGTTTTTCATGGTCCATTCGGGGTGTCTCCGGTAATTGGGCGCCCAGGCGATGGGGGAAATATTCATGGGAAACTGGACGCCGATAAAACGCATGCTGGTAAAGATTTTGATACCGTTTTCATGAGCCAGAGCGGTAAGCTCTGCCAAGGGATCGACCCAATCCGGTTGCCAGACGTTTTCCCTGGTGCCCAAACTCCCCAGACCGGTCTTGTAAACACAGGAACTGCCGCGCAAGGCTTCGAAAATCAAAAGCCCGATATCCGAATCGGCAAAGGGCTCGAATTCATCCTTGAACCAATCTTTGGAAGTTGGGTGAAAAGTGTAGGTGCCCCGGGTATGTCCGGTGTATTGTCCGGTGCAGAAGATCAAAGCCAGATTTCGGGTCGCCTCACTTGCTTGGGCGGATTGCCGCAGCACTTTCTCCGCCTCGGACAATGGGACTAATCTGACGTAGGTCAAATTCCCGATTCGGGCATGCTCGGGCCGGTTATAGGGGTATGGCATTTGACGAAAGGTCAGGGACTGCCCCTTCAACTCGGCGGTCTTCCAGTAGGCCTCGGTAATAACCTTTTCCAGGCTCGGGTCATCATCACCGAACTTGGTCGTGCCATCCCTGTCCTCGGTTCCGTCCTCCGGGCCGACCCTACGGAAACCGACGTCATCGGTCAGCTTTACTTCGAGCTGACCGTAGCTGGAACTGCCCCGGTAGTGGGATTTTGTGGCGTGGATACCCAGATAAATGCGATAGAGCCCTTCCGCCTGCAAAGGCAGGGTCAATTCGCCACACTGATGATCCGGTCGGGCCGATGCCATGTATCCCTTCACCCCTTCCACGGTTTCGAACGCATCCAATTGCCATCGGTCTTTTTCGTATCCGTAGGCAAAATGCTCCGAAGGAAAACAGTTCGACATATCCGACCGAATGAGGGTGCCCGGCTTGGCCTCCGTCAAGCTGGTCCGCCTATTGGAAAATTTTTGAGGTTGGCCTGAAGGTTGGCCTGAAGGTTGGCCGGGCGGCTCGTCCGAGGTGGACCGGCAAGCCGTAGCGCCGGCCAATGCGGCGCCGGCCAGGGAGGACTTCAGAAAGTGTCGACGATTCAAGTTCGGTGATTTCATTGGCTTAAAAGATGGGGAAGCCGTAGCGCAGAAGCTAAATCGTCTCTGTTTTCAGGTCATCAATCAAGTAAACCCTCGTTTTCGCGGTAATTTTACATTTTTCCGTAATTCCGCCATCATGGAGTTTTTACGTTATTTACGCTCACTTCATGGCAAATTACCAAAAGCCAGCACAGCACAAGAATAGGTTTTGGAAGCGACTCTCGCCAAGAACGCCAGGAGTTCACTGTTTCAGTTAGCGCCTGTGGCGCCACCTCTGTGTCCTCTGTGCTCTCTGTGGTTAATTCTTCCTCAGTGCCTATCCGTACAATGGTCCGTAATTCCGGCAGGCAAGGAAGTCGGCGCTTTCCAGATTTTCAGTGCCAAAGGCATTCCAGGCGCTGGGGCGGAAAATGCGTTCATTACCTACGTTATGCATATAAACGGGAATGCGTAACATGCTCGCCAAGGTTATCAGCGAGTCACCCACGTGACCGTAGCATAGCGAGCCATGGTTGGCGCCCCAATGATTCATCACTTCGTAGACCGAGCTGAATGCTCCCCTTTCCGTAATCCTGGGGACGAACCAGGTGGTGGGCCAAGTTGGATTGGTTCGCTCATCCAGCACATCGTGCACAGCCTTTGGCAGCGATACGGTCCATCCCTCGGCCAATTGAAGAGCGGGGCCCAATCCATCGACCAGGTTTATCCTGACCAGCGTCACGGGCATATCTCCCTTTGTGCAAAAACGGGTGCTCCACCCGCCGCCGGGAAAATACTCCGTGATGCCGGGATGCCAGGTGGTGGCATTCAAGCAGGCATCGATTTCGTCCTGCTCAATCTCCCAGAAAGGTTTCATTGCCGGCCTGCCCTCGGCGTCGCACTGCTCCCCTGTCCCATCCAATGCGGCGGGACCGGAGTTGATCAAATGCAAGATCCCGCCCGCGGCCGTCCCATCCAACAGGTGACCCGTAACGCGCGACACCGCTTCGGGACTCCAGTAGGTCCTCACATCGGCGAAGATTTGCGCGGTATTGGTCAGTAAATAGTTGAAGAGCATACCAGCTCCATTCAATGCATCATTCTCAGTTGCGAGGATATAAGGCGCCCGGGTCCCATTCCAATCGAAGGAAGTATTCAAAATGGTCTCCATGAAGTCGCCGTTGGGGAAATAGTCGGTCCATCCGCGTTGCCCTTGAAATCCACCTGCAATGGCGCCGTGCCCCTCACCCTGTTCAAGGTATCCCAATTCCTTCAGACGGGGATTGCCCACCATGAGGTCCCGGGCGATGAGGGCCATCCTGACCGAGTCCTCCCATTCCCGATCCAGGCTTTCCCGAGAACGTAGCCCGGATGGAATATTGTAGTCCCTGCCTTCGTTACAATTTACCTTTGTCCAAGCCAAAGCCTTCTCGTATTCGTCAGGGTCGTACAATTCTGTTTTCATGCGACCGGCAACTTCTGCCATATCCACACTTTCGACCCGCATGCCCAAATACTTTTCCCAGAATTTTGAATCGACCATGGAACCGGCAATTCCCATAGAGGTTCCTCCTATGGACAAATAGGAACGTCCTTTCATAATGGCCGCGGCAAGGCCGGCTTTGCAAAAGCGCAGCAATTTCTCCTGAACATCTGCGGGGATACTCTCGTCGTCGGAATCCTGCACATCTTTTCCGTAGATCCCGAAGGCAGGAATTCCTTTTTGAGAGTGCCCGGCCAGTACGGCGGCCAGGTAAACCGCACCTGGACGCTCCGTCCCATTGAAGCCCCAAACGGCTTTCGGAATGACCGAATCCATATCCATGGTTTCTGAGCCATAGGCCCAACAAGGCGTCACCGTCAGTGAAAGGCCCACTCGTTCCGCACGAAAATGCTCCTGGCATTGCTGTGCTTCTGCCACGCCTCCGATACAGGAAGGAGCCACCACGCATTCCACCGGCTGTCCCGTCGGATAAAGCAAATTCTCTTCGACGAATTTCGCGGTTCGCCGGGCCATTCCCATAGTCTGTTCCTCCAGGCTTTCCCGAACACCCCCGTATCGCCCGTCAATAGCGGGCCGGATGCCAATTCTGGGAAGCGACTTGAATGCGTTCATAGGTGGATTCATGATTTAAAGCTGTGATCTTTCAGCGGAAAAAACGTCTCCAACAGGCTTTTCCGGGAGACTGGTTATCCAACCGGATAGCTTCTCTTGCAATTGATGCGCCACCTCCGGTTTGGAGGCTTTCAAGTCTTTTTTCTCCAACGGGTCCGCCGCAATATCGAAGAGTTCCCAATAGCTGCCATCCCTATTGGCAACCAGCTTCCACCGCTGGTCTACTACAACGTAGGAGACCCAATGTTCGGGTCTGTTTTCCGGCGGGGGCCAGGGAGACTCATACTTCCAGAAAAGCGGCTTCTCTCTTAACGAGGTGGCTACGCCTTTCAACACGCCGACTTGGCTGACCCCATCCGGTATATAGCCGGCGGGCAGATCGGCTCCCGCAATTTCACAAAAAGTGGGAAGCAAATCCACTGCGGAGATCAAGGAGCTATCGTCAATTTCCCCTGCGGCGATCATTCCAGGCCAACGAGCAATGAAGGGAACGTTGATACCTCCTTGAAAAAGCGAGGCTTTGTAACCTTTTCTGCCTCCGGTGATCCCCTTGGCGGCGGCAATACCCCACCCTGCACCGGTGGCCGTATCATAAGCCAATTCGAGTTCGGCGGGTCCGGCTGCTCGCGCCGGTCCATTATCCGAACTGAAAATCACAAGCGTATTATCCGCAATTTCCAATTGGTCCAAAGTATCCAGAACTTCACCGATACGATCATCCGCATGGGAAAGCACGGATGCATAGATCTGGTCCTCTCTGTTTTCCAGGTGCCGGAATCGCCACTCGTATTTCGGCAGGGTATGAAAGGGTGTATGCGGCTCATGGATCCAGAGGTTGATAAAAAACGGCTTTCCCGCAGCTACCGACTTTTCGATAAACGCACTCGTGTGCAGGGCATCTTCATGGACTGGCATTTGTTCACCTGCGCAATTAAATGCGCCGTATTCGTCGTACCCATACACTCCCGGCAAAGGAGAATCCGGAATCATGTCGTTGGCTAAATGCCATTTTCCAAAGTGGGCCGTAGCATAACCTGCCTTGCGGAGGAAGCGCGGCAAACTGGGCGCGCCCACATCCAGCCAGTCCGGCATGTTTCGCATGGCATTACGGGGCACCCAGGCGAAATGCCCATCTATGTTGTAGCGGCCCGGAAAATGTCCCGTCATCACAGCGGTACGGCTTGGTGAGCACACGCCGCTGGCGACGGTGAAACTATAAAATTCGGTTCCCTCCGCCGCAAGTCGGTCGATGTTGGGTGTCTTGACGTAGGGGTGGCCATGGCAACTCAGATCTCCCCAACCCCAGTCGTCGGCAAAAATAAAGAGGATGTTAGGCTTATCGTTGGCCTGAAGAAGCAAGGGCCATAGTGCGGCCAGGCAAAGCCATGGAACCTTGAGCATTTTGGATTGGATCATTTGAAGGACGATTTTTCCGAATTTACCACAGAGAACACAGAGGAGGCGCCTTACGGCGCAGAATAAGAGAATTTAGTAACATGGATGAACAGGATGGACAGGATATTTGTCATTACCGAGGGGGGAATTTAAAGGCTGACGGCTGAAGGAAGAAGGAAGAAGGCAATATCGAGCTTCCAGCATCCAGGAACCTGTTGGTGCAGGAAAACTTGTCCTGACGCTGTACCGCGCGCGTGCTAAGTTGCGAGAGGTTGCTCGATCAAGATCATGATCAGGATCACGATCAGGATTTGCTTCGTGGATCCAATTTCCTTTCAGCCTTCTGCCTTTCTTTCCGGTCATACCCGATGGGCGAGGCATGCCTCGCCCCTACGAATTGGCGGGTTGGAAAACCCGCCCTCCGTTAAATTCCAGTTGATAATTCAATCCATGCCTATCCGTGGAATCCGTGGTCGATTCTCCATGCCTTTTCATTTCTAATTCCTAATTCTTAATTCCTAATTGGCGCCTCCGGCGCCCCTCCTCTTTCCACTTGGCGCCAACGGCGCCTTTATCGCGGGATAAACCCGCTCCTACAGTTTCCAAACTCTGTGTATTTTGTGCTTTTTGTGGTTTCCTCTTATCCCAAGTCGATGATTTTTCGATCGTGATCATGATCGAAATGTAACAGTGCTGAATTGCCTTTGTTTTTTCATATTTTTGGAACAGGCGGCAAAAAATTCAAGCATACCATAATTGAACGTTTGGAACATCATGTGTTTTCTTGATAAATGGATGACGTACGATGAAATTTGGCATTACCCAAAATATGAAATTACCTCTCAGGAAATTGATCGTTCACCTATTGCCATTGTGGATCCTTCTCACCGCTTGTTTTCCACCAGACACCAGGCAAAGGCTTGTCCTGGTGGTCGGAGTGGATCCTGAACATCCTTACTTGAGCAAGCAGGTCCAATTTCTGGAGGAGGTTCTGGAAACCTTGGACTACGAATTGGAGGTTCAACAATTTCAATCGGCTCATTGCTTGGAACTATCGAATTCCGGCCAGGTGGATGGCGAGATATGGCGCATTAAAGGCTTGGATACCGAGTACCCAAACCTTATTCGTGTTCCAGTCGCACTTTGGTCGCACCCGGAACTGGCTTTTGTCAAGAGAGACATCAAATTGGATGCATGGCAATCACTCGCACCCTACCGGGTTGCTTTTCGAGTCGGGACCAAAGTCGTGGAAAACAACATTCAGGGCATCGTAAAGGATCAGGTGCCCCTGGATACCATCGATGAAGGCTTTGACCTTTTGGCCAAAGGAGAAGTAGATGTCGTAATTTCCGATAATATCGTCGGAAGTGTGCTGCTCGAGAGTGAGAAATTTAAAAATAGTGGCATCAGGCAAATTGAAAATCCATTGGATACGGCTTTGCTATTTACCTATCTGCACAAGAAACATGCAAAACTCATTCCTGGCTTGGCCACAGCCATAAGCCAAGCCAAGCAGGATGGAACCTATGCAAGGATCGTAGGCGAGCCTCCAGTCGATCACGATCACGATTAAACTCTGTGTCCTCTGTGCTCTCTGTGGTTTTTCTCTCCCAATTCCTAATTCCTAATTCCTAATTCCTAATTGGCGCGCCTCGGCGCGCCTTCACCCTAACTGTGAGATCGTGCCCGTGCTGGCGTGGTTGAAGTGGTCTTTTTCCACGCCGTATTTTTGCAGGATGGTCAGGTGCAGATTGGCCAGCGGGGTGTGCTCGTCGCAGACCACGTGCCCTTGCGGCTCGAATAGCCCGCCCCCGCGGCCGGCCAGGATGATGGGCAGGTTTTCCTTCTTGTGGCCATTGCCGTCCTTCATGGAGGAACCATAGAGAATAGTGGAGTTGTCGAGCAGACTCCCGTTGCCTTCGTCGATGCTTCTCATGCGTTCGAGCAAATAAGCAAAATTTTCCACATACCAGCGGCTGACGCGGGTATATTCGTCCACTGCCTGTTCCTGGAACTTGTGGTGCGACATGCCGTGGTGGTCGGAGGTCACTCCCTCGAGGAAGGAGAAGTTCTGGCGGCTGAAACCGTGAGCCGTCATCAGGGTTCCCACCCGAGTGGTGTCGGTCCAGAACGAGAGAACCATCAGGTCCATCATCAACCGCAAGTGCTTGGCTCGATCCTGTGGGATACCCGCCTCCGGGCGTATGTATTCCGGTTGTGTGAGGGGTTTCCAGGCACGTTCCGGCGGATTGAGCGTGTTCTCGATCTGCACTTCGACCGAACGCACGCTGTCCAGGTACTCCCCGATTTTATGTTGGTCCCGATAACTGGCTTTGCGTTGCAGCCTCTTGGCGTCATCGAGGACGAGATCGACGACGCTCTTCCGGTAGGCAGCCCTGCGTTGGGCCTCCGGGCTGGAGTTGTCCCGGAACATGCGGTCGAAAGCGACGCGCGGGTTGATTTCGGGAGAGACGCGGGTCGTCTCCGAACTCCAGGAGACGGTGTTGGCGAAAGAAATGGGGTTGCGACCGGCATTCCCCTGGCGGGGCGGTTCCGTACCCAGAATGACGGACGGGAAAGGAGTATCCTTGCCGATGGCTTGGGCTACCATCTGGTCCAGGGAGACCGCGTTCTTGTCGCCTTCGATGGTTTTTCCAGTGAGGAATGCGCCGGTCATTTGCACGTGGCCTCTGCCGGTATTATCGAGGTTGGACAGGAGAGTAAACTCGCGCTTCAGATTCCGAAGCGGCTCGAGGATGGGCGAAAGTTCATACTGTTTACCGACCCCGGTGACGTCCCAGGCTTCGGGGAAAACCCCATTCGGTTGGAAGATACAGGCCAGACGAGTGGGTGGCGCTACAGTCGGCTTGGCCAAGGAGCTGCTGCCCATGATATCGAGGTAGGGCAGCGCCAGACTCGCGCCTACGCCTTTGAGGAAACTCCTTCGTGAGATTTGCCAACTGTTACTCATGGTCCGGATTGGGGTGTTGAAATTGGAAGGGGTAGCTCAATGCCACTTCAGAAATTAAGGTTCGCACACCATAGTCATCTTTTTCCAATGCGGCAATGATTTTTAACAGGGCCATTTCGTCGTAGTGTTTCAAATCCCTGCCGAGGGCGTAGGCCAGCATGCGTTCGACGACGTTGCGGATGAAGGGATCCCGCTTTTCCGCCAGAATGTAGCCCTTGAGTTCTACCGGTCCGGTAAAGGCCGATCCATCCGGCATGATTCCAGCGCTATCGATAGGCACGCCGTTTTCCATGGTTCGGTAGCGGCCGATTGCGTCGAAGTTCTCCAACCCGAACCCGATGGGGTCGATCTTCTCATGGCAATCCACGCAACTGGGATTGCGTCGGTGCTGTTCAAACTCCTCCCGCAGGGTCTGGCCCTCTACCTGGCCGGCGGTTTCGGGAAGGATGCCGGCGTCGGGCGGTGCTTCGGGAATGCGGCCGCCCAATAGGGTTTCGAGGACCCATTTGCCGCGACTTACCGGGTTGGTGCGGCCAGGATTGGAGGTAGCGGTGAGAATGCTGGCCATGCCCATCAGTCCTCCTCGGTTGCGGTCTTCGAGTTTAACCTTCCGCATCTCACTTCCCTCGACCCCTTTGATGCCGTAGTGCAGGGCCAGCACGTCGTTGAGGTAAGTTTCTTCCGAATCGAGAAGCTGGAGCAGACTGCCGTTATGGCGAACCAGCGATTCGAACACCATGGCCGTTTCCGCTTTCATGGCCTCCATCAAGGGTGGAGTGAAGGCTTTAAAAGAGCCTGGATCGGGAATCACGGTGATGCCGAGGGATTCGAATCCCAGCCATTGGCCCAGGAAAGTTTCCATCGAACGAGCGGCTCGTGAATCGGCCAACATGCGGTCCACCTGTTGCCGCAGCACCTCGGGCTGATGCAGGCGTTTCCTTTTTGCGAGCTGGAAGAGTTCATCATCCGGCATCGACATCCAGAGGAAATAGGACAGACGCGACGCCAGTTGGTAGTCGTTGAGCTGATATTCCTCCCCGGTCTCCGAGGGCGCCAGTTCCGGGCGATAGAGAAAGTGGGGGGAGACCAGGACGCCGGCGAACGCCAGTTTGATCGATTCCTTGAAGGATTCGCCGTTTTGGGAGGCCAATTCGAATAGATCCACGTACTTGGCTACTTCGCGGCGCGAAACCGGTCGCCGAAATGCCCGCTCGGTAAAGCGTTGGATGATTGTGGTGGCTGCCTCGGCGGCGGACATGCCATTACCGGGCTCCGCCACAAAAACCAGGGATTCTGCTGGCGCGTCCTCCGGAAGGACGGGCCCGTGAACCTTTACCCAATCGATGCCTACGCTCTGCGGGCGCAATTGGGGAGTTATTTCAACCGGCTCGATGTCGGCAATGGCAGCCAGGATACGTTCATTGGAGGCGAACTTCTCTTCGTTGAAGCTTCGGTATCGGGCGTTGAAGGCTTCTATGGAAAGGTTGAGCTTGCGGGCCAACTCGGCAGAGGCGTCCTTGACCAGCTCGAGACGCTGGAAAATGTTATCCCGGTAGTTGCTGATAACGTTGGGGTCCCCTTCCCGGCCAAGCAATCGCAGCTCCTCGTAACGTTGTTGCATCGACTTGGCCTTTTCATTGAGACGTGCGATTGAATCACTTACGCTTTCCGGGTTGTCATCCGAATCCGGGTAAAACGGGGTATTTTTTTCTATGCCGGCACGCACCAGCTTGCCCGCATCGTAGGGAAGTTCCTTGTACCTGGGAGTATCGGATCTACGTTTGGGCTTATAGAGAACGGCCGGTTTCTGGATGTTCCAGGCAACCTGATGACTGCCCTTGGGCACGAAGGCCGTAATCGAATATACGTCGGGCGTTTCCTGGTAAATTTCGATATCGCCTTTGACCTCGTCGTTGATTCTCAAGCGTGTTCCGGTGGGTCCTTCCGTGCTCAGGGCTCGAACGGTGAACTTGTAGAATCCGTCGTGAGGAAAGTCCATGGACTCATAGAGGGTCATTTGTCCCCGGTTGATGACATAGCCGAAGAAGTCGCCACCGATTTGCTTGGGTGTCTCACGCGTCTCCGTCATGAACATGTCTTCCGATTCGTAATAGTAATCGATCGGATCCTTCTCAAACGACAGCAGGGCGTCCAGGGAGCGTTCCGCCGCTTCAAAATACTTCTCCATTTGGACCGGCGTGATAAACAGGTTGTCGCGGTCGTTGGTGAAGCCGCTTTGACCCTCGCCGTCTTCGGAGAATACATTTCCAGGATTGAAGTCGAAACCCAAAAGGTCGCGCATCGTGTTGTTATACTCCACCTTGGTCAGGCGGGGCATGGTCACGTGACCCGGATTCCTGACCTCGCTCCAATCTATTTCGTTCAGGGTATGCTCCAACCATTCGACCAGCATACGGCGTTCCTCGGGAGTAGGAAGGGGTTCCTCCTCGGGCATTTCCTCCTCCCGAACCACATGCAACACGTCCTGCCAGAGCCTGTGCTCTTTCAACAAGGTGCGTTTGGTGTGAAAGCTGGAAAGCTGGATATCGCCCTTTTGTTTTTCCTCTCCATGGCAGCGGTAGCAATACTCCTCCAACAAGGGGCGGATGTCGTTCTCATAGCTGAGAGAAGCCAGGTCCGTCTCACCAGAGAGTGATGGGGATACCCCCAAAACCCCCATGCAACTCAACAGCACAAGCTTGGATGTAAAAAACTGAAGTAAACCTTGAGGCATGAAGACTCGGGGCTAGAAGACGAACCAAGGCTACCGGAATTGAAGCAGTTGACAACGGTATATTATAGGAGCGGGTTTATCCCGCGATTGCCTTCCCCCATCCGTGCTCATCCGTGTAATCCGTGGTTCATCTTCTCCCCAATTCCTAATTCTTAATTCCTAATTCTTAATTGGCGCGCCAGCGCCTATGCCTCTCGCCAAGATCGCCAAGATTCTGAGGTAAAAACATGGATTAACAGGATGCACAGGATTTGAATTAACCGTGGACATTATCAAACATCGCCGCTACGCGGCTGGATGCCTACGGCAACAGGATGGAGCTACGCTCCAACAAGAAAATAATTTATAAATTCCTGTTCGCGAAGCGATCCTGTTCCGGCGAAGCCGGATCAAGCAACTGGAAGGAGCGTTGTTTAATACCTTTGTGCCATCTCGCCTCGGCGAGATCCCATTCCTCATTCCGGAGGTTACTAAAGTTTACGAATGGTAGCAAAGTATGCGCCACCCGCATCTCCTGACCCGTCATAGAGATAGGTCAGCAGTTCAGCGGGCCCGGCAGGGAGTTCCATTTCAAAAACCACACCCTTTGTTCCCGGTTCCACCATGGACTCCTGCTCCTTACCCGCAATCTGGACTTTAGCCCGGACAGCTTTCACCGTCTTGTCGGCCTCAATTGGGAATTGACGCAGGGTAATCCGGTAGGATCCCTCCTGTTTTACATCGACCATCCATGGGCCGGTCACACGGGGGAGTTTGCTGATGCTGCCAAAATTCCAGGGAGGATTTCCAGTCGGCATATGCCAATCCTGGGAAGATAGGACCGTGGGGTTATGCGCAGGATTTCCCAAATCGATACGGACGGGCCGCATTCGAGGCAATACCGATTCCCACCAAGGCAGATAGAGAGCGCGAAGTGCCTTGACTACCTCGGGATGTTTATCGGCAACATTTTTCCTTTGCGCCGGATCCGCTTGAATATCATAGAGTTCATTACCGCCAATCAATCGCCAACGTTCAGTCATTACACAGGAATCTGCCCATACCGTCGGATTCCGATTGAAACCTGCGCCGCCAAAAAACTGCATGATCAAGTGGTCACGGTTCCAGCCGGCATGGTTTCCCTTCAGTAACGGGACCAGTGATCTTCCGTCCAATTGAGACGAATCGGATAGCGATACACCGCAGAGCTCGGCCAAAGTCGGCAGCACATCCAAGTGGGCCGCGAGGGTATCGATTTCGCGACCACCTGCTATGCCACCTCGAGGCCAGTAAATGAAGAAAGGCACACGATGCCCTCCCTCATAGATGGAGGACTTTTTCCCGCGCATACCGGCGTTGAACCCCTTGACCGCTTCGCTGTTTAGTCGGTCTTTCCCAAACGTCGCCCCGTTTGCCGTGCCGTTGTCGGTCATGAAAATCAGGATGGTATTTTCAGCGAGCCCCAACGTTTCCAGTCGTTCGCGAAGCAATCCAAGGTTATGATCGAAATTGGCAATCATACCGTAGAAGTTGGCGCCGTTAATCCAGTCAGCCTTTTTCCGGTAGGGTTCACTCCATTCCGGACCTACCCGGTAAGGTCCATGCGGGGCATTGGTAGCGAGGTAGAGAAAGAAAGGAGACTCCTTGTTTTCCTCAATAAAACGCATGCCTTCGGAAAACCATACATCCGTACAGTAGCCTTCGAATTTTTCATACCTCCCATTACGCTCGTAGGTATCGTCGAAATAATCATTGCCCCAATAATCGGAAGCTTGCCCCACTCCGCCGCAACGATGCCAGACCACATCCTGAAACCCGCGGTCTTGAGGCCGGTGCGGTGCATTGTCACCCAGGTGCCATTTGCCCACCATACCCGTAACATAGCCTCCGGTCGAAAACACGTCCGCCATTGTTGTCTCATCGGTGTGTAACATGGTTCGACCGCTGCTGGTTCGGTAGGCGCCGGTCCGCCCGGGATCACGACCGGTTATCAAGGCCGCCCGCGTGGGCGTGCAAAAGGGACTGACGTGAAAATCGGTAAAGCGGACAGACTGGGCATAAAGTCGATCGAGATGCGGGGTCTTCAGAACGGGATTTCCATGACAGCCCAAATCACCGTAACCCTGATCGTCTGTCATGATCAGGATGACGTTCGGAGGAGTCGTTTCAACTCCGCCCTGTACGGACTCAGCGTAGGCAAATGCGGTGACTGATAATAGTGGCCAAATAAATTTAGCATATTTCACGATGATCGATTCAATTACCTGGATTCATCGTTTCCATCCAATTTGGCCTATCTGGTATGCTCGAGCGCTTTATCGGCATCATTGAGAATAGCATTCGGATGGTGTTGTTCCTGGTCGGTAACAATTTCAAAAGACCAGGCAAACTGACTGGAGCCAAGGTCTTGTGGCGGTGTGATTTGTAAGCCCCCTGATGTCATGGCCCAGGGTACTTCCCCATCCGAACCAGGCCGGAACGGGCATCTTTTGTAACGACTCCCAACTTCCGTCGTAAGGAGTCGAGGACTCCTTCTTACCAGAACTGAATGGGCCAATGACAAACAGCGCAAAAGCACAAACAAGCACGCTATAAATTATCCGTTTAATCGGCATCTCATTTAGGACAAATGATCAAATCATCTGCCTATGTGTATTCAAATTTTGCCTCCGAAAAAACAATTCGACCTGGGGTCTCTTATATAATCCATCACAAAAACCCGGATATAGAAGAGGTTACGGCATCGCGGGGACGCGATTGCCCTACCATATCAAAATGTAAGCGGTAGGGCGGCGGCATCCTTGCCGCGCCGGAAGTAGTGTCTCTTAAATAATCCATCACAAAAAACCCGGATATAGAAGAGGTTACGGCATCGCGGGGACGCGATTGCCCTACCATTTCAAAACCTAAGCGGTAGGGCGACGGCATCCTTGCCGCGCCTGAAAATTTCTCATGCCACGATCTGGTTTTCTCACGGACGGGCTATTGATTCCCCTTTTACCGGGATTCGGGCGCGCAGTAGAAAATTTATGAGAAATGCGGGCTAGAACTGAAATGTTGCCGACGCGCGCCAACTACGAGGCGCCAGATAGTAGCGGCGATCGGGAGGATTGCTGCTATCGTTGCGAAGATACCTGGCAATAATCGGTTTCGTATCGTTAAAGAGGTTCGAAACGTTGATCTGGAAGGAGGCCCTTACATTGGAGCCAAACAAATTCATATTCGTCCTGTAACGAACCATGGCATCGGCATAGAAGGTGGATTCGCCCCAGATTCTGATCCGATTGCCATCCGCATCGTTTTCCCAGTGCAAGGCGTTCTTGCCTTGGTAGCGTGTCCCGCCACCAACCGACCAACCCCTTAGCATACCTTCGTTGAAGGCATAGTTGGTGAAGAAATTGAACTTGTTTCTGCGAAGTCCGAATGGTGCGCCGGCAACCATGGTATTGTTCCTCCAATTGGTGACGGTATCGAATGTATTGGCGACGATTGCTCCATTCTCGGCCTCAAACTCCTCAAGATCGTTGGTAGCGATTATACCTTCATCAATCCACTCCTGGGTAATTGTCGAAGTATCCCAAGATTCGATGACGTTCCTGATATACCCCATGGTCTGGTCGAGCCAGATGTTCTCGATTATGCCGACATTGGTCTGCTCCTTGTCGGTATAGGAGTAATTTAACAAAGCTCGCCAATTGCTGGTGAGATTGGCCGTCACTTGAAACTCGTAACCATCGCTGGCCTTGGAGAGCGTATATCGGTTGACGCGGTTTTCAAAAAGCTGCGGAAAATCTGCGTTAGCCGAGGGAAAACCTATATCCTGCCACCATGCGAGGAGATCTCTTTGCAACCGGTTGTGCATATTGACCGCGGCGCCGCTACCGTTGAGGGCGTTATTTTGGGTGGATTCGTAGCGGGTCAGCCGCACATTGATGCGATTGTCGTACAAACTTGCCATAACTCCGAAGTCCTTGCCTTCGCCACTCCCGGGAAATCCGATTTGGCCCGGTCTTTCGAGCGATCCGATGATCACATCCTCGGGGCTGGGAATATCGGAGTTGGTCGCCTCATTATAAAACAGGGAGAACTGGTCATTGATGTGGAAAACCGCTCCCGCTGTGAAATTATCTACTTTCCAGGGTGTAGTGAGAAACCTTTCCGTGCGCACGTATTCGGTGTTGTTGGCGTTTGGATCGTAGAGCCATTTTTTATTGTCTCCTTTGTCTTCCCGATACCCGGCCGTAATTACCAGCCGGTCATCAAAAAAGAAGCTTTGGGTGGAAATCAACCAGGAATCAATTTCCTGATCGGCATCCCAAGCATCCCGGAAAGTCTGCTTCCAATCCGCATAGATCATTCGGCTGGGATCGAGCGGATCGGTCACGGGTGTTTCCAAACTGGCAAGCTCAAGCCCTGACCAGGTGCTCCTATCGTTAAGATCGATGTAATGCATGCTTTTAGCGTGATTAGTCCCGCCAGGGTTGGCCGAATATGCGTTTAATCCTGTCGCAGCATCGAGCCAGGACAGTCGAAGAACCGGTTGGCTGGAATTATATTTCAAACGTTCCAGGCCAGCGGCTAAGCGGTGCCGGCCCAGGTTGGACAGCCCTCCATTGCTGCGTTCGGCAAAGTCGAATTCATAGGTGGAGGTCACGCGCATGGTTTCCTGATCCCGGTCCGTATTCCACCGAGTGTGGTTATTTATAAACGCGAAAGTACCACCTGCATTAGGATTGGCGACTGCAGTTGCCGGCGTTCCATCCGGCCCCATGAAATATTCATTGGCATCGCCCCTGAGTTGCACGCCGGTTCCATTAGGCATGGTGTCCCAGTAGTAATCCCAATTGTTGTAGTCCAGTTGCACATAAAAGTCCTCAGCCAACTCACGTTGCAGTGAGGCAGTTAAATCAGTCGCGTCCAGGTTCCTCCTATTACCCGGGCCATTGAAAGCCACGTTATATGGGTAATAGGAATCGGTGCGAGAAATGTTGTTGGCTACTGTAAATTGCCCATTTCCATTGGTATCCAGGAACTGCTGGGTCAGCATCGCCCGGGCGATATTAATCGCTTTGCCATCGAACGACGGATCACCTCCTTCAACTCTTGCGACCTGCGCAGCAGCACCCAGGTTGGTGACCCCTGCACTCCGAAGGTAGATGTTGCGATTCGCACCGCTCAGGGCACCGTTAGCACCCGCTTGTGCGATACGATTGTCAGAAAACAGATCGAAAGTGGGCGACCCTGAAGAAAACCAGTGAGTCAGGAAGTCCGTTTCCACATAAGTCGTACCAGGAATATCTTCCTGTTGGAAGTCCTCGTAGCCAAGTCGGATAACGGTTTTCTCATCCGGACGCCACGTCAGACCGCCATGAATGGCATTCTTCCGGTTGTAGGTATTGGACCTCCAACTGTCGCCATCCGCGTGCAGGGCATTCAAACGAAAGGCCAGCTTGTCTTCAACAAGCACCTGATTGTAATCGAACTCCCCACGCAACAGGCCATACCGGTCCGTGCGGAAAGTCACCTTGCCGAAATTATCCGCCACCGATGCACGCTTGGTTGACTGATTCGTAATACCGCCAGCGGCAGCGATTCCAAAAAGCAAGGCATTCGGCCCGCGAGACTCGTCAAGACGCTCCGTCAAGTAGGTGTCGATAGGCAATTGCCAGGTAAAATAATCCCTGGCCCGGGTACTGGGTAATCCTCGGACTCGGGCCTGGAAGCTGACGAAGCCCCGTTGTGCGAAATGGCCGCCGAAAAAGGCTTCTTCATCGCCCTGTCCCGCTTCGACGTTGGCCGAGTAATTGAGTATATCCTCCAGATTGACCGCGCCGAGATCCTCGATAAACTCCATGGTATACACCTGAATAGAGGCGGGCGTATCGCGAAGACTGGCATTGAGTCGGCTGCCAGCCAAGGAATTCTCGGCATAATAGCCGGTGTCTCTTGAGGCATCTATTTCGAAAGGACTTAATTCGTAGATGCTCTCATCATCATCTTCTTCCTCACTCGTTTGCGCGCTCAATGATGCGCCTCCCAAAGCGAGGCCCATCGACAGGAAAGGAATGCCGGTCTTGAGGAACATTCCTGCTATTGGTTTGTAGTATTTTTCTTTCATAGGAATTTGGTTAGTTCTGAGCTTGTGAGGAGGTGATGTCCTATATCATTCTTGCATTGGAAGATATCACGCATTACGCAGGATAGCTACCACATTCGATCATGTAAACACAGGATACTCAATTTTATTAGGGGCGCTTGAAACGGAACAGGCTAAGGCTACCCTCGTCGAACCGAAGATACTGCCATGATACCTCGAATTCCTTACCTTCTTATTCACTGCCTTCTATGCCATTCTGTGCTGGGTCACGGATTGTCTCCTCAACTACCGGAAAACGAGTCGCGCAAGATCACCTTTCCCGATACGGAGCAGCACCTGACTCTCGTATTCGATCCGCATACGCATACGGTGTTTTCCGATGGAACTGCCTGGCCAAGCATTCGTGTTCGTGAGGCCGTTCGAGATGGCTTGGATGCAATTGCGATGACCGATCACCTGGAGAGTCTGCCGCATATTGGCGACATCCCGCTTAAAGATCAGAATCGCTCCTTCCAAGAAGCGGCCGACGCGGCCCGGGACTCGGATTTGCTGGTTATACCTGGAGCTGAGATTACGCGCAAACCGCCGGTGGGCCACATGAATGCCATCTTTATCAAGGACCTCCATAAACTGTATTCCGTGCCCGAGTCGGATGAGCCTTACAGCTTTAGTGAACATCGGGCTTTCGCTCACCAGTGGCCTGCCCAGAATGCGGTGGACGCGGCCAACGAACAAGGAGGCTTCGTGTTCTATAATCACTCTTGGAGGGCCTTCCCCAATGGGATACCCGTCCTTTCCGACTTCCAAAAGGAAAATATCCGCAAGGGCTTGCTGCACGGAATCGAAATTGCCAACGGGAAGATCTATTCGGAGGACGCTTTTCAGATCGCCCTTGACCACAACCTCACACTGATCGGGGTATCCGATGTGCACCATCTCATCGATTGGGACTACGAACCGCACAAAGGAGGGCACCGGCCGGTCACGCTCGTTTTCGCCGAGGAGCGGTCAGCGAATTCGTTAAAGGAAGCTCTCTTTGACCAGCGCACGGTGGTATGGTATAAAAATTGGCTGATGGGCCGGGAGCAACACCTGCGGCCGCTATTGGCGGCCTCTCTTTCGTTTAGCGATGCCGCCTATCAGGATGCGGAAATTCTTAGCGTTACGATAACGAATCGCTGCGATGCCGATTTCCATTTACGCAGTCTCAGTCCATACGGACTCCATCTGCATGCGGCTACATTTACGGTACCGCACCACAGTTCGGAGCAGCTGATGGTGAGAACCGGTACAGTCGTGGATTCCCTTACCATGGAGTTTGAAGTGCTCAACGCGTTTGTCGCTCCCAACGAAACCGCCCGGCTGAAACTAGCGGCAGAGGTGGAGTAGAGTTAAAAAAAGTGGATCAAACCCAAAATATTAACATCACCCTCTTTTTACCCTATTAACTGCACTGCTTACACGATTCGGATGCCCCATGTGCAAACGCCGGGCAATCCACACATTATTTGCCGGGGTCTGTTGTCGAAGGAGCTTGGCTATCTCTATTTTCCAAGCTGCTCCTTTCAGATCTTGAGCCATGTCCACTTCTCTTTTTTTCACCCGTTTCATTGCAGCCAGGACAAGTTTCTCCCACTTTGCTTCATTCAGGGCTTTTAAGTCTACACCTTCCCAGTCCACGTTCGGTTCCTGATTCACGATCTCTTCTGCTAATTCCTTCTTGGCGTTTTTCTCCACTACATCCCCTCTGCGCCCACTACCCCCTATATTTACGGGGTTTTTCGCCTATCGACCCATCGATTTTTCCCGTTTTTTTCTCTCAACTGTCGAACTTGGGCTAATTGGCGCCCTCCCTGTCACGCCGTAGACCCAACGGGCGAAGGAGGAGGCGCCTCCCTCCCCCCCTCCTTCCTGTCACGCCGTAGACCTGCAAGGCGAAGGCGGATGCGTCCTCAGCGCTCTCTGCGAGAGTCAATTCCCCATCCTGTCCATCCTGTTCATCCATGTTCAATTCCATCAATTCCTGTTCGCGAAGCGATCCTGTTCCGGCGGAGCCGGATCAAGCGACTGGAAGGAGCGTTGTTTGAAATTAATTTAACATCGTCACTTCGTGACTGGATGCCTGCGGCAACAGGATGGAGCTACGCTCCAACAAGAAATCATTTAAAAAACTCCTGTTCCGGCAAAGCCGGATTCCTTAGCGTTTCTCAGCGTTCTTAGCGAGGGTCCTCTTCCTCATCTGTACCCATCCGTGTAATCCGTGGTTCCCCTTCTCTCTTCAGCCTTCAGCCTTTAGCCTTCAGCCTTCTCCCCCTCTGTGTCCTCTGTGCTCTCTGTGGTTAATCTCTCTTCCCTTGGCTTCCTTCGCGAGCTTTGCGAGATTCAATTCTTTATCCAGCACCCAGCATCCAGCATCCAATTCCTAATTTTTGGTTGACTCCATGATTCCCCTCTTTGAAGTCAGCGAGGACGAAGTGGAGCATCTGATACACACAAAACTCGGGAGGGAATACAAATGACAACGAAAACTCTGAATCAACACATTGAGATCACCCCGGGCATATCGAGTGGCAAACCTCGCATTGCCGGTCATCGAATCACGGTGGAGAATATCGTCATCTGGCACGAGCGCTTAGGCAAGAGTGCCGACGAAATCGCCAACGATTACGACATAACCCTTGCCGATGTGTATGCGGCATTGACCTACTATTTCGATCATCGGCAGGAGATCGATCAATCCCTCGAAGAAAGTAAGACCTTTGTAAATTCCTTACGTCAAAAATTCTCTTCGAAGCTTCCTCAAAAGACGGAAAAACTGACGCAAGATGGCGAAGGTCAAGTATTTCACTGATGAGAATGTCTCAAGAGCAGTCGTGTTGGGGCTACGTCGAAGAGGGGTGGATGTACTGACTGTTGCCGAAGTCGGATACCTTGGAGCATCAGATGAGGATATTTTTAGGATGGCTGAGGACTCGGAACGAGTCATCGTCACTCAGGATGATGACTTTCTTCGTCTCGCAGCAACTGTCTCCGACCATCGAGGAATTGTTTACACGTCCCAGGACAATAAGGTTGGTGAGATAATTCGCGGCTTGATGTTGATCCATCAGGTTTTGGCAGCGGAAGATATGGTGGACCATGTGGAATACCTCTAGAGCCTAAGGAATTCCTGACTCTCCATCTCTCTTCTCCTTCTTTTTTGAGCCTTTTGCGCTCTTTTGTGGCTAAACCTCCCCCCACATCCTGTTCGCGAAGCGATCCTGTTCCGGCGAAGCCGGATCAAGCGCCTGGAAGGAGCGTTGTTTAATACCTTTGTGCCTTCCCAGTCACGCCGTAGTCCCAACGGGCGAAGGCGGATGTGCCATCTCGCCTCGGCGAGATCCAATTCCTAATTGGCGCGCCAGCGCCTCATATCCGTGCCCATCCGTGTAATCCGCGGTTTTTGTGCATTTTGCGCATTCCGTGCTTCCCTTTCTCCCCCTCCTACAGTTCTCCAAATCACCATTCCAGGAAATTTCTCCTTTCTTCCTTCTTCCTTCATCCTTCGCGCCCTCGGCGCCTCCCCTTCTCCCTTCAGCCTTCAGCCTTCAGCCATTTTAACCTCTGTGCCCCCGGCGCCTTCCCCTCTCTCTTCCCTTTGCGTCCTCAGCGCTCTCTGCGAGAGTCAATTCCCCATCCTGTCCATCCTGTTCATCCATGTTCAATTCCATCAATTCCTGTTCGCGAAGCGATCCTGTTCCGGCGAAGCCGGATCAAGCGACTGGAAGGAGCGTTGTTTAAAATTCATTTAACATCGCCGCTACGCGGCTGGATGCCTACGGCAACAGGATGGAGCTATGCTCCAACAGGAAATGGGGGACAGGAATGTCCCCCCTCCGTTAACTCCTGTTCCGGCACCGTGCCGTGCGTAGCCCCTGGGCGAAGCATGGAAGCCGGATCTCTTAGCGTTTCTCAGCGTGCTCTGCGAGAGTCATTTCTTCATCCCGTCCATCCTGTTCATCCATGTTCAATTTCTCTCCCCCTCTCTGTGTTCTCTGTGCTCTCTGTGGTTAATCTTCTTCCCCTATTTGGGTTATGGTGGGTCTTGGTTAAAACAGAACGATTTTCCATGAAATTCCTATTTCAATCGTTCGATTTTCATGGTAGTTTCCGCCCCAATGATTGATCGGATAGAAGCGCTCAGATCACTCGAAACCGCGTTGGAACGTAGCCGCGTGGTTTTACTCTCAGGGCCACGGCAATGTGGAAAGACCACGCTTGCAAGCGAATTGCTTAGTGTGGAATCCATCAATTACTTCGATCTGGAGGACCCTGTAAGTCTGGCCCGACTTGACGAACCATTGACGGCTCTGCAATCGCTGAAGGGCCTGGTCGTCATCGATGAAATCCAGCGACGGCCCAACCTTTTTCCAGTCTTGCGGGTTCTGGCAGACCGGAAGTCACGGCCGACTCGTTTTTTGATTCTCGGTAGTGCTTCAGGCGATTTGCTCCGACAGAGTTCTGAGAGTCTGGCCGGACGGGTGGAGCACATTCAGCTTGGCGGCTTTTCTCTCCGGGAACTGGGAGGGGAAGCAGGGGATAAATTGTGGCGGCGGGGCGGTTTTCCTTTGTCTTACCTGGCGCGTTCCGAGACGGATAGCATGGCCTGGAGGAAAGCGTTTACTCAAACCCTCCTCGAGAGAGATCTGCCCCAATGGGGAGTTCGCGTAGCGGCGATCGCCCTACACCGTTTCTGGATGATGCTGGCCCACTATCACGGTCAAACCTGGAATGCGGCAGAACCAGCCCGAGCGCTGGGCGTAAGCCAGACTGCGACCCGCCACTATCTGGATCTGTTGACCGACGCATTCATGATACGGCAACTTCAACCATGGCATGCCAATTTGAAAAAACGTCAGGTCAAAGCCCCGAAGATCTATATTCGCGATAGCGGTATTCTTCATTCTCTTTTGGGAATCGACACGGAAAAATCTCTCCTGAGTCATCCAAAACTCGGGCTTTCCTGGGAGGGATTTGCCATGGAGCAAACTCTGGCGGCGCAGCCCCATGACGAAGCCTACTTCTGGGCAACCCACCAAGGGGCGGAAATCGATCTGATTCTCCGTCGTGGGGATAAGCTCTTTGGCGTAGAATTCAAACGAGCCGACGCTCCACGTATCACTCCCTCGATTCGCATCGCTCTGAAAGATCTGGGACTGGAAAAAATATCGATAATTTACCCTGGGTCGAAGCGTTTCCCGTTATCTGAAAACGTCGAAGTCCTACCTCTCAGCCAATTAGCCACAAGATAGACGGCGCCTCTGCCTCTCGCCAAGATCGCAAAGTTCGCCAAGATTCTGAGGTAAAAACATGGATTAACAGGATGCACAGGATTTGAATTTAAACAACGCTTCGCTTGATGCCTGCGGCAACAGGATGGAGCTACGCTCCAACAAGAAAATAATTTATAAATTCCTGTTCGCGAAGCGATCCTGTTCCGGCGCTGTGCCGTGCGTAGCCCCTGGGCGAAGCATGGAAGCCGGATCAAGCGACTGGAAGGAGCGTTGTTTAATACCTTTGTGCCCTTGTGCCTCTGTGCCTTTGTGCCATCTCGCCTCGGCGAGATTCAATTCCTAATTCCTAATTGGCGCCCTCGGCGCCTCTCCCCCTCCCTCCACATCCTGTTCGCGAAGCGATCCTGTTCCGGCGAAGCCGGATCAAGCGACTGGAAGGAGCATTGTTAAAAATTCATTTAACATCGCCGCTACGCGGCTGGATGCCTGCGGCAACAGGATGGAGCTACGCTCCAACAGGAAATGAGGGACAGGAATGTCCCCCCTCCGTTAATTCCTGTTCCGGCAAAGCCGGATTTCTTAGCGTTTCTCAGCGCTCTTTGCGAGAGGCCTCTTCCTCATCTGTACCAATCGGTGTAATCCGTGGTTAATCATCTTTCCTCATCTGCGCCCATCTGCGAAATCTGCGGTTCATCTCTCCCCATTCCTCATTATCAATCCCCGGACTAATCTACCCTGAATAATTCCTCTGTGATATTCCTGTGACCCTCCAGGATCCGGATGACTTCTATTCCCAATTCGGTGGGGCGATAAAATATTAAATAACGGCTTTTCCAGGAGCTCTTTCCCACTGGCATCACACGAAGATTCGGGGCAAAATCTTCCCGCAGCCTTCCCATGGCCGGTATTTTGGACAGAAGAAGACACCGGGCATGCAAGTAATCGAGGATAAGATCGGCGGCATCTACGTTATCTTGGGCGATGTAGGCCCAAATTTCGAAGGTATCTTTCTCAGCCAGTTTGGTGAGCTTGTAAGCGCCCATTGAGTTTCGCTAATTGGAGCGATGTTTCCTGCGCGCTTCCCGTTTGATTTCGTTGATGGAGAGATTGGAAAATTCTCCTCGTTTGGCTTCCTCGATACCTTTCCTCACCTCAAGCCTTAGCGTTTCCAGGTGGTCTCGTTTCAATTCTTCGTAATCCTGGACTGACATTACGACCAAAGAAGGTCTTCCGCGCTTGGTAATGGTGATCGGTTCCCGAAGGGCGGCTTCCGATATGCTTCCCCATTTATCTTTGATCTCTGTCGATGGAAACTTATTCATGTTCGATATACGTTAAATCCGTATATTACGTATGCCAATACATGGGTCAACAGTTCTCTCCCTCTCCTCCTTTTTGTCACGCCATAGACCTGTAAGGCGAAGGCGGATGCGTCCTCTGCGCTCTTTGCGAGAGTCTTCTCTCCCTCCCACTTTGTGCCTTTGTGCCTCTGTGGCTTTGTGCCATCTCGCCTCGGCGAGATTCAATTCCTAATTCCTAATTCTTAATTCGCGCCTTGGCGCCTTTCCCATCCCTGAACTTTCGGATGTCGAAGGGCGGTGTTCCGGGTGGAATCTTTTCTCTGAGCGTCCCCAGTTTTGAAAAGTCTATCCGCCGTGGCCGCAGAATGTAACCCTCGGAACTTTTTTGCAGTTCGAGCTGGTCGCCCGGGCCTACGCCCATCGCGTCCAACGCCCTCGCCGGGAATGTAACCTGGCGCTTTGATGTAATTTTAACAATCATGGAAATCCTCCTTACCAAAATACTCTATACTGAAGTCATTCAAGTCAAATACCCCCTTGTGCCTTTTTTCCCTCATTCCTCATTGGCGCCTCTCCCCTCTGTGTCCTCTGTGCCTTTCCCTCTCCCCCTCCCTTCGCGTTTCTCAGCGCTCTTTGCGAGAGTCACTCCCAGCACTCCGCTCCCCGAAAAAGGCCGGTTTTCAGCAAAAATCCAAAAAAATCAGCCTTAGACTAATTTTTCTTTAAGGGAAAATGCGCCGTCAGGGTTTGTTCTTATTGAACAACCCTAATTTTTTCCCCCTGCAAGGGCCTTGCAGCACCCTTGCAAACCCATTGCAGTTTTCAATCGGCTATCCAACGCCGAATCGGTAATCGGGATCGGTTGGGATTGCTTTCATAAATTGAGGAAACAACATGGCGTGCCATAGCTTTTGAAGGAACATGCACATATCTTAGACAATCGGGGCCGTACGGTCGCTGAGTACCTACGGAAATGTTTGGACACCTCCGAGGCCCTCCGAGTGGTTTCAGCTTATTTTACCATCTACGGTTACGAGTTGTTAGAGTCCTCGCTCAAAAACGTTAAAGAAGTGCGGCTTCTCTTTGGCGACCCCAGCTCAGTAGAGGATCTGGACCCGAAAGAGAAGAATTCGAAATCGTTTGAACTGACCGAGCAGGGCCTCGCCCCGAATCATGTGCTTAGGCAAAAAGCCCTGGCCCGTCTGTGCGCGGAATGGATCAAACGCAAAAGCGTAGGAGTTCGTTCGATCAGCGAGTCCAATTTCCTGCACGGTAAAATGTATCTGGCTGACGGTTCAGATCAAGGAGCCGCAGTGGTGGGCAGTTCCAATTTCACCAAAAGCGGTTTGGGCGGCGGCAATATGCCAAATCTTGAAGTTAACTTGGCAACTACCAATGAGGCGGCCCGCTCTGAGCTACGCCAATGGTTCGATAAGCTATGGAACGACGAAAAGCTCACCGAGGATGTAAAAGGCAAGGTGCTGGCCGTCCTTAATCGGATCGGTAAAGACCACAGTCCCGACCTCATATACTTCAAAACCCTTTATGAATTATTCCGTGCGGACTTGGAGGACCTGCAGGAGGGTGAACGGGAATTGGCCGATATGCACCTTTACGACACGGAAGTTTGGAACGAATTGTACGGCTTTCAGCGGGACGGAGCAAGAAGCGTAATCGCCCGCTTGTTAAGGCACAGCGGTTGCATATTGGCCGACAGCGTCGGATTGGGAAAAACTTATACAGCCCTTGCGGTGATCAAGTTCTTCGAATTGAGAAACGATCCCGTGCTGGTGTTGTGTCCCAAAAAACTGCGTGAAAATTGGGCGCTCTATCCAGCCTATAACGCGCAGAAAAGCAATCCGTTCCTCGCCGATCGCTTTGGTTACACGTTGCTATCGCACACTGACCTCTCCCGATACAGTGGATATTCCGGTGACATTGATCTTTCAGGTTTCAATTGGCGCAATTTTAAACTCCTCGTAATCGATGAATCTCACAATTTCCGCAACGATACAAAACCTCGTCGCGACGACGACGGCACGTTACGTCACAGTCGTTATTCGCGCCTTCTGGAAGAAGTTATCAAGGAAGGTACCAAGACGAAGGTGCTCATGCTTTCGGCCACCCCTGTGAACACCTCCCTCCTTGATCTCCGAAATCAAGTATACCTGATGACAGAAAAGCGGGAGGACGTCTTTCGTGAAAGTTTGGGCATCGGCCACATTGGCGCTCTGCTCCGCCAGGCACAGAAAGCGTTCAAGACGTGGGAAAACAACACGAGCAAGGATGGGAAGAAAGACAAATCAAGACTACTGGAGAAATTGGGCGCTGATTTTTTCCATTTGTTGGGGGGAGTCTCCATTGCCCGCTCCCGACGCCAGATTGAGAAATTTTATGCGGACGAAATGGGTAAGATCGGCAGATTTCCCGAACATCTAAAACCAGAGAATTACCATCCGCCGACCGACGTAACCGGCGAACTTTCCTATAAACGTCTGTCCAAGCAGATAGGTAAATTTGCCCTTTCTATCTTCAGGCCGTCCAGCTACGTGATCAGCGAGGAGGCAAAGCAACGACTGGCGGAAGAAAAACGAAATCTACGGTTTAATCAGGCGGACCGGGAACGATTTCTCATCGGCATGATCCAGACAAACTTTCTTAAGCGGCTGGAGAGTTCCGCACACTCCCTGGCAGAAACGCTCGGACGCACCGTTGGCAAAATTGATGACTTGATAGAGAAGATCAATCGCTTCGAGCAAAACCAACAGATGGCGGAAGCCGAAGCAGACATCCTTCCAGACGAGGATGAAGACGATGAAGAATTCCAAGTAAATCGAGCTCGCAACCCCTACCATCTGCGGGAGCTGAATTGCGCATTATGGAAGGACGATCTCATAAAGGATAAGGAGATCCTGACGGCGGCTTGGAAAAGGGTCAGCGCAATCGGGCCGGAACGGGATGGAAAACTTCGCGAGATAAAAGCGCATATACGGGGTAAGGCGCAAAGCCCCACGACCGACAGGGACGGCAGAGTCAACCGCAAGGTTCTCGTATTCACGACCTTCAAGGACACGGCGGATTACCTTTACGAAAACCTTTCAAATTTAGGGGAAGAATTGGGACTGAACATGGCAATGGTCGCGGGCGTCGTTACACGCACCACTTTAGGCGACAATAATTTTAACGCCATCCTGACCAATTTCGCTCCACGGGCGCGAGGGCGTGACGACACCATTGAGGACGAAATTGACTTGCTGATCGCCACCGATTGCATCTCAGAAGGGCAAAACCTACAGGATTGCGATACGGTGCTAAACTACGACATCCACTGGAATCCTGTTCGGATCATCCAGCGTTTTGGGCGTATCGACCGTATAGGCAGCCGCAGCCATTCGATCCGGATGCAGAATTATTGGCCAACTGAAGACATGGACGTCTATTTGCGCCTGAAGACCCGTGTGGAAGCTCGCATGGCGCTGGTGGACGCTGCCGCCAGCGGCGACGACGATCCGCTTAACGAATACACCTTTGAACACGCCCAGATGGAACTGAATTTCCGCGATCAGCAGTTGCAACAATTGCGTAAAGAGGTGCTGGACGTAGACGAGCTAAACGACGGCGTCGTCATGAGCGATTTCACTCTGGATTACTTTTTTGCCCAGTTACTGAAGTACCTGGAAAAGAACAAGGACGAGTTGGAAGCAACCCCCAAAGGAGCGTATGCCTTAACAGACATCGGGAATGATTCCAAAAGATCCGGAGTTATATTTATTCTGCGTCAGCGTAACCCTAGCGGCGATAAGCGGGAAAAAGTAGCCAGCCCGATTCATCCTTATTATGCCATTTACGTGCGCGAGAACGGAGACGTGCGTTACGGAAGCGCCAATACTCGGCAGGTGTTGGATTTATTCGAATCGGCAGCAGTCGGAAAGACTGTGCCCATCTCGAACCTGTGTGACTGGTTTGACCATGAAACCCAAAATGGTAGAAAGATGGCACGTTATAACATCCTTTTGAACGAGGTCATTTCCCACATCAGAAAGGCGAACAAGACGACTCAAGTCCGGCAACTGGGTATTCAGGGACAACGCGACTTCAGGCTGCCCATCCAATCCAAGAGTTCTATAGATGCCAACGATTTTGAGCTGGTAACTTGGATAATAATCGCACCCCAAAAGTAATGAAGAACGGCAGTTTAAGGGACAGGATCAAATGCGCTTTAACGGCGATGCCAACCAGAAATTTCCTGCCAGCGGCCAACAGCCTGCTTAAGGTCCTTGGATATCAGAGCAGGCGGACTCATAAACTATCAGGTAGCGTAGATGACTTCATCGGCCAATTTCCCGCACCTAACGAGAACACCAGATCTGAGCAGGTATTCCGCAACGATGCCACATCTGTGCACATCATTTTTCAGGTAACTGGCGATGAAATCGCCTTGTCAGCGCAAGGGACTCTATTCGATGGAAACGATTTTGATCGAGGAGATGTCCACAGCTTTCTCTTCTTGGCCGTCGAACTGAATGATGAAACATATGCTCGCGGCCAGTACGCCCTATTCACCCGGGAAATCAACAAGCGCTTTAGCCAACCTACCGTTGTTCTTTTCAAAACTATCAGAGGTTTGCTCACCCTGGCCTTTGTCGATCGGCGCGAGCACAAACTCGACAAGCAGCGCGACGTGCTGGGTAAGGTATCGCTGATACGGGAAATTAATCCGGAGAATCCTCACCGCGCTCACTTGGACGTTCTTGCCGAACTCTCTCTGGAGGAACGACTTCAGTGGATGAAATCACACGACAAGGCGACAAACTTCGCCGGCCTGCTGGCCGCTTGGCTCAACGCGCTGGACACCGAAGCGTTGAACAAACGGTTCTACGAAGACCTCTTCACTTGGTTTCAAAGGGCTGTGTTGGAAGCGACATTCCCAGAGACCGAAACGGTGACCCAATCGCCCGAAGAACACGTCATCCGCCTAATCACCCGCCTGTTGTTCGTCTGGTTCATCAAGGAAAAAGGTTTGATTGCCGATGACCTTTTTATCGAAGAGCGAATCAGCCCGCTGCTAAAAAATTACGACCCTTATAACGGCGATTCCTATTACCGTACCGTCATGCAGAATCTATTTTTCGCCACCCTCAACACCAAGATAGGCCGACGAGATTTCAGCAAGGAAAGCAATCCCACCCACCGCAATTTTTCGCTGTATCGCTACAAGTCTGAGATTTCCGACCCCGAGGCCCTGCGTGCATTGTTCGCACGAACACCCTTCATCAACGGCGGTCTCTTCGATTGCCTGGACAGCGTGGAGGCGACACGAGATGGGGGTTACCGGATTGATTGCTTTACCGACAACCCTAACCAACGCAGATCCTATTCCATCCCCAATCGCCTATTTTTTAACGATTCCTCAATGAATCCGGGGCTGATTGTTCTGTTTGGACGCTATAAATTTACCGTTGAGGAGAACACCCCTATTGAGGAGGAGGTCGCTCTGGACCCGGAGTTGCTTGGGAAGGTTTTTGAGAACCTGCTAGCGGCCTACAACCCGGAAACCCGTGATACGGCGCGCAAGCAGACCGGCTCCTATTACACACCGCGGATAGTAGTGAACTATATGGTGGACGAGGCCTTGGTGGCGACGCTAACCGAAAAAGCATATCCCCACGACGGCAAAACCGATTCTTGGCAAGCGCGGCTGCGTCAATTGCTAGACTATTCCTATCCATTTGAAGACTTGAATGCACCTTTTGCGGAAGAGGAAGCGAAGGATATTGTCCGGGCCATTGCGGAGATTAAGGTCTTGGACCCGGCGGTCGGTTCGGGTGCCTTTCCAATGGGAATCCTGCACAAGCTAACCTTGGTGCTTCGGCGTCTTGACCCCTCTAATAAGCACTGGAAAGCCCTGCAAAAAGAACTCGCGATACGACGGATTGCTGGCGCCTTCGACACTTCGGACCAGCAAGAACGCAATAAAGAACTTAAGGAGATCAGTAAGACTTTTGAGAAGTACCGCGACTCGGATTTCGGGCGAAAGCTCTACCTTATTCAGAACAGCATCTTCGGTGTGGATATTCAGCCCGTTGCATGCCAGATTGCCAAGCTTCGCTTTTTCATTTCGCTGGCCATTGAGCAGGAACCTAACAGCAACAAAGATGACAATTACGGCATTAAACCACTACCCAATCTAGAGACGCGCTTCGTCGCCGCGAATACACTTCTACAGCTGCGGAAAACTGATCAAATGAGCCTAGTGGAAATCGACACTGTTAAACAGTTGGAACGGGAGTTAAACGCCAACCGAGAACGGCATTTTCACGCAACCACACGCAGGAAAAAACTGGCCTGTCGAAAGGAAGACAAACGTTTGCGCAAGTCTTTAGCAAAGGAACTAAATTCCGCTGGTCTTCCCAAAGATGATGCCGGTAAAATTGCGTCCTGGGATCCCTACGACCAGAACGCGAAAGCCGATTGGTTCGACGCTGAGTATATGTTTGGGATAGCCAACTGGTTTGATGTAGTGATTGGCAATCCGCCGTATATTCAATTGCAGAAAAACAAATTGGGCAAGCTTTACAAAAATGCCGGATATGCAACATTTGCCGGCACAGGAGATATTTACTGCCTCTTTTATGAAAAAGGCGTCGCTTTGCTCAAAATTAATGGACACCTATGCTATATTACATCTAACAAATGGATGCGAGCTGGCTACGGTAAAAAACTACGCGAGTTCTTTGTCGAAAAAACAAATGTCAAGAACCTATTGGACTTTGGCGGTTTTCAAGTGTTTGAGAATGCCACAGTAGATACCAATATCCTACTGATTGAAAACGCACCCCACAGAAAGGAACTACAGGCAACACATTTCAAGAGCGATTTCAAGACAGGCGACAATATTGGTAAGTATGCAAAAGAACACGCCGTTCATCTACCATGCATTGGGAAGGACACTTGGTTTATTGGCAGCAAAGCAGAAATCGATTTAAAAGAGAAGATCGAGTGTCTGGGGAAACCATTGAAAGAATGGGATATTTCCATTAACTACGGAATAAAGACTGGTTACAACACTGCATTCATCATCGATAATGTTACTAAGGAGGAGCTAATTGCTCAGGACTCGAACAGTGCGAAAATTATCAAACCAATTCTGCGCGGACGAGATATTAAACGTTACCAAGCGAATTGGGCAAAATCATGGTTGATAGACTCACATAATGGTTATGACAATATCCCACCTATTAATATTGAGGACTACCCTGCCATCAAGGCTTATTTGGACAAGTTTTTTGTACGGTTGGAAAAACGTCAGGATAAGGGGCTTACGCCTTATAACCTACGTAATTGCGCTTACCACGCAGAATTTGAGAAGGAAAAGATTATTTGGGGCAACCTTTCTGTTAAACCCCGGTTTGCTGTAGATATTGGTAGTAGTTTTATTTCGGCACCAACCAACCTCCTTACTGGGAAGAAACATATCAAATATATCGCTGGTGTACTTAACAGTCAGTTTTGTTATTGGAGAATGAGACAGCAGGCATATAGTAGGGAACAAGGTTACATGGAGTACAAGAAAATGTTTGTAGAGAAAATACCTATTCCAAAAGGTTTAAACCAAAACCGTCCTATAATAATTCAAGTGGAAAATTTGGTTGATCAAATTCTTTCCGCCAAAACTTTAAATCAAAATTCAGACACCACTGAACTTGAAAACCAGATTAACAAACTGGTTTATCGACTTTATGAACTCACTATTGCAGAAATAAATATTATTGAGAGCATCAAAGGCTAAAGGATAAAATTTAGATTGAGGATTAAGACCTTTAGCACCTTACAATATATTCAGAAAACCTAGCATTGAAGAGCAATCCATGATTCCACAAGATCCGTTTCTGCTTTTGTTAATTTGTAGAGTCGATAGACCAAAATATCGATTTCTGCTTCGGCTGAACTGGTATCGACTTTGGGATTGGCTGCTTTGGCGGCGAAGATTTGATCAACCAACGATTCTATTTCCGATGTTTGTGAACAGTTTTGGCCTACAAAATGCGGGATTGGGAAGTTTTTCAAATAGGCTTTTTTGTAACGAAAACCCTTATCATCAAGAATCGGTCCTGAGTAAAAATTCACAAAAGCATAAAGGCCAAATTTTGAGGTTAAAATGGCAAATATCAGCCTAATCATTTCGCTGGTGAGTATAAAATTTGTAGCTTCAGGAAAGTAACCGTCATAATCAAGATACATGTAGGGGAAATTTGAAAGAACTGGTGTCCGCTTAGGAAGTCGCATTATATCTGGGTAAATAATTTTATCTTTTGAAAACTCTGCGTAATAAGCGCAAGTATCTTGGACTTCAAACCATGAGTGGGAAGTCGCTTTCCGGCACTTTCTTAATTCTTTTTCTTTAGGATGAAATCCCAAGGATATCATCCGTTGTATCAAAGATTGCTTTTCATCGTTACTAATTTCCTTGCCAGTTTGATTTAATTTTGGAAGAAATTTCTCCAGCCAATGTTTAACAGCAGGATAATCATCTATTTCAAGATGCAGAGATGGAAATGTAGCAATCAACCACTTTTTAGCCCAATCCGCTTGATAACGTTTGATATCTTTCCCTCGTAGCACCGGTTTGATGATTTTGCCGGAATTTGGATCCTCATCGATTAATCGTTCCTTGGTAACATTATCGATGATAAAGGCTGCATTATAGCCAGTAAGAACTCCTCGATAAATGGAATAACTGTATATTTTGACCCAAATTTTTGCTCATTTTACCAGTCACAAACCTAATTAAAGGAGCATAAATGAAAACAAACATCTACAACCTCATTATCGAATCAGCCATAGCAGAAAATACTCGTATCGCTTACGATAAGGGCTGGAAACGGTTCTCCGAATATTGTCAAAACCAGGGATTTTCATCTCTTCCAGCCGAACCCGAATCTGTCGTTGAATTCTTGATAGAGCATGCGACCCAGCCCATGGGAACGAAAGGGAAATACCTATCCATGGGAACGGTGGCGATATATCACAGTGCCATCAACCGAAAACACATTGATGCAGGACTTCCGTCCCCCACCCGCGCCCCAGAAGTGATAAATGTTTTGCGCGGATTGAAGCGTTTGAAAGGCACGACACCAAGACAGGTTAAAGCTCTCAGAGAAGATCAGATTGTATCAATGATCAAGGAATGCCAATCTGGCGGGAAGACCACATTGGGGCTGAGGGACGCCGCCATTATCGCCCTTGGTTTTGCCGCCGCTTTGCGAAGGTCGGAGATCTGTAATCTCAAAGTAGAAGACATTGAGATTTTTGACTCTTCATTCTCCCGTATCCCGCACCGAGATCAGGCCGGAGCCAAAATGCTCATTCATATTCGAAAATCAAAGACCGATCAAAACAGCATGGGCGAAAAAGTTGCAATCCCTGAAGGAAAGAAGATAAAGCCAATCGAGCGGGTCGAAAAATGGCTCGACGCTTCGGGAATCGATTCCGGCTACTTGTTTCAAACCCTGAAACGTGGTGGTGGATTGAGAGGGAACAAGCTGCACCATTCTGATATCCCCCGAATCGTTAAATGCTATGCTTCCAAAATTGGCTTGGATCCTAGCGAATTTGCCGGACATTCTTTGCGTGCCGGCTTTGTTACCAGTGCAGCCGCTCATCATGCTCGGCTGGACAAGATTATGGAGGTTACCCGCCATCGCAACCCGACAACCGTGATGAAATACATCCGCGACGCCGATGCATTCTCCGACCATGCTGGCGAGCAGTTTCTTTGATGAGTTTCCTTTTAGCCTGGAGGTGATTTCACTGTTTATGCATAATCATCCTAAGTCTCGGTAGGCAAAATCGGGAAGTGAGGGATCAAGTTGGGATAGTTTGGGTTTGGGCATATCTCTTCCAAAATAGGAGGACATTTACATATCGGCTAGCTACGGCCCTACGTAATAGGAAATCAGGCTAGGGGCATCAACACGACCAGCCATATGTCTCTGTTGGAAGTGCGGAAATTCTTTCCCCGGCGGTACCAAGTCGGAGTCAATTAACAAAAACTGAGTCCTTTTTCCTTCTTCCGATGTGGCGATTCGATAGATCTCCCGATACAGTGCGTCAACCAACTCGGGATTTTCGTCTTCACTGATGTTCTTCGTTGGGCTGTCAATAACAAGAATACTTGGAACCGGCATTCTGTGGTCTACACCTGCTGCGTGTATAGCCAACGCATAGCAGACATTAAACAGAGTTTTTTTCCCTCCGCTACCGGCATCCCAAAAACTCCACTCCTGTCCATTATGTCGAACGGTTGGTCGCCAGTTACGGGGATCGACAACAACTTTATCACCTTCCGCCACACCTGGAAACTTAACGTTCCGCATGATGGCTTTGAAGTGTCCTGCGATGGCAGCAATTTTCTTTTCAGCCTCACGCAGTCGCGATCGCTCGTCTTTGAGTGAACTGCTTAGGCTGTCAATCTTACCTTGAAGCGCACCCGCCTCTTGCTCGAGATCGTCGATCGCGCGTGGCATTTCTTGCAGCTTCTCCAAGGAGCGCCTTCGCTCCACCAACGTCGCAACCTCACTATCAGTTTGTCTTATACTATCGACTAATGCCGAGTCATACCTTGCAACGCGCAACTGTAACGTCTCATCCAATTGTCTCTTCTTGGTACGAAGTGCATCCAATTCCCGCTTTGATCGTTCCAATGCTCGCTTCCGGCGCTGGATCGAATCGGCAATATGGTCGATACGATCATTCAGCTCCCGGCGAACAGCCTCTTGCTCGATACTGGATGTTTGTTCGGTAGGATTCGACGGACTTAGGCATAATAGGCAATCTCCTGAGTCAATAGTTCGAGCAGATATGTCTGATCCACATCGGGGGCACCTGATGTAGTCAACCCCTTCTAGGAGTCTTCCCGCATGCTCTGCTCGATGTGCCTTTATCTTCGATGTAATTAACTCTGCCCTCAGAGCTCGTTGCTCTGCGATCGCTTCCTCGGTCGCACCAATTGCCGTAACTAGATCGTCGAGTTGACTACCCAACTCCCTCAATTCATCCCGCACATAGTCTGTCGGATGAAGGTCTACTTGTCGGCGCGCCTCAAGCTTTGATCGCCTTTTTTCAGCTTGTTTCAGCTCGCGTTCATTTCTATTGAGCTGGCTTGTTACATCTAATCCCGAACCCAAGTCAAATCGCTGCATGAACTCTCGAATCTGGCGGACTGCTTCTCGCTTTCCCCTTTGTTCGTATTTCGTGCGATATAGCTCCGCTTCCAGTTCACTCAAATGCTCCGAGTGTAGTCCAGTGAAAAACCGCATCGCGTCTTGGCTTTTCCGCCGCCGGGGAAAGTCCTCCAAACGGAAGAACGAAGAGTCTAACTCAGACTGGTCCAAATAGCAGTACCACCAAATGTCGCGAAAACTAAGGCGGATCATTGGTGATTCAGGGTCTCTAAGACGTTTTCGTACCTTAATCGGTTTAACCCCACAGAGAAAAAAGAGTAAATCGCTAAGATTGTATACCTTGTCATCAAGCAACGCGATATCCCCGGTTCCTATTGGTGCATTAACGGAACCGTACTCACCAGCCATAGTCGACCAGGATACACGAACTGTCTGTCTGTCAGTAGATGCTCTCTCCAATTCACAGCTATGAATGCCGAGATTAATCGACAGTGTAGCAGCAACGAACTCCTGCTGAATGGCTGGCGTTCGCTCCATGCTACCCCCAAGACAGTAATCAATCAGTCGCGCAACGGTTGACTTCCCCGTGCCAACTGGTCCATAAATATACGTCACGGTAGGGGAGAATTTCATGACTTCTCTGGTCTTTCGCGTAGTGACGACCAACTGCTTGAGGCGAACTTTCATGTTTGGATTGGCTCATTTGAACGAAGCGTAACGATCTCCGGAAATGTCTTGTAGATGAAACGCATCAGAGTTGTAGACGTGACATCGAAGTGCCTTTTGAGTGCAGTCGACCGGCGTCTATAGGCTTCGAATAAAGGATCTGCTGCCAGTCTATCAGCAGCACCTCTGCCTGTACTTGTAAGACCGATGACAACAGTACGACCCTCAACGCTTACGGCAGCCAAATCCTTCGCAACTAACACGTTTAGGAACTCTCGGTAGCGATGGTCCCAAGGTCCAAAACGGTAGCGAACCATCTCAGACTCTACACTCGTTTCTTCGTGGTCTTGTAACTGTACGTCTTTTGTGGTCCTATGCTTTGCTTCCAATGCTCGCTGAAGCATCACGGGATACCGTAACAAAAAGTCGAGCTTCGCCAATTTGGTAAGGCCTTGGATCTGTCCGGTGCCATCCGCCCCGGCGAAAGCGTTAAGCAAGAGGAGGAGCCGTGCAACATGAAGGTCAACGGCGTCGTCAAGGTCGACAACTGCTTGAACAATGTCAATCATATCGTCTCCCACGGGCGGTCAATACTCCAATGCACCTTACAGTGTGCAGTAAGAGAGTACGCCATGCCTTCCAAATGCTCATCGCTATAGTCGTACAATTGTTCATTATTGGCGCGCCGTTCTCGGAATCTGTGGCGGAGAGCCTCGCGCATTGCCGGCCCAAACTTAGCATCGTCCTCTTTCGATATCTCAAATGCACGTGACGCATCACTAAGAACGAGGGAGCGAATATGTTCATAACGTTTTAGGCCCTTGCTTCGTCCTAATCTCTTGGTCCACGAAATCCCGAGGTATTCGGCTTTATCACGCAAATCTTCGGCTGAGTTGGCGGTGACTATTGAAAATCCGCCAGCATCGAGTTTTGTCTGAAGTAACTGGGTGCTGCCTTGACCAGGTACGGGACGGAGTTGGGGCGATCCCGTGAGGGTCGCTGTGGACTCTAGGGCATCCTGGAGGACGCGTTGGACACGTTCCAGCGTCATGCGTTTGCCGTCGAGGCGTGCAGCAGCCTCTGACTCTTCCTGATGAGTTGCAAGGAGGTAGGTTGGTAGTAGTTGCCTATGGTCCAAAGCCGAAGCCCGTGCACATTCATCGACGAGTCCTTGAGCAGCCCGTCGAATGACCTCAAGGGAGCATTCCGATGCTTGTTCCCAACAGTCTGCCAAGCTCTGTATTAGTCGAGTTATAGCATCCTGGAGTTTAGGCGAGTTACAGGATGCGGTAGTTTTTTGTAGAGTCCGAAAGACTACGATCTCAGAGCTTCGTATGGTTTTGGCGAATCGCTTAAGCCACCTCTCGACTAAGCCAGTTAGGTTGTCTAGTGTTTTGGCCTTGGCAACTGTTTCAAGGATAAATGGGAGGGAAGTAGTAGCATTGCCGACATGTAGAGGATGGTTGGTAAGGAAGTGGAAAGAACGAAAATTGTCAGAATACTTGTCTTCTAGGTGAACAAACTTCTTAAGAACACCTGTGATCTGGTTGTCGCCTGTCTTCCAGAGCGGTTGGTTTTTGTCACGCGTCTTAACTTGAAGACCTGTAAACGTGCCGTCGAAGTGTTTAATAAGGACATCTTCAAGGTACTCACAATAAACCTCCTCTACATCTAGGGTCTTGTCAAACAGCTTGCAGCAGGTGATGGCAGCCAAAGTATACTGATAGCGAAATCGGCTTGCGGTTTCATCTCCTACGTCATTGACGGCAATGGAGGTGTTGGGCATCAGATACGGTGGCTCACTCGTGGGGAAACGTCAGCAAAGCCTCGGGATTTATACAGAGCGAGAAGCGCTTCTCGGTGCTGAACGGTGCGATCTCAAGATACGATCTGCGGCCGTTGTAGAACTCACGGTGTTTGTCACGGGGCTGGGGGCGATGAATGGCGAAATCGGCAAGTGGCATATGTAACCATGATGGAGGAAATGCTACCTATCTTCCAGAATGCTGCCCGAGCAGTATCGTCGCTGTCAAGGAGAGAGATGGAGCAACGCGAGACTCTGAAATGTGGAGCTACGTGGAAAAGACACCGTCGAGGATTTCCTGCAGTTTACCGACAAACCCATTATCGCTACCAAGGAGGTTGTGACCACCAGACTGACCCAAGCCAGCGCTGACCAGCTTGATCCCAAGGTCAGTGAATTCAGAATCCGCATGGTTGTTGCCGGTCCCTTCAGGTGCACGTATTTGCAAAATTGGCACGAAATAGGTGCCGTTTTTGAATCTTTTCCATACCGTGAGGGTTTCTGGTCGCCTCGCTGCAATGCGGCTGCAGCCGGGCTGCAAACAGGTTGCATACAGCCTGTAGGCAATTGACATTTCGACTATTCAGTGTGGTTGTATGTTCTATTGAGAAACGTATTTTTCACTGCAAGGATGAATTATAGTATTTCAAAATCCAGGAATCCAAACTGCTCTAAGGCAAGGTCCTTGCTTCTAACTAAAGTTTCACAAACGAGGAACTTGACTTTATAATCAATTGCGACATCACGTATCGCAAGGGGCGGGAAACATTGGAAGACAATACCTGAATAACAATTCTTTAAGTGGTGAGTTTCAAGTATGGAGTGGCTCAATGCGTTAACCGATTTAGTCGACCGAAAACCGCTGGTTATCTTTCGCTTTTCACGTGAAGAATGGGAGCGTCTCAGTCTCAGGAATTCTAGTCAAGGCATCAACCAGTTCACGGTTGTGCGGTCCCGTTGGTTGCTGGACAAGGTTCGTGTACCCACCGCTTGTCTGTTGATCGGAGAAGAGATCAATGAGGAAACCGAAGCCTATTTCGGTTTGGCAATATCACGTACCCAAGCTTCGACACTAGATAGTCGTATCAAATTCGCTAGTGCACAACAGGTTTTTCCATCGGCTGAAAACGACCTTTTACATCTGGTTACCAAGACCAAATATAAATCGAATCTTCGAACTCGACTCGAATCGGATAACCCTGTGATACCGCTTTCTCCAAAGCTGAGTGTTCACCTAGTCGAGAAGCTCTCGGCTCGTGTAGAGAATCACGAGGGAATGCGTACGGTAGTTGATTTGCTCGATATCCTCCCAAAAACCTATTCCGGGAATAGGGCCCTTCAGCAGGATGCCATCAACCTTGCGCTAACGACATTTGGGTTATCATCCACCGCATCCGCTATCCACGTTGAGACGGCAGATGATCGAGAGACTGCTCTTACACATGTGAATGCCTTCGAAGATGATTTTGTCAGGATTTATGAAGATGCTGTTCTCGAGCACGATGCAAGGAATGTTCCAGGATTCTCCTATGTGGAAAGCGATCTGACTGGGCGGGCTATTTTTCAAAGGAACAGTGAATTGCTCGAAGTCATTACCGCCAATAGGCGTCCGCTTGAAAAAGTCTTCGGCGTGGACCTTATCTATTTAAATGCCATCAAGCAAAATATCGTGATGGTTCAATATAAGATGCTGGAGTACAACCGGAAAGGTCCGACGACCGATTGGATTTACCGCCCCGATAGACAGTTAGAAAAAGAAATGAACCGCATGAGGCTCTTCGGTCAATCGCATTCTCCTGGGCCGTTGGAATACAGAATAAATCCGCAGGTTTTCTATCTCAGATTCGTGAGGCGTGACGCGGCATTGGGAAAGAGCACAGTGACGATGCCCATTGACCATTTCGAAATTCTTCGTGATGATCCCAGTTGTAGAGGTCCAAAGGGTGCATTCCGCATAAGCTATGATACCCTGGATGGAAAGTATCTACGTCAAACTGGTTTTCTTGACCTTGTGCGCTCAGGATACATTGGTGCTCATGCCAAAACGACGGCTGATCTGAAGAGTCTCATCATGCAGATCCTCAAAGGCAACTGTTCTCTAGTAGGAGCAGTTCACACGCAATTGTAAGCCTGACAGCTGTGTTCACACCACTTTAAGGGGTAAAAGGGACAGGTAGTATGATAGGAACCCAGCTGAGGTAGCCGCTAATATAGACTCGCTAAACTTAACTTTCATCGTCTCTGATATCGCCAGCGATCAGAGACTTCTTTCAGATTCGAAGTGCACATTCCATCGGTCTTCCACCCCTTGTCGAAGTCGATGTCATTTGACTTCGGAAGTTGGTCGTCTTTGAGGTTTCGAATCAAGATTCGGGACGGGAGCATCACCGCTTGGCCAACGAAGATGGCCTCCTGCCGCCTGAGTCCTGAGAGCATCTTTGTCAGCCCCTCCATCGAATCGGGAAGTATACCACGAACATGCGCTCTGTCCGCCTCGTTAGTTATTCTTAGAACTATCCATGAATTGCATTGCGAGAGGACGGTAGTTTCAACTTCGCTTGGGCGTTGCGAGATTAATAATAGTCCGATCCCGTACTTCCGACCCTCCTTTGCAACCCGTTTAATCGCGCTTTGTGCCGCCTCGTATTGAGCTTCCCCACTGTTGGGGACGTAACGGTGCGCCTCTTCGCATACGAGTAGTATAGGACTCGCCTCACGCTCTTGCACGCTTTGCCAGATCTTTACAGAGAACAGTGTTCGGGCTATGGCAGCGCTAGCGGTCCCAGCCACTTCGTTTGGCACACCAGACAGGTCAACTACACGTACCGCGGAGCCTTCACCGAGTATCTGATTCAATACTGATGGCAATGGGTCCTCACAACCATCCCAGCCCTTCATCATGAAAGATAGTCGGTCATCCTTAATCAATGATTCGAGCTTTCTAAGAACCTTGTTGTAGTCTTCGTGTTCTTTCTTGTTCCTACCGTCTGGGCGCTGTGCGTTAATCGCACCGACGAGACCAATGTTATACATCGTCCCGTCAACCTTGCCAAATTTGTCCAATCCCGATGGGTCACCAAGAAGGTAAGGGACCGGCGAATCTACCGTCAGTTTATTGGGATCAAGTTTCAGTATGTTTTTTGCGGCGTAGGAGCGAGCTGAAAGCAAGGCATTTTTGACGATGTTTGCCTGCGATGTCGCCGCATATTCGGTTTTCCCAATTAGAAGTCCAATTGTTTCGTCAAGATTCAGTAGCCAGTAGGGCAACATAAGAGTCCCCTCGTCCGTCGACAACCTCCTGTGCCCTTTGAAGGCCTTACCGTACTCATTATGAGGGTCCAGAATAACAACCTGTGGATTCCAGGTGCTATACGCCTTTTTTTCGCCACGCTCTATCACGCTGTGGATTACCGCTGCGACTGCGGCCGACTTTCCGGTGCCTGTTGAGCCTAGTACCGCAGTGTGTTTGCCAAATAATTCGTTGAGGTCCGCATAGCAAGGCGCTCCTCCCGCCCCTACATGTTCCCCAATCCGGATTACGGCCCCTTTGTAATTGCCATAAATAAACCGGAGTTCCGATTTCGGTGTGAGATAGACTGATTGTTGCGGTAATGGATAGGTCGCGACTCCACGCTCGAATTGCAGAGTGCCCTTCCCTGAATCGTCGTACGTCCACTCTCCCTCTCCAAACAAATCAGCTTCAATAATCCTTTCGTCGGGTGCGGCGCGAGGAACCTCTCCACGCTCTGCCTCGTAGTCTGTCTTCATGCGGAGACGCCCAACTAGTCCATAGATTAATCTCCGACCAAAGTGAATGCGCACGATCGATCCGAACTGCCCTATGGGGTAAGTCTCTCCCGCATAAACACGAGATAGCTCCTTTATCCGGGGGTCAAGTTCGGCGACAATGTGGGAACCGTCTACCTCAATGATCTTTCCGATAACCAAGTTCTGGATCGGTTCGGCGGAAATTTGTGGTTGCACGTTCATCTCTCGCCTCTAAGCAACCGTACGATGTTCTCAAATTTCCACCACGGTAGGTCCTCACTTGCGGGGTGAGTGGTTGTACCATGAAAGAAACCTCGTTTTGCAAAAATTAATACTTGCTCCTGAATCTCCTCAGCCTGATTCCATTTCATTAATTGGCCGGTCGGTTTCTCCTCGCTTGTGAATGCGATCACCGTCAAGTCCCCAGAAGACTCGCGCAACGCTCTGTCGATTTCGATGTTAATGTGTGCATCACCGAACCCGTAACCGCATATGACCAGTACACGCTGAGAGCCACTATCAGGACGGATGACCTGACGTGCTTGATCTGTTAATTGCGCGAAGGGGTCCAACTGTGTTTCGCGATATTTCGTGGATGCTGGCCAGATCAAGATTCGCCGATTCTGCACCGCTTGATCCAGGTTCGGTGCTATTCGCCTGGGGAGTGAATCATCGGCTACTTCACACCAGTCCACAGATCCATGGAGCTTAAAAACGCGCGCGGACAAGCCATCACGTTCAAATGTCTCTGGATTCCACCATCCCGTAACGCCCCCTTCAATTCCATCAGAGAAAGGGATGCACTCGACCGCTAAGGCACCCTCGATTAGGGTGTCGTAATTAAGTACTAAATAGTCAACTTTCGAACTTGGGAAAGCTTTGCCGACGCGGATGGGTTGATGCACAGCACGCACAAATGCTCGATGGGTATCGATCTCGATTGTTTTGTCGATGGCATCGGAAATGCTTTTTTTGATTTGCTCGGCCGCCTTCCGGAGTTGCGGACTCGAATACGATTTACCACCTAGTTCTACGTCCACTTGCAAAGCTCTGCGTTTAGCTCGACGGTCGGTTATTGCCAGTAAGTCCACCAATTCGCTCAGGTAGTCTTCAATTTGAGAATTTGAGGCTCCATCGAAGAGGTCCTTTATAGCCACAAGAATCGCCTTGCTGGTTTCATCGAGAATACAACTCTCAAGAGTCATTTTCGTGAGTTCAGTGGTCAGGGGAAGTCCCGCGCACTTGCTACAACCAGCCCCGATCAAGAATGCTCGGCCACCCTGTACCAGGAGGTCTTCGAATTTCTCGACTACATCGGAAAAGGGCTTTTTGCGGAGAACAGAGAGGTCGTCCTGTGCTGTCATGGCTTGTCCTCTAGTTCGCCATACACCCTTGACCGGTTAAAATAATATGGTCCGGTTTCAAATTTAGTGCTTTGGCAATTGTAACGATAACTAGACAAACTCAAAAGAAACTTGTATTTGATAAGTTGGTTTACGGGGCTTCAAAAATAAGGACGATCCTTTCGCAAAGATCGTGCCATGTAGTCGAACTTCCAGGTTCAGGAACCCTTCAGTTCACTTAACCACCTGACTGGCAACAGGAAGCGTTAGAGAACTAACTATTTCACAGCCGTATCCGGATTCAGTGATATTTCCACTCAGAAATCCCCGATGTGTCACTGTGTCCCGCTTATGAAACAAGATATGGTGTCACAATTAAAAACTTCCCCCTACATATGGGGTTGAACCAGAGGGGGCTAAGAAGTCCTCTCGCCAAGAGCGCAGAGATTCTGAAGAAAAAACATGGATGAACAGGATGCACAGGATAAGAAAAACCACAGAGGACACCGAGAGCACAGAGAGAGGAGAGAAATTGACTCTCGCAAAGAGCGCTGAGAAACGCGAAGAGAGTGGGAGAAGCCCTGAAAGCTTTCAGCGCCTCCTCTCATTCGTGCCTATCCGTGCAATCCGCAATCGCCAACAGGCCAAAATTGATCCTCGGGCTTGCTAAGTCCAAGCGAGTTTGCCAAAAAACCCTTCAATCCTTTTTTGGAGAAGTGCAATGATTACCTTGGATAAATTCAATTGTATCAAAGAAAAGTATGGCTGTTACGGAAGTTGGGCCGTATGGGCAAATCAGGAAGATACGCCAACGAGCAAGATAGATGATTTAAACGTCCTGGACCCGGCAATAAAGAGCAATCTATTGTTTATATTAAATCCAAATGTGGTTTTTGTTGGGCTGAATATCTCCAAAGGTGAAATTAAAAAACCTTTGTCAAATTTTCATAGCAGCAATCCTCACGCAACCGATTTTAAAATTAGATATGCCTTTAAAATTTCCCCTTATTGGGGAGGGTACATGACGGACATCATCAAGGATCTTGAGGAAATAAATTCTGGAAAAGTCGAAAAATTTTTGCGGGAAAACGAAGAAATTGAACGACAAAACGTCGATAGATTTCGCCAGGAAATGATGGATATAGGCGCAAACAATCCAACCTTGATTGCGTTTGGGAACGCCACCTTCAAGGTCCTCAAAAGAAACCTGAAAAACGAATTTAATATCCTAAAAATCTATCATTACGCACATTTTATGAATAAAGAGGATTATCGGGCTCATGTATGGAGGGTCTGTAAATTTTAAACGCTCCCCTACCCTTTTGGGCCTTTCCTGTCACGCCGTAGACCTTCGGCGAAGGCGGATGTGCTTTTTTGCGGCTATTCCTTCCTCCACATCCTGTTCGCGAAGCGATCCTGTTCCGGCAAAGCCGGATCAAGCGACTGTAAGGAGCGTTGTTTAAAAAATCCCTTCCATCCTGTTCATCCATGTTCAATTCCTCATTCCTCATTCCTAATTGGCGCCATCGGCGCCTCCTTCTCTGTGTCCTCCGTGCCCTCTGTGGTTAATTCCTTCTCCCCATTTGAGCCTTTTGTGCCTTTTGTGGCTATTTTACCTATCCAGGATTTCAGGTGAATAGCGGTGGCTAATCCTCCAGCGTCGCTGATTCTCTTTCCATAACCTCCAAAATCTGATGTCGCAGTTTTGGCACCTCTTCCTCAATCACGTTCCAGACGAGGCTATAATCGATCCCAAAATAATGGTGTATGAGCTTATCTCTCAACTTGGCCATTTCAGACCATGGAACTTCGGGATATTTATCACAGAAGTCTTTTCCTAAGCGTTTCGTTGCCTCTCCAATAATCTCAAAACTTCGTGCTACCGCACGTTGAAGGATTCCTTCGCGTGAAAGTGCTTCTTCTTCATTCTCAGCGTAAATACCGGCAAGAAATTCGAGTTCGTCGGCAATATGGCGTAAATACTCAAGAGGCAAGCGGGACATATTCTACCTCATCCAAAATATGGGGTCCCAGATAAGGACTCAGGCTTTCGCGGGTCACAAGATCCACCGAACAACCCAACCGGTCTTCCAGGAAATCGATCAAAGCGATGAAATTCTTGAAATTCTTACTATGCTTTTCAAACACAACAAGGATATCTATGTCGCTCCCAGCACTGTCCTCACCCCGCACAACCGAGCCATACAAACCAATTTCCTTAACCCCAAGGCGCTTTAGATAGTCGGATTCCTGAGCGACAAGGTTGAGAAAACTCTCCTTTCGCGATTTCACAGGCTCAAGGTAGTTAAGCTGGGATAATCGTCAAGAAAGCATTCTCATCGAAGCCCCAGCAGGTTAGGCGCGCCAAGGGGCGCGAATGAGGAATTTTGTGTTTATTGTGCCTTTTGTGGCTATTTCCAGAATGGCCTCCCGCAAAGCACGCCAAGTTCGCGAAGATTTTGAGGAAAAAAACATGGATGAACAGGATGCACAGGATTTGGATATTCCGTAGCCAACCTCTCCGCCGACCTTCTCTCCAACATTCCATGACTCCCTCATTCCACATTGGCGTCCCCGGCGCCTCCTGCCCTACCCTTTTGAGTCATTTGCGCTTTTTGTGGCTAAATCTGCCTCCTCATCCTGTTCGCGAAGCGATCCTGTTCCGGCATAGCCGGATCAAGCGACTGGAAGGAGCGTTGTTTGAAATTTATTTAACATCGTCACTTCGTGACTGGATGCCTACGGCAACAGGATGGCACTTCGTGCCAACAGGAAATGGGGGACCCTCCTCCCGGCGTGGCAGGCCCGCCTTCGCCAAGGGTCTACGGCGTGGCAGGCAGGAATGTCCCCCCTCCGTTAATTCCTGTTCCGGCATAGCCGGATTTCTTAGCGTTTCTCAGCGAGCTTTGCGAGAGGTCATTCCTCGATGCTGGATGCTGGGAGGACAAAAACCATAGAGGCCACAAAGACCGCACCAAGTAAGGCACCAAGAAATCGATTGCGGTTTCCTGCTTGACAAAAAGCGTGGAGATGGTGGGAATCGAACCCGCAAACAGCCGGTGGCTAGCCGCTGTCAGGCACCATTCAACCTGGAGGCGAGAAGGTAACCTTGATTTGAAGCAGTGCTAATGTTCTTTCAACTTTAAGTGAGGGGCGAAGAAATAATGGAATACACAGCTATAGTGGAGCGTTGTAAGGATACGGGGCTCTATGTGGGTTATGTGCCCGGTTTTGCTGGCGCTCATTCCCAGGGGGAGACCTTGGATGAGCTGAACAGGAACCTTAAAGAAGTGACCTCCATGCTTCTCGAGGACGGGAATCCGAATTTGGAAACCGAGTTTGTCGGCATTCAACAGATTGCCGCCCCTCAATAACATATGGTTTAATCCTCCTATCGACCGGGTTTGTCGGCTTTAATAGATTTTGCCAAAAACACCGATACTCAAACCTCAGGAAGTAGTCCGATTGCTTGAGAAGTTGCAATTCCGGGAAGTGCGCCAGAGGGGATCACATAAGCAGTATCGTCATGCGGACGGCAGGGCAACGACTGTTCCATTCCATAAAGGAAGAGATATTTCTCCGGTCCTTTTGCGACAGATTGCAAAGGATATTGGATTGACGGTAGAAGTGTTCCTCAAAGCAAAATAAATTGAACAATTCCTTTTGAAACAATCTGCTGAGCTGAATCTCCCAACGCCGGAATTTGAAGTGGCTTAACCGCCGTCTACAGCTTCACCGTGAATACGCTGCCTGGAAAAAACGGGGCGCGACTGTGAATCGCGCCCTAATGCACCTCCTACATGGGGTAGGTTTGACATAAACAATTTCGCTCAACCGACCAACGAAATCAAGCAAGTAACCAGGAAGACGCCAATATTGACTCTCGCAAAGAACGCGAAGGGCCGCAAAGGGGAGAAGAAAAATAACCACAGAGGGCGCAGAGGACACAGAGGGAGGGGGGAGAAAAGGATGAAGGATGAAAAACGAGAGGGCCTCTCGCAAAGATCGCCAAGGTCGCCAAGATTCTGAGGTAAAAACATGGATGAACAGGATAGTCAGGATAAGAAAAAATCACAGAGGACACCGAGAGCACAGAGAGAGGAGAGATTTTGGGTAAATAGCCACAAAAGAGCACAAAAAACACAAAATTCCTCATTCCTAATTCTTAATTCTTCATTGGCGCCCTCGGGCCTTTTGTGGAACCCCGTTGGGGTTCGATCATAGGGGTGATCGGTAACCCAGCGTGCGCTACGCGACACTGGGCTTTGGAGTTTAACGCCGTTGGCGTAATAGCCAGATGTTGGATCCCTGTTCGTGACCCCGACCGTCGTCCTGTCTCTTCAAACTGTAGGAGCGGCTTTACGCCGCGATCCCAACGAACGACCTCCAAGCAATCGCGGGATAAACCCGCTCCTACATGGGGACACCCCAAACCCCGCAATACAAGGGGGACAGGAATGTCCCCCCTCCGTTTTTAAATCTGTGCTCATCCGTGTAATCCGTGGTTTCTCTTTTCTCCACTCCATAACTCCCCCACTCCATCATTCCCTTCTCCCCCATTCCTCATTCCTAATTCCTCATTCCTAATTGGCGCTTCAGCGCCCTTGTGGTTAATCTTCTTCCCAATTCGCACCTTTTGCGGACATAATGGAATTGAACCTTTCAATTTCCATGAAACCTACCCTGATGAATCGCCGGAACTTCCTGAGTTCCTCGTCGCAGGCACTGGCGGGAATCATTGCACTCCCTTTCCTGCCCTCCATCTCCAAAGCAGCAAAAACAAGCGCTCCCAAAAGGCTCGTCTGCGTTGGAACTCAATTGGGATGGTACAAACCTGCTTTCTTCGCCAATAGCAATGACGCCCGCCTGCTGATACCCTTCGACCGCCTGGGTGTGGGAGATAAACTCACCACGATTTCCGGGCTGGATCACAAAGGCCCGACCGGGAATGGACATGCCCTGGTCTATACCCTGTTCACTGGCCAGGTTCTTCGCAGCATATCACTGGACCAATTTGCAGCCCCTGAACTGGGAGCCGATACCCGTTACGAATCCCTTCAACTTTGCGCGGGCGAGCAGCGGTTCAATGCTCCCATGTCACTCAATCAAAACGGCATCCCACTACCACCCATTATTCGACCCAGCGTATTGTATTCCAAAGTCTTTGGAGGTGACGCCGCCAGCATGAAACGCCAGCAGTATCTGCTCGAATCGGGGCGCAGCCTTCTCGACGAGGTCACCGGAGACGCCAAACGGCTCAATTTGCGCATCGACCACGAGGATCAGGCCAAACTCGATGAATATTTTACCTCGGTTCGCGATGTGGAAAAGAAACTGGCCCGCCGTAGAGATTGGCTCGATAAACCCTATGGCAAACCGGATCCAAATTTCTCACTCCCCGCCAATGAGAACGTCGCTCACTCGATGATGATTCAAAACGAGGACCTCATGTGGGATCTCATGGCCCTCGCGATCAAGAATGATGCCTGCCGGGTATTTTCTCTCACCATTCCTCTCGCCGATGGCGCACTTATGCTCAACGGAAACCTCATGGCCAACGGCTACCATAATATTTCCCACCATGGAAACAAACAGAACAAAGTGGATGATCTGGTTGCCATTGAGACCGCTCACATGATGGGTGCGGCCAGGTTCATGAAAACGCTCAAGGATACAACCGATGTCGATGGAGGCAGCATGCTGGACAACACCACTCTGCTTATCGGAAGCGCTATGGCCGACGCCTCTAAACACAGACGCGTCGACTTTCCATTGATGATCGCTGGAGGCGGCTACAAACACCAAAGGCATCTCTCTTGCGGAGAAGACCAAGTGAACAAAAACGAAATGGCCTGTGACCTGTACGTTACGGTTTTGCAAAAGCTAGGATTTGAATTCGAGCGATTTGCGACCAGTCAATCCAATCTGAATGCGGCCTTGCTATAACCGACATCCCTCACCGAATCGGCACAAAGGGGAAGACCAAAGGGGTCAGTCATTTATTTTCAACATGGGGACATGTCAAAAATCAACGACTGACCCCGACAGGCATCTCTTTTTAAAGACGACCGACCGTGCCGCTTTGAGATTCAACATGCCCGTATTCAGATTCTCGGTACTTTTTTCGCTCGCATGTATTTTCGCGAACGGAAACATGCCTGAGCCAATTGCAGCTTTCACCAAAACCTATTGCTTCGAATGCCACGGCAATGAAAAAGACAAGGGTGATTTCCGCATTGATCTTCTCCCCTGGGATCTGACTGACAAACACCACCGGGAACAATGGGACCTCGTCTACGAATATGTGGAGTTGGGGGACATGCCGGAAGAGGAGGCTGAAAAACACCCGGACGCGGAAACCCTGGAATCGTTTCTCACACAATTTGAAGAAGCCATGGAGGCGGCAGACCAACGGGCATCCGTGGGTGGGACCCCTATACGCCGTCTCAATCGCAATGAATACCTCAATACCGTGCGCGATCTTTTTGGGATTCGGATGATCGACTTGCCTGCCTCTTTCCCGGTGGACAGCTCTGATGCTGAATTCGATACCATGCCGGAGGGCCTATTTCTTTCGCCGGCTGTAATGGAAGCCTACCACGAAGTCGCAACCCTCATCGCGGACCGCATGGCGCCCTTACCCAGCTCCGAGATCTACCGCTCGCACATGACGGTGGGGCAAATAGGAGGCGACGCAGGTCGTCGATGGTTTGGACCTAACGATGAATATCTCAAATTTACGGGCCTGAATTATTCCGGATGGGTCGGCGCCCTCTGGGATCCACTGCTCCTGGCACCTGAAAGCGGCGTCTACCACGTTCATCTCCTGGCCAATGCACAAGCGGAAACCGGAGCAGATGGTAAACCATTCCGTCTAAGTTTTCATGCGTTCGATCCGACCGAGGAACAACTTCCCAAACGCTATATCCGCCATCGAGCGACCCACGTGGGCGAAGTGGAAGTACCGCCTGGGGAGCCCCAATGGATCACGGCAAAAGTCTACATGGAAGCAGGAGAGACCTTCCATGTTTACTGTGACAATCGATTACCCGCATATGAATTCATGGAGGTCGCTGTCAATAGAGCCCAAGTCAACGTAGACATCAAAGCCGTCAAGGCCCGAACCGAGCCCACCGTTGAATTGAGGGAAATGAAGGTCGAAGGACCCATCGATATACTCCCTCGGGTAATAGACTATTTCGGAACTTACCCGGCTCGCCTGAACCGTGGTGAACTGGAACGCCGATTGATCCCACTCGCTACCCGCGCTTATCGCCGCCCCTTAACAACGGATGAAAAGGATACGCTCATTGCCTCAGTCCTTGAACACGGCCGCCTGGTCGGTAAACCGGAGTATGCTTGGCATTATGGAATTCGCCGTATTCTTTGCTCCCCCGCTTTTCTTTACCGCGAGGCTGAATCCGGGAAGAACCCTACTCCACTCGGCCAACATGCTCTGGCATCAAGGCTCTCCTATACATTTTGGAGCACCTTGCCGGATCGGGAACTCATTGAATTGGCCGATAAAGGAACTTTGTCGCAACCGGATGTTCTGAAGACGCAAATCAAGCGCCTGCTTTCCGGCCCGAAGTCTCAACAATTCATCAAGCATTTTACCGGTCAATGGCTGGGGAATCGACTAGTCGAATCGATCAACGTCTGTGATAACCGGTATACCTGGGATGACAACGTGCGCTACGGTTTCGTCCGTTCGACAGAACGATTCTTTGAAGAGATTCTCCGGGACAACCTACCCATTAGCACTTTTATCGATTCCGACTTCACCTACGCCAACAATGCCATGCACACGGTCTGGGGAATGAAAGGCTCACGACCACTGGACCGTATCGCAGCAGACCAAAGGCAAAGTCTTATCTGGCCTGAACCCGAACGCATCGACCTTGAACGACTCCCGGAAGGAGCGCCAGGCCATGTTCGCACGCGGGGTGGCATCCTGGGCCTTCATGGGCCACTCACGATCACGGGCGACGGGGTGGAATCTTCCCCCATCCTCCGCGGTGTCTGGGTATTGGAGAATCTATTCGGGCAACGCCCGCCTCCCCCTCCCAAAGATGTATCCGCCCTCGATATCGACACGAGTCAAGCTACCGATATGCGCGAAACCCTCGCGCTCCACCAGCAACTGGATACCTGCGCAAAATGTCATCGCGATATCGATCCTTTAGGATTGGCCTTGGAAAACTACGACGCCATCGGCGGTTGGCGGGAACGCTACCTGGGTGAGTCATCTCCGATAGATGCTTCCTCCGTAACCCCCGAAGGCCATCACCTGAACGGACCTCAGTCCATAAAAGACTATCTTCTCAAAAATCCGGACTATTTTACTCGCTGCCTGATTACCAAGTTTCTCGAGTACAGCTCAGGTCGTGAACTGTCCGTCGGGGACGAACGCATCGTAGATCGTCTCGTCGAAACTGAACCGGAAGAAGGCTATCGCTTTAAGGATCTCATCATTGCCGCAACCATGAGCGAAGTATTTCTTACGAAATAGCAATGAATCCCTGCAATTCGGGCTGGTTCAAAAGGGTCAGCCCTTGATCTTTGGTATGCAGGAGCCATGGGGTCCTCTCGCAAAGCACGCCAAGAGCGCAGAGATTCTGAGGTAAAAACATGGATGAACAGGATAGACAGGATAAGAAAAACCACAGAGGACGCCGAGAGCACAGAGAGAGGAGAGAGTTAGGGTAAATAGCCACAAAAGAGCGCAAAAAACACAAAATTCCTCATTCCTAATTCTTCATTCCTAATTCCTAATTCTTCATTGGCGCCCTCGGCGCCTTTGTCCCCCCTCCGTTAATTCCTGTTCCGGCAAAGCCGGACCCCTTTGCGTTTCTCTGTGCTCTCTGTGGTTAATCTTCTTCCCCCCTTTGTGCCCTTGTGCCTCTGTGCCTTTGTGCCATCTCGCTTTGGCGAGATCCCATTCCTCATTCCTAATTCCTAATTGGCGCCATCGGCGCCCTTGTGGTTAATCTTCTTCCCAATTCGCATCTTTTGCGGACATAATTTAATTGAACCTTCCAGTCCCTATGAAGCCTACCCTGATGAACCGCCGGAACTTCCCGTCTGCACCGCAATTTTTTATCCTGTTCTTTCTCATCCCCCACCTCGCGCAAGCCCAGGACGGGGTGACACCGGGAAAATTCATTATTGAGCCGCCGACACTGCAAAACCTGGGGTTCGAATGGTATATCGATGGTGACGATAACCGTAATGCCACGGTAGAGGTTGAGTATCGAATCGCAGGATCAGGCAGCGAATGGAGCAAAGGAATGCCGCTCCTCAGAATTGGAGATGAACATATAGGGAGAGCGGGCATCGATTATACAACTCCCCATATGTTTGCCGGAAGTATTTTGGATCTCGATACCAATACCGGGTACGAGGCCCGCTTTACCATGGAGGACCCTGATGGAGTTGAGGGGGAAACTGTAAAAACAGTCAATGTTTCCACCCGTGCGGAACCTCGAGCTTACCGAAAAGGCAGGGTAAGGCATGTCTATTCCCAATATCATACGGGAGAGAAGGAAGAGCCAAATTACCCGGGCCTGGTTTCAGCGTATCATGGATCGGAAAACACAAAGGGGGATTGGTATGTTGTGGGTGAAGACAAAGTGCAGCCGGGAGATATCATCAAAATTCATGGAGGGCTCTATCAAGGGGTTCTTCTCAATTATCCCGATTGGCATAATATTCCCTTCGATGGAACCTATTGGTTCACGGCTAAGGGTACTGCGGAGCGCCCGATTGTAATCGAGGCAGCCGGAGACGGTGAAGTTATCTTCGATGGGCAGGGAGCCGCCAATCTGTTTAATGTCATGGCTACCGATCATCATATCTTTCAGGGGCTTACCTTCAGGAATGTCGATCGGGTTTTCGAAGCCGGCAGGAAGCACCTGGCAGGAGCAAGCAATTTGACCGTGCGGAATTGTCGTTTCGAGAATGTTGGCGAGGGCATTAGGACAGAATATGCCGGTTCAAAGAACTTTCTTATTCAAGACAACGTCATCATTGGTCGCGACGATCGTTATCGGTTGTTCGGTTGGGCCGCTCACAGGGAAGGTTTTATCCCTTATGGAACCCATCTGTTGGATTCCTACTATGGCATAAAAGTGTATGGTTCCGGTCACGTAATTGCGCATAATTCCATCGCCTTCTTCCACGATTCCATCGGCATTTCAACCTATGGCACTCCAGAGGAAGAACAGGAGTTGAAAGCGGTCTCGATCGATATCTACAACAATGATCTGCACCTCCAGGTCGATGACTTCGTAGAGGCCGACGGTGGGGTGCACAATATTCGCATCATGCGGAACAGAGGGGTAAACGCGGCTGAGAATGGAATCAGCGCTCAACCCGTTTTCGGGGGTCCGGCCTACTATATCAGGAACATCGTCTACAATGTGCCCCTGGGAGGAGCCCTGAAAATTCACGTAGGAGTACCGGGTCTTACCGCTTATCATAACACGTTCATTACGGAAAACAATAGTGGCGGCGGACACCCGAATTCGAACTACCGGAATAATTTGTTCCTGGGTACGGATGGACCGACAAACGTTGCCAGATTCCCCTATTTAACCGCCTATTCGATAGCTGATTATAACGGATATCGGCCAAACCAAGGCCCGGATAGTCCTGAAAACCAATTTATGTGGTTGTCGTCCAATGGGGAGTGGGAAGGCTTCAGGACCTTGAAAAGTCTCAGTAAAGCGAGCGGTCTTGAAGCACATGGTATAACCGTTGACTATGATGTTTTTGAGGATCTTCAGAAACCGATCCACGCATTGGAAAGGGGTTTGCCCAGTCCCGTCTATCACGCAGTAGATCTTAATTTCAGGCTCAATCCTGACGGGAAAGCAGTAGACGCCGGGGTTGTAATTCCCAACGTGAATGACAACTTCAATGGCGCTGCGCCGGATTTGGGGGCGCTCGAAGTAGGCGCTCCTCCCGTGGTTTACGGCGCGCGCGGCCTCGATCCCAATCAAGAGTTCTACCGCTGAGCATCACCTCTCGCAAAGATCGCCAAGGCCGCCAAGACTCTGAGGTATAAACATGGATTAAAAGGATAGACAGGATAAGAAAAACCACAGAGGACGCCGAGAGCACAGAGAGAGGAGAGAGTTAGGGTAAATAGCCACAAAAGAGCGCAAAAAACACAAAATTCCTAATTCCTAATTCCTAATTCCTAATTCTTCATTGGCGCCCTCGGCGCCTTTGTCCCTCCTCCGTTATTTTCAATCACGATTACAATTATCCTCTGTGTCCTCTGTGATCTCTGTGGTTAATCTTCTTCCCCACTTCTGCGACTACCGTCGGGGTCAGGCCTTGATTCTCAAGGAAGTCTATCAAACTTCCGCAAGTGTGCCCGTGTTGTCCGCAAAGGAATCCGTTTCCACACCTAATTTCTGGAGCATGGTGACGTAGAGATTGGACAGGGGAAGATCCTCACCGGTTGCCTCCATTGTCCACGGCTCGATATCTCCGGAAGCCCAGCCCCCGCGGTAGGCGCCGGTTCCGGCGTAGTCGAGAAATTGTCCATGCTTGAAACCCATCTTCGAACCCCCGACGAGCATCAGAGGATAGTTGCGAGAGAGGTGAAAGGCGCTCGATGCGGAACCGAAGTAAAGAAGCGTGTTATCCAGCATATTGCCTTCTCCCCCCGGCTCAGGAGTCGCTTTAAGCTTTTTCGCAAAGCGGCCGAATTCTTCACTGAGAAAGCGACAATAGATACCGAAGTTTTTCCAGCCGTCCGGTTCCTTCGTCTGATGGGAAAGTTGATGAGAAAGTTTTAACCCGACTGCTCTGGCGAGGTGATCGCTGATGCCAACGCCGTTTTCACGACCAATCTGGTAAGTCGCTACACGGGTGGTGTCCGTTCTGAAGGCGAGGTAAATGAGATCATACATGGTCTGCAGGTAATCCCGAGGGTCGTCCGGAGTTATTTCGAGTTGCAGGTGATCTACGTTCGGCGCCGTAAACGGGGTGTCGATCCAACGTTTTGCTTTTTGAACTTTTACCTCCGTATCGCGAACCGATTGGAGGTATTCGTCCAGTCGTTCCCGATCGTATTTGGAAAGATCCCGCTTCAGGGACCGGGAATCCTCCAAAAGCAGATCCAAGGCGCTGTTACTCATTGCCAGTTTCCTCGCAGCGGCTTCGTCGCTTTTCGTGAACAGCATGTCGAAGATGTGCTTCGGCTTATGCTCTGCCGGGATGGGACGACCGTTTCTATTGTATGACATGGTCTGAGAGCCCCGCGGAGATCCGGTTCCTCCATCCGTGGACATGACCAGCGATGAGATGCGGGTATGTTCGCCTACCTCTTCCGCGAACACCTGGTCGAGAGAGATACTATTCCTGTAATCACCACTGCCTCCCGTGTCTGCGCCGGTAAGAAACTGGTCGGCGTTCGAATGTCCGTGAACGCTCCTTACGGCAGGATGGGACAACCCGGAAAGAACCGTCATTTCATTGCGCAACGGCTCCAGCGTCTCGAGACATCTGGTCAGTTTGAAGTCCTTTCCTTGTCCATGGGGAAACCAACTCCAATCCCGGAAGGCGGGATCCTCCCGGAGGGGCATGGGCACTCCGTCCGGCATGTAGAAACTGGCGAAGCGTTTCTTGTTCGGTTGCCTGGCAGGATAGGCCAAGCCGGCAAACGTTTCAAAGCTCGGTAGAGCGAGGGCAAAGCCAACTGCTCCTCGAAGAAATCTACGTCGGTCGATGGCGGAAAGTCTTGTATTCACAACCAATCCTTTCAGAGAACTATTTCGTTAGGAAAAGATCGCTGGTAACTATAAACGAAATCAGGTCGCCGAGTCGATCTCCTTTTTTTCTGAGGTTGGAGGTGATTTCGTCGATACTGGCGCGATCGCTGAAGGTCAGGGGACGACCCAGAGCGTAGGTGGTAAGCTTATGCGCCATCGCGCCCGCGAACTGGTCCTGACGGTAAGTCAGTAGAAAACGTTTCAGTCCATCGATCCCATTCAGCTTCTGGTTGTTGAAGAGGTTGCTGGTAGCATCGACGGGAATTCCGTTTATACGATCGCGCCAAGCCCCCACGGCATCGAAGTTTTCGAAAGCGATGCCCCACGGATCGATTTTCGCGTGGCAGGAATAGCAGGCGGGATCGTCCCGGTGATTCTCGATCCGCTCTTTCAGGGTCATTTTGGCAATCTCAGGATCGGCAAGGTCAATTTCAGGGACTGCAGGCGGTGGCGGTGGAGGCGGATCGTTCAATAGACGTTCGAGCATCCAGATTCCGCGCTTGAGAGGATGCGAATCTTTGCCATCGGAGTTCATGGCCAGCAGACCCGCCTGAGTCATAAGTCCTCCCCGGTGGTTTATCGAATCGAGTCCCACCTTTCTGAAGTCACTTCCGTATACATCGGGAATTCCGTAATGTCGGGCAAGACGTTCATTGACCAGGGTGTAATCGGAATGAAGAAAATCCATGATGCTACGGTTCTCACGAAGGACCTCTTGAAAGAAAGCGACCGGTTCCCTCTGCATCGCTTCTTTCAGGTCCGCGTCGAACTGCGGATAAAGTTCTTCTTCCACATCGAGAAAATCCAGTAGTTGGAGACCGAGCCATTGCCGCGCGAAGTGTTTCGAAAACCGCTCACTCCTCGGGTCGGCCAGCATGCGGCGGGTTTGACGCTGCAAGACGGTTCGATCCTTCAGTTTCTTTTTTGACGCCAACTTCAAAAGTTCCTGGTCAGGCAGGCTACACCACAGGAACATGGAGAGCCGCGTTGCCAATTCGTAGTCGGACAAGTTTTCGGCCCCTTTCTTTTCCGGATCCACTTGGACGAGGTAGAGGAATTTTGGTGAAGCCAGTACGGTAGCCAGGACTTCGATCATCGCTTCCTGAAAATCATTGGATTCCGGCCTCACCGAGTTGAACATGGCCACATGCCGATCCAACTCTGCTGGGGTCACGGGTCGCCGCCAAGCCCGAGGCATGAAATTTGCCAGCACTTCCTTGGCGTAGGTTTCCTCATTTTCCTTATGCTTACTGTCAATGAAGATGCGCGTATGTGATTCGGGCGGCCATTGTTCGTAGAATGGAGCCGTTACTTCCAGATAATCGATCTGAATACCGGAAACCGGATCTTGCCCCGCGCTTTGAGTCGCATTCCTGAAAAGCAGGTATTCTGACGGATTGGGAAATTCTCCCAGCTCCATCTCTCCGCGATAAGGATTGCGGCGGAACTCGCTCAAAGGAACGTCCCACTGGTAGAACTGAGCATTGCCAGGAGGAGCGTGAATCGTCACATCGTGACTGCTAATTCGTTGAGTGCTTCTGGAATTGTTACTTGGCTGAAAGCCGAATTCCAATCGGAGGGCTGGAAGACTCTTCTCTTCCGTCGAAACCCGAGAGGCGAGGACCCGGATTCCAAGCGTTCCCCTTTCCGGAAGGGTATCGCCAAGATCGAATATATGCTGACTGTCGGCGGGTAGGATCAAAGTGTATTGAAACTGTTCAGGCGCCTCAGGCCGGATCGCGCTTGGCTGATAGGAATATTTCCCCTTCGGGTACCTGTAACGGGCTCGAATTTCTTCATTGGAGTCCAAATTCTTAAAGTAAGGATTGGTCGAGCCCCGGCTTTGCCCTCTCGCCCTTTCATCATCGGATAGGGCATTAAGCTGCGCCACTCCGTCTTCCATTTTTATCCCATAATAGAGTTTTTCCGGCGGTTCTCCACGAATCGTGGCTTTTTGCAGCGCTCTACGGCCCAGATCGCGATAATACTCAAGCTGCATTACCGACATTTGCAGCATCTCGGAACTATTCTCAAAACCATCTTCCGAATGCGTCTCCGGCGGCAAGTCGTCGGCCAGATCGAAGTTCAGTCCTAACAAATCCTGCAACGCGTAGTTGTATTCGTAGCGCGTCATGCGGCGGAAGGAGGAATGGCCTTCCTCGCTCCGGCGGATTTGCGATGCCAATTGAATTTCGGACGAGAGCCAATCGATGACTTTGCCGCGATCCTCGCCAGCCATCTTCGGCTCCTCTTCCGGTGGCATCTCGGCAAAACTCAACACGTCAATAATATCGAGCCACCTATCCACATCCACTCCCTCGGTGAGGTCCGGATTCAAAGTATCGATACGGAAATCACCCTTTTGCTTTTCCTCCCCGTGACACTTGAAGCAGGTTGCTTCCAGGATGGGCTCAATCTCGGCTTTAAAAGTTGCGAGGTCCGGCTCGGGCGTTCCCGGGACGACCGCGTGAGTTGGTTGATTCCTGTAGGCTGAACGAAGCGCCCCCGCCTGCCTCGCCTCTTCAAAGGTAGGAATATCTATCGGACGATTCGCCGCTTCGATCGGTTCCAGCGTTGATGCTTCCGCCGCCCGCAAAGAGGACCCGAGCAGAAACAGACCGGCGGCGGAAACCAATACTGTAATCTTTGTTTGCAAAACGGGGAAGCCAGGCAACGTGGCATCAGAGGAACTGCCTGATGTGGTTTTTTCCATCGTTTCCAATCTTTCAAAATTTGTCGAGGACTACCGTCGGGATCATGCCTGGATTCTCAAACTGTAGGAGCGGTTTTACGCCGCGATCCCAACGAACGACCTCCGAGCAATCGCGGGATAAACCCGCTCCTACATGGGGACACCCCAAACCCCGAAAATTTAACCACAGAGGGCTGAGGCGCCGGGGGCGCCAATTAGGAATGAGGAATGAGGAATTTTGTGTTTTTTGTGCTCTTTTGTGGCTATTTACCCAAAATCTCTCCCTCTCTCTGTGCTCTCGGTGTCCTCTGTGGTTTTTCTTATCCTGTGCATCCTGTTAATCCATGTTTTACCTCAGAACCTTGGCGATCTTGGCGTGCTCTGCGAGAGTCAATTTCTTACACGGTCGGTCGTCGGGATCAGTCCTGGATTTGCGGCGTGGTTGGAGTGCTCATCGAACCAGCTTCGCGGCTGCCCCACGCAGTATCCATCGATAGGCTACAAGGGAATTACGCCAGAAATACTTTTCCGCGTCACTGCGACTCCTGGTCGCGAAGTAATCGTTCATTACACCACGTACATTCTCGTAGGGAGAGATTCGATCGCTTACCGGCCAGTTGCTGCCGTAGACGAGCCGATCGGGTCCGAAAAGTTCGTAGAGAGCGTCGAGCCCGGGACGATAGAACTCAGGATCGACAACGACCTCACCCTTCAAGCGGCGAACCACTGCAGAGACCTTCATATATACATTGGGATGACGCGTCAGTTCCGAAAGGGCGCGCCTCATTTCAGGGACATTCCCGTCCCAATCGCCGAAAGGCAGATGATTAAGCACGATGCGTAGGGAGGGGAACTTGCCCGCGATCATCGAAGTCGGGGCGAGCATCCTGGTGCCTCCGTGAATATCCACGGTTTGGTCGAGATCGGCCAAACGCTTGATATCAGCCAAAACCGTGTCCTCGCCAAGACGATTGTTGACAGCTCCACGAAGGCGGAGCCCGAGAAAAAGTGGATTGGCGGAGAAGCGCTTCAGATGGCCGGCGAACCCCGGCTGGCCTGGCTCAAGGTTTCCTATGAGGCCGACAATGTCGTCGTTGGTCTCGGCCAACTCAAGAACCCAAGCATTGTCCTCAACCCAGTCACTCGCTTCAACGACAACGGTACCCACTACATTGTGAGGACTCGCCTGGGCGCGAAAATCTTTTGGGTAACGCGGGATATAAAGGAGCGAATTATCCTTGGGCGGCCATGGCACCCCCTCGGGCCTCGTCGGATCGTAGAAGTGCGTGTGCGTATCGATTGCGGGAATCGAAGCAATCTTCTCCGAAGCATAGGCCGAGAAATTCGGGCCAAGCGCCGTTGCGGCGGCAGTGGAAAGAATAAATTCACGTCGTGTCATCATTGGTATTCTTCAGTTAATATTCGTTTTCAAAAAGTGTTCTTGGGCAGTGCGTAGGCCACGTAGGCGTCACCGGATGGAGTGCCATTTTTCCCGCTTCCTCCTATCCTTGCGTCCTTCGCGAGCTTGGCGAGAGTCATTTTCTTGATGCTAGATGCTGGATGCTGGATGCTGGGAGAACAGATCCCACAGAGGGCACAGAGACCAAAGAGGCGCGCTGAAGCGCGCCAATTAGGAATTAGGAATGAGGAATTAGGAATTTTGTGTTTTTTGTGGCTATTTACCAATTCTGCGGGATCTGCGGTTCATCTTCTTTCGATCACGATAAAGATCAAGATCACGATTATCCTCGGTGTCCTCTGTGATCTCTGTGGTTAAATTCCCCATCCGTGTAATCCGTGGTTCCTCTTCCCTCGTACTTGACTTACCCTCAAAAATAGATACTTGTCGGTACAAATGAAGAAAGCCAAACTGTTTAAATCAGGAGGCAGCCTTGCGGTCCGCTTGCCAAAATCATGGGTCCGTGGCGGGGAAGTGGTAACCTTATCAAAACAAGGAAACTCCATAATGATCACTCCCGAAAACAACGCTCTCCTCAGTCTCGCCGAACAGTTCCGCAAAGACGGAGTCATTGATTTTGAAAGGCCCAAGCAACCAAAGACTCCCCCCGCCAAGGAGGTATGAGGCGCATCCTGCTGGATACGGATACCTGCATTGAAATTATTCGGGGCCGCCCGACTCCCCTCGAAAATTACGTGGAGGCCAGCTTTGGAATTTCCGCAATAACCCGGTTTGAACTTCACTCGGGATTGGCCAAAACGATAAACCACAAACTGTCGATTAGAACGAAATCTTTTTTGGAGGCCATCAGTTGTTTCCCGTTTGATGAAATTGCCGCTGAAGCAGTTGCCAAAGTACGGTTGGACCTCGAAACGAAAGGAACGAAGATCGGCGCCTACGACACGCTTATCGCAGGCCATTGCCTGGCGCTTGAAAACGAACTGCTCACCGGAAACGTTCGTGAATTTTCCCGTATAAAAGGGCTAAGAATTATTGCTCTGAGGTAACGATGTCGGATCGAAAAGGAATCCCATTACCTCTCGCAAAGATCGCCAAGGCCGCCAAGATTTTGAGGCAAAAACATGCACAATGCATCCAATTCCTAATTCTTAATTCCTCATTCCTCATTGGCATCCCTGGGCCTTTTGTGGAACCCCGTTGGGGTTCGGTCATAGGGGTGATCGGGAACCCAGCGTGCGCTGCGCGACACTGGGCTTTGGAGTTTAACGCCATTGGCGTAAAAGCCAGTTGGTGAATGCTGGTTCGTGGCCTCGACGCCTCCTACTCCTCTTTGCATCCTCAGCGCTCTTGGCGAGATCCCATTCACCAGGAGTTATTGATAGCCTATTTTAAAACTGTAGGAGGGGGTTTATCCCCCGATCCTCCAAAAGGCCTCACCGCAATCGGGGGATAAACCCCTTCCTACAGTTCTCCAAATCACCATCCCATGAAAATTTCATCCTTCACGCCCTCGACGCCTCCCCCCTGCCCCATTCCATCACTCCCCCATTCCATCATTCCTCATTTCTAATTCTTAATTGGCGCTCTTGGGCGCCTCTCCCCCTCTGTGCGCTCTGTGATCTCTGTGGTTAAATTTCCCATGGCTTCATGTTGATGAAATCGGGTTGCCGAACCGATCAAAAAAGGAAAGGTTTTCATTATGCCAAATCCATGGACAGGAAGGGGAAACCCCTACACGAGGACCGAGGTGCTGGAACGTTTGCACGACACTCTGGGCAAAGGTGAGCCCATCATCGCAGCGGGAGCCGGAACGGGAATAAGCGCCAAATTCATTGAAAAGGGAGGGGCTGATCTTATCATCATCTACAACTCAGGCCGGTTCCGAATGGCAGGGCATGGTTCAACAGCCGGTCTCATGTCTTATGGCGACGCAAACGCCATAGCCATGGAAATTGGCGAGTTTGAAGTGCTTCCGGTCGTGGAAGAGATTCCCGTTATATGCGGAGTGCATGCCACCGATCCCCGCCGCCGCATGTGGCACTGGCTCTTGCAGGTTCAGAATATGGGATTCAGTGGAATCAATAATTTTCCTACGCACACCATCGTGGATGGGCAATATCGTCAGACGCTGGAGGAAACGGGAATGAGTGTGCAGAAGGAAATCGATTGTGTCGCTCTCGCCAGAAGGATGGACATGTTTTCCATTGTATACGTGGCAAAACCCGAAGAAGCCAAAGCGATGGCCGAAGCCGGCGCCGATGTGATTATTGCCCACGTGGGATGCACGGTGGGGGGGTCTATCGGTGTGGTCGATGCGGCAATCACATTGGAGGATGCGGCTGAGAAGACCCAATCCATCATCGATGCCGGAAAATCAGTACGTAATGACATCCTTTTCCTCAGTCACGGAGGACCCATACTCAGCCCGTTCGATGCCGCCTATATAAATGAAAATACAGACGCCGTAGGTTTTGTCGGGGCATCCAGCCTGGAACGCATTGCCGTGGAAAAATCCCTGACGGACATAACCCGTGAATTTAAATCCATACCGGTGAAACGTAAGGATGTGATTTCCCCCAAAACATGATTTCCCCATGGCCACGGTTGCAATACTCGGAACCCTCGATTCCAAGGCGGAAGAACATGCCTTCGTGGTCGAGAAAATCCGGGAGAGAAGGCATAAAGTAGTTTTGATCGATGTCGGAACAGGCGGTGAACCACAGATCGAGCCCGACTACAGCCGATACGATGTGGCAGCGGCGAGCGGCCTCGACCTGAAACCTCTCTTGGACCGACACGACCGGGGTGAATGTGTGACAGCCATGTCTGAAGCAGTTCCCGTCTTCCTGACACGTCTGGCAAAAGAGGAGAAAATCGACGGAGTCATTTCAATGGGAGGCGGAGGCGGCACGGCCATTGGGACAGCGGCAATGCGCGCGTTGCCGATCGGATTTCCCAAGCTCATGGTATCCACCGTGGCGAGTGGAAATACGGCCCACTACATGGGTAGCAAAGACATTGTCATGATGCCTAGCATCGTAGACGTCAGCGGTTTGAATCGGATCTCCCGCATGATTTTTACCCGGGCCGCGGGAGCCATTTGCGGCATGGTTGAACAGGAAGTGGATGAAGAGGCCGGAAAACCCCTCATCGTCGCCAGTATGTTTGGGAACACCACGACCTGTGTAAACATGGCCAAGGAAGTAATGGAGAAGGCCGGTTACGAAGTACTGGTTTTTCACGCCACCGGGTCGGGAGGTCAGGCTATGGAGAGTCTGATCGAAAGCGGAATGGTTTCGGGAGTGCTCGATGTAACGACCACGGAGTGGGCCGATGAAATTGTGGGAGGCACCCTTACGGCAGGACCTGGCCGCCTGGATGCCATGACAACAGCTAAAGTACCTGCCGTGGTCGCGCCGGGCTGCGTCGATATGGTGAACTTCGGGGCAAGGGAGACCGTCCCCGAACCCTTTGAAGACCGCACCTTTTACATACACAATCCTCAGGTAACCTTGATGCGAACCACCGCAAGCGAATGTGCCGAAATTGGCCGAGTACTGGCGGAAAAAGCGAACGCCAACGATGCTCCCGTTGTCATTATCAATCCGCTGAAAGCGGTTAGTGAAATCAACGTCGAAGGCGGGCCTTTCCATGATCCCGATGCCGACAAGGCTCTCTTCGAGGCTATCCGCGCAAATGCCACCGTTGAAGTCATAGACTTGAATGAAACCATAAACAGTCCGGTTTTCGCCAGGACCTGCGCGCAGAAACTCCTTCAACTCATTGAACAATCACAATGATTGCTGAAAGCGACAAATTCATCCGAACACTGCAATATGCGGAGATTTAATTTATAGGAGGGGGGAACGCGCTTCCTCCTCTCTTTGTTGCTTTGCGAGCTTGGCGAGAGTCATTTTCTCGATGCTGGATGCTGGATGCTGGATGCTGGATGCTGGGAGGACAGAAACCACAGAGGACACAGAGACCACAGAGAGAGGAGAGAATTGGCCTCTCGCCAAGATCGCCAAGCAACGCAGAGATTTTTTTGAAAAAACATGGATAAACAGGATGCACAGGATAAATAGCCACATTAGAGCGCATCCGCCTTCTCCGAAGGCCTACGGCGTGACAGGAAAAACAAAAAATTCCATGAAAATTCTTCAAATCCTGTTTTTCATCCTTCTGCCCTCATCCTTCATCCTTGAGGCGAAGCCTCCCAACATCATCCTGATCTTCACCGATGACCAAGGCTACCGGGATATCGGTTGTTTCGGGTCGCCGGATATCAGGACGCCCAACCTCGATCGTATGGCCGATGAAGGCATGCGGTTTACAGACTTCTATGCCCAAACAGTGTGCGGACCGTCCAGAGCCGCCTTGATGACGGGAAGCTATCCGCTCCGGGTGGCAACCAAAGGCAACCGGGTGGATGTTCACCCCTATTTGCATTCCAAGGAAATCACCATCGCAGAAGTATTGAAGCCGCTCGGCTATGCCACGGCGGCATTCGGCAAATGGGATCTGGCCGGTCATACCCAGGATCCGAAGCGCTATGCCAGAGAGTTGATGCCGGTTCACCAGGGATTCGATTACTTCTTCGGTACACCCTCCAGTAACGATAGGATCGCAAACCTCATCCGCAACGAAACCATAATCGAAATGGAGGCCGACATGAGTCAGCTAACCCGTCGTTACACGGATGAGGCCATCGGTTTTATCAAGCGCAGCAAGGACCGGCCCTTCTTACTCTACCTCGCCCACACCATGCCCCATATTCGGTTGGAACGTTCTGAAAAATTTAAGGGCAAATCAAGGGGAGGGATCTACGGTGACGTGATCGAAGAGATCGATTGGAACGTCGGGCGTATTCTCCGGACTTTGCAAGATGAGGGTCTCGATGAGTCCACCTATGTCTTTTACATGAGTGATAATGGTCCCTGGTATCTGGGCCGCAGTAAGGGTCACCTCGAAAGAATAGGACCGGATGCTGAAGCCCATGGCGGATCGGCGCTTCCCCTGCGGGGCGCCAAGACGTCCACCTGGGAAGGCGGGTTGCGCGTGCCTTGCATCATGTGGGCGCCGGGAAGGATTCCTGCCGGGGCCGTCTGCCAGGAGCTTGCTTCGACCATGGATATGCTCCCCACCATCGCGAAACTGGCCGGAGGACAGATCCCCCGCGACCGCGTCATTGACGGTCACGACATATCCGATCTTGCCCATGGAGTCTCAGGTGCGACCAGCCCGACTAGAGCCTTCTTCTACTATCAACGCACTCAACTCCAGGCGGTGCGTTCCGGAAATTGGAAACTACACCTCCCAAGATCCTCCGATGCGTTTTGGAGCCGCTACAGCAAAGCGGAAGACGACATCGATATCCCAGAAGCGATGCTCTTTAATTTGAAAACGGACATTTCTGAATCCACTGACGTTTCGGCCCAACACCCGTCGATAGTCGAAAACCTGTTACAGTTCGCCCAACACGCCCGCAGCGATATCGGCGACGTGGACCGGATCGGCGCCAATGCTCGCTTCTTCGACGACGACCCGAAGCGGCCGGATATCCCTGATTAATGGAGTGTGGATTAGTGAAATTGGCATTCCTTGCCACCGAACTCCTCACTGGAAACATTGGCGAATTCTTCCGAATAATAGGTCCAGGCAATCGGGGCGTAAAGCCGCTCCTACAGTAGCCAGTCATTGAGCCCATGAAATTTCTCCCCTATTCCTATTTCTTAATTCCTCATTGGCGCCCTCGGCGCCTTTTGTGGAACCCCGTTGGGGTTCGGTCATAGGGGTGACCGGTAACCCAGCGTGCGCTACGCGACACTGGGCTTTGGAGTTTAACGCCGTTGGCGTAAAAGCCAGATACTGGATGCTGGTTCGTGGCCTCGACCGTCGTCCTGTCTCTTCAAACTGTAGGAGCGGCTTTACGCCGCGATCCCAACGAACGACCTCCAAGCAATCGCGGGATAAACCCGCTCCTACATGGGGACACCCCAAACCCCGTAATACAAGGGGGACAGGAATGTCCCCCCTCCGTTATTACATTTGTGCTCATCCGTGTAATCCGTGGTTCCTCTTTTCTCGTACTTGACTTACCTCCCAAAATAGATACTTGTAGGTACAAATGAAAAAGGCCAAATTGTTTAAATCCGAAGGCAGCCTTGCGGTCCGCTTGCCAAAATCATGGATAAAAAGCACAATGTGGTTGAAAATTATCCTGAGAAATTGAGAGAATTAGAAGAGTTGGCGCAACGATACCGAAGTGTGCTTGGCGATTGGGATGTAATTGGTTCTGATCAAGGCCTTTCTACTTATCCGGGTGATGTAAATTTGCCAAACTTTTTGAGGGAAAGGCGAATTGAAATCAGAAAGAAATTTACAGGAGAACAGGAACAATTACCCGATTGAAGATAAATTCCCAAAATCGCCTTTCCATCTTTAGGCGGTGCATCGCCCCTGTGATCGGCGTGGTGGCTGTATGCTTTTTTTCATTACCTGCCAACGCATTCGATGAGCACGCTTTCAAGGAGTTCATTCAACCGGTTTTTAAAGAAAGCTGCGTAAAATGTCACGGCGCGAAGGAAAAGATCAAAGGCGACGTGAACTTGGTGAAGTTGGATTCAGCTGAAGCACTGGCCGGCAATCCGGAACTCCTCCAGGATATGATCGATGTGCTCGACTTTGAGGAAATGCCTCCGGAAGAGGAAGCACCGCTGGCATCGGCGACCCGGACCCGTCTTCTGCAATTCCTCAACCATCTCATGAAAGACGCCGCCGCCACTCAGCAGGAATTTCCTCCGATCCCCATCCGGCGTATGAATCGCTTTCAGTATAACAATGCGGTACAGGATCTGTTCGATCTCAAGGTCGACGTGTTTGCCTTACCGGAACGCATGCTACGCGAGCATGGCGATTACTTCCGCCCGGAAACCGGATCCATACCTGACAGTCTGCAAGCGGGAAGTCGACCGCTTGGAAAATCCCAGCTCATTGATAAACGATTGGCCGGCGTCGCACCCTTCCCCCAAGACCTGCGGGCGGAGCATGGCTTCGACAACCGTGCCGATCACCTGACCCTTTCTCCGCTCCTGCTGGAATCTTTTTTTACCCTCAGCCGCTCCATTGTAGAAAGCCACGACTTTAACGAGGCAAACGTCGGAATTTGGAACGAATTCTTTGCGGGACCCCCTGGCGTGGAAAAGACAGAACACTCGATCAGAGAACGGCTTCGCCTGTTTTTAACCCGGGCCTTTCGAAAGCATGCGGAGGATCCGAACGTAGATCGATACACTCATTTTGCCCTAAGGCAAATCCAAGCGGGGCATTCATTTACCGAGGCGATGAAACGGGCGGCATCCGCGGTCTTGGCCTCTCCTCGCTTTCTTTATCTCTACGATCGAGCGACTGCTGACTCCTCATCTAACCTAGTCGATGACTTTGAACTGGCTTCACGATTGTCGTTTTTCCTCTGGGGCAGCATTCCCGATCAGCAGCTGCTCGACCTGGCAGCTGCCGGCAGGCTCGCTGACAAAAATGTATTGAGCGAACAAGTCGACCGCATGCTCGCTGATAAAAAGCTGAAGCGATTTTGCGACAGTTTCCCGTCCCAATGGCTTCAGCTCGAGCGCATCATTTCATCGGCCCCGGATCCGGATCTGTATCCGGATTTCTATTTCGCAAAATTCCGGGCCAGCATGCATATGATGATGGAGCCCTTGTTGCTCTTCGAAACGATCCTGGTCGAAAACAGGTCCATTCTGGAATTAGTCGATTCGAATTTCAGTTACCGGAGCGACTTGCTCGACTCCTGGTATGTCGATGGCACGCTGCCGGAAAGAGTTCCTGCAACCGCCGTACCCTTCGAGCGGGTACCCTTGTTGGATCGCCGAGAAGGTGGCGTGATCACAACCGCGGCAGTCATGACGATGACCTCCAATCCCACCCGCACTCAACCCGTAACACGCGGAGCCTGGATCGCTTCGGTAATATTTAACGACCCTCCCGAACCGCCGCCGGCCGAAGTTCCGCCCTTGGAAGAAACAACCCGCAAACCGAACATGGAGCATCTGACCTTGCGCGAGCAATTTGCGGTTCATCGCGAACGAGAGGATTGTGCCGGTTGTCACAAGCGCATCGATCCCCTGGGCTTTGCCCTGGAAAATTATGGTCCAACGGGTGTTTGGCGCGACCATTACGAAAACGGGAGGACCGTAGATTCGGAAGGCGTGCTATTTAATAAACACGCTTTCTCCACCATCACCGAATTCAAGGACGCTATTCTAGCAGAAAAAGATCGTTTCGCCGAGGCCTTCGCCGCCCATTTGCTGTCATTTTCACTTGGCCGCGAAACCGGGCTGGCAGATGCGCCCTCTCTCACCCATATTGTCAACGCAACCCAAGCGGACAACTATAAGGTTCAAACCTTTATAAAACAGGTTGTCCTCAGTGACTCGTTTCATCATAAATAGGCCCTTCCGAGTTCAAGCTACTTTTTGAATCGCAGAATTTCCAACAATATCCCGCCCCCATGAAAACTATTTCCAGACGCGCATTTTTACGCGGCGCAGGCGGCGCTCTGCTGACGCTGCCCTGGATGGAAAGTATCTCGCTGGCAGCGAAGCGACCCATGCCTGCCCAGCGCATGGCCTTCTTTTATGTCCCGATCGGAGTCGTGCGCCGGGGATTCTTTCCGGGCGAGGAGACAGCGGTCCTACCGAAAGGTAATAATTTTGCGGTAGCGGACATATCCTGGGTTGGTAATAAAGTTGGTTTTCAACCCATAAAGTGGACACCCACCCTGGAGCCATTAAGAGCGGTTCAGGACAAAATAACCTTGATTACCGGCATGGACCGGACGTTTCAGGTCGGCACCGATGTCCATGCCCAATGCGCTTCCTGTTTCTTGAGCAGCGCGGAACCCTGGTCGATTACGGAATCAGCCTGGCCTCTCGACCGGACGCTCGATCAGATAGTCGGTGATCAGGTCGGAAAGAACACTCCCTTTCGAACCCTTGAGCTCAGTTGCAATAGCCATAAGGACAACCTCGAGTCCATATACTTCGACAATATCTCCTGGTATGGAACCGGGCACGTCGCTCCCTCCATTCGCGATCCCAGAAAGGTTTACCAGAGGCTTTTTGCCACTCAGGAAATCCAGCGCTTTCGCAATATCACCGACCTGGTCCTGGAAGATGCCCGAACTCTGAAGCTGGAACTCGGGTACAACGATCGCCAGAAATTCGGGGAGTATTTTGACTCTATTCGAACCATTGAAATCCAGATGGATCGCCTGGAGAAGATGAAGGGGGAGCTAAAAAAAGTAAGCATGGAGGAACCGGCCGCGGCTTACCTGCCTCGTGGAGAATACATACGCCTGATGGGAGACTTGATGGTGGTGGCTTTACAGACCGGATTGACTCATGTCGCCACGTTGATGGTCGGCCCGGAGCGTTGGAATACCCCTTGGACCTTCGAAGGGCTATTCGACAAGCCCATGAGCCATCACCTGATGTCCCACCAACAACGCGTTTACGCGGAGCAACTCATGCAGGTGGACCGCTTTCATATGGAACAGTTTGCTTACCTAGTTGAAAAAATGGATACCATCCGGGAAGCAGACGGAAGCAGCTTGTTGGACAATACGATGTTCACCTACGGCTCGGGATTGGGGGACGGATCCACCCACCAGTACAACGACCTCCCCATTGTCGTGGCCGGAAACGCCCAAGGGAAATTCAGAACCGGTGAACATTTGCATTGCCCGGACGGCACGCCCCTCGCCAACCTGTGGCTGACCCTGGCACAGGCCATGGGCTTAAACCTGGATAAATTCGCCGACAGCACAGGAACGCTGAAACCCTTGCTTGGTTAAGGCCTCCATTTCAGGGATACAAGGACTCTCCTGCAGATCACGACACCCTTCCCGAGGAGTCGATTCCGTTTACCATCATTATGAAATTTCTCTCCTTTCTGTTTTCCATCCTTCTGCCCTCAACCTTCATCCTTGAGGCCGAGCCTCCCAACATCATCCTGATCTTCACCGATGACCAGGGCTACCAGGATTTGGGTTGCTTCGGTTCCGAAAAGATCAAGACCCCTCACCTGGACCGCATGGCGGAGGAAGGATTGATGCTGACCAGCTTCTACGCTCAACCCGTGTGCGGTGTATCCCGCGGCGCCTTGATGACGGGTTCCTACCCCATCCGCATTGCCGAGCCGGGAAATATCAAGGAACTCCACACCGTTCCACATCCCAAGGAAATCACCATGGCGGAAACTCTCAAGGAAGCCGGTTATGCCACGGCGCTTATTGGCAAATGGCATTTGGCGGGTAATCCGAGCGGCCCGGACAAATCCTATGATCCCGAACTCATGCCGAACGCCCAGGGATTCGATTACTTCTATGGCACGCCCCGCTTCAACGGGTTTACCGTCTACGTCGAAGATACCCCCATGCGGAGTAGAATCATGCGCAACCGGGAGGTGGTTGTCGAAGCCGTCGAAAGCTGGGACCACATCACCCAAGACTACACCGAAGCGGCCATCCAATGGATCGAACAAAACCAGGATCAACCCTTCTTTCTATTCCTTTCGCACAACCTTCCCCACGTCCCGGTGGGCGCCTCGGAAGGGTTTAAAGGGAAATCGGAATACGGACCCTACGGAGATACCATTGAGGAGATCGACTGGTCCAGCGGCCAGATTCTGGCCAAGTTGCAAGAGCTGGGACTCGATGAGAACACCCTCGTGATGTTTACCTCTGACAACGGCCCCTGGACGGAGCCGACCCACGCTTCCCGGGGTGGCAGAAACAGCGGAAAGCCATTCATTCCACTCGACCATTCAGGCAGCGCGCTCCCTTTTCGTGGTTTCAAAATGACCGCCTGGGAGGGGGGCTCACGGGTCCCTTTCATCGCCCGCTGGCCCGGCAGGATTCCGGCCGGATCAAAATCTGACCGGATACTATCCACCATGGACCTCTTGCCCACCTTCGCAAACCTGGCCGGCGCCCCATTGCCAAAGTGGGAGATAGACGGCCGGGACGCCACCGACTTTCTCCTTGGGAAAACCGAGATCAGCCCACGAGAGGATTTCTTCTATTATTCGGGCTGCCTGCTAACCGGAGTCCGCTCCGGAAAGTGGAAACTGGTCTTGCCGCGGCCCGGGAATCCCGACGGCACGGGATGGTGGGGACGCATGTTGGAGGAAATTCCAGAAATTCAATTGTTCGACCTGGAACTCGATCAAGCCGAGCAGAACAACCTGGCAAACGTCTACCCGGATGTCGTCGAAACGTTGATGAAACGGATCGATTGGGCGCGCAATGAACTGGGCGACATCGATCGATCCGGAGAGGGAGCCCGTTTCTTCGACGAGGGAGAACGTCAACTGGAAGTCCCCTTAGCTTCCAAATAGATCGACGGGATTGAACATGGATCCCGCTTCACCCAAGGGCTACGGCAGGACAGGTAACCAGCAGGACGGGAATAGGGATTGACCACGGATTACACGGATGGGGAAATTAACCACCATGCTTTGCCTGAAGGCTCCGCACGGCACAGCAGAGAGCGGAGAGAGTTAGGGTAAATAGCCACCAAGGAGCGCAAAAAACACAAAATTCCTCATTCTTAATTCCAAATTCCAAATTGGCAGCCCTGGGCCTTTTGTGGAACCCCGTTGGGGTTCGGTCAAAGGGGTGATCGGTAACCCAGCGTGCGCTACGCGACACTGGGCTTTGGAGTTTAACGCCTTTGGCGTAAAAGCCAGTTGGTGAATGCTGGTTCGCGCCCTCGGCGCCTCATACTCCTCTTTGCGAGAGTCAATTCCTCATTCCTCATTACTCATTGGCGCCTTTGTATGCATCCGGGAAGGGGTCAGGTCAAAAAAACCTTATTCCGCTTTGCTCCATACAATTTTCTAAGACGATTGACCCCGATGGATGTCCCCAGGCCCTGATAATCAGGAGCGACTGCGGCCGTTTGCTATGGAAGTATCGAGCAGGGCCTTGAGTTCTTTGACTACTTCCGGATGGTCATAATAGAGGTTCGTAGTTTCACCCGGATCGTTTTCGAGGTCGTAGAGCTGACCGGGAGCGTCAGGCGCCTTTTCGGGCAATGAATAGATGGTGAGCCCCCGTCTCGCCTGGTAGTTGTTTCCACCGGATCCCTTGTGGTCGAGGTACTTCCATTTTCCCCGGCGGATGGCGAGATTGAGCGAAATGGTTTGATGCAGGGTATAGGGGCGGATTGCTTCCCCTTGAGACTCGCCCGTCAAGATGGGTAGGATGTTAAAACTGTCTTCGGCGGCGTTGTCCGGCATCTCGTATCCGGTAATTGCGGCGCACGTGGACATGATATCGGTAAGGCATATGGTTTGATCGCTCGTGCTACCGGCTTTTATTTTGTCCGGCCAACGGGCGATAAAAGGAACACGGTGCCCACCTTCCCATTGATCGCGTTTGATGCCGCGCCAAGGGCGGGCTCCGTCATGCCCATAATCCCCGCGCATATTGATCACCGAAGTGACTTCCGGGCCATTATCGCTGGTGAAGATGACCAGGGTATTGTCGGCAATGCCCAGGTCATCGAGCATTTTCATGAGTTCACCGACTATGTAGTCCAATTCGAAAATGAAATCGCCGTGAGGTCCGGCCTGAGTCTGGCCCTTAAAGTTTTTGCCCGGGAAGGAGGGGAGGTGGACGGCCTGTGTGGAGTGAAACAGGAAGAACGGTTTGCCCGGTGACTCCTTCACGTGGTTTTGGAGAAAGGCCTTACTTTTCTCCAGGAATACCATATCCACCTCTTCCAGGTCGAAACCGGGGGCAATCATGCCAAGCCGGTTGTCATGTGAGTAGGGGTGTTTCGGTAGTCCCGCGGCCTCGCGATCGAGCAGCTTCGTAGGTGGAACCGGTATCCGGTCACCTTCAATGTAGGCATACAACCAGTCTGTAGTGGGACAGCACGCAGTTCCGAAGAATTGATCGAAACCCCGATGCAGGGGCCCGTCGGAAATGGGTTTGGAATAGTCGGTAAGGCTTACTCGGGCCACCCCCTCTCCCGGCGCAAGCGAAGATCTCGTGTCTTCGGATTTGGGAAACTTTACCTCATACACGGGTTTACCTTCCACAGTAGAGAAAGTCATGCCGATATGCCACTTGCCAAACATCGCCGTGGTGTAGCCTTGGTCGCGCAGCATCTGCGGCAGGGTCAACCTATCTTCCTCGATGAGGCAAGGACCCTCCACGCCGGTGAAGACCCCCGGGAAACCTTTGCGAAATAGCATCTGCCCAGTCATCAGACTGTAACGGGTGGGGGTGCAAACCGTAGAAGGTGAATGTGCATCGGTAAACAGCATGCCTTCTGCAGCGAGGCGATCCAGACGCGGAGTAGGGACTTTGGATTCGGAATTATAAATACCCACGTCCCCGTAACCCAAATCATCGGCGAGTATGAGGAGGATATTTGGGTTGATCGAATCGGCGGTAGAACCGGTTGCAGTTGAAAAAGCGCACAGGACGATGATGGCCGTTATGGTGAGTGGTTTCATAAATCCGGATTCTTACCTTGGGGTTGATCGTTTACCATTCTTTCCAGACAAGAGATACTCAAAGGTGTCATACGGTAAAAAAGTAATGCCTTGCGAAATAAGGGTCAACTTACGGAGGAAGGGGTCAGGTCAAAAAAATCGTATTCCGCTTTGCTTCATACAATTTTCTAAGACGACTGACCCCAACGGGACGCTTTTTCCCCAATTCAGCCTTCTTCCTTCATCCTTCTGCCTTCCCTAAGCGCGGTCTCCAAGGTTCCGGGCCGTCATCTTTCTTCTGAAGAAATTTCGCGTCGACTTCCTCATACCAGGAATGCAAACGGGTCCGCATCTGGGACACTTTAACCGGATAGATTTCAGCCAGGTCCCTCTGTTCTCCAATGTCGTCCTTCAGGTTGTAGAGGTGAACCCTGCCGTCCTCATAGCGTTCGATCAGTTTGAAATCCCCTTCCCGTATGGCTCCGCCGGGAATGCCTCCCTGATTACTGTAGTGCGGGTAGTGCCAATACAAGGATCTGGGTTTCGAGGATTCCCCTCTCAGTACGGACATCAGGTCCACGCCATCCAATTCATGGTTCACTTTTGCCCCAGCCGCAGCAGCAAGGGTTGGAAAGAGATCGATGGAACATATCGGTTCATGGCTGATGGCGCCGGATTCAGTAACACCCGGATAGCGAATAATCCACGGTTCCCGGATACCGCCTTCGTAAACCCAGCCCTTTCCCCCTCTCAAGGGCAGGTTGCTCGTAGGTAAACCCTCGGACGTGGAGAGGCCGCCGTTGTCGGAAGTGAATGCGACGATGGTGTTGTCCGCCACCCCAGAATCCTCAAGTTGCCGGAGCACTTTACCCACAGCCTGATCCATCGCCTCCACCATGGCAGCGTAGACGGCATGCTTCTGCAGGATACGGACCCGGCGGGGAGCATCTCCAAATACCTGTTCCTCCTCGGCGAATTCTTCTCCCTGTACTTCCGCAGCCTTTTTCTCATATTTTGCCACCAGGTCCGGCCTGCCTATGAGAGGCGTATGCACGGAATAGAAGGACAGATAGGCCAGAAAAGGACCTTCCTTGTTCTCCTCAATGAATTTGGCGGTTTCCCGGGCCAGGCGATCCGGCAGATGGTCTCCCTTCGGACTATCGGGATGCAATTGAGGATTCTCGAAGGGGGAAAAATACTTGTTTCCCGTATAGGGCCCGCCTCGACTGTGGCCCCCCATATTGATATCGAAGCCCCTGTTCTGAGGATAGTATTCCTCACTCCCTCCCAAGTGCCATTTGCCGGCAAAAAACGTGGCATATCCCTCAGCTTTCAAAGCCTGGGCAATGGTTACCTCCTGCAAGGGCATATTGTCCATCAAGGGCGCCGGGTTGAAGGTCCCACTACGCTTTCCGGAAAAGAAATTTGTTGCGTCCACCCGCGAAGGATACCTGCCCGTCATCAGGCTGTAGCGTGTCGGAGAACAAACCGGGTTGGCGGCGTATCCATCCGTGAATCGCATACCGGATTCAGCCAGAGCATCGATATGAGGGGTCTCGTAGAAACAGTCCGGGTTATTGGCTCCGATATCCATGTACCCCAAGTCGTCGACCAGAAAAACGACGATATTGGGCTTGGTAGTTCCCTCCATGGAAAATCCGCTCAGAAACGCCATGGATAACAGCAAAAATAGGACGTAAATTCTTCTAAGGAGGTGTGTTCTAAGGTTTGTCATTGGTTTCATTTTCAGTTGAAAGCTATTTTTCGAAGCGCTTCCTGAATTGTCTCCTTCACTTTCCTCCAAGTAAGATCATTGAGGACAATCGGATCCGGGTCTCCCTCTGCATCTTCAAACCAGCTCAGGAATTTCATGGCCATGAATCTTTCGGCGGACGGATACTTTTTTTCGAACAAGTTCAGCGCCTCTTCCAGAGGTATGTGCTTAAGGATCTCGGTTATGTCAAAAAAATCCTTCTTTGCGCCCCTGCTGGTAATGGCGGAAATTACGTTGAACTCATCCTGAGTAAAAAAATCCAAATCGATCGACAAGCGGTGCCCCAATTGCAAGGCGAGCCCCGTTCCACCAACGAGCACAAATTCCTCGAACCCTGGTAAAGCCGCGAGGGCTTTCAGTAAATCCAATGTTTTTGGTTCGATTGCTTCGTAATGCAGCACTTGAAATCCTCTTTCCTGAGATCGTAGATGACACTACAGAAACGAATCGTTTTCGGATCCAGAGAACGACAGTTTCGAAGTTCCTTCCGAATTCGATCTTTGCCATAGGTCCTTTGAAGCTCGCTAAAATCATCCGCACTTCCACGAGTCAAGACGCGCTCGATGACAAAGCGTGCATGCTTGTCCAAGTCTATGGAATCGGGATCCACATCCCAAAAAAGTTCCTTAGTGAAAACCATCTTTTTCGAACAGGCCGGCATTTCATATCAACTCACCCGTCACAGCAATCTTTTACCGATTGCAACCGTAAAGGGGTCAGTCCTGGATTTTCAACATGGGGACATGTCAAAAATCAAGGAGCTGACCCCTTGCCGTTCTCCCCCATTCCATCACTCCCCCACTCCACCATTCCATCATTCCTTCTCCCCCATTCCTCATTCTTAATTTGCGCCTTGGCGCCTTCCCCTCCCCCATTCCATCACTCCAATACTCCAACACTCCTCCCAAACCCTCATTCCTCATTGGCGCCTTTGTATGCAGCCGGGAAGGGGTCAGGTCAAAAAAACCGTATTCCGCTTTGCTCCATACAATTTTCTAAGACGACTGACCCCGACGGAGCGCTTCTTTCCCTTCCATCGATCACGATCAAGATGATGGGCGACGCATGCGTCGCCCCTACCAATCCTGTCCATCACTCCATCATTCCTCATTGGCCCCTACGAATAGGCGTAGGCAGGCGCCTTTTGAGTATTTTGTGCTTTTTGTGGTTCCCCTTTCTCCTATTTCCTAATTGGCTCCCGCGGCGCCTCTTCAGTCTTCCGATTGATCATACGCACCGGCGGTTTCGCGGATGCCTGTTACGTGCTCTCGGGCCGTACGGAGGTGTTTCCTTGTCGCGATGGCCAAGTCATCTGAATTGGGCAGCCCCTGCAGGTGCTCGAAGTGTCCGAACCTGTCTTCTCCGCGGGCAAGGATGACGGGTTGTTGGAAACCCCTTTGTTTGACGGAGGGAGTCATATAGCGTGCGGCAAATCCAATGCGTGGTTTATCGCTGAAATTGGCCTTGGATCCATGCACGATATTGACGTGATGAATGGACATCTGACCGGGAGCCAAGACGACGTCCGTCGCCTCCTCCTCGGTCACCTCGACGGCAATTTCCTGACCTCGGCTCAAGAGGTTGTGGTAAGCGTAGGTTTCCTTATGCGGCTGTATACTTTGCTTGTGCGATTCCCTTACGACTCGCATGCAACCATTCTCCGTGGAGCTTTCAGTGAGCGCAATCCAGGCGGTGGTGATGCTTCCCGAATCCAGGCCCCAATAAGTGGCGTCCTGATGCCAGGATATGAAGCCGGGATCGCGTGGCGGTTTTGCGAATACGCTAGTTGCCCACAAGAGGATGTCCGGTCCCAGGATGGACTCAACCGCGTCCAATACCTTGGGGTGGATCACCAAATCGTAGGCCCAGCGGAAGTTCAGGAATAGCTGGTGCAATTCCTCCGTTTTGGGTGTTCGACCCAGGCAGGATTCGATAGCCGCCAATCCGTTCCTCATGCGCTTCACCTCTGCCGGAGAAAGGACACCGATGGGGAACAGGATGCCGTCGTTTTCGTAAGAGCTGCGTTGTTCAGAAGTGAGACTGCCGATCATGGTATTTATAATGGAAAACCGTGGCTTAGGGATGCAATTCGAGATGTGAGTAACGGCGGCTTCTTTTATGCGAACCGTTGACCTAATTGGTTAAGCGGGGAAATATAGCCGTTCCGAATGGGATCCTTCTTCTTTCAATCCATCCTCCGCTTTTTCTGCTTACTCTTTGCTCTGCCGGCTTCCGTTTCATGGGGTGACGAAATAACGTTGAAGCTTGGGCATGTCCAATCCTCCGAGGAACCGATTCACCAATCGTTTCTCCATTTTGCTCAGCGGATTGGGGCAAGGTCTCAGGGGCAAATTACAGTCCAAGTCTACGAGGCATCGGCCTTGGGTACGAACAAGGAAGTCTATGAATTGGCCAGACTCGGCGCCTCGGTCATCGCCAATGTGGATGCCGGATACCTTTCCGACTACCTCCCGGATATTGGAATCTTGGCAGGGCCCTATTTGCTCGAGGATATCAGAGACTATGAAAAAGTGATTCAGTCGAAATGGTATGGGACCCAGGTCGATCGGTTGTATGAAAAAGGATTCAAGGTAATCGCCTTGAACGGCTACTTCGGCGCGCGCCACATCATATCCAGTAAGCCGATTCGAAACCTGGATGACTTTTCCGGCCTTCAAATACGCATTCCGCCCAACGTCATCTGGGTAAAGACCTTTGCCGCGCTGGGAGCCAATCCTACTACCTTGGCTTGGTCGGAAGTCTACAGTGGGCTCGCTCAGGGGGTGATCCATGCGGCAGAAGCGCCGCTTGGTCCCATCATTGGTGCACGTTTCTATGAGCATCAAAAAGTCCTTTCCACTACGGCGCATTTTCAACCCTTTGTCGGAATGGTCATGGGAAGGAAATATTGGGAAACCTTACCCGAAGACGTGCAGGATGTTCTATTGCAAGAGGGCCACGCCTGGGGAATTTATTTGACCGAGTTGTCCATTGCTTCCGAGGAAGGCCAGCTCGACTATCTGCGCTCAAAGGGCGTTCAAATCATCGAAGACGTGGATCACGCCTCCATTCGTCAGGCGACCGAAACGGTATACCTGACCAATCCCGATTGGAGTCCCGGTCTATCCGATAAAATCCGGCAGATATTGAATCAATGAATAGGCGTATTGGCAGTGTATTCGCGAACTTTGACGGCATCCTCGGCTGTCTGGCGCTGGCTGTGGTCATACTCAGTGTTACTTATGGCGTAGTGATGCGCTATTTGTTCGGCGATCCTCCGATGTGGATCAATGAGGTTTCGTCGATCGGGTTTACATGGATGGTGTTTCTCGGCGCCAGCGCCGCCTATAAAAGGAAAATGCATATCGGTATCGATCTTCTGGTAAATCGATTACCCCCGGAAGTACGATGGATTTTTCTACTGGCCGCTCAACTGGTACTGTCCGTGTTTTTCGGATACATGGTGGTCTATGGTGTTATTTTCTCCATCGAGTCCTTCGCCCAGCCCACCTCTATCCTGAGGTTGCCCAACACGGTTTTCTATTCGGCTGTGCCGGTAAGTTTCGCGCTGATGTTATTTTATCAGGTCGGCAATTTGTGGGCTCATTTTCAAGCACGGGAGGAGAAGCGATAGTTTCCTCATGGAGTATTTACCTATCCTACTGCTCTTTCTTCTCTTCGCCGTAAACGTTCCGGTCGGCTACTCCATTGCGATCGGTTCTCTGGTCTATTTTCTCTATACGTCGGGCTTACCGCCAGCGGTCTTTGTGCAGAAAATCGTTTCTTCCACCCATTCCTTTCCGCTGCTTGCGGTTCCATTCTTTATCACGGCCGGGGTGGTGATGAATCGCGGGGGTATCACCAATCGTTTGATGGCGCTGGCCGATGCGTTGACGGGACATTTGAAGGGCGGCCTGGGCCATGTGAACATCGTGCTGTCGACCTTGATGGGCGGATTGTCCGGATCGGCCAATGCGGATGCGGCCATGCAGAGTAAGGTGCTCGTCCCGGAGATGACGAAGCGCGGATATGACAAGGAGTTTTCGGCTACCGTGACTGCCTGCTCCTCGGTTATCGCCCCCATTATTCCGCCCGGAATCGGCCTGATACTCTATGCTTACCTGGCCAACGAATCAGTGGGTCGGCTCTTTCTTGCCGGAATTATCCCGGGGGGCCTTCTTTGTTTTGGGCTGATGTTCGTCGTCAGCCACGTTTCGAAAAGAAGGGGTTATCGATCGAATCGCACCGCGCGGGCCGGTTGGAGAGAAGTGGCCCTTGCATTCAGGAAGTCGATTTGGGCCCTGGTGATACCCGTAGGCATTATCAGTGGTATTCGTTTCGGACTGTTTACCCCAACCGAGGCGGGCGCGATGACCGTGATTTATTCCATACTCGTTGGACTGTTTGCCTACGGAGATTTGAAGCTCAGGCATTTCCCTGAAATATTGATGGAGTCGGTACTGAGCACCTCCGTGGTGATGTTGATCATCTGTGCCTCCAACGCCTTTGGCTTCTATATGACCTGGGAACGACTCCCGATGAGTTTCTCGGCCTCCATCGTGGAGTTTACCTCCAATCCCTTTGTGCTTCTCCTGCTCATCAATGTGCTGCTGCTGATCGTTGGCATGTTTGTGGAAGGAAGCGCCGCATTGATTCTCCTCACTCCCTTGCTTGCTCCGGTGGCAAAGGTGTTAGGGGTGGATCTGGTGCACTTGGGAATCGTTATGGTTTTGAACCTGACGATTGCCGGAGTGACACCGCCTCTCGGCACATTGATGTTCACGACCTGTTCCATCACCGGCGTGCCCGTCCACAAATTCACCAGGGAAGTCATGCCTTTCCTTGCCGTGTTGGTACTGATTTTATTGTTTGTCACCTTCATCCCGGCATTTGCCTTGTTGCTTCCGAATTGGTTGATGTGACGAAGTGTATGAGAAATTCCTTACAAATGATGAATAAACCATTAAAGTAGATTTGGCGCTTTTTTGTTTGTTCTCCCATGTTTGAGAAATCACGCGATCCCACGCATTCAGTCGCAGATACCCTCTCGGAGCCTGCCGGGTTTCGCCGGCGCTTTATCCTATGGGGAGGAGTGGTCTTTGCATTTTTTGGATTCCAACTTTCTCATCCAGCTTGGTGTAAGGAAAGTTCAACCATAGAAGCCAATGAAGATGCCAGGTCGATATCGTTTGGCCGGGATGTAAAACCGATCCTACGGGAGCATTGCTTCGAGTGCCACGGCAACGGCCGTTCCAAAGGTGAATTGAACATAGACTCTCGCGAATCATTGTTAAGAGGAAGCGAATCCGGGAGAGTGGTAGAGCTTGGTCGCAGTCAGGAAAGTTTGCTGATTGAATTGGTCTCCGGACCTGATCCCGATATGCCTCCTGAGGATGAGGGCGATCCGCTGTCAGACGATCAAGTATCGGTGTTGACCCAGTGGATTGATCAAGGCGTCGACTGGTCTGACGAAGACTACGTTGAACCCTATCATTTAGCCCTTAAACCCGTAACGCTCCCGGATGGGGAGGGCCATCCGATCGATAGAATTATTACCGATTACTTCAAACAGCATGGCATCAGGCCGGCAAAGCCGGTGGAAGACGGCGTATTTGCGCGGCGTGTTTTTCTGGATATTATCGGATTGCTTCCTTCCCGGTCAGAATTGCAGGCGTTCGAAGCTGATTCCAATCCGGAAAAAAGAATGCGACTGGTAAGCAAACTACTTGAGGAACATTCGTTATTTGTAGGGCATTGGATGTCATTTTGGATGGACCATTTACGCATTGGCTCGGCACTCGATTCTGCTGTCTTCGACGAAAATAATACTGAAAAGCCTCTACAATGGTTGGAAGAACGCCTCGAGGCAGGCGATACAATCGATGACTTGGTAAGGAATATTCTTACGGGTGAGTTTCTTGACTGGTATGCCACGAGCATTGCCCCAAAAGGGGAGGTGGCAACCGCGCAAGGCCGGCCGGAAATGCAGTCAGCTCACATTCTAAGTCAGGTGTTCCTGGGCGTGCGGCTCCAGTGCGCCTCGTGTCATGACAGCTTTGTGGATCGCTGGAAACTGTCGGAGGCGTGGGGTTTGGCAAGCGCTCTGAGTGTAGAGTCGTTGGAGATGTCGCGCTGTGAAGTACGGACCGGCGAAATTGCCGAACCGCGCTTTCTCTTTCCCGAGCTGGGAGAGATCGACCAAACTCTGGGAACGTCGGGTCGGAGAACGCGTTTGGCCGAGTTGATGGTGTCACCTCGAAACGGCCTCCTGCCTCGTACCATGGTCAACCGCTTATGGGCGCGCCTCTTGGGGCGTGGATTGATAGAGCCGGTTGATGAAATGATCGAGCACAAGCCCTGGAACGCCGAGTTACTGGAATGGCTGGCAGCGGAATTCGTCCGTCAGGATTACGACCTGAAAAAATTGATCGAATTGATAGTCACTTCCAAAGCCTACCAGTTGCCTGCAGGAAAGCCCATTACGAAAGGGAAGAAGGCTCAGACAAGTAAAGCTTCTCCGCACGAGGGATCGTCCCGAGATCTTTCGAATTCGGACTTTGTTTTTTACGGACCTCTCCCACGACGCCTCACAGCCGAGCAAATTGTCGATTCACTGAACGCGTTGGCTTCGCCTGAGGCCGCCCGGCAGGCCCGTTCGGTTGAACGCGCTTGGCAACAACCTAATGACGCGCTCATGCGGGCTCTGGGTCGGCCGGATCGCAATGTGGTGGTTACTCAGCGCAGTGGAACCACCAGTCCCTTGCAATCGCTGGAATTGATGAATAGCGAGCGACTGGAGGAACTCGTAACCAAGGCAGCGACAACTTTGATTAGTCAGGAGGGAAATTCGACAGGCGCATTGGTCGAAACGGTTTATCGACACCTGTTGGGGCGCAGACCTTCAAACGCTGAGTTGAGGCACATGCGAAAGGCTTTTGGCAGAACCCTCGATGAGCGTTCGGTCGCCGATTTACTTTGGGTGATCGTGATGAAACCGGAATTTCAATTGATACGATAAACCATTTTTTCTCCATGATTCCAACTCTCCAAAGTCCAGGTATGACGCGCCGCGAATCATTGCGGTGGATGGGGACTGCGATGCTCTCAGCACTGGCTGCCGACTCTCCTTTGGTCTCTAGAGCTTCAGCGGAGGAAAAGGCGTTCCAATCTTCAGCAACGGCCGACTCCATGATACTTCTCTGGATGTCGGGCGGCATGGCGCACACCGAAACCTTTGATCCGAAACCGTACGTTCCATTTTCCCCTGGTATCGATTCCAGAAAGGTGCTGAGCACCTTTCCGGCGATCGACTCGGCAGTCGATCACATAAAGCTTTCGCAGGGTTTGGAGGAAATCGCGAGCGTGATGGACCTGGGTTCCATAATCCGCACCTATTCCATTCCCATTGTCGATAAAATTACCCACTCGCGGTATCAATACCTGTGGCACACGGGGTATATGCCACCTCTGCCTGTCGCGGCGCCGCATCTGGGCGCCGTCATCGCTCGGACTCTGGGGCCTCGGCGGCCTGATATGCCGGCGTTTATCAATATCAATGAACCTCTGTTAGATGCTAAACGTGAAGCAGCCGGTATCCAATCGTTTTTGACCGCCGGATTTTTAGGTGCGGAATACGGGCCCTTTTCGGTTCCTTTCCCGGCTAAGGCTGCTGAGCAAATGCGTTCGCAAGTCGGTGAAGGTCGATTATCCGACCGCGTGAAACTGTGGAGATCGCTGGTTAAAGCCAACCCGCTTGACGCGCTTGTCAGCGACTATCAGCGGGAGTCATTGATGAGGTCTTTTGACCAGGCCTATCAGTTAATGAATTCTCCAGTGTCACGGTCGTTTGACTTATCACGGGAGGACAGCTCAGTTTACGATTACTATAATACCGGTTCGTTTGGATTGGGATGTCTGCTGGCGCGACGGCTGGTGGAATCCGGGGCTCGTTTCATTGAAGTGCATACACCGTATGAACCCTTTGGTCGCTGGGATACTCACGCTCACGGCCATGAGGTGACAGCCCGTATGAAACTGGAAATCGACCGGCCGGTAGCCCAGTTGATCCGGGACTTGCATGAGAGCGGTTTGCTTGAGCGAACCCTAGTGGTTCTCGCCAGCGAATTCAGTCGCGATGTCCTGATAGAAGGAAAGGTAAACAAACGGGCGCGGGTAGGCCAGGCGGCCATCGTACCCACCATGCAGACACTCGAGCACTATGGTATGCATGCCCATTTTGCCGATGCCGGATCCGTAGTTCTCTTCGGAGGCGGTATCAAGAAAGGGTATGTTTATGGTAGGACAGCGGATGAGCATCCCTGTACGACCATTGAAAAATCCGTATCCATAGAAAACCTGCATGCCACGATTTACCGTGCCATGGGAATCGCTCCGGATCTTGCATATGATATAGAACGACGCCCGTTTTATGTGACCAAGGATGGTAAGGGAGAGCCTATTGACGACCTGTTTTCCTGATCAGGGTTGTCGCGATGAAAAATGAGAACTTTGATTCATTGTGGAACCCCGTTGGGGTTCGGTCATATGGGTGATCGGCAACCCAGCGTGCGCTGCACGACGCTGGGCTCTGGAGTTTAACGCCGTTGGCGTAAAAGCCGGAGGCGCCGCTTTGCGTTCTTGGCGATCTTTGCGAGAGGTAATTCCTGGGGGATTTTCGATCAAGATCACGATCACGATTTTGAGGCAGGAGGCTAGCCTGCAATTCTACCAAATTTTCATGGGATGGTGATCGAAATCAACAATCGCGATAGCACTTGCCGCGCATCCTCACCGGTTCCAGAAGCGACTTCAGCTCTTCGGGGTCATCCGGTGGCAACTCATGCCCGCGCGGATGGGGTGGATTTGGACCCGTCCCGAAATGAACGGTCACTTCCGCGCGCGTGTAATACCCGTTATAGGTTTGAACGACCAATAACCTGAACGCTTCCGGCAGCCTTGCTTCAACCTTCTTGGCCAGATCCTCCCGAGTGGCGGCGTCCAGATTGTGAAAGGGACCTGAGCCGTGTTCAGCGGTGACTGCGGACAGCGTTTTCAACAGGTTGACAATGTGATGGCCGAGTCCCTCTGTATCCTTTACCCGGGCTGCCAGGAAATCCGCTACCCCGAGCGCTCCCGCTGCCGGAAGCTCACCACCGCGACCGGACGGGATGATGGTGTCAAGCAAGGCGCTAAGAAGCACGCCTTCTTCCTCGTTCCATGAATTTGCTTGGGCGTTACCCATCTCGATCTCCTCAGTCGAATAGTTTGGTCAGGTTGCGCTTTATCCGGTCACCGATATACAAGGCGATGGCCTGGATGGTGGAGGTCGGATTCACTGCGCCAGCGGTTACAAATACGCTGCCGTCGATGATGAACAGGTTCTTGACGTCGTGCGAACGGCCCCAGGGATTGACCACCGACTTCTCAGGATCGGTTCCCATTCGGGCCGTGCCGAGCAGGTGCCAACCGGTTGGTCGCATGATGGTATCGTCTGTGAAAATACGCAACGCGCCGGCCGCTTCGATCACTTCCCGGGCGCGGGCCTGCCCATGCTTGTGTATCCGTTTATTGTTTTCTCCCTGCCGGTAGATGACCTTGGGCGCCGGGATCCCGTTGCTGTCGGTCAGGGTGGAATCCAGGATGACCCGGTTGTGTTCCCCGGGAAGATCTTCGCTGACCACGACGAGAGCGGCCGTGTGATCATACCCCGAGTCCATCGCATCGCGGTGGGCGGCTCCCCAAGGAATGGGGCGATCGTCTGACAATCCGCCGACCGCGGCCATCAAAGGCCCGACACCGCGCCCGGCCGTCAGCATGTATCCGCGGGCAAAATCACGGACCTTGTCGGTTTCATAAAATTCGTGGCTGGTAATGCTGCAGGCGCGCGGTCCCTTGTAACCTTCCATGGGATGGTCGAACAGACCCGTTACGATGGTGAGGGGATGGAACATCAGGTTCTTTCCGACGAGGCCGCTTCGATTGGCCAGTCCGTCAGGAAATTGGTTTGATCCGGAATTGAGGAGGAGGCGTGGCGTCCCAATTCCGTTGCAGGCGACGACGACGATGGAAGCCTCCTGCCGTTGCTGATTTCCCTCCTCATCAAAATAAATTACGCCGTCAGCCATACCGTTCTTTCCCACCGTGATCTCGCTCACCCGGCATCGGGTCTCGAGGCGAACTCCCCGGTTAAGGGCACGTGGCCAATAGGTGATATCGACGCTTCCCTTCGAACCGCTGGCACATCCAAGGTCGCAGGGCCCGGCATTTACGCAGGCTTTGCGACTGCCTTGGTCCCGAGTTAGGATGGCAGAGTCGCTGGGCCACCAATGCCAGCCCAGTTTATTGAAGCCCTTGGCCAAGGTTCGCCCGATGGCGCCAATGGGAACGGGAGGGTAGGCGGTGTCATAGTGGGGATAGGCGGGGTTTCCCGACAATCCCGATACGCCCATGATACGGTCATTGATTGCGAAGAAGGGCTCCAATGTCTGGTAGTCGATGGGCCAATCATCGCCCACCCCGTCCAGCGTTCGGGTTCGGAAATCCGAGGGGTGGAGACGCGGAAAGTGGGCCATGTAAAGGACGGTGCCGCCGCCTACCCCGTTGTAGTTGAGCGGTGTGATGGGAGAATCGGAGTTATTTATCGGATAATCCTCAGGCCATTTGCGGATGTTTGGATCCGAGCTGAATCCACCGTAGCGGTGCCGCTCCCAATCGGGAAGGGTGTTGGGGTATTTTTCGATCTGGGGCCAGTCTCCCTGCTCAAGACAGAGAATGCTCATCCGGGTCTCGGAAAGCGACCAGGCCAAGGCTGCCCCTGAGGCGCCCGCACCGATAATCAACACATCGACCGGGTCTTTCCTCATGAGAAGCCTTTAACGAAATGGAATCAGGGAGTTTCCAGACAGATTATGGTGTGAATCCTCGATTCGGGAATATCCAATCGAGCGGAGCCATTCTCCCTGATGATCTCAAGTTTTCTGTCTGACGGCAGTTCCATGGCGTTTTTCACATCGATATTGAGATCCACCGAGAGGTTGTAAACCGGGATAGAAGTGTTCTGACCCCTTGCAGGTGCACTCTGCGCTAAAGATCCATGCATTTCACTTCGAGGAATTCATGAATGCCATGTCTGCCTCCCTCGCGACCGATCCCCGATTGCTTGTAACCACCAAAAGGGGCGCTGCGATTCCACGCCGCGCCATTGATGGTGATTTTACCGGCCTGGATCTGTCGGCCAACCTTCTTGGCACGTTCCATGTCGCCGGACCAAACCGCTCCGGCCAAACCATAGGGCGTATCGTTGGCGATGCGGACAGCATCTTCCTCATCCTCATAGGGAATGATCGACAAAACCGGGCCGAATATTTCTTCCCGGGCAATGGTCATGTCGTTACTCACGTCGCTGAAAACAGTGGGTCGCACGTAATAGCCTGAATCGATTCCATCCGGCAATTTTTCCCCACCTGTTACCAGCGTTGCCCCCTCTTCAATCCCCTTGCGGATATAGTCGCGCACTCGATCATGTTGTCGCTCGGATACCAGTGGACCCAATTTTCCACTACTCTCCATGGGATCGCCGCAGGAGTAGGATTCGGCAACCTCTTTGGCAATGGCCGTCGCTTCTTCCAAATTCTCCCTGGGGACCAGCATCCGCGATTGCGCTACACAGACTTGTCCGGAATTAAAGTAGCAACTTCCCAAACCAACCTCAACGGCTTGCTTCAGATCGGCATCATCCAGAATCACGTTGGCCGTTTTGCCACCCAATTCCAAAGCCACTTTCTTCACTCCATCAGCGGCCAGCGCCATCACTCGCTTCCCGGCTACCGTGGACCCCGTCAGGGTGATCATACTGACTTCCGGGTGCGACACCAAGGCTTCTCCTGTAGGCACTCCATATCCGGTCACGAGGTTGAATACACCTGGAGGGAGTCCGATTTCATGGAAAACTTCCGCTACGAGGTAGGCATCCAAAGGGGTTTGTTCGGACGGCTTGACCACCACGGTATTCCCAGTGCCCATAGCCGTTGCTGCCTTACGAATCACCTGCACCAAGGGGAAGTTCCACGGGGTTATACAAGCGGCCACACCGATGGGCTCGTATTCTATGAGCGAGTTCCCCAATTCTTCCGAAAAGTCGAAGGCCTGCAAGTCCTCGATGATCCCATCTATGGACCGGATGGCATTGGCTACGTTGATATTTCTGCACAACTCCAGCGGAACTCCCATTTCCCGGGTTACCAGGACGGCGAATTCCTCGCTCCGGGCCTCTATGCCCTCCTTAAGCTTGGTCAACCAACCAATCCGCTCTTCCAGCGGCGTTGCCGACCAGGCCGGAAAGGCGGCATACGAGGCCCAAACGGCACGGTCGACATCTTCGGCGTTCGCGTTGGGCACGCGCCCAATGATCTCTTCCGTTGCCGGGTTGACGACATCGATGGTTTCCTCGGCGGTGGACTCTACCCACATTCCGTTTATATAGAGTTCTGTTCTCGTATCCATTTTTTGATCAAGGTTTACCAAAGGTTAACAAGCATGTCTCACAAAATTCGTAGCGAGCGCTGGCCTCGGGGTCATGCCTTGTAATCTTGACGCAGCTTGCGGAGTCAACCGATTCAAGGCTTGACCCCTTCCTCCGCCCCGAAGCGCAGTAGAAAATTGGGTGATATCGCATGCGTTCGGTAGGTAGACATGCGGGTAAGGAATGTACCGCTCGTGGCGCGTCCTCATACGGTATGCGGTAGCAGCGGTAGATAAATTGGTTGTAGGTAGGCATCCTGGCGGCAGGCACCTGTATCTGACAGTTTTCCTGGAAATAGAAATCCACGCCCGGCATTTTGCTTAGACCCGATTTCAGTTGGGCGTCATCCTCGATGCCGCCCTCCACCAGCGGAAGCACGGTTGAGCCCATATAGGGGCTGATGTATTCCCAGACGATTTCCCCGTTCATTTCGATGAGGTAGACCGTGCCCTCCACGTGAAACATGGTAAACCCGGGAAAGCATTTCTTCGGTTTGTACACCGTCAATCCCGCAGGCCATTCCATTACGGATCGGTTTCTCATATTTCAATCGGATCCCCAGACAACCTCCCAATCTTTGCCACGGTCCCCGGAAGTGCAATTTGAATTCTGTTGAAACGATATGGATTCTCCCGCGCCTGCGACCTGCTCAGGAACAGGTAACCTGATCCCATGGGATCCAGGAAGAAAACTCATCAGCCTCCGAAGACCTACGATCAACCAGAAATTTATTCAATCCGTGGTCTACCTGTTGTATTGGATAGTGATCTAGCCAACATCTATGGCGTTACGACCGGAGTATTTAATCAGGCGTTTAAGCGGAACAAAAAACGGTTCCCGGATGAATTTGCGTTTCTGCTTACCCAAGAAGAGTTTAGAAACTTGATATCACAATCTGTGACATCAAGTCGCCACGGCGGAAGGCGCACACCACCTTGGGCCTTTACCGAGCACAGCTCCGCTACCGAAAATCGTCCAGATCCCACAAAACAGGGAAATTTTACATTTTTCCGGTAATTCCGCCATCTTATTGGCGTTTTTCCGAAAAGATGGAAAAATTATCCTGTGGCGAATCATTAGGACCTTCCCATTGCGTTTATACAAATGCGGGCTAATAGGCCTCTGTTTTCAGATCGTCAATCAGGTAGATACTCGCTTTCACCTTGCGGTCCGCTCCGGGGCGATCCCCGTCCCACACCCCGGGCGATCCGGGCTCCCCGTCGTCCATGATAAACTGCCGGACGTCCATTCGCCACGGACCCGTACGAAATACCAAACGCTCGATTGACTCCGGATTTTCCTCCAGATCCAAATCCCCGTGGATTACCTCTCCGTCGATGGCAACGGAATAGCGCTCCCGGTTGCAATCCAGTTCCAACTCAATCTTGTGCCAGCGGCCCAGTTGGATGGGGGCGCGTTCCACTTCGGTTCCAGCCCGGTCGAAGCCGATTTGATCGGGAAACCACCACAAGCGCATGGGCCGGACCCCGCGCGCCGTTTGGGCCTCGAACTCCAATCCGTTCAAGCCATATTGCTGCTGCATTACGCGAAAGGATATTCTCAGGCGCTTGCTGGAGGGGATGTGGCGTTCCACCTTGGCATAGTCGTAGGGCTCCTCATCGGCTATTTTCAAAACCGGATTGGCCGGATCCAGCGGATCGGAATGCAGGGAAACCGGGGCCCACTGGGGCAGGTAAAGGTTCCATAGCTCCATATCGGCGAGTTGGTCATAGCCCTCGAACCCTTCCGTCAAATGTTCCTCCACCGATCCCTGGACCGGGACCCGGACCCGGGCCACCCAAAGGTCCTCCTTATTCCCGCTATAGGTCAGCCACATGTGGTCCCCGGGCGGATTTCCATTTCCGGGAAGAATGCCGCGAATGTACTGGGGCCCCAAGGACTTGTTGGCCCCTCGGAAACGCATGGGGGGCACTTCCGCGTGAATATTCAAAATGTCGTCGAAAGCGTATCCATCGTCACTCGACGCCGCCACCAGGGGGAAACGGTTCCGTTTGGTCGCGCTGTGATCATAAACCAAGGCATAACGACCGTCCTCCGTTCTTTGCCCCCATATCTTTGCCGCCGCTTCGGGAAAATAGTGGCGGCCTTTTACCCAGGTCAGGCCGTCATCCGGGCTGAGGGTTGCCAACTCGCTCTTGAAGAGCCCTACCGTCACGCCATCGGGCCGTTCATACCAACTCAGGGCCTTCGGTTCTATGTAATGGACGTCATCCTGAGGAACGGGCCCGAAAGTCAGATCCGAAATGGTCAAATCGGGCGGTATTTCCAAGGTGAAGAAACCGTCTTCAGCCCGGTCGTCCTCCCACCATTGCAAGGTCATGAGTTTGTCCGCCAGCAATGCCTGGCAAGCCTCCACGAAGCCGGGATCCTCACTTGTTCGGTAAAAAGGGAAAGGGGTATTGCTCTCATCCCAACCCGCGTGACGGTTGTAACGGATAAAGTAAATGGGGCCGAACTCTCCATCGGGGTGGACTTCTCGAACCACCCGCCCGAGACCGTGCCCGCGGTTGGGGCCCCATCGGACATTGGGACAATAGCTGTAAAAGCCGGAGGTGAGGAGGCGGCCGTTTGCCGCGACGTAGAAACCCATGCGTTGATGCATTACCGACTCGGATCCCTTGGGAAGAACTGGCAAATCCCGCCCGCTGAAATAGCGGGGCGGCGGCTTCAACTCCGGCAACCGGATGATGGGAAATACCGTCCTGGGGAATTCCCACACATAGCCATCCGGCGAAGAGGTAAAACCGGTCTTGCCGGGCGTGCCGTGTTCCTCGACCCGATTGGACACGTAATTCATCCAGAACCGCCCCTGCCAATAGGCCAACATGGGAGCGTGGTTATAGGTCCAGCCGACGTGGTCACCATGCAGCGGTTGGTCTCGACTGGCCCGAAAAACCTGCATCTTGTGCACGCCGACGGCATGCCTGAAGCCCCCGTGGTGCCAACGCTTGTCCCCTGTTTCATGACCGGTGTAGACAACGGGATTGTCCTTAATTTCCTCGATCGGCGGAGGCATGGTGGCAAAAAGCTGCCCGGCGGACAGGTAACCCAGAAGGAGAAATGTGATTTTGCCCGCGTTCATTTATTGAATAGGTTGACCCGAAAAAATTACATTTGTCATACTCTTGAAGCCAGTCCAAAAGAAGCCTTTGGCGCCATCTCCCCTCCCATCCATGTTTCATTTTCGATCACGATCAAGATCACGATCAAGATGGCCATATCCAATGGGCGACGCATGCGTCGCCCCTACTCCTTCTTCCTTCTTCCTTCTTCCTTCTTCCTTTATCTCCCCTCTCTGTGCTCTCAGTGACCTCCGTGGTTTTTTCAGCCTTCAGCCTTTAGCCTTCAGCCTTTCTTGTATGGTTCTCCTTGCCGGAGCCCCCCTCGGCATGGACGGCCATGGAGAGGATACCTACAGCGCTCCACTCGAGGGATCGATGGAAATGGCCTCCCGTCTTCTCCACAGGCATCCCTACCTCTTGCAGCCTTCCCAACGTCAAGCTCTGAGCAAATTGGTGGAGACGGCCGAGAATGAGATGAACCGCGAACTTCCCACCGAGCCGTTTCTCCAAATTCTTGAAACGGTTCAGGATTCGCTATCGGTGGATATGAAAAGCGAGGCGGATTTATCGCCCTCCAAGGTCAGGTTGTTCGAACTCCCCGGCGACCGGGGCGGCATATTGTTCAAGGTGACCCAAGGCCCTGGACCGGTAAGTTTCACAAGCGCCGAAGGGGATCTTTCCAGAGATGAGAAAACACTGGCCTTACCGGTTTCCTCGTCCGGTACTACCTGGTCTCTGCTCAGCCTGGACCACGTGCCGGATGGCCTCACCCACCTTTATCTGGCCATCACCCTGGAAACGGGAGCCTCCGTCAGGATACCATTGGATGTAACCGCGCCCGAATTGGGCCGATTGCGCTTCGAGGTTCTTTCCGACGATACCGGTAATCCAACCCCCGCCATGGTTCGACTGGTATGGCTCCTGGACGGCAGCGAACGCAGGCCCGATTCCGCCCTGGACCTGACAAGGCAATTCGACTCCCAGGGATCGAGCCGCCGAGGCGCCATCGGCAGCAGACCCATGAAGCTTCCGGGGCTTGTCCCGGGTAACTATTGGATCGTTCCCGGTACGGTCGACATGATGATCCCCCCTGGGGACTGGAAGGCGACCATCCTGCGCGGCCTCGAACACCTGGTGGTCGAGGACAATTTCCCGGTACGGTCGGGTGAGACCACCCAACGGTCCTACCGTCCCCAACGCTGGGTGAGAATGGCCGATCGTGGATGGTATTCCGGAGACGACCACGTCCACGCCCAGATCCTCAGCGACACCGATGTGGACCGGCTGATTGCCTGGGCCCGGGCCGAAGATACCCACGTGCTTAACATTCTGGAGATGGGTGATCACGAACGCACCTATTTTCAACAGCGGGCTTTCGGCCAAGCCGGGCGTATCCAAAGGGGCGATATCCTCCTCGTTCCCGGCCAGGAGGATCCGCGCATATTCAACCTGGGGCACACCATCGCCATGAATATCTCTCAAGCGGTGCGGGACACCTCGAAATATTATCTGCACGACTGGTTCTATGACCGCGTTCACGCCTTGGGGGGACTCTACGGCTACGCCCATGTAAACCGAAAGATGTTCAACATACACCGGGACCTGAGCCTGAACATCCCCAAGGGCAAAGTGGATTTTGTCGAATTGCTCCAGTTCCACAATATGGGAACCGAACTCTACTACGAGTTCCTCAACCTGGGAGCGAAGATTACCGCCTCGGCCGGATCGGATGTTCCCTGGGGAGGAACGGTAGGCGAAGTTCGCGTCTACGCCTATATCGGCGACAAAACACTCAACGCGGACCGGTGGTTTAGTGCCATGGAAGCCGGCAGAACCTTTGTCACCAACGGTCCCATGCTGGAATTCTCCGTGAACGGAGCCTTACCCGGCGATGAAATCGAACTGACCAAGGAATCATCCAAGGTGTCGGTGAAAGCCCGCAGTTGGGGTCATACCGACCGACTGGCCCCCGCCCGCCTCGAGATCGTCCGCCACGGGGAGGTCATTCGGTCGGTTGAACAACCAACTTCCTCCGAGGCGGCCCTGGATCTGGATTTTGAATTGGACCCCGGGTGGGGTTGCTGGCTCGCGGCCAGGACCTACGCCGATGATGGATCGAACGCGCATACCACCCCCATTTACCTGAGCAGGTCACCCCTGCGATTTTGGGATCATGAGAATGTCCCCGCAATCATCGATCGATGCCTGGAACAATTGGACGAAGTCCGGAACATGGCTCAGGTGGCCTCGGATTTTGACGCGATCACACTTGAAGAAGGGAATGGTTCCCTGGTCGGTGTCTGGTATGGAGAATCGGATTTCACTCAACCCAGGGGAATCGACTTCTTCGACCATTCCGAACAGGGCTGGCCATCTTCGAGCAGAGGTAATTTTTGGTCCGTGAGATGGAAGGGAACCCTGAGACTACCCGAAAATTATCCGAATACCCTGACCTTTCACCTCGACTCATCCGGTCCATCCACCGTGAGCATCGATGGAGAAATGCTCATGGCCAAAGAAGAACCCGGGACCATGACAAAGACGGTAGAGCTCGTGGAGGGAAGAGAACACGAGGTCTCCCTCACTTATTCGAATCCGGGGACTCGCCGCCGTTACCTCAACCTTACCTGGAGCGCCGAAGGATTTGAAAGGCAACCAATCCCTTCCGAATGGCTGGCCTACCGGCAAAAAGACCACCGGGAAGCGATGCGTTATTCCATCCGTTACGACCAGCAGCAAATTCAACTCAAAGAACAAGCCGACGCCCTGCTGGAAAAGGTCGAAGAAGCCCGGCAGCTCTATCAAAACCTTTTGGAAGAATGGAAAGCCGAGGCCAAAACCCGAAGCTGACACCCTTCCGCCTTTGCGAGAGTCTTTTCTTCTTCACCCACAATCGATCACGATTATCCGTGATTATCCGTGCTATCCGTGGTTCTTCTTTCTCTAAATTCCTAATTCCTAATTCCTAATTCCTAATTGGCGCCCCCTGGCGCCTATCTCCATTCCGGCACTTCCAAGTAGGCCAGTGCGATGCCCTGTTCCTTGGCCACACTGTAAAAGAGATAATGTTGTCCGTCCTCCTCATAGACAAATGGATCGAGCAAGACCGGCTGGGGGTTGGTTTCGTAATCCCGTTCAGGTTTCAATACCGGTGTCGGATTAGGCATCAGACGCCAATTCATCCAATCCGGTTGGCTGATGTCCATTTCAACCACCTTGATATGCTCCGGTCGGTCGAGTTCATGACTGTAGAACACGAATAACCGGTTGTCGTGAAGTTTCAGGGCGAAGTGTCGGTCTTCGTAATGAAAAAGATCCGGACCCGGCTCGAAGTCGGTCAATCCATCCCGGGAACGAACCATCGGCCCGCGTCGCGGAACCCCGTAATAATAACCGCGGTAGCGAAAGACGCGCATGTACATATGACCCAGAATTTCACCCGAGTAAGGCTGGAAATCCAGGCCGTCCGAAGAGACCGCGACATAGGTTTTCTGACCGAGCGACATATCCAGAGCAGGGGCGTGGTAATACATCACGAACCTCCGGTTTCGATGATCCACATGCACGTCCGGTGAAGCCACGTGATCGAAGGCGAATCCCCGTACGGCATCCAGTCCGAACACTCCTTTTCCGGGATTGAAGACCTTCCAGGGACCTTCCAATTCTTTCCCATAGGCCATGCGGATGTGACCCCCCTTGTGGTGCGAAAAATAGAGGTAGTATTTTCCGAGAGGGTTTTCGATCCAATCGGGAACCCGGATCAAGGATGGCCCGGCAATACTGAGATATGGGCCGGAGTCCGTCTCCCGGGAAGCCTCGTAGGCCTCATCGCCGATAACATCCACCGATAGGATGGGATTTCCCTCAAAGCGCGTAGCCCTGATCTCCAATCCTTCCACCGGCAAACCGACCGACAAAACCAAAAACAAGACTGAAGCCAGAAGTCGCATATTTCCCAACTAAAATTCAATTCCTGACCAAGGATTACCTGGCAAAGTTAAGCATTAATTTTAACAAAATTGCATTGCTGAGAAATGCAAGAGGACGGGAATATCCTTCAGTTTCAGGATTTGCAAAGAAGTTACTTGAATTAGGAGCTCATGGGATAACTGTTCACCCCAGACCTGATGAACGTCATATTAGAATTTCGGATGGGCCCGTAAAGCAACCCATTGTTTTCGAAGCAAGTGTAACGACCTGCCAACTACAACAAAGGCGCTTAAAATTAGTTCTTCGATAATCCTATTTTTACCTTGGTTCTTTCCAGAAATATCCAATAATGGACTTATATTCGCCTTCTCCAAATCAGTACGGAGAACCAGTTGCAATTCTTTTGATATGGAGACTCATCAAGACCGGCTTCTTTTACTCGTCGTAGGCTTCGCCACGGTCATGCTCTTGTCAGTTTTGTTCGGGGATTGGATTCCGGTTTTATGGCAATCCATCATCTATGCGACCGCGATTATGGGGGTATTTACGGTGCTGGTCCTCCGAAATATTATCAGTGATTCCCGAGGGATACTGATCTGGCGACTTTTCGCCTTAGGGATGCTGATTTTATTTGTGATCATCCTGTCTATTATTCTCTTGGATCCGAGATTTGAGCCAGGAGATCCATTGCTTCTGGGTATGCAGCCAGCGACCGCCATCATGGTGTTTGGAATCTCTCTCTTTCCCTTTTGGTTCCTCATACTGTGGGTGATTGGATTTCGGCGAGCTATCGTACCGCAAGAACGGGAAGATCATCTAAATGAGCTCAAATCAGATAAACTAGGCAGCGGAGACTCTGACCATGGATGACCGGACCTTGATCCTCACCATCGTTGCCATCTACATGGTATTTTGTCTTTTGATCGGAGTCTGGGCCGCCAAACAGACGAAGTCCTCCAAAGATTTCTTCGTCGCGGGAAAAGCCTCCGGAGTCCTGGTTATGGGCTTCGCCGCATTCTCTACGGTGATGAGCGGTTTTGGGTTCATCGGCGGACCCGGTCTGGTCTACAAGTACGGCACCTCTTCTTTTTGGATCACGCTACCGTCGGCCTTTGGTTTTGCAGTCACCGGTGTAATACTGGCCAAACGGTTTAAGGCCTTCGCAGACCTTTTTGAAATTTTGACATTACCCGACGCAGTGGCGGCTCGTTATAACAGCGAGACCTGCCGCTTTTTAGCGGGGCTGGTAATCATCCTGGGTGTGATTGCTTATCTCGGTACCAATATATTGGCGTTTGGAGCGGTAGCGGCGACCTTCTTTGGGATCGATTTCACGTTTGCTGCGATATTAGGCATGGCCGTCGTCATTGGCTACGCGGTTTTTGGAGGCATTATCGCCGGGCTTTACACCGACGTATTTCAGGGAGCCATTATGGTTTTTTCCGCGGTTGTTTTATGCGTGATCGCGATCACCGCTATGGGCGACGGAAACTTCTTTGATGGCCCCAGAAACATAACCGAAACATATACTGCAGCGGGAGAAAATGAAGCCATTGGCGCCTGGGGAATACTCGGCCCGATGGCCTGTCTGAGCTACCTCTTTCTATTTAAACTCGGTGGCTGTGGGCAGCCCCATACCACGACCAAGCTGTTTATGCCGCGCGATTTTAAACCGGTTCGATGGAGTGGATCCTTGGGCGCAAGTGCCTATATGCTCTGTGCGCTCTTGTGGGTGAGCGTGGGTTTTGCCATGAAGTATCTGGTCCTGACCGGACAGGCAGAGCCTCTGCCCGTGGGCAGTGAAGATCAGGCTGCTCCCCTATTTCTGATGAACCACACGCCAGCCTGGCTGGCCGGTATCGTCTTCGCCGGGTTGTTCGCCGCCATTATGTCGACCGCTGACTCCTTTCTAAACATTGGAGCCGGAGTATTTGTCAGGGACTTCCCCCGCGCGTTCCTGAAACGTACCGTCAAAAACGAATTGCTCTGGGCTCGCATCGCCACCTTTCTCCTCGCGATCGCCGCAACCGGTTTCGCATTGTGGGCCCGCTACCATGGCGACTTGATTGCTATCCTGGGAATCTTCGGGTGGGGATTATTTGCCGCGGCTTTTGTTCCGATGGTGGCGATTGGGTTCAATTGGAAACGAGCGACCTGGCAGGGAGCGAGCTGCGCGGCCGTCACCGGCATCCTGGTAAACCTGGGATTCGACCTCGCTTCCAAGTATCCAAAGGGAGATCCGCTTTACGTCATTCCCGGAGGAGTCAGCGTGGGTGCCGTGGCCCTGATATCGTCCATCATTGTCATGATCGTGGTCTCTTTGCTCACCAAACCGAAGCCTCTAAATCCACGCCTAGAGGCCGCGATGGACTTCTAACCCACATGTCTCACAAATTTTCTACTGCGCGCCCGAATCCCGGCACTGGAGCGGGAATCGCTGGAATCGCGACTTTGCAGGGTGTCGACCCAGCTTCACCCGCGAATCTGCACGAAACCCGCACCAGCACTCGGTCTTCGATCGCTCGCTACGAATTTTGTGAGAAATGCGGGCTAACTGATGGTCGGGATTTAGCTGCCACGTTTCATATGAACATTTCTTACGATCAGCAGTTGGACTTAAAACTTCCGGATCCCTTGAAATCATTATCCTCCATCCTCTCACCCCAACTCTCCGGTTAAGAGAATCTCGTGTGCACCTTTTTCAGTGCACATCAATACGCTTTAGCATCCCCAGTAGAAACTCATGAATACCTCACAAACACGTTCTATACTATTCATTTTACTCGTCTCCCTTATTTCCCTGTTCGGAAATGATGAGGTTCCCAGGGCCAAACCGGAATCGGTCGGATTGTCCTCCGACCGATTGGACCGATTGGATGCTTTTATGCAGGGATACATCGACCGTGGGGAAGTAGCCGGAGTCGTCACCTTAGTGGCCAGGCACGGCAAAGTTGCACACCTGTCGGCATTGGGACATCGGGACAAAGAAAACCAAGCGCCGATGACCGAGGACACTATTTTTCGGATGGCATCCATGACCAAGCCCATCACATCGGTGGCCTTGATGATGCTCTACGAAGAGGGTCACTTTCAGCTACGTGACCCAGTTTCCAAATGGTTTCCGGAGTATGGAGAAGTCAAGGTAGCGATTCCATCTCCTCCCAATGCCGAACATTCAGGTCCGTATGTTACCGTTCCTCCAAAGAGCCCGATCACCATTCAGCAGATACTGAATCACACCGCCGGTCTCTCGAATGCCAATCGAGGAATTACCGCTGAGGAGTACAAGGTAGCCATGGCTAGTTTTCCCCATGACGAAACGGATCATAGCCGTATGAGACGTTTGGCTAAATTGCCCCTCAATTTCCATCCGGGAGAAAAATGGGAATATACCTTGGGTACTTCGGTAGCTGGAGTGCTGGTAGAGATCATATCCGGAATGACGCTCGATGAATTCTTTCGGGAGCGCATCTTCAAACCTCTAAAGATGAAGGATACCCACTTCTTTCTTCCGGAATCAAAATTGGACCGTCTTTCGGCCCTGTATTGGCTGGAAGACGACAAATCAATTTCCCTCTATGAAGCTCCGAGCGCTCAGAGCCGCTGGGTAAGAGAACCGCATGTGCAGTTCCGTGGTGCCGGCGGATTAGTGACCACGGCCAGCGACTATTTTCGTTTCCACCAAATGATGCTGAACGGAGGCGAGCTTGATGGAGTCCGGATACTCAGTCGCAAGACGGTGGAGCTTATGACCGTCAATCACACCGGTGATCTGCCGATTTGGTTAACCGGACCTGGCTACGGATTCGGACTCGGTTATGCCGTGGTTACAGATCAGGGCCAAGCGGCGACTTCCCAGTCGGTCGGTTCTTATCATTGGGGCGGAGCCTATGGAACCATCTTTTGGGTCGATCCGAAAGAGTCCCTCATTGGAATTCTCATGGTGCAGGTCTATCCCTACAGTCCCCTCGGGATACGGCCCAATATGATCTCCATGACCTACCAGGCCATTGCGGACTGATCGCCATGAGTTGGAAAGAAGAAGTTCAAGAAATTAAGCGCCGGGAGGAACTGGCCGCCAAGATGGGTGGCGTGGAAGAGATTATTGATCCTCGAACTACCCGGCGAGTGCTTTGCGATTGGGCGGAATTGGCCTATGGCGTAATCCCGACCGTGCTGGGTGAAAAGCAGCGAGGATTGAGACCCTAAGGGTGTTCCAACACCCGTGAGAAACAAATCGTCTGAGAATCCATTTAGATAATCCTGTTTACTAATTTAACCCCAATCCAACACTCTCAAGTCTGAGAATTTTATTATACCATCATGGCCTCCAAATCATTAAAAGCGGACGACATTTACCATTTCGAAGAGCTGCTCAGTCGTGAAGATCGCATGATCATGGATGCAGCGAGGGAATATGCCCAAACGAAGCTGGAACCGAGAGCTCTGGAAGGAAACCAGGAGGAACAGTTCGACATAGAAATTGCCCGCGAAATGGGCGACCTGGGATTCCTGGGAGTTTTTTTACCTGATACCTACGACTGCGCGGGAGCCGGTTACACAGCCTACGGGGTCATTAATCGCGAACTGGAACGGGTGGATTCCGCCTACCGTTCATTGGCATCCGTTCAATCCTCACTGGTCATGTATCCGATCTACGCATTTGGCACTGAGGAACAGAGACAAAAGTACCTGCCGCGGCTCGCCACGGGAGAACTCATTGGATGCTACGGATTAACCGAACCGGATCATGGATCGGATCCCGGATCCATGATCACTTCAGCGAAAAAAGTAGACGGTGGTTGGAAGATGAACGGCTCGAAAATGTGGATCACCAATTCACCCATTGCCGACCTCTGTGTGGTATGGGCAAAAGCCTATGACGGCAGCGATGAAGATGGGGTCATTCGTGGCTTCCTGTTGGATAAAGGAATGGAAGGACTTTCTACCCCAAAAATAAAAAACAAAATGTCCATGCGTGCATCGCCCACAGGGGAGATTGTAATGCAGGAGGTATTTGTACCTGACGAAAATGTATTCCCGGACATTCGGGGACTTAAAGGTCCCTTCTCCTGTCTCAATAATGCACGCTTTGGTATCGTCTGGGGAGTAACAGGGGTGGCAGAAAACTGCTATCACCGGGCCCGTGAATACGTTCTGGGTCGCACTCAATTTGGCTATCCCTTGGCATCCACCCAACTGATTCAGACCAAACTGGCCAACATGGTAACCGCTATCACTCAGATGCAATTACTGGCCTGGCGTTTGGCAGACTTAAAGGAACAGGACCGAGCCACTCCCGAAATGATATCCCTTGCCAAACGAAACAACGCCGGCGCGGCCTTGAACATTGCCCGAGAAGCGCGCGACATGCTGGGCGGCAATGGAATCACCGGAGATTTCCGTGTCATTCATCACTTGATGAATATGGAAACGGTCAACACCTATGAAGGCACCTATGATATTCACGGACTGATACTCGGTCGCGCCATTACGGGGATCCAAGCTTTCGTCCCTCGAGGGAACGATCTATCCTAGGACAAGTTCTTTTTGTGAGTTTTTTGGGCTAAGGCCGTTCGCCATTAAAAAACCAATTGTTTCAACACTTTCGCTAATGTCTCGTGTTTTCATTTTTACTCGATCTTCGGTTTACCGAACTTCAAACGAGTTCGACCAAATCCCATCCGTAAACATCAACTATTCAAAAGCCTCTCTATCGGCTCTGCTTTGCTGGGTTCTCTTTTTCTCTTTGAATCTTGCAGCCTCTGAATCGCAGATAGAAGTCCACGTATTAAACTATGTGCGTGCCAAAACCGCTGTGCATTTCGATAGCATATTAGCTCGCAGCGGGGGTATAAATCAATGGACCCATACCAGAGAGCCTCAACCCATCGGCCAACAACGCGTCAAGCGGATGAATCGCGATACTTTGTACAGTTCCGCCGTGGTCGATATAAGCAAAGGTGCGATCATAACATTGCCGGAAGCTGGAAGCCGATACATGTCCGCTGTTGTAGTGAATGAAGATCACTTTATTAATAACATCTATCACGGCCCTGGTGAACCACACCTTGAACTCAGTGAATTTGATACACCGTTTGTCTTGATCACTGTGAGAACTCTGGTGGATGCGTCGGATCCAAGAGACATCAAACAGGCCAATGCATTACAAGATGAGCTGGAAATAGAGAGTCAATCTGCCAATGCCTACACCCACCCGCCTTATGATCAGGAAAGTCTAGCCGCCACTGCAAAACCACTGCTTGAGCTCGCCGCTGGCTTAAAAGATGCGAAAAATACGTTTGGTAAAAAAGAAGAGGTAAATAAAGTACGCCACCTGCTTGCCACAGCCTATGGGTGGGGCGGCTTGCCAGAATCAGAAGCCGTTTACCTAAATGTTCAACCGGATCTGCCGGTGGGTGCCTATTCACTTACCGTGAACGATGTGCCGGTCGATGGATTTTGGTCCATTAGCGTGTACAACAAGGACGGGTATTTCGAAAAAAACTCCTATGACAGCTACAGCATAAGCAACCTGACTGCTGAAAAGAATCCGGATGGATCGGTTACAGTGAATTTTGGTGGAGATCCATATCAGGCGAATTTCATACCGATCACCGATGGCTGGAACTATGTCGTCAGAATGTATCGACCAAGACCTTCAATCATCGATCGCAGCTGGACGTTTCCGTCTCTAGAATAACTGAGATTCTTGTTCGCTGATCGCCTCAATCACAAATTTTTAGATCTCATTCATAAAATCTTCGTATTCGGATCACAGGTACAACCAGCTTACACGGCAACCTCTGGAGTTTCCATCGACATCTCGAAATCATTCCCCTTACAGTCATACAAGTGAAAGCTATTTGCGTAGATCCAGATACCCAGGCATTAAATTGGTCGGAAGTACCCGAGCCCAGCCCATCCAGCGGCGAGGTTACCATTGACGTGCACGCTTCAGCGGTAAACCGGGCCGATTTGTTGCAGCGCGCGGGCAATTATCCAGTCCCGCCTGGCGCCCCACCCTACATGGGTCTGGAAGCGGCCGGAACGATCTCCGAACTTGGGGATGGAGTACACGGTTGGAAGGTGGGAGACCGTGTTTGTACATTGCTGAGCGGCGGTGGCTATGCTGAACGTGTCACTGCTCCTGCTTCGATGCTGATGCCTATACCGGACGACTGGGACTTTGAAAAAGCCGCCGCCGTACCCGAAGTCTTCTACACGGCCTTTCTAAATCTGTTCATTGAAGGGAACTTGGTGGAAGGCGAAACTGTGTTGATCCACGGTGGCGCGAGCGGTGTCGGCACGGCTGGAATCCAATTGGCAAACAAAGCCGGCTGCCGAGTTCTGGTCACGGCTGGCCGGGCAGACAAATGCGAGTTTTGCAAATCGCTCGGTGCGGAGCTTGCCATCAACTACAAGGAAGTAGATATTGAAGCCGCGGTTCGAACTGCGGCTCCCGAAGGAGTGGATGTGATCCTCGATATCGCTGCCGCCGAATACCTCAAACCGAATATGCGTTTGTTGAAGACACGGGGACGTCTCGTGATCATTGCCTTACTAACAGGAAGTATTGCTGAAATTGACCTGTCCCTGCTCATGCGAGGCCGTCAGCGCGTGATTGGATCGGTATTACGCTCTCGGTCACTGGACGAAAAAGTGGAAATCCGCGATCGCTTCGAGCAAAGCTTTTGGAAGGACCTGTTATCAGGAACCATCAATCCCATCATTTACAAAACCCTTCCCATTCAGGACACCGAAGCAGCCCAGGCTATTTTGGCCCACAACGAAAATATCGGGAAAGTGATATTGAAGGTCAGAGATTGATATACGGCAGACAGGGTTTGCCGCATTCGCTTGACCGTTCACAGATCTACCTTATGATCTTAAGATACACGGGGGAGGACGGAAACGAAATCCAAGGTTAGGGATCATATATTTATCCATAAATGGACATTAATAGAGGGTTTGGCAACAACACAATCCAACTATTTTCAACGTTTTTGCCTTTCTTCATGCCCAGAAATCCAGCGGCCCTTCTCGTTGCTCGCTCAACGATCAGGCTACCCGTCTCCCACAGGTGAAACGACGGTGTCGCTTCCTATTGTTTCCGGATCGCTCGCACAAAGTGTCCCACTCGTTTTCTGGAATCCGCATGCGTAGCAAGAAAGCCATGGTTCGTTCCTTGGACCAAGTCGAAATCCACAGCTACACCCGCTTGCTCAAGTAGTTTCGCATAGTCCTCGCCTTGAGGTCTCAAACGATCATTCTCCGCAACCAGGATTAAGGTCGATGGCATTCCCTTCAGGCTTCCGTTGCCGGCTGTCGCATAGGGGCTCTTGGCATCGGTGGGGTCTTCAAATACAAATTGAGCTCAGGCGCGTGATTTCAGCTGGAAATTACAGGAGCGATTTCGCCAAGCGGTCTATAGCTCAGCTGATTAAAAAAGACTACGCAGCTGATTAGAAAGAAAGGTTGAGGCCCCGGAAACCATCTTATCTACTCGCCTAGCTTATATGTTTACCGAACAAGACTGGAAGGCGCAAAATAAACCCCTCCTCAAACTGGAGCCTGACATTTGGCAGTTACGACTGCCATTGCCCTATGCCCTGGACCACGTTAATGTGTACCTGATCCAAGGAGATAACGGATGGACCGTGGTCGATACCGGATTGAACATTTCAAAAGCGAGAAGCTTGTGGGAACAAACCTTTGTGGACTTGAAAATCGAACCCGGTAGCGTGGAGCAGATCGTAGTCACCCACGGGCACCCCGATCATTTCGGGATGGCAGGCTGGCTACAGCAACAGTTCAGCACGTCCGAGTCACAGGTACCCGTTTATATCTCGGCCACCGACCATTACCGGTTTGCCGAGATCTGGGAGGAAGACAATATACACCTGACGCTTGGACGACTAACACAGTTCATGGTCTTTTGCGGCCTGCCGGTAAGGGAGGCTGAAACGATCACCCAAAGAACGATGGGTACGGCATCAAAGACTTTGCCCCATCCGACATTTACTCCGATGCCAGCAAACGGCACCATCCAAATGGGAAATCGAACCTGGGAGGTCATTCATGCACCCGGACATGCGGACGGGCAGATGATCTTTTATGACGCTTCGGACCACATCTGTTTAAGTGCGGATCAACTACTAATGAAGATCACGCCGAACATCGGATTTTGGGACCATACCATGCCTGGTGTTTTAAAACGCTATCTCGATTCCTTATCTGAACTTAAGAATTACGATGTGCGGTACGCCTTACCAGGTCACAAATGGTTAATCGGAGATTGGAATCAATGCATCGACGAGATGTTTGAACACCATAAGGAAAGACTGGCAAAGACGCATGAATCCGTCAAAAAAGCAACGGGCGTTACAGCCCATGTGGTCAGTCAGGACGTCTTTCGTCTAAGTGAGCTGAACGAGCAACAATCCAGCTTTGCCATTGCCGAAACCCTGGCCCACCTCGATTTCCTGGAAGGAAACAACACCCTTCGAAAGGAAATTGTGGAGGGCGTCTGGCGGTTTTCGGTAGTTTGAGATCGGGCCGCCTATGCAGAGTCGAACATACGCTCCAAATGCTCTTACCGGTAGGTATAACAAAGCTGACTAAATCACCTTTAAAACCCAAACATCGCTTCACTGAAGTAATGCGTATACCAAGCCACATTCACGTGACCCATAGCATCCAGGCACTCCTCGGGGACGACAGCCTCCAGGGTCTTCGGAAGTATAGCTCTATCTACATCTGGAAATACTGACATCTGACTTCCTTAATCTGACACTTTTACCAGTTGCTTCCCGGTATTCTCTCCAAGGAAGAGTCCGATGAATGCACGAGGGGCATTTTCCAAACCCTCAATTATAGTTTCCTTGTATTTGATTTTCCCAGACACCACCCACTCGGTGAGGTCTTTCATGGCCTCCGGAAAACGCTGGTAGTAATCAAATACCAAAAAACCCTGAATGGTGGCACGCGCCGGGATCAGGTTGAACAAGAACCGCGGTCCCAGTTCCGCCTTGGCTGAATTGTACACCGAAATCTGACCACAGATGGCGATGTGTGCGTTCAGCGCCAATAAAGGAAAGACCGCATCCGTGACCGGACCTCCCACATTATCGAAATAACAATGGATGCCATCCGGACAATGCTTGGCCAAATCTTTGACGAGGTGTTCGGATGTCTTATAATTAATCCCCGCATCGAAACCCAATTCCTCAGTGATCCAGGCCAACTTCTCATCGCTACCGGCGGTACCTACAACGCGACACCCCTTGATCTTGGCAATTTGTCCGACTACGGATCCAACCGCACCAGCGGCTCCCGATACGACAACCGTATCACCCTCCTTGGCTTTACAAACATCGAGGAGACCGAAATAGGCCGTCTGTCCCGGCATTCCCAACACATGCAAAGCAGTGGAAAGCGGTGCTGCAACGGTATCAATTCTCCGAAGCCCTTTGCCATCGGAAATCGCATAGGCCTGCCAACCCAGTCGAGCCGCAACAATGTCGCCCTCCGCGTATTTGTCATTTCGCGATTGCTCTACCCGGGTAACAATCTCACCCGTCATGACCTCGCCAATCTGCACAGGATCCGCGTAAGACTTCCGATCACTCATGCGACCGCGCATGTAAGGATCCACAGAAAGATAGAGCGTTTTGAGCAGGAGCTCACCGTCCTCCAATTCGCGAATCTCTTCTTCTTCCAAACGGAAATTCTCTTCAGAAACCATCCCTTCAGGACGGGATGCCAGAACTATTTTTCGATTAATCATTTTATTTTTTATCAGGCGCTTTTTCACACAAAAGAAATTGATCGAGGACACATGCCGAGCTGTCGCAAGTAAGATTTTTGTTGGAAAATTTCCTGAAAAAATCTCTCACAAAGACCTGGCAGGGGCAAGGGCCACAGCCTCATTTGTCGACGATCAGTTTTTACCTACCGTTCGGTAGAATTCAAGCTTGAAAAATTAAAGGTCGAGATAAACATGGGAGGCTGGCATTAACTTATCCGAACAAAAGGCATAGACCACCCAAATTCCAATCGTATGAGTAAATCCACCATGGCTTCGAAAACTCCTTCCACATCCAAATCCGAAAAGCGAGCCGCCCAAATTTACAGGGTCGCCGCTGAACTAATTCAGGAAAAAGGGTATGCTGCAACGTCCATGAACGACATCGCAACGAAGCTGAAATTGACCAAGGCCGGCCTCTATTACTATATCAAAGGCAAGGACGACCTGCTTTATTCGATCATCAAATTTGGAATGCAAAATCTGCAGGATCAGGTCATTGAACCCTGCCAACAGATTGAAGACCCCGAAAAACGACTAAAGGAAATCGTTGAACGGCACACCAGACTCCTTATGGATCTGGGAGGAGCTATAACCATACTCACCGATGAGACCCAGAGACTTTCAACGCCCAATCGAAAACGAATCGAATCGCTCAAGCGCGACTACATAGAATTTGCGCGCGACACCCTCAAAGAGCTAAAGGCCCAAAAGAAACTGCGTAACATTAACATCGATATGGCCTCCATGAATTTTTTCGCGGTCATCATCGGCGTAGCGCGCTGGTATAATCCCAAAAAAGGCTGGGACAGTAAACGTACGGCCCGGGAAATTTCCAAATTCGTTTTAGCAGCTGTTTTAAAAGACTCATAATGAACATACTCGTTTGTTTAAAACAAATTTTAGACCCCGAGGTACCCGCCCGGGATTTCGCAATCGATGGTTCAGGGCTTCAGGCCGATCCTAACTGCGCCAACCAGGTCACCAACATTTTTTGCGAAAATGCCCTAGAGACCGCCCTTAAGCTGAGGGACGAACATGGGGGCAAGATTGTCGTGCTCTCATTCGGACCTGAGTCAGTCGAAAATTCATTACGAAAAGGACTGGCGATGAAGGCGGATGAAGCGTTCATGGTCGTCAACCATACAGGTCACCTGCCCGACTCAGCCGCTGTGGCAAAAGTGCTGGCAGCGGCCGTTGGTAAAATGGATTCGATTGATTTAATCCTAACCGGCAGAGAAGCGGGCGACTGGGGTAACGGACAGACCGGCGGATTACTCGCGGAAGAGTTGGGACTGCCCTACACCGCGTTTGTTGATGAAATTACGCCGGATGGTGATGATCGCTTGATCCTACGACAGCAGACCGACTCAGGCTGGAACAAATTCTCCGCACCCAAGCCCACCGTCGCATCGATTACCAATAGCGACCACAACCTCCCCAGGATACCCAAGACCCGGGATATCATTCTGGCCAACCGGAAGCCCCTGACCACCTGGACCCTTGAAGAACTGGGCATCGATGCCGATCAACTTTCAAGCGCACAACACAAGGTCCGGGTAAAGTCGCTTGCGATTCCTGAGGAAAAGAGCGATTGCGAATTCATCGAGGGTGACTCCATCGAAGAAAAGATCGAAACCCTGGCAGACAAAATTGCCGCAATCGCGAGATCCCTTTAGACCCATGAGCGAAGGAACATCAACCGTCATTACCGTATCGGTCAGCACGGAAATCAACAGCGCGTCAGCAGGTTTGCTGGGAGCTGGACAGCGATTGGCAGCCCAAACCGGCGGCGAACATGTTGCCATTGCCTGTGGCGCTTCCGGAAGTGAATTTTCAACCCACCTGAGCCAATTTTCCAATCGGGTTTTATCGGCCGATTCTGCCGAGTTGTCTGCCGGGCAGCCCGAAGCATGGTTAAATGTAATAAGCTCCATTTGTGCAGCAGAAAAACCCGCAGCCGTCCTCCTCGGCAATGATATCTTGAGCCAGGAAATAGCGCCCCGCTTAGCACACCGTTTGGGAGGCTCCTCCATCGGAGACGCACAGTCGGTGACCGCCGGAGAAGGAACGATTGCGGTGACCCGCTCGGTTTATGGCGGCAAAGCGGTAGCGGAAGTTGAACTGACAAGTAGCCCCGCCGTCGTCTGGGTGCGCGCCCAAGCCATGGATCCGGCCGAGGCACAATCCGCACCGGGTACCGTTGCAGCCGCTGATCCGGCCAGTGCATCCGAAGCCATTACCCAATTGGTAGAAACTCATGTGGGGGAATCCGAGGGCGCACGTCTGGAAGACGCACAAGTCATCGTTTCCGGTGGACGTGGACTCGGTGGTCCGGAGCCGTTCGACGAATTAGTGGCCCTTGCCAAAGTGTTAAAAGGGCAAAATGGTGCATCCCGTGCAGCCTGCGACCTCGGTTGGGTCCCCCACTCCTGGCAGGTTGGCCAAACCGGCAAGAAGGTAGCCCCACAACTGTATTTAGCCGTCGCGATTTCAGGGGCCAGCCAACACATCATGGGTATGGCCGACTCAAAAACCGTAGCGGCCATCAATACCGATCCTGACGCACCGATTTTTAAGCACTGCCAGTTCGGTTTGGTTGAGGATTACAAAAACGTCATCGGCCCATTGAAGGCAAAGCTCGCCGAATTGCTTTAATGAATTCTGCGGAAGCCACCCGTGAAGTCCTTTGGAATATTTCCCATGGATGGATCATGTACGTGCTTCTGGTACCAACCACACTGATTGGCTGCTACGGGGTGTGGATTCGCTGCAAGTCCTGGAAACAAGGTTTACCAGCCGAAGGCCGACTCGACAATCCCGGTAGACGCCTGAAATACCTGTGGAATCACGCCCTGCTGCAACGACGCAATTTACGCCAAAAATACGCGGGTATATTTCATACCATGATCTTCTGGGGGTTTATCACCCTGACGATCGCCACGACGGTGGTCATGATAGATCACGATTTCGGCATCCCCATAATGCGCGGGGCCTTCTACCTGTATTTTCAGTCTTTATTCGTGGATATCTTGGGCCTACTCGCCCTCATCGGAGTGGCCTTGGCCGGTTACCGCAGATGGAAATCCAAACCCAAAAAACTGGTTTATACCGACGAAGCGTCCTGGATATTGATCGTTGCAGGAGTGATCCTGGCGACCGGTTTCCTCTTGGAAGGTTGGCGCATAGTGGCCACCGAAGATCCCTGGGGAGCTTGGTCCCCGGTCGGCTACGCGACTGGAATCCTGTTCGCCAATGTCTTCTCCCTTGAATCCCTCAAACTGATGCACCTGTGGTGCTGGTGGTTCCACTTGCTGCTGGTGTTCGGGTTCCTGGCCTGGGCTCCGTTTACCAAGATGCTTCATCCCCTGACCTCGGCTCTTAATATCTATGCTGCGAACCTCCAACCCGTAGGTGGCTCTCTCAAAACCATCGATTTCGAAACCGCTGAAAGCTTTGGAGTAAACCAATTAAAACAGTTTACATGGAAAGACCTGCTGGACCTGGACGCCTGTACCGAATGTGGCCGTTGCACCGATGCCTGTCCGGCCAACACCGTCGGGAAAGACCTGTCCCCAAGGGACATCATCCTGGATCTGCGTGGCTGGCTGCATAAGGGGCAGGACGACGAAGTCGGACTCATCGGTTCCTCCGATGCGCTTCAATCCGATCGCTTATTTGAATGCACAAGCTGTGCCGCCTGCGTGGAAGCCTGCCCCGTATCCATTGAGCAACTACCTAAGATCGTGGACATGCGACGTTTCCAGGTCATGGAAAAAGCTGAATTCCCCGAAACCATGCAGGGGGCGGTCAATTCGATGGAAGAGCGTCAGCACCCCTACTCCGGAACGCAATTCTCCCGGGCGGATTGGATGGAAGAGTTGGACATTCCTCACGCCAGTGAAACCGAAGAGGCAGAAGTGCTGGTCTGGACCGGCTGCGGAACCTCTCTCGTCGAGCGCAATCAAAAGTCGATCCGATCGCTTGCTCAGCTCCTCAAAAAAGCCGGGGTCAAATTTTCCGTCCTCGGCCGCGACGAAAAATGCACCGGAGACGTGGCACGTAGGATCGGCAACGAATTCCTATTTGAATCCTTGGCCCAGGAAAACATCCAAACCTTCAAAAAACACAAGGTTAAGAAGGTCATCACCGCCTGTCCCCATTGCTTCAATACTTTCCGTAACGAGTATCCAAAATTCGGAGGCGAGTTTGAAACCTTTCACCACAGCGAGTTCCTCGGTGAATTAATCAAGGAAGGTCGCCTGAAAATCACGAAGGCTTCAGAGCGCAAAATAGCATTCCATGACCCCTGCTATCTCAGCCGACACAATGGCATGACCGAAGAGCCACGGACGCTGCTTGAGAACACCACACAACACTCTTTGACGGAGTTACCACGCAATCGCTCCAACAGCTTTTGCTGCGGAGGCGGGGGCGGCATGAGCTTTGTCGACGAACCCTCAGACAAACGTGTCAATCACGAGCGAGCCCGGGAGATCCTGGCGTCCGAGGCCGACACGGTCGCGGTGGGTTGTCCCTTCTGCACCACCATGATGGAGGACGGCATCAACGCGACGAAAGGCGAACGACAGCTGGAAGTAAAAGAGCTGGCTGAATTGCTGAACGAAGCTACGGATGCCCCACCAGAAACCCATTCAACGAATCAACTTCTTTAAAACACACTTACTCAAATACAATCATGGATCTAAATCTCACCGAAAGTGAAATCCAGTTTCGCGACGAACTTCGCGCCTGGCTGAAAGACAACCTGCCCAAAGAATCCACAGCTTCTGCAGGCCAAGATGATGTCGAATATTGGAATAAACTACGGGACTGGCAAAAAACCATGTTCGAAGGCGGATGGGCAGGCATCACCTGGCCGAAAGAATTTGGAGGACGCGGTTCTACGCCCATCGAAGCGGCCCTCTTCAACGAAGAACTGGCTGCCTTCGACGCACCCGAACGCGTAGGAACCATTGGTGAAGGCCTGGTCGGTCCTACCATTATGGCCGAAGGTAATGATGAACAAAAAGAGTACTTTCTCCCCAAAATATTAGATGGATCCCATATCTGGTGCCAGGGATTTTCAGAGCCCAACTCAGGTAGTGATGTTGCTTCCTTGGCAACCAAGGCCGTCCGCGACGGCGATGATTTTGTGGTCAACGGACAAAAGATCTGGACCAGTTTCTCCGTGGTTTCCGACTGGTGTCTGCTTCTGGTTCGAACCGATAACGACGCTCCCAAACATAAAGGTATCAGTGCCTTGCTGGTCGACATGAAGAGCGAGGGAGTCACGGTTCGACCCCTCAAAGGAATGTCGGGCGACTCCACATTTAATGAAATGTTTTTTACGAACGTCCGAGTGCCCGCCAAGAACTTGATCGGTGAGCTCAACGACGGATGGCGAATCACCATTACCATGTTAATGAATGAGCGAACCAACCTGGGACCCGCTACCTACATTCGGTTCAAAAAGGATTTGGAAGAACTCATTCAATTGATGAAGAAGAAAACATCCGGCGGAAAGCGTTTGATTGATGACCCCATCAACCGCCAAAAGATCGCCCAGATCCACATGGAATTGGAGGTTTTCAAGCTGACCAGCAACCGAGCGTTATCAAAAATTGCCCACGATGCGGTTCCAGGACCTGAGGGATCCATCCTTAAAATATTTTGGAGTGAACTGAACCAGCGCTTGGTTCAGGCAGCCACGGAAATTCTGGGCGACGAAGCACAACTACAAGACTTCTGCGAAGGTTCATGGGCCTTCCGTTACCTCCGCTCTCGCGGCAACACCATCGAAGCCGGTACCAGCGAAATACAACGTAACATCGTCGCCATGCGCGTATTGGGATTACCACGTAGCTACTAATTTCAAATCCAAAAAAGAAAATGAATTTCGATCTAAATAAAACCCAGAAAATGCTGCAGGAATCTGCGCAGACATTCTTCACGCGGGAATGCCCCATCACCAAGGTCCGTGAAATCATGGATTCAGAAACCGGGCACGACAGTGAGCTATGGAACGGTATCGCCGAACAGGGTTGGACCGGACTCACGCTACCGGAAGAGTTCAATGGCCTCGGTCTCGGCTATGTGGAATTGGCGGCGGTATCGGAGGAAATGGGTCGCGCTTGTGTCCCTTCTCCCTTCCTGGCCACGAGCTGGGCATCTGCCCTGATAGCGGCTTCCGGCAACAGCGATTTGCAATCGAAATTGCTTCCCGATTTGAGTCTTGGCGAATCCATCGCTACGGTAGCCATGCAAGAAGAAGGCTCAAACTGGGATACTTCATCCATCCGGATGAAAGCGCAGGCCCGTGACTCCGGAGTAATACTTTCAGGTAGGAAAATCCTGGTAATGGATGCGGCAGTCGCAAACACCCTTCTGGTGGTTGCACGGCAGGGGGATGACCTGGTGGTCGCAGTCGTTGACCCATCAGCAGAAGGCCTGGAGATTTCGGCTACCCAAGGCATGGACCTGACCCGTCGTTATTTTCAAGTGGACTTCAACAATGTGGCCGGCGAGGTGCTGGCAAGCGGTGACGCTGCCGAGCAAGCGCTCAATCGATCTATCCAAACCGGCATTATCATCGCCTGTGCTGATTTATTGGGAGGCATGGAATGGGTAATGAAGACGACCGTCGAGTATGCCCAATCCCGTCAGCAGTTCGGAAAACCCATCGGCTCTTACCAGGCGGTCCAACATCAATGTGCAGATATGCTACTCCTGTCCGAAAGTGCTCGTTCGGCCACTTACTACGCGGCCTGGGCCTTAAGCGAAGGAGACGCCGCCAGCGGTGAGGCTATCAACATCGCGAAAGCCTACTGTTCTGAAGCGGCACGAATCGTCGGCAATTCCGGCATCCAGGTTCATGGCGGCATCGGCTTCACCTGGGAACACGATTTGCATCTCTATTATAAACGGGCCAAATCCAATGAATTCCTCTTTGGAGATCCGACCCACCACCGGGAACAGCTGGCCCAGTCGATCATCGCTGAATAGTTCAACTACTCCTCAATCCGTCTAACCCCAAACCCAAGTCCGTTGAATGCAGGTAATCTAGCTTATGAAAGCATAAACCGTTTCGGTGAATACACCTGCCTTCATTATGAAGGTGAGAGCTTCACGAATATTGAACGCATGAAATACGCGCAACGACTGGCGGCAGTCCTGCGGGAAAGAGGCCTACAACCAGGTGACGTCGTCGCTGTCACCATGCAAAACTGTCCGGAAGTCCCAGCGTCATTTCAGGCAGCGTGGATCTTGGGAGCGGCCATATTACCGATCATGCCGCAATTGGTCGCCCGGGAACTTAACTACATACTGGAGCACTCGGAGGCCGTTGCCATAGTCACGTCTGAAGAGCTATCCGCTAAAGTCGTCGAAGCAGCACAAGGCATAAGCACGCTGAAGCACGTTTTAATTACAGGAAACTGTATCCACGAATCCGCTACGGATATTCGCCAGGAAATTGAGGGAGCAACACCGGTGGAAGGGTTACAGGCTCGATCGCCGGATGATCTGGCCTTACTGGTTTATACTTCGGGCACAACAGGCAAACCCAAAGGGGTCATGCAAAGTCATTCCAATATCGTCTCGAACGCTGAGGCCTGCGAGTCCCTATTGATCACCGAACCCGATACCGTAACCCTGCATACTCTTCCGTTAGCCCATGTCTACGGAGTGCTCATGCAGAACATAAGCTATCTGGTAGGGACTATCAATATCCTCCATCCAGGATTCGATCCCCAAAAGGTATTGGAAGATATCGAAAAATATAAGGTTCAACGTATCAGCTTTGTCCCGACGATGATGACTTACTTGGTCAATTTCCCGAATCTTGATCGCTACGACCTGTCATCCTTGGAACGAGTCAATTCGGGGGGCGCTGCAATGCCCAATGAGCTCCGGCTGGAATTCGAAGAAAAATTCAACTGCAGAGTGACAGAAGCTTGGGGACAATCAGAAGCGACTTGCGCAATCACCTGTTACCGGGAAACGGATGATTTCCGGCCGGGATCCGCCGGCCATGCCATACCGGGTATCGAAATCTGCCTACAGGACACCAATCATCAGATCCTAGCGACCGGCGAAACGGGAGAGTTTTGTGTGAAAGGCCCCCTCATCATGAAAGGCTATTGGAAGAATCCGGAAGCCACTGCCAGCACCATCATCAATGGATGGTTACACACGGGTGATATCGGTCACATGGACGAGGACGGCTATGTCTACATCACAGACCGCAAAAAAGACCTGATAATCAAGGGTGGTGAAAATATTTCACCCAGGGAAATAGAGGAAGCCATTTACACCCACCCTGCCGTAGCGGAATGCGCGGTGGTCGGCATTCCCAGTAGAGATTTTGGGGAGGAGGTCTGTGCCGCCATCGCCCCCAGGCAAGATGCCCAGGTCTCGGAAGAAGAGATCATCGAACACTCCAAAACGTTCATCAATAAATTCAAAGCTCCCGCTCGCGTATTCTTCTTCCCGGAACTCCCCAAAAGTTCCGTTGGAAAACTTCTGAAACGAGAAGTTAGAGAACTAGTGATACCTATGCTGGAAGACACACCAAGCGAGAATCGTAAAATTGAAGGATGAGTTTAAAGGATAAAACGTTGCTGATCAGTGGTGCCAGTAAAGGGATCGGTAAAGCGATCGCCCTGCGCGCAGCTGAAGATGGAGCGAATATTTCAGTGGTTTCTTAAACTACAGCCGTCCACAACCGACTTCCCACCATCGAAAAATCAGAAATACCTAAGCCGTTCACTCCAATAGAAAGTCCTCATGAAACTAAAAGATAAGACCGTGGTTGTCACAGGAGCAGCCAGTGGAATTGGTAAAGCCCTTTGCGAAGCTTTTCACGCCGAAGGGGCGGCAACAGTCGTAGCCGTTGACTTAAATGAGGACGGAGCAAAAGCGACCGCAGAATCCGTAAACGGTATTGCCTTCGCAGCCGACGTGTCGAACGAAACGGACATCATCCGTGTAGTAGAGGAAACCGAAAAATCAAACGGAAGGATCGATGTATTTGCATCCAACGCCGGGATCGGCGGGGAATTCGATACCGTCCATTCAGCCTCCGCCTCCAATGAATCGTGGGAAGCAATCTGGGGAATCAATGTCATGGCGCACATTTATGCAGCCCGCGCGGTTCTTCCACAGATGATCGCACGAGGCAGCGGTTACCTTTTGAATACAGCCTCTGCGGCCGGCTTGTTGAGCCAGATCGGAGCGGCCCCTTACTCTGTCACTAAACATGCCGCAGTCGCTTTTGCTGAGTCGCTGGCTATCACCCATCACAACGATGGAATTCGAGTATCCGTCATTTGCCCTCAAGCCGTTCGCACGCCCATGATCGCAGGAACGGATGGGGGCACTGCGGGTGGAGATGGGCTGATAGAACCGGAAGACGTGGCCAAAGCTACCATTAAAGGGATGGACGAAGAAACATTTCTCATTCTTCCCCACCCGGAGGTTCTGACCTACCTGCAACGTAAAACTGCCGACTACGATCGTTGGCTTAGCGGCATGCGTCGATTCAGGGACCGGTTTAACGAATTCAAAGGCGCCGATTAATCAGCCCTTGAGTCTCCAAGTTGGCAAACTCAGCACTGCCAAAATGGGTCAAACAACCGTTCCTGGTCACGGAGCCTCATCGCTGCCTATTTTACCTACCGTTCGGTAGAATTATTACTTGAAAACACAAGGTATATTCATTGAATGAAGACGTCATTTAGGACTCTACAAGCCCGACCGATGTCCGCCCATCCTATGCAAGAAAGTTCAATTTATGATTAAGACACGATTTACTGAAATGTTTGGAATCGATCACCCGATTTCCTTGGGGGGAATGCAATGGGTGGGTCGCGCCGAACTAGTTTCCGCGGTCGCCAATGCGGGCGCACTAGGATTCCTCACGGCACTCACTCAACCAACGCCGGAGGACCTGGTTAAAGAAGTAGCGCGGTGCCGCGAGATGACGGACAAGCCGTTTGGAGTAAATCTGACTATCCTTCCTTCGCTCAGAAAAATTCCCTATGACGAATATCGTCAGGCAATCATTGAATCCGGCATCAAGGTCGTGGAGACCGCCGGGTACAATCCTGAACCACACCTTCCGGACTTCAAAAAAGCGGGCCTGAAAGTAATTCATAAATGCACCTCAGTCCGCCATGGTTTAACGGCCGAAAGGATTGGCTGCGATGTCATCAGCATGGACGGGTTTGAATGCGCTGGACATCCCGGTGAAGACGACGTCACAAATTTGGTCCTTCTTCCTATCTCAAGGGACAAAATCAAAATCCCGATGATCGCTTCGGGTGGGCTGGGAGATGCACGGGGCCTGGTAGCGGCATTGGCACTGGGAGCCGAAGGCATAAACATGGGAACCCGATTTATGGCGACCCAAGAGTCCCCGGTTCACGAAAAAGTAAAGCAACAAATGGTCGAGAATGATGAGAAAGCGACCGAATTGATCTTTCGAACCTTGAAGAATACCGCGCGAGTAGCGAGCAACTCAGTAAGCAGAGAAGTGGTTTCGATCGAGGCCAAAGGGAATGCCACGATTGATGACCTGGCACATCTGGTCTCAGGCGAACGCGGCAAAGTCGTATTTGAAGAAGGGGATGTTGAGCATGGCGTATGGTCCGCTGGAATGGTCCAGGGATTGATCTACGATATTCCGACTTGCAAGGAGCTCATTGAACGCATCGTCGACGAAGCAACTCAGATAATCGACAATCTTGGCACCCTATCCTCTTCCTAAGTTTTTAATTCACCCACCTGATCACCACTCAAACTCAGCACACGAATCATGTCTTACGAAACTGTTCTTTACGACGAAAGCGATCACATCGCAACCATCACGCTCAACCGCCCCGATCGCCTCAATGCAATTACCAGACAACTCCAGGAGGATCTGTACAACGCCATGATTCGGGCGGAACAAAGCGAGGACGTACGGGTAATTATCCTAACGGGAGCCGGACGTGGTTTTTGTGCCGGAGCCGACATGAACCTTCTTGGTGATACTTCCGCAAAAGCCGACACATCTAAATTGACCGACGAAGAGTGGGTGCAAGAAAATTGCCGTCCGCATGACAGGGACCATGTCCGGGAAGATTTTAGAAAAACGAACAGTTATTTCCCTGGAATTTCGAAACCGATCATCGGTGCTATCAACGGCCCCTGTGTTGGACTTGGGTTTGTGATCTCTCTTTATACGGATATACGATTTGCATCGGATAAGGTCAAATTCGGGACCGCTTTCGCTCAACGTGGATTGATCGCTGAGCATGGTGTCAGCTGGATGCTCCCTCGGCTGGTGGGTCTTTCCAACGCGCTTGACCTGCTCTACTCGGCACGCCTCTTCGGCGCTGAAGAAGCGTTGCGGATGGGACTGGTAAGCCGTGTGGTGCCGAACGATGACTTGATGGATGAAGTCAGGCAATATGCGACTCACTTAACTACCATGATATCCCCACGTTCGTTAAAAGAAATGAAACGGGAGGTCTACAATGCCCTCTTTCAAACCCTGTCTGAAGCCACCGATGCAGCCAATCTGGATATGGCAGCCAGTTTCCGCACCGACGACTTCAAAGAAGGAGTCGCACATTATCTGGAAAAGAGAGCGCCTAATTTCACGGGAAAGTAGAAATACGCCAGGGATTGGCATAGAAGTAGTGCAGTTAATAACACTGGGCGGTCCTTTGTTTTTCAACGGACCTTCCCGTTACGCTTACGTTATAAACTCGTTGTTAGAAGCTGCTTCAGCTGCGATTCGTATGCCCAGGAGTGGGCCATTCCATCCTTCACCCTTCGTTAGCTATTTTCATCTCTTTTTCTCTACAAAACAAAACCCTAATTGGATTCCATGACCGCAGGCAGTTCCTCTGATCCCAAAGACAAATTACTGGCGGGATACACCGTCCTTGACTTTACCCGAGTGCTCGCAGGCCCCTACTGCACACGCCTACTTGCCGACCTGGGAGCCCGGGTAATCAAAGTCGAACGTCCCGGGGAAGGAGACGAAATCCGTTACACCGTGAGCCAACTGGAAGAAGGGCGCGTCGATCAAAGCAGTTATTTCGTACGCATCAATGCCGGGAAACAAGGCATCGCCATCAACCTTGCACATCCGGATGCGCGCGAACTCATACTCGACTTGTTGAACAAGGCCGACGTGTTGGTGGAAAATTTCTCTCCCGGTGTAATGGCTCGCTTTGGTTTGGACGCTGAATCATTGCGGGCCATCAAGCCTGAGTTGATCTATTGCTCCATCTCCGGGTTTGGACAAACCGGTCCCAATAAATCAGATAGAGCCTACGCTCATCTCATCAATGCAATATCCGGAATGATGGACCTCGATCGAAGTGGCGAAGCAGAACCGCGTGTTCAGTACCTTCAAGCCGCCGATGTGCTTGCGGCCACGCACGCATTTGGGGCGATCTCTGCAGCCCTCCTTCGCCAGGCGCGCACGGGTCAAGGGGCGACTCTCGACGTCTCCATGTTCGAATCACTCATCGCCTCAGACGACAATACCTACGGCGCCCTGATAAACGGAGGACCCGTTGAGCGACGGGCAAGACCCGGTATGGTCGTACATCGTGTAGGCGATCGGCACATTGCCTTGCAATCAGCCGGCTCATCCCACTTGTGGAATCGCTTGACAGAAACCATGGAGAAGCCTGCCCTAAAAAAGGATCGGCGTTTTGTCACACCCATGGCCCGCCGTGTCCATTGGTCCGAATTGCTCGATGAGATTTACGGTTGGCTGGATACATTTGATTGTGTCGAAGACCCCCTAAATCGCCTGTTGGATGCAGGAGTACCCGCAACCCCGATGCTTACGCCGGAAGAAGCGATTGAACACCCTCAACTTCTTGCCCGAGAAGCCTTTCCAGAAATCGAACACCCCGGCCGAGGCCCCATAAAAGTTACGGCATCCCCCTTTCATGTGGACGGACAAGCGACGCACCCACAGGGACCGGCCCCTCATCGAATCGGGGAACAAACGCACGATGTGCTTAGCGAGCTTCTTGGTTACTCCGAGCAGAAAATCAAGACGCTGCAAAACGCGGGTGTAGTAGATGGTCCGGATTGAGTTGGGAAACCTGTGAACAGCGAGCCCGGGTTTCGATCTCCTTTTGGACCCCTTTATGGAATGAAAGCCCAGAAGCTTACATTCTACCTACCGTTCGGTAGAATTTAATCTTGAACCCGTTCCGTAGAAGAACTGGAATCCTGATACCGAATAAATTCCAATTTCTTTACCCGGAATTACAAAAAAGACCCAAGGAAAGAGTATATGGCTGCAATAACAGAAATGGTTGACCTAGAGATTCGAGACGGCGTGGCCGTCGTGCGGATTGATAACCCTCCGGTAAACGCACTCAGTAGAGGTGTAAGAGATGGTTTGTTTGGAGCGATCACGCAGGCGGATGCAGATGAGGCTGCCGTGGCAATACTCATTATCTGCGAGGGCCGTACCTACATTGCCGGTGCGGACATCAAAGAATTTGGCAAACCTCAGGAAGGCACCTCGCTTTTTATAGTCCAAGAAGTCATTGAGGGTGCATCCAAACCCGTGATATCCACTATTCATGGTACTGCTTTGGGTGGCGGATTGGAAGTCGCCCTCACCTGTCACTACCGCGTCGCGGTTGCTTCGGCCAAATTCGGCTTGCCGGAAGTGCATTTAGGAATCCTTCCCGGTGCCGGAGGAACTCAACGCCTGCCAAGGGTCGTAGGCGTGGAACCGGCCATGGAGATGATGGTGAGTGGCAAACCTGTGAACGCAAAATTCGCCCTCGCAAACGGCCTCATTGATGAAATCGTCGACGATCTATTCGAAGGCGGCATGGCCTTTGCGAAAAAAGTCGTGGCCGAAGGAGGACCACTGGTCAAAGTCCGAGACAACAACGAGAAGCTCGAGGAAGCCAAGCAGGACGCGGAGCTCTTTGATCGATTTCGCAAGAAAATTGCCCGCAAGACACGAGGTTTTGACTCACCGGAAGCGATCATCCAATGCGTTGAGGACACCCTGACCAAATCGTTTGACGAAGGAATTTTGGCGGAACGTGAACGTTTCATGAAACTGATCACGGGTGCGAAGTCGGAAGCCCAACGCTACTATTTCTTCTCGGAACGACTGGCGAACAAGATCCCGGACGTCCCCAAAGATACCCCCACTATTCCGATTAAAAAAGTAGGCATGATCGGTGCCGGAACCATGGGTGGTGGTATCTCGATGAACTTTATTTCGAGAGGCATTCCTGTCACCATCGTGGAACACAAACAAGAAGCCCTGGACCGCGGATTGGCAGTGGTGCGCAAAAATTATATGCGGGGAGTCAAGAGCGGACGTACGACCGAAGAGAAAGTCGATGAGATGATGAGTCTCTTTACCCCCTCCCTCAACTTGGAAGACCTGGCCGACTGCGACCTGATCATCGAAGCCGTGTTCGAGCTCATGGACATTAAGAAAGAAGTCTTCACCAAACTCGATGAAATTGCCAAAGGCGGCGCTATACTGGCCACCAATTCTTCCGCGCTGGATGTTAATGAAATTGCCTCGGTCACCAAACGTCCCGAATGGGTTTTGGGGACTCACTTCTTCAGTCCCGCCAATATTATGCGCTTACTGGAAGTAGTCCGCGCCGACAAAACATCCAAAACGGTTTTGGCCACAATCATGGGTTTATCAAAGTTCTTGGGCAAGGTACCGGTCGTCTCCGGAGTATGCCCCGGATTCATTGGCAATCGCATGCTCTTTCAAAGAGGTTATCAGACCAACAAATTGATTTTAGATGGAGCCATGCCCTGGGATGTGGACCGCGTTGTCTATGACTTTGGATTGCCCATGGGACCGTTCGCCATGTCCGACCTGGCGGGACTCGATATCGGCTGGGACCCCAGAACATCCAAGGGCGAAACGATTCGGGATCGACTTTGTGAAATGGATCGACGCGGACAAAAGACAGGCGCGGGTTTTTATAATTACGATCCTGAAACGAGGGCCAAATCACCCGATAAAGACGTGGAAGATCTCATCCTGGAATTCTCCGAGAAACAAGGCATCGTCCGACGCGAATTCAGCGACGAAGAAATTCTACAGCGATGCACTTACTCAATGATCAATGAAGGAGCAAAGATCCTGGATGAAGGCATGAGTCAACGCCCCAGCGACATCGACGTTGTATGGGTAAATGGATACGGCTGGCCCACCTACCGTGGAGGGCCTATGCACTATGCGGATACGATCGGCCTGGAGAACATTCTGGCAACACTCAAGCAGTTCCAGGAGCAGGAGCAGGACGATTTCTGGCAACCTTCTCCACTGATCGAACGACTGGTAGCAGATGGAAAAGGATTTAAGGACATGAATTAAAGGTATGGCCTTAAACCCACCGAGCGAGGCATGGCTGAACCAGGTTCAAGAGCCGATCCTGGATCCGGAGCGTCCCATCGTGGACCCTCATCATCACCTCTGGGAATCACCTGCCTGGACCTACGCCTTGGAAGAGCTGTGGGCTGATACTGGATCGGGTCACACTATTACAAAAACGGTATTTATTGAATGTCGCGCGAGCTACTTCGAAGATGGCCCGGATCATTTAAAACCCGTCGGCGAAACCACATTCGTGGAGGAGATTGCCTCTTCGTCACGAACGGGATCCGGATCAGAGATTGTCGGCATTGTAGCTCATGCCGACCTGACTCATCCCAAGCTGGATGAAATACTCGATGCGCATAAGGAAGCTGCGAGAGGTCTGCTTCGTGGCATACGTCACTCAATTGCACGGGATCCACACCCGGAAAGCCTCAGCATACCGGGGCGAGGCGCTGAAGGCCTTTCAACCAAAGATTCATTTCGGAGCGGACTGCAACGCCTGGGAGAACGTGGTTTCACTTACGAGAGCTGGCTTTACCACCATCAGATTCAGGAGTTTCAAGCACTGGCGGAATCCGCTCCCGGGACGACGATTATACTCGATCATTTCGCAACTCCACTAGGCGTGGGACCCTACGCTGACCAAAGGGAGGAGATTTTTGAGCGCTGGTGCGAAGACATCGCAGCCTTGGCCGCGTGCCCTAACGTCTATGCGAAGCTCGGTGGCCTTGCAATGCCGGACAACGGCTTCGGCTGGGACCGCCGCGATAGACCCGCCATGTCCGATGAATTTGTGGAAGCACAGGCGCGGTACTATCACCATACCATACAGTGTTTTGGAGCAGATCGCTGCATGTTTGAAAGCAACTTCCCTGTCGACCGAACTTCCATTTCCTACGCCGTCTTGTGGAACGGTCTGAAAAAGATCGCCGCTCAATATAGTGAGCCAGAGCAAACGGCCATGTTCAGTGAGACAGCAACCCGAATCTACCATCTTTAATCATACGACATGGATTCAGAGGACAAAGGCCCCCTTACCAGAGACGAAGCCATCGAATTGATGACTGCCGCTGAGTCACCTTTGCACGTCACGAAGACAAGCATTCGAGGGATAGAATACCAGGTATTCAAACATGCGCCCAATGACATGCGCGATCTATTCGATTATTCGAATGAGCATTTCAGAGACCGGGACTTCCTGGTTTACGAAAAAGAACGATACACCTACGGGGATGTACATCAAAAATCCGTGGCCCTAGCCCACTCCCTCGTAGCACTTGGTATTGAGCCAGGCGACCGGGTTGCAATTTCGATGCGGAACTATCCCGAATATGTCATCGCGCTGGAAGCCATTCTCGCAACCGGTGCCGTAGCGGTTACACTCAACGCATGGTGGGTGTCCAAAGAAATTGAATACGGCCTGGTTGATAGCGGAGCGCGGTTCGCGTTTGTCGATCACGAGCGCTGGGATCGTTTCATTCCTTCAAAAGACAAATTGGATCTCGGTTTTGCCATTACACGAGTAAAGGGAGAGTTGCCTTCCGGTGTACTGGCTATGACTGATCTCATGAAACCGACCTCTGACGAATCGTTTCCATCGCTCAAGATAGATGCCGACAGCGACGCCCTGATCATGTACACCTCTGGTTCCACCGATCATCCCAAAGGCGTGGTTCTTACCCACCGCGGTATTGTCAACGCCCTATTAAATTTTTTCTGCATCGGGGTGATAGGCGCGTTATCCGGAGAGGATAAGGAATTCAGACAATTGGTGGAAAACTGGCTGAAGGGTGGAGCCGCATCGATGGAAGACCCGATTGCTCTCAAACTACCTCAGGAACGGATGCTGGTCAATGTGCCGCTCTTTCATGTTTCAGGTTTACACACCATGCTCTTTTGCAGCTTCCTGTCCGGACGAAAACTGTACCTCATGTATAAATGGGATGTAGAAAAAGCACTCGCACTGACTGAAAAAGAGAAGCTCACCACCATACATGGCGTGCCGACCATGGTCGGAGAAATCCTGAACTCTCCTTCTTTAGAAAAACATGATTTGAGCAGCGTGACTTCGATCAGCGGAGGAGGTGCCGCGCGTCCACCCGAACATGTGAAACTCATTCAGGAGAAATTACCTCACGCAGTTCCGGGTGTGGGTTATGGGATGACAGAAACCAATGCCGCTGCCTCAACCATCAATGGCGATGAATACATCCAGCGTCCATCCTCGGTCGGTAGAGCTTCCGCTCCCTTGATTGACATTCAAATTCGGGATTCAGACGGACACACGCTCGGCCCCAACGAAGAAGGAGAAATCTGCATGAAATCCTCCCTGAACATGCGATGCTATTGGAATAAGCCTGAGGCAACTCAGGAAACGCTCCGGGATGGTTGGATTTATTCGGGAGATCTGGGATACCTGAATGAAGACGGGTTTCTTTTTATTACGGGTCGAGCCAAGGACATCATCATTCGCGGAGGCGAAAACATCGCCTGCAGTGAAATTGAACATGTACTGTATGAACACCCTGCTGTGGACGAAGTCGCGGTGTATGGTGCACCCGATGACAGAATGGGAGAAATCGTATGTGCGAGCGTATTTCTTAAACAAGACTGCACCGCCACCGAAGAAGAAATTAAGAATCACGTAGGTTCTCATCTATCGGCTTTTAAAGTACCCAGTCATATCCATTTCTCATCCTCAAGGTTGCCCAGAATCGCATCGGGGAAAATGGATAAAATCACCCTGAAAAAACAAGCTGCCGATCGATGGTCGTGACCGGTCCAAAACGAAATAGCGATCCAAGTACTAGAAGTTAACCCCAAGCATTTACCATGAGCCAAACCATTAAAGCCGTACGCTGCCACCGGTACGCGGCATTCGACGACGAAGGAAAACTATTACCCAAACCTCTACCGTTAAGAGAGGTTCTGAGTCTTGATGAGATTGAACGACCTGGATGCGCTGATGAACATGTATTGATTGAAGTACTCTACGCCAGTGTTCAATACCCAGACGCACTCCAGGCCCAAGGGCTCTATCAATTGAAACCAGACCTTCCCTACATTCCCGGAATGGATGTCGCCGGAACGGTATTGGAAGTGGGGGCCGGAGTGGAACACGTTGAACCGGGAGATCGGGTCGTCGCACAAATCAATTTGGGTGGTTTAGCGGAGATTACCAGCGCCCCTTCCCAAGTAGTGTTTAAAGCACCCGAGGGAGTAGACCTATCAAAATGTGCCAATCTCGGGCGCAACTTTATTCCCGCCTATTTTCCACTGAAAGTCATTGGAGAAACAAAGCCCGGAGATCTCGTTCTTGTCGATGGAGCCTCTGGGGGCGTGGGAATGGCAGCGGTGGAATTAGCCAAAGCCATGGGCGCGCAAGTCATTGCAGGAGTCAGCGTTCCAGAGAAGATGGAATTCCCCAAAGCGGCCGGAGCCGACCGGGTTTTCTGCTACGGAAACGATCGTGAAAGCTACAAGCAATTCAAAGCCGATGTTAAACAGGCAGCCAAGGAATTGGGCCACCCGGCAGGAGTCGACTTGATCATAGACATGGTACAAGGAGCGCTTTTTGAAGGAGCCCTCATGTCCTGCATCAGACCCTTTGGAAAAATTTGCCTGGTAGGATTTACCGCCGGGCAAAACCCGATTCGCCCGGGAATGATTTTGATCAAGGAGGCTGCAGTGATTGGCAGTTTGTGGGGTCGTTGGTCTGCGGAAAACCCTGAGAGCCATCGCCAGAACGTGACCGAGATCATTCGTTTCATGGAAAACGGAGCGGTCTGTCCGAGAGTCGGTCACATTTTTCCAAAGGAAGCATTTATTCAGGCCTTTGAGCTGTTTGAAACGAATCAAGGCCGGGGCAACACGGTAATTTGCTTCAAAGATGAGTTATGAAGCAAAATATCCAAGAACTGGATACAAAGGGTGTTACAATCCAAAAAAGAGTTATAATGCACCATAATTTCAATGATAGTACAAATCCACTCGAAGCCAAACCACCTTCATTATGAAATCCAGTTTATTACAAGTGGTTACCGGAAAAACGTTCTACGAATACCTTAAGGAAACGATCTTCGATCCACTTGGCATGAACGATACCAAGTTTTATTTGACCGATGAAGAACGAGCCAATCGGTTCCAGCCTTTATTCATCAACCAGGGCGACCTGAAGGGATTCACCTTCGCATTGAACATGCTGAGTTATGACAAAAACAACCGGGCCTATTTCGGTGGCGAAGGGGGTGTATCCACATTCGGCGATTCGGTTGAACGAATCTAGGGACAGCGAAATCCATTCATCGTCTTTTCCAGTTTCTTGAGCTATAAACCGAGCTACAGCCGGAGCTGCTTCCATAGCTGCTTCGGCATCGAGAAAGAGAGAACGTGTTCTACGAGCCAGCACGATTTGCCCCGAGGTGAGATTGAAAGCCGCCGCAAGACGCGAATCGAGCGCAACTGAGAAAATAATCAGAAATTTATTCCTTGACTCAAAACATCGAATTCAAATAAAAACGCAAAATGTCCATAATCGGAAATTTAATCCTTGGCTCAAAGGTTGCCTGGCTTCTAGCTGTAACATAGGCCTACCTATCTTCTTTTCATCTAATTACACCCGGAATGGAGCTCGAGTACCCATATCTTTTGAGCTTATGTCCTATTGGCCCAGGGCGACGCTGTATTCATTCTTCTCACGCCAGTCCCGTCGGAGTGGTTACCGAGTCCATTCTGTCTCTGCTTGGAACCCCGAACCCATGATACAAACAAAATATGAACGCTAAAAATTACAAATTGTTTAAGACGATCGCTGCTGTCCTATCTCTTGGTTTTGCAGGAACGTTGCTTCCAGTGTCCGCCCAGGACTCTGAAGACGAGGAGGACATATACACCATTTCTCCGTTCACGGTAATCGAAGAGGAGGGGGTTGGCTATCTGGCGCGGTCCTCCCTGGCCGGAACACGCTTGAACACTCCCTTGAGAGATATCGCTGCCACCGTCAGCGTAATCACGCAAGAGTTCCTGGAGGATACCGGTTCCTCGGACCTGCAGGAGTTGCTCGTATACACGACAGGCACGGAAATCGTAGGAATTGGGGGCAACTTTGCCAACCCGGACAGCACCAACGTGGTCTCGGGTATTCAGGAGCAAAATTACAGGGATCCGATTCGCAGTACCCGTGTGCGGGGTCTCGCTGCGGCTGACTTGACCCGTAATTACTTCTCGACCATTATCGCCATGGATTCCTACAACACCAGTCGTGTCGTCATCAACCGTGGTGCGAATGCGACCCTCTTTGGTTTGGGAAGCCCGGCTGGCATTATCAACAATCAGACGGTTAATCCGCTATTTTCAGATCACGGAGAAGTTTCCTTTCAAGTCGGGAGTTATGGCTCGCATCGTTCGGAACTGGATGTTGAAAGGGTGCTCATCGAAGACAAACTGTCCCTCCGGGTTGCAATCCTGAACGAGGAAAAATTCTACCAGCAGGACCCTGCATTCGAGCACGATAAGAGGATTTATGGTGTAACGGAATGGCGTCCCTTTGAGAACACCACTCTCCGAGCATCATTCGAGTCCGGTTCCATAACGGCAAACCGGCCTCGCACGCTACCTCCGCAGGATTTGGTGAGTAACTGGTTCCTGCCAGGTCCGGAGGGCACTCCCAAGCCGACGCATAATCCTTGGCATGGAAACGGCACCAACTACAAACGCCCGGGCTCTTACATCCCGGATAATCCTGATACTCCCTTTGAATTTGATGCGGGTGGTTTGAGAATCGTAGGTGGTAACGAATGGCGCAATCCTTCTCTCCCAAATTACTTTGGTTTTGGAGGTTATACTTTTGAACCCGTTGTCGTTTATTCCAGCCCGCATCTTGCCGTCCCCGATGGATCGGGTCTCGGCGTCCAGGGCACGGTATTTATTCAACCGGGAGGCAACCGGGGCGCTGACTTTTCCAACGGAGCAATCGCCCAGTCTTTTGCCACCATGCGGGGAACGGCGGAGAACCTGGGAACTATTACAGAATTCAAGCCGGATGTCCTGGACCCGAACGGTAATTCCAAAGCGGCTACGAGAGGTTTCTATACCAACGCCGTCGTCCAGGATACGACTTTCTTTGATTTCCAAAATCTACTCATAGACGGGCCCAACAAGAGTGAGCTGGAGTGGTTCGATTCCTTCAATCTCTCCCTGGAGCAAACCTGGTTGGACGGCGATGCCGGTGTATCCTATCAAATGAACAAGGAAGATTACCGAAGCGACTTCGACGCGAAGTTGTCTATCGGATCCCGATTCCAGGGTTTGGGCATCGACCTGAATACCCATACCAGGTGGGGGGCTCCCAATCCCAATTTCGGGCGCGTATGGATTTCCGGAAGCCGGGGTTTCATCAATACCAAGGACCAATCATTGGAAAACCACCGCCTCACCGGTTTCTACAAGTTTGATTTCGAGGATGTTGGTGATAGTGACGGCTGGCTGGGCAAAATTCTGGGCAGTCACACCATCACCGGTCTCTGGGAAGATGCAAATGACAATTCCACGTCGATTGCCTACTATCAGCCGATTTTCGATGCCAGGTTTCGAACCATTGGCGATGGTGTCCGGGCAAATTTGTCTCCACCTGTGGACCGTGGGGTAGGTTCCTATGGAATGGCCAATCTCGTTTACGTGTCCGATAGCCTGGCCAATGCCACCAGTTCCGCCGGTGCCAATGTATCCAATTGGAAAACCAAATTTGACATTCAGGACGAGTACACGCTCCGTTATCTCGATTACCCTTCCGGGTCCTATAAAGACGGTACTTTCAGAGTGGAAGAACGCGTTGCCGGGTCGCCATCTCAGAATAACAATACGGTCAAGCAGGATATCAACATCGACAGTAAGGCCCTCATTTTACAGAGCCGGTTTCTCGACGATCACATTGTAGCCAACTACGGCTACCGCGAGGATGACGTGGAGGTATTTACCAACGATGCTGCACCTCGCAATACGGATGGCAGCAGAAATGTAACCGATAGCGCCTGGAAGTTGCCGACTTCACCCACTTTCGCATCCTCGACCGATGCGACCAATTGGGGTGTCGTGCTACACGTGCCGGACGCATGGATGGAAAGCCTTGGAGGATTGGGGTTGAGTTTTCACTACGCTCAATCCGAAAACGGGCAGATTGGTGTAGAGCGGATCAACCTGAGAGGGGAGAATCTTCCGCCTGTAAGTGGAGAAACTACCGAGTACGGCATTACCATCGAGGTCAATGACTGGCTAAGCCTCCGGTATAACGAGTACGAGACCCTGCAGCTTAGTGAGACCAGCATAGGCTTGACCCAAAGTTTCAGGCCCCTGATCCAGCTTTACGCCGACTACACCAGCCCAAGGCACAGGGAAGAGATTGTTGAATTAGTGAAAGCGCAACCGGAATCATGGCCATTGGCTGCCGGTGACCCGGACGATTTTCTCAACTTCATGCCGTTTGATTCACCCTTGGGACAAGAGGTAAAGACCACGGTTAACTCCCGTTTGGATTCAGCTGGTTATAACATCGATAACATCCCCGCCGGTTTTGCCGTAACCAGCGACTTGTTGTCGGAAGGTAAGGAAATCGAGGCGGTAGCCAATATAACCAACAATTGGCGGGTTATGGTCAATATTGCGCAACAGGAGGTTGCTTCCACAAATTCAGGTCCCCTTTTCAAGCAGTGGATCGATGGTGAAGTGAATCCCAACTTGCAACGCTTTGGTGATTTCCCAACGAGCGGGACCGGGACTGAGACGATCAATAATTGGCTTACCCGAAATGCTATCGTAGCCATCAACCGGGAGCTTGCCCAGGATGGCGCGAAAAGAACCAACGAAATTCGCGAGTGGCGCTGGAACCTGGTGACCAATTACACATTCGATCAGAATTCCGCCATGGCCGGTTGGAATGTCGGGGGCGCCTACCGCTGGCAGGATGAAGTCGGCATCGGACGGCCAATTATCGTTGTCGACGGCGCCTTTTCTCCCGACTTGGCCAATCCCTGGTTTGGTCCCACCGAAGACAGGCTTGACGCCTGGATTGGTTGGGAGACCGAGATGAGCACATTCCTGGGTGACCGTAACATATTCAGGGTTCAGCTCAATGTGCGCAACCTGCTGGACAAAACGGATCCGATTCCCGTGGTCGCCGACCCCGATGGAGGCATTCCGGTTATCCGCATTCCAGACGAACGCACCTTCGAATTGCGTGCATCGCTCCGGTTTTAATTGATCCAAGTTTTTTAATTCACAAGCCGGGGAGTCAGAAATGATTCCTCGGCTTTTTTCACACCAGGCAGGGGAACCAGAAAATGGCAGGGAACGATCTAGTCATAACCTTGGTTAGCTGTTTGGTTTTTATGGCATTGTTGGGATGCCTGGCTGCGGCCGGCATACGAGTTCCTGTCGCGGTAGGCGATTTCCTGATCCTGAGAGCGGTTCGGGAAAGTGGAGGCTTTGCCATTGCGGTGGATGACGATTCCATTTCAGCCGGTTTGGATGAGGTATCACGGCAGGAAGGCCTGCTACTTTGTCTGCGTCTGATTCTCCGGGTCGGCGTTGCTGGGAGTACTGTGACGGATTGTCTTGTTTTGTCAAGTCCATTCCGAAAGGATGGACTTCATCAATCGACCATCAAGCGAAAGTTATAATTCCCAATCGTTTTCACATGGTCCTGCAAGCTGACACGGTTTATAAGAAAATGGAGTTGAGGAAAAATCTGCTTCTCCAGGAGATTTTTCAAAATGGTCCGATTGGCCGCAGTGAGTTGGGCAGGAATCTAAGAATGAGCAAATCGCGTCTCTGCGAAGTGGTTCTCGAAATGATCGATGTAGGATTGATCACGGAAGACCTCGAAGGCACAGAACGAAGAGGTCGGCGCCCGGTTCCGTTAAGCACTAATCCCGACTACGGCTGCTTTATCGGTCTGGACTTCGAAGCCAAACGAATGCGGGTAGTGGTGGTTGATTTTTCGGGCCAAGTACTTTTTCAAAAACAACAAAAGCTAAAGGCGATAAAGAGAAGAAATTCATTAATCAACAAACTCTTGGCCTTTATTGACGAAGGGACGAAAGCCGCAAAAAAATCCAAGGCTAAAATCCTGGGTATTGGCATCGCTGCACCGGGAACCATCCACAGAAAAACAGGGACTTTGGTTCATCACGATTTAATCGAGGCAGCCCATAATATTCCCCTTCGCCAGTTGGTGGAAGCCCACACCGGATTACCCTGTGTAGTCGAAAATAATATCCGGTGTTACGCATTAAGGGAATGGAGTTCGGGAGCAGCGAAAAATATGTCCAACTTTGTATTTATCGCCGTGCGTAGTGGCTTCGGCCTGGCTATTATGGCGGACGGAAAGGCCTTGAATGGCAGTCATGGACTATCAGGAGAAGCAGGCTCTGCTCCCGCACCGAGCAACGCGCCCGTTTCTCAATGGAAGACATTAAATGATTTGGTCTCAGAGAAAGCTTTGAATGTGGAATCGGAGGAAAATGCAATCGACATACCCAGGGCAAAAGCCAAACCAGCCGGTGAAATCCTGGGTGCAATGACAGCAACTTTAGCCACCTTGCTTGATCCTCAAGCCATTGTATTGGCTGGTGCACTACTGAAGCCGGAGGGGCCTCTCTGGAACACGGTTAACCAAACTTACAACCGTTTTATGTTGGCTGATGTAAAGGACGGAGTGCAACTGATTCCCTCGGAGGTGGGCCCATTCGCAGCTGCGATCGGCGCCACTCAAAGGTGTTTTCAGGAACTCTACTCAACCCGTCTAAACCTGGAAACACAGTCCTTTAGAAATTAACCTAAGTCATTACGGGTTAGAGCCTTAAAGATCGACTCAAATTCAGATAGCCCTCGACTAATTACCACGGACCGCGAGCACCTCATCCATCAAACCAGCCGGCCAGACCTTCCCATCAAAATTGGTTCTGACAATGTCTCGAACCGATTGCTGAAAGATGGGCGGAGTCCAAGATGATATTTTGAACCCGGCCTCTAATCGGCGGACCTTCTATAGCTTCTTGGATAGATCTGAACCTCCTGGTGTTTTCAGAACGTTCGATCATCCCAGTCCCAACGCCACCGCTCCGGCCAGATTTGAAACAATCGTCCCGCAACAAGCCCTGTTTCTCATGAACAGTCCGTTCATCATCCATCAATCCAAATTTCTCGGCAGTAAAATCGGCGAACAGATAGGGGAGAGCACAGAGACCAAAATTCAAAGGTTTTACAGAGACCTCTTTCAGCGGGAGCCTGTAGATGAAGAAATGCAAATTGGATTGGAATTTATCACGAGCATGGAGGATTCGGTCACTTCGGTTGCCACCCATTGCCAACAAACGGACGATGAAAAAATCTGCAGGTTTTCGATCCTGCACACAACGCAATCTTGCGAGAAACACCTTCCTTCTTGATGTAGATCAAATTTATCACAAAGCGATTCAAACAGCCTTCATTTAAACTTGAATTCTACCGTACGGTCGGTAGAATTTTTATTTGAAAAGCCACAATTATGAATAAATCAATTCTTCAACTCAGTCTGCTTTTTGGGACGGCAACGCTACTTACCCTAACGGCCACTGCTCAAAGCCATTCCATGGAGGACGGGCAGGCAATCAGTAAGGACTTTTCAGTCCGCACTGCCGGACCTTTCGTGGAAATTCTGCATGCAGATATACCTGACCCGATTCTGCGCTTCAATCCCGGTGAGGGGTTCATTTCAGCGGCACACGCACAAGGCGCCGTCAAGGAAGTGGTCGATTCGAGTGGATTGCCACGCCATGGTCACTACCCGCTGGATTATTCTGTCCAGGAAACCATCATCGAGCCATTTAGCTCCACGGATGATTGGAACCTGACTCCAAAAGCCAAAGGCTTCGAAATCAGCGGGGTATTAAAAGGGACTCATTCCTATACCCTGTACAACTTTACTGTCGATGCGGTCTCAGACCAGGAACTGCGGTTTGAGATCCGTGTGAATTCCCCGGAGGTTAACCGCCTTTATCTGGAGTTTGATTCTCCGCGCGACGAGCACATCTTTGGTTTGGGTGAACAGTTTTCATTTCTCGATCTAAAGGGACATCGAGTTCCCCTTTATGTCATGGAGAAAGGGATAGGCAGAGGCCTGGAGCCCCTTACTTCGTTTCTGGACTTGGCACCCTTTCCAGCGCTCATGGAACCTGTTGATGCGCTAGTGAAGGGAATAAAGACGGAGTCTCATTTTGGAACTCATTCCTACGGCACTTATATACCGATTCCTTATTTCCTGAGCAATAAAGGCAGAGCCCTTGTCATAGACAATTTCGAATACAGTGTTTTCGACTTCAGCGAGGACGAAAGCGCCAAGATTGAACTGTGGTCCTCTCACATGAGCGGAAGGCTATTTACGGGAGCCAATCCGAATGAAATTCTTGAAACCTACACCGCCTATGCCGGGAGAATGCATCGGCTCCCCGAATGGATGGTGGACGGGATGATGATCGGCGCGGGTGGCGGATCGGATAACGTCAGAAAAGCCATTAAGAACGCAGTCGAAGCGTATGGAAAACACGGAGTTCCCGTTACTTCCGTGAACATCCACGACTGGCAGGGAAGAAGAACGGGAGACTTGTTCATCGCCAGCCGCCTGTGGTGGACCTTCGAACCCGATGCCGACCTCTACCCGGACTGGGAAGACATGGTCAAAGAGCTTCGTAATCAGGGCATTCGCGTAATCATCTACTACAATCCGATGATGGCCTCGGAGGCAGGTGAGCAGAAGAAGAATCTGCGCAGGGACGTTTACAAAATCGCGAAAGAAGCTGGCTACCTGGTGAAGAAACAGGACGGCTCGCCTTACATCGTATCATCCGGAATCGTGAAAGCAGGCCTGCTCGACCTCACCAATCCGGAAGCAAGAGAGTGGATGAAAGACCTCATGAAGGAACAAGTGAAAGTCGGAGTATCCGGTTGGATGGCCGATTTCGCGGAGGGCCTGCCTGCCGACGCGGTTTTGCATTCCGGTGAAGATGCTGCGACCTATCATAACCGCTATCCCGTTGAGTATGCCAAACTGAACCATGAAATACTGGAAGAATTGGGCATGGAAGATGAAATCAATTTTCATTCCCGATCCGGTTATACTTTCAGCTCACGTTATAGCACAGGCTTTTTTACCGGAGACCAATTGAACACCTGGGATGATTATGGAGGATTCAAAACGACGGTGAACGCACTGATCAGCGGTGGACTTTCGGGCGTTCAATTTTTTCTCTACAGCTATGGTGGGTTTTGGACCATAAAACCGGATGAAGTATTTCCACATCTTCCGCCGGAGATAACAGAACTTGTTCCCGAAGAAGTCATTCCACGCTTGCGGGCCGAAATGTCACCGGAGCTGAAAGCCAGGAGACTCGAACTCGTCGCTTTCGGAGCCTATGCATTATTAGGACCACCGGAACCGGACGACGGAATGGGACGCTTTGCCACTATCGTGAACCAACTTGCACCTTACCGAAAACAACTGGGCACAGAAGCCACAGAGACAGGGTTACCTCTGATACGACATCCAATGCTTCATTACCCGGATGATCCCGAAATCTATAAACTCAAGTACCACTACATGTATGGAAGCGAATTCCTTGTCCGCCCGATCGTAGATCCTGGCGTCACCAAGGTAGCCGTTTACTTGCCCGCCGGTAAATGGGTCCATCTGTTTTCGGAAAAGACATTCGGAAATGAGCAGTTTGGCAAATGGGTGGAGGTGGATGCTCCCGTCGGCGAACCCGCTGTGTTTTATAAGGCAGGCTCGGCAGTGGGCGATGAGTTGTCCAAAGAGCTCAAGTCCCGCGGCTTGTTTTGAGCTGCAATCGGAAGTCATTTACTATTTGGGTCAAGACAACTTAAGGGGGTTCTGGCTGCCAATTCGAATTGAACCTTCATCCGGAAAAGGAACTAAAACCACAAACAGGAGCTAATATGGTAAAACACAAGAATCGTAGAAATTTCCTTAAAGCAGCTGGCCTCGGCATGACCATACCCCTCGCCAACGGTCTGGCTCAGTCGAACAATAGCAGCTACACCACAGCCGGGAGTTCCTCGCTGAAGCTCACCAAAGTCACTCCCTACGTCATCCGAACTGATCCTCCGCATTGGGGTGGAGGCACCTGGTTTTTTGTTCGATTGGAGACAAACACCGGACTCGTAGGCTGGGGAGAAACAGCCATCCTTGGGGCTTTGAATGGTTTGCAAAATAGTTATAAGACGCTGATGAGGGAAGCGTTCAGCTATTACCTGGAAGGCAAGAATCCTATCGATCGCGAAGCCCTCTACCAAAAAATGGTTAAAGGCATGACGCATCAGCATGCAGATTACGTTACGATGGGACTTATCAGCGCCTTCGACGTCGCGATCTGGGACATCGTGGGCAAACACTACAATACTCCAGTCTACAACCTGCTGGGCGGCAAAGTCAGAGACCGAGTTCGGACCTACACCTATATTTATAACACGGTTACCATGGGCGGTGCGGTTGAAGTGATCGGGGACTGGACTTCCCGACCAGAGCAAGTAGCGAAAAATGCTGTGCGGCTTGTGGATGAAGGTTTTACGGCTCTCAAGTTCGATCCGACCCCGCAGCGGAGGGACGGCGGAAATACGGCACCTCCCTGGGAACTCTCCATGGCCGAGTACGACCACGCCGAGCGCGCCGTGGGCACCCTTCGGGAAGCAATTGGAAATCGTGCCGATATCCTCATCGGTACACATGGACAAATTACTCCCTCCGTAGCGAAACGCCTGGCCGCACGTATTGAAAAGTATGATCCTTTGTGGTTTGAGGAGCCCTGCCCTCCCAGAAATTTCAAGGAGATGGGAGAAATTGCACGAAGCACATCCATACCGATCGCTACGGGCGAGCGCTTGGTTAGCATGTTTGAGTTTCAGAATATATTTGCCGAAGGTGGTTGTGCTTTTGCTCAACCCGATCTCGGTAGTTGCGGCGGCATAACAGCCTGCAAGAAGATCGCTACTCTCGCTGAAGCAAACTATGTGCTCATGGCTCCCCACGTTTGGGGCGGCCCGCTTATTACCGCTGCAGCCCAACAGATTTGTGCGAATGTACCCAATTTCCTCGTACAAGAGAGCATCTACAAATCAGGAGGGTTTTTTGATGAGATAGTAGCCGAACCCTTCATCTGGGAAAACGGCGACCTGATCGTTACCGATCGCCCCGGCATCGGCATAGCACTCGACGAAAACAAATTGGAAAAGTACAAAGTCTGATCCCGTCGGGTCATGGCTTGCAGTTTTGATAAAGCCTGTGCAGTCCACTGGTTCAATATTCGGCCTTTGCAGCCTAAAAGAAGACCACTAGGCCCATTGATTTCAACGCCCTACCCTTGAGACTTTTTGAGTGCGGTCGCTTTGGCCAGATTTCGGAATTCAGGTTACGCATTGGAACTACTCATGCAATGCCAACCAGGCTTTGATCATATTCGTGACCAACTCGGGGTTGTCGCGATGAGGCCAATGTCCGGCATCTGGGATCGTGACCAAGGTCCAGTCCTGATCGAGCTCGTCCCAGGTATTATTCAAGGATGCCGGCAGCAAGGCACGATCCTTTAACCCGTGAAACTGCAAAACGGGCATTTGAATGCGCTCAACATTCATGAAGACCGAGTCATCAAACGGTTCCCGTGGAAAATTGGCTCGGTAATAATTCATCATTGCATCCAGACTGGAGTTTTCAAAAGCCTCCAAATAGATCGCTTCCAATGCAGCATCACCTCCCCCATGAGAAGCCGCAAAGCGTTTGGGATCTAAAGCCAGATGCGAATCATCCTGCTGAAATCTTCTGGCATAGGCAGAATTGCGGTATTGATCTTCGAATTTAGCCAGTTCTTTGGCGAAGTTTTTCACATGCGGCAAATTGAGGATGATCAAATGGCTGGTCAGATCGGGTCGAGCCGCAGCGAAACTCCAGGCAATTCCCCCACCCCAGTCATGACCCACAATGACCGCGTTTTCCCGACCTTCGTTTTCAATGATCGCTGCAACATCGGCTATTAAGAAACGCATATCATAATTTTCTATTCCGGTCGGCTTATCACTTTTGTTATATCCACGCGTGTCCATCGCCGCAACGGTATAGCTGTCAGCCAGGCCTTCCATCTGATGACGCCAGGAATACCAGAAATCCGGGAAGCCATGGATAAAAACCACCAGAGGGCCATCGCCTGCTTGGGCGTAGTGAATCGCTACCCCGTCGCTATCCGCAAATTTGTGTTCCACCGAATCGACAAATTCAGCCTTCCCCACTGAGCTTGGAATCATTCCCCAACCGGCGAATAAAACGAGTTGAATGAGAGGTCTCTTTTTATACGTCATGGCTGAATTTAATCCATTCGAATCACCTCTGGTCAGATTTCCTATTGGTTGATAGAAACTCTGACTTCCCGAACTTGCTCGGAAGTGACCTTCTTAGAGGAGTTGGCAAAGCGTGCTTTCGAATAGTTGATTACCGCTGAAATCTCCTGATCGGACAGGGAAGACAACGATGGCATAAGGTTGTTGTATTGACGATTTTCGATCCCAGCACTCCCCTGCAGAATGAGCTGAATGGTATAGGTATCATCGTTCAAGAAACGCTCTGAGTTTATCAATGACGGCTGCATATTAGGCACCCCGCTTCCATCCACCTGATGACATGCCATGCAATACACCTTGTAAATTTCGGATCCTTTATGATCGTAGGAATGCACTTCGAATGACTCAGTGCTGACAGGAGCTTCGGCTCTCGATTGATTGGCCATTAGGTCACCTACAACAGGAACATTAGCATCTACTTCTCCAGTATACTCGATCTTCCATACTCGACCGGTATTGTCTTCGGAAAGATACAATGCTCCGTCTGAGTCGGTGGCAATCCCTGTGGGGCGATACGTTGCCGAGGCAGGTGTGAGCAGAACATCTGCTCCTTTAAAACCGTCTGCAAATACCTCGTATCCACCGGCAGGGTACTTGCCTTCAAAGGGAACAAATACAACGTTATACCCTTGCTGAGGAAAAGGGGCCCGATTCCAGGATCCATGGAAGGTAACAAAGGCACCCCCTTGGTACTTTTCCGGGAATTGACTCCCGTGATAAAACTGAAGACCGACCGGAGCCCAGTGCCCCGGGAAGGATAATATCGGATCATCATAAAGGCCGTCCTCAGCGAGGGTTTTCCCATCGCCTCCATACTCCGGGTTTATCATATGCGCTTCTCGCTCTTGGTCGTAATAGACATAAGGCCATCCAAAATCATTCCCTTTCCGAATAAGAAGAAACTCTTCGGCAGGTTTTTCTGCACTTTCCCGTTCGTTATAAAACTGAGGCCACTGCTGATAAAGCCCATCCCGTCCATTTGAAACGCCATATAATTCACCCTTGTGCTCGTCCCACTGAAACGCGACAGCATTTCTAACTCCCGTGGCAATGAGTTCACCGTCTACTTGCTGCAATTGATTCACCCGTTCCGCATCAAATTTCCAAACTCCACCCTCCCATTCCAACTCATCACACGGCATTTTTCCCGGGGAACCCATGGCACGATCTTGCTCCTGGCATGAGTTGCTGGGACCTCCCGTGGCTACGTATAGATTTCCTTCTCCGTCAAATGCCAGATTTTTACTGGCGTGGATACGAGGTTTTGGAAATCCCGATACAATAACTTCAAAATGCTGCTGAGGGAGTAACTTTCCTTCGGTAAGCTTGTATCGCACCACCTGCGTAGTCGAGCCCGCGTAGAGATAACCATTATAGATGCGGATAATCTTTACCATGCTTCCCAACTCACCAAAAAATTTGATTGTTTCCATGGTGCCATCCCCATCGGAATCGCGGAGCGCACAAATATAATTCAGATCTACTGCTTGAAGTAGTGAAACATAAATATCGCCATTGTCCCGAACCGCGATCCCCCGGGCCTCTCCTATTTGATCAGCAATAACCGTCGCCTTGAATCCTGGAGGCAGGAGAATACCGCCGTTGTCCGCAGACAACTCACTGAATAAAAAGAAAGATAATAGACAGCATTTTGTAACGATCAATTTGAAGCATCGCATGGCTTAAATTATGGGTCAGTGGCGAGTAATCAGCAAGTTGAAAGGCAGTGGACTAAGCATCCATTATCTTTGCGCCAGAGACAATGGCATAAAAGGCTTCCTTCCCTTGGAAATGCCCATGGCAGTTGTCAGTAATTCCATTTTCAGTAGTGATCTTTTGTGGAATGATATTCGAAGGCTTTCCGTTCCGGAAGCCTTTCGCTTTGTGATCTCGAGCGCTGAATTCGGATACCGGAAACCTCACACGGCAATATTCGAGCACGCGGTTGAAAGACTGGGGTCCCGGCCTTCGGAAACCTGGTATGTGGGCGACCTCTGGGAGAACGACGTTGTTGGTTCGACCAATGCGGGTCTGATACCTGTGTGGCTGAACGCGAAAGAGGCTGCTCCGTCCGTATCCATTTCGCATATATGGGTTAAAAATTGGACTGAGCTGGGCGAGGTGTTGCAGATTTGAAGTGACCTGGATGTTGGGGTAAGTGCTCGCGAAACTGATGGGTCACCGCCGTATCAATCCAAGACATATAGACGGCGCTATGGACCTGTCCGTGTCCGTTGTTATCTTTTAAACGCGTGGTGACTCTGGCGAAATTGTGGTAATTGTCTCTTAGCTCCTCAACTCTTGGCATATCACCTGGTTCCACGGATTAGTTTCAAGGGGATTCTCAGATTGAACTAGCGAAACATATAAGTACCGCCGCAAATCGTCAGCGCCTGTCCGGTTATCCAACTGGCTTCGTCGGATCCAATGAAAGCCGCGATGCCTTTGAAGTCTTCGACTTCTCCAAGGCGGCGTAAAGGTGTTTGGGCGATCGCTGCCTGGGTCGCCTCAGGATTTTCCCAGAGGACTTTGGCAAAATCCGTCTTAACCAATCCCGGACAGAGTGCGTTGACCCGAATACCCAATGGCCCCCATTCAGCGGCCAGGTTTCGAACCAGTGAGATCACTGCCATTTTTGAAATGCCGTAAGTGCCTAAGGTGGTCGAAGGCCCGAAGGCGGCGACCGATGCGGTGATCAGAATGGAGCCGCGGTTTTTCTCTTCCATGTCGGGCTTAACCATCTTGCAGAGCCACAGGTTGGACTGAACATTGGTGGACATGGTTTTCTCATAGGCGGAGTCGGGAATATCGTCCATGGAGCCGTAGAAGGGATTCACCCCTGCGTTACCGACCAGAATATCGATTTTGCCCAGCTTGCTGTGGGTCTCGTCCACCAAATTCTGAAGCTGCTCTTTGTAGCCTGCGTTGCAAGCAATTGCGATGGCGGCGTCGCGGCCCACTTTCTCATTGATGGCCTGGGCGGTTGCTTCACAGGCTTCCTGGTTTCGACTGGAGATGACTACCTTGGCGCCTTGTTCTGCCAGGCCTTCGGCCATAGTGGCACCCATGCCTTTGGAGGATCCAGTCAAAAGGGCGATGCGATTAGTTAAATCAAACATGTGGTATTATGGGGTTCGTTTTTTGATGTTCATTGGCTGTCTCTCGAGCTTGCAAGCTCGACGCTCTTTCGGAAATCTTCAGGTATCCGGACCGGCTTAGATGATGTACGCGATCTCGGACTCTCCATGCTTGTTCTCTTTTCTTTCGATTCAAGCTTGTATTTTAACGAACGGTCGGTAGAAAACGATCTTGTTATGAGAGAAGCTGTACTCGTTGCCAACGCCCGAACCCCACTCGCAAAATCCTTCCGAGGATCCTTCAATATGACGCGCCCTGATGATCTGGTCGCGCATTGTATCAAGGCTTGTTTGGAAAAGACTCCCGACCTGGATCCGAAGGACATTGAGGATGTGATTATAGGTTGCGCGAATCCCGAAGGATCTCAGGGATCTAACGTCGCTCGTATTTCCCTGCTGCGTGCAGGGCTTCCAACTTCCGTTCCTGGCACCACGATCAACCGTTTTTGTTCCTCTGGATTGCAATCGGCCGTTTTCGCCTCGCATTACATTAAAAATGAAGGAGCTGAGGTAGTCGTGTCGGGTGGGGTAGAGAGTATTTCCCAAGTTCCCAAACCAGCGCATGATCCGAATCCCTGGATTGTGGAGCATATCCCCGAGGCCTATATGGTGATGGGAGACACTGCGGAGGTGGTCGCCAAACGTTACAAGGTCTCTCGTGAAGCCCAGGATGAATATGCGTTGGCAAGTCAGCAGCGTACGGCTCAGGCGCAGGAAAACGGTTTGCTGGACGAGGAACTGGCACCAAAGCAGGTCACTCGTGCGATTCTCGAAAAAGGAACCGGCAAAGTCCTGGATACGGAAGAACACTTTATTGAGAAGGATGAGTGCAATCGACCCACAACCACCATGGAAGGCTTGCTCGGTCTTAGACCGTATTTTGATCCTGAAAACGGTAGCATCACCGCCGGAAACGCGTCGCAGATTTCAGATGGTGCGGCCGTAAACGTATTTATGTCCCGGGACAAAGCCGAATCCCTTGGATTGAAACCAAAAATCGCCTTTCGTGGTTTCGCCGTTGCCGGTTGTGATCCCGATGAGATGGGCATCGGACCCATTTATGCGATTCCGAAGTTGTTGAAGCAGCACGACCTTTCCATTGATGACATTGGCCTATGGGAGCTGAACGAAGCCTTTGCCGTCCAGGTAATTTACTGCCGGGACCATCTGGGAATTCCCATGGATCGACTGAATGTAAACGGAGGCTCTATTGCTATCGGCCACCCCTTTGGAATGACGGGCGCTCGTTTAGTGGGTACGATTTCCAATGAAATGCGTAGACGCAATGCCCGCTATGGCGTTGTTACCATGTGTGTGGGCGGTGGACAGGGTGCAGCCGGCTTGTTCGAGTTGTGCAATTGATGTGGTAGGCGTTTGTAACTATGCGGGCTAGTTACAACTGAACCTTCAGACGGTTGAATTTGCGGATCCCGCTCTCTTTGTGGAGTAGGTCTTTCCGGGCCAGATAGTCAAACGCTTCGACGGCTTCCGTCAGGCGCCTTTTTCCGTGTGATCCGTGGTCATTTCTCATTCAGCCTTCTCCAGGCCAATGGGGGGATGGCACGTGCTCGGTTGTCAGGCGTCTTTCCAAGTCATTCACGATTTCCGGATATTGCCCGGATACATCGGACTTTTCCCTAGGATCCGCCTCCAGGTCATACAATTCCAACGGGCCATCCAGGCCATAGCGAACGGCTTTCCACTTGCCCAATCGTCCCGCCTGCCAGAGCCGTTGTTTGGGAAATTCCCAGTAGAGGAACCGTTTTGAGAGATCCTGGTCTTCACCCCGCAGGGTCGGCGCCAAGCTGACTCCGTCAAGGTCCATGGGCAGCGGGGCTCCGGTCAGCTCCGCAAAGGTAGGCAAAATGTCCACGAACATCCAGACCGTGTCATCGGTTGCCCCGGCTTCCACCTTACCCGGCCATCTCACGATGAGGGGAACGTTGAGACCGCCCTCGTAAACCGTGCCTTTCCTTCCCCTTTTTCCCGCAGCCGAGTCGAGAAAAACCGTCCGGTCATTATTCACAGCCCCATTGTCCGAGGTAAACATGACCAGCGTCTTTTCAGCAATTTCCAGTCGTTCCAGCTCTTCCATTATCTCGCCTACGTATCCGTCCAGACGCGACACCATGGCGGCATAGATCTTGAACGGTTCCGGCCAATCCTCCTCCTCATAGGGGCAAAGGGATGGCACTTCCATAAGGGCGTGGGGAATAGTGAAGGGAAGGTAGAGGAAGAATGGTCCTTCGCTGTTACGACGCATGAAATCGAGGGCAAAATCGCGCATCAGGTCGTTGGAATACACCTGCCGTCTTCCATTCGTGTTCTCGGGTATTGCCATCTTTTCTCGGTTTCTCCAAAGAAAGTCCGTGTAGTAATAGGAAGCGTGATTCTGATTGAGGTACCCCAGCCACTCATCGAAACCCATTTGGGTCGGTGTGCCCGGCGAATTGGGCTCCCCTATTCCCCATTTGCCGGCCGCTCCCGTGGCATAGCCTGCTTCTTTTAGAACCGAGGCGACTGTCGGTTCATCCCCGATCAGGGAAAGACGCCTGCTTCCTTCCCCAAATTGCTCCAGCTCACCTCCTGCTTTCGGGCTGTTGCCACGTATGCGGGCATGCCCCGTATGCAAACCGGTCATCAACACACAGCGGGAAGGAGCGCACACGGGTGAACCGGCATAGAATTGGGTAAACCGGGTCCCCTGCTCCGCCAGTCGGTCGATATGCGGGGTGAGAATCTTGTCCCCTCCAAAACAGCCGAGATCCCCATAACCCAGATCATCGGCCATTATGAAGATGATATTGGGCTTGGTCGGGGAAGAGTCGGCCCGCGCCTCCGATTGAATTGAACCCCAGAGGACAAAGAGGCAAAAAAGGCTTAAGGAAAAAGGCAAAAGGCTAAATGCTTAGGTTAATCGTGATTGTGATCGATTGAGGGTGCAGAGGAATTGAATCTCGCCAAGAGCGCCAAGGTCGCAAAGCGGGGAGAAAAATAAACCCCGGATTAAATGGATTTTCCATATCCTGTCCATCCTGTGCATCCATGTTAATTTAATGCCTTGATTGCCTTCTGTGGTGATTATTTCTCGGTTTTCGCCAAAGGATTCTCAAACCAGATCACACCGAGTTTGAGGTTTTCCTCCGATGTGACCACATCCAGGTCGCCGTCCCGGTCCATATCGCAAAGCTGTAAATTGTCGTATTTCTCTTCAATATGGCCCGGGGTTGTGCGGATGTCATGCAGTTTCCACCTGCCGGCAGTTGGTGAAACTTCATATTCGAGCCAGAAGACACGGGAGCCAACCTCCACGTGGGTCGTGAAAACGAGATCCACCTTTCCGTCCCCATTCACATCGCCGCACGCGACTCCCTTGGTCCCATTTTTATAACCGGAGAAAGGGCGTTCACCGTTCACGTGCACCGGATAGGAGGTAAACCTTTTTCCATAGGCATGATTTCGATACCAAGTCGCCACGCGACTGCTTTGCGTATCCCGATAATCGGTGGCAACGATTTCGACCTGTCCGTTGCGGTCGAAATCCGTCAGGGCCAGGAATGAAGCGTCATCCCCGAACACATCGACGGTGTGCATTTTCCAGGAAACGTCGGGCAAAAAATTCGGGCTCGGATTTTCCAACCAAGCCAGCACATGCCGGGCTCCGGTCACGATATCGAGATCCGCATCCCCATCCATATCGACGGTCTCGATACTCATTATACCAGGAGTTTCATTCGAGATCACGTACTCCTCCCATTCCATTTCCCGCGCATCCGTTGGGGCCCGATACCAGTAGAGAGTTGGACTTGAATTGGCCTTGTCCATAGCGCCCGCAATTACATCCAACCCAGCTTCTCCATCCAACTGTGCCGCTTCCGCCTGAACCCAGAGTCGTGCCGCCCTATCCAGGCGCTGACGAGTCCATCTGCTCTCATCCAGGTAATCGAACGAGGGACCGGGAGCCCAGTGAATATACATTTTACGGGTCGTTTCACTGGCGGTGATCACGTCCATCGAACCATCGCCATTCAGATCCGCGAATTTGGAATCTTCGATATCCCCCGCTTCCAGGTGCACGCGTTGCATCCACTGGGCATTCCTTGGACCGGAGCTACCGGGATTCAAATACACGATAGCTCGCGAGGCATGCTGCCAAGCCGCCACTACATCCGGATATCCGTCGCTGTTTACATCTGCAGTATCAATACCGTCAGCGCCCTTTCTTATAATGGGTCCCCGGTGAATGTAGTGCATGGTCCATTCAACTGCCTGAGATTCCGAACCTTCCCTTGCCAGAGAAGTCTTATTGGAAGCGGTCGTCCAATCAGGGTCCCCCCGGGCGACAGAAAAGAAAAGGCCAAGACCAGCGAGGAAATACCCTGATCGTCTGCACAGCGCTTCTGGACCGATTACCCGCATTCTTGAGTCCCCCACATTATTGTCGGTCGATAGATCCGAACTAAGCAAGTGACATCCGACCGGCAATCAAAGTTTGGGGTAACTACTCAGATGGTTTTTTGGCTGACAACGACGAACGGCAGAGCAGGGATGCTCTTGCCCTACCACGCTTGAATTTATTGGTAGGGGGACTGCGTCTTCGCAGCGCCGCTTTTGAATCTTTATCATTCAATAGGTAAGAACTCCCATTTTTTGAGGACTTAAGAACAGCGTTCCGAAAAAATACCCGCCGACCGTGGGTATTCAAAAGTCATCGCAACCAGCTCGGCGCAGGTAGACGCCGGATACGAATCCTCAATGAGGTCCTGAGTAGTTACAGTTAGGGTTTGAATAAGCGGGATTTCGAGGGGTAAGTTTCTTAACGGATGAAAGGTCATTATTTGTCTCAGTTCCCTTATTACAGATTGATGTTGGCGCTTCTGCTTTGGCACATGGTCGGGGCTGCGGCTACTGAAAGACCCAACATCCTCTGGATCATCGGTGAAGATGCTTCTCCCCATATCGGATGCTATGGCGAAACTGTCATCGAAACGCCACATCTGGATCGGATGGCCAGCAGCGGTATCCGTTTTTCCCAGGCTTTCGTTACCGCTCCGGTCTGCTCCTCCAGCCGCACGGCCATGATTACCGGAATCTATCAAACGACCCTTGGAGCCCAAAACCACCGCAGCCAGCAAACCGCACTCAAAGGCGGCGGCAACACCGCCTACTACCCTAGCTACAAGTTGCCGGAAGCCGTTAAAATGGTTCCGGAGCTTTTTCAGAAAGTGGGCTATTTTACTACCCTTGGCAATGGGCGGGATGGCCGGAAGCTGGGCAAGACCGACTACAATTTCATTTTCGACTCCTCCGTTTATCACGGAGCCGACTGGCGACTCAGCCCCCCCGACCGACCGTTCTTCGCCCAGATCATGCTGAGGGGCGGAAAAGATTGGCAACGGGTTCAACGCAGGACCGATCCCGATCGGGTACAACTGCCGCCCTACTATCCGGACCATCCCGTACTGCGCAAACGCTGGGCCGCTTACCTCGACAGTTGGACCAAACAGGACAGGGAAGTCGGCCAGATCCTCGACGATCTGGAGAAAGCCGGGGTCGCGGATAATACGATCGTCTTTTTCTGGACCGACCATGGGGTTGCCCACGCTAGAGCCAAACAGTTTCTCTATGACGAAGGTATCAAGATTCCCTTGCTGGTGCGTTTTGGCGATGAACGCTTGAAGGGAACCGTGCGAGACGATCTGGTCCTGCAAATAGACGTTGCCGCAACCTCCCTGGCATTGGCTGGAATCTCAAGGCCGGACAATATGCACGGGAGGAATGTTTTTCAGCCTTCCTACACGCCGCGCAGCAAGATCGTATCCGCACGCGACCGCTGCGATGAAACCGTGGACATTATCCGCTGCATCCGCACGACTCGCTTCAAGTACATCCGCAATTTCATGTCCTACCGTTCGCATACCCAACCGAACGAATACAAGGACGACGAGGATTACCTGCTGACCATGAAGGCGCTGCACGTTTCCGGTAAGTTGACAGAACTGCAAAACCGAATATTTGCGCCCACCCGCCCCCGGGAAGAGCTCTATGACCTGCAGTCGGATCCATTTGAAACCGTTAACCTGGCCAACCGCCCGGGGTTCCAAAAAACCCTCAAAGATTTGCGAAACCAGTTGTATTCGTGGATGAAGGACACCGGCGATACGGGACTAATCCCGGAGCCGATCCTGGAAGAGATGGGCCGCGCTAGCCACAACAAGTATTTTATCCTGAAACAACCGAGGCACAGAAATCTCATCGGCAATCTCATCAAACTTATCGAGGCTGGTGAACAAGGCAGAACAGACTCCTTGCACAATGCGCTGATGTCGCCGGATCCCTCCCACCGTTATTGGGCAGCCACCTGGCTGGGGATAAACGGAAGCACGGAAAGCATTCACCTTCTGGAAGAGAGGTTAAGCGATCAGATCCCCGCCGTTCGAATCGCGACGGCACGTTCTCTTCATCAACTGGGCAGTTCTCAAAACACGGTCCAAGTCATCGCGGACGAAATCGGTGATTACAACCTGATTAACGGGCTTTTCGCCCTGCGCGCCCTGGAATGGATCGGCCACGATTCCGCTCTGGAATACCAACGTATCAAGGAAGCGCAGAATCATCCCTACGAATATGTCCGGCGCATCGCCAACCGCCTTTCTACAACTGGTTTTGACCGGAAAAGCGGATTATAAACCCGCGCCTGCTTACTCTTCTGGCGGGTCAACGCGCCCCACGATCACTTCCCGGTTTTTCTTCAGGATGCTCCACAACACCCATGGTTCTGTCGGGTCCCAGGCAAAGGCCTGTCCTTCCGCAGGAATTTGAATGGTATCCACCCACTTCAAAATGGATCCTCCCTTGGGTATTTCCAGGACGTAGAGTTCCCTTCGATCATGGCCCGTTCCATAGATGCGGCCATCCGGCCCGAAACCCCCACCTGAGCAACCATAGTTGTCGAATCTCTCCACCAACTCCTCTGGAAATACCCACGCCGCCACCCGTCGCCATTGCTCATCAAACTTGACCACCTGCGTCCAACTGGGATCCTTGCCCGGCTCCGCAGCCCGGTTCCCATAATAGACAAAGCCGGCAAACCAGAACCCGGCCCTGCGGTCGACCCAGGTGATCGAGCCGAATCCGTGCCCGAAGCTGTGGGAGTCCAGATGCTGCAGGGTCTCCGCATCGAAAACCTCCACCGAACTGGTCGAAGGCACCCCCGGATAGTTGGAATGGGCCGCATACAGCTTCCCCCCATGAAGAAAACCGTCGTTCATGTGAATGAGCGGATCCCCCTCCGGACATTCCCAGGAAGCAGCCCGGACTCCATCCGACTTCCGGTACTTCCCAATGGCAAAATCGGAAACCACGTAGGCAAATTCGTCATCGACGGCGACACCTTGTTTGGCTTCGGGAACCGGAAAGCGCCTGATCTCCATATGTTTCCTTTCCGCAAGGGATACCGTGCAGAAAATACTGGCAAGTAGAGCAAACAACAGTGAGGCGCGAGTCATGGCAAAGGGATACTCTCCAAAATTCGACCCGTTATAAGCGGATTCCCCCCAATCCTTTTCAAACGAGATGGTAGAGACATTTACAATAGCAGGTTCGTGGAAAGAGAAATTGACTCTCGCAAAGAACGCAAAGCAACGCAAAGAGTGGGACGAATTAGGAATTGGGAAAATCTAGAGGATCCCTCCGGCTAGTAGGAGCAATTATGACTTTCTCGTCATTTCAGTAGCTCAGAATCTTAACGAACTTGGCGATCTTGGCGAGAGCAAAACCAGAAAAGCCATCCTACAACTCCGGGCTATAATGACTTTTTCCAGGTCCATAAACCAGGAAAATTGACAGTGTTTACATTTGACAAGAGTCGAGGATTATTCTTCCATGCTTTCTCCGCAAAATTTTTCGACTTTAACTAGGGATGTCCTTGAGGTCGCTTTCCTCCCTATTCCATGGCCGTAGGCCTATGCTCCGGATAATTTTTCCGTCTGATCGTTATTCCCACTTTTTCAACGATCAAAGCAACGTAAACTCCAAATAACTATCCGCATGAATACGAAGCAACTTCCCAAACACAATGCCACGGGGTTCTTCCCCCGTTTTATTCGCCACCGTTTCGGTTTGTTCACTCTGACCCTTATGCTGGCCCTGGCCGCGCCCGGATTGAAGGCCGGAGACATCGAAGGCTTTGTCATCGACGCCAATACGGGACGATACCTGCCCGGGGTTGAAGTGGTCGTCCTCGGCGAAGGCCGCATGGCCGTCACCGACCGCGATGGGAGTTACCGCATTCCCGATCTTCCCGCCGGGACCTATACCGTGCAAGTTCGTTACATCGGCTACAGTCCCATCAGCGAAGCTGTCACCGTTCCCGAAACCGGATCGGCCACTGTATCCGTGGAAGTTGGTTTGGAATTTGTGGAACTCCCCGCCTTCCGCGTGGAAGGCTACCGTGAAGCCCGGGCCCTTGCCCTCCAACAAAAGCGGACCGCCAACAACATCCTCGACATCATCTCCGCTGACTCGGTGGGAGCCCTGCCGGACCGGAATGTGGCGGAAGCTCTGGCCAGAATTCCTGGGGTCAGCCTGGACGTTGACGCCGGTGAAGGCCGCTTCGTCAGCATCCGGGGTCTGGAGCCGAACTTCAACAACGTGACCCTTGATGGCGCCATCGTGGCCGCCCCCGCCGCAGGTGGACGCGAAGGTCGGGCCATGCCCCTGGACGTGGTGGGATCGGGTCAGATCTACCAGATCGAAGTCATAAAGGCGGTAACCCCCGATATGGACGGCAATGCCCTTGGTGGAACCATTAACATCAAAAGCACCAGCGCATTCGATCAACCGGATAGATTTGTATTCGGTAAAGTTGAAGTTGGCGAAAACAGCGATCGTAGCGGAACCCTCTTTGACGGGGATATCACCTGGGGGGATACCTTCAACGATGGCACGGTGGGGATAGCCCTTTCCGCCCACTATTCGGAACGGCCTTTTACCTCCCATGAGATTCAGGCAAATTATGGTAATCAAAATGGCCGCTACTTCGTTGAAACCTTTGAACTTCAACCAGCCGAAGGGGAACGAGAAAGACTGGGGTTCAATTATAACATCGAATTCCTCCCGGATCCTGATTCCGAGTTCTATATTCGCGGTATCTTCAACCAGTTCGATGAAAGAGAGCGTCAACAGGAAATGATCATGGATACCCGCCGTGATCCGGAGTTTCTCTCCTCCACTGCGGCGGACTTCAACCGCATGCGTATGGAGCAAAGGGATTTCCGACGCGAAATTGATCAGGGCCTGTTCAACATCTCCGTCGGAGGTCACCGTCAATACGATAATATGCGCGTTTCCGGAGACGTCACCTATTCTCAAGCCGAAGAACAAGTGCCCTATATAACGACCGTTCAGTTCCGCACCGGAAATGAGAATTTTATCGAGGAACGCTTCTTTTACGAATTCAGCGGACTCTACCCCAACTTCGATGACAAGGGCTTTCTCACCGAGCAACAGGATGAATTCAACCTGCGCCGCTTCCGCGAGGACGATTCCTATTCCAAGGAAGAAACCTATGCGCCCCGCCTGGATTTTGAGTGGGAAAACCAAGACTTCCTCGGCGCGCGGACTACTTTCAAGACCGGGGCGAAAATTACCTCCCGGGATCGCTTCGTGGACGACAACTCCACACGCCCGGTCGGGGATTTCAACATGCTTCAGATCGCCGCTCCGGAACCCAACTCGGGATTCCCCATTTATGGCGGGCGCTACCACTATCCTTCCACTCTGGATGTGAGGAAGGCGTTGGACTACCTCAATGCCAACCGCAGCTCCTTTGAGGTGGATCCGGTTGAATCCACCTCAAACTCCGTGGAAGACGATTACGACATCACGGAAGATATTCTCGCTCTTTACTTCATGGCCACTATCCAGGCCTCGGAGAATATGACCGTCCTGGCTGGAGTACGTTGGGAAGATACCGACGCCGGTCTGAAATCCTTCGAATTCCAGGAAGGGGAAACCGCCCAAGGGGATGTCTTTAACCTGGTGGAAACGGAAGGCGATTTCGCTTACAGTAATTTCCTTCCCAACTTGCAATTCAGGTATCAAATGGGCGCCAACACCATTCTGAGAACTGCCATCAACGGAACCATTGGACGTCCTCCCTATGAAAAAGCCGCGCCCAACAATGTCTTCGAGTATGAAGAACTGGATCCGGATGACCAATTGGATCCCGCCTTTCCTTTTATCGGGGAAGTCGAATTGGGTAATCCGGAGTTGTCACCCTACGAGTCGATCAACTTGGAACTCGGCATCGAGCATTATCTCGAATCGGGAGGCCTGCTCTCCGCCGGCTTTTTCCACAAGGAAATCGATAACCCGATCTACGAGTTTTCGGAAGATCTGAGAAATGTCACCCGGCATGGAATCGGCTTTGAATCTTTGTCCAGGGTCCAGTTCAGAAACGCCGATGAAGGAACCATTACCGGTTTAGAACTCGCCGCTCAAATTCCGTTCAGCAGCTTTCTGGAAGAAGGTTTCCTCGATGGTTTCGGACTGGACGTCAACGCCACCTTCATCAGTTCCGATGTCACCATCTTCGACCGCACGGAGGATGACTTGCCCTTCTTCCGTCAACCGGAGAACATTTACAACGTAGCTTTCTACTACCAAAAGCACGGATTGGCCGCGCGTATCGCCTACAACTTTCAGGACGAAAGCCTGCGCGAATTGTCTGGCGGCGCGGACTCGGACCGCTGGGATGACACCCGTGACTATACGGACATTCAGGCCAGTTACGCCATCAGCGATAGTTACACCATCTACATGAACTGGCAGAACATATTCGAGGCCGAAAAGATTCGCACTTACGGCAGGGGCACCCAACGCCTGCGCCGCGGTGAATTCTACGGCTCCTATATTCGCGCCGGCATCCGTTACAACTGGTGATAGTTTAGAGGATTCTTTAACCTTTTGGTTCAAACGCTCCGACCCTTGCGTCGGAGCGTTTTTTTCGGCAAAACTCAGCTCAGGAAATGCCGCAAACTTATAAACGTCGAACCTTCGTAAAGAAATCCCTTACATCAGGTTTGGGTCTGATTCTTGCCGCACAGCTCCGAGGCCAAACCAAAAAGAACGCGGTAATTACTGCCGAAAACTACCTTCGTTCGATCCTTTATACTCCCGGGGAAGTCAGAGCCTGGCTTGCGGGAGAGGCCTTTCCCTTTGCCAGATACAGTTCCGAGTTCGGATGGTTGCTGCCCGATGCCTATTTCAGGGACGGGGTGGATAATTCGGTTTCCCAATACCGATATGAAAAAGACGACGGACCCCGCATACGGGTAAACTACGCCGGAAAACCTTGCCGGATAAACACCTATGGCGACAGCTTTACACAATGTCACCAGGTGAGCGACGGAGAAACCTGGCAGGAAGTTCTAGCCGCTCACCTTCACGAACCGGTTCGCAATTTCGGTATCGGCGGATGGTCCGTTTACCAGGCTTACCTCCGCATGCTGAAGGAGGAGGAAAGGACGCCGTCTGACGTTATCATATTCAACATCTATCACGACGATCATTCCCGAAACCTGGATGCCTGGAGAAATATCCGGGTAAACAAACACCAACGCTTCATTGAGCCCACCCTTCCCCATCTCGTGGTAAATCCGACCACCGGGCTCTTTAAAGAAATGCCCAATCCATGCCCAACCGAAGAAAGTGTGATGCACCTCTGTGATTTTGACTGGGTCTACAATCGCTTCAAGGACGACTTTGCCTTGAGCATAGAGCTTGCTCACTTGAACGCGGACACAACGAATCCGAAAGCACAATACAAAGACCTGTTGGATCTTGCCACGACCCACGGAATCAGGACTCGCGCAGACCAATACCCCACCCTCGAAAAAGCGGCCGAGGCACTGCACGACGAGGCGGCCTTCTACTCCACCATGCGATTGATCGAAAAAATCGAAGACCATGTCGAACGAACAGGCAAGAGGCTGTTATACATTCTCTCCTACTCTGCCGGGAAAATTGCCCGGATAAGGGAAGAAAATCCACGATGGGATAAAGCCTTTGTGGACTTTCTAAAAAAGAGACCGCATCCGGTAATCGATATGGCCCAGGAACACATATGGGATCATGCTGAGAACTACAAAATCGATTTTAACGATTACCTGAAAAAATTCTTTATGGGTCATTACAATCCACGGGGGAACTTTTTCTGCGCATTCGCCGCCAAGGATGCCCTGGTGAAATTGCTCGATCCCAAACCCATGGCTTATTCAGACAACCCCGAAATCATGCCTTGATAACAGGGATTAGGGAGAAAAGGAAGAAGGATGAAGGATGAAGGCTAAAGGCGCTGAAATTAATCGTGATCGATTGGTGGAGTGATGGGTAGAGAGGTACCACTCCATCACTCCCTCCTTCTCCTCCACTCTCTGTGCCCTCTGTGGTTATTTGTTTAAATGAAGCCATTTACTTCCAGGTCTTTCGCACTTCTCCCGCTCCTAAGCGAAACAGACCCACCAGCAACAACACCACCCTAAAAAAGACCCCGTTTCCCGACCTGAATGAACCCTTCGACATTGAGGTGGTCCCCTTAACCGGCATGTCTCACAAATTTTCTACTGCGCTCAGGTATGTCGGCACTGGCGCTGACTTTGTTGGATTCGGGACTTTGCAGGGTGTCGACCCGGCTTCACCCCCGAATCTGCACGAAGCCCCCGCCAGCACTCGACCTCCATTCGCTCGCTACGAATTTTGTGAGACATGCCGGTTAACGATCGCCAATGGAACCGTCGGGCCAACGATGGGCGCTCCAGTCCTTGGGTTTATAGGGCATTTTGGCCGCTACCGTTTCGTCCAGATCCAATCCAAGGCCTGGCCGGTCCGGCGGTAACGCGAATCCATTTTCAAATACTACCCCTCCACCATAAAATAGGTCCTGGAAATAGGGAGACTGGCCAGAGCCGATTTCCAGTAAGGTGGCGTTGGGTGTGCTCATGCACACGTGCAGGCTGGCCATGGTGCTTACTTCGCTCTGCGGATTGTGCGGCGAAACTTCGATGCGAAAGGCCTCGGCCAAAGCGGCAATTTTACGCATCTCCCCAATCCCTCCGCAATGGACCACGTCCGGGTTTACGTAATTCACCAAGTGCCTGGCGCAGATCTCGTTGAACGCGTACTTGGTCAACAATCGTTCCCCTGTGGCCAAAGGCACGGCCGTTTGCGACCGCAGGAGAGCCAACTCCCCAATGTCTTCCTGCTGGGTCGCTTCCTCCACCCAGAAGGGATCATACTCCTCCGCCCGGCGGCAAAACTGAATCGCCATGGGCGTTGTCGGCTTCCCATGGGCATCGATCAAGATGTCGAAATCCGCGCCCACCGCTTCCCGTACCCGCCTGAGCCTGTCGATGGCCTTTCGAATCATCTTGGCCGGCTCGACCAGATTATTCTCGGCCTCCAGGAAACCGGCCTTGCATGCGGTCCATCCCTGTTCTTTCCGCTTCAAGTACATTTCCGGATATGAGAGCGGTTCGGGTTTCGGCGTTCCGGGAGGCTGGTGGTGATGCATGAGAACGTTGCCGCTTCGCACGTGCGGATAGACACGGACTTTATCGCGCGCCTTTCCTCCCAGAAGTTTCCAGATAGGCTGTCCCAGCGCCTTTCCCAGAATATCCCACAAGGCGATCTCCACCGCACTGATGGCGGAGGTGAGGATAGGGCCGCCCCGGTAACGGGGACCTCGAAACATACCCTGCCACAAGCGTTCGATATCGGTCGGATCCTTACCTAGAAGATAGCGCTTGTGCTCCTGAATGGCCGCTTCCACCGTAAGTCCTTTGCCCGTCATGGTTCCTTCACCGAGACCGGTTATTCCTTGGTTGGTGTAGATCTTGACGTAAACGAAATTTTCGTCGTTTGCCGAATCGACCACAAAGGTCCGCAGGTCGGTAATTTCGAGGTTCAAGTCCTCCGCTTTGGCATAATGCGCTTCTGACTCCTTCGAGCGGGCCAGAAGGCTTTGCCCTCCTAAACCGGCCATTCCGGTAAGACCCAGACCCAAAAATTGGCGACGCTTCATAGTTTAAACGGCTTTTGAATCTCGAATATAACCATTACATTCGCATCCGTGCCAGCAATATTATGTCTCACCTGGGTCGTCGGGGTCATGCCTTGCGTACTCCAAGGAGTATGGCATAACTTTTTACGTCTTGACCCCTTCTTCCATAAGCTTTCCTACATCCGCCATGCATTGAACTGCAAAGCAGTTCCACTCCAAAGCCCAGCGTGCCTATTTTAAATGAAAAATTGGGGGACAGGAATGTCCCCCCTCCGTTATTTTCGATCACGATCAAGATCACGATCACGATTAAACTCTGAAACTCATCTCGCCCATTCCATCACTCCACAATTCCATCACTCCCCCACTCCATCGCCCTCAATTCTGTGAAACAATCCATCAAATCGGGCTTGGTTTCCCAACCGATACCCGTTACCTCGGGAGCGGAGGCCCGTCCGTTCTCGATTTCAACCGACTCTCCAAATCCTCCGAGAGGGGCAAAAACTTCGGGATAGACTTCCGTTCCCCCGATCTGCAGGCCTTGGGCGATGTGAAGGTTGAACAAATTCCCTCCGTGCGGGAAACAGCTTCTCCGCGACCAACCGGCGCTTTCCAAGGCTTGGATGATTTCCAGGTATTCCGAGACCCCATAAGCCAAACCCGGATCCATCTGCAGAATATCCCGATCCGGACGCAACCCGGCGTAGTGAATCAGGTTTTTTACCTCCTGCAGGGAGAAGAGGTTCTCCCCGGTTGCCAGGGGCGGCCCGTAAGCTGAACCCAACTGGTTGTAGGCCTCGAAATCCAATGGATCTACCGGCTCCTCATACCAACGCAGGTTCAAATCCTCCATGGCTCTTCCCCATTCCAGCGCTTCTTCCCCGCTGAAGCGGCCGTTCGCATCTACCGCCACGTCACCCGGAGAACCCACCGTGGCGATGGCGGTTTCTATCCGCTGCAGATCCTCCTTCAAGGATGCGCCGCCGATCTTGATCTTGACCGAGCGAAATCCCCTTTCCAGATAACCCTCCAACTCCCGTCGCAACCGGGCCCGTCCTCCCTCACGATAATAGTATCCCCCCGCCGCATAGACCTCGACCGAGGGATCGGATCGGCCCCCGTTAAAGCGCTCCGCCAGACAGAGAAAGAGCGGCTTCCGCTCGAGTTTGGCATAGAGATCCCAGGCCGCCATGTCGATCGCTCCGATAGCAACCGATCGCTCCCCGTGACCCCCTTGCTTTTCGTCGCGGCGCATGAGCCGATTCAACCGAACGGGATCCGGGAATCCATCCCAGTTGTAGGCGGAAGGGTCCGCCCGCAGCAGGCGAGGCCCAAACCGCTCCCGGATCATTTCAGTTTGGGCGTAACGGCCTATGGACCCGAATCCATAGCCGACTTCAACGGATCCATCATCCCCTCTGGCCAGAATGGCCACAACCGATCCCGTCAGCCCGGCAAAACTAACCGTGGCATTACGGTAATCGGCCTGCAGCGGAATGGTTCGAGCCCGTATGGATTCAATCCTGATCATGAACGGTGAAAAAGGGGTCAGCCCTAGTATTGAAGTATTGAACGGTTCTGATTCGCCCCATTTCTACGCTACTGGGATTAACTTTCTTTTCCATGCTCATCAATGGTTAATACTTCAATACTAGGGCTGACCCCTTTTTCACTTCCAGAGTTGGAGAAAGAAAAAAAGAAACGACCACGGATTACACAGATGAGAGACGCCGGGGGCGCCAATCAGGAATTAGGAATGGGGGAGGAAGGAGAAAATGTTCATGGGATGGTGATTTGGAGAACTGTAGGAGGGGGTTTATCCCCCGATCTTTTAAATAGCCTCACTGCAATCGGGGGATAAACCCCCTCCTACAGTTTTGTAATAGGTTATCAATTGATGTTGGAGAATGAAATCTCGTAATTCGCGCGCCCGGCACTTCTTAGCGTTCTTAGCGAGCTTTGCGAGAGTCAATTCTCCTTTCGATCACCATCACGATTTATTTTTAGCCTTCCTCCTTCAGCCTTCATCCTTTTCTCCATTGACTTGTGTAAATTTTGGAGTTTATTCCAAAATATGCACAAAATTGTTCCGAGAATAGCTCAAACCGCGTGTGAAGAGCTTGCTCAAACGTTTCCAGTCGTTGCCATCACCGGGCCTCGTCAATCCGGAAAGACCACGCTTGCTCAAACTGCGTTTCCGGAGAAACCGTACGTTTCCATGGAGGATCCGGACCTTCGCGAGGCAGCCCACTCCGACCCTAGAGGATTCCTGTCTGCTCTAGGCGAAGGCGCGGTCATCGACGAGGTGCAACAAGCGCCCGAGCTTTTCTCCTATTTGCAAGGAATCGTAGATAGGAAACGATGGAATGGAAGGTTCATCCTGACGGGTTCCCATCAATTTCTACTCGACCAAAAGATCTCCCAATCATTGGCGGGGAGGGCGGGTTACCTGAAGCTTCTGCCATTGAGTTTTGGCGAAACGAAGGGCGAGTTGGAAAAGCCGGTTAATGCCAATGAGATCCTATGGAAAGGCCTTTACCCCTCCACCGCGATCCATGGGGCCAATCCGCGTCTCTGGTTTGGGGCCTATGTCCAAACCTATCTGGAGCGTGACGTCAGGCAATTGATTAACATTCGGGATCTATCGAGCTTTCAGACATTTCTGCGCCTTTGCGCCGGACGAACGGGTAGAATCCTCGATATTGGGGCGCTCTGTAATGAGGCCTCGATTGATTACAAAACGGCCAAGAGTTGGCTATCGGTGCTGGAGGCCAGCTACGTTATCCATCTGTTGAAACCCTACCATAGCAATTTTAACAAGCGCTTGGTCAAGAGGCCCAAGCTGTACTTTGTGGATACGGGTTTGGCATCCTGGTTGCTTGGCATGAGGGAACCATATCAGTTGGAGCACCACCCGCTTCGCGGCTACCTCTTTGAAACCCTGGTCTTTTCGGAAATCCTCAAGTGTCAATACAACCGCGCAGAGCCTTCGAACTTGTTTTTTTGGAGAGATAGTCACAAAAACGAAATAGACTTTCTGCTTGATCAAGGGCCAATGCGCCTGGCCATCGAAGTTAAATCAGGGCAGACCTTGAACGCTTCCTTCTTTGCCGGTCTCGATTACTGGAAGCGCCATGATCATGGAAAGAACGACAAGACCCTCCTGATTTATTCGGGTGACGACACACTTCACCAAAGCAGAGGGCACCTGATAGCCAATTGGCAAAACCTGGAAAAGGCCTTAAGCTGAATAAACCACGGATAAGAGGCGCCGTGGGCGCCAATTAGGAATTAGGAATGAAGAATTAAGAATGGGGAGAAGGGAGTAGTGGTATCAAGCTGTAGGAGCGGGTTTATCCCGCGATTGCGGTGAGGCTGTTTCATGGGATCGCGGCTTAAAGCCGCTCCTACTTGCGTGCTCTTTGCGAGAGTCCTTCCCTTTTGCCAAACAATTAAATTTCGATATGCTCTGAACCCGCTCACTTTGTGCCTTTGTGCCTTTGTGCCTTTGTGCCTTTGTGCCTTTGTGCCTTTTCATTCCCCATTCCTAATTCCTAATTCTTAATTGGCGCCCCCGGCGCCTCTGTGCCTTTTCTCAGCGTTCTTGGCGAGCTTTGCGAGAGGCTTTTCTTAATTCTATCACGATCACATTCACGGATCCGGGTAGGATAATTCGCTCAGCTTGACCGTATGCGCATAAATGAGTTCGTCGTCGATGCTGACAATCTCGAACCTCATTTCGGGGTCATCCAGCCCGGTTTGGAAATTCAGGATCCCGAAAGAGGGCTTCTCGTTGTAGCCGAAGACAGCCCCAGGCATCAGGTCGGCCGTATGGATGTTGGTCAGCCGGGAACTGCTCATTTCGTAGAGGGGATAATCCCCCTCCCGAGGGTTTATCCAGAAGTCGGTTCGATGCCGGTCCCCGGATAAGAGGAGCACTCCCTCGATCCGGTTCCGGCCGAGGTAACGGAAGATTTCTTCCCGTTCCTCGATAAACCCGTTCCAGGTATCTTTGCTACCGGGTTTGGCTGCAGAAGCCCAGGCCACCGGCGAGGCGATAACCTTGAAGGTAGCTTTGGAGGCTTTCAGACCCGACAACAACCAGTCTTTCTGAACGGGGCCCAGCATGGTCTTTTCCTCCTTGTGCGGATTGGTCCGGTAGGTTCGGCCATCCAACATGAAGATGTCCACGTCACCCAGGGAGAATTGGAACCAACAACCCGGCCAACCCGGCCCGCCTCCTCCCGGATTTACCCAGTTGCGCTGAAATACTTCGACCATGGGCTGCTTCCAGACCGGCCTGTCCCTATACGGCCCCATCCAGACATCGTCCGTGGCCGAATCGTGATCGTCCCAGATGGCGTATAGGGCAGTGGTATGCCCAAGTTTTCGGAAATCCGATTGTGATTGCCGGCGGTAGTAAGTGTAGCCGTGAAAGGTTCCCGGCATTTCCGGCATGTTGATGTAGACGTTGTCTCCCAGCAACAACATGGCGTCCAAATTCCGCGCCGCCAAGGTGGACCACATGTATTCATACCTGGGTGTGTAGCCGGCACATCCCCCTACACCGATCTTGAATGAACCCGAACTGCCCCTCTCCGGGTAGGTGCGGAAGGTGAGCCCGGCATCCCTCAGCACAGGAGTTCCGTTCACCAGCACATCATAGCGGTACTGCGTGTCGGATTGCAGGGCTTCTACCGTCACTACAACCGTGTAATCCGCCCCGGCCTCGGCTCGATCCGAGGCTTTGCCGGCCAAGCGCCCGCTTTGGTCGTAACAGCGGACCTCCACAGTATCCTCTTCCATGGTCCTGAACCAGAAACGGGCTCCTTCACTGGTTACCGACCCCAACATGGGCCCATGGATCAACCCAACTGCCTTTTCCTCGGCCACAGCCTGAAATTCAGGCGAGTCCGTAAGGGATTTTAACAGATCCCGGGGACCGGCCAGGAAGCGGGAAAACTCCATACCGTTCTGCAAAGCCTTGCGCATGTACTCCATGGCTTTCCCGACTTCCCCCCTTACCGAATGGGCCACCGTCAGGATGAACCAGGACTCCGCGTCGGTGGCATCCTCATCCAGGCGAAACTCGGCCAAAGCGATGGCTTCGTCCTTGTCCCCTTCCAGAATCTTCAACATCTGCCGTTGCCCCCGGCGCTTGTAGAGCATTTCCGCCCTCACCGCGGAAAACTGCCGCCGGGTCCATTCGTTCTCGCTGCCGTAATAGGCGAAATCCGGATCCTCCACCCAGGCATCCTCGGGAGCGAATTGCCCGTAATTCTCCGCAATGGCTTTTATTTCCTCTACCGTCAGCGGCTTGGAATCACCCGCTTTGCTCCCCTGCGGATAAGCTGCCGGGCCAAGCAAAAGAAGCGTCAAGACCGCCAGGATTCCGAAGCGCCTAAAGAGAATAACCACAGAAAACACCGAGGACACAGAGAAGTTAGAAAGGCTGAAGGATAAAGACTAAAGGATAAAGGTGCTGAAGTCTATAGTGATCATGATCATGATCGTGATCGAATTAAGAAAAGCCTCTCGCAAAGTAGGTTACGGCATCGCGGGGACGCGATAGCCCTACCATTTCGAAACGTAAACGGTGGGGCAGCGGCATCCTTGCCGCGCCTGAAAAAACCAAATTGAGCCAAGTCGATTGGAGAGTCTTTGGATTAGCTCTCGCAGAGACCTACAAGAACGCCAAGAGGCGCCATATCCGTGTTTATCCGTGTAATCCGTGGTTTATCTCCTTCCCTTCCCCAACTCTGTGTCCTCTGTGCTCTCTGTGGTTAATCTTCCACAAACTGCATGGCGTAGAGGCTGGCTCCACGCATCTTGAACTGCAGGCGAATGGTTTTTCCGGCAAGGTGTCCCAAGTCGGACTTGGTTATTCCCTCGAGGCTGAGGGTGGAATGCCGCATTTGATTGGCCCTCAACCTGATCAGCCCGCGGAGGTCGGCCTCAGGGTTCAACCATTCCACCTCATGCCGGATAAAGTTGCCGTTGATCCAGATGCAGTTCTCGGCCTCATATCCGGGAATGGTCTTTCCTTCTTCATCCAGGATTCCAACCAGGCAATACCCGAGGGCGCGGGTATCGATATTCAGCTCCAGCCGGTTCCCATCAAAGGTTAGAGGACGGGTCACCACGGTTACTTCCTGGTCGTAAGGAGTGTCGGCCGAGACAAAACCATCCAGACGCTGCACCGCCCGATAAATTCCGTTGCCGGCCTTGTTGCGGACGGCCGGGGAATGATACTCCTCCTGCCCGTAGAAGTACTGCCAGATTTCATCGCCGCGCCGAATCATTCCCTCGGACATGTAAATCTGATGGATGTCGCGGTCCTGATAGCGATCCATCGGTATGTAGGCCGGCCGCATGAACCGCTTCCATTTGACTCCGTCGCGGCTTATCGCCACATGCGATTCCATGGTTCCCGAACCTTTCTCATAGGATGGGTGATAAAGAATGCGCCGGTTCAACGGCTGATGTGGCTCTTCGTAATCATAATACATGGCCGGAAAAGAGATGTAAGCATCCTCGGCCCAAGGGTACTTCATGCCCTTGGGAACATAGATCCCGCTCCCCCCGGGATCGACTGAAAGGTCCGGAGCGAATACAGTTGGCATTTCCACGCTGAAGTCGCCCGGCGTAAGGGGTCCGTTGTCCATCCACCAGGGAATGGGCAATCGAAGCGGTCGCGTTTGCGCGATCTCGAGTGCTTCCTTCTGGGTAAGAGGATCGACCGGCCATGGGGAGTAGATATCGGCCGTTTCGGAAAGGACGAACTGCCGGCTCGTTCCCCCTCCCGGGGTCATGGGATGTCCGGTGCGGTGATAACCCACATACAATTGCCGCTGATCGTCGTAGAACAAACTGGATTGGGAGCCGGAACGGAAAGGTAGAACCGCAGTGCGCTGGCGCTGCCATTTCCAACCGTCCGGGGAGGTGTAGAGGTAAACGCCCCGGCCTTCCAGGCCGCTGACATACTTCCACCGGTGCTCGGGCGGTCCATTCGGATCGATAATGGGACGTCCCAGTGGCGCCGCTTCGGGAATGACGATATTCTTGTCGCCCTTCCAATGGTAACCGGTGTCCGGAGCTACAAAGTTCACTCCATCATGGGAAATGCGAATGCCCAGGTAGTCGTCCGCCACCCCATGGTAGATGCGGATTATTCCCTGCTCATCCTCAATAACGGTCAGGTGCTTGCGGACCTGTCCCAGTAATCCTTCAACCACCCGGGTTATGTATTTGGGCTGATGGGTATTGAAGGTGATTCCCCGGCTGGATTCAAAGAGGGAATCGTCCCAGAAAACGTGCTTTGATCCACCGAGATCCACCCTGCCGGATTTTGGAGAATCCGGTCCGAAGCGAAGGGACGGTCCCTTCATCAGGGAAACTTCGGGAACGGAAGGAGCAAAGCTTCCCGGCGGTTGGAATCCATCTTCGTAAACCAATCCCCTGGAAAAGCGCAACTCGTCCAAAATGCCCGGCAATGGATCCCCCCAGAACCCATTTCGCCCTACGCTCATGTAAGATTCGTCGCCGCTTGGCAGTCGCTTCAGTTCGATTTTCTTACGATCCACTCGCTCGCCATCGGAGAATAGGGTCAGAACATCCCGGCTGGAATCAAACGTCAGGACGAAATGATGCCACTGCCCGTCCTGGAATGCCTTGGTTGAATCCCCCAAGGAAACCTCGTTTCCGGATGAGGCATTTAGGAATCCAAAGCTGCCCTCAGTTGTATCGACCGTCAGTCGGGTATAGGTGTCGTTCTCCCCTCTCGGTCCCGTCCCGATTTCGAAGACGACTCCCTCTCCCTGGCGGATTGGATTCCCCTTCAGCCAAAACTCCACCGTCCAATTGAAATCCCCCAGGTTCAGATCGGTCTCGGTAGGATTGACAAAACCTACCTGTTTGCGCAGGTGGCGTTCCCCCCCCGTCATCAGCGCGGCAAAGTCGGCGTTGTGCCAGGTGAGAGGAACCTGAGTTCGACCCGGTGGTATGGGCAATGGCGTGAGAGAGGCGGTGGCCTCACCCGTCTCGGGAATCTCTACCGGGGGATGGGGAACGGTCGACAAAGCGCGGCCCCACTTACCTGCAGTCAAGGTTCCCCCCAGCCCCAGGACCATGGGCGCATCCAGTCCGGCGCTGGAGTCGACAGTGTGGCTCGGATACAGCCACTCCGGCTCGTCGAAAAGCCACAAGGCCACCGTCTCCGCCGCGGATACAAAACAAATTGCCCCATGAATCAGGCCCAAAGCGATCCCATAAACTTTAAATAAATGATGCTTCATCGTTTCGGTGAGAGAGGAGGAGAAGGAGGGAATGATGGAATGGTGGAGTGAGGAACCATAGATGAGATGCTGGAATGGACTCTCGCCAAACGATCAAATCTTGATATGCTCTAACACCGCTCACTTTGTGCCTTTGTGCCTTTGTGCCTTTGTGCCTTTGTGCCTTTGTGCCTTTGTGCCTTTGTGCCTAATCCTCCAAAAATTGCATGGCGTAGAGATCCGTGCCCCGCATGCGGAAAACCAGCCGAACCGTTTTTCCAGCCAGGGCGGTGAGGTCCGTGCCCTTTTCCAACCACTCCACGGTGTGGGCTACCGAATTGGTATTGATGTAGATACAATCCTCCAATGCGTAACCCGGTAGGGCGATTCCTCCTTCATCGAGGATACCCACCTGGGCGTAACCAGCGGCCCCGGTGTCGATGTTCAAAACCAAACGGTTTCCTGTAAAGGTAAGGGGCAAAGTGGTGAGGCTGCCTCCGGTATATGGGGTGCGCAGGGAAACAAACCCGTCCAATCGCTGGGTCAGCCGATGGGTAACCGGGCTGGGCGCGGTATCGGTCCAGGCATCGTGATAGGAGGCTCGCGTGTAGGAATACTGGAAAATTTCATTTCCCCGCCTGACCATGCCATGGGCCAGATAAGGCCGCCTCACCGGAAAACCCTTATGGTCTCCGATGGGCAGGTAGGCCGGCCGCGGATACCGTTTCCATTTCAATCCATCGCGGCTGACCGCCAACTGCGGTTCCACCATGCCGGTACCCATTTCCCGGCTGGGGTGGGCCAGTATCTGCCGAGTGGGCGGTCCGTCTCCATGGTAATGGAAAAACCACAGAGGAAAGGCCAGGTAGGTGTCTTCAGCCCATGGGTATTTTATGGCCCGGGTGTTGTAGAGATCGGTCGCCACCGGATCCAGATCCGGATCCGGGCCCATGGCGATGGGAAACTCGATACCGAATCCCGGAGGGGCCAACGGCCCATTGTCCAACCACCAGGGATCCCACTGCTCCACTTTCAGGGGCCGGTCCCGGTGGATTCGCAATGCCTTTTCCCGCGTCGTCGGCTCAAATTCCCAAGCCCCGAAAAGGTCCGTGACTTCCGTCCGCACAAAATACCGCTCGGTCTTCCCGGAGGGAGTCGAACCGTAATCGGACCGATGATGCCCCAGATACACTTGCCGCTGGTCATCGTAATACAGGGTCGAAGCCGACCCGGGCCAGAAGGGAAGCGCGGCCGTTTCACTGCGTTGGAAAGACCACCCGTCGGGTGACGTCCAGATATACCAGCCTCCCCGGTCGTGCAACCCTACCAGCGCTTTCCACCGTTCCTCGGGCGGACCATTCGGATCGATGATAACGGAACCGGCTTTGGCCGGTCCGGGAATGACCTGGTTGGCCCGGCCACTTCCCAAATCCGGGGCTTCGAAATGAAGTCCATCCCGCGAGGTCCAAACGGCGACGCCACCCGCGCCTTCACCGTAAAGCCGGATGAGTCCGTCTTCACCCTCGATCACTGTGGACCAACCGATTCCCCTATCCAGGACAATTTCTTCCAATCGGGCCGGATGCGGGATCAGCCGCACCCCCTCATTCTCGGCCAGAAGGACGTCATCGAGAAAGAGATGCTTGCGGGTCCCCATTTCCACCACTCCGGAAGGAGCTTTGTTTCCCGGATAGAGGAGTTCCCCTCCCTTCTTCAAGGCATAAGGCTTCCGGCCTGCCCGGTGCAGGCGCGAGTAACTGTCGGGAAGAGCAAAAGACCCGGTATAATCGACACTGTCGGAAAAGCGCAATTCATCGATTGCGGCGGTTAGGGGTCGGTTCCAAAGTCCGTCCCGGGCCACGGTAAAGTAGGCCTCTTCCCCAAAGGGCAGCGCCTTCACCCGGGCCGTTGCTTCCGCCACCGCTTCCCCGTTGAGATACCAGATCAGCCGGCCTTTGCCATGGGTGAGGGCATAGTGATTCCAACCCTTTGCCATAGCTTCCTTGGAGCGAAATTCCACCGTAGCACTACCTGTATGGTTATGGAAACGGAGCAAATTCTTCTCCGGTATGACCGAAAGCCGGGTCACCCGATCATTTTCTCCCCGTGGTCCGCTGCCAATTTCGAATACCACTCCCTCCCCATTGGACTTTCCGTCGAGCTGCAACCAGAATTCTACCGTCCAGTCCTCCGGCCCGAGATTAAGGGGTGTCCGGGTGGCATTTTCAAACTCGAGCCGCCGCAAGTGGCCGTTCCCATTGGTGAACAGGGCGGCAAAGCGGTTATTGAACCAGGTCAAAGGTTCCACCGTGCGACCCGGTTGGAGTTCCGGAGCCTTCAGTCCGAAGCGGATGTAGGTTTCCTCACTTGAGGGTTCGTAAACCGGATCCCAATCCTTCGGCTCGACCCCGGCAAGAGCCCCGCCAAACTTCCCCGGCACGATGGATCCACCTCGCCCCAGAATCAGGTGCAGGCCTCGGGGGGTGGCATCCGAGAGCGGACAACTGGGGTAAAGGCCTTCCTGCTCGTCAAACAACCATAGAGCCACCGTCTCAGCCCTGGACACAGGACCTGAAAACAGTAACAAAGCGGCGAGAAAAAAAATGCGTTTCATATGGTTTACCCGAAGTAGGGAGGTGGTTTCCGTTTACCATGCCTCTCGGTAAATGAATTCCGCGTCTGCAGCCGATAGTCGACGCGGATTGTTCCGCAACAACCGGGTAACTTTCATGGATTCCCCGGCCAAGGTGGGGATGGCTTCCTCGGGAACCCCGAAATCGCGCATCCTTTGCGGAATACCACAGTTCCGGGAAAGTTCCTCGAGCCGGGCCAATCCCTTTTCAGCAGCTACCTCATCGGGTTCTCCCTTCCCAACTCCCAGCGCCCTGGCGATCCCGGCGTAGCGGTCGAGAGCTGCCGTCAAATTGAATCGAAAAACAGCTGGGGTCAGTAATGAATTGGAAACCCCGTGAGCTACGTGATAAGCGCCCCCCAAGGGATAGGCCAGGGCATGAACGGCAGCCGTATTGACGGGTCCCAGACAGAGGCCTCCGTTCATGGCCCCGTGCATGACCTGGGTCCTGGCCTCCAGGTCCGAACCGTTTTCAACCGCCCTTTCAAGGCCCCCTCCAATCTGGCGAATGCCTTCCAAGGCGATGGCGTCTACCACCGGGTGAGAATGCAAGTTGGCATAGGCTTCCATGCAATGCACCAGGGCATCGTAACCGGTCGCAGCCGTTATGGAAGGAGGCAGACTCAGGGTGAGTTCCGGATCCACGAAGGAGGCATCCGGAACCAGGTGCGGACTGACCACCCCTTTTTTCAACTTATCGCCTTCATCCAGAATGATTGAATTCGGAGAAACATCGGCTCCGGTGCCCGCGGTAGTCGGTATGCAAGCCAGGTATGTTTCCCGGCCATTGACCAGCCCGATTCCGAATACCTCCTCAACCTTTTGGGAGCCGTTCCAGAGAGCGGCGACCAGCTTGGCGACATCCAGGGCGCTTCCTCCACCAAACCCGACAATTGCATCGGGTTCATAGGCTTGGACCGCCTGAAGCGCCTGGTAGAAATCAGTCAGGTCCGGTTCCCGGTCCGTTCCGACGAACATCCCGACTTCCAACCCCTCTGCTTTCCAGGTTTCCATTTGGGCTTTCGCCATTTCAGCGGGTACTCCCTCGCTCGTTATTACGAATACTCTTTTCCTGGAAGCAGCATTTAGTTCATCAACCGCCCCGGACACACAGCCAGGACCAAAAATGAGGCGCTTGGGTTGTTGTAAGATCAATGGGTTCATTTCAAATTGCTCGGATTCTGTCGCCAGGCGGAGGTTCGGACGCCTGCCCGCCAGCCGCTTCATTAAATTGGGGATTCGGGGCCATTTCCTGAGCCCCGATCCGGCGGCGCCAGTCCCGCAATGCGGCGGACAGGGTCTCCACCAACTCCGGATATTCCCCGGCCAAGTCGTTTTCCTCCCAGGGATCCTCCTCCAGGTCGAAGAGTTCAAAAGCTGGAACCTCGATTGAATTGCCCATACTCCCTTCAAACCATTCGATCAACTTGTGTCTTCCGCGAAGGGCCGAACCACAAGGCCCGAGCCCGGTGTGATGATAGTGCGGGTAGTGCCAGAAGAAAGTTCTCGGCTCATCAAATTCACCTTCCCCGGAAATAACGGGCAGCAGGTTCATCCCATCCAGCTCTACTTCCGGTAAACTCGCCCCCGTCATGGCCGCCAATGTGGGAAGCAGGTCGGCCAGGGAAACAGCTCCCTCAAAGACGCGCCCCCCGTCCAAGCCCCCGGGCCACCGCATCAGGAAGGGCACGCGAAGCCCGCCCTCATAGAGGTCGGATTTGGCCCCTCGCCAGGGTTTGCGAACGTCGCTGTCGGCATAGGCGCCGTGATCGGAGGTAAAAACGACAATGGTGTCCTCACGCCCACCCGACTGGTCCAGAGCCTCCATCAACCGACCAAACGCATCGTCCAACTCCGCCACCATGGCCGCCTGGGTTGGATGAATCCACTCATTTTCCCGGGGAACCTTGTTTTCAAAGCGTTCCAGATAAGTCGACGGAGCCATCTCCGGACGGTGAATGGTGTTGTGAGCCAACACACACAGGAAAGGCTTGTCGCGGGGCCGCCGGAGAAACTCTATGGTCCGGTCCGTCAGTTTCTGCACATTGTGGGCATCGTCCTCGGGATCGAAGTGGGGCTTCGGCTTTAGCGTGACAAAAACTTCGTCGAATCCATGGGATTCCGGATCCATGGGCCGGTGCCTCCGGTAATGGTAATCCTGCCCCAGGTGCCATTTCCCAATGTGAGCGGTTTCGTATCCATGAGCCTTGAACACGTCTCCCAGGGTTTGCTCGTGAACCGGCAGTCCTTTTTGCCAATCCGGGGTAATCAAACGAGGATTGGCGGGAACGGTGCCGGGGATGTAGTTGGTCAAATGCAGACGGGCCGGATGGCGCCCCGTGTAAATCCCGGCCCGGGCCGGAGAGCAAACCGGCCCCGTGGCGTAGGCCCGGTCGAAGCGGATTCCCTTGCCGGCAAAAGCATCGAGATGCGGAGTCTCGTAGTACCCGCTACCGTAACAACCCAATTGGCAGGACGACAGATCATCGACGATGACCAGCAATATGTTGGGATGCCTAGCCCTCATTCCAATCCGTCCCTTGCTTTGTGTACTTCTTGTGGCCATTTCCACTTCTTGAATATCCTCTCGCCAAGCCGCCAAGAGGCAAAGTTCGCAAAGATTCTATTATTCAGGCAGCCCATTTACGGTCCGAGTAATTCCGTCCTTCATCATCGCTTCTGCAAAATTTAATAGATACCCTAGTTTCATTCCGCTGAGCTTTAAATAGGTCAGAAGTTGCTTCTTATGTGCAGGGCTGGTCTTCTCGACGCACTTCAATTCTAAAATGACCTTGTTTTCGACTATGATGTCAGCGCGGAATGCTTCATCGAATTGAATTCCACGGATGTGGATAGGGATGGGTACTTGGCGCTTAGCAACCAACCCCCGGTTTTGCAGTTCGTCCAGCAGAACCAATTCGTAAACGGTCTCCAACAATCCCGGACCAACCTCACGATGCACTGCAATAGTCGCATCCACAACTACCTTACCAATTGAATTCTCATCCATTCTTTGCGTCCTTTGCTTCTTGGCGGCTTTGCGAGAGACTCCTTTTTATGTTTTTTGCGCCTTTTCCGCCTCATCTCTTCTCAGCTTTCTCACTTGATGAATGGTCAATTCCTCCACATAGGCCGGCCGGTAACCTCCGAAGAGGCGGCTTGTCAGGTAACCCACGCCAAAGAGTATGAAGTGACCGAACAGGCCGATGAGCATGGAATTCATTTCCCAATTGAACCCGAAATCCAGGATGCGTTGGCCCTCCCCGTCGGGTTTGGACAAGAGGGCCCAGGAGGTAAAGATCACACATGCTGCAATTCCGTAATAGACCCCTGTGCGGGTGGCGCGCCGGGTCAGAAAACCGAGACAGAATAATCCCAGGGTACCGCCCGATATGATGGTGGCAATGGTTATGGCCCGTTCCATTAGGGGGACCGATCCATCCTTGGGAAGCAGCAGTATCGCAATGGTGGAGGCTGATAAGCCCCCGATCATTACAAAGAGCCTCCCGCATATGAGCCGGGTTCTCTCTTTCACTTTGGGAAAGATATTTCCGAAGTAGTCGGTGGTCAGGACCGTTGCGATACTGTTGAGATCGGCGCTCACCGAGGACATGGCCGCGGCCAGGATTGCGGCCAATATCAATCCCAATACCCCCGCCGGAATGTAGTGGGAAAGAAAATACGGCATGACTTCATCCGCCTTGACGGGTCCGGCATCACCGGGCATCAGATCGAAGAAACCATAGAAACTGCCCCCGATGAACATGAAGGCGAAGAATATGGGCAGGCAGCAAAACGCCCCCATCAAGGCGCCGCGGCTGGCCGCCTTGTCCGACTCGCCGATGAGGTAGTTCTGCACGATGTGCTGGTCGGTGATATAGCGGCGGCTCCACTGAATGAAGTATGCAAAGAAGAATATCCAGATGGTGGTGGTCTCCCGGTCGAAGAGCATGCGCCAGGAAAACTCCCAGGAACCGAAACTGTAACGGCCCGCTTCCCAGGAAGACTTGATGATGCCCGCCGGATCCCCGATCTCCGGAGCAAACAGGACCCGGATCAGAATGAGCGCGGCTCCGCCCGACAAAATGATTCCCTGAGCCACGTTGGTCCAGGCCACCGCCGTGATGCCCCCGATCATGGTGTAAATCAAGGTGAACAGACCGGTGCCTAAAATGACATGCATGGGGTCCCAACCAGTAAAAACATACAGGGCTATGCCCGTCGTCACCAGCGTCACTCCGAGGTCGAAGGTGCGGTCGGCCAGAAATCCCAGCGAGGTGTAGATGCGACTTCCCAGTCCGAACCGGCGGCCGACAAATTCGTAGGCGCTCATCTGCACCACCCGCCGGTAAAAGGGCACGATCCACACCGCGACTATCAGGAGCACCAACGGCAGCAACATGTGCGGGAGGAACAGTATCATCCCTTTGCCGTAGGCGGTGCCGGGGTGTCCCACAAAGGTGCCGCTCCCCACGATGGTAGCCATCAGGGTGAACCCCACCGCCCAGGACGGGATGGAACGGTCCGCCGTGAAAAATTTGCGTACGGTCCGCTGTCCACGGGAGACATAAAGACCGATACTGGCTATACTCGCCAGGTAGATGAAAACTACCAGCCAATCGATAAAAGCCAACTCCATGACAGAACCCCCGATTTCCTTACCAGGGCATCACCCGCCCCGTGTGTTTGCGACCGATCTCCGCCGCCTCCCGGCTGCCCCCGGCCGCTATATCGATTCCTCCCTCGATACCGGAAATTACGTTGTCGGGAAGAACATTATTGAGAAAAGCCACACCGGCCACGTCCGCCGCGGCCAGAACGCGCTCATTGGCCGCCAAGACCTCGGGAGACAAAGGGGGATCGGCCCTTCCCTCCAGGAATCCGTAAGACAAACCCATGTCGCGCGGGCCCGACTCGACAAAGGCAAGTCCCGCCACCGCCGCGGTCGCCTCGCAGTTGCGCAGGGCATGAGGATCCTCGATCTTCACTCCCAGCATGATTTCCCCCCGGGGGTTCAAGGGCCAGGTATCGGCCACCGTAAAGTATTCCTCGCGGGTAAGCCCCCAGATCTTTCTGGCAAAACCATCGCTGCCCATACCGCGGACACCTTCCTTGAGCCCCCCTTTGAGATCGAGTCCCTGTCGATGCACGGGGTAGCGGGCTTGCCGGACAAACTCCCGCACCGCCTCGGGGTCGCGGGCCCGGCACAAATGTACACCGTGGATACCGGCCGAGAGGGCCTGCTGAACCATCCAGCCGTTGATCTTCACCGATTGGGGGTCCAGGCCCATCAATGGCAAGGTCACGACCACGGCCGGTGTACGGTGTCCGCTCGGAGTTGGTCCTCCCTCCAGCAACCCGGACATGAAGGACCGCAGGAGATTGAAATCCAGGGCGGAGTGCTCCATGTCGTACATGATCAGATCGGCCCAGGTCTTGGACAGGGATTTCCCCAGCTCGAACATTTCTTCTCCGGTGCGCGGTGCGTCGCTTCCACGAGCGCCGTAGGTATAGTAAATGGGTTGGCCCGCCTCCAACAACTCAATGGCTTTGTTGAGGCGCTTGGGACCGGAGTACTCCGCCCCAATACAGGAAGCCGCCGCGAAAGCGGCCAGAAAACAGGGAACTCGAAACACGCATGACATCATGACAGACGGGGTTGGTCGATTAAAGGGATCCAGCGCCCACACCTTTGGGCGCGCCCTCTTTCAAAGTAAAAGTGCGGATAACATCGTAGGCGTTCACCCCGCCAGTAGTGGTTTGGACCGCGCCCCAGACTTCCATCCGGCGACCGCCGGAGGACTTGATCACCCGCCACTGGCCATCCTCGTGATCTTCACTCAGGCGCACGGGACGGCCGGCCAAATCGGAGGGCAGGGACTCCGCTGTTTTCAGAACCGTCGAGTATGTTTGAGAATTGAAGGATAGGAATAGAATTTCCCCACTGAGAGCATCATCCTGAAAAATATCGGCAATGGGGATACGATTCCCATCCCTCACCGATGATTCCACCATGTTTCCCTCAAACGTCACCCGAGCTTCGATCGGCCCGACCGGTCCTTTGAGCACGTTTCCCGAAAAATAACTGGGTGCGAGGGATTCCTTGTCCTCCAGGAACTTCCAATCCTGCCAAACCGTATTGTTCTCCGCCATTATCTCGGAGCGTTGCAGATACATGCCGCCGTGGTTCTCAGCTACCACGTTCCCGACAAAATGAGCCCGTGATTCCATGGTAATCCGCATGGCTCCAGAGTTGTCCGCGGAGTTGCGGTTTCCCACAAAGACATTGTCCTCCACCAGGAGGTTGTATCGATCCTTGGCCGGATAAGGGTCCAAGGGGGCATCGTAACGGTGTTCCTGCCCTCCGCTAAAGAGCCCGCCCGCGTCGTCGTCGCTGTAGTTGCCCACAAAGATATTGGATGAAACGACCGGCGCGGCCCACAGCGCCACGAAAACGCCGCCCGCGTCGTTGTTTGCCAAGGAGGAATTGGCTACGATAACGTTGCCGGAAAATTCCCCGGCCGACCCGTCAAACCAGGATACGGCTCCCCCATCGCTACTGCGCATGGGATCGTCCAAGCCGGCCCGGTTGTTGGCAAAAACATTGTTCTTCACCATCGGATCGGCCCCAATATCGACCGCCAACGCGCCGCCTCGACCACACTCGGTGGAGTTGTTGAAAAAATAGTTGTGCGAAATTTCGGGCTTGGCTCCGTTCAGGATCATGACCGCTCCTCCGTCATTGCCGGTCTCATGAAGGAGAGGCGGGTCCCATGGATCCGGGATCAGGGTGCGGTTGTTGACGAAGATACAATTGATTATGGTCGGAGAAACGCCGTCGCAATGAAGGGCGGCCCCCTTCCCGCGAACGCGCGCATCTACCAGATGAAAGCCGTCCAGCCGAGCCTGATCGGCCCCAAAAACGATCCGGCGGTCCCCATTTCCATCCAATACCGAGGCGTGGGCGTAGATGTTGCGTTCGCCTCCGGGTCTGGCGTAGCCGCCATACAAGTCGACGTGGGGGCGCAGGACGAAGGTCGGTTGCAGGTAGCGACCCCTGGAAACGAGCACCGCCACCCGATGGTCCGAGGTGGCAAAGCCGGAATGCTCCAGCGCGTGTATGATGCTGGCCCAGGGTTTTGATATCGAACCATCGCCAACCACGTCGTCTCCGGATCCTCTATCGACGTAAAAGACCTGTCCGTATTGGTCCGGATCGACCGCCTCCGATCGGGGTCCCACCACGGCTGGCAAATGGACAGGGCTAACCAGAGCCAGCAGAAGAATGAGAAGTCTTTTCCGCACGGAGTATTCCAAAAAATGAGCCACTGGGAACCCTAACCTGATTCATTTAAATTGCCCACCGATGTGCCCTCAGAAAACCGGGGAGAAAACAGCGCTTGCAACGCCTCCGACCTGATAGAATTCACCGCCGAATTTCAAGTCATATATTGATTTTATCCCATATGGCCCTGGTTTGGCGGGGTTGTAGAGAAATATGTTATGCACGTCAGTCAGGGTCAGTTCCTTGATTTTTGACATGTCCCCAGGTTGAAAATCCAGGAGTGACCCCTTCGGATGTAGCAAGCTGCGTCAAGATTGCAAGGAATGACCCCATACGAGGATTCGCGGCCCAATAATCCTTTTTTCATTTATTTTCCGGGATAGGGTGTTTTATTTCACTTGCATCGCTGCCCGAATCAACCGACCACGGAGTAGCTGAGCCGAACCACCCGTCCAAAGTGTCCCTTTCCCTCCCCATCGCCGCCATCCACTGGCTGGATGGCACGGTTATTGTAGTCTACCTGCTGGGGATCACCCTCCTGGGGGTTCATACCGGCAAGCAGGTAAAACGGTCGGCCGATTTCTTCATGCCCCGGCGCTTCGGAAAAGTCATGATGATCATGCATGCCTTTGGCACCGGCACCGCATCCGACCAGGCCGTAACCGTGGCCTCGGGCACGGTGCGCAGCGGCCTCTCCGGAATCTGGTACCAGTGGTTGTGGCTCCTGGTTACACCCTTTTTCTGGATCATTGCCCCCATCATGCGGAGGTTTCGGGCCACCACTACGGCCGACGTATTTGAGCTCCGTTACGACCGAAGCGTATCCTTCCTGTTCGCCCTGGTCGGCATCCTCAGCATGATAGCCAAGATCGGCCTCTTGTTGAAGGGCACAGGCGCCTTGATCGATGCCGGCACCGGTGGAGCTATCGACGCCAACCTGGCCATCGTCGTCACCTCGGTTCTGTTCGTCACCTATGGTCTGGCCGGGGGGCTGGGCGCCGCAGTGGTCACGGATTTTATCCAAGGGGTGCTCACCCTGCTTTTCTCCTTCATGCTCTTGCCCTACGTCTTGGCCGCGGCGGGAGGTCTGAGCGGTGTCAAAGCTACCTTGGCTGTGGATCATCCTGAGAAGCTTTCCCTGGTCGCGCCCGGTGAGATCGGACTGTTTTGGATACTCATGGTTTCCTTCCAGGTCATTGTCGGCATCGTCGCTCTCCCCAGCGCCATGGGGAATTCGGCCGCTGGAAAAACGGAAATGGAAGGACGCCTCGGCTACATGACCGGCACCTTTATAAAGCGCATCTGCACGGTAGCCTGGTGTTTGACCGGTATCGGGGCGTTGGCTTTGTATATTCAGCAGGGCGTAAATCTGGATTCAATCCATCCCGACAGCGTTTACGGCGATATGGCCCGGCAGTTTCTCCCGGTCGGTCTCCTGGGGGTATTCATCGCATCCCTGTTGGCCGGCATCATGAGTTCCTGTGATTCCTTCATGATATCCGCCGCCGCGCTTTTCACTGAAAACCTGTATCGACCCTTTCGCCAGAACGAGAGCATTCCGCATTACCTTTGGGTCGGTCGCCTCGGAGCGGTCGCCATCGTGGTTGCGGGAGTTGTTTTCGCCTTCTGGCTGTCCGGGGTCATAGCCGGACTGATGATATGGCTCAAGATACTGCCCATGATGGGGATCGCCTTCTGGATGGGTTTGCTTTGGAGAAAAGCCACTCCTGCCGGGGCTTGGGCCAGCACCTTGACCGCCTTCGCGGCTTGGTGGCTGGCGGAAAGAACCTTCTTTGCCGAATGGTTGTACACTCTGCCTTTTGCGGAAGCGCTGCACCTCACCCATGGACCGCCGGACAACCTCGAGATGTATGAACCCTGGCTCATTGTTTTTTACATGGTCTGCGCTATCGCTGCCGGAGTTGTGGTCAGTCTTCTCTCCCGCCCGGTAGACGAGGAACGGCTCGACCGCTACTATCAACTCACCCGGACTCCTATCGCCGAGGGTGAAGAAATTGTCACCCCATGCCAATTGCCCGATGGGGTATCGCCCGCCCAACGCAAAATGCTCACCACCGCATTCGGGCTGGAAATCCCCATGCCTTCCAAAGTCGCCATCCTCGGCTTCACCGCCGGTTGGATCGGCGTGATAAGCCTGATCGCCGGCTTCGTCTGGATCGCCACTTAGATTAAAAGGAATTTGGGGAAAGAAAACCACAGAGATCACAGAGGACACAGAGAGGGAGAGAGAAATGAGGAATAGACTCTCGTGAAGGCACATAATTTTTTCTTGAAGAATTCAGACGCACCGCAATAGCCCAATCACACCATTCCACCATTCCACCATTCCACCATTCCACCATTCCACCATTCCAACACTCCATTACTCCATCACTCCTCCTAATTCCTAATTGGCGCCCTTGGGCGCCCCCGTCATGAGCAACTGGAACGATCAGCCCTGGTCAGGGGTTTTTCCCGCCACCCTGTGCCCGTTTTACCGGGATGAATCCATCGACGAGGAAGGCTTGGCCCGCTACATCGAGGAAGTAGCCGGGGTCGATGGCATCGAGGGGGTCGTCTGCAACGGTCACACCGGTGAGATCATGTCGCTTCGACCGAATGAGAGAGACGCCGTCACCTCCGTGGTGCGAACCAGCGCGGACAAGGCCGGGGCGGTGAAAAACCGGCCCGTAAAAACCATTACCGGCGTCTCCGCCGAGGGATCCTTCGAAGCCATCGATCAGGCCAAATCGGCCCGGGATGCCGGGGCCGAGGCCATCCTGCTCATGCCTCCGCACCATTGGTTGCGTTTTGGGCGCAGTTCCGAAACGGCGGTGGGATTCATCAGGGACGTGGCCGAAGGATCGGGGGTCCCCATCATTATTCACCAATACCCGGCCTGGACCAAGGCCGGGTATACCTTGGACGAAATGATGGAAATGGTGAAGATTCCGGAAGTGGTCATGATCAAGATGGGCACCCGGGACATGTCCCGTTGGCTCTACGATTACGAACAACTGAAGGCCGAGGCCCCCCACGTGTCCATAGTCACCTGCGCCGACGAATTTCTCCTCGCCACCCTCCTCGAAGGAGCCGATGGGGCCCTTATAGGCTTTGCCGGTTTCGCCCCCGAACTGATGGTCGATTGCGTTCACACGGCCCTGAATGGCGACCTGGAAGGAGCCCGCAAAGCCCGCGAAACGGTGGCGCCCCTGGCCCGCCTGATCTATAATTTCGGAGAACCGGGCTGCGGCGCGCACCAACGAATGAAAGTGGCCCGCTGGCTCATGGGGCGTTTCCCCAGTCCGCATTTCAGGCGACCGATTCGGCCCCTCTCCCCTGCCGGCATCCAGGATATCAGGGATCAACTCAAAGCCATCGATTATCCCGTAGTCCGGTAATTCCGGGCCCCAGCCGCGGGCCGCGTTACCATGACCCACTCCTGCATCGACGTCTTCAATCACTGCCTGCCTCCCCCTTACGTCGAGGCCTGTCGGGCCGTGCAAAAGCGAGCGCTTCCCATGTTCGACCGGGCCGTGGACAGGACGGGCATGTGCGACCGGAAGGAGAGAATCGAACTGATGGAAAAGTTCCCCGGTTACCGTCAGATACTGAGCCTCAGCTCCCCCTCACCCGAAATGATAACCACGGCGGAAAATTCTCCCCAATTGGCCAGAATCGGCAATGAAGCCATGGCGCAGTGGAGTTCGGAAAACCCCAACCATTTTCCGGGTTTTGTCGCATCCCTTCCCCTCAACTGTCCCGAAGCTGCCCTTGAAGAAGCCAGCTACGCCATCGGTCAACTCGGAGCCTTGGGGGTTCAACTCTACACCAGCGTCAACGGCCTGCCCTTGGACCGACCCGAGTTTCTGGCCCTCTTCGAGCTCATGGCTCAACTCGACCGGCCCGTTTGGCTTCACCCCATCCGGGGAGTCGCACCGGGAGACTACCCGGGGGAGGAGTTTTCCAAATACGACCTCTGGTGGGCCTTCGGCTGGCCTCACGAAACCGGTATCTGCGCCGGACGCCTCGTTTTTGCCGGCCTGTTCGATAAATGGCCCGAGCTGAAGGTGATCACCCACCATGCCGGCGGCGCCATTCCCATGATGGAAGGGCGTTTGCAACATGGATTCGATGCAAGGGATCCCCGCCACTCCCCGGATCGGCCCGGAGAGACAAGGCCCGAACTTTCCATCGAGCCGGTCCAGGCCTTCGGCAAATTTTACGCCGACACAGCCACATTCGGTTCCCGTTTGGCCATGGAAGCCGGCTTGGCCTTTTTCGGCCCCTCCCAATGCCTGTTTGCCACCGATTTTCCCTTCTCCGGGATTCGAGAAACGCTCACCGCCGCTGGAGGACTGCCCAAAGAGATTTTCAGCGCCAATGCCGAGCGCATCCTCCAACTTCCCCGCAAGTGAGCAAAGGGAAGCAGTATCCATCCGAAATGCGTCGGTTTCAGGATCCGGTTACGGGGGCCTCGGTTCGTCAGTTGACCGACCACCCGTCCATTCACCACCACCCCTTCTACTACATCCCGGCCTGGGACCGGCACATGCGACACCTCGTCCTCGTCAGCCACCGCTCGGGCTCGCCCCAACTCTACCTTCTGCCAACCGATTCCTATCGGCTGCTGCAACTGACCGACCGACCGGACCTCAACGAATGGTCCATCCACCCCTCCCGGGATGGCCGCCATGTCTACTTTACCGCCGGTCCGGGAGGTTGGCGCGTGGACACCGAAACCTTCAAGGAAGAACAGGTACTCGACTTCGGAAGCTCGAATATCCGGGAGAAAGGCATGGTCGGAGCAGCTATGGGAACCACCACTCTCAGCCCGGACGATTGCTTTTGGGCCGTCCCCATCAAGACCGGAACAACCGCTAGAATGATAGTGCTGGAAACAGCTACCTTGCGCTCCCAAATAATTCTCGAACGCGATTCCATAGGTCATCCCCAATTTCATCCCCAGGATTCCAATTGGCTTCGCTATGCCGGACCCTATCATTCCCGGATCTGGGTCATGCGGCGGGACGGAAGCGATAACCGTCTGGTCTACCGACGGGACGCGGCAAAAAAAGAATGGATCGTGCACGAAACCTGGCGACCGGGAAGCAGGGAGATTATGACCACCAACTGGCCCCATGGAGTAATCGCCATCCATACCGATACCGGCGCCGCTCGCAAAGTGTGCGCTTTCAACGCCTGGCACCCCATGGTCGATCCAACCGGCCAATGGATGGTGAGCGACACAAAAAATCCGGACCTTGGCCTGCTATTGTTTCACCTCGGTGAAGGTTTGTCGAAACCGGTCCCGCTCTGCCTGACCGAGGCAACCAATGCGGGCGACCACTGGAACGCCGATCATTGCCCCTACGACGACGGACCCGTTGAGGTCTATGCCCCCCAGCATACCCATCCCCACCCCAATATCTCCCCGGATGGAAAGCGCGTGCTATTCACCTCCAACCGAACCGGTCATTCCCAACTCTACGAGGTGGAAATCCCCCGGCAAGAAAGGAAGAAGGAAGAAGGAAAAATCCACGAAGGACACGAAGGGTCACGAAGTAAATCATCGTGATCTCGATCATGATAACGCCAACGGCGTTGAAGGCAGGAATGTGGGCGAGGCATGCCTCGCCCCTACAAATTGGCGGGTTGGAAAACCCGCCCTCCGTTAATTCCTTGTTTTGAGCATTTTGTACCTTCTTGACCTGCGTAGCATTGCGAAGCTCGGTTTGTGGTTCCCTCTTCTTCTTGGCGATCTTTGCGAGAGACAATTCCTCGGGAATTTTCGATCACGATCTTGATCAAGATCACGATTCCAAGAAATCTCAGCAACTCGGCAACTCAGCATCTCAGCAACTTTATAAATCCTCATTGGCGCCCCCGGCGCCTCTCTCTGTGCTCTCTGTGTCCTCTGTGGTTAATTTCTGATTGCTCGAAAAATTAACTTTCTGTCCCCGGCTAGAAACCGTAAATTCAAACCGTGTTTCGGCTCATCTTCATTATACTCCTGGCCGCCGCTAATTGGTCCTCGGCCAATTTCGCGGTCCGGCATGAGCCGGGGAAAGGCCGGATTGAGATCTACGACGGGAGCCTGTTGGTAACCACCTATGCCTATAGGGACGAAAAGGTCAAACGTCCCCACTTCTCCAACATCAAGGCGCCCAACGGAATTCAGGTCACGCGGCACTGGCCTCCCCGGGAAGGCATCGACCTCATGGACCACGACACCATGCATCCCGGAATCTGGATGGGTTTCGGCAAAATCAATGACGGGGACTTCTGGCGTAACAAATCCGAAATCCGACACGGAGGTTTTGTGCAAGAACCCGAGGTGAGCCACGACCGCATAGATTTTACCGTGGAAAATATTTTTCGGCACAAGGACCGTGTGTTCTGTACCGAGCGGGCCCAGCACACCCTCCTTCGCCTCCCTCACGGATACCTCTTTCAATTCGATTCCACTTTTCTGGCCGTTGAAACCGTCCACTTTGGCGATCAGCAGGAAATGGGAGTGGGGATACGAATGGCAACTCCCCTGCGAGTGGAGGAAGGAAGCGGTCAAATCCTCAACAGCAGGGGCCACGTCAACGAAAGCGAAGGCTGGGGCCGGCGGGCCGATTGGTGCGACTACTCCGGCCTCATCCAGGGCAAACGAACCGGAGCCATGCTCATGCCCGATCCAAGAAATTTCCGGCCCAGTCGCTTTCATTCAAGGGATTACGGATTTACCGCAGCCAATCCCTTTTCCGATCAGGACTTTGGCAGGGGAGAAGAACAGGTGAAATCCATCAGGACCGGGAAACGCCTGCGATTGCGCTTCGGCGTATACCTCTACAGCCTGACGAGTAGCGAGGCCCTGGATCACAATTCCACCTACCGTCATTATTTGAAGGCAACGGGCTATCCCGGTGAGGCCGAGGGCAAGCCCTGGCCGCGCCACACTATCGATGCCGGGTCGCGGGGAGCCGATGGGGTTCGCCTGGGGGATATCAACGGGGATGGACTGCCCGATATCGCCTCCGGCTGGGAACAGGGATCCGAGGTTCGGGTATACCTCAACCCGGGTCCGGAAAAAGCTCGGGACCGGTGGTCTTACGCCGTAGCCGGCCAGGTAAAGTCTCCGGAGGACGCCGTCTTTATCGACCTGAATCACGACGGCCAGCTCGATGTCGTATCCTCAACCGAGGGAGAGGAACGCACCGTCTACGCTCACTTTTCCCCGTCCGGTCCGAGCGGAAACCTTACCGCCTCCCCTTGGATAACCCGGGCCTTCCCGGCTTTGCAAAGTGAAAGCCGGTGGATGTTTGCCCTGCCCCTTCAGCTTGACCAAAAACGGGGAGTGGATCTGGTGGTCGGCTCAAAAGGCGCAACAGGGCAAATTGGTTGGCTGCAAGCCCCGGAAGACGGAGAGGTTTTGGCCGATTGGAAATGGCGCCGTCTGACTCAAGCGGACTGGGTCATGTCCTTGCGTGCTCTCGACCTGAACGGGGATGGGCTTACGGATATCGCCTTCTCGCAGAGAAACGGCCCCGAATCGGGCATTTGGTGGCTGGAAAACCCAGGACCGGAAAGGTTGTATCAACCGTGGAAGAAGCGCTATGTGGCCGGAAAAGGAGCCGAGGTGATGTTCATGGATTACGGCGATCTCAATGCCGATGGATGGAATGATTTCATCGCCGCCACGCGAGACGGAGACCTGGTAGCAGCCTACCGGGAAAGGGCGGAACACCCCCGTTGGAAGGAGGAATCCATCCCCATGCCCGGGAAAGCCGGTACCGGCAAGGCTGTAGCAATCGGCCACATCGACGGCGACGGCGTCCCCGACCTCGTCGTAACCTGTGAAAACTCCGAAATCGCCACCGGGGTGTTCTGGATGAAAAGGGGTCCCATGGGGAATTGGGAAGCCCGCGAAATTAGCGGAAGGGAGGAAGGGGTGAAATTCGACCGCATCGAATTGATCGACCTCGACGGGGATAACGACCTCGATGTCCTTACCTGCGAGGAGCGACACAACCTCGGCGTCATCTGGTACGAAAACCCCACCCTGTGAGACTGTAGAGCAAACTCTCGCCAAGCCGCCAAGAATCGCAAAGAGGGAACCACAAGAGGCGCCGGAGGCGCCAATTAGGAATGAGGAATTAATTCTGGCAAAGGGGCATGATAGGGTGGGTTTTCATTCCAGCCAAATTCGAGCTTAGCGGCTTTATGCCGCGACTGCTTGGAGAACTTCTGGCGGAACCGAGGCGCAAAGCTGCTCCTACAATTCGATCACGATCATGATCACGATTTATTTCTCTCCACTCTCCACTGAAAACTGGCGCCCCCAGCGCCTCTTGTGGAACCCCTTTGGGGTTCGTGATTTGTTTCCCATTCTACCCAGTGTGCGCTTCGCGACACTGGGCTTTGGAGTGGAACTGCTTTGCAGTTCATTCTAGCCCTTTGTGCCTTCTCTTTGCGAACTTGGCAGCTTGGCGGCTTGGCGAGAGGAAATTCAGAGGGACCATCAAACCACACTGAACAGTATTGAATATCTCAGGGACGATTAACTAAACCGTCCCGGGAACGGCGAATTTCTTTCGGTAGCGGCGCTTGAGGTAGCGGTTGGCGGCATCACTTTCCAATCCGGTAAACGTTTCCCGGTTGTGGGAGAATTCCAGTACCCGTCCCAGAACCCAGGGCTCCTTTCTGAAATCCACTTCCCACTCGTTCAGGTGCTTCACCAGGCGGTGATGCGATTCCGTCAGACGGTGGTTATGTTCGATAGCGTGGTCGACCTCGACGTTGCTGGCGGTTTGCCCAACCCGCATGGAAATATTGGCCTGATGACAGAGGCTCGTGGAAAGGTATCCCTCCCTTAAGGAGCACGCCATATCGGACTCCTTCCGGCTGCGCACGGAGCGGATGAATGCGGGAAAATGATCGAATCCGCCATCCCCTTTAAACGCCTTCATGCGATCCCCGTTGTGATCGTACACGCTGCCTCCTCCCCGGCCTCCCCGAAATTCTCCGCCTTCACACTCGACCACGATACCAAAACGATGCCCGCGGAAATGGGAAGCGGCCTCGTACTCCGGGGTCGCCCACATGTCCCGCAATTCAAAGAGAACGGGAATCCCATTTCCCCAATCGAAGAGGGTATTCTGCATATTGGGAGTGTTTCCCCCATCGTCCCAGGCGAAGCGCCCGCCATAACTGAATATGCGTTGCGGATGGCCGGGATCCCCCAAAACCGACCTGACCAGATCAAGTTCGTGTACGCCCTGGTTTCCCGTATCCCCGTTGCCGGTATTCCAGTCCCAATGCCAATCGTAATGAAGTTGGGGTCGGTAGATAGGCTCGTCCAGGGCCGGTCCCAACCACAAGTTGTAATCCAGAGACGGGGGTGGTACGAGCGGCTTATCCAGTTTCCCGATACTGGCGCGATGGTCGTAAACGAGACAGCGGATACAGGTGATAGAACCGAGATTCCCCTCCCGGATCCAGGGAAAGGCTTCCCTCAGGCCGGTATCCGAGCGGCCCTGCAACCCACTCTGCACCATGCGGCCATAACGACCCGCAGCCTCCATCATGCGTTGGCCTTCCCAGACGTTGTGGCAAACCGGCTTCTCCACGTACACGTCCTTTCCGGCTTGGCAGGCCATAATCGTATGCAGGGCGTGCCAGTGGTTGGGGCTGGTGATGATGACGGCATCGATATCATCCCTGTCGTAGATCCGACGAAAATCCACCTCCGCATCGACCGTTACACCGCGGTCCGCGGCAATCTCCGCCTTGTGTTCCCCTATCCGTTCCCGGTCGGGATCGCAGATGGCCACAAGCTCGACCCCCTGAGTCCGGAACACATCCCGCACGGCGCTTCCCCCCCGGTTCCCCATTCCGATGATGGCCACTCGCACCTGATCATTAGCGGGATACCCCCAGGTAGGACCGGCCCCAAGCGCGCCAAGGGCGAGGGCGGATTTACCAAAAAAGGTCCGGCGGCTGATGGGTAGATGTGAATGCATAACCCAAACTCCAAGGTCTTAATTCAAACTTGGAACCACCCCGAAAGGCAAAGGTAAAAAAGGCACAAAGGCAAGAGGCGCCGGGGGCGCCAGTTTTCAGAGTTCAGTGGGTGCCGGAGGCGCCAAACTTGTTTTTGATACGCCAACGGCGTTGAACTCCACAGCCCAGCGTCGCGCAGCGCACGCTGGGGATCCGATCGCTCATATGATTGAACCCCAACGGGGTTCCACAAATTCAAGGTTGGTCCCCTTCCTCCGGGCTCCATTCAGGAATGACCGTCTTGGGCAACCAGGCACGGAGTCCTGTTTTCACCTGCGAATAGGTTGAATCGTTGGCCAGATTTTTCCATTCATGAGGGTCCTGGCGGTGGTTGTAGAGTTCCTCTCCGCCATTGGCGTAGTGAATATAACGCCAGTTCTCGCTACGCACGGAATGGTTTTGAAAACCAAAAGTGGAAATAGCCGGAACCGCCCATTTTGCCAGGGGATCCGCGAGCAAGGGAACAATGCTTTCCCCCTCGGCATAGCCGGGAACGGGTAAGCCGGCCAGTTCACACAAAGTTGGATATACACTCATCAAATCCACCGGTCTGGTGCTTCGGCCACCCGGTTTTGTCAGGCCGGGAACCACCCAGATAAATGGCATTCGGGTTGGCTCTTCCCACAAGGCAAACTTGCGAAAGTGCTTCTTCTCTCCCAGCGACCAACCGTGATCTCCCCATAATACGACGATGGTGTTATCCCGAATCGGACTCCTGTCCAGAGCGTCGATAAGCCTCCCTATGTTCATATCGGTATAAGCACAGGTAGCCAGGTAGGACCGGATGGCAGCCTTCCATCGGCCACTTTCCTGGAATCTCCTGAAATCGTTCTGGGCCCCGGCCATCCGGACTCCTGCGGGCGGAAGGTCATCCAGGTCCTCTTCCAGGAAGGGGGGCAATTTGATGTCCTCGAGCGGAAAGGCATCGTAGTATTTCCTGGGCGCTGCAAATGGCAGGTGAGGTTTGTGCAGTCCACAAGCCAGAAAAAGCGGCTTATTTCCCGGATTTTGCAGGCGCTCGATGCACCAGTTGACCACGTGCCAGTCGCTTATGTCCTCATCCCGGATATCCATCAGAAGCGGCTCATGGTAACCTTGCATTTTAGGAACCCCTCCAGTGGAACTGAGGGCCGATGTATCCATGTATTCGCTCCACTCCGATTCGAAACGTTCTTGGGAGTGGTAGATCTTCCCCGCCCCGGCCGCATGATAACCCGCCTCCTTGAACCTCGCTGAAAGACCCCTGCCCTCGGCAATGATTTGCAGCCACTCATCCCCGTTCTTATAGCACCCGGTGCTCCAGGGTCGTTGCCCGCTCATGAGTGCGGCCCGGGAAGGTTCGCAGGCCGGCACCGCACAATAAGCGCGCTCGAAGGTAACGCCCCGCGCCGCCAACCGGTCGATGTTGGGGGTCAGCGCCTGGGGATGGTAGCCCAGGTGGGTCACCCAGACATTCAAATCATCTACCGCAATAAAAAGGACGTTGGGCTTGGCCTCGGCCCCACAAACCGCAGCCCATCCAGAAAGAATGGCTAAGAGAAACGGACAAAATCGAAATAACCGCATAGCCCAAATTATTCGGGGCGCAAAAATGGGGTCAAAGGGAAAGGCGCGCCGGGGCGAGCCCCGGCGCGCCAATTAGGAATTAGGAATTAGAAATTTGGAATTTTTCGATTTGGGAGTTGGCTGGTGGTCGGAGTGAATCTTGGGAAGGGCGTGAGTTTCGGCGAAGCCGGACCCCTTTGCGTTCTTGGCGATCTTTGCGAGAGGCAATCCTCCTCTCCCTCAGTGGTTAACCATAATCGACATTGACAAGATTTCAGTAATACAAAGGATGTCTGCGCTTAGTCTGAATATGTGGTGATTGTAGCTCAGTTGGTCAGAGCACCGGATTGTGGTTCCGGGGGTCGCCGGTTCAAGTCCGGTCAGTCACCCCAAAATCTTACTCCGATCGATAGATCAATCGGCTGAACTCCCTGGTGCTTAATGGTGAGGCGGACCTTACCACTACCAGTTCCATTCCATTTTCCATGAGTTCAGGCATAAGTTGAACGCTGTCGTTCAAGGTATCAAAGGAGGGGCTGTCACTGAATTCTACTGAGATTTCCACCCCAACCGCCGTTGGATCCCTGATGAATTGAAGGGCATGATACTGCGTGGAAGCAATTGTGAGGATGGTAGAGGTCGGTTGGGAAAAGGAAGAGGTGTCCGAAGCATCCGAACCGAAGTAGTATTCAAACACGTTGGGCACACCGTCGAAATCCGGATCCAGGTCTTCAAGGCGTTGGGGTTCCGGTATTCCCAGATTGGCCAGGTAGTTCAAAAGTTCCTGGGGCACTGTGGGTCCGGGGTCTACCGCTGCCTCCACCGAATCGATATGTGACCTGAAAGTGAAAATGGGTTGATCGGTGCTACGGTAGCCATTAAGCGAATAGAGCAATTCCCACTGGTCGTGGCTGGCAGAATTTTTTACTCCATTGATGATGGCAAAAATGGGCTGTCCAGGGTCTCGGTTAAATTTCCTGGCGATCGCTCTATCGAAATCGTTGAGGACGTAGTTGAATCCGTACCTACTAATAAACGCTTGCGTTTGACTTTCCGCATTTTCCTGCATATTCAAGGCCACGTGCATAATCGGCAGGCCGTGCCTGTTACCGCTACTGGCATAATATTGAATGATATCCGTTTCCGTTGCCGCAGCAGCGGCCTGGCAAAAGGGACACCACCAGGTAAACCACTCGAGAAACAATACCTTCCCTTCCAAATCGTAAAGGTTGACCTCCTGGTTGGTAGCACGATTAATCAAGGTGAAATTTTCCACGATATCCCCTACCGAATAGGTGGTTTGGCCGGAGGCGAATCCCCCCGTCAACAGGATCAGGACGATTAGAAATGGTTTTCGAAATGGCATGGTCTTTGTAGACGCTGGGTTTGTTAATTTTTCAAAGCCTTCGGCTTATGGCAACCTGAATAATGTTCCAATCGCGATCGCGGTAGAGGTTTTGAAAGAAATCTATATCTATTCGAGTGGGATCATAGTCGGTGCGCAGTCGCGCCAGATAGAAACGGGATGACCAATTGTCCCCAATCCAGCGGAATCCCAGGCCGAAACGTTCACTGGCCAACCCTGGGGCGGCGGTGGTGAAAAGCAGGGCATTTTCGATCTCCCCGGTGTCTTCATAATACCGCCCGTCGACAAACCACGAAACCCCTTCCTCGATCTGATGCTCCAGGGCGAGGCCGATGTAAGCGGCTTCAAATTGCGGATTTTCAGTGGCGCCGCCAGCGTTCCAGCGCATGATCCAGTCGTCGACCACGGCCACGTAAAGGGATGCGTCGGCCCCGTAGCGAGTGGACCGTTCACTGGTTTTGGATGAGCGCAAGGAGACGTGGGACCGCACCCTTGGGGTCAATACGTTTTCCGTTGATATACTTACCGATCCGGTGTGGAGGTGGAGTCTGCCGCGCCTCAATCCATCGAAATCAATTTCATAGCCGGGTGAGACATCGTCTTCCAGCCAGGACAAATCGATTTGGGCAAACCCGGTTCCGGGCTTGTATTCCCAACGTGCTCCAATTGTCGCGTTGACGCCTTTGGGGTCGGCCACCACGTAGTTTTCCGCCCCCGGGACACCTGGCAGGTCACTGTATTGTTGCCGGAAATACTCATCCAGCCAAACCGAGCGGTAATTGGTATACCCATCATATACTCCGGCCCCGCCCATGAGCGAGAGATCGTTCCTGACCTGTTTTTGGGTGTTGAACTGAACCGCCAGGTTGGTTTCGTTGCGCCGCTGGTCCATGCCTCTGAAATCGAAAGGGGCGGGAACGTAGTTCATGGAATAATGGCCATAGGCCAAACTGAGGGTGGAATCCCAGTCCTCGGAGACAAAGTCTCCCACCCAACTCCCCTGCAACAAAGTAATATCCCCGGCATCCACCCACTCGCCGCCCACCTCCAAGGGGTTGGGTGTAACGGCAAAACCCGCCGAGAGGAAGGACAATGCAAAAAGGCCAACCATTTTTCCTCAGCAGTCGTGAGATCCTCTCCAATACCAGGTCATACGGGTTAACGACAGACCGTGCAACCGGCCGCCACGGAACCGCCGGAAATGGCGCTCCCCGGCTCAATCTGAGGCAGGAGGTTTACCCGGTCGCCCTGCACCATCGAATCGGTCCTGGTCATGCCGACCTTGGATACGAGACCCTGCTCGTAGACGGGGACATTGGCGCACCCTCCGAGAAAAATCAAAAATACGGCGGTTAGAATGAAACGGGCTAGAGGGAGAGTTGTTTTCATAATGGAGAGGAAAAACTCGAATTATAACTTAGACGGATTGCGCCGCCAATTATTCCTTTGCGGAAAGTGGAAAGAGTGAAGTGGGAAGTGGAAAGAGGAAAGAATTAACCACAGAGAGCACAGAGGACACAGAGGTTGAAGAGGATAATCGTGACCATGATATACTGCCCCCCACTTAAGGAAATGATGGAAATAAGGGAGTGATCAATCAAGGATTACTCGATAATGAAAAGACGTAAATGGACGGCTCAACAGAAGCTTCAAATCGTAATACAAGGACTGAAAGGAAACGTGACGGTAGGCGAGTTATGCAACCGCCATCAGATCAGTCAGACCCAGTATTACCAGTGGAAAGATCGTTTGCTCAAAGACGGATCGAAGATTTTCAATTATGGAGGTCCGGACCGCGAAGCTGATCGTTTAAGGAGGGAAATCTCGAAACTCAAAGGCATCATTGGAGATCTGACCGTAGAGTTAAAAAAAAACGACGACGAGTGGCTATGAGGCGGCGTAAACGCAGTCAAGCGGTGATGGAGCAAGACAAGCAACTGCTTGAGCTGATCGAGCCCATCAAAGCCGATCACCCGGCCTGGGGCTATCGTCGGGTATGGGCCTATCTGCGATACCGCAAGGGCCTGTCGGTGGGCAAGAACCGGATCTACCGCATCCTGAAGGAAAACCGGTTACTGGCGCAAAATGTGCGCAAATTAAAGGCAAAACGCGGCTCTAAGGGCAGCAAACCAACCACGGACAGGCCCAATGAGCTGTGGGGCATCGACATGACCAAAATCAAGGTCGAGTCCTGGGGTTGGCTGTATCTGGTGGTGGTTAAAGACTGGGGCAGTAAAAAGATCGTAGGCTGGTCCTTATCGGTCACGAGCAAGACCAGGGACTGGCTCGATGCTTTGGAAATGGCCGTGCAGCGCCAGTTTCGCGAAGGCATCCGCGAGCATGGCGCGGTCAGGTTGGTCAGCGACAACGGCTGTCAACCCACCTCGGCAAACTTTATGGCGGCCTGTCGGGTGCTGGGCATCGCCCAAATCTTTACTTCCTTCAACAACCCCAAAGGCAATGCCGATACCGAAAGGGTTTTTCGCACCCTAAAGGAGGACCTGATCTGGCTCAATGAGTGGTTTAGCTTCGAACAACTCCTGCAGGCGCTCAAAAATTGGATCGAAGAGTATAATAAAGATTATCCTCACTCAGAAATAAATCACAGGACACCTCAACAATTTGAGGACCAATTTAACCCATCAACCAGCAACAAATACTCTCTAATTGAATCTTGAATTAAGTGGGGGCAGTACAATGATTATGCTCTTAAACCATCACTCCTCTCCCTCAATTCCTAATTCCTAATTCTTAAATGGCGCCCCCGGCGCCTCTGTGCCTTTAAATTTCGCCACTCGGACACCGGCAAAGCCCGAATTCATCCTGGTTGCCGCATTCGATTGAGACGGTTCTGCAATTGCAAGCGGTGGCCCTCCATTTCTTCGCGGGAGAGAACGCGTGGAATCGACACCGCTTCATCCAGGCAGACATTTATTCGGGAAAAAGGTTTGGGAATGATCAGCCTGTCCCAAGACTTGATCCGCCAACACCGATCGACGGTATAGGAGATGGGATACAAGGGGAACCCTGTTTTCTGGCTAAGAAAAATAGCTCCTGCCTTTGCCTGATACAAGGGTCCCTGGGAGCCATCGGAGTAAATTATGGTTGAGCTATTGTTCTTCTTCATGTGGCGGCATTTTTTCAGCAATCCGCCCATAGCGCCCCGGTTGGAAGATCCGCAAACTACGTCCACACCGAACATTTTCATCAACGCATAGGATATATCCCCATCCTTGGATTGGCTGACCAATTGTGTGAAGGGCCTTCCCTTCCTCACAAAATTCTTCTCCAGAAGGAGGGCGGTGTAAACGAGGCGATTGTGCCAGGCGCAGAAAATTACCGGTTCTCCACCCCGGGAAATCTTCCTGAACAATTCCTCCCCTTCATTAAACTTTACCCGGTAAGTGGCTCCCATCAATTTCAGGAAAACCCTCAACAGAATCGCGATCAGGTAGGTCTTGGGGGAAATACGGCGTTCTGAGCCAGCCTCGATCATAACCTATTCATTTAGAGATTGCAGAATTGGGTCAAGACGGAATGGGGCTGACGCCCAGAGGAAAGAGGAAAGAGGAAAGAGGGAAGAGGGAAGAGGGAAGAGGGAAGAGGGAAGTATATCGTGATCCTGATCCTGATCGTGATCGTGATCGAACTGTAGGAGCGGCTTTATGCCGCGATTTTTTCAGCCACAAAAGGCACAAAAAACACAAAATTCCTAATTGGCGCCCATGGGCGCCTTCCCCTCTTCACTCTTTCCTCTTTCCTCTGGAGCGAAGCGACTTCAAACCAAGGGGAACAGAGTCGAGGCTATCACCGTAAAAATCAAACCTGCCACGGCCATGATGGTCGCCATGCAGGAGAAATTCAACAGGGTCTCGCCTTCAGTCATCCCACTCATTTTACTGATGATCCAAAACCCGCTGTCGTTCATCCAGGGAAAGGGCTTGGAACCAAATCCTATGACCATAGCCAGGTAAAGGGGATGGAATCCCATGGCCTCCGGAGTTGCCATGGGAGCGAGAATTCCCACCGAGGTTATCATGGCCACCGTAGCCGATCCTTGCACCGTCCGAATCAGGGAAGTGAGCAGAAACGCCATGGGCAAAAACCCGATGGCCAATGAATCCGAGATTCCCGCCACCTTGGGACCGATACCCGATTGCTGAAGCATCGCACCGAATGCGCCGCCGGCACAGGTAATGAGCAGAATAATGCCTCCACTGGCCAAGGCCGATTGCATTGCTTTCTTTAATACATCCCTCCCACCCTCTTGCTTCCTGAACAAGGTGTAGAGACCCACCGAGGCAGCCAGGGTCAATGCCACATTCTTGTCCCCAAGCATTTGGATCGCCCTGTCCATCCAAATGGGCAAGGCAATGCCAATGGCGCCGGAGGCGACGGTGAATATGGTCTTTCCGGACAGGAGGATGAGGGGAAGCACGATCGGGGTAAGGGATAGCCACAACCCGGGCAGCTGGTCGTCCTCGATGGAATCCCATTGGGGCAAGTCTTTCTCCGATGCGTCCCCGGATTGGCGCAGAGGAATGGGCTTTTTGCGATTTACAATGTAGGCATAAACCATCCCTACTGTAGCTGCAAAACTCCCGATTATGATGCCGCCCAACATCATGGTTCCGATATCGATGTTCAACTGCTCGGCCACAAAGAGAGGCCCCGGGGTCGGAGGAACCTGCGAGTGGGCAATGGTCCCCCCGGCAATTATCGCCAGCACGTAAAGACCGTAGTTTTTTTTGGTGGAAGCCCCCAGAGCTTTGGCCAGAGGTACGAGCAGGTAAAAAACCGTATCGAAAAACACGGGAATCCCCAGGACAAACCCACTCGCCCCCATGGCGGCTGGAGCGCGCTTTTCTCCGGCCGTCCTCAGGAAGGACCGGACAATTTTCAGGGCCGCCCCACTGTCCAGCAAACACTTGCCTATTATCGAGGCCATGCAGATGACGATGCCGATTTTGCCGCAGGTCTCCCCCAAGGCCAGCCCCACACGCAGCCCGAAAGGTTGGTCGGCCCGGTTTCGGGCTGCTTCCTCCGACAAGCCCTGGTCCATCCAATGCTCCATCAGCAGGTCTCCCGAGGTAAAGGCGGCTACAAACATCGCCGCCAAGACAAGGGTAAAAAACGGGTGCAGTTTCAGGAAGAGGATGCCGACAAAGACGATGGCTACACCCGACAATAAAAGGAAAAGGGGATCCATGAGATTAATTTGGAATTGAGGAGAAGGGAGTTATGGAGTGATGGAATGATGGAATGGGGTAGAACCTACAAGAACGCAAAGATTTAAAAAGGCACAAAGGAATAGTATTCTGGATTACCTCTCGCAAAGCACGCAAAGAGAAAGGAGGGGGGACATTCCTGTCCCCCATTTCATCCTTTAGGCGGGTTGGAAAACCCGCCCTCCGTTAAATTCCAGTTGAAAATTCAATCCGTGGTTCATTTCCTGGGGGCTGGGTGCTGGTACATGCTCGTGGCGATCTTCGTGAGAAATATTTCCTGAACTCTTGGCGCCACCGGCGCCTCATGTGCCTTCTTGACCTGCGCTGTGCTGTGCGAAGCTTTTGGCGAAGCATGGTAGCATCGCGAAGCACGGTTTGTGGTTGAGAATATCGCGGCATAAAGCCGCTCCTACAGCTCGATCAAGATCCCGATCACGAGGATTCTTCCTTCTTCCTTCTTCCTTCTTCCTTCTTCCTTTAATTCCCTCTGTACCTTTGTGCCATCTCGCCTTGGCGAGATTCCATTCCTCATGCTGAAACCAGTCAACTTTTCCTCAGGTAAACGTAGTAGGCGCCCCAGGTTTCTCCCGTTTCCGTTTCCAGCCAGGACTGAATTTTCTGTTCCCCCTTTTCCAGGTAGACGTTGAACGCGATGTGGGTCTGGCGGGGATCCAAGCCCAGGGTCTGGTCGTAATCTCCAACTTTCAGACGCGCCTTGACAAAGTGAAAGGCCATTGATTCGGCGGTTAACAAATTCCTGCCGACATCGTGTTTGTCCGGGCTGAAGGGCCCCAGCTCAACCGCGGCATTCATGGGAGAGTTCACTTCAATGGGCCATCGCCTCAGCTCAATTTCGTAACTCCCCGGATGAGGTACATCCACCACCCAATAGCCGTTTGCTTTCATGCCGGCGCGCACGTGATGCTGATTGTAGGGTATATAATCTCCGTGCCAGTTTTGAGAACTGAAGGTGTATTCCGCCTGCTTCGAGAGGTCGACGACAAACGGTGCATAGGCCGCCGATCCCTCTGAAACGTCCTCCCACCAGGCCTCATAGCGCCGGGCCAGTCTTTCCACAACCTTGGGATGCTCCGAGGCCACATCGATGCGCTGGCCGGAATCTTTCCCCATGTCATAGAGCTTCTTTCCCACCAGACGCCAATCCTGTGTCATAACGGTGTAATCCTTCCCCTCGATCAAAGGACCGTCCCCTACGTATCCACCGAAACGGCCTTGATGATGCACCATAAGGGTTCTTTCATCCCATTGCGATTCAGTTCCCTTCAACAAGGCGTACAAACTCTTCCCATCGAAAGCGACTCTTCGAGGCATCTTCAAGTTGCACACCTCCACCAAGGTCGGAAACAGGTCGAAGTGTGCCGTCAGGGTATCGACATCGCTGCCATGGGCCAGATTGCCCCTTGGCCAGGAGAAGAAACCGGCCGCCCGGTGCCCCCCTTCGTAGGCCGTTCCCTTTCTGCCGCGCATGCCCGCATTGTACCCATTGGCCGTAAATCCGTTCCGGTTCGCCTCACCCTCCAACTGGAGACCCGCTCCACCGGCAGTCCCATTGTCCGTCATGAAGATCACCAGGGTGTCTTCCGCCAGATCCAGCTCTTCCAGTTTAGCCCGCAACCGGCCGATTCCCCGGTCGATCCTCCCGATCATACCGTAAAACAGGGCTCGCCCCCGGGGAATTCCCGCCTCCAGATAGGGCCGGGCATCTTCGATGGGGGTGTTGTAGGGGCCGTGGGGAGCATTGGTCGCCACATAGACGAAAAAAGGATTATCCCGGTTCTTTTCGATGAATTCAGCCGCCTCGTCGAACCACACGTCCGTGCAATATCCCTCGACTTTCTCCAGCTCCCCATTCCTCAAATAAGTATCATCGTAGTAGTCGTTCCCCCAGAAATCCGGTGTTTCACCCACTACCCCGCCCCCGTGAATGAGCGACTCCTCGAAACCGCGATCATGGGGACGAAAAGGATAGTTGTCCCCAAGGTGCCATTTTCCAAAAATCCCGGTGGCATAGCCGTTGTGCCGGAAAGCATCCGCCAAGGTCACCTCATCCTTGCGAAGGTGATTACGGCCACCGTAAGTCAACCAGACCCCCACCCTGGTGGAATAACGCCCGGTCATGAGAGCCGCACGCGTCGGGGAACAGGTGGGATCGACGTGAAAATTGGTCAGGCGCACGCTTTCCCCGTGAAGCGCATCGAGGTGCGGAGTCCGAATGGAGGGATTGCCGTGGCAGGACATGTCCCCATAACCCTGGTCGTCGGTGATGATGACAATGACGTTGGGACGTTGTTGAGTGTGGGCCGGACAACCAGTCAGAATAACCGCAAACAAGGCCATCAGGATCCCAATGATTTGGGCTTTGCAGCGTGGTGTCGGGATTTCGCCTTTCACAGTAAAACGGTAAGGGTAAGGGTTAAGATGGTCCAGTTAGGGGGTCAAACCTTGATTCCTCACATTTTTTCATGTTAGAAATCATGGTTTGAACCCTTTACCCACTTTCTAATTTTCCCGATATGTCCATGAAACGGACCTCCCTTTTATCTCTGACCGCTTTATTGACCCTGGCTCTGGCTGTGCCGACCTACGCCCAACCAAAACACGCGGAACTGAAAGTAACCCATGGGCCCATATTGGGTAGACCCGGTCCGACCACCATGAGCATTTGGGTCCGGACCAGCATCCCTGGACACCTTACCGTCCGATATGGAACCAACCGCCACATTCTCGATCAGGAGTCCGAATTGGCCCTGACCGAATTGGGCCACGACAATACCGCGGTCATTACCTTGACCGACCTGGAACCCGACACCGAATACTTCTACCGGGCGGGAAACGGCCGCGGGGGCTCTTTCCGCACTTGGCCCGATCCGGACCATTACCGCCACCCCGAACACAACCCGGAGGGTCTCTTCAACTTTCAGTTCCAGTACGCCTCCTGCAACAACCAGAACGCCCTGAGCGGAGCGGGGCCCGACCTGCCCACATACGACGTCCTCAACCAGACCTGGAAAGACCAGGTCCTTTTTGCCATTATGAACGGGGACTGGCTCTACGAGGAAGACCGCGACTTTTCCGTGGAGGCATGGCGCGGGCAAGTTCGCCTGGTAGAAGGGGATATCCCGGATGTACTGCAAATCGCGCCAAGCATCGCCGGTGTTTGGGAAAACTACAAAACCTACCTGCGCCGGGGCATCAACCTGTCCAAATGGCACCAGGAGGTCCCCAGTTATTACACCTTCGACGATCATGAACTTCTCAACGATATCTACGGTCCCGGTGAAATTGGCTACGTAAATCGCCGGGCCGTATTCCGCGACCAGGGGGTGCGCGCTTGGATGGATTATCTGGGTTGGGCAAATCCGATGCAGCACCACTCCCCCACACATTTTGGCCGGGCTCATTTTCAGGAGGGCAGCGATATCCTCTACGACCCGGCGGCAGATTTTACCCAATTGAAAATGGAGGACTATGGCACCCTGCACGTTCATTGGGGAAAAACTTCCGATGGAATCATCGACATGGCGCTGGATCTCCTGCCCGGCGATCCCAACTCCGGCGTGTACGGCATCGTCGAAGTGATAGACCGGCACCGCCTCCGCATAGAACCGGCCGCCCGCGCCACCAATCGGGCTTCCTACTCTATCGGCCGACGCAGCTACGGCTCTTTCCGGATCGCCAATTGCCAGTTCATTCTCCTACAAACCCGTTCCCACCGCACCTTGCACGACATCAATCAACCCGATAAGCCGGACGCCTCCATCCTGGGCAAACAGCAGTTCAACTGGCTCAAGAATACCATAGAAAATTCCGATGCCGACTTTTTCTTTCTGGTTTCATCGGTCGATTTCATGATTCCCCACGTGGGGAGCGGAGGGGGAACCGATAAAAACGTGGAACCCAAAGACGACGCCTGGACGGTTTTCCTGCGGGAGAGGGAGGAACTCATCGATTTTTGCGATGAGCGTTCCCACCAGCAGTTCTTCGTCCTCACCGGGGACCTGCACAACAGTTTTGCCATTAAAATAACCGACAACGTTTGGGAGTTTGCCTCCGGACCGGCCAACTCCGTCAACCACCTTCCGGAAAGCGACGAAGGAAACCGCCCGGCCAACGGAAGTTTCAAATACGGACCGCGGGAATGCCAGATCCGTTGGTCCACCTACATCATGAGCGACATCCCCCGACCCGAGCGGATGTACCCCACCTTCTGCGTAGTCCAGGTCAACAATGTGTTCAACAACCCCCTTCAAAGAGGGGGCGAACGTTGGATCGCCTACCCTCACCCGCAGGTCATTTTCAAATACTTTGACGGCTTCACCGGCGCTTTCCTTTACAGTGAGAGCATCGTTGCCGGAATGAACCAATAAGGAACCAAATTATGTCAAAAAATAAAATTCGACCCGCTCCCACCACTATCTGGGGAATCCTCCGCGAACTGGGTCCGGGGTTGATCGTAGCGGGTTCCATTGTCGGTTCGGGAGAGTTGATCGCCACCACCGCCACCGGCGCTGAGGCCGGTTTCTGGTTGATGTGGATCATTATCATCGGCTGCGTCATCAAAGTTTTTGTTCAAGTCGAAATTGGGCGATACGTCATACTCACCGGGCGCACCGCATTGGATGGCATATCGGGGTTGCCGGGCCCGAAAATAGCCGGGACGCACTTTATCATCTGGTTCTGGCTTCTAATGATAATCGCCAGCACCGGTCAAATGGGGGGAATTGTCGGAGGTGTCGGCCAAGCCCTCAGCATTGCCGCGCCCCTTACGGAAGAGGGAGCGGCTTTCAACAAGGCCGCCGAGGAACAGGTGCTGGCCAAACTGGCCCATTCCATTGGGGATGGGGATTCGACCTCACCCGGACCCGTCGCGGAAGCATTGCCGGATTCCGGACCGGATATTTTCCTATGGGCCCTGGCGGTAACCATTTTCACCGCCGTGGTCTTGTATCTGGGACGCTACGGCGCTATTCAAACGGTGGTCACCGGCCTGGTAGGCGCCTTTACTTTGATCACCCTGATCAACTTGGTCCTCCTGCAAATGAGTCCGGATTGGGCGCTGACCTGGGCCGATGTCAAACAAGGGATTTCCTTTAAGCTTCCACCGCCTGCGGAAGGCATCAACCCGGTAACTACGGCCCTGGCCACGTTCGGAATAATCGGGGTGGGAGCGGGAGAATTGATATATTATCCGTATTGGTGTCTGGAGAAAGGCTACGCCGCTTTTATCGGCCCGCGGCGGGACTCCGAAGAATGGGTTCAGCGGGCTAAGGGATGGATGCGCGTTCTGAAATGGGACGCCTGGTGTTCCATGGTGGTTTATACCGTCTCGACCATCATTTTTTACATTCTGGGCGCCACCATACTGCATCGAGCCGATTTGCATCCGCAGGGCATGGAGATGATCCGAACCTTGGCCGCCATGTACGAACCGGTCTTCGGCCATTGGGCCGTCGGTTTGTTTCTGGTCGGCTCGGTGCTCGTCCTTTACTCCACCTTCTTCGTGGCCAACGCCAGCAAGGGCCGTGTTTTTGCCGACGCCATGATCGTATTCCGTTGGCGAAAATCCAACCCGAAAACCAATCGGTTATGGGTCAAATGGCTCTGCTTCGCCTTCCCCTTAATCGGCTTGTTCTTCTTTATTCTCTACCCGAAGCCCAAGGAGTTGGTCCTCCTCTCCGGCGCCATTCAGTCCTTCATGTTGCCCATGTTGGGGTTTGCCGCCATCTATTTTCGCTACAAATTCGCCCAATCGACCCTGCCCCCAACCCGCCTTTGGGATGCCTTTCTTTGGGTTTCCGCCCTGGGCCTTTTCATCGCGGGGGCATGGCTGGCCTGGTCCATTCTCGCCCCCCTCGTTGGCTGAAGGCATGCTCCAAGGGGTCAGTACTGGAAGGGCTGTTGCCCAAATCGATCTATTTTTGGAAAAATAGTTGGAGAATCGCGGCGTAAAGCCGCTCCTACAATTTTACCAGTTGGAGGTTCGTAGGAGCGGGTTTATCCCGCGATTGCTCGGGAATGCCGTATCCGGGAAAAGGACACGCAGCATTTCGAAAAAGGTGGTTTTCGGCAACAACCCCTGGATTTTCAACATGGGGATATGTCAAAAATCAAGGAGCTTACCCCTTCCCCTGCACTTCTCCCCAATTCCTAATTCCTAATTGGCGCCCATGGGCGCCTTTTTCAATCCAGCAGCTTGATCCGTATGTTCTTGTAATGGACCTCGCTCTTGGGGTCGTGGGCTTGCAAGGCTAAGGTCCCCCGGTCGATCCGCCTTCCCCGCATGGAGTCATTGGCCCCATTCCAGCCCTCCGGCTGCGACCACTGGGCCGTTATCCTGCCATCCACCCGCAAGGTGATACTATCGTCCATCACCTTGATGTGATATTCAAACCATTCGCCATCCTTGCTGGGTGGAGCCTCTCTCCAAATTTGCGATCCCATCCGGTCGACCTTCACGATAAACGGTTCCTCATCCGGTTTCTGCGAAACGTGAATGTTGGCGACCCCGTAGAGGCTTCCCGTTTTTTTCGGATCCTTGTGAGTAGTGTTTACCTGGGCCTCAAATCCCTTGTCCGGCCATCCCTTATCCTGATAGACGGTGTGAAAATATACCCCGGAGTTGGAACCAGGAGTGGTCTTGGCCTCGAGTTTCAACTCGAAATTCTTGAAATCGGCCCCTCCTACCTGACCCGTGTAAAACAGGTGAGACCGACCTCCCCTGAGAACCAGAACCCCATCTTCCACAAAATAGGAATTGGGATTTTCCTTGCTCGGGGTCCATCCATCCAGAGATACGCCATCGAACAGTTGACGCCACTTTACACCATCCTGACTCGCGCCAAAGCCCCAAACAATGGAGGAAATCAAAAATAAGATGAAAAAAAGAGAATTACGGTTCATTCCAGCCAAGATAAAATTCCAGGCCCTCTTGCCAACCCGAAAAGCGAAGCGCCCTGCATCCGCCAAGGGGTCAGTCCTGGATTTTCTACATGGGGACATGTCAAAAATCAAGGAGCTTACCCCTTTTTCCGCACCAAGCTGTAGGAGCGGGTTTATCCCGCGATTGCTCTAAGGTTATTCCCCGCGCCCTCAGCGTAAAGCCACTCCATCACTCCCCTACTCCACATCTCCATTACTCCCTTCTCCCCAATTCCTAATTCCTAATTCCTAATTGGCGCGCCTCGGCGCGCCTCTCCCCTTCCTCTCTCGACTTTGGGCCAAGGCCATGCCATAAAGCGGAATTCAATTTCATAACCTCCTGAATTCCCTTGAAAACACTGTCGACTCTACTGAGCCCCTGCCTGGCCTTCCTTTTGTTGGGAACCGGTCCGATCCAGGCACAAACCACACCCTCAAAGCCGCCCAACATCGTCCTCATATTTATCGACGACATGGGCTATGCCGATATCGGTCCCTTTGGGGCGGACTATCCGACACCCAACCTCGACCGCATGGCGGCGGGCGGGATGAAATTTACCCAGTTCCTGGTCTCCGCCTCGGTATGTTCGGCTTCCAGGGCGGCTTTGCTCACGGGCTGTTTGAACCAGAGGCTCGGGATCACCGGCGCCTACAGCCCGAAATCCCCCAATGGTTTGCATCCCGATGAAATAACCTTGGCCGAACTGGTAAAACAAAGGGACTACGCCACCGCATGTATCGGGAAATGGCATCTGGGATTACACCCCAAATTTCTCCCCGCCAATCAGGGATTCGACTATTACTTCGGCATTCCCTATTCCAACGACATGTGGCCATGGCATCCCCGCTACCACGGTTTGGCGCCGGATGATCCCAAGCGCACCGAGGTGTATCCCCCCCTGCCTCTCGTAGAAAATACGGAGGTCATCGACCCTGAGGTTACCGCCGAGGAGCAGACCATGCTCACCACCTGGTATACGGAAAAGGCAGTTCAATTTATCGAGGAAAACCGGCATGAACCCTTCCTGGTCTACCTGCCCCATTCCATGGTCCACGTGCCCCTGTTCGTGAGCGATAAATTCATGGGCAAAAGCGGTCTCGGTCTCTACGCCGATACCGTCATGGAACTGGATTGGTCCCTGGGTCAGATCCTCGATACTTTGGAAGAATACCAACTTGAGAAAAATACCGTGGTCATCTTTACCTCGGACAACGGGCCCTGGGCTTCCTACGGAGACCATGCCGGATCGGCCGGTCCCTTGCGCGGCTTTAAACATACCGGCTGGGAAGGGGGGCTTCGCGAACCTACCCTCTTCTGGTGGCCGGGAAAAATTTCCCCCGGCACCACCTGCCACGAATTCGCCTCTACCATCGATATCTTCCCAACGGTAGCCAAGTTGCTGGGAGCCGAACTGCCCCAACACAAAATCGACGGCCATGATATCGGTCCCCTCCTCTTTGGCCATGCCGAGGCCAAGTCACCCCACCAGCACTTTCCCCATTACCACCAAGGCAGGTTGGTTGGGGTCAGAAGCGGGAAATGGAAACTGGTTTTCCCTCACACATACCTCGCCCTCAATGGTCGGCCCGGTGGCAAGGACGGCCTTCCCGTCCGCTACGACCAGAACAAGGCTGAACTCGCTCTCTACAATCTCGAAAACGACATCGGCGAAACCACCAACGTCATCGACCGCCATCCGGAAATTTACCAAAAGCTCCTGGGAATCGCCCAAGCCTACCGCGCCGAACTGGGCGACAAGAGCACGGAATCAGTCGGGTCCGGTGTCCGTCCCCCCGGGGTAATGAAGGAAGGTGACCTCCGATTGACCTGGTAGAGGCCGTCCATCCAAATCCAAAAGGAACGAGGAAAACATGGGGTTGAACATCCGCATTTTTCTGATTCTGATGGCGGTCTTTTCCTACGTCTGGTTTCGCTACGCCTGGAATGGTTTCGGAGGGCGGGTCAAGGACTTGGAACAACACCGGAAAAATAACCTTATGAGAATACACTTCCTCTTTCTCATACTCGTTATCGCTTCCAGCCTCCTCATAGCCGTCTTTGCCTGAAAAGCCCGCCAAGACCGCAAAGGGGGAACCACAAAAAGCTCAAAAGACACAAAAATTTTCTACAACTAACCACAATTTACACAGATTTACACGGATAAGGTGCCGCAGGCGCCCGCTTAACTCTGCACACTGACCACTGGCGCCAACGGCGCCTCTTGTGGAACCCCGTTGGGGTTCGTAATTTTTTCCTATTCCTACCCAGCGTGCGCTACGCGACACTGGGCTTTGGAGTGGAACTGCTTTGCAGTTCTTTTCATCTGTGTTTATCCGTGGAATCCGTGGTATAATCTTTGTGCCTTTGTGCCTTTGTGCCTTTGTGCCTTTGTGCCTTTGTGCCTTTGTGCCTTTAATTCGCGTCCCTTATCAGGTCGGCGAGTTCCGTATGGCCGCTGTCCCGGGCAAACGATTCCGCCGTGGATCCATCCACGTCTATAACCGTCGGGTCGGCACCGTGTTGGAGCAGGAGTTCGACGATGGAGCGGTGCCCCTCCGCCGCGGCGAACATCAAGGCCGTCCAACCCTCCTGGCCTTCCACAAGATTAACCTGGGCCTTGTTGTCCAGCAGAAGGGCCACCGTATCGCGGTTTTTCCCGGTCGATGCAAACATGAGGGCGGTTCGACCGGCCCGGTCCCGTGCATCTAAAGACGCCCCCGCCGCCAACAGTTCCCCGACGATCCCGGTGTGGCCGTTAAACGCGCTGACCATGAGCATGGTGCGTCCATCTCCATCGCGCTGATCCGGGTGGGTTCCCGTCTCCAATGCCTGTCTGACCAGACTTGCCTGGCCGTTCAATGCTCCCTGAAGAGCTATATCGAAGGGAATGACCAGGGGGTTGGGAGCCGGTCTGGCGGCCTGTCCGCCAGTGGCCGTTTGCTCTTGGGAACCACCGCAACCTCCCCAGACAAGAAAGCAGAGGGATAGAGCCACCACCGCCCATGGGAGTTTAATACGCATTATTAACAGCACCGACATCCTCTTTTCTTGTGCCTTTTGTGGTTACCCAATTCCTAATTGGCAAAATCCGGAATACAGTCCCTAATAGGTTACCTCAACGGTAAGTTCAATTTTTGGCGAAACCTATTTCTACTTAGGGGCATTGTCCAGGTCTTCCTCGATCGTTTTGGCCGCCCGCCAGAAGTGAAAGGCACCCCACAGGTAGATGAAAACCACCATCATGGAGGCGTATTTCAAGGCTCCCTGGCCGAAGACCGGAGTCAGGACATCGCTCAGGATACCGGTCAACAGCGGACCCAGACCCAGCCCGATGAGGTTCAGGACGAAAAACAGGATGGAGGATGCCAGGGCTCGCATGCGCAAGCTGACCACCCCGTGGGTCATTGCGATAGTGGGACCGATGAACATGGCAGCCAGGAATTGGGGGATGATATAAACAATCAGGGCCAAGTGATAGGCCTCCAAAAGATAAACCAGGAGGAAAAAGGGTATAGCCAACAGGGCGGCCAAGCCGGGAATCCAGAGATACCACCTGCGGTCGCGGCGGCCGCACTTGTCCGCCAGATAACCTCCCGCGAAAGTTCCCGCGCCCCCGGCCAACCCGGTGATCAACCCCAGCCAGGTAGCCAGTTCGCCCGTGGTGGTCAGTTCGTAGGTGCGGATAAAATAGGAAGCGATCCAATGCCCGAGGCCGTAGCCCACAAAGGAATGCAGCCCCGAGGCCAAGGACATGTGACGAAATGATTTTCGGGACCAAAGCAGCCGCAACACCTCCCCGATGGGAGGCGCGTCCATCACTTTCCCAACGTTTTCAGATTGACCCCGGGGCGGTTCCCGCAGGGTAAAACGAACCACAAAGGCCCATAAAATCCCGGGAATTCCTATAACGAAAAATACCATCCTCCAGCCGTAGAAGTCGTTGACCCATCCCCCGATCAGAAACCCGCATAGAATTCCGAAATAAACACCCATGGAATAGATGGAAAGCGCCGTGGCGCGTCGGTGGGGAGGAAACAGGTCGGAAATGATGGAATGCGCCGGGGGACTGCCACCCGCTTCGCCCACCGCCACCCCAATTCTGGCCAGGAGCAAATGGACATAGTTTTGGGCCAAACCGGAAATCGCCGTCATGAAACTCCAGGTGGCGATGGCGATGGCCACGATGTTTCTCCGGTTGGCCTTGTCCGCCCACCGGGCAATGGGAATACCGACCGAGACGTAGAATAGGGCGAAGGCGATTCCGGACAAAAGCCCCAACTGCCAATCCATCAGGTCCAGCTCGGCCTTGATGCTCTCCTGTAGAATGGCCAGGATCTGCCGGTCGACGAAATTGCAGATGTAGGCAACCGTGAGTACTCCCAAGGCGTAATAGGAGTAGGACGGTTTGAATTTTCCGGTCCGTCCGGCTTGTTTTTCGCTTTTGCGAGGCTTTTTGGAACTCATGCTTTGGGAAATGTGACTCAGTCAGGCAGGGTTTGGGAGGAAAAAGGCTGAAGGCTGAAGGCTGAAAAAACCTATTTCGGCCATCTTCACGGTTTGCCATACGTTATCTCCCCTACTTCCATCATTCCATCGATCACGATCACGATCACGATAATTCTCTGTGCTCTCTGTGGCCTCTGTGGTTAATTTTTCCTTCTTCCTTCTTCTTTTTTTCTTATTTCTCCGCATTCGGATAAGTTGACTTTGAAGGCCATTTCCAAAAGATTCCAACGCTCACAAATATTTGCCAATTTCCATGAATAATTCCTCCTATTCCGGCCCTGGGCCGAAGGGTTTGCTCTTCCTAGTTTGCCTCCTCCAACCTCTAGCTGCGGTCCATTCCGCCGAGCAAAGTCAGGTCTTCGAACAGTTGGGCTCCATCCTCCCCGAGGCCAACGAGGTTCGACTGGCTTCCGGTGCGCCCGGCCCCGATTACTGGCAGCAGGAAGCCAACTACCTCATCGAGACGGAGTTGGACGAAAGGAACTCCAGAATCCTCGGCAATCAAACCATAGAGTATGTAAACCACTCCCCCCACGAACTGACCTACCTGTGGGTGCAACTGGACCAAAACGCCTTCAAAATGAATTCCAAACGGTCTCGCGTTCGCTGGCCCCTGGCCTTCGAAGGGGAACCCGGGAAACCTGCCGAAATCGAATTCGATTCCTTTCGTTCCTTTGTATACAATCAGGAGTTCCGGGGTGGATACAGGTTGACCAGTGTTACCGATAGTTCAGGCCGGAACTTGAATGTTACCGTGGTCCATACCAACATGCGTATCGATCTGCCTCAGCCCCTTCAGCCGGGAGATTCCTTTTCCTTCAAAATCGGTTGGGAGTTCAACATCGTGGATGAGGCCCTGGCCTTCCGCCATGGCCGCCGGAAACTGAAGGATGGCGATTACGCCTATCACATAGCCCAGTGGTATCCCCGCATGTGCGGTTATTACGACCGTCAAGGCTGGCAGGTTAAACCCTATATCGGGGCCGGAGAATTTGCCCTGGAGTTCGGTCGCTTCGAGGTGCGCATCACGGCCCCGGACGACTTCGTGGTGGCGGCTACGGGCCAACTGGCCAACCCCGAGGAAGTTCTCAGCCCCAGCCAAAGGGAGCGGCTGCAACGTGCCCAAACCAGCAACAGGCCGGTCATGATTATCAGTGAAGAAGAGGCCAATGACAATTTGGCCAGGAAATCACGGCAGAAAAAGACCTGGATCTTCAAAGCTGAAAAGGTTCGGGATTTTGCCTTCGCCGCATCGCGCGGCTACCTCTGGGACGCCATGGGTGTCGAGGTGGACGGCCAAACCGTCATGGCCATGAGCGTTTATCCCCCGGAATCCATTGCCCTTTGGCAGCGATTCTCCACCGAGGCAGTTGCCCATGCCCTCAGAAAATACTCCGAGATGGTGTATCCCTACCCCTATCCGGTGGCCTGGTCGGCCTGGGGTGCGGAAGGGGGAATGGAGTACCCCATGATTTCTTTCCAAACTTCACGCAGCATCGACGAAAAGGGAACCTATCCCGAGCGGCATCGCGGCTACGTCATAGGAGTTATCATCCACGAGGTGGGCCACAACTGGTTTCCCATGATCATCAACAACGATGAGCGCCAGTGGATGTGGATGGACGAAGGCCTTAACAGTTTCGTAGATCACCTGGCCGGCAGCGAATTCGATCCGGTTCTGCAAAAGAGAAATTTAAGAAGTGAAAAAGAGGTCATCGAGACCATGACCCAGAAGGATGACCCCATCATCATGACCGCAGCGGACAATATGACCCGGGCCGGTTACCAAGCCTATTCCAAACCAACCGTGGGATTGTTAGTGTTGCGCGAAGGCATCCTGGGGCGTGAACTGTTTGATTTCGCATTCCAGGAATACGCCAGGCGTTGGGCCTTCAAACGCCCCACCCCGGCAGATTTTTTCCGTACCATGGAAGACGCCAGCGGAGTGGACCTGGACTGGTTCTGGCGGGGCTGGTTTTTTGGCAACGACCATGTGGACATGGCCATTGAGGGTGTGAATTCATACCGTTTGGACGATGGAGAACCGGACAGAAGCCTGGCCATGGCCAAAAAGGAGGAGGAAGCCATTCCCCCGACCCCATACCAGGAATTCCTGGAGGAAGTCGGGACGGTGGCTGAACGCAATAAGCACCTGCAGGACTGGTATTTCTCCCTCGATCCCTATGAGGCATCGGAAAAGAAGCTTCTCGATTACGAAAAAAAACTGGAGAAGCTGGAGGATTGGCAAAAAGAGCAGCTCGAGTTCAGGGAATTTGCCCATTTGGTCACGGTGAAAAACGTCGGCGGATTGATCATGCCACTGGTATTGGATATCGAGTTTACCAACGGCCGGAAGCGACGGCTGGAAATACCGCCCGAAATCTGGCGATCGGGAAAAGAGGAGGTAAAAATACCCTTTATCAGTAATCGCAAAGTGCGAGAGGTCGTCCTGGACCCCGACAACGCCTTCGCCGACGCGGACCTGAGCAACAATATATTCCCCAGGGAGATTGAAGAGGGCCGGTTCAAACTCAAACCAAGGGAAAAGTCCCCCAATCCCATGCGCTCCACCCTCTTCCCTCAAGAGGACGAAAAGGAGGACAACTGAAGCGCCCAAGGGCGCAATTAGGAATTAAGAATTAGGAATGAGGAATTTTGGGTATTTTGTGCTTTTTTGTGGCTAATTATTCCTCCACGTTCTGTCCCGTGTAACGGATCCTGTTCCGGCAAAGCCGGATCAAGCGACTGAATGGAGCGTTGTTAAATTAAAAATCCGTTCCCATCCGTGTAATCCGTGGTCCATTCTTCACTTTCCCTCGATCACGATCACGGTTTTTCTCTGTGCTCCCTGGGGTTAATTTTTCCCCTTTTCAGCCTTCAGCCTTCAGCCTTTTTTATCTCTGTGCTCTCTGTGGCCTCTGTGGTTTGTCCACTCCTCCCCAATTCCTCATTCCTAATTGGCGCGCCTCAGCGCGCCTTTGGCAGCCCGACTAGGACTCGAACCTAGAATGGATGGACCAAAACCATCTGTGTTGCCAATTACACCATCGGGCTAATTCGAGAGATGGCGTAACGTCCTACTAATTTGCGGTTCCGTCAAGAACTGAAACCAGCCCTCATGTTTAGACGATTGACGCCCCCCTCCGCATTCAACTACAAGAGGGGGTTAATGCAGGCTGACACATCTACCGGGCCCGGGCTGAAATACAAGCGCATCATTCTGAAACTGAGTGGTGAAGTCCTGAAAAATCCCGTTACGGGCGATCCCATCGATCCCACCGTTCTCAAACGCATCTGTTCCCAACTCAAGGAAATCTGGGGTTTCGGAATGGAGATCGGAGTGGTGGTGGGCGGGGGAAATATCTTCCGGGGCCTCACCGGGAAGGATCAGGGTGTGGCCCGCTCGACGGGCGACTACATGGGCATGCTGGCCACCGTCATTAATTCCATGGCCCTGATGGATTGCCTGGAGAAAATGGGGGTGGTCACCCGGGTGCTTTCCGCAATCCGCATGCCCGAGGTGGCCGAACCATTTATCCTGCGCCGGGCCGTCCGACACCTGGAACGCGGGCGTCTGGTCATCTTTGGCGCCGGCACGGGCAACCCTTATTTTTCCACCGACACGACCGCGGCGTTGCGAGCCAACGAAATCCAGGCTGAAATCATATTGAAAGCCACCAAAGTGGACGGCATCTATGACAAGGACCCGGCAAAGTTCCCCGATGCCAAGAAGTTCGATGAACTGACCTATATGCAGTGCCTGGCCCAACGCTTGAATGTCATGGACTCAACCGCATTTTCTCTTTGTATGGATAATAAAGTGCCCATCCTGGTCATCGAACTGAATGACCCGGAAGCGATCAAGAAAGCGGTTGCCGGCGAAAAAATCGGCACCCTCGTCCACGAATAGATTACAACCCGGTTTGTCATGTATAAGGAAATATTTGCCGACATGGAGGAGAGCATGCGGAAAGCGGTGGACCACACCCTGCATGATTTCTCCACACTTCATACGGGCAAAGCCTCCCCCAGTATGGTCGAAGATGTGATGGTGAAAGCTTATGGAGGCTCCATGCGCCTGAAAGAAATGGCCGCCATCACCACGCCCGACCCGCGCACCCTGAAAATCCAACCTTGGGACAAGTCCCTTGTTCAGCCCATTGAGAAAGGGATTCATAGCGCCAATATCGGCCTCAACCCCTCAGTGGACGGAGCTCTGATCTGGGTGCCGATCCCTGAGTTGAGCGGGGATCGGCGGAGGGAGTTAATCAAGGTGGCCCACCGCATGGCCGAGAGTGGTAGAATCAGTGTGCGGCATGCCCGCCGCGATGCCATTCATCTCTTGAAGGAAGCCAAGATGGAAGGCGAGATTTCCGAGGACGATTTAATGCGCTCGGAGAAAGAGGTCCAGAAGGGTACGGATAAATTTGTCGGCGAAATCGATCAGCACCTTAAATTCAAGGAAAAAGATCTCACCGAAATCTGATCTGATAGTGACATAAAACTTGGATTGGGAATGAGTTCTCCCATAACTGGACCTCGTCTGATGCTGGCAAACTTTAAACGAGCCAACCGAATTGTTATCAAAGTGGGCACCAGCCTGGTCACCAAGGGTGACGGAATGGTGGATACGGCGCACATCCAATCGATTTGTCGCCAGACGGCCCAGTTGCGTAGAATGGGCCTTCAGACCATTATCGTCAGTTCGGGCGCCGTCGGCCTGGGCATGGGGAAATTGGGATGGCTGAAACGACCCAAGCCCCTTGAAAAATTGCAAGCCTGCGCCGCGGTCGGACAAAGCGCCCTCACCCAAACCTGGCAGGAACACTTTGAACCCTACGGCATAGTGGTGGGGCAAATCCTGCTGACCCGTGACGACGTAGTGGAAAGAAAAAGGCACGTAGCCATAAAAAACACCATTGAAACCCTCCTCTACGAGGGTGTGATTCCCATTCTCAACGAAAACGATTCGGTCAGTGCGGAAGAACTCGAAATTCAATTCGGGGACAACGACATTCTCTCGGCCTTGGTGGCCAGCCTCGCCAAAGCTGATGTTCTGGCCATCCTCACCACGGTCAGAGGATTGCTCGACTTGGAAGATGATGGAAAGCTCATCGAAGTCGTCGAAACCATCAGCCCGAAAATCGAGACCCTGGCCCAGGGAACCCGAAGCCAGACCTCGGTGGGGGGAATGGCAGCAAAAATTGAAGCGGCCAAGGTCGCCACACAGTCGGGATGCGGCGTTTTCATCGGTTCGGGGCATCGACCCAATATCCTGGTTGACCTCTTGACCAACAAACCGGAAGGGACGTTTTTCATTCCGTCCGACGTCCCTCTGGAGAGCAAAAAACGCTGGTTGGCCTTCTTCGGTCATTCCCACGGCAGAATCCAGGTTGATGCGGGCGCGGTAATGGCCCTGAAGGACAAAGGCAGCAGCTTGCTGGCCAAGGGGATCACCGCTTGTCATTCCGACTTTCCCGCCCAAACCTTGATCGACGTGGCAGACGAAAACGGCAAAGTCTTTGCCAGGGGATTGACCCGATTCAGCAGTTCGGATCTGCGACCGGTTTTGGGAAAATCTTCCCGGGAAATATCCAACATGTACCCGGCCCGGAAACGCATGGAAGTCATCCACCGCAACTCTCTCGTCCTGCTGCACGATTAAGACATCCGCAAAGGGGTCAGGCCTTTGCGGTCTTTTTGCTTTTCACCCGGTCAGCCATCCTTAACCTCCCCTCTGATGGAATTCGAGCGCCGGTCCACTCCCTTTCATGACCCGGGATACCCTCCGATAGACTTTCGATCCAATCTCAACGACGAGCAGTTTGCCGCTGTCACGGCCGGGGATCATCCCTCTTTAGTCCTGGCCGGGGCCGGTACGGGCAAAACCCGAACCCTCACCTACCGGGTGGCCTACTTGCTGGAGCGGGGAGTGCACCCTGGTAATATCCTTCTGCTCACTTTCACCAACAAGGCGGCCCGTGAGATGCTCTCACGAGTCGAGGACCTTACAGGGTTCCCAGGCCAGGCTTTCTGGGGAGGCACTTTTCATTCCATTGGCCAGCGCATGCTGCGTATGCACGGGCAACCATTGGGCATTGAACCAAATTACACCATTATGGACCAATCGGATGCCGAGTCGCTTTTGGCCGATATCATTCGCGAGTTGCACCCACAATTTTTGAAAGACAAGAACAACCCAAAGGCCAAGGTGATTGCCAACGTCATCAGCCTGTCCCGCAACACTTGCCAATCCCTGGACGATGTGGTGATGAGATTTTACCCCTACTTCAGGGAACACCTGACCGAATTTGCCCAGTTTTTCAAAGCCTATACCAAAAGGAAAATTCGACAACAAGTGGCCGACTTCGATGACCTGTTGGTTTATTGGCTCGAGATTCTTCAGACCCAGGAGGGGATTGCCTATTACTACCAGGAACGTTTCCAGCACATCCTGATCGATGAATATCAGGATACCAACCGGATCCAGGCCCAAATCATCGACCTCATTGGAGCCCGCGACCAGATCATGGCCGTGGGTGATGACGCTCAAAGCATCTATTCCTGGCGAGGGGCCAATTACGAGAATATACTGCACTTCCCGGACAAGCACCCGAATACCAGGATCTTCCGGATCGAAACCAACTACCGGAGCACCCCCGAGATCCTCCGCTTCGCCAACGAGGTTATCCATCAGTTTGACCCCGGCCAAGGTTTCCACAAAACCCTTAGACCTGCCCGCGGCAAACGCCAGCCACCCCTGGTGATTCAGGTCATGAACGGCCGGGATGAAGCGGCCGCCATCATCAGCCGTATCAAAGGCCTCCTGGATGAAGGGAGATCCCTGAAGGACATAACCGTGCTTTACCGCGCCCACTACCAGGCGTTGGACCTGCAAATGGAATTAACGCGTCGGAATATCCCCTTTCAAATTACCAGCGGGGTAAAATTTTTCGAGCAGGCCCACATCAAGGACCTGGTGGCTCAGGTCAAGTTTGCCTATAACCCCCAGGATTCCCGGGCGTTCCATCGGTTTGCCTGCCTTCTGCCAAAAATTGGGAACGCCACGGCTGAAAAGATTTATCGGGCCGCCTTGGCCGGAGCCCGCAGTTCCGATGCGCACGTTGCCGACATGCTCACTTCCCGCCCGGTCCTGGCTAAGGTTCCCAAGGCGGCCCGGAAGTACTGGATTTCCCTCGCTGCCACCCTCGAGGGAATTGTCCAAGCGGCCAAAGATGAATCTCCTTCCCAAGTGGTAAGTCTCGCCGCAGAGGGTTGGTATTCGGATTATATCAAAACGCTCTATCCCAACTACCGTCAACGTATGGACGACCTGGAAAGCCTGGTCGGTTTCGCCCGGCGGTTTCCCAGCTTGCAAGAACTGCTGGCCCAAATCGTGCTGTTGAATTCGGAAACCAGCCAGGATTCCGTTGACCCCGAGGAGGACCAGTTGCGCCTCACCACCGTGCACCAGGCAAAAGGGCTGGAGTTTCCCATCGTCTTCCTGCTGGCTGCTTCGGACGGCCTTTTCCCATTGGCCCGAGCCATGGAAAATGACGGTCTCGACGAGGAACGACGCCTGTTTTACGTGGCCGTCACCCGGGCCATGGACGAACTCTATTTGACCACCCCGTACATGATCCAGTTTGGAATGAACACCAAAATCCTGCAACCGAGCCGCTTCATTCAGGGTGTGAACCCCGAACTATTCGAGATGGTCCGTTTTCACCGAAAGCCGTCCTGGTGATCTTGAGGAAGCTTGCGTTGACCCAACCGTCTCTTTCCTACTAGTGTCATGTCCCGTTAATTTGTTCACACCATGGTTGGACTTTTTCCTATGAATTTGCCTTCAGGATATTCCCCATCTCGATCACCATTTTTGTGGCACCCCGTTGGGGTTCGTAATTTTTTTCTTATTCCTACCCAGCGTGCGATGCGCGACATTGGGCTTTGGAGTTCAACGCCGTTGGCGTAAAGGGGGACAGCGATCACGATCAAGATCACGATCACGATTAATTTCAGCACCTTTAGCCTTCATCCTTCTTCCTTTTTTCCTTAATGGCGTTTATCCGCAGTATGCTGGTTGCCTTCCTCGCCTGGGGGGGACTGTGTCAGGGATCCATTGATAATATGGAACAGGTCTATTTCACCGAGGACTACTTCAAACGCATCTCGGAGTATTTTACCGGCATAGAGGATCCGGGAGATCGATCGATTCTGCGTTCCCACCCGGATGATCGAGCCGGCCATTATGTGAAATTCAACCTGACAAAACCCTATGCAGTGGATCATTGCCAACTCGAAGTATTGGGATTCGGCGCCAAAGAGACCACCACTTATACTTTCAAAGTAGAGGAACCGTGGTCGGTGGAAAAACCCATCTATCTGGGGCTGACCGGCCCGGAATGGCGAAACAAAACCCAACCACCCATAGCCTACAAGGTGGTTCTATTGGACGCCGCCGGAAAAATCCTTTCCTCGGCCAGGAGTTTCCTTTGGGGAGATGGATAAACTCTGGACCGATTGGAAACCCCTGCCAAACTGGAGGCCCGATTTCGCATCGCTGTTGGAAACCCTCGATGGAGGGCAGGCCTTTCGCTGGAATCGGGAGGAAAAACACGCCTTTTCCGGAATCTTTGGAAAGCGCATGGTCCGGCTGCGGTGGAGCCCCCCCCACTTTCTCCATTGGTCGGCGGCGCCTCAAATCGGTGGAACGACCCTGGACCTGGAGACTTATTTCGGAAACCGGGAATCCTACAAAATTCTCTATGATGCCCTTCCCTGGCGAAGCGATCCCCATCTGCGGCGGTGCATGACAGCCTACCCCCAACTGCGCATCCTGTGCCAGGACCCGGCGGAAACCCTGCTCAGTTTCCTCTGCAGCGCCACCAAGCAAATTGTCCAAATCAAGCAAATGCTGGCCATTTTGTCCGACCGTTTCGGCAGTCCGCTTCCCGGCGGCATGAAATCGCTTCCCTCCTGGGCTCAGTTGGCCGGTATCCCTGAATCGGCATTGAGGGCCTGCAAAATCGGTTTTCGGGCCCGCAACATCAAAGGCACGGCCGAAGTTCTGGCCCAACACCGGGATTTTCTGCCCCTGGTAGGGCGCCTGCCCTATGGGGAGGCCCGGATGAAGCTCTGCCAACTACCGGGAGTGGGGGAAAAAATAGCGGACTGCGTATTGCTCTTCGGCTTCAACCGGCTGGAAGCCTTTCCAGTCGATACCTGGATTCTCAAAGCTATGCGAAGACACTACAAACTCGGGAACGTGTCGCCGCGGCAGGCGGCCCGCTTCGGCAGAAACCACTTTGGAAATTCGGCCGGCCTGGCCCAGCAATTCCTCTTTGCTTGGGAACGCAAGCATTCACGGCGCTCCCATCACCAATCGTGACCTTGATCGAAAACAAAACCACAGAGGACACAGAGAGCACAGAGTTTTTTTGAGTAGCCTCTCGCCAAGATCGCCAAGAGGCGCTAAGAAAATTTTTGTTTTTTTGTGGTCACCCCAATTCCCAATTCCTAAATACTAATTACTAACCCGCATATCTCACAAAATTCGTGGCGAGCGAACGGAGGTCGAGTGCTGGCGGGAGTTTCGTGCAGATTCGGGGGTGAAGCCGGGTCGACACCCTGCAAAGTCCCGAATCCAGGGAAATCCCCGCCAGCGCCGACATACCGGAGCGCAGTAGAAAGTTTGTGAGATATGCGGGCTAATAGGCGCCCCGGGCGCCTTCATCCCCCTTGCCTGGGTGGTGGAATTGGAAGACACGCTGGATTTAGGATCCAGTGCCGCAAGGCGTGCGGGTTCAAGTCCCGCCCCAGGCACCATATTAGCCTTTTAAAGACGAAAATCTGTAATTGTAAATGGTTATTTATCAAATAGTTACGATAATTTTCCGGAAACCCCTTGGATCTTAAAATCTCCGTTTCTAAATCTTACACAGATTTTTACATAGAAGCCTGAATCAGTACCATTTTCAGGTAATTCCTGATGAGCCGAAACTTGAGAAACCTGAATTTGAGTGGCTTAGGTTTGGGGCGTAAAAGCTCGTTCGAGTCTTTGGATTTGGTGCAGGAAATGGTTGTGGAGGTATTCGCTGGTTTCCTTGAACTCGGCCGTCTTGACCCATTCAATTGGGTTTGGCATTGATTGGGAATTGGCGAGGATCAAACTTCCTATGACTTTTGCTGCGTTGTTTTGGGCCCAACCGATTTGCTTTGCCAAGTGGGTGGCCGGATAGGATGGGTGCGGGACTGGGGGCTGTGGTTTGGCTGGCCGTTGGCCTGGCGCTGGGTCCGAATTTTCCGCCGTTGTGGGTTCTTCAGGCTGTTTCTCGGATTGGACGGGCTCGTCTATTACTGCGATGTGGGCCGATTTGAAAATGGTAATCTCCGGGGTTCCCTTGTGTTTGTGGCGGTCGCACCGGATACCTCGGCTTTTCTCATCGGATTGAATGGTGATTTTCCGTCCTTCGAGACCATCGATGTCATTGCGGAAAAACGTGACGTTTATCTGACCGGTCGCGTCCGAGATTTTTCCGGTGTAGAAAGGCTTGCCGGTACGGGATGAAACTCGGGTTTTCAGGTTGAATAAGGTTCCCTGAATTCCGGTGGCGAAATTGCGGGCGGGAATAAGACAAATTTGCTGAACGGTGAGGATGGTCGAGTCGGGCATTTTTTAAGGATTTGGGGTTTAGTTTAATTTTGGTTTAATCGGATGGAATCTGCCATTTTTTCGCGAACGACGTTTCTTCAGGTAGTGACGCTTGGGGTGCCCGTCTATTGTTGCGATGTAGGCTGATCGGAAAACAATGATTTGCGGGGCTTGGCAGTCGCGCCGGATTGCGCGGTCTTCTAAGCTGGACTTGATAACAATTTTCCGTCCTTCAAGGCTTTTGACGTCATTACGAAAAAACATCACCCTTATCGTGTCGGTTGTGTCAGAGATTTTTCCGGTGTAGAACGGTTTACCGGTCCGGTATGAGACATGCTCTTCGAGGTCTAATAGGGTGCCCTTGATTCCTCGGATGAAATTACCCGCCGGTATTCGGTGTACTTCCTCAACGTTGAGGATTCCTGGGTAGGCCTCTATTTGGCGATTTGGATCGGTTCGGGGTAAAAATTTGTGCTGCTTTTTTTCCCAGTGATTGTTCCACCTACCCAGGACAAAACCGATGACATAGGAGATTCCGAGAATGAGCAAGAGGGCTTCGATGGTGTTCATGTATGGTATTGATTGAGGGTTGGGATTATTGTCTATTGTGGATGGTCTCCTGCCTGCGGACGGCTTTGACGTAGACGGACATGAGGCGATCGACTAGCTGAGGGAAGTTTTCCGAATAGAGCCATTGGATGGGGTCCGGCACCGATGGGGTGAGAAGGACGGCGGCGACGATACGGGCGGATGCGTTGCCGGACATAACGATTGTTTGGCCGGGACTTTCGAGGTATTTGGCGGCCTGTTGACTGACTTCTTTCTGGATTTTTTTCTCCACGTCGAGCGCGTCCGGGTTGAGGATGTCGATTTGGGCGTCCTTGAATACGGTCATTTCCGTGGTTTTATTGTAGATGTCCTTGCGGATGCCCTTGCCTTGGTGATTGGCCGTGATCCGGAGGAGGCGGCCCTGTAGTCCGTCCATGTTGTGGCGGAAGAAGGTAACCCTCATACGGCCGGTTTGGTCGGTCATGAAGCCGATGTAGAAGTGCTTCCGGCTGGTCTTGCCTTTGCGGGGTTCGAGTTCTCGGAGGACTCCCTTGAAACCGGAGATCGGTGCTTTGTCCTCAAGTTGGTCGATTTGTTGGACGGTGAGGAACTCTTTGAGGGTCATACTTTGGTGGGGTTGGTGGCTTTGATGAGGAGTTTTCGGATTTTTCTTTCTTGGGCTGTTACGTTCCAACCGTCAGAGGCGGAGGTTATGTTTTGGAAAAGGTTCTTGGGCAGGTGCAGGTGCATGTTGGCCTTGGAGTTGTCGATGGTGTACCTGTCCTCTCCGATGAGATAATTTGCCACGACACAAATGGGACAGGCGTAGAGGGGTCCGATGGTGCGAAGGACCAGGTCGTGGCCGTTTGTGATTTGTTGAGGGCGGGAGAGTTGCCATTCGGCTTTGGCGGCCTTGAGGTGTTCGAGGAATTGCTCTTCGGTCATGATTTGGGGGGATTTTTGAGGGATTGGATCATCTTTTGCCGGAGTTCTTTGATTTGGTCGGGGTAATGTCGGCCAATGTTGAAAGTGCCGTCGGAAGCGTTTACGAGGATGGATATGTTATCGGATGAGAGGCCTATTCTTCTGCCGGCCTCAAATGCCTGGTTGGCGTAGAGGCCTGGATCTACTCCAAGTATTTTGCTGGCCACTGCGCATACCGGACAGATGAGTTTGTTTTTGAATTTGGTTCTGATGAGTATCCCACGGACTCCGGGGGTTCGCACCCAGCGGCATTCGAGCTGGCCGAGTTCTTTGAGGAATTCTGCTACGGTCATGAGGCTTCTTGGTATTGGATGGTTTTGAGGAGGTTGGCTCTGATTTCTCGGACGGGGTCCGTTCGGGTGACTCCATCGGCGGCGAGCATGATGTTTTTGGCGACGTGGGGGTTTAGGCCTATTTCCCGGGCGGCTTTGTCGTAGGCGAGTTCGTATTTTTCATCTCCGCGGATCTGATTGGCTACGGCGCAAATGGGACAGGCGTATTTGGGATAGCTTCGTATGATTTTTTCATCCTTGTAGGATCCGGAGAAATAGAGGCGCCATTGGGTATGGGTGTTTTTGAGCGCTTGGTAGAATTCTTTGAGTGTCATAAGGGTTTGAGGAAGTAGGTCTTTATGCCTTGATGTATTGCAGGGAGCGGGCTTCGTCGGCGTATTTGCGGAGGGTTTTGTCGGGCTCGAAGTAGAGGTCGCGTTCGACGCCCAGGCCGAAGACCTTGATGGACTGAAGCTCTCGTAGGCTGACGTATCCCAGTTCGGGGAATCCGTGGCCGAGGTCACAGAGGCCGAAAAGGCGGTCGGGATCTTCCTGGTCCTGTTCGGTGATGAGCCAACGAGAGGCGCTGAAGGGGTGGAAGAATTTGACCACGGGTTTGGGGTCGTAGTCTTCCTCGTGGCGGTTTTCCCAGTTTTTTTTGAGCTGGGCTTTGATTTCTTGGGTGAGGAGTTTCATGGGATAGGGGGTGGAGGGTTGGTTAGGAAGGTTCCTTCATCGATGCGCTCGGCCATGCGGGTGAAGGTGAAATAGGTGTTTTCAAAGTAGATCCACTTTTCGGCTTTGTCATTGATGCCGGCCCAGGCCTTGACCCTCTTGGGCATGGTGGAAATGGAGCGCGATCCGTATACGAGGGAGCGGAGGGGACTGCTGGGGAAGGGATCGTGTTCCGGGACGGGGGGATCGATGACGCCGGCTTCGACGGCCATGTCGCTGATGATACCTCCGAGGCAGCGGCAGCCGTTGGAGAGGCCCAGGTCGATGGAGCATTGCTTTGCGTCGTCGAATTGGCGCAGGCGCCGGGCGAGTTGTTGCAGGAATTGGTCTGTCATGCTATTGTGTGCTCTTCGATGAGGTCGGCGATTTCCTCCAGAGTGAATCCGGAGTCGTTGAGATTGAGGAAGGAGTCGGTCAAGTGGCTGAAGGGGGCTTTGGTTTCGACCATTTGCTTGAGGCGAGGGTCTTGGCTTTTGAGACCGGCCCAGGTGCATACTTCAAGGGGCAGGACGATGGTTTCGTTGCCGTATTTGAGCCTGCCTTCGAGGAATTCGTGGTCCGCTCCCGGAGGTATTGGCGCGGGGATTGGAGGGGGAATGACTTTTTCGGCGACGGCCATGTCACAGAGGGTTCCCAGGATGCAGCGGCCTCCGTCGATGTGTCCCAGGTGTTTGCGGATTTGTTTTATCGGTTCGGTGCGAAGGATGGCTAACCAGTTGGCGAGGATGATTTCGTTCATCTGTCTTGGAGTTGGAGGGCTTTGAGCATGTCGTTGCGGAATTTGCGGAGCTGGGATCCGGAGGAGTATCTGGCGTCGGAGGCCAGGACGATTTTCTTGGTCAGTTCCAGATTGAGGTGGAGGACTTCTTCGTTGGCGTTGTGGTAGTCGCGGTTGTATTTTTCCTTACCGATAATGTGGTTGGCTACCGCGCAAACGGGGCAGGTCCATTTGCTTCTGATTCTGATGTGCCAACTGGCGCACCAATCGAGGTCTTTGATCTCGGAGAGCTTTTCGAGGAATTCCTGGTAGGTCATGAGGGAATGGGGAGTTGGCAGGCCTTGAGCAGGTCCTGGCGGATTTTGAGGAGTTCGTTCAGGGCTTCTTTTTTGACAAAGAAGGTGGGGTTGAATTCTTCGTGGTCGGCGGCGTTGCAGATCTTTTCGACCAGGTTGGAATTGATGCGGAGATTGTGGCCGGCGTCGGAATAATTGAGGTAGTAGCGTTCCGTTTTGAATTCCAGGTTCGCTACCGCGCAAAGGGGGCATTCACCGCGGTCGGCCATGCGGATGCCTTCAGAGGTGTCGACAAACCATTTGCCGGGGACTTGTTTGAGTTTTTCGATGAATTCTTCGTAGGTCATTAGTGGACGGGGATTTGGCAGGCCTTGAGCAGGTCCTGGCGGATTTGGATTTGTTGTTTGGCGTCGGAAGTGAGGTGGCTTTCGAGGAAATCCGAATAATAGGCTATGGAGTCGTTGTCTGCTACTTCAGCGATGGTGTGGGCCAGATCTATATCCAGGCCGATTTCGTTGTTGGCTGTGCTGAAATCCAGGTCGTAGTGGAAAAATCCAATCAGGTGATTGGCGACGGCGCAGATGGGACAGACGTATGTGTCCTCGTGGAGGTAGCGGATATCTTCCCCATCGGCTGTCCAGGGTTTGTCGAGGCTGGATAGGGTTTCGATGAATTCCTCGTAGGTCATTGGTCCGGGGGGATTTGGCAGGCCTTGAGGAGGTCTTTGCGGTATTTCTGGTCTTTTTCGTACGCCTCTGTGGAGGTGTAAAAGGTGTGGTCGCAATAGAGGACGTCTTCGTCGGCAACGTCGGCGATTGTCTGGGCCAGCTCCATGGGCAGTCCGATTTCGGCGGCGGCCACCAAGTGGGCCAGGGTGTATTGGGGGGTGGCGAAACCGAGGATGTGGTTGGCTACGGCGCATACCGGGCAGACGCCGTCGTCGTTACGGATTTCCCCTTCCTCGTCGGTCCAGGTTCGGGGCGTTTCTTTGAGGGCTTGGATGAATTGCCGGTAGGTCATGAGAGGGCTTTTTGGAAGATTTTGAAGGCTGCGAAGTCGCCGAAATGCTTCTCCATGCAGTAGACCGCCCGTTCGCACTGGTCGGCTACTTTGCGGGCTCTTTCAGGTGATATGGGCCTGCCGTTGTGGATGAGTTCGATGTCTTTGGCATCGATGGCGTAGTCGATGGCGTCGTGGCCGTGCACGGTGAGGGGTTTTTTCATAATCAGTATCCTTGGGTTTGGAGTTTGAGGGCCCGGTCTTCGAGACTGGCCAAGTGCCTGTCCAAATCTTTCCAGCAGTAGAAGGTGGCCCTTTCGGCTTGGGGCGGCGGCTCCTGGTGTAGCGCGCCAAGATCGATTTGTTCGGCTCTGGGGATGGCGAGGTGGGTTTGGGCCTTGAGCCATTGGCCGGTCCTGATGCTCTCGATGGCCAGGATGGTTTCGATTTCGGCGTTGCTGAGGTAGCGTTCCCGGTCGCCTCCTCCGAAGAGGATTTCGTGGGGTTGGATCCAGGCCTTGGCGGCTGCATAGAGGCCGGCGAGACAGGCAATGCACAGGGAATCGTGCTGTTGGTGAGGAGTGTGCCAGACGATGGATTTGGGAATGTATTTGTCGCGGGGGACCTGGCGGACGGTTTCTACGACTTCGAGGATGAATTCACTGAGTTTCATGGTGGTCACTGTGCGAGGGCTTGGAGTTCGGCGGCGCGTTCTTCCAGGCTGTCGAGGTGTGCGTCGAGTTCTTCCCAACTGTAGAAGGAGGGGTGTTGCGGGGATTGGGGGACGGGGCTATGTCGGGCGGCCATGTCGATTCGCTCTTTGAGGGGTATGTCGAGTCTGGCTTGGGCGGGTAGCCACTGGCCGTGTCTGAGTTGGTCGGCAGCCAGGACTCTTTGGGTTTGCTTGGCCGTCAGGTTCAGATTCTCCGGGGTATCGAACATTCTTTGGTGGTGTTGGATCCAACCTTTGGCGGCGGCGTAGAGGCCTCCCAGACAGGCCAGGCAAAGGTCTTCGTCGTCTATGGATGGCTTGTGCCAGATGGCAGAATTGGGGAGGTATTTGTCGCGGGGGATCCGGCGCACGGTCTTGACGACATCGAGGATGAATTTACTGAGCTTCATTTGAGGGATGGGGCTTGGATTTGGGAGGGACGAGTCTGAAGGTATAGCCTCCGGATTCGTTTTATTTGAAAGCTACTGAGATGGCTTCCGGAAAACCGTCCTTTATGAGGTTTTTTCTATACTTTTCGGCGAAGGCCTTGGCTTGCTTGTGTGTCATTCGATGGCCAGGAGGAGGTTTTCTTTCTTGTCGATCTGCGGTGTTTCCATGAAGGGTTCGATCCAGAGCTGGTCTTTGTCGTCCTCGGGGACGTATCCTTCCAGCACGTAGGCCTGCGCCCATTGCTCCTGGGTCATGAAGAGCACCTGGACCTTGGAATAGCGCGGCAGGCGGGCTTCCAGGTCGTTGGCCAGGTCCTCGGTGTCGGACTGGTCGAGCTCCGGTTGGATGTAGGTGGAAGGCTGGACCCGCTCAAAGCCCTTGTGCTCCAGTTTTTTAAGGAATTTGGCGATCTGCGATCGGGGCGTTTTTCCCGTGAATCTTGTTAGAATTACGGTCATGAGTAGTTTTGCTCAGTTGTCGTCGTGCCAGTATTTCCAGGCGTAGGCGGCGAGGGTTTTGGAGACTTTGGTTCCGTAGAGGGTTTGGCCGGTGAGGTCCCTTATGAATTGGCGCATGGAATCCTTTTGGGTGGCGTCGTAGAGATGGGTATGGTCTCCGACCGCGGTAACGACGTTCCAATGTTTCCAGGATGGATGGCCGTAGTATCCCTTGTTCATGGTCAGTATCCTTTGGCTTGGAGGAGGAGGGCCTGGGCTTTGAGGTCTTTCAGGAAGACGTCGAATTCCTCCCAGTCGGTGAAGGTTCTGTGGCGGACTGGGGGCAGGTTGTGGACCGATGCGTGGGATGGGACCTTGTCGGCTTTCATGTCCAGGGCGGCGCTTATCCAGTGGCCCTTGCGGACGGAATCGAGGGCATACATGTGGCCGTCGGTAACGCCGTTTAGCTGGTGCCGGTTGTAGGACATGGGATCGCATTCTTCGCGGGGGTTGGCGCCTTTGCAGGCCGCCCAGGCGCCGGCCAGGCAGATATAGCAGGGGTGGGAGTCGTCTTTTTCCTGGAAGGCCAGTTTGAAGGGCCACGGCGTGTGCCATTTGGAATAGAAGGGACGGTAGAGTTTGCGATCGAGGGTTCCGACTTTCTCGATGACGTTGAGGACGAATTCGGTGATTTTCATGGTGAGGGTGAAGCAGGGCTGGTAGAGGAAGTCAGGCTTTGGTGTCCGTGGTATCTTCCCGGGGGATTGAGGCTAAGAGTTTTTCATAGGTGTTTTGCGCCTGGGCCTTGGCTATGCGCAGGGTGCTGAAGGTTCCGATGTAGCGGCCTTCGACGTAGGCATTCCATCCGAAGCTCTGGGCTCCGAATAGTTTGGCCACGACCCTTTGATCGTCTTTGCGTTTGAGATTGAAATGGGTGTAGCCGCTCTGGTCCTTCCAAGCCACCCAGACCAGCGGGATGCGGCAATCGGCGCAGGGCCTTTGGGCAAAGTCTTTTATGAGGGCTTGCGTTTTTCCGTTTGCCCCTATGAACTGGTATTCGATTTTGTGGCCGCAGGTATGGGTGACGCTCGCCGTTTTGGATATCATTGCAAAGAGATGGCGCCCGCCGGGATGAGCCGACGAGCGCCTGGGTTTATAGGTTATCCGTTGCCTCTGGTTGATGCAAATCAGCCGGTCGTGGTGGACTTAAGTTCGTCTCCTTCGATGGCGACGGGGAGGGTTGGTTCGATATGGAGCAGGTAGTCTTCGTCCACGTGCCGGGCGAAGGTGAAGCGGTCTTTGGATTCGTTGATGACCTGCTCGAAGCGCCAGGGGGTGCCGGCAAGCTTCAGTATGCGGTTGACCCGATCCATGGTGTCCCTTTTCCAGGTGGATGGCTGCGGGACGGTGATGGAGAGATTCGCGATTGGGATTTGGGCGGCGGGTGAATCAGAAGGGCTCGGCATCGCTGGTTACCTCTTCTTTGGCAGGTTCTGCGGTTTTGGGTTTGGTGGGCGCGGATGCGCTGCCGTTGCCGTTTCCGTTGGGATTGGGATCGACGAACTGGAAGTTTTCACCGACGACACCGAGCTTGCTGCGGCGCTGGCCGTTCTGTTGCCAGGAATCGAACTTCAAGCGGCCTTCGATGAGCACGGGGCGGCCCTTGGTCAGATACTTGGCGATGGAATCGGCTACGCGGCCGAAGGTGTCGACGTCCACGAAAGTGACTTCTTCGCGGCGGTCCCCGTTGGCGGTGTAAAATGTGCGGTTCATGGCCAAGCCGAATTTGCAGATGCTCATTCCGTTCTGGGTTACGAGGAGCTCGGGATCCCGGGTGAGATGTCCGAGGAGGATGACTTTGTTATAACTAGGCATGATTAGATGTGTGTTACGGTTCCGGGTTTGAAGACGCCTAGTTCTTTGCAGGTCTCACGAACTGCATCGATGCGTCTGGAGGTTAAATATTGAGCTGTTCTGTGGTCGCCCTGTTCGGTGTAGAGCTTGATTTTTTTCTCGTGCTCTTCCTCCCAGTGTTTGACGTAGGGATGATCCCGGCCGAGTAGCCATGTGACGCACTGGATGAAGTGCCAGTGTTCGAATACGGCTTTGCCAGTGTCGAATACGACCCAGATAGCTGAATAGGTATCTCTACGTTCGATTTTCTTGAAAGGGCTGCCCTTGAGAAGATAGGTGGGATTGGGATACTTGAGGTCTTCGCCCGTTGTTTGCGCACCGTTGTTTCGGCAATAGCGGTATGTAAAGAAGTCGTCGAGTTTCATCCTGTTCTGACTGGATGTGATTCCCATCGTCTGCATTCACCTGTGAAATGCTGACGATGGGAATCGGGGCTTTTTTTCTTCAGCCATGGGGCCGGGGCTCCTTGACATGAGTGAGGAAATTCCCCTTCGGACGCCGCGAAATGTAAGCGTAACCGTAGCCCGTCCTGAATTTGTTGGCCTTGACCTGGAGGAGCTTTCTGTCGGCGTCCTCGTTGATGAGATCGCGGGCTGTGACCTTGGTGATTCTGAGACTGTAGTGAGGGCCGGACTTGTCGAAGTCGTTCTCCATTCGAGTAGGATGTTTCGCCGGCAGCATTAACAGGACGGCTTCGCATTTGTTGATGAGTTCTATTCGTGGATCCATGGCGTTATCGGTTGAGTTAGGATTGACGTGAGGGGTAGGTGGTGTGGGCAGCTTCGCGGATGTGAGTAATGGCTGGATAGCGGTTTTTTTTCAGGTGGGCCAGGGACCGGATCTCAAACAAGTCCAGTACCTTGCCGACCTCTTCAAACGCCTGGGGGTTCAAACGGCCGAGACGCAACCAGGAGGATATTTCGCGAATGAGGTGTGCGTCTTTCATTTCGGGCCTTTCCGCGGATAACGGACATACCCGTCGGCTTGGAGCTTGCGGCGGATCCGATTGATACCGGCCTTGTGGAGATCGACGTGGACGGCCTCCGGAGCGTAGACGTAATCGTGATCGTGGGGATCGGCCCGGTAGCGTGACTCGCGGCATTGCACGTAGGGAGGATGGTAGTCCAGGATCCGGAGGGCGGATTTAGGATAGACGAAGAATTCCTCGGTGAGGTGCCTGTAAGCCTGTCGGTGTCCCTCGCGGTCCTCCGGAGCGATATCGATTCTTTCGGGTGCAGGCTCTTTGCGGCCGAAGCTCGCAGGTCTCTTCGGGGCCATGTGGGCCGACCACCAAACGGCAACACCGTAGTATTCCTTCCAGGCTTCCTGCCATGCAGGGGTTACGAACTGGTCGCGACCTAGTTCGTCATCGCAGATTACGCACAAATCCGCTTCGTAGATCTGGGAATCGGAAATGTCATCTCCACAGAGGCGACAGCATCCATCGAAGCGGGGGGATGGCGAGAAGGGCTCCTCGATCCGGATTTCAGGATCAAGAGGTTTGCAGTGATTGCGGACCATACGACGACCCGGGCTGCAGGCCTGGAAGTGGGCCGTTCGGAGGTCCGACCAAATGCGCTCAAATTTGTTCATAAGATAAATCCTTTCAGTTATAGGGTTCGACGTGGCGCTCACCTAAGTGTGCGCCACGTCGCAACCCGGTCGTTAAAACGGCAGGTCGTCGGCGACGTCGTCATCGGTCATGGGGTAGCGACGACCGTCCCAGACCCAGGCGCCGTTCTCCATTCCGTCGGGTTGGGTTTGGAGGACGTCTTCCGGGTCGAAATCATCCTCCAGGCGCTTGCTTACTTCATCATCGCTCAGACAAAGAGTGCAGTTGCGGTGGAGAGGATGGCATCCGCAGGGAAGTTCGGGCTTCTCACAGCAACCGTCGCCTTCACAGTAGATGTCGGCGCTGCAGGCGTATTCATCTTCGGGATCCGGATCTTCATCGATTCCGTATTGCTTGAGCATGTCCCTGCGGTAGTCTTCGATGTAGTCTTCTTCGGAGACGTCCAATTCCATCGATGCGCCCGATTCGTAGTAGGCGCAGTTGGCTTCCTCCTCGATGAAGGCTTCCAGTTCGGATCTGTTGGTGAAGGTATGGCCGAAGCCGAGTTCTATTGGGTATAGAGGCATGATATGAGTTCCTTTCGGTTAATTAGTTATGGTGACGTTCCTTCGTCATGATGGTGTGATAAATCCAGCGGGTCCTGACGGCCTCGATCATTTTGCCCAGACGATTCGCGCCGTTGCCATGACGTCCGATTCCCCAGAATGTGTCACCTTCGCCGCCCCAGGGAGTGAGGTGGATCAGGTCGCGCGATCCGGTTCGGATGAGCTTGTCAGTCAGCTCGCTATGGACGTTAAATTTGAACTGCAGGCCAGCATACATCCGTGCGAGCTTGGCAACGTTCCAATTCGGCCTGAGTTCGACTTTCTTGCCGAGTTGCTTTGCTTGCAACGGACTGTCGGCCTGGCGGATGGCTTCGTGGTGAGCAGGATCCAGCGTCTTACCTGCCTGGTAGAAGTGCTCGACGGATTTCCATTCCTGGCCGTAGGTGTCGGTAAAGGGACAGACGTGGAAATTAGAGAGCCAGCAATAGACAGGATCCTTGGAGTGGAAATGGATGGGTTCAGACATGATGATATAGGGGTTGAGGGTTAAGATTTCTTGCGGGGCCAACGGACGGGGTCATTTAAGTAGGGATGTTCTTCCAATTCCTTCACGGCCCATTCGATCGCTTTCACAAGCACATCGCCGTGACAAGGCTTCGGGTGACACCAACAAGCCAGTTTCTTGCCGCGTAACGCAGCCAGATCTCTTTCGAGTCCTGGTTCCTGGTTAATCTTCCACCATAAGTATTTGCGGTAACGTGCAATCTTCTGTTTACGTGAGCCATGCCTGAACGGGTTGCCCCACACAGTCATGCGGTCAATACGTTCGACGTCGTCACGTGCACAGAACTCGTCTCGCTCTGCTGCTGGAACGCCTCTGAGACTTACAACCTGGGTCCGGAGAGATTTCGTTTTCATGGTTGCGGGCAATCAGAATCGGCCTTCGCAGTCGGAGAGGAACTGGTATTGTGCGCCAGGGACATCGGACAAACTCGTAACACGTCACTCGCACAACACCAGGGCCGTATCCTGAGGCGATGGTCAGCCTTGGTCGGTGAGGTTGCGGTGAAGTCAGGGTTGCTGGCCGATCTGATATAATGCCCGCGTTCTGAAAACAAATCATGTAGGAACCCAGCCCAAACGACGCCGAGGCGTTCCAGTAGTAGAGAGAGATCAACCGGCCGAGGCCTCGATTGTGGCCATGCCCCAAAAACACATACTCTAACACTCTTCATGGCTACAATCGACTTGTCGGCCTCGTGTCCGGACTCTATCGGCAATCGACTGCATCGGGGGAGGATAGCTTGCTACTCCTCACCCGATACTGCAGTCCATTGCCAGGGCCTCCATGATCCTCATCCACCAACACCTGGTCCAAGCGAACTTGTTCGCCCAGGTTGTTGGTGATGAGGATCATGGGCAGGCCGCAGGCATCATCTCCCCCTCCTGGGGGATTACAGGGGGCAACTTGCTAAATAATTGTGCAGGTTGGGCGATGAAGTGGACGACCAGGGGCCGTGAGCAGCAATGGGGATCTGGCCACAAAGACAGGTTCCCGGTGGCATCGCTTCAGCGATGTCACCCTGTCGACTGGCCAGACACCAGACATTACACGTCCTTGGACCTCTCATCGCCTTCCTGCGCAATTCATAAGTCCCCCACCGGGGGATTTAGGGGGGCAACACTATAACAAAGGCTGAGACCGGACGTAGGAGGATCGCAGGCCTTTGAGCTACCCTTGAGGGGAGTTTGTGGGGAGAAGTCCCCTAAAGGTGGGGGATTTAGGGGGATTGGAATAAGCCCTTCCAAAGGTGGAAGGGTTTGGGATGGTTTGAAGTCTCCCAAAGGTGGGAGATTTAGAGGGTTTGTCACAGGCGCTGCGCAGGCTCGAATTTTGCGTCCCCGTCTGCCGCCAGGTTCACCTCATCAGGGGACACGGGAGGTGGCGAAAATTCGATGCGAGTAGGCGCCTGACCTGCGACGACGTTACTGATAAGGAGCAGGTACTGGAGCATCAAACCTACCACGAACATGATTGTGCCAGGCGCTCAATCCGGCCTCTCTCTCCCCCCTCTCCCAAGTGGATGTAAGCGGGTCAGTGTCCGCACTCGGGGAAGGAGCGCCTGGCCGATCCGCTTGCGGTCGGACAATGCGCGACCCCGACGTCGGACCTGACATAGCGTCAGCCAAGATCCCACAAATCAATTACCATCAAGCTGACACCCGTTGGCAGGCCTCCAGCAGAGCGAAGTCAAGGACTGCCAACCACGACGTGAACCCACGTTTTCGGAAAATATCCTTTGCAATTGACCTATGAGGTTGTTATAAATGCGCGGTGCTTCAGCGACCAAGCGACTCGAGTACGCGTACGAGTCGTATCGCCTTCGTCTCGATTCGTCCCGTACGCGTTACGAATCGAAGGGCTGCCCTCGCTTACGACCCGATACGTCTCGACCTCGGGTCGAGTCGACTCGTACTCGTCTCGAGTGGGGTTGGAAGTACCAAGCGAGCTGGCCTCACGCGCGCGCACAACGCGAGGCCTCACTCGTACTCGAACTCAGCGGTCCTCGTACTGACTCGGGAGGTTTGGAAGTACCTGGCTGGCTGGCCTTTACCTCGCGCTGCAAGGCTTACACGTTAGCCCGCTTAGACTCTTCGAAAGTGCCACTCGGGGGGTGAAAACAGGGCAAAAGAGGCGTTATTTGGGGCGGTTTTGGTCGATTTTCAGCGATTTTCAGCGATTTTGGACGGTTTTCGGCCTGTTTTCACACTCGGGGGGGTGCCCGGGGGGGCTTTTTTGTGAGAGTGTGTGCAACCGAGGGGGTGGGGGCCTTTTCTGAGGCGCGCCTTCCACCGCCCAGCGGTAGTATCTAAGCACGCGAGTCTGGTCGTGTTCGAGTACGTGTCGAAAATCGAGGGGGTGTTCGAGACGAGACGTGTCGGATCGACTTGTGGGGACGGCGTCGTGGTCGTGGGGCGCGGGGTCGCACTCGTACTCGTCGCGAAGCAAGGCGTTTCGGCCGTAGCGAGTGAGTAGCGTTGCGAGGGCTGTGCTAAGTGAAACGGATTGTCCAGAAACGCGAAGTGCAGAAATGCACGGTGCTTGGTTGTCCCATATGGCCGATAAGGCCTTACAAGGCAGAAATTGCGGAGGACCTTGCCGAGATCCTGCGAGATTCGGCGCCGGCGTCAAATTCCGAGAATTAGGGCGACAATTGAGATGTAGTGCATGATAGGGGGCATAGGCAGGAGAAGGTAGAATCCATTCCCCCACCGGGGGTTAGGGGGCAACTATTTACACTGGCCCGGACCGGTGGCTCACTCCGACATTATCAAGAATTTACAAAAGAGAGTGAGCCACTTGAAGGGGAGGGCCAGTGCGGGCGACGGGGATAGACGGGTTTGTGGCGGTCGCGGGTCAAGGCTCGCTAGGAGGAACGACGACGTGAGCCCAGCCACGACCGTCACTATCCCGGCTCCCCGGCGATCGGCAAGGATGTAATGCAGGGTGGGGGGTACAAGTGTAGAAAGAAATGAAGGACACCGGAACCAACCCTGGCTAGCTTGGGTCCGGCCCGGCCAGTCACGCGTACTTCGTTCCACGTAGTTTATCATCCCCACACGCGCGCGCTCTAGTCTAGCCCTAGCACTAGGCTAGCTCTACCAGCAAGCCCCCCGTTCTAGTCTAGTTCTAGTCCTAGTCCTACCAGCTAGGGTAGACTCCTAGGTTAGTTCTACCAGCTAGCTAGTACCCTTACAGTACGCTAGTACGGAGAAAGACTCAAAAAGGTGAGAATCGGCCTACAGGTCGGAAGTGGACTATGTGGCAGAGCCAGCTAGCCCCCCCCCGTCTCCAGTTCTAGCCTCTAGTACGCGCGCGAGGGCCAGGGGGGGTGACCGGGGGGGCCTATTCTGAGAGGTGCCCCTTTCGAGGGGGTGGGGGCTGCACAGTTGACGCCCCCTGGTCGGTGGCGGTGGGGGTCCATCCATGCCGAAAATTCTCGGTTTGAAATTTTTCAGAATTCTAGTGGTGGGGGTCTAGCCTGGCTCCTGTCGGTCGCTGTTAGTACTGGGGGGAGCTGGCACTGGCTGGTAGCGCTAGACGAGGCGGCTGGCTCTAGGCTGGACTGGCACTAGAAATCTAGTCAGCTAGAGCGAAAGCGGAATTTCCAAAAATCGCGCTTTCGCTGCTAGTTCCAGGGCGCCGCAGGCGCCACCCGAACCGAGGGTTGCCGGGAGGTGGAATAGGTGAGAAAATAGCCGGGGGATTGACAGCCAGGGCTCGAGTTGGTTGGTATGGGGTGGAAATTCTACTAAGAAGAAAACCCGAGTTACTTGCCCGCCGCCGGATGGGTTTAAGCTGCAGGAGGTGTTGCTGGTACCAACGGAAGGGTTCCGAAGGAAGTGGATTACAAGAGGGATATGGGCAATGAGAAAAAAATCCTATCGGCGGATAGGCTTCGTAGCCTGCTCGATTATTCCTCGGGCTTAGGGCATTTCACCTGGAGGAAGCGAGGTTCGAAAAAATTCGATCATAGATATGCCGGTAGACGCGCCGGTTGTCCGTGGCGAGACCCTAAGAATTCGAAGGTCGTTTATTGGAGGATCAGGGTTGATGGGCAGGTTTATTTTGCCCAACGATTGGCTTGGCTTTACATGACCTACAAATGGCCGCAAGGATATGTGGATCATATTAACGGGGATGGGCTGGACAATAGTTGGTCGAATTTAAGGGAGGTAACTTTTAGTGAGAAGCTGGACAATAGACGGAAAAATATAGGTAGTCGAAGTCGGTATGTTGGGGTTAGGAAGCGAAGCGAAGGGTCAAGGTATTCTGCCCGAATTAAGAAGGATGGCAAAGAATACAGCTTGGGGGTTTTCAATTCCGATGTGGATGCGCACATTGCTTATGTGAAAGCGAAAAAGAAGTTATTCGGAGAATTTACCGGCTGTTGAGCACTTCCGAGAATGGGTTCCAAAACAATCCATTGCCGGGAACGAAGGGAAATCGATTTCAATTTTTTGGCCCCTTTTTTAGCCTGGACCATACCGTAGTTAGGATACGTAACTTTCGAATTTCGGGAGAAACGCGCTCCTGCAATCCCTTTGCAGCCCTCTTGCAAAGGCATTGCAGCGCATTTGCAAACGCATTCCAAATTCGCTGAATGCTTTCAGCGCTTCCCCCTCTCTGTGGCCTCGGTGGTTTCTTTGCTCCCAGCATCCAGAATCCAATTCCTAATTAATCCTGTCCCCTTCTTTCCAAAGTGCATTCGTTTCACATTTCTTTTGTTAAAAAGCCCAAAAATTAAAGGGTTAAACGTTTAATCTGATATAATTTCCGGGATGCGGATAAGGTTAAACGTTTAACCTTATTTTTTGGCAAATTAAGGCTTGATATTCGGTCCGCTATGATCTCGAAAATGAGGTGTTAATTCTATACTGGGCCAAAGTTTGTTTTGATATGATTTCTATCAAAAAATGGTAGAAAGAAGCCTATTAAGGCGAATGAGCAACTGGCCTTCCGAGCAAGCCGACCATGGAGTATCACTTCGTCAGACCGACTCTCCAAGAGGTAGCGGACGATCTTGGGTTATCGCTGGCTACCGTATGGCGCGCCATGTGGGGGCACGTCCCCTCATGCAGTGTAATACGCCGGAGAGACGGTAAGCTCATGCCATTTTTTGAGGATCGCATCGGGGCGGTCCTTCCCACCGTTATCCACCCCCAATTCACCTCCGGCCAGTGGCGCTGAAATACCGCAAATTTAACATAAGCAAATTCCTATTAGGAGTTATTTTTTGTTTTGAGATTGCTGCTTCAGCAGCAATTGATCTTTCTGAGAATTACATTATAGCCACAGATTACTGTAAACCAAGTGACAATATTGACGATGCTCAAGGGCTAAGAGAAGCATTGGATGTATCGGTAAAAGAAGGCAAACCGGTTTGGCTGCCTAATGGAGTGTACGACCTTGAGGAAAATACAATAATAGAAATTCCGCAAAAAGCCTCTATGGTAGGCGATCCAAATGGCTTGGCCATTATCAAGACCGATAGCTATGGCGCCGAGATAATATTTGAAAAGCAATCTGCGTTGAAAGACGTTTTTTTAATGAATATTGCCATTAAATTTAATAATAATGCCGATGCCAAACTCATCAACTGCGTTTTATTGAGCCATAAGCACCATTCAGTCCATTCTGTTAGAAGTAATAAAAGTAGAGGCGCTGTGGTGGAAAATAACATTTTCCTTCGAGGTAGGGATGCTTATCAGACAGGCTTAAGCTCTTATCGGTCAAGAGATTTGTCGGTCAGGCACAATATTATGGGACTTGACCTTGCTAATTTCAAATGGATCATCACTGAATGGGATGCAAACGATATCAATTGGCGTCAAAGAATGTTCGTTCGACTGAATCACTTCATCAGTTTGCAGAAGATCGAACGTACCGGCTATGGTTGTTTTAATCGCGGGATCAATTTGAACGAGGATAAAAACTGCAAAGTTGTTGGTAATATTTTGAATTTTGACCCGCGCTATTATGAAGAAATCGTTTCGCTTTATGGTAGACTGAAGGAAGAAAAGGACGCACAACACCCGGCGGATTTTTTTGGCATAAACAAATTTTATGACCATGTCGTTTATGCTATTCAACAAGAGAACCTCCTTCTCGCTCAAAATTTCTTCCGCGGGCAACCCAGTAATCCGGGAGGGGGACTAAAGATTAGAAATACGATGGGCTTTACAACTATCGTGGCCAATCATTGTATCGATGTGCCAATTCTAGCTATGGCCTATGACATTACCGAACCTTTTGCCTTTGCCAATTCCTTGATCTTGGATAATTACATTGAAAGCAGGACGGATTGGAGGCGTGATACGATTAGCTTTTATGCTCCCAGGAGTAAAACCAAAATACTCGTCACAGGCAACAACCACGTATACGGCAATAGCATCAGATATACTTTCCCCACTACAAAAAGCCTGGGGGGTGATTTTATTTATTACAGTAACAACATCTACCACGACTCCATGGAGAAAATCAGAACAAATGAAGTTCTGGTTGACGATGCCCCACCAGATGAAATTTTATCGAAGATCGAAAATGCCAGGAAGCTTTATCCCTTTAAGGAGATCATTAATATTCCGAACTATCCCGTAAGGCCTTTGGTAGTTATCCCAAAATCCCCGGAATGGATTTGGAATAATCGAAACAAGGATTTTAAAGTACCATCGTCCCTCACTGCTAAAGTAGTAAGCCGGACCGCAATTGAGCTAAACTGGAAAGATAACTCCAATGACGAAACAGGATTTCGCATTGAACGGAAAACTCCAACGAATATGACCTGGACTGAGCTGGCAGAGGTCGATGCAAATACAACCATGTATGTGGACTCGACCGTCTCCTGGGGTCAGGGTTGGGATTTCCGTGTATTGGCTTTCGATGCCAATGGCAACGAGGCCCTTTCCAACGTAGCGGGTGGGTCCGTCAAAGTTCCAAACAACCCTACCAACCTGAAAACCTTACAATACTACAATAGCAATTCGGTCGTCCTTTCCTGGGACGATAACTCTGAGGGAGAATCGGGATTTACCGTGGAACGTTCGAGCAGTGTCGGGTTCTGGAAAGAGGTGGGAACTACGGGTCCGAACGCAACTGAGTTTTACGACACTGATTTATCACCTGGAATTGTCCATACCTATCGTGTGAGGGCATTGAGCCCCGTTGGTAATTCGGGAAACTCCCAGGTAGCAGCACATTCCATCCCTCAAAATGTTTCAACCAGTAAGCTGGTTAATATTTCCACCCGTGGCATGATTGGCTCCGGTAATGAAATCATGATCGCAGGCTTTATCATTACGGGAACAGACAGTATGGACATATACATCCGCGGCGTGGGTAAATCCATCAATCTTGGTAACAATGTTGAAATACTGCAAGATCCCCAAATTACTCTGAACGACTCGGATGGTCATGTCTTGGCCTCCAATGATAACTGGCAGGAGAGTCCGAATCTCCAGGCCATAAAGGATACGGATATTCCTCCGACCGATCCCCATGAATCAGCCATCCATACCAATCTGCCACCTGGTGCGTATACTGTTTTCATGCAAGGGAAAGGCGAGAAAACGGGTTTAGGCATCATTGAGGTCTATTCGGCAATTCCAGCCAATGGCTCAGAATTTATCAACATCTCCACCCGGGGCCTCGTTGGAAAGGGGGACGCCGCCATGATTTCCGGCATAATCGTTCAGGGTAGCGAAAACATAACACTCTACTTCCGTGCACAAGGCCCGACTTTGCCGGCAGAAATCGGAAATCTTTTAGCTGATCCAATCCTGGAATTGTATGAATTTCCCTCCGGAAACTTAATTTACTCCAACGATGATTGGGTAGACAGCGATCTGGCCGCAAGCATTATTGCGACGACTATTCCTCCCAGTTCGCCTCGAGAACCGGCCATCCTTTTAAATCTGCCACCAAGGTCTTACACCGCTGTCTTGAGAGGGGTTGGTAACACCGAAGGCGTTGCCATACTCGAAATATTACAAATCCAGGATAACCCATGATTAACATGGATTCATTTAATCTCAATTTCGACCCAAAGTTCAGATAATCCAACGGGTTAGCTTAGATGACATCCAGTGTCTCCTTCCAAATATCTTACGGGTCCTACAAATCCATCGCAGTCCTCGACTTTCCACTCGGTTTCGGAATAAACGCGTTCCTGCAATACCTTTGCAGGCCTCTTGCAAGGGCATTTCACCTGGAGCGGTCGAGCCAAGCTGCGGCATCCGGAATACCGCGGCTGAACAGCACCTCGAAATCTGGTGTCTCGTCGTCCGCAGGCACCCTCGCTATGCCGTCCACAGGCACCGCCGCCTCGAGTGAGGAGTCGCGTAGGATGCCGCGCACTTGTCCGGTCTGAGAGTTGCGCAGGATCTTCATGGGATGGTTGCTGTTCCGGTCGAGCGTGGCGGAACCGCCCGGTCCCTCGAGCGTGATGCTGGCTAAGGCTGCGGCCCGCATGGGAAGGGCGAACATGAATGAAGCGCGACCGTCCCCGTCCGCGATCTGTGTCATGTCGAAGGAGAGAGAGAATAGTTGGCTGCCATCCTCGCTTCGTCCCGTCAATGCGTAAGGGCCTGAGCCGTTCGGCAGCACGGGCGGGGCGTCAATGACGAACGCGGGATCGATATGCAACGTCGAGTCCGCGTCAACACTACCGGAGACGAGTAGCGACTTGCTTGCGGTCAAAGTGGCGGAGGGCGTGCCCTCGTCCGAAATGCGGAACTCCGCTGCTTTCGAGAAGTTGTATTCGCTGATCCACTCAGGCCCGCAGTAGGACATCAGGTCCGGAAGGCCCGGCGGCGCCAGCGAACCGCCTTCACGCGGGTCGTATCCCCATGACCCTATCCGACCCCTTGAGTCGGGGAAAATAGGATCCAAGTCCTCAAATACGCCGCAGGGCGCATGGCCCAGGCTGAAGTTGTGTCCGAGTTCGTGTGCGATGACTGATCCATCGTCCGGCTGAACAAAGCTCACTTTTCCTGGTCGTAAGGCGACCGAGATGCCGCTCGAAGCGTCGTTCAGCAGGAGCCCCATCCAGTGACCGTCTCTACCCTCCGCCGTGCGGATTTGGGCGGTCATGGACAGAAGGTCGAACGGGTCGTTCGAGTCGACCAGAACGGGCTCGTGCTTCGTGATTTCAAGAGCCTCGACCGGAAGCAGATGGTTGGTATGCCAGAACAACTCGTGGCCTGGATGGAGTTCCCGGACCAGATCGACGGTGTCACGGTTGTTGCTGCCCTTCCAGATGAAGGGAACCAGAGTAAGTTTGAGCGTCGGCATGATCCGCACATCCACCGCCTTTCGGCCCTCTGCGGGAAAGCGCTTCTGTAGGCCCAGCACCGGATCGACCGTTCCGTCAGGGTCGATCTCGACGACCATCTCCAGGCCGGGCCGGATCAACGAGCCCGGGATCTCCGCATTCGCCGACAGGCCGAGCTTCCCTTCCTGAACCTCCGTAGGGATCACTGCCGAACTGGCCGGAATCCCCGCCACATGCGTCTGCGATCCGTCCACAAAGAAAGTCGCCCGAACGGGTGGAAGGGTCTCGGAGGTCTGCTGCCTGGAGGTGAGGAATACTCGGAGCAGGGCGCTCTCTCCGGCTACCAGGGGCACCGGAAACCCTCGCGACTGAGTGGCTTGCGTCAGGTAAGCTGTGGGTTCGGCCCAGTTGCACAGCCGGACGCGTTGGAATTGCCTCGATGCCAGCCACTCCCTAAACACGGGAGAGTCCGGAGCGCACAGCCCGGTTCCGTGCGCCAGAAACTGTTGTAGGCGGTCATTGGTCAGGTTTTGGGGGAGCGGACCCGAAAGTTCGGGGTTGCCAGAAAGATACAACCTGTACATCGACAGGTCACCGAGTTCGGGCGGTACTCCGCCTGAGAACATGTTGTTTTCGAGATGGAGTTCGTTGAGGCTGCGAAGCTGCCCGAGGCTGGCGGGAAGCGCCCCGGAAAGCATATTGGCGGACAGATTGAGGTGACGCAGACTCACGAGTGAAGACAGAGTCCCTGGCAGGACGCCTTCAAGCTTATTGTTATTCAGCCTCAGAAACTCCAACGAACCCAAGGATCCAAGTTCCGGAGGGATCGAACCGGTCAGGACATTGTGAGAAAGATCCAGGTGATCCAATTTGCCAAGCAAGCCGAGTTCGGGCGGAATCTCGCCGCGGAGGCCAATTCCGAGCAAGTCCAACTGACGCAACTCCGTGAGCCTGGAGAGTTGGGGAGGAATCTCCCCGGGGAGGTAGTTTCCGCTCAGATTCAGGATGGCCAACCCGTCAAGCAAACCCAGTTCGGGCGGAATCTGCCCCTTGAGATTGTTGCCCAACAGATTGATCTTTGCAATGTTCCCTGCCTCCGTTTCGATCCCATCCCATTCGCCGAGTGGCGCGTCGGTCAGCCAGTTCTCGCTATTGAACCAGTTCGGCCCGTCCGTTGCCTCGTAGAAAACCGTGAGGATTTCACGCTCGGAGAGAACACACTCCTTGTCCGTCCCTTCGTGGGAAGGTATCGCACTCAACCACGTCCGGACCTCGGGAATATCCAGGGCGCACAGTTCCGTGTCCGCGTAGTGCAATTCCCGCAATGGAAGACGCGAGAGAGACCATGGGATGGGCCCGGCAAGCGAGTTGCCTTCTATCCGTAGCGAGGTCAAGCGATCCAGGTGGCCAAGCGTTGCCGGGAGCCGCCCGGCAAGTCCGTTCCGGCTGAGATCGAGCTCGACGACTCGTCCCAGGGAATCCGCTACCACACCATGCCAGCTCCCTAGCGCGGCGCCGTCCAGCCAGCCATCGGCATTGGTCCAGTCCGCTCCGCCAGAAACCGCAAACAATGACTTGAGCGCCGCGATGTCCGTTTCGTTGCAGGAGAGGCCATCAACTTGGGCGATCTGCTCTATCCACTCCACGAATGCTCCGGTCCCTGGCGCACACAGTCCGTCGTTGGGCCAAAAAACGAATGCATCCAGTTCCTGCAATGCGAGCAAGCTTGCAGGGATCGCTCCGCTCAACTGGTTGAAATTGAGATCCAGGTATTGCAAGTTGGCGAGGTTGCCCAGTTCGGCCGGAATCGGGCCGTTCAGATTGTTGTCTTTGAGAATCAGCGTTTGCAAGTTGGCAAGATTGCCCAACTCTGGCGGAATCGACCCGCTCAGGTTGTTGAGATTTAGACCCAGGACTTCAAGGTTGGCGAGGTTACCCAGTTCGGGTGGAATTCCTCCCTCGAGATTGTTAGTGGCCAGGGACAGGGTCCGGAGCTTGGCAAGGTTGCCCAACTCTGGCGGAATCGATCCTCTCAACTGGTTGACATTGAGATCCAGGTGTTGCAAGTTGGCGAGGTTGCCCAGTTCGGCCGGAATCGGGCCCTCGAGTTTGTTCCATGCCAGGGACAGGGCCCGGAGCTTGGCGAGATTGCCCAGTTCCGTCGGGATCTCATCTTGTAACCGGTTCTCGTTCAGGGCCAGCGCTTCCAATTCCGTCAGATTTTCGATTTGTGGAGGTATCTCGCCCTGTAGATTGTTAACAGCCAAGTCCAACTGCCGAAGCTTGGTGAGACTGCCCAGTTCAGGCGGGATCCGACCCCAAATTCGAGTGGCCTGCAACTGCAGGTGTTCCAGATTGCTCAGCGCCCAGACCTGGGACGGGATTTCAGTCCCGTATTGGAAGTTGTTGATCTCCAGATTCAGAAACCGTAGTTCGGTGAGGTTGCCCAGTTGGGGCGGAATTGTGCCCGAAAGGTTGTTTTCAGGGAGTTCAAGGCCGGAAACTCTCCCGGCGTCATCGGTGGTCACCCCGTGCCAGTTACCGATTGGGGCGTCGGTCAGCCAATTGGCGCTATCGGTCCAGTTTGCTCCCTCCGTGGCGTTGTAGAAGGCGACGAGCGCGGCTCGATCGCTAGAGATTGTTGCACAATATTGCAGACCCAACATTGAGAGATCGCCTTCCAATACAATGCGCAACCCGATCGGGACGCACCCGAGGAATTGATTGCTACCAAGGTAAATGGCTTCAAGCTTGGCGAGGTTGCCCAATTCGGGCGGGATCTCGCCCTCGAGATGGTTATTAGCCAAGTCCAACGTCCGGAGGTGGGCGAGATTGCCCAGTTCGGGCGGGATCGGTCCGTTCAACTGGTTGTCTTTCAGATCCAGCGTTAGCAGGTTGACAAGGTTGCCCAATTCGGGAGGAATCGATCCGCTCAATTGGTTATCGGAGAGATCCAGTTCGATCACGCGGGCCTTTTCGTCAACTACGATGCCGTGCCACTGGTCAAGCGGGGCGTCGGTGAGCCAGTTGTCGTTCTTCGTCCAGTTTGCTCCGTTTAGCGCATTGTACAACATGATGAGCGCCGTGCGGTCCGGATTCTCCGCGCTGGGAGAATCGATCTCATACACCTCGATAAGCGCAACTCCGGCGGTTCCATTCTTTCCTTCAACCTTGGCGGTGTAATTGCCGGGTTCGAGAGTGAGAACGGCCGCCGCGCTCAGGCTGCCCACGGTCAGGTTCGGACTGCCTCCCCAAAGGTCGGTTACCAATTGTCCCTGAGTATCCTCCCAATTGTCGTTGATCATGATCTCAATGGGATTTCCGGGATCGGTGGTATTTGTGACCGTGAGGACCGGATCGGCCAATAAATTGGAAATGCCTCTATCGGCCAGTTCCGGGCCAATGGCCTGGATGAGCACCTGCCGAGGGCCCTCTTCGATGATAAAACCCCCGATCATCACCTCTTCTCCCGTTTCCACCAAGGCGCGGGTGGAGAGATTGACGAATTCGCCATCGGCATCAGGGGCATCGATCCTATACACTTCTACGATGGCAACTCCGGCGGTTCCATCCTTTCCCTCTACCATTGCGGTGTAGTTGCCAGGTTCGAGAGTAAGAACGGCCGCCGCGCTCAGGCTGCCTGCGGTCAGGTTCGGACTGCCTCCCCAAAGATCGGATACCAATTGCCCCTGACTGTCCTCCCAGTTGTCGTTGACCATGAGTTCCATGGGATTTCCCGGATCGGTGGTATTTGTGACCGTGAGGACCGGGTCGGCCAGCGCGTTGGAAATGCCGTCATTTACCAGTTCCGGGCCAACAGCCTGGATCAGCACCTGTCGGGCGCCATCTTCGATGATGAAACCTCCGATCATGACTTCCTCTCCCGCTTCCACCAAAGCGCGAGTGGAGAGATTGACGAATCTGCCCTCGGCGGCCGAAGTCGGCTGTGAGACCCCCAGCAGCCCCGCCAGGACCAGCGCCACCATACATTTAAGAGCGAGAATGAACATACGGCGCAGGATCAGGTCCTTTACCAGTGCGTCTATGGTCGTCATCATTACTTTAACATTCCCCGAACTCGAAACATGGCCGGTGGCGCTGCCCGTTCGCGTTTCAAACCTCACCAGGCCGTTATGTTCCCCGAGGCAATAAGAATGGACGCGCACGTTGTGGATTTTATTCCGGCGGATGTGCGTGTTTATGGAACCCCGGTGGAGTTCTTTTCCTCCCTCTCTCCTCTCCTCTGTGTTCTCTGTGCCCTCTGTGGTAAATTTAAAGGACGCCACACTAGCCGGGGTTGAAATCGGGGTTGAGCACAGTGGGAATGACCGCTCCGGCACGCTTTTGCCAGGCCCGCAATTCCTCCAGCAGCCGGGCCGTTCGTTCCGGTTCGGAATCGGCCCGGTCATTTTGTTCACCGAGATCCTCTTTCAAATTGAACAGCTTAACGGAATCATCCTCAAAGAATTGCATGAGCTTCCAGTCTCCCCGGCGGATTACGCTGCACGGGGTGGCTCTCCAGTAGGGGATGTCCGTGCCGTATACATTGACCACCGTATTGTACTCCCCTCCCGCCAGATAGAGCGGAAAGTGCCAGAAAATAGAGCGGTTTTGCAGGGCGGGCTTTCCCAGGATCAACGGCACTATGGATTGGCCGTCCACCGGTTGACGGGTCGGCAGGGTTGCCCCGGCCAATTGGGCAAAGGTGGGCAGATAGTCGACCCCGGTAATGGGGGTATCGCAGACGGACCCCGCCTCGATGATCCCTGGCCAGCTCATACAGGTAGCCACCCGGATGCCCCCTTCATAAAATGCGCCTTTGGCACCTTTTAAGGGTTCATTCCAGGTGACCCCGGAGGGGCCCCCGTTGTCGGAGGTGAAGACAATCAGCGTTTTACCGGCGAGCCCCTGGGCTTGCACGGCTTCTCTGATGCGGCCGACCCCTGTATCCACTGCTTCGATCATGGCCGCATAGGTGGGGTTCCACGGTTTGTCCCATGGGTGGTCGGCCAGTTTTTTTTCGTATTTGGCAATGACCTCGGGACGGGCTGCGAGGGGAGTGTGGACATCCCAATAATTGAGATAAATGAAAAACGGCCTCCCCGCATTCTCAGCTATAAACTGGATCACTCCATCGGTGAGGGTTTCCTCCACCTCGATATCGCTATAATAATTCTCTTCGGGTCCGCCCAATCCATTGGGATCGCTGAGATCGAAACCCTGATGGTCCAGGCCCAAGTGCCATTTGCCAAAACGGGCGGTCCTGTACCCGGCCGATTTCAGGACTTCAGCGACGGAAGTGACCGAGGGGTCCATGGCCAGTTTGGAGGGAAAGATTCCATCGCCCAGATCATCATCCTTGCGCGGCACCAGAAATTTCATATAGGCCGTTTCGCCCTTGGATTTGCCTCCAGGGGTCCACATCTGAGTTCGGGGGGTATACATGCCGCTGACGATGCAAGCGCGGGATGGCATGCAATTGGAAGCGCCCGGGTAAGCCGAGTTGAATTTCATGCCGGAGGCGCATAGGGCATCAATATGAGGCGTCTCATAAAAGGGAGCCCCGTTATAGCCGACATCCGCCCAGCCCAAATCATCGGCCATGATGAAAATCAGATTAGGTCTGCGGGGAGAATCGATCCCATACACCTCCACGAGCGCGACTCCGGCGGTTCCATTCTTCCCTGAAACCTTGGCGGTGTATTTGCCGGGTTCGAGAGTGAGAACAACGGCGGCGCTCCGGCTGCCAGGTATCAGGGGGGGATTTCCTGCCCAAAGATCGGATACTTGTTGTCCCTGACTGTCCTCCCAATTGTCATTGACCATGATCTCAACGGGATTGGCGGGATCAGTGGTGTTGGTGACGGTGAGGACCGGATCGGCCAGCACATTGGAAATGCCGTCCTTTACCAGTTCCGGACCACGTGCCTGGATGAGAACCTGCCGGGCGCCATCTTCGATGATGAAACCCCCGATCATGACTTCCTCTCCCGTCTCCACCAGGGCGCGGGTGGAGAGATTGACGAAACGGCCGTCAGCGGCCAAGGTCGGCTGCGAGACCCTCAGCAACCCCGCCAGGACCAGCAGAATCATACATTTAAGAGCAATAATGAACACGGTACAGGTCAGGTCCTTTACCAGAGCTTTTCTGCCTATTCTTCCCGGTGTCATTTCGCTGTCTTCCAATGTATTCTAATGCGGCTGAAATTTTAGGTTGTAACCAGAAATTCCCGGTCGCCTTTCGATTGACCGAGGTCTTTGAACACGTAGCCCAATGGTTCGAGCAGGGACCGGCATTCAAGCTCGATGAGGTTGGAATGCACAGCCAGGATCATGGTGGGGCGCTGCTTGCGGATGGACTCATATCCACCTTGGAGGACTAACAACTCCGCCCCCTCCACGTCAACCTTGATAAGGTCGGGTAACGGTATGACGCCGCCCTTTACCAGTGCGTCTATGGTCGTCATCGATACCGTGACATTCCCCGAACTCGATACATGGCCGGTACCGCTACCCGTTCGCGTTTCAAACCTCACTTGGCCGATATGATTCCCGAGGCAATGGGAATGGACCCGCACGTTGCTGATTTTGTTCAGGCGGATGTGCGTTTTAAGAAAGTCTCGATTAAGGTCACGAGGTTCGAAGGCGTAGATTTCGCCTCCGGACCCAACCAATCGCGACATTATTAGCGAGAAATAGCCGACGTGTGCGCCGACGTCGAAAACCGTCATGCCCACCTTAGTCGTTTCGGTAATGCAGCGCGTTTTCTCCGGTTCGAAGGTGCCGGCGATGAAGTGAGCGCCGGTTGACAGAATCCACTTGGCGCCCATTAACGGCCCGCCCCTGATCGGGACGTGAACAGGGGAAAAGACTCGTTTGAGGAACTCATGCAGGGTTCTGTTTCTCATTTCATCTGGAGCGGTCGAGCCAGGCTTCCGCATCCGGTATCCTGCGACTGAACAATTCTTCAAGATCCGCCGCTGTCTGAACAGCGGCGGTAGCGTCATCCTGGGGCGAAGCGGCTTCGAGCAGGCCGCGAAGGATGCCGCGTACCTGCCCGGTCCCTTGAGTATGATGCTGGCCAAGGCCCATTCGGCCTGGGTGGGCAGGGCGAAGGCGAAACCCTGTCGTCCGTCTCCGTCCGCCAATTCGGGCATGTCGAAGGTCAGGGAGAATAGCTCTCGCCCGCCATGGGCGAGCCCGGTATTTGGTATGCCCCGCCGGAATGCGGCAGAAAGGGTGGCGCCTCGACGACGAAGGCCGGTTCCAGGGCATACAAAAATCTTGCCTTGGCGAGAGTCTATTCCCCAGCATCCAGCATCTAGTCGAGGTCGAGGTCGAATATCTCGATCCGGGCAACCCCGGCCAATCCATTTTTGCTGGAGACGATGGCGGAATAATCTCCGGGCTCCAAAGTGAGAATGATAGCGGAGCTCTTGCTGCCGGCATCCAGGTTCGGACTTCCTCCCCAAGCATCGATGATGTCCTGACGCTGGGTGTCCTCCCAGTTGTCATTTTCGGCCAGCAGCTTGGAAGGGTCGCGGCTGTAAATTCTGAGGAAAGGATCGGCCAGGGCATTGGATTCGGGGGCATTCGGCCGATCCAACTCCGGACCGACAGCCTGGACCAGGACCAGCCTGGGGCTGCCCCGGATGGTGAAATAGCCGAACAGGAGGTTGGTTCCCGTTCCCACCAAGGCGCGAGTGGAAGTAATGATCAAAGCCCCTTCCTCTTCTTGCCTCAACTCAATGGGGTTCACGTAGGAGTCCGGATTCCTTTCCCTGTCCTCCTCAAGATCAAATTCATTGATGGTGACGCTCACGCTGGTCTGGCTTCCGGGCGAAATCCCATCGGGCAAAGACCCAATGGCTACCGTAAAGGTTTCATCATTATCGTCAGCATCATGCAGTGCTATGACCAGGAAACCAGATGACCTCACGCCCTCGTTTATCCGGACGGTAAATTCATTGGGATTGTTAATGTCCCCATCCTCAGCACCCGAAATGGAAATGGGGATGGAAAGGTCTGTTGGGGCAAGCCCTGTAAGGGCAACTGTAAAACTTACGGAGGATCCTTCGGTAACAGTCCGCCTATTCGCCGATAGACTGATTTTAAGTGGGCCAGCCTCAGCGTATTCATCATCCAGAATCTTGAAGATCAGTTGGCCTCCCTTTTCAAATCTCTCACTTGAACCACTGACAGAACCGATTCTAACCCTGAAAAGTTCGTCAAGAGCGTCATCGTCTTGATTCGCTGAAACGGTCCCGGTGGCGGAGGTTTCCCCGGCCGGAATGGTAACAGAGGAGGAGACTGAATAATCACTGCCTTCGGTATATCCTAGCGCGGAGCTCGATATCGAAACGCTCAGATCGGTGTCGATTGCCCTGCTCAAATCGACTGAAAACTCTCCGCTGGAGCCTTCATTGATTTGTGTTAACCCTGCACTCAATGAGATATTGATGGGAGGTGGCGGCGGTTCGTCATTATCTATGATTGAAATTTCCGCAGAAAAAAAAGTGGGAATGACGTAGTCCTTAAGCCCAATATCATCATTTCGTCCACCCTGGCCTTCGCTCACATATTTACTGCTGTTGATCTTAACGGTTGTGCCGCCAATACCCTGAACAGTAAATCCCAACCAAATCACATCATCTTCATAATCCTCATCCTCTGTAAGGCTCCCCGAAATATCGAATGTAGCAACGGTGGTGTCTGCTGGAATGGAAATGGAAAACGAATCTAAAAGCTCCCCGGTTCTTTTCTTTTTTATTTCGACGCCAAATCCAATAGCACTGGGTTTTTGCCATCCATATCTGATGCTGTTACCTAAATCCGTGACTACTAAAAACGGGATGGTTTCACCCTCATTCCAATCACTTCTCTGGCTATTTACCCCGAATTTCCAAAGGACAGCATCAGCCGTAGCCAGGCTGCTAAATAATAGTAGTGCGATTGCCTCCCAGTTTTTCATGCAGCGCTTAAATGACCCAGGGGAGAAATCGGGGGGGGGGGGTAATTTCATAAGTCGTTAATATTCAAAGATTAGTATCGTTGTAAATGCGCTGAGAAGTGGAATGATGGAGAGGTGGAGTGTTGGAATGAAGGATGGGTCTGGCGTAGTGCTTTGGCGCCGTGGTCTATTTGCTCGCAAGGCCATTTGCTCATTCGCATTAATAGGTATTTTTCTACCATTTATGATAGAAAACATTTAAAGGCGAATTCTGGCCCAGTATAATATACGGATCACCTTTAATTTGCGAAGGCTGGGGCCGAATATCAAACCTTAATTTGCCTTCAAGGCTAAAAAAATAAGGTTAAACGTTTAACCAAAACCACATCCCGGTAATTATATTAGATTAAACGTTTTAACATCAATTTTTGCTAAATCGTTTTAGCAATTTGGTTAAACGTTTAACTCTTATATTTTTGGGAATTTTAACTAAAGACCACCTATCCAACAAGTAAGCGAGACCCCCGGCAACCCCGCCAGGGCCAGCAGCATCACCGCCAGGGCCATTCTTTCCTTCAGCCTTGGCGGTATAGTTGCCGGTTTCGAGTGTGATAATGGCCGCCGCGCTCTGGCTGCCAGCAGTCAGGGGGGATTTCCTGCCCAAAGATCGGATATCAATTGCCCCTGACTGTCCTGCCAGTTGTCGTTTGCCATGATCTCGATGGGATGGCCGGGATCGGTGGTGTTGTTGACCGTGAGGACCGGATCGGCCAGGAATTTAAGAATCGCTTTCACAGTCCACACCGGTACCGCTGTGAAACGAAAGTGAAATTAGCCAAGCCTGAAGGGTTGCGTCGGCCGGAACGCAAAGCTCGTTGCCGGCGAGCAACAGTTCCGTAAGCTTTTCGAGGTTGCCCAATTCGGTAGGGACCGAGCCGGTGAATTCGTTGAAGGAGAGATCCAGCGACGTCAGGTTGGCGAGATTGCCCAACTCGGAGGGGATCGAGCCCGTGAGATCGTTGAAGGAGAGCGACAGCCATTCCAGGTTTTCGAGGTTGCCCAACTCGGAGGGGATAGGACCGGTGAGATTGTTGAAGGAAAGCAGCACAGAGACCACCTTGGAGAGGTTACCCAATTCGGAAGGGATCGAGCCGCTAAGGTTATTGTCGGAAAGATCTAGCGCGGTCAAGTTGGTGAGGTTGCCCAACTCGGAAGGGACCGAGCCGGTAAGCTTGTTGATTTTGATCTCCAGCCATTCCAGGTTTTCGAGATTGCCCAATTCAGATGGGATAGGACCGGTAAGATCGTTAACGGAGAGCCACAGTTGCGTCAGGTTGGCGAGGCTCCCCAACTCGGAAGGAATCGAGCCGCTCAACCGGTTTCTGCGTAGGTCGAGATCGATTACTTGACCTTGGTCGTCCGTGCTCACGCCGTGCCACTGATCCAGCGGCGCATCGGTCAGCCAATTGTCCTTGTTGGTCCAGTTTGGCCCGTCCGTGGCGTTGTAGAGGGCTTCGAGAATGTCGCGGTCTGTCTTGGTATCGCTTTCACATTGCACGACCGTATCGCTTTGGAAGGAAAGCGCTTCCAGCCACCCCTGAAGGGTTGCATCGGCCGGAATGCAAAGCTCGTTGCCGTCGAGCCGCAGTTCCGTCAGGTTGTCGAGATTGTCCAACTCGGAAGGAATCGGGCCGGTAAGCTCGTTGTTGTCGAGATACAGCCATTCCAGGTTACTCAGGTCCCCCAATTCGGAAGGGATCGGGCCGGCAAATTCATTATCGGAGAGCCACAAAAACGTCAGGTTTGCGAGGTTGCCCAGCTCGGAAGGAATCGGGCCGGTGAGAGCGTTGCCGGTAAGATCCAGCGCCGCCAGTTTGACCAGGTCGCCCATCTCGGAAGGGACCGAACCCGTGAGATCATTGAAGGAAAGCGACAGCCATTCCAGTTTGACCAAGTTGCCCAACTCGGAAGGAATCGAGCCGGTGAGCTCGTTGAAGGAGAGCAACAGGGATTCCAGGTTTTCGAGGTTCCCTATCTCGGATGGGATTGGGCCGGAAAGAGCGTTCTCCTCTAGTTGCAGTTCCGTCAGGTTCGAGAGGTCCCCCAATTGCGACGGTACAGGGCCGCTCAAATCGTTTGAGTTGAGTTCCAGGGATAGCAAGCTGATGAGATTTCCCAGTTGTGCCGGTATGGGGCCGTCCAGTTGATTATTTGCGAGCGAAAGCTCAGTCAAACTGGCAAGAAGCCCCAATTCTTCCGGTATCGGACCACTCAACTGGTTTTGGCCGAGTTTCAGCACTCTTAAACCGGTCAGGTTGCTCAACTCTACTGGAATCGGCCCGCTCAACTGGTTATCTCTGAGATCCAGCCCGACGACGCGGCCATTTTCGTCAACCGTGATGCCGTGCCACTGATCGAGCGGGGCGTCGGTGAGCCAGTTGTCGCTGTTCGTCCAGTTCGCGCCGTCCATTGCATTGTACAAGGCAATAAGGATCGTGCGCTCCGGATTCTCCATTTCAGGAGCATCGATCCCATACACTTCGACAATGGCAATTCCAGCAGTTCCATCCTTTCCCTCGACCTTGGCGGTATAGTTGCCGGGTTCGAGAGTGAGAATGGCGGCCGAGCTCAGGCTCCCGGCCGTCAGGTTTGGACTGCCGCCCCAAAGCTCAGTTACCAATTGCCCCTGACTGTCCGCCCAGTCGTCGTTGACCATGAGTTCGACGGGATTGGCGGGATCGGTGGTGTTGGTAACTGTGAGAACAGGATCGGCCAGGGCGTTGGCAATACCCCTGGCGGCCAGTTCCGGGCCAACAGCCTGGATAAGCACCTGCCGGGCGCCATCTTCGATGATGAAACCCCCGATCATGACCTCCTCCCCCGTTTGCACCAAGGCGCGGGTGGAGAGATTGACAAAGCGGCCATCGGCGCCAGGAGAATCGATCTCATACACTTCGACGCTGGCAACTCCGAAAGCTCCGTCCTTTCCCTCGACCTTGGCGGTATAGTTTCCGGGTTCGAGAGTGAGAACAACGGCGGCGCTCAGGCTCCCGGCTGTCAGGTTTGGACTACCTCCCCAAAGCTCTGTTACCAATTCCCTCTGACTGTCCTCCCAGTCGTCGTTGACCATGAGTTCGACGGGATTGCCGGGATCGGTCGTGTTTGTAAAGGTGAGAATCGGATCGACCAGGGCGTTGGCAATGCCCCTTTCAACCAGTTCCGGGCCGATCGCCTGGATGAGCACCTGCCGGGCGCCATCTTTGATGATGAAACCCCCAATCATGACCTCCTCCCCCGTTTCCACCAAGGCGCGGGTGGAGAGATTGACGAAGCGGCCATCGGCGGCCGAAGTCGACTGGGAGACCCCCAACAGCCCCTTTAGGGCCAACAGTCCCGCCGCCACTCCGCGAACTAAAGTGTTTCGGTTTACGATCATGGCAATTTTCATTTTGTTCGGTTTTTTAGCCACCAATAGCCGCCAGTATCTTTGATGTTCTTGTTGTACTTCGCATGGTCCCAAGGGGTCTGGTCGTCCTTGTTTTTTGCGCTGGGGTTGGCCGCTGCCGCAAACTGCGTCTGTTTTTAAACATCAGAAGAAAGCCTCAAGCGGTGAGGTAATCAGGTTAAAATCAAGAGCGGGGCTCCCTCCCCTCCATCCCATTAACATTGAGAATAAATCTGGGTGGCAGGAGCCTCGCTCCGGCTATGAGGAAAAATTTGCCCCTCCCATAAGCACTGCAACAACCCCGCTTCCAGGGCAGGACCTTGACATGCGAAAAAGAGCGGTCCAGTTGAGTAAGGGTACAACCTGTTTTTTTCTTTCAAAATTAAGGGCCTGGAGATACCGGGAAATTGCGCACGTTTGGGTTTATCCGCCCGGGCCTCTCCCGGCCCCCCCCAGGACATTTTTCGTTTGCCCCGAAAGGTAAGCTGAAGGAACCCCCGGCGACTTGATCTCGCTTGCTGGTTAAAACACCGACCACCGAAACCCGGGAAATAGGTTGGTCCGACCAGGCAGATAAGGTCGTTCCATCTGGCCGGACCCGGTTTGTGATAAACCCGCACAAACCATAAAGACTTGGGGGGAGTTCCAACAGCTTTTTGAAATTGTTCCTCCAGCATCCAGCATCTAGTCGAGGTCATACACTTCGATTAGGGCAACCCCGGTAGCTCCGTTCTTTCCCGAAACGATTGCGCTATAGCTGCCGGGTTGAAGCGTGAGAATGGCGGCGGAACTCTTGCTGCCGCCATCCAGGTTCGGACTGCCTGCCCAGACGTCGGTTACGTCCTGTTTCTGGCTGTCCTCCCAGTCGTCGTTGACCACGAGTTGCTTGCCATCGGATTGTCTGATTACGGTGAGAACCGGATCGGACAGGACATTGGAAAGGGATGTCGGGGGATTGGCCAGTTCCGGGCCCTGAGCCTGGACCAGCACCGTCTTGGGGTCATCCTCGATGACGAAAACCCCAATCATGCGCTCTTCCTCCATTCCCGCTACCGCGCGGGTGGAGAAGATGACGAAGGTCCCACTGGACTGGCTCGTCTCCGCCAGGGCGCTCAGGTTTGCTTGCGACAAGCCCTCCGCCAACGGCGTGGACAGTTCCAAGGGCGTCTGCGTCTGCGGCTGGTATTCCTCGATGGTGATCACCACACTGTCCGGATCGCCCGCCCGCACCCAGGAGGGCAGGCGATCCGTGTCGAGCGCCACCCTGAAGGTTTCGTTGTCGCGGTCCTCATCGATCCCGGTGCCCACGAAGAAGGTCTGCGAGGTCTGGCCGCCGTCGACCCGGACGCCGAAACGGGTAGGACCCCTGATGTCGCCCGGCTCGGTGTCTATTCCCGTCAGGGTGATGGGGATGAGGACGGATTGGTTTTTTTGCAGCGGCACCGGATCGGTGAAGGTCATGGTGAATTGCACCGATTCGCCCTCCGTCACGCTCGCTTTCTCCGCCGAAAGCGTTAATTCCAGGTTGTCGTCGTCCAGGATGATTACGTCAATCTGGGGAACTTCGGGCGAAATCGAGGTCGGCACGGTATCAAAAGACATCAAAAAGCGCTCGTCGTCATTGTCGGCATCCTGCAATGCCGACAAGGTGAACGTGGCGCTCGTTTGGTTGGCGGGGATAGTGATGGACGAAGGCGCCGAGAAGTCGTCAGGCTCCGCGTTGTAGGTTAATGGGTGCCTGGTTATTCCAGTCCCGAATGTTAACGATAACGTCACGGGTTGCGCCAGCGGCTTGCTTAAATTTACCGTCACGGTCGTGTTCGAACCCTCCTCAACAATCATCGGGTTCCAGGCAGGAAAAAAGTAGGCATTTGTAAGCGTTTTGTCGTCGTCGATAATAGTGATTCTCGCCTCCGTCACGCTGCCTGCGACGAGGCCCGAAGGCAGGTTGTTGCCCAGAGCCAGATCTAAGAATTCGTCCTCTTCGGGCGTTTCGGTGTCCTGGTAAGTTTGAAGCGTTACCGTGCCGGTGGTCTGGCCGGCGGCGATGATGATTTCAGAAGGATCCTCGTGGTCTCCGGCTTCCGAAGATCTATTGGTTATCTGCAACGGAATGGTGACGGGGCCTGAAAGCGCCCTCGACAGCGTCAACGTCACCGTCATCGGAGACCCCTCCACCACGATCCGGTTGGCCCAAAGCGTGACCGTGGTGGTGCCCTCCGTCACGCTTCGCCGCTGCACCAGGGATTCCCCGGCCCCGTCGTCGTCCCTGATCGTGATCTGCACGGACGATCCGGCGCCCGCCGTCACCCACACGCCATTACTGCGATTCATCTGGTCCAGGTGGTATTGAGGCACATAAACGCTAAAGGTCTCGTCGTCCGCGTCCACGTCCTGCTCCGTCGCCACCGTGGTTGTGCCGGTGGTCTGGCCGGCCAAGATGGTGATGTTGTCCACCATGCCGATGTCGAAGAACTCCGCCGTGCCCAGCCTTACCCTCACCGGTATCGTCACCCTGCTCTCAAGCGCCGCCGAGAGCGTGGCCGTTATGGTTACGCTCGAACCCTCGTCGACCACGCTCGGAGTGGCCGAAAGCGTGACCGTCTGCACCGCATCGTCGTCAATGATGGTGAACCAGGCTTTGTCCACGACGCCCGCGGTCACAAGCGAGGACAGGTTCGCCGTGTCGACCGCCAGTGTGAAGGTATCGTCGTCGGTGTCCGCGTCGCTGTTCGCCGTCACCGTGCCCCAGACCTTGGTGACGCCGGCGGGGATGGTGATGGACGAAGGCGCCGTGTAGTCGCCGGCTTCCGCCGTTATGTCCTTGTGGTGGAATGCCGTCGATGTGTCCGTCGCTATCAACGGAATGGTAAGGCTGCTGGAATGCGGCCTATCCAGCTCAACCCAGAACCTCGCGGAGGAACCCTCCCGGAACTGGCCTTGGGCGGAGTGGAGCGAGACGTTAATGAGGTCGTTATCTTTGATCGTGACCTGCACCGAGGAAGGACTACCTGCCGCATAGCCCGATGGCATTGTTCCCAATGCTATGGTGAAGGTCTCGTCCCCCTCAAGTATCTCATCGTCTTTTATTCGGATACGGACAGTTAAACTGGCAATACCAGGATAAAAACTGAAATTTAGGGAAGAATTTTCCAAGTCATCTAAAGATGCCGAGCCCGCCGAAATGTTAACCGGGAAGAATGGGTTGCTGCCGCTCTGCACCGCCGCCGAAAGGGTTACGGTTATACTCAACTCCGAACCCTCCGGCACCGGGTTCGGACTAACCGAAAGGGACACCGTGGTCTGGGTCTGGGCCTGCGCTGTTGTGGCAGCGAACAGGGAAAACAGGCCGAGGAGCAGCGCGAGGAGGGGGAAAGAGGAGCGGAAGCTCATCGGAGGCCTCCTGCCGGAAATTTTCGGGGGGGGGGGGGGGGGGTGATTTCATAAGTCGTTTATATTCAAGGATTAGCATCGTTATAAATGTGGTGATGGGTGGAGTGAGAGGCGCCGGGGGCGCCTGCTTGGCGAGCTTTGCGAGAGTCAATTCCCCAGCATCCAGTATCTAGTCGAGGTCATACACTTCGATAAGGGCAACTCCGGTGGCTCCGTTATTTCCCGATACGATCGCGCTATAGCTGCCGGGTTCCAAAGTGAGAATAGCGGCGGAACTCTTGCTGCCGGCATCCAGGTTCGGACTGCCTGCCCAGACGTCGGTTACGTCCTGTTTCTGGCTGTCCTCCCAGTCGTCGTTGACCACCAGTTCCTTGCCATCGGATTGCCTGATTACGGTGAGAACCGGATCGGCCAGGACATTGGAAAGGGATAGCGGGGGATTGGCCAGTTCCGGGCCCTGAGCCTGGACCAGCACCGTCTTGGGGTCATCCTCGATGACGAAAACGCCAAACATGCGCTCATCCTCCGTTCCCGCTACGGCGCGGGTGGAGAAGATGACGAAGGTCCCACTGGACTGGCTCGTCTCCGCCAGGGCGCTCAGGGTTGCTTGCGACAAGCCTTCCACCAACGGCGTGGACAGTTCCAAGGGCGTCTGCGTCTCTGGCTGGTATTCCTCGATGGTGACCACAGCACCCGCCGGATCGCCTTCCCGCACCCAGGAGGGCAGTCTCGCCGCGTCGAGCGCCACCCGGAAGGTCTCGTCATCGCGGTCCGCATCGATCCCGGTGCCCACGAAGAAGTGCTGCGAGGTCATGCCGCCGTCGACCCGGACGCCGAAACGGGTAGGACCCCTGATATCGCCCGGCTCGGTGTCGATCCCGGTCACAACGATGGGGATGAGGACGGATTGGTTTTTTTGCAGCGGCACCGGGTCGGTGAACGTCATGGTGAATTCCACCGATTCGCCCTCCGTCACGCTCGCTTTCTCCGCCGAAAGCGTTAGTTCCGGGCTGTCGTCGTCTATGATGCGTATAACAACCAACGAGTTCTGATTGTCCACTGTCGGCGAGTCCGGCAGCGTCCCAAATGCAATATTAAAACGCTCGTCGTCTTTGTCGGAATCCTGGTTCGCCCTGAGCGTGCCCGTTGCGCTAGTCGAGCCGGCGGGAATGGTTATGGAAGACGGCAACACATAATCGCCTTCCTCCGGCGCTTGTTCTGCCGTTACATCGATATCCGTAACCAGCGGGAACGTCACGGGCTGCGTTTGCGGCTTGCTCATATTCACCGTTACCGTCGCGCTCGAACCTTCATCGATGTCAACCGGATGGACACTAAGCCTGATAGATACATCCCCCTCGTCGTCCAGGATAGCGAGATATGGTGTCTGCCTGTTGGCTGCAAAAACGCCTGAAGGCAGGTCGTCGAGTGTAAAATAGATCAAAAAAACCTCGTCGTCATCATCCGCATCCTGGTTCGTCGTCAACGTGGCCGTGGCGCTGGTCGAGCCGGCGGGAATGGTAATGGATGCAAGCGAACCTAAGTCAGATTGCTCCGCGTCTACGAGTGTGAACGTCATTGGAATGGTGACAGCGCTTGAAAGCGCCCTCGACAGCGTCAACGTCACCGTCATCGGAGACCCCTCCGTTACCACCAAAGGCGATACAGATAATTCGACGAAGGGTTCGCCCACAATCGGGATAGGGTCCCTCTGATTTGACCCGGCGCCTTCGTCGTCCCTGATCGTGATCTGCACGGACGATCCGGCGCCCGCCGTCACCCACACCCCATTAATGCGATTCATCTGGTCCAGGTGGTATTGAGGTATGTAAACGCTAAAGGTCTCGTCGTCCGCGTCCACGTCCTGCTCCGTCGCCACCGTGGTTGTGCCGGTGGTCTGGCCGGCAAAGATGTTGATGTTGTCCACCATGCCGACGTCGAAGAACTCCGCCGTGCCCAGCCTTACACTCACCGGAATGCCGACGTTGCTCTCGACCGCCGCCGAGAGCGTGGCCGTTATGGTTACGCTCGAACCCTCGTCGACCACGCTCGGAGTGGCCGAAAGGGTGACCGTCTGCACCGCATCGTTGTCAATGATGGTGAACCAGGCTTTGTCCACGGCGCCCGAGGACACAGGCGCCGTGCCGATCGCCAGTGTGAAGGTATCGTCGTCGGTGTCCGCGTCGCTGTTCGCCGTCACCGTGCCCCAGACCTTGGTGACGCCGGCGGGGATGGTGATGGACGAAGGCGCCGTGTAGTCGCCGGCTTCCGCCGTTATGTCCTTGTGGTGGAATGCCGTCGATGTGTCCGTCGCTATCAACGGAATGGTAAGGCTGCTGGAATGCGGCCTATCCAGCTCAACCCAGAACCTCGCGGAGGAACCCTCCCGGAACTGGCCTTGGGCGGAGTGGAGCGAGACGTTGACCGTGGTCTGGGCCTGCGCCGTTGTGGCAGCGAACAGGGAAAACGCGCCGATGAGCAGCGCGAGGAGGGGGAAAGATGAGCGGGTGCTCATCGGAGGCCTCCTGCCGGAAATTTTCGGGGGGGGGGGGGGGGATATTCATAAGTCGTTTATATTCAAGGATTAGCATCGCTTGAAATGCGATGAGTGTTGGAATGATGGAGTGAGAGGCGCAGGGGGCGCCAATCAGGAATTAGGAATTGGGGGGAAGGGAGAAGGGAATGGGATCTCGATGCTTGATGCTGGGATGGAGATATTGGCTCTCGCAGGGCACGCCAAGAAGGCAAAGGGAGCCGGCTTCGGCGGGAGAGGATTTGAGGAATGTTGTTCCACAAAGGAGTGCAAAAGGCGCAAATGGGAGAAAAGAGGGTAATGGAGTGGAGGAGATGGAGGGTCCGGGAAAGGATGTTTTTGTGTTGTGGCGGTTTCCGGGGGATCGGGAGGTACGGTGGCCAGGGATAGCCCAAGATGGTCCGCTAATATTATTTTTGTTACATAACACTATGTCTTAGAGGGTGGGTTTGGCGTGGCGCTTTGGCGGCATGGTCTGCTTGCTTGAAAGGCCATTTGCTCATTCGCTTCAATACGCATCTTTCTACCATTCATGATAGAAAAGATATGAAAGCAAATTCGGGCCCAGAATAATATAAGGATAACCTTTAATTTGTGAAGGCCGAGCGGACCGAATATCAAGCCTTAATTTGCAAAAAGATAAGGTTAAACGTTTTACCTAAATCATATTTCCGAAATTATATTAGGTTAAACGTTTTAACAACAAATTTTGGTAAATCGATTTAGCAATTTGAGGTAACCAATTTAATATTAAAATTTCCGGGATCATATCGATCCCCAGACAAGAGGAGGCGACAGAAAGTTTAATAATAACGGGGTTTTTTAACCCACTGTGGGCTGATCATTCAGTGATTTGAGGCATCTGCATGGCGCTTCGCCTTCACACCGAAACCTGGCAAGTTTCCCTGATGTTGAGCCTGGTCTTGAGGACAATGTGTTGAGGCGGAGCGTCCGGGTTTTCGATGCGTCGAACCAGAGCCTCCACCGCGCGCTTGCCCATCTCATCACGGGAAACTACCGTCGTGGTAAGCGGAGGGTTTACAAATCTGGATTCCTCAATGTCATCATGCACGATGAGGGCAAAGTTCTTACCCGGGAACAGACCTTCTCGGGGCAGCCCGGAGAACAGCCCCAGTCCTACCAGGTCGTTGTAGGCGACCGCGGCGGTTGGTCTGGGGTCAAGGCCGGAGATCCAACTGGCCGCATCGAATCCTTCCTTGCGAATGGGCAGGCAAGGTCGAACCAGCCTTTCATCGAATGCAATGGAAGCATCCCGGAGAGCGTCCTTGTAGGCCCTTAGCATTTCTTGAAAGCAACTGATGCCGGGAAGGCCGCCAACGTATGCGATCTCGCGGTGCCCAAGGCTCAGAAGGCGATTCACGGCAAGATGGGATGATTGGTAGTCGTCACTGACCACGTGATCGAATCCGAGTTCCGGAATCGTCCGCGACACAAATACAATGGGAGGGAGCTTTACGGTGGCCGGTTTAAACTGTTCGGGCGTAGAGCCGATGGCCGGACTGATTATCATTCCGTCGGCGTTATATTGCGACATTTTGCGCATGAAGAAAGCTTGGTTATCGGGCGATTCATTGGCGTGGCAAAGGAAGGGGATGCAACCGGTTTCAGCCAGCGCCTTTTCCAACGGACCCAACAAGGTGCTGAAGAAAGGGTCCGATACGTTGTTGAGAATCACGCCTACGGTATGGGTCTTTGAAGTTCGCAAGATCGCGCCACTACGTTGATAGACATACCCGAACTGCGACAGCGCTTCCTCCACACGTTTCCGTGTCTTCTCCGATATTCTTCCGTACCCGCGTCTGGCCATCGATACGGTGGCCAAGGATAACCCAAGATGATCCGCTATGTCTTGGAGGGTGGGTCTGGCGGGTTTCTTCGGATCCATGTTCTGTTTATTCGGCAGGCCATTTGCTCATTCGCTTTAATGGTAATCTTTCTTTTTTCGACCAAATAAAATTAAAGCAAATTTTGGTTCAGTGCAGGTATAGGAAAAAGACCTGATATGGGAGAGCCGAGGGGTCCGAAAATCAAGCCCAATTTTGCCGGGAACCCTGCAATTGGTCAGGTAAAACGTTTAACCAAAGCCCTGGTGCAAAAATAATAATGGGTTAAACGTTTAAGCAATAAATTTAGGTTAAACGTTTTAATATTAAATTTTTTGGTATTATTACTAAAACTCCGCTTTTGAAATATCAGGGCTTCCCCGAAGCGGAAGAGGGTCTGTCCTTAGATGAGGGGAAGAGGACGCACATAGTTGTTTAGCGTTTTGAGTTGTCGGCGGTAACCTGCTTGCTGGTCCCTAACAGACGGTTTGCAGGCGGTTTGCAATGCAGTTGCAGCTGGTCTGAACCGTCCAACTACCCAAAAAGATACGGGCTCGCGGAGCGAGCAGAACCAGTTACGTCCATCGTCCAGGGGCAAGTGGTCGGAGAGGTGAAAACCCGGCCTTCCGGGGGATACGAAAATCCACGAGGTCGGAGGCCGGGGGATCTGAATCTGGCAATTCAAGGAGTAGATTCCTTTAATTCCAATCCCAACCCTAACCCTAGTTCTACTAGGAATACTAGGGTTTTAGGGTTCTTAGTGCGACGCGCGCGTAGGGGTAAATCGCAAAGGGAAGTCGGGTAAATCGCAAGGGGCAGTCAGGTAAATCGCAAGGGGTGGTCAGGTAAACCGCAAGGGGTGGTCAGGTAAACCGCTAAGGGCAATCGCCTTGTCAGGAGAAATCGAAGTGTCGAGGACCGGGCAAAAATCGGAATCTTCCGTTTACCTTTTCGATTATGGCCACTTTGTCAGACTCCAATTTTTCAAGCGATGTATCAATGCGTTTCCTATGCAAATGGGAAGCCTGTTTTGATTGCGTACCGGGCCACCAGTCAAAGGGCTTTGTCAGATCCGAAGCGCACAATATCGGCAACCGGTCCATTTGGGGATTGCGTTCCGTTCCGCCAATATGGATGGCTTTTCGGTGGCGGTAGCTTGTAACTGGGATCCCTCTTTCCGTTATAATCCGGTCCTTCGAGTCTAGCAAATATCCTTGTGCGTTGCGGGATACCTTTGGAATTTCCGGCCTCGATGTTTTGCCATTATAGGTGATGTATCGATTCCAGACATTGCACAAATACAAATAGAGAGACCAGGTTATGTAACTTCTTGGTCCATATTCAGCGAAAAGTTCCCGGCTTACCCTTGCCCCGTATGGGTTACCAACCGGGAGTTTGACCTCGATCAAGATAGACGGTTCATCCAAATCTGATTCTTCACGAGCATATTGTCCGATGTTGACCACTTGAAAAAGCGATTGGTCAAGCAGTAGCTTTGCAGCTTGGTCCAATGCTTCATTGATGGCTTTTACGTGGATGTGACGCCTAAATCTGGACCATCCGGCCAAACGGTATAATTCTCGCAAGCTTACCCACAAGGGCTGATAGTGGTAACCTCGTTGGACACCCTCTTTTCGTTTAGCCAAGGGGATTCCCATTGCAAAAGCATACCAATAGCGAAAGGACAAAGGGGTCGCGCGGGTGGCACCTATGCGATAGGGCTTAGGCTGTCCATTTTCTAACGTTACAAGGCGCGATTGCAAAGCTACGGATTCTGGAAAAATGCCAAAGGGCTTGGAATCAATTGGAGCGGCATGAGCCAAAGGAAGCAAATCAGTTTTGATGTAATCGATCAGAGCCCGTTTTTGGCCTGGCAACCTCTCGGTCCTTATCCGGTTATATTCGTCACGATGTTTGTCGGACTCTTGGCGCAACTCCTTCAAACTAAGTCTTTCCAAATTTTCACGGACTTTGAATAGGTCATGAATTCGGTTCATGGCATTTAACCGACAAGCATGGGTTATCAGCAGAACCTCTAGTATTTCAGTGCGTCTTTTGTGGTCCGAATTGCCAACTTTCCCTGTGGCCTCGATCGCACTGGATCCAAAAATCTTTTCCGTAAGGTCGGGATGACGGTGGTAAAAAGATTCCCAATCCATCTTCCAAATGGCCTCATTGTTCGGGAATTCCTCCTGTAGCCTTTCCTTCCAGTTTTCAGGAGGCTTCATGGGGCCAAAACTTTCAAGGTGGTGGTGGGGCTAGACCTTTGCTCTGTATGCCAACGGCCAAAGTATCCCATTAACTCGGCGGCACCCGCCGTTCCTTTTGGTCCATCACCCAATCGTGGACCTCCTTTTCGACGAACATGATCTTGCGACCATTCAGTCGAACGGCGTTGAAACCCATTTTTTTCCTGGCCCGGTGAAAGCTCGAGACGTTGGTATAACCCAACCGTCTCATGACTTCAGCGGAGTCAATCAGGTTGAAATAATATGGGTTCTGTTGGACTTCTGCCACAGGTGGGCAGAGTAACGCACATCAATGCCCAGGTTAAAAGAAAACAAGGCCGACAAAAACTACCCTAATTTTTGTCGGGAATTCGAGAACTACACCTAAAGGGGTGGAACACCTGGTATTTGAGGTCGTATCCTATATCCCATGGCTTTGGCCGCTCTCACGATTTGCTCCATGCGCCGGCCATCAGATTCATCTAAAAATTCTTCAAGATCTTTTCTGGTTGGATACAGGATTTTAAAAGTAATCTTTATCGGTAGTCTCTCCGAGTTTTTGTGTGGATCCAGGAGGTTAAAAGTAACCTCCATCGGCAGGTTTTTCCAGGCCGTTGGATTAGGGGCTGATCCGCTAAATTTCGGATGTTTTATGTCTTTGACAAAATAATATTGATTTAGGTCTGGGTAATCAGATGCAGCTATTGCATCATCCATCTTCTTCTCAATATATGTTTCAAGTGCGTTACGTGCCTTTTCGGAGTCAGAAGGTTTTTTTCTTTCCGCGTTAAGAACTATTTCCATAATCATCCCCAATTGTTGGAGCCCGCGGTAATCTAAGTTCTCCAATGCTTTTTGAGCATATTTTAGTAGATCAACAAAGTATTTTTCATTTTCTTGTTGGGACCATCTTCTAACCAAAGAATCCTTTTCCACCCTTAACAATTGTACATGATTGACGAAATTATGCATGGCCCACAATTTAGGGTGGTTCTTTACGATGTAATTTCCACGGTATCTTTTTCTTAGGAAGGCTCTCCGTTCTACCTCATTTATTTTCAAGCTTGCCTCATATTCAATCTTTTGAAGGTAACGAGCTTTAGATTTTACGACTTTATTTACTTCTTTCAAAACTGACCACCTTCCCATTTTTGTCATTAGGCCGAAGCGAGAACCATTCTTCAGCATCGGCTTTAGTCACAAGGGCCTTGTAGTTCCTGTGCGCAACTCGTTCGGTATGCCCGGCTTCCAAAGTTGCCACCTCAATACTTTCAGCCTTCACGATCAGGTAACTAACGAATGAGTGCCTGAAACAATTCGCGGGCAGCACAAAACCCCTTCTTCTTGCGATCGTGCGAATACGGGTAATGGCCTCGTTACGACAAACCCTTCCCTCCCGCTTTTGGTTGCTCACCAAAATCCATTCCACTGCCGCCGGGCATATTTGAACATGCCTGTAGCTAGCAGTCCCGCTCTTGGCCCTGGTTACTCGCAGCCTGAATTCCTCCAACCGAATATCCTCCCACTTCTGCTTGTGGACCTCATCGCAACGCAAACCGCAAAACCCGGCCAGTACCAATGCTGGAAGATAATGTGGAAATCGGTCCTTCATCAGGTTCAGCAATTCCCGAAACGTTTGCGGGGAGATAATCCCTCGTTCCGGGGTTAGCTCCTTGGCTCGTTCAGTTAGTTCAGCCTCGGTCTTAACATTTCGTGGAAGATACCCTTGTTTTTGCGCCCATCGCCACAAAACGACAATCCTTTTTCGATGTGTGTTGCGAGTCGTATGATTTGAATAAGTCGTATCTAGCCAGTCCTGCAACTCGGTGGTTGAAATCCGTGAAATGAATTTTTCCCCAAAATCCCTCTGAAACTTGGGAAAGGTTTTCTGATAGTTTGACTTCCAGATGATCCCCGCACGTTCCTTGGCCACCTTGAAGCGTTTAATGATTTCATTGACCTCGAAGAGTTTGATTTTGGTCGTTCGCTGGTCTCGCCAGGCTTCCGCCGCAGCGATTAAATTTCCCCCTGAAATCCCCTTCGCTTTTTTCCATTCGCGAATGGCGGTCACCACTGGAGTATCCCCGGCGAGGTCCTGAGCCAACACGTAGGCCTCCTTCTGGTACCTGCGCAAGCGATCCGCATCGTACTTGGCGGAGTTGAGGTATGCCGCCTGCCTTTCCGCGAAATCAATAGCATCCTCCAGCCGAATAGATCGCTTGTCCTTCAAGCAATTTCGGCCCTCAAACCAGCGCACGATATAGGTGTAACCAGTTGAAGATTTTTTGTTGGCTATCCGGTAGACCTTGACCCTGACACTACCGTTTTTCAGAGTGTGGGGGAATTTCTTGGGGAGCCGCGTTTGTTTCTTGGTAAATGGCATTTTACACAGATATTACATATAAAAACTGCAAATAACAGTCAATAACTATCTCGATAAAGAAATCGGTTTTTACATAAATTACTTATTTTAAGGGACTTATGGAATTTACACAGTTCCCGCCCCAGGCACCATCACCCTGACCCCTTTGCAGTCCAACCAAACACACGACCGAATTGGTCGTAGGATTCAATACCTTTTTGGGATTCCCGGACCAGAGCCTCGTCAAGCAGCGCCATCCCTTTTGGCATCAGGGTGATAAGGCAGGATCCGCCAAATCTGAAATATCCCAGTTCCGATCCCTTATCCAATCTGCCGGGCCTAAAGGTAAATTCCACACTGCCAACGCAGGTGGCGCCGATAACCACCACGGCCCAACGCCGCCCCGTACCCGATCCCATTTCAATCACCCAGCGGCGGTTCCGGGTCAGGTAACGAAAATTTTGAGCCAACGCCAAGGGGTTGACCGAAAACAAGGGACCTTCGATGGGGCGCGGCTCGCCTGCAACACCTGCTACCGGTAGGTAAAACCGATGACAATCGACCGGGCAAAGCCGCGAAATGAGGATGGCGCCGCCGTCGAGTTCCTCGGCCAGCTCGGCATCCCCCAATAATTCGACAATGTCGAATTCCTGGCCCTTGGCATGAACCGGATCCCCTATTTGCACTTCCTCATAGGCTCGGTGCCTTCCATCGGCGGGAAGCACGAGAGATTGGGGGTCCTCATCCACCGGCCGGGCCCGCCGTTTCAATTCGCGGTAAAAGAAGGCGTTGAAATGGGGAAAGGATTCGGGGGAATGGAGAAATTCCCCAACCTCCAGCCCATACCGATGGATGAAGGGGATTATTTTCTTTCGACTGGAAGAACGGTCCATAAGCCAACCGTACCACCTGGAAAATAACGGCTTCCCCACCAGCAGTTTCAGGGCTACTTTTCCCAAGGGGGTATAGTAGGTCCATCGCAGGAACCTTTCCCCGTAAATGGCCTCCTCTTCATAAGTCCCACTCAGGCGATTATAGAAGCGGATGCCGGTAATGGTCTCAGCCATGAAATCGAAGGAATGGCTTAGCTGTAATCCTTCAGTTTCCTGAAGAACGTGGTATCGGTTTCCTCCCAGTTTCCCCTTTGCAGGGTTTCCGCCACGGAAGCATTTTTCAATAATGTCTGGGCTTCTCCGTGGGATGGGTTTTTCAATAAGATCCATTCCACATGTTCGATGGCTTCTACGGGACGTCCAACCTCCAAGAGGACGTTGGCCAAGGCCAAACGGGAGGGTACATTCTCCGGGTCCAGACCGACCATGGCCCAACAGGCGAATACCTTGGTTTCCGGCCAGTCCAAATGCTGGGCCGCCCTGCCCAGAGACCTAAACAACTCCCGGTGAATTTCCCCTTTCATGAGGGCTTCGTCGCAACGGTAAACCACTTGCAAAACGTCCTTCTTGAAAAGGGCATTCACCTTTAACCGAAACTGCATACCGGTCGCCTTGGCCTTTAACAAACCCAGCGGTTTGGGACGCATTTTTTGGCTCGCTTCCAGGGATTTCCACAGGAGTCGGCGTGCCTCAAACGCCCCCGGGTGTTTGCGCAAGAGTTCACCGCAAACCTGGATAGCGTAGGCCGTCCCGCCTTGCTTCAGGGCTTTGCCGGCCTGAGAAAATTGCCTCTGCAACCGCTCATCCACATCCTTTAGGTACACTTCCTTCACCGCTCAATTCAGTGCGGCCCTTACCCGATCTTCGAGACGTCGATACCATTGCTCCACCAGGCTTTGTTCATTTCCTTCCACTAAAAGCCGGATGATGGGTTCGGTTCCGGAATAGCGCAATAAAACTCTCCCCCGGTCTCGCATCTCGTGTTCCAATTGGCCGAGAATATCCTGGATCAAGGAGACCTCTGCCAGTGGAAATTTCTCCCTGACCGGCAAGGCGCCCACTCTGCGGGGATACAATTCCATACACCGGCTCAGGGCGGAGAGGGGAAGTTGTCTCTCCATCATGGCGGACAACACCTTGAGGGCGGCCAGTAAACCGTCACCCGTCGGATTGGAATCCGAGAATATGATGTGACCCGAATTTTCACCTCCCAAGTTGAAACCGTCTTCCCTCATTCGCTGCCAAACGTACCGGTCACCCACCGGGGTCCGCACCACGGAGACACCTTCCCCTTTAAGGGCACGATCCAGCCCAATATTGCTCTGATGGGTGGCTACCAAGGTATTGCGGAAGAGACGATCGTTCCTCTTTTCCTGCAGGGCGAGCATACATAGCAACACGTCCCCATCGACCAATTTTCCGTGCTCATCGCAAAGGACCAGTCGGTCCCCGTCTCCATCGAGAGCGATACCCAAATCCGCCCCGCATTCCACCACAATTTCGCGCAGTTCACCGGGATATTCGCTGCCAACGCCTCGGTTGATGTTCCTGCCATTTGGCTCATCCCCTAAAAAAATCAACTCCGCGCCCAATCGACGCAGGATCCTCGGGGTGGTCTGACAAGTAGCTCCATTGGCCATATCCACTACGACGCGCCTATCCTTCTGACTGCCCGGCGGCAACACGGTTTGAAGCATCTCGATATAAGCGGCTGCACCGTCAACTGCGGTCTCCCCTTCGAAGGCGCCACTCTGATCTACCCCATCGATTCCGTCGAGCAGACCTTCAATTTCAACCTCCTCCATATCGGACAATTTGGCGCCACTTGTATCGAACAGTTTGATTCCGTTATACCCGGCCGGGTTATGGGAAGCCGTGATGACTACCCCTAGATCGGCCCCCACCTCGCGCAAATAGACGGCCACGGCCGGTGTGGGCAATACGCCTATATCGACTACCCTGCAACCGGCTTGCGACAAACCCGCCGCCATGCAGCGGGTCAACGGCCACCCCGAAGCCCGCGTATCCCGGCCCATGACTACCTTGGCTCCGCGTCTTCCCAAGGATTTCCAGCGACCGACCGCCTTGCCCAACCGTGCGGCAAAGGCATCCGTCAATACTGCTCCGCCGTACTCTCCCCGTATGCCGTCCGTACCAAAGTATCGGCGCTTCATTGAACAAAAAAGTCCCTGATCTTTCTTAAATGGGCTTCCACCGCGCCTCCCAGCAACTGATGACGGGCCAGGTCGATGCCCTCGGAGATTTGATCGACTTTGCCCACGATGGAAAAGGCTGCTCCCGCGTTCAGGCACACCGTATCCTCCAATCCTCGGGGCGCTTTTCCATTCAGGAGATCCCTCAAAATTTGCAGGTTCTCATCGATATTTCCCCCTTTCAGATCCCGCTCCGGACAGGGCTTCAGTCCCAGTTTCCCCAAGTCGAATTGGATAGTTTCCTGCCAAAGTTCACCAAAGCCCACCCCCTGGGGAGTCCCGCAACAGGCCAGTTCGTCCATGCCGCGGGTAGCATCCAGCGCGGTATGCACCACCATTCCACTTTTCAATCCCAGTGCGTGAAAGGCTCCGGCCATGGGGGCGGTCCAAGCCCGGGAAAAGGCGCCTGTCAGTTGGCAACTGGGAGAACCGGGATTGATCATGGGGCCAAGTATATTGAAAACCGTCCGTTTCCCCTCCGCCGCCAAGGCGTGCCTGACCGGCATGATCTCCTTGAACGCGGGATGAAAGGCCGGGGCAAAGAAGAATACGAAATCGAGCGCTTGCAACGCCCGCCGCAACGGCGCGGGCTCGGTGAGGAAGGCCACACCCAAGGCTTCCAGCAATTCGGCCGACCCGCACTTGGAAGTGATGGAACGATTGCCATGCTTGAAGACCTTTACCCCGGCGCTGGCCAAGACCAAAGTGACGGCGGTCGATATATTGAAACTATTGGATTTGTCTCCACCCGTGCCGCATACGTCGATGGCCTCCTCGGCATAATCCTCCAGCCGCGGCCGCACCGCCAAACGCCGAAAGGCTGCGGCAAACCCGGCGACTTCCTCCAGCGTCTCCCCCTTCTCATTGAGGGCCGTGAGAAAAGCCTTCTTCACCTCGGGTGACAAATCGGCCCGGGCCAGATCACTGGCGGCGGATTCCGCTTGAATCAGGTCCAGGTTGGAGCCGGAACGCAGAAGGGGCAGGTAATCTTCCAAAAAGCTCATAACAAATGAAGAGGGTAGTCAATTTTCCCTTGCAGGATCAAATTAGAGATCTTCAAGCTGGCAAACCGAACACCTGAACTCAAGACCTGCCTTGAAAAACCTCACACCAATCGCGGCAAGACTGGCTATCGCCGGAGCCTGCCTGCTCTGTTTGTCCCCTCAGCCGGGCCGGGCCGCCGAAATCGAGGAAGAAGGAGAACTTCCGCAGCCGACTTTCGGACTTTTCGAGGCCGCAACCTTGGGCTTTGTCGAAGGTCTGACCGAATACCTGCCCGTGTCTTCCACCGGTCACTTGATTCTGACCGCACACCTACTGGACCTCAATCACGACACCGTGCTTCTCAATGGGGAAGGAGACCCCATCTACCTCGATCCGCCATCCCCGGCGTCACCTCGTGGAACCCCGCTGACTTACGATCGGGCCATCGACGGATTTCTCATCATTATTCAAATCGGCGCCATAGCCGCCGTTATCCTGCTCTATTGGAAACGCTTGATTTCCATGTTTTGGGGAATTTTGGGAAAAAGCGCCGAGGGGTTGAAATTGCTTCGCAATCTGACGCTGGCATTTATTCCGGCAGCCCTGGTCGGCCTGACCCTGGAGGAAACCATCGACCGCCATCTGTTCGGGACCGGGCCCGTCATACTGGCGCTGTTTTCCGGGGGTATCCTCATCCTGATCGTCGACCGTTGGCACCGCAACCAAGTCCACGACCAAGACCTCGATCTGCCCGGCCTGACCCCTTGGAACAGCCTCTTCATCGGGTTGCTGCAATGTTTTGCCCTGTGGCCCGGTACCAGCCGTTCCCTGATGACCATCCTGGGCGGCTTTCTGGTCCGACTATCCCCCGCCAAAGCGGCAGAATTCAGTTTTCTACTCGGCCTCGTCACCCTTTCGGCCGCCTCCCTCTACAAAGGATACAAGCTGGGGCCGGCCATCATTTACGGTTTTGGTTGGGAAATGCCGCTTCTGGCCTGCCTGGTCGGCGCCCTGTCCGCCGCCGTGGCGGTAAAATGGATGGTGGCCTACCTCAGCAAACATGGACTGGCCATTTTTGGGATCTACCGCATCATCCTCTCCCTATTGCTGGCCTACCTCTTCTACGGCACGGGCTCCTGAACATTCTCTACAGAATACTTGACCCGGTCAACTCCGCTCCCTATTTAATTGCGTTCCCAAAATTCGAGCCAAGTCGGTTTTTCACACCATTTCTTTTTATTATGGCCACCCCAAAACGCAAACATTCCAAACGTCGCAGCCGTCTGCGCCGTGCCGCCAATCGGTTTAAAGCGCCTCAATTATCCACAGATCCCTCGGATGGTACTCGCTATCGCCCCCACCGCGTAAATCCTGCCAATGGCATGTACCGGGGCCGACAGGTCCTCGACCTCGAAATTTAAATCAAACCCCCCGCCCCTCCGAGAAGGAAACAATTCCGGAATGGCCGATCAAACCGGTGTCTCCCCGTCATCCATCGCGGTCGATGTGATGGGATCCGACCTGGGTCCATCCGAAGTAATCGCAGGCTTGAAATTGGCCCTGAAAAAACTGCCTCATCGACCGGAAAATTTTATCCTTGTCGGCCAGGAGGCGGTCATAAAACCGCTTCTGCGCCAAGAAAAAATCGCCGACCATCCGAAGATTCGGATTCTGCACGCCTCCGAGGTGGTTTCCATGGAGGATAAACCCCTCAAGTCCCTTAAGACCAAAAAGGATTCCTCCATGGTTCGGGCCATTGAACTGGTAAAAGGCAAGGAAGCCAGCGTGCTGGTCAGTTGCGGAAATACCGGGAGCCTGATGGCTGGGGGAACGTTGAAACTGAGGACCATCCAGGGAATATCCCGGCCCGCTCTGGGAGCGGTCGTACCGACCGAATCCAGCCACTGGGTCCTGATCGATGCCGGGGCCAACCCAAACCCCAATCCCGAGCAAATGGTGGCCAACGCCATCTTGGGAAAAAATTACGCGAAAGTAGCTCTTGGCATCGAGGAACCACGCGTAGGTCTCCTCTCCATCGGCACCGAGGAAGGCAAGGGAACCGAACTGGTCCATCAGACCCACCTTCTGCTCAAGCAACTCGATCCAATCATCCACTACCTGGGACCCATCGAGGGATTCCAAGTCTTCAACCATACCGTGGATGTTGTGGTTTGCGACGGATTCGTCGGCAATGTTCTTCTCAAGTCTTGCGAAAGCCTATTCAACACCTTGAGCCGGTTCCTGAAGAAGGAACTCACCGCCAACCCCATTCGGATGTTGGGCGCGGCCCTCAGCCAAGGAGCCTTCAGGTCCATGAAAAAGCAACTCAGCCCCCACCGCTACGGCGGCGCCCCCCTTCTGGGACTCAACGGCAATATTCTCAAAGCCCACGGCTCGAGCGACCGGCACGCCATTGCCGGAGCCCTCCGCATTGCCTCGGAAATCATCGAAGGGGACATGGACCATTTGATTCGCGCCGACGTGGAAAAGACCATCCCCTTGTTAAAGGGTCCCATTGCCGTCTGAAGGATGCCTACGAACCCCAAACTTTGCCATTTATGACGAGCGATAATTCCGGAGTATTCATTTCGGGGACGGGATCTTATGCCCCATCCAGGACCCTGACCAACCGTGACTTGGCCGAAATGGTCGACACCTCCGACCAGTGGATCCGCAACCGCACGGGTATACGGGAACGCCGGATTGCCGGGGAGGAAGAACGGACGTCCACCATGGGCTCTTCAGCCTCGGCAGCCGCCTTAAAGGATGCCGGAATCCATAAGGACGACATCGATCTGGTCCTGGTGGCGACCCTGACCCCCGATATGTTCTTTCCTTCTACCGCATGCCTGGTGCAAACACAGTTGGGATTGCGCCAAGTCACCAGCTTTGACCTGGGAGCCGCCTGTTCAGGATTTATCTTTGGCCTCGAGGTCGCCTCCAACATGATGAAAAATGGGAACTTTCGTCATGCCCTGGTCATCGGTTCGGAGAAATTATCATCCATTCTGGATTGGGAGGACCGCAAGACCTGCGTTCTTTTCGGAGACGGGGCCGGGGCGGTGGTTTTGAGTTCGAGAGGATCCGCCGGCTACGAGTTGATCGACTTCTATACGGCCTCGGACGGGGCCCAGCCCCAATTGCTCCATATGCCCGGAGGAGGCAGCGCCTGCCCCGCTACCCCGGAATCGCTGCGGCAAGGCCGGCACTTTCTCAAAATGCAGGGCCAGAAAGTTTTTAAAGTTGCGGTCCGTTTGATGGAACAATCAGTGAGAAAAATGCTCGATAGACATGGACTAAGCCCAGATGATATCGCCCTGATCATACCACACCAAGCCAATCTCAGAATCATTGAAACCTTGGCCCGCAATATGAAAGCCCCAAAGGACAAATTCTTTGTCAACCTGGACCGCTGGGGGAATACCTCGGCCGCTTCCATTCCGATCGCTTTGGATGAGGCTTCCAAAAAGAATTGCCTGCAAGCAGGGGATTACGTGCTGCTGGTTGCATTCGGGGCTGGTCTGACCTGGGGTTCCACTCTTCTGAAATGGAAATAAGGAATGATGAAAAACATTAAATGGATAACAGTTTTGCTTTTGGCCGCAGTTCCCCACCTCGATCTGCCAGCCGAATTTACCTGGCATCCCGTCGAAGGATGGCAATTCGTGGGCGATCCATCCAAGGCCTTTATCGGGGATCCGGAAGAGTTCGAGCATATCCGCAACCTGATGAATACAGCCCGGGAAGCCCACGAAGAAGGCAAGTTGAGAACAGCCATCAAGTTTTATCGCCGGGTCTGGGACCGTTATCCCGGGTCCATCTTCGCTCCCGAAGCCCTCTTCCAGACCTCTCGGGTGGAATACGACCGCTCGGCCTACCGCCGCGCTTTCAACGCATTGACCACCATTATCCTGGGCTATCCCGATTACGAAAAATATTCCACCGTCATTCGGCGTCAGTTCAGTATCGCCACCGATCTCTACCAGGGCAAACGGGCCCGGTACTTCTGGGGATTGCTGCCGGGTTTCAAGGGGTACGACCGCGCCATCATCATGTACGAGACCATGGTTACCAACGCTCCCTACAGCGAGTACGCCCCTATGGCCTTAATGAAAGCGGCCGAGCTTCATTTGATGCTGAAAAATGACATCTACGCTATCGACACACTGGACCGCCTCATCAATAACTATCCCGACAGCATGCTGACCGGGGACGCCTATCTCCTGCTGGCCAAAACCTTCGCCAAACTGGTCGACGGACCCGAATACGACCAGGGAGCAACGCGGGAAGCCATCAGCTATTTCGAAGACTTCCTCATCCTCTATCCCGAACATCCCAGGATCAAAGAGGGAGAAGACGGACTGGCCAACGTCCGCAGTATCGAAGCCCAAAGTAAAATGGTAAAAGGAGATTTCTATTTCTATAAATGGAAAGACTTCCGTGCCGCCAAGGTCTTCTATAACGAAGCAATTACGGTGGCTCCCAATTCCCAGGAAGCGGAAATTGCCCAAATCCAGCTCGCCCAGGTCGACGAACGCATCCAAAACCGGATCGAGCAATACCAGAGAGAAAGTTCCCTGGTCCCCAGTTCCAGACGCGAGGGGCTGGCTGAACAATTTCAGAGAGAGGCTGGCCTTGTCCCGGATTCCGGCAGCGAAGGAGAGGAAGATCCCAGCGAATTCTGAGGCGGGCCCCTCACATGCTTGCAACGCGTTTGTGCTTCCCGCTCAGCCTGATGTTGGCCTGCGGCTGGGCCGGTTGCGCCCACTACCAAGCGGGCGACGGTTCCACCCCGCCCTTCACCTCCTTGCAGGTCGCCCCGGTCACCAACCTCAGCCTGGCCCCACAAGCCAACGCCGTAATCAACAACGACGTCCGACAGGCCTTTCTCCGAGATGGCCGTCTCCGCCTCTCCTCCCATGGCGCGGAGGCACTTTTGAAAATTACCCTGGACAAATTTACCCGCTCGGTGGCGGCGACATCCTCGACCGACACGGCCCTGGCCAGAAAATATAACCTTTCCTTCGTGGCGAAGTGCGACCTGGTGGACCAGACCACGGGAAATCCCTTTTTTGAAGGGAGGATCGTGACGGTTTCCCTGGATATTTTTCTGGATTCGGGTCAGACCCGTTCCGAAACACACGCCATCCCCCTTTTGAGCAAAAAATTGGCCTCGAAAATTGCCGACGCAGTCCTCCAGGTCTGGTAAAGCCGTTGCCATGAACGTCCCCGTTTTTGCTCCCTCTCTTCTCGCCGGCGATCACGCCAACCTCTCGGAAGAAATCGAGAGAATCCAACGGGCCGGCCTGGATTGGGTGCACATCGATATAATGGACGGCCACTTCGTACCCAACCTGTCTTTTGGCCCGGAAACGGTAAGGGCGCTCCGAAAAACCTCCGACCTGTTCTTTGACGTCCATCTCATGCTCGACAACCCTCAGGAATACGTCCAAAGCTTCGCCGAGGCGGGAGCCGACCTGATCAGCATCCACGTCGAGCCGGACTATCCGGTGGCCGATACCCTGAGGTGGATCAACCGGCTAGGCTGCAAGAGCGGCATCGCGTTCAACCCATCTACTCCGGCCGCCTCCGTGGAACCCTTTCTGGACCAGGTCGATCTCGCCCTGGCCATGACCGTTCAACCGGGATTTGGCGGACAGGCCTTCAAAACGGAAGTCCTGGCCAAAGTGAGAGAACTGGTTGCCATGAGGAAGGCGGACGGACTGAATTTCAGGATTGAAGTCGATGGTGGAGTGGACCGGCAATCCATACCCCTTTGCCGCGCCGCGGGAGCCGACACCTTCGTGGCCGGGACATCCTTTTTCCAGGCTCCCCAACCCCGGAACCTGATAGACTTGGCCACAGGTTAACCCGTCCGGACCGGCCTGTTTCCCGTTCGCGGAGGAAGGGACCCCAACGGGGTTCCACAAATTATTCCCACTTACGAATTTTGTGAGACATGCGGGCTCTAACGGGAAGCCAATCGCTCTACCTCAAGGTACTGTTTTCGGAAAACGGCTCCCAACTCGCGAGCCAACCGGACCCCGGCCGCGAACCATCCAAAGCGCGCCCTTAATCGATGAAAAGCCAAATCGCCGCCAAAAAATCTGTGCCCCGCCGGCAAGGTTTCATTGCCCTCCACTCCCAAATGAATTATTTAACTGTATTTTGACATGTATAAGGAACTCGGCGAAATCCTGGTAACTGCCCAACAGATCCGGCAGCGCACCAAAGAGCTGGGAAAAGAAATTTCCCAAGTTTATCAAGGCGAGGAGATTTACGTCATTTCCATTATCAATGGCGCCATCATCTTCACTTCCGACCTGGTGCGCACGATTTCAAATCCGGTTTGGCTCGACTGCATTCGAGTCAGCAGCTACTTCAATTCCACCACTACGGAACAGGAGCCCAAGATCATCGACGATTTGCGGATCGATGTGGAAGGACGCCACGTCCTCATCATCGACGATATCCTCGATACGGGCAAAACCATCTCCAAGGTCACCGGAATCATCCGGAAAATGGGGCCGGCCAGCCTCCGCTCCTGCATGCTTTTGGTGAAAAAAGGCACCCGGGCCGTCCCCTACACCGCCGACTTTATCGGCTTCACCATTCCCAATAAATTTGTCGTAGGCTACGGTTTGGACTTCGCCGGACGCTATCGCAACTTGCCCGTAATCGGCGTTTTGAAACCCGAACTGCAAAACCCGCCGGAATGGCGCTAACCAGCGTTTTTTCCCGCCGGACCAAGGCCACATTTGCATTGATGGAAGGGCCCTCAACCCCTTTATTGGATGGCCATGCATAGGAACCGGATGAAATTTCTGCACCGCAACGCCCCTAGGTTATCCGGTTTTTCCTCCAAGGGTAATGCCCTTACCAGTCCGATGACAACCCTCTGGCTCGGCATCGTCTTCGTCGCCATCCTATTTGCCATTTTCACCGCCAGGCGAAGTTGGACCGAGGCCAAAGAGGAGGAAAATAGCCGGATGTTGCATTCCGGATATTTGTCTGATCCACCCCTTCGGAAGGAACTGGGCGACCCGCCGCCCGATCCGGACTCCCTGATTGAACCCCCATCCGACCTGATCATATTCAAAAACGAAGTCATAGAGCTGGAAGAAAAACACAAACCGATTGAGATCCAACGGATCGAGCTCGAACTCGATGTGCGCTTGAGCGAAAAACCGGATCATGATCCTCCGCCCCTGTAGGCCGTTGCAATTGACTCCTTCAAACAATCTGTTCAGCCGCGCTGAAGCCCTCATTCCCGGTGGAGTAAATTCCCCGGTTCGCGCCTTTCGATCCGTCGGCGGCGCCCCCTTCTTTACTAAGCGGGCCGAGGGCGCCTACCTCTACACCACCGATGAGAGACGACTCATCGACTTCGTATGCACCTGGGGTCCCTCCATACACGGCCACAACGATCCCGCCATCAGGGAGGCTATCGCCACAGCCCTTAAATCGGGCACCAGCTTCGGCACCCCCAATCCCTACGAGGTGGAAATGGCCGAACTGATCGTATCCATGGTCCCCTCGGTAGAAAAAGTCCGCATGGTAAACAGCGGAACCGAGGCCACCATGTCGGCAATCCGCCTGGCCCGGGGTTATACCGGTCGCAACAAAATCATCAAATTTGCCGGTTGCTACCACGGACACGTCGATTCCCTGCTGGTCCAGGCCGGTTCGGGAGCCCTGACCCTGGGAAATCCCGATAGCGCCGGGATTCCACCCGTTTTTGCGGCGGAGACCATCGTTCTGCCCTTTAACGATCCCCACGCCCTGGAAGGGGCATTCGCGCGCTACGGGGAAGATCTGGCAGCGGTTATCCTGGAACCCTTCCCGGCCAACGTCGGCTTGATTTTTCCCCGGTCCGGGTATCTGGAAAATTTACGCAAATTGTGCACAAGCCACGAAACCGTGTTGATTTTCGATGAAGTAATGACGGGATTCCGGGTCGCTCCCGGGGGGGTTCAGGAAATAACAGGGGTGCTCCCCGATCTGACGGCTCTGGGAAAAATCATCGGCGGCGGCTTGCCGGTGGGAGCTTTGGGAGGCAAAGCCGAGATAATGGATCATTTGGCGCCACTGGGACCTGTCTACCAGGCCGGTACCCTGAGCGGCAACCCGCTGGCCATGGCCGCCGGTATTGCAGCCCTCAAAAAACTGAAGGAGGACAACCCCTACCCGCGTCTGGAAGAGTTTGGCCGGCAAATCCAGGCCGCCTTGCTCGACGGCGCCAAAGCCAGAGGACTACCCCTCCAGGTTCCCCAAACCGGGAGCATGTTCTGCCTCTTTTTCTCCCCCTCAAACGTAACGAATTTCGACCAGGCCCTGGCCAGTGAAACAAAGCATTTCAAAGCCATCTTCCGCCATGCCCTGAACAGAGGCGTCTACCTGCCGCCCTCCCCTTTTGAAACCTGTTTCATCTGCTCCGCCCACGAGGGAAAAGCCATCGACCGAGCCTGCGAAATACTGAGCCAATGCCTTAAAAAACTCTAATGGCGCCGTTGCTACAAATCAGGGATTAACCACAGAGGACACAGAGGGCACAGAGGCGGGCGCCTACGGCGCCTTATCCATGTAAATCTGTGCAATTTGTGGTTAGTTGGAGAAAATTTTTGTGTTTTTTGAGCTTTTTGTGGTTCCCTCTTAGCGGTCTTTGCGTGCTTTGCGAGAGTCAGTTCCCAATTCCTAATTGGCGCCGCAGGCGCCTTTACAGTTTGCGGACGATGGAGCGGGCGATGCCTTGGATGACCAGTTCGGAAACCGGATGCAGTTCCGGGTAGTTTTCGTTTTCCGCTTTGAGGAAGGGTGGTTCATGGGGCGGTTTGATAAAACGCTTCAGGGTGGTAGCGCCATCGATGAGCGCCGCCACGATGTCCCCATCGTTGGGTAGGGCCGGTTCGATTATGACCATGTCCCCATCGTAAATACCGGCGTCGATCATGCTGTCTCCCCGCACCTTGAGGGCGAAGGAGCGGCGGGAGCGGCGGATGCCGGCGCTACGGATATCGACCTGGATGCGGTCTATGGCGTCGCCCTGTTCGATACCTTCCGGAAAACCGGCGGGGATATTGCCGTAAACGGGCATGTCGATGACCTTGATCGAATCACTCGGCGGCGCTTCCATATTCTGATAGGTAATGCGGTAGGAGCGGGCTTGTCCGGCAATGCATGTGAGGTAGCCCTTGTTTTCCAGGGCGCGCAGGTGACCAACCACGGCGTTGGTGCTGTTGAACCCGAAGTGGTCGCGAATTTCGCGGATGCTGGGCCAGAAGCCCCGTTCTTGGGAAAATACCTGGAGAAACCCAAGCATTTCCTGTTGGCGTAAGGTTAAATTGCCCATAGTGATAAAATAATCACTGTTTTTATGTTCAGTGTCAAGCGCTCATTAAAATTAACGGCTTCGACCCGAATGGAGGCATTCTATTTTGACCCCTTCCCCTCTTCTGGTATAAATCAGCAGCATGGGTGAGAAAAGCGCTATCGTGCTCCTGACCGCGGCAATTTTATGGCCTGGGAGCGAATTCCTGGCGGCTCAGGAGGAAGATTTGGATAAGCGCGAGAAGGTCTACGAAGAGAAACGAATGAAAATGGTCGATGAGCAGATTGCCCGCAGAGGCGTTAAGGATAAGCGTGTTCTGGAAGCCATGCGGGTGGTGAAACGGCATGAATTGGTCCCTGAACGCTACCGTAGCCAAGCCTATGAAGACCATCCTTTACCCATCGGCGAACGGCAGACAATCTCACAGCCCTACATTGTGGGTCTCATGTCCGAATTGCTGTCGTCCGAGCCCGGCGACAAGATACTGGAAATTGGCACCGGCTCCGGATATCAAGCCGCTATCCTGGCTGAAATGGAACTGGAAGTTTACACCATCGAAATAATAGAAACCCTCGCTGCCCGGGCCGCCCGAGACCTGAAACGCCTGGGTTATCCCGACGTTCAGGTCAGGTGGGGAGACGGCTACGCCGGTTGGCCGTCCCAGGCTCCATTCGATGGCGTCATTATCACCGCTGCCCCACCCGAACTGCCCCAACCCCTGATCGATCAAACCAAGGTTGGCGGCCGCATCGTGGCGCCTGTAGGCAGAGGTGTTCAGGATTTGAACGTCTACACCAAACAAGAGAATGGTTCGGTCAGGGTCAAACGCGTCATTCCCGTCCGCTTCGTTCCCATGACCGGAAAAGCTCAGAATAGAAACTGACGGCGTTTAACGATTTCTCGCAGCCTCGGTTGAGGGATCCAGCAAAATAATTGCCCGCCTCAATGCCAAATTCACCCATTGTCATTGCCCACCGAGGGGCATCCGCTTACCTCCCAGAGCATACCCTGGAAGCCAAAGCATTGGCTCACGCCATGGAGGCCGATTTTATCGAACAGGACCTGGTCCTTTCCCGAGACGATGAAATTGTGGTTATCCACGACATCTATCTGGAAACGGTGACCAATGTTGCCAGCCTTTTCCCGGGCCGAAAACGGGAAGATGGGCATTTCTACGTCATCGACTTCGACTGGGCCGAATTGCGGCAACTGGACGCTCACGAGCGCATCGATCCTGAAACGGGCCGGGCGGTTTATCCCGATCGCTACCCACCGGAGGGGGGAACCTTCAAATTGCACCGGTTGGGGGACGAGATTAAACTCATCCAAGAACTGAACCGAGCCAAAGGGAAGAGGGTCGGCATTTACCCGGAAATCAAAAATCCCGCTTTTCACCGCGCCGAAGGAAGAGACATTTCCAAACGAGTTCTGGACGTTCTGAATGCTTACGGCTACAGCGGTAGAAACGACCTCTGCTACCTGCAATGTTTTGACCCCGCTGAACTCAAGCGCATTCGCTCCCAATACCACAGCAGCTTGAAACTGGTTCAACTTATTCCAGGCCAGCCTAAGGGGTCAGCCCTAGTATTTAAGTATTGGGCCCAATACTTAAATACTAGGGCTGACCCCTTATCTGAAATCGCCCAATATGCGGACGGGATCGGCCCGCCTTTGGGCCCATTGGACACCAGTGCGGATAAAGGCGACTATTCACATTGGATCTCCCTGACCAAACTGGCCCATGAACGGGGGCTGGAGGTTCATCCCTACACTTTCAAAAAGGAAATGCTGCCGGAAGGCTCGAATTTTGTCGCCTTCACGGCAAATTTCCTGATGCGGACGGGGGTTGATGGTTTCTTCACCGACTTTCCCGACCTGGGCGCGGAATCCGTAAGGTCCATAAAGGATCGACCCTGAGTGGCGCTTAATAGAGGGGGATATATCGTGATCCTGATCGTGATGATTTCAGGCGATGATGTCTTCCACCACGTGAGCTTCTTCCACCCCGGTAAGTTTTTGATCCAGGCCCTGGTAGGGAAAAACCAGCTTATTGTGATCGATGCCCAACTGATGGAAAATGGTGGCGTGCAGATCTCGCACGTGAACCGGGTCCTCGGCCACGTTGTAGGAAAATTCATCCGTTTCTCCGTAACTGATACCGCCCTTGATTCCGCCCCCGGCCAGCCACGTGGTGAAACACCGGGGATGGTGATCGCGCCCATAGTCAAATCGATCCTTCTCGTTGAGGTCCTGCGCGTAAGTGGTTCGGCCAAATTCGCCGGCGAAAACCACCAGGGTATCCGCTAGTAGACCGCGCTGTTTCAGGTCGGTCAGTAGGCCGGCGATGGGCTGATCCACGTCGCGAGCCTGGCCGCGCAGGTGAGTGGGCAACTGCCGGTGGTGATCCCAGCCCCGGTGAAACAGTTGGACAAATCGCACATCCCGTTCCGCCATGCGCCGGGCCAATAAACAGTTCCGGGCAAAGGAACCGGTTTGGCGCACCTCGGGACCGTAGAGTTCCAGGGTAGCCTTGCTCTCTCCGCTCAGGTCGGTCAATTCCGGCACCGAGGCCTGCATCCGGAAGGCCATCTCCTGCTGAGCCATGGAGGTCCTGATTTCCGGATCGCCCGTCACCTCTTCCTGCTCCGCGTTTACTTTGGCCACAAAGTCCAACATCCTGTGGCGAACATTGCGGTCTACACCGGCCGGATTGGAGAGAAACAGCACCGGATCCCCCACCGATTGGAAGGCGATACCCTGATGCTTGGTGGGAAGAAACCCAGTCCCCCACAACCGGTGATATAGCGCTTGAACGTTAACCTTTCCGGACCAGAAGGCCGAACTCAAAACCACGAAGTCGGGCAAATCGCGGTTCAGGCTGCCCAATCCATAACTGAGCCAGGAGCCCATACTGGCGCCTCCCGGCATTTCCGACCCGGTGCAGAAAAAGGTTTTGGCGGGATCGTGATTAATGGCATTGGTGTGAGTGGATTTTATCATGCAGATATCATCGGCATGTTTGGAAAGGTGGGGAAGCAACTCGCTCATCATCAATCCGCTTTTCCCTTGGGGAGCAAAATTGAAAACGGAGGCACAAATGACCTGGTCCTTTCCGTGGGTCATAACCGTGACCCGCTGACCCTTGCTGATCTCCTTGGGCAGGGGTTGCCCGTGCAACTTTTCCAGATTCGGCTTATAATCGAAAAGATCGAGTTGGCTCGGGGCGCCCGCCATAAAGAGGAAAATGATGCGTTTGGCCTTGGCGGGGAAATGCAGGCCCGGCCGGGCCGTTGCAACCAAGGGGTTCATCATGCCGCTCAAGGCAACGCTGCCCAGCCCGATACTGGCCTTTTTGATAAATTGGCGACGGTTGACCTTATCACAGAAGGTTTGAAATGTGTTCACTGTTATCTCCTTACCTTGGCCAGTTCCAAATTGTACAGACTGTGGGCGATCAGGGTCCAGGCTGCCAATTCGATGCGTTTTTCCAAAGGATTGCCCTCCATTTCGAGAGTCAGGGATTTTGCCAATTCGGGATCGCCCCGGTAGAGTTCCTCAAATCCGAGCAGGGTTTCCTCCATCAAATCCAGGCGGCTGTTTCCCGGCAGGTGGGAAGTTATTTTTTCATAGGTATGGCTGAGGCCTTCCCGAATTCCCTCAGTCTGCTCCAACGTATTTCTGGCCGTTGCCTTGGCCGCTTTGAAATACTCCTTCTCATTCATGAGCAACAGGGCCTGCAGAGGTGTATTGGTTCTCTCCCGGCGCGTTACACAGAACTCGCGCGAAGGGGCGTTCATTATCGTCATCTGGGGCGGGGGCATACCGCGCCTCCAATAAGTGTACAAACTGCGCCGGTAAATTTTTTCACCTTCGTCCGCAACATAGGTGAAAGGACGGGCCATGCTCACCATTCTCCAAAGACCCGGAGGCTGGGGCGGTTTTACGCTTTTCCCAAAAAAGGTACGATTGAGTTGCCCACTGACGGCAAGTATTTGATCGCGAATCATTTCGGCATCCATGCGGTAGCGGGAACCGCGGGCCAGACGCCGGTTCTCCGGGTCGGCCGCATAGGCTTCCGGCCCGGCATCGGAGCTTTGCCGGTAGGTCTTGGACAGGACGATTTCCCTAAGCAATCCCTTGACATCCCAACCCGATTCGCGGAATCGAACGGCCAGGTAATCCAATAATTCGGGATGGCTGGGCCATTCCCCCTGGGCTCCAAAATCTTCCGAGGTCTTGACCAATCCCACCCCGAAGAGTTGCTGCCAAAAACGGTTCACCGCTATCCGGGCTGCCAGGGGATGATTTGGAGCGACGAGCCATTCCGCCAAATCCATGCGGGTAGAGGGACCATCGGTTTGGGGCAATGGCGGTAAAAATGCCGGCGTCCCCCGTTCCACCGGATGGCCTGGATTTTCGTAATTACCTCCAATGAGCAGGCGGGTTTGCCGCGGCGGATCCATCTCGGCCATGATCATGGCGGCCGGAACATCCTCCAGAAATTCCCTTTTCCTTTCGTCCAGATCCTCCAATTTCCGGACCAACCGGAGTACGGGAACGGTCCGCACTGCTTCCGTCCAGGCATACTTGTGATCGGGACCCTCGATTTCGTGGGCGGATTGCCAGGTGGAACACCCGTTTCCCTTTACGGACCAGCGGGAGCCGGAGGTCCAGGTCTCCGTTTCGTCCCCCCTATCATATTCCAAAACGAAGCCGAATCCGATCCTGGCCAATGCTTCCTTCTCCAACTCCTCGGGGGTGGGAGCGCGCGCTTCGAGGGGTTCCAAAGCCACCCCTTCATTCCTGACGGATTTGGCCATGAATTCATTTTCTCCCCGCTGCAATAGCCGGCTTATATCGGCAACAATACCTTGATCCTCCTTGTAGGCTCTTCCAATGGAGGTCCCGTTGACCCAAACCTCGGTTTCCGACTTTCCGGTAAATCGGGCCAGGGCGGATCGGGGTAGCTCATCGAGGCTGAGGATCGCTCTGAATTCGGTTTCACTGGATTTAATTTTAGGATCATCCCAGATCCACGGCGCCTCGAATATAGCGAATTCCTCTGGAAATACATCCCCCAGATCCTGCTGTCTCAGCGCCGCCGTAAGCTCGAATTCCAACAGCTCCCGCTCGGCATTGAACCCGGCAATTACGCGATCCTGACTCGGGTTGGTCAGATTGATGAAAGGGGGTTGAAGCCCGCGTTCCGGTTCCCGAACCGTCTCGGCCGTTCCGAGAAAATTGTTAAAGAATCCATAAAGTTGGTAGTATTCCTGTTGGGTGATGGGGTCATATTTGTGGTCGTGACACTGGGCGCATTGAACGGTGAGGCCCAGGAAGACCGTCCCGAAAGCCTCGACCCGGTCGACCACGTTTTTATGCAGGCTTTCCGCGGGTTGGGCCGTGCCTCGATCGATGATCATATGCATACGATTAAACCCCGAGGCCACCAATTGATCTCGACTGGGTTCAGGGTAAAGGTCCCCCGCCAATTGGGATTTTATGAATTCATCGAAGGGCAGATTGTCATTAAAGGAGCGAATCAACCAATCCCGGTAGGGAGAAAATTCGCGGTGAAAATCCTTATGCATACCATTGGTGTCGCTCAAACGCACCAAGTCCGCCCAGTAGCGCGTCATGTGTTCGCCATAGGCTTCACGGTCCAGCAACCGGTCTACCAATCTGCCGTAGGCATCGGGATCGTCATCGCCCAGAAAATCCCTAATTTCCTTCAAAGTGGGAGGAAGACCGGTCAAATCGAAGGTAACCCGGCGGATCAGGGTCCGCTTGTCCGCTTCTTCTTGAGGTTGGAGTCCGGCCTCTTCCAGATGGGCCAAGACCCAATGGTCGATGGGATTCTGGGTCCAATCCCAGTTCCCGATGGGAGGCGGTTGGGTAACCTGGGGAGGAATGAAAGCCCAAAAATCCTGGTATTCGGCGCCCTCCAGGATCCACTGCTCGAAAAGGGCAATTTCGGAGGCAGTCAGAGGGGGTTTATGCGCTTCCACCGGGGGCATGCGATCCTCTTCGTAGTCATCGGTAATGCGCCACCACAGTTCGCTCTCCTCCGGTTGGCCCGGTTTAACGATGAAATAATCGTCCCTGGCGGTGAGGGCTCCTTCCGGGCCATCCGGAATATCGAGCCTGAGGTCCTTCTTCCGGTCTTCCGCGTGGGGCCCGTGGCATTGGAAGCAACGGTCCGACAACAGGGGGCGAATGTCGCGGTTGAAGCTAATCTCATCCGCAAAGGCTGGACTACCAGCCACCAGCAACCCGAGCAAAACACCGAGGAACAGCAATGAATTTTCTTTCATCTCCAAATCCTGTTCCCGGCCCATATGCCAATCTCAATCATTGCAAACACCTCTATCTCCCATTGAACAATCAAAATAAACCTTGGATGATTTTCAATCAAGAATTGGGGATAGGGGTTAACCACAGAGGACACAGAGAACACAGAGGGGGAGAGGGGGGAAAGGAAGAAGGATGAAGGATGAAGGCTAAAGGATGAAGGGGAAAAGTTTCTGAGATTCTGAGGTACTGAGATGCTAAGAGGAAGAAGGGTGTATTGGGGAGAATTTGTGGAACCCCGTTGGGGTTCGGTCGTATGGGTGATCGGTAACCCAGCGTGCGCTACGCGACACTGGGCTTTGGAGTTTAACGCCGTTGGCGTTATAGCCAGTTAGAAAGTCCAGGCGGAAGAGAGATGTTGGGTGATGGGGGGGGCGAGTTTTCCGGGATCGCGGCGTAAAGCCGCTCCTACAAGGTTACAAGGCGCGCGGGGGCGCGCCAATTGGTGTGGTGGGGGACAGGAATGTCCCCCCTCCGTTATCGCTTGGCGAGAGTCTTTTCTTTTTGCCAAACGATCAAATTTCGATATGTCCTGACACCGTTCGCTTTGTGCCTTTGTGCCTTTGTGCCTTTGTGCCTTTGTGCCTTTGTGCCTTTGTGCCTTTGCGAGAGTCTTTTCCTCATTTTGTGATTTCTGTGCTTTTTGTGGCCAATTTCCTCCCCTTAATCCTCGGTTCCCTATCCCTTTTCCTGGCGGTCGGGAACTTTAATCTCGCAGCTCAAGCAGAAACGCCGGGAGGAGATTACGTTGACAGGCAACTTCCCCTTGCGGCTGAGGTCAACGCGGCGGGAGCGATTACACCAAATGGTTTTTCAGTGGATGTCATTGTGGCCGAGCCAACCCTGCAGCAACCCATCGCATTTACCTGGGACCGCCAGGGACGCCTCTACGTGGCCGAGTGCCTGACCTACGCTGAAGGCAGGTTGAACTACGATCTCCGCGAGTCCGATCGCATCGCGGTATTTTCCGATGGAGACCGTAACGGAACCTTCGAGTCTCGCGCCGTCTTCACCGATGATTTGAAGCGGCTCACCAGTGTGGCAGTGGGGTTCGGGGGCGTCTGGGCGCTGACCCCGCCCACCCTGGTATTTATTCCGGACGCCGATGGCGATTTGAAGCCTGATGGACCGGCCACAGTCAAACTCGACGGCTTCGCTTCCGGAAGTATCCGGCACAACATTGCCAACGGCTTGAAATGGGGCCCCGACGGTTGGCTCTACGGTCGTCATGGGATCATGGGCACTTCTCTGATCGGGCGCCCCGGCACGCCCGAAGAAAAACGCCTCCGCATGAATACCGGTTTCTGGCGTTTCCACCCGCAAACCGAAAAAGTGGAAGCCTGGATACGGGGCGGCACCAATTCGTGGGGCCACGATTGGAATAAGGACGGAGAGCTTTTCTACATCAACACCGTGATCGGCCACTTCTGGCACGGCATTCCCAGCGCCTACACCCTCCGCATGTACGGTCAGCACGACCGGCCCCACCTCTACAAACTCTTGGATATGCACGCCGACCACTGGCATTTCGATATCGAAGGCGATTGGAAAAATACCCGGGAGGACGTCGATGCCGAGGATGCCTTCGGCGGCGGCCACGCCCATACCGGCCTGATGATCTACCAAGCCGACAAGTGGCCCGAAGTTTACCGGAACCAGGTCTTCACCCTCAATTTCCACGGACGGCGTATCAACCGGGAATCGCTGCATCGGGAAGGCAGTGGATACGTGGCCAGCCATCTACCCGACTTCATCAAATTTCCCGATCGCTGGTTTCGCGGCATCGACATCATGCAGGGACCCGATGGGGACGCCTACTTGCTGGACTGGTCCGATACCGGAGAATGCCACGACAACGACGCGGTGCATCGCGGCTCGGGTCGGCTTTACCGGGTACGGTATGGAGACCCCGGAACTCCGCCGCAATCCATTCCCGATGATATCGAGGCTATCGAACGTTGGTTGCGCCATCCCAATGTCTGGTATTCCCGAAAGGCCATTTTGCTCCTTCATGAGTTGAGGGCCTCCCGGCTCCTGCCTGGCGCCTGGGTTGAAAACCTCCGGAAAGGGTTTGAAAACGCGCCGGACGAGTCCCTGGCGGTGCGCTATTTTCACGCCTGGCAAGCCACCGGAGATCTCCCCCATGCTTCCCTCCTTACCCACCCTTTTGAATCCATTCGCGTCATGGCCATCTATGCGCTTCGGGATGCGGTCAGTGTATCCGATGCGGCAGTGGAAACCCTGAAACTCCTATCCAACTCCGGTTCTTCCAGGGTGAGATTGGCTATCGCCACCCTGCTTCCACGGCTCCCGGGAGAGGTCCGTCTCACTCTGGCCTCCAACCTGTCGTCACATGGCCGGGAAGCGAAGGATCACAATTATTCCACTCTTCTTTGGCATAACATCGAACCGCTCGTCGGCCGGGCGGAAGCATCCTCCCTCCGGCAAATCCTGGATGCGTGCGCCCTGGATGACATTCGCAGGTGGATAATTCGCCGATTGGCGGAAGACTACGAACCGAACCGGCTCCTGCTTTCCCACCTACTGCTCCGGCAACCGGACCACATCAAACCCCACCTTTCCGGTCTGAGTGAAGCCTTGCAAGGTGTTCGCCGGGCAACGCCTCTTCCGGGTTGGGAGAAGATCTCCTCCCTTGGCGCCGACCACCCGGACATCCAGCAACTGGGCGCCATTTTCGGCCAAGGCCGGTCCCTCAAGCGCCTTTTTCAACTGGCCGAGGATGAAAACGAACCCATCGAGGCGCGCAGGCGGGCCATTCGTTCCCTGGCCAACTCGGATTATCCGGACCTGAAAGCCCACCTCCTACGGTGGATGGCCCGGGAAGGGTTGGCCGCCGTTTCGGCAGCCGCGCTGGCTCAATTCCCCGATGACTCTATCGGACAAAGCATCATCGAGCGCTTGGACGATATGAGAACAGGGGAACGTGCCGCCACCATGGAAGTTGTCGTTACCCGGGCCAATTGGGCCAAGCTATTGCTCGAGCGAATCCTGGACAACCACTTGCCCAAAGCTCTCCTTACCTCCGCGCAAGCCCGGCAGATTGCCAACTTTCCCGATCCGGAAATCAAGCAGTTGCTGGCCGACGCCTGGGGGACTTTCAATCCGATCGAAAACGACCCCGCCAGCCAGGATCTGGCGGAAAAAATGCGCCGCCTGGCCCAACCTCCCCTCCTGGCCGCAGCCGACAAAAGGGCAGGCCGGATTCTATACGAACAACTTTGTTCCTCTTGTCATCTTCTCTATGGAGAGGGTAGCCCTATCGGGCCGGACCTCACAGGTTCCGGCAGGAATGAAATTGAATACCTCATCGAGAATCTCCTCCATCCCAGTGCCATTGTTCCGAGCGGGTACCGCCTGTCCACTGTCCATTTAAAGGACGGACGGGCCCTGGGAGGGGTTATCACAGCCCAAAGCGATGGTAAAATCGCATTGCAAATGATAGGCCAGGACCCGGCCCGCCAGATCCCGAGATCGGAAATCGAGTCCATCGACACCTCCACCCAATCCTTCATGCCGCCGGGACTCCTCAACCCCCTGGATGACAAGCAGTTGACCGACTTCCTTTCCTACCTGATGGGAAGCCACCAGTATTAAAGGAAGAAGGCAAAAGGAAGAAGTAAGAAGTAGGCGCCTGAGGCGACTTCCTTTGCGAGCTTTGCGAGAGGCATTTCCTTTTTTCGATCACGATCATGATCACGATTATCAGTGATCAGTGTTAACCGTGGTGCATCGTTCTCCCAATTCCTAATTCCTAATTCCTAATTAGCGCCCCCGGGCGCCTATCCGGTAGAGGGCCAGGCCGATACCGCCAATGACGAGACCGCAAAAGAAGAAGCACAAGCGACCACCAAATGAGTTGGGGATGAGGATTCCCAAGAGCCCGATAAACCCTCCGTAGATCAAACACAATCTCCCCATAGCGAGGGATTGCCGGTTGTCCGAAACGTTCTCGCCCGATGGTTCGAGGGGAAGTTTCTGATTTTCAAAGAATCTTTCCACTTCCGGCTCCGGCTTGTAATGGAACCACTTGCCGATTTGGACGGTGGCCAGAAACCAGAGGGAGCAAAGCACGACGTTGCCGAGACCGGAATAGATATAAAGAAAATCCGCTCTCTCCCGGCCCACCAATTCACCCAGGCCGAACCAGCCATCCTGTTCGGCTTTCTTGACCAATAGGGAAAAGACCAGGCCAATGAAGACGGTGCTCCATCCCGACCAGCGAGGGGCATTTTTGATGAAGAGGCCCCAAACCAAAGGCATGGCCACAGGGATGGCGATCATGGAACCGAATACGGTCATGATATCGAACAGGTTCCAGTCCTTCAGGGTCAGCCAGAGCAACCCGGCCCATATGATGAGAATGCCGAAAACGGCGGACATCACTTTTCCCACCAGAAACATTTCCTTTCGACCCGCTTGGCGGCGCAAGATCGGTTTATAAAAATTGCTGACAAATATCCCGGCGTTTACATTGAGACCGCTATCCATGGAGGACATGGTGGCGGCAAACAGACTACAGACCAATAAACCGACCATTCCAATCGGGAGGACTTCCAACCCCATAAAGAGGAAAGCTCCCTCGGAGGGATTGCTCAGAGCGGGGAATACACCGGCCATATTCGGCTCGATAATGCGGGCAGCCATGGGAGGAATAAACCAGATCAAGGGGCCTAAAAGCATGAGCAGGCCCGCCATGAGACTGGCCTTGCGGGCCTGTTTGTCATTCTTTACACAGAGGTAGCGGTAGGCGTCGAACATGCTGTTGAGTTTGAACCCCTGCACGACAAAAGCGGTAAAGATCCAGAAGTAGAGAAAGCGGGCGTCAGTGGCGGAGGCGAAGGAGAAATGGTGTTCCGGGGCTTTTTCGAACAAACCACCCAGACCGCCGATACTGGGATGGGACAAGGCAAAGACACACACTACCAGGGTTATACACATGAGCAAAAGGACCTGGATGAAATCCGAGGCGATAACGGCCCAGGACCCACCAGCCACGGACATGACCAATACCGACAATCCCACAACCCAAACCGTGATAATGGGATCGATATTGAAGATACTGGAAACCACAATGGCCAGGCCGTTCAACCAGATGCCCGCGTAGAGAACCCGCATGGGCACCTGGGTCCAGGTAAACACCTGCTCGTTGAGGGATCCAAAGCGCTCGCGAACCCCATCGATCGGCGTGATGACCCGCATACGGCGGAACCGGTAACTGGTAATGAAGTAATTGAGAAAGTAACCCAGGGCGTTCCCGAAGAAAATCATGGCTACGAGCGCCCCATCGGTGTAGGCCTTGCCCGCTGCCCCAGTAAAGGTCCAGGCGCTGAACTGTGTCATGAAGGCCGAGGCTCCCACCATCCACCATCGCATGCTACCCCCGCCGCGGAAATAGTCGCTGGCATCTTTGCTGAAACTTTTGTAGACGAACCCGATGGAAAACATGAAGCCCAGGTAGAAGGCCAAAACCCCCAGGTCCCAAAGGGTCAGATTGGTGTTAAATACCGGTTGCATCCGTTTTATTAGTGGTTAGTGACCAGTGGCTAGTGGTCAGTGAAATTTGTCTTATGGTTTTTGGTTTCTCTTCTCCCAATTCCTAATTCCTAATTGGCGCCAAAGGCGCCTTTTGTTTGTGGTTTTTTGTATCCATATTTTTGCGTTCTTGGCATGCTTTGCGAGATCCCTTCTTCTTCATACTCAATCGATCACGATCACGATCACGATTAATATCAGCACCTTCATCCTTCTTCCTTTTCTTTCCTAGTATTCAAACACCATCCCCAAAAGGGAATCGGGATCGCGGGTGACGTCCTCGGTTTCTTCTTCCACTCTCTCGAAGGCGACCCGGTGGGTGGTCAACTTTTCCACGGCAATTTTGCCTTCCGCCACCAGGCGCAGGCACAATTCCAGATTGCTGCGGGTATTCCACCGGACGAACACGGGATCGTAATCCCTTCCCCGTTCCCAGGCCTTGTCGTGATAACCCGGGCCGGTCCGGGAGGATCGGCGCACATCCAAATTGGTCAGGGAACGGGTAAATGGAAACTCCGCTCCACCCACGACGACCATGGTCCCCATGGGGTGACCGTCTCCCGATATTTTCATGCACTGTTCCAGGGCGTAGGCCGGTTTGGCCGCGTCTCCACCCAAGGCCAGTACTCCGATATCCAAACCCCTGCCACGAGTAAACCGCATGGTCTTTTCGATGGCGTCCTCATTGGGAACCTGAACCGTGTCGTTAATGCCCAACTCCCGCGCCACCCCGAGCCGAAAGGGAAGGCGGTCCCATCCGATAACGTAACAACCCGCCAGTTGAAACATCCGGGCCGTCAATAATCCGACGATTCCCATGCCGGCCACGGCCACGTACTCTCCCAATTCCGCTTCACCCCTTCGGACCGCCTGCATGGCGGTTGCCAGAAGCATGCCGTATGCGCCCTGCTCAAAACTGGCCGCCTCGGGCAACGGCGCCACGAGATTTTGCGGGACAACGGAATAATCCGCATGCAGGGCATAACCGGCACCGATTGAGGCAACGCGATCCCCTACCCTCAATGCCTTGACCTCGGAACCCACCGCGGCCACCACCCCCGCGTTGGCATAGCCGAACGGTTTGGGTTCCAGACCCTTCTGCGGATGCAACCGCATTTCTCGGAGTCCCCGCCAACCGCCGGCCGACCGGCTGCCTCGGGTAACGGGTCCTTTCAACTCGGTACCCGGGCTCACCAGGGAGGCTTTGGTCCTCACCAGCACTTCCCACTTCCCGGTACGGGGCAATTCCGCTTCCATGCGCCTGAACCTGCCGTCACCACGCAAGGTGAGGACGGTTCGTTTCCTGGGATCATGTCCTGTCATTTTCTCGATGCTGGATGCTGGATGCTTGATGCTGGAGAATAATATCTGGCAATTCGCGCCCCCGGAGCGATTCCCTTTTGCCAAACGTTCATATTTCGATATGGCCTGACCCCGCACACTTTGTGCCTTTTCATTCCTAATTCCTAATTCCTAATTCCTAATTGGCGCCTGTGGCGCCTTAATCAATTGTTGTAGAAATTCCAGGTCCTCCTTGAGGTAGGGAATGATGTCTTCTGCCACCACTGCCCGACCCGAATCATCCTGGTACTCGGCCGTCAGGCAGATCGGCCTCCGGTAGTTTCGTCGGTTCAACTCCCCGATGGCTTTCTCCCAGTTGGTAAAGCCTTCCCGGCCGCTAACCCAGGCGCGTTTCCAGATGGTCGCGCCCCTTTCATCCCTTCCCCCGACTTGGCGAAGAGCGTTCTTCAAGTTGACCAGGGATAACCTGGGCCAAGCGATATCGATGGCGATTTCCTCCCCTTCCCCATCCAGGCCGGTGTGTCCCAGGTCGAGAACGGCCGACACCTGATCGGCCGGCAAAGGATCAATGGCATGGATCAACCCCATGGCGCTGCTGACAAATTCATCGCAATGATTCTGCAGCCCGATAGTGGTGGGAGAATCCTTCAACACCTCTCCGATTTCCCGGCACCGGATTCGAAAGGCATCCACGTTATCCCGGTATCTTTTTTCAGGATCGAGTTTCAGCATGGTCCTCAGAACGGGCACCCCGGCCCGGGCACAGGCCAGAGCGGTGGCTCGATCCAAATCCCCGGCCACGCTGTAGATCATCAGCCCTCGGTCCTCGAATGCCTCAACCGCTTCCCCCAGACGCTCCCCAACCTCTTCGGGCTCTACTTGAAACCCCACCCTTACCGGAAGTTCGACCCCGGCAAAACCCAAGTCAGAGACGAGGTCGGCCAGTTCCCCAATCCCCAGATGTTTCCAAGGCTTGGTAAAGACGATTACCGGCGGACCGCCACCGTTACCTTGCTTTGCTTCTTCCTGCTTCATGAATTACGGCCCGATGAGTTTTGTGGAACCCCGTTGGGGTTCGGTTGTATGGGGGATCGGTGACCCAGCGTGCGCTGCGCGACGCTGGGCTTTGGAGTTTCGAAACGCAAACGGTAGGGCGGCGGCATCCTTGCCGCGCCGGGTGTCGAAGGCGCAAGTTACGGCATCGCGGGGACGCGATAGCCCTACCATTTCGAAATGTAAATAACGCCATTGGCGTTATAGCCAGATGATTTTTCTGGGATGGTGATTTAGAGAACTGTAGGAGGGGGTTTATCCCCCGATTGCTTTGAGGCTGTTCCCCGAGATCGCGGCGTAAAGCCGCTCCTACAACTTGAAATTCCATCTTTCCATCATTTCTCTCCCTTCTCTGTGGTTTTTTTCTCCCAATTCCTCATTCCTCATTGGTGCCCTTGGCGCCTTACCGTTCTTCCACCCGTAGCCGGTAGAAAGCTTTGGGACCCAGGTGATTTTGGCCGGTCAGGATCAGCCCTATCGTTTCGTTACCCTCAGGAAGGGTGAGGATGCGGCCAGCTCCATTCCCTAACCCAAGCCAGTTTGTCAGATCGGTACTATATTCAATCCGGTATTGGGCAAAGTCCCCGCCCTCGAACACGAGGGAAAGGAAACGGTCCCTGAGGATCACTCGAAGGTAGCTCTTGTCCATGGCGGATAAGGGATCGGTCTGGTTCAAATATTCCAGCCAGTTCGAGTCCCCGTCGTAGTCGGCATCCGCTTCACCTGTTCCAATCATGTCCTTCGATCCGCCGAAATGAAAGTCCCGCCATTCCTCGAAGGTCAGATATTCCGCCAATCCCTGGGCAATCCACCGCCGAATCAACTCCGTGCCGACGGGATCAATTTCTTTGGAATCCAGGGGGGGCATGCCAATGGACCCGTCACGGCTGAGCATGCGGGCCAAGAGGCTCGATTCATCCGGCCTGCCCCGGATCACCAACTTGAAATTGTCATCCATGGACGGCCCGTCGATCAACCCGGTGCGGGCCAGGGTTCGATGAGGGCGCACATCGAAGGTGCCGGACTCGGTGCCTCCCGGTTGATGGCAACTAGCACAATTTACCGCCAGGTAGGAGCGCGCTTTCAGATCCAAACTCCCATCCGCAGCCTCGGGAGATATGAAATAAGGGAGGGCCGCGGTAGAACCCAAGTCCCCATCGAAATACCCCCCGTCATCCAGGAAGTCCAAAAAATTTCCAGATGTTGCAAAACCGAACTGGGGATGATTAAACTGCCGCGTATTGAAGCCCAGCGCGTAACCACCGGTAATAGAGTGGCATTGCAGACAATCCGACCGAGAGGGGATGGACCAGGTCTGGCTGCGGCTTTCCCCCTCCGCCTCAATGGTGAGGTCGAAATCGACACCATTTTCCCCCACGAGGGTTGCCTCCGTGCCTGCATCGTTCCAGGCGTAACTGGCTCCGTGGGCTCCAAATTCAGTTTTCACCAGGAACCGCGTCTCGATCCTCTTGGCCGAACGGGGATCGCCCCGCTCCAATTCCAGTTCAAAGTGTTGTATCCAGACCGATCCCTCCGGAAACCGCCAGTTGCCATCCTCCGAATAGGTCATGGTCGATCCTCCCGGGATATGAAACCACCGGGTCATTTCGGCGTAATCCGACCATTCGCTGACATTCGGCTGGTAGAATAAAATTCCCTCCTCCGGTTCGAGTCGGATTAGATTCTTGAAAGCTCCCGTTTCACTGAGCCGGTTCGGCCAGCGGCCATCCGCTGCCAGGGGAATGGCCAAGGTCGCATTGATTGGGCGCCGGGCCGGATCATAACTGGGCCCAACCTGGCCCACCCTCAAGGGTCCATGGGTCAATCCCGGCTCGTCCGATCGTTCATCCGCTCCCACGTCAAAGGCGCCGCTGCGAACCTGTCCATCGATATCCAGCTCTACCGCTTGGGAGATGGGTGCGGCAGCATCTATGGCGGGACTACCACGGCCTATCCTATAAATACCGGCGCTTTCATCCCATTCCAATAACGGATCGGTCACCTGGAATCCTCCGGTCAGGCCAGCCCCCATCGTCCTGCCGAAAATCAAGTTGCCCGACCAGGTGTGACTCCCCGCTCCGGTTCCCGTCACAAAACCTCCACTGGAATAAGAACCGGCTGCGAAGATGTTGTTGGCGATAACCATTCCGGTTGGAAGGATAGTGCGATCCCGCGTGCCCAGATTGGCGCTGACGTCAATGAAAGCCGCAGAATTGTCATACAGGGTATTAAAGGCGACCACGGCATTGTGGGCGGCAAAATACTCGTTCAACTGGCCGCCCGGCACCCCCGGATACAGGGTAATGACGGCCCCGTCGCGACCCGTTGTGCCCTCGAAGTAGTTATTGATCACTACGTGATCCTCCCCAATCACCCTTACACCTCCGGTACGCTCCCGATGCCCCCCCAGGAAATAATTGCCCTCCACCAGGCAACGGTTGCCATGGCGCAGGGTCAGCATGCTACCGCATTCCAGGAAGGTATTGTAGCGATAAATGTTTTCGCACGACTTGTTGGAAATGATCTCAATTTCTCCGTCCACCCGGGTAAACAGATTGTACTCCACGACGGTACGGGAATTTGACATGGACCAGGTGCTGGTTCCGACACGTATGGTCTCCCATCCATTTTCCCCGCCATCGATGCGGTTGGCAAAGTGATTGTGGTCGATCCGGTGGTGGTTGGGTTCACCGTCCAGCCATACGACCACGGTTACACCAGAGACGTCGTGACCCGAGAAGTAACAGTGATCCACCCGGTTCCGCTCGCCATGCAGCGAAATCCAAAAGGTTCTTCGGCCGTTTACGGGGACGTAGTCGATTATGGATACCCCCGTTACACGGCAATCCTCCGATTCCCTTCCTCCCGACCTGAACTGAATGACATCGTCATCGTTTCCCAAGTAGGGCCCCTTGAAAACCAAGCCTTCCAGGACGAGCCATTGACCCCCGATTTGCACGCGCGATTCCCCGAGAAGGATTACCTTGCCCGGAGTCTCGGCCTTCAGGGTGATAGGCGCATTTTCTTCGCCCTGCCCTTCCAGATAAATTACCAGATCCTCATAGACTCCATTGGGCAACTCGAGGGTATCGCCCGGCAAGGCTCTCTCGAGGGTATTTTCTATTTCGCTTCGAGTCGTAACCCTGTAGGTTATTCCATCCCGAACTTGCACCGAAAAGGTCTGGCTATCGACATGACCCTCGAGGTTGCTTATCCGAACCCAAAAGTTGGAGTCCTCGGAAAGCGGCTCGCTCTTATAGGAAGCCTGATTGGCCCCGGCAATAGGTTGGGAAACATTTCCGGATTCTCCCCTGTACCATTGATAGGTGAGAGGATCTCTGCCGGCGGCGCTCACGGAAAAGGAAGCGGTACTGCCCACCACCGCGATTTCATCGGCCTCGAAGTCCAGGATTATCGGCAACACCTGTTCAGGAGTAACTACGATTAATTCGTTGGAGGGGTCGGATTTGAATCCGTTATCGGCAAAAATCCGATAAGTATAACTCATCTGAGGAGAAACGGACTCGTCCAAATAGGTTGTGACATTTGAGGTTACCGTTGCCAGAGACTCGAAATTTCCCGCGCTTCCTGTTCGGCGCTCAATAAAGAACCTCGTTTCATCATTCGAGGCATCGGTCCATTCCAACTCGACCGAAAAGGGCGTGGAATTGCGCAAGGTTAGCCCTTCCGGAGGGTTCGGCGGACCGACAATCGTATTAATCGGGCTCAGTACTATATTATCGAATACAATCCCACCTTGCCGTTTAGAATCCTGGAAAAGGGCAATTTGCCCCAAATCATCATCCCGCTCGTTGAATTTTATTCCAGGGGCATTGGCTGGGTCCGGCGTGACGAAAAAATCATACTCCCCCATTTTTTCCCCATTGAGAAATAGATGGAAGGAATTAGGCGCTACCGTGCCGGACCCCAATCCTGTCAGATCATACTCCACCGAATCGGTGTCGTGGGAGTTGGCCAAAACGTCGATGCTATTGGCCATTTCCGTGTCGTAGGGTCCAACGGTGGTGTTGGCATTCTCCAGCGCATCGACGATCACATTACCATCATTCCTCAACCTGAGCTGAAAAGGTCTGAAATCGGAATTGTTCAGCTGATTCCCATTCTCCACTCGCCCCAAAGCGACGTGTACACGCGTGTCCGTATCCTCCTTCGCGTAAGCCCTCTGAAAATCGAAACTTAACCGCACCTCGGTTCGATTGGTTCCTCCATTGAAGGGGAATCGAATATGTGTATTGGTGCCGGTTACCAGATCGCCACTCAGGTCGTAAATATAGAGACTCTTCCCGCTCAAGGGATTTGGCGGATCGGAAGTGCCATCGATAACTACGGAGCCGTTGGTCGAATTGTTGGAACCCGGCGAGAAAGTGGCATTCTCAACCTCCGGCTGCTCCCCCACCGTGTCGTTTTCAAAATCGAGATTTACCAGAACTTGGGCAAAACCGACCGAGGAAAAGCCAAACAGGCCCACCAGGAAACCAAGGCCCTTCAAATTCTTAATTTGAAAAGACACATCACCCCATTTCCATTTCTCCCAAGCCAACTCCATTTATAATTATAAAACCTCTTGAGAACAATCCGATTCTCCTTCAGGTCAACCTTTATCCTTCCAAAGGCAAAAGGCGCCTACGGCGCCAATTAGGAATTAGGAGGGGAATTAACCACAAAAAGCACAAAAGACACAAAGAGAAGAAGGCGCCAACGGCAACTCAGCATCTCTTAAAATTCCTAATTTAACTGGTAGTTGCCGCTGCGGGTCAGCTCAATTTGCACCGTTCCATCGACGGTTTCAAAGGGCAATTCCCTACCATCGAATGTAACCCTCGAAATTGTTCTTCCAATGTGCAGGGTGACCTTGGCCGGTTTCTCCAAGGCGACTCCCAGTTCAACCACCGTATCCAGCTTGAGGGCAAAGGTAACGGGTTGATTCGAGGTAAGGATGGGAGATCCGTTGAAGGAGAGGCGTTTTATGGATTGTCCGGCGACCTCGGTCAGTTGGTCCGAATCCAGGCTGACCCAGGCAAAATCTCCGTTCATGTCGATACCGGCCTTGCTGCTGCTTTTCCCCGCGTGAGATTTCAGGAAAATATCGGTTTCTACTCCAGATGAGATTTTGGCCGCCAACAGTTTTTCCGTGGATAGATCCTCTATGGTGGGTTGGGCACCCTCGGAACCCAGGGGATAGAGAATCTGACCAAAAAGGGCTTGGTGACCGGCCTTGGTGGCGCGGAGGGCGGGAAAAACCGCATAATCTCCCTTGATATAGGTGTTTTCCATTTCCAGCGCTTCGATTTGGGCTTCCGGGGCCAATTGACGAGTGACCAATTTCGCCTCGGTTCCATAGCGATCGTTGTCGTAGGACCATATGTAGTTGCCATCCTCGATTTCCAAATTGCTTCTGCCTCCATGGAAGTATAGGTCGAATTTACCCTCCAATTTATTGCCTCGATAGACTTGGCCCCTCACTTCATCGAGGACGAGGAAGTAGGCATCCTGAATGAAAGCGATGGAACGCTTGGCAAGGCCCAATGATTCACCCAGGTAACGCCTGAAGGGGGCGCTTTTCATTTCGAAATCGAAGAAGGATGTATTCAGCCGGTCCTCGGATGGGTTGGGCCGGTTTTCCACGTAATCCCCCGGGGGAATATCGTCGAAGGTCAGGGTATTGTGAGCCTGGGGCCGGCGGAAGTAGGTATAGCGGATGTCGTCCCCGTAACCGCTCCGGGTATAACCCCCGTCCGAGGCCATCATCTGGTTTTTTGCGTAGAGGATGAAACTGAGGGTGTCGTGATGATCGTGGTTGTCGGCCTGGGGAACGCCGTGAAAAAGCAGATAGAACTGTTCTTCCGGTTGGTTGGTCCAGGAATTGCGGAAGATGGTCTGGCCTCCTTCCATGAAAATGGTCGGATCGGCCGTGGGCGCGGTTGCTTTAATGGAAGGATCGTAGGTAATGAGTTCGTATAATTCCTTGGGGTAGTCCCAGGTGGCGCCGGTATAATTGAATCCGCTGATCTTTTCCATTTCCCGGAACGGCCCGAAGTCGGTTGTTTGGAAATTCCATTGCAGGACTCCGGCAAAGGGAATCTCGGGGGCCAGAAAGGAACGATGATGTTTGAAGGCCTTGGCCACCATCTGGGTGGGTACCGGGCGAATGAAGGAATCTTCCACGTTCATCATCCAGCCGCGGGCGTTTCGGCTGAGAACGCCCCACTCGAAGGTCTTCATGAAGTCTTCAAAGTAGTCTACGCCGGATACGTTATTGTAGTGATACAGGAAGGGGACGAAGTTCAACCAGGAGAAGATGTAATACATGCCCCCTTCCCGGTAAATGCCATCGGCACTGAAATGATAGTGGGTGTTTCGGTTGGCGGCCTCCATGGCATTGCGAAACCAATCCTTCGCTTCGGGTTCGTCGGAAAGCGTCAGCGCGAAGGTGGCCAAACCCCAAGCCGGTTTGGACAAGTGGTTGTGGGGACCGGCGGCCCAGGAGTTCAGGTTTTCATGGGTGTAGCGGGCTTCCCGTAAGAGGCGTTCCCGAATGGCGGTATCCTCCGCCGCCGTCAGGAAGGGCTGGACGAAGTCATAAGCGGCGCAAACGGATTGCGACCAAATGCCGCGATAAATCTCATCGACAGCCTTATCGACACCGGATCCCCGGGGATCCAAATCGTAAATGGGGCCATCGAAGATCCTGAGCAAGGCAGCTTTGGCCCTGTCGATGTAATGGCGTTTGGAGGCCTCGTCATCCGTCATCCAGGCCATGAACCCACAGTATAGGGGAATTTGCGTCATATCCCCGTAATATTGGTGAATGCGCCGGTTATTGGCCTTGGCCAGTTCCGGTTTCCAAATCTCGTCCGGGGGAATCACCTGGGGAAAGGGAACCTCCAGATAGCGGTGATTGCGCACCTTGTCCCAATATTCTCCAATGGTGGAATCGGCCTCGAGAGATTTTCTAAAGGCAATAAGTTCATCGGCCGAGAACCACAATGAGGGATGAACCTCCTCTTCAGGCAGAACGGCCACGGTATCGACCTGGAACCCGGAATGGGATTCCCAGTTGGCCCCCATGAAATCCTTACCCGCCCACAGGGAGAAAGGCACAAAGAGGCACCCAAGGGTGCCAATTAGGAATGAGGAATTAGGAATTAGGAATGGGGAGAAGAGTTTAACCACAGAGGACACAGAGAACACAGAGGGGGAAAGAATTAGGAATGAAAAGGCATAATGGGACCAACGGTAATCGTGATCGAAAGGAAAGGAATGAAATGGAATGATGGAGTGTTGGAAAGATGGAGTGATGAACTACGGATCCTGCTTCGCCCAAGGGCTCCCATGCTTTGCCTAAAAGCTCCGCACGGCACAGCGCAGGACAAGTTACAGGGATAAATAGCCATAAAAAACAAAAAATTTCTCATTCCTAATTGGACGTCCTTCTCTCAATTCCTAATTGGCGCCTCTTTGCGTTGCTTGGCGATCTTGGCGAGAGTCCTTCCTTTTTTTCGATCACGATCATGATCACGATCACGATTATTTTTCAGCCTTCAGCCTTCAGCCTTTCTCCAATTCCTAATTCCTAATTCCTAATTCTTAATTGGCGCCCTTGGGCGCCTCTACCCTCTGTGTCCTCTGTGGTTTCTAATCTAACAAGCGTAGACACCTCCGTTGATGTCGATGGTGGCGCCGGTGATGAAACCGTCGTATTCGGAAGCCAGGTAAAGGACGGCTCGGGCCACGTCCTCGGGATTGCCGGCACGGCCGAGGGGGATACCGGCAACGGTTTCCCTGGCCGATTGTTCAGATGTGTGGGTGGCGTGGAACGAGGTGCCGAGGATAAGGCCGGGGGCCACGGCATTGACCCGCGTGCCCTGCGGCGCCAGTTCGGTGGCCAGAGCCCGGGTGAAAGTCAGGATTGCCCCCTTGCTGGTGGCATAGGCCAGGGATCCGGGATGACCGCCCTTGCGGCCGGCCAGCGATGCCAGATTGACCATGCTGCTCTCTTCGTTTTCGGCCAGGTAGGGAGCAGCCGCTTGTGAGACGTAAAGCATGGAACTCAGATTGATGTCCATGACCTTGCGCCAAAAAGTTGGGGCGATTTCATCGAGCCACTTCCGTTCCACCAGAGAACCGGCGTTGTTTATGAGAATATCGAGCCCGCCCAACCGATTGGTCGCTTCATCGACCATTTGGGAGGCCGGACCCTTTTGCCTGAGGTCTCCGGGCAATGGGATGGCGACGCCGCCCCTCACGGCCGCTTCGGAGGCAATCCGTTCGGCATTATCCGAACTGGAGAAGTAGTGAAGGGCCACTTTGGCCCCGGCGTCCAAAAATGCCCGGGTGATAGCCTCGCCAATGCCCTGGGCTCCGGCCGTTACCAGGACCCGTTTACCATCGAGTTTATCATTCATGATGTCTTGTCGCTAAAACCAATCCAATTCCCTGGCTCGCCTCAAGGCCGTCCTGAGATCGGGGAGGTAGGGATGCCACATTTTTTCCCATTCAATGCTCACCAAACCCCCATAACCTTCGTTTTGCAACAATTGTAAGGTTTCCTCCAGGGGAAATTGCCCTTCACCCAGGTTGACATAGGTGTAGGGATGGCGGGCCGATGGTCGGGAAATGCTATCCTTGAGGTGGACATTGCGCACCGCCGAACCGAGAACCATCCAACTGGTTTCAAGTGAATCCCCGGCTTTGGCCCAAGTGTGGTGGGTGTCCCAGATGAATTTCAGTTTAGGGATGGATTGGTTGAGGCGCCGGATCGATTGGTGATAAACCAAGGCGCCGTGGGTCTCAATGGCCACCTCGGCCTTCCAACCGCCTTGCTCTTTCTCCCGCCTCCACCAATCCATGGTATCTTCGGCCTGGGCCAGGGCGTCGTCGTCCAGACCATCCTCCACCGTTCCCCCATCAAATATGCGCAACAATTTGGTTCCAATGGCCTCGGCCCAAGGCAGGAACTCCAGGAAGGCCCGTCTGCTCTCCCTATTGTTTCCTATCAAGGACAGGGAAGTGTCGAGACAGCAAATCCCGACCCCTCGATCGTCCAGAAACCGGGCCAGGGATGCGGGATTGCCAAAGCGTTCCCGGAACAGGGCAGGAAGGTCTACCGTGCGCTCCGCCGCCCTCAATTCAATGTGACGCAGATCGAACTCCACAGCCAAACGGCAGATGGCATCCAGATCCAGATCCGGGCAACCCAAGGTTGAGAATGTCCACTGAAAACCGGGATAACGCTTGGGGGAGGGGAGGCTTGTCGGGATCATAGTTGAAGAAAGGCGGAAGGCTAAAGGCGGAAGGCTGAATGGAAATGGGATCCACGAATGGGCACGAAGAAAATCATAGTGATCAAGATCGTGATCGAAAATCCCCTATGAAAAAACCACGGATTTCACGGATAACCACGGATGCAGGCGCCCCCGGGTGCCTCCCCCCTCTTTGCGTTTCTTTGCGTGCTTTGCGAGATTTCATTCCTAATTCTTCATTCCTAATTGGCGCCAACGGCGCCTCTCCTCTGTGCTCTCTGGGTCCTCTGTGGTTAATCCCTCCTAATTTCCCATACGAGGAAGGGCATCATCCGCGATGGTCCATTCTCCCAGGATGGGATGCGAAAAAATCCAACAACCGGGAGCCAAACTTCGCACCTTCCAGGGCGCGGCCTCATCCCAATTTCGACCCGCCCAATTCAGGCAGGCCAGGTGGCCGCTCTCGCATCCCACTTTCCGCTCTAAAAAACGCACCGCGTGATAGGGCGCCTGTATATGCTCTCTCAGGCCGGACGCTTCGTTGGGCCTGTCATAGGAGCCGAATACGACATCCCCGCCCAAGGCTTGCAGGGCTATACCCGCATCATCCGTCCTCACGGCAAGGTAATCGTCTCCCTTCACAACCTCCCTGAAAGCGTTGGGCTCCGTACTGGACAGGGCATGGGAACCATGCCTCAGGATGTATTCCTGATGTGAGATATAGCGGTGAAGTATCAACTGCCAACCGGCCTTCCACCACATTCGCGTTTCCACCGCAATCTGGGACTGCTCCGATTTGTGACCCAGGCTGTAGAGACAAGCCATGCTCTCCTTCTCCACTTTGACCGGGGCGGTGCTGTGACGGCCCAAAATCAGACTTCCATCCAAATTGGCCGCGGTGAGTCCGGCGTCGGGTGGATAGCGGTCGGAATCGCGCGAGATGAGGAAACCCAGGCCCGTCCGGTAGCTCAACTTTCCCCATTTCCAGGTGCCGAAGCGGATGTTGCAGGAGGCGATTTGCGAACCCGCGTTGATGATTTCGACTTCACTTCCCAGCGAACGGACGATCAGGCCCGGCGCGGGCAGGGCCACCGAAACATCTCCTTCCTCAACCGGCAGGGGCTCCGGGGGAGCTGTCCAAAAGGAATCGTCCAAGGGTAGAAGCAAGGGAGCAAAGGCTTTCGCCGCCCAATAGGGAGAACCTCCGCAACTGTAAGTTTCAACCATGTCTTCGAACCGATCGTACCAGCCCATGGACAAACACCCCTGTTCCTGGAAGATCGGCTTGCTGAAAAAGAAATCCAAGTTGCCTTGGCAAATCTCACGCGCCAACCCCGGTTGGACAGGACTGGCCCCCAGCAACTGGGCCATGCCAAAAGGCGCCGTGGCATTGAATCGATAGGTAATCGATCGCCCGAAGGGGGGATGCTCGCCCTTGGCGCTGAAAAACCGCGTGTAGTGTGGGAGGAAGGCTCTGGTTCGCTTTATCCATCGCTTGCATCGATCCGGATCGGCCCGGCCGTACAATTTGATCCACCAAAGGCTGTAGTAATGCCAGGCATAAGCGTTATAGAAATCGACGGACTGATTCATGCCATCCCTGTACCAACCATCTCCCAGGTACATGCTCTCCAGTTCCCCGAACCAGTTGTCGATTACGGCCCGGTAGGAAGGGAATCCCCGTCCTTCCCGCAGGAGAAATTCCATCACGAATATACCGAAAAACATATGGTTGTTCCAATGGTGGCCATTGCCGGCATCCGATTCCAGCCAACGGAGAATTTGCTGGCGCTGATCATCGCTGCAGCGGTCCCATAGCCAATCCCTGCTTATCTCCAACGCTATGACCAAGAGGCCCATTTCCACCGAGTGCTGGTGAAAGTTCGAAGACCATCCCCAGAATTCACCGGAATCCGGATCGGTTCCGCGTAGCAAGGCCTGCTTGAACCACGTTTCCATCGGCTCCCTCAAGTCCCTGTCAACAGGCTCCGCGCAGGCATTGAGCGAATAACGCCAATGAGCGAAAAGCAATAGCGGACGCCCTACCGACTCCAATCGATCCGCATTGGAATCATGATCGCTCGCCTTGCCCTCGATGGCCAAATGGGCCCTGCCTCCCTCCATCAGGTCCAGCAACGGCTCCAATAACCGTCGCGCCCAGTTTTGCCATTTCCTGTAATTAACCATGAGAAAAGGCACAAAGGGGGGGAGAAAGGAGCCGAGGGCGCCAATTAGGAATGAAGAATGAGGAATTTGGGAGGAAGGAGAAAATTTTCATGGGATGGTGATTTGGAGAACTGTAGGAGGGGGTTTATCCCCCGATCTTCTAAATGGCCTCACCGCAATCGGGGGATAAACCCCCTCCTACAGTTTCGCAATAGGTAATCAATAGATGCTGGGGTATGGAATCTTGTAATTTGCGCCCCCGGCGCGATTCCCTTTTGCCAAACGATCAAATCTTGATATGCTCTACCCCCGCTCACTTTGTGCCTTTGTGCCTTTGTGCCTTTGTGCCTTTGTGCCTTTGTGCCTTTGTGCCTTTGTGCCTTTGTGCCTTTGTGCCTCACGAAGCTCGGTCGTACATGCTCAAGTCGAGGGGATCGATCAGATCCTCACCGCGAAGGAAGCGCCGAATGTTTTTCAGTCCGTGATCCCCGGCATCCCGCCTTCTATCCGTGGTAGGTCCGCCCAGATGCGGTAACAAGAGAACGTTCTTCATTCCGCGAAGAGGGGAATCCAAGGGCAGCGGTTCAACGGCATACACATCCAGAGCGATCTGCAAATCGGGACGTTCCCCGGCCACCCGGGCCAGGGCTGCCTCGTCGACCACCGCTCCGCGACCCACATTCACGAAGGAACCGTTGGTTGGGATCATCCTGAGCAACGCTTCCGTCACCATCCCCCGTGTCTTTTCGGTCAACGCGGCCAACTCCACAATCACGTCGTTTTGGGAGAACAACTCTTCCAGGGATGCGCACCTTCGCACTGCGAGATCTTGAAAGATCGAGTTGGGTACGCTGGGGGAAAAAGCGCTGATATTGCTGGTAAAGGGCTTTAAGAGTTCTACCAACTGCTGGGCTATCAATCCCAGGCCGTGTAGCCCCACGCGTCGTCCCAGCAGGGATATGGTCTCGGTATTATCGTTTTTCCACCCTCCGTTGAAATGCATTTCCTCGGTCCAATACCGCACTCTACGCATACAGGCCAACGCCATCAGGAGTGCGCATTCAGATACGGTTCGGCTCACCGAGGAACTCCAATTCGTCACCAGCAATCCATTTTCAAGGGCGGAGCGGGGTACAAAATGCCGAACCGATCCCGGCAAATAACACACGTACTTCAGACCGGGAGCAACCTCGGACAAATTCTCCGGGAGCTTGGGCGTTTTCCAGGCCGCCACCAGCACCTCCGGATTACACTCGGACAACAGCCTGAACCAAGCCTCTTCCCCATCCAACGAGAGCGGGTCAACACACCGCACCGGATCCAGAAGTGATTTTACCTCCTCCAACCGGCCCGATGGAAGAAAGGTCTCTACCTCGCGCCCTGTCATGCAGATCAAATTTTTCATATTACAGTTGCTGGTTACTTGGATGAAGAAAAAGGGGTCAAACGCAAAATGTTAACATAGTCCTCTGGTTTTACCTGAATGGCTGAAGCAAACCAATCAGATGTTAACATTTTGCGTTTGACCCCTTTTTCCTATGCATTCGATTACGGTCATGGTTTTCCTGGACGAGTATTGAAGACGTCCTACCCCACAGGGACAAAAGAAACGGTCCCACCGCTTCAAGGGGGTGGCAATGCCGTCCTGGACGACTTCTCCCGCTCCATCCGTGACGATGCCGATAAATCCCTTGTCGACGGGCTTTTCCACTTTCCCCGAGACTGTGGTGCGCCGAACCGCGAAACAGGGCGTCCTGTCATAGCCGATCAATTCCTCCAACCGCCCATTCGAACCAAAGGATTGGAGGATTTTGGGGGCGCAGCGAAAGACGGCATCAATGCGGTCAACCTCCACCGCGTCGAAATTGAAGACGTCCAGTGCCGTTTCGATATCCCTGCCCATGAAACGCGCCTCCTCGGGAATGACCAAACCGTCGCGTTCAAACTCGAACCGCACCGCCAAATCCGAGGCCTCCATGATTTCCAACATCAGGATGCCTTCACCCAGGGCATGGGGCCTGCCCCCGGGAATGAGCAACACGTCACCCGGCTTGACCGGAATCGGGATGAAACACGATTCAATGGCTTCAATATTCTGGTCGAGTATCCACCGCTTAAGGTCTTCTCTGCTGGGAGGTCTCTGAAATCCCGCGTAAACATAAGGAATATCCACGCCATCCCGGATGGCCAGTATGACGTAGGCTTCGGTCTTGCCGCGATTGCTCTCGAGGCGCTCCCTGGCGAAAGCGGCGGTGGGATGAACCTGAAAATGCAACCGGGTGGCGCTGTCCAGAAATTTTACCAAGGGCAACCCGTCCAGCCGATTTCTACTCCGGGATGATGAGCCGAGGTAGTATTCCTCGTCCTGGGCCAACAAATCCCTGAAGGCAATTCGTTCTCCCGAACCGTCTCGCACGTAAGTCAATCCCTCCCCGGGTTGGTCTCTCCCGGGATTTCGGGCCTCCACCAGGGAGCCGATCCAATCCTCCGGAAAATGCGAATCCTCCCCGTTTGCCTTGCCTTCCATCCCGTCCAGAAGCATGCCCCCCTGGTAACTTCGCCATACCCGGTTCGGCTCGAATTTTATGATACCTTTCGAGGCCACAGAGAACTCAGAGGTTAAAAAGGCTGAAGGTTCTGAGATTAATCGTGATTTTCCTTCCTAATTCTTCCCCTCTTTGCGTTCTTGGCGTGCTTTGCGAGAGTCAATTCCCTACCGGTCCTCATCTTGTGAGTTCTGTGCATTTTGTGGCCAATCTTTCCTAATTCTTATAATCTTTGTGCCTTTGTGCCTTTGTGCCTTTGTGCCTTTGTGCCTTTAGTCTATCTGATACACCTCGACAAGCGCAACTCCGGTCGTTCCATCCTTTCCTTCAACCTTTGCGGTATAGTTACCGGGCTTGAGGGTGAGAACGGCGGCCGAGCTCGCGCTGCCATCCGCCAGGTTTATAAAGTCTCCCCAAATACCGCGCACCAACTCTGCCTGGCTATCCTCCCAGTCGTCGTTCATCATTAAGACCGTACCTTCACTGTCGGTTACGGTCAGTACCGGGTCGGCCATGGCATCGAAAAGGCCGGCATTTGCCAATTCCGGGCCTACAGCCTGGATCAGCACTTGCTGGAGGCCCTCTCCGATAATGAAACCGCCAATCATTACGTTTTCCCCCGTTCCCACCATGGCGCGGGTCGAGATATTTATGAACTTGCCCCCACTGGCCGGTTCCAGCTCCGGCGAACTCGCTCCCAAGACTTTGTAAATCCTGCCCCAACGTTTTTCCAGCAGGTAAAGTTCTTTGTTTTGGTCGATACCGAAACGCAGATCTACCCGGGAATCGCCAACGATCTGTAACATGGTCCTTTTTCGCCCGTCCAATTCCAGATCAAGTTGCTTGATCTCCGATTGCCTCCCTTGCTGCAAAGTATCAGCTTCCACCATGTAAATTTTGCCGTCCACTATGTCGCCGAAAATGAATTGCCCGGTGAGAATATTGGCCAGGGACCCGCGATACACGAATCCACTGACAATAGCCAACCCTTGATCGTGATCGTATTGGGCAACCGGGTAGGTGTAGCCGAATTCCTCGTCATTGGGAGGCAGGGCGAAAACCTCTTCCCTCTCGCCGTTTTGCGGATTATTTTCGAAATCCGGGTTGATGACAAACGTTCCTTCCCGCTCGTTCCACCCATAATCATGGCCGGGCTCTATCAAATTCACTTCCTCGATATTCCGTTCCCCGATATCCCCGCTGAGCATTTTCCCATCACCTGCGAAATCCCAGCTTATGCGATGGGGATTGCGAAATCCGTAGGCCCAGATTTCGTCAAAAGTGTCGGGATTATCATCGGTGGCCCAGGGATTGTCCGCAGGAATGCCGTATTTTCCGTTCCCACTGTTATTTCCTGAAGGGTCGATACGCAAAATGGTCCCCAACACGGAGTCCAACCTATGCGTGTTGAGAGGATAACCGCGAATGGTAGTGCCCGCATCTCCTATGCAGATGTACAAGAGACCGTAGTCGGAATCTCCCGGAACAGCGTTGGGATTGAAGGCGATTTCCTGCATGCCGTGAATGGTATGGGTAAGATCCACTCGCATGACTTCACGCTTGCTCCCCGAAAATACGCTGGCCGAAGGATTGTCGGCTATCCATTCCATAATGACCCCCTGCAGAGCGATCGGGGCCCCACTTACCGGACCGGTAAAATCGGCTTGGCCCGACCCCGCCCGTTCACTATGCGCGGTGTAAAATCTGCCGTTGTCGGCAAAACCCGGGTGAAAGGCAAAGGAGGTAAACCCGGTACCCAATCCCGGTGACGTGGCCAAACGCGGAAATTCCTCCCTGAAATTCATGTAATGGCCGACTTCTCCGTTGGCAATTACGTAGAAGGGCCCGTTCAGGTCGTTCACCATTACTCGCCCCTGTCCATCCCGCATGGGTTTCAAATGATTGATTCGGGCCCGCGGGGCCGAACCGGAACTGGAGGGAATCTGAACGAATTCCTCGATTTGCAAGGTGATCCCACTACTTGCGGCTTCACCGGGAACAGGGTCGGCAATTTGAGCATTCCCCCAACTGGAAAACAGCAAAGCCAAGCCAACCGTGAGGATTCGCCGGAGAGAATCAAAGAACCTGTAAATCATACTTCCTTCCGAAACCTCGACCACGAATTACACGGATGAGCACGGATAAAAAATAGCCACAATAAACAATCAAGGCATAAAATTAACATGGATGCACAGGATGGACAGGATATGGAGCGGGGTTAAGGGGTCAGCCCTAGTATTGAAGTATTGAAGGGTTCCGATAAGTCCCCTTTCTCTGCTACCAGGATTAACTTCCTTACCCGTGTCGATCAGTGGTTAATACTTCAATACTAGGGCTGACCCCTTTCTTCGTATCGCTTTCCCGGACGGGGTGACGGGTTAACCATTCCACCGGGCAGGAATAGCCGGGGCAGGAATACCGCCTGCCCCGGCCATTCAAAGAATTATCGTTGCCGGTTTATGTGGTGTGAGGGAACGAGAGCCTTTAGTCGATCTGATACACTTCGACAAGCGCAACCCCGGTTGTTCCATCCTTTCCTTCAACCTTGGCGGTATAATTGCCGGGCTCCAGAGTGAGAACGGCGGCGGAACTCGCACTACCAGCAGCCAGGTTTGGACTGCCTCCCCAAAGTTGAGTTACCAACTGCCCCTGAGAGTCCTCCCAGTTGTCGTTGACCATTAATACCGTTCCATCAGCGGCGGTTACGGTGAGCACCGGATCGGCCAGTGCTCCGGCAACGCCCCTATCCGCCAATTCCGGCCCAATAGCTTCGACCAACACTTGCTGGAGGGCCTCTCCGACAATGAAACCGCCAATCATTACGTTATCCCCTGTTCCCACCATGGCGCGGGTGGAAATATTGATGAACTTGCCCGACGGGACGGGTGCAAAGGAACTCAGTTTTATATTATCGAATACAATTCCCCCTTGTCGGCTGGTATCCTGGTAAAGGGCAAATTGTCCCAAATCATCATTCTGCTCGTTGAAAATGACCTCAGGAGCATTGGCCGGGTCAGGCGTGACGTGAAAATCATGCTCCCCCATTTTTTCCCCATTGACAAACAAATGGAGAGTATTGGGCGCTACAGTGCCGGAGCCCAAACCCGGCAGATCGTAGTCTACCGAATCGGTGTCGTGGGAGTTGGCCAGTATGTTGATACTATTGGCCGAATCGAGGTTATAGGTTCCGATGGTGGTAGTTCCACCCAGTCTATTGAGCCTGACGGTACCGTCATTTCTCAGCCTGAGTTCAAAGGGCCGGAAGTCGGAATTGTTCAGCCTGTCCCCGACACGCCCCAAAGCAACATGAACCCGGGTGTCCGTATCGGTAGCCGCATAAGCCCTTTGAAAATCGAAACTCAAATGCACCTCGGATCGATTGGTTCCCCCGTTAAAGGGAAACCGAAAGTGCGTTGGGGCGTCGCCGGCCTGATCGTAAATATAGAGGCTCTTTCCGCTCAAAGGGTTGGCCGGGTCGGAAGTGCTATCGATAACTACGGCGCCGTTGGTGGCGGTGTTGGAACTCGGCGAAAAGGTGGAATCGCTCACAGAGGGCTGCTCACCTACCGTGTCACCCTCGAAATCAAGGGCTAACAACGGCGGAGGTGGGGGGGGTTCTCCTTCTCCCACGGCAACGCCAGGAGAATTCAGGTTCCTGCCGTTGGGAAAGACATAGAAATCATCCAAATACATCGGGTCCTTGCCTTTGATGAGATCGGTATTACCCGCGCTGGTGATGAACAAAAGGGTGTCAAGCGGATCCACCGTCTGGTTACGGTATGCGGCGTTGCCACCTTCATTTCCCTCCCAGGTCATCTTGGTTTGGACCGGAAAATCCGTTCCACCCCTGACGTATTGCTCAAAGGTATTTGCCCCGTGATTGACGACAAACCAGATCTCATACCACGTCTGGGTATCCAGACCTTCACCGGCGTTGACATCCTGCAGATTGACATAACTACCGCCATCTCGGATATCGATTCCCCCGTTGGCCTCAATACGCCCCAACACTGAATAGCTGCCATAGGCGTGTATGGGGTTGTCCCCTTTGGCCGTATCTGCCACCATTCCCCAGGTCATGTCCGCTTCACCGGGAACTCCATCCACCAAGGGGCGGCCTACTCTGAAATAGAAGGTGGAGACCGCATTCAGGTCTTCCAAGTCAACCTTGATTGACTGATCATCCGAGAGGGACCGAGTGATGGTATGATTGAGGCTGGAAGTGCTCAATGGCACACCGGGATAAATTTCAAGAACGTTTCCCTGACCCGCGTTGAAAGGGTCTTCGACCACCCGAATATGCGGGTCGGTGGCACGGTCTTCCACAACATCCAAATGATTCCACCAAGGCCCCTCTTCCGGGTTCGGCATTCCATCCGGCCCCGGCATGCTCGCGCCTGCCGGCGGCTGGCCTGAAGTGTAAGTTTCAAAATCGTCGACCTTAATGAAACCGCCCGGAGTATTCAGGTTCCTGCCGGTGTGATCGACATAGAAATCATCCAAATACATCGGGTCCTTGCCTTTGATGAGATCGGTATTACCCGCGCTGGTGATGAACAAAAGGGTGTCAAGCGGATCCACCGTCTGGTTACGGTATGCGGCGTTGCCACCTTCATTTCCCTCCCAGGTCATCTTGGTTTGGACCGGAAAATCCGTTCCACCCCTGACGTATTGCTCAAAGGTATTTGCCCCGTGATTGACGACAAACCAGATCTCATACCACGTCTGGGTATCCAGACCTTCACCGGCGTTGACATCCTGCAGATTGACATAACTACCGCCATCTCGGATATCGATTCCCCCGTTGGCCTCAATACGCCCCAACACTGAATAGCTGCCATAGGCGTGTATGGGGTTGTCCCCTTTGGCCGTATCTGCCACCATTCCCCAGGTCATGTCCGCTTCACCGGGAACTCCATCCACCAAGGGGCGGCCTACTCTGAAATAGAAGGTGGAGACCGCATTCAGGTCTTCCAAGTCAACCTTGATTGACTGATCATCCGAGAGGGACCGAGTGATGGTATGATTGAGGCTGGAAGTGCTCAATGGCACACCGGGATAAATTTCAAGAACGTTTCCCTGACCCATGTTGAAAGGGTCTTCGACCACCCGAATATGCGGGTCGGTGGCGCGGTCCTCCACAACATCCAAATGATTCCACCAAGGCCCCTCTTCCGGGTTCGGCATTCCATCCGGCCCCGGCATGTTCGCGCCTGCCGGCGCCTGGCCTACAGTGTAGGATTCAAAATCGTCGATCTTCTGGAAATGGTCCGCAAAGAGCGAACCAACACAAAATATCGAGGTCAGTGTAAGTAATATTTTTTTCATATTAATTTCAATATCAGTTGATGGTTTTCTAGTAATACTTTGGGGGGGGATCCAAGGTGAGGAGAAATTTTAAAAATCTACCGTCATGGTCAAGCGATAACTTCGGGGGGTATAGTAGACGTCGGTGCGGCGCTGCACGCGGGATTGATCCATGGTATCGGTATAGATGGCGAAGGCTTGTCCCTTCTGGTCATCCAGGAGGTTGTATACGTTGAGCCTGAGCGAGAAAAGATGGTCTTTCCAATCCCAGGAATAGCGCAATGCGGAATTGACCCTGTAGCGCTCGGGAGTGTCGGGGGTTCGAAACAGATTTGAGGCCAGATCGTTCCCCCCGATGGGTATGGAGGTGGGTTGGGGTCCGGTGTAAATCACACCGATACCGGCGTTGATGCCTTTGAGAAACCCTTCGGAAAAGGTGTATCGGGTCCAGAGTGAAGCCGCGTCCTCCGCGCCGGTATAGAGGCTGACCCCTTCCAATCCACCCACCAGATCAGTCGGGCTCACATCTCCCAAGGAAATCGGTTGACCGTTCTTGGTCACGGTGTCCACCACCCCATCTCCATCGGTGTCATTTTCCTCCAGCCCAAAGGCTTCCCGGCCAAAGGTTCGCACCCAAATATCGTATTCCGTCCCGAATACCATTCCGCTTTCGGGGTCGATGGTGTCAACCATCTTGAAGGAACCGTCCACTTCTCTTTCTGTTTTGGCGTAAGAGAAAATCAACTGCCAATTATCCAGGGGCGAATAAATGAGCTGAAGGTCGTAGCCGGTCGACTTATCGTCGTAGAGAATATTGGTTCCGCTCGAGTTCGGCACACTGGGATTCAAACCCAAGGTGGTGCCTCGGGAGCGGCTGTAGGGCATGGGATCGAAATCATCCGGCCCGGCCTGGGCCTGGAATACCGAGGCGCTGCGACTGCGGTCGGCAAAGGCCTTTTCCAGATAATAGCGCCAGGTTTTGCCGGTTTCGTTGCCGTTGCGGTCGATGGCCGGGAGGTCCAGTTTTGCGTAGTCCAGATACACGTAATTGCGCGGGTTGGTGGTGTCCGACCGGTGCCCTTCGATACCGAGAAGGCCATCGGGCCAATCGATCGTGAGCCCAATAATTTTGCCCTGCTCATCCCGTATGATTTGGCGTATTTTTTGCAACTCGACCCCCTCCTCGGTGAAGTAATGGGAATCCAGCGGGTAGGATACCGGAGCGCCATGATCGACCACCAAAGCGGGATCGAAACCATTGGCGTCATTACCTTCCTGGTCCAGGGCATGTATTCCCCCCACCCATTCAGCCGGAGCCGGGGCGCCTTCATAAAACCACACCGCATTTTCCCGTTCGATCTGGTAAGCCGAGACAGTGCCGGACAACTTGCCATCCCAGAAATCGAATTTCAGACCGATTTCCTGGCTCAGGCTTTGTTCGGAGGGAAGGCCGTCCAGATTGCCGTCCCGGGCTCCCGTATTGGGGGTCAGGCCCTCCGCGCTCACCGCGTAGATGGTGAGGTCGTCGCGGAGTTTGTAGTTCAAGGCAATGGTCTGAGTGGTGGTCTTTTCCGCCCCCGTGGGATCTGGAATGTACTCGCTGACTCCCTCGGGGAGGGGGAAGAAACCGAACGTTTCATTATCCGGATTGAGTACCACCCCATCGGGCGGGGCGAGTTCCAGGGCCGGGCCGGTGTAACCGGGGCCGTAAGCGGCGAATTCATCGAAACGGTCGTACTTGCGGTCCCGCGAGTGGAACCGGTCGTGCCGCGCGCCCAGAATCATCCCCAGTTTATCGTCGAAAAATTGGCCCTGGTAGAGGGCGTAATGGCCGGTAAACCAGACCTCGACATTGCGAAACTCCCTGCCAGGCAATCCGGTGGGCTCGCCATTGTAGCGGATCACGCTGTGGTCGTGGATGTTCCTCTCTATCAGGATATCATCTGTGGCCAACTCATCCTTGCTGGCATATTGCCAGTCGATGCGTTCCGCTCCGATGGTGAAGTCGGCCACGTCCTTGATATCGTGACGCCCAACCAAAAAGGTATGCTTGGCATTCCCCCCGAGGAAGGGAGTTTCGAAATTGTAGGTCGCCCGCACACGATACTGATCCGATGTGGTCGTTTCCGGGTCTTTCTCCCACCAATATCGGGCCAAACGAAAGTCGCGCAGGTTGCGCCGGTCCAGGGGATGTTTCTCGATATGGGGGTTTTCGTTAATGGTGACGTATTGGTCGAACCAATCGATGATCTCCTGGGGATTTTCCGTATTCGGGTCATTGGGCCGCCCATACAAAACACCCTTCACGTCCAAAGCCCTTTCGATATTGTTCAAGGTCGAAAGATTGACGTTGAATATCTCCTCGCGGGCGTTGGTCAGAAACATTCCGGCCGATACGGTGAGGTTCTCGATGGGGGTGATATCCAGGTTGACCAGTAAATTTTCCTCCTTGCGATAATGATAGGTGTCCGGACCGGTGATGCGGTAGGATTCGGGCAGGCCCCCCAGCCCTTTGGTAAAATTGTATTGCTCGCCGTATTCGTTGCGGGCGTTGAGGTCGATGGCGGCATTCAGGTTGTCGTGGAGGTGCTGGGCGCCGATACCGTTATATTGCTGGTTGAAATACTGGCCCTCCACCAGAAGAGATACCTTATTCGTCTGCCACTGCAACTGCCCCACGTAATATTTCAGTTCCGAACTCCGCCAATCGGTCCAGTGTTCGCGCTCATCATGGGCGGCGGCCACCCGGTAGTTCAGTTGCCCTCCCAGAAAATCCTTGGACAGAGGTCCCGTCACATCGATGGTTCTGCGCAAATACCCGTCGCTGCCAACTCCTAACGTCACCTCCTGCACCGGGGCGGAAAGCGGGCGCTTGGGAATCACGTTAACGATGCCGGAAAGAACGCCGATGCCGTAGAGCAGCGAATTGGGTCCGCGCACCACTTCCATCCGCTCCACGTTGACCGTATCGATGATACCCCCCAGAATGGTGCCGTATTGAGCGATGAGACCGCCGTAACGGAAGCCGTCGCGGTTCTGAAAGGGAACGTTGAACCCCCTGATGATGGTCACATTGGCGAAACGGCCCCCCGTTCCTCCGCGGGAGGAAGGCGAACGGTCGGAGCTGTCCACCTCATTCGCGCCCGGCGTATTGGCGCCGTCGACGCCCACACCGTCGGAGGCGGAGAATTGGTCCAGGAAAACCCCCGATGAATACCTCAATGCTTCATCGAAATCGGTCGCACCCGTGTCCTCGAGAAATTCGGCGTTGATCACCTCGATGGCCATGGGAATATCCTTGATCAAGGTATTCAGACTCGTGCCCGAGGTCGAATTGGTCGACAAGTAACCACGGTCCCCGCTGGCATCCACGGTGAAGGGAGACAACAGGTAGATATCCCCGAGGTCCTCATCTTCTTCATCCTGGGCCAACAGCCATCCACTGAACGGAATCAGGCTTCCTATGATCAGCAGTAATCGACGCATGCCGTGGAAATTTGGATTCATGGAGCCCTTGAGTTTGATAAAACGGCACATTGAGCGTAATTTTCCCGACAAATCAAGCTGCCCCTTCATTCAAGACGGGGACTTCACTTAGCCCGCCGTCCGGCAAAACTGAGGGAGTAAATTTCACAGATGGTTCCAAATCAGGGAGCAAAGGTTTTATAATTATTAATCGCAATCAAGAAAAAAATTCACTTTGTTATAACCGTTTTTCACATACTTGGTACTAAATCGTCACATTTTGGCCTATCAGGAAGATCTCATGGGGAAAAGGGAGAAATGTGAACCACGGATTACACGGATGAGCACGGATAATCGTGATCGTGATCCAAAGAGGGTGAAGAAGATTTGCCTCTCGCCAAGAGCGCAAAGTAACGCAAAGAAGGGAAGATTAACCACAGAGACAGGACACATCTATGGTTCTACTTTTCTTTCAAACGGGCTTCTAAATCTTCTGTTAGTATTGGCAGGTCATCCTCAATGATTCCCCAGACTAATTCATCGTCTATGTCCTCGTAACCATGTGCGAGGATATTCCGAAACGATATCGCGCCACGCCAACCTTGTATCTCTTCTATGAATACTTCGTTTTTATCCCGAACTCTCTTGAGTGCCTCACCGATGATCTCGAATTGTCGTTCAACGCCCGATTTCAATAGTGCATCCGAACGATAATCTTCGTAGGTTTTACCTTTTACGAATTCTCGAATGTATTTCGATGCCTGAAATGCATCGAATAACCACTTGGCGACATCGTCATCCATAAATTCGTACCCTGTCTTTGTCGATTTTGCGGATGAAATGTGGGTTTCTCAGGGATTTTTCTGTGATTACATCAATTTTCTGGCCGTAATGATCCTCCAAGGCATGAATAAATCCAAAAAATCTTTTGGAAATTGATTCCCTCCTCGGTTCTTCAAGCTCAATGATCAGGTCGATATCGCTATCTTCGCATTGTTCATTCCTTGCTATTGATCCGTATGCATCCACATAAGCGATGCGGTATTGCTCGCAAACTTCGGGAATATCTCGCTTGAGGTCATCGATGGTGATCATAAAGGAAAATACTGACCAAAAGTCCATACCACTTCAATTCATTTCAATTCAATTCGTTTCAGGAAATCTTGGCCCCATATTATGAAAACTGTCCGATTCATCCTTTTCTTCTTCCTACCGCTCGTTTCCCTGGCGGGGGCAAACCCTCCCAACATCGTTCTGATTATGGCCGATGACATGGGTTACGGGGACGTGGAAGTATTGAATCCCCGGTCAAAAATTCCCACTCCCCATCTGAACCGATTGGCCGAGGAGGGAATGACCTTTACCGATGCCCACTCTCCCTCGGCCGTTTGCACCCCCACGCGCTATGGGCTGCTGACGGGCCGCTATTCTTGGCGGACGGAATTGACGCAGGGGGTGTTAAATGGATACGGACGTCCTCTCATCGAATCCGACCGGCCCACGGTGGCTTCTTTTCTGGGAAAGAACGGCTACGGCACCGGCATCGTGGGCAAGTGGCACCTGGGACTGGGTTTTCAGAAAACGGGAGGCGATTGGGACTGGTCGAAACAGGTGGATTACTCCCCGGTCGACGTCGGTTTCCACTATTCCCTGGTCATTCCGGCGTCATTGGATTTTCCGCCTTACCTTTACGTGGAAGGGCATACCATAACCGGGTTGCCCGATCGCATGCATCCGGGCAGCAAGTTTCCCGCATTCCTGCGCAAGGGCGAGTTGGGTTCCGATTTTTCCATCCTCGATTGCCTGGATCACCTCACCGACAAGGCTCAGGCCTACATCGACAAACAAGCCGGAGTGGAACGGCCCTTCTTTCTCTATTTTCCACTCACCGCGCCTCACAAACCGGTGCTGCCGCATCCGCGTTTCCAGGGAACGACCGATCTGGGGCCTTATGGCGACTTCATCGTCCAAGTGGATTGGACCGTGGGGCAGGTTCTGAAAACCATCGACGAGGCCGGAATAGCGGAAAACACCCTGGTCATTTACACCAGTGACAACGGTTCCTTCATGTATCGTCAAACCGACCCCGATAAACCGGATCACTTGGCGGATGAAACCATTCAGGCCTATTATGAAGGAAACCACACGGCCAACGGGCCGCTCCGCGGTACCAAGGCGGATATTTGGGAGGCGGGCCACCGGGTGCCATTCTTCGTCCGTTGGCCGAAAAAAGTCAGAGCCGGATCAACCTGTGACCGAACCATAACCCACACCGATTTTTTCGCCACCTTTGCCGAGGCGATCGGGGCCGGCCTTCCGGCGGCCAAGGAGGCGGCGCAGGACAGCTTCAGCTTTTTGCCGCTCCTTCTGGAGGAAGAGACCGAGAAATGGGAGCGGGCCCCGGTCATTCACCACTCGGGAGGAGGCATGTTCGCCATTCGCCAGGGTGATTGGAAGCTGGTGCTGGGCAACGGTTCGGGTGGCCGGCAACAACCCAGGGGCAAACGGTTCGAGCAACCGTGGGCCCTGTTCAATCTGGAAAACGACCTGGGCGAAACGGAGGATCTATACGATTCAGACCGGGAAATTGCAGATCGACTACAACTCCAGGCCCTGCAGATTATCGCCAATAACCGCAGTAGAGGCGCCAAAGGCGCCAATTAGGAATTAGGAATGAGGAATTGGGGAGAAGGGAATGATGGAGTGTTGGAATGATGGAGAGATGAACTGCAGATGAGATGCCGGGGGCTAAAAAGGCTGAAGGTTAAATATACTGCCCCCGGTTAAGGAAAGGATGAAGGCTGAATGTACTGAGATTAATCGTGATCGTGATCGTGATCGAAAGAAACGGGAATTTTGGGGAGATTTTGTGGAACCCCGTTGGGGTTCGTAATTTTTTCCTTTTCCTACCCAGCGTGCGCTACGCGACACTGGGCTTTGGAGTTCAACGCCGTTGGCGTTAGGATTTCTATCCGTACCCATCCGTTTCATTAGTGATCAGTGACCAGTGGCTAGTGGGCAGTGAAATTTGTCTTCTGGTTTTTGGTTTCTCTTCTCCCAATTCCTAATTGGCGCGCTTCAGCGCGCCTTAGGATTCCGATATGCAATACAGGTAGTCGTGCCCACGCAGGAACAACTCGTTATCAACTATTGCCGGTGAGGCGTCGAACCGGTCGCCCAATTTGTTTGTGGCCACGATCTCGAAGGTATCCGCGTCTTTCAAAACCAAGGTAGTGCCCTCCCGGCCTACCACGTAGATATAACCGTTGGCGGCAATGGGGGAGGCGTAAATCCCGCGGATCCCTTCGAGAGATTCATCGCGGAAAATTTCTTCCCCGGTTTCCGCGTCCAGGCAGGTATAATAGGCGTCGTTACCCTTGTTCACGTACAACCTGCCATTGGACAATACGGCCGATGGGACGTATGGAGCGCTGTGACGGACACTCCACACTATGGCATCGGAATCGGACACATCCCCCTTGGCCGACAACTCGATGGCCTGAATGGACCGTCCCTGGTATCCGCTCATCACGTAAACCTTATCGTTTCCCACTACCGGTGTGGGGATCACATTGCCGGTCAAGCCCTCGGCCTCCCAAATCAGGTTCCCGGTTGCCGCATCGTAACTGCGGGTCGCGTTGGTGCCCGGCATTATGACTTGTTGTTTTCCCTCCACTTCCACCACCGTGGGAGTCACCCAGGAGGTTCGTTCGTCACGCTTCACCTTCCAGACCTCTTCGCCACTGCCTTTATCCAGCGCTATGAGGTAGGATTGGCCCTCGTTATCCCAGTTGATGAAGAGAAGGTCTCCGGCCAGGGAAGGAGAGGCTCCTTCTCCGAAGCCGGCCCGCGACTGGAGGTTGCCCAGGTCTCTCTTCCATTTCAGGTTGCCCTCGAAATCGTAACAATACAGGCCCCTGGATCCGAAGAAGGCATACAGGTGTTCCCCGTCCGTAACCGGAGATGCGGAAGCGTAAGTATTGGTGGGATGGAGTCCCTCGTGGGGAACTTCCACCCGGGCAGATTGTTGCCAGAGGACTTCGCCCGAGTTGCGATCAAGCGCCATGATGGTAAATTGTTGGGCCACGGTTGGGGTTGCTCCTCCACGACCTCCACGCTGGCGCCCGGCGGCCTGACCCCCGCGCTGGCCGCCGAAACTTGCTCGCAGGGCAGCCCGCTCATCTTCGTTGAGCTGGCCGTCTCCGTCCTTGTCGAAACGATTGAGCAGCTCTTCACGGTTCAATCCTTCCCGGCCTCCCGGTCCGCCACCGGGTCTGGCGCCAGCTTGACCGCCGCGCGCTTGAACCCCTCGTTGCGGGCGTTCTCCGCCCGCTTCGGCCCGTCCCCGCGGACGATCACCGGCTCCGGGCTGAACCCGCCTCTGTGTCTGTGTATCGACCTGCCGACTGGATTCCCCTTCCTGGGCTATGGCGGTGAGCAGAAAGATCCGGTCGCCCCATATGATGGGCGATGCCAAACCGGCCCCGGGGATCCTGGTTTTCCACTTGATATTGGAATCATCGCTCCAATGCAGCGGTGGTTTTTCTCCCTCGATTACTCCAGTTTGGGAATTCCCCCGCCAAGTCGGCCAGGACGCCGTCTCGGCCGCGCCTAACCGGGATGCGAGGCAGAAGAGCAGGATAAAAGAAAAAATAAAGGGGCTTCTTACGTTTTTCATAAAGGTAGGGGATTGGAATTTCCTCATATGTTACGGTTAACGCGCGGGGTGAATGGTTGAGTTACAAATTTTATATCCAATGACCAGTGACTAGCATCGAGTATCCAGGAATAAACCACGGATAACACGGATGAGCACGGATAAGGCGCGTAGAGGCGCGAAGGATGAAGGCTAAAGGTGCTGAGGATAATCGTGATCGTGATCATGATCACGATTATCCCTGCTTATCGGTGTAATCCGTGGTTCATCTTTCTCCCAATTCCTCATTCCTCATTCCTAATTGGCGCCAACGGCGCCTATCAGGCTGGGGCACCGCTGTAGACCGGAATTGGCCGGTCTGTCCCGCTTTCATTTTCGAGTTGGCGCAACAACTCCTCGGCTCCTTCGATTTGCCCATCTACGGCCAAATTCAGGTATTCGATGCAGGCTTCCGCCCCGGGGGCGCCTTCAATTCCATCCATATGGGCCTTGGCCAACAGGAAGGCCGCCTCGGGATAGCGAAGATCAGCCGCCCTGGTCAACAGTTCCATCGCTTTGAGGGTCGAGGCCTTCTCGATCTTGTTGACCAGGTGCAATTTGGCCAGTTCCGTCAATCCCACCGGACTGTTCAGATCCACCGACCGGTCGAAATACTCCAGTGATCTCCCCAGGTAGCTCCGGTTGATCTTCTCCTTTGCATGGGCCCAATAGTGATAACAGATCCCCAGGTAGGCGGAAGCGGAGGCCTCATCAATTTTTAACAGGCGTTTCAGCGATCCGGCGATACTGGAATACCTTCGGGGGGCGCCGCCTTTGCCGAAAAGCTCGCATCTGGCCTTCCCCAGGTGCGCCAGTGGCGTGGAGTCCTGCTTCAGGAGGGACTGGTAGGCTTCATAGGCGGCTTTTTCATTTTTTTCCACACCCCATCCAAACTCCAACATTTCGGAGAAGTGGTAATAGGCTATATTGTGCCGCCCCAATGCCGCTACCTGCAGCCAGTAGGCCGCCACATCGTAATTCAAGGCCACTTTTCTACCTTCCTTGAACAACATTCCCAAACGAAAGGCCGCCTCCGCGTGACCCCCGCGGGCCGCCGCGCGGTAGTATAGGGCGGCCTGTTGGAAAGCACTTTCAACACCCCATCCACGAGCGTAGATTTCGCCCAAATAAAAATTGGCCTCGGTAAATCCCTCCTCCGCCGCAAGTTCGTAAAATTCGCGAGCCCTTTCATAATCCCGGGCTACCTTCCCCCGGCCGTTGTAATACAGGTGCCCCAGAATCAGCTTGGCCTTTCTAGCGCCTTCTTCATGGGCGGCAAGGAGGAGTTCCTCCGCCTTTCTCGCGTTTGATTTTACACCCCTGCCCTCCAGGTACATGAGCCCGAGGTTGCTTTTGGCCGCCGGAATTCCAGCCGCCATGCAATCCGCAAAGTAAGCCAGCGCCTTGCCATGCCTGTTAGACCGGGCGCCACGCCCCTGTTGCAGCAGCAATCCCACTTCCAGCTTGGCCCACAAGTGGCCTTGGGCGGCGGCTTTTTCAAATAATTGAAACGCTCTGACGCCATCGAACCTGGCCCCTCTGCCAGCCATTAGGGTCTGGGCCAGGGCGAATTGGCCCACCGGATTTCCAGCCCCGGCGCATTCCTCCAGAATCCGCAGGGCTCGGGCAGGATCTTTGGGGAGCCCGAAACCCAATCCCAGGGCGAAGCCGAAACACGCCCTGGCCGTCAGGTCCGTCGCCGCGGCCTCTCCAGTGGCCTCGACCAGGCGGGCCGGGGTTTGCAATACGGCCGCCCCGGGATTCATCACAGCCTCGATGGCAGGGTAAAGGCAGCTCCTTTCAGCCCGGCGAAAATAAACGGCAGCGCTGCCGGGGTCTTTTTCAATTCCGAGGCCCTGGTGGAGCATGATGGCATAGTAATACGCGGCCAGACTCATCCCCGTATCAGCCGCCTCCCCCAACAAAAGAGCCGCTTTGGCAAAATCCGTTTCCCCGCCCAGGCCCAGGAGGTATTGCAATCCGAGGTAGGTCTTGGCCTGCGGCTGACCGGCCTCCGCCGCCAGACGCAACCAGTGCCGGGCCATGCCGTACAAATTCTCTCCCTCCCGATCGCTCTTGTTGAACAGGGTTACGCCGCAGCTCATTTGCAGATAGGCCAACATCTCCCTTTCGCGTTTCCGAATTTCCTTCAACTCCTCCCGGTATTTGTCCTCACGTTCGATCCCCTCCAAATGGAAGGACCTCAACTCGAGGGGAACGTCTTGGCCGGCCCGGGCCATGGCCATGTTCAAATAGAAATCGGCTCTATCCGTATCCGCCGGAAAAACCTCACCCAGAGCGTAATGCAAACCGGTTTGAAGCATGGCTTGGTAGTTGCCCGCCACGGCAGCCTTTTCAAACAATTGGGCCGCCTTTGCCCTATTCCTACCCACGCCGAAGCCATTTTGGTAGGCCAATCCCAACCGCCAATACGACTCCGCCAGTATTACTTGGAATAGGCTATAATCTTCCATGGAGTCGGCCACCTTGACTGCCGGTTCCACAATCCGTTCCAACATCCCTCGCGCCTCGGCGTAGTCCTCCCGCACACCGATCCCGAACCAATACAGGGTGGCCAGGTTGAAGAGGGCCGGGGCGTAGCCTTGCTCGGCCGCCCGCCGCCACCAATAAGCCGCCCGGCTCCAACTGCGCCGCGCCCCCAAACCTCGGCTGTGCATGTACCCGAACAGGACCTGGGCTTTGACGTGGCCCGCATTCGCCGCCGCTTTGGCCAGCCGCGCCGCGCCATCATAGTCCGCTTCCTCCTCCACGCCCCCATAGAGATTCAGAGCCTTTTCATAATAGGTCTCGGACTCCTCCGGGGTCAGGGTGGAGGCCGTTAAATGTAAGGCACAAAGGCACAAAGGCACAAAGGCACAGAGGCGCCCAAAGGCGCCAATTTGGAATGAGGAAATAGGAATGAGGAGTTGGGGGATCACGATTAGGTTAAAGAACCCGGCATCCAGAAACCACCGAACGCTGATTTCCGAACACTGAACACGGAGAACCATCCAATATCCAGAAATAATCTCTCGCAAAGCTCGCCAAGACCGCAGAGAGGGGCGCTAGGGGCGCCTCTATCTGTGTTCTCTGTCCTCTGTGGTTTTTTAATTCCCAAGTCGGAATTAGCGCCTACGGCACCTCTTCTTCGACTTCGACACCGAGAGCCTCCAGCACGTTCCGGGTCAGGTTGTAATCGGGATTACCATATAATACGCCCGATTCCTGCACGTCTATGACCAAATCGAAATCCTGCTCGGTGGCAATGGTCTGAATGGTCTCATTGATCATCTTCAGGATGGGTTTCATCAGCACCGAGCGACGTTTGCTCAAAGTCTCCTGGGATTGGCGGTTGTGGTCCTCAAAATCCTGCTGCATCTGGGTCAGCTCCTGCTGACTGAGCTGCTTCATGTTATCGGATATTTGCTCGGTCCTGGTTTTTTCCACCAAGTCGTCGTATTTGATTTTGATTTCGTCCAAATACGTCTGCCCCTGGGTCTGAAACTTGGCCTGCATTTCCTTTAATTCCTCGTTGGCTTTCTGGGTCTGGGGAAGCTGGGAAAGGATAAAGGCCGTGCTGACATAGCCAATTTTCTGTGCTCCTTCCCCCCAGGCGACCGGTGCGACACAAGCAATAAGGATCAATAATATTCGAGTTGCCTTCATTTTTCTTATACGGGTGTGAAAGGGATAGATTGATTATTGCCCGGAGAAATACAAGAAGGTTTCACCGCTTTACCCGTGCGTTGCCCTGCCAAACGCTCCAGACCTGATCCTCATCGGCCGGTTGGCCGTAGTCGGTCAGGAAGGTACTCACCATGGCTCCAGTGGCCCAGGCGAACCGGATCCATTTCTCCGGTTCCCATCCCTGTAAAATGGCGTAGAGCATGCCCCCGACAAAACCGTCGCCGCCCCCGATGCGATCCTGCACTACAATTTCCCGTGGTTTGACCACGTGCCAATCATCGCCCTCCGAAATAATGGCTCCCCATAAATGGCAATTGGCGTGCACGACTTCCCTCAGCGTGGTGGCGTAAACCGAAGCCTTCGGATAAGTCCGCTTCACTTCGGAAATCATGCCTTTGAAGCGCTCGATTTTTGCCGCAAGATCCTCGCCGCCCGCTTCCGGGCCCTCGAATCCCAGGCAGAGCTGGAAGTCCTCTTCGTTTCCAATCAGGACATCGGTCAGGCTGGCCAGTTCGGCGAAGGAGTCGGCCAGTTCCTGCTCACGGCCCTGCCAGAAGGAAGCCCGGTGGTTCAGGTCGAAGGACACCAGCGTGCCGTGTTCCCTGGCTTTGCGGGCCAGGTCCAGACATAACCGGGTGGTTTCAGGAGATACGGCCGCGATCAGACCGGAGAGGTGGACAAACTGCACCCCCTCTTCGCCAAAAAGCTTATCCATATCGAAATCGGATGCCCGCAGTTGGCGGCCTACTTCCCCGGCCCGGTCGTTCCAAACGCGAGGACCCCTTGCGCCCAAACCGGTGTCGGCAAAATTGATCTGATGCCTATGGCCCCACGGCCCCTCCTGAGGACGCTCTATGCCTTCATAATCCATGTGCCGACCGGCCAGGTTGTCCTTGATCAGGCGCGAAATGGGACTTCCCTCGACAAAGCCGGTCAGGACTTTGACCGGCTTCCCCAAAAAGGAAAGGATACTTGCCACATTCGTTTCCGCGCTGGTTACCTGAACCTCAAACAGGGAACTGCTGTGTACAGGCTGGGCATTGGCTGGAGTAAAGCGCAGGCCCATGCTGGTGGGCACTACCAAGGAATAGGTACAATTTTTTCGTAGTTTCATATAATAGTGAAGAGAGGAAAAAGAGTGGAGAGTGGAGAGTGGAGAGTGGAATGTGAAGGGTAAATTATCACGTAGATGCGGCGGGTGGAGAACGGCCATTCCGACCGACATTGCGGTAGGACAAACACGTCGGTCGACGGGGAAGTTTCTTCGGTCGCTTGGCATTGGGAAGGCTTGTCAAGCGACTGCGTAGAGATCAAAAAGATGCCCGCGCTGATAAAATTACCCGCCACTCTAATCTCGCCACTCGGCACTCTTCACTCTTCACTCTCCACTCTCCACTCGCCATGGCATCCGAAAAAACGCTCTATCTGCTCGATGGAATGGCTCTCATCTACCGGGCCCACTTCGCATTCATGCGCAATCCCATCGTCAATTCCAAGGGGTTGAACACCAGCGCGGCATTTGGCTACCTCAACACCCTGCTGGACCTGATCCAGAAGAGAAAGCCCTCTCACATCGCGGTTGCCTTCGACACCCAGGCCCCCACCCAACGGCACATCGACTATCCCCCCTACAAGGCTCAGCGCGAAAAGATGCCGGAAGAATTGAGCGCGGCCATTCCCAAGATTCTTCAACTGACCGAGGCCTTCAATATACCGATTCTACGCAAGGACGGTTACGAAGCCGACGACATTATCGGCACCCTGGCGAAACGATACCGCAAGGAAGGCTTCGAAATCTACATGGTAACCCCGGACAAAGACTTTGCCCAATTGGTAGAACCTGGCATATACCTTTTCAAACCGGGTCGTCAGGGCGCCGAGGCCGATATTCTGGGAGTCGAAGAGGTGCGCGAACTCTACGGATTGGAAGATCCCCTTCAGGTTGTCGATCTGCTGGGCCTGTGGGGCGATAGCTCCGACAACATTCCCGGAGTGCCCGGAATCGGGAAGATAACCGGGACCAAGTTGCTCCGCCGATTCGGGTCGGTGGAGGAATTGATCGGGAACACCGATCAGTTGAAAGGAAAACAGAAGGAAAACGTGGAGAAATTCGCCGACCAGGCCCTCCTGTGCAAAAAACTGGCCACCATATGGACGGATGCCCCGATCGAAGCCTCCATCGACCAATTCGCCTTGCAAGACCCCGACCCAATCGCTCTGAAACCGCTCCTGGTGGAATTGGAGTTCAACGTGATGGGCAAGCGGCTCTTCGGCGATGCCTTCGTGGCCGGTCGTGGCCGAGGCTCGCAAATGGACCTGGACATGGGGGAAAAAGCCTCGGCCAAGCCTCTGGAAGGCGAGGGAATGCCGAGCCTGAAGACGATTGAAACGGTTAATCCGGATTACAAATTGGTCCAATCTGAGGGCGAACTCCGAGAACTGGCGGCGGATCTCTCAAAACAGGTTTCGTTTTGTTTCGACACCGAGACCACCGGCCTCGACGCCCGAGATACCAGGCTCCTCGGCATCGCTTTCTCCTACCGTCCGCAAACCGGTTGCTACGCCGCCTTGCCCAATGACGCATCGGAACGGAAGCGTTTCCTCGAATTGCTCAGGCCGGTATTCGAGAATCCGGAAACGGAGAAAATCGGGCACAACCTGAAGTTCGATTACGGCGTGCTCCTTCACCACGGCATCGAAGTCAAAGGCAACCTCTTCGATACCATGATCGTCCATACCCTGGTCGATCCGGATCAACGCCACAATATGGATTTTCTGGCACAGTCCCTTTTGGGTTACAAACCGATCTCCATCTCCTCCCTCATAGGGGAAAAAGGCAAGAAACAGAAGTCCCTGGAGGACGTTCCCTTGCAGACGGTGTCCGATTATGCGGCGGAGGACGCCGACATCACGTTTCAATTGAAGGCGGCCCTGGCGCCGAGGCTCCGGGAAACGGGACAGGAACGCGTTTACTACAAAGTGGAAGCCCCCCTGATTTCCGTCCTGGCCAAAATGGAGGCAACCGGAATCCGCATCAACCCCGAGGCCCTGCAAACCTTTTCAGTGGCATTGGCCGATGAGATTTCCTCGCTTTCCGAACGCATTCGCGCCCTCGGCGGCACCGATTTCAACCTCAATTCCCCCAAGCAATTGGGGCAGGTTCTGTTTGATATTCTCAAACTGGAATCCAATCCCAAAAAAACCAGAACCGGTCAATACGCCACCAACGAACAGGTCCTCACCCGTTTGGCCCCCAAACATGAAATTGTGCAATGCATTCTCGATCACCGGGGCGCCACCAAACTGAAAAATACCTACGTCGATACCTTGCCGAGCTTTATTTCGAAAAAAACCGGACGCGTTCATACCACCTACAACCAGACCGTCACCGCCACGGGAAGGCTCAATTCCTCCAACCCCAACCTGCAGAACATTCCCATTCGCACCGACAGGGGACGCGAAATCCGCAAAGCGTTTATTGCCAGGAACGAAAACTACACCCTTTTGGCGGCAGATTATTCCCAGATAGAACTGCGCATCTGCGCGGCCCTGAGCCAGGAGCCCGCCATGATGGATGCGTTCAGGCAAAACCAGGACATTCACTCCGCCACGGCGGGGAAAATATACCATGTCCCCATCGACGCTGTTACCTCCGATATGCGCCGAACGGCCAAAATGGTAAACTTCGGCATCATCTATGGAATAAGCGCTCATGGCCTCGGACAGAGACTGGGTATCCCGAGAGGACAATCGGCCAAAATCATCCAGGAGTACTTCAAACAGTATCCAAAGATAAAAGACCTGATGGAAGCGACCATCGAGAAGGCTCGCTCCCAGGGCTATGTGGACACCCTGTTGGGCAGGAGGCGGCCCTTGCGCAACATCAATTCCGCCAACGCGACGGTGCGGGCCGGGGCGGAACGAATAGCCATTAATACTCCCATCCAGGGAACCGCCGCCGACATGATAAAGATCGCCATGACAAAAGTCCAAAACCTGCTCGAGGAAGAACAATCGCCCTCGAGCATGCTATTGCAAATACACGACGAACTGGTCTTCGATCTCCATCTGGACGAAAAAGATTCCCTTCCCGAAAAAATCGCCCAATGCATGCGCACCGCCATGCCCCTGCCCGTCCCCATCGAAGTCGATCTAGGAACCGGCTCCAACTGGCTGGAAGCGCATTGACAAAAAGGGGTCAAACGCAAAATGTTAACATCTGATTGGTTCGCTTCAGTCATTCAGGTACAACCAGAAGGCGATTTTAACATTTTGCGTTTGACCCCTTTTTTGCCCCCGACAAAGCCGGAAAAAGGCTGAAGTTTAATAAGGTTAATGGTTAAAGGTTAGAGGCTGAAGGGTGAAGGCGCTGAAGTTGTTGGTAGGACTGCTGGCCGTCGTCATGGGGGTCATCATCCTGGCTGTTTTGGCTATCTGGATATGGCTTCGGGGGAGCCTTCCCGAGTATTCCGGGACTGATTACAGCGACAAACTGGGAGCGGAGGTATCGATCGAGCGCGACTCCTACGCCGTTCCCACCGTTACCGGGTCGACCAGGGAGGAAGTGGCTTACGGCATTGGCTACGCGCACGGCCAAGAACGGTTTTTCCAGATGGATCTGCTGCGTCGCTCTCCGGCCGGAGAACTTGCTGAGATCCTTGGTCCGCTGGCCGTTGGACAAGATCGGCGCGTGCGGGTACACGGCTTTCGCCAAAAGGCAAATATGGCCTGGGATAATATGCCCGAAGAGGAAGGTCGCACCCTGGAATATTACGTGGCCGGAGTAAATGACGGCCTGGACAGTTTGCGATCAAAACCATGGGAATACGGATTGCTCAAGAGCGAGCCGCGACCCTGGTCGCCACAAGACAGCATACTGGTGTTGTATGCATTTTATCTCGATTTACAGAACAACCCGGGACGCGATTACGCCCGATGGATAGCACGAAAGTTGCTTCCACTGGTAGTCGTTGAGCTTTTTGATCACCCCACCAACGCATGGGAAGCCTCCGTTGACGGCAGCACTATTTCAATCCCGGAAATTCCCGGGCCGGAGGCCTTTGCCTACCTGCGGGCAAACCGGGAGGACACGGCCAAGCTGAAAATGAGAGATCCACCGGAAACCCAACCTGGGAGCAACAATTGGGTAGTGGGGCCGGCCCTGTCCACCACCGGAAATCCCCTATTGGCCAACGATCCCCACCTGACGTTGAATGTCCCGAATAATTGGTACAAATTGTCCTACCAATACCCGCGTCCCGAAACCGGTGAAGTGGTTCAAGCACATGGATTTTCCATACCGGGCGCTCCGGGAATCGTGGTGGGCAGCACCCTTTCGCTAGCCTGGGGAGTAACCAACGCCCAGATTGACACCGACGATCTCATCGTCCTGGAAGAAGGGGAAAACGGTTACCCGGAATACAAGACTTCCACGGGCACGGCTCAGATTCAACTGCGGCGGGAGATCATCCGGGTACGGGGCGGCGAACCGATTACCGTGGACGTGCCCTACACCCGATGGGGACCCGTCACACGGGAGACCCTCGACGGGGTGAAACTGGTTCGCCGCTGGGCCGCCTATCATGCGGATGCGGCTAATACGCTAGCCGTACAATTCGACCGATGCTCCACCGTGAACGAGTTTCTGGATATGGCGCACCGGGCAAACTTGCCGGTGCAAAACTATGTCGTTGCCGATAGCGCGGGCAATATTGCCTATACCCTGGCCGGTTTCGTCCCGGACCGTCGGGGAGCAGATCCCTATCAGGCCATCATGTCCAGTCAGGCCGACAGGATCTGGAAAACTAAACTGGACCGGGCGAATTGGCCGGTCTACCGGAATCCGGCCAACCAGCGATTGTGGACCGCCAACAACCGAATCCTCGGCACGGAAAACTACCGAAATCTGGGATCGGGCCGTTTTGCCGAATTTCCCCGCGCCTATCAAATTCGTGAAAAGCTCCTGGCCAATGAAAAACTTAGCCCCGATTCCATGGCAGACATCCAACACGATAATTCGGTGCTCTTCTTCCTGCGTTGGCGCAAGCTGATGTTGGATACCCTGTCGGCAATGGAAAATCCAACCCGGGAACTGGAACGGATGGAGCGGGAAGTGCGGGCCTGGGACGGCTGGGCCGATCCCGATTCGATCGGGTTTACCCTCATACGCGCATTTCGGGTCAGCTTGGCCCGCGATGTATTGACCCGGATTTTCAGACCCTGCCTGGATTTCGATCCGAAAGGGTTCGATCCATTCAGTTTTCAGATTGAAGAACCCCTTTACCGCATCGTTTCACAACAACCCGATCACCTTCTGGACCCCAAATACCGGAGCTGGCAGGAGGCATTGGAATCCGTCCTGCGGCGCTTGGTTCACCAAATAAAAGAAAACGGCTGGGAATATTACAGATGGAGCAACCGGAACAAGGCGAACTTTCGCCACCCTTTCTCCTACAGTATGCCTTTTCTGAGTTTTTTACTCGATATGCCCCGAACGGAGCAGGCCGGGGCCTCTTATTGCCCCAAAGTCCTGAACGGCTCCTTCTGCGCCGGTTTTCGCATAGTGGCCAGCCCGGGCAAACTCGAAGACAGTATTTTCCAATTAGGCTGCGGCCAAAGCGGACACTTTCTCTCCCCCCACTACCGCGACCTGCACTCCACTTGGTCCGACCGGGCTTACTTGCCCCTCCTCCCGGGCCCTCCCATTCATACCCTTAACATCCTCCCGGAATGATTGGGAAAGAAAAACCACAGAGGAGAAGGCGCCAATTAGGAATTAGGAATTGACTCTCGCAAAGACCGCAAAGCAACGCAAAGACGAGGAGAGTTTGGAATTAAGAATATTGTATATTTTGTGGCCTGAACGTCCCTCATCCCTATAATCTTTGTGCCTTTGTGCCTTTGTGCCTTTGTGCCTTTGTGCCTTTGTGCCTTTGTGCCTTTGTGCCTTTGTGCCTATTTATTCCTCAGCCAAGGCTTTACAGGCCTTGAGGTCCAGTTTTCCGGTGGCCAGGACGGGAATTTCATCAATCGGTTTTATGATGCGGGGAATCCACAAATTGGGCAATCCGGCATCGGTCAACTTTTGACGCAGTTCATCGGCGTCGATGGGCACGGTGGTCAAAAGCACCAGGGCCTCGCCTTTCCGGTCGTCGTAGCGGGCGCCGATGGCCAAGGGCACTACTTCGCTTTGCTTCAGGTCCAGAACTTCCACGATCTTTTCCTCCACCGTCCCGTGGGGAACCATTTCACCGCCGATTTTGGAAAACCGGGATTGGCGCCCTTCAATGAACAAAAATCCGTCGTCATCCATGCGGGCCAGATCCCCGGTTTCGAACCATCCATCCCGCAAAACCTCTTCATTGCGTTCCCTGTCCTTCAAGTACCCCTCGAACACGTTGCCGCCTTTGAGATGGAGCATGCCCGGCTCGAAGAGGGATCGCTCATCACCCGTTTCCGGGTCGGTAAAACGCACGCTGATGCCGGGAAGGGGTCGTCCGATCGATCCTTGGCGATAGGCTACCTGAGGGGATGCCTCCCCCTCGCTCGGGGGCGGGTTGAATAAATTCACACCCACGGCCGGGGCGGTTTCGGTCAAACCGTACCCTTCATGGATATCGCACCCGAACTTGTCCTTCCAGAGATCAAAAAACTCCGGCGTCACCTTTTCCGCCCCGGCCACCACCAGGTCCAGGGAAACCAGTTTTTCAGCCGGAACCCGGGCCAGGTAAGGTTTGAGGAAGGTCCGGGTCCCAACCATCACCGTGACCTTTTCGGCGGCAATGGCCTCGGCTATTTTCTTCTGTTCGAGAGGCGATGGAAGGGTGACCATTCGAACCTGACGCATCAACGGATACCAAAGGGTGACGGTGAATCCGAAACTGTGGAAGATGGGAAGGCAGCACATGAGGCAGGTGCCCTTTTTGCTGAGCAGAGCCACCTCATCGATCTGGGCAACATTGCTCATGATATTGCGGTGCGTTAAGGGAACTCCCTTCGGTTCGCCCGAACTTCCACTGGTAAACAACAATCCGGCTTCCTCCCGGTCTCCCCGTTTGGGAATCCCGTAACATAATGCCAACAAACGGGTCGGAAATACGATGACCTGGGCAAACCTGAGCAGGATGGACAGCTTGCTCTGGGCCTTGAGCACCTCCACAACGTCGATCAAGTCTTCCGGCCAGGGAAATTTGGGAAATTTCTTGCGCACCGGTTCCGCCGTGACCACTACGTCGATCTCGCCCCTGCGGTAGGCCGACTCGATGGCGGCTTTTCCCGCCGTGAAATTGAGATTCACGGGAATTTTTCCGGCCAGCACACAACCCAGGTTGACCAAGGCGCCGCCGATGCCCGGGGGCATGACGATGCCCAGGCGTTTACCCGGAACTTTCTGCTTGAAGTGGCGCGCCACCAACAGGCTCAAGGCCAGCACCAAACCGGCTTTTACGCTTCTCCGGCCGGTGGAGTAATCCACGACCTGCTCAAAAAACGGCCGCGAGGCCAATCCTTTCAAGCAGTTGTAAGCCAAATTACCCTGTAAGGATTCCCGCTTTTGGAAAGCCTGTTCCGAGGCGTCCAGCATGGCCTGACGGGCCCCCGCCAATGTAACCTTTTCCGCCTCCATGGGGGCGCCGATGACAACCTGGATCAACGGTCGAAAAACCCGGGGTTTAAAGCGCATGTTGACGCCGTTGAACCGGGAAAAGCGGGTTTGCCAAAGGTTGTCCATGCTGAGGGGAACGACCGGGACACCGCTTGCGCCCGCCAAAGTCTCGAAGCCCGAGCGCAAGGTCATCAAATTTCCCGTGCGCGATATCCGGCCCTCCGGAAATATACCCAACAAACCGCCCGCTTTCAGATAAGCCACATTGCGTTCCAAGAAACCGGGTGACTTGTCCGGGGGAATCACTTCAATGGAGGACATCCGAAGCAACCATCGCAGGGGATGGGGCCCGATCAAACTGTCCGAGGCCACAAAACGGATTTTTCTCCCCACCGCCAACGCAATTAATACCACGTCGAGGTAGGTCATGTGGTTGCAGATCAGAATCGCGCCGCCATCGGTGGGAACATTTTCCCGACCGGATACCCGCAAGCGATAAAGGAGCCAGACCAGAAATTTTGCCATTTAATCTACCAACTCGTTTGAATAGGTTGTAGGAGGAAAGAGTGCGCTTACTCGAAAAACGACTGCTCGCCCGCTCTCGATTCCGGGGCCCAGATTTTTATGTTGTCCACGTAACCGGTATCGTCGAAAGACCCGAACCCAACAAATCCCCATTCGAAGGGCACCTCGTCGGCTATCATGATGGGGGTGAGCATGTCCTGGAAGAAGATCTCCACAGTGCCTTTGTCCAGATCGCGCACGATGCGGATTTTGCGCCATTCCTCAAGACCCCAGTTGGCCCCGGCAGTGCGGAAATCCGTAATGGGAGTCCGGTCCGATTCATTGACCACAAAGACCTGGTGGGCGTTGTTGTCTCCAGCCTTGGCCACGTGGATGTAAAGGAAGCGGGCGGGATCCTGAAAACCGAAGAAAAAACAAAAGTCCCGATGGGCGTTGCCGGGGGAATCTGAGGTATCCTGATGTTTGGCTACGTATTCCCTGATAGGAACGCCCCGCACGCCGGACTGCTGGATATCCGCGTCCAGGATGAAACTACCGAAGGTGAGGCTCTTGATGAGCGCTATATTGAGAGGTGAACGATGGGGCGGCCGGTAGTCGCTTTCGCCGGTCAAGGCCAGGGCCGGGTTTCCATCGGGTTTCCCCAATTTCCAGGCCGAGGCATCGGTCATCATGAAATCTTCGATTCCCTCCTTGGTTTCGAAGGATTGTTCGTATTGGAGGGTGTAGCCCTCGGGCAGCTTCGGTGGCGCGGCCGGGGCGGAAAGGCCGAACCCTGCCGAAACCAAAGCCGTGACACCGAATAACACAATAGGGGTGGCTTTCATGACCCCAAATGATGAATGGCTGCGGGTAAAAGTGAAGCGAAACATGGCCTGAGCATTCATCTTTTTTTCCCAGCCGGTTAAACCCGTAAAAAGTCCTGAATTCCACTTGGCAAGGGTGGAAGGCTGTCCTAAGTTTCCCTTCTTTCGCAAGGCCGGGACGCCCCTGGCGCGAACCCATACCGTCTATTCGAAGCTGTTCATAACCGATATGCCGTTTACTCCCGAACAAATAAGGAACTTTGCCCTGGTCGGTCACCAGGGCGCAGGAAAAACCATGCTCGCCGAGGCCATGCTGGCCTGTGCGGGCGCCATCAGTCGCATGGGCTCCATCGAGTCCCATAACACAGTGAGCGATTACCACCCCAGTGAAAAGGAGCGACAGATTTCCCTGCATGCGTCGCTCCTTCATTGTGCCTGGAAGGAGAACAAGTTCAATATCATCGATGCCCCGGGGTATTTCGATTTCATCAGCGAAAGCCTGGGGGCGCTTCGGGTGAGTGATTTCGCCCTGGTGGTGGTCGACGCTGCCAGCGGCCCCCAGTTGGGGACCGACCAGGTATGGGATTACGCCAGCAACTTCCAAATCCCCAAGATGATCGTGGTGAACGCCTGTGATAAGGAAAACATCGACTTCGATCAGGTCCTGGCCGACCTGAGGGATAATTTTGGCCGAAACGTCTTCCCCATGACCCTTCCCGTAGCGGCGGGCCCCGGGTTCACGCGGGTCTTGGACGTGCTCCGATGCGTGGAAATCCAATACGCCACCGACCGGTCCGGCGCCTTTACCGAATCGCAGCCGGAAGGGGAGTGGAAGGAGCGGGTGGAAGCATTGCACGAAGAGCTCATCGAATACGTGGCCGAAGCCGACGACAGCCTCCTGGAAAAGTTCTTCGACCAGGGAAACCTTACCGAGGATGAGTTGCGGGGCGGTGTTCACCAAGCCATGCGCGAGGGGGTATTCATACCGCTTTTTGCCGCGGCGGCAGTGCCCAACATCGGCGTGCGGCGGCTAATGGATATTATCGCCAAATACGGAAGCTCGCCGGTCGACCGCGGTGGTGTCGAAGTGGAGGATTCCAAGGGCGAAACCGTCACCGTATCTTTGGGGGACAAAGAGCCGTCCTGTTATATCTGGAAGACCATCAGCGAAGCACACGTAGGGGAATTGTCCTTCTGCCGAACCTACTCCGGCAGCATCAAAAGCGGAATCGAGCTTTTTAATCCCAACCGGGACAAATCGGAAAAGATCGGCCAGGTCTTCGTCCTTCAAGGTCACCAGCGCAAGTTGATCGACCAGGTCGGCCCCGGGGATATCGGGGTCATGGCCAAACTGCGCGATACCCATACTGGAAATACCCTGACCAGTCGCAACCGGAGGGTGAAACTTTCCCAGGTGGAATATCCCAAGCCCAACATCAGCGCCTCCCTGGTGGTAACCCATCGGGGGGATGAGGAGAAACTGGCCGAGGCTCTGGCTACTTTGCACGAGGAAGATCCTACTTTTCTCTATAGGAACAACCTCGAAACCAATGAATTGGTACTCAGCGGCCAGGGTGAATTGCACATGGAAGTGATCAAAAACCGCCTGAAAAACCGTTTCAACGTGTCGATCGACCTCACCCAACCCCGCGTGGCATTCCGCGAAACCATCCGGGCGCCCACCGAATCCAAGTACCGCCACAAAAAGCAATCGGGCGGCGCCGGACAGTTCGCCGAGGTGTGGATGCGTATCAAACCGGGGGAACGCGATAGCGGAATTGAATTCAAGGATTCCCTGGTCGGACAAAACGTGGACCGCGTCTTCGTGCCTTCCGTGGAAAAAGGCATCAACGCGGCTGTGACCGAGGGAATCCTGGCCGGTTACCACGTAACCGACCTGGCCATCGATTTCTACGATGGAAAGATGCACCCGGTCGATTCCAAGGACATCGCTTTCCAAATCGCGGGAAAGGAGGCCTTCCGCCAAGCCTTCAAATCGGCCAAGCCCTGTCTCCTGGAACCCATCATGCAATTGGAAATCCGCGTTCCCGAAGCCTACCTCGGTGATGTCATGGGCGATATATCCAGCATCCGCGGTCGTATCCAAGGTGTCGACGTGGACGGCAAATACCAAGTGGTTCGCGCCCAGGCTCCCGAAATGGAACTCTACCGTTACGCCACCAAGCTCCGCTCCATCACGGGTGGAAGCGGGGTCCACTCCGAAGTGTTCGACCACTACGAATACCTGCCCCCCGAGGTGGAGGCCAAGGTCATTCAGGCCGCGGCAGATCAATAGCCGGCATTTCTCGCAACCGAGGGGGAACCTGTACCCTGCCGAATGCGAAGCAGTACCTTTCCATGAAGACAATTTTGATCCTATTGATATTAGCGGGGCAGGTCTCCGTTTTTTGTGGCTGCCAGTCCGTTCACAAGCAAGGAGATGAAACCTCAACCCCTGAAGTAAGGAAGACCGGGCCTCTCGCTTTTGCCTGGCCCTTTTTAGAACCGGAAATGATGATTTCCAGGGGTGGAACGACCCGTGGAACCGAGGTCGCCCTCGCCACCGAGCCCGACCCTAGATGGATGGACCTCCAGGAACCGGACCTCGATCTTTTCGAACGCGACCGAAGGGCTATTCTGGCTATGGCGGGCAATTTCCGCACCAGCTTTCAATTTACTGAAACGGCCGGCTTTACCGATGCCTATACTCCGCCTCGCCCTTATTTCTCCTGGGGCACCGAACATGTTGCCGTTATCGAAGACACTGGAGAATATATCAGTCTGCAGCATACCCTGGTCATGTATTTTCAAGATGAGTCGGGTGAAGTGACAGGTCCTCTGGTCATGAAACACTGGCGCCAGGACTGGACCTACCAGGATGCCGACCTGCACACCTACCGCGGCGACAGAACCTGGGCCCGTCAGCGATTGCCGGAGGAGGAGGTCAAAGGGGCCTGGTCGCAAGCTGTGTTCCAGGTGGACGATTCGCCGCGCTATGAAGTTCTGGGACGTTGGTCCCATGGAAAAAACTATTCGTCCTGGACGAGCCGGACCAGCCGTCGCCCCCTTCCACGAAGGGAATATTCCGTCCGCAGTGATTACAACGTTCTTCGAGGCGAACACAAAATCACCATTGTCCCCACCGGTTGGCTGCACGAACAGCACAACCGGAAATCCTTGAGGGCCAACCAATCCGAAACCTACATTGCCCAGGAAGTCGGCTTGAACCGCTATGAGAGAATCAGTGAACCGGATCTGAGCGCCGCCGAAAAGAGCTGGACCAAAACCGAGCCCTATTGGCGGGCCGTCCGCCAGGCCTGGAACGCCGTGTTGGCCGAACGCGACCGGTTCCAGTTGAAGTCGGAATATCAGGACATGGAGCTTTACCAACTTCATTTTTCCCACGCCGGGGAAATCGAACAGTTGGATAACTACGATGCCGAGGAGTGGGGTCGGCGGGCCAAGGAAACCATCGACCTCTTCCTGATCATCCCCTCCGAGAGCGCGAAAGGCGCTAATTAGCAATTAGGAGGGACTAACCACAAAAGGCACAAAAGACACAAAGGAAAAAGGGTGCCAAAGGCGCTCTCTGTGCTCTTTGTGGTTGATTCCTGATTCATCACTGTCTTTGCGTTCTTGGCGAACTTTGCGAGAGGCCATTCCTAATTCCTGATTCTCTTCCCATTCGCATGATTTCGGCGGGGGACCGTCCCATGCGGTAGAGCTGCGCCATGGTTTGCATGGCATCCTTGGAATGGCGGTAGAACATCAGGTAACCCTCGCAGAGGTAGTTGAGTCCCGGTTCTCCATCGGGCGTTTTCATGAACCGCTGCTTGGGGCAACCCCCGTTGCAGGCGAACCTGAATTCGCATTCACGGCACATCCGGGGAAGGGAGTCTCGCTTGTCGTTGCCGAATTTCACCTGCTGGCGGGATTGGGTCATCTCCCCCAGGGAAGACTCCATGACATTCCCGATTTTATGCTTCGGGTAGACGTAATGGTCGCATGAATACACGTCTCCGGTATGCTCGATGGCCATGGCCCTGCCACAGGTTTCTTCGAAGATACAGAGACCGCCCGGAACACCGAGCCACTTGCCCAATGCCGTATCGAACATCTGAACAAAGATTTTTCCCACGTCCGCCTTGATCCATTCGTCGAAAATATCGCAGAGAAACTGCCCGTAAAAGCGGGGCCTTACGCTCCAGGCGGTCACGGGAAGGTCGTCTTCCTCCTCCATCTTTCCGGCCGGAGGTTGGGCCATCCATAACCCGAGGTTTTCTTCCCTCTTCCCCGGCCTGCGCTCCACGATGGGGATAAACTGCATGAAATTCGATCCGATGGATTTGAGAAACCGGTAAACCTCCCTGCCCGACTTCATGTTCTTGCGGTTTACGCAGGTGAGGGTATTGAACCTGACTCGGTGCTTCTTGAGGAATCCCAGTCCCGCCATGACCCGGTCAAAGGAGGGTTTGCGACGTTTGTCGATGCGGTAGGCATCGTGGAGTTGGCGAGGACCATCTATGCTGAGCCCGATCAGGAAGTCGTTTTTCCGAAAAAATGCGCACCATTCATCATTGAGCAAGGTCCCGTTGGTCTGGAAGGCGTTTTCGACCTTCTTGCCCTTGGCATGTTTCTTCTGCAACTCCACCACCTTGCGGAAGTAATCGACTCCCAAGAGGGTGGGCTCCCCACCCTGCCAGGCAAAGGAAACCGAATCGTTGGGTTGAGAAGCGATGTAATCCTCGATATAGGTCTCCAATACATCGAAGGCCATTCTGCGCGATGCCCCCTTTTTAAAGAGCGCCTCCTTCTCCAAATAAAAGCAATAGGAACAATCGAGATTGCACAACGGCCCAATGGGCTTGGTCATTACATGGAAGGGCAACCGAGATTGAACCGACATTTTCAATGCATTACCTAATCCCCCGCAGACCGGTTTGCGAATATAAAAATGATCGCGGCGAAAAGCCGCTCCTACAAGGTTACAAGGCGCGCGGGGGCGCGCCAATTGGCCTGGTGGGGGGACAGGAATGTCCCCCCTCCGTTATCTCTTGTTCCGGCAAAGCCGGATCTCTTAGCGTTCTTGGAGATCTTGGCGAGAGTCCTCTCTCCCTTTTCGATCATGATCACGATCACGATTACGATAATCCTCTATCCCTTCCCTGTCACGCCGCTGTGCCGTGCGGAGCCGTCAGGCAGAGCATGGTAGGCCTTCGGCGAAGGCGGATGTGTCTTTTCATTCCTAATTCCTAATTGGCGCCTCACCGGCGTTTTTCCTTAACCTTGGTGGCTTGTTTCCCTATGCGGTCCCGCAGGTAGTATAGGCGTGCCCGTCGCCTCACGCTCACCCGGTCGACCTCGATTTTGTCGATGGTAGGCGCGTTCAGGGGAAAGACTTTTTCCACCCCTTCGCCAAAGGAAATGCGGCGGACGGTAAAGGTTTCGTGGATACCGCTGCCACGGCGAGCAATGACGATCCCGGCAAAGATCTGGATGCGTTCCTTGCCGCCCTCGTGAATTTTCAGGTGCACCCGCACCCCGTCACCTACTTTGAAATCGACTAGATCGGTGCGGATGGCGTCCTTGGTTATTTCGTTGATTACTCGGTTCATGATTCGGAAGGGTTGAGAAAAATATCGGGTCGTCTGGTTTCGGTTTTCTTCCGGCGTTGAGCGAGTCGCCAAGCCGCAATTTCAGCGTGGTTACCGGACAGTAACACCTCGGGAACCCGCATGCCACGGAACTCCGCCGGGCGAGTAAATTGAGGAAAAGCGAGGAGCCTGCCCACGAAGGAATCCTGGGTCAATGATTTTTCCTCTCCCAAAACTCCCGGGACGTAACGGGCCAGGGCGTCGATCACTACACAGGCGGCAACGGTGCCATTGGTGAGCACGTAGTCGCCGATACTGATTTCCCGATCGACCAGGCAATCTCTCACTCGTTGATCGACCCCCTCGTAATGACCGCTCAACATTATGAGGTGGGAAGACCGGCTCAAGTCCTCGGCCAGGGATGGGGTCAATTTCTCCCCGTCGGGAGCCATGTAGATGACCTGGGAATCGGCCCGCCGGAGCGATTCCACAGCAGCGAATAAGGGTTCCGGTTTCATGACCATGCCTGCGCCACCCCCAAAGGGCCGGTCATCCGTAATCTTGTGTTTTCCCTCGGCCCAGTCGCGAATGTTACGCACCCGAATCGCGAGGAGGCCGTGCCTTATGGCCCGCCCAATGATGCTTTCATCCAAGTACCCCCGCGCCATTCCCGGAAACAGGGTCAGCAAATCTATGGTGAGCATCGTTTCCATGGGATGGGTCTTTCACGAGGTAATTTTTTGATCTATCCATTCAGGACTCTTCTTTTCCCGGAGAGGCTTCAGCAGTTGGTTCGGCCTCGGTGGTCGCTTCAACTTCCTGCGTGGCGGTTCCATCGACCGCGGCCTCGTCTTCCTCCTCACGCCGCCGCACCTGGTTGATGAGGGAGCGAACCGTATCGGTCGGTTTCGCCCCGAGGCCTATCCAGTAATCCGCGCGGTCCAGTTTAAGCCTCAACTTCCCGTGAGGAGCTTTGGGTGAATAGGTTCCGATCCACTCGACGAATTTACCGTCGCGTTTAGAGCGGGCCTCACCGACAACGACGCGGTAAACCGGGTTGTGGGCCGATCCTCGCCGGGCTAATTTTATACGAAGCGCCATGTTTGAATACCTGTTGCAGGATTTAGGAAAAGGGAAAGAACTCAATGGGACCGGAAAGGCTTGTCAATACAACTTTGTGATTGTCTTTGCCGTTGGCCGCGAATGAACCTTTCCAGCGAATTTTTCGACTGGAAATATAGAATTGGCTGACGCCAATGCACAAAGGCGCCTGGAGGCACCTTTTAGGATTTTAAAATTGACTCTCTACAAGACGCTCAGCCCAGAACCCAGAACCCAGAACCCAGAACCCAGCATCGAGCATCCGGAAATTACTCAACACTGCCCTCTGAACTCTTATTACTCATCACTGACCACTAACCACTGAAATTCTTATGCTGCAGGCAGGTATCGTGGGCATTCCCAATGTGGGTAAATCGACCTTGTTCAACGCCGTAACGCAGACGCGGAAGGCGGCGGCGGCCAACTACCCCTTTTGCACCATCAATCCGAATGTGGGGGTGGTTCAGGTCCCAGACGAGCGGTTGCAACCCCTGGCTGAAATCACACGTAACGACACCGTCATACCGGCAGCCATCGAATTCAAGGACATCGCCGGGCTGGTAGAGGGGGCCCATAAAGGGGAGGGTCTGGGCAACCGGTTTCTGGCCCACATCCGGGAATGCGATGCCCTTATTCAAGTAGTTCGGTGCTTTGAGGACGACATCGTCAACCCTATGGGATCCGTCGACCCCATCCGCGATATCGAGATCATAAACGCCGAACTCATTCTGGCCGACATCGCCTCCCTGGAAAGAAGAAGGGAGAAATTGATCAAATTGTCCCGGAGCAATGATAAGGTTGCCCGGGCCGGAGTGGAGCTGATCGATAGACTGATGCCCCACCTTAACGATGGAAAACCCGCTAACACCTTCCCGGCAACGGATGAGGAGGAGGCGGTGTTGAACTCCTTTTTTCTGCTCTCCTCCAAACCCACCCTGTTTGCAGCCAATGTTGCGGAAGAGGATCTGGTCGACCTGGCAACGAACCCCTACCTGAAGCGAGTCGAGCAATACGCCGCCCGACACCTCGACTCCGAGTGCGTTGGCCTGAGCGCCCGTCTGGAATCCGAGTTGGCCGACTTGAGCGAGGAAGAAGCCAAGGAGTTTCTGGCCGTTTTGGGAGTGGAGAATTCCGGGGTCAGCGTGCTCATCCGTGCCGTTTACCGCCTGCTGGGGTTGGTGACCTTTTTCACCAAAAACGAAGAGCAGGTCCGGGCCTGGACAGTTCCTCAAAATACCAAGGCTCCCCGCGCCGCTGGGGTCATCCACACCGATTTTAAACGGGGATTCATCAAGGCGGAAGTCGTTTCCTGCCACGACCTGTTCGCCGCCGGCAGCGACTTGGCGGCGCGGGGGGCAGGAGCCTATCGGCTGGAAGGCAAATCTTACACCATCAGGGATGGGGACGTGGTGTTATTCAAGTTCAATCCGGCCGCGTCATGACCTTTATTCTTGCCAACCCGCAATTCTTCAATTGGCTGATAAACCTTTTCCAAGTGGGGGATTAGCTCAGCTGGTTAGAGCACTTGCTCGACACGCAAGGGGTCGGCAGTTCGAATCTGCCATCTCCCACCATTTTAAAGGAAGAAGGAAGATCCTGCCTTAGCGACTTTGGGATTGGTAAAACTCACGGGGTGATAATATCCTCGTATTTCGGAAGCTTCCTAATTCAAGAAGGTCTTTGTCTCCAGTAACCAGAAAATTGACTTTCGCACTCAAACAGGTCCCCAGAACCGGAATATCCTCCGCATCGCGGCATACATCCTTTTCAAGTTCCAACGGAATTACCAACCTGCTGCTCGCTTTATACAAAGCCAGGATTTCCTCGACGGTGCCGATCGGCAACTGCAGTTTCTCAATCAACTTTTCCTGAATTTCACCTAACAGAAAATCACTCGTGATCAATTCGTGGCGCTCGAGGCAAAGTTCGAATGTTGACTCGCACAAACCACGTGTCGCAAACGCCGCGAACACAACATTGGTGTCGAGAACCACGCTGCTCACGACAACCGGTTAAAAACGTCTTCGTCCGTCAGAAATCCCTGAGCCTCAGCAAAAATCCTCGTTTTATTTCTCAACTGTCGAAATCGCTCCAAGGCAACGTACCTTCTTACCGACTCGCGAACCAAATCGCTGACGGGCCTTTGGGTGAACTCACTAATCTGCTGTAATTCGCTTTTGAGCTCATCCGGTATTCGAACTGTAATCGCATTCATGTAGGACAATGTAATACATAACGCGCGCCGACAGGGTCAAGTATCAAAAATCATTGAATTGGCTCATTCACCAAACTAGCCCGCATGTCACACCGCAGACCGTGGCCCAGGCGGATTCCCCTTCGTGGACTCAATTCCTGATTCCTACCCCTCTGTTCCACTCTTCACTCTTTTATTGAATGTGGGTTTTCAATAAGGTGAGGGCTTGCTCCAAATCTCCCTTCTTGAGAGTGGCCAGGATATCCAGATGCTCCTGATAACTCTCCATCAGGTCGCGGTGCCTCGAGTAGGGCAGCGCCAAAGTCGTCATCAGAGGCAGCCACAACACCAACAGGTTGTCCTCCCAGTACCTTTCAATGATCGAACGGTGGAAAGCTACGTCATATTCAATAACCTCCGAGAGGTCGCCAAATTCGGCGGCCACCCGAAAATGCCTCAGGATTTTTTCCACTGCGAGCAGGTCATTTCCGGACCAATGGGGAAACCCGTCACGCAGCGCCAGCGTTTCCAGGTCCCGGCGCGTCCTCAAGTAAATGCGACGCGCTTCCCGGGTGGGCAGGCGGCTGATCGAAACCCCTCTATTGGGAAGCGCATGAAGAAGGCCCTCTTCCATTGCCCGAGAACTCGGGTTTACCCAGGCCGAGTGGCAAAAAAGGGGTCAAACGCAAAATGTTAACATCTGATTGGTTCGCTTCAGTCATTCAGGTAAAACTAGAAGGCGATGTTAACATTTTGCGTTTGACCCCTTTTTTGCCACTAAAACGACGAGGTCATGTCGGTCTCGACCGACTACCGGATGAACGTACCGTGGATTTGGCCTATTGACACAAATATACAAACTTTGTATAGTTTGCCTCATGAGTAATGTTACGGTCAATATTTCGTTCCAGGACCAACTGCTGAAGGAAATAGATTCCGTGGCAGCCCGGGAGTCTCGTTCACGGTCCGAACTTCTCCGTCAGGCTGCACGCGATTATGTGCGACGCCAGAAACAGTGGGAGGACGTATTTCGCCTCGGTGACCGCCTCACCGAGAGGCTAAAACTTACGAAACGTGATGTCGAAACGGAAATTCGGAGGGTACGGCGAGGCAAAGGCAGAAGGTCGTGAACATCGTTTGCGACACGAACATCCTTGTGTCGGGCCTTCTATTTGGCGGCAACCCTCGAAATATCATTCTGGCAGCATCCCGAGGTCTCGTAACCAATTACATTTCGGCGCCTATTTTACGTGAACTGGAAGATGTTCTCAGCCGCCCAAAATTCGGGCTTCGATCAGAAGAGGTTCACGAAATTATGGCACTGGTGCGGGACACGTTTGATTTTATTGAACCGCACCTCGTCATCGAAGCCGTTACCAGTGATCCGGATGATGATCGTATATTAGAGGCAGCAGTTGCTTCCAATGCTCAATACATCGTTTCCGGCGATAGACACCTACTCAAATTGGGGCAGTGGGAGAAGATTCCTATCGTGACAGTAGAGGTCTTCATAAGTGAAGTTATAGACCTTGATTTTACTCGGAACGGTTAGAACGACGGGCAAAAAAGGGGTCAAACGCAATCAGATGTTAACATTTTGCGTTTGACCCCTTTTTTGCCACTAAAACGACGAGGTCATGTCGGTCTCGACCGAGGTCCGGACCGCTTTCTTTTTATGGGTCGATGTTTCGATCAAATCCATGAGCATGCCTTCGTATGCGGCCGCATCGAGGGGCAGGGATACGGAACGATGGTTGAGCCCGGAGAAGAGGATGGCATTGGCCAGTTCCACCGAATAGATGCCATCCGCGCCCGGGAAAATGAGTTCGGCCTCTCCCCGAATCGCATCGGCAAAATTCTTGAATACACCCATGTGCTGAGGGCCTGTGCCCTCGATCGGTATTTCCACTTTCCAGTTGGGAACCTTGCCAAATCCCTGTGGGCATTCCCTGGAAAAAATTGACGACTCGGTTTCATTGCGTGTCCAGCGTATGGAATCCCCCTCCAGCACGACCAGGCCGCGCTCGGCCGCAATCTCCAAACGGTTGACCCCGGGCGCTTCCCCGGTAGTGGATATGAAGACCCCGGTAGTTCCGTTTTCGTAGCGCAGGAAGGCGGTGACCGCGTCCTCGACCTCGATATCGTGAAACCGGCCCAGGTCGCAATGGGCAAAGATTTCCACCGGCATGCCAAACAACCACTGCCACAAATCCAATTGATGGGGACACTGATTCAGGAGCACTCCGCCCCCTTCTCCCTTCCAGGTGGCGCGCCAAGCCCCCGAGGAATAGTAGGCTTCCGTACGAAACCAATCCGTCACCGTCCATTGCATGCGGTTAATTCGACCCAGTTGGCCCGTCTCAATCAGGCTCTTCAGCTTCAGGAAACGGGGGTCGGTCCGTTGGTTGAGCATGGCGGCAAAGACCTGATCTTCTTTCCGGTGGGCGGCGATGAGGCGCTCGCAATCGGCCTTGTGCACGGAAATCGGTTTATCGACCAGCACATGCAAGCCGGCCTCCAAAGCGGCGATACCAAGGGTGGTATGGAAATAATGAGGGGTGGCAATATGCACAGCGTCCACCGCATCGGACTGGAACATCTCGTGCGGATCGGTGAACCTTTCAACCGATTCATAGCAGGCCGTGCGCTCCTCCTGCACATCGCATACCGCAGCCAGACTCAGACCGGGAACCTGCCCGTCCAAAAGCCCGCAGGCGTAGAACTGACCCATGTTCCCCAATCCGATAATACCGATTCCAACTTCACCTTTCATGATAGCTTTACTCTTCTATTTTCCTTTTTCGCGCTCCTTCGCGACTTTCGTAGTTCTCTGGTTTCAGTATTTCGATCACGATCACCTTCAAGATCAAGATCAAGATTCTAAGAAATCTCAGCAACTCAGCATCTCAGCATCTCAGCAACTCTTTTTATTCCTCATTGGCGCCAACGACGCCTTACAGCGCCTTAAAGCACTCTGGCAGCATGGGCGACGGCGTCCTCTATGCGGTCCATGTCCTCCGGCGTGAAGCTGGCTGAAATGGCCGTGCGGATGAGGTCCTTCCCCGGGGGAACAGCCGGAGGAATGACCAGGTTTGCGTAGACCCCCTTGTCCATAAGTCGTTTTTGAAAAAAATAGGCCTTTTCCCTGCTCCCGACCAGGATGGGGACAGCGGGTGTCTGGCTTTGCCAATAGTCGAGTTTCAGGCCTTCCAGGAAATCCAGGTAACGGCGTGTATTTTGCCATAAGCGCTGTAAATGCTCCGGCTCCCGCCGTTGAATATCCAGGGCCTTGGCCGCGGCGGCGGCTTGGGAGGGGCTCAAGGCAGCGCTGAATATGGTTTGTTTCGAATAGGTTCTCAAGTACTCGATGACGGAGCGGTCCGCCGCGATAAAGCCTCCGGTGCTGGCCAGGGATTTGGAAAAACTTCCGCAAATGAGGTCGATCCGATCCTCCACACCGAAGTGATGGGCAGTACCCCGGCCTTGTTCACCCATGACACCGAACCCGTGGGCGTCGTCCAACACGATGAAGCAATCGTGTTCGGAAGCGATTTCCACACATTCAGGCAACGGGCTGAGGTGGCCTTCCATGGAGTAAACCCCTTCGATGACCAGCATCTTTTTGCGGTGCGGGTCCACGTAGGACAGGACATTCCGCAAATCCGCCGGGTCGTTGTGGAAGAATCTTTCTATCGATGCCCTGGACAACAGAATTCCATCCCACAAACTGGAATGTACATTACGATCAACCAGTATGACATCGCCCTTGTCCACAAAGGCGGAGGCGGAGGCCAGGCAGGAGAGGTATCCGGCCGAATGAATATGACAGGCCTCCTTGCCCAAAAATTCGGCCAATTGTTCTTCCAATTCCCGGTGGTAACGGCGGCTTCCGTTGGAAATACGAGAACCGGTCGGACTGGTGCCCCATTCCATCAAGGCATCCCGGGCCGCTTCCCAGACCCTCGGGTCATAGGCCAATCCCAGATAATCATTGCTGGACAGCATCAGGAGTTCGCGGCCATCCAACCAGACCTTGTTGCCTTCCTGCCTGTCGAAGGACTGATACCACAAATCGTATTTCAACCGAAGGCGGGTGATGTCATCGGATGCAATCCGCTTTTTGAGCGAACTCTCGAATCCACCTTTATTCTTCGGAGAAAATAGCATTTATGGCAAAAGCGGAATGGCGCCTGGTTAAATACAGGCTCAATGGGGTCAGTCATTTATTTTCAACATGGGGACATGTCAAAAATCAACGACTGACCCCGACAAGCATCATTTTTCTACGGCATGACCCCGCTTGGCGTCCATACCATATTCCTTTACAAACACGGTTAACCAAGCGCCATTCCGGCAATAAGGGTTATTGTCCCAGGCTGGAACTCACGGAAAAGACGGCTGCGACGATGCCGAATACCACCATGGCCACAAACAAAAATGCGAAAAACAGCGCCCCCATGGATATGACCCCGCTCAGGGCGGACAACCCCAGGGCGAGTTTCTTCTGAAAAATCTTGGAGACTTCGTAGAAACTGGGCACCAGGTTGCCGGTGTTTTCCCCCACGGAAATCAAATCGATCATGATGTCCGGCATCAGGGCCATGCTCTCGAGGGCCTTGGAAACGGCCACCCCTTCCAATACCTTTTGCCGCACGTCCTTGAAGGCGACAGCAACGGCGGCGTTTCCAATGGTGCGTTCGGTCAATTTGAAAGATTCGACCGTGGTGACGCCATTTTCCAAGAGGAGTCCGAGGGTCTGGGTAATGCGGGTGGTTTCGACAAATATGATCATGTTGCCGACCAGGGGAAGGCGCAAAAAGAAACGGTCCAGGAGCAGACGCCCTCCGCTCGTTTTATACCACCTCCAGGTACCGACCAATACGACCACTAAACCGGCCAGAATAAAGGGACCGTAGTAGATGAGAAAATCGGCTGTGCCGATCAGGGCTTTGGTGATGAACGGTAACTGTCCTCCCAGCGAATCGAAGAGGCTCTGCAAGCGGGGCATGAGCCCGAAAAGGAAAAACAGGACGACCCCAAAGGCGACGAGAAGTATGATACCGGGATAGACCAGGGAAGTGACCACCTTGGAGCGCATTTCCCGCTGGTTCTCCCTGTATTCAATGAGCCGTCCCAACACCTCGTGAAGACTCCCGGTCACTTCCCCCGCCCCGATCAGATTGATGGTGGAAGGCTCGAAAACCGGACCGAATTCGGCCAGGGCATCGGAAAAGGAGCGGCCCTCCTGCACGCTTCTGAGCAAGCGCTTGTTGATGGCGTGCTGGGCCGGATCCTTGATGCGGTTGTGGAGAATGCGAAGGGCCTCGGCAATGGGAAGGCCGCTCTTGTACAACTCCTGGAAATTTTTCAGGAAAGGCAACACATGGCGCCGACCGACTTTTACGGCTTTGGGTGACGATCGGCGGGACTTTAACTTGGCGGCGATGGATTTTCCCGTTTTAGCGCCTTTGTCGCTCGGAGTGGCGCCCTGGGTGACCTTTATGGGGGTAAGGCCGCGACTGCGAATTTTTCTTAGAGCTTCCTTGCGGTCAACCGCGGTCAACCGGCTGGATACCAGGGTTCCGGCGGCATCCCGCGCCGAATAGGAGAAATCAGCCATCCAGCGACCGAGATTTGGAATTTTCCGAAGAACCTTCCAGTTCTATGACGCGGAAGATCTCTTCCAGGGAGGTCGTCCCCTTCTTCACCAGATTCCAGGCGGAATCCTCCAGGGCCTTCATGCCGTGCCGGGAGGCTTTGCGCCGAATTTCGCGGGAGGAAGCGCGGTCCACAATCAAGTCGTGCAGGTGGTCGTCGACCCGGAGAATTTCGAATACCCCGATACGTCCCGAATACCCGGTATCGCGGCACTGGCTGCAGCCCTTGGGGCGGAGCAGGCTGGTCACGTCATCGGCCCTGGTGGGATCCAAGCGCAGGCTTCGCACGGTTTCCAGGAGTTCCTCCCGGCCGACGGGGTGAGGTTCGGCACAGGCGGTACAGAGCCTTCGCACCAGGCGCTGGGCGATCACCATTTCAATGGCCGAGGCGATGAGGAAGGGTTCGATGCCCATATCGATCAGGCGGGTCAGGGCCCCTGGAGCGTCGTTGGTGTGAAGGGTGCTGAAGACCAGGTGTCCGGTAAGGGAAGCCTGGATACCGATTTCGGCGGTCTCCGTATCCCTCATCTCTCCCACCATGATAATATCGGGATCCTGCCTCAGGACGTGGCGCAAGGCTTGGGGAAACCCGAAGTCGATTTCATTGTTGACCTGAATCTGATTTACGCCCTCCACCTCGTATTCCACCGGATCCTCAATGGTGATGACCCGCTTGTCGGACGAGTTTACCTCCCGGATAAATGCGTTGAGGGAAGTGGATTTTCCCGCCCCGGTCGGTCCGGTAACCAACACGATGCCATGGGGCAATCCCAGCACTTCATCGACGACGGCCCGATCTTCCTCCGGAAGCCCCAATTCGACAAAAGTGAGGGGCTTGGATTTTTTGTTCAACAGGCGCAAACTGACGCTTTCACCGTGGAGGGTCGGCACGGTGGAGAGGCGTATATCCAGTTCACTGTCTCCTGACTTGTAGTTGATACGGCCATCCTGCGGGCGCCTGCGTTCTGAAATATTGAGCTTGGCCATAATTTTCATGCGGGAAATTACGGCATCCTGGTAACGCCGGAGGTTATCGGGAACAGGTATGGATACAAGGCCTCCGTCCACGCGGTAGCGGATGCGCAAAACTTCGGCCTGGGGCTCGATGTGGATATCGGTGGCGGAATCCTGGACGGCCTGATGTATGATTTCATTTACGAATCGGATAATGGCGGCATCCTCATCTTCTTCCTCCACTTCCACCTGGTTTTCCAAAAGCTCGGCTTCCTCCCCCTCGAAACTCTCCGAACCCACCCCGAAAAAATCGGTGATGAACCGGTTGGCCAACTCGGGGTGTATCAGTTGCCAGGTAACTTCCCGGCCGATGGTGGCAAAAATCCAATCATCCATGAGGCCGTCCGGCGGCCAGACGGTTCCGAGAATCCACTGGTTTTCATCACTCCCCATGGGCAGGCAATGGTATTCATGGATAAAACGGGCCGGCATGTCCCGAACCTGCTCGGAGTCGAATTGAGGCCTTTCCTCAATGGGGTAGCCCGATTCGCGCGACACCTGCCAAAGCGCCTCCTCCAGATCGCAACCGGTAAAGTGCGCCATCAACTGGAGGCGCTCCTTGCGGTGAGACTCCAGGACCTGGACCCGTTCCTCTGAGGAAAGGCTGCCCATCAACTGGAGCGGATCGAACGTGGCGCTGACCATGGACCGAGGAGGAAATCAGCGTCTTTGCGCGTTGGAAGACTGGCCGGTCCCTCTTCCCTGGGAATTATTGGAAGGCCCGGAGCCGGGATTGGATTGTTGGCGAAGTTGATCGGCAAGGGCCTGTCGACGTTCTCGCAAAATTTCCAGGTTGCGGCGCGAAGGCATGCTGGTGTCCACGGTCCGAGTTGACCGGGACGCCGATCCGCCGCTGGCAGCGGTGGTGGGTTGGGTGGTCTGAGCCGGGGCCGTCGTGACTTTGGGGGCGCTGACCGGAGTTGGCTTGGCGTATTCATTCAATGAAAGCTGGTGAAAAAGGTTTTCGAATTGGGAATGTACCATCACCGTGTTAGCAACCGGATTGTAACTCCTGATGGTCAATCCTTCCTCTTGCACCCCTTGCTGGATCCATTTGCTTTGTTTGGTGGTGGGGTTGTAGATGCTGAAAATGTATTCTCCTCCAAGGGAGGTAATTCCCCGCAACTGCAGGAGGGTCAAGGAGGGAGAGGGCGTTTCCTTCCCATTCCCCTCCTCTGCCTTGGCCGGGGGCAGAAAGGGAGAATTTTCCAAGAGGGAACCGGTCCCCTGTCCCAGAGACAGAATGGGAGCTGAAATCGTAGCCCAAAACAGGATCCAATTCCTCATTTTCCAAAATCCTCTTCTTCCAACACCTCATCCGGGCCGTAGCCTTTTTCGGATTCCTCGATCAGTTGGACATCACCTTCGAGGGCTTTGTTGACCAATTCAACATCACTGAAGTTTGCCGCCTTGGCCAAGGCATCGTCATAGGCCTCGCCCGAGGTTCTCAGAATTTTCGGCCGAATGAAGAAGACGAGTTCCTGTTGCCGGTAGGTATTGGACCGGGGTCGAAAGAGCAGGTTCAGGATGGGAATTTCTCCTAAAATTCCCACCTGATTCTCACTTTCGTCGGTGAAAGCTTCCTGAAAGCCGGCCAGGGTAATCAATTCTCCGTCCGATACCGTGAGGAAGGAGGTAGCCTGCCGCCGCGTGATGATGGGTTGTTCGTTTCCGTCGATATCAACGCTGCCCCCCAGGTTGTCCACCGTCTGGTCGATCTGCATCTGAATGGAACCGTCTGAGCCGATCAGGGGGGTGACGGTTAATTCAATCCCGATGTCGCGGTATTGAACAGTGCTTCTGGTGAAGGTTCCTCCCGTAATATCCGATTGGGAGCCGGTAATGACGGGACGGGATTCTCCGACGATAATCGTAGCCTCCTGATTGTGGGTGGTCACGATGGTGGGAACGTTGATGAGGCGGATATTGTTATTGGTCTTGGCGATGTTGAAGACCATGTTCATGGAAAGTTGAGTCGGCCGTATACCGGTGTTTTCTTCAAAGGGCGTCAGGTTGATCCGGCCGCTGCTGATTCCGGTGATATAACTTTGGTCCCAGTCACCGGCATAGTTGAAACCGAAGGCTCTGATTCCGGAATCATCACCGCTATTGAGACTGACCTCCGCGATGACGACGTCTACCCTGACCTGGGGCAACAAAACATCGATCTTCTCGATCAATTGCTTGGCCTGCTCGATATCCCGCTTGGTTCCGGTCACGATGAGGGAGTTGCTGCGCTCGTCGGCAACGATGGTCAGCTTGTCGCTGAATTGCAGCCCGTAGTCATCCCCTCCGACACGCGAAGCGCCCCGGACCGTCACGCTGGGAGCCGGTTGATCCTGAGACGGTTGGGCCTGTTGGCCCTGAGCGGGGCCCGTCTGCACCCTGGCTCCCTGTCGGACCTCCGGGCCGTCCTCCTCGGCCTGACCGGAGATTATCTCGTTTAAAATCCCGGTGATTTCGGCCGCGTCGCCGTGGCGCAACGCTATGACCTCATTGAAAATGGAAAGGCCCTTATCCGAATCGATCTCATGGATGAACTGTTCAATAACCGACAAATTGCTGGGATGAGTGACCACGATGATCTGGTTGGTGCGGTCATCGGCCCGAATGGTGGAGTTCGGATTCAGGTATTTGGAATAACCTGAAGAAAGGATGCTTTCCACTTGCTCGACCACCTCGGAGGCGATGGCATGCTCGACGTCATAGAATTTTACGAGCACATTGGGGTTTGAGGGCTGGTCCACCTGCTTGAGGATTTTATCGATCCGCTTCAGGTTGACCATGGTGTCGCTGACCAGAGCCGTATTGGCTTTTTCAAAAAGAAATATCTGTCCGATTCCCGGACTGAGAAACGGTTGGACCAACGGTTGAAATTCAGCCGAGGTGAGGAAATTCAAGGAGAAAACTTTGGTGAAAATCCCCCTGGTTTCGGGCAGGTCCGTGAGGTCTCCCTCCACGAAAGTAGGGGCTCGACCCGTTATGGAAGCGACGGGAACTACCCTGAGAAACAGATCGGCCTGTTCGATGACCGCAACGCCATTGAGAGAAAGCAGGCTTTCCAACGCCATGATTCGTTCATCGATACTCATGGGGCGTTGACTGGTAAAGTTGAAGGGAGGATTGGGCAAAGACTGCGGTCGTATGACGGAACGGCCCGTCAACTTTTCGAGCAGTGCGAGAACCGCATCCACCGTTTCTCCTCGCAGAATGAGCGGCGCCATTTCCCCTTCCTGCCCCTGGAGCCGGGGAAACGGCAGGGAAAACACGCCGATAAGGGCGGCTAGGAGGAGCCCGGTTCTGACGAGCCGGTAGTTGGCGGCTTCTCGCAATTGATGGAGGCGGGCGATCATAGGGAGGGAGACGTCATCTCGACGGAGGAGATGAAGAACTGGGCGTCGAGGAGGTTCTGGTCGGACCGGTCGGCGGTCACAATAACTCGATCCAAGGTGACATAGGGCACCAATCGCTTCAGGTTGTCCGACAGTCTGAGAACCGCTTCAAACTGGGCTTTATTCACGTTCAAGCGGATATTGTGAAAGGTAAAGAGTGTTCCGGCCTCCGATCGTGGGCTGTTGATGGAATACTTCAACTCCAGAGGCCTGATCATTTCAGAAATCCTTCCCACCAACTCGGTGCTGGAAAGGGTTTTGTCCGAGTCGAATTGATTCGTTTTTTCAATGAGTTGAGCTTCAATGTACTCCCCCGTGTCCAGAATCTGAAGCGCATTTTCGATTTGTTGCCGGGTAAGGGAAAGCGATTGGGCGCTTTGGCGGTAACGGGAAACCGAAGACCCCAGCCAGACCACCGCTATCCCTCCCAAAAATAGAAACAGCAACACCTTCTCTCGGGTGGTGATAACTTTGTAAACCCTCTTTATTGACGCGATCACAGGTCGGTTAAAAAGGTTTGGGGTTCCAGGGCTCCTTGCTCGAATTCGACCCGCAACCGAAAGGTTGATCGATTGTTGGCGTCGCGCAGATTGCTGATCTCGATGCCGGAGAGGAATCCGAGATCCTTGAGGCTCCCTTCAAACCTCTCCACTTCCCTCGAATTGGCGCTGATGGCTTCGATCTGCAAGGCATTACTGCTTTCCGCGATAAACCGGGTAAAGTAGATATTGGCCGGGCGGACCCGATTGATGGCGTCGAGCATCTCGAAGGGCAGCAACTGGCTGGTGGTTATCTGGTTGATTTTGGCCAGCATGTCCCCCTTGCGTTCCACCACCTCGGCCATCGGCTTCAGCTCGGAAGCCACCTCCAATTCCTTGGCATGCCACTTCTTCAATCCCGCCAATCCGCCCTCGAGAATACCCAGCAGAAGGAATAGAAGGATGGCCGCGACACTGCACCGCCAAAGATATATGGTCCATTTTTGCCTCTTCATCAACAACTCCTTGGCCTCCGGTTTCCGGATATCCCGCTGCCACAACCTGCTGGAGGAGGGTAAGGACACTTTCAAGGGCGCCCCAGCCGCTTTATCCCGCGGAATCAGCTCGATTGCAGAAGGGTTCCGGTCGTCCCCCGCATCCCGGTTGCGCACGTACACGGCATCCCGAATGTCCACCTCTTGAAAAACACATACGGGATCGGACGGGGTGGGCTCCTTCGTTAGCGCCAACTGCTGTCGTATTCGCCAGATGATCCGGGTCTTGGCTTCCACCAAAACCTCGTGATCGGGTTCCCCGCTTTCCAGGTGGATGCCCACCACGCTTTGAGGCGCCGGGTCCTCCGCCGGGAAAAGTGCCCCGCTCAACCGGTCTTCATGAAGGAGAAAGATCAGGGTGGGCCGATCGAAGGTCAGGCCGAAGGTTTGGGCAAAATCGGGAAAGACATAATCAGCTGAATCCCCTTCCTTCATCGAAACCCTCAGCTTTTGGTCAAAGGCGGCATAGACGAACATGCGGCCCGTTTTGTGGGAGCAGGTGTAACCCCAGTGCAATTGCTTCACGTTGAAGGGCGACAGTTCCTCCACGCTCAACTCCGCATATTCCTGGATATCCCCGCCCTTCAACCCATCCGGCAGGGGAAAGGACCGGTTTACGAACCAGTTTCCCGGGACGAAACGGGGTTCTACCGAATCCTCGTTTCCCCAAAAGGAGCTGAATCCACTGCGGAAGTTTGGCCATGAGCAATTAAAAGGCCGATAGTAATGGGTTTCTTCCCGCGTTAAAGCGCAATTTCATTTTCGAAAATCTCTACGACGACGACGGGATACTGAAGGCTGTTTATTCGACTGCTCCTTTCACTGGCATCCTCAACCGCAAAGACGGGCTCCTCTCGTTGAAAACGGTCGTAAGCGGTGTTTTGGTTACGTGGAATTCCCCCTCCGACCGACACCAGGGCCCGAAGTTCAAAAACATTAAGCCCGTTTTTTACCGTGACGTAAAGGTTCAACCAACGAACGCGGTTGGAAATCCTGACCCCGGGGAGAGCGGCTCTAATGGTTTCCGGTACCTCACCGAGGTCTTGAAAATACCGGTCGTCAGCGGTGCCGCGGAATCCGTCATCACCGGCCAGATACTCCCAGAAGGGCCGTTGTTCGTGGGTCATGCCCTGCTCCCCCAAAGAAAAGAGAGTGGCATCCGCGGTATTGATGTTCACCTCGGAATCATTGACCGGGGAAAACAAGCTGTTCATGAAATGGAAGAGTTCGTTGGGCCGGCCATCCAGTTCGAAAAACTGCTCGTTGAACCCTCCGATCAAAGCCAGCTCATTCATGGAATAGAGGGGCTGATTGGGGGGTTCATAGGGAATGGGCATATCCCAATAATAGTCGTTTTCAGCTCCGTTGGCCCTTTCCAGGTCGTCCTCATCCACCCAATCCTGCAGTCTGTCGACCAATTCGGAAGCGGTGTAGTCGTCGTAACCCAGGGTCTCGAGAATAGCCCGAAACAGGACGTCATCCCCATAAAGGCTGGACATGGGTAGTTTTCCCGTTTCATCGACAAATTCCACCTTCACGGAATCGACCTCGGGAAAAGAGATGCCGGCAGTGGCCAGAGGATCGCCCCAGCCCTGGGCAGGGGCGTAGAGGGCCTGGTCGTATTCTCCGTAAGCTGCCAAAACCGACAGGCTGACTTCCAAAGTGGAATAAGCCACCCTGCGAAGCTCCCGCTCCGCTCCCTTCATGGCATACATCCGAATGTGCGGCATGATTTGCTCGGTAAAGGAGGCCAGCAGCAGGCTGAGCAACGCTATCATGACCATAACGAAAATAATTATGCTGCCCTGACGGGCTCCTGACTGGCCCGGATATCTCACTTACCGAGCGAATGCGACATCCCCCAAATTCGTCGCGAGCGAACGGAGGGACGAGTGCTGGTGGGGGTTTCCTGCAGATTCGGGGGTGAAGCCGGGTCGACACCCTGCAAAATCCCGAATCCAGGGAAATCCGCTCCAGTGCCGTCATTCCGGAGCGCAGCAGAAGATTTGTGAGATATTCGGGCTAGTATCACTATCAGTAAAGGGGCACTCCTTCCCCTGTTTTGGGCAAATTGATCATGTAGGTTATCTCGTCGTCCTCGCTCTCAAAGGAACAGCTTGATGCGGTTGGGTATGTCGTAGAGCCGCTCCGTATTGTAACGCAGTTCGTCCTCGAGTTCCCAATCCTCATCCCCGGCATCGTAATAGGTGATACTCAATGCGCGTGACAAAGGGGGAGATCAGGGTCTGCCGGGGCGGGATTTCCTCAAAATCCACCTCCAGACGCGACTGCCAATACAGCACCAGGCCGACGTCCTCGATGACCTCTAGTTGATAGAGTACATAGGGGAGTGGTTGAACCCCCCAGGTAACAATACCGTCGCTGGCCTGAACCTCCCAGGATAGCAGGGGAGGTCCTGTTTGGTTGAACTCTCCCGAAGTGTAATCGAGAAAAACATAAGCCGTCCCATCGGTTTGCACCGGCAAGGCCCGGGCAAATCCCCGCTTGAGGAAATCAACCACCTGCCTGGAATGCACTTCCAGATTGCGCACGGGAGTGGTTCCGCGCCAAATGTCACTCAAACCGGCCGTGAGCAACAGTACGGAGGTCATGATGGTGGCGGCCAGGGCGAGAGCCAGGAGCACCTCCAAGAGGGTGAATCCGGGGGATCGGTCTGGACGGGCTTTTTTCATCACGAACCGAAATAGCCCCATCCCCATTGCTGATCTTCGCGATAATCCGCCATGCGTTCCTGGAGGTCCTCCCCGCAAGCGATCGTTCTCTTCCGGGTCGGCCCAAGTTGGCCGCAAAAGGTAAAACTGCTCCGCCTCACTGGATTTGGCCCCTTTTTCGTCGACCCCTTCGATTATCAGCCTCACCCGGAACAGGCTAGGCATCTCCGTGGGCTCGATCTCGCAGTACCAAATCCCGGTGGCGCCATTGCCAAGGTCGAACTCTCCTCCTTCGACGGCCTCTTCCAAATCGCTGATGAGCTGCAACTCCTGCCGGACGTAGGCCATTTCCTCCTCCAGATTGGCCACCACCCGACTTCGCTCGAAATTGGTGAGAATATTGATGTAGGCGGCCACCAGTACGCTGGCTGCAGTCCCGAAAATCAATATCGCAATCAGGACCTCGATCAGGGTAAAACCTCCTTTCCGCATGTTCATCCGCTTCGCTTCAGGATAAATCCCGTAAAAGGTTCCACTTCCAACTCGAGCTGGCGCGAGCCGTCCTCCAACCTCACCTTGAAGGGAGGCGAGGTGGCGTCCGGATAAAGGCTTATGCTATCGGCCTGATACCAGGAAGGGTCCTGAAAAGACGCGCCCTTGGTCAAGGCCACCTGATGATAGAAGGTAGCGTTCAATTTCAAGGGTGTTCCCTCCAACCCCTCGATTGGGTAACTGGAGACGACGGCCTGGTCCAGCAGGACGAACCTTCGACCCTCCTTGTCCCAGACCAGGCGATAGGTTCTGCGGTCCTCCACCGCCATCCACCGGCCTTCGTTTTGGGCCCTTTGGAAAGCCTTCTCCAACTCCGCCATGGGCTGGGGTCCGATTACCGTATCCACGTTCAGGGTAAATATAACCGTTGCTCCTCCAATCAGTACAATGACCAATAGCACCTCGAGAAGGGTGAATCCTCCTGCGGTTCTCACCGACATCGGGTTTATCGTGGTTTACCAGTTGCCGATATCGTCGGCGCTTTCCACCCCGTCGCTCCCGAGAGAAAACAGGTCGTACTTATCGGTATTCTTCTTTCCGGGAAACACGTAGCGGTATTCCTGGCCCCATGGATCGTCTGGCAGGCTTTCCACGTATGGGCCATTCCATTTGGAAGATTCGCCAGCCTCACCGGGTCGGTTCAACAAGGCATCCAAGCCCTCCTCGGTAGTGGGATAGCGACCATTGTCGATGCGGTAGCGAAACAGGGCCGCCTTCAAGGTATCGTTTACGTAAATTTGCACCGTGTCTTCCTGCCCGCCCTGCAGGATCTTATCCACGTTGTTGACGGCCAGGACGACCAAGCCGGCCAGCAGGGCCAAAACCAGGAGGATTTCAAGAAGAGTGAAGCCGCGGCGGCTCTTCTCTTTCGAGTGATGGACGGAAGGATGTACCTGGAAAGATGCGTTCATGAATCATTGAAGCTGTTGAATTAAAAAATGCAAAAACCCGTTCAGTCAAATCCGAACCTAGGGCCATGCTCGTCAGAACTTCAATATTTATCGATCTTTCTCCTTTTCATAAAACCCGGACGAAACAACTATGGGCCCTTTTTTAGTCGATTGTTCCCCATCAATTGTAATTCCCATCCATGGAAGGTTTTGTAGCCAAAGCGAACGATCCCCGGGAAAGCCGAACGGCACTTACCCCTGATTCCGCGGAAAAACTCATAGGTCTGGGCGTTAACCTCTCGGCCGAAGCCGGTCTCGGAATAAAAAGCGGGTATCCGGACCGGCTCTACGTTGAAAAAGGAGTGAGGCTTAGACCTGACGATGCCGCCCTCTCCAACGCCGACCTGATCCTGGGCCTTGAAATCCCCCGATGCCCCAACCGTGGCCCGATTTAAACCGGGCAGCTTGTTTGTCGGTTACCTGGACCCGTTTTTTCGCTCCGACCTTCTGCATGACTTGGCCCGGGCCCGGGTCAGCGCCATTTCCATGGAAATGATCCCTCGGACCACTCTGGCCCAAAAGATGGATGTGCTCAGCTCGCAAATGAACCTGGCCGGTTACCAGGCCGTTATCACGGGGGCAGACCGCCTCAACAAGGCGCTGCCCATGATGATGACTCCTGGCCGGCACCATTTCCCCTTGCCGGGTCTTTGTCATCGGGGTCGGCGTAGCCGGTCTGCAGGCCATCGCCACGGCCAAGCGGTTGGGAGCCCGGGTGGAAGCATTTGATACCCGGCCCGTGGTAGAAGAGCAGGTCAAATCGCTGGGGGCGAAGTTTGTCAAAATCGATCTGGGAGGAACGGCCCAGACCGACCAGGGATACGCCGAGGAACTGACTGCCGAACAAATCGCCTTGCAACGCCGTGGCATGGCCAAGGTTTGCGCCAACTCGGATTTGGTCATCACCACGGCCAAGCTCTTCGGTCGAAAGGCTCCGATTCTGGTGACCGAGGAAATGATTTCCGGCATGAAACCGGGCAGCGTGATCGTCGATCTGGCGGCGGCGGGCGGCGGAAACGTGGAGGGCACCCTGCTCGACCGGGAGGTGGTTACGGAAAACGGGGTGATTATCGTGGGTAAAGGTTTGCTCGAAGCCGAGGTCCCCTTCCACGCCTCCCAGGTCTACGCCTCGAACATCTGTAACCTTTTGGAACATTTCTGGGACGGGGAATCGAAATCCCTCAACCTGAATGCGGAAGATGAGATCCTGCAGGGTTGTCTGCTCACTCACGCCGGCGATGTCATACATCCCACTTTCAAGGAAAGGCTCGCTAAAAAGTAACGCCCATCAGCCATGGATATCATCCTGTTATTGTTCATTTTTACTTTGGCTGCCTTTCTCGGGTTCGAGCTGATCTCCAAAGTCCCCTCCCAACTGCACACTCCCCTGATGTCCGGTTCCAATGCCATCTCGGGCATCACCATCGTCGGCGCCTTGATCGCGACCCTGCACAATCCGGAGGGAAGCGCCGCCATGGTGCTCGGTTTTGCCGCCCTGGTCCTGGCTTCCATAAACGTGGTGGGGGGTTACCTGGTGACAGACCGCATGCTGGGAATGTTCAAGAAGAAGGGAGACCGGTAACCGTGGAGACCTCCGGCCTCATCAATTTCTTCTATATCGCCTCGGCCATTCTGTTTATCTTTGGCATCAAGATGCTGGGCTCGGCCCATACCGCCCGCCGGGGGAATCTGGTTTCCTCGATCGGCATGTTGATCGCCATCACCGTCACCCTGATCGACAGGCAGATCCTGACTGGCTGGACATGGATTGCGGCGGGAATTCTGGCCGGCGGTTTGATCGGATTTTTTGCCGCGAAACGGGTCCGGATGACGGGAATGCCCGAAATGGTGGCCCTTTTCAATGGTTTCGGCGGGCTGGCCAGTCTCCTGGTGGGCTGGGCCGAATACCAGAAGTTTGTCGATGCCGGAGCGGGACGGGTAGATGGAGCCATACCAACGACCATGGACCACTTCACCGCCTCCGTCATTTTCCTGGCAGTGTTTATCGGAGGCATCACTTTTACCGGCAGCGTCTATGCCTGGGGAAAGCTTTCCGGAAGGATCAGCGGCAAGGCCACGGTCTTCAGCGGCCAGAAAACCGCCAATCTGTTGCTGATGGCGGGAAGCCTCATCGCCGGATTCCTTTACGCCTCGGGTCCGGCCGGAGAGGAGGCCTACGCGATTTTCCTGGGATTGATCCTCCTCTCCCTGCTATTGGGAATCTTTGGGGTCATGCCCATCGGGGGCGGTGACATGCCGGTGGTCATTTCCCTCCTGAACAGTTGTTCGGGGCTGGCCGCCTGCGCCGCGGGGTTCGTCATCCGCAACAACGTGCTCATCGTGGCGGGTTGTCTGGTGGGGGCCAGCGGCATGATTCTGACCATTATCATGTGCAAGGCCATGAACCGCACCCTGGCCAACGTTCTTTTCAGCGGTTTCGGCGCCACCACGCAAAAGGGCGGGGCCAAGCAGGACGGGGAAATGAAACCTCTCAGTGTGGAAGACGCCTACTACGTGCTGGAGGCCGCCGGCAACGTGATATTCGTGCCTGGTTACGGCATGGCCGTGGCCCAAGCCCAACATGCGGTCAAGGAACTGGGAGATATTCTGGAGGAAAATGGAGCCGAAGTTCGATACGTCATTCATCCCGTGGCGGGAAGAATGCCCGGGCATATGAATGTGCTCCTGGCCGAAGCCGACGTGGCCTACGAGCAACTATCGGAAATGGATGACGTCAATCCCATCATGTCCACCGTGGACGTGGCTATCGTCATTGGGGCCAATGATGTGGTCAATCCGGCCGCCCTGGAAGATCCCCAGAGCCCCATCTACGGAATGCCCATCATCAACGTTCACGAGGCTAAGACGGTGTTCGCTCTCAAACGCGGACAAGGCCCCGGATTCTCCGGATTGGTCAACCGGCTCTTCTTCCGGGAAAACACCCGCATGCTCTACGGCGACGCCAAACACACCGTGACCAGCCTTGTGGGTCAGTTCAAAGATTGAAAAGGAAGGGATCAATCTGCGGGAATATTGATTTTCATCCGGCCCACCCGTTCCCACTCCGCCTCTTCCTCCAGGCCGGGGGGCGCCCGGCGCAGCAGCAGCAGAAACAGGATTACGACGGCGGCACAGATCCAGATGAACCAGTTTCCGTATCTGACAAAAAAGGTCTGCTCCCGCAAGGTATGCGGATTATAGCTCACCTCTACCACCTCGCTGCCACGGAAGTAAACCGACCCGGTGTTCGATTGCAGTACACTGCGGATGTTGCCATTTTCGTCGATCCAACCGCTCCATCCCCCGTTGCCGACCCGGACTAACGGCCGCCGCGTTTCCACCGCCCGCAGAACCGAGTGGGCCGCGTGCTGATAGGCGGCCCCTTCCTCCCCATACCAGGCGTCATTGGTGATCACGAACAAGACTTGCGCTCCCTCGCGCACGGAATCGACCGCCAGGGAGGGAAAAATGTCTTCGTAACAGATCAACGGCCCGATGAGCGTTTCGCCACCAAAGTTCCTCAACTTCAGGGGAGAGGCCGACTTTCCCGGGAAAATATCCCCGCCGATGGGTACGAATTTTTCGAGGAAGAACAAGGCTTGGCGAAAGGGGATGAATTCGCCGAAGGGAACGCGCCGCCGCTTTTGATAATAAACGGGATCCAAGCCATCTTCCGGATAAACCAACATGAACCCGTTGAACCATGGATCGTCCAGGATAGTGGGTCCCTCCGCCGCCAGGGCTCCCATGAGAAGGGGTCCGCCGAAGTCCCGGGCCAATTTTTCCGCCCAGCCCCGCATGGCGTCATCGCCGATAAGGGGATAGGGCAAGGCCGCTTCGGGCAAGACCGCGATGTCCGCCCCGATATGCTTCTGGTAGATGACCAGGTTCTCGATTTGAGACATGATCCGCGAAGACTGGGACGGTTCCCATTTCACATCCTGAGGGATATAGGGTTGAACCAATGCGGCATCGAAGAGGGGAATCCGCTGCCCGGGGACAAAGTTGAACTGGAAGATGCCGAAGGTGACAAACAGCCAAACCGCTACGCCAAGGAGAAATTCGGGGCAAAACCGCTGCCACCCGCGCTTCCTTCCCTGCAAGAGATGCCGAATGTAAAACGCGATGGTCACCCCCACCAAAAGCAGAACAAGGGAGACTCCATAGAAACCGGTATGGGAAGATACCTGGAGCATGACGGGGCGTTTCCACTGGCTGGCGGCGAGAGGCAACCAGGGAAAACCGGTCAGAAAAAAAGTGCGGATAAATTCCAGTATGACCCAGGCGGAACATACGCTCAGGATTCCCAACAGGCGAACCGGAAAACCGCGGTCCTTGAACCGGGGAACCCACCCGTACACCAACATGGCCCACCCGGCGGGAAAGAGGGAAACGACCGAGGCCAGGCCGAACCAGCCCAGCCAGGTGACGTGGCGCAACCAGAATATCAAGACCAGCCAGGACAGCCAGAAGGCGCCCCCCGCCGCGGCGAGAAAAATCCTCGGTGACGGATGTTGGTAAAATAGCCAAAGCAGGATGGGAACGGGTAGCAGGTAGGCCAGCTCGGCGATGTCATATGGGGCGAAGGCGAAAGTGTGAAAACAGAAGGTGGAAACAAACACGGCGGCGGCCCAAAGCGTTGGGTTCCACTGGACGGTCAATTTCGATTTCATGCCTTACCCACAGCCAACTGGAGCAACCCCTGCCCAGGCGGGCTACCTGCCGTAACAGCAATACTTGTATTTCTTTCCGCTGCCGCAGGGACAGGGCTGATTTCTTCCCACTTTCGGCATCTTGCGTCGAAACGGTTCGGCCTTGACCCGCGCCGCAGGATTCAAGGCCGGTCGCCTGCCCCTGAAACCAGGGGCCGTAGCGGGACGGGCCTGGGTTGCCCCACCCTGGGACGCGGCCGGAGCGGCGGCACGGGCCAAGGCCGGTTGCACGGCCTGCGCCTTGTTCATGCGATCCTGCAGAGCATTGATGATATTGCGTTCCAACATGACAGCGGAACGGAACAGGGAAGTGACTATTTGCGAACGGACATTTTCCAGCAATTGTTCGAAATAGAGGTAGGCCTCATTCTTATATTCGTTCAATGGATCCTTCTGCCCCAGGCGCCGCAGTTCCACCCCGCGCCGCAAGTCCTCCATTTCCGTCAGGTGATCCTGCCAGTGCCGGTCGAGGGCGGAAATAACAATCCAGCGCTCCAGATTTTTAAAGGCGTCGGGTTGTTGAAGCGCTTCCTTGGAATCATAGGCATGGCGAATTTTTGCGAAAATGGACTCTCGCGCCGTTTTGGCCGTAGACCAATCGATGTCATCCCCTCCCATGGCAATGGGAAAGTGGGTGTTGATCCAACGAACCAAGGCTTCGCGCCCCTCGGAATCGCCCCCGGCTCCCAGTAGCTCGGGATGTTCCAACCGGGTCTCCAACTCCTCCTCGATCATTTCGTAAATGATCTCCTTGGGTTGGTCCAGGTGGAGGGCCTCGTTGCGCAATCCATATACCACTTCCCGTTGCTGGTTCAGCACATCATCGTATTGAAGGAGTCGCTTCCGAATGGCATAATTTTGCTGCTCCACTTTCTTCTGGGCGCTTTCGATAGACCGATTCAGGAGTGGATGAGCCAATTCGTCGTCCTCGCTGAACGACTTTTCCATGATGTTGGCAATGGGCCCCGGTTGGGCGAACAACCGCATCAGATTATCCTCCAGCGAGATGAAAAACTTGGACGTGCCACGGTCTCCCTGCCGGGCGCAACGTCCTCTCAATTGCCGGTCGATGCGGCGGGACTCATGGCGCTCCGTGCCCAGCACGAGCAATCCGCCCATCTCCTCCACGCCTTCACCCAGTTTGATATCCGTACCGCGGCCAGCCATGTTGGTGGCGATGGTAACCGACCCGGGTTGTCCGGCCCGCGCCACGATCTCGGCTTCCTTTTCGTGGAACTTGGCATTGAGGACGGTATGGGGGATATGCGCTCGTTTGAGCATCCGGCTCAGTACCTCGGATGACTCCACCGAGGCCGTGCCCACCAGCACCGGCTGCCCCTTGCCGTGGGCTTCCTGAATATCCTGGATGGCCGCATTGTACTTGGCCCGCCTGGTCTTGTAGATGACGTCGTTGAGGTCGGTCCGCTGATTCGGTTCGTTGGTCGGAACAACCATGACATCCATGCGGTAGATATCGAAAAATTCGGTCGCCTCAGTCTCGGCGGTGCCGGTCATGCCAGCCAGCTTTTCATACTGCCGGAAGTAATTTTGAATGGTGATGGTGGCATAGGTTTTGGTTTCCTTTTCGATGGTCACCCCTTCCTTGGCCTCCACCGCCTGGTGCAATCCGTCACTCCAACGGCGCCCGGGCATGATGCGGCCGGTGTTTTTATCGACGATCTGCACCTTGTTATTCTGCACCACGTATTCCACGTCCTTCTCGTAGAGTGAGTAGGCTCTCAACAACTGGCTGATGGTGTGGATCTCCTCGCTGGTCTTTTCAAATACCTCCTGCCATTCCGCTTTCTTCGCCTCCCGGTCGCGGGGACTCAGGGAGGTGTCCTTGTCCAGTTCGCTGAAGATACTGGGAAGGTCCGGCAAAACAAAGGCATCGGGGTCATTCGGCCGTATGAGGTGCCGGCCCTTTTCCGTCAGGTCGGCCTGGTGCTGCTTTTCATCAATGACGAAAAACAGCTTCTCCTTGAGCTGGAAAAGCTCCGCCTTGCGCATGTCGTTGTGCATTTCGAGATCGGCCTTTTCCATCAACTTTCGCGTGGGGCCCTCCTCCATCATGCGCAGGAGTTGCTTGTTTTTGGGCATTCCCAATCGGACCTGGAGCAGGTCCAGGCCGATATCCATCCCGTCCCGGGCGTTCCCGTCCGCTTCCAGTTCCCCCTTGGCCTTCGTCACCACCCGGGTGCAAAAGCGGTTCTGCTGCCGCACCAGTCTTTGGATGACGGGCTTGTATTGCTGAAAGGGCAGCTCCCGGGTAATTTGGGCCGGGCCGGAAATGATCAAAGGGGTCCTGGCCTCATCAACCAGAATGGAATCGACCTCATCCACAATACAGTAGACGTGGCCGCGCTGAACCTGCCCCTCCGCCACCATGGCCATCCCGTTGTCGCGCAGGTAGTCGAAGCCGAATTCCGATGCCGTTCCATAGGTGATGTCCCTGCCGTACATCTCCTTCTTTTGCGCCAGGACCATCGCGTTCTGGATACAGCCCACCTTCAATCCCAGGAAATCGTACAAGTAGCCCATCCACTCGCTGTCGCGACGGGCCAGATAGTCGTTTACGGTGACACAATGACACCCACCCCCGGGCAGGGCGTTGAGGTAGAGCGGCAGAGTGGCCACCAGGGTTTTCCCTTCACCCGTCGCCATCTCGGCGATCTTTCCCTGGTGCAGAGCCATGCCCCCGATCAATTGGACGTCGTAATGCACCATGTTCCAATCCAAGGCGTGACCACACACCTGCAGAGTCTTGCCGCAAAGCCGTCGGGCGGCGTTCTTTACCGTGGCATAGGCTTCCGGTAAAAGGTCCTCCAAGGTTTCACCCTCCTCCAACCGTTGCCGGAATTGGACGGTGTGGTCCCGGAGCTGCTCGTCGGTCAAGGACTGATACTCCTCTTCCAACTCGTTGATCCGGGCCACCACCGGCAAACACCGCTTGATGAATTTTCTATAGGGCCGACCGGCGAATCGTTGGAAGACAAAGGAAAGCATTTTGCACTATGAACGGGGGAATTTAGGTCGTTCCCACCCCGGAATCAACCGCAGATTTACCGAGATCCCCACACTAGCGTAGCATCCTTAAAATAAATAACCACAGAGATCACAGAGGACACAGAGGGGGAGGCGCCGTTGGCGCGAATTAGGAATTAGGAATTAGGAATAAGACCACGGATTTCACGGATAGGCACGGATGGGGAATGTAAATTAGGAGTTAGCATCCAGCATCTCAGCACATTCAGCCTTCTTCCTTCAGCCTTCAGCCTTTTTAACCTCTGTGCCTCTGTGCCTTTTTCAAAAACCAATCCTGGCCCCAAAACCTAGGGTTTCGCTGAAATGCCGGATCGTTTTTCGCAATCCCTCGCGCAAGGGCACCAGGGGGCGCCAATCATCCAGGTATTTTTCTGCCAAGTCCACGTTTGGACGCCGTCTGCTGGGATCGTCCTTGGGCAGTTCATCGTAAACAATTTTCGATGAGGATGCGGTGAGGTCGATGATGTGTTCGGCAAGTTCGCGTATGGTGCATTCCCCCGGGTTTCCCAGGTTCAAGGGGCCTGTCACCCGGTCCTGGTTCATCATCCGCACCATACCCTCAATCAAATCGCTCACGTAGCAAAAGGAGCGGGTTTGCCTCCCGTCCCCATGCACGGTCAAATCATCCCCCCGCAAGGCTTGGCCGATAAAATTGGAAACGACCCTCCCGTCTCCGGGATGCATGCGGGGACCATAGGTATTGAAAATCCGCACGATGCGAATATCGACTCCGTTTTGCCGGTGGTAGTCGAAGCAAAGCGTTTCCGCGCACCGCTTCCCCTCGACGTAACAGGAACGGGGGCCGATCGGGTTGACGTGGCCCCAATAATCCTCCGACTGAGGATGCACCCTTGGATCTCCATAAACTTCGGAGGTCGAGGCTTGAAGAATGCGGGCATTCACCCGTTTGGCCAGGCCCAGGCAGTTGATCATGCCCATGACCGAGGTCTTTATGGTTTTTATGGCATTGTAGCGGTAGTGCAGCGGTGAGGCGGGACAGGCCAGGTTATAGATTTGGTCGACCTCCACCTTGAAAGGATCCACCACATCGTGCCGAATGAATTCGAATTTGGGATTTTGAAGGAGGTGTTCGATGTTCACTTTCTTGCTGGAGAACAGGTTGTCCATACAAACCACCTCTTGGCCATCGGCCAACAAGCGGTCGCACAGATTGCTGCCCAGGAATCCGGCCCCCCCCGTAACCAAAACGCGTAAACTCATGTGCGGGTTGTTTTAGCGCTGCCACACCGCGAAGCCTTTGCGGCGTAGCGATTCGGCCAATTTCGCCTCCTTCTCCTCAGCTTCAGAGGACGGAACCGGGTTCAGATGTTTATACTTCCTTTTCATGAGATACTGACCGTATTTCTTGGCATATCGCGATGCCTTGTAGCCCTTCTTGTGTTGTTTGAAGCGCTTCTCAGGGTTGTGCGCAGTACTTCCCACGTAAACACATGGTTTCCCTTCCAAATAGTCAGGATTCTCTCTTATGAACTTCTTCTTTTTCAAAACGGTTTCCTCAAGCCGAATCACATAGAGATTCTTGAACCTGCTCATTCGTATTTATCGAGGATAAGAAACAATATCCGTCTTTTGTCGTGACCGTCGGCGGCCGGGCAAAGAGGGCGGGAAATTGTTCGTGGACTATAGGGAAACCCTAACCTATGGCAAGGCCGTTGCGATTTGGTCGGCCCTCCATTAGAACCGAGGCGGCAACTCGCTTGACCCTTCCCCACTCTCCGCTTAAGCCTGATCGACACGAATTAGCCCCCAATCCGCGATTCCCCATCCCCCGACCCCATGAAGTGCCCGCTTTGTGCTTCAACCGACAACAAGGTGATCGATTCCCGCGTAACCAAGGATAGCGCCTCCATTCGTCGGCGGCGCGAATGCCTGAATTGCGGCCATCGGTTCAATACCATCGAGGAAGTCCAGCACGAGGGATTGATGGTCCGCAAACGGGATGGACGAAGCGAGGAATTCGACCGCAATAAAATGGTCGACGGAATCCGCAAAGCCACCACAAAACGACCGGTGGATGTGGAACAGATAAACCTGCTGGTCAACGACGTCATCGAAGACCTGATGAAAAACTACGATTATGAGATCCCCGGGCACGCCATCGGTGAAAGTATCATGTCCCACCTGAAAAAAATCGATCCCATCGCCTATGTGCGCTTCCTCTGTGTCTACAAGGATTTTCGCGACATCGACGAGCTGATGAATGACCTCTCCAAATTGAAAGGGTGATCCCATGCAAGCCGATCAACGCGAGAGAATGGCCCGTTTGCACCTCCTCAACACTCTCTTTCCCCTGCTTACAGGCAATGACCTTTACCTCGCCCGGGAAATCGAGCGCGCCATCAATTTTTCTGCCACCGGTGATCCGGAAGTTTGCGGGGCCGAGGAGGATTTCAACGACGCCCTGGCCCAACTTCTGGAAAAATACCTGACCCGGGATCACCATTTCGGGTTTTTCCATTGGGACGCCTATTCCGGTCAACGCCCCTTTGACCCGCTCTGGGCCCGGGAAGAGATCATTGCCGGCCTCAAACAGATTGCCGGATTTCCCCATGCCCTGTTTCTGGGCACCGGCTTGCGCAAAGCCATTCAGGGAAATCGAAAGAAGTGGAATGCCAGACTGGACGCGGAATACGAAGAAGCCGTGGAATATTTACGCCGACTGGCGGCCCATTGGACGACCGGCAGTTCCAACCTCACCCTCATCATCATGTAATCATGTCCGAGAAATCCCTATTCAGCAAAATCATCGACCGCGAGATACCGGGAACGTTTGAGCACGAGGACGAGCATTGCGTGGCCATCCGCGACATCGATCCCAAAGCCCCCGTCCATATTCTGATCATCCCGAGGAAACCCATTCCTCGAACGGCCCTGGCCGATGCATCGGATCAGGCCCTGCTGGGTCACCTTCTCCTGACGGCAAGAAAATTGGCACGGCAACTGAACCTTGCCGGTGGTTTTCGCATCGTCATCAACAATGGACCCGATGCAGGAGAAACCGTGCCCCACCTGCACGTGCACTTGCTGGGCGGCCGCAAAATGTCCTGGCCCCCCGGGTGAAGCCGGACTTTTTCGGTTGAATCGGCGAAGGTGGATGTGCGTTTTGTGGCTAATTGCTCTCTTCTCCGATCACGATTATCCGTAGTTTATCTCTCTCCGCGCCCTTGGGCGCTTCCCCCTTTGTGCCTTTGTGCCTCTGTGCCTTTGTGCCATCTCGCCTCGGCGAGATCCCAGCCTTCAGCCTTTTTAACCCCTGTGATTTATCAAAAGGCCGCCGCACTCGCCTCGAAGGTCCCGTCGAAGCGTTTGACCACCAGGCCTTTCAACTCCAGTAACATGAGGACGGAGGCCAATTCGGGTGATGTCTTGCCGGAAAGGTCGATCAGCCGATCCATATCCAGAATTTCTCCTCCTTGGAAATGCCCCAGGATCAGTCGCTCATCCTCGGTCAACTCCGGCCCCGGTGGAGTTGGCCCGTCCACCTCGGAGGTCTGACCGGTCCCGATCATATACCCGAGTTCTTCCGCCACATCAGAAGGTTTGGACAATAGAATGGCCCCTTCCCGGATCAATTGATGGCAACCGCGACTGGTGGCTTGGTCGATTCGTCCGGGGATGGCAAATACCGTGCGATCCTGCTCAGCCGCAAAACGAGCCGAAATCATACTTCCTCCGTTCAGATTGGACTCCACTACCACCAAGGCCTGGCACATACCGGTGATGATGCGGTTGCGCATGGGAAAGGTCTGACGGTCAGCCCGGCGGCCAAAGGGAAATTCGCTCAAAACCGCTCCGGATCGGGCGATCCGGTTGTACAATTCAAAATTCTCGGGAGGATAGACGATGTCCATGCCGCAGCCCATCACCGACACCGTTTTCCCATCCACCTCCAGAGCCCCTTTATGGGCTTCGGTGTCCACCCCGCGGGCCCCGCCGCTGACCACGCAAAACCCGCTTCGCGCCAGTTCTCGTCCCAATATTCGGGCCATGTGTCTTCCGTAGACGGTGGTGGTCCGGCTACCCACAATGGCCACGGCCGGGCGATCGAGAGTGTAGTCCCCACGCCAATACAATCCAATCGGAGGATCATAAATTTCCTTCAGCAATGGAGGGTATCGGTCCGATTCCATCACCACAAAACGAACGCCCGTTTTTTCCAACCGCCCGCATTGCTTCTGCAAATCAAAGTGATTCTCCCAACCGCGCAATATGTTCACGATCTTGTGGCCCACTCCTCGAACGGACCTGAGTTGATTTGCCGGGGCAGTGAAAATGGAAACGGGGTCCCCGTCAAAAGCGTCCATCAATCTGCGCAGGGTAATGGGACCGATTTCGGGTAGGCCATTCAGGACGATGAAGGCCTGTTTGCGGGACAGCGGGGACATCAGGGTCAATTGAGGGTCGTCAGTTTGCAGACCGCTCCACCTAAAGGAAATCCAAAATATCAGTGGCTTTAACCGCCACCTGCCCCTTTTCCCGGGCCAGGCGATCCGCCGCCCACCCATGCCAGGCCACCCCTTGGCAAACCGCCTCCGCAAAATTTGTTCCCGGTATGGCGATGCGTCCGCCCACCAGTCCGGCCTGGATGTCGCCGCTTCCACCGCGCGATAATACTGGTCCTCCATAGACGCTATTGATCACCGAACGACCGTGAACGATCCTGGTTGGAGAACCCTTCAGGCAGACGGTCAGATTGTGGGATCCGGCAAATTCGATCACTTCCGAAGGGTCCACCGGGAGACCCGGGGACCGCTTGGAGATCCGGATAAATTCCCCCGCGTGAGGGGTCAGCACACAGGGACGCCGCCGCCAATCCCGCGCCACAATGGACGGTTGCAAGGCATCGGCATCCAATAGAACCGGTCGTTCGGACAGGTCGAGAATCCCTTTGATGAAGGCCTCGGTCTCCCGCCCGGTTCCCATACCCGGACCGACGACCCAGCCGGTGGCCCGGGAGGCCAAGGGGACCGCCCGCATTATCCCCTCCAGGGCCAGCCCGCCGTCATCCGGGTTTTGAGGCAGGGCTACCCACATCGCTTCCGGAGACATTGCCGCCGCCTCCGCCGCAATGCTCTCGGGCACAAATGCCGTGACCAACCCTACCCCGCTCTTCAGCGCCGCCCGCACCGCCATAAGGATGGCGCCTGGCATGTTGGCGGAACCGCCCACGACAAAGAGATGCCCAAACGTCTTCTTGTGCGCCTGTGAATCCCTTAAGGTCCTACGAAACTTCAAGATGCCCTCGGTCAGAACACCGGCGGCGGTATCGGCATGCCCGTCGGCGGCCCCGGCATCCCCGTCGAAAAAACCCAGATCCAAATAGCGAATGCGGCCCACCATCGACCGGTTGGCAGTCTCGAAAAGAGGGCGCTTGGCAATGCCGGTTGCGTAAGTAAAATCCACCTTGAAGGCCAAGTCATCCGAGTTGTCTCCCAGGCCACTCGGAACATCGACCGCCGCTCGCAAGGCAATTGCCTTCATCCCGTTTACCACTTCGACCAGTTCCCGCACGGGACTCCGCAAGGGCGGACGAAACTGCATGCCCAAAACCCCATCCAGGCACAGGTCGATACGGGCTCCCCCGATCAAGGCCGTAATTTGAGATTCCAGGAATTCGGCGTTCCCCTTTCTCAAGGAGGCAAAGGAAAGGCGGGAAGAATGGGCAGCTTGCAAATCATCCAGACACCGCCGTAGCAACGGCCTCACCCATGTCAGCCCGAAGGGAAATACCAGAAAGGCGCGCATTCCGCCAAAACGGTTCAAGATATGCCTAAGGGCGATTACGGCGTCTCCCCCATTATGCCCCTTGCCCACCAATACCAGCGCAGTTCCTGGGACCCGTTTTCCCAAACACTCCCGAATATCCAAACACAGGGAATCCGCCAAAGCCGCACCGGCCCGGTTCATGGCATCCCATTGCCGTGGGGGATCATCACCCAATAGCGCTTCCTCCCATTCCCGCGATCGAGCACAGGAAAGAATGGGGTGAGTGTTATCGCTCTTGGCCATTTTCACGGGCTCAGGGTTGCTCTTTCACCAGTATGGCTACCGCTATGGCAACCGTTTTGGTATGGGAAAGGGTGATGCGCACATCGGTCGCATCGAGGGCGTCCAAAAGGGTTTTCCCCTGCTCGTCGAGTCGAACCAACGGCTGCATCCAGGGATCGTGGTAGATCCCGCATGATTTCCAGCCAAACAATTTTCCGATTCCAGTGGAAAACGCCTTCGAGACCGCCTCTTTGGCGGCGAATCGGGCTGCCAAGTGGGGAAAGGGGTCGGACTTTCCGAAACAATATTCCCGCTCCTCCTCGGTAAACACCCGCTTGAGGAAGCGCTCCTTGCGGCGTTGGTAAACCTTGGCCACCCGCTCCACTTCTATGACATCGGCGCCGACGTTCAAAACGGTTCCGCCCCGGGGGAATCGCAAGGCCAACCCGGCCAAACCTGCCTCAGCCTCCGACATTCATCAACCTCCTCATCTCCCTGACCGCCTCCTTCACCCCGGTCAATAATGACCGGCTCACGATGCTGTGCCCGATATTGAGTTCATGGAGGTGGGGCAGCGTCCTCACTTCGGAAATATTTACGTAGTTGATGCCGTGCCCGGCGTTGATGGTGAGGCCCAGATCATGTCCCAACTCTGCCCCAGCCCGGAGTCTGGCAAACTGATGCTTCCGCTCCACCGAAAAATAGGAATTGGCATATGAGCCGGTGTGCATCTCGATCACGGGAGCGCCCAATTCCGCCGCCATTCTTATTTGTTCGGGTTCGGGATCGATAAACAGACTGACCACAATACCGGCGCTTTGCAGCACGCCGATCACATCTTCAACGCGGTCCCGGGCCTGGACGATATCGAGGCCGCCCTCCGTGGTCACCTCCCGACGGTTTTCCGGGACGATGCAGGCGTAATCCGGCTTGACGGCCAAGGCAAAATCCAACATGGCCTCGGTGGCCGCCATCTCCAGGTTCAGGGGCAGTCGCAAAACCTCGCCCAGGCGCTCCACATCCCGGTCCTGGATGTGCCGCCGGTCCTCCCGCAGGTGGACGGTAATGCTGTCGGCCCCAGCCAGCTCGCATTGCTGGGCAAAAAATACCGGATCGGGCTCGATGATGCCACCCGCCGTAACCCGGAAATCCTTGTAACGCGCCTGGCGAACCGTGGCACAGTGGTCGATATTCACTCCGAGCAATATTTCCTGATGAGGCATGGAAGAAAGTTATAGGACTTGACCTTGCCTGGGCAAGATGGCAAGTAGTTCCCCAAATCTTTCGCTCAAGCTTGATGAAATTTTCTTCGTCTCAGCTAAATTTCCACGAGGTACCTACCTGCGGTCGTGTTTAATAATCCATTTGATTCATTTCACAATACAGTTGCCGAGGCGAAGGAAAAGCGTGAACAACTCGATCGGCTGCTGACCATTTCCACGCCGCGGGAGCGTCTGCTCGTGGCCGTCATCGTCCTGGTGTTGTTCGTCTTCGCGGCATGGCTCTTTCTTGGCAGCGTAGCCCGTTGTGTCGCGGTTGACGGCGTGCTGGTCGAACCCGGCGAAAACCTGGTCCGGAGCAACGGGTCCGTGCAAGCGCTGGTCTGGGTCGAGAGCGATGTCGCGACGCAGATCGCTGCCGGCATGCCCTCAGTGATAGAGCTGGCTATACCAGGTGGAGAAGCAAATTTACTCGATGGAGAGGTCGCGGCAATTGCCACCCTACCCATTGCCGATGGGTTGGAGGCGTTCGAGACCGTGGCGCCGGGGTCCTTGCACCGAATCGATATCGCACTCGATGAAGACCTGGAATTCCCTTCCCTCGCGGACGGGGAATGCCGGATTGTCATCGAACTCGGCAGGCAACCCCCGGTGGCGCTTTTTGTAAGGAGGCGGTTATAGGATGCCGCCGCCCGTCTCCAGAGGGGCAAGCAATAAGGCCGCGTCTGAGACCTCGAAACTGAGAGTAACCACCCCGGTCCAGTTGCAGATGCACGCCTCGGAATGCGGCGCCGCCTGTCTCGGCAGCATACTGGCCTACTTCGGGCGATGGGTACCGCTTACCGAACTGCGGGAAAAATGCGAGGTGAGCCGCGACGGTAGCAGCGCCGCGAGCATCTTTCGCGCTTCCAAGCATTACGGGCTAGACTGCAGCGGGCTCAGCCTGCGCGCCGAACAACTGAAAAAGCTGCCCTTGCCTCTGATTCTGTTTTGGGAATTCAGCCATTTCGTCGTCCTGGAGGGGTTCGATAGCCGCAAATACCATCTCAATGACCCAGCTACGGGGCGGCGCACGGTTTCCGCGCAGGAGTTCAACAAGGGCTACAGTGGAATTGCGCTGCGATTCAACCCCGGGGCCGATTTCAGCACTGGCGGGGAGCAGCCGGGCTTGTTCAGGCAATTGGGCGCCTTGCTGGCCGGATCATGGAATGTGCTTACCGGGCTGATTGCCTGCGGACTCATGTTGACGGTGCTGGCGCTCATCATTCCCGCATCCCTCGCTGTTTTCGTGGACGAGGTTCTGAAAAACCATGGGCCTTGGGGCGGATTGGTGGCGGCCCTGATCGGAGGCGGCATCCTCGTATACGTCCTTTCCTTGCTCAAGGGTCGATTTCTCAAGCGGCTCGCAGTCCGGATTTCCGTGAAGGGTTACAACCGTAGCGTAACGAAACTGCTGCGCTTGCCGGTCGAGTTTTTTCAACACAGGTTGGTCGGTGATTTGACCGATCGGGTCTCGTCCATCGACAGAATCGCGAAGAATCTGACGGACCAGTTTCTCGTGCTCTTTATCGATATGGCCATGAGCGCGGTCTTGCTCATGGCCATGTTGGCCTACGATGTCCTTCTCGCCTGTATTGTTCTGGCGCTGGCCTTGCTGCATGGAATGTCCGCTTACTTCCTCAACGGGCTCCGGGCCGTTAGAAGTCAGGCCATGAGACGCGAACAGGGTTTGCTCATCGGCGTCGGCATGCAGATGTTGAATCACGCGGACAACCTGCGCATGACCGGTTCGGATGACCGGTTCTTCTCGCGCTGGAGTGGACAACAGGCGCGCGAACTGCATGCGCGCCAGCTCTATTCCGAACTAGGCTCCGTCAATTCGGCGCTTCCGGGCCTGATCGCCCTGCTTCGCAGCGCGGCCGTCCTCGGCATCGGAGGAAGCCTGGTCATGACGGGAGAAATGACCTTGGGAACGCTGGTCGGGTTCTATATCCTGGCTGAGATGTTTCTGGCGCCCGTCGGGCGTTTTTTGGAGTTCGCCGACCACCGCAAGGCGCTCGAAACCGATTTGCAACGTCTGGATGACATCTCCAAGGCCGCTGAAGACCCCGTTTTCAACCGCCGAAGTCCCGAATCGGAATCAATCCCCACGTTCAAAGGCCAGCTTCAGCTTGTAGGCCGGCTCGAACTGCGCAACGTCACCTTCGGTTACAACAAGAGCCGACCACCTTTGATAAAGGACTTCAACCTCTTGATCAAGCCGGGGCAGCGGGTTGCCGTGGTAGGTCCCAGCGGTTCAGGCAAATCGACCCTGGCGCGCCTGGTTTCGGGAATCTGTCAGCCCTGGTCGGGCCAAATCCTGTTCGACGGCCATCCGAGGGAGGAGATTCCCGAGGAAGTGCTGCGGCGGTCCATTTCCATGGTGGATCAGGAGGCCGTTCTCTTTTCCGCGTCCCTTCGCGACAACATCACCCTGTGGAACCCGGCCGTTCCGGACGAAGTCATCATTGCCGCCACCCGAGATGCCTGCATCCATGAGGACATCCTTCTCAGACCGGAGGGATATGAGACCCGGGTCGAGGAAGGCGGGGTGAATTTCAGCGGCGGCCAGCGGCAACGGCTGGAAATCGCCCGTGCCTTGGTGGGGCATCCAACCGTGCTCATCCTGGACGAGGCAACCAGCGCTCTCGATGCCGCGACGGAAGAATACGTCGACGACGCCTTGCGGCGGCGCGGAGTCACCTGCCTGATCGTGGCACACCGGTTGAGCGCCGTACGGGATTGCGACGAAATCATAGTGCTCGATAAGGGCGCCGAGGTACAACGCGGCACGCACGACGAGTTGATCGCGGACCGGGATGGCACCTATTACAAACTGGTCAAGTCAGGGTGATGCGGGACGCAATACCGGAATACACGTCAATAGCCGAACTGGCGGCTCGATCCGGCACATCCGTGCCTTGCGCAGGCAACCTGCCCGTGGAACTGGACGATCCGGATAATGCCTGGTTCATTGACCGGGGCGCAGTGGATCTTTTCCTGCTCGAATTCAAGGATGGAGTGGAACATGCGCCGCCGCAGCATCTGCTGCGTTGCCAATCGGGCCGGTTGCTGCCGGGTGTGGCGCCGGATGAACAAGACGATTACCAAAAGGACACGACGCTCCGCCTGATTGCCAAAGGATTACCGGGCACCCTTCTGAAACGCCTGCCGTCATCCCTGCTTTCCGAGGTTGATCCCGCGAATCTGGCAGAACAGACAGATACCTGGCTGACAGCCATTACCAAGGGACTTTCGCGTTTTGTAAGCCATCTTCCACGTCCGACTGCCCTGGCCGAACCCGGTCTGACCCAGACCCTGGCCCCTTGTACCTTATCCGTGCAACGTGGGGTGGTCTGGGTTTCCGAAGAATCCGGCAGCTCTACCCTTTTCATGGATATGATCGACCAGGCGCAACTGGCCGAGGCAAGCGGCCCGCACCAAGCCGTGATACCGCTGACGCGGACGAGTTGGCTCACCTTGTTCAACGGGGCGACCGTTTCGGGCAAGTCGACCGAAACATTGGCCCGGCAAGGCATGCTGCCCTCGGCGCTCGCCTCTTTTCACGTGGTCGCCTTCAACCTGGAACGCTTAAACCGCCGATTGGCCGTGGTCGATGAGGCGAATCTCGAACGCGAGCGGACAACCAGCCGCCGCACGGCAGAAAATGCCGCCCGGCAGCGCCTTTTCAATATCTACGACTTACCCATTGACCGGGAAGCCAAAGTCGAGGACACGGCTCTGGCGGATGCCCTGCAAATCATCGGGCGCCATGAAGGAATCGATTTCAGGATTCCAGCGCGCTCGCGGCCTTCCGATTCTCCCATCGGCCTCGTCGACATTCTCGATGCGTCAGGTGTGCGCGCCCGCCGCGTGCGGTTCAAGGACGAGGGCAACTGGTGGCGAGGGGACAGCAACGCTCTGCTGGCCTTCCGCTCCGAGGACGGCCAGCCCGTCGCGCTGTTGCCGGGAATGTTCGGGCGATACCGGGAAATCGACCCGGTCAGCAAGCGTAGCGTCCGCGTTGCGGCGGACCGCGCCGGGGCGCTGGAGGAGGAAGCCTGGATGTTCTACCGTCCATTGCCCTCGGGGAAGGTGAAACCGGCAGATCTGCTGGGAATCGCCCTGCACGGATCGGGCGCGAATCTCTTGCGGCTGGTGATGGCCGGGCTTCCGGGCGGCCTGATCAAATTGCTGCCTGCGCTCGCGCTTGGATTCGTGGCAAATCATATCGTGGCGGGTGGAAGCGCCGTGCCGCTCTATGCCGTGGCCGTGTCATTGGCGGGATTCGGCCTGCTCGGAGCACTGCTGCAACTGCTGCAAAGCTCCGCCTTGATGCGGCTCGAGGGACGCTCGGCCTCGCGAGTCGAAGCCGCTTTCTGGGACCGCCTCATGCGCCTTCCGCCAAAAATCCTGCACCGCCAGCCGGCCGGCGATCTGGCCATGTCGGGAATGACGTTCCAGAACGTTCGCGATGACTTGCAGGGAGTCGTTGCCGATAGCCTGTTGTCGGTCATTTTTCTTCTGCCGGTTTTTTGCGTCATCTTCTTCTACGATGCCACCCTCGGAAGCATCGCCCTACTCTTCAGCCTGGCTTCGCTGATGGTCACCGTAGTTCTTGGGCTACGCCAGATATCGCCCTATGGGCGGATGATCAGTGCTGCACGGCGTGTAACCGGCCGCTTGTTCCAGATCATCGGCGGTATCGCCAAGCTGCGTGTGGAAAACGCGGAAGGGTCGGCCTTCGCCATCTGGGCGCGGGATTACCGCGAACAGAAGCGGGCAGAGGTCGAAATGGGCGCGCTGGAGGGGCATTCCCGGGCATTCGGCGACGCGCTTCCCTTTCTAGCCGGCGGGGTACTGCTTTTCGCGGTGGTAACGGTGGGCGACGGGATTGTCCCAATCGGGGATTTTCTGGTCGTTTACACCGTATTCATAGTTTTCCAGTCCGCAATCGCCCGCCTGGGCGAGTCCTTCGGCACCATTGCCGCCATGCTTCCGGCGTTCGATCAGATGCGCCCGCTGCTCTCCTCGATTCCTGAAACTTCGGACGAAGGAGAGCCGGTCGAACGTCTGGGCGGGGATGTTTTGTTCGACCGCATTTCCTTCCGCTACGATCCCGATGGCCCGCTGATTCTCGACGATGTCACCATTCATGCCCGTCCCGGCGAATTCATTGCCATTGCCGGTGAGTCCGGCGCCGGCAAGAGCACCCTGTTCCGCCTCGCGCTTGGAATCGACCGGCCATCCGCCGGCGCGGTGTATTACGACGGGCGCGACCTGAAGAGCCTGAACCTGAAACAGGTGCGCCGGAAAATTGGCGCCGTGCCGCAGTCAATAGGACTCCATCCCCAGGACCTCTGGGACAATTTGGTCAGTCACCACGAGAAAGTTGCCATCGATGAAGTATGGTCTGCAGCCCGGGTCGCTGAAATCGAAGGTCAGATCAAGGGCATGCCCATGGGCTTGATGACCATGGTCGGCACCAGAGGGGCCGTTCTGTCGGGCGGGGAGAGTCAGCGCGTCACCATCGCCCGCTCAGTCATCGGCCGGCCGAGGATCATGCTCTTCGATGAGGCAACCAACTGGCTGGATAATGAAAGCCAAGCCAAGGTAATGCGGAACCTGACTACTCTGACCTCGACCAGGATCGTTATCGCCCACCGGCTGTCGACGCTTGAAAAAGCTGACCGCATCTACGTCATGCAGGCTGGAAAGGTCGTGCAAAGCGGTTCCTTCAGTGAACTCATGGAGGTTGACGGAATATTCAAGGACCTGGTCAGGAGGCAAGTCGCCTGAGTTCATGAAAATACCCGTCAACGCCACGGAACGCCTTCTCGAAAAAGCCGGGAATGACAGCGAATTTCGCGCTCGCCTACTGGCCAATCCCAGGGATGCGGTGGAGCGGGAACTCGGTTTGCCGCTGGACGACGGCCATGAGGTTCACGTGCACGAAGAAACCGATACCTCGACCCATTTGGTGCTTCCCCCCGGGAGCAGGTTCAGCGCGGAAGAACGGAAAGCAGCCAGGACCGGCGCTGCCTCACTCGAATTTCTCAAGAGGACGATGTACGATCCAGCCCCGCCCATTCGCCCCCCCGCAGCCCAAACTGCGGCTCCCTGGGTGAATTCCCTTTCCCCCGAGGCGCTGGTCAAAGCAGGCAAGGAGAGCATCCGCCGTGGCTTGGCCTTCCTCGAATCAACCGTCGATCAAAACGGGGCTTGGCATTGCATCCGGTTCAATGTCGCCGACCCGGACATACCACGGCACTACGAGAAACCTCCGTTCGTTTCAGCTCTCTGTCTGCTTGCCTTGGAAAGTAGCAATGAAGCGGTGGCCAAGGCCATCTGTAACCGTACCAAGGCGTATCTCGTCGACATGATGGAATATCCGGGATTCTGGCGCTACTACCGCCATCTTCCCCAGGATCTCGACAGTACCACACTTTGTTCACTTGCTATCGGGACTCACCCCTGGATCTTGCTGGAAAGGAACGTTCCGCGAATACTGGCCAACAGGGATGAGAAGGGTTGTTTCACGACCTGGGTTCTGGAGTTAGGCGAACCCAATGTGGTATCGACCTTTCGCATCGAAGCCGACCCCGTAGTCAATGCCAACGTCATCGCCTGCCTTGGCCATCGCCCCGAAACCAGGGATGCCCAACGATGGTTGGAATCCATGATTACCGAAGACCGGCTCGAGGGCTCGTCCAAGTGGTATCCGGACACGGTCTCGATCTATTACGCCACGAGCCGTGCCATGATCCGCGCGCAGCCTGCTCTTCATCGACTGCGCCCCCTCCTGGCAGATCGCATCCTCGGATTGCGCGACCCGCAGGGGGAATTCGGCAACATCCTTCAGACCGCCCAGGCCATGGCGGCGCTCTACAATGTCGGCAGCCTCGGACGCATTGATCCGAAACGCGAAATAGAGAGGTTCATGGCTTGGCAACGGGAAGACGGCAGTTGGCCGGAGCTTCTCGCTTTTGGCGACCAAACGCTGAAGTGGGGCGCCGTAGGCCAGATCGGGCATGGATCTGAATCCCTGACCTCAGCCTTTTGCATCGAAGCCCTGGAGCGTCTCGTCGAATTCCTGGAAGATTCCGGCTGATTCCGTGAGGCGAGATCATGGATATTGACCAGGCAGTCGCAGTGACCCAGGACCGTCTCGCCCAGGAGGGCGGTACCATGAGCGACTTGCTTGGGAACTTTCGAAACAGGATTTCGCCGGTCCTGATCGGAAATCCCGAATGGGAGCGCATACTCGAATGTGCCCGGCAACACCCGATCACGATAGGCGCTCTCCCCTTCGGCTTCGAACTCCCGCTGCATGAACCTGGACCGAAGGCGGATTTCGGCGTTTCCTTGTCGGGCGGAACCCGAACGGCGGCGTTTTTCGAGAAGCGAGCGCAGACTGACGGGACAGATGAGACCGCGAGATCCATTGCGCGGCTGTTCAGACAAATGGACGCCGACAACTCGCCCCTGCCAGAGATCGTCGGCCGCAAGTTGATGCTGGAATACGACATAGGATCGGCGCGGGACGGCGAATCTCCGCATCCGGCGATGTTCCTGAGACCCGGCGAACGCCCGATTCTCGGCGCCGGTGATCAGGTGAAAGATGTCGCTACGGTGGTTGACGCGCTCGTTTCCTGCGTAGGCTGGGAGAGGAACGAGGCAGAACGGAAGAACGTCGAACGAGCCTACCTGGCGCAGCCGGGAGATACGCGAATGGATTCGTTCGGCGTATTCCCGTCTCGCTCACGGGCTATCCGCTTGGCCGTCATGGGCTTCAAGACATGCCGGGAATTGTGTTCCTATCTGGAGGATACGGGTTGGCCGGGTCAGCTCTCGGCTGTCGAATCCGTGGTCTCGCGATTCAAGGAACGCGCCAATGTCGTCAGAATCGGGGTAAATATCGACGTTCGGGAAGGCGGTCTCGGCCCGACGCTTGGTCTGACCCTCATCGTCAAGCAGAGGTATACCAAGGACTCACGTTATTGGCTCGACGGCCTGACTGATTGGGATCCGTTTTTGGAAGCCCTGGGTCAAGAGGATCTCGTAGTTCCGGAGAAGCTCAAGGCGCTGGCTGGCTGGGTATCCAAACCGACGACGCTCTTTGCAAAGTCCGGGCCTTTTCTACTGCTGCGCGGCATTCATCACATCAAGCTCGTACTATCTGAAAATCGCCTTCGAAAAGCAAAAGGCTATGTGTTCATGGTGCTTTCCGGAGCGGTAGCGGTCTAATGTCATTCCAGTGTCGGGGTCATTCCCCGTGCCTTACGAATTTTGTGAGAAATGCGGACTGAAACGTACAAAAAATACCCATTTGCTCCGTCCGGAGACGAGGCAAATGGGTGTTAAATCCAAGCCGTGCTCAAATGCGGTTTGTTCCGCATCCGGACCGGCCAATCGCCTGTTACCGTACCGGGTTTACCAGCAGCAGCAAAGGCCGGCAGAGACAGCCTCGAGTTGCTCCTCAGTAATGTGCGGATCCGGTGGCAAGGCAAGATGCACCGTCTGCATATCGCTTTCGTGGATCTCGATGTTCATCGACTCGGGAATGGTAATGCCCAATTCCTGACTGATGCTGGCCTTCGGATCTGCGATAAGCTCCTTCCTGAAATCGGCATCCAGGGCTGATTTCTCAACAATATGCTGAAGCATTTCATCTCCACTTTTCATAGGGTACCTCCTTATTTAGGTAGTTGATAATAATGACTAAAGAAATCCTTTACTTAAGAATTTCTTTGGATCAATTGAACGCATCTTTTCGGCGGGGTCAAGTCTCATTAGAGCTATAAATTTAATTGGGGAATTATAACGACAAATTGACAATGCCAGCTTCCCTTTCCAATTTGCAGTTATAATTCCCAAACCTTTACAGAAGATCGCAGTTGTCGGGCGAGGAACCGCAGGATCCATGGCGGCCGCCACCGTGACGCGTCTTCACTCGGACAGGGACCACGAGCTACACCACATTTACGACTCCCGCATCCCGGTCATCGGAGTGGGTGAAGGCAGTTGGCCGAGCCTCGTTCAGGAATTGCGGAAACTGACCGATCTTCCCCATGAGACCGTCCAGCAGCGCTTGAACGGAACGCGCAAGTACGGGGTGGCGTTCCAGGGATGGGGCCGGCGCAACCGGGATTTCATCCACTACTTCACCCCGCAACAGGTGTCCTACGCTTATCACCTTTCCGCCGACACGATGACGGACCTGCTGCACGAAAGCACGCGCGCGCGCCACGTCGACGCGAAAGTGCTCAATATAACCAGGGTAGAGGGTGGCGCCCAAGTGGAATTCGAAGGCTTGGCCCCGGAACGCTACGACTTGGTCTTCGATGCCCGCGGATTTCCCAAGGAACTTCATCCGGACCGGCACATCGACATTTCCTTCATCCCCACCAATACAGCCGTCATCCGCCGCTGTCCGGCCATCGTCCAAGAAGAAAGGCAAGGACTCGTTCTGCAACCTACCTACACCCGCGCCGTTGCCCGTCCGCACGGCTGGATATTCGTCATTCCGCTGACCGTGCACACATCTTACGGGTACATTTTCAACCGCGATTTATCCAGCCTTGCCGAAATCGAATCGGACTTCGACGCGTTCCTGGAAACCGATGGCGTATCGGAATTCGAGCAACGCGCAGTCATCCCGTTTCCCAATTTTGTCCATCGCCAGATATACGATGGCGCGGTGGCCCGGATCGGCAACGCGGCGGCCTTCATGGAGCCCCTCGAAGCAACGGCAATCGTTTCGGCGCAGTTGCAGATCGGGATGGTTCTCCACATGAGACTCAACCGGCCCCCAGAGCACATCGAGCTCGACGCTCCGGTAGTTAACCGATTTCTCATCAACAACATGCTCCGCTACGGCCTGTTCGTCGGTTGGCACTACTCCTGCGGCTCCAGGTACGACAGCGGATTTTGGCGCTACGCCCGCGACCGCGCTTGGCCTCGCCACCGAAAAGCGGCGGATCCCGTGTTGGTGGATTGTGACGCCCTCGGCAGATTCGACGAAATGATCGGACTGATGAACCAGTCGGTCATCGACAAATCGGACTGGAACCGAATGTGCGCGGTCCCCCTCACCAGTTATTGCCAGGTTTCCCAGGGGCTCGGGTGTTAGCGCCCTCCGTTATTTTCTGTTCCGACGAAATCGGATCAATGTTTCAATTGGAAGATGTCGCTTCGCTCGGTAACGATCACGATCATGATCACGATCAAGATTATCCGTGTTTATCCGTGTGATCCGTGGTTCGTCTTTCTCCCCATTCCTAATTCCTAATTCCTAATTCTTAATTGGCGCCCCCGGCGCCTCTGTGGTCTCAACGAGAGCTTGACAGATGGCCGGTTAATCCATAACCGGTAAATCTGTGATTCGTATAGGGCTATTCAAGCCTTTGCAAATGGCGCAGCTTCCCAAGAGGATGGCTCCCAAAATTTGCTATTGGTCTCTGATTTCCCTCCTCTTCTGCTCAGTCTCAGTGGCGCAGGACGGTTCAGAGGAAATCTTCCCGGAAATCTATGAATTGGAGGAATTCGTAACAACCGGCTCGTTACTGCTTTCCAATGAAGCCACTTCAGTGCCGGTGCAGGTGATTGAACGCAAGGATTTCGACTCCATCGGCTACGTTACGGCAGAGGAGTTCCTGCAAACCCTGCCCATCAACAACGCTGGAGCCGTTCCCATGCAGAATAATCAGACCGGATTTACCCCAGGGGCTTCCTCTGTTTCCTTGAGAGGGCTCGGGCCCGACTCCACTCTGATTCTGGTCAACGGCATACGGGTCGCTCCCTGGCCGACCGGATCGGGCGGCACTACCGCTTTCATCGATCTGAACTCCATCCCGGTAGGTGCCATTAAACGGATCGAGGTGCTGAAAGAAGGGGCCTCCGCCACCTACGGCGCGGACGCCGTTGCCGGGGTGATCAATATCATTACCAACACCGAATACGAGGGCGCGGAATTTGTAACTCGCTACGGCAATGATATTACCAGCACGGATTCCTCCGAATTCTACAGCAGTGTCGTCTTCGGAGTCGGCGGTTCCGATGCAAACATCACCGGCAGCGTCTTTTACCTGAAGAAAAACCCCATCTCCAATGCGGACCGCCCCTATTCGGCCGTCCCGCCCTTTCTCAGTTCCAATGCGATTCCCATCAACATACAAATCTCCGCCGCCGCCGCCCGCGAAGCGCTCGGTCTGGGCCCGGGTGGACTTATCCCCGGTTTGGACGCCGAGGGTATGCCCTCCCCTCCGGAAAGGGCCGTTCTGGTCACTTCCGGTCCTTCCAACCCGGACGGCACGCGCACAGCAAACGCCAATATCGAAAACAACGACGGCAACCTGACGGCGGACCAGTACACCTATCTGGGCGGCTTCGGCATGCACTCGCGTTACAACTACAACCTCCTGGCGCCGGCCACCCCGCGAATTGAACGGATGGGTACCTTTCTCAACTTCAAACGGAAATTATCCGATGCCATCACCGCTTCCGCTGACTTCAGTTACACCAGGGCGGATGCAAATGATGCTCTTGCCCCTGCCGCCACCGGGCCTTTCCGAAATTTGAGCGGCACCAGCCTGGTCATCCCCGCACGCACCCCCCTTCCCATTAGCCTCCCCACTTCGAACGTGGACGGGGTCGCGGAACCGGGCTACGTGAAGTATACGGAGGGCGGCCAGGATTTCTATCGTCTGAGCGAATTGGCCCCCGGTGCATACAACCCTTTCAACCCCTTCAATCAGGATCTCGAAGGGGTGACCCGGGCCAGACTGGAAGAATTCGGCCGGCGGTTGGTCGACACCTACACCGAGGCCTACTTCGCCACGGCGGAGCTGAAAGGGAAAGAACTGGAAGTCGGCGACACCAATTGGAGTTTCGACTCGGGCGCCCGAATCAGCCGCGTAGAGGAACTAAGCGTGTTTCAGAGTGTTTCCGCCAGCCGCCTAAACCGCCTGATGAACGCGGCCGACCCTTGGTTCGACCCATCCAGCAGCCAATTTCTCGACCTGGGCACCCAGCCTTACAATCCCTTTGGCGCCTCCCAGTTTGACGGTTATTGGAACGAAAGCAACCGAGCCCTGGCCGAGCATGCTGTCGTTGCCATCCACAACGCGGGCAATTCCGAAGTACGGTTCGCCCATGCCCATGTATCCTCCGAAAACCTATACGCTCTTCCGGGCGGCGACCTGGGGCTGGCCCTCGGTTACGATTGGCGGCGGGAATCGATTAACCAATATCCCGACACATCCCAGGACAGCGGGGACATGGTAGGGTCATCAACCCGAACCTATACCAATGCCAGCCGCGACATACAGGCCTTCGTCTTCGAAAGCTCCGTGCCCATCATCGGACCTCAGATGCTTGCCCCCATTTACAACTGGGACATAAGCCTGGCAGGGCGTTACGAGGACTTCGTCACCAGCAAACGGTCCACTTTCGTGCCGAAAATCAGCTCCCGCTTCGCCCCCACCCAGGACTTTATCTTGCGGGGCAGTTGGAGCAATGGCTTCCGGGAGCCATCTCTCTTTGAACTTTTCGCTGGCAAGACCAGCGGTCTGGCCACCATTTCCAATCCCTGGAACCCGGATGACATCAACCCGGAAATTCCCGTCACGGTCGCGGGCAACCCCCAACTTGAACCCGAATCTTCTGAAAGCTTGAGCCTGGGGGCCGTCCTATCCCCCAATTTTTTGGAAAACTTCACTCTCAACCTGGATTATTGGCAAATCAAACGCAGTGGAGCGGTGTCCAACAACCCGCAGGATACGGCTGATCGCATCTTCGCCGGCGATCCCCTTGCCCCTGGGGAAAATGTCCATTTGGACAGTCAGAACAATATCCTTCTCCTGGATACCTTGTTTCAGAACTCCGGTTACGCCACCTTTAACGGCATCGACCTGGGGACCAACTACATCCTTCAGACGGACAACCTCGGAATATTCCACTGGGGGTTCAACTTCACCTGGCTGCTGGAGGCCCTCATCCAAAGCAGCCCCACAGCCACCGCTTTCGACCTGGTCGGTTACGGCTCGGGAACCTCACTGGCCCTTCGCGAACCGCAAGGCAGCGATGTACAAGTCGGAACCAGGGACGGGGAGCCGCTCGTCATCACCAACGTGGGCTCGAATCAGGACGGCTATCTCGAATACAAATTCACCACCACCTTTGGTTGGGACTACCGGAACTTCGAAATCTTCCTGGCCGGCCATTACACCTCCGGTTTTGTCGACATCGACCGCAACTTCGAACTGAGCGAGGTGGACGATCGTCTGCTGTGGGACATGCAGTTGGCCTACAATCTGCCGCCGGAACGGGGAGGCTGGTTAGCCGGAACCACCTACACTCTCGGCATCGAAAACCTCTTCGATACCGACCCGCCAACAGCCTTTGCCGCCTACCAGAATTCCAACGGCTATCCCGGTTTCCTCTACGAGCCGGACGGCCTCCGCTACTACCTCAGCATCAAAAAGGCCTTTGGACCGACTAATTGAAATCCGCGGAGTTTGTGCAGTTTGCGCTTTCCGCGTTTCATTTTCTTCCTGATTCCAAATTGAATTTCACCCATCCGCGTCACTTGACCTGCGCTGTGTCGTGCGGAGCCTCTTGGGGGTAGCATCGGCACTGCGAGGACGCAGTAGCCCTACCAATCATCAATAACGGTAGGGCAAGAGCATCCTTGCTCTGCCGCTGTAGGCTACCAATCATCAATAACGGTAGGGCAAGAGCATCCTTGCTCTGCCGCTGTAAGTGACGGTATGCCGGAGCGCTGTAGAGGATTGGGTGATGTCGCGTTCGCTCGGTAAGTGAGAAATGCGGGCTAACTGCTTTCCTCCTTGAACTTTGAGGCAAAGCCCAATTTCATTCTCATACTAACCGACGATCCAGGTTATAGGGACCTGAGCTGTTACCAACAGTGAAGCCTACTTGAAATTTTGAAACCGGCATGAAGGGAGAAGCTCGGATATCCTCGAAAGGAAAGGGATCCTGGAACCACACGACGCCCGTGGTCTTCTCCCCGCTGTTCGATTGGCCGCCGAATCCCAAGGCCTTCGCGGTCGCGCTGACCAAGCGTTGGGTGACGGTAACGCGGAACGTTCTCTTTCTCATCATGGCTGTCCTGGTCTACCGTTATTGGGTCCCGGATCTTTCCCGGATGCGGTCGCTCTCGGCGGATTGGATCGGGCTGATTTTCTTGCGAAACTTTCTATTCATGGTTGTGGTTGCGGGCGGCCTTCACCTCTACCTGTTCACGTTCCGCCTGCAAGGCAAGCGCCTCAAATACGATGCCCGCGAAAAGTTTGATAAGACCCGGAAATTTTCATTTCGCAATCAGGTTTGGGACAACATGTTCTGGTCCTTGGCCAGCGGGATGACGGTCTGGAGCGTTTACGAGGCGCTCTATTTCTGGGGCTTGGCCAACGGGGTGGTTCCCAGCTTCGCCTTCACCGATTATCCCTTGGTTTTCGTGCTTTGGCTGCTCGTCATTCCCGTGCTCCTCTCGTCGCACTTTTTCCTGATTCACCGGATGCTGCATTGGCCGCCGTTGTACAAGACGGTGCATCGCTTGCACCACCGCAACATCCATATCGGCCCCTGGTCCGGGATGGCGATGCACCCGGTCGAGCACGTCATCTACATATCCTCTGTGCTTATACACTTTGTCCTGCCCTCCCATCCGGTCATTCTGCTGCTGCACCTCTACACCCGGTGCATGGGTCCGGCGTTTTCCCACGCCGGTTTTGAGAAGTTGCTGGTCAAGGATACCAGCGTGGTGGACGCGGCCGACTTTCACCACCAGTTGCACCACCGCTTTTTCGAGTGCAATTACGGCAACGTGGACGCGCCTTGGGACCGCTGGTTTGGTTCCTTCCACGACGGCTCGGACGAGGCGACTGTCCGGATGCGGAAGAAACGCCGCCGCATGCGGATGGGGAAATAGGCTTTCAATGGCTTCGCCATTTTTGGCATTAACACAACCTTCAGATACCCATGAATAGAAGAGATTTTGCCAAACTATCCACCTTGAGCGCATTGAGCGCCACGACCCCGGGATTAATTTCAACATTCGCCGCAGGCGCGAGTTCCAGTTCCCGAAAGTCTGCCAATAACCGGATTCAATTGGCCTTGATCGGAGCGAAGAACCAGGGTGGAAGGGTTCTTCTTCCCACCTTGGTGAGCAGCGAGGATTGCCAGGTCGTCGCCATCTGCGACGTGGACGGAAATGTGCGATCGGACGCGGTTGGGAAAGCTTCCGCTCAATACGCGGAACATTATGGAAAAACCAGGTACGAAGGGATAAGAGGATTTGGGGATTTCAGGGATGTTGTGGCCCGGGACGATATTGACGCCGTGGTGATCGCCACTCCCGATCATTGGCATGTACCCATCGCCAAGGCCGCCATCCTGGCCGGAAAGGACGTTTACGTGGAAAAGCCGCTGTCCCTGCATATTGTGGAAGGCCGGGAGCTGGCCGATCTGGCTAAAACCCATGAAAAGATAGTTCAAGTGGGCAGTCAGCAACGATCCGACGAGCGGTTTGTAATCGCCTCCGAAATAGTGCGGAACGGTCTGATCGGAAAGGTGAAGCACGTCGAGGTTGCGATCAAGACGCGGTCGGGGAGCGCCGAGACCTGGAAGGCGGAACCCGTGCCGCCCCATCTCAATTACAACATGTGGCTTGGGCCCGCTCCTTGGTGTGACTATCATTCGGAGCGCGTTCACTACAACTTCCGGTTCGTTCCGGAGATTTCAGGAGGCGAGATTGCCAATTGGGGCGCTCATTTCCTGGATACGGCGCAATCCGGATTAGGTACCGACGATACCGGACCGGTAATGGTTCGGGGTATGGGAGAGAGAAATCCCTTCGGTTCCAGGCATACGTCCTTCTTTGATATAGACGTGGACTTCGAGTATGCCAACGGGGTCACCATGCACCTGAAGAGCGGTAATAACGGCGTAACCTTTTTCGGCACGGAAGGTCAGCTTTACGTGAACCGTGGAGAACTCTACACCACACCTAAGGAACTTATTCGCAGGCATTCCAAGGATTTGCCCATCTCCATGCGGCATACGAAGGGGGGGCACTTGCAAAACTGGTTTGATTGCATACGCACTCGGAAATCACAATACCTCCATGCCGGAGTCGAAATAGGTCATCGATCCGCCACCCTATGTCACCTGTCAAACATCGCCATCGAGTTGAAGCGTCCCCTGAAATGGGATCCCGTTCGCGAGAGTTTCGTCCAGGATGCCCATGCCAACGGGTTGAGAAACCGACCGTCACGGGATGATTGGCACTAGTTCCTCCAGTAAGTCCCGCCAAGGTAATGAAATGTTTCCCCGCCGTCGTCCGATCCAATTGTTTGAAGGCGGAATGCGCTGCAATCATCGATTGTGTCGCACACTGCGAAGTAGGCGTCTCCGAAGTAGCTCCCGGGGGAGGGGGAACACGAGCCCTCCAGTTTGAAGTTTACAGAAAATAGATTGCGGTCGGGATAGAGAATCTCAACTTCCCCGGTTACCGTGCAATCATCCGAGTCCTCGTCCGTGATCGTTCCATCGGAAGCAATCACAATAGTGCTTACCGGCACATCGTCATCGTCATATGCCGTCCAAGTTCCAGCAACCAGATCCAATGACGTAGGAATTTCGTTAAGAACCTGATCGTAGACCAGGTCGAATACCACCTCATTGCCATCGCTGTCATTTAAGGAAAAGTTCAGAAATTGCCCTTTGGTGATTTCACCCGTAATCAGAATTTCTTCAGATATCATCTGTTGGCCATCACCATTCAGGCCTAGATAACTGTAGAAATATTGGGGATCCCCTATGCCGATGGCATAGTCTCCAAAAAACAGGTGTTGGTTACCGAAAATATCACCTGAAAACCCAAATATGGAACCGTGGTTCAGAACAATTTCCTGCTCCAAGGTGGGGGTGTATTTTAAATAAATCCCATTTTCCGGAGGGGCTTGAACGATCTCGTAGAACTCGATTTGTGCAAGGCCGGTCGTCCCTCCGACTCCTTCGACAATTGCAGAGAAGCTCTTTTCCGGGGGAAGCTCCAACAGGATCCCGGATTCATTGGGATGCTCAATGAATCCAGGGAAGCGTTCCTCGATTTCTCCATCATTCCATTCCCTGTAATTATCGTTGCTGGCTTCCACTACATTGGAATCCGGAGGAAGCTCCAAAAATGACACCATCGGGTCCTCCAGCACATTCCCGGTGAAATCGGCTGGCAGGGCATTTGCCAGTGAAGGACCTCGCACAACTACGAGAACTTTCATTGGTAATTCGCCGGTGGTGATAGCCGATCCAATCAACCTTTCATGCCCAACTCCAACCCATGCGCGATTGGATAGATTGAGCAGTCTGCCAGGATCGTTGGCCAACGCGGTAGATCCCATCAGGATTAATGCGGCTACTGTCAAAACTCTCATTTTTCCATTTCAAATTCGGCCACGGCAGGAGCCGGCCTGTTATCGTGTTGCAAGCATGAGCGAACACCAAACTTCCAACCGAGTCAAATGAGACCCATTTCACCGGTCGTCGGGAGAAGGGGATCTCGCAAAGATCGCCAAGAAACGCGGAAATAAATAGCCACAAAAAGCACTAAAACACACAAAATTTTTCTAACAAAGCTGTGCTTGATCTCTCAGCATCTCAGCATCTCTTATCCTTTGCGCCCTCTGCGTTCTATTGCGGCTATTAACCCATCCGTGAAATCCGTGATCCATTTTCGATCACGATCACGATCAAGTTCACGATCACGATTTGTCTCTCTTCACTCTTCACTCTTCACTCTCCACCGGGCGCCAGCCCTGTCTCTCCCTCTCAGCAACTCAGCAACTCAGCAACTCAGCATCTCTTATCCTTTGTGCCTTGGCGCCTTGGCGACAGCCAATTTACATCATACCGAACAGGGCGAAGGAGAAATTTGGCGCCGGATCGACCAGGTCGCTTCCTTCCCTCAGGTAACGGCGCTTTTGCTCCTCAGACGAAAGGGTCTCTATCTCACCGAAGCCAATCCGCGACATCTCGTCATTCAATTCCTCGGGTGTAAATACGGACAACATTGGCTCCCCGCGGCGAGCCACAAATCGGTCCAACCTGTCGGCAAAAGGCAAGCTCTCTTCGGGAATGAGATTCCTGGCGAGTTTATAATCGAAAACAATGCGGCTACCCGGCGCGGAAACACCTGCAATGAGAGCAAATGTCTCCCGTATCGCTTCCTTCGTCAGGTAATAAGTCGTTCCCATCCATGAAAAGAAGGCGGGCTTTTCCGGATCGAAACCCGCCCGAATAAGCTCCTCGTTCAGTTTATCGGTCTCAAAATCCATGGGAACAAATACCAGATTGGACGGAACGCCGCCGTTTACCGCGCGCACCAGTTTCTCCTTTGTCGCCTGAGTTGCCGGGTGATCCAATTCGAATACCCGCACCCTGTCCGCGAGTTCCTTGCGGCGCATGGAAAACGTATCGAGACCGGCACCGAGAATCACATACTGTCCGATGTCCTTTGAAATCGCCTCCATGAGATGGTCTTCGGCATACCGGGCCCGCAGGATAATCTCAGTGTGAACGGGACGAAAGGAGTAGAAAACCTTGTGAGTAACGAACCATCCGAGGAGTCTGTTCTTCGCGATCACGCGCCAGAAAAACGGCACCATGGCAACCGCATAATCATCGGAGAAGACCGGGGCCATGCTCTGCTGACTATGATACGCCCGTACACATGCTGCGAGGATCGCCGTCTTGCTCGACCTCTGCTTGTGTGCGGATAGTCCGGATTGAAGTGCGGGCATGAAATTGGATTCCTTCTTAGGCCAACACGAAATAAATACACAGATGGGGTCAAGAGACCTTGCCGATTGTCTTCAATGCTTCCCTGCCAAAAGACTCGACTACTTCCAGGGTCACCCGCACGTCGTCCCAGCTCGTGTTGTGGTTGATAATGCAAAGTCGCAAGGAAAACTTCCCGTGCAGGGACACGGATGAAAGGAAGGCCGTATCGTCCCAGAAGACCTGGGCGAGCACATTTCCGTTGAGCGCCTTCAGGTCTTTTTCATCCAGGCCGGAATTTGCGGGGTTGACGCGGAAACAAATGATTCCCAGCGACGCGGCGGACATGATCTCCAGAACGGCGCTCGCCCGCACGTAGTCCTCTGCCCGAACGGCCAAGGCCATGCCATGGCCGACGGCGCGCCTAAACGCGGCCATGCCGAAGGTCTGGATTGACATCCAAACCTTCAAAGCGCGAAACGAACGGCTCAGTTGCAAGCCGCGATCCGAAAAGTTCGGGTGGCCCGCACCCCAAATCGTGTCTTGCAGTACATCGTGGCGGACCCGAAATGCGTTCTCAAGGGTGCGCAGATCCTTGACCAGCAGGCAACCCGCCTCGTACGGTTGAAACAACCACTTGTGCGCGTCCACGCAGATCGAATCGGCGCGCTCGATCCCTGCCAGAAGGCGTTTCCCCTTCTCGGTGAGAACGGCGAAACCTCCGTAGGCGGCATCGACATGCAGCCAGATCCCTTCCTCCGCACAGAAATCCGCCATTGCATCCAGCGGGTCGATAGCGCCCGTGCTGCTCGTGCCGACATTTGCGCAGATCGCAACCGGTGTGTACCCGGCCGCGCGGTCTTCGGCTACGGCTTGAGCCAATGCTTCCATGTCCAGGCAAAAGCGCCGGTCGCTGGGGACATTGCGGATGCACTCGCGGCGAATTCCGGTGATGATCGCCGCGCGCAGGAATGCGGAGTGACTCTGATCGCTCATGTAGACGGTCGCGCGTTCCCGATTACCCGCCGCTTCCCTGGCCGCGACGAAGGCATCGAGGCTTGCGGCTGAACCACCGCTGGTGAATAGCCCCCCTGCCCCCTCCGGGTATCCGAACCAGCGCCGGAACCAATCGATCACCACCAACTCCAGTTCGCTGGGAGCGCTCGCGACCAGCCACGTGCATGCGTTGATGTTGTAGCCCGCCGCTATGAATTCAGCCAGTATTCCAGGCCACGTGGGAGAGGATGGTACGAATCCGAAGGAACGCGGGTGATCCAGCCTCAACGACCACGGCAAGACACCGTGTGCGGCCTGCTCAAGCACATCCATGGCATTGCGCCCTTCCTCCGGAGGATCCTCCGACAGGATTTTTATGAGCCCATCCCTGAACTCGCCGTCCCACACTCTGTCCCCGGGCAGCTTCTCCAGGCGATCCACCAAAATTTCTGCAGCCCTGCGCGCCAACTCCAGCATGTCATCGCGCGGCATTTGCAGGCCACCGGGCGCCTCACGACCCGGAAATGCCTCCTCGGCGCCTGGCATGGGACCAGATTCCGTGTCTCGCTTTTCTCGCCGGCGCGTCATCTTGAATGGCCAACCTACCGCCTAAGACACCCAGGGCAACACGAATTTGGCGGCGTTCCATTCGATCCCAAAAAAAACAAAAATGGCTTTGCCACACTGGGCTTTGGAGTGGAACTGCGTTGCAGTTCATTCCAGATAGGTCGGCATCAATAACGGAGGGCGGGTTTTCCAACCCGCCTATTCGTAGGGGCGAGGCATGCCTCGCCCACATCCCTGCCTCAAAATCGTGATCGTGATCGTGATCGAAAATCCCCCAGGAATTAACTCTAGCCCGGAAGTCTCCCGATCATACCCCACATCTACCGGGGACCAAATTTATCTTGAGAAAACTCCCAGAGGGGCGGTTGGGTCGCTATTCCGAACCAAGTAGCTTCACCTCAACGAGTTGCAGGCCATCGACCAGGCAAATTTCCATCAGTCAACCGGGTTTTCCGTTCCCAGCTGCGGAAGGATGAATTTCTTGACAGACCACTTGTAGACGAAGAACGAAATCGGCAGCGTCACTAAAAGTCCTAATGCCTGAAACAGGAATTTATTACTTGCCAAAACGGTTGTATCGCCGGGATTGAGAATGCCGATAAATAAGGCGGCTACTCCACCTGCTAGGGCTCCAGCTAAAGATCCTGCCGTCGTGGCGATCAGGAAAAACACGATCCATGCTTTGAGGTATTTGGGGTTATTCATAATAATTTTGTCGAATGTCGGGGCCAAGTGTTAGCGCCAGACAACTGATGCGGATAAGCAATTTCAATGCCAAAAAAATGGAGGCAACGCTAATGGATTGGTGGATCTACCAGCGTGATGGTGAACCTCCCCCTCTCAGCATCTTTTATCTTTTGCGCTTTTTGCGATCTTTTGCGGCTATTAACCCATCCGTGAAATCCGTGGTCCATTTTCGATCACGATCAAGATCACGATCAAGATCACGATTTGTCTCTCTTCACTCTTCACTCTTCACTCTCCGCCGGGCGCCAGCCCTGTCTCTCCCTCTCAGCAACTCAGCAACTCAGCATCTCTTTCCAATTCCTCATTCCTAGGGCATTCTCATGGTTCGGACCTCACGCCTGAAGGTGACCGCCAGGCAGAGAAGGGTAAGCAACGCGCCTGCGCCCAGGAAAACCCACTCGACGCTCAGCCTCAACAGCGCCCCCGAGACGGTGTGCGAGAGCGGGGACAGTCCTACCGCCGATACCATCAGAAGGCTCATCACGCGCCCCATCATTCTCTGCGGCGTGCGCCCTTGCAGCCACGACATGAACAGAATGCCTGCATATCCTTCCGTTGTGCCGATTACCAGGGCCAAGGCGGCGGCAATCCACATCGAACCCAAAAAGCCAAAGGGCATCAAGAGGAGGCCCGACACAGCGAATAGAACGACCAGGATTGGCCCGAACCGGCGTTTGGGCGCGGGCAGGGTTCCCGCAAAAATTGAGCCGAAGAGGGAACCGCCGGCGTAGGCGGACATGATGACTCCCAAGGCGAGGGCGCCTTCCCCAAGCTTCGCATCCGCCAGGATGGGCAATCCCACGATGAAGGGACCTTCCACCAGCAGTTCAATTCCAACGATCAATAGGAACATGGTAAACATGGCCGCGTCCGCACGAACAAACCTGATGCCCTCGCCTATGGATTTCAGGATGCCGCCATCCTCCTTTTTCTCTTCGGCCGATTCGGGGCTCTGCTGCTCCAGGCGGATCCGGCCAAGAAGCAGCGACGAAACCAGGATGACGAAACCCACCACCGCAAACGCCAGGCCAATACCGGTCAGGTCCGCGCCAACCGACTCCTGAGGGTTTGGCATGCTTGTCATGGCCAGGGTGGCTGCACCGCCGCCGGTCCCGAAGAAGGCAATTATTCCGCCCGCGAGAATCGGGCCGATCAAGCCGCCCAGTTCGACGGTGGTCTGTATCAAGGCGTTGGACTGGCGAAGCTGCTCGGTTGGCACAACCCGCGGCACAATCGCCATTTGGGCGGGGTAATAGAAAGAGTCGGATATCCCCTTGAAAAAGGCGAAGAGATATATGAGCCACAACTCGGAAAAACCCGTCAAAATCAGGGCAGCAAGAACCGTGCTCAGGGCGATGCGCAGGGCGTTGCTCAACTGCAAAATGGCGCGGGGGGAGAATTTATCCACCAAGGAACCGCCCAGCAGCATGAAGACGACGTTTGGGATCCCGCCTACCGCCATAACGGCGCCGACCGCCAATGGGTCACCGGTGATCACCAGAACCAGCCAGGGGAAGGCTATCAGGTCGAACTGGTCGCCAATCGCCGACAGTGCTCCGGCACCCCATAGAAGCCGGAAATTGCGCATGCGAAGGAGTTGAAAAAACGAACCACTCCATTGCCTGCCCGACTCCTTTGGTTTATACATCGCCTGTCACTAACCACTGAATTATTTGACTCTCGCCAAGCTCGCAAAGTTCGCGAAGATAAATAGCCACAAAAAGAACAAAAGGCTCAGAGATTTAGAAAAAAGGGGGTCCTTTTGCGTCTTTTGTGGCAATTTCCCCACCCGTTCCCATCCGTGAAATCCGTGGTCCATTTTCGATCACGATGATTTACCGCTGAATCTCAGCCTCTGTGTGTCTTTTGTGCTTTTTGTGGTTACCCCCCCCTCTGCGCAAATTTGCGTCATCTGCGGTTCCTCCTCCTCTCAGAAACTCAGATTCTCAGCAACTCTTATCCATTGTGTCTTTTGTGCTTTTTGCGGTTCCTCTCTCTCCATTCCTAATACTTAATTCTTAATTCTTAATTCTTAATTGGCGCCCCCGGCGCCTCAGTTCCTACAGGCGATATGTCCCCCCTAGAAAGAACATCCGTCCGCGCGGAGTGGCCGGAAAGGCGTTTTCGGATATGAACGGATCCGTATGAGTCAGGTTATTGATGCCGCCGAAAAGGGTCAGATTGTCGCCGATGTCGTAACGGACGTTCAGATCGTTAATCCAGATGCCGTCCAGGAATACCGCGTCACCGAACAGGGTTTGTGCGGTATCGATTTCCACTCTGCCGGTGCCCAACAGCATCTCTCCCATGTATTGGGACTGCCAGCCAACACTCAGATCACCCCACGTCCAGCGGAGGAGGACATTACCGGCCAATTCCGGGCGCAGGATTTCGCCCAGTTCCACATCGACATCGTTCAGGTTGGAGGGATTGGTGAAGTTGTTCAACGAGTTGACCTTGGTCCCGGTGACGGACACTTCGAAGTCGTGAGCGCCAAAGCCGAAGTGGTACCTGACGCTCGCGTCAATCCCATCGGTCTCCAGCTTGGCGAAGTTGATGTTGGTGAACCGGATGAAATTGAATCCTCCGAACTGAACCGACGATGCCGATGTGTTACGCGTAAACAGGGTGCAGAATTTGTCATTGAGGAATTCGCCCTGATAACAGCCATTGACGATGTCCTGGGCCGTGACCGATTGGATGGCGTCCTCGATCCTGATGTCCCAGTAGTCCAACGTTAGGTTGAACCCGGGGAGGAAAGAGGGCTGGAATACGAAACCGAATGTGACGGTATCGGCGGTTTCTTCCGACAGGTTGGGGTTGCCGCTGGTTATGCCGGAAAAGCGGGCGGACAGTGGATCGGCAAATGCGTAATTGCCGGCCGTGTCGAACGGATTCAGGCCGAAACTCTGAAAATCCTCCACGCAGTTGGTTTGGGTGTTCTGGGCCAGGGTGGGATTGTCCTTCGCGATGGCGTTGATCTGGGCCACGTCACAGGGATCCGCCGGGCGCGCGGTGGCGCCCGTTTCCGGACCAAACAATTCGTGAATGTTGGGCGCGCGCACGGCCTGGGAAACGCCTGCGCGAAGAGCGTAATCCGCTACCGGCGCCCACACCAGATTGGTCTTCCAGGACTCGGTAGCGCCGATGGTGGAATAGTTGGACCAGCGGCCCGCCACGTCCAGGGTCAGCTCCTCGAACACCGGTTGGTAGGCTAAAATGGGCAGCGAGAACTCGACGAAGACGTCGTTGGCGTCGTATTTCCCTTGCTCGTTCCTTACGATGATGGATGGATCGAAAACCAGGGATCCGTTGTCCGATACCTCGCTGATCAAGGTGCTGGCCGAAAACGGCGAACCGGAAGGAATGACGCCCCGTTGCCACGGACCGAAGCGGGCGTGGGATGATTCCTCGCGGTACTCGAAACCGGTGGCGAATCCCACCGGACCGCCGGGCAACTCAAACCAGTCTCCGATGAGATGGGCGGAGAAAACGGTTTGATCGATGGTCAGCTCGTCAAATGTGGTGGTTGTGACCCAATCCGCCGCTTCCTGGGTCACGCCCGGCAGTCCGCCCCAGATGTTAAGGGGCACGCATTGGCCGCTGCCGGGTGTGAAGGAGAAATAGCCTTCCGACCAACGGGGGATCCCGAAAGGTGTGTTCATCGCCGGGACGGCCGGGTCTACGTCGCAGCGGCAGGCAGCCTGGTTGGTGGCGGGGTCGGTTACCGCGTCGGTGGCAGCGAAGAAGCGGTCGATGATGACTTGCCCGGTCGCTGTCACTTCCTCGTCGTAACGACCATAGTTGGCGCTGAGTTCGTAGTGCCAGCCATTGTTCAATTCCCATTCCAGTCCCGCCACGATCCGGGACGTGTCCCGTTGGGTAACGACGGCAGCATCGAACAGCAACGGATCGATGGTAATGGCGACCCCGCCAACATCATTGGCCACGCCTCGAATGAAGTCGGGCAAGAATGGATTGTCGGCGGCTCCGAACAGCAGATCCCAGAAAGACGACGGGCGGGCTTCGGCCTCGGTTTCCTGCGCCACGTATTTCACCTCACCGAACAGCCTGAGGGATTCGGTCAGGTCGTGGCGTCCCCGCAGATTCAGCGTGATCTTGTCGTCCGGCAGCAGAAGAGCGCTGTCCGGCTGCCGCACGGCGTTATAGGAATCGCCGCCGAATCCATTGAAATTGCTGGCTATGATGTCGTCGCGTATAGGCAGGTAGCTGCCGTCGGCCCCGACGTTCCAGCAGCCGCCTGCTATGAGGGATACGGAGTTGTAACCGGTAAACGAGTCGAGGCAGTCGGGATTGCCGTTCCCGTCCAGGTCGATGGGCGTTTCAGGGTCGAAGCCCGCGAACGTGAACGGATTGCCGGGGATGATGTAACCGTAGCCGGAGGTGATGGTGAAGTTGGAAAACAGCAGTGCCGCCCGCTGCGGGGCGCTGGCAGCCCGTTCGATGAGCGCTGTTTCGGCAGGGGTCAGGTTCGGCCCCTCCCCGAACTCGGCGGTATAGTCGGCGAGGAAATCCTCCAGGCCAGGGATGTTCAAGCCATAGTGGAAGCGCCCGGTATTATCATAATTGTAAAATCGGGAAAAGTTGGGGGTGGTTGATCCTATATCGCCCTTCTGAAAGCGCAGGGCCGGATTGGTCCAGTCGCTGGCCGAGCCGACCGCCAGCCCGTCAGTCCGCTCGTACACTTTCAGCCCCTGGTCCTGGCGCACTTCTGCGGAAAAGGTGATATTGCTGCGCCCGTTGTTGAAGTTCTGGCCATAAACGATAGACAAGGCAGTTTGCCCGGCGTCCCCATACTCGGATAGCCCTTGCTGGGCCTTGACTTCCAGGCCTTCGAAGTCGTCCCTCAGAATGAAGTTGACCACTCCGCTCACGGCATCCGCGCCATAGATCGCCGACGCACCGCCCGTCAGCACCTCCACACGCTCCACCAGGGCTTGCGGGATGGAGCCGATGTCCACCGCCGAAGAACCCTGCAGACCGCCGACGTGGCGGCGGCCGTCAACCAGAACCAGAGTGCGGTTCTGCCCCAGTCCCCTCAGGTTCAGTCGGTTGGAGCCATGCCTGCCTGCCCGGTCGACCGATTGTTCCGCGGTAATGGAAGTTAACAGTGCGGGGATGTCGTTGACCACATCCGCGAGGGAGAAGTCGCCGGACGCTCCAATGTCATCAATGTCCATGGCTTGAACCGGCGAAGTGCCGATCAGGTGGGCATGGCGGGCGATCCGCGAACCCACTACGACAAACTCTTCGAGTTCGTAGGTGTCCACCTCCGACTCCAATCCCCGAGCCGCAATTTCCTCAAAGGCCAGTGAGACAAGCAGAAAAGAGAAGGGCAGTTGGTAAATCTTTTTCACGGAAAAAGGTGATCCGACCCCAAATGTCGTAACAAGTCCAGTTGAGACTCTTGCCGGACTGGTTTCCAGATACTGGGTTCTGGTTACTGGTTACTGGTTACTGGATGCTGGATGCTGGAAAATAGTGGTCAGTGGTCAGAAAGGAATAGCACGCCTACGGCGCAGCGGGATCGGGGGCAGTATAAGGCGCCGTTGGCGCCAATTAGGAATTAGGAATGAAGAATGAGGAATTGAGAGAGAATGGGAGGCGCCTTGGCGTTTCTTTGCGATCTTTGCGAGAGTCACTTTCGATCACGATCAGGATCAAGATCGCGATTCATAAATCTCTGTGTCCTCTGTGGTTGGTTTCCGGTTTTAAATCCGTTCCCATCCGCGTCATCTGTGGTCAAATCCAACATCCGGAATCTTGGAATTAAAATGGGGAACCGGTTGGAGGGTCTTGGTCCTGAATGCGTTTAAGATTGAATTGGCGTTCTCCTCTTACGACGTGAACGATGAACACTTTTTCACCCTCGATCCGGTAATATATCAAAATGGGACTTACGGTCAGCTTTCGATAGGGAGTTCCTTGAAGTTCCCTGGGGCGGGTCCCCGTTTCAGGAAACCCTATGAGTTGATCCACCTTCTGAAATACTTTCCCAACCAGGCGTTTGGCTGCTTTCGGATCGTCCAGGGCAATATAGTCGGCAATGGCGTCCAGATCCTGGAGGGCAGGTTCCGCCCAGATTACCCGAGCCATCGACTCATTCTCTTTTTGGCTTCCCCATGAGAAACGACTCTTCCGTCCTGGATGGCCGCTTCCCCCCTGGCCAATCCCTCCAACAATTCAGTTCTCTTCCCCAAGTTTTCGAAGGACTTCACATCGACCAGATAGGCGGCAGGCTTGCCATGTTGGGTGATCAGAACAGGTTCGTTATCACGGTTCAATTCCTCGATGATCCGGGTGGCGTGACGTTTGAGATTGGTAACCAGTTCAACCTTCATAAGTGATACTTTAGTGGTACTTTAACACTGGTCAAGCTAACTGTAAAACCACAGAGGCGCTGAGGGCGCCAATTTAGAATAAAGAATTAGGAATTAGGAATGGGGAATTGAAAAGAGATGCTGAGGAGGGATTAATAGCCGCAAAAGAACGCAAAATGCGCAAAGAAGGATTTAACGGAGGGCGGGTTTTCCAACCCGCCAAATAATGGTAATGGGGGACCCGCCTCCCGGCGTGGCAGGTCCGCCTTCATGGATTACGGCGTGACAGGCAGGAATGTGGGCGAGGCATGCCTCGCCCCTACGAATAGGCGGGTTGGAAAACCCGCCCTCCGTTAAATCTCTGTGCCCTCTGTGTCCTCTGTGGTTCATTTCTGGTTTCTAATCTGTGGGCATCCGTGTTATCCGCGGTCATACCCAGAACTGTTTAATCGATTGACCTGATCCTGGTGTTTCCCGAATTTAGGTATCCATGTTCTCAAACTTTTTCCATGGGTGGTTGGCGTTCGATCCATGGCGAAACCTGGCTACCCTGGCCCGCGGGGCGGCGCCGATGCTGTTGGTCCTGGCAGGGCTGACGGGGATTTCTCAGCCGATCTCGGCGGCCGAGGGCAAGCTGGTCAATCTCTCGACCCGCGCCTTGGTGGAAACGGGTGAGGAGGTCATGATCGGGGGTTTTATCGTCCAAGGCGGCACCCGGCAGGTGCTGATCCAGGCCCTCGGCCCGGAACTGGCGGATAGAGGCATTTCCAATGCGCTGGCCGATCCGGTTCTGACGATCATCCAAACCAGCGAGGGCGAGCCTCCTCGCACAAATCTCGATCCTCCCATCGAGCTGATGGTCAACGACAACTGGGAGGACGGTCAGAGACAATTGGTATTCGCTCTCTGGGGCGGCAATCCAAACCTGGCGGAAAGCAGCCTGAGCGCGGCGGCGGTTCTCGCTCTCGAGCCCGGGGGGTATACGGCCAAGGTGGAAGGAAAGGATGGATCTTCCGGAGTTGCCCTTGTGGAGGTTTATGGGGTCGCCAATCTGGTTGGGATTGGTTCTCCGGATGGCAGGCTGGTCAATCTCTCGACCCGCGCCTTGGTGGGAACGGGGGAGGAGGTCATGATAGGGGGTTTTATCATCGAAGATGACCCTCGGCAGGTGTTGATTCAAGCCCTCGGCCCGGAACTCGCCAATGCCGGTATTACCAATGCGCTGGCCGATCCGGTTCTGACGGTGACCAACACCACCGATCGGGATCCGAACAACCACACCCAGATCATAGTCAACGATGACTGGCAGGACAGTCAGGGACGATTGATTTCGGATCTTTGGGGAGGCAATCCAAACCTGGCGGAAGGCAGTCTGAGCTCAGCGGTCGTTCTCACTCTCGATCCCGGCAACTATACGGCCAAGGTGGAAGGAAAGAATGGATCTACCGGGGTTGCCATTGTCGAGGTGTATGGAATCGAATCTCCCGACACGGGGGGTCCGGAGCGCGAGGCGCTGGTAAGGTTGTATGATGCGATGGACGGCGCGAACTGGACGCGGTCCGACAATTGGGACACGGACGCGCCGCTCGACCGGTGGTACGGCGTAGAGCTTGACGACAATGGCCAAGTGATCGAGCTGGATCTCTCCGATAACCAACTGCGCGGACCGATACCGGCAGAAATCGCCAACCTGACCCATTTGGAAGAATTGTCTCTTGACGGCAATCAACTGAGCGGGCCGATTCCGCCGGAAATCGGCAACCTCGCCAACCTGGAAGATTTGTGGCTCTATGATAACGAATTGAGCGGAAGGATTCCGCCGGAACTCGGCAACTTGGCCAATCTGGAAAAATTATCTCTCGACGGCAATCAACTGAGCGGACCCATCCCGTCAGAACTGGGTGATCTCGTTAACCTGGAAGGATTGTGGCTCTATGATAACCAGTTGATTGGACCGATTCCGCCTGAACTGGGACAACTTACCAATCTCGAATTTCTGAGTCTCCGCCAGAACCAACTGAGCGGGGCGATTCCGGGAGAGCTAGGTAACCTGGCCAATCTGGAAAGTTTGTGGCTTTATGATAACGAGTTGAGCGGGCCGATTCCGCCTGAACTGGGTAACCTTACCAATCTGGAAAATCTGAGTCTCCGCCAGAACCAACTGAGCGGACCGATTCCAGAAGAACTGGGGCAACTTACCAATTTGACTGGAATGTGGCTCTATGAAAACGAGTTGAGCGGACCGATTCCGGCAGAGTTGGGAAACCTGGCCAACTTGGAAACGCTGAACCTCCACACTAATCAGTTGAGCGGAATGATTCCGGCAGATATCGGCAAGCTGACCAACCTGGAAGTCTTGTCTCTTGACGACAATCAATTGAGCGGGCCGATTCCGGGGGAATTGGGACAACTTACCAATTTGACTGGAATGTGGCTCTATGAAAACGAGTTGAGCGGACCGATTCCGGAAGAGTTGGGAAACCTGGCCAACTTGGAAACGCTGAACCTCCACACTAATCAACTGAACGGAATGATTCCGGGGGAACTGGGACAACTTACCAAATTGACAGGAATGTGGCTCTATGCAAATGAGTTGAGCGGAACGATTCCGGGAGAATTGGGAAACCTGGCCAACTTGAAAACGCTGAACCTCCGCACCAATCAATTGAGCGGAATGATTCCGGCAGAACTGGGAAACCTGGCCAACTTGGAATATCTGGGGCTTTTCGAGAATCAATTGAGCGGAATGATTCCGAAAGAAATAGGAAACCTCGCCAATCTGGGAGCATTGTGGCTCTTTGATAATGAGTTGAGCGGGCCGATTCCACCGGAAATCGGAAACCTGGCCAATCTGCAATTTCTGGGTCTCAACGACAACCAGTTGAGCGGGGCGATTCCGGGAGAATTGGGAAACCTCGAGAACCTGCAATTGTTGGGTCTCCATGTGAACGAGTTAAGCGGATCGATTCCGACAGAACTCGGCCGCCTGGCCAATTTGCTGTACCTGGTACTCCACGAAAACCAGTTAAGCGGGGCGATTCCGACAGAACTCGGCAAACTAACCAGTCTGACAAATCTGACTCTTCAGGAAAACCAACTCAATGGGCCAATTCCGGAAGAAATCGGAAGCCTGGCCAACCTGGAAGTGTTGAGGCTCGATGGAAACCAATTAAGCGGGGCGATACCGGCAGAAATTGGAAATCTGAACTTCCTGGGAGTGTTGAGGCTCGATGGAAACCAGTTGAGCGGACCGATTCCGGCAGAACTGGTCAACCTCGAATTCCTGCTACTCCTAGATCTCTCCAACAACCAACTGGATGGTCCGATACCGGCAGAACTGGGAAGCCTATCCTTCCTGCTTTACCTGGATCTTCACGACAACCAACTGAGCGGAGCGATTCCGGCGGAATTGGGCAATCTGATCTTTTTGCAGTACTTGGGACTCCACCAAAACCAGTTGAGTGGGGAGATTCCGGCAGAACTCGGAAAACTTATCAATTTGCGTTTCCTGAGTCTTGACGACAACCAGTTGACCGGGTGCATTCCGAGCGCGTTGCGGACTGTAGCGGAAAATGACTTTGCCGAACTCGGTCTGTCGTTTTGCGGGGATTCCTCAGGATCCTGAGGAGGAATTGGGAGAGGGAACCGCAAAAAGCACAAAAGACACAAGATAAGAGGCGCCGAGGGCGCCAATTAGGAATTAGGTATGAGGAATTGAAAAGAGATGCTGAGGAGGGATTAATAGCCGAAAAAGAACGCAAAAGGTGCAAAGAATGATTTAACGGAGAGGGGGTTTTCCAACCCCCTATTTTACGGTAATGGCGGACCCGCCTCCCGGCGTGGCAGGTCCGCCTTCGCCGAAGGTCTACGGCGTGACAGGCAGGAATGTGGGCGAGGCATGCCTCGCCCCTACGAATAGGCGGGTTGGAAAACCCGCCCTCCGTTAAATCTCTGTGCCCTTCCTGTCACGCCGTAGACCTGCAAGGCGAAGGCGGATGTGTCCTCTGTGGTTGGTTTATGCTGAATGATTTTTGGATATTTTGTGGCAATTCGGTTGACTTGGCGGGGGGAAGGGGTCTTAGTGGCACGCTTTCCCTATTTTTATGGCCATCGAAGTTCAGATCCGTAAAGGCGAGCCCACGGAGCGGGCCCTGCGTCGATTGAAGAAGAAACTCGATCGGGAAGGGGTTATCCGCGATGTGCGGGCCAAACGGTATTATGAAAAGCCCTGTGCGGTGCGCCGACGCAAGAAGAAGATTGCGGCTTTCAATAATATGCTGCGGCAGCGCTATTCTTCCTAACCGGATTTAAAGGCTGAAGGCTCAAGGCTGAAGGCTGGAAAGTGGGAGAGGGGAACCGCAGATTGCGCAGATGAGCGCAGATATTTTTTAAAACAACGCTGCGAGATCTGGATTTAACGGAGGGCGGGTTTTCCAACCCGCCAAATAATGGTAATGGGGGACCCGCCTCCCGGCGTGGCAGGTCCGCCTTCATGGATTACGGCGTGACAGGCAGGAATGTGGGCGAGGCATGCCTCGCCCCTACGAATAGGGGGGTTGGAAAACCCACCCTCCGTTAAATCTCTGTGCCCTCTGTGTCCTCTGTGGTTCATTTCTGGTTCAGGATTTGGTTGATCCATCGCTTGTGGGGACCGGAAAGGGTCTCGTTTTCTAGTTGGTCGAAAGGGATCCAGTGCAGTCGTTTGCCGTTGGCTCTGACGGCGCCGGGCGGCACATCCCAAATGCGCTCGGTGATACGGGTGTTCCCGATTCCTCTCTTCCGGGTAGTCATGGGGCCTTGCTGCGGCAGACGGTCCAAGGGGAGTCCGATGGCCTGAAGGGTGGGCAATTCGAGGATTTCCGCCAATCGCCGGCTGTGGGGATCTGCCCGGCAGAGCAAAAGGTATCCCTCCCTTTCAACCCAGGCCCGATGGCAAAGTTCCCTGGTGATTTTCGGTGGGATTTTTCGCGGCAAGCGTTCCGGGTTATGGTTCCTGGCCCGACAGGAGGAGCCCAGGGGACAGACTTCACACCGTGGATTTCCTTTGGTGCACACGGTGGCGCCCAACTCCATGAGGGCTTCGTTGTGTAAACCCGGACGACAGGGGTCGAGCCAGGCCTGGGCCAGGGGGGTATAGCGTTTCAGGGCCTGACTGTTGTTCCTGATGGGCGTTTCATCGCCCAAAAAGCGGGACAGGATCCGTATGACGTTTCCGTCCACACAGGCGGCGGGGGTGCCAAAGGCTATGCTGGTGACTGCGGCGGCGGTGTAGGGGCCGACTCCCTTGAACTGCAACCAGGAGGCGGTATCCCGTGGAATCAGATCGAGGTCCCGGATTTTCTTGGCCAATTGATGAAGGTTTCGGGCGCGCGAGTAGTAACCGAGCCCTTCCCAGTGCTTGAGCACGACGGATTCCTCGGCTTCGGCCAGGGCGCGAAAATCGGGGAATCGTTCCATCCAGCGGGTCCAATAAGGCAAAACCGTTTTGACCTGGGTTTGCTGCAGCATGAATTCGGACACCACCGTCGCGTAGAGGGAAGGGGATTCGCGCCAGGGAAGAGGGCGCTTGTTGTCCTCGAACCAATCGACCAGGTTCTTGCGCAAGCGGGGGGCCGGTTTTATAGGGTGGGAAACTGTTGAATTATGGGGCAAAGGTCGCTGATGATAGTCGTTCCATGAGGCGAAGAAAGAAACGCATCGAGGTCGAGGAAGAAACCAAGATCACTCACTATACCATTGTGCTAACCGGGGATCAGGCGGAAAAACTGAAAGGATGGTGCAGGATGCGGGGCTGGGGGGAGCACGAGGTAGCGTATGCCCGCTTCGCCTTCAAGGGTCCCAAGATCAATCTGGTCTATTACAACTCCGGGAAACTGGTGGTTCAGGGCAAGATGACCCAGGACTTCGTGGTAGATGTTCTCGAGCCCGAAATTACCCGCAGTCCGGAACTCGGCTATGAAGAGGTACATCATCCGGAGTGGTTTGAACCCCATGCCGGGCTGGACGAATCGGGCAAGGGGGATCTGTTCGGCCCGGTGGTTTGCGCCACGGTGATAGCCGATGGCGACATGGTTCGCGAATGGATGGCCCAAGGCCTCAAGGAGAGCAAGAGACTGGGAGATTCCCAGATCATCAAGATGGAGAAGATGATTTTGAAAACCAAGGGCGTGGTGGTGGAAAAGGCTTGGTGCGGCATGCGCAAGTACAACGAATTGATGGGAAGGCCGAGGGCGAATTTGAATTCACTCATCGCCTGGTTGCACGGCAAGGCGTTGGAAAACGCGCTGGACAAGCGAGCGGTACCCTGGGGCATGCTGGACCAGTTTAGTAAACAACCGCTGGTTCAGCGGCGGGTGAAGCGAAAGGGTTTCAAGTTGAAGATGGAAACCAGAGCGGAGTCCGACCCGGTTGTGGCGGCGGCATCGGTGATGGCCCGGGCCGAGTACTTGCGGCAATTGAGGAGGGGTTCCAAGCAATTCGGTGAAACGTTGCTGAAGGGCGCCGGGGCCGCGACCAAGGAACAAGGACGGCGGTTGGTGCAACAACTTGGGCCCGACCGCCTGGGAGACTTTGCCAAGCTCCACTTTCGCACCAGTTACGAGATCCTGGGTTTGCCCGTCCCAGCGAAGACCGTCTGGGTGAAAAGGTGAACGAGGGAGATAGGGGGAAGGAAGAAGGAAGAAGGATGAAAATTAATCGTGACCGTGATCGATTGAGTATGAAGAAGAAGGGATCTCGCAAAGCATGCCAAGAACGCAAAGAAATGGATACCAAAAACCAGAAGACAAATCTCACTAACCACTAGCCACTGATCACTAATAAAACGGGGTTCCACAAAAATGGTGATCGTGATGGGGAATATCCTGAAGGCAAATTCATACGAAAAAGTCCACCGGTTGTGTGAACGAATTAACGGGACATGACACCAGCGGGATTGGCAGAGTTCGACCGGCAATTCCTGGCCACGACTCCGGCCGTTATCGGTTTGGACGAAGCCGGGCGGGGTCCGCTGGCCGGTCCGGTTTGTGCCGCCGCGGTCTACCTGGACGACGCCTTTCAGCGGTCGGATTGGTTTGCCCGGTACGGACCGGATATCGACGACAGCAAGCGGTTGAGCGAAGCCCGGCGCGAGCGGATATACGAGGCGGTAGAGAAGACCGGACGGGACGTGCTGCATTACGCTTGCCGCATGGTTTCGGTGGAGGATATCGAATCCCTCAATATTCTGGGAGCCACCCGCAAAGCGATGGAGCTATGCCTGGAGGACTTGCTATCGAATTCGAGCTGCCCATTCCAATCGGCAGCGGATACGCCCCGGTCGGGCGAGGCGGGACAGGGCCGGTTGCCGGGGTATACCTCATCCGGGGGGACGGCCCGGGTACTGGTGGACGGGAAGCCGCTGAAACCATTTCCCTATCCCCATACGGCCATTGTCAAAGGGGACGGAAAATCGCTGGCTATCGCGTTGGCCTCAATCGTGGCCAAGGTGACTCGGGACCGCTACATGCGCAAGCAGGCCAAACGCTATCCGGAATATGGATTTTCCACGAATAAGGGTTATGGGACTGCCGGGCATATAGCGAAGCTGAAGGAGTTGGGGCCCTGCAGGTTGCATCGGCGGAGTTTTATCCGGAGGATTAGAGGCGCGCCAAGGCGCGCCAATTAGGAATTAGGAATTAGGAATTGGGGGGAGAGGTGAACCACGGATAATCGTGATCTTGATCGTGATCGCGATCGTGATCGTGATCGAAAGAAGGGGCGGTAGGCGCCCAACACCTAGCATCGCTCCTCAGCCGGGATCTTCCAACAGGCTGTTACGCCAACGGCGTTAAACTCCATAGCCCAGTGTCGCGCAGCGCACGCTGGGTAGAGATGGGTAATAAATAACGAACCCCAACGGGGTTCCACAAAAGGCGCCCGGGGCCGCCAATTTGGAATTAAGAATGTTCCGATTGGGAGTTGGCGGGTGGTGGGAGTGGTATCGATCACGATCATGATCACGATCACGATTACAAAGATGGAAGGGCGGAGAGAGCTTTGTTAAAAGGACCAGTGGAGGAGGTTGGTGCGGTCTTTTATGAGGACGCCGTCCGAGAGAAGGACGGGGGCGGCCCAGGTGGGGGTATCGGCCACTTGGTAGGAGGCAATGGGGCGGTAGGCCGGTTCCCCGGCAACAAAAATCTCCAGGATGCCATTGTCCTTGAGAACCAGGACGTGGCCGGGGAAGGTCAGGAAAGCGGCGTATTGACCCATTCTGGGGGGGCCGAGCCAAATTGTGTCTCCCGAAAGGATGTCGAGGCGGAAGAATTGTCCCCTCTTTAACTGCGATTTGCCGTATAGGCTGTCGCCGCTTACCACGGCGGAAGCCATATTGAGTGAGACGTCGCGTCGGCTCCAATTCTCTTTAACGGTCCACTTCCCTTGGTCCAGTCGGGGTTGGAGGCTGCGGAGCCCCCGGTTTTCGGCGCCGACCAGGAGCCGGCCCTGGTAATAGGCCGGGGTGGGTGAATTTTGGTTGGAACCCCGGTGAGGCAGGGAATAGGACCACAGGCGCTTCCCCGTTTCGTTCTCCACTCCCACGACGCCTTCGTGGTTCCATTCGACGATTTGCCGGACTCCCTGGATGTCCACGAGGATGGGTGAGGCATGGCTGACGCCGTCCTTTCCCTCCGTCCATACTTCTTCTCCCGTGGCGACATCGAGGGCGGCGAGGAAACCTCCCTCGGGGCCGCCGAAATGCACCACGACCCTGTCACCATCGATGAGGGGAGAGGTGGAATGCCCCCATTCGGGATGGGGTTTGGCGAAGCGGTCGGCGTAGTCGCGGCGCCAAAGGAGTTTGCCGGAATCGGTGGCCCAGGCGGAAAGAATACCGGTGACACTCAGGGTGAAGAGGCGTCCGTCGGCCAGGGCGGGGTTGGAGTTGGGGCCATTGCCGTGGTTTCGGCCGGGGCCGGGAATGGTGTAGGGCACGCGGTAGGTCTTACGCCATAGGACATTACCGGTTTCCAGGTCCAGGCACCAAACGACTTCATGGCCTTGTTGGCGGGCGTGCTGGTAGACGCGGTTGTCGGCAACGACGGGCATGGCCGCGCCCTGGCCGACTTCCAGGCTCCATTCCTTTTGCAACTGGGCGGGCCACTGGGCGGGAGGTTCGAAGTAGGCCACCCGTCCGTCCCGGTCCGGGCCCCGCCAACCGGGCCAGAGGACATCGGAGGCGAGGGTGGATGAAAGTGAGATGAGGGCGATCAGGAGGGTTGGGAAAATTGTTTTCATGGAAGAATACGGAATGAGGAATTGAACATGGATAAACAGGATGGACGGGATAAATAGCCACAAAAAAGCGCAAAAGACGCAAAAAGGGAGGAGAAGAATGGAGGAAAGGCTGAAGGAGGAAGGAGGAAGGCTGAAAAGGGCGAGGGAGGCGCCGGGGGCGCCTTTTATCCGTGCTCATCCGTGTAATCCGTGGTTAATCTATCTCCTAATTCCTAATTGGCACCCCCTGCGCCTCTTAGCGATCTTGGCGAGAGTCCATTTCGATCAGGATCACGATCACGATCAAGATCACGATCACGATTGGAGGGGTCAAGGGGAAGGGGTTGTGAATAATGGGTTCATAGTTTGTGGACAAATGGGACTTGCGGATGTGGTGAGACGGTAAAAAGTAGGGATCGCCAGGGCGCGAAGGGACCATTTTGGCCCGTGTGCCCTGTGGGGGATCTTATTGCTCCCGGTCCAGTACAATGCCCGCTACCAAAAACGAGTTCGTTCACTTGCATCTGCATACTGATTACAGTCTGCTGGATGGAGCCTGCCGGATCGATCGATTGGCGGAAAGAGCGAAGGAACTGGGTATGCCGGCCGTGGCCATGACGGACCACGGCAATCTTTTCGGCGCCATTGATTTCTACAAGACCATCAAGGGCGCAGGGTTGAAGCCGATCATCGGTTGCGAGATCTATCTGGTTTACGATCACAAGATGCATGAGAAACCCCGCCGAAGGAGGAGGCGGACCGAGGACATAGGCGATTTGCCGGAGTATCGGGAATTGCAACCGGAGGAATTTCCCAAGCACCAGATACACCACAAAACCGTGCTTTGCCGCGATTTCGAGGGTTATCAGAACCTGTCCAAACTGGTTTCCGAAGCCCATACGAAGGGACAATATTACAAGCCCCGCACGGACATGGAACGCCTGGCCGCGCACAGCAGGGGTTTGATCGGGTTGAGTGGGTGTATCAACGGGGTGGCCCCCCAGTACCTGCTCTACGGCAATTATGCCAAAGCCAGGGAGGTAACGGGAGAGTTCGTCGATATCTTCGGCAAGGAGAACTATTTTATCGAGCTCCACGATCACGGTCTTCAGTTCCAAAGGAAAATTATTCCTGGCTTGTTGAAGCTGGCGCGGGAATTCGACCTGAAGGTGGTCTGCTCCAACGACGTACACTACGTCAAAAAGGAAGATTGGCAGCCCCATGACTCGCTCCTGTGTATTCAGACCGGCCGGAAGCTGGCCGACGAAAACCGCATGAAATACCCTTCCCGGGAGTTTTACCTGAAGAGCCGGGAGGAAATGCTGGAGGTTTTCCGGGAGGTGCCGGAATCGCTGGACAATACCCTGCTGGTGGCGGAAATGAGCGACCTGAAGATCCCCTTTGGCGGGAATCACTATCCGGTATTCGAAAAACCGGCGGAGGCATCGTTTCGGGAGGATCCGGGCAATTTCGACCGCATGCAGGAAATCTACGTCTCGGAAAAGGAAAAGCTCAACCGGCAAAGCGGGACGGGGGAACCGGCCGAGGTAGACCGGTCTACGTTTGGGGCAAGCCGCGAGAACGGCCTCTTTCTCTTCAACCTGTGCAAAGAGGGGCTGAAGGAGCGCTACGGCGTCGATTACGACCAAGTGCGAGGGCCGGAGGCGAATGCGCCCACCTCGGCGGAGGAAGGTAAGGGGGAAGCGCCCCCGGCCGAATCTCCGGAATTTGCCGCATTTCTGTGTTCGAAGCTGGAATACGAGTTGTCCATCATCGTGGGCACGGGGTTCACCGACTACTTTCTCATCGTGTGGGATTTTATCGACTGGGCGCGGTCCCAGGGCATACCGATAGGTCCCGGAAGGGGTTCCGGGGCAGGGAGTCTGGTGTCCTTCGTGTTGAGGATCACGGATATCGAACCCCTGCGTTTCGGCCTGCTGTTCGAGCGGATGCTGAATTTGGCACGGGTGTCTCCACCGGATTTCGACGTTGATTTTTGCATGCGGAGGCGGGATGAAGTGGTCCAATACGTGCGCGAAAAATACGGGGAGGACGCGGTGGCTAACATCATTACCTTTGGCAAATTCGGGGCCAAGATGGTGGTCCGCGATCTGGCCCGGGTGAACGATGTTCCCTACGCGGAGGCCGACCGGATGGCCCGAATGATCCCGGACGAACTCAATATTTCCCTGGAGGAATCGGTGGCAAAATCGGGAGAGTTGCGAGGGGAATTGGACGGCAATCCGCTGGCGCGCTCCATTGTGGAGCAAGGTCAGGTCATCGAAGGGATGGTGCGCAACACGGGCAAGCACGCCTGTGGCATCATTATCGCCGATCAATCCATTCGCAACCTGATCCCGGTGACCATGCAGGAGGGGGATTTGACCACTCAGTTTCCCAAGGGTCCGGTGGAGGACCTCGGCCTGCTGAAGATGGATTTCCTGGGATTGAAAACCCTGACGGTCATATCCGACGCGCAGGAGAACGTCCGCCAGGCCAGGGACCTGCCGGACTTTGATATCGAAGCCATCTCTCTTGATGATGCCAAGACCTTCGATCTGCTCAACAGCGGCGAGACTACGGGGGTGTTCCAACTGGAGAGCGAGGGCATGCAATCGCTTTGCCGGCAAATCAGCCTGAGTTCCTTCGAGGAGATCATAGCCCTTATCGCCCTCTACCGGCCCGGACCGATGCAGTTCATTCCCCAGTTTGTCGAGGGGAAGAAGGATCCCTCCAGCCTGCGGGTGCCCCACCCTCTTCTAGAGGATCTGGTGGGGGAAACCTATGGTGTGCTGGTCTATCAGGAACAGGTGATGGAGGCGGCCCGGATCATTTCCGGCTACACCCTGGAGGGGGCCGACATACTGCGCCGGGCCATGGGGAAGAAGATCAAGTCGGTGATGGAGGCGCAAAAGGAATTCTTCGTCGAGGGCGCCCGGAAGCACAACGGTATCGATGAGAGAACGGCCCTGGAAATTTTTGGCATCCTGGAGAAATTTGCCCAGTACGGATTCAACAAGTCGCACTCGGCCGCCTACGCGATCTTGAGTTATCGCACCGCCTACCTCAAGGCCAATTACCCGGTGGAATTCATGGCAGCGGTTCTTTCCAACGAACTGGGCAACGCCGACAAGGTGGCCCATTACATCGATGAATGCGCCGCCATGAAGGTAGCGGTCTTCGGACCGGACATCAATTTATCGCGGGACAGGTTTACTCCGGTCATCGACGCTGAGTCCGGCCAGGGGAGCATCCGCTTCGGATTGGCGGCTATCAAAGGCGTGGGCGACGCGGCCTCTCAAATGATCATTTCCAACCGGGAGGCGGAGGGTCCGTTTGACGATTTCCATTCCTTTATGGACCGGGTCGACTCCAAGACGGTGAACCGGCGGGTTGCGGAATGCCTGATCAAATCCGGCGCGTTCGACGCTTTCGAGGAGGGCAGGCAAGCCCTTATGCAGGGGTTGGATGCGGCAATCAGCGCCGCGGCCCAGCGCCAGCGGGACCGGGAGCGCGGCCAGGAGTCCTTTCTGGACCTTCTGGGGGACACCGCAACTCTCAGCGGAAACGGAAAGGGCATCATTGTGAGCGAGACCGGGGATCGAGGGAAAATCCCTCAGATGCCCTTGGGGGAAAAGCTCCAATTCGAGAAGGAATTACTGGGTTTCTACGTATCGGGGCACCCGATGAGAGAGTTCGATGAACTGGCCCGGGACATAATCAGTTTCGATGCGGACAAGGCGAAGGAATTACCGGATCGGGAGACCTTCCGCTATTGCGGGGTAATTTCCAATGTGGTCAAAAAACTCTCGCGTCGGGACGATCGGCCCTGGGCCATCTTCAATATATCCACCGAGTCCCACAATTTCAGGATGAACATGTTTTCCGAGGCCTTCGAAAGTTACGGACACCTCCTGATGGAAGGAAAAACGCTCGTGGCAAGCGGGACGGTGATTAACCGGGAAGCGGATGATTTAAGGTTTAATGTAAGGGAGGTTTCCCCGCTTCGAAGCGCCATTCCCAACCTCATTCGGGAAGTACGCTGGATCCTGCATGCGAATGGAGACACCATGGATTTTCTACAAACCCTGCGCCGCGATCTGGATTCGAGGCAAGGGGGTAGCACGCGCTTGATCATCGGCTTCCTCATTTCCGAAAATCAGGTGCTCTGGAGCGATATCGCCCCCGCCCTGACTTGGGTGGTTGAACCGAAGACCTTCACCGAGCTGAAAAGCCATCCCGCGGTGGTTCAGGTTTCGACCACACCGGCTCCGGTGGAGAATTTCGATTGGAACAACTCCTGGTCGGTCAACCAGGGGGGTTAACCACAGAGGACACAGAGGGCTGGCGCCCAGTGGAGAGTGAAGAGTGGTTAGTGGAGAGAAGATGGACCACGGATTTCACAAATGAGGATAAATAGCCACAAGAAGTACAAAATACACAAGATAAGGAATCGACATTGATCCGGCTTCGCCGGAAAAGGGTCAAACCTTCTCCACCATGATGTAGTAAACTGCCATCTTTTCACCGTCGGTGGTGGTGAAATGGGCTTCGATAAAGGTTTTACCGGCTGGTAACTCCATGGAGAAATCAACCTTTTCTTGCCCGGAAGACACCGGTTTATCAGCGGACTGGTCGCCTACTTTGAGGAAGGCGCTTTGAAACTTGAGGGCTTTACCGGGAGTTTGGCGAAAAGCTTGCAGGCCCGGGACCGGTTCTCCAGGCGGTAAGGCATCATCCAGGGCGGCTTTGGATTCCTCCGGCCATCGGCGCAGGGAAAACCGGTAGGTTCCGGCAGATTCCACCTCCACGGCCCACTTGCCGGGATAACCGCTCCCTACTTTACCGGCGCGCACCGCGCTCTGATTCCAGGCCACGCCACGATCGCCCGAGAGCCATTCGTGGGCAGTGAGCCGGGCGGGGTTTTCCGCCGGATTGCCTAGCACGAGGTCGGCGAATTTGGAAAAGGCAGGTTCAATGCTCTTCCACCAAGCCTCGTAGTTCCCGCGCAACTTTTTCACCATCTCAGGGCGTTCTGCCGCGATATCCTTCTCCTGGCCCGGGTCGGTTGTCATATCGTAGAGTTCTTTCCCATTGATGAGGCGCCAGCGTTGGGTCATCACGCTGCTCTTGCGCCATTTGATGGGATCCTGCACCCGTTGCGAATCGGTCACCAGGTAGCGGTCCGGCCAGGCCGTGGGCAGTTGGAAAATCAACGGGGCCAGGGACCGGCCATCGAAGAAATAATCCATGGGAGCCTGGAGCCCGCACAGGTCGATCAAAGTGGGCAGCACATCGACGTGGGCGCTCAACTGGGCAACATCGCGGCCTTCCATCAGCCCGGCCTTGGGCCAATGCAGAAAAAAGGGCACTCGGTGCCCGCCGTCGTACTCGCTGCCCTTCTTCCCGCGCATGCCCGAATTCCAAACATTTTCCCCGTTGGCGGTGCCGTTGTCGGTGGTAAAAATGAAAAGGGTGTTTTCCTTCAGACCTTTGGCCTCGAGCCATTCACGGATGGCGCCAACGTTGTCGTCGATATTGGCAATCATACCAAAGAAAATGGCCTCCCTTTCCGACAAACCTTTCTCCAGATACGGCTTCCAATAACGGTCCGCCACGTGAAAGGGACTGTGGGGAGCATTGGTCGAGATAAAGGCGAAGAAAGGTTTTTCCCGGGCCACACTGTCCTCTATGAATCGCTTGGCCGAATCGAAGTAAACATCCGTGCAATAACCCTCGAACTTCTTAGGTTTGCCGTTGTGGAAATAGGTGTCGTCAAAATAAGCGTTATTCCAGTAGTCGGGAGTTTGCCCTACACCGCCCCCTCCGTGGCGAACCACCTCATGAAATCCCCGGTCCTCCGGACGATAGGGATAGTTGTCCCCCAGGTGCCATTTGCCAAACATGCCGGTGCGGTATCCGGAGTCGGCGAAGACTGAACCCAAAGTTGCTTCACCCCTAAAAAGCAAAGAACGTCCCATGATGGTGTGCCAGGGACCGGCCCGATTGGTGAAGTGTCCGCTCATCAAAGCTCCCCGGGTGGGCGAGCAAGTGGGGCTGACGTGATAGTCGGTCAACCGGATGCTCTCCCCATGCAGTTCATCCAGGGCAGGTGTCTTGAGAACGGTATTACCGTGGGCGGAAATATCGCCATGGCCCTGGTCGTCGGTGATCACCAGGACCACGTTGGGGCGCTGTTCAGCGATGGCAGTTCCCCAGCCGGCAATCGCGGTTAAACAAGAGATTGAGAAAAAGGATCGAAGCGTCATAAGTTAAATCTGGTGGAAGGAGGAAACCACAAAAAGCACAAAAGGCGCAAGAGGAAGATAAGGATTGGTCTTCCCCTGCGGGAAGGCGCCGTTGGCGTAAAAGCGAGGTGATGGGGGCAAAAGGTGCCAACGGTGCCTCTCAGAATCTCAGCAATTCAGCATCTCTTATCCTCTGTGGTTAACCCGCATATCTCACACAATTCGTGACGAGCGAACGGAGGTCGAGTGCTGGCGGGGGTTTCGTACAGATTCGGGGGTGAAGCCGGGTCCACACCCTGCAAAGTAGCGAATCCAACGAAGTCCACTCCAGTGCCGACATACCGTCACTTACAGCGGCAGAGCAAGGATGCTCTCGCCCTACCGTTATTGATGATTGGTAGGGCTACTGCGTCCTCGCAGTGCCGACATACCGGAGCGCAGTAGAAAATTGGGAGATGTCGCATTCGCTCGGTAAGTGAGATTTGCGGGTTAATCCCTCAATCCAACATCCCAACACTCCAAGATTCCTTTCTTTTCGATCAAGATCAAGATCAAGATCAAGATCACGATTAATCCCGGCACCTTCAGCCATTTTAGCCTTCAGTTTTTTTTCCTCTGTGGTTAACCCGTCTCGAAGTTATTTGCTCAATGGCCCAATTGGCGTGTTCGGCCACCATCGCATCCCCTCCCCGGGTCAGAAATGCCAAAGCCGGGAGATCCAAGTCGGTCCCGATATTCCCCAGAACCACGCAAACATTGCGCTTCCAGCGGGGCAGCTTCAAGCGGGCCAGAGGGGTTCCCCGGAAATGCCGGGTAAAGTCCTCCTCTTTCCAACTCAAAGTTTCCCGCAAATCCGGCAGTCCCGGGAAGAGGAATTTGGTCTCCCGTGTGGTTTGAGCCCATCGGTTCCAGGGACAAACGTCGAGACAATCATCGCAACCAAAGACCCGGTCCCCGATGGATTCGCGAAAGGCGACAGGTATGGAACCGCGGTGCTCGATGGTGAGGTAGGAAATGCACCGGGAAGCATCCAACTGATAGGGGGCGGGGAAGGCATCGGTGGGACAAACGTCCAGACAACGCCGGCAATTGCCGCAGTGGTCCGATTCGACCGGGTCGGGCTCGAATTCAAGCGTGGTCACTACGGCGCCCAGAAACAACCAGGTCCCGAACTTTCGGTGCAGCAACAGGGTGCTTTTGCTCAACCACCCCAGACCGGCCTCGACCGCGATGGGCTTCTCCAGAACGGGCCCGGTATCGACGTATGGTTTTTGCGCCCCACCCCTCTCTCGCATCCAGGCGCACAATTTTTTCAGCCGCTTGTACATCAAGGGGTGGTAATCCCCTCCCAGGGCATATTTGGCTATGCGACCCCGCATGTCCGGCTGGCGCTGAAAATAGTTCAATCCAACCATGACTATGGAACGGGCTTCGGGGATTATTTTGGCGGGGTTGAGGCGACGATCGTTATTTCGCTCCATCCAGGTCATGGAGCCGTGTCGACCTTCTTCTATCCACTGCCGGTAATATTCCTTGCGCAGCTTCACGTCAATGGGGGCGAAACCGCAGAGATCAAAACCGAGATTAAGGGCTTGCTCCCGGCATTGTTCGGTGAGTGAGGGCGGGGTGGACATGGGTAGGCGCCTGCGGAGCTAATTAGGAATTAGGAATTGGCTGAGGCCAAGGCACAAAGGACCTGAGTTGCTGAGAGGGAAAATTAACCACGGAATTCAAGGATGGAGAAGTGACTCTTGCAAAGAGCTCCAAGAACGCCAAGAGGATTAGAGATGCTGAGAGGGAGAGGGCTGGAGCCCGTTGGAGAGGGGAAGGCGCCGAGGACGCCAATTAGGAATTAGGAATGAGGAATGAGGAATTGGGAGGGAGGAACCGCAGATTGCGCAGATTGGCGCAGATAATTTTAAAACAACGCTGCGAGAACTGGATTTAACGGAGGGCGGGTTTTCCAACCCGCCAAATAATGGTAATGGGGGACCCGCCTCCCGGCGTGACAGGTCCGCCTTCATGGACTACGGCGTAACTGGCAGGAATGTGGGCGAGGCATGCCTCGCCCCTACGAATAGGCGGGTTGGAAAACCCGCCCTCCGTTCTGGTCTGGAGCTCAAATCAAATTTAAAGTTGCCACAGTACCCGGCATTATCCAGGTTTCCCCTGCCTGCTAAAAATTCCCAGGCCATGCGCCCGTCTTGAGATGTCCGAGTTGGTCGAAGGATTGGGCCTGAAACCACTGAATTTAATGAAAACCGTACTCGCTTATTCCGGGGGATTGGATTCGACCGTCCTCCTTTACCATCTCATAGCGGAGGGCGGCAACGTATCGGCCTTGTCGGTCGACTACGGTCAGCGTCACCGCAGGGAAATCGACTCGGCCCGGGCCATCACAAGACGTCTCGGCCTGACCCACAAGACCATCGATCTCTCCTCCCTGGGCAAATTGCTGGAGGGATGCAGCCTGACCAACCCGAACCTTCCCATCCCTCAAGGCCACTATGCGGAACCCTCCATGAAGGCCACGGTGGTGCCCAACCGCAATATGCTGATTCTGGCCCTGGCCACATCATGGGCCATTTCTTTGCGGGCTGATTCGGTATCCTACGCGGCCCATTCCGGTGATCACGCCATTTACCCCGATTGCCGGGAGCCTTTCGCCCAGGCCCTGGACAAAGCCATCCGATTGGCGGACTGGAGGGAAATCAGCCTCAACCGGCCCTTCGTCCACCTGGATAAAACGGCCATCGTTCAGCGCGGAGCAGCTTTGGGTGTCCCCTTTGCCCGGACCTGGTCCTGTTACGAAGGCGGCCAATACCACTGCGGGCGTTGTGGCACATGCTTCGAACGCCGCGAGGCATTTCACCAAGCCGGGGTGGAGGACCCAACCCGTTACGCTTCCCCTGCGGGGAAGCAATTAGGAATGGAAGAAAAGGCACAAAGGCACAAAGGCACAGAGGCACAAAGGCACAGAGGCACAAAGGAAGAGGCGCCAGGATGCGCCAATTAGGAATTGACTCTTTACAAGACGCTCTGGCCAGCATCCAGCATCCAGCATCCAGTCCCATGTTTACCTGTTCAAAGAACTATAGCGACATCCCCTTTGCCCACCGGCAGCACAAGCATGGGGGCCATTGTTCGTTCATACACGGGCACAATTGGTCCTTCAAATTTACCTTTGGTTGTCATGAGCTGGATGAAGCGGGGTTCGTGGTCGACTTCTCGGACATGAAATTTATCCGGGATTGGCTGGTGGAAAACATCGACCACGCCTATCTCCACAACCTCGACGACGCAGTTTCCCAAAAATTGGTGGGGCAATTTCCCGGGGCCTTCAAATCCTACCCATTGGAAAGTTGCTCGGCCGAAGGAATTGCCCAACACGTCTTTTACGCCATAGAGCCCCTCCTGAAGAAGCATCACGGCGAACGCGTATTCCTGGTCGCCCTGGAAGTATTCGAGGACGCCAAGAACGCAGCCGAATACAGACCATGAACTGTGTCCTGAGCAAGAAAAGGGTCAGGTCTTTAAAACTGTATTCCATTGTACTCCATACACTCTTACAAGACGACCGACCCTGAAAGGCAACACTGTCCCGTCCCCGAAATACCATGAAAAAACTCCCGGTTTACGAGACATTTTTCAGTTGGCAGGGGGAAGGCTGCCAAATGGGAAAGTCGGCCTATTTTATCCGCCTCTACGGCTGTCCGGTCCACTGCCCCTGGTGCGATTCCGCCGGCACCTGGCATCCCGATCATATCCCTGAAAAAGTGGAAAAGATCTTGCCCTGGAAACTGGCTGAAAGGGCGGCTGAACGTCGTCCCCAGATCGTCGTCATTACCGGGGGTGAACCGGCCATTCACGATCTCAGTGAACTCACCCATTGCCTTCGGGAACGCAAGCTTAAGGTCCATTTGGAAACATCAGGCGCCTTTCCCCTTCGAGGGACATTTGACTGGGTCACGGTTAGCCCGAAGGAATGGAAAAAACCGATCCTCGACTGCCTCGTCCGCGCCGATGAGTTAAAAATCGTGGTCGATTCCCTGCAGGCCGTCGACTATTGGGAAAAGGAGATCGGCCACGTCTGGTGCACCGGTTCGATCTGGCTCCACCCCGAATGGTCCAAGCGGAACGACCGCGCCATCCTTCAACTGATCAACCGAAAGGTCAAAGAGGGGAAGCACCCCTTCCGGGCCGGTTACCAGTTGCACAAGATCTATGAGGTGGATGAAGAGGATACAGATTCAGAGGCGCCGGGGGGCGCCAATTAGGAATGGGGAGAGGGAACCACAAAAAGCACAAAAGGCGCAAAGAAGGATTTAACGGAGGGCGGGTTTTCCAACCCGCCTTATTAAGTAAATGGGTGCCCGCCTCCCGGCGTGACAGGCAGGAATGTCCCCCCTCCTTTACAAATCTGTGCTCATCTGCGTAATCGGCGGTTTATCTCCTTCATCCTAATTCCTCCTCTTGGCGCTTCTTTTCGAGCTTGGCGAGAGTCCATTTCGATCAGGATCACGATCACGATCACGATTAATAAGCCTCTGTGGTTAATCCCCTCTCAGCATCTCTTTTCAATTCCTCATTCCTCATTCCTCATTCCTAATACCTAATTGCCCGTCCTCGGGCTTTTGTACTCGGCGGTTACGCGGGAATGAATGCCTCCCCTACCCTTCCAGATGGTCTCGACTTTCATCCAGCGGGGAGCGCAGCATTCGACCAAGTCATTCAGGATTTTGTTGGTGAGCGCTTCGTAATAAATTCCCTGGTTGCGGTATACCTGCAAATATTCCTTGTAGGATTTCAGCTCAATACACCTGGCATCGGCAACGTAGGTGAGCACGATCCTTCCAAAATCCGGATGTCCCGTGACCGGGCAGACCGAGCTAAACTCCTCCGCCACGTGACGGATTTCATAGTCTCTCTCCGGGTTCGGATTATCGAACAGGTCGATTGCCATGCCCTTACTTGTTATAGCTTGGGCAGGTTCAATCAATCCCGAAAATGAAACATGGATGCACAGGATTCGGAATATTAATTAACAACGCTCCTTTCAGTCGCTTGATGCGGCTGCGCCGCAACAGGATCGCTTCGCGAACAGGATTTTTTAAGAATAAAGTCTTTTGATTTCAAGCTTTGGAGTTTAACGCCGCTGGCGTAGAAGAAAGGGGCGCCTCTTAGCGGTCTTGGCGATCTTGGCGAGAGTCTTTACCTTTTTTCGATCAAGATCACGATCACGATCATGATCACGATTAATCTCAGCTTTTTCTTCCTTCTTGCTTCCTCCTCTGTGTTCTCTGGGTTCTCTGTGGTTATTTTCTCCTCATCCGTGGTCATCTGTGTGATCCGTGGTTAAAAAATAAGGATTATTGAATCAGCATGGCATCCCCGAAGCTGAAAAAGCGGTATTTCCGGCGTATGGCTTCCGCATAGGCCCGAAACACGGGATCCTTGCCGGCAAAACTAGAGACCAACATGAGCAAGGTACTCTTGGGTAAATGGAAATTGGTGATCATGGCATCGACAAATTTCCACTCGTATCCGGGGTAAATGAACAGTTCCGTCCGCGACACTTGGGGTGTCAGGCGGCCCCGCCTGCCGGCGGCAGTTTCCAGGACGCGGACCGAGGTGCTCCCGACCGCCAGTATTCGACCGCCCCGTTCCTTGACCCGGTTCAAGCGATCTGCCACAGCCTTTGGAAGCTCGAAATGCTCCGCATGCATGGTATGATCCTCCAAGCGGTCGGCCTTGACATCCTGAAAGGTTCCTCTGCCCACGTGCAGCGTCAACTTTTCCACCTGCACACCGACAGATTCCAACCTGGCAAACAGCTCCCCGGTAAAATGGAGTCCCGCCGTGGGGGCCGCGCTGCTCCCCGGGTCCCGGGCGTATATGGTCTGATACTGGTCCGCAGAAGCACGGGATTCCTTGATATACGGTGGGAGCGGGGCATGTCCGATGCGGTCCAGATGCCGGGGCAATTCCGATGGATGGCAATCGAACCGGAGCAGCCTCGTTCCATCCTCTTCCACCCCCATCACCTCGGCCCGCAACCGGTCGTCGAATGCCACCTCGCACCCCATGCGGAGTTTCCTGGCCGGTTTGGCCAAGACGCGTTGCAATGGGCCGACTGACTCGTTGAGGAGGAGCACCTCCACCTTTTTCCCCCCAACCTCGGGAATGGTCCCAAACAACCGGGCCGGCAGCACCTTGGTATCGTTCAATACCAGCACATCTCCCTTCCTCAGAAGTTCCGGCAAATCGTAAAAATGCTTGTGCGCGAGAGACCCGCTCTCTCGGCCCAATACCATCAATCGGGACCGGTCGCGCGGAGCGATGGGATTTTGGGCGATCAAGTCCCGGGGCAGATCATAATCGAAATCCGAGGTACGCATATCCTCACTTTCCCGCCGAGTATTTCATTTGGAAGTCCGCTTTAAAGGCGGCGAACGCTCCCTCCTTGATGCTCCGGCGCATTCCATTCATGAGATTCCCGTAAAACGACAGGTTGTGCAGGGTGGCCAATCGGCCGCCCAGGGACTCCCCAACGCTGAAAAGATGGCGCAGATACCCTCGAGAGTAGTTCCGGCTGACGGCAGATTCATTGTGGGCATCGATGGGTTCATGGGAATTTTTCCACCGGGCCGCCGTGAGGTTGACTTCGCCAAAGGTGGTAAAAATCCTGCCATGGCGACCATTCCGGGTGGGCAGCACGCAATCAAACATGTCGATGCCCATCTCGACCGCGTTCAACAAGTCCAGCGGCGTCCCGATACCCATGAGGTAGCGCGGTCGATCGACCGGGAAATGGGGAATGGAGGGCAAAACGGCCTCTGCCGTACGGGAAAAATCGACTACTACTCCTCCGATGGCGTACCCGGGAAAGTCGAGGTCCGCCAGGATACGGGCCGACTCCCGGCGCAGGTCCCCAAAAAACGAACCCTGACCAATACCGAAAAGGAGCATTGATCGGCTCGCCCCGGTGTCCTCCCAGCGGGCTCGGCAACGTTGGGCCCAACGCATGCTGCGCCGCATGGATAATCTGGCCTGTTCATGCGAGCAAGGATAGTCGCTACATTCATCCAGAACCATGGCCACATCGATACCCAGGGCGGATTGAATATCCACCGCCTTTTCAGGTGTAAGGTTTACCGGGCTGCCATCCACATGGGATTGGAAGGTTATTCCCTCTTCCGTGATGTGATTGGTCTTGGCCATGGACCAGGCCTGGTATCCGCCGGAGTCGGTCAGGATGGGGCCATCCCAACCCATGAATCGAGCCAATCCTCCGAAGTTTTTGATGCGTTCCTCTCCCGGACGAACGTGCAAGTGGTAGGCATTGGCCAAAATCAGTTCAAATCCCAGATTTCCGACTTCCGCGGCGGCCACGCCCGCCTTTATGGCTCCGGCCGTGGCAACGGGCATAAATAGAGGCGTCTGCACATCCCCGCGCAGGGTGTGGAGCACCCCGCGTCGTGCTTCGCCGTCCTGATGGATCAAAGTGAAAGTTTTCCGCGGCATGGAATCGGGATCTCGCTATGGCGAGATGGCACAAAGGCACAGAGGCACAAAGGCACAAAGGGGAAGAGATGAAGCACGTATAATCGTGATCATGATCGTGATCGTGATCGAAAATAAAAGGGAATCTCGCAAAGATCGCAAAGACAGCTAAGAGGCGCCGGGGGAGCCTTGGAGTTATGGTTGGATGCGGATTATGTTTACGGGGCAGCTTTTTTCCGCTCTACGGAGGGTTTCGAGGTCCTCGTCCCAGCCCTCACCGAATTGCAGATTGTCTTTTACCCGTAATACGTAGCGGAGTTCGGCCAGGCCTTCATCATTCATATACCAGTAACCCGGAGCCACCTCGCAACAGAGGTCGCAACCGATACACTTCCGGTGTTTATGAATAATGTGCAGCATGGGGAAATAATATGAGGGACGGCAGGGAAGGATAACGGCCTACTCGCCCGCTGGAACCATCAGGTAAACATTATCATTCGGGCGCACCTTTTTTCCTACCCGGATAGAAAATACATCTTTGGGTCGGGCCTCTTCCACCTTCCCATGGTCCAGGTGGATTTCTGCCACCCTTCCATCCACAACCCCGGTGGTCTTGCCAATGATTACAAAATCGTCGCCCACCGAGACCTTTCCCGTGGCCGCGATTTCCGCCACCCTGAGTTTGCTGTAATAATGCGTCACTTTTCCCACCTGGACCTTGCGCTTGCTGGCTTTGGACCCGTATTGCCCCGACCAGCCTTGGTCGCGTCCCAGGTAATAACCGGAGGACAGTCCCCGGTTGTAGACCGAATTCAGATCTCCCAACAAGGCTTCCACCAACTCGGGGGAATAGGTTCCCGCACGCACCGCATCGATGGCTCTGCGGTAAGCCGTGACAACCGTGTAGACATACTCGGGAGCGCGACCCCGGCCTTCGATTTTCAATACCTTGATTCCGGATTGCAGAAGTTCATCGAGAAACTCGATGGTCGAAATATCGTTGGGCGACATGACAAAGTTATTGTCAATAGTCAGCTTCTGTCCGGTTTCCTTATCCACCACGTCGTATTCCCTGCGACAATTCTGGATACAGGCGCCGCGGTTGGCCGAAGCATTGTCCGTGTAGAGGGACATCCCGCAGCGCCCGGAAATTGCGATACACAAAGCGCCGTGGGCAAAAGCTTCGATCTCCGCCAGCCTGCCGGAAGGTCCCCGCACATCCTCCCGCACGATTCGCTCGTAGAGTTTGCCAATCATGCTCAAACTCAACTCGCGGGCTAAGACGATGCGGTCGCAGAATTGGGTATAGAATTTAAAGGCCTCGAAATTGGAGACGGAGAGTTGGGTGGACAGGTGCACCTCAAGACCGAGTTCACGGGCCCGTTGGATACAGGCCATATCGGAGGCGATGACCGCATCCACCCCATGTTCCGCCGCCGCGTCCAACAGTCTGTAGACCAGTTTCAGGTCGTGATCGTAGAGCAGCGTGTTCAGAGCCAGGCAGGCTTTTACCCTCCCCTCACGGCATCGCGTCATTATTTCGGGCAGGTCCGGCAAATGAAAGGACCGGCGCGACCTGGCCCTCATGTTCAATTGGGCCAACCCGAAATAAACCGCGTCGGCGCCCGCCGCTATCCCCGCCTGCAGGGAGGGGTAACAACCGGCCGGGGCCAGGAGTTCGGTTTCGGGCAAGGGAAGGTCGGTTTTCATCTTTGGTCAGGGAGAGGAGGTTAACCACGGATTACACGGATAGGCACGGATTTTTATAAAACAACGCTTCCTTTGGTCGCTTGATCTGCTTTCAGCAGAACAGGATCGCTTCCCGAACAGGAGATTTAAGAAACATGGATGCACAGGATGGACAGGATAAATAACCACAAAAGAGTGAAAAGGGCACAAAAAGGGAGGGTATTTTAGTGAGGAATTTTGTGTTTTTTGTGCTCTATTGAGGCTTTTTATCCTATCCGTGGAAATCCGTGCCCATCCGTGGTTTATTTTTCGGTTCTTGGCGAGCTTTGCGAGAGTCAATTTGTTCACCCTCATTCGATCACGATCACGATTATTGTCAGCTTTTTCTTCCTTCTTGTTCCCTCCTCTGTGTCCTCTGGGTTCTCTGTGGTTATTCTCTCCTAATCGGTGGTCAAGACTTCCTCAGTCGATCTCGAAAATGGCTTCGATCTCCACGGTGATATTACCCGGCAGGGCCGCCACTCCCAGGGCGCTCCGGGTTCCAACCCCGGCATCTTCGCCAAACACCTGGGCGAACAATTCGCTGCATCCGTTGATAACCGCCGGGTGCTGGTGGAAATCGGGCGAGCTGTTGACCAGTCCCAAAACTTTTATCACCCGCACCACTCGATCGAGTGATCCCAGGTGGTGCCGAAGGGTTGACAACAAAGCCAAGCCGGTTTGGCGAGCCGCGCGGTAACCTCCGTCCAGATCGACCTCGGTTCCGACCCGGCCCTGCAGCATGGATCCATCCGAACACACGGGGCCGTGCCCGGAAAGGTAGGCCAGGTTATCGACAATCAGGATGGGTTTGTAGACCCCGGCAGGGGCGGGAGGGGGAGGTAATTCAATATTGAGTTGTGAGATTTTTGCTTCGGCGTTCATGAATTTGATCTCGCCAAGGCGAGATGGCACAGAGGCACAAAGGCACAAAGGTTGAGAGAGGTCAGGTTGAAGAGTCTTTAATGGAATAAATTAAGGCTGAAAGCATGCGGTCGATTTCAAATGTGAGATTTTCCAAATCCGCAAATTGATCTTTCCCGATGAAATCCAGGTTGACTGAAATTTGCAACTGGGTTTGAAGTTCAAATAAGGAGCCGGACGCTATTTGAAGGAATCGAATGTATTCTTGAGTGGACCTTCTTCCGTAACCTTCAGCAATGTTGCTTGGAATCGAAATAGAGCAGCAGCGGATTTGTGAAGTTAAGCCGTACACTTCAGAGGAAGGAAAATTGCGGGTCAGTCCATAGATTTTTGTCACCAAGTCGATTCCCTTTTGCCAAACGATCAAATCTCGATATGTTCTGACCCTGCTCACTTTGTGCCTTTGTGCCTTTGTGCCTTTGTGCCTTTGTGCCTTTTCTTAGCGGTCTTGGCGAGCTTTGTGAGAGTCAATTTCTGGATGCTGGCGTATAATCCGTGGTTCATCTTTCTCCCAATTCCTAATTCCTAATTCTTAATTGGCGCCTTTGGCGCCCTTTGGAGGCGGGTCCGTAATTGGATGATGAGGCCGGAACCTATGGCGAAGACCGCCTCTCCAATGCAGAAATAGTACAGGTTGGTAGCGACTCCGTCGTCGAAACCGTAACTGTGCAACCCCACCTGCAAGAGGTTGACACCAAACCAGGCCAGGGCCACCGAGATGGGAGTCAAAGCGAGGGCCACGGAAAAGCTCAGCGCCTTGAGCCGACCGGCCAAGCGCCCGTGAATGACAATGAGCAACCAGAGAACGATTAACAGGGCGCCGTTTTCCTTGGGATCCCATCCCCAGAAACGCCCCCAGGATTGATCGCCCCAGATACCTCCCAGAATGGTTCCGAAGGTGGTGAAAAAGACCGCTACCAGACAAATGCCGTAGGATACTTTGAATGCCTCCCTGGCCCAGCGCTTGCGGGCCGGGAAAAACAACCGCAACAACAGATAGACGTGGGCCACCAGACCCGCCGTCAAGGCAACCCCATATCCGATAGTGATGGTCAAAACGTGGGTACCGAGCCAGAAATTTGAATTGAGCACGGCGACCAGCATCTTCATGGTATCGCCTTCGGCCGAGTAACTGAACCCGATGAAATGCAGCGCGGTTCCGGCCACCGAACCAACGAGCAGCCCCAGGGTATCGTGGCGCACCGCCTCGAGTATAACGGACAACAAGACCAGGATCCAACCCACAAAGATGATCGACTCGTAGAGGGTGGACACGGGCGGACGGCCCATGATGTAGATCCTGAACAACAACCCGGCCAGGTGGAGGCCAAAACCGATGATCAAACTTGCAAAGGAGAGACGACCCAACCATTTGCTGGTAAAGGCGTAGCTCACCAACAGCAAAAGAAAGGCCAGGATGTAGAACACGATGCTGTTACGGAAAAAGTTGGCCTTGTTATAGGTCAGTTCCGCCTTCAATTTGACGTCGGCATTAACAGCGCTTACCAAGGGGGCCACATTCCCGGAGACCTGGGCCAGTCCGTCGGCGGAAAAGGCGGCCACAATGGCTTCCAATTCCCGCAAACGGTCCACCTGCCACGGGGTCAATTCCCGTCCGTCCAGGAGTTCCCAGGGCGCATGCCAGGTCGCCTCCTCCTGCTCGCCTTCAGGCATGACAATTTTCAAGATCCGGGAACTCTGATCGGCCAGTTTCACGTTCAACTGCCGAACCAGGTCGATCAAGGCGCTCTCCTTAGGGGAAATGGCGTCCCCTTCCTGGCGACCGCGAAGGCTCTCCAACTCGGTAGCCACCGCTCCGCGCACCTCCAGAAACTGCCGATAGGTATAGCCCTTCCCCACTTCAAAACCAATGGCTTCGGCCAATTCGGGGTTGTATACGCGAATGTCCGGCATCAGACCTGTCAGGGACCGGCTCAAGGCCAGGTAGCGCAACGCTTTCATGTAAAGGGTCACCAACTGCGCTTCGGCCCGCGTCCGTTCCTCCTCGCCTTTTTCCACCAGTGTGTTGAGCGATTCCTGCCGTTCCCTAATGGCCTCGCTCAGTTCGACAAAAGAATACCGGGACTCCGGATCCAGACCCATTCCCAATCCCAGGATGGCTTCCTTTTCCCGGACCTTGAAAACCTTTCGCTGGTAGGCGGCCTGCGGGGCGATCATCAACTCCAACAACCAGTCGATGGCCTTTTGCCGGTCGATGGTAGATTTGGCGTGGAAGAGCAACAGTTGGGACCGGGCGAAGGTGTCCAGAGGTTTGAGCCGTCCTTGATCCTGGATGACCAGTTCTTCGAACGCGCCGGCCCTAACCGGGGATTCGTAAGCTTCCCCTACCAGGACCGGTCCCCAGCCCAGGAGGAGTCCCATGGGGAGAAGAATGCGGTGGATGGAAATTGATTTCATACCCGTTTCGAACGTCGAAGGAGTTTGGGCACCTGCAGAATGAGGTGAAAGAGCAATCCCAAACACATGATGATACTGGAAATGTAGGGGAAGTTGCGGCCAGCATTTTGAACGACCGCCAGAACGGTGGTTTCGTCGGGACCGTCTTCAATGAACGATGCCTGATAGAAGGTATATTCCAGGTTCCGCAGGGGTTCGTTCATGGAAATGAGAACCTCTCTCTTGAGATCGCCGTCCACCACGTTTACCAGCGAACTGTAATGGGAAGCGGTCTGTGTTCCCGGATGCGTCTTTTTGGTGAAGTCGATCAATTCGATGGAAAAGGGCAACTGGTAGCGCTTATTGCGCAGTTCGATGGCATATTCCTTGCCTCTGGCTCGAATCGTCTGTGGAACCTGCATGAATTGAAACACCAGGTAGGCGCCATCGGCCCCGTCGTCCAACCCTTGCAAGTCCAGGATCATCCCGGCCATATTCCGGGAAAACTCGTTTTCCAGTTCCTTGGCGACCATTTCGTAACGCTGGGCCAGTCCGTGGAAGCCCTCGGCGACGGTGGATTCACGGCGCACCAGGTCCACGTTCCGGTAAAACGACCTTACCCCGATGCTGAAGGGAAATGCTCCATGAGAAATTACCCCTCCCTTTCGAATGTACTCCTTGCTGAATACGGTTACCGCATCGTAGTCGGCTGGGGACTTATCGATAACGGCAAACTCGAGATCATGGTAGTCCTGATAGTAGCTGGAGGTTTGACCCTCCGGGATGGGCATGCTCCCCTCGTTGGAAAAATAAGCGGTGAAAAAGCCGCCCAATAACAGCAACAGCATACCGGAATGGGAAATCAAGGTGCCGATACGGCTGAATCGCCAGGGACTGTTGAAAATCAATTTAAAGGTGAGGTTGATAAACATCACCGTCATGGCCAACCGCCCACCCGGGAAAATTCCCCAAGTAAACCAGGATGAAAAATACTTCTGCTGGGCCAGGTAGAGGCCGTCCCATTTCTGGGTGACCGTTCCCACCACCAGCAAAACGAGCAACCAGATCGCGGTATAGAAAAATACCTCCGGGGAAGCCAGAAAAAGGGCTATCTTCCGAAAGGTGGATTTGGGGTTTACTCTACTCATCTTCGATCACGCTCACCCACCGGTGAAGGTCAGGGATTGGCAGAAGGCCTCAAAGGATGGTTGGGCCTTTTCGACTCCCGCTTGAGAAGCGGTCAGTTTGGCAAATAAAACGTAATCGGGCAACTCGAAAATGGCGGCTAAAATGGCGCTGGCCGGGTTATCCGGGTTGACCAGGGTTATCTGTAAATACGGCTGACCCCGGGTCGTGGCACGGAATTGGGCAAAATTCGAAACCTCCTCCGAAGAAACCGGCCCCAACCCGATCTGGCCCCTCCAGCGGTTGATGTTGGCCACCGTACCCCCGGCTCCTCCACCCAGCCGAACCAGAGAAAAATCCCCGGTTTCGCCTTCGAGAGGCACCTCGTAGCTGGCCGTCCGCATACTGGAAGCTTTCCCCTGCCGCCACCCGGCCGGAACCGTCCAACTAAAGGGCAACCCGCTCGGGGCAGAGACCTGGTTCTGCTCGGGTGGGGACTGGCTGGGCGCTTTCTCTACGCGGTATTGTTTAACCGATGGCTCTTCCTTGCATGCCGAGAACCCCAGCAGGCCAATCAAAACTACGGCTACCTTTATCAATATCAGACGTTTCATGAGGAGAGAAAATTAACCACAGAGAACACAGAGGGCACAGAGTTTGGAAATGGGAATGGACTCTGGCAATGTTAACTGGAGATTCAAAGAAAATCTTGGCGATCTTGGCGTTCTTGGCGAGAGTTTTAGGCGCCCAAGAGCGCGGAGGGGAGAGAGGGATCTCGCAAAGATCGCCAATTTGAAATTAGGAATTGAGAATGAGGAATATTGTGTTTTTTGTGGCTTTTCTTAATTCGATCACGATCAAGATCACGATCAGGATCACGATTATCCTTGGTCATATCCAGTATCCAGCATCCAGTATCCAGCATCCAGAAACATGCATTTCAGGCTCGTTTTCCTCCTATCCTTCAGCCTTTTCGCCTTCGGCCTTCAGCCTTCAGCCTTAGCAGCCGACGGCTCTGCCCAGGCTCTGGAAATCATTTTCAAAAATGGAGACAGATTGAGCGGCGAACTGGTCCGGCAAACGGAAACCCACATCGTAATAGCCCATCCGCATCTGGGTGAAATGGAAATTGCCAAATCCGACTTGCAAACCCTGCCCGCCTCACTCCAAACCATCCCACCTTCATCAGACGCTTCCCCCGACCTCGACCCGGCGGCTGCCCCGGCTTTGCCAGACTCAGACCGGACCCAACGGATAGACCAACCCCCATCTTCGGGAAAAGCCGAACTAATGAAGAAAAGGAACGAAAGGAGAAAGATGCCCTTGTTGATGCGTATTCTTCCCCGGGACTTGATTCGCGCTATGGTCAAAATGAATACCAATTTCGGGCTGGCTTACGATATCCAGAAAAGCAGGAAAAACTTCGAGGACCTGCGGTTCTTTTTCAATAACCAATGGAGAAACGGTAGTAGCAATTTTCGCTTCAATACCGATTACCGATTCGGCGAAGTCAATGAGGAGATCAGCGAGGACCGATTCGAGGCCGACTTCAGGTTTCGCCGGAACAAACCGGGGAATCTACTGGTGCAGACCAGAACCCGTTATAAGACGGACGGGATCCGCGAAATCGATCACTTTCTCGAGCAGCATTTGGGCGTGGGATGGCAATTGGTTGGGTTGCCTCGGCTGAAAATCGTAACCGGACCGGAAGCGGCCATCAATTTCCGACAATTGGCCGTGTCGAACGAGGAACTGGGCGGTTGGTCCTACCTGGGATCGTTCTTTCAGGACTCCGAATTTCAAATCAGCGAAATTTACCAGCTCGAACAGGAGGCCCATGCCTACTTGGACCCCGAGGATAGGGAAAACTGGGGCTACAACCTTGAAATGATGCTGACCGGAAAAGTTACCCAGGGCTTCAGCCTGCGACTCAGCTACGAATACAACTACGACAATCAAGTGCCTCGGAGAGTCCCGAATGAAGAAATAAGCTTTTTCAGCTCCTTGATGTACACCTTCTGATCCTTTTCAGGAGAAGAGAAACCACAAAGAGGGATCTCGCAAAGACCGCAAAGAAACGCAAAGGAGGCGCGCGGGGCGCGCCTTGGGGGCTTTTGTGGAACCCCGTTGGGGTTCGTTATTTATTATCCATTCCTACCCAGCGTGCGCTGCGCGACACTGGGCTTTGGAGTTTAACGCCGTTGGCGTTATAGCCAGTTAGAAGGTCCAGGCAGAGGAACGATGTTGCGCGATACTGGGCGTCTCCCTCCTCTTTTTCGATCATGATCACGATCATGATCACGATTAATCTCAGCACCTTCAGCCTTCTTGCTTCTTCCTCTGTGTTCTCTGTGTCCTCTGTGGTTATTCTCTCCTCATCCGTGCTAATCCGTGTTATCCGTGGTCCTATCCAGCATTCAGCATTCAGGAAGTTGTTCCCACGGTGAGGAAGGTCTGGGGATCAAGGGCATCCGCATCCTTCCAAAGCTCATCCAATTGGTAGAACTTCCTTTGCTCGGGCAGGAAGAGGTGGATCATGACATCGAAGGCATCCACCACGGTCCAGCCGCTCCCCGGCTCGGAATCCGTTCCAACCAGATTTACCTGAAGGTCCTTCAGTTGACGGAACAAGGCATTTGACAATGCTCGGAGGTGGGGATCGGAGTTTCCGTTAGCCAGGATATAAAAATCGGTTATGGATGATTTTTGGCCGAGGTAGAGCACTTTCAGGTCCTCCGCTTTTTTGTCATCGAGGGCGCCGACCGCTGCTCTCAACAAGTTAACCTGTTCCTCGGGAATCTCCTCGATTTGCATATGGGCCTATAACTTCGAATAGTATTTGCGCTCCATTATGAGGTCTCCAACCGGTTTTGGCAACAGGTGATTAACCGTTTTCCCCTCGGCAACACGGAACCGGATATCGGTGGAGGAGATGTCGAGCAGGCGGGAAACGACCCGTTGCAGCCGCAATCGAGGGATCGCGGTCTTGGGAAGCGCCCATTCAGCACCGGGTCGGGCAACCACGATAAAGCGAATCCTTTCGGCCAGTTTGCGTATTTCACACCATTGATCCAACTGCCTCACCTGGTCACTTCCTATTATCCAACTGAACTCCACGTCCGGATACTCGCCATTCAACTGGCGGATGGTATCGATAGTATAGCTTATTCCACCGCGATGAAGTTCGGACCGGCATAATTGAAAATTCGGAAAATCTGCCAGCGCCACCCGCAGGAGATCCAGGCGACCGGTTTCATTCAGACCGGGAGGCTCGTCCTTAAGGGGCGACTGTGCAGTGGGGACAAACCAGATGGCATCCAGGTCCAGTTCGGCAAAGGTGTCCTCGGCCAGGGCCAGATGCCCCCGGTGTACGGGATCGAAGGCGCCGCCCAGAATAGCCACGGATTTCTTCATTCACGAAAAATAATTAGGAATTGGGGAGAAGGGAGTGGTGGAATGATGGAAGGTTGGATTGGTGGAGTGAGGAATCGCAGATTAGCGCAGATTTTTTTGTGGAGTTGAGCCGCACACATCAGAGGCAGGAAAATTGCGGGTCCAGCCATAGATTTTTGTCACCAAGTCGATTCCCTTTTGTCAAACGATTAAATCTCGATATGTTCTAACCCCGCTCACTTTGTGCCTTTGTGCCTTTGTGCCTTTGTGCCTTTGTGCCTTTGTGCCTTTTCTTAGCGGTCTTGGCGTGCCTTGCGAGAGTTAATTCTTCACCATCAATAGATCACGATCACGATTAATTTTCAGCCTTCATCCTTCGGCCTTCTTCCTTTTCCCTCCTCTCTGTGTCCTCTGTGTTCTCTGTGGTTAATTTCTCCTAATTTCTAATTCCTGATTTGTGAATCATTCCAATCTGTCCGCCGACCTCAAGGAACTGCTGTCTCAAGGGGACGAAAGGGGGATCACCATCGGTCATCTCCTCCAGGCCTTGGGAGATCGCGGATTCGGACTCCTTTTCATAATCCTTGCCTTGCCCAGCGCCCTACCCGTCCCGGCGCCCGGCTACAGCACCCCTTTCGGGATTATTATTACCATCCTGGCTCTGCAGCTCATGGCCGGACGTCAAACGCCCTGGTTGCCGAAATGGGCCTCCGAGAAACGGATCGGACGAAAGGTCGCCGAGAAATTGATGGGCACGGCGGCAGGATTCTTCAGACGGATGGAACACCTCATTAAACCGCGCTGGGCGTTCGTGCTGGCCCGACGCGGACAATTCCTTGCCGGAATCCTGATCATCATCATGGCCGCGCTCATGATTCTGCCCATTCCCCTGACCAACACGGCGCCGGCCATGGTCATATTCGTTATCGGGGTGGCCATGGTGGAAAACGATGGCCTGGGGATGTTGTTATCCTGCGCCCTGGCCTTACTGGCGGTACTGCTCTACTTGGCCGTTTTTGCCGCCATCAGTTATTTCGGCCTGCAAGGATTGGGGGAACTCATAGGGCGTTAGTGTCATGTCCTTTAAAGGAATTAATCACAGGACACAGAGGCACAAAGGCACAAAGGCACAAAGGAATGGACCACGGATTTCACGGATGGAACGAATGAGAAATGAAACATGGATTGACAGGATGGACGGGATAAGAGGAGAGAGGCGCGCCAAGGCGTGCGAATTAGGATGAGCGATCGGGATCACGATCACGATCACGATCACGATGATTTACTTCGTGCCCCTTCATGTCCGTCGTGGATCCAATTACCATTCAACCTTAAACCATTCAGCGCCTATTCATTCCTAATTCCTAATTTGCGCCCTCGGGCGTTTCCCCCTCTGTGCTTTTTGTGGTTTTTGTGGTTAATCTCCTTCATTTCCGGGAAGTTGATATTCACAGATTGATGGCCGAAGGCCTGATAAAAAAGGGATTGTCCGCCCAGCCAAACTGATCTATGTTTCATGTATGTCTAATACTTCTTTTTGTACCGTCTTCTCCAGAGCCTTACTGTCGATTATTACAGCAATGGCCTTATGCGTTCAATCTACCGCATACGCAAACCATCACGAACGATCCGATAATTCGCCGCCGGAGGGATTCCGGAGCTTGTTTGACGGGGAGACCCTGGATGGCTGGAAGAAGATGCCACGACTGCCCGTTCCTCGATATCCAGGCGGACCGTTCCATCATAATTATAGTCTGAAGGGAGAAGCGCTTGAAAAAGCGAAAAAGAACGTCGGCAAGTGGACGGTAGTAGACGGCGCCATTGTCGGTGAGCAGGATCCACCCGGTAGCGGTGTAGGGGCCTACCTGGTATCGGAAGAAGCCTTTGGGGATTTTGAGTTGATGATGGACATCAAACCGGACTGGTATACGGATACGGGCTTACTGGTGCGGACGGTCGCTGAGGGAAATCCCGGGATGCAGGTCCTGGTCGATCACAGGCCGCAGGGTGGAATCGGTGGCTTTTACGGTAACGGCATAGCCGGCATACACGGCATGCCTTTCGCCATCGATGCAGAATTGGATGAGGACGACAACCCCATTCGCTTGATTTCCGCAGACCCCAATCCCAGTTCCGGTCGTGTTGAACTGAATGAAAAGACGTTTGGCATTCTCAGTTATGCGGCCGACGTGGAAGAATTTTTGAAGGTGTGGAAGGTTGGAGAATTCAATACGGTTAAAGTAAGGGTCGAGGGACCTATACCCAAGCTAACCACCTGGGTCAACGGCTTGAAAATCGCCGTGCTGGATACGGCCAATATTGAATGGGAAAATTACGATGCCGAAGCCTGCTGGGAAATGTTGGGACGAAAGGGACATATTTCTTTGGAAGTCCACAACAACGGCAGCAATGACTGGCTCGGCAAGAGCCGCTGGTGGCCGGGGGCTCAGGTACGTTGGAAGAACATCTATATCAAGGAACTTTAAAGTTATCGGTGTTTCATGAAACAGGCGACTTTGCAGGGTGTCGATCCGGCTTCGCTCGGGCATCAGCAAAGTCTCAGAGAAAGGGGTCAATTCTTAAATCCTGCATTGGCATGCACGATTACAAGAAATGACCCCGACGGCGCTCGGTCTCCGCTCGCTCACTACGGATTTCATACAATATGCAAGCTAACGGTCCTGTGCCTTATGGCCTGGGTATCGCTATCGGTCTGGGCAAAGGGATCCGAGGCGGTCCAATTGTTCGATGGAGAGACGCTTGAGGGTTGGCATGCGGTTCCGCGACTCTACGTTCCGGCAACCGAGGAATTTGAAAAAATTCCATCGGCAAATTTGCGGGATGCGGTGGTCGCGTATCATAAGCAAAGCTCCAATGCCGGCCTGCGTGCCAAGGTAGAAAACACCGGGGTCTGGAAAGTTGTTGATGGCGTGATCACCGGTGGTCAGGTTCCGGGAACGGTCCTGGGCGGGTACCTGATGTCGGATGAAAAATACGGCGACTTCGAACTGACTCTCGAAGCCCGGCCGGATTTTCCCATCGACACGGGAATTATGGTAAGGGCTCATGAATTGGGCACGGTGGGATTTCAGATTTTGCTCGATCACCGGCCCAATGGCGCTTTGGGGGGAATCTATGGTAATGGCCTTTGGAATTTCCGCGCCTATCCGTTTGTGATCAATGGCGATGAGCAACCCGACTTCAAGGTTTCCAATCTTCGAAAGGGCCACTTGAATAAGCCGCAGTTCAAACCTGATTATGCCGCGCCCTTCGAAGATTTCCTCAATGCGTGGAAACCCAATGACTGGAATACGATTCGTATTCGTTGCATTGGCAAACTACCGGTTATCGAAACCTGGATAAACGGAGTGCACATTGCTACCCTGGATACGGCCAAGTTGGCCGACCGGGTTGAGAACTACGACCCTGAGTTCGTATCCGAACGGCTTGGCGGGAAGGGCCATATAGCGTTCGAGGTCCACGATAGCCATGCCGGCAGGGAGCGTTGGGCTCCCGGGGCTGTGTGCCGCTGGAGAAACATTCGTATCACTGAATTGTAAGCCTGGTTTTGTAACCTCCGTTGGACAATGCGCAAGGCTACGCCACCCCCATCCCAGCCTTCCCCCAGAGGGAGAAGAAGTATAGCGGTCTTATCGATTTTGTTGCTGATTGGCGCTTCGCTCCATGCGCTGTCGGAACCTCCGAGCTTCAGCCGTGATATTCGTCCCATTCTTTCGGGAAAATGCTTCAAGTGCCACGGTCCGGACCGTGAAGCCCGGGAGGCTGATTTAAGGCTCGATCGGCGGGAGAACGCCATCGATGCCGATGTGATTGTACCCGGCAATCCCACTGAGAGCTGGATCCTGGACGTGGTATCGAGCGATGATCCGGATCTGCGAATGCCGGCCAAGGGGGATCCCCTGAGTTCCGAGGAGATCGAATTGTTGAGGGCCTGGATCGAAAACGGCGCCGAATACGAGGCGCATTGGGCTTACCAAAAGCCGCAAATGCCTGAACGGCCCGAAGTGAGCCATGGCTCCTGGACCAGCAGTGAACTGGACTACTTTGTCCTGAACCGAATGGAAGAGGCTGGATTCAAACCCGCGCCGATGGCGGAGCCGGCTGTTCTGTTACGGCGCCTCTATCTCGATTTGATTGGCTTGCCACCCTCGGTGGAAGCAGTGACTACCTTCGAAGCCGATCCCTCGAAAAAGAACTTCGAAGGTCATGTGGACCATTTGTTGCAATCCTCCCGGTTTGGAGAAAAGTGGGCGGCCGGATGGTTGGACCTGGCCCGTTACGCCGATTCCAACGGTTACCAGCATGACGACTTGCGCACCATGTGGCCCTATCGGGACTGGGTGATCGATGCATTGAATGACGACATGCCCTTCGACCAATTCAGCATCGAGCAGTTGGCGGGTGACCTGCTTGCCGAGCCCACGACCAGCCAGCTTGTGGCGACGGGGTTCAACCGCAATGTTCCCACCAATTTTTCCGGAGGCACCAAAATTCCCGAGGTTCGCGCCAATGTTCTGCATGATCGCGTGGCTACCACAGGCGCTGTCTGGCTGGGACTGACCCTGGAATGCGCCCAGTGCCACGATCACAAGTTCGACGACATTTCTCAGAAGGAATACTACCAACTCTACGCTTTTTTCAATAAAGCCATTCCCGAGTTCGTGCAGCAGGGCGAGGGCATGTTTCGAAAACACTTTACCGGCCGTGAGGTGATCGTCTATCCTTCCGAGGCCGAACAACAGCAAGCCCATAAGCTGGAAAGGGAGATCGCGCTGGAAGAGGAAAAAATAGCTGACCTGGGGGAGCTTGCCGATGAGGTTAATGCTGAGGCAGCTGGACAAGAAGTTGTGCTTTTGGACTTTGAGGGTCCGGAACCTTTCAAGGACCACAAGGCAACGCGGCCTGTGATCAATTCGGTGGTTGAGGATGTGCCAACCGGTGGAGGCAATTTTGCGGCCAGGACAGAAGCAGAACCAGTCCTTGAAACCAAAGGTTTTTTTGGATCAGCCTTCTCTATTCCAGCCACAGACTTGGCGGGTTCCACGGAAATCAGGTTCTGGATCAAGACTGACATGGCGAGCCAATTCAACTTGCAGATTCATAATGAGTTGCGCAGGGCAAGTGTCTTCGAGTTTTCAACCACCGATCCGGAGCCGGGAACCTGGACACAGATCGTCGCTCCTTTGGCTGACTTCAAGAAGCCGCAGTGGTCCATCGGCGCGGTTGACTGGACGAATGTTCAAATAATCCAGATCACGGCTTATGGCAGCGGGCCTTACGCTGGTAAATATGTCATGCTGGACAACGTGGTGGGTGTGACGTCTTCAGAAAAGGCCATACGTATGAACCGAGTTGCCCAATTGCGCGTGCAACTGGTCGAACTGCAAACCGCCGCCATGGTCATGCAGGATTCGATGTCGCCGTCCCAGACGCACATTTTGATGCGCGGTGACTACACCGCTCTTGGCGAACCCGTCGGGACCGGGGTTCTGGAGAGTCTGCATCCCTTGAATCCTGAGCTGCCGCCCAATCGCCTGGGATTGGCCCAATGGTTGGTCGATGAGGAGAATCCACTCACTCCGCGGGTAGTGGTCAACCGTATCTGGGCAGAGATTTTCGGACGCGGGATTGTCACTACTCCTGAAGACTTTGGAATGCAGGGTGTGTTGCCTACACACCCGCAATTGTTGGACTGGTTGGCTATCCGATTTGTCGAGAATGACTGGTCGGCGAAACGTCTCATCAAATCGATCGTGATGTCCTCGACTTACCAACAGAGTTCCTCCGCCTCAGCCGATAAGATGCAAGAGGATCCACAAAATCAGTATTACGCGCGTGGGCCTCGATTCCGGCTCTCTGCCGAGTTGGTGCGTGACAACCTGCTATCGATCTCGGGTCTCTTGTCGGACAAAACCGGCGGCCCGGTAGTTTACCCGGTTCAACCGGAGGGAATCTGGAAGGAAATTACAGGAGCGGATTTTACCGATTACCCCACGTCAAATGGCGAGGACCGCTACCGCCGGGGGATCTACACGGTGTGGCGTCGCGGCAATCCCTATCCCAGCATGATCAATTTCGATGCTCCCGACCGCAGTGTGTGCACAGTGAACAGGAGCCGCTCCAATACCCCTCTCCAGGCCCTGACCCTATTGAACGATCCCGTGTATGTCGAGATGGCGGAGGAGTTCGCCAAGGTCATGGAAAGCTGGGAGGGAAGCGAGCGGGATAAAGTCGTCCGGGGTTTTAGAGTAGCGGTGGCACGGCGGCCGAGCGAAAATGAAGTGGAGGTTCTCATGCAACTGTTGCGTGAGCATCAGTCCTGGTTTGCCGTGGCCCAGACCTTATTGAACTTGGATGAAACCATTACCAAATCATGAAACTCGATGCTGGATTCTGGATGCTTGATACTGGATGCTTGATGCTCGATGCTGGATATACGAGCAACCGGAACCCAATATCGAGTAACCGAAACCAAGAATGAGTTATAGAAACCTGGATATTTGGAGGCTTGCGCGTAAAGCTGCTGTGGAGATTCACAAAATGTCACTTTCCGAATTACCCAATTTTGAGCTGTATGAGGAGGGAAGCCAGATCCGTCGTTCCTCCAAGTCCGTCGTTGCAAATATCGTAGAAGGCTATGGGCGCAGACGATACAAAGCCGATTACGTCCGCTTCCTAACCTGCGCCCTCGCCTCCTGCGACGAAACGCGCGAACACTTGGAACTCCTGCGGGAGACTGGCTCGCTTAAAAGCGAAGATCATTATGATCGACTCGATTTACAGAACGACGAACTCGGCCGTAAACTCAACCGCTTCATCCAAGCAGTGGAGTTAAAACACGATCCAAGCCTAGCATCCAGAACCTAGAACCCAGCATCATGCATCCAGCATCGAGAATCGAGAATCAAGCATCCAGAATCAAGCATCTAGCCCGGCGCGATTTCCTGAAGCAGGGCACCCTCGGCATCGGATCGCTCGCCCTGTCCCATCTACTCAGCCGGGACCTCACAGCATCCAGCATCCAGCATCGAGCATCCAGCATCCAGCATCCAGCATCGAGAACCCATCATACACCGCGGGCCAAGAACGTTATCTTTTTGCACATGGTGGGCGGACCTTCGCAGATGGATACTTTCGACCCAAAGCCGGCGCTGGATAAATGGGATGGTCAACCCCTACCGGGAGAACTTACCAAAGGGCAAAAGTTCGCCTTCGTCACACCACAGGCGCGCGTTATCAAGTCACCCTATTCATTCCCGCGGTGCGGCCAATCCGGCATCGTCATGTCAGAGTTGTTTTCCCACCTGGCCACGGTGGCAGACGAGCTCACTGTGATCCGCAGCATGAAGACCAACGAGATCAATCACGGCTCAGGCGAACTGTTCCTCCACACCGGGTTTGGCCGCATGGGCCGTCCAACCTTTGGCGCTTGGACCTCCTACGGCCTGGGAACGGAAAATGAGAACCTGCCCGCTTACGTAGTCCTGAAAGACGGGCTTCCGGTTTCCGGGGCAACTATTTGGAGCAGTGGCTTCTTGTCTTCGCGTCACCAGGGAGTCGAATTTCGCAAGGGAAAAACCCCCATTCATTTTCTGGAATGTCCGGAACACACCTCGCAAGAGGAAAGGCGGGATGTCGTAGACAGCATTAATGAGCTAAACAAGAAGGCCTTTGAACATTATGGGGATCCGGAAATCGAGACACGCATTGCCCAATACGAACTGGCCTACCGAATGCAGACCTCCGTACCGGATCTGGTGGATATCAACACCGAGCCGGAACACATTTTGAAGATGTACGGCCTGCGCGATGCTGAAGGGGCAAAAAAATACTACTCCGACTTTGCTCGCAATTGTCTTCTGGCGCGGCGCCTGGTGGAAAAGGGTGTCCGTTTTGTCCAGGTCTTTGCGCATGGCTGGGATCATCATGAGGACATCTACACCGCGCTTCCCCGATCGGTAGACAAAGTCGACCAAGCCTGTGCGGGACTGATCAAGGACTTGAAGCAACGTGGTATGCTCGATGATACCCTAGTGATTTGGGGCGGCGAGTTCGGCCGCACGCCCATGGTGCAAGAGCATAATGCCGGCACCGGCGAATTGACAGCCCCGGGACGAGATCACCACAAAGAGTGCTTCACCATCTGGATGGCGGGAGGTGGCGTCAAAGGCGGTCTCACCTATGGGACAACCGACGAGTTTGGTTTTAACATCGTTGAAAACGAAGTGCACGTCCACGACTTCCACGCCACTTGCCTTCATCTCCTGGGCATTGACCATGAGAAATTGACTTTCCGACACCAAGGACGCGATTATCGCCTCACCGATGTGCACGGACACGTCGTGCATGACATCATTGGTTAGTGGCTAACCCGCATTTCTCACTTACCGAGCGAATGCGACATCTCCCAAATTCGTAGCGAGAAAAAGGGGTCAAACGCAAAATGTTAACATCTGATTGGTTCGCTCCAGCTATTCAGGTGAAACTAGAGGACGATGTTAACATTTTGCGTTTGACCCCTTTTTCCAAAAAATAGCTGGGCAGGAATAACTCCTGCCCAGCTATAAAAAGGTATTTGTCGTTTATGTTGCGACAGAGCGAGGGCGTTTAGTCGATCTGATACACCTCGACTAGCGCTACTCCGGTCGTTCCATCCTTTCCTTCAACCTTGGCGGTATAATTGCCGGGCTCCAGTGTGAGAACGGCGGCTGAACTCGCGCTGCCGGCATTCACGTTTGGACTGCCTCCCCAAAGATCTCTGACCAACTGCCCCTGAGAGTCCTCCCAGTTGTCGTTGACCATCAATACCGTACCATCAGCGGCGGTCACCGTCAGCACCGGATCTTCCAGGGCTCCGGCAACGCCCCTATCCGCCAATTCCGGCCCAATTGCTTCGACCAGCACTTGCTGGAGGCCCTCTCCGATGATGAAACCGCCAATCATCACGTCATCGCCCGTTCCCACCATGGCGCGGGTCGAGATATTGATGAACTTGCCCGCGGTTGTGTCGACGGGATCTCCAAAGGTTAGGGCCGAATTACTTGGAACGGTAACTCCCGCTGGCAGCGGAGCTCCCAAAGTAAGCGTATTGCCAGAAATGGAGGCAATGGAGCCCAAGGCAGTTCCATCAGCAAGGTAGACCCCCGCTCCTACTTCGGCCTCGGCTGGAGGTGCCATTGTCATGGTAATGGTTCCGGATCCAGCGGCTACACGCGCAGCGCGAGGCGTGGTATCTATTTCAACCGCGCTACGACTCTTCCCGTGGGGAGGGGTGGAAAGGTTGATGCCGGTATAGTCAATCCAGACGTCATCCATGTATACCTGGGTGTCATAATTCGGATTGGGCCGAACCCAGTTGACCATGTAGAAACCGGGATAGTCCGCATCCGTGATCCCCTTGCTGTTGGGCATGTGGTCAATGACTTTTTCAAGGTTATCGTCGGCGTCCACGATGGCCCAGTGGTTTTGTTTCTGCACGCCATCGTTTTGCCTCTGGTATTCCATTCGAATGTCATTTTCCGTATCGTAAATGATCCACATTTCCATCCAGACACCGGGCTGATACTGTTGCTGCCCAGTTAAATCGCCACGGCTTTGGAAACTCTTGCCGCTATCCTCCGCACCAAGGTATTCATCGGTATTCACAGGCGGGGCATTCCTTTGAGTTTCACCAGGTCCGCTGTAACCGAAGTGCGGGAGGGAAAACTCTCCAGCAATACGCCACCAGGTCTGGTGGTCACCATACCCGTGTCTTATCGTGTTATTCCTATCCGCAGGTGTTTCACCCACATTATAGGGCGGTAGAAATTTCAGGACCTCATCCCGGCTCGCCATGAAGATTCCGCACTCATGACCGCCGTTCTTGTTCATCCACCAACGGAAGTAGAGGGTGGCCACCGAGCCGTCCGCGATGTCCTCAGGAAGGAGAACGAAGGCCGTTGACATGCCCCCGGACGTATTGGGGTGTTCGACATGCAAGGCCATGTTGCCTTCATCGCCAGCCCAGGGCATCGGATCGGCTTCGGCTCCGACAAAACCCTTAACCTCGGCATCCACATTCCATATTTTACCTCCCACAACATTGTTGTCGAGGCCATTGAATTCCGCAAACGCGCCATCGGGATCCTCAAAGTCCGTGACCAATTGCCACATTCCAGAGGGTTGGTCATCAGCAAATGTTAGAACCATATCACCTGGAACTACCACTTCCAGGGGTTCCACCAACTTAAGCTCCCGACCGGAGATAGATGCAATTTTGCCCACTGTCGTTCCATCCTCAAGCTGGACCAACTTGCCTGCTTGGGCCTCGGATGGAGGATCCATTGACAGAAAAATGGATTGAGCACCTGGGGTTGCGCGCACTGTGCGAGGCGTGGTATCCAACGTAACCATGCTGCGGGTCTTGCCGTGGGGAGGGGTGGTAAGGTTTTCACCGGCATAGTCAATCCAGACATCATCCATATAAACCTGGGTATCATTACCCTGGTTTGGCCGGCACCAGTTGGCCATGTAGATGCCGTTATAATCCGTATCGGTGGCAAGTTGAAAGTTTGGCTGGTAATCGACGGTTTCTCCAACGTTACCGTCGGCGTCGACGATGGCCCATTTGTTTTGTATCTGCATGCCATCATTCTGCCTCTGCCATTCCTTTTTGGTGTCATTTTCCGTATCGTAAACGATCCACATTTCCATCCATACGCCGGGCTGGTACTGTTGATTTTCAGGGAGGACGCCAGCCAGGAGTTGATTGCCATCTTCCCGCGGGCCCAGAAGATCCACGGGCCAGTTTTCGGCATTTCCCCCTTCCATATTGAAAATACTGTAGCCGAAGTCTACAGCAGGATGACCAGCCTCGTGGCCTATACGCCACCAGGTTTTATGGTCACCATAACCAGCCATGATGGTGTCATTCGGCATGTCTCCAGTATTATAGGGGGGCTCACTGGCGGTGTCGGTCAGCATGACGGCCGTTCCATGTAAGCCATTTCTGGACATCCACCAGCGGAAGTAAAGGGTGGCTGTCGTGCCGTCCTTGATACCCCCATCCTCGGGGTTATCGGCAAAAGCAGGCAGCAGCATATAGGCAGTCTCCTGACCACCGGTTGCGTAATTCATGTGGTCAAGGTGCAAGGCCATATTGCCTTCATCGCCAACCCAGGGAGCCGGATCGGCTTCGGCTCCGGCAAAAGCCTGAATTTCGGCATCCGGTTCATGTACTTTGGTTCCCACAACGTTGCTGTTAACGGTGGGGTTTCCCTCTTGGTTAGCATCCTCAAAGTCCGTTATCAGTTGCCATTCGCCTCGTAAGGATGTCCCGAGGAAAAGCGTTGTAAGCGTCAGTATTGCCCATATTTTCATATCTATATGTCTCTTTTTGCTAGTTGGATAATTTAAAGGATGATACAGATACATTTTGATCATGCCTGCGGCAACTAAAAATTTGCCATAAATGTTAACCGATAGGTGGTTCCCGGATAGTATCGTTCCCAGCGCCGCTTCTCGGTAAAGGGTTCTCCGGTCAACGGATCGGTTTCGTTGTAGGTTATGTAACTGGCGTCATAGGTGTCATCGAGCAGGTTATTTATGTTCAAGCGGAGATTCCACCGGACATCGCGCCATTCAAATCGGTATCCCAATCCAGCCCCGACCTCGTATCTTTCGGCGGTGGACGGAGTGCGGAAGTAATTGGCCCGCACATTCTGCCCCCCTAGCGGCGAGGAGGTTACGGCCTCACCCGCCCAGGTGACGCCCCCGAAGATTTCCAGATTGTCCAGCGCACCATCGGTGAAGCTATACTTGTTCCAGAGAGCGAGATTGTCCTGCGGCACGAAGGAGATGTCGATACCATTTACGCCCTCGCCGGTGAAGGTTGTCGGATCCTTGGGGTCGGTAAAATTCTGCCTCTTGAAGGCCCATGTCCATGCGTCCCAACCCGTGGCCCAGTCATTCCCCCACTGGTCGATGGGACGGACCATGTTGAAACCCTTCCCGACGATCTCGCGCTGGACCCGGGAGAAATTGAAGACGATCTGGTAATTGTTCAAGGGACTGAAAATGATCTGTCCGTCGAATCCCCTGCCCTCTTCCTCGTAAGTCACATAGGGAGCATTACCGGCCCCGTCCGTCCTCAATCCATCATATTGAGAGGGGTTATGAATATTGGCCAATCGCGAGGGAGAAGATGTGTATACGATATTGTTGGGAAGACGCTCATCCTGGCTGGCAAAAGCATCCAGGAAAGCTTGACGGACAACATTTCTGATTTCTTCAATGGCAGGATCTTCATGGGGAGGGGCTGTAAGGACATCCAAATCGAAGATGTAGGCCAAACGGATGTGTTGAGTGAAAAAATCTCCTCCGCCCAAATTTCCCGCGTTAAAATCGGAGAGATAACCACTGGGCGCATTGGTAAATTTTTCACCCGTTACCGGATGTTTAACACTTCGGATTCGGTCAACCGCGTATCCGGCTTCCTTGAGATATTGACTCAGATAGACACTGTTGAGCCCAATGCACAATGCGGGGACCTCGTCGAGATGCCCCGGAACGAATCGACCTGAATAGGTAATTGTCTCATCCCATTTAACCGGTGAGTTTGAACGAATCGGTTTAACACCTTCAGGTACTCCATACCTTCCAGCGAATTCAGCCGGATCGAAGGATGGGGAGTTGGGGTCGCCACTGTGATTCGGACCACCGAACCATCCAGCTGGATTGGGCGCCACGGCCAGACGATAGGTGGCGTTCTGTCTCTTTATTCTGAATGCGGAAATGGTCCCGGAAACCTTGCCATCCCACAAGTCGAACTTGATTCCCAGTTCGTCGCTCTTGGATCGCTCGGCGTCGATTTCTCTATAGTTACCGTCCCTTTGGCCAGCATTGGGAAAGATGCCCTCGGAATGGGTAAAGTATACCGTCAAAGGATCAATAACCCGGTAGGAAAGGCCGAAACTCGGGGTGGTGAAGGTTTGTTTCGGTTGACTCTCGCGCGTCCCATCCGGGTACACTTCCTGGATGGTCGTGAAATCCGCCGCCACGGCATCGTTGATGGTTCCCGTGTGAATTCCCCCGGCTGGAATATCCAACGCCGGAATCGGGACATAGGGCTGTGAACCATCACCGATAAGGTGGGTGGTCAAGGGGTAAATACCTGGTGTGAGTGGTCTTCCAGGAGCTACTCCGGTAGCGCCCGTCCAATCCACGACCCGAAGTTTTTCACTTTCCTGGGTTTCATATTCGTCATAGCGAATTCCTCCAAATAATAGGAGACGATCCTGGAAGAATCGTCCCTGATAAATCAGGTTGGCTGAGCGAAATTCCAACGTGACGTCCTTGTGGCCGGACCGGGTCACCCAATTGATTTGGCGCCGGTTGCCATCCTCATCCACAGCCCCGTGCCCGAGCTTGTTTTTGCTGGGCCGTCCTGAGATGCCAAGGACGGTAAAAGGGGTGAACCGAATGGGATTCGGATTAAAAACACTATCGCGGTAATAAACGGCATCCTGATGGAATCGGGGAGCGGTAGGGTTGACGCTGACACCGTCCCAATCACCCCAGGCTTCCTGGGATGCCGGGTTGGCAAACATCGGATTTACCACAAAACCGATTTCATCCTTTATGTAGTTGGCGCCCGCGACAAAGGTATGGTGGGAATTGAGAAAGTCTGAATCGAAGTCATATGCGGCACGCAGTCGAGCCTGTGTCGATTCGGAGGTTTGCGGCCATTGAAACCAAGCGTATTGTGCTCCGTAGCGCTGGATAAGGGCTCCATTATTGCCGGCGGGTTCATAGCGTGAGGAGTCTCCTGGCGACTCGATGGCAACGAGGTCCATAAATCCAAAGCCACCGTTTAACAAGTTGTCGTCGGTGGTTATGTTATAAAGCCCGTCCAGATAAATTTTGGATAACGGGTCGCCGTTTAAGCGAATCGCCTCGGCAGTTTTCCGGGTAAGGGTGTCTTTGGGATCATACTCCGGAAAGGCATCACCGTAACGGGTGGAGAAATAACCGCCGGTTGCACGGTGGTGCGGGGTGAAGTTCATCAGGGCCACGTTACGAGTTTCGGAACTGTTCTCGGAGAGATAGACCCCCCCCTCCAAGTGTAAGCCTTCAAGGGGATTCACCTTTAGCAAAGCCAGGATGTTCTTCTCCTCGGACTTATGCCAGGTGTCGGGGCCGGAAATGTTCTGGTAGTAACCATAGTCTTTGATTTCGTGAGGCATTGCCCCGTCTTCTGCCATTAATTTATAATTGGGGCTGTTTGGATCGTAGGTTCGCGTCCAGATTATAGGTTCGCCATATTCATTGCGAAAGTACTGGGCAATGGGCGCCGAGTACCACTTGTCGCCAATTCCGCGGGAAGTATTGTCGGCCGACTGGTATTCCAGGAAAAGGTTGAACTTCCTGTTCCTGGTCCAGTAATCCAACTGCCCTGCGTAGTAGGACCCATCAAAATTACTAAACTTTTTGAGATTATCATTTTTCCGGGTGGAAGCAATGACTCGATAGTTCAACTCGCCCAGGTTATTATCTTGGCTCAATATTGGCCCGGTGGTATCGAAGGTGCCTCGTATCAAGCTGTTGCTGCCAACAGTAAGTCCTACCGAGCTTCGTTTTTCGGAGAGCGGGGATTTGGGAACGATGTTAACGACCCCGGTCAGCATGTTGACCCCGTAGAGCAAGGAATTGGGACCACGCACCACTTCCATTCTTTCCATATTAACGGTGTCGGTTCCGCCTCCTATCACGACACGATACTCGGGAACGAGCATGCCAATACGAAATCCCAGGCGCTGCTGGTTAGGTGAGCGATATCCGCGTATGGTCAGGACGTTTCCCTGATGGACCGGGACGTTTGCCGAGGGGGAGGAATCGCTGAAATTAGCTGCATTTCCCGATGAAAATCTATTCAGTTCAAAAGCTGTCGTTTCGACACCAGCTGAATATTTCAGGGCCTCGTCCATGTTTAACGCACCCAGGTCCTCCAGGAATTCCTGATTCACCACCTCCAGGGCCATGGGCAGATCCCGGATGGAGGTGTTCAGGGAAGTCCCTGAGACAGCGTTGGTTGACAAGTAGCCCCGGTCGTCGGCCGTGGTCACCGTAAATGGGCTGAGCTCGAAAATTTCTCCGTCCGAGTCGTCAGCTTCTTGCGAATACCCTTGGTAAACGGTTGCGCTACATAGGGTTAAAAGGGTGGATACACGGAGGATCAGGCCACACAGGGAGATTTGGACGTTCATGAAAACAGTTCAAGCCGACTGCAAATTTGTTCGTACCCGATTGCATGGTCAAGAACAGAAAAAGGGGTCAAACGCAAAATGTTAACATCTGATTGGTTCGCTTCAGCCATTCAGGTGAAACCAGAGGACGATGTTAACATTTTGCGTTTGACCCCTTTTTCTTCCTCTCAGTTGTCCATCTGATACACCTCGACGAGTGCAACTCCGGTCGTTCCATCCTTTCCTTGAACCTTGGCGGTATAGTTGCCGGGCTCCAGAGTGAGAACGGCGGCCGCACTCGCGCTGCCAGCAGCAACGTTTGGACTGCCTCCCCAAAGGTCCCTGACCAACTGCCCCTGAGAGTCTTCCCAGTTGTCGTTGATCATCAATACCGTACCATCAGCGGCGGTTATGGTCAGCACCGGATCGGCCAGGGCTCCGGCAACGCCCCTATCCGCCAATTCCGGCCCAATAGCTTCGACCAACACTTGCTGGAGGCCCTCTCCGATGATGAAGCCGCCAATCATGACGTCATCGCCCGTTCCCACCATGGCGCGGGTCGAGATATTGATGAACTTGCCCGTGGCAGCGTCGGGAGCGTCAACAAAGGTCAGAGGCGCTTGACCTGGAATTGGGACGGGCAGCGGGGCTTCCAAGGTAAGCACCCGACCGGCAATGGATGCAATCTTGCCCAAGGTCGTTCCATCCTCAAGCTGGACCAACTTGCCCACCGTAATATCGGCAGTAGGATCGGCTGCCAAAGTTATGGTGTTGGACCCAGCCATTTCACCTACCGCACGCGGTGTAGTATCCTCACCTATAATGACTGCGACGACCAACAATGGATCGAGGGCGGGATCATCCCCCTGAGCGGGGTCATTGAAACGCAATCCCAAAATTTCCGTGTCCGGAGCCAGGTTATTGCCATCTGCATCCAGCAGGTCTTCAACCTTCCAACCGAGACCGACGATCTTTTGGCCATCGCCGGGTGCGCCGGCCAGGGTTTCCAGGCCGGTGTTACCCCACTCCGGTCCGTCTCCGTCCGCCAGTTTAACATATTGCCCGGTTGTACCGTCCGGGAATACCGGTTTTACCCACAAATCGTCATTTCCGCCCTGTTCGATCATGATAAAATCGACGCCATCACCATTGGTGCTGGTAAAGGTATCCATACCGCCAAACATGCGGGTCTCCCATTCCGGGGATGTAGCATTGCGTCCAGCGCCATTATTGATGTTCCAACTGTCTATGCCTGTAATCGAATTGTTGTTGACCCCGTCATTAGTCGTCGTGGTGAGTCCCTCCATGGTATCAGCCGGGTCCACCGGCGTGCCGTCCGCATTCATGGGCAAACCGCTTTGACCAACAAAGATATTCACATCGCGAACATAGGTTTTCCCGTCAGCGGGGATGGGAATGCTGCGGAGCTCTATGAACAGGGGAACCTCGGTGTTATTAACGAAAACATTGTCAGGAGCGACGAGGGCGCCGACTTTGACGACTGCGTATTGCCCGCCCCAATCGTAGGTATCGTCTCTATTGAATATGGCGCCCACCTGGGCAATGACAATCTGATCAATGGCATATCCACCTTCACGGCCCTGTAGGTTTAAGTGGTGGCGGCCCTCGGGTAGAGACACCGTAAGGGGAGATCCGTCTTCCAATTGATTCACCCAGGTCCAACCATCAAAACCTTCCGGACTGTCGTCGAAGAAGGATTCCCCCATCACTTGTCCATTAATTCCGAGCCAAACGGAATTCGATTTCTCACCTCCGCGCCTTCCCCAATTCGAGGGCACCCCGCGACGGACCCAAATTTCGTATTCTCCTCCCTCGAGGATAACTTCGTAGCCAACTCCTCCACTCTGATTCCAATCCTGGGCCGGCTGATCCTCCGTGTGAAACTCAACCAGGTAACCCTCTCCGGTATAACCCTCATGCTCGGTATGAATAAACCAATCGCCATCACTCATAGCTGAGTATTTTTCGGCTTCGATAACCGTGAGGCCGTTACTATCTTCGGTATAGGTATAAGCCGCTTCATTGAGTCGGTTTTCGAACCAAACGGCTCCTACCAGCGTGCGACGTCCCGAGTCGTAGTGTTCCTCACAGTTGCCGATGATGTCCAAATCTCCGTCACGGTCCATGTCCAGGAACCGCAAATGATCCCATTTCTCCCCCCGAAAGTTTTGGCCAGTCTGGCTTCCATTTGACCATTTGATGACGTGAGTGACCCAGTTGTCCGCTGTTGGATCATCCCCGGTATACTCCATCCAGAACACTGAGGCCATGCCTTCAGGGAAATCTCCGAAATTATGGATAAGCATCCCCACAATGTCCAACTGACCGTCTCCGTTTAGGTCGGCAATCTTTGTGGGTCGGTTTAACCATTGGGTATAGGCAGGTTTGGGGATTACCATACGGTCCCATGTTACAGGATTGAGTCCTGTTTTCCTGAAATAAAAAATCTCACGTTCCACTTGAACACAAAGGTCTATGAGACCATCTCCATTCAGATCACCGACCCCAACCTGTGGCTTGGCAAAAAACTCATCTCCACGGTAGATAACGTGTCTTGGCCATGGGCCGAACTGAGCTGGCGTTCCATTTCCCGGATTCTCATACCAAAGGACCCTTTCTTCCGATTCAGGTGTGTTCCAATCAGCGTTTGCCACTACAAAATCATTGTCTCCATCCTGATCGATATCGGTTAAGACGAATCCGTGGCCGCTCATCAATGCGTCGTCGATATAATGAAATTCCCAGGCTGATGGGTTCCGTCGAACTTCAGGATCCTGTGGAGCCTCCAACCAGTAAAGACCCGCCCATACTCGGGGGTTGTTCTGGAGCCGACCACCCACGACTATGTCCACCAAACCGTCGCTATTTATATCGTGAGCTTCTATGAAGAGAATGTGCCCTTTATTGGCGGTCTGCGGAAAAACGCCGCTGTCCGTCCAAGCGCTACCGTCCATTGATGAACCAGGGGCCGGCCCCCAAAACACCTTGACTCCAGGCGGTTGACTTCCATCCGCGCCACCACCTCCAACGACATCCATGTTTCCATCGCCGTCAAAATCGGCGATGTAGGAATACTCCGGATTGCCACCTCGCCCTATTTGGGTAATGGGCCACAGGGCTTTATCATTTCCCTCACCTCCCGGATGAAAGACAACGGTATAAGTGTCGGGCCCTTCATGCATGACCGCATAGTCATCAAAACCATCGCCGTTAACGTCACCCGGACTTAGCGAATTATGGTTCCAGGAAAAGTTGTCGATATGATGCATCGGCCATGGAGGGTTATCGACCATTACAACCATATCCGCGTTGCTGGACTGTCCGGCGTCGTCAACCGCTTCCAGATTGAGGACATACTCTCCCATAAGCGGAAAAGTCGCGCGGGTCACCGGGTTGGATGCGTCTACGAATTGCACCTCTCCCGGTCCACTTGATTGGCTCCATGCAACACTGCCGTAGTCCCGGCCAATTTGTCCTTGGCCGGAAAAATCATCGTCTACCACATTTGCGGCAAGCAGGAGTTCCATGGATGGCGGGCTGAGGTTTTGCACTGGGGGAACTTGGACCATTGGAGGAAAATTGAAGTCTCCCGATGGTAGCGCAACCCTCTCCTTGGGAATGATTTCCAAACTGCGAGAGTTGCTGGTCCAAAACAGTCTGGCAAATGCATCCCCGGATGCGTGCACATAGTCCAGCTTTAACTGGTATGATTGTCCACTGGACAAAAGGATCTTTCCGGAGTGAGTCCTTGATGTGGGAGAGCGTGACCCATCCACTAACAACACATCGTCGATCCATAGGTTAACAAGTCCGTCACTGTTTATCAGAAAAGTGTATTCCTCTGAAAATTCAGGCGTCAGGGCGCCTTGCCAAGTAACGGAAAAGCCATCCCGGTTCACCCCTTGCCCGGGAGATTGGGTCTGCCAGTTAAAATCGACTTCAGAATCAACCCGAACAAGAACGCGTTGCGAGAAATCCAGTGAGTTGAAATAGGAACCAAGAAAACCGTTTTGGGAAGTAGTTTGTCCGATCAGCGAAGGCGAACCAGCCAAGAAAGAGCCGACAATAATAATTTTCCCGATGGCAAACCAGGAGCAGAGGAAGGGGGGAGGCGCCCAAGGGCGCCAATTAGGAATTAGGAATGAGTAATGAGGAATTGGATCCACGAAGGGGGGGAGAAAAAGGGGTCAAACGCAAAATGTTAACATCTGATTGGTTCGCTCCAGCTATTCAGGTGAAACTAGAGGACGATGTTAACATTTTGCGTTTGACCCCTTTTTCCAAAAAATAGCTGGGCAGGAATAACTCCTGCCCAGCTATGAAATGATAATTGTCGTTTATGTTGCGACAGAGCGAGGGCGTTTAGTCGATCTGATACACCTCGACTAGCGCTACTCCGGTCGTTCCATCCTTTCCTTCAACCTTGGCCGTATAATTGCCCGGCTCCAGAGTGAGAACGGCGGCTGAACTCGCGCTGCCGGCATTCACGTTTGGACTGCCTCCCCAAAGATCTCTGACCAACTGCCCCTGAGAGTCCTCCCAGTTGTCGTTGACCATCAATACCGTACCATCAGCGGCGGTCACCGTCAGCACCGGATCTTCCAGGGCTCCGGCAACGCCCCTATCCGCCAATTCCGGCCCAATTGCTTCGACCAGCACTTGCTGGAGGCCCTCTCCGATGATGAAACCGCCAATCATGACGTCATCGCCCGTTCCCACCATGGCGCGGGTCGAGATATTGATGAACTTGCCCGCGGTTGTGTCGACGGGATCTCCAAAGGTTAGTGCGGAATTACTTGGAACGGTAACTCCCGCCGGCATCGGTGCTCCCAAGGTAAGCGTATTGCCAGAAATGGAGGCAATGGTGCCCAAGGCTGTTCCGTCAGCCAGGTAGACCCCCGCACCTACTTCGGCCTCGGCTGGAGGTGCCATTGTCATGGTAATGGTTCCGGATCCAGCCGATGCACTCGCTACCCGAGGCGTGGTATCTATTTCAACCGCGCTACGACTCTTCCCGTGGGGAGGGGTGGAAAGGTTGATGCCGGTATAGTCAATCCAGACGTCATCCATGTATACCTGGGTGTCATAATTCGGATTGGGCCGAACCCAGTTGACCATGTAGAAGCCCGGATAGTCCGCATCCGTGATCCCCTTGCTGTTGGGCATGTGGTCAATGACTTTTTCAAGGTTATCGTCGGCGTCCACGATGGCCCAGTGGTTTTGTTTCTGCACGCCATCGTTTTGCCTCTGGTATTCCATTCGAATGTCATTTTCCGTATCGTAAATGATCCACATTTCCATCCAGACACCGGGCTGATACTGTTGCTGCCCAGTTAAATCGCCACGGCTTTGGAAACTCTTGCCGCTATCCTCCGCACCAAGGTATTCATCGGTATTCACAGGCGGGGCATTCCTTTGAGTTTCACCAGGTCCGCTGTAACCGAAGTGCGGGAGGGAAAACTCTCCAGCAATACGCCACCAGGTCTGGTGGTCACCATACCCGTGTCTTATCGTGTTATTCCTATCCGCAGGTGTTTCACCCACATTATAGGGCGGTAGAAATTTCAGGACCTCATCCCGGCTCGCCATGAAGATTCCGCACTCATGACCGCCGTTCTTGCTCATCCACCAGCGGAAGTAGAGGGTGGCTACCGTGCCGTCCGCGATATCCTCAGGAAGGAGAACGAAGGCCGTTGACATGCCCCCGGCCGTATTGGGGTGCTCGACATGCAAGGCCATGTTGCCTTCATCGCCAGCCCAGGGCATCGGATCGGCTTCGGCTCCGACAAAACCCGGAACCTCGGCATCCACATTCCATATCTTGCCTCCGACAACGCTGTTGTCGAGGCCATTGAAATCTGCAAACGCGCCATCGGGATCCTCAAAGTCCGTGACTAATTGCCACATTCCAGTGGGTTCCTCACTTATGATGACCGCGACGAGCAAACAGGGATCCAGCCCTGTATCCGGCGATGTAGTAGGGTCGTTGAACCGTAGGGCCCAGATTTCGGTGTCCTGAGGTAACGGATTCCCATCCGCGCCCAGTAGGTGTTCGACTCTCCAGCCGACACCGAACCTCCCCTGACCTTCTCCAATACCAGTGGCAGGCTGTACCGTGCCGGTATCACCCCAAAGCGCGGCCTGCGCTTCATCTCCGACAATTAATCCAGTCCATTGCCCGGTAGTGCCATCGGGAAAAACGGCTTGTACGGTCAGGTCATCATTGGCGGCATTTTCAATCAGGATGAAATCGGGACCCGTTTTATTGGTACTGGTAAAGGTGTCCTTACCGCCAAAATTGCCGGTTTGCCAGGCCGGTCTCCCATTTTGGTCATTAGGATCGTCACTGAAGGACCTTCGTCCCGCAACCGAAACTAGATCCCATTCATCCTGGGCAGTGATGGAATTGTTAGTGACACCATCATCGACCGTGGTGGTGAGGAGTTCGAAGGTCACGGCGGGGTCCACGGGGGTGCCGTCAGGATTTTTGGGCACACCGCTCGTGCCCGTAAAAATATCCACGTCGCGCACATAGGTTCTATCACCGACGATGGGAATACTGCCAACCTCATGGAATAGAGGAGGAGTAATATTGTTGATAATGACGTTATCCGGGTCGACCATCGTGCCGACTTTGGAGAGTCCCTTTGACTGAATGACCGCGACGGTCAAACAGGGATCCAGCCCTGTATCCGGCGATGTAGTAGGGTCGTTGAAGCGTAGGGCCCAGATTTCGGTGTCCTGAGGTAACGGATTCCCATCCGCGCCCAGCAGGTCTTCGACTCTCCAGCCGACACCGAACCTCCCCTGACCTTCTCCAATACCAGTGGCAGGCTGTACCGTGCCGGTATCACCCCAAAGCGCGGCCTGCTGTTCATCTCCGATAATTAATCCAGTCCATTGCCCGGTAGTGCCATCGGGAAAAACGGCTTGGACGGTCAGGTCATCATTGGCGGCATTTTCAATCAGGATGAAATCGGGACCCGTTTCATTGGTACTGGTAAAGGTGTCCTTACCGCCAAAATTGCCGGTTTGCCAGGCCGGTCTCCCATTTTGGTCATTAGGATCGTCACTGAAGGACCTTCGTCCCGCAACTGAAACTAGATCCCATTCATCCTGGGCAGTGATGGAATTGTTAGTGACACCATCATCGACCGTGGTGGTGAGGAGTTCGAAGGTCACGGCGGGGTCCACGGGGGTGCCGTCAGGATTTTTGGGCACACCGCTCGTGCCCGTAAAAATATCCACGTCGCGCACATAAGTTCTATCACCGACGATGGGAATGCTGCTAACCTCATGGAATAGAGGAGGAGTAATATTGTTGATAATGACGTTATCCGGGTCGACCATCGTGCCGACTTGGACAACCTCACCTTGCGCCATAAAAGATCCGAACCAAAAAGTAAGGCCGGAAAAAGCGAGGAGTTTTGTTAGGCTATTGTTTTTCATAAGTATTGAACGGTTAGATTGATTAATTTAAAAGCCATGTAATTCGGGGTCTGCAATACCAAAATCCTAAAAATCGACACTGAGGGAAAGGCGGGCTTCGCGGGGTTCTCCTAACTGAGCGGCGTTGATCCAGAAGAATTCGTCTGACAGGTTGCGAATATTGAGGCGCAGGTTGAATTCCCTGTCCGATGCCTGCCACCGGTATCCGGCAAAGAGGCGATAAATGGTATAGGCTTGAGCGTGTATGTCTCGGATACGAGCGATTTGATCGCTACGGCGCCAAGTCTTGGCGCTGGCGTAATTGAAACCGCCGCCCAAGGAGAAGCCGGAAAGAAATCCTTCGGGGAAATCATATTTGGTAAAGGCGCTGTACTGCCGTTCCGAAATATTGGGAATGGGGCGGGAAGTATCCTGATTGGGCTCTTTTGTTCTGGGACTGATTTGGAGAGTATCGGTAAAAGCGGCCGCGAGCAGAATTTGCCAGTTGGGCATGGGAGTGAGGAGCAGGTCCATTTCGTAACCTTCCGCTTCCTCATCGCTTAAAATTCTTTGCCAGGCTCCCCATCGGTCGGGCGATCCGGTGCTGGCAACCCGGTTATTTCTCTTGGCGTCAAAGTAAGCGAAGGTGCCACTGATTTTATTATCGAGCAGGTTCAACTTCAGTCCAACCTCCGAGCTTTCACCTTCGAGGGGAGGTCGTGGCAGTGAGTCTTTCGGATCTACGAATTGGTCTCGCCAAAGGCCGAACTGGGGAATAGTGGATTCGCTGTGGGAACCGTAGAGGCCGAGGAAGGAAAACGGTTGAAAGAGAAAGGCCAACTGGGGGCTGTCCGAACTTTGCGTTTGCTTGGATTGAACGATACTGTCCAAGGTAAAAAGAAACCTGTCGTTTATTACCGAATAAATGTCCTGAGTGAATTCATCCCGCCTCATGCCGTATACGAATCGGATTCGGTCGTCCCAGAGAGCGGAGTTCATGGTAATCCAATAGGCTTGGCCCTGAAACGATTGTTCGACCGTCAGTCGGTCCTCCCACTCCAGAAGGAAGGCGCGGGGCTCGTCTTCAAAGACGGGTCGCTGGAATTCCCTCCCACCGGGAAGGACTATGGTTTCAATGACCGGCCTGCCCAATTCGTCCAGGACGGGGAACTGACGGAGAACATCGGCATTCTCCACACCTACGATACCACGCCAGTTTACATTTTTCCAATCCTGGACATTATTTACCTTAACTCCATTGGTTTCAAATTGCATGGCGTCCCGCTTGTCGCTGTCGTAGGAGAACCCCACCAAAAAGGTGTTACGCAAAAATCCCAGATCGAAATCACCTGTGAGGGTGAACTGGAGCGCGTGGTTTTCGATATCTTCAAGGTCATGGCGGCCCGATTGGGAAACCGTTCCCGTAAATGGGTCCCATGGTCCTCCAGTACGAAGGTGGCTCATGGGCAATTCTTCTACCGGGGGTGAAAATCCGACCTTTGGGTCCTGAAGGCCTCCCTTTAAATTCTCATCGATAGAATCAATTTCATCGAGCTCCAGGGCGTTGTAGAGGTAGGCCAGATTCATGTTCCAATTGAAGAACACCTCCCGGTGGTACTCGAAGGTCAATAGGTTGCTGGCAACCTCCCTGAAATCGTAGGGATTGTTGAAAGTGAATTCCGGCAGAGCGTAAAAGACTTCGAAAATGAGCTGATCGGCCTCCTGGGTTTGCAGTTCGGGAGGGGTGAACCACTCTACTCCGTCGATAAAACTCTGCCCGAATCTTTCCTCGATGAGATTTTGTGCGTCCGCCGTCTCCGTTCCGGGCGTGCCGCCGTTGGGAATCAGTTTGAACCTGCTGAATTCGTATTCGAAAATGAGAGATTCTCTCTCCGACAGTTTCAGGTTGAGGGACAGGTCATACAATTTACGATCCTCTGCGGTTCGATCCTTGGGACCCTCACTCTCCTGAAATCCCCCGACAAAACGGTAGCCGATGGCATTCTCCGTCCCTTGACCAGAGACATCCTGGTAGTCGACAATGAGTCGATAAGAATCCCTGGCCTCAAGGCCAACGCCGGCATCTATGGATCCACGCTTAACGAAAAGGGGCCGTTTAGTGATAAAGTTAACCTGTCCGCCCGGTCCGGCAATCCCGTAAAGGGTAGAAGCGGGACCTTTGACCACCTCGGTACGGTCGACGTTAATAGCCCAAATGGGCTGACGATAGCGGAAAAAATTTCGATACGGAGCGCCGACTTCAAAACCTCGAATGGCTATGTTGTTATCCCCCCTATCACCAGAGCCGTCCCCATGTATCCTAGTTACGCTACTGGTAAATTCAAGCATTTCACCCTGGGTGTAACTATCGGTATCCTGGATAAACTCGGAGGTGATCACATTCAGTGATCGCGGGAGATCCTTGATGGGAATCCTGGTTCTCGTTCCGGAAATCGAAAGAGTGGCGCTATAGCCCTGGCCGGTTTCTTCGGCGATGGTGAAGGGGTCTAAAGCATAAATCTCTTCCTCGTCCTGATCCGTATCCTCCTGCCCGACGAGAACAAGCCCTGAAAACAAAATCAGAGTTGTGATGGCACGAAGGATGGGGTCCAGGAAATGACCCCGACAGGGAGAAATCGAAAGACGGAGATCTGCCATAGTCAGGTAGTTGTTAATGGAATAGCCCGGTTTGGTCCCTCCGAATTCAAGCCAAAGGAGGTGACTGAATTTGAGGCTGCCGCATTTCGGGCGACATGTAAAGGCATGTTTTTTACCTTCCTTTCGCCGCGGCGAAATACTCCTGGCAGTTCCCGACAAAAGGGGGAAAATAAGTACCGATTCATGGGAATTTCGAAAAAATCATGATACCTTACTCTCTACCTTTCCAAAATAGGTATCCAGGCAGGGAATCAAATGGCTTTGAGCAGCTCTTCTGGCTCTTTCGGGCTGCCCCTTAACCACAGCGTCGACCAAATCCCCATGACGGGATAGAGCGGAAGACCGAACCTCTCGGTTTGTGCCAAATTCTTCCAGGAATTTGCAAATGTAGGGACACAGGGAACGAAAGAGAAAGTAGAGGAAGTCGTTTTTGGCCATTTTAGCCAAGTGAACGTGGAAAGCATTATCGTATTCCGCAAAAGCTGTCGCCGTGGTGACGGCAGAGGCAGGGAAATTGAGAAATGAGGTGAGCTCTTCCTTTTCCTCCTCGGTGCCATTATTTGCCGCTAAAGCAGCAATCTCACCTTCCAAAAGAGCCCTTGCTTCAACGAGTTGCCTGTACAAATGAGGAGGTTTTTCCAAAAAAATCGGAATGAGAGCGTCACTCAATCCGGACTCTCTTACCCTTGATTCTACAAATACACCCTTTCCTTGCACGGAGCGAAACATTCCCAGCGCCTTGAGACGCGCGATAGCTTCGCGTATGGGCAAACGGCTCACGCCCAAAAGGGTTCCCAGCTCCTTTTCACTGGGGATTTTTTCTCCAGGAGCCCAGGCTCCATCCAGTATATTTTGCCTGAATTGGGCCTCAATGGCATCGACCGTAGAAACTGTCTGGATTACCATACTTGTAATATAAGTATCCTGACTCTAAATGGTCGAGAAGAATTTTTCACCCTTCGTCGCCCCGTTTCTCGGTGTTACCACCACTGTGCCGCCTCACGCTATTGGAAATCGAGGGGACTGAAAGGATAGCCGCGATAGAACGCAAGGAGCACAAAAAACCGCCTCACAGGGTTTTCGAGGCCATTTGAACGACTCTCACCATCCGATATATGGCCAAATAGTCAAAGATTATGGGGTTGTTGCCTAAATAACTCTTTTTTTGGAAAAATCGATTGAAGTGACAACGAGGCTTTTAAGGCCGAAGGTAAAGAGAGCCCAAACTTGGCGATACGGTGGATGTAATTGGTAACAGATGGGCCTAACGAGAAAGGCTAAAATTTTAGAGAATCGCGGCGTAAAGCCGCTCCTACAACGGTACCCTGTTGGAGGTTTGTAGGAGCGGGTTTATCCCGCGATTGCCCAGGAATGCCATATCCGGGAAAAGGACACGTAGCAGTCCGAAAAGGGCGGTTTTCAGCAACAACCCCTTATGAACCGACCCCCTTTTGCCGCCCGTACAATTCGGAAAACCGGGCCAATAATTCCGTGTCGTCGACCTGCTGTTTCTCCGGCACCCGCACCAGAACGTGGAAGTGATTGGTCATGATGCAATAGGTCAGGATTTCCACCCCGCAGAACCGAGCCATGTACCACATCTGCTTGCGCAACACTTCCTTGGCCCGATTATCCAACAGCATCGCGCCACCCACAACGCGCGTCACGCAGTGATACACCGCACTCTGCCCCTTCACCTTCAACCTGAACGATCTCATACCCCCCACCCTGCCCATTCCTAACCCCACGTAAACAGTATTATTAGCCTATCCTTTTTAATTTCCTCCTGTCGGTTGTCCTTAATCTACTTCATTTGACATTTGCAGCTTAACAGTATAAGCAAATCAATGAATTGGAACCGCGACTTTGCTCTTTTTTGCTGAAAAAGAATACTCGAAAGTTTTGGTTTCGTCTCCAATTTGTGCGGTGATTATGACATCCACTGTTCTGCCTTCACTCCCAGCTTCGTAGAGATCTGTTCCGCTAATTTCGCTTATCAGCACTTTATGGTTGATAAACAACCCCGATGAAGCCCTGAAGTGTTCTGTTTTAAAATTAACCTTTAAGGCGGTTTCCATATCCAATTGAGGAATGCTCGCACGGACCACATCCACTTCCTTCCCTTTGGTCTTTGCATATATCTGCAGCCTCAGGTCATAAGACCCAAAGTAGCCCTCAATACTTTGAAAAAAATAAGGGGCAAGCAAAATTTCATTGAAAAGATAATCGGCAACTTCCGGAGATTCAATTGCGTATGTCTTTAAAAACGTCGCTAAATTTGGGTCCTCCAGGTCAACCACCTCAAATTCGCTACATCCACCGAAGAAAAGGCCGGAGACCAAAAATAAAATCGCAAAAGTCTTTTTCATATTATTTTGAGTGAGTTTAATCTTCTTCTTCTTCATCTTCCTCAGCAGCATCATCATCAGGACCTCTGACATTTCCTCCAATCGAATAAGGTAATACATCTACAATAATGTGTCCAGCTCCACTTGCAGCCCAATTATACCATCCATCAACATCAGTCCAACTGTCTCCCTGGGGTGCGGGGGGGGATGTAGTTGTATGTGCCCATATACCTTGGATCGGTATAGAGCTGATATTCACCTGTTTGATCTGCGGAGAAAACAAGCTCTCGTCCATCGGGATGAATATACTTTAATTCCGGACTCCCAACTCCATTAACAATATTATTAGCCTGTCCCTTTTAAATTCCCCTCAAGAACCGGGCAGTTTCGTTCGTTTGAGGCTACTGAGTATGAGCGACTGCAGCGGCGCAATTGGCGCAATTAGCTTATCTAAAAAGGGTATGGAAAACATCAACTTTTAACGAAAACCATAACAGCAATTATAATGATCAACAAGCCGAGTCCAAGGTAAGGGTTGATTGAAAAAGTTAATCCAAGGATGAGAAAAATTAATCCTAAGCCGATAAAAACCGTTCCCAAGACAAAAGTTCTTTCTTGCTTTCTAATCATTACTAAGGCCATAATAATCATTCCGACACCAGAGAAAAGATAGCTCACTGGCGAAAAGAATTTCAAGACATCCCCTTTTCCCCATGAATATTCTGATAGTACTATGAAATTACGAAAAGCAGCTAAAATTAGCAATAAACCAAACATTCCGAATAGAATACTGAAGAGAAAATCAAAAAACCGCCTTTTTTCAATCATTCCAACTATTGCCGTTACAATTTGATTAAAAGAAGAATAGTATTATTAGCCTGTCCCTTTTAATTTCCCCGGCCTCAATGCTGAAACATAGACATCGCTTGAATGGTCGTGATTAGATTCATGAGGCAGCGAATTGCAATTGGCACAATTAGGGACCGGGTACGATGTCGGGCGAGGCCAAGAAAGATGCCGAAAACGAATTCCGTTGCGGCGTGGTAAAGCCCGAAATATAGATTGATTGAAGCCCAGAAAATCGAGGTGAGAAGAATCGTTCCGGTGACCCCCAGCTTCGAGCGGGACCACCCGGCAAAGAGGAAACCGCGAAAGAGAACCTCATGGAAAAGTGGAGTCACAAGGATGAAAGCGATCAAACGCAACGGATGAAACATCAACGGGTAATAAACCTCAGAATAGAATTCGGGAACAATATCGCGTCCAAGGAGGAATGCGAGACCGTCGGAAACCGCGACGAGGCCGACTGCGAAAGCCAGCCAACCGAGTAGCGATCTGTAGTATTGCGGGCGCCTCAAGGCTAGATAATCACGGATGGTAATTCCCCTGCGAAGCAGCGTAATCAATACGATCAATGCAATACAAAGGATGCCTGTGGCGATTGTGTAGATCGAAGAGAAAAGTCCAATTTGCTCCGGCCACTTCATGAATTGTCCTTTACCGTAGCCCAGGCTCTGACCCATGATCGGAATCCGGAACCAAATACTGACCGCGACCTGAATAAAGAGAAGCACAACGAAGACAATGGAAGCAAAACCCGCGGTGGCCCAGAATCCCCATGGGCTTCGATCGTTCATGGCTTGAGGTTCCGATTCCGAAGACCATTTATGCGATCTGGCGGAGTCGACCTGGATAGGAGCATCGGCGTCGTTCATATCCTTATCCGTCAGTTATTTTAAGAATTTTCTGGGTATTATTAGCCCGTTCCTGTTAATTTCCCGATAGCCTTTGGAAGGGGCTACCAATTCATCTCTCAGTTCCTTTTAATACTGCCTTGTTTGCCCTCCTTCATTTGGTTCTTCGCCAGTTCGTCAATATCATATCCATGGGCCGTTAGCCATTCACGAACTCTCGAGACGTCCTTCAACTTTTCCCGATTAGGATTATCGCGGACCAACGAACTAACAGCAGTCGCCCCATAGTTATTGGTGATTGCTGGATTCGCCCCAGCCTCTAGCAGATAAAGAACCATGGTCATATTTCTATGCGCTACTGCTAGACTTAGAGGAGTCATCCCAGTCTCCGTGCGGGAATTCACATTTGCTCCCGCCTCCAAGAGCATCTGCATGTTTTCGATCCCTTCTATCCTAGCGGCATGATGAACCGGAAGGAAGCGGCTCCTTCCACCTGATTCACGATCAATCGATGCGCCTGCAGTCAAAATACGCCTCAAGATGGCCGAGTCCCCTTCAGCGGCAAGCCCTACGATTGAAGACACCCAATCGATCTCGACATCCGGCGATGCTCCACGATCCAGCAAAAACTCGACGATCTCTTCTTGCTGAAATTTCACCGCAAGCCAAAGAAGGGTAATGCCAGAACGACCTTTCAAATTAACTAATTGGGAATCGCCGTAAAATGCCTTGAATCGATTAGGGTCCCCATTTTCGATCGCCTCCGCCATTTCGTCATAGTGGGTGTAATAGAATATCTCATGCAAATACACCGGTTCTCTCGCCCTGTCGTAAAACAGTCGCTTGCTGGTTCTCTTCTCGATGATTCCACAGCTGGTTAGCATCGCCGCAAGGGCAATAATCAATAGATTGAATAGCAACAATTTACACCTCAACTCAATCGCAGTCATTATCTTTCAAGGCCTTTTCTATCGATGCGATGCTTTCTTCAATAGAATGTAAATCAATTCCACTTACTGCGTTATGGCCAACAAAAGAAGCAAAAATAGTGGCCACGAGATAGGAAAGGGAGTCTAAAAACGAGACATCGGGATCGAGAACGGTTTGATTCCCAATTGGTCCAGGAAGGGGAAGGACTGACTGTGCCGAACTAAGAATATCCCCACGAACTGAATGGAACCCGGCGAAAAGGGTCAGTCCAATTATTCATGATTCAGCCTTTTCCAATAAGCATCCTATCCCGGTTTAAGTTTGCGATGGCAGCCCTTCAGGCATTGGACAGACGATGGCGCTCCCATTCAGAATCGATACGCGATCCAATTGTGAGGGGCAAGAAAACCTTCTAAGAGGTGATCGACCACTGCTGCTTTTTTTTCGAGAGAGAGATTTATGCCTCAGCCAAAGCTCTGCTTTACTGCCCATCCAGATGCGCTGCAAACCGCTCTGTCGCGTCCAGTGCTTTGGAAAATCCAAGAACGATAGTTACCTCGATTGATTACGTGGAAAAAGGCGCCCGGGTATTGTATCCTCAGTTTCCGAGCCATAGCGGCAAATGCACGGAAATATACCATCGAGTCAACCAAATATCATGAATAATTGGACTGACCCTTTTCGCCGCCTCCGGTGTGTCTTTTTCTCTTCATGATTCTGGTCGGTTGCTAGCCCGCCAGAATCTCATTTGCAATGGCCCAGTTTGCGGGGGTCAGGTCACAGCCCCTTCCTTCTTCTTCCTCTTAACTCGCAAACTTCGGGAACAATGAGGACATTTCTTGGGAAGAAAAAGGAGATAAGTACCAAACATCCAGAGACCCGATTCGTGCGGTTTCCACAGGACTGGTTTGCGACAGAAAGGACACTGCAAAAACCTTGATAATTTAGCGCCAATAAAAAACCACCCACCAAAAAAGAATAATAACTTAAGCAAGTAAAAACCATAAAATTCAAAGATAATAGCAAACAGGAGAATCCAAACTATTAATAATATTAATATAAGCCGATAACTCTTAACCAATTTCCCAATCAGAACAGCAGCCTCTTTGTCATCCTCGTTACCCATTTTAGTCCTCTTCCTCTTCTTATTCACTAAAAAACAAAAACTGAACCGTCTGGATTAAAAAAGGCGGTTTAAAACTGACCCACTACGGGGGCAGTACAGTTTATTAGTGTTCATAAGGGAGTCAGTTTAGCCCGTTTCAGCTGCCATTGACACCGTTAATGTCATCTTAGTTAAGGGGGTTTTTCAGCAAATTCGAAGGCAAGGAATGATCCTTTTGGTCTTCCCCTATTCCCTTTGTCGCCGTTCGAACTCCTCAGGTGATATCGAAACACCTGGAGCAATTTTTCTGGCAGCGGCTACCGATTCATCTCTCATTTCATTTAAAGCTTCTTTTGCATCTTCAAGTGTTCCAAAAAAAAACGCGTGTATAAGCACGCCATTAATAAAGAAAACTGGCATATACTTCCAAATAGCTTTCTCCTCATTCAGATCGCCGCCTATGCTTCCATCAAATGAAAGGTCATCTTTAAAGAATGATTCATATTTCGGTTGTGTATAAAACAGAATTCCGGAAGAAAAAACTTCATTCTTCATTACTCCAGTTAAAATAATATGACCATCCAATTTGATTAAATCACGGACTTCGATTATCCCACTACTATCAATTGAAAGATGATATGAATTGTTTCTTTTTTCAAACGTGATAGGAGACTTTCCATTGTCAACAAGAATGATCAAGCCGGACATATCCTCCGTGATTTCAAAAACCACTTGCTTGGGTTCGTTCATGCAACCCTTCCATAAGGAAAATAATGCGATTAATAAAAGAGCTATTGTCCAAGATGTTGGACGAATCCAATGGTGGATTGCAAACTTACCACTACCGTTCATGCTTCACTTTGATCTCGAAGTCGACAACATGAAGCGGCGTGCCCTCGTGAGCCATGCTCGGACGTTCGTGCATATAGATGCTCAGGGTATTCTCCTTACGCAGACGAAGGATGTCCACTTTGGCCTCACCCGTGAAGTTGCCGGTTCTTTCCTCAATGAGACGCCAGTCTCTGAAGCCGCCTGAACGAGTTGCGGCAGCGACGGCAATGTTGCCGTCGTGATTGTAGCAGAGAAAGAGTCGGTCGTTTTCGCCGATGGCCAGTTGCGGACGAATGGTCCATTGATCACTGGATAGGCTGAACGGAAGCTCCTGTTTGTGCCATATGCCATCGGTTGTCTGCCAGAAATGGTGATACTTGCTCTTCGTGTGATCCTTGAAGCCGATTCCAATATCCGGGGTTGAGTCGGACAGGTACCACATGACGATGTGTGGGCCCCCTTCGCTATCAATTGCCATAGCCTGCTGGTTCTTCAGCCCACGCCGGGGACTTATGGGCCATACTGTGATATTCGGGGAATTGATGCCAACCCGTGTGCTGTCCTGGGTCACAATTTCGCCGAGATGATTCCGAAACGTCTTCCCACCATCATCCGAGTACATATAGCAGAGGTCGTGCTGGACCGGTTTGAGTTCTCCGCTCTCGCGCCAGACCCAGCTCATGTGGATTCGCCCGTTGTGGTCAATGCCAGGGTTGTTCTGGTAGGCGTTCCTTGCGGTCGAGCTCTTGGAAGCGTAGGTATAGCTACCTGCGGAATCCGTGATCTGCCAAGGCGCTGCCCAACCTCCTGAAGACGGATCATACTTGCTCATCCACATTCTTCCGTTAGTGGACACGCCAACTCGGAAGAAGATGTAGAGGGTGTTGTCAGGCGCCATCACGAAACGGGGGTAAGTTACGCCGGTGATCCCATTGCCCTCTACAAGAGAATCGACCACAGGCCCGAACCGCGAAGCTTCCCAAACAACACCGTATGGATCATTTGCCGCATTCGCGACCGAGACCCGGTAGTTTAGCGGATCGCCATGATGGTCGAATGCCAGATGGATGGTGCCGTCTTCCGGGCATATGCCGATCACCGGAACATTGTGGTTGTCATCTCCCCGGTAAGTGTAGTCTGAGAAGACGATTCTTTGCCATGAGCCAGCAGGCAAATGCCTCCGCGCAACGCACAATCTGCGGCTGGCATCGTAATAGGTCGTGTATTGCCAACCATTGTAGGTGACAAGGGCTTCCTGCTGGTAGGACTTTCCGTGAATGTAGTCTCCCCATTGCCCGACAACGGTGATAACATTATCGACTACCACATCGGCGGTCTCCTCGAGCGATAGGTAGTTGTAGGCATTGGATGGAACCTCGAAGACTTCAAAGGTGGCAATTCCACCATCTGAGGTTCCATCAGCGGCTGAAATTGGTGGGGGAGAGGTATTGCCGATAACCAGATTGCCCGGGTCGACCAGCGGGCCGACTTGGAGAACCGCACCTTCCGCCAAAAAAGATCCTAGCCAAAAGACAAGACCTGTTAAGGTGGTATATAATTTCAAAAGGAACTCCTGTTTACCATGTCCAACCGATTCAAAGTTGTTATTCACACTTCTCTCGTTGAGGTGTCGTCGCAAAGCTCCTAGGCAGACCTTCCTGAACGTGAAGGAGATGTGGATTCATCAGGATGTTGCTAGGCTTAGTTTCATTCTATCCCAAGGGTATTAAATCCATAAGTAACCAAAGTTAAAGGTTAACCCGCATGTCTCACGAAATTCGTAGCGAGCAAACGGAGGCCGAGTGCTGGTGCGGGTTCCGAGCAGATTCGCGGCTGAAGCTGGGTCGACACCCTGTGAAGTTGCGAATCCAACGTAGCCCGCACCAGTGCCGGTATACCGGAGCGTAGTAGAAGATTTGTGAGATTTGCGGGTTAAGATTAGGATCAGCCATTCTTAATCTTTTTCAGATAGTCCCATTCATAGGCTTTCTCAGGTGGTGCCCTTAGCACTTCCTCAACAATTTGATCGGGTGTCGCGTTCGCTCGAAAAATGCAATATGCGGGGTAAGGGCGATTATGCCGATTCCTTACCATACCTGGCTACCCGCAAGTCAGCCTGGGCTTTGTGGGCCAGGAAACGCTCGTATTGGCACAGGCGGGAGCAATATTGGCCGATCATGGCGCTGGCTTCATCGGTCAAGACCCGTTGGTAAGTCACGGTCTTGATAAATTTACCGACCCAGAGACCCCCGGTGTAGCGAGCCGCCAGTTTGGTCGGCAGGGTATGGTTGGTTCCGATGACTTTGTCACCATAAGCTACATTGGTGCGCGGGCCGATAAAAAGGGCGCCATAGTTGGTCATGTTGTCGAGGAAGAAGTCATCATTGGCGGTCAGGATTTGGACGTGCTCACAGGCGACTTTTTCTGCCTCGACGAGGGCTTCGGCGTGGTCCCGGACTAAAATGATTTGTCCGAAATCGCGCCAGGAGATGGCAGCGATATCGGCCGTGGGAAGGGTCTCCAACTGGCGGGCGATTTCAGCTTCCGTTTCCCGGGCCAGCCTTTTGCTTGTGGTAATCAAGGTGGCTGGGGAGGTAGGGCCATGCTCGGCTTGCCCCAGCAAATCGGTGGCGACCATCTCGGCATCGGCCGATTCATCGGCAACGATCAATACTTCGGTAGGTCCGGCCAACAGATCGATACCGACCTGCCCAAAAAGTTGCCTCTTGGCCTCGGCCACGTAGGCATTGCCGGGGCCGACGACCATGTCTACGGCCGGCATGGTCTCGGTGCCTAAAGCCATTCGTGCGATGGCTTGAACACCCCCCAGGATGTGAATTTCATGAGCGCCGCCCAAATGCATGGCGGCGATGGTCTCTTGGGGAAGGGCTCCGTCTATCGGCGGAGTGCTGGCGATAATCCGTTTCACTCCCGCTACGCTGGCTGTCAACACACTCATGTGGGCAGAGGCGATCATGGGATATCGCCCACCCGGCACATAACAACCGACCGAGTTGACCGGGATGTTCTTGTGCCCCAGGATGACACCCGGAAGTGTTTCGACCTGGACTTCCCGAAGGGCTGCCCGTTGCACCTCGGCGAAATTGCGAACTTGAGCTTGGGCAAATTTCAGATCATCAATGGTTTGCCGAGGCAAGTTGCTGGTGATCTCCTCTATTTGATCGTCGGAGAGTTTGAAATTCTCCGGATTCCAATTGTCGAATTTGTCAGATAGCTCTCGTACCGCTTCGTCACCGCGGTCGCGAATGTCGGCCAAAATGCCTCGTACGATTTCCTGGACTTTTTGATCGGCTTCGAACCGATCCTCAGCGCTTTTTCCCTCTTTGAAAACGGTTGCCATGGCATTAAGTTGAGTAGGTGAAGAATGAGGAATGGTGGAGTGATGGAAAGATGGAATGATGGTTGAAGAGGTAGAAGATTACATGGATAGGGATTGGACTCTCGCAAAGAGCGCGAAGGGCGCAGAGGTTCAAAGGGTTGGGTTTTCAAACCACACCACGCCCAGGAGCGTTTTTCTTCGCCCACCTTCCTCCACGGTGTAGTACTCTTCGCAGTTCCCGACAATATCCAGATCACCGTCACGGTCCACGTCGACGAAACGCATGTGGTCCCACTTTTCCCCTTGCCAGGATTTGGAGGTAGAAAACCCATCGGACCATTTTATAACCCGGGTCATCCAATTATCGACTCCAGGCTCGTCACCCTGGTATTGCATCCAGAAAACGGATGCTTTGCCCAAAGGAGTGTAACCGAAGTTATGAATTGTCATGCCTACGAGGTCCAACTTTCCGTCTTGGTCCAGATCAACCATCTTGATGGGCCGGGTAACCCAGCGGGTAATTTCGGGTTTAGGGATTTCATGGATATTCCAATGGTCCGGATCGATTTGCTCCATGTAGAAGACAAGGTTGTCGGATTGTGCGACGAGGTCTACTTTGCCGTCCCCGTTAAGGTCTCCAACCCCTAGCTGATTCTTGGAAAAAAACCTGATGGTCCGCATTATCATTCTCTTTTTCCAAGGCAGCCCGATCTGATCGGATGGGGCGCCAGGGTTTTCGTACCAGAATATGGCTTCTTCATATTCCGTCGTATCCCAGTCGGCATTACCGACGGCGATATCCGAATCTCCATCGGCATCGATGTCGACAAAGACAAATCCATGGCCGCTCTGGAGATCCGGATCAATTGTGCGCAGCTTCCACATTTCGAGTCTGCGCCGGTCCTTTTTTGCCGCTGGGGCCTCAAACCAAATTAGGCCTGTGAAATTTCCATCGGTTCCCATTCTACCTCCCGCAACGATGTCCAAGGCGCCGTCAGCATTGATATCGAAGGATTCCAGAAACAGGTAGTGCCCTTTATCGACGGATTCCGGGAGGGGTCCTCCCTCCTGCCAAGCCTCCGGTTCTTTTACATGCTTTTTCTCCGGTCCCCAAACAATGAATACTTTCGAGGCTTTTCCATCAGCAAAAGCAATGTCCGGATTTCCATCGGAATCGAAATCCCCGAAATAGCCGTACTCGACATTACTGCCTTGGGCCACGACAACTTTCTCCCATTCGGAATAAACGGCTTCCGCAGGGCCAGGGTGAAATACAATGGAGACAAGGTCCGGGCCTTCGTGGATAACAACATAATCGTCGAAACCATCGCCATTCACGTCCCCGGGGCTCAGTGAATTATGGTTCCAATACTGCCTGTCGATGTGATGCATGAGCCAAGGTTGGCCCACATAGGATTCCTTTGCGTAAAGAGCCGGATAGGCAAGGCACACGATTGCCAGGGCAACGACCTTGGTTCGATATCGATGCATTTGTGGAGTGATGGAATATTGCGTTGCAACCCCCATCCTAGCCTTCCCCCAGAGGGAGAAGGAAGGGAATTGGGAAGGAGAATGGTGGAATGTTGGAGTGGTGGAGTGTTGGAGTGGTGGAGTGATGGAATGGGGAGAGCGGTGGGAAGGGGTCAATTCTTAAATCCCGCATTAAAATGCACGATTACAAGAAATGACCCCGACGGGCATGCGCGGAAAAAGGGGGCAGGTCAAAAATAGAAACGTTGGTTGACTCTTCCGGCCTCGCGGGCATCGACGAGTTCCTTTGTTTTAGGATCTTCGGTAACCTCGGCGCCGATTACTTCCCACCAGATTCCGGATTCTGGAGTATAACGGTATTTTTCGGTTGGCACTACGATCATACAGGAACTTTTTTCGCTCCGCGCCGCGGTCAGGGCCTGCTTGATTTCCGCTTCGTCGGTTGCCCGCCAAGCTTTCAAGCCAATGCTTTGGGCATTTTTTACGTAATCCACGTCGATGAATTCCCCATCGTCCAGCAGTTTGGTTTCAGGATCGCGGATCTTGAACTCATTGCCCAGGCTATGTCCAACCAAGGCTTTCTGGTGCCCGTGGATGGATTGAAAGCCGCCGTTGTCAACCAGTACTACGGTGATCTTGGTTTGTTCCTGTATGGCGGTGACCAGTTCCATGGGGTGCATTTGGTAGTTGCCATCTCCCATGAGGACAAAGACTTCCCCTTCCTTTCGGGCCATTTTCACTCCAATGGCGGCAGGAATGTCGAAGCCCATACAAGAGTTTCCGAATTCCAAATACAGGGTGCGCCCGTTGCTGGAGTCGAAGAGCTTGGTCAGATCGGCAGGTATGGTCCCGGCGGCTGCAACCAGTGAATCGCCGGGTTTCATCATGTCATTGAGTATGGTTACCAAATGTCCCTGGTTGATTACCTCTCCTGGGTGCTGGACGTTTACCTCTTTGGCCAGGAGATGGTTCCACTTCTGCTTTTGCATGGGAATTTCCCGTGTGTATTCCGGATCTGGCCGTATGCCGGCGGCTTTTCCGGCTAGGGTCAATACGCGCAATGCTTCCCGGGCGTCGGCCATGATGGGCAACGAGCCAAGCTTGTAGGCGTCGTGGCTGCACACGTTGATGCCGATGAACTTGACCTGCGGATTTTGGAAGGCGCTATTTGAACCCGTGATGAAGTCTTGCAGCCGGGTGCCGATGCAAATGACAAGATCGGCCTTGGCGCTGAAATGAGCTGCGGTTGCGGTGCCGGTGTGCCCGGCGCCGCCCACTAACAGGTCTGAATCGTTCCGGATGGCACCCTTCCCGGCATGGGTTTCGGCGATGGGTATGCCGAAGTTCTCAGCGAATGTTGCCAATTCGTCCCAGGCTTCGGAGTAGTGAACGCCTCCTCCAGCTATGATGACAGGTCTTTTGGCAGCTTGCAAAAGTTGGATTGCCTCCTCGATTCGCTGAGCGTCCGGCTGCCGGCGTTCGATCCGCCAAATGTGCTTCTCAAAGAAGTTGACCGGGTAATCGAAAGCGTAGCCCTGAATGTCCTGGGGCAGCGCTATGGTGACGGTCCCGGTTTCGGCTGGATCAGTAAGCACCCGCATGGCTTCGGGTAATGAGAACAATATTTGTTCCGGGCGTGTTATCCGATCGAAGAATTTACTTACGACCCGAAAACAGTCGGTCACGCTCACATCCATGGAGGTGGGGTGATCGAGCCCCTGCAGAACCTGTCCCTGGAAGCGGGTAGCGTAGTAGTCGGAAGGGAAAAGCAGCACTGGAAGCCGGTTGATGGTGGCGGTGGCGGCGCCGGTGAGCATATTGGTGGTGCCGGGTCCTATGGATGAGGTGCAGGCCATTGTGGCCAATCGCAGGTTGGCCCTGGCAAAACCACTGGAGGCGTGTACCATGGATTGCTCGTTGCAAGGCTGGTAAAAAGGGAGGTCGCGGCCGTATTCCACGAGCGCCTGGCTGAGTCCCGATACGTTGCCGTGTCCCAGTATCCCCCACATACCTTGTATGAGACGTCTTTCAGTTCCATCCCGCTCGCTGAATTGCACCTGAAGGAACTTTACCAGCGCTTGTCCCAAGGTGAGGCGGATGGTGTCTTGAGCTGTATAGTAATTCATGAGAGTCGAGGTTTGATTGATCTAAAGTTTATTTGAAAATGTTAAATTCAATGGACCTCCGACGGCAGAGCAGGGATGCTCTTGCCCTACCAATATTGGCTACTGCTTCCCCGCAGTGCCGTATTCCAAAGTGTTTGTTCATATGTTGGGTGATTTCTTTATGACGTTATTAGTTTAATTGAACCCTACAGCGGTGTGACTTCTTCCCACCGACCACTCTCCCATGATCTGACCATGGCAGCGTTTACTTCGGCAACTTGGAGAGCCTGTTCGAATCCCGGGGTGTGTTTCCGATCGTTGATGATGGATTGTAAAAATTCGTATGCCTCGATGACTTTCAGATCCTCATATCCAATACCGGTACCCGAGCCGGGAACAAAATTTCCATGGTGGGGGTATTGGTCCCCTGCCAGAATTCTCATATAACCATCGTCAGCTTGGTCGCCACCGGGCAAGTAAAGCTGCATCTCGTTCATCCGTTCGAAGTCCCAGCCAACCGCCCCTTTGGTCCCGTTGAGGCCAAAGCTGAATTGACATTTTGGTCCGAAAATTGTTCGTGATGCTTCAAATGTCCCCCGGGCGCCGTTGGCGAATTCTACTAAGGCTCCAACATAATCTTCATTGTCAACTTCTCCCATCGGGTCTCCGGGCCGACCTAACGAATAGTGCGTACCCCTGCCCGGCACCGGCAAGGGCCTTTCGGTGATGAAGGTATGTGACTGGCTGCAGAGGCGCTTAACCGGCCCGGCCATCATGTGGGCCAAATCCACCACATGTGACATCAAGTCGCCCAATACACCGTAGCCGGAAATGTCGGAGTCGAATCTCCAGGAGAACTGTCCCATGGGGTTGCTGCCATACATGGAGAAAAAACGCCCCTGATAGTGGGTCACCTGGCCCAATTTGCCTTCCCGGATCAAGTTGCGTGCATGTTGCACCAGAGGGGTCCACCGATAGTTGAATCCCGTGCCGGTTACGATGTCGGTGTTTCCCGCCGCTCTTGCCACCAAGGCGGTTTCTTCCGGTGTGCGGCCCACGGGTTTTTCACAAAAGATATGTTTTCCCGCCGCCACGGCTGCGCTGACAATTTCTGCATGCAGGTGATTCGGAGAGGTAATAATGACCACCTCGACGTCCGGATTCTCAATCACTTCGTTCCAGTCGGTGGTAGCTACCTCAAAACCTAGAATCGCTTTGGCCCGGTTTGCCCGTTCTTCTACAGAATCGGCACAGATGACCAGCCGGGGCCTCAGGTCCGCCTGGGGAAACCTCAACGGTAATTGCAGGTAAGATCGGCTATGGGTCTCGCCCATCCATCCCATCCCGATTACTCCAATTCCTATGGTTTTTGGCATTTTCCTACTCCTTTGGTTTTAGGGAAGGTATTCTTGAACAACTACCAACCGAGTTCCTCGCGTAAAAAAGCACGGTTGTTCTTGGCGCAGGCCAGGGCGTCTACACCCTTTCCGAGAAGAATGTCCTGTTCGACGGTGCCCCAGCCTTGATAATCGATTTCGTTCAGTATCCTGGAAATCCCCTGCCAATCAATGGTTCCTTTTCCCAACTGGGGAAAGACCCCCGACTCGACCCCGTCGAAATAGTCGCCCTCCCGCGCCAGCACATCGTCACGCGCTTGGTTGTCACATTCCTTGATATGGATGTACCAGGTTCGGTCACGCCACCTGTCGAGCACTGCAACCGGATCCCCGCCGCCGTAGGCGATATGAGCCATATCAAAGCAGAGACCGACAATCTCGGGGTTGGTCCGCTGCAGTACCGCATCGATTTCAAATTCGGTTTCCAGGTATCCGCCCACGTGCGGATGCACGGCCGATTTCATGCCGTATTCCTGGTATACTTGCCGGGCGAAATCATCGATGTTTGCGGCGGCGCGATTCCAATCGGATCCACTAAACGAGTCCTCCACCCGAACCCGCCCGGCACGGCGGGCGCGATTGCCATCGACGAAAAGGGTGTCCGACAACACGACGTAATCACAACCCATCGCCCCCAGAACCTGCACTGTTTCCAGGGCTTCGCGGTAGACGGTCTCGTCCTGCTTTCCGCGGAGGATGTTCAGGATGACAAAGGCGGAGATCAATTTCAGGCCGCGACCTTCCAGTTCGCCGCGAAGATTTTCGACCTCAAAAGGGAGGTATCCATAGGGACCAAGCTCAGTACCGTTATAACCGGCCTCTTTCATTTGGTCGAGCACCCGTTGATAGGGCGGTACATTCGGGGTGTCTTTCATTAACACGCCCCAAGAAACCGGGCCGGTGGAAATTTGGATGTTCATTGAGTTTAACGGTTGTCCATTCGGATGGAGCGCAGAGAAAGGGGTCAATTCTTAAATCCCGCATTGGCATGCACGATTACAAGAAATGACCCCGACGGCACTCGATCTCCGTTCGTTCGCTACGAAGCATGTGAGACATGTGGGTTAAGGTGACTGGGCATGGTGTTGAGACGCAGAATACGAGGTGGAGGATTTCTGCTGTGAAGATGGAAGGATGGCGGTAAGAGGCAAGGGAATAGAGGATTTGAAGGGGTATCGCCTTCCGCCATCGCTTTACATTGGGCATTGGTATCGATACATGTTGTTGCAGTATGGGAACTCATATCATGGTGACCGGGTCCACCGGAAATCTCGGTGAAAAGGCCGTCAAGATCCTCAAGGCGAATGGGAACCGGGTTTCGAGAATCGGCCGCAACACGAACAACCGCCCGGATGTGATCCCCGCCGACCTGACTACTTATGATGCGGGATGGGCCAAGCACTTTGAAGGCGTCCAAACGGTACTGCATCTGGCGGCGGATCCGAAGCCCCTGGCCACCTGGGATTCCGTGCAGGTACTCAACATGGATCTCAGCCTCAATGTGCTTCGCGCCGCGCAGTCGCATGGGGTCGAACGGTTTGTGTTTGCCAGTTCCAACTGGGTTCTGGGTGGATACAGATTCACTGAGGCACACCTTTCATCTACAACCCCACCCCGGCCGGTCAACCCGTATGGCGCATCCAAATTGTTCTTCGAACGTGTGGGGATCGAGCAAGCAGGGCATTCCGGCATGGCTTTCCTGTCTCTCCGGATCGGGTATTGCCAACCCGGCGACAACCAACCGGGTCGGCACATGGCATTCGGTCGCTGGGGACAACAGATGTGGTTGTCGAATGAAGATTGGGCCCACGCGATCGAATGCGCCTGCCTGAATCCGTTCCAGGGCGCTGCCGTGGTCAACATCATGTCGGAAAATGCGGGCATGCGATGGGACCTGTCAGAGGCTCGTGACGCGATCGGATACATTCCGAAATCCCGCTCTACTCCCCAGGTCGGGATTTTGGGAATCATCAAAGACCTTTTGGCCCAGGCGCGAGAAAGGGTTCTCACGTCCGCGGCAGGCAAACCACTTTTCGGAAAGCGGTGGTAGGAATGAAAAAGAAGGTACTCGTCATTCAGCCCCTTCATGAGAAAGCGCTGGCCCTGCTGGATGGACGCGAAGATGTATCCTATGAAATCGTCACTGATTTTTCAGAAGAAAATTTGCTCAAACGCGTTGGCTCCGCCGATGCTATTACGGTTCGCGACGCGCCAATGAGCCGAAAAGTGGTTGAGCAGGCAACATCGGCAAGGGTGATTTCGCGGCACGGAGTCGGCTTTGACAATATTCCGGTCGATTTTTGCACTCAACTGAACATCCCGGTTACCATCGTTGGCCCAGTCAATGCGGTGTCGGTGGCCGAACATACGATTTTCTTGCTCTTGGCGGCGGCCCGGGCGGGGATCGAACTGGATAGCGCGGTTCGGGAGGGGCGATTTGAAGCCCGCACCAACACGCCCGGTTTGGAGTTGAACGGCAAGACCCTTTTGCTCATCGGCTTCGGGCGCATCGGCCGGGAGGTAGCCCGTCGCGCTGCCGCGTTGGGTATGCGCGTTCTGGTATTTGATCCCTATGTCGCGGACGCCAGCAATTTATCAGTCACATTTGTCGAATCTTTGGACGAAGGGTTAAAAGGAGCGGACGCAGTCAGCTTGCACGTGCCGCTTACGGATGAGACGCGGGGCATTCTCGGGGAACGGCGGCTGGCGCTTCTTCCCCGAGGAGCCATAGTGGTAAACGCCAGCCGAGGCGGGTTGTTGGACGAGGACGCACTGGTCCGCCACATCCGTTCAGGCGCCTTGCACGGGGCTGGAATAGATACGTTTCAGATAGAGCCAATACCGCCGCAATCCCCACTAGTGGCGGAAAAACGCGTCGTCCTCAGCCCCCATTCCGCAGCCCTTACCGAAGAGGCGCTGATCGGGATGGGCGTGAAGACCGTTGAAAATGCGCTGGCTGGGTTGGATGGGGCCCTCGACCCCGAACTGGTGGTGAACAAAGCGGTTTTGAAGGATTTCTGAAAGCTGCCCTCGCCACCGAGTTTCCAACGGCAGAGCAAGGATGCTCTTGCCCTACCTGGGTCTTGCCGCGCCGATAACATGGGTAGGGCGACGGCATCCTTGCCGCGCCGCCATAAGCAAGCTTGCGGCAGAGCGAGGATGCTCTTGCCCTACCAAGGTTAATACAATCGCTGCATTGCGGGCGGTAGCTTGCCGCCGATCAAAAGTTCGAAACTAATCGCAGGAAGAGTTTCTCTAACAGTAGTTGGTATCGGTTACGCATCGTTGCCTTTCAGTATCCATAATCAATCATCGTTGACAGCGGTATCGCCGCGGGGTGTCTTGAACCGTGCCTCACTGCGCTTTTCATAGTAGAATAGCAAATTTGCAGCCGATTGCAGCAGGCCTGAGTCGCGGAGAAAGGGGTCAATTCTTAAATCCTGCATTGGCATGCACGATTACAAGAAATGACCCCGACGGCGCTCGACCTTCGTTCGCTCGCTACGAATTTCTTGCAATATGCGGGCTGGGAAAGCTCAAGTTGGCGCTTCTGAGCGCTGTCGGTCTGTTGGCGAGCATGTTGCCGGTTTGGGGTGTTGACGGGCGGACGGGGGAAGCTTCGGCTTCGGGGCTGCACTGGGTCGATTGGTTGATGATCATCGTCTATGCAATGGTGGTGGTTTGGATAGGCTACATTTCCTCAAAACGTAAGGGGACGACGTCGGATTACTTCATTGGTGGCAAGGGTTTGGGATCGGCGGTCATTGGCATCTCGATGTTCGTCACGCTCTACAGCACCATCTCGTATCTCAATGGACCAGGTGAAATGGTGCGGTACGGCTGGGGCAAGGTCATTGGAGACATCGTAGCTGCTCCATTCGGCTATTTATTTGTGGTCTTCGTCCTCATCCCGGTATTGACGCGCAACCGAGTCATCAGCGCTTATCAGCTTTTGGAGGATCAGCTCGGTCCGCATGTACGTACTCTGGGTGCAGTCATATTCATCTTCATGCGCATGGTTTGGATGTCGGTCCTAATTCATTTCGGCTCCGTGGCGATCGTAGTTATTCTGAACCTCGACCCGAGCGCAGAGCCTGTGGTCAAGATCGTGACCGGAATCATTGCCATTACCTACACCACCATGGGAGGCCTCCGTGCCGTCATGATTACGGATACGATTCAATTTTTCATCCTCTTTACGGGTGTGATCGCCACCATCATCATCGTAACGCTGCACTTCAAGGGGTTTTCCTGGGTACCGACTGAACGCCTGCCCCATTGGGTGGACCAGCCCTTGTTCAGTTGGGATCTGACCGTGCGCGTTACTATCATTGGCGCAATCATCCAGTCTTTTTTCTTTGATATCATGTCGCCTGGGTCCGACCAGACCCAGATCCAGCGCTTCATGGCCACCACGGACATCAAACAAGCACGTCGTGCCTTCCTGGTGCGCATGGTCGGATTGCTGATGACGACAATTCTCCTCGCCGTAATGGGCTTGGCCCTGGTGTCCTTTTACCAAGCCAATGCCAGTCTTCTTCCGGAGGGCAAAGACTTTCTGAACTACGGGGACCAGATCTTCCCCTACTTTATCACTCACGAGCTACCCATCGGGGTTTCGGGCCTGGTGGTGGCCGCGCTCTTTGCCGCCGCCATGTCGAGCGTTGATTCCGGGGTCAATTCCATCACTGCCGTATTCATGACGGACTTCCTCGACCGCTACCATCGCCCGCCCGAGAGCGAAGAGGCACACAAGAGAATCGCCAAACGCCTGGCCTTTACTATCGGAATCATTGTTATTTCCGTGAGCATGTTGGTGCCCTGGGTACCGGGAAACTTCGTGGAGGTTACGGCGCGCACTATTCAGGTTTTCATTCCCATCCTCTTCGGCATTTTCTGCATGGCCTTTTTCATTCCTTGGTCGACGGCGTTCGGAGTCATCCTGGGGACCTGCTACGGTGTCGCCACCGGTATAATCGTACCCTATTGGGAAGTCTTTACAGGCAAGGAGGCCATAGGTTTTATTCTCTACGTCCCCATCATCTTCTTCGGTCAATTCATCCCTTCTTGTCTTTTGAGCTGGCTTCCCAGCAAAGGGAAATCGCCCGGTGTGCTGCTAGGCATGGCCGTGGGGTCCTTGTTGCCCCTCGCCCTCATCATACTGTGGGTTGCTTCAATTTAACGGTGGGAAGGGGTCAAACCTGAATGGCGCTTCGTTTACCACAGAGAGCACAGAGGGGAGAGGGAATGAACCACGGATTACACCGAAAAGCACGGATGTAAGGACGCATGCGTCGCCGCAGGGCTAGCCCCAGGCTCATCCGTACGGCATATTATCGATGGCTTTTCATCAGCACAAAAATAGGCTGCAAACCTTTCCCTACCGGGTTGGGAAATAGCGGTTGTAGTTTGTATTCTTTTGGTCTATCGATCAGATGAAAATACTCATGTCCTACCGTCCTCTAGCTGAAGTTCGAAAAGAACTGCGCGTCAAGTGGTACCGTTGTCCGATCGAATCTTCGCGGTTGAGGGAGCTTTACAAACGTAGTGATTTAAAGGGGTGGTTCCAAACTGGAGGACACTTGCTTCTTTTTGTCAGCACTGGCTGCCTATCGTTTTACTTCTGGAATAAACAAATCTGGCCCGGATTCGCGCTGGCTATTTTCTTGCACGGAACGGTCGGTAGCTTCTTTGGAGGAATTGCCACCCATGAGCTAGGTCATGGCACTGTTTTTAAAACCAAGTGGTTGAATAAGTTCTTTCTTTATTTGATGAGCCTCCTGGGCTGGCGGAATCAGTTCGACTATAGTCTCAGCCATACTCACCATCATCGGTATACCCAGTTTCCTGAAGCTGATCGTGAAAACGTGAGCCCGTTAGTGCCTACCTTAAAGTGGACTCTGTTGCTGCAGTTATTCTCGATCGACCTATTTTCGCCACCGGGTCGCAGCTTTGGAAAAGGAGGGTTGATTTCGACCATCTGGGTGACCTGTAAATCTGCTTGCGGGGTGGAAGGACCCATCAAGGCTCCAAGTCAAGAATGGCTGCAGGCCTTGCACGATGATCAACCGGCAGAATTTCGCAAATCGATGTGGTGGTCGCGCACGCTTTTAGCCTTCCATGGATCCCTGCTGATTTTCTCGATCTTGAGCGGCTTGTGGGTTCTTCCCCTGATCGTTTCCTGCTATGCATTTACCGCAGGTTGGCTCCGCTACTTTACAATTATGTGCCAGCATTGCGGATTGCGCGACAATGTGCCGGATTTTCGAAAAAGTACGCGGTCCATCACCCTAAATCCCTTGGTTGAGTTTCTCTACTGGCACATGAATTGGCATATTGAACATCACATGTATGCCGGGGTTCCGTGTTATAACCTCAAGAAATTGGCCAAGGAAATTGAGAATGACATGCCCGAGCCGCGAAACCTGATAGGCGCTTGGAAAGAAATGCGGGAAACGTGGCATCGGCAGCAAATCGATCCCGAATACGCCTTCGACACACCCGTGCCGGATTCCTACAATCGTAGCCAAAACCTACCTGCGGACGAATTGGAAAGCTCGATCGGCGATATAGCCCCCGATGGATTGAAAAAAAGAAAGGTTTAGGAGACAGCGCTGCAATGCCCCTAAAACTGATAGCTAACCCGGATATCTCACAAATCTTCTGCTGCGCTCCGGAATGATGGCACTGGAGCGGATTTCCCTGGATTCGGGACTTTGCAGGGTGTCGACCCGGCTTCACCCCCGAATCTGCACGAAACCCCCACCAGCACTCGTCCTCCGTTCGCTCGCGACGAATTTTGTGAGATATCCGGGCTAAGCCAGCACCTCTTTGATTACATGTCCGTGAACATCTGTCAGTCGACGATCCAAACCGTTGTGGTAATAGGACAGTTGCTCAAAATCGAGGCCCAGTATGTGGAGAACGGTTGAATAGAACTCCCAGATAGTGGTGGGGTTTTCCACAGCCCGGCGTCCAAAATCATCCGTCGCCCCGTAGCTGGTTCCCCCCTTTACGCCTCCACCCATCATCCAAAGCGTAAAGCCGTCGGGATTATGGTCCCTGCCTACGGTACCGATTTGTCGCGTGGGCATGCGGCCAAATTCAGTCGTCCAAAGCACCAGGGTGTCTTCCATCAGTCCACGTTGCTTGAGATCGGTCAGGAGAGCCGCGGTCGGCTGATCGAAAATTGGCAGGTGACGTTCATAGTCGGCCTTCAGGGTTTTGTGGGCATCCCAATTCAACAATCCGTCCGCTCCGCTGGATCGCGAGGCACAGTAGAGGTTGACATAACGCACCCCCCTTTCCAGCAATCGCCGCGAAAGCAAACAGTTCCGGGCATAGGCTGCTTTAAGAGGATTGGGCGAGTCCGTACCGTAGAGTCGATGGATATGCCCGGGTTCGCTTTTGAAGTCATTGACCTCCGGGGCGGAAAGCTGCATTTGTGCGGCAAGTTCGTAGGCCCTCATACGGGCCTGCAGGTCACTTTCTCCCGGATGGGACACAGCATGCCGTTCATTAAAATAGTGCAGCAACTCCCGCGTACTTTGCTCTTCCGGTTCGCCGATACCCTCCGGCAGTTGAATATTCCGGATCGGCTGATGCGCGGCCATTTTGATAGCCTGGTGTTTGGCGGGAAGAAAGCCGTTGCTCCAATTGGCCTTACCATTTGGGGGTTCCCCGCGAATGTCCGGAATGGCCACATATGCAGGTAAGTCATCCGCAATATTTCCCAGGGCGTAACTGATCCAGGCACCGGCACTGGGGAACCCTTCCGTCGGATGGCCGGTATTGGCAAAAATACAGGCCGAGCCGTGGGTATTCGATTTGGACTGCATGGCATGGAAAAAGGCCATGTCGTCCACATGTTGAGACAGACGCGGTAGCATGGAGGATATCATTTTCCCGCTTCGACCCGCAGGCTTGAATTCCCAGGGACAGCCCATGATGGTTCCGTTTTTGCCCTGGAAGGACATGAAGTCCTCTTCACCAGGTAGAGGTTTGCCGTCGTATTCCTGAAGCAGGGGTTTGTGCTCCCAAAGGTCAATTTGGGAAGCCGCGCCCGGACAAAAGATCTGCAGGACCCGCGTGGCCCGCGGCTTATGATGGGTCAGGCCCTTACCGGGTTGCCAGGATGAGGAGCTCGTTTGACCGTGCAGAGTTTCCAAGCCTAATAAGTGACTAAGCCCCACCCCAATGAGCCCGGTGGTGACATCTCCCAGGAAACGTCTCCGCGTATACTCCTCCAGGTTTTCTTTCATGGTTCAGTTGCTAAAAAAAGGGGTCAAACGCAAAATGTTAACATCTGATTAGTTCGCTTCAGTCATTCAGGTGAAACTAGAAGGCGATGTTAACATTTTGCGTTTGACCCCTTTTTTGTTCTTCAGTTTAAATAAATAAGTTCACTCGAGTTAAGGATGGCTCGGCAGAGCGCTCTTAATCCGAATTCCTCGACAACTTTCAGGGACTGATTCAATTCACCTTCATCGGCTTGGCGGTGGTAGGCGATCTGAAACACCGCCTGCACCTGCTTATCCAAGTCCTCCGGAACCTGCTTGCGCACGCGCAAGGCAAAATGGTCGGCCATGTCCCTTGTGAAGCTGTGATTCATCATGGTGAGCGCCTGTAACGGAGTGGTTGTCTGCGTGCGGCGAGGAACGGAAAGCGTGCAATCCGGTTGATCGAAGTCCGTCATCAAGTCCACCACCGAGGCCCGTGCATTGTGATGGTAGATGGCCCGTCGATAGGTTTGGGGCCCATGGTTGTCTAGCGGAATGTAAGTCGTCACCGTATCCAGCATGAAGTCGTAGAGACGAAAGCCTGGGCCTCCCATGGTTGTATCCAATTGTCCTGACAAAGAAAGAAAAGTGTCCCGGATTTCCTCAGCCGAGAGGCGCCTGGGCGGAAAACGCCAGAGCAAGCGGCTATCGGCATCCACCTTGGCGCTATTTGTGTTCCAGGCTGAACTTTGGCGGTAGGTTTCGGAGAGCATCAAAAGTTTATGCATGGCCTTCAGTTGCCAATTGTTCTCGATCAGTTTAAAGGCCAGGAAATCCAAGAGTTCAGGATGGGTCGGTTCCCCGCCCATGTAACCAAAATCATTCGGCGTATCTACAATTCCGATACCGAAATGATACTGCCAGATACGGTTCACCAGTACCCTGGGGGTCAAGGGGTTCTCCGGATCTGTCAGCCACTTGGCCAGGGCAAGACGCCTTTCCGATTCGTCGACATTTCCCGCTAACTGATAAGTCGGCATCACTCGGTCCAGAGTAGACAAGCTGGCCGGAACCACCTCGTATCCAGGTCTTTGAGGACTACCGCCGATAAAGATATAAAATGGGCCTTGGGCATCTTCGGGTAATCGCGTTCCCAGAAAAGCCGTCGGCAGGGGTTCGATGCTTTCAAACTTTTCCCTCAATTGGTTGATTTCCCTCCGGATATCCTTCTCGGTTTGCTTTTCCTTCTCTGTCTTGCCCAAGCGAAGCAGTCGGAAGTCCAAATGGCTCATGAACTCGGGCTGCACAGCGGCATTGGGATTGGCATATTTTTTTTGTACCGGCTTACGATCCCGTCCATGGGCCACTTCCTGCCACGATTGTCCGTCCAGTGAAATTTCGATCCGGTATTCAGCTACAAAAAGGTATTTGGTGTGGCCGGGAGCTCCTCCACTACGGGCACTGGAGAAAACGACCCGATCAACCATGGCAGGTTCGGCCAACTCTATCGTGAGTTCGGGACCATCGGCATAATACTGGCTGTCATAATCTCCATCGATGGCTTGCCCAGCGACGTACAAGGATGGCAATTCTTCAGATATGCGCGACTTTCCCGTTGCCCTCCCCCCGTTCGTGGAAAGAGCCACATTACGTGGATTATTTTCGGCCGACCAAACTTCAAATTCATCGATCTTGTGCCCCTTGTTTGTAAAAAGATTCAGATCTTGTGATTCGCAGACGAGGCGGACGAATTTGACTTCTAAAGGGTTAAATCGCTCCTCCGTTCCCCGACGGTCAACCGGCGGCCGCGTCCAATGCTTTTCAAAATTGGCGATGTTTTCCCGAGAACGCTGTAGAACCGTATCTTGCAGTGCCACGAGTTCCATTTCCAAGTCGGACAGCCGTTTTTCGAGCGGCCGAAGTAAACCGGCGTGCGCTTGTTTGGCTTCCTGGGTCGCCCAAGGTACCGAACCGTGACGGATACCGGCAAACGTTGCATAAAGACCGTAGTAATCTTCCTGGCTGACCGGATCAAATTTGTGGTCGTGGCAACGGGCACAACCCAGGGTCATTCCCAGGAATACCTCCCCGGTAGCGCTGATCATTTCGTTCAGGTGATTAGCCCGCGTCTGAGCAGCCTGGGCTGGCTCCTGGTTGGGAGCTCTCTCAAACGGTCCTGCCGTGAGAAAGGCGGCTCCAATTTCAATGTCTGGATTTCCTCTCCCGAATACGTCGCCGGCAATGTGCTCCCGAATAAAAACATCGAATGGTTTATCTTCATTGAGCGATCGAATCACGTAATCGCGAAACGGCCAGAGGTCGTAGACGAAAAAATTATGTTCGTAGCCTCCGCTCTCGGCAAAACGGACCACATCCAGCCAATGCCGCCCCCATCTTTCACCATAGTGTTGAGAAGCCAGTAATCGGTCGATGAGTTTCTCGTAGGCTTGTGGATCCGGATCATTGCCAAAGGCTTCCACCTCTTCCGGGGAAGGCGGCAGGCCCGTCAGGTCATAGGTGGCGCGGCGTATCAGGTTTCGGCGATCAGCCGGTGGATTCATCGATAGCCCATTTTTCTGAAGTTCAGCGGCAATGTAAGCGTCGATGGATTCCAGTTTCGGTTCTGAAATGGGCTGGTAGGCCCACCAGGATTTATCCCCCTTGGAAGCTTCCTTCAAAATAAGGCCATCGGGCCACTCAGCCCCGGCATCGATCCAAGCCGCCAGAAGTTCCGATTCGTGCGCGGTGAGAGGATCGCCCTCTTTGGGCATTTCGGGCGGCTTGCCTTCTCCAAGAGGCAAGGATATCCAATACAGGGTACTATCGGCAGAGTTTCCAGGTTTCAGGTAATCTTCGTCGGCGGCTGAAATATCCTCAAGGGTCGCCATGGAAAATTCGCCTTTCATCAGGTTGGGATTATGGCAACTCAGACATTTCTTTTCGAGGATGGGCGCAACCTCCGTGGGAAAGTCCACTTCCTGACCAGATAAAACTCCTGTAGCAAAAATCGCCAAACTCAAGACGGCGAGCAGGGCTGATCGAATTACGGTGCGCTGGAACATGGAAACAACAGTGTGCCAGATCTGCTATTTTACTCCAATTCCGAATGTTTGGAAATATGAATTCAAGGAGTCACTTGCCGATTGCAGGAAGCATTTCTCATATACCAGAGGTGCAGTTGTTACCCCTACGTGCCGTCGGATCCCCCGAACGCGACTCGGGCAGGGCTACCGTAGTTGACAGCGATATTTCTTTTTGCGATATAAGGAACGAGCAATGCTCACTACTCGGCAATCAGAGCTCTTTCGGACCCGTGGTTATCTGTTGGTTGAAGGCGTGTTGGATCCGGAATCGGATCTCGATCCGGTAATTGCGGAGTACGAGGTCCTGCTCGATCGCTTGGTGCGTCAACTCTACGACGAAGGAAAGATATCAAGCCTGCATGAAGGCCTGGATTTCCCCAGCAGATTGACGGAAATATACCACGAAACCGGGGAGACATTTACCCAGTATTTTGACATTTCGCTACCGATGACGAATGTCCGTCCTGACACGCCGTTCTGGACCGGACCGGCGATATTCAATCTCATCAGGAACCCCGCACTGGTCGACCTGGTGGAGAGCATCCTGGGCCCTGAAATCGCTTCCAATCCGATTCAACATACTCGGATCAAGCCTCCGTCACAGTTAATTGGCTCAGACATGCAGGAAGGCGGTCTTGTCGGCCAGACACCGTGGCATCAAGACGCCGCAGTTATACCCCCCGATGTGGACACCGAAATGATTACTGTCTGGGTACCGGTTACCGAAGCATCCAGGGAGGCAGGGTGTTTGCAATTTCTGCCTAACCTGGTCAGCGACGGGCTAATCCGTCACGGTTTCGGCAAAGTAGATGGGGTGGAGATTCCCGCCGACGCAATCGTGGGCGTCGAGCCGGTCGCCGTTCCGGCCAAACGCGGCGATGTTTTGCTGATTCACCGGTATTGCCCGCACGCGTCATTGACGAATGTCAGCGGCCAGGTGCGGTTCAGCCTTGATTTGCGCTATCATCCGAGCCATCAGACCTCCGGTCGTGAGATGTTTCCCAGTTTCATTGTCCGCAGTAGATCCGATCCCGGTCAGGAACTTACCGACGCCGCAGCTTGGACGGAAATGTGGGAGGAGGCGCGAACCTGGCTGGCGACATCGCCGGATGCGCCGCGTGAGACCTATCCGTGGCTTCGCTAGTAAGGCTCTTTTGAGGCATCCGGGTTAAATTCAATAGGTCCGTAACATTCTTACTTAAAACATTGACATTGAACATATCTGCCCCGGGTAATTTATTCGCTGCATGCCAGTAAACGCCTTCTTTCTAAATTAAGGATTGGACTCCTTCGAGTGGACGGTAAAAAGACAGGAGGTTCGATGCGAATGGCGATTGACTCCAACCGCCTTAGGCACCTCGAATCCTTGGCTAACAAATTGGGTCAATCCTGGCTTGAAAACACCATCATTGAAGGTCCCAATGTTTCGGAGATACCAACGTGCAGGGAAGAGGCTTATTTCGTTCAAGACCGCATGAGCTCCGTCATCGGACAGGAAATTACGGGCTGGAAAGTGGGCGCCACCAGTGCGAAAATGCGTGAGCTGGACGGTCACGACGATATAATTCCAGGGCGAATTTTTTCATCGGTAACTTTCTTTGGACCTGTACATGAGTTGCCTTTTGACCGATTCCCAAACGCTCGGGCGGAAACGGAGTTCGCTTTCCAGTTAACCGAGGACATCGAGCAGGGGGGCCGGCAGTGGTCGGCGTCGGATTTGAAGGATAAAGTAAGTATGCATCCGGCAATTGAGATTATTGGAAACCGTCATAGGCTTGACGAAGCCACCAGATCTCAAAAATCCCTGATGACGGTTGCCGACAATGGCGGAGGGATCGGCTTCGTGTTTGGATGTGCCTTCGCTGACTGGAAGGACCTGGATTTCCGAAACCATTCCATTTGCCTACAGGTGGACGATTATCCGGCAGCGGAAAACTTTTTGGGTGATTTGCGTTGTGAACCCTTGGAAGCTATGGCTGACTTGATCAATCACCTTTCCGCCAGGGGAATCTCCTTGAAAGCAGGCGATTTCGTCTCGACCGGCGCAGCAACCGTGCCGCAACTTTTTGACAGGGGCTCCCATGTGAAGGCAGATTTCGGTATCATGGGTAAAATTCAACTTACCTTCGTCTGAACCTGCTCGGGTGAGCATTTCTCATGAAGAAAAAGAATGCCGACGTTGCTGTCATCGGAGCGGGGGGCATGGGCGCTCTCTTTGGAGCCATCTTAGCTGATAACGGACTTGAGGTCGTGCTCATCGATAAAAACGAGAAGCATGTCGAAGCCATTGTTTCAGAAGGTTTGAAGATAGAGGGTTATGATGGTGTTCAGACGATGAAGATTCCTGCCACCAGGCGTTTTTCAGATCTGGAATCCGCGGATCTGCTCTTCTTCCAATGCAAGGCATATGGAACGCGCGATGCGGCTAAATCGGCCCGGTGTTTTTGCCGGGAAGACAGTGTCTGCATCAGCTTCCAGAACGGGTTGGGCAACGAGGAGATCATTGCTGAAGAGTTAGGGTCCGAAAAGGTGTTGGGAGGGCTGACCACGATGGCGGGGATGCGGCTGGAGCCGGGGAGAATTCGCGATTTTTCCCGTTCCCCAACGCATCCCATGGGTACGCCGTCCTACATTGGAGAGATGCGGGGTGGACCCTCCGAGCGGGTGACCGCAATTGCTGATAAGCTGACCAGGGCCGGCTTGCAAACCCATGCATCAGACGACATCCGTTTGGAAATTTGGAAAAAGCTTATGGGAAACATCGCGACGGGCGCCGTGTCGGGTCTGACCAATCTCACCATAGCGACGGCCCTGGGTATTCCTGAACTGAAAACCGTAAGCCTCCAGGCCATCGATGAAGCGCTCGAAGTTGCCAGGGCCTGCGGTATCATGCTGGATCGTGAGGCAGTTCTGAAGGGCTTGGAAATGATCTCCATACCGGGAGGGACGGGGGACAACAAATCCTCCATGTGCGTCGATCTGCTTAACCGAAGACCAACGGAGTTGGATTTTATCTACGGCAAAGTCATCAGGCTCGCGGAAGAAAAAGGAATCCGAACACCGACCTTGAAGACCCTCCACGCACTTTTCAAAGTGGCGGAGTCGAAATGTCTGGAATCCGCGGGATGAAACTTCTCTCTAACAAGACTGCTTTCGTTTCCGGTGGATCGAGGGGAATCGGATACGCCTGTGCCTTGCGCCTGGCGAAGGGTGGAGCCAAAGTGTTTCTTGCCGCATCCAATGAGGATGGTCTCAGAAAGGCTTCCGAAGAAATAAGCACGAATACAGGTGTGGAAACCAGTTATCACGCCACCGATCTGCGGCGGTTGGAAGGCTGCGCCGAGGCCGTTGCCGGCATGATGGATGCCTTTGGCGGCTGTGACATACTGGTCAATTCCGCCGGCGCCACCAAGGGAGGAATCTTCCCCGACCAGCCGGATGAAGAGATGGTGGATGGCTTCGCGTTGAAGTTTTATGCGGCTGTGAGGCTCTGCCGATTGCTCTGGCCCGAATTGAAAAAGACAAAAGGCTGCGTGGTCAACATCGTGGGAGGATTCGCTCGCACCCCGGCGAGGGACTTCATGGTGGGCGGAGCCGTAAATGCCGCTCTGGCCAATTTTTCCAAGGCCCTGGCCGATCAGGGATTGAAGGACGATATCAATGTGAACTGGGTTCACCCCGGATTGACGGAAACGGAGCGGCTGCAATCCATCTTCGAACTTCGTGCCAAACAACAAAACCGGACGGTAGATGAAATCCGTGAAGAAACGGTAACCGCTGAAGGCTTGCGGAGGCTGGGCAAACCCCAGGATGTCTCTGAATTGGTTGCTTTTCTCTGCAGTCCTCAAGCCCGTCATGTCCACGGTACGGGTATCGCCGTGGATGGAGGCGGGAGTAAGGGATACTATTGAGCACTGAATTCCTGAGCGCGGAAGAGGCGGTTTCATTGGTGCCGGATGGAGCAACCATCGGGCTGATCGGCGGTGGAAGCGGTCTGGTGGAGGCTACCCTCCTTCACGAGCACATGGAAAAACGCTTTCTGGACACCGGAAAACCGGAAAACCTGACTTGCATTCATGCCCTGGGCATTGGGGATGGGAAAACGCGCGGTATGAACCGATTTGCCCACGAGGGCATGGTGCGCCGGGTGATTGGGGGCCACTGGGTATGGTCACCCCGCATGCAGCAATTGGCGAGAGAAAATAAGATCGAGGCCTACGTGCTACCCGGCGGGGTCGTGATGCAGTTGATGCGCGAGGTCGCGGCCAAGCGGCCAGGCCTGATCACTCATGTGGGACTGGGAACTTTTGTGGATCCGCGGCTCGAGGGGGGAAGGATGAATTCCGCTGCGAGGGAACCTCTCGTCGAACACATTACCATCGACGGAAAGGATTACCTGCGTTATTTACCAATACCGATCGATGTTGCCCTGCTCAAAGGATCTTGTGCGGATGAAGATGGCAATATTAGCCTCGATGAGGAACCGGCCAATGTCGATCTTTACGCCATGGCAGCAGCCGCGCACAACTCGGTTGGAAAGGTGATTGTACAGGTCCGGCACAAGGTTCCTGCGGGTTCGCTGCCTGCCAGGGCAGTTCGGATTCCATCGGCCATAGTCGATGTCGTGGTGGTCGATCCTGAACAACGACAGAGCTATGACCTGGTTTACGATCCTTCTATTTCGGGAGAGCGAAGGGATGATTCTTTACAGGCAAGTCCGCCGAAGTTTTCCATTCGTCTGGTCATTGCCAGAAGAGCCCATCAAGAATTGTCGCACGGCGCCATCATCAACTTTGGATTCGGCATACCCGATCATGTCGCGGCGATCATTGACGGGGAGGGGCAACGTGATCGCTATTACCAGACCATTGAGCACGGGACTTACGGAGGAAGCCTTCTCACCGGTTCCATGTTTGGCTACGCAAGGAATCCGAGCTGCATGATCGACGGTCCCTCCCAGTTTGATTTCTATTCCGGGGGAGGATTGGATATTGCCTTCCTCGGGTTCGGACAGATCGATGGCGCGGGAAATGTCAATGTTTCCAAACTCGCCGGGACCACGGTTGGCCCTGGCGGGTTTATCGATATCGCGCAGAATGCTCGGAAAGTCGTCTTCTGCGGAACATTCGATGCCAAGGGGGCCGAGTACGACACCGGTCGCGGCCGATTGGAAATTTTACGTCCTGGCGAAGTGTGCAAACTCGTTAAGACAGTCGACCAGATTACTTTTTCCGGGAAGCAGGCGCTTCAGCAGAACCAGAAAGTCATTTATACGACGGAAAGGGCTGTGTTCCGCCTGACACCGGAGGGATTGTTGCTGACCGAAGTTGCCCCTGGGGTCGACGTGCGGAAGCAAATCCTCGACCAGATGGATTTCGCCCCGCTCATGCCCCACCCGCCCAAACTGATGGATAAAGAAATTTTTCAAGACAGGGATCATGGATAAGGTAAGACTGGCTCTGGTCGGGGCGGGAGTCATAGGCCGGCGCCACCTGAAATCCATTTCCTTGGTGGAAAAGGCGGAGTTGGCAGCCATTGTCGATACCGATCCGGCAGTTAGGCCAATAGCCGCGGAATCAGGTGTGCCGTTTTTTATGGAGACTGGAGCGATGCTGAAGGAGGTCGAGCCGAAGGGGGTGTTTGTATGTACTCCCACAGACCTCCACCTTCAACCGGTTCTCGAATCCCTGCGAGCGGGGGCACACGTTCTGGTTGAGAAACCCATTGCCGCCACAATGGATGAAGCGGTAGAGATTATCAAATTATCCGAAAAGACGTCCCGGCATGTCCTCGTCGGCCATCACCGCCGCTATTACGAGAACGTCAACGAAGCCAAAAAGCTGATTCGGGAAGGCGCTTTGGGAAAATTATTAGGGGTATCCGGTCTATGGACGGACAATAAACACGATGCCTATTTCGAACCGGAGTGGCGAAAGGTACGCGCCGCCGGGCCGGTATTGATCAATCTGATACATGAGCTAGATATGCTGCGATATATGTGTGGAGAAATCGTATCTGTTTCGGCCAAGTTCCAAAGCGGATTGCGCGGACATCCCAAGGAAGAATCCGCAGCCATACTATTGAAATTTGCAAGCGGTGCCCTCGGGACATTTTTGATATCGGATGCGACCCCCTCACCCTGGACATGGGAGCATGCAACCGGGGACACCCCGTATTATCCCCATTACGGAGAGAACGTCCTCCGGTTTGTCGGTTCAGAGGCGGCGCTGGATTTTCCAAATCTTGTACTGTGGAAACATAATGGAGAAGTACCCGACTGGCAACATGAACTAACGCCACAACCAATCGACCTTCAACTGTGCAATGCGTTTGAGGCCGAGTGTGTTCATTTCTGCCAGGTGATCGCCGGGGAACAATCTCCACGAATAACAGCTGCCGACGCCGCTCGCAGTCTGGCTGTCGTGCTGGCTATCTTTGAAGCGGCAGATTCAGGAGGTGAAGTTGAACTTATGAGTGTGATTTAACATTGATTAGGCAGAAGCACATCCTCACACGGGAAATCTTGCCTTACTGTGAACCTCCAATAATAAATGGATACCATGTCAGAATTCTACGTTGAGATAGGCCATACAACCAACTTCACGAAAACGGTATCGGAATGTGATGTTTACCTCTTTGCCGGTATAACCGGGGATCTTTCACCCAACCATGTGAACAAGGTTTACATGGAAAAATCGTCCTACGGAAAATTGATGGCTCACGGGGCGCTCGTGGTCGGTTTTATGTCGACCGCATCTTCCCTGGCCATCGAAGATACACGAGAGGCGGATGAAACTCCGGTTTCCTTGGGGTACGACAAAATTCGATTTATAAAACCGGTGTTTTTTGGAGACACCCTCACGGTTCGCTACACCATCGCGGAAATCGACATGGAGAAAAAGCGTTCCTATTCCGACATCGAGGTCGTCAACCAGGAAGAAGTTCTGGTAGCAGTCGGTCGTCACATCCTTCAATGGGTCCCGAATGAGATGAGGCATTCAGCAGTTTCACCTCAAGTATGAGTTTCGATCTCAAGGGCCAAAAATTTATCGTTACCGGCGCCGGAAAGGGGATAGGATACGCCATCAGCAAGCGATTTTTCGAGCTGGGCGGCTTAGTCTGCGGTTGGGATATCGAAGTTTCCTCGATTCAATCCGATCCGGTTTTTGCCCAGGTGGCCAAAGTGGACGTTACGGACGGTAATGCGATGAGGGACGCGGCTAATAACACGATCTTGGAACTGGGAGGATTGCACGGTTTGGTTGCGAACGCCGGTGTGAACGGGCCGACCAAACCCGCTTGGGAGTATACGCGTTCTGAATGGGAACGGGTCATCCAAGTCAACTTGACCGGGGTATTTATTTCAACCCAGGTCGTCCTCGAGCACCTGCGGAAGGAAGGCTATGGAAGGATCATTATAATCTCGTCCGTGACGGGCAAGGAAGGGAATCCCGGGGCCTGTGCCTACGGCGCCGCCAAAGCCGGCGTCATTGGATACGCCAAAGGTCTGGCACGGGAACTTCAGCCATCAAATATCACCGTCAACTGTGTGGCGCCGGCTATTGCCGAAACCGATCTCCTGCTGGAAATGACGGACGCATATATCCGTGAAAGGAAAGCGCTCATTCCCATGGGACGATTCTGCACTACCACCGAAATCGCCAACATGACAGCCTGGGTGGCAAGTCCCCATTGCTCATTTACTACCGGGCAGGTGTTTGATGTGTCGGGAGGCCGCGCCGATTACTGAATCGGATGCAGGAAAAATCTGAACCGTTGAGATGAGAACATTAACATTGGAGGATCTCTGCATCCATCAGGTATGCCTCTCCAAGCAATGCGGATTTGTGGAATCGCTCGAGTGTCTAGCCAGACATGGTATCACCAAAACGGCCATCTGGCGTCCTATGCTTGACGCGGTCGGTATCCGGAATGCCACTACCGCTCTACAGAATACGGGTGTTTCCGCCATCTCGCTTTGTCCTTTGGTTCTCCATGATCCCGATAGCTCCCTCGATCGGCAGGCTCAACGAGAGCAAAACCAAAAATGCCTGGAAGAAGCGGCTAAATTGGATGCGCGTTCCGTTGTTACCATCACCGGGGGTCTGAATTCGGCTTATAATAACATAGCGGTCGCTCGGGAGGCAGCGGTTGAGGAACTGAGCCGACTCATCCCGAAGGCCAGGGAATTGGGACTGTCGATTGCTTTGGAACCGCTCCATCCCATGGTCTGCGGGATGCGGTCCGTTATTTCCACTCTGGACGAGGCTGGTGAGATCCTTGACGTCCTGGACAGCGACGATGTTTTGCGGCTTGTACTCGACTCCTACGGCGTCTGGTGGGATGCGCGGTTGCGGTCCCAAATCCTCAGAGCGAGGAATCGCATTTCCAATTTTCATGTTTCGGACTGGCTTCCGGAAACGAGGGACTTACGCCTGGATCGGGGAATGCCAGGCGATGGACTGATCGACAATGCTTTAATTCGATCATGGGTGGAAGAGGCAGGATTCCTTGGCCCCATTGAAGTCGAGATCTTTTCAGACCGGGATTGGTGGCTCAAACCGCCGGACACTGTTGTCGAAGTCATTTGCCAACGTCTCTCCATTCTGTAAGGCTTCGGTCAAAAAATGCTTAGATTTGCCCTGTTCGGCGCCGGCAGAGCCGGTTCCATTCACGCCCGAAACATTGCCAACAACCCAAACGGGGAATTGGGCTTTGTTTACGATGTGGATAAAGCAGCGGCAAATGGAGTCGTGGCATCGTTTGGCGGAAGCCTGGCAACGAACCAAGAGGAGGTTTGGTCTTCTGACCAGGTCGACGCGGTAGTAATTGCCTCTTCCACGAATACCCACGTCGAGCTGCTTCGCCGTTCCATCGAAGCGGGATTGCCGACCTATTGCGAGAAGCCGATCGACGAGGATATCGAAAGGGTCAAACGGGTTGTGGAGGTAGCGGATGCGTCGGGACTACCCGTATTTGTAGGATTCCGCCGGCGATTTATGCCCGACCTCCAAATTATGCATTCCAAGATCCGGAACGGTGACCTGGGAAGGATCGAAACTTTCAATATCGTGGCCCGCGACCATCAACCGCCTTCGCTTGAGTATGTAAAAGTATCGGGCGGATTTCTGCTGGACAAGATGATCCACTATTTCGACCTGGTCCCATGGTTGGCGGGTGAACAACCGAGCGAAGTATTCGCGGTCGGTTCCTCTCTCGTCGACCCGGCCATAGGCGACTTGGGCGACATCGACACTGCAGTGGTGACCCTACGCTTTCCCGGCGGATCGCTCTGTGTCATCGAAAATGGCCGTCGCTCTATCTACGGTGGTGAGGAACGGATCGAGGTTTTTGGCGCTAAGGGCATGCTCCAATCAACACCTCCTCACAGCGACGAAGTGCTCCGTTTTACCAAAACCGGGGTTGCACGAAGTAGATATGCCGACAACGATAACGAAAGCTTCGCTTTCGCTATGGATGCGTTCATCCATTCCGTCGAAGCGGGCGAACCGGTGTCACCATCGTTGCGGGATGGATTACGGGCCCAGCTCATTGCAGACGCAGCTAACGAATCCTTGCGGACGAATAAGGCCGTCAGGATCAACTACGACCTGGGGGGAAAAAGGGGTCAAACGCAAAATATTAACATCTGATTGGTTCGCTTCGGCCATTCAGGTGACACTAGAGGACGATGTTAATATTTTGCGTTTGACCCCTTTTTCTTGTTCCATGGTACCGCTCGTCAGCAGCCTTTGTTACGGCCCGCTAGGTTATTGCCAGGTGCCGCGGACCTGGTGGAAATCGTTGTTAAAAGCATACGGACTTCTCGATCCCGAATATCCGCCTTATACGCAAATGCTGGACCATTGGTGGATGGAGGGTTTCGGAATAGACGACGAGGAGATGCTCGGGTATGTGACCTCCGAAAAACCAAATTATTTGGATTTTGAAAAATGGGTCGAGGAAACAGCGCGTCGGAAGCCCAATCCGGTGGGCCAAAATAGCTGGAATACACTCATCGAAACGCGCATCCATCGGCCGATTAAATTTTATTCGATAACTGAAGCGCTCGGTCTGAAACCGGAGACCGATCTGAAATCGGCCGTGGTTTTGAATAATCTGGAAGATTGGCACTATTTCTACGGGCGGGATTTGCCAGAGGCCGAATTGTTACCTGGCGCGGGGATTCCTCTTATCAGTTCGCTTGACTACGGGCGGCTCGGAGTCTGTCAACTGCCTCGAACCTGGTTAAGAGTCATTCTCGAGGCAAAAGGCCTGCTACATTTTGACTATCCCGGCTGTGGAGATGGACTGGATGCCAAAGTACTGAAGACCTTGGGTCTTGACCGCGATGCGACGGTTGAATTCCTGCAATCGGAAACACCACCTTTTTCGGTATTTGAATCATGGGTATCGAAGCAAAAACGAGGAAGGATCGATGGGGAGGCGGTGAAGGAGTGGAATCATTTTATTCGCACGCGTGAGCATTTGGAGGAGAAGCGAAATTCCATCCTCGATTTCCTGGGTCTACCGAAGGATGGGAACATGACCTCGGCAGTCGTCCTGAACCATGTTGAGGACTGGGAGTATGCTTACAGGGAATTGAAATCCTGGGCCATTTCCTAAAAAGCCGACTCTGAAATAGTCATGATTGCTCTACCTAGTGTCATGTCCCGTTAATTTGTTCCCACCATGGCCGGACTTATTCCTATGAATTTGCCTTCAGGATATTCCCCATCACGGTCACCATTTTTGTGGAACCCCGTTGGGGTTCGTAATTTTTTCCTTTTCCTACCCAGCGTGCGCTACGCGACACTGGGCTTTGGAGTTCAACGCCGTTGGCGTTAGAATTTCTATCCGTGCCCATCCGTGTAATCCGTGGTTTTTTGTAATCCATTTCTTTGCGTTCTTGGCATGCATTGCGAGATCCCTTCTTCTCCATACTCAATCGATTACGATCAAGATCACGATCATGATCACGATAATCCTCTGTCCCCTTGTGTCTTTTCATTCCTAATTCCTAATTTCTAATTCCTAATTGGCGCCGAAGGCGCCTTCTGTGGTGGTTTATTTCAGGGACGCCACATTAGTTGGAGGGCTTCTCTGGATTTTCCAATTCCTAATTATCCATGTCTCTACCATCTCGTTTGTATCAGGATTTGGATGGATTCGGATTTAATTTGTCAAAATCAGGAGCCATAATAAACAATATAAACTGTTGATAATCATGTCTGAAATAGTCGAAATCACTTCCGACGGGTGGGCAAACATCACCTATGGCGCCAATAAACCGGTCCTGATTTTCAGTTATCGACACTGCAAGAAATGCATTGCCATACGCTCCATGATTGAGGAATTGGTAGAAGAACTGGCAGACCGAATCAATATTTGCAGTTTGAATTTTCAGGAGTTTCAGGCAATTGCCATTGAATTTGGCATACATCATCCGGCAAGCGTCGTACTCATCGACGAAGGCGAAAAGGTCGCCGAACTGGTTGAACCGAATTCCACAGACGCCATTGTGGCGCTGATCGACCAGCACTTCCCGAAGGATTAAATGAATCTTGTCTTGGAAAATCCACCAAGAAAGAAAATCGCCTCCCGATAACTACCTTCCATCCATAATCCCTGACCGAATCTGAAAAAATGAAATACAGCACTGAGTGGGATCCATTTGGAATGGAATATGATGTCGCCGTTTTCGGAGGTGGATTATCCGGCGTCGCGGCGGCGCTGACGGCGGCTGCAAAGGGCCATCGCGTTCTCCTGGTGGAAAGGCGCAGCGCGCTTGGATGGGAGACGACCTGCGCGTTTCAGTGCGACCTTCCTGAAGGTGACTCCCCCACCGTGCGGCGTCTTCGCGATCGTTTGAAGAAACTCGATGCCGTGGCGGGAGATCGTATCGACTCGGCCAGGACAGAGTACCTTCTTGATTTATTTGTGGAGGAAGACGAGGTCGATCTGCTTCTCTATTCCCAGCCGGTGGAGGTTCGCGTAGATCACCATGGTGTCTGCGGAGTCGTTATCGGAAACAAGAGCGGCGAACAATTGGTGCGCGCCAAGGTCATCATCGATGCGACGGAAGAAGCGCTGCTTTTCAAGCAGGTCGGAGGCGTTTTTCACGAGGTTAGCCAACATTCCTGGAGAGAGGTCTTTTTTTTCAACAATGTTGAGAATCGGGATGAACTTCCGGCGAATGTGGCGGATGGCGTCGGTGTGGAAGATATCGTTCTTAGTCCGTCCCCTTGGGAGGGCGAAGTATGCGTAGAATTCACTGTTCCTGACTACACCTGTTTGGAGGGGCGGGCTCGGATACGGGATGTTGTGGCCTACCTGAAGGAAGTTTTGCCAACTCTTTCTCAAGCGAGTGTAAGCCATGCGGCATTCGAGGCCTTTCCACTCGAATCCCGGGCCGTATTGACCGAAAGCAGTGGGGAGAATACCAAGTATGAGAATCTGCTGGCATGCGGAACTTGGTCGATAACTGATCCTTCCAGGCGGAAACTTGCCAACAATAATTCCGGTCGAATCGTTCTGGGTGAAAAAGTAGGGGAAGAAGCGGCAAACCTTGCTATACGCCGCGGACCAATGAGTGGTGCCCGCCCTGCGCCAGCACCACGCCAGACGCGGCATCTACAAGCCGATGTCCTCGTCGCCGGGGCCGGCACCGGGGGGAGTTACGCGGCAATTGCCGCGGCAAAAGGCGGCGCCAAAGTGATTGTGTTGGAAGCCTGCACCATGATCGGGGGAATGGAAACGGGCGGCGGCATGCACGTAATGGGCCATGGCGTAAAGGGCGGGGTTCAGGACGAGGTCTTCAAGCGCGTGCGAGCAGACCATATGCTCTTCCGGGGAGGCTACACCATTCCAATGCCGAACCCGATACTGAAGGCCATCGTGTTCGAGGAGATCTATAAGGAACTCGGTATCCAAATCATCTTCGGGGCCACGGTTACCGGTGCGGTAAAGGTGGGAAATCGTATCACCGCGGCACAGGCGGCTACCCCCGACGGACCTGTTGTGGTAAATGCAGACGTATTCATCGATTCAACTGGAGATGCCGATCTCGCGATTATGGCCGGGGCGCCATTTCAAACCGGTCGGGAGGTGGATGAAATTCTCCACTGTTACACCCAATGCGCGGAAACTTACAGCAAGGACTCCGGCTTGGTCAGGGTTACTAACTTCGATTGCGGATATACGGACCCCTTTGATATTGTCGACCTTACCCGGGGAAAGCGGCAGGGCCTCCGATTGATAAATGAAATCCTTTTGGATGAGTTCCGCCTGCTCTATGCCTTTCCCGTGCTGGGCATCCGCCAAAGCCGTCAGATAATCGGCGATTACGCCCCCACCATGCATGATCAGATTTTTCTGAAGCACTACGATGATTGCATCGGCTATTCTGCCGCCAAGTTCGACTGTCATTCCAAGGATTTTGCCAACCACAATGACTTTGCCGTCCTGTGGGTCTGGATTCTGGGAAACCGGGAACGGCATTTCGGAGGGGAGATTCCTTATCGGTGCATGTTGCCCAAGGATTTAGAGGGTATACTCGTAGCCTGTCGCTCGGCCTCATGCACCAATGAAGCCAATTATCAGCAACGCGTGATCCGCAACTGTCGCCGGATGGGTGAAGCAGCCGGAATAGCCGCCGCACTCTGTGCAAAATCCGGTCTTTCTCCCCGTGCTTTGGAGGTTAAACTAGTCCAGGAAGCGTTGAAAAAATCGGGTGCTTTGGGAGAGACCACCCGCCCCAAACCTCCGCTTCCGGACCTCACCTTGGAGGAGACAAAGGAACGGTTTCTCAGCAAAAATTTCAAGGACGCCGTCTGGCTGCTCGCACACGGTAGCTCCGAATCCGTTGCTTTTCTCAAGGAAATCCTCGAGGAAGGACCAGATGAGAAGAAGACCTGGGCGGCAATTGCATTGGCTTGGCATCGCGACCCTGCGGCTCTACCGGAGCTCGTCAGGGTTATCGAGGAACGCCCTGAAACACCGGAGAAATACTTGCACCTCAGGCGCTACGCCCCCTTCTGGATGTTGATGATCGTGTTGCTGGGACGAATTGGCCACGCTTCCGCTTTGCCTGCCTTGTTTGGAATTCTGGACGATCCGAAGTCGGACATCGATGCCGTCCTCGCATCCGTCCGAGCACTTGGCCGTATTGGCGATGCGGCAGCCATTCCAGCCCTTGAAGGTCTTCTCCAGCGCGATGACCTTCCTCGCGACCGCAGATTCCAGATGACTTCACAGGTCGTGACCGAAATGGTAGGGGAAGATGGTCTTTGGCAAGTGGAACTGGCAATAGCCGAAGTTCTCGCGGAGTTTGGCAAACCGCAGCCTCAGGTCATCGAGAAACATCAGCGGGATCCCCGGCCGTGGGTGCGACGCTACGCCGCCATTGTCGGGGAGAAAAACAGGGCCGCTTGGGAGAGCATGCATCTCGCCATTCCGTTTCGCGACGAAATCGGGATGCGCTGTTAATCGAGCTAAAAGTTGGCCATCAGGGTTAGACGGAAGGTGGTTCCCGGATAGTATCGTTCCCAGCGGCGCTTCTCCGTAAATGGTTCTCCGGTAAAGGGATCGGTCTCGTTGTAGGTTATGTAACTGGCGTCATAGGTGTCGTCGAGCAGGTTATTTATGTTCAAGCGGAGATTCCACCGGACATCGCGCAATTCAAATCGGTATCCCAATCCAGCCCCGACCTCGTATCGTTCGGCGGTGGGCGGAGTGCGGAAGTAATTGGCGCGCACCTGTTGCCCGCCGAGCGGCGTCGAGGTTACTGCCTCACCCGCCCAGGTGACGCCCCCGAAGATTTCCAGATTGTCCAGCGCGCCATCGGTGAAGCTATACTTGTTCCAGAGAGCGAGATTGTCCTGCGGTACAAAGGAGATGTCGATACCATTTACGCCCTCGCCGGTAAAGGTTGTGGGATCCTTCGGGTCTGTGAAGTTCTGTCTTTTGAAGGCCCAGTTCCATGCGTCCCATCCGGAAGCCCAGTCATTCCCCCACTGGTCGATGGGACGGACCATGTTGAAACCCTTCCCGACGATCTCGCGCTGGACCCGGGAGAAATTGAAGACGATCTGGTAATTGTTCAAGGGACTGAGGATGATCTGTCCGTCGAATCCCGTGCCCTCCTCCTCGTAAGTGACAAAGGGAGCATTACCGGCCCCGCTCGTCTGTAAACCATCATATTGAGTGGGGTTATGAATTTGCCCAATCCGCTGTAACGACCCGGTGAACATGGCTTCTTGGGGAAGCCGCTCATCCTGCCCGTCATAGGCGTCTTCGAAAGCGGCGCGCACGGCGTTGCGCAAATCCTCGACCACCGGGTCCTCATGGGGCGGCGCATTCAAGACATCCAGATCGAAGAGATACGCGAAGGTGATGAACCGTGTGAAGAAGTCCCCGGGGGTAGCGCCCTGATTATACTGTCCCAGGTATCCACTTGGCGCATTGGTGAATCTCTCTCTGGTCACCGGATGTCTGGTGCTCCGAATCTGGTCCGGTGTATAGCCCAATTCCTCAAGGGTTCTCTCCAGGTTGACATTGAGCAGGCCATAGACCACAGCGGGGACCGTGACGATATGACTAGGTGGAAACCGGCCTTGGTAAGCAACGGTCTCGCTCCACTTCACAGGCCAGGAGGCTCGCAACGCTTCGGCGTCTTCAGGCACTCCATAGAGGCCGGCAAAGACGGCGGGATCAAATGCCTGGGTATTGGCATTGCCGTTGTGAGCGGGGCCGCCAAACCATCCCGCGGGATTGGGAGCTACCCCCAACCGATAGGTGGCGTTCTCTCTCTTTATTCTGAAGGCGGAAATGGTCCCGGAAACCTTGCCTTCCCACAAGTCGAACTTGATGCCAAGTTCGTCGCTCTTGGATCGCTCGGCGTCGATTTCCCTATAGTTGCCGTCCCTTTGTCCAGCATTGGGAAAGATGCCCTCGGAATGCGTAAAGTATACCGTCAGGGGATCATTAATCCGGTAGGAAACTCCGAAACTCGGGGTGGTGAATGTTTGTTTCGGCTGACTCTCGAACGTCCCATCCGGGTACACTTCCTGGATGGTTTCAAAATCCGCCGCTACGGCATCGTTGATCGTCCCCGTGTAATTTCCCCCGGCTGGAATATCCAGCGCGGGAATCGGGACATAGGCCTGTGAAGCATCGCCGATAATGTGGGTGGTCAGCGGATAAGATGAAGGCGTGAGTGGTTTCCCCGGGGCCATCCCGGTGGTGCCCGTCCAGTCGACGACACGAAGCTTTTCCCTTTCGCTGGTCTCGTACTCGTCGTAGCGGACACCGCCAAAAAGCATGAGGCGTTCGTCAAAATACCGTCCCTGATAGAGGGCATTGGCGGAACTGAATTCCAAGGCGACATCCGTATGGCCCGACCGGGTTACCCAATTGATGAGCCGCCTGTCAGGAACTCCATCCCCATCCCGGTCCTCATCAGACTGCGTGCCATGTCCCAGCCTGAATTTACTAGGTCGTCCGGCAACACCAAGGACGGTATTAGGGGAGAACCGAATCGGATTCGGATTGAAAACGCTATCGCGGTAATAAACACCATCCACATGAAACCGCGGATCAGCGGGGGTAGGGCTGACGCCATCCCAGGAACCCCAGGCCTCCTGGTATGGAGCCTGATTATACATTGGATTAACAACAAAACTGATTTCATCCTTAATGTAGTTTACCCCCGCGACAAAGGTATGGTGGGAATTGAGAAAGTCCGAATCGAAGTCATAGGCCGCCCGTAGTCGGGCCTGTGTAGAATCGGATGTCTGTGGCCATTGAAACCAGGCGTAGCGTGCTCCGTGGCGTGAGATAGAGGCGCCACTATTGCCTGCCGGATTGTAGCGGGAGGAGTCTCCAGGAGCTTCGACCGCGATGACGTCGGAAAAGCCAAAGCCCCCGTGGACCAGGTTCCTAAGGTTATCCGCATCGAAAAAACCATTGAGCAATGTTGAGGATAATGGATCGCCGTTCAGACGAATTGCATCGGTCGTTTCCCGGGTCACGGTGTCATTGGGATCATACTCCGGAAAGGCATCGGCAAATCGGAGATCGAAATAGCTGGCTCCCAGCCCTCCAGGAGTATTGCTCGAAAAAGACACGTTGCGGGTCTCCGATTCGTTCGAGGAGTAGTAGACACCCCCTTCTATATGTAATCCTTCCAATGGATTCACCTTGGCCAGAGCCAGGAAGTTCTGTTCTTGGGATTTATGCCAGGTGTCCGGACCCGAAATGTTCTGGTAGAAGCCGTAGTCCTTAATCTCGTATGGCATGGATCCGGGTTCCGCAATCAGCGCGTAATCGGGGCTGTTTGGATCGTAGGTCCGGGTCCAGATTATAGGTTCGCCGTATTCATTGCGAAAGTACTGAACGGCTTGGGGCCCTATGAACCATTTTGGGCCGATCCCGGCGGAAGTATTGTCGGCGATTTGGTATTCCAGGAAAAGGTTGAACTTCTTGTTCTTGGTCCAGTAATCCAACTGCCCTGCATAGTAGGTACCATCAAATTTGCTGAAATCCTTGAGTGCGTCACTTGTCTGGGCGGAACCCATGACCCGATAATTCAACTCCCCCCAATTGTTATCTTGGCTCAATATTGGCCCGGTGGTATCGAAGGTCCCCCGTATCAGGCTGTTGCTCCCAACGGTAAGTCCCGCGGAGCTTCGTTTTTCGGAGAGCGGGGATTTGGGAACGATGTTAACCACCCCGGTCAGCATGTTGACGCCGTAGAGCAAGGAATTGGGACCCCGTACCACTTCCATTCTGGACATGTTGAGGGTATTGGTGCTGCCTCCTGTCACGATACCATACTCGGGAACGAGCATGCCGATACGAAATCCCAATCGCTGCTGGTTTGGTGAGCGGTATCCGCGTATGGTCAGGACGTTTCCCTGATGTGCCTGGACGTTCCCCGAGGGGGAGGCATCGTCGAAAGTAATCCTATTTCCCGATGACCATTGAGGCAGTTCAAAAGCCGTCGTTTCCACACCGGCGGAATATTCCAGGGCTTCGTCCATGCTCAATGCCCCCAGGTCCTCTATGAATTCCTGATTGATGACCTCCAGGGCCATGGGCAGATCCCGGATGGAGGTGTTCAGGGAAGTTCCCGAGACGGCGTTGGTTGACAGGTAGCCCCGGTCATCCCTGGTGCTCACCGTAAAAGGGCTGAGATCGTATATTTCCTCGTCCGAATCTTCGGCTTCAGCTTCAGCTTCCTGGGAATACCCTTGGTAAGCTGTTGCGCTACATAGGGTTAACAGTGCGGTTATACGGCAAATCAGGCCAAATAAGGAGGTTCGATCGTTCATGTTTACAGTTCGAGTAAGGTGCGAATTTTTTTTGAAATCGATTGCACGGTCAAGGGGATTTCAAGTCGTTGTCAAACAGTCCTCGGCGACTGTGTTTGAGTAGGATCAATACCGCGAAGCGGGAAGGCGATTGTTGTCGGAATTATTTTTGTTGGTTTTTTTAAAATCGGTTGTTTGAAAAGGGAGCATAGTTTTAAGCCATGATGTCATGCACGACGTGCCCGTGCACATCGGTAAGGCGGTAGTGGCGGCCTTGGTGCTTGTAGGTCAGCTTCTCGTGGTCGATACCCAACAAATGCAAACAGGTGGCGTGAAAGTCATGCACGTGCACCGGATTTTCCACGATACCGAAACCAAATTCATCCGTGGTTCCATACGTGATGCCTTTCTTCAATCCTCCGCCCGCCATCCAGATGGTGAAGCATTCCTTGTGGTGGTCCCGTCCTGGAGCAGTCTTGGCGCCGGTTCCGGCGTTATGTTCCTGAACCATGGGGGTGCGTCCGAATTCTCCGCCCCAAATGACAAGGGTGTCTTGGAGGAGTCCGCGTTGTTTCAGGTCGGTGATAAGGCCGGCGCAGGCCTGGTCGACGCCCTGGGCTTGCCTGGGAAGGGAGGAATAAATATCCTGGTGGTGATCCCAGCCATTGTTGAAAACCTGGACGAAGCGGACGCCCCGCTCGACCAGCCGGCGAGCAAGCAGGCAGTTTCTGGCGAAGGCTCCTCCCCCACCGTTTGTGTCGAGTCCGTAGAGTTTCAGAATGTGCTCGGGTTCGCCCTTCATTCCCGCGAGTTCCGGAACGGACGTCTGCATGCGGTAGGCCAATTCGTACTGGGCGATGCGGGTTTGGATTTCGGGATCGTGGTAGCGATCGAAGGCCAAGGAGTTGAGTTGGCCTAGGGTGTCGATCACATCCTTGCGATGGTTGGGGGTGACGCCATCCGGATTGTCGAGGTAGAAGAGAGGTTTTGAGCCGGTGCGAAACAGGACCCCTTGATGTTTGGAAGGAAGAAAGCCGCTGCTCCAAGTTGCCGGCCCGGCGTTGGGGTTTTGATCCTTGAGCACGACGTAGGAGGGAAGGTCCGAGTTTTCAGTGCCCAGCCCATAGGATGTCCACGCCCCGAAGGTGGGGCGTCCGAGGCGACCGTGCCCGGTGTGGAGAAAGAGTTCCCCGGACCCGTGGTTGATTTCGTTGGTCCGCATGCTGCGAATCACGGTGAGTTCATCCGCTACGGTTGCGAGGTGAGGAAAGAGTTCCGACATGACGATGCCGGATTGGCCGCGGGGAGAAAAGCTGTAGGGTGATTTGATGACCCGGGCATCGGGGGTGATGAAGGCGAATTTCTGTCCCCGGGTCAGTTCGTCGGGAAGGCTATTTCCGTCCCATTTATCCAATGCCGGTTTGGGATCGAAGGTGTCCATCTGGGAGGGTCCTCCCACCATGTGGAGGAAGATAACCCGTTTAACCGAAGCCGGATGATGGGTTCTCGATGCTCGATGCTCGATGCTTGATGCTGGTAGGTCCCGGCTGAGTAAATGGGTCAGGGCGAGAGACCCGATTCCCAGCGTTCCGGTTCGGAGGAATTCGCGCCGGGTCAGGCACTCGATGCATGATGCTCGATTCTGGATTCTCGATGCTGGGTTCATGATGCTGGGGACTGGGGGCTGGATGCTAGATGCTGGATTTATTTAATTGGCATTTTGGAAATTATTTGTGGAACCCCGTTGGGGTTCGATTATACCTGTGATCGGTAACCCAGCGTGCGCTTCGCGACACTGGGCTTTGGAGTTTAACACCTTCGGCGTTAATATTGGTAACCCAACTACGCAACGGTGGGTTCCGGAGTATAACTCCGTTAACGTTAAAACCGGATGGCGGAATCGGTTGATCAGGGCAATGGAAGCACTCATTTAAATTCTCCGTTCCGGGGCACGATGCTGGACTTTGGGGTTCAACGCCGTTGGCGTTAATGCCAGATGCCGAAATCGGTTGATCGAGGAAATATATGGGTTCATTTAAATCCTCCGTTCTGGCCTGCAATGAACTGCAAAGCAGTTCCACTCCAAAGCCCAGTGTCGCAAAGCGCACGCTGGGTAGGAATAGGAAATAAATAACGAACCCCAACGGGGTTCCACATCGAATCAATCCTAAGCATATACTTCATCACCAAGTCTCCAGCATCGAGGATCCAGCATCCAGCATCGAGCATCCAGCATCGAGCATCGAGCATCCAGTTTCATGATTTTGTGATGGTTTCGTCGAGGTTGAGGATGACCTGGGCCACGGAGAACCAGGAGCCGTGCTTGCGATAGAGCGACAACAGGGCGGCCACTTCGACTTGGGAAGGCGGTCGGGCCAGGGCGCGTCGAAAGGCGAGGACGGCTTTGTTTTCCTCGTCGCCCGGGGCGCGCTCGATCAAGGCGGCGAAGGCGTGGGCAGCTTCGACGAAGGAGGGGTCGTTGAGGAGGTTGAGGGCCTGGACGGGGGTGTTGGAGCGGTCGCGTTTGATGACACAGGCCGAGCGGTTGCTGCCATCGAAATTCAGAATCATCGGGTTCGGATTACCCCGGCGCAAGAAAGTGTAGAGACCGCGACGATAGCGGTCCTCTCCCTCGGAAGTTGGGTAGATGATGACGTCGGCCCCGGAAATTTCCTTCCACAAGCCCTCTGGCTGCGGGGGATAAACGGGAGGGCCGCCGATCTTGTCGGAGAGCTTGCCGGAAATGGCGAGGAGGTTGTCGCGAATGAGTTCGGCCGAGAGGCGGAAACGAGGGCCGCGGGCGAGCCATCGATTGGCGGGGTCTTTCTCGATTTGTTCCAGCGGCACGGCGGTGGACTGACGGTAGGTCGAGGACATGACCATGGTCTTAATGATTTGCTTAATCGACCATTCCTTCCGGACGAATTCGAGGGCGAGCCAGTCCAGGAGTTCGGGATGGGTGGGCGGCGCGCTCTGCATACCGAAGTCCTCGGGTGTAGTGACGATTCCCTGACCGAAAATCTCAGCCCAGAAACGGTTCACGGTGACACGGGCGGTGAGCGGATTGTCGGGGTGGACGAGCCAGCGCGCGAGTCCGAGCCGGTTGGGCGGCAGGTTCGGATCGAGGGGATGGAGCACGTCGGGAGTCCCGGGCTGGACGGGCTCACCGGGGCTGGTGTAGTCGCCGCGATTGAAGAGGTGGGTGGGGACGAATTTCTCAGCGTCCTTCATGACCATGGGATGTGCGACGAGGGCGTCGCGCTCCTCTTTCAGCCGGTAGAGGGCCTTTTCGTGCGGGCTGGTGGCAGGATGATCGAAATAGAGGAGGGCCTCGACTTTGTCTCTTTGGTCGGAGCTGCGATTTTCAGACGGAATTTTCAGGATGCGGTAGCCACCGCGGAGCTTCCAAGGGATACGTTCCCAGGGAATGGTTTCGCCGCGACCCGAGGCGAGGAAGCTCTTCTCCCACTCGGCCTGGCCGGCAAGGGCGATCGACTTGGCCTTTTCCAAAGCCGCTTTTTCCCGCTCGATCTCTTCCTCAATTTCTTTCAACCGGATGCCATCCTCGGGCGAAGCCACGTAAGGAAGATCGGCGCCGATAAATTTCTTCCTGAACATGCCCGGACCTTCCATCGCGACCTCGGGAATGGCCTGATTGAAGTAGGCGTAGAATTCGTAGTAGTCGGTCTGGGGGATGGGATCGAATTTATGGTCGTGGCACTGGGCGCATTCCATGGTCATGCCGAGCCAGACCTCGCCCGTGGTCCGGACGCGGTCGTGGAGAATGTCGGCCCGGACTTCGTCGACTTTGGACCCGCCGGAGAAATTGCTTGGAACGTTGCGGTGGAAGCCGGTAGCGACGAGTTGCCGGAGGGTCGGTTCCGGCAGGAGGTCGCCCGCCAGTTGCCGGATGGTGAATTGATCGAAGGAAAGGTCCCCGTTGAGCGCGTCGATGACCCAGTCCCGATACGGCCACATGGTGCGGAGGTCATCGTGCTGGTATCCGTTGGAATCGGCATAGCGACTGAGATCGAGCCAATGGATGGCCCACTTCTCGCCAAAATGTGGGGAGGCGAGGAGACGGTCGATGGCGGCCTCGTAGTTATCCTCGGAAGGATCCTTTTCGAAGGCGGTTACCTCCTCCACCGTGGGTGGCAAACCAACGAGATCCAGGGAGAGACGCCGGAGGAGAACGGCCGGTTCGGCCGTAGGAGAGGGATGGAGTCCCTCTTCGTGCAAACGCCGTTGCACGAAATGGTCGACGGGGTTGGTTCGCGGCCAATCGGAACGATCGATATCCGGCAACTTCGGCCACTCCGGTTTCAAATAGGCCCAGTGTTTTTCATAGGGCGCTCCCGCCCTCACCCATTCGATGAGCAAATCCCGTTCCTGAGCAGACAAGGATTTTGCTTCCTTCTTTGGAGGCATGCGGTCCTCCTCAAAATCCGTGGTCAGTCGATAAAAGAGTTCACCGTTTTCCGCATTTTCAAGATCCAAAACCACCAGCGCGCCCTTTCGATTGTCCAGCCGGAGATCCCCCTCACGGGTCGCCTCGTCCGTTCCGTGGCATTTATAACAGCGGTCCGAAAGAATGGGACGGATCACGTTATTGAAATCCGGGACCGTGGATTTGGCATGGCTGAGCGACAATGGAACGGCGCAACCCATGAGGAAAACCCCGATGAGGGACCAACTTCTTCTCCTACTTTCGGGCAAGCTACGCATTTATCGACCGATTATCGGTTCTAGCATTAAATTAAACCACACTTCCATGCCCCGGATCAATCGCCCGATCAGGGGATATAGAGGGGAAAAGGAAGAAGGATGAAGGATGAAGGATGAAGGTGCTGAAATTAATCGTGATCATGATCGTGATCGTGATCGTGATCGAAGGGAATGATGGAGTGTTGGAATGAGGGAGTAATGATTTCAAGCTGTAGGCGCGGCTTTACGCCGGGATCCCAGGAAACTCGCGCTCTTAGCGAGTAACGGGACAAGGGACGTCAATGGAATATTCCTAAACAATATCTTCCCGGATCGCTTTGGCCACCGCGGCTGTGTTGGTGTTCACCTGCAGCTTGCGGTAAATGCTTTTTATGTGACTGTCCACAGTGTGCAGGCTTATATTCAATTGATCGGCGATCTCCTTTTTGATCAGGCCGTCAGCCAGCAATCTGAGAGTATCGATTTCCCGGTCCGTAAGTTTGTAATCTGCCGGCAGCTTGGAGGGATAGAGCAAATCTGAAAACTGTTTTAACACTCGCACTGCCAGTGACGGGGTCATGGGATGGCCGCCATTTAACACTTCATTGATGGCATGGACGATTTCCCCTGTGCCCGCTGATTTAAGAAGGTATCCCGAGGCTCCCGCGCATATCGCATTATAAATTTTCTCACTATCGTCAAAGGCGGTCAGCACCATGACTTTACTCGCTGGCGCAAGTGACTCGATAATTGGCAACGACGAAATGCCATCGTTGCCCGGGAGTTGAACGTCCAGCAGGATGACATCCGGGGGGTTCTCATTCTCCAAAGCTACTATCAATTCCTCCACGGATCGACACTGGCAGTCACAGATCATTCCGGGAGCCCGGCTAAGGTATCGAGATACGGCTTTCCGGTAAGCGCCGTTATCCTCAACTAGCCATACTCGAATTTCAGACGTGCGGAACATATTTCTAGACCTTGAGGGAGAAAGATAGATCAATTTGGGTTCCATTTCCAGGTTTGGATAGGATTTCAAAATTCCCTTTCAAGGCTTGGCAACGGCGGCGTAGGTTTTTCAAGCCTTGGCCCATAGTTTCCTTGTCAGGATCGAAGCCCTTGCCATCGTCAACGATTCGCAACTTCAGCAACGGTTGTGTAGCCGACAGTTTGATCTTTATTTCAACGTGCCGCGCCTCCGCATGCTTTTGAATGTTGGTCAGTACCTCCTTAAAGGAAAAAAGGACATGTCGCCTTACTTTGAGCGATACGGGTCGGGAGGGGATCGATTTGGGTTGAACTTCACAGGTATGGGGTATCTTTCGCAATTGCAGATGCGCGGTTCCGCGCAAGTGCAAAACGAGTTCCTCCAGGTTACGTTCGTCGCGAATCAACCAGACGATATCGCGCATAGCCTCGCCGGAATCCTTGGCAATATCGTAAATATCCTGCAGGTCCTCGCGGACGTCGCTGGAAAGTCCGTCTTGTTGAAGGGCTCCTTCGCTCAGTATAAAAATGCCGCCCAAATCCCCACCGATATCGTCGTGCAAATCCCGGGCAATTTGTCTGCGCAACACCTCGGTCTCCTTGCTTTTTTTCCGTCGATAAGAAATGGAAAAACCCAAAGCGCCAACCACCAGAATACCTGAAACGGCCAAGGTTCCCGCCGTGGCAAACACCACGATGGTCTCGCCTTTCCGTTCCCTTTCCTCTTCAAGTTGAAGCAGGCGGTCATTCAGTTGCCGACGCTGTTCAAGTCCGGCAAGCCAGTCGGGCAATTCAACCAGGCGATTCTGGCTGTTGTAGCCGTCAACCAAGCCTGAGAGCTTCCATCGCGGAAACCTCGGATTGTCGAAAACATCCGAGGCGGACACCGCTTTGCCCCGGGCCACGTTTTTACCACCTGAATACACCTGCAATTCCCCAAGGCTGAATGAATACAACGTTCCCTGATAGCGAAGCTCAGTTGCTGTAATCCGGACGTAACGGGCCTCCTTGCCACCCGCAAGAACCTGAACAGGATTGTCCCCGGGATTTGGATACGCATCCGGACCTGAATCAAATATCAGTTGTCTGGTTCGGAAGTCCGGGCGATTGCTGAACTCAATTTTAAAGCGTGCCGGAAAACCCAATCCCGGTATATCCACATAGTCGGTCGGTCGTGAAGGCAACAGACGAATGGCATCCACCGGAACCAACTCACCCAAATCCACTTGCATCCATTTAAGAACTTCGGGACCGGGAGCGTGTTGGCAGAGAAAACCATTGGTCGGGCTGAAATCCGGCACCGAAGGGGGGCCCAAGGGACTCTGAAAGTCGGTTAGGGTTTCCGGACCCCATCCCATCATTCGAAACCCCAATGACGGTCCGACCTCTACCGGACAACCCGCGGCCAAATTGATAGGACCTCGCAGCGCCATGATTTCAGATATGGCGAAGACCCAGCGTTCCATAACTTTGAAATGCGCCAGCGAGGTCATGCGAATATAGCGTCCGCGAACCGTTTCCGGTAAGCGAACCCCAAAAGGATAGCCTTCCGTATGCCGGTAATCTTCCCCGCTCCGGTCCGCCACCAATAGAGACTGAGACCGGTCTTCGTTAAAGACTTCGATTTTGAAGCGCACCGGAAATCCATAGCTCTGACCTTCAAACAGGGGTATCTCGACGAAAACGGGAAGGATAGCGATCCGATCGATTTCCTGTTCCTTCTTCAGATCGACCTCCACCCACCTCACCTCATCTGGGGAGCCGAATCGGCGGCTGTGATAGCCCATGCTTTCGCTGCGATTAAACCGTTCCGGCTCCGGAAGCCCACGGCTCAGTTGCCGCAGGGTTTCGATCTCCGCTTCCATGGCCCTGGCAGATGGACTGATCCAGCGGACAATCCGATCGGAGAATCGATCCTCTGCCCAAACGGGGTTTGTACAGAGAATGGGGAATGCATTCAAAATGAGATATAGACAGAATCGGTCAAAAGAACGCATCCGGAAAAAAATTGTATGCCTGATTAAGCATCTTCCTCAATGACCGTTCAACCATCATTTGATCCTCAGATTGTAACCCAGCGCGCCAATTAGGGATTAACCACAGAGAAGGTGAAAAAGAGGAAGGAGGAAAATTAATCGTGATCATGATCGTGATCGAATTAAGAAAAGCCTCTCGCAAAGAGCGTAAAGAAACGCAAAGAGGCGCCCGGCGCGCGCGCCTTGGGAAGATTTTGTGGAACCCCGTTGGGGTTCGATATTTATTACCCATTCCTACCCAGCGTGCGCTTCGCGACACTGGGCTTTGGAGTTTAACACCTTCGGCGTTAATATTGGGAACCCAGGTGAATTGGAGTTTAACGCTTTCGGCGTTAGAGCCGGGTTTTCCGTATTGACCCCTTCCTTTTCCGGGGTCGTGATACGCTCGGGTCAGTCCCCCGCTTGATTATGAACGATCCCCAAGACCAGAAACGACATGTTACGGCACCGGAAGACCGGGTTCCGATAAAGGATAAAATCCTATATGGGAGCGGTAGCTTTGCCGACATGACCTTCCAATGGACTCTCATCGCATTTGCCTTGCCGATTCTCAATATTGAACTCGGATTCAGCCCTTGGATTATCGGGCTGGTTTTAGCCATTACGCGCATTTGGGATGCGGTGACGGATCCCTTGATGGGATCGATATCGGACAACACGCGCACCCGGTTCGGACGTCGACGCCCCTATATCGGGGTGGGATCGATCCTTTGCGGTCTCTTCTTCATAAGTATCTGGTTTGTTCCCCAAAATATCAGTGACTGGCAGTTTTTCTTCTACTTTTTAGTAACATCCATTCTGTTCTATACATCGTTTACCGTCTTTTCCGTACCGCTTTATGCCATGGGGTATGAGATGTCGCCAGACTTCCATGAGCGTACGAAAATGATGGGGGTGCGTATATTTTCGAACTCATTGAATGGGATTATTCTCTTTCCCTGGTTTCTCGCATTCATTCACCTGTCCATCTGGTCGGATTCCGTGGAGGGAATCCGCATGACCGGCTTAGGGATTGGTTTGCTGATGATGGTGTTGGGGTTGATTCCGGCCCTGACCCTGAAGGAAAAGGTTAAAACATACGTAGAGAAGCAGGAGCGTGTCTCGGTCTTTAAGAGTTTAAAATTCACCTTTGGCTGTAAGCCATATGTTTTTCTTATCGCTGCCTTTTTTATTGCCCTTTTTGCCTACAACACGGTGGCCACAATTTACGTCTACCCCCTGAAGTATCTTGTCTGTGCCGGAGATGATGCAAGATACTCCTTTTGGGTGGGTTGGATTGAAGCATCGCACCATGTTTCCACCTTATGTGTGTTAATCCCGATTACGTTATTATCGAAGCGAATAGGAAAGCGCATGGCGTGTATATTGGCGCCCCTTTTCCTGATTGCCGGATCACTCGCCTACCTGGTTTGCTTCATCCCGAACATGCCTTGGTTGGTCATCGTTCCCCGCGCCCTCGTCGCCATGGGCTGGGCAGGCCTCTTTGTGCTTGTTCCCTCGATGATTGCGGACGTGGTCGACTACGATGAAGAGCAAACGGGCACGCGGCGCGAGGGCATGTTCGGAGCTGTCCACTTCTGGGTGATTAAACTCGCCCTCGCCTTTGCCTTGCTTACGACCGGTATTATCGTCGAATTATCCGGATTTGATATTGATCTGGGAATTAACCAGCCCGAGGGCGCCATGAACAATATCATATGGTTGCTTGGTATTCTCCCCACCATAGGCGCTGCCATTGCCTTTTACTGCATCTATCGATACTCATTGACTGAGGATAAGATGTACGGGATCCGGGCGGAGTTGGAAGAGCGCCGGGGCGTGAGTTAATCCCAATCGATAACTACGCCAAGGTACTTTTCATCCCGGTCACGGAGCGCCTGATAGGCAGCAGGAGCCTCCCCGGGACTTAGGACGTGCGTCAAAAGAGGGGAAGAAACGAGTTTGCCTTCGGCGAGCAGACTCAGCAGTTTTTCATTGTTCTGTTCAATGGAAGTTTGACTGTCCTTCGTCTGCGATCGATAGCGTGGGAAACGCCATTCATGGGCGCCTTTGAACCGGATATTCCGGTCGGCCAAGTGAATGGAGCGGAACAAGGGGACAAGGTCTCCTGCGACTTCGCCCCGAGGTGTGCCCAGTAAAATGCATTCCCCTCCGGGTGCAATGGCCCCGATGGAAGACTCGACAACCCCCGGCAATCCAGTGGCGTCGACAAAGGCATGCAGACCGCGACCCCCGGTCAGGTTTTCGAGTTCTCCGCGGACATCGGTTTTGGCATCGATGACAGTTTCGACACCGCACTTTTGCAGGATGGCGAGTCGGGCCGGACTCACATCGATGCCGACTACCTTACATCCTGAAAGAGCGAAGAGTTGAGCGGCAAGGTTACCGACGAGCCCAAGACCGCATACAGCTACCGTGTCTCCGATTTTCCTGTCGGAAACCAGGACAGCGGTGATTGAGACGGCGGCCATGCGGGTAAGGACAGCCACTTTTGGATCGAGGCCCTGAGGAACTTTCTGGGCATAGTTCTTGGCCAAGGCAAACTTCTGGTGTGGTCCGTGCGTGAAGATGAGGTCACCGGGAACCACTGAATCAACAGCCTTTCCAACTTCCAGTACTTTGCCGACACTTCCATACCCGGGTGTATTGGGCAGGGGAGCCCAGGATTCCAGTCCGGCCCAGATGGAAAGTTCGGTGCCGGCGCTGACGATGCTGGCGCTGGTTTGAATCAGGATGTCTTCCGCGGTGGAGATTGTCGGGGTATCGGCTTCCGTGCAAATTACGGTTTCAGTGTCTTGAAAAACGATCTTCTTGTTCATGAGAATTTCCCTTTTATAAACCGCGGATTACACGGATAGACACGGATGATGGAAAAGGAGTGGTTCAGTTTACAACTCGTTTCCATTCCAGCGTAGCGTATTTGAAATTCCTAATTCCTCATTGGCGGCCTCGGCGCATCCCCCCTCCTCTTCTTTCGATCATGATCACGATTATCCGTGGTTCATCTATCTCCCAATTCCTAATTCTTAATTCTTAATTGGCGCCATTGGGCGCCTTTAGTGGAACCCCGTTGGGGTTCGATCGTATGGGAATCGGTAACCCAGCGTGCGCTGCGCGACGCTGGGCTTTGGAGTTTAACGCCGTTGGCGTAAAGGGGTACCTGCCTTCCGGCGTTACGGGGGACAGGAATGTCCCCCCTCCGTTATATAATCCGCGCCTTTGGCGCATCTTGGCGAGCTTTGCGAGAGTACCGTTCTCGATGCTTGACGCTGGATTCTAATCCGTGGTTCATCTGCTTTCCCCCTTTTGCGCTTTTTGTGCGTTTTGTGGCTATTTCGTTTCCTCTTCTTCGATCACGATTAATTTCAGCACCTCTGTGCTCTCTGTGTCCTCTGTGGTTAATCCCTCCAAGAATTCAAATTTGCTAAAGGCCAATTCAATCCTCGAAAAGTCCGCCGATTGTGTGAACATGTATAACAGGACATGACAGTAAAGTGAAAATAACGGATACGAGAGTTCATATCTGCGATGGAGGATTTCGGCCCTGGACATTTATCCGGGTCGAGACGGATGAACCCGGCTTGATCGGCTGGGGGGAATGTTCTGACTGGAGATTTCCGAGCGCGGTAAAAGCGGCTGTTGAGGAGTTCTCAAAAGTTCTGGTGGGAAAGAATCCGTTTGAAATCAATCGTCTTACCAACGAGTTGATCGAAATGAGCATCCGTCATTTTGGCGGAATTTCCTACAAGGCAATAGCAGGGATCGACATTGCCTTGCACGATATCAAGGCGAAAGCGCTGGGGATCCCCGTGTATGAACTCCTGGGCGGAAAAGTGAGGGACCGGATTCCCTTATACTGGAGCCACTGCGGATTGGAGCGAATAATTAATGCCGACCGACTGGGCCTGAAGAAAATCAAAACACTGGATGACATGGCCGACCTGTGCCATGAGGTCAGGAATGCCGGGTTCCGCTACATAAAGACTAATTTGCTGCCCTTGGAGGAATTCGGGCAAATGGGTCAGGAGGTATATGCCAAATTCTTTTATCCCCACAATGGAGAGTGCACACCTGAGGTGGAGGAGGTCGCCCGGAAGGTAATTGGCGCCTTCCGCGAAAACCTTGGGCGGGATGTGGGAATAGCGTTGGACACCGCCTTCACCTTCAAGCTGGGTGGGGCGATTCGTTTGGCCCGGGCCCTGGAACCCTACGAGCTGCTCTGGATGGAAGTGGAATCCTGGGACCCCAAGGCGCTGCGGACCATACGGGAATCTACACGGACCCCCATCTGTACGGGGGAAAGCCTCTACGGACCGGAGCAATTCAGGGAATACCTGCAGGTGTATGCTCAAGACTACGTGATGCCGGATATCGGCTGGAATGGAATCACAATTGGGCGGAAGGTTGCTGAACTGGCACAGCTTCACGATGTATTATTTACTCCACACAACTGCACCGGTCCCATCTGCACGCTGGCATCTGCCCATCTCTGTGCTACCGTCAGAAACTTGTTCGGAATGGAATTTGATTATGATGACGCCCCCTGGCGAGACGAGATCATCACCCGACCCATAGCGGATATCTTTAACGAGGGAGATCTGGTCCTCGGAGATCAACCCGGGCTTGGGGCAGACGTGATAGAGGAGAAATTATCATCGTATCCTCCTCGAGAAGGTTACGTTGGCGCCAAGTAAATTCATTTTGAAAAATATCCTGATAACCGGCGCAACCGGGGACGTGGGAAGGCCGCTTTGCCACAGCCTCAATGAGTTGGGCTATGAGTTGATGACATGCGCAAGAAACAGGCCTGAAGATTGGCCTTTCCCATTCGCACATCTCGATATCACAGACCTGGATACCTTTACCGATTTGTTGAAAGGTGCATCTGTCCTGGTACATTTGGCAGGTCAGCGCGAACCGGATGCGGGATTTGAGGATTTGGTGGGGCCTAACATTCACGGTTCTTACAACGCCTTCGAAGCAGCTTTTCGGTCGGGTGTCCGGCGGGTGGTATTTGCGAGTAGTGTAAATGTGTCCAATGGTACGATACGGGAACAACCGATTCCCGACGAGTTGGTTTGCCCGTCTTCCCTGTATGGCGCCTCAAAGGCCTATGGGGAAGCCCTGGGGCGCTATTACAGTGAACGGCATGGGCTGTCCTGCATATGCTTCCGAATGGGATGGACCCTTCCATTAAATGAATCGAAAAAGCAGTTGTCCGATCCTCCCATGGACAGCTTATTTGCCCGGAAAGTGTTTCTAAGCGCCGAGGATTTCGCTCAACTCGCGAAGCTGGCCATCGAAGCTCCGGAAGATTTGAAATTTGGAATTTTCAATGCCCTTTCGGACAACCGTGAGAAGCTTCTGGACATTGGGCGTGCCCAATCCGTCCTCGGGTATGAGCCCAAGCATGACGCATTTGCCATTCTGGATTCTTGATGCTCGATGCTGGATGCTGGATGCTGGATACTGGATGTTTGATCTATTTGATTGGGATTTTGGGGATTATTTGTGGAACCCCGTTGGGGTTCGATCATTTGGGTGATCAGTAACCCAGCGTGCGCTACGCGACACTGGGCTTTGGAGTTTAACACCTTCGGCGTTAATATCGGTAACCCAACTGCGCAAAGGTGGGCTTTGGAGTCTAACGCCTTTGGCGTAAAAGCCAGATAATTGAATCGGTGGATCGGGGCAATAGATGGGTTTACTTACATCCTCCGTTCCGGGTCATGACGCTGGGCTTTGGGGTTTAACGCCGTTGGCGTTATAACCAGATGTTTGAATCGGTTAATCGGGAAAATAGATGAGCTCATTTAATTCCTCCGTTCTGTCCTGCATTGAACTGCAACGCAGTTCCACTCCAAAGCCCAGTGTCGCAAAGCGCACACTGGGTAGGAATGGGTAAAAAATAACGAACCCCAACGGGGTTCCACATCGATTCAATCCCAAGCGTATCGTTTATCACAAAGGGCTCTGGAGTTTTACGCCGTTGGCGTAGAAGATAGGGGCGCGCCGATTGGCGTGGTGGGGGACAGGAATGTCCCCCCTCCGTTATCTCTTAGCGAGCTTTGCGAGAATCTCTTCTTCACCCTCAATCGATCACGATCACGTTTATCCGTGTAACGTATCCTGCGCTGTGCAGTGCGGATCTTCGATTCGGCTCCCCTGATCAGGGTATTGTAAGTTTGGCCGGTATTCTCTATAGTTTTAGTATCCCTAATATTAAAAAACAACTTTCCTCTCAGTAGAATTTCATCCTTCGAGGCCAAGTTTGTGCCTTTTCTTAGCGATCTTGGCGAGCTTTGCGAGAGTCCCTTTCTGGATGCTTGATAATAGATGCTGGGAATCAGGAATTATGAAATTTTGGAGAATTTTGGGCGTAATGGCAACCCTCTCCCCGACCCTCGTGCAAGGGGTAGAGGGAGATTTCTTGTCCGCCTCCTTGTTATTACGGCCTGACCGGGAGGGAGAAGGGGCGGCGGACCCCATCCAGGCCTCGACCGGAAACCCCTACCTGCGCTTGCCCGATGAAGCGCCCAAGGTGCAGGTGGTCGAATTGGACGGAGCCGATCACCTCACCCTTCTTTTCCGTCGCTTTGCCACAGCCGGTGATGTGTCCGTGATGGTAGAATTCTCTACTGACCTCACAAATTGGACCGCGGGCGTTCTGCTCAGCAGTTTGGAAGCGGTGAATGGGAGGGTGGCGCAGACCTGGCAAAGCGCCGCGCCAATGATGGGGAAGATGTTTGCACGAGTGAATGTGAAGACTGGATTTCCATTCCTTGATTGGGAACCGGAGCCCTTTGAATTTATGGCCGGATCGTCCCGGAAATTCATAGACTACGAGAAGGGCGATGACGCCAATCCGGGAACGCGGGAGCGTCCTTGGAAGCATCATCCCTGGGACCCGCAAGCAACCGGCAGTGCGGCATCTGCCTCGGGCATCCACACCTATGTATTCAAGCGCGGGGTTATTTATCGCGGGATGCTCACTGCCGATGAGTCCGGCGCAACGGGCAATCCGATTCGGCTCACCTCGGATCCAACCTGGGGAAGCGGGGAGGCGGTGCTGGCGGGATCGATGCGGGTCGATGGTACCTGGACGCCCTACTCGGAGAGCGACGGCATGCCCTTTCCGGAATCCGACCGCGACCGGATCTGGGCAATCGATCTAGACATCGATTTCACCCCGCGATTGGCTTGGCTTGCTGAGGGCGGCGCCATTACGCCGATTCACGTGGCGCGGGAGCCGGATTGGGAAATCACAAATCCAAACTATCCGATGGAAGAATGGTGGATCTGGACGGATGAAAAATCCAGCGGCAGAATACGTTTAAGATCCACCGAGGATACGCTTGGCACAGAAGGCTTTTCGGTGGGGGAGAAGATCTGGATTTCGGACGGGGATGAGACACCCACCGAGATCGAAGCGAACCGAGCGCGGAGCACGATCGTCATCACCGGCATTTCGAGCAGCTATCTGACCGTTAGCTTGGACGACAGTGACAATCTCGGCGGCCTCAACGGCAAGATTATCACCAATGGGAGGGTCTACCGTAACGCCGACAGCCACCTTCAAAATCAGGAAACCATCCTTGTCGACAGCGTCAATCTCGTTGAACCCGATCCGGAGTTCTACAAGGACGCGACCGTTTGGACCGAGCAGCACAGTTATGCCGGATACGGGCACCCGACCACGGTCAAGCGTTACTCGCCAGGCGATCGCTCCGTATCCTTCTCCATCTGGGTCGATTGGATCGCAAACCAGGGCCGTTCCCCAACCACCAAATGCCGGTATTTCCTCGAGGACAAACCGCAGTTTCTCGACTCTCCCGGGGAGTTTTATTTCCACCAGGGCGTGGGCTCCCCCACCCTTTACTTGCGACTCCCGGGCGATCAGAACCCCAACGGCAGGCAGATCGAGATTGCCCATCATCCTGCCATGATCGACATCGCAAACAGGCGCCACATCGAGATCTCCGGCCTCTCCTTCCGGTTCGAGAACATCGAAAACTGGTTTGTCGAAAACTACGAGACGGCGGCCGTCCGCGTCTACGGGGACAGCTCCCACATCAAGGTGTCGCATTGCGCGTTCGAGCACGTGATCAAGGCATTGCTCTATTACCCGTTACGTGACGGCGACGTGGGGGACTTCATCGAGTTGTCCGACAGCACAGTTCGGTTTACCCAACAGAATGCGATCGCCTTGAGCCACGGTTGCGGGACCATGTGGGGATTCCGCCTCTTTCCGGAGAGCGAACCGCAGGGACACCTGAAGCACGTCGCAATACTGCGAAACCACATTTATGACATAGGGATGCGCCCGGCCCTGGGCGAAGCCTGTCACGCCGTGGCGGTGCGAGGGGGGGAACTGGTCGAAATTGCCCACAATATTGTGGACAGGACCTACGGCTCTGGCATTCAGGCCGTAAATAGCCGGTTCTCGAGCCCGACCAACAAGTTTCGCAACTGGGTGAGTCCGCTGAACCGGATACTCGTGCACCACAACAGGGTGACAAACACCCTGCTGCGGAGCAATGATTGGGGGGGAATCGCCTCCTGGGGGGTGGGTCCGTCCTATGTGTTCAGCAATATCTCCGGCAATGCGGTGGGCCACCGCGGATACTCCTGGCTCGGCAATCCGAGCCCCGCGTTTGGAAATAGCAACTTCGGGGAGGTGTATGAGAACAACATGGCACCCGCCTACTACTTCGACCACAGCTATAAGTCGTTTGCTTTCAACAATATAGGATGGGGAACGAACAACGACGTTGACGACCGGTTCTACAGCTCGACGGGATTCATGGAGACGATTTCGATTCAAACTCACCTCTTTCACAACACCTTCTACAATTTCGCGGTTGGGCAATCGAGGACCTGGCGCGAGGGCACGGGTTGCCGCTACCTGGCCAATGCTTTCCTCGACATCGGCTACGCCTACCTGTGGAGAGGGGTCGGCGCCGACGAACTCGCGACCGTCGGGTACGCGAAAAACACCTTCCACGGTGACGTCGATTATTTCGCACTCGGAAACGGTTTGACCAAGCATCCGACCAAGGAGAACTGGCAGAATTCCCTTGATCCCGGGACCACTACCGCGACCCTCACCTCGGAAACGGGAACCATACTTTCCGAGTCCTACGTGAAGGATGCGGCCGCCCACGACTTTCGCCCGGTCTCGGGTTCCCCGGGAATTGACGGTGGCGTGAAGGTGTTCGTGCCTTGGGGACTCTACAAGGTGGCGGGGGAGTGGCCGTTCTTCAAGAACCGTGCAAATCCCGCATCCATTTTCGATGAGCACCTCTATGCCAACACCGAATGGCGAAACACACAACAGTTTCTCCAGATCCGGCGACACGATCTTACCGGGTTCAACGTCCGGGAAGAAGATTACCACCCGGGCTTGCTGGAGGATTGGGTGGACGGGGCCCTGAGCTTTAATGGAACGGACCAGTACGCCAGCATTTCCGACGCATCCACCAAATCCAGCTACACATGGACTAACGACTGGGGGAGCGGGACGATTGCCGGAAACCAACGGGTTACCCTGGATGCGGGAACGGAGAATTTCCTGATTGAAATCGTCTTCAGAACGAGCGCCAACCAAACGGGAGGAACGTTAGTCTCCAAGGGAGATGAAGAGGTGGGCTATCATCTGTCGATCGATGACGGCGGCAGGGCTCAACTGAGGTTGAACTTTGGATTGGGGCGGAGTTACTCCGCCACCACACTCGGGACGGTCAATGACGACCAGTGGCATCACCTGATAGCCGAAGTGGACCGAGCCGGTCGGCAGGCACGGGTCTACATCGACGGCCAGCCAGCGCTGATCGATCAGGAGGGGTCGTTGGCCACCTCCGCTTCGTTGGAGAATCAGCTCGATTTCACCGTGGGCAGGCTATCCGGAATGTCAGCTGTCGAGACTCAGGCGCTCATCGATTTTGAAGAGCTGAGTTCTATAGAAAGTATCTCCATCAACAATTCGAATAATGCGACTCTATCGGTGGTCTCCGACACGCCTCGGTACGGTGGAATGACCGCTTTGAGGGTCGATGTTCCCGCTGCCACCCAGTGGTTCTCCATCTTTATTCCGGCCGGGCTCATGACGTCGGAAGCCCAGGATTCACTGGATCTTTCGGCGGACAAAGAAATCAGCTTCTGGATCAAGAGCGATATCTCCAGCAGGGCGAATTTCCAGGTTCACGACACGGCGGGAAATGCCAGCGCCTTCACATTTCAGCTAACCGGGAGCAGAGGGGGCTGGACCAGGATAGCGGCGCCCAGGTCAGACTTTCACGTCCCGGTCTGGTCCAGCGGAGCAGCCGACTGGTCTTCAGTGGAGAGATTCGGAATCACTCCCTTCGGCGAATCCTCTTACACCGACAAGTACGTCGTGGTGGATGAGATTTCCGTCGAACGCGTCGTCACCGATGACAAAACCGGCTTCTTCCACGGCAGCATCGATTACCTGCGACTGGCCAAGGGAACCTTGGAGGACGCCGAGACCACCATCGAAGAACTCTACGAATGGCAATTCAATGGACCTTTCCTGAAAGACTTTTTTGGGAATGCGCCCAAAGGCGATGGCCGGGACGTCGGTGCCCTTGAGAGTGAATGACGGGGTTCTTGATGCTCGATACTGGATTCTTGATGCTGGATGCGAGACTCCCTTCTTCACCCTCAATCGATCATGATCGCGATCACGATTATCTGTGGTTCATCTCTCTCCCAAATCCTCATTCCTAATTCCTAATTGGCGCCCTCGGGCGCCTTTAGTGGAACCCCGTTGGGGTTCGATCATAGGGATAATCTGTAACCCAGCGTGCGCTACGCGACGCTGGGCTTTGGAGTTTCGAAACGCAAACGGTAGGGCGACGGCATCCTTGCCGCGCCGACCGGCGGCATCGCGAGGACGCGATTGCCCTACCATTTCGAAACGCAAACGGTAGGGCGGCGGCATCCTTGCCGCGCCGGGTGTCGAAGGCGCAAGTTACGGCATCGCGGGGACGCGATAGCCCTACCATTTCGAAATGTAAATAACGCCGTTGGTGTTTAAGAAAGGGGGCGCCCAGGGGCGCCTCTTGGCATGGTGGGGGACAAGAATGTCCCCCCTCCGTTATTTCTTAGCGAATCTTGGCGAGCTTTGCGAGAGTCCCTTTTCGATGCTGGATTGTAGGCGCTTGATGCTGGGTAATCTTCGATTCGGCTCCCCTGATCGGGGTATTGTAAGTTTGGCCAGTTTTCTCTATAGTATTAGTCTCCCTAATATTACGGTATACTTTGAAAAACTACTTACCCCTCAGTAGAATTTCATCCTTCTAAGCTAGGTTTGTGCTGCTATCACAAATTAGATTCAAATGGTTAACTGCCCATCTCCTGCTGATGGGTGGTTTGCTGCTGCAATCGACATTCCTCTTGGGGCAGCCTGAAGATTATCCGGAATGGCTGGAGAAGGTGCCTGGGCAACCAACCGAACCCGATCCGGACGACGATGGCGTTCCAACCTTTTTGGAATATGCGCTCGGTGCGGAACCTGGCGCTGCAGTGGATCCCTATGAATCAGGGTCATCCCCCGTTTTCCGCCGAGAAAATGAAATCACAATGGTCCTGCTTCCGTTTCCCGGAAAACGAGACATGATGTACCGGCTGGAAGGGAAATCCAGCCTCCAAGACGTTGCATGGACTACGCTTGCCAGAAAACTCGGCAATGCTCCCTGGCAGTCCGTAACGGACGGTTTTGAAATAGAGGAAACGTCCGAGGAGGTAACGCTTTACTTCGAAGACTGGCCGGACGCAACCTTTCTGCGGCTTCGCGTGGAGGCCGGAGAAAACACCCTGCAAAGGAAAGCCCTGGCGGCACGATTTCTGAAACAGGCCACTTTTGGGCCGACCATGGAGCAGATTGAAGCCTTGGCGGATGACGACCTGGATTTTGAAGGCTGGATCGACGAACAGCTTGCCCTGCCAGCCAGTTCACACCTGGACCAGTATTACTCCATGGGGGTGCCCAACCCTTTGGAACCGAGGCGATTCGGTAACGATCCCAGAGGGAATTCAACTACGCTCAAAGTAACCGTCTGGTACGATATTGCTCTTCTGGAAGAGGACCAATTGAGACAGCGCATGGCCTGGGCTCTGTCCCAAATCTTTGTGTTGGGTGAAGCCGGGAGCCTGCAAAATTTTTACCCGGTACAATGGGTCAATTGGTACGACATACTGGTTAACAATGCTTTTGGAAATTACAGAGAACTTCTAACCGACGTGACCTATAGCCCGAAAATGGGTGACTATCTGACATACCTGAACAACAGGAAAGCAACCGGCAACCAGCTACCGGATGAGAACTATGCGAGGGAGGTCATGCAACTGTTCACGGTAGGGCTATGGCATCTTAATAACGATGGAACATTGAAGCTCGATGAACAGGGTCAACCGATTCCCACCTATACGAATTACCACATTACCGAATTAGCCAAAGTTTTTACCGGTTTAACACTCAGCGAGAATGTGCCGGGAAAACACCACATATTCCCGAACGGGTACAGAAATAACCGCGTCGACCCTATGGTAGCGCGAAATTTTCAGCACGATGTATCACGCAAAGAGATGCTCGACGGGACCATGATTCCTCGCGGTGGAAATGTCCAGGCAGACATCGGGAAAGCCCTGGATGTATTATTCAATCATCCCAATACGCCTCCCTTTGTTTCGTATCGCCTTATTCAACGATTCACTTCCTCCAACCCCAGTCCGAAATATGTTGAACGAGTGGCCAATGTATTTATCGACAATGGCGAAGGTGAACGAGGAGATCTTGCTGCCATTATCAAAGCCATTTTGTTAGATCCCGAGGCGCGAGACGCTGGCTACGCGGTTGAGAATGGTCGAGGAAAATTGCGTGAGCCACTCTTGAAATTCACGCAACTTTGCCGAGCTTTCCATTTACAACACAATTCTGCTAATCAGCATTTCTACATTGAGTCCATGGCAGAAGAATTCGGCATGTCGCCATACCAATATCCGGATGTATTCAATTTTTACCGACCGGATTTTGCGCCCTTCGGCAAGGTCCAGGATGCGGGCCTGGTGGCTCCCGAATTTCAAATTCTGAATGATTCCACTGGACTAAAGACCTTCACCATCTTCCATCGGCTTATCAACTACGGCCTGGTTAACGGGGTGGCGAAAGGATATAATCCCCGCCCTAAACTTGATTTTTCCGAGGTGTTGCCACTTGCGGACGATATCCCTGCTTTAATTGATTATCTCGACTTGCTGCTTACCCACCAAACTTTGCGTGATGATACCAAGGAGTTGATCGCGGATGCGGTTGAGGCAGTTCCAAGCTTTTTCTCACATATTCGTGTAAGAAGAGCCATAATTCTCATCAGTATTTTTCCTGAATTCGCTATTATGGAATGAAGTTCCGCAATGAAAAACGTTAGAAAATTATCCAGAAGACAATTCATTGGTGAAACCAGCTGCGCCGCGGTTGGATCAACGGCTTTTTTCGCGAGCCTGTTAAATTTAAGAATGGCCAGCACCGCGGCGGCAGCAGACCTGGGACCTAAGGACGATTACAAGGCGCTTGTATGTCTCTTTTTGCAAGGAGGCAACGACTCCTTCAATATGCTGGTACCGAACCATCAGGATGCTTATGGCGAATACGCCCAGACCAGAGACGATCTGGCATTGCCTCGGGAAGACCTGCTACCCATCGCCTCAGAAGGTCAGCCATTTTCGGAATTTGGAATCCATCCCAGCATGCCACGCCTTCAGGAACTGTATAAAACTCAGGACCTGGCTTTTGTAGCAAACGTCGGAACCCTCATTCGACCCATCGAGGATAGGAATGAATATAACCAAAACGGCGGTTTAAGGCCCAGCGGCCTGTTCTCGCATTCCGACCAGCAAATTCATTGGCAAACCTCGATGCCGCAGATCAAAGGCGCCTCACCTGGCGGCTGGGGAGGAAGAACGGCAGATTTACTGCAGTCCATGAATGAAAACGCGCAGGTCTCCATGAACATTTCGTTGAGTGGAGTAAATGTTTTCCAGGCAGGGAACGAGGTGTTTTCTTATATCAGTGGTGTGCAAGGAGGCACAGAGATGGTGGCCTACACGGATCCGTTTGAAAAAACTGCCGTCGATAGCGCGCTGGAACTCGGTTACAAAAACCTGTTTACCAGTACATTCGCGCAAAATACGCGCAGGTTCATCGACTCTAGTATCCTCTTCAACAATGCCATCGAGGATAAGAATATTTCGGTTCAGCCCGATGTAATATCCGGATTGACAAACCGGATGAAAATGATCGCACGCACCATCGCCGCGCATGAAGGCCTCCATCACAAACGACAAACGTTCTTTGTAAGATCAGATGGATGGGATCACCACAACGAGGTTCTCAACGCGCAGGAACGCATGCTGAGTGATATCGATGTTGCCGTTAAATACTTCAAAGAAGCCATGGATGAAATCGGAATGTCGGACAAAGTAGTGCTTTTTACTGCTTCGGACTTTGGAAGAACCCTGACCTCCAATGGCCGGGGCTCAGATCACGCCTGGGGAGGAAACCAGTTTGTCCTGGGCGGTCCGGTGAACGGTGGCAGAATTTATGGTCAATACCCGCCCTTGTCTTTGAACAATAGCCTGATGCTAAACCGGGGAAGAATCATTCCGACAACCTCAGTCGATGAATACGGTTCGGAATTGGCCCGTTGGTTTGGAGTCTCGGGCGGCGAGATGGATACCGTATTCCCCAATATTCAGAATTTCTACGACCCGGCTCTGATCACTCATCCCCTGGGATTTCTATCCTAATGTGGCGTCCCAGAAATAAACCACCACAAAAGGCGCCTCTGGCTCCAATTAGGAATTGGGAGAAAGATAAACCACGGATTACACGGATAAGCACGGATAATTAGCACCCCCTATGCCTCAGTGCCTTCTCTTGTTCTTTCTTTTTCATGCGGCTGGATTGCTAGCATCCGATAAACGATCAAATGTTCTGTTCATTCTGGTCGATGATCTGGGATGGAGGGACTTGGGCTGTTACGGGAGCACGCTCTATGAGACCCCGAATATCGATCACCTGGCCACCCAGGGAATGAGTTTTACCGCCGCCTATGCGGCGTCCATGTGCAGTCCGAGCAGGGCCAGCATCATGACAGGCAAGTACCCGGCCCGGTTGGGTATTACAACCTGGATCGGAGACAAGCAGCCGGATAATTTCAATAAGAACACGAAACACTTACCGCCTCGCTACGTCGACCGCTTGCCCTTGGAGGAAGTGACGATTGCCGAGACTCTGCGCGAGCATGGTTATGCCACTCAACTTGCTGGGAAGTGGCACTTGGGACCGGAAGGATTCTATCCTGAGGATCAGGGGTTCGATAGTAACAGGGGAGGGGTCAACTGGTCGGCCCCCAATGGCGGGAAGCGATATTTCTCACCCTATGGAAACCCGCGTCTCGAAGATGGACCTGACGGAGAGCATCTTCCGGATCGGCTCGCCCGGGAGACGATCGCATTCATGAAGGAACAGAGCGAAGCGAGGCAACCCTTCTTCGCCTACCTTCCGTTTTACTCGGTTCACGTTCCTCTCATGGCTCCAAACGACCTGATTGAGAAATACCAACGGATGGATCTGCCAGAAGACCAGTACCGAGGGAACGTGGTAAGAAAGGATTACCTGGCGGTGCAGAACAATCCGGTCGTGGCCGCCATGGTGGAGGCTATGGATCGAGCCGTCGGAAAGGTGCTCGCCAGTTTGACCGAACTGGGATTGAGCGACGATACCATCGTCATCCTCACCTCCGACAACGGAGGGACCAATCACACGTCCAATGCACCCTTACGGGCGGGCAAATGCCATCTCTACGAAGGAGGAATTCGGGTTCCCTTGATCGTGCGCTGGCCTGGGAGGATCGAGGCCGGGAGCGCCTGTTCGGAAATGATCTCCTGCACAGACTTCTATCCCACAATTCTCGACCTGTTGGACCTTCCCCTCGTTCCGGACCAGCACCTGGACGGCATTAGTATTGCTCCGCTTCTCGATGGAGCCGACTCCCTGTCGCGAAAGACGCTTTACTGGCACTTCCCTCACTATATGCGCGACGAACCCAGTTCCGCGATCCGATCAGGTGACTGGAAACTCATCGAGTTTTTCGAGGACAATCGATTGGAACTATACAATCTCAAGGAAGACATTGGCGAACATGTCAACTTGTCTGCAAAACACCCGGATCGAGTGGAGCACTTGCATGAAATGTTAAAATCGTGGAGGCAGGAAATCGGTGCGGCCACGCTGACAGAAAATCCAAATTACAACCCGACAAAGTCGGTAAGGAATAATTAGCCTGTGCCTTGTTCTGGATGCTCGATGCTGGTTTCTAATCCGTGGTTCATCTTCTTCCCCCCTTTTGTGCGTTTTGTGGCTATTTCGTTTCCTCTTCTTCGATCACGATCATGATCACGATCACGATCACGATTATCCGTGGTTCATCTTTCTCCCAATTCCTAATTCCTAATTGGCGCCATTGGCGCCTCATATCCGTGGTTTTTTCCTGGTTTTCGGGTTCAGGATGCTGGTTTAAAATCCACGCATTTCGGGCAGGACATCTAAAAATCGGGCGTTTGTCCTTTTGAGTTCCGCTTTCAGGAGGCCATGCTGCTTTTCAACGATGTGGCGGTACTGGGGGAGGAGGGCCAGGTTGTTCAGTTCATGGGGGTCGTTGTCGATATGGTATAACTCGGGGATTTCATCTTCGATCCAGGATTGAATGAATTTGTAGCGATCCTTGATGACAAAACCATACCAGGGAATGCCATTGGGAACCTGGTCGATGGTGGGAATGGTGCCTGTATCCGGACGGTAAGACCGTGCCGTAAAGGTCAGGAACACGGGATGATCCCAATGTCTTTGTGGTCGTTTAAAGAGGGGGGTGAGATCGCGTCCCTGAAACTCCCAGGGGGCCTCCATTCCGGCAAATTGGAAAAAGGTTGGAACGAGGTCGATTCCACCGATAGGCGAGGTGCAGACTTGGCCCGAAGCGACGGTTCCCGGCATGGAAACGATGAAGGGAACGCGGATGTTTGCGGCATACGGGGCCAGCTTTTGCAGGAAACCGTGTTGTCCCCAGGCGTGACCCTGGTCGGAGGTGTAAACCACCAGGGTATTTTCCAACTCCCCGGTCGATTTGAGGAGGCGAATTAAACGACCCACATTCTCGTCGATGCTGATGACCGATTGGTGATAACGCCGTGTTCCATTGTAGAGGGTGTCTCCAGACTGCTGGTCAACTCCATAATGTCCAGGATAGCGGGGAACGCCTTTTTCATCCGGTTTGAAATCAGCCCGTTCCGAAGCATATTTCGGTTTTCCCGGCCTGGGCGGATAGAGGTCTGCCGGTTGGGGAATTTCCACGCCTTCATAATCGTCCAGATGCCGGTCCGCCGGAGTCCAGGGTCCATGAACCGCCGTATAGCAAAGCCAGAGATACCACGGTTGATCCGGATTGCGGTGGTCTCCCTTGATGAACTCTATGGCCCGGTCCGTATAATTGTCCGTGGCATAGGCATCGACAGGACCTATTTTCCGGCCATTTTCCAGGATGGTCTGGTGGACGTAGTATTCCCGATAATTGCCTGCTTTGGGGACAGGCCGTATCCAGGCGTACTGGTAATCCCAGTCTCTTCCATAACCGGTGTCATTGGCGGTGTGCCACTTGCCGATTTGTCCGGTGGAGTATCCATTCTTGCGAAAGTACTTTGGCCAGAACTCAAGTTCCTCGGGATCGTATTCGGCGCCCGGATAGGGTCCCGACATCCTCAGACTGGGGACATCGTGCGGTTGCAGACCCGTCAGCATGGTGGCCCGGGCCGGCATGCACCAGGTGCCCATATAGGCGTGTTCAAAGCGGATTCCCGAATCCGCCAGACGATCTATATTCGGAGTATGTGTCCACTCGTAGGATTCCGGATAGCTGCTGATGGTTCGCGAGCTTTGGTCGTCGGTAAATATGAAGAGGATATTGGGTCGTTCATCGGCGCTGCCATGGGTGGCAAGGTTGAGGCACAAGGCACCAAAGCACAAAGGGGTCAAAGATCGGATTGCCGATAAAAGGTATGGTTTTTTCATGAGGGGAAAGGTTAAATTAGGAATCAGGAATGAAAAGTATGAAATTTTCGGGAATATTGGACTTGGTGGAAATGTACAGTTGCGCCACCCTCACCCCAGCCCTCTTCCACGAGGAAAGGGGGAATCCAAGGAGTGACACGGGGAATTTGGAGGAAAGGAATGTCTGCCCTCCTTTGGTTTCTTATGGTGGATTCAAGGTACCGAGGCGCTGAGAGGAATAAGGAGGAATGGAATTGAACACAAAAGACACACAGGTTGGCGCCGCAATTGTGGGATGCGGAAACGTTTGCACAAGCTATGCCGAGAATATGTTGAAATATCCGGAGGTGAAGCTTCTGGGATTTTACGATCTGGATATTAACCGCGCACAAGAGTGTGTCCAAGAGTATGGCGGCAAGGTGTATGACACCCTGGATGAGATTCTTGACGATCCCGATGTTGCAATGGTTGTTAACCTGACCATCCATACCGCCCATGCGGAAGTGATCCGAAAATGCCTCGAGGCGGGGAAGCACGTCCATACGGAAAAGCCCATTTCAATGACCAGTGAAGAGGCATGGAGCCTGGTCGAATTGGCGGAGGAGAAGGGGCTTCGTTTCAGCAGTTCTCCTATCACTTACATGGGTGATGCTCAGGATGCGGCATGGAGCCTCATCGAAAGCGGGAAGCTGGGCACCATCAGGCTTGCCTATGCGGAGGTCAACCATGGATTTATCGAGGTATGGCATCCCAATCCACAGCCGTTCTATGATTTAGGCGTACTTTGGGATGTGGGCGTATACCCGCTGACTTTGATGACCGCCTTCTTTGGCCCGGTCCGGCGTGTGCTGGGATACAGCAAGATCCTCAAGAAGGATCACGCGACCATGAATGGTGAATCCTTTTCCATAACTACACCCGACTATTACCTGGGAATCCTTGAGTTGGCCAGCGGGGTGACGTGTCGCTTGTCGGCAAATTTCTACGCCAAGTTGTCTTATCAGGGCGGGTCTATCGAGTTTCACGGGGACAAGGGGCGGCTCAAGTTGGGAGATTTCCAAAATTTCCACGCGCCGGTCGAATTTGGAGAATACGGAGAGCCCTACCGGAAGGTGATCCACATGGGCGTGGGGGCTGAAAAGAATACGGAATTTTCCCGAGGCGTTCAGGATATGGCGGCGGCAATAATCGAAGGACGGCCAAACCGGTCCAGCCCTACCCAGGCGGCGCATGTGATCGATGTTGTCGTCGCATTGTTGGAGTCGATGGAGACGGGAGGATTTGTCGATGTGGAATCGGATTTCGTAGCGCCGCTTCCGATGAAATACGAATACAAACTAGATGCCAGGGACTAGATGCTGGGGGCTGGATGCTGGATACTGGAAATTGGTAATGATGAAATTGAAAATAGATAGGTGTAGTGAAAATCCAGTGGTTGCTCCCGGGGGATTACCCTGGCGGATGGTGGCTACAATGAACCCTGCTGTCTTCTATGAAGAGGGTAAATTTACCATGTTTGAACGGGCAGCCGGTAGTCTGCATCCATTCCAGTGTTTCCTCGGTATGCTGGAAAGTGAGGATGGCATTCACTGGGAGCACAAATTCGATGATCCTGTCATCACCGGGGAAATGGTGGGTTTCAAGTATGGCAGCGTCCAGGATCCGCGAATCGTGAAAATCGACCGGGATTACCTGATGACTTTCGCCTTCCGGCCGTATTCATACGACACGAACACCACCGGTGTGGGTGTGCCGAATTCATTCCAGCATGAATATCCCGGTTTCAGCGGCAAAACCAAGGACAACCAGAGCCGCTCCGGGATCCTCCGCTCGAAGGATATGGTTAACTGGGAATTTGTCGGTTGGGTAACCCAAGGGGAAATCGATGACAGGAACAACATCCTGTTCCCGGAAAAAATAAATGGGCAATACGCCTTGCTGCGTCGTCCCAGCGGGTTCGTCGATACCCAGGTAAAATTCACGGAAAGTCCCGGCATCAAGATAAGTTATTCTGACGATTTGAAGAGTTGGTCCGAACCGGAGACGGTCATACTGCCCTCTTACGAATGGGAAGGAAACCGCATTGGCGGATCAACCCCACCCATCAGGACGAAATACGGCTGGTTGACCACCTATCACGGAGTTGAAAATGAGATCCTGGAACTCAACCGGGTTTGCTACCGCTTGAGCGCCATGATGCTGGATATCGATGATCCGACCAAAGTGATCGCCCGATGCGCGACGCCTCTCATGGAACCGGAATATTACTATGAAAAGGTCGGGCACTATATCCCGAATGTAATCTTTCCAACAGCAGCCGTGGAGGTCGGCGAGTTGCTGTATATCTACTATGGTTGCTGTGATACGGCAATCGGCCTGGCCACGGTAGACATGGACTCCCTGGTCGAGCACGTTATGGAAAACAGGATTTAAGAGAATGAGGAATCAGGAATGAGGAAGAGACTCTCATGGAGCATGGTGCAGAGCGCGTTCATCCTTTCCCTGCTTGCGGGGATTGCCACATTGGCCGCGGCAAGCGAACGTCCGAACTTTCTATTTATCCTGGTGGACGACCTCGGTTGGGCTGACATAGGTGTTAATGGAAGCACGTTCTATGAAACGCCGGGCATCGATGGGCTGGCCGGTAGGGGTATGCGCTTTACCGATGGATATGTCGCATCTCCGATGTGCAGCCCGACCCGCGCCAGCATCATGACCGGCAAACACCCCGCCAGGTTACATATGACAAACTGGATTGGGGCTCCCCAACCAGCGGAATATAAATGGAATACAATCCTCCGGAGCGCCCCCTACAATGAAGCGCTTCCCTTGGAAGAAGTCACCCTGGCGGAAAGCTTGCAGGCGGCCGGTTATGAGACGGTTATCTTTGGGAAATGGCACCTGGGAAGGAAGGAGGTCTACTGGCCGGAAAATCAAGGCTTCGAAACCAATGTGGGAGGCTGTGCCTGGGGCGCCCCCAACGGGGGTAAAAAGTATTTTTCTCCTTATGGCAATCCGCGCCTTGAAGATGGACCTGACGGGGAACACCTTCCGGACCGGCTGGCAAAAGAAACCATCAAATTTCTAAAACAGGATCACGACCGGCCTTTTTTCGCCTACCTATCCTTTTACTCCGTTCACAGCCCGTGGATGGCTCGGCAGGATTTGAAGGAAAAGTACTTAAAGAAAGCTAAGCCTGCCGACGAATGGCGCCAAGAGCGCTGGATAAAATTTGCCATGAAACAGAACGATCATGTTTTCGCGGCGATGATCGAAGCCATGGATCAGGCTGTAGGCGATGTTCTCGCAGTTTTGAAAAGCACGGGCCTGGATAAGAACACCGTTGTCTTTTTTCTCTCGGATAATGGAGGGGCCAGCGAAGTGACCTCGAACGCGCCCCTACGTGCTGGCAAGTGCTTTCTGTTTGAAGGCGGAATCCGCGTTCCGCTCATAGTGAGTTGGCCGGGGATGGTGGAAGCTGGGAGCGTGTCGCACGTTCCCGTCACAAGTACGGATTTCTATCCCACCATCCTCGAATTGGCAGGCATTCCCCTGATGCCGGAGCAACACCTCGATGGCATCAGCTTTGTCCGGCTGCTCCACGGTGAAACATCGCTGGGAAGGAAGGACCTGTTCTGGCATTACCCCCATTATGAAGGAGGATGGGAACCCAGCTCGGCAATCCGGTCGGGCGATTGGAAATTGATCGATTTCTACGAGGAAGCCCGCGTCGAACTGTACAACTTGAAAAATGATGTGGGTGAGTATCACGACCTCGCTGAAACCTATCCCGACCTGACACATTCCCTGCGTCAAAAGCTTCACGCCTGGAGGGAGGAGGTTAATGCAAATAATCCGTCTCCCAATCCCAATTTCGACCCTTTCAAGACCCAGAACTACCGGATTGGATACGTCTCCAGTTTTGCCGATGTAAATGAAACTCAATAATTAAAAGGAAGGAAATAGATGAGGCACAAAGGCACATCCGCCTTCGCCATGCAGGTCTACGGCGTGACGGGGAAGGCACAAAGGCACAGAGTTTTCGATGGGCGCCTAGGCGCTTCCCTCGCCGCCGTAGTAGTGGCATTCATTGTTCCCCTGAATTTGCTGGCTAAGGGGCCCAACGTCATAATGGTCCTGACCGACGACCAAGGCTATGGAGATTTCTCAATTAACGGGAATCCGGTCATCAAGACGCCCAATATCGACGCGCTGGGCGAGAGGGGAATTCGCTTCACCGACTTTCACGTTGCTCCCATGTGTACGCCGACGCGGTCACAACTCCTGACCGGTCTGGACGCTATGCGCAACGGTGCCATGAATGTCAGTAGCGGCCGAAGCCTGATGGATGCGTCCCTTAAGACGATGGCCGATGTTTTCAAGGAAGTTGGCTATGCAACCGGACTTTTCGGCAAGTGGCATCTTGGCGATAACTATCCTTATCGACCTGAGGACCGGGGATTTGACGAGGCTATCTGGTTCCCTTCCTCCCATGTCAACAGCGTTGCCGATTATTGGGACAACGATTACTTCGATGACATTTACCTTCGCAACGGCATGCGGGAACGATTCAACGGCTACTGCACCGATATTTTTTTCGACGAAGCCATCAATTGGATGAACAAGCAGGTGGATGCTTCCAGACCGTTTTTTACATTCATTCCCTTGAACGCGGCCCATTGGCCTCCATACGTTCCCGATAAATACAGGGGACCTGCCAGGGAGGCTCTTGAAGCAAAGCCTGCCGTTCTCAAGAAGATGGTGGATGCGAACCTGAACCCGTACTACGGGGATGATAACAAAGAGGCCCTGGTCACTTTTCTCGCCATGGCCCTCAACATTGATGAGAACGTAGGCAAGTTGTTGGATTACCTCGAATCGGATGATTTACTGGAAGACACGGTCATCATCTTCTTCACGGATAACGGCAGCTCGTTTGGCAGGCATTACTACAATGCGGGCATGATTGGGGGAAAACAGGAATTATGGGAGGGCGGTCACCGTGTGCCCCTGTTCTTCCATGGTCCTGAAAAATTCATCGGTGAACCCAGGGTAATAGATGAGCTTTGTCATGCGCAGGATATCCTGCCGACCTTATCCTCTTTGATCGGTGTTGAGGAGCCGTTGACCGATCTTGATGGCGTAGACCTTCTGCCACTCATAAAGGGAGAAATCGAAGCGCTTGAGGACCGCATGTTGGTTATCAATTACACAAGGACAAATAATACGGTCTTTTTCCCCAATCAGGACAATCCGGATAATAGAGCCGTTCCCAAAAAGAATAACGCTGCGGTTCTGTGGAAAAAGTGGAGATTCCTGAATAACGCAAGATTGTACGACGTGTCCGGAGATCCAAGCCAGGACACCGATGTTGCTTCACAGTACCCTGAGGTGGTCGAGGCCATGAGGAACCATCTGAATGCCTGGTGGGATGATATCGAGGACGACGCACACAGAATCCACCGTATCGTCATTGGTTCACCCAAGGAAAATCCGACGATGCTGACTGCTTGCGATTGGTATAACGTGTTTATCGATATGCAGAAACAAGTCAGAGCCGGTTCAGAAAAAAGTGGCTATTGGCACGTGGTGATCGATCAACCCGGTCTCTACGATTTCGAGTTGAGGCGCTGGCCCGTTGAATCGGGCTACGGATTGAACGATTCGATACCTGAAACCAGAGTCTTTGACGGTGTTCTGCCTCCTGGAGTGGCCCTTCCAATCGCTTCTGCAAGAATTATTGTCGGAGACGAGGAACAGTCTGCCCCTGTTACTCCGCAGGACAAATCTGCCCGGTTCACCTTCCAACTGGAAGCTGGAGAAACCTCGATCCTCACCTATTTTGACGATGCGAACGGGGAGAGAATCGTTGGCGCCTACTATTTGTATGTAAACAGGAGAGGCTAATCCTAACCCGCATGTCTCGCTACCGAGGCCAAAGGCCGACACCCCGCCAATTCCGTAACGAGCGAAAAAAGACCGATTACCGTTGGGGTCCATCGCCATGATAATGAAATCCATTGAAATCCCGTTTGTTTTCTTTGGTTTCCTGTCCTTGTCCGTATCCGTTTTATCAGGACAATCGCCAACAGATTTCGACGAAGACGGGATATCTGACATCATTGATAGTGATGACGACAATGACTTGCTGCCTGATGGAGTTGAAATGCTTTGGGCTATGAATCCTTTGGATCCTGGCGATGCGGTTCTGGACTTGGATGGCGACGGTTTGAATGCCTTATTGGAATATGCTACCGGGGGAGATCCCGCAGTGTATGACAAAGTGATTCAGATGGATCACTATTCGAATCGGTTGAAAGTGCGTGAATTATTGAACCCCAAAACCGCCAGCATCCAACTGGGTTGGAGCGATAACCTGATTGAGTGGGAACGAGGTGCGTTGAGTGATGCCAATTCATCAGCCGATAACATAGTGCGTTCTTTCATGTCGGATTGGGATTCACCCCTCGGGATGGTAAGGGAGTGGACCTATTTTTTGAGAGCGAATAGCGGAAGTAACTTTTTCAGGGTCGAGGTAGATTCCATTTCCGGGCTTGGTGCGGACGACCTTATCGTGAATGGTGATTTCGGTCAGGGGACCCTTTCATGGGAGTTCTTAGAAAATACCGCTTCAGCCAGTTATGAGGTCAGGAACGGAGAAGCAGTCATTTCACTTTCCTCCGTAGGCGCAAATGCATGGGAACCTCAATTGGTTCAAGATGGATTGAATATCGCAGAGGGCGCTGAATACAGGTTGCGCTTCAGCGCCAAAGCGGAAGCTGCTCGAAATATGGATGTATACCTGAATACCGGACCCCCCTTGTTCAGACACATATTCAGACAAGATGTCGCGTTAACCACCGAGATGTCCGATTTCATCTACACTTTCACTTCTTCAATCAGGGATAGAAACGCACGCCTCGATTTCAACGTGGGGACGACGGATGCGATAGTTACTATTGATAATGTAAGCTTAGGGCTGCAGCCACCTCATAGCTTAACCGTTATACGGAACAGCAACAGCGCTATTTTTGAACATGCTGGGGGTGAGTCTGTGCAAATTGATGCCAATCCACCTCCTGACGGTAAAGTTTTTGAGAGGTGGGAGTTTTCTCCTTCCCTACCACCTGATGTGGATTCGAACAGCATCACCGCCGAATTTAACATGCTTCCGCATGATGTGACAGCAATCGCTCATTACGTGCCTGGACAACCTCAGAGCCTCACGGTCATCAATGAAAGTAGTACCATTGTCAAAGAGTATACGGGCGGCACGACCGTGCAGATCGATGCCAATGTGACTCCTGAGGGGCCGATCTTCAATCGTTGGCTATTTAAACCTTCTAATCCCTATGGCGTGAAAGTTACCGATGCCGTGACTTCATTCGTTATGCCATCCCATGACCTGATCGCGACGGCACAGTATTGGGACAGCGAATCTGAAGCTATTTTTGGCAAGCTTGCAAAAGGTATCAATGTTGATCTCGCCCCACCTGGAGGGCCTATTCCCAGAAAGAACACGTATAAGCCGGCCTATTTCGATGCCTGTAAAGCAGCTGGATTTAGAAGCGTTCGCATGTTCTTTAGCGCATGGGCCTCCCCTGAGTTATACAAAGACATCGTAGAGGATGCATTGGAAAGGGATCTTACGATTGTTCTTTGCATGTGGGGAAAAGCCGCCTGGATATCTGATCCGGACCCGGGAATGCGGGAGTTTGTCCAATTGTGGGAAAACTTTGCTGAGTCCTTTAAAGATTATCCGAAGGAACTGATTTTTGAACTCCTGAACGAACCATCTGGCATACAATGGCCCAATGGCCTCACGGATGAAAAAGCTATCCAATACATTAACGCGGTCATTCCTGCCATCCGAGCGATAGACGCGGACCGAATTCTTGGACTCAGCGGTCCTGCATTGAACGAGGCGGAAGAATTGGCCCAATACGTTACACCGGAACACCTGACATATGAATTGAAAGATGGAACTGGATTTGAAGAGGACACGAATCTCTTGGGTATCGTCCATATGTATTATCCGTACAGTTTTTCCCACAATACGGTTTCTTTACAGAACATCCCTGGATGGCAGGATGAAGTGACGGAAGCCCTGGAATTTCCGCGGGATTGGTCACAGACCTACGGCAAACGCGTGGTCCTGACGGAATGGGGCGCTTATGCACCACCTTTGCATACGGACAATGACTTCCGAACCTATCTCCAATTCATTTATGATACTTGCGTGTCCTTCGAAATCGGTACCATGTATTACAGTGTGGGTTTCAACGATGATTGGAATTTTACGATCCTTCATACCCAAAACGGTTGGAACCAAGTCGCGCTGGATGTGCTCACAGGTGTCGAAGATCCACCCGTACCATCTTTGGATTAAACCCGCGGCGAGGAATTTTGGTTATGCGATTCCAGGCTCGTCCAGTTACTTTATTCTGTTGTTTCCTTTTGTCCGTATCCGCTTTGTCGGGACAATCACCTTCGGATTCAGATAACGACCTGGTACCCGATGCGGTGGAAATCCTTTGGGGAATGGATCCTTCCAATCCTACCGACGCCCTTCTGGACCTCGATGGCGATGGGCTTAGCGCACAACTGGAATATGCCACTGGAGGAAATCCCGGCGAGCGAGACGAAGTGATTCAAATTGACTCCAATTTGATGAAGCTGAAAGTCCGGGAGCTTACAAGTCCCGGAACCGCACGCGTGTTTTTGGGTTGGAGCGAGAATCTGATGGACTGGCACCGTGCTGTGTTGTCGGATGCTGTCTTTTATTCCGACGGCCTGCTCAGTTCCAGCAAATTGGATTTCGATTCCCCAATTGGACCGGTGCGGGAGTGGACCTATCGGTTGACAGGCGGTTCAGCCCGTTTTTTCCGGATCGAAGTCGAACCGGAACCGCGTGGCAGTCAATATGCAGCGGTATTTCGTAAACTTCATAAAGGCGTAAACCTGGATGTGTCCCGTCCCAGCAGCGGAGCGTGGTTCAAGATTCAATACAATGCCTCTCAAATGCAGGCCATAGCTGAAGCGGGTTTCGAATCTGTGCGTATATTCATGCCTTTTTACGCGACTTCCAGTGAAACCGAACAACAGATAATCGATGCCTTGGATAACAATCTGGCCGTTGTGGTCTGCATGTGGGGATTGAGGTCCTGGCCTGGAAATGTATCCCAGGGTGAGCGACAAATCGCACAGAAATGGGGAGACTTGGCCAGACGCTGGAAAAAATATCCCAGTGATCTCGTTATCGAAATCCTCAACGAACCCGGCGGGATCGGGTTTACCAGTAGCGCCAGCCATGCCAACACGATGCGGATCTATAATGCTGCCGCTCAGGCAATACGGAATGAAGACCCCGACCGTCCCATCCTTATCGGTGCGCCCGGTTGGAATGATTCCGAGTTTTTGGACCCCTACGTCACCGAAGACCACCTGCCATACACCTTTGATGGAGGCAAGGGATTCTACGACGATCCCAATACCGGTGTTGCGATTCATTTTTATGCTCCCAGGCACGAAGATGGTCTGAATTTTGCCTTCTGGACACAGCGTCTCGGAAATAATGAATCGAGATGGAAAAATCCCATTACAAATCACTTCAGGCATGCGGCGGAGTGGAGCAAGAGTATTGGTGTCGGCATTCCGATCATCACCACAGAATGGGGCTGCTGGCAATTTTCGGCCCGCGATAGGAGTGGTGATTTGGAAAAATGGCTGGATTATCATTTCGACCTCTTCAATACCCACGACATCGGGAGCATGTGGTATACGGGAATCATGCACAACCAGCGGTCATTCGGCATATTTAATTCCGAGTTGGGATGGCACCCCATTGTTACGCCCAGGCTGACCGGCCGGGAAGTGCCGACGGCATGGCCCCCTATCGATCAAATGATTAATGGCGAATTTTTCCCCGGTGAGGGATGGAAATTAACGACGAACCGAATTACCCGGACTATCCTCTACCAAGGGGCCTTCAGCGGTAGAAACATGTTGAAACTGACAATCCCCCAACTCGAGGGTGGCGGTCAACTTTACCTGCAATCTCTTGTTGGCAACACGGAGGCGCCTGGCAGAACCTTGTTCCACCTTCTCCAGGGACAAACATACCGGATAAGCTTTATTGCCAGGAGCGGGTCCGGAGGGAGCAGTGATGAACCAGGCAGATTAAAGCTGCTGCTTAAGGATGTGAACAGTGGGAAAGTGTTCTACGACAGTTCTGAAATCACCATAAAAACAACCAAAACAACCTACGACTTATTCTACACCCACACTACAGCGGATGCCATGAATGTCAGGGTGGAGTTCGACGTTGGGTTACAATCCCAGGTGCTGTATCTGGACAAAGTTGAATTCATCAGGCATGGCCCGTCAGGGTAATCGGTGGCGAACTGCTCAGGGGTATAATAACCCGTTAGCGTGCCAGCAGTTGAATTTGAATCTCGACACCGGCAGGGTCTGGTAGAGGATATCCAATCGGTTGAAAAAATAATCCATCAAACTCCAAAAAAATTGAAGGACAAAGCAGTATTAATCGCAGTAATCGGGATACTCGTTATGGCAAGGGTTCAGGCGGCAAAGGACTGGCCGGTGATAGGCCAGGGGATCAATCTCGATTTTTCCACGACCGAGGTAAATAAAATCGGCTACGATCCCGCATATTACGACGTATTCAAGGCGGCCGGATTCGATAGCGTCCGGTTTTTCGTCAAGCAGGGCGTAGATCCCCTGCATTACCGGGAAGCCATTGACGGCGCCATCAATAGAGGGCTGCCCGTGGTGATTACCGGATTCACGGGAAGGGTCCATGGAAAAGAGTCCTTTGTCCAATATTGGAGAAATTTTGCCGAACTCTACCAAATGTATCCGAAAGAGTTGGTTTTCGAGATCATGAACGAACCGTCAATGGCGGGACACCCAAACGAACCCGAGTACGATGTTGAACTCATGGGCTGGCTCGGTGATGCCATTGTGGCCATTCGAGCAACCAATCCGACGCGGGTGATCGCCGTGGGCGGACCAAGCTATAACCATGCCGACATGCTGGTCAAGTACGTCACTCCCGAGTATTTGAATTATCGCCTTCCGGATGGCACCGGGTTTGAGGACGACGAGAATATCTGGGGAATTTTTCATTGCTACAATCCGCAGGGCTGGTCGCATAGCCATAAATCGAAACCGGTGATCGAGGTTAATCCCGATTGGAAAGGAGAAATCCTCGAGAAACTGGATCTGGGCCACCAGTGGGCTCAGACGCATGGCAAGAAAGTGCTGCTGAGCGAATGGGGAACCCGTTTGCACAACCCTCATGAAGACATTTTGGAAGTATTGGGTTTCATGAAGGAAGAGGCTGCGAAAAGAGATATCGACTGGATGTACTACTGTGGCGTCTTCAACAATGCGTGGTCCTTTGCCCTCTATAATTCGGAGTGGGGCTTCCGGAAGACGGCCGATTTGGTGGAAGTCCTCACCGGAGAAGCGCCGAAACTGATGAAGCTACCTACAAATCAGATCAATAATTCCGCCTTCATGATGGATACCGAGCATTGGTACACTAACGGACATGTGACCCTCGGTACGGCTGACGGGCAAGGGGTCGACGGCTCGACCGCGCTTCGCTGCATGGTAATGTTCGTCTGGCCGCAGGAGCCATTGATCTACCAGGAAACCAAGCCCACTTGGAGGTTTTATTCGGATGGGTTTTACATGCTCCAGCTTCGCCAGGGGAATACCTACAACATTTCCTTCCATGCCAAGACGACAAATAAAACCACGCTGCGCGTGCAACTGGGAGAGGTCGTCGAAGGTTATCTCGAGGTATCCTTTTCTGCTGACGGATCCCGGCAGTCCAAGGAGGTCCCTAATAAGGAACTCGTGCTATGGAGGTCCGAGCCTGTGGAGATCGATTCGGATCTCAAAAAATATGAACTTACTTATGTGCACGAAACAGAGTCTGTTGAGAACGCCCGCTTTTCCATTATTTTCAGCGACCGCCATAGCGAGGTCATTTTGGATGAAATAAAATTGGTGGGCGCCCGTCCCTAACGACTGATAGGAATTTTGGTAGAGTCGAAGGGTGGCGCGGTATCCTTGACAGGACCCGTTTCCACACCCCCGCTCATCAAACCGGACGTGCGAATTTCCCGCATCCTGAGACATGCGGGTTAGTGTGGGGTCCCTTAAATAATCCATCACAGAAAACTTCGAGATAGAAGAGAGGTTACGGCATCGCGGGGACGCGATTGCCCTACCATTTCAAAACGTAAGCGGTAGGGCGGCGGCATCCTTGCCGCGCCTGAAAATTTCTTGCGGGTTAGGATGAGGAATTTCCTGATGGCATATTCGAGGAAAAAGTTCACCGTTTGTGTGAACAAATTAACGGGACACCACAATGGCCCGCATGTCTCACAAAATTCGTGACGAGCGTTTGAAGGCCGAGTGCTGGTGCGGGTTTCCGAGATCAAACAGTAAGTTTATTCCAGGCCCAATTTACCCGGATTCATGATCCCGGTTGGATCAAGGGCATCCTTGATACGCTGTAAAACCGTGTAGCTGCTACCTAGCGCCTCCCGAACAAAGGGCGAGCGGGCTAAACCTGCGCCGTGATGATGTGAAATCACCGCCCCGTTCTTCAAACAGATCTGCATCGCTGTGTCCCAGACTTTCAACAGCAACTGTTCAGCCACGGCGTCGTCAGCTACTCTGCCTAGCAAGATGATATAGAGCGAAGTGCCTTGGGGATAAACATGCGAGAAATGACCCAAAACTTCGTCGGCGTAAGGGGACAAAGCTTCCTTCAACTCATGATAGGTATCCAAAATCCCGTGCCAGAAGTGGGCGATTTCTATAGTCTCGGCCAGACCACCTGACTCGGCTAGTAGATTCTCAACCGTGGAAAAATCATAACGGCGATCCATCCATGCTTCTACCGGAGCAGAGCCGATTTTCTGTCCGCCCGCCTCTGCACAGAGGTCCATTGCTGCCGTATATTCGGCGAGGGCAATGCTCTCCCCACCCTCAAAACCAAGGAACATCACGCATTTATCAAATGAGCTATCTTGCATGGTATGCCGGCCTTCATCCACATCATAAAAGCGCACCAGAAAAGGCCTTAATTCCTGCCGCATTAATTGCCGCATGACGGTTACGCCGGCTTCCAGGCTGTCAAAGGTAACGGCTTCGAGCAGCCGGAAATCTGAGACGGGAAAAATCTTGAGCGTTACGTCGGTGATAACACCCATAGTCCCCTCGGCCCCCATAAATATGTGGCGTAAATCTGGCCCGACAGCCGCACGAGGCGCGTTCACTGTCTCTACTATTTCGCCGTTTGCCAAGACGACAGTGTAGGCAACGACTAAATCTTCGATGCCACCATAACGAGATGAGAACTGCCCCATGGCGCGTGTAGCTATCCAGCCGCCGACTGTTGAACGATCCAAGGATTGAGGCGAATGATTCAGGGTATACCCCCGAATGTTCAAATGAGCTTCCAGTTTGTGACCGAATATACCGGCTTCTACTTTGACCAGGAGGGATTCTTCGTCCAGGGCGATGACACGATCCATGCTCGATGCATCAAGCATGATGCCACCTTTTGTCGCCAAGGGCTGACCGGTTACGCTGGAACCACCACCCCAGGGAGTCACCGGAATGTTATTCTCATTGGCCCATTGCAAAATTTTACTTACTTGCTCGACGCTGCGGGCTTCAATAACAACATCGGGGGCAAACGGCCGTTTTCCTTGACTGCGCCATTTTGCGGTTACAGGCCATGCATCATAGCTGTGTGTAGTGATGACGTCTTCATCGGTGATGACAGACTCAGAGCCAAGTAAATCTTGTAAATCTGTTATCCAATTCAACTCAGCCGCATCCGCACGACCAACAGAAGCCGCTTCGATATAATCCTTCAAACTGCTCCCAATATTATTTTTCATGTCAGGTCCTGATTCCGGTAGTCAAGCTGCAGGTTCAAATCGATTCTCTGCCACCCATTTACGATAGTCTTCGACCTGTCGAACCCGTTGATTTTCATTCCAACCCAATAAGTTCGCCATCTCTAAAGCTACGGTATTGGCCGTATCCAACCCCCCATCCTGCGTCCAGAAGAAAAGCGTCGCCCGACGGGTGAAAAAATCGGTCACGGTCATAGCCATTTCACTTTCTACGGCATAGCGAACCTCAGCAGCAATCAGCTTATGGCCGCCCATACTGCGAGCCGCATCAGGATCCTGGTTCACTAGTTCCGCTATTTCGGTAAAGTTTCCGCCGTATTGTTTAAGGAGCCGGTCTTTTACATCCTCCGGAAGGTTGACACCAGGAGCTAGTTGCTTAGCTCGTTCGATGCTTTCTGCATCGCCTCCGCTCAATGGCTCTGTTGCAGTTGTAGTAGCGGGAACGCCCCGTAGACCGAAGTTATCGCTCAGCAGTTCGATGGCCTTGTCAATGACCTGGTAGCCCATCACCCGAGCGGTGGTCAGTTTCCCGCCTGCAATGTTGAGCAAGCCATTGGGACTCACAAAAATTTCATGCTCCCGCGATACTGAGCTGGCAGCCAGGTCGCCTTGCGGCTTTACCAGTGGGCGCAGTCCAGCCCACGTACCTACAATATCCCCGTAGCCTAGGTTACGTTTGGGCATGATGTGATTTGCCGCTTCCAACAGATAGTCGACATCTTCGTGAGTGGCTGTTACATGGTCAAACGATCCCTCGTAGAAGGTGTCCGTGGTGCCCACGTAAACCAGATCGCTGTCCAACGCGGGTATAGGCCATACGGTACGGCCATCGCGCGGGGATTGCAGGAAAACAGCGTGGTTCAGGGGAAAATCCTTTTTGCGCAGTACAATATGGATCCCCTTTGTGGGGCTTAGCATCTTGTTCTTGATGCCCTGTTCCATTAAGCGGATCTCATCCGTCCAGGGACCAGTGGTGTTGACAACCTGTTTAGCCTTGATCACCCCCTCCTCGCCGGTAATCAGATCAACCGCTTCCACCCCGGATATACGCCCGTTGTCCTGAACCAGGCCTTTCACCTCCATACAGTTGGCGGCCAGCGCTCCGGCATCACAGGCAGCTTTCATTGTTTCGATGGTAAAACGGGCGTCATCGGTAAGGAAATCGTAATAGTAGCCGCCGCCTTTCAAACCCTTGGAGTTTAGATGGGGCTCAATCTCAAGCAGCTTCTTTTTATTGAGCATTTTGTGGCGGCGTTCCCGCGGATTTCCCGAGAAGGTATCATACAGGGTCAGCCCGGCATTCAACATGAACAGGGTAGCGGGCAGCCAATCGAACATCATATGATACCCTTGGTATAGCAGGTAGATGAAGGGGCGGGGATGAGACAGGTGCGGGGCCAGGGTGAGCATCAATTCACGTTCACGGCATGCTTCGCGAACCAAGCCGAAATCAAATTTCTCCAGATAACGCAAGCCGCCGTGAAATAGCTTAGTCGAGCGGCTGCTGGTGCCGGAGCCAAAATCATTTTTTTCCAGCAGTGCAACCGACAATCCTCGTAGAGCTGCGTCACGCGCCGCAGATGTTCCGGTTGCCCCGCCACCGATAATTAGCAGGTCGAAGGTTTGACCGGTTAATTCACCGATTTCAGACCTTTTCACTGAGAATGCCTTCTGTTACCTTGTGCCCGTGCAGGCATTTACCGTTATTTGGCCCACTTCATACTGCGCTTAACTGCCTTCGTCCAATCAGCATAAAGTTCCTCTCGTTGTTCGGAAGACATTTGTGGTGTGAACACCTTGTCAGTGGCTTGGCCGGCAAAACAGTCCTGCGGGTTGTCCCAGAAACCAACCGCTAATCCGGCCATATAGGCCGCCCCAAGACTGGTCGCTTCGGATTCTGCCGGACGCACAACGTCGGCGTTGAGCATGTCAGCTTGGAATTGCATCAAAAATTCATTTTGAGACGCTCCACCATCAACTTTCATCGTCTCAATATCAACGGCAGAGTCGCGGCGCATCGTTTCCAAAAAGTCTTTGGTCGAAAAGACGATCCCTTCCAATGTCGCCCGCACCAGGTGGGCGCGGGTTGTCCCGCGAGTAATACCAATGATCATACCACGGGCATAAGAATCCCAGTAGGGTGCCGAGAGCCCGGCCAGGGCAGGCACGAAATAAACACCACCATTGTCTGTCACCGAGGTAGCAATGGCTTCGGTTTCGCTTGAGCTCGCGATCATTTCCGCACCATCGCGCAGCCATTGCACTGCCGCACCGGTGACTGCGGAGTAACCTTCTAATCCATAAGTCGTTACCCCGTTCCTTCGCCAGGCAATGATGGTGTTCAGGCCATTATGCGACACGATCGGTTCGTGACCGATATTCATGTCAAGGAAGGTACCGGTTCCATGGGTACATTTGACCATACCTGGTTCGACACAACCCTGGGCAAATAGAGCCGCATGCTGATCGGCAATCGCCCCGGTGATGGGAACCGCCGAACCCAACAGGGAAGGATCCGCGACTCCAAATTCACCAGAATCCGGGTAAACGTCGGGGAAAAGGCTCAGGGGCAAGCCCAAGAAGTCGAGCCACTCACCATACCATTCATTATTCAGCAGATCGTATGATCCAGTGACCGATGCGTTGGACGCAGCGATGGCGTGTACCTTGCCACCAGTCAGCTTGTGGATCAACCACGAGTCGATGGTACCGAAAGCAAGTCGGCCCCCAGCGGCCAGCTCCTTTATACCGGGCAGGTTGTTGAGCATCCAGTGCAGGCTGAGCGAGGAATAAACCGGGGCCAGGGCCCAGCCGGTACGGGCGTATGCTTTTTCAGCCCATTTCCCTCGAATCTCCTCGACAAAATCGGCGGTGCGGGTGTCTTGCCACACGATCGCCTTGCTAACCGGTTCTCCCGTTTCACGATCCCACAAAACAGTTGTGGCGCGCTGGTTTGTGATACCAATCGCGGCGATCTCATCAGCGGTAACGCCACCCTCGGCCATCGCCTGATGCATCATCGCTACAGTTTTCTCCCAGATCTCCACCGCGTCATGTTCCACACGGTCGGGAGCAGGATGGTGCTGTGTGAATTCGGTATACGCCTGGGCTTTGATCTCACTGTGCCGGTTGACAATCAACGTGCGGGTGCCCGTCGTTCCCTCGTCTATAACTAGAACATAATTTTTTGCCATTTTTATTTCTCCTTTGCTTAGCTTTTTATTTTTCTGGCTGTTGGGAAGGGAGGATCGTGCGAAGGCTCGCTGAACACGCACAATACTTCGGCCGGTCGTTTATTTGGATTGATCAACCGATGGGGAACATTCGCGTCAAAATAGAGGCTGTCACCGGTCTGCAGAGAAACCACTTCCCCAGCGTATTCGAACTGGACTGACCCGGACTGAACATAGAGAAATTCTTCTCCTTCGTGCGCCATGGCGTTTTCGCGGGCCACCCTGCCAGGAATCGTGATCAGAAACGGATCCATTGTCCGGTTCATTCGCTTGTGGGCTAGCGATTCATAGACCGATGTGTTTATGGGTGAAGGATCGCGTTGGATGACCTTTCGCTCGTCATTGCGGATGAGAATAAATTCCGGGGTATCGTCCAGCCCTTCAAACAGCTCGGAAATGGATATGTCCAGCGCCTTAGCGATCTTTCCCAATGCGGGAAGAGATGGCGTAACGCGAAAGTTCTCCACCTTCGAGAGCCAGCTGCGCGTCAATCCAGCCTGAGCCGCGACATCTTCAATGGTCTGACGTTGGTCAAGACGGCGATTCTTGATCCGCTGAGCAAGTTCCACCAAGTTCATCGTACCATTCTTTCTAGCATTATATTTTCACCTGCGAATGGGAATAGCGATGAGCGCGCTACAGACACAGGCCACGGCAACCACCGCAAATACCAGGCTCGTATTGTGATTCACTTCAATAATCCAACCGATCAAAGGCTCGCCAAACCCTGCGAAGACATAGGCAAAGGTGTTCATGATGCCCGTCCCCGTCCCTGCCCGAGTCTTGCCCAACAGATCCGGGCAGAGCGCCCAAAAAGCCGATTGAGGTCCGTAGGCAAAAAATCCGGTCATAAATAGCAGCGCAATACCGAGTGAGCTTTCTCTCGGAAGAAAGAGCATTCCCAGCGATGCCACGGCGGCTAATGCCATGAACAATACGATCACTCGTGAACGGTTGGAATGGAACAACCGGTCGGACATCCAGCCGCTAGTCAGAGCTCCGAACGCCATCCCGATAGGCAGGGCAATGCTGATCCACATGGTGTCGGAGTTCGTCCAATCTTCCCCCAGAAAATGCACCGGCACCCAAATCAGCAGCCCATACCGAGCCATGCTTTGGAAGCCGATGGCCACGGAGGCGATCAGGAAGCGGGGGTTCGACAAAACATGCCGGTATCGGCTCCATGACGATTCTTTGTCTTCTTCATCTTCCACTTCGAATTCAGATGGGGAATCATCGCTATGACTGGGCGAGGGCTCAAATCCCAGATCTCTTGGCCGATCACGTACGATCACGAAATAGACGATTCCGCCCAAAAACAATAGGAGTACCGGTAGTCGAAAGATCCAGCGCCATCCCAGATCATATTCTAGAATCAACGTGGATGTGGAGAACGCCAACACGGATGATAGACCCGCGGCGAACACATACAGTCCATAGACCTTACCTCGCTCTTGATGGCCCCACCAGTTTGACAGAACCCGGCTTCCAGGCGCCCAGCCCATCGACTGAGCATATCCGTTAGCCGTCCAAGGCACGATCAAGGTCAAAAGGTTTGAGCCAAAGCTGACCACCCAGTTCAGCGCGCAGGACAGCAACGCGCCCAGACTCATCATCCGCCGGCCACCAAAACGGTCGCCAAGATTTCCATTGATCGACTGGCCAATAGCGTAGGCCCACAATAAGGCCGTGCTCGCCCAGCCGAGCATTGTTTTCGAGATTCCCAACTCCTCCTCAATGCCGGGAATGGCAAAGCCGAATGTCTGCCGGCCTGTGTAGAAGAACAGGTAACAGAACATGGTCGCCAGGAGGATGCGCCATTGGGCTCTCCGGAACCGGGTTGCGGAGCGCTCCGGGTATAGGCTGGATTTGTCGGGAAAAGACACGTGACCGGATGTTGACTCTAAATCCTCTTTGTGTAGCCTGAGTCATTCTTCCTGCAAATGCAATGAAGTTATCAAAAAGCTTTTCTCCCCTTGTAGATGAACACTAAACCGGCCGAAATTTCCGTGAATGACATCGTCTTGGACGTTCCTGACCGGCCGATCGCCGTGATTTGCATCGATGGTTGCGCGGATGAATATCTCAGCCTGTCAATGGCTCAGGATCGCATGCCTCATGTGCAGAGGATGGCCGCGAAAGGCTATCGTGGAATGGTGCGAGCGGCTTTGCCTTCATTCACCAACGTGAACAACTGCGCGATCGTGACAGGCACACCCCCTAATCAGACGGGAATCGCGGGAAACTATATTCTCGACCCGGAAACCGGGGAAGAGGTCATGACCAACTCGAGCAAGTTTCTCCGGAACGATTCGATTCTGGCCGCGGCATCGCAAGCGGGGCGCAAGGTGGCAATGGTGACCGCCAAAGATAAGCTCCGCGAATTGCTCTCCAAGAACATGGACGGGATCGCCTTCAGTGCGGAAAAAGCTGACGAGGTCACGGAAAAAGTGAACGGAATCTTGGACGCGGTCGGCCTGGTCGGCCCGACACCACCGATTTATTCCGCCGAAGCAAGTCTTTATGTACTTCGAGCTGGAGTCAAATTGCTCGAACAGGGCCGGGCGGATTTTCTTTACCTGTCACTGACCGATTATATGCAGCACAAGTTTCCGCCCGAGGCGCCTGAGTCGCTGGACTTCTACGCTGCTATCGATGAAGAAATTGGACGGCTCATCGAACTGGGCGCGATCGTCGGCGCCACTGCGGATCACGGGATGAACGCCAAGTGCCGGGCGGATGGATCGATCAACGTGATATATCTGGAAACCGAACTGGAGAAACAATTCGGTCCAGGTTGTCGCGTCATCTGTCCGATCACAGACCCCTACGTTGTGCATCATGGGGCATTGGGTGGAGCCGTGAATGTGTATCTTCCCAAAGGGGCCGATGGTTCAGCGATCGGCCGTTGGATCTTTAATCTGCCGGGTGTCGCCGAGGTTCACGACCGGGAGGCAGCCGCCTCCAAGCTCGAACTTCCCGCCGATCGAATCGGTGACCTGTTCGTGATGTCCAGCCGGGATGCGGTCATCGGCCGGACGCCGGAACACCACGACTTGTCCAAGCTGGACGGCTCTCTCCGATCTCATGGGGGACGCTACGAAGAAATGGTTCCCATGCTCCTGTCCGAAGCGCTGAACGACCGATACCAGGCCAAAGCCGCCGGGGACCCACGGAATTTCGAGATCTTCGACTTTGTTTGCAACGGCACTCGATTCAATAACTAACCTCAAAAGATGCCTCTTGATCTGCCATCCTATATTTGCGGCGAAGCCATCACCACCGATCGGAAATTCGACGTCTACTATCCATACGATAATTCACTGAGCGGCACGGTATCGGTGATAGACCGATCCCAACTCGAAGATGCGATCACCGGGGCACTCGGTGGGTCCGAACCGCTATCACGCTACGAGCGATCCGAGATTCTCAACAAGGTGAAGGACCTTTTGACCGATCAAGCTGAGCAATTCGCTCATCTGATCCGGCTCGAATCAGGGCTCTGCATGCGTGAGACACGATACGAAGTTGGCCGGGCTCAAGACGTCCTTCAGTTCGCTGCCATCGAAGCGCTGCAGGACGACGGACAGATTTTCTCCTGTGATATCTCGCCGCAGGGCAAATCACGGAAGATTTTCACGCAACGCGATCCGCTGAAACTCGCAGCGGCGATCACCCCGTTTAATCACCCCTTGAACCAAGTGGCACACAAGGTCGCTCCGGCGATCGCGGCGGGAACACCGATCATGGTGAAGCCGTCCATCAAGACACCACTGACTGCGATCCGGTTCGCCGAATTGTTTTACCGAGCAGGATTACCGGGCTGGATGCTGAGTATCTTTGCCGGTGAGATCGATGAGGTGGTGGAGCCGATGATCCGCGACGAGCGTGTGCAACTGGTAACCTTCACTGGCGGAACGCCCGTCGGGAAGCGGATTGCTTCCATCGCCGGTTACAAAAAGCTCTGTCTGGAGCTAGGTGGCAATTCCCCCCTGATCGTTCTCGAAGATGCCGATCTGGATTTGGCAGTCACACTGGCTGCCGAAGGCTGTTACCGCAATAGTGGGCAGCGCTGCACGGCTGTGAAACGCTTGTTGATTCAAGAGCCCATTGTCGAGGAATTCACCCGGCGGTTGGTAGAGAAAACAAGCGAATACCCATGTGGCGATCCCGCCGACGAAGCCACTCGTGTCGGCTCGGTGATTGACGAAGAAGCCGCGCAACTCCTGGAGCGCCGCGTTCGGCAAGCGGTCGATGAAGGCGCCAGGCTGATGATCGGAGGCAAACGGACCGGAGCACTGCTGGAGCCGACAGTCATTGCCGATGTGCCACGGACAACCGAAATGGTGTGCGAAGAGTCCTTCGGGCCACTGGCTCCGATTCTTACCGTAAGAGACCTGGATGATGCCATCGAGCTGGCCAACAGCTCAAATTTCGGGCTTTCCTCCGGCGTGGTGACCAACGATTTGGCGGCGGCGACCAAGGCCATCCAATCTCTGGAAACGGGAACAGTAAATATCAATCAGGTACCGGGATACCGGATCGAGTTGTCGCCATTCGGCGGCATTAAGGATTCGGGGCTGGGGATCAAGGAAGGGGTCATCGAAGCGATGAAGTTCATGACGACGGTGAAAACCTATTCACTCCCTTGGTGAACATCGGCGATGCAGATCGAATCACAGAATCAGGATGTTCATTTTGGAGAAGGTGCGATTGAAAAAGTCGCGGCCATTCTCGACCAGTTAGGAATACGGAAGGTCTTTCTCGTGGCGGACGAGCTTGCTTACCATCGGTCGGGAGCGGCAGACGAACTTGAACCTCTGTTTGCTGATTGCGGCGTAGAACGATTATCGGGTTTCAAACCAAATCCAAAACTTGAGGACATTCAGCGCGGCATTCAGCAGTTTTGCGGGTCGAATCCCGATGTCGTGATCGCGGTTGGTGGTGGTACCGCAATCGATCTGGCCAAGCTGATTGGTGCTCTGGCCGATCATCAGGCTGATCCCAGAAAGATGATCACTGGCCTTTGCGACATTGAAAAGAATGGACCACCTCTCATCGCCATTCCCACCACTGCCGGAACTGGCAGCGAGGCTACACATTTCGCGGTGGCTTACGTCGATGGCCAGAAGTATTCGGTTGCCGATTCGCGTCTGCTGCCGAGTCATGCGGTAATTGATCCTCGGCTCACTCACAGCCTGCCGGCGGGCATCACCGCGGCCTCCGGTTTGGACGCCTTTTGTCAATCTGTCGAGTCGATCTGGGCAGTTGGAGCTACCGACGAATCCATTCGTTATGCTTCGGAATCGGTCCACTTGGCACTGGCGAACCTCCCGCACTGCGTGCAGCATCCCACGCCAGAAGCTCGTATGGCAATGTGCCGGGCGGCTCATTTGTCGGGCAAGGCCATCAACATCAGCAAAACCACGGCACCGCATGCCATTTCCTATGCGATCACGACCCGTTTTGGACTGCCTCACGGCTTGGCCGTGGCCCTGACCCTCGGAGAGATTCTCAATTTCAATGCATCAGTTAATTCGACCGATTGCACTGACCCGAGAGGAGCTGGCCAGGTACATGCCCGCATGGCATTTCTGCTTGAACTTCTGGATCAGCCGAACGCGGAGCGTGGCGCAGAGAGAATCCAATCGCTGATGGAATCGGTTGGCGCCCCTCTTCAGCTGCGCGATGCAGGCATCCTGGCCGAAGATGAAGTCACCTGGATCGCCGATCAGGTAAACATGGAACGCTTATCCAACAACCCAAGAAAACTATCTAAACAAGGCATCGAAAGGATCCTGGTGAAGATCCGGTAAGGAACTGAAAAGCCTTGCTGGAATAGCAGTTTCGATTGTCATTAATCAACGCAACCACTAACAACGAAGGAGTGTATTGTGAATCTATTTTCGCTAGCGGGAAAAGTCGCTCTCGTCACCGGCGCCAGTCGCGGCATTGGTCGCGGAGTGGCCGCGGGCATGGCTGAGGCCGGAGCCACAGTTATTTGCGCCGCCCGCACCCGCAGCCAACTCGACGAAGCCGTCACTGCCATTGAGGCCGGCGGCGGCAAGGCCCGCGCGGTCGAGTTGGACATGGCCGACTTGGAGGGCATGGATGCGGCCTTGGAGCAATGCGGTCCCATAGACATCTTGTTCAATAATGCCGGGATGAACATCCGCCAGCCCATCGTCGAGGTCTCGGAAGAAAACTACGACCAGATCATGGCCGTCAACCTCAAGGGCCTGTACTTCCTCAGCCAGAAGGTCGGCCGCCAGATGATCGAGCGCGGCCAAGGCGGCAAGATCATCAACATCGGCTCGCTGACCACGGGTTACGCCCTTGCCAAAGTGTCGGTCTACACCGCGACCAAGGGTGCCGTCGGCCAACTCACCAAGGGCCAAGCCATTGAGTTCGGTTCGCACAACATCCAGGTCAACGCCATCTGCCCGGGCTTTATAATCACCTCGCTCACCGAGAAGCTGTGGGCCGACGAAACCATGCGCGCTTGGGGCGAGGGGCGGGTTGTGCTCAACCGCTTGGGGACGCCCGAAGACTTGGTCGGCACAGCCGTCTTTCTCGCCGCGCCAGCTTCGGATTACCTCACCGGGCAGTGCATTTACGTCGATGGCGGCTTCACGGCTGGCGACGAGTGGCCCTTGCCGCCGGTGGCTGGGAGCTAGCCCGAATATCTCACAAATCTTCTGCTGCGCTCCGGAATGACGGCGCTGGAGCGGATTTCCCTGGATTCGGGACTTTGCAGAGTGTCGACCCGGCTTCACCCCCGAATCTGCACGAAACGCCCACCAGCACTCGACCTCCGTTCGCTCGCCACGAATTTTGTGAGATATCCGGGCTAGTAGTTTTTCTATTGAAGGCTATTATTGACAGGAATTTCCTTTTTAGCGGCGCAGCCGCCAAGGTGGGGGTTAGCTGCTGGATAATCTAATCCGAAGTTTGCCATTCAATCCATCTATCCGCAGCAGAACGCGAAACCTCTTAATATTCTCAGCGCGCTTCTTGAAGGATGTCGAAGAAGCATCGAGCTCAATGTTGTAGGTTTCAATTCTTCCAGTTGGAAGAGCCTTTGAAGCGCCTACCTCTTTCAGAGATAGTTGGCACTGTCTTATTGTCCCTTCCAATTCATAATCCAATGAGACCGTCTCACATACAGCATTCGAAGCCAGCCAAACGAAAGAATCACCCTTTGTCTCCACTTCCACAGATTCTATTTCAAGAGTCTCATCTACCTCGGATAGCTTCACCTTGCTCGGCAGTTGGACAAGGTGCCATTCGGACAAAATATCAATGCCTCTGTCTTCTATCTCGCCAATCTCTTTCAGCTTACCATCCAACAACGCTCTCAGAGCCTTCGTCAAACCATGCCCCAGTTTTCGCCAATCGTCTGGTTCCAGGACTTTCCCGCTCATACCCTCGCCGCGATGGTAAGGGGTCTCGAGAATAAACGAGAAAGCTCCATAGGCTCTATAGAAGAATGTCGTGTTGGTCGTGTCATAGTTAACATTTGTCCAATTCATGGCTGCGGGCCTGGCGCGCCTTAAGAATTCACTGAACGCGGCAGGACAGCTTTCAGGGGAGAATTCTTCCAGCGTCGCTGCAAATTTATAACATTCCCTCCACTCCTCCTCGCTGATTATCGAAAGCTTTGGCGGGACAAGATAAACTGGGCCTCCCGGCGTCGGAGCATGGAGATCAAACGAGAAATCAACCCTTCCGGAGCCTTTTGAACGGACTGCTTTGAGTATAGCATCAATTTCAGGTCTGATGGGATCTAAACAGTAGTCGCGATTAAAATCCCGGGGTTCTCTATTCTTTCCATAGTAGCCAAGCCAAACGCCATCGGTGTCCACAAAAGGGACAAAATAGAAGTCAGCCTTTTGCAGTATCTTTGGATCGGCTAAGATATTCCTTACGATACCTTCAAGCACGAAAGATCCGGTAACTTCACCAGAGTGTGCTCGGGCTGTAAACCATACTTGCTTTTTACCTTTTCCCCTTTTGTCGGATATTTCCAGCAGTTTACACGGCCTTCCACCTTCACTCTTTGTCAACGTTGAAATCCGCACAAACTCGCTATCCTGGATAGACGAGAAGAACGCATCTAATTCCGTCGGACCATAAGGATAACAGTAATAGACATGCACTTCGTCCGATTCGCAAGGGATGTCAAAGACAAATCTGTTATGTTCTGGCTGATATTCGCATGCCGATGCCTGAATGCGCTTGAACGGTTCATTATCAAAAGCTCTGTAGACAGGTACAGCAGCACCGAGGGAACCACTGCCAAGCACTTCATTGGTTCGCTCCCAAATGCAGGTAATTTTTTTACCTTTGGCTCCTTTTATTCGAAAACCGAACCACATGGACTGCGGACTTCCCTGCTTTTGCGCAGCAAAGTGAACTACATCTCCCTCAATTCTTATATCCTCGGCATTCCCCATCGGAAGGTTCTCGTCCGCATTCACAGCATACGCCTCTTCCGTACTTGATATAGCAATCCCCGCTATGAGAATTATGAACAGCGTTACTGCCTTCATTCCCAGAGATTTACTGACAGGAATTTGCTTTTTAGCGGCGCAGCCGCCAAGGTGGGGGTTTAGCGAGCAATTTCGCCCTGTCGGGTCCCAACATTGGAATCCGTTCTTCACGACCCTGCTCCTCGCCTTCTTCCAAACATTTTCAAGCATTACGGTGCCTCCATATTTTCCCTGACTTGTAAATTTGAAAGGCTATAATCAATTAATATGTTGGTAATTCCGTGGTGACCTTTGAGGGCATAATGTTCCAAGAGCATTTTAGGACCCTGATTCAAGGCGAAAATGCCATAGTCTTTTCCGTTCGGTGCTCGGGTAATAGAGTGGATGTGATCCAGATAGCCCTCGCGGGTTCCGCTTCCACCGCGCCTACGTCCACCACCGACACCGCCTTCGTTGTTGAATTCGATCCAAACCGCGGGATTGAAAACGCGATAGTAGATGGGATCATCCGTGGCCTTGCCACCAATCCAGACAAAATAAGTATGGTCGAGTCCGATATCAATATCCGCCATCCAGACATCCGCAAATTCGGTTTCAAGGTTGTAGACATACGTCTTAATCAGATTCCGTAGGTGCTCTATTTGAGTAGCGTTCATCTCCGATGCTTTCAGACCGATCCCCACAAAATCGGAGTAATCGTAATTCAGAAACGGATCTTCAGATCTGCCGGGACCAACTTGGAGTCTGCGACGACGCGTTTGAATTGCTTTCTCTTTTTGCGTGGCATTGAGACTATTCATTAAGGCGAAAGCGTTGCCTCTTTCATCCGCAAGCACCTCAATGCCGTTGACGGTTGCCGGTTCGGATCCAATGAAGGCGGGAACAATAGAGACTTCATCGCCGTGTACCAGAAAGTTGAGTGCCAAATGATGCCCATCCAACTGGAATCCCCACGATCCATCTGTCTCCGGGTTACCAAACAGAGCAATATGGTAATGATTCGGGTCCCAAAAGCCGGGTCTGATTTTGCTGAGATGCGTTTCAACTTCTTTGGTAATCAGAGAGACTTTGGTATAGCCGTCATCACTCAAAAATGCGTCCAGAACTTCATAAAAATGTGTCAATTGTTCAGCGGACAATCTGCCAAAACGGATACCGCCGCGATCGCCGCCCATACTTGGCGGAGTATTCGTCCATGAGTAAGATTCTTTGTGTCCGAGTGGGTAGGATGCTGCGTCAAGGAGTTCACTGCTTAGCGATGCGCGGAAATTTTTCATAATAGTCGCTAAAGCAACGATTGACGGTTTTGCAGAGATTTCAGCAGTCCCCTCTGTTTTTTCCGCTTCGACGGTAGGAGTCTCAAGATTATCGAGTGAGAGTGCGACTACAATTGATGCACTCAGCACAATGAATATGAGTAGAATTTTGTGTAACATGCGGGCTAGTCTATTAACTTTCAACAGATCGTCTAATCGAACTGCAATTGATCAAAGGGGATTTCCTGCACTTCAAGGTCTTTGGATGTCCTGTCGATAATCCTCAGGACGAATCGTCTCGCCTCCCAGTCGATATCAATGACGCCGGCATTGAGTTCGTGAACTGCATTCCCGACTCGATAGTGATTCTTCGCCATGGCCCAAGCCTTATTCGCATGGGTCATACCGCTACTGGTAAAGTCATAGAGCGGGTAAGAACCGATGTTCCTCTTGGAAATCTCCGCGAAGTGAACATCACCTGACAAGACCAGGGTGTTGCTGACTCGATGCTTTTTCAGAAGCCCAAAAAGCCGCTGGCGCTCATGGGGGTAGTGACCCCAGTTTTCCATGCCCTTCTCATGAGCCAGAATCTGGATGCTGCTGACGATTAACCGCACGTCGGCGGGCACGGATAACTGCCTTTCCAGCCATCGCCACTGCGGCTCACCGAGCAATGTGAGTTCCGGATTCATGGTTGCCTCATACCACCCGACAAAATCCGTCGTGTGCTCCCTTCCGGTCCGCGGCAACTCATCGCGAAAGTAGCGGGTATCGAGAATAATAACCTGTACCTGACGGCCCGCGGGTCCATAGAGACCGGAGGTATAAAGTCCCGGCCTTTGGGACCGTGGGCTTTGTTGGCCCGGTTCAAAGAAATCGAGAAAGACCTGCTCTGACTGCAGCTTCTTCGCATAATGGCGGCCGCCGTCATTGATGCCGTAATCGTGATCGTCCCAGATGGCCAATATCGGAGCAGATTCCCGTAGGCTGGCAAAGCCTGGTGCATCGGCCAGTTCCTGGTATTTTTCTTTCAGGAGATCCATGTCTTCAGTATCCCCATAGATATTGTCACCGAGCATCAGGAAGATGTCCGGTTGACGTTTCTCGATGGCCGCAAACATGTTTTCGTTGTACCGGCGCGGGTTGTTGCAGGATCCGAAAGCCAGACGCTTAATCTCAAATGGCGATTCATAGTCGCTCCGATTGGAAGAACAGCCGACCATCAGCATCGCGACACACATCAATACCATCTGCTTCATACTTTTAATAGGAATTTGCTTTTTAGCGGCGCAGCCACCAAGGGGGGGTTACTCGCTCGGCGGAAGAACCTGAAGGGGATTTAGACATTTTATGTCATGCGATGTTTCAAATTGTCCACCAGAACCGCTCCGATGATGATACCTCCGATAATGATTTCCTGAAAATAGGTAGGCACTCCAATGATAACGCAGGCGTTCTTCAAAACGGCGATGAGCAGGGCTCCGATGATGGATCCGACTGCACTTCCTTCACCTCCACGCAGAGAACCACCGCCTATGACGACGGCAGCGATGATATCCAGTTCCATGGCCACGGCCGAGGTTGGATCTCCGATGCTCAGATTGCTGTACTGCATAACCGCTGCCACTCCGGCAAACAGTCCGCAGAGGGTGTAAATGAGGATGCGATTAAAGGTCACATTAATCCCGCAGAGCCGGGCTGTATTTTCATTAGAGCCCAACGCAAACACGTGACGGCCGAAGACCGTGTAACGAAGTATCAAAGTCAGTACCAGCAACAAAAAAAGGGCCATCCAGATGCCTGGTGCAAAAATGAGCCAGGACGGTTCAGGATTGATGCTCATTAATTCCTGCATCCAATTATCGGGGGTGGCGATCGTTTGCTCGTTGGCAAGCCATTTGGCAATCCCCCGGGCAATTTGCATGGTCCCAAGAGTTACGATAAAGGGGACGATGCCGAATTTTGCGCTGACAAATCCACCAAACCAACCCATCAATCCACAGGCGCCGACTGCCGCCATAGCGGCCAGGAGCGGCCATAAGATTCCCAGGTCCTGTGCATTCGGGTCGCCCAGGACCAGGGCGATGACCACCGTTCCCAAGGCCACCTGGGAACCCACGCTGAGATCGATCCCGCCGGAAATAATGACCAGGGTCATTCCCAGGGCACCAATGCCTATGATGACCGTCTGGGTGAGTATGGTCTTGAAATTATAAAACGAAAAAAAGGATTCGTGAAAATCATCACGGGTGAACCCCAGTATTCCAAACAAGGCTATGACAAAGAGCAGGCCAAAAAAGGGACCGAACTGGACGAGGGACGATGGGATGTTTCGCTTCACTTTTATGGGCTCTTGGATTTTCCAAAGTTTAATTCATGTTTGTTTCAACCTCAGTTCTACCCGAGGTGGCAAACAGCATGACTGCTTTCTCTTCCCATGCTTCGACGGGTTTGACCGGAGATATCGACCCGCGATGCATGACTGCCAGGGTGTCGCAAACCCCAAACAATTCGGGAAGGTAGGAACTGACCATAACAATAGATTTACCCTGGGCCGCCAATTGGTGGATGATCGCATAGATTTCAGCTTTGCTCCCCACATCGATACCGCGGGTAGGCTCGTCGAGAAAAAATATATCGCTGTCGTGATGCAATAATCGTGCGATAGATGCTTTCTGCTGGTTACCGCCGGACAAGTTGGAAACATTTTGGTTGATATCGCTGTATTTGAGGCGGAGTCGATTGACAAAGGCTTTTGCAGTCGATGCCTCCTCTTTCAACCGGAGGATTCCCATCCGGCTATATCTCCTGAGATGGGATAGCGTGACGTTTGTAGCAATGGAAAGATTCAAAGCCAATCCTTCCTCCTTTCTGTCTTCGCTCAGGTAATCCAGTTTAGAAGCAAGGGCCCGCGGAGGAGTCATCCAAGAGGCATTTAACTGGGGATTATCGGACAGGCGAACCGTTCCCTCATGAACTTCTTCCAGGCCAAAGATTGCCCGGATCGTTTCAGAACGGCCCGCACCGACCAATCCGGCGATTCCCAAAATCTCCCCGCGATGCAGTGCGAAAGTAACCTCCTCGGGTCCCGAATCAACAGTCAGGTTTTTCACCTCCAGTATTTGTTCTCCCACTGCATGAGGAATACGCGGATAAAGCTCGTCCACCGTTCGTCCCACCATATGTTCAATCATTTCTTCCAGGGATGATTCCGCGACTTCACCCGTGGCCACCAAATCTCCGTCACGCAGGACCACATATCGATCGGCGATGTCTGCAACTTCCTCCAGAAAATGACTGATGTAGATGACCGCCATTCCCTTGTCCCTCAACTGGCGGATAACCTTGAACAAGGATTTGCTGTCTTCGTCTGACAAGGAACTGGTCGGTTCATCCATGATGACGATCCGGGCATCGCTGATGAGAGCTCGGGCAATTTCAACTAACTGCTGCTGGCCAATGCTCAACTCTCCAACCACGGTTTCCGGTAACAGATCGGTGTGCCCCAACCAAGCCAATATTTCGTTTACTTTCTCTCTCTGGGAACGTATCCAGCCCATGCGGGCTTTTTCAATTCCCAGCAGGATGTTCTCTTCAATCGACAAGTGCAAAGCCAGGTTCAGTTCCTGGTAAATCATGGAAATACCGGCATCGCGGCCTTCAGCGGGATTGGCCGGTAGGTAGTCCTTCCCGTCCAAGCACATCGAACCACCGGCATCCGGCTGATAAGCCCCGCTCAGGATTTTCATCAGGGTGCTTTTTCCGGCTCCGTTTTCTCCAATGATGGCCAGGATTTCCTCACCATAAACCTCCAGCTCAATGTTTTTCAACGCTTCGACCGGGCCGAAGGTTTTGCTGATATTGGAGAGGGTCAGAACGGGGCTGCTTTTCTTCACCGGACAATCATTCGTCCAACCACTCTTTCACGGGTGGATTCAACAGCTCCTGCATTCTCGGTTGGTTCATATTGTCCGGAGTTATCATATTGACCCCGGTGTCAATGCGTTCCTCCACCGATTGTCCCTTCAAATGATCGACAGCCGTTTTGACAGCCAGGTAACCCATATTAAAAGGATCCTGAAGCGCCAGCCCATGAATCTCTCCCTGTTCAAGGCCATCGATCAAGTCGCCGTTGGCATCAAAACCGATAAACTTGATTTGCTTCGATTTGCCGGAGATTTGCAAGGCGCGCAACATAGCCTGCGCGGTCGGTTCACTGGGACAAAAAATTCCGTCGATCTCACTGAACCGATTTAGCAGGTTTTGAGCCACCTGAAGCCCTTTCTCTACGCTGGCCCCTCCATATTGATTGGTGGAAACCAGTTCAATATCGGGCATAAGCTCCTGGATACGTTCGAGGAAACCCTTTTCGCGCTTCATAGTGCTGGCGGAACCCTCACTATGGCGCAGGACCACCACTTTGTTACCGTCAATTACCTCGGCCAGTTTCTCCGCACACAATTGACCACCCCGATAATTATCGGTGGCGACAAAGCTGATGTAGTCATTCGAGTCCAAGCCGGAATCGAAAATAACCACCGGTATACCTGCCTTGCCCGCGTCTCTGACCACCCGGACCATGCTGCGGGAATCCGACGGCGCAAGAACGATGGCATCCATTTTGCGGCTGATGAAATTCTGAACGGTGGAAACTTGTTGTTGGCGGTCCGTCTCCTTGGCAGGTCCCTGCCAATCGATGGATACGTCAAGCTCCGTGGCCGCCTTCACTGCTCCTGCGTGGACATTCTTCCAAAACACGTTATTGGTACTTTTGGGTATGACGGCTATCCGAAGTTTTTCGGTCTCGTTCTCTCCGTTTCGGGGACCGCATCCGACAAGGACCACGGCCAAGGCCAGGAATAGTGCACAACTTTTTTTCATAGGTTTTGGGATAGAATCTAATAAAATCGATTCATTCAATCACAACGCAACCGGATTGCAAAATCCTTAACCCGCATGTCTCACAAAATTCGTAACGAGCGTTTGAAGACCGAGTGCTGGTGCGGGTTTAGTGCCGATTCGCGGGTGAAGCTGGGTCGACACCCTGCGAAGTCGGCATGCATCTGTGCGAAGCACGGGCATGAAATCCAGGGATTCCCGCTCCAGTGCCGGGATTCGGGCGCGCAGTAGAAAATTTGTGAGACATGCGGGTTAACAGCCTCCATCGGTTAATCAGAAGCCTCAACGACCAATTGGTCGTAATTGATAATCGCTCCGGTCTACAAACCCAGCTTAACTAAGCGCCATACCTACCTGACCCCTTTTGCCTTTTGTAAGAATTCTTGACGAAAAAGGGATTTCACGGAAGATTTTCAATCGATTGCATAAATAAACTCTACCGCTCCTTGCCTTGAAGAAAAACGCAGTTTTAATCCCAATAATTTCGCTATTCAGCCTGACCTTGAGTCAGGCTTCCGAGCACTGGCCGGAAATAGGCCAGGGGGTAAATCTCGATTTTGCGACGACCGAAGTAAATAAGATCGGCTACGACCCCGCCTATTACGACGTATTCAAGGCGGCCGGATTTGATAGCATTCGGTTTTTCGTCAAACAGGGAATTGATCCTATGCATCATCGGGAAGCAATTGATGGAGCCATTGACCGGGGACTGACCGTGGTGATTACCGGCTTCACGGGAAGGGTCTATGGAAAAGAGTCATTTGTCCAATACTGGAGAAACTTTGCGGAACTCTACCAGATGTATCCGAAAGAGTTGGTTTTTGAGATCATGAACGAACCCTTGATGGCGGGACACCCAAACGAACCGAAGTACGATGTCGAAGTGATGCAGTGGCTCGGTGATGCCATTGTGGCCATTCGGGCAACGAATCCGACCCGGGTAATCGCCGTGGGAGGCCCGAACTTCAACCACCCCGACATGCTGGTTAAGTATGTCACTCCGGAATATCTGAATTACCGCCTCCCCGATGGCACTGGATTTAAGGAGGACGAAAATATCTGGGGAATTTTTCACAACTACAAACCACCCGGATTTTCACACAGCAATGTACCGAGATCGCTGAACGAGTTATTTCCCGGTTGGAAGGAGCAAGTCCTTCATGAACTGGAATTGGCGGATCAGTGGGCCCGCACCCACAACAAGAAAGTCCTTTTGAGCGAATGGGGAAGCCGTTTGGTTAATCCTCGGGAGGATGTGTTGGAACTGGTAAATTTTGTGACCAAGGAGTGTGCCAAAAGAGACATCGATTGGATATACTACTGCGGAGTATTTAATAATGCATGGCCTTACGGCCTCTACGACTCGGAGTGGGGGCTTGAAAAAACGGCGGACGTTGTCCAAGCCCTTACAGGACAACAACCGGAAATAATGACACTTCCGACGAACCAGATTAACAATTCCACTTTCATGATGGATACTTTTCATTGGTTCTCCAACGCACAGGTTACCCTGGGAACGGCTGATGGTCAGGGGGTCGACGGTTCAGGGGCGCTGCGGTGTATGGTGATGTTCACCAATCCCAGAAAACCGGTCATCTATCAGGAAACCAAGCCCACTTGGAGGTTCTATTCCGAAGGATTTTACATGATCCAGCTTCGCCAGGGAAACACCTACGATATTTCCTTTTATGCCAAGTGTAACACTGGAAATACCCAATTGCAGGTGCAGTTAGGGCATGCTGGAGGTAATCCTGTCTTGTGGACGTCTGAATCGGTTGCAATTGATAGCGATCTGAAAAAATTTGAACTTAGCTACGTGCACAATACAGAGTCCGTCGAGAACGGTCGATTCTCGATTATTTTCGGCGACCGCCATAGCGAGGTCATTCTTGACGATATAAAATTGATAGGCGCCCGCCCACAGTCATAGACCCATGTTTTCTCACTGGAGAAGTATCCCAAAATTCACCGGCCTTTGCCTCATCGCCGGCTGTTGTTCCCTTTCAGGCAGGGAGGATTCTCTACCTGTCCGAATTCCCGAATTCATTGATCAACACTGTGCCGGTTGTCATGACGATGTGGAAATGAAGGGAGATCTGGATCTGTGGTCCCTGGCGGAACAGCCGATCACTCCCGATACGTTACAAACTTGGATCAAGGCTCACGACCGCGCCCAGGCCGGTGAGATGCCGCCCAAGGAAAAGCGGCGACCAGGGAAGTCGCATTTAGATGAGTTCCTGGAGCTGGTTTCGGCTGAAATCATCGACACCGAGCAAAAAATGCAGGCTGATATCGGTCGATCTGTCAAACGACGCCTGAATCGTTATGAATATGAAAACTCGGTGCGCGACTTGCTCTCTCTTCCTTATTTGACGATCAGGGATTCCCTGCCGGAGGATCGGGCGGCGCATGGCTACAATAAATCGGGAGAAGCGCTCGACGTTTCGCACATCCAATTATCCCGGTATCTTACCGTGGGCGAAAGCGCGTTGCGGGAAGCCGTAATCAAGCAGGTCGATACGCCGGAACCACTCCGACGGCGCTACTACTCCTGGGATCAGTATAAGTTCACCAGAGGTAACGGACCGGCAATTCGTAGAACGTATCCGGTACAAGGATACGAGATACGTGAGGATTTGAATATTCAACCGACCGACAAAAGAGAAATATGGATCCGTCCGCTACCGGGCGACCATTCGGATCCCGCTCGCAGGCACGAAGAAGCCGTGGTCACGGTCATGAGCGCTTACGAGCACGTGGAGATTCAGTTCGACGAATTTCGAGCGCCGGTTTCCGGACGCTATCGTCTAAAGTTCGCAGGATACACGGTTTGGATGTCCCCCGATTTCTCGAAGGTCAGTAAAGGCCGACGGACTGAACCGATCACCATCTACTCCGATTTTCCGGTTCGAATCTTGAGGAGATTGGGTAACTTCGACTTTGGACCGGAACCCTCCGTGCAGGAGATTGAAGTCTGGCTGAAGGCGGGAGAAACGATCCGCCCCGACGCCGCTCGGTTGGTCCGGTCGCGTCCGCCCCACTTCAAGAATCCCTTTGAAGAAGAAGACGGAATGCCCGGAGTTGCCTACCAATGGATGGAAGTTGAAGGCCCCTTGATCGAGAGCTGGCCTCCGTCCGGCCATAAACTGCTGTTTGGGAATTTGAAGACGGTTTCGAATCCAGCCAATGCAACGGACAGCTACCATATAGAGGAGTATCCCAATTACAAACGGCCGAGTTCTGTGGGAGAGACGCAAGATATTCTCCTTGGTATCTACAATGCCAATAATATGCAGCCACCCAGAGCGCACGTTTTTGCCGAAAGCCAACGCCCATCCAAGGACGCGGACCGCTTGCTTAAGAACTTCCTCCAACACGCCTATCGAGGCACGGTAAGCAAAGCGGATCACGATCGCTTTCTAGGTTTGATTCTCGACGCGCTTGCCAACGGGCACAACTTCACCGAATCCATGATCGCCGGCTACACTGCCGTGCTTGCATCGCCAGGATTTATATATCATCAGGCCTCTGAGGGACGGCTTGATGGCTACGCATTGGCGGAACGGCTTTCCTATTTTTTATGGAACTCCGCTCCTGACGACGAGCTTCTTAAACTTGCTGCCAATGGAAGAATTCTTAAATCCGGAACTTTTAATCGGCAGGTAGAGCGTATGCTTGACGACCCCAAAACTCGCCGATTCGTCGACGCTTTCCTCAATTACTGGTTGGATCTACGAAAAATGGGCGATAGTAGCCCCGATCTGGAACTCTATCCCGAATACCAGTTGGACGATGCGCTCGTAGAGTCGATGGAGGAAGAAACCCAGCTTTATTTCCGGAAGCTCATCAATGACAACTTGGGTGTTAGTTATTTGATAGACTCGGACTTCCTTGTCATTAACGAACGCCTGGCGACGCTCTACGAAATCGAAGGCGTTCGCGGCGCTTATTTCCGGCCGGTCGAACTGAGCGAAGATAGCCCGAGAGGCGGCTTTATGACCCAGGGGAGCGTTCTTAAAGTGACTGCCAACGGCACGACTTCTTCTCCGGTAACTCGTGGCGTCTGGATCATGGAACGCATACTTGGCTACCACTTTCCTCCACCTCCTCCCTCGGTTCAAGCAATCGAATCCGATATTCGGGGAACCAAAACCATCCGGGAACAGTTGGCCATGCATCGCTCCCAGGAGAGCTGCAACGTCTGCCATGTCAGGATCGATCCCGCAGGCTTCGCTCTGGAGAATTTTGATGTCATGGGTGGTTGGCGGGATCGCTATCGGACAACGAGCCAAGGGGAGGGAGAACCGGTTCAAGGCGTTGGGCACAACGGAGATCCATTTCGTTACCGGATAGGATTGCCGGTCGATGCCGCGGGACAACTTCCCGATGGTAGAACGTTCCATGACGTCCGCGAATTGAAGCAGCACCTTTTGACCGACGAAGAGCAACTGGCCCGTAACCTCGTGAACCAACTCGCCATCTACGCCACCGGCGCTCCCATCCGGTTTTCCGACCGCCAAGAGGTCGAAGCCATTTTAAGAAAGAGCGAACCCGATAACTATGGCCTGCGCACGCTCATTTTAGGACTTGTCAATAGCACCTTATTTCTTAAAAAATAGTTTCGGATCAGATGAAGACGCCCCCCTCCACCCCCTTCGTTTCCACACGGCAAGCCCTTTCACGCCGCAAATTCTTACGCAATGCAGGCATCGCATTATCCCTTCCCATGCTCGATGCCATGCGACCCGCCTTTGCAGGCGTTTCAAACAAGGTATCAACAAGTCAAACAGTCGTGCCACGCCGCATGCTGGCAATCTGTAACAACCTGGGTCTGCTCCCGGAGCACTTTTTTCCTAAGGAAACAGGGGTCGGGTACCAGCTTTCTCCCTACTTGAATGAGCTCAAGGAGCACCGAAACGATTTCACGGTATTCAGTGGAGTATCGCATCCCGACGTGGATGGAGGTCACCCAGCCGATAATTGCTTTCTCACCGCCGCGCCTCACCCGGCGAGCGGGGGATTCCGCAATACGATTTCACTCGACCAGGTAATGGCCGAGGAAATTGGCCATCTAACCCGCTTCCCTTTATTTACTCTTGGAGTCAATGTAAGCACAGGTATCCGCAGTCTGTCCTGGACGGGATCAGGAGTGATGATTCCGTGCGATCAGTCGGCTTCCGGTGTGTTTAAGCGCATGTTTTTTCAGGGCAGCCCGGAAGAAACAGAGGAACAGGTGCGTAAACTGGAACTGGGTCAAAGCATCCTGGATACGGTGGGCGATCAAGCCAAGTCACTTCAACGGGATTTGGGAGGAGCGGACCAGCAGAGGCTCGAGCAATACTTCGGCAGCGTTCGGGACCTGGAGAAACGGATGGAGGCTTCCAAGGAATGGGAGTATAGGCCTAAGCCAAAAGTAGACGTTCCCATGCCGATCGATCCTAGCAGTCCCCGCGACTACATGGAAAAAGTTCGGGTGATGTATGAAATCTCCAGATTGGCATTTCAGTCCGACTCGACGCGCCTCATTACGCTCCTCCTCGACAGTGTGAATTCCCCCGCCATCGAAGTCGACGGGAAAACCGTCAGCGACGGCTACCACAATCTTTCGCATCATGGAAAGTCCGAGGAAAAGCTAGGGCAGTTGGAGGTTATCGATACTTGGCATATGAAGCTTATCGCGGGCCTGCTCGAAGACATGAAGACCTTTGAGGAAGACGGAGAGACGTTGTTGGATCGCACGATGATTCTCTACGGATCCAACTTGGGTAATGCGCATGCTCACACCTGCTTGAATCTACCCACCCTGTTTGCCGGCGGCGGCTTCAAGCACGGCCAACACCTCGCTTTCGACACTCAGCGCAACTACCCGCTGCCCAATCTCTTTGTATCCATGCTACAACGTATGGGCATCGAATCCGACAAATTTGCCAGTTCCACCGGAACCATGCGCGGCCTGGAATTTGCAGCCTGATAAACCACGGATTTCCTCTCGCAAAGCTCGCCAAGAGCGCTAAGGGCGCCTGCGGCGCCAAGAAGAAAGAACTGCAAAGCAGTTCCACTCCAAAGCCCAGTGTCGTGTAGCACACACTGGGTAGAAATGGATTAGAAATTTTGAACCCCAACGGGGTTCCACATCGAATGGATCTCACTGTTTGCTAGAATTTGTGGAACCCCGTTGGGGTTCGATAATACGGGTGATCAATAATCCAGTGTGCGCTTCACGACGCTGGGCTCTGGGGTTCAACGCCGTTGGCGTTGGTGCTGGCGCCGAGTGAGGGTTGCACGCGCTTGTCCCGGGCATTCTATCCTATCCATCCTGTGCATCCTTGTTAAATAAAAAGAATCTTGGCGTCCTTGGCGAGCTTTGCGAGAGTCCATCCAGAACCCAGAACCCAGCACCCAGCATTTGATGCAACGCAACCAGTCGCGACGAGATTTTCTCCGCCTTGCCCTTACCTTGCCTTTCGGCGCGTCCTTATTCGGTCTCAGGTCGGCGGCCGCTCCCTATGAAGGACAGGTCAGGATAACCGCGGTCAAGGCCATGCAACTCGACTTCCTGTTTGATGGCTGTCTCATCAAGATCGAAACCGACGCGGGCTTGGTTGGTTACGGCGAGGCCGGAGTAAGCGGCCCCATTGCCCGCGGTTTCCTGAAGCACATGACGGCAGGGCAATATCCCGGCTCCAATAAATTGAAGGGCGGACCCGCCGGTCTCATCGGAGCGGACCCGATGGCCATCGAGCATCTCTTCTACCGCATGACCTCCCTGCAGCATCCGTTTATGGGTCATTATGCAACGATCAGCGGTATCGACACCGCCCTCTGGGACCTGGCGGGAAAAATTACCGGTCAACCCGTTTATAAATTGCTCGGCGGCCCTTTTCGCGACGGATGCCTCATGTATTCCCACTGCGATTTCCTCAAAGACATGCACGACCCGGTTTCCTGCCGCGATTGGGTCCAGGAAATGAAGGAAAAACCCGAAGGTTTCGATTTTTACAAGTTCAATATCGACCAGGCTTTCCCCGTCGGAAAACCTTTCCATCCCACGGTGAGTGGGGAGGACCTGAGACAATATAAAGCGGGACTTTCCACCTTGCGCGAGGCGGTGGGAGACACGTTTGAACTCGGTGTTGCCTGTCATGGCGAATTCGACACGCCTAGCGGCATCGCCATCTGCAAAGCCTCGGAACCGTTCGAGGTGAGTTTCGTCGAGGATGCCCTGGATGTTCGCTATTCCGACGGATGGAAGATGCTTCGCCAGGAATCCCCCGTCCCCATTTTGACCGGAGAGAAACTGGAACCGCTACGGGAATTCAAACCCTTTCTGGACAACCTGGCCGTAGACATCCTTCATCCGGATATTGCTTATGCCGGCGGCATAACCGGGGTTTCCAAGATTGCGGATTACGCGGCCATTACGCGGATCCCAGTGGCCTTGCACAACCGCGGCAGCCTGGTCAGGACCTTTGCCTCGGCCCACCTCTCCTTGGCCATGCAGAATTTCTACCGTTCCGAGAGCTCTCTCGGACGACCGGGCCGAGTGATCGAGCAAATGTCCAACGATACCGCCCCGGTGGTTAGGGAGGGTATCCTGCGCGTCCCCGACCAACCGGGTCTCGGCCTGGACCTCAATGAGGATTTCATGCAAAGCCGTTTGGCCCCGGGCGAACCCTGGTGGGGTTAGGGGCTTGATGCTCGATCCTGGATGCTTGATGCGCATTTCAAGAATCCAGCATCGAAATAGTGACTCTCGCAAAGCTCGCCAAGAGGCGCCAAGAGTTAAAGGAGGGGGGACATTTCTGTCCCCCAGCACGCCAAAAGGCGCCCCTGGCACCTTCTACGCCAACAGCGTTGAACTCCAAAGCCCAGTGTCGCGAAGCGCACACTGGGTTACCGTAGAGAGGCACCAGAGGTGTCAATTAGGAATTGACTTTAGCGAAGAGCACCGAGGTCACAAACCAGCATCCAGCATCCAGCATCCAGCATCCAGCATCCAGCATCCAGCATCCAGCATCCAGCATCCAGCATCCAGCATCATGCATCCAGCATCCAGCATCCAGCATCCAGCATCCAGCATCCAGCATCCAGCATCCAGCATCATGCATCCAGCATCCAGCATCCAGCATCCAGCATCCAGCATCATGCATCCAGCATCCAGCATCCAGCATCCAGCATCATGCATCAAGTATCCAGAATCCAGGCTGGCTATTGCTGATGGAACATCCAGTCGTGCACTCGGTCGGGATCGTAATTGGGGTTGAGGGTAGGCATCTGGGCGCCTACTTCCAGTCGCCATTGGCGAAGCTCAGCTAACAATTCTTCCGACTTTTCAGGCATGGATCTGGCCAGGTTCACCGTCTCACCGATATCGTTTTCGATATCATACATTTCCGTCGGCGTTCCATCGAAATGTTCGATCAGCCGGAACTGCCCTTTGCGTATGATTCCGTGGGGCGATGCTCCTCCGTTATGGTAATGGGGGTAATGCCAATGGAGGGCTTTCCGTCCAAGCGGCTGTTGTTCCAGAAGTAGAGGGAGAAGATTGACGCCATCAAGTTGCTGTTCCGCAGTCCGCTCCTGCAAGGTCAATGCCTGAAAGGTTGGGAAGAAATCGATGCTGCTCACCGGCTCGGTGGACTCAATTCCTGCCGGGACATTCCCGGGCCATCGGATAATGAGGGGTACGCGGTAGGCGCCTTCATAAGCGGAACCCTTTCCGTCCCGTAACGGGGCATTGTTGGTCTTCTGCGGTATATCCGCATAGTGGTTGCCGCCGTTGTCGGAGGTAAAAATCAAGAGCGTGTTTTCCGCCAGTTTCAGATCGTCGAGCGATTGCATGATCCGTCCGACATTTTCGTCCAGGCTGTGCATCATCCCTGCATTAACCGGATTGCGTTGGACCTGATCGGGAGTAAGCTTTGCTTCGTACTTCCGGATGTGTTCTTCCTTGGCCTGGGTGGGACGATGAGGCGTATAATAGGACAGGAAGATGAAAAAGGGGCGTTCATGGGGTTGTTCCAAGCTCTTGATCACCTCATCGGTTAAGCGGTCCGTAAGGTAATCGCCTTTCTTCCCCTCCAGGTTCCTGACCGCGCTCCAGGGATAGAAATAGGCCGCAGGCCAGCCACTGGCGCCTTCCGCCGCACTGTGGTCGAATCCCTGGGTGACGGGAAAGTGATCTTCGCCTCCCAGGTGCCATTTGCCAAAATAGAACGTCTCATATCCTGCCGGCTTCAGCATCTCCGCAAGCGTGACTTCTTCGTGAGGCAGATGATACCGCGTCCAATCCGGGGGTGTCAGGGCGGCATGAGGGAACTCCAGACCGCTGAGGAAATCGGTGATATGCAGCCGGGCCGGGGTCTTCCCCGTGAGCAAAGCCGCGCGGGTGGGAGAGCAGACGGTCGCCGCGGCATAGGCGTCGGTGAAACGCAATCCTTGGGTAGCCAGTCGGTCAAGGTTCGGGGTTTCGTAGAAGTCGCTCCCGTAACAACTGAGATCCCGCCAACCGAGATCATCGGTGAGGATAAGCAGGATGTTGGGTTGCTCGGCCCGCATCGACCCAGGAACCAGGAAACAGAATAGTCCGAGGAAAAGGAAAACCGCTGATCGATCGAGGCTGATTCGGAGCCCAAAAATGCCTGCTCTTCCGGCCAGCCGAGCGAAGAATCGTTTCATAACCGTGGTTAAGTCAGATGATAGTTTTTCAAAAGCCATTTGGGAGAAATTAGTATAACCTAATGGTAAAGGCGTCGATCCAAATGGGCTTGGGCTGAAGGTTTACCAGCGAATATGGACCCTTTTCGATGGGTGGTGAATGGATCGTGAACTGGGATTGATCCATTCGAACTCTGATTTTCGTGGCCGATCTGCAACATGCGCGCACTCACAGAGTCTGTGCCAATGTGAACGCCTCTGAAATGACGCTTTGGATCAATCGCGGAACAACACAATCGCCGACCCGTTCGATTTGCACGCTATCGAATTCAGAAGATTCCTTGAGTTCCAGGAAAAGGTCTTCCCTCGATCGGCGACCAATTACAGGAACGACCCAATCAATCCCTTCGATCCACTCTTCGTCGCCCGGCACAAGCAGGTATTTGTTCCATCCCGTTGGGTTGCGGGGGCTGAAAACTGCGGCGACTTTGACGCGATGATTGCCAACTTCGAGAAGCGCCGTGCTGGGACGGAGTTGGATGCCCTTGATGGCGGCGCGACGGTAGAAGAGCGTCCGGGTGCCGGCCTCAATGCCCTCGCCTATTAAGGAATGGGAAGCGATTACCTGGACACGACAGTTGTGCTCACTGAGGTACTCCGCCGTTCCGGCCGCCTCCCAGTGACCGTTGTCATCGACCACAAGCACATTCCCGCTCGGTTCCACTTCGCCCGACAGGATTTGGTCGGAAGACACGACAAAATCCTGATCCAGACCCGGGATGGACGGCAACACTTGCCTCCCGAACTCGCGCGCGTGCTGTGCATCGTCTCGCCGCTGGTTCGGAAGATTCGGTTCCGATCCTGTTGCAATCACTATCACATCGGCTGCAAGCTGCCGGAGCGACGCCGGAGTCGCTGTCACTCCAAGCTGGAGATCGACTCCCCGATTGGCCACAGAAGCTTCAAGATAGCGTGTCACCTCGCCAAAGATTTCGTGTTCGGGTTGCTTTGCCGCGAGGCGAACCTGGCCCCCCAACACGTGCTCGCGCTCCAATAGGGTAACCTTGTGGCCGCGTTTCGCCGCAATTTCAGCGACCTTTAATCCGGCCGGCCCGCCTCCCACGACGACAACGCGCCGCACCTTATCAGCACGCGCCACAAGCCGTTCGTTGACCTCGCCTTCGCGTCCGGCGCCCGGATTGTGGATACACCGAATCGCCTTCTCCTGGCCGACCTGGTAGATGCAGGCATCGTTGCAGGCCACACAGAGGCGGACGAGATCCGTGCGACCCGCCTTAAGCTTGTTGGGAGTCTCGGGATCGGCAATCAACTGGCGGGCGTGGCCGATCAGGTCGGCTATGCCCGTCCGCACCATGTCCTCCGCGCGTTGGGACGGAGTAACGCGACCGAATGCGATGACGGGAAGCCGGGTACCGCGTTTCAGCGCCGCATTGAGCTTCTGAAAGTCCTCGGGTGCCACGGCAGCAGGGGGGATTTCCATCCAGTAACTCGAAAAAGAACCGGCATCGGAATTCATGTAGTCGACAAGCCCGCTTTCCTCCAGGCATTCCACCATTTTCATTCCGTACTCGAGCCCGTAGCCAAAGGTGGTGAATTCATTCAGGCAGATGCGAACCCCCACCGGACAACTATCACCGGTCGCTTTCCTGATGGCTTCGAGTACCTCCAGCGAAAGGCGCATGCGGTTTTCGAAGGAACCGCCATAGCGATCGACACGATGATTGAAAAAGGGCGAAGCGAATGAGCGTAGCAGCCCGTCGTGGGCAACTTTGATCTCGATCCCGTCAAAGCCGGCATCCAGTGCGTTGCGAGCGCTCCTGGCAAACCCATCGATCACGGCGTCGATGTCGTCTTCGTCCATTGCCTTGGTGCTGAAATGGCTCGATGGCTCCGGCATCTGGGTCGGCGCCCACATGATATGTGGCGGTTGCTCGAGCGAAGTATGGCCGCCGTGGGTGAGTTGGCTGAAGATTTTGGCTCCGTGAGCATGAACGGCTTCAGTAATGTTTCGCAGCAAAGGTACAACCGCGGGATCCCAGGCGTTGATAAACCTGCGGGACATCTTTCCCGTGGGATGGATTGCCTGGCTTTCGAAGATAATTAAAGCGACACCACCTCGCGCACGCTCCTCGTGATAGGCAACATGGTCATCCGAAGGCATCCCCTCGAGAGTGCCCAGAGCGGTAAAGTGTGGCTGAAAGACAAAACGATTGCGGAGCTCAACATTGCGGATCCGGAACGGGCTGAATAGATTCGGATACTTCATTTTTTCTCTTTTGGTCAATTCCCCAAGTCACCAACCCGTTCTTGTAGACGTAAACTCGAAGGGCCAGAACTCAAGCGTGGCGTCCCTAAAATAAACCACCACAAAAGGCGCCTTCGGCGCCAATTAGGAATTAGGAATGAAGAATGAAGAATTGGGAGAAGAGAAACCAAAAACCAGAAGAAAAATTTCAATGACCACTAGCCACTGGTCACTGATCACTAATGAAACGGATGGGCACGGATAGAAATTTTAACGCCAACGGCGTTGAACTCCAAAGCCCAGTGTCGCGAAGCGCACACTGGGTAGGAATAGGAAAAAATTACGAACCCCAACGGGGTTCCACAAAAATGGTGATCGTGATGGGGAATATCCTGAAGGAAAATTCATACGAAAAAGTCCGTCCATGGTGTGAACAAATTAACGGTACAGGACACTAAAGGCTGTTCGAAAAGGTCAAGCGCCCTAAGCCGTTGGAAGACAGTTGCGGATGTACTCGGCCGAGGCGCGCATCTGGGAGGAGATATAGTCGAGCGACCAGCCGGCGGTGCCGTGGCACTTCAGGCTCGCGACGCCCTCGTAGCCGATGGCGTCGAGGTCGTGGAGCAACACTCGCCAGTCGAGGACGCCATCGGGTCGAGGTATCTGCAGTTCACCTGGGCCGAAGTCGAGGCCGTCCTTACCGCGTTGGTAAGCCGGGTCGACGTCCCACACGTAGTAGTAGAAGAGTTTCTTGCGCTCCATCAGGAAGCGCACGACGTCGCCAATGGTCTCCTGCTCCACCCATAGATGCGGTGGCGCTACGCAGACGCCCAGGTAGGGTGAGTCGATGTCGGTGACGAGCCGCTTAATCTGCGCGAGCGTGTCGACCCCTTCGTCCCAGCGATCATCCTCGTGCCCACCGCTCTCGAAGTCGGCCGTGAAGGGCACGGTCAGGTGGTTCTCCACGGCGATTTTCACACCCGTTTGCTCGCAGGTCTCCAGGAGCGGCGGCAGAAAATGCGAGACGAATTTGGGGTAGTTCTCCTCGCAGTCGAAGATGACATAGGGGATCTCGAGCTGGGCGGCCATGAGAATGCGTTGGCGCATCTCCTCCTGGGTCTTACCGTACATGGTCAAGCCTGTCGGGGTGATGCCGTATTTTTTCAATGTTTTCCTTATGACCTCTATGTCATCGCCGGGATTGACGTGGTGCGCCAGAGGTGGGGCCGAAGTCCACAGGTTGATATGCGTGAAGCCCATGTCCGCGAGCTCGCGCAGGGATTCGTCCAACGAGTAGTCGTGGTAGGGGACGATTTCCGCTCCTAAAGTGTACATATGGTTTCCTCCTTTCTCGTGGTGGATCCGCGTGAGTTCCAGACTGAATATGCTTCTGACATCCCGAGAGAATAGATTTCCCCAACCGCCCTGTCAAGGGATGGCTCTACTGTTCGGGGGTGTGTCAAAATTGACAAAAGTCTACCCGAACGGATGCCCACCCCCGCTTGAGGAATCTATTAAGTGCGAAACCTAGTCTGCGAGCCCAAGCACAAGTGGCTATGAACCAAGTGGCGGATAAGGCTCTCAGGTCAGGATTTCTCCAAGAATCTTACTCAGTGGTCTTATTCGATAAGAACCCTCTATTATTTAGGCTGGGGGATCAGAGCTTCTTTATCTGCTAGGTAAGTATCTATCCTGGCTAGGAGTGATTGAGTCAAATTGGCCTTTGAGCCTTTCAAGTTTTTAGATTCAACAGGATCGTGGCGCAGGTCATAGAGAAAGACAGAATTATCTTCCCAGAATCTGATCAGTTTGTGATCGCCGGAAATCATGGCCGTATGGGGCGTCGCTTGACGGTTGAAATGTGGATAATGCCAGATCAAGAAATCGTTGGGTCTGTTTACCTTAGAAGCAGCCTTCGCCCATAGAGGCTTCAGGCTCCCACCTTCAATGGATTTGGGCCAATCTCCGCCTGCCAGGTCACAGAAGGTCGGATAGAGGTCATATTGGGTGACTGTTACGTGCGAACGTTTACTTCGTTCAATGCCAGGACCCGAAATAATCATGGGGACACGGATGCCACCTTCGTATACCCAGAACTTGCCATGACGTAGCGGTAGTGCGCTTGAGATCTCACCTTTCAACCTGAATCCTTCCATGTTCACGTAGGGTCCATTATCGGAGGTGAATACAAAATAGGTCTCGTCTTTAATTCCAAGCTCCTGAACGGCATCGAGAACGAGCCCAATACCCGTGTCCAGATCCTCGGTCATGGCTGCATAGAGCGGATTGGAGTGTTTCTTTCCTTCTGGAATCGCTTCGAATTTGCGTAGGCTCTCCTCAAGCGCATGCATCTTCAAATGGACGGCGTAGTAGGATAGCTGCAAGAAAAACGGCTGCTCGTTCTCAACCGATTGCTTCATGAATTCAATCCCTTTGCGGGAAATGCTGAATGTCAGTTTTGGGTCATCCCCGCCAACATCACCCTCGACGTTTGCGGTGTCGCCGTCGCTAAGATCAAAGCCGTTCGCATTTGGGCCACCGGACTTCAAATGCCACTTTCCAAAGTGTGCTGTAGCGTACTGGCTATCGATTTTCTTGAGTTGTTCAGGCAAGGTGACATAGGGGCTAATGTCATTCGTTTTGTTTTTGCTGCCCTTAATCGAGTGCCCCTCTCGTTCTTGTCCTTTCCAGCCGGTCAAAGCGGTTAAGCCATGGGCTGCGGTGGACATGCCAGTTTGTACACTTGCTCTTGACGCCGAGCAAACCGGAGAGCCTGCATAACCATTGCTGAACGTCATCCCCTCGGCTGCGAGACGCTCCAAATTCGGTGTCCTATAGTAGTCGCTCTTGGAGTCAGGAACACGCGTGTCCATGAGAACGGATGTTCCGGGCCAGCCCAGGTCATCCGAATACAAAATGATGAAGTTCGGTTGCCCCGCCAGATGTAGAGTTGGCACTAACAGGGTGCACCATATCCGAAGCGTTAATACATGTTTAACTTTCATATCTTCAATCGTTGTTCAGTTTCTTACTACTTTTGTTCGCTTACGTCTCGAGTTTTGGGTTTTGGATATACGCCTACCCGGTTCGCGATCTTGAGCCATTGTTGCGAAAGTTCTTTGAGGACTTCCGGATGACTTGATGATAGATCATTTGCTTCCACTCGATCGGCTCTGTGGTCATAGAGTTCCCACTTCGATTCGTCCGGTCCTCCGAAGATTGAAACCTTGGTTCCTACCAGCTTCCACTTATTGGTGATTAAGGCGGCGTTGTCGTTGTGTTCGAAGAAAAGCGGTTCATTTCGGACTAGTTCCTCCCCTTTGAAAGCAGGGGTTAAAGAAACCCCCTTCAAGCGAGGTATCGTATTCCCTTCGAAAGTCTTCGGGTACTTTGCACCTGCCATTTCGTAGATCGTTGGTGCAATATCGACCATGTATGCAGAATCCCGATACCATTTTGAACTTGGCTTGATGCCATTAGGCCAATGGGCGATGAAAGGGGTCGCGATGCCACCTTCATGTGCGGAACGTTTGAAATTCCTAAACGGGGTATTTGATGCGTTGGCCCAAACTTCTCCATAGGTGAGTTGGGCACTATATGTTCTTTCCCAGGTATCCACGTCAAAAGGATCAATTGACCCCCCAAGCTTACCGCCTGTGTGGCAGGCTCCATTGTCGGACAAGAAGACAATCAGAGTATTGTCGAGATCGTCCGTCGTTTCGAGGTGGTTTACCAGTTTCCCGATGTTTTGATCCATTCGATCTACCATGGCTGCATAGGATGCCATACGAAGATCCATCTCCTTTTTCTTTTCTTCGCTTAGTTCCTCCCAAGCAATATGCGACCGATCACTCAATTCGACAGAAGCATCGAATAAACCAAGTTCCTTCTGACGCCTGAGCCGCTCTTCCCTTATAATGTCCCATCCCTTCCTGTACTTCCCAATGTACTTCTGCACTTCCTCCTGATGGGCATGCAAGGGATAATGCGGAGCTGTATACGAAAGAAAGAGGAAATAAGGGCGATCACTTTCTGCTTTTTCTTCCTCGATAAATTGTATCGCGTAGTCAGTAAATGCATCCGTTGTATAGAAGCGGCGATCCGTAGTACTCTCCGGCTTTTCCATATGCTCATTTCCCAGTGTCATTCCGCGTGGATATTCGGGATAAAAGAAATTGGTGGCACCTGCCAAACATCCATAGAACTTCTCAAATCCACGTTGCAATGGCCACTGTTCTTCCTTGGTCAGCCCCAGATGCCATTTGCCAGTCATCAAGGTCGCGTAGCCATTCTCTTTGAGCACTTCGGCAATCGTCATACAGTTGCGGTTCAAGAATCCGCGATAGTTTGGAAAATCAGGACCATGATCCAGCCTTTGAGTGTCAGGTGGATTTGCCATAAATCCGATTCCTGTTTCAGGAGGATTTAAGCCTGTCATCAGCGCAGCACGTGTCGGGCAGCACCTTGCGCTGTTGAAGAAATTGGAAAACTTGATCCCGCCATCTGCCAATCGGTCCAAATGAGGCGTCTCAATTTCCCCGCCATAGGATCCAATATCCGAGTAGCCCATGTCATCCGCTAAGATAACGATGATATTTGGCCGATCGGTTTCAGCGGCGCTAATCAGCGGGGTGAGACATACAATTAGAAGGATTGAGATTACGTTTTTCATTACAAGCTGCTGGTCCATTACATTCCTTGTAATTACCTGCTATTCACGCCCGGGGACGGCTCGCGTTTTAGGCTTTGGATACACGCCTACCCGGTTCGCGATATTGAGCCATTGCTGCGACAGTTCCTTGAGGATTTTCGGATGGCTTGAGGCTAAATCATTCGTTTCGGCGCGGTCGGCAGAGCGATCGTAGAGTTCCCATTTCGCTTCGTCCGGACCCCCAGGAATCGAAACCTTGTGGCCAACCAATTTCCACTTATCGGTGATCAAGGCTGCGTTATCTTCATGCTCGAAGAAAAGCGGTTCATTCCTGTTTAGCTTCTTTCCCTTAAAAGCTTCCGTTAATGAGACTCCCTTCAGATTGGGTATGGCATTTCCTTCGAATGTCTTTGGGTACTCCGCGCCCGCCAATTCGTAAAACGTTGGCGCCAGGTCCACCAAGTATGCAGAATCCCGATACCATTTCGAACTGGGTTTGATACCTTTGGGCCAATGAGCAATGAAAGGGGTCGCAATCCCACCTTCGTGAGTGAAGTGCTTGTACTTCCTAAACGGCGTGTTTGAAGCATTGGCCCAAGCATCTCCGTACGAAACAGGTGCACCATAAGTTCTTTCCCATGTTTCTACGTCATATGGGTCGGCCGACCCTCCAAGCTTTCCACCTTCCTGGCAGGCTCCATTATCGGACAAGAAGATTATAAGAGTATTATCGAGATCTCCCTCTGTCTCGAGGTGTTTCACCAGATTGCCGATGTTTTGATCCATTCGATCTACCATTGCCGCATAATTTGCCATGCGGAGATCCATATCCATTTGCTTTTCTTCGCTCAGTTCATCCCAGGCGATATAGGAACGTTCGCTCAGCTCCATTGAAGCATCGAACAATCCAAGTTCCTTCTGACGCTTGAGTCGCTCTTCCCTTAAAACGTCCCATCCTATTTTATATTTTCGAACGTATTTTTGCACTTCCTGCTGATGGGCATGCAAAGGCCAGTGTGGGGCCGTATAAGCAAGATAAAGAAAATAGGGGCGATCACTTCCGGTTTTTTCTTCTTCGATAAACTGTATCGCGTAGTCAGTAAACGCATCCGTTGTATAGTAGCGACGTTCAGTGGTGCTCTCCGGCTTTTCCATATGCTCATTTCCCAACGTTATCCCGCGTGGATATTCGGGATAGAAGAAATTGGTCGCACCTGCCAAACATCCATAGAACTTATCGAATCCTCGTTGCAAAGGCCATTGCGATTGTTCGGCCATCCCCAAATGCCATTTGCCAGCCATCAATGTCGCGTAGCCATTCTCTTTGAGCACTTCTGCAATCGTCATACAATTGCGGTTCAAGAATCCGCGATAGTTTGGAAAATCAGGACCATGATCCAACCTTAGAGTATTGGGGGCATTTGTCATAAATCCGATTCCCGTTTCGGGGGGATACAAGCCTGTCATCAATGCGGCACGAGTCGGGCAGCATCTTGCTGTGTTGTAGAAGTTGGAAAACTTGATCCCATCTTCCGCTAAACGGTCTAAATGAGGCGTCTCAATTTCCCCGCCATAGGGTCCGATATCCGAGTAGCCTAAATCATCTGCCAGAATGACGATGATATTTGGTCGGTCGCTTTCGTTTGCGCTAATCAGCGACGTTAAAAAAATGAGAAGGGAGATTGAGACTAGCCCGCATATCTCACAAAATTCGTGGCGAGCGAACGGAGGTCGAGTGCTGGCGGGGGTTTCGTGCAGATTCGGGGGTGAAGCCGGGTCGACACCCTGCAAAGTCCCGGATCCAGGGAAATCCCCGCCAGCGCCGACATACCGGAGCGCAGTAGAAAGTTTGTGAGATATGCGGGCTAGGTCTTTCATAATTAAATTTCTTTTAGTTAGGATAACTGGAGAGAAGGCTTGGGTAGTTTGCGGCCCCGATTATTGTGCCAGGCTTGCACTCAGTTTCTTAGCCAAGGGATTCTTCTTCTAATCCATGGTCTAAAAATATCCTGGTGCGGTGCAGAACTTACACATAATCCTAAAGCTGTAAGAACGGTCCATGCATACATCTTTCGACAGGGTATTTCAGGACAATGGATCCGTTCCAGATCTATGTTCTTGGGCGTTAGTCTTGCCGTCCATGTCAGGATCATCATTGGGGCCAAAAGAGTGCGTTAGCAACTGCTCGAATTCCCAGGCATCAGGAAGACCATCCGCGTCTACGTCTCCTGGCTTTGGATTGGGATGGGAAACGTGAGCAGGGTCCAGGGCAGGCAAAAGAGCTCCAACCTCGGCAAGGTAATTCCTTAGACGTTGCCAAAGGTCATTCTTAATTTCGGGATGGAATTCTCCAACGTCAAATGACTCAGAGATATCGTTGTCGATATCGAACAAAGAGATTTGACCGGTTTCATACCACGCGACCAATTTCCATCGGCCGTCATAGATCGCTGATGAAGGACGCTGATTCTTTCCCAAATCCTTCGGGCTAACGACATAATGAGGTGAGTGGACTACCATTTCTCCAGGTCGATCCACAGAGCTTGGAGTTTGTTCTACTCCATTTCCGATGATTAAAGGGACCAAAGATCCGCCATCCAGATCAGAAGGTAGCTTTGATGACTCACCACCTGTTAGTTCCCAGATAGTCGGTAATAGATCGATACCCATCATCGGCGCATCGCACTGCGAGTTGGCTTCAATACCAGGTCCTTTCATAAAGGTTGGAACGCGCGTACCTCCGTCCCAGATCTCGGGTTTGTAACGTCGCAAGGGAGGACTGACGGACATAAATTTCGGACTTCCATTGTCAGCCTGATAGATCACATAAGTACTGTTTGATATTCCCAACTCATCCAAGTGATCGAGTAGAATCCCAACAGACGCGTCCAAGTCGGCTACCATAGCGGCGTATTCCGGATTCGTATGGATTTTCCCTTTGGGAACGTCCGCGAATGACTCAAGGGTTTCGCTTCTATATTGGATGACACTATGAACTGCGTAGTGGGAGACCTGGCAGTAGAAGGGACGGTCATCTGCAACAGCCGATGTCATGAACTCATTGGCGCGTTGAGTAATGTAGAAGGCCTTTTTAGGATCGTCGTTTGCGACCTCCCCTTGATTGCCTTGACCGTTGCTCGTTAGACCATCTGAAAAATCAAAACCATGAGCTTCTGGAGCTTCCGAAGGAGTGTCTTTTCTACCAAGGTGCCACTTCCCCCAGTGAGCTGAAGTGTAATTCGCCTTAGGAATCGTTCTCAACAATTCAGGAATGGTAGTATCCTTTTGCTCGATGGCGTAAACTCCTTTCCCCCCGGGATGAAGTTTCACGGTTCCCTTCAGATCTGTATCGTGGCCCCTGTTCACGATGTCCGTGAAGAGCAAGCGAGCACAAGTTTTGCCCGTCAGATTTGCATACCTTGTAGGTGAACAATTTGGTGCCGGTGAATAACCGCGGGAAAACCGCATGCCTTGAAGTGCCAATTTTTCGATATTGGGAGATTGATAATAGTCGCTCTTGGAATCAGGGCGGTTCTTGTCCATTTGAACACTCAGGCTCGACCAACCCTGATCATCGGTCAGGATGAAGACAAAGTTTGGAAATTCACGGACATCCACTTCCAGAATTTTTGCAGGGCCGGATGTCATGGTGACAGCCAGCCGGTCCTTTCCAGAAAAACCAGGTTTTGGAGTATAAATCAGTTTCCCGCGAACTATCTTTGCTGAACCAGATACGGAGTCCGCCCACCCACTTTCTGTCAGGAGTTTGTTAGACAAGGACCTACAACCCTCCTCTATGAGGATGTTGTTTTCGGAGTCCTTGAGAACTTGTATCGAAGTTACAGCTAGGTGCTCATCTGCAAGCAGATTAGTGAACATCGCAACCAGAAGTGCAGCTACTGCAAAGGTAGTTCTTTTCATATCGAGGTAATTGCTTTGAAGAATCATGGATTGGAAGAGTTCCCTGAAAATCAGGGCTCCTTTATTTGTCTAGGCGATCCAGCATGTATTCATCAGGATTAGGAATGTCCGCCCATTTTCTGGCATCTCTACGATCGCTAACCACGGGAAGCACTGTCATCCGAAGGTGTGCCGAGCCCATGGGTATCATTTCGACTATTTCAGTAGGAGCTTCGGACTTGACCGGACTTTCTCGAACCGAATCCACGGTATTCATAATCCTAGCTTTCCAATCCGTAATTTGTCTCGCAGGTACCTTCAGCACTACTGGCGCGTGAGCTTCCGTCCATGGTTGGTATGCAACCTCTGGTGACTCGCTTACGGAAATTGAATCGACTGGATTCGTTGGATCAATTAGGAGCCCGTAATTCCATGGAGAAGCCGGTTTGGCAACCCATTGTGGCCAGTCTGGATCGTCTTTAACTTTTTCCCAATTTTCTTTGATCCGAATGGAATAAGTAAGTGGGCCACGATCGACGCTTACTGCACCGTTTCTTGGCCATCTTGTAGCTGTCACTTCCATATTGAAGTCTAGTTCAATACGATCACCGTTTTTCCAATTGCGGTCTATTTGAACCAGCTTTCCGCCTTGGTTCAAAATCGTATTCCCACCGCCATTGAAATTTACCTTAAATCGGTCGCACCAACTCGGAATGCGCAAGTAAAGTGGAAATTCAGTCGCACTCTTCGTATTAACTGTCATCACCACCTTGTTGCCAAAGGGGTATTTGGTCTCGCTTGTGATGGAAACTTCATACCCTTTTTCTCCGATTTTAGCCGTCATAGTATTTGGGCCGTAAAGCCATGCCACTATTCCATTGTCGGGGGTCGCTTGCCACATGTTCTTAACGAAACCAGGCCAGCTTTGGGCATTGTTGTGCTGGCAACAGCGGTGGGTGTCCGCCGTAAATACAGGATGTGAACCACTGTTCTTAAAGTCCATTCCGGCGACCGAGTAGGGCATATTGCTAGCTGTAAGGTATCGAATCGATTTGTGGTCTGGACGATGGCTAGCAGGAAGGTGATTGAAGGTCATGTCTTCTGCCCGGTCACCATAGATGGTTTCGCCAGTAATGCGGGCAAGGACGTAGTGACTCTTGTTTGTTTCACCAAGTGTGCAGGTCTCAATTGCTTGCCGGGCATCAATCTTTCCAGCCCGAATGCGCTCGTCGGCAGCGTGGGCTCCACGAGGGAACTGGCCCCATGTTTTCATAAATCCATCATAGTAGAGCTTTGTTTTCTCTACATAGTTCTTGTCGCCAGTAATTGGATACATCTGCGCAGGATAACGAAAGCGCTGAGCAAAGTGCACCGTGTGGTTGTCTAACCACTGGTTCATCTCAGGCTGGGTGCGGTGGTATACCTTTACGGCAAGATCGATCAGCCATGGCTCACCTGTTTTTGAATAAAGCCACTGAATTTGAGGAACAAAATCACCGGCTCTTTTAAATTGGATACGTGGTTTCCAATCGCCGAAATGTTCTTTGTAATTTTCGTAGTAATCCCAAGAAACCTGAGGAAGGAAATGCTCTTTGGATAGACTGTCACAAAACGCAAAGAACTTCGTCAGCATAGGAATAATACGTTCGTCACCAGTTGCTTCATAGTGGCTTATCAATGCGTCGTTCATGACCATATGAGGCCAGAGGTCTACGATGGTCGCCCCACCTGCGCCTTCGACCAGACGGTTATAGTCACTTCCATAGTAACCATCCTCAGCTGAAGATGCGACGAGCGCCTCGATCCATTGGTCGGCAATTTTCTGCATCCGCTTGTCGCCGGTGAGCACCGTGAGATCATAGAATCCCCGAAACCAGTAAGGGGCTTCTTCCCAGCCTCTTTCTTCTCCGCCCAGCCAACCGCTGTCGGGTTGTAAAAAAGAGCTGATTTCTGTGAGATGCCCGACTTGTCCATCCGCCATCATATCAAGTTGGTTTTGAAGCCAACCCTTTGCCTGGATGTTTCCGAGAGGTAAGCGAGCCATGGAAAAGGCCTTTTCATATTCCTCTGCATGGCCGAAATACTCATCGACTCCTGCTCCTGAATTTAGGCTGTCAACAACATTGACCGAGATTGCGGCCAGGGGATTCCAATACCCAAATAAACTAAAGGTAACTGCTATTGATAGTATTATTCTTTTCATAATTTTCTGTTCTAGTTTTTTTAGGAGCGTCTGGGTTTGAAAATGTTGTAGGTGATTTGTGTGAGTGAAATGAGGTGAAGGGCTGGGCTGGAAGAAATGTGAAAAACTCGAACTAGATTATAGCGCTTTGGTAATGATTCGAATCTCGTCAGACCCAGCGCCGGTTGAAAAATCAAGGTACAGGGTTTTTCGATCTTCCGACATTCGAACCGCATCCTTAGTCGGTGAAGTTACTGCGTTTTCTTCGAGTCCTCGCAAATGAGGCCAATCTTCGCGAGGCCACTCATCGTGGAGAAAGTGCGGATCAGATTCGCCAAGTGTTTTCGCCCCGGTAATTACCGCCAAAATGGGAGTGTCAAAAGTAATTGAACCCGTGTAGCGAATGTGATCAGTGTGCCAGGCTTGAGGCGAAAAGGGAACGGACCGCAACAGGTATGAGTCGAGACGGGCATCAGCGGGAGCCTTAAACAAGATGCTGGTTTCTTCACTACTCGTTATAGTATGGTTACCAGGCTCGGTAATATCTACTCTGAAAGGAACAGATATTATCTGATTTCTAGCTTCCGGGAAGAGCAGCAAATTCTCATCGTCTTTTTGTGTGATCAGTTTCGATGGAGTATCCGCATTACAGGTAACAATATTTCCCGATGTATTGAGAATACCATGACAAATACGCCAGGAATCGTTAAATGGTATTGGATCAAAGGATCGCCGTTTGAACGAGGTGCTGACATCCAAGGACTCTTCAGCAGTTAGTATGACCCGTTCACCATCTTTTTCGATCTCAACCGTTCCATCGAATACAAGGAAATTGGAGGAGCCACTATTTGAATTCTCCTTAACGCCAAAGGAGGTTCCGAGATCCGTCAATCTGGCATTTGCTGTGTCCACCTTGAAGCCGTGGGCCTGTGGTGGGCACCAACCCGTAACGAGGCCTTCATAAACTTCAATATGCATGGAATCGTTGATCGACAATTGAGAAGGGCTTCCTACCGAAAATACGGCTCCGGAGGCGAAATGAAGTCGGGCAAAGCCGCGCTCCACTTTAAGCAATTCTCCTGAATGCAGTTCGGCCTCACTGGTAATTACACCAAAATCGTCCAGGTAGGTGATTGTTCCTGCTAGATCTGACTTGTCTTTCAACCATAGCGTAGCGAGCCCAAGAAAAAGGGCTACCGCAGCAGCCAACCCGCCCATTGCAAGAATTTGACGGCGAAACCAGATGCGATTGAGGAGTTTTACAGGAAAGTCTTCTGGAGATTCATTCTCTATAGATTCGATGTGAGAGCGGCAAATCTCTGCAAATCCATCAGACAGGTCCTCCTGTGCCTGTTGCCTCAACATCTCAGAAACCTCGAGATGTTCCCTGACTCGTTTCAGGTATTCGGGATGTTCCTTGAGAAACTTGTCGAGTTCGTGCTCGGCTTTCGGACCACCATCACCATCCAGTAGGTGGGAAAGCAAATCATCTAATTCGTTATCGTGGTTCATGCCAAAGGCCTTTCTTGTTCCTTAATGCATTTTGCAAGTGCCATACGGGACCGGCACAGCACCTGTCTTACTAGTGCTGGCTGGATTTCAAACTCCTCTGCAATTTCTGGAGCCTGTTTGTCTTGAAAGTAACGAGCTTGGATAATGCGTTGGGCGCGATCGGTGAGTTTGTCCAAACAGTGGTTAAGCGATGTTCGGCGACGGCGACCCGCTTTTGCCATCTTGCTCGAACTGGAAAAACTGTCCTCAAAATCGAGCAACAAGGTGGTCAGATACTTACTGATCAGGTTCTTTCGGCGTTTCTTTTTCCGCACTTCATTCCGAACGCGATTTCGTGCGGTAACGCGCAACCAGGCTGCAATGTCTTCGTGCTCTTTTAGCTCATCCCATTTTTTGTAGAGTAATAGAAAAGATTCCTGAGCGATATCATCGACCCAGGCAGCATCAACCCCCAGCGAGCGAATGTAGTAACGCAAGCTGGAATGCTGCTCATTTATTATCCGTACTAGGTGAGTATCCATCTATTTGTCTTAAAAGGGTCGTCACTAATGAACTGTCACCACTCTGGATATCGTGACAAAATAATTACTCAGGATAGAAAAAAGTTCAAAATGTCGGATATTTTGGTTGGGCAGCCCCGCAATCGTCGGAGTTACGAGAGTTAGTCCTGGAGAGGCCCATCCTGAAACCCGTCACCTTGATGTGGATCGCTATAGGGTAGAAGAGTAAGGAAGTCGGAGGATTTTTTAATGCTTCGTTGCTGGCAATTCCCGTATTGAGTATTTCGATACCTAGCTATTCATTCCCTTTATCACGATCCATCTGGATTTTGGTATGCGATGGGAGGGGTAGGTAATCGTCCTCTCGTAGCATCCAACGATCCAAATGAGAACGTAGCTCCTCTTCGATGGCAGCGGTCGATGCGGAACCCGCCAAATTGACTAATTGATATGGGTCTCTTTCCAAATCGTAGAGCTCGAAGATCGGACGCGGGAGATGAAAGTAGAGCCGTTCATGCAATTCAGACAACTCGCCTTTCGAGAGGGCGGCTTTAACTTCGTCCCATGCAACATTTCCTCTAGTCATATCGACAGGACCATATTTTCGCTCTGGTATCGCATTGTAGATAAAATGGTAACGATAATTGGTTACTGAACGAGATAGGTCGAAGCCGTTAGATTGGTTGATAGGGCCAGGGTGCCAACCTCGTTCTGCATAGACATGGTCTCGACCTTCAAAACGTTTCCCTTCCAGTTCACTTAGAAAACTCGTGCCAGTCATGCCCTCAGAGGCTTCAAGGCCAGCAGCTTTCAAAATGGTAGGAGCCAAATCAACTCCGCTAATTAAAGAATTGCTGATACTCCCGGGCTTAGTGGTCCCGGGCCAGCGAACGATTAGCGGCACGTTGATGCCTCTCGTGGTGAGTGTGCCCTTGGCTCTTAGCAGAGCCTCTCCGTTATCCCCCATAAAGATTACGATCGTGTTCTCATCAAGTCCGCGTGCCTTCAATAATTTCAATATCAGGCCCACACCTGTATCCAGGTCCCGCACGTCTGCCAAGTAACGTGCATAATCAAGGCGCACTCCCGGCAAGTCTGGCCAATCCGGCGGCAAGGTCAGCGCGTCTGGGACGATGCCATCATGATCTTCTCCCCAAGGCCGATGCGGTTGCGAAAGGCCGAAATACAAAAACCACGGCTTTTCCTTGGGCACCGTATCTAAAATTTTTCCAACAGTATTTCCAACCTGCAGCAGCGTTTCCCCTTTTGTTCTTAGGCCTCGAGTGAAGTGGTCGAAACGAGATTCGAATTTCGGTCCCCTTCTTCCCAATTCGACGAGCGTTTTGCTAACGTAATCCAAATCCCTGTTTCTACCGTCCAGGTGTTGAAGCCGGCCATCCATGCCAACCCAATATCCGTTTTCCTTTAACACATCCGTAAACAACGGGACCTCAGAATCCGCAGGGTGAGCAAAGCGAGTAACCGACAAGCCAACCGGGGAGCGCCCGGCGAAAATGGCTATCCGAGAAGGAGCGCACTGAGGTGCGGCTGTATAGGCCCGATCGAATAACATCCCTGCTCTGGCCAAGGCATCGAGATTGGGAGTTATTTCCAGCTTTGTGCAGTTGCTGTTCCCATATGCACCGAGGTGCGGATAGCTATGATCATCCGACAGAATGAGTAGAATGTTGGGACGTTTATCAACCGCGAATGCTGAGGCTATCAAGGCCAATATAAAAAGTTTAACTGTGAAAAGAATACGCATGCTAAGGCTTTGGGACTTGTAAGAGGTAAGTATTCATCAATAAGAATAATAGGGTTGTCATTATTGATATGTCACCACTCTGGATTTCGTGACAATATAATAACTAGGGGTAGAAAAAAGAAAATGTGGAAATTTCGGTCGGCCGCTGTCACGATCGTAGAAGATGCGACATTGCCCTAATAAGAACGCACTCGTAGTTTATTGTTTACCTCATCAAACGGAACCATTCTCAATTTTCAGACTCATGAAACAACTAAAACGTGAAGTATTTGTCCTTATTTTGGCCTTCTTCGGCTTGAACTTTAACGCCTTGGCCAACCAGCCCAATGTGGTGGTCATTCTCTTGGATGACATGGGCTATTCCGACCTTGGGAGTTTTGGTGGCGAAGTTGAAACACCTAACATGGACTCCTTGGCAAAGGGCGGGCTCAGGTTCACTCAAAATTATAACTCTGCACGCTGCTGTCCGTCTAGGGCTAGCCTCTTGACTGGTCTATATTCACATCAAACCGGTATCGCTGACTTTACAGGAAAGGATCGTACCGCAGAGAGAGGACCAGCCTATTTGGGCCGCCTTAATAAAGATTGTGTGACATTGGCTGAAGTATTGAAAACCACCGGTTATGCAACCTACGGAGTCGGAAAGTGGCATGTGGGGCATGAGGAAATTCCGACCGATCGCGGTTTCGATGAGTACTATGGCTACATTCGTGGTTATGAGGCAGACCAGTGGGAACCTTCAAAGAATCTCCGCCTTCCTGAAGGCACAGAAATGGAGATTGAGTATCAAAAAGAAGATTACTACGCCACGGACGCATTCAGTGACTACGCCGTCGAATTCATTCGCCAGGGGCAAGCGTCAGGAAAGCCGTATTTTTTATACTTGGCCCATTCATCTCCGCACTTTCCTCTGCAAGCTCCGGCGGAAACACGCGACAAATATGTCTCAACTTATCTCGCGGGTTGGGACAAGCTCCGAGCTGAACGGTACGCGAAGCAAAAGAAAATCGGATTGGTAACTGACTCATGGTCGTTCACGGAGCTCTCCGAAGTGCCCGAAGATAAGCCCGAGGTCACCAACCATTTTTCAGGGAAAGAAAATCCCTCTTGGAGCGATCTGGATAAGGACCGTACAGTGGATCTTGCCTATCGCATGGCGACATTCGCAGCCATGATCGAACATGTAGATATGGGTGTTGGTCGAGTCATTGAGCAGCTAAAGCAAAACGGTGATTTGGAAAACACCCTGATACTTCTGACGAGTGACAATGGGGCGTGCTATGAGTGGGGTCCCTATGGTTTTGATATAGCCAGCCGAAAGGGAATCAATGTCCTTCATCAGGGTGAAAAACTCGATGAGGTAGGTGGGCCCGGCACTTACCATTCGGTTGGAAGCGCTTGGTCCTGTCTGAGCAATACTCCTCTCCGCATGTATAAGCATTTCAACCATGAAGGAGGCAACTGTAGCCCGCTAATCGCTCATTGGCCAAAAGGCATCGCGACTCCCGATCGTTGGGTCAGAAACCCAGTCCACCTGATCGATTTCATGCCCACTATTTGCGAGATCTCGGGAGCTGATTATCCAAGGACTTTCAATGGGCACCGAGTCACTCCCGTCGAAGGCATTAGCCTAACTCCGCTTTTCACAGACGATGGAGAGTTGCCAGCCCGCACGCTTTATTTCGACCATTTTGGAGGCAGTGCAGTTCGTCAGGGCGATTACAAGCTCGTGCGCGGCAATGCCCGCTACAACGATCGCCAATGGGAACTTTACAACATCCGCGAAGATCGCTGCGAGACCAACGATCTCATCAACAGCCATCCGGATAAAGCCGAACAGCTTAAACACCTTTGGCTCGCATGGGCGAAACGCGTTAAAGTTTTCGAACCGGAAATCTAGTACGTGGCCCTTCCCTGGGCAGCATTCTCTCCAAGGCACCCAGTCGCCGCTAACGATATCGAAGGATCGAATGGGAGAATCTTAGGTAGACTTGTTGGCTTTAGAGGGATGGAGTGCAACACTTTTATCCTAAATAAGACTCTGATTAAAAGTAACTTACGAAACCACAATGGTGCCCGGGGCGGGAACTGTGTAAATTCCATAAGTCCCTTAAAATAAGTAATTTATGTAAAAACCGATTTCTTTATCGAGATAGTTATTGACTGTTATTTGCAGTTTTTCTATGTAATATCTGTGTAAAATGCCATTTACCAAGAAACAAACGAGACTCCCTAAGAGGTTCCCCCACACTCTGAAAAACGGGAATGTCAGGGTCAAGGTCTACCGAATACCCAACAAGAAATCTTCCACGGGTTACACGTTTATTGTCCGCTGGTTCGAGGGCCGCAACCAACCGAAGGATAAGCGATCGATCCAGTTGGAAGATGCCATGGACTTTGCCGAAAGGCAGGCGGCATACCTCAACTCCGCCAAGTACGATGCGGATCGCTTGCGCCGGGACCAGAAGGAGGCTTACGTATTGGCTCAGGACCTCACGGGGGATACTCCCGTCGTGACCGCCATTCGCGAATGGAAAAAAGCGAAGGAAATTTCAGGGGGAAATTTAATCGCTGCGGCTGAAGCCTGGCGAGACCAGCGAACGACCAAAATCAAGCTCTTCGAAGTCAATGAGATCATCAAACGCTTCAAGGTGGCCAAGGAACGCGCGGGGATCATCTGGAAGTCAAACTATCAGAAAACCTTTCCCAAGTTTCAGAGGCAGTTCGGGGAAAAATTCATTTCTAGGATTTCAACGACTGAGTTGCAGGACTGGTTGGATACGACTTACCTGCACCATACGACCCGCAACACCCATCGAAAGAGGATTGTCGTTCTTTGGCGATGGGCGCAGAAACAAGGGTTTCTTCCACGAAATGTTAAGACAGAGGCTGAACTAACTGAACGGGCCAAGGAGCCAACTCCGGAGCGAGGGATTATTTCCCCGCAAACATTTCGGGATTTGCTGAACCTGATGAAGGATCGATACCCTCATTACCTTCCTGCTTTGGTTCTGGCCGGGTTTTGCGGTTTGCGTTGCGATGAGGTCCACAAGCAGGAATGGAAGGACATTCGACTGGAGGAAAGCAGACTGCGAGTAACCAGGGCCAAGAGCGGCACAGCTAGCTACAGGCATGTTCAAATATGCCCGGCGGCAGTGGAATGGATGCTGGTGAGCAACCAAAAGCGGGAGGGAAGGGTTTGTCGTAACGAGGCCATTACCCGTATTCGCACGATCGCAAGAAGAAGGGGTTTTGTGCTGCCCGCGAATTGTTTCAGGCACTCATTCGTTAGTTACCTGATCGTGAAGGCTGAAAGTATTGAGGTGGCAACTTTGGAAGCCGGGCATACCGAACGAGTTGCGCACAGGAACTACAAGGCCCTTGTGACTAAAGCCGATGCTGAAGAATGGTTCTCGCTTCGGCCTAATGACAAAAATGGGAAGGTGGTCAGTTTTGAAAGAAGTAAATAAAGTCGTAAAATCTAAAGCTCGTTACCTTCAAAAGATTGAATATGAGGCAAGCTTGAAAATAAATGAGGTAGAACGGAGAGCCTTCCTAAGAAAAAGATACCGTGGAAATTACATCGTAAAGAACCACCCTAAATTGTGGGCCATGCATAATTTCGTCAATCATGTACAATTGTTAAGGGTGGAAAAGGATTCTTTGGTTAGAAGATGGTCCCAACAAGAAAATGAAAAATACTTTGTTGATCTACTAAAATATGCTCAAAAAGCATTGGAGAACTTAGATTATCGCGGGCTCCAACAATTGGGGATGATTATGGAAATAGTTCTTAACGCGGAAAGAAAAAAACCTTCTGACTCCGAAAAGGCACGTAACGCACTTGAAACATATATTGAGAAGAAGATGGATGATGCAATAGCTGCATCTGATTACCCAGACCTAAATCAATATTATTTTGTCAAAGACATAAAACATCCGAAATTTAGCGGATCAGCCCCTAATCCAACGGACTGGAAAAACCTGCCGATGGAGGTTACTTTTAACCTCCTAGATCCACACAAAAACTCGGAGAGACTACCAATAAAGATTACTTTTAAAATCCTGTATCCAACCAGAAAAGATCTTGAAGAATTTTTAGATGAATCTGATGGCCAGCGCATGGAGCAAATCGTGAGAGCGGCCAAAGCCATGGGATATAGGATACGACCTCAAATACCAGGTGTTCCACCCCTTTAGGTGTAGTTCTCGAATTCCCGACAAAAATTAGGGTAGTTTTTGTCGGCCTTGTTTTCTTTTAACCTGGGCATTGATGTGCGTTACTCTGCCCACCTGTGGCAGAAGTCCAACAGAACCCATATTATTTCAACCTGATTGACTCCGCTGAAGTCATGAGACGGTTGGGTTATACCAACGTCTCGAGCTTCCACCGGGCCAGGAAAAAAATGGGGTTCAGGCCCGTTCGACTGAATGGTCGCAAGATCATGTTCGTCGAAAAGGAGGTCCACGATTGGGTCATGGACCAAAAAGAACGACGGGTGCCGCCAAGTTAATGGAATGAAGGCTGTCGAGAACGCCACAGCACAGCCCAAGCCGACTCAGGAGGAGGTCGAGGCCATGATAGAAAAAATGGGGCTCAACAACATTCCCGATGCCGAACCCCCTCGGCCGAAGGAAACGGAGCAGCAGCCCCAACAGGGAAACCCTCAGCAGGTAACAGCCAATAAAAACAAGCTCCTGCTTAATTTTCAATTCCAGAAGGAAAAAGAAAACCGGACCCACCTTGAGTATCTGAATCGCGAATTCGTGCCCCCCACCGCCCCAAACGTGCAATCGCCCACAAGGATAATTCCCAGCACCCATCGCAAAAGAAGCATTCCCTCCGTACAATCCAAATCCCCGAATTCTCCACAACTGAAAAACTTGTTTGCACCGAACCTAACTTCCCATTACCGCGCTCCTATTTTGGAGTTGTGCGACCTCGGTGGATTGCCCATTCGGCGCCGTGGACGTGGAGCGCCACTTGAGCTACGCATCATACTTTTTGCCATGCTTGGCGTATCAATCGAGGACCGCAAGCTTGGCATAATCAGCAATCGCCGCCCTTTGGTCGAGTGGTTGCAACTACTTTGGCCGTCCGACTACCGACGTGTATCAAAGCATTGGCCCAAGCTTAGGAAGGCCCTTTTAAAAATTAATACCCTTCAGTATCATTTACCCGACGGAACCCTATGGCGCCCCCTGGCTTGGCATATTTTGCCAAAACAATATGCTCCAAACCTAAATAACGAAATAGCCCTTTCCATCTGCTTTCCCGAAGGGGTCGCGGACGGCCCGCCCATCCATCAAAAAAGCTTGGCCAAGCTTGGTGCCACCAATGGACGCGCCTTTAATGCCGCCGTTGCCGGGCGCTCCAACCTTTACTTGCCCGGTAGGACTTGGATCCCGACACCGCGAAACCCCCGGTATAAATATGGATGGACAAAAAACTTGAACCGCTACCCTGTGCTTACGTTGGAAAATCGGCGCCGCCTGGTGTTTGGAAATACCGATGCCAACCTTACCAAGGCATGGATAAATGAAGCTTGGAGCCACCCAGGTTTGGTCGAATGTGGCGTAATCGTGGCGGACAAAAACGCCTGGGATCCAGAACAGGGCGTCAGAGGGTGGCGCATCATTCCCACCGAACTAAGGCACAATTGAGCGCTCCGGCTTTGTATGTAATCCTTACAAGCTTCGGTGCTATCCTTAGAAAATTTGGTGCTATCCTTAGAAAAAAATCCTCTCAAACCCTTACAAACACTGGCTTTTGCCCATCCTCCAGAGCCCTAGCCCCTATAAACTAGAAATAGGTAGGGGTAGGGGTGGAAGGCTGGCTGGCTAACCCTTGACAGGCCGCCAGCCTTCCCCTTCGGCCGCGGTCCTTGAGATTTCCCGTACCTCTCCCGAGCGCCAGGTTCTTACCTCTCCGAAAACGTACCCCTCGACGTTGGACGTAAACTGGTTCTGCTCGCTCCGCGAGCCCGGATCTTTTTGGGCAGTTGGACGGTTCAGCCCGGCTTTCGCCGGTTTGCTTAGTGAGGAAAAAATCTGGACTCAATAAAGGTATCATCTTCAATTTCAATTGAGGAATAGATTACAATCACCGACCTCAACTGGATCCCCAATTTTTTTGGGTATCGCAAACGATGTTCTTCCTTGCGTCTACTGACCCGGCCAATCCCCCGACATCATTCTTTTCATAATATTGCTTCGACGCCTGGACACGGTCCTTGAACTCACCAAGTAGGCCGCCGTGGACCGAAAGACTATCATGGCCGACTAATTGGTCCGAATTTTCAAGAGCACAGACCTGACATCTTTTGCTTTGCTCCTCCTCAAAACATCCAATGAACAGTGATATCAAAGCCTCCCGACTCGCGCAACTAGACCACTTTGGATCGGAGGGCAGGGGGGAATAGAACCGCCGTTTGAGGATTTCCTCCGGGTGTCCATGAGTGCACCGGAGATCGCAGCCGCATCCGCGTATCAACTTGGTCGCGGCATAAACCTGCTCTTGCAAGTCCGTTGCAGGCCACTTGCAAGGCAGGTGTTCAGCCGAAGAGATCACCCTGTGCATGGGGTCGTTAAAAACTGGGGTGAACGCTTCGGTTGAACCTGCCGGGCGAGCTGCGCAAGTCATGGCGTCGGGGTCATGTCTTGTAATCTTGACGCAGCTTGCGGAGTCAACCGATTCAAGGCTTGACCCTTCCTCTGCCTCAACGAAATCCACTCCAGTGCCGTCATTCCGGAGCGCAGCAGAAGATTTGTTAGATATATTGATGGTTTCCCCAGCATGGAGCAGGGCTGTCATCGAGTTTGAGCGTGGAGTCCTCATCTGTTAGCCAGCTGAAGAAGCTAACTTCAACTTGAACAACTATTGTATTAAGCCATCCGGTTGATGAGGACCTGCAAGAGCTTTTCAAAATTATACCATTCTATCGGTTAACTTTAATATGTGGTTTTTTGTAGAAATTCCCAAAAATTTAAAGGTTAAACGTTTAACCAAATTGCTAAATCGATTTACCAAACATTATTGTTAAATCGTTTAACCTAATATAATTTGCGGGATGTGGTTCAGGTTAAACGTTTAACCTAAGTTATTAGCAAATTAAGTCTTGATATTCGGCTCGCTCGGCCTTCATGAATTAAAGGTTATCCTTATACTAAACTAGGCCAGAATTTGCTTTTATATGTTTTCTATCATGAATGGTAGAAAGATTCGTGTTAAAGCGAATGAGCAAAAGGCCTTTCGAGTAAGCAGACCATGCCGCCAAAGCGCCACGCCAGACCCACCCTCCAAGACCTAGTGTCCTGTCCCGTTAATTCGTTCACACAAACGGTGGACTTTTTCGTATGAATTTGCCTTCAGGATATTCCCCATCACAATTACCCTGTTTGTGGAACCCCGTTGGGGTTCGTAATTTTTTACCTATTCCTACCCAGCGTGCGCTACGCGACACTGGGCTTTGGAGTTCAACGCCGTTGGCGTTAGAATTTCTATCCGTGCCCATCCGTGTAATCCGTGGTTTCTCTCTCCCCTCTTTGTGCCATCTCGCCTTGGCCAATTGCGTGACTTGTCCGCTTGGCGAGATCCCACTCCATCACCTGCCGCGTTTCCAACGATATTAATCCTTGAATATAAACGACTTATGAAATTACCCCCCCCGATAATGTCCAGAAAGAGGCGTCCGATGAGCCCCCGCTCCTCTCTCCCCCTTCCTCTCCTCGCGCTGCTCATCGGCGCGTTTTCCTTGTTCGACCCCACCAAAATGCTCATCCCTACCTGTTTGTTTCGGCACATGGCTGTCGGCAAAGGCTATGTTTGGCGGCGAGCCTGCTACAACCGGCAAAGTCGCAAGTCTGATTCCCACTATCGGACGGGATGCCAAGTGAATGCAGTCTATGGCAGTGGATTATTTCAACAAACCCACAGAACTCGCAATAACCAAGATTTTTAATTCCAACAAGGAGGACAAATGATTCAATCAGTACTCACATTTGATCGGCTCCGTGATGCCGTCGCCGGTAGCGCGGTGGCATTGCGATCCCGCATGACGTTACAACCTGCCGGCGGGGAAGGAGACAAGGTGTTCCCGCCAACTTATGCGGTTGATGGACGTCCCGAGCACAAGTACGTCGTTGAAGAGCGCCAAGTCGGGGACGGTGAAAAGACGACAACAACAGTCTTGCTGGACTCCGTGGCGTCGCAAGCGAACCGTGCTGAACTGGCCCTTCTCGAAGGATGGGAGCGCAAGGAGCTTTCTTTCCCCGTCCCCTACGTGGACTTTTCCGGGGATGATGGAGCTACGGATTATGAAAAGCTCACCGTCCTGGAAGCTCCACACCGACTGGCGGACGCGATCTTCCGCGACAGCCTATTGGATGGAACGCTGTTCCGTCTGTCGGATATCGGACAAGCTATTACTGATGCAACCCCGCGCAATGCTACAGCCCTTTTCCGCTACTCTCCGACGTCCCTGCTGTTCGGCATGTGGGATTCCACCGGCCCGAAGGGTGGGTTGGGATCAAAGTTCCAGCGGGCTTATGTCTCCGAGATCGTAGGTTTAGATGCAATGGTTGGGAAGAAGGTTGGGAGCCGCCTAGATCCACTCCAGATCGAAAAGGTTGCTCCAGATGACCGGGTATTTAACAGCTCTGACCCAACTGAAGTTTGGACAACTGATCCAGATTTTGCTGAGAAGAGTAACAAAGGTAAGGTCGTTTATGCCTCGCGCAAAAAAGATGCACCAGGCAATCCAGGGCAGCCGTCCAAGATTAACCACGGTAACATTCCCCCTCGGATAGATACACAGGCCGGGGGTGTTACCATCTCCAGGGCATTGCAGACCACGGTAGCTTCCTTCGCAGCATTGCGCCGACTACGGTTCAAGGGCTATGACCGAGACGCGGAGACGGCAGCGCGGACGGCGGTCGCGGCATTGGGCGTAGCGGCCATCGCGTACCAGTACGAGAACGACTTTGACCTGCGCTCCCGATGCCTGCTGCTCCCGATGCATCCCCCGCGCATCGAGATACTGGGTAGGAACGGTTCCGCAGGTGAGTTCGTAGATCTGGACAGAAACATTGCCATTGGGATCCTATCTGCAGCGGCAGCGCACGCGGCGGCGGCCGGAATTGCTTGGGAGACGGCAGAGATTCGCCTCGACCCCGCCCCGAAATTGATCGAGTTGATTCACCGCAGCCGCAAACAGGCAGCTACCGAGCAGCCCGGGGAGTGAACCATGTCAAGCAATGATAAATTTGGTATCGAAGTAAACTTTCTGACGGGTCGGTATGTGGCCACCTTCCACAACGACCGTCGGAGGGGGGAGTGGCCACCGCACCCGGCGCGTCTATTCTCGGCCCTCGTGGCGACTTGGGCCGAGGATGGGGGCGACCCAAAGGAAGGCGATGCTTTAAAATGGCTTGAAGCCCAGGGGACGCCGGCGATCGCCGCGTCAGACGCTGTGCCACGCAAGGTGGTTTCGCATTTCGTTCCGGTGAACGATACGTCTATTGTCATCGGGCCTTGGCAGGATAGGAAGTCTGGCAAAATCCATGACTTGCTGGAAATGTTGGATAAAGAACTGGTTTCTTCGCAAGGTGAAATCACAAAGAAGGTATCACAGCTCCAGCAGCGGTTGGCCAGAGAGCGAAATGTCGAATCTCAGGTTAGTCGGTCAGGTAAAACGAACCCGTCTTCTGCCTTACAGATGATACCGGACCATCGGGGCAGACGGGAGCGGTTTTTTCCATCGGTAACACCTGACGAACCCCGAGTGACCTATCTTTGGGACGCTCATCCCTCCACTGAGTTGTGCCATGTACTAGACCGATTGCTTGCACGAGTCAATAGGCTGGGACACTCCTCATCCCTGGTATCGTGCCGAGTGGCACTGGAATCACTTGACGCCAACTACAGACCTGGCCGCGGTGCCGAGAGCTTGCGAGTGGTGAGCCCGGGCCAACTTGAGGAACTCCAACGGCAATATCCCCTTCACAAAGGCTTCAAGCCTCGATCCATGCCTCACACAGATGTTCGTTACACAACTGATACAGAAACCGTGCAGCCGGTGCCAACATTGCATCCCAACACTGCCGGCGAGTGGACCGTCTTCGATTTTGCACACAACTCGCGTTACTTCCCATCCACGCGAGTTGTAGACTTGGCGGCGGCAATGCGAGGGGCCGTTCTAAACTACGCAGACGATCCGATTCCCGAAGAGCTCAGCGGCCACAGGCCGGATGGAAAGCCGACTCACGCTCCGCACGTGGCATTCCTGCCCCTTCCCCACATTGGCTCTTCGTACGCTGACGGTCGTTTGCTCGGTTTAGCCCTGTCCATGCCGTGGTCATTAGGAGAGGACGTACGTCGTGCAGTTTTCCGTGCAATTGGACGGTGGGAGCAAGAATTAGCTCCGAAAGTCCCCTATCCCCTTAGGCTCAATCTAGGATCTCAAGGGGTTGTCCACATGTCTCGGATGCAAAGATCCGCCGAATTGGTCGCCTTGAGGCCAAGGACTTGGAATCGTCCCTCGCACCGCTGGATTTCGGCGACACCCATTGCCCTGCCCAGACACCCTGGCAATCTGAGCCGGGCACCAGCGGTTGCTCGCGCTATGGCTTGGAAAAAGGTCGAAACAGCGGTGGCAACCGCCTGCGTGCATGTGGGGTTGCCGGAACCCTTGACCATTGAGGTTGCTCTCAGTCCATTCATCGTGGGGGCCAAGCCAGCCAAGCGCTTCCCGGCTTTCAGCCAGAATGGGCGGGAGGGTAAACCGGTCAGACGCCAACTCGTCCACGCGGCATTGACATTCGAACATACCATAGAAGGTCCACTGATGCTTGGGGCGGGGCGGTTCATGGGGTTGGGCTTGATGCGCCCAGTTCCGGAATCTGGCTACTCTTCAAAAAGTTGAACCAATGAGTGAATCTCTGACATCCGAGGACTTTGCTTCTTTCTTCCGGGAGATCCATGAGCAGGAGCCATTCCCCTGGCAAAAACGCCTGACAAAGCAAGTTCTCAACAGCGGAACATGGCCAAAGGTGATCGACTTGCCAACTGGCACTGGTAAAACTGCGGTGCTCGACACCGCCGTGTTTGCCCTTGCAGCTAAGCCCACAAAATCACCACGGCGTATCGTTTTCGTCATCGACCGACGCATCGTTGTCGATCAGGTCTGCAAACGGGCACAACAGATCCGCGATCGGGTGAAGGCGGGCGAGTCTCCGATCCTGCGAAGGGTCAGAAATCGGCTTAATGCATTAAGCAGTGGGGAACCATTGGGAGTCGCCGCTTTGCGGGGTGGAGTGCCCATTGACAACGACTGGACTCACCGCCCGGATCAACCATGGGTCGTTGTCTCCACCGTGGATCAGTTCGGCTCCCGCCTGCTCTTTCGCGGCTATGGCGTTACCCGAAAAATGCGCCCCATCCATGCAGGATTGGCGGGGAACGACTGCCTCGTAATTCTGGACGAGGTGCATCTGAGTGTACCCTTCGCGGAGACAATGGAGCAGGTAGCTGCGATGAGGTCCTGCGGTCTACCTCGACGCTACTGGATAGTTGAGATGTCGGCTACGCCTAGTAACAAGGATGCTAAGCCCTTTAGGCTTGATCCTGTTGCTGATTTGGAAGGATGCGAGGAACTGCGCCGCCGAGTGAAAGCGGTCAAAGAAGCCGAGTTGGTTTCGGTACAGAATCACGACGCTATGCCAAGTGCCGTTGTGAAGATCGTCAAGTCGATAGAAAAGTCGGAATCTGCCCAGTACATCCGTAGTGTCGGGGTGGTGGTAAATCGGGTGCGGACCGCCCGCGAGACCCATCAAGCACTTGAAGAAAACGGCTTCTCCACTTTTCTAATTACCGGGCGCATGCGACCGTTGGATCGTATTGACACTCTGGAAAGGATCGGCCCCACGGTTGATCCCGATGGCGAAAGGAAAGCCGAAGGATTGACGATTGTGGTTGCAACGCAAGCTATTGAGGTTGGTGCCGACTTCAGCTTCGACGCCCTCATTACCGAGTGTGCAGCCATTGACAGCCTCCGTCAGAGATTCGGCCGCCTCGACCGACGTGGGAGTTACTTCGCCCGGACCGGCAATGCTGCTCGATCCTGGATTATCGGACCGAAATCGGTCGTCGTCGCCAAGAAGCCGGACCCGATCTACGGTGATTCAGCGAAAGCAACCTGGAAGGAACTCCAACATCGCCACAAAGATGGTCCGATAGGGGTAGGCCCCAGTTCTCTACAAGAATTCCCAAACGAGGCGACTGCCCCAAGATCTCAAGCCCCACTCCTATTAAAAACGCATTTGAACGCCTGGGTCCAGACCAACCCGGAACCAATAGTGCAGCCTTCATTGGATTGGTTTCTTCATGGAATTAATCAGGACCGCGCTTCCGATGTTTTTATCCTTTGGAGATGGGATAGCTCCAAGGAAGTGCTTCTGCTGGTTCCGCCCCGGCAGGCCGAAATCCTGCCGATTCCCATCGACGCTGTCAAGTCGTGGCTGTCCTCCGGCGACGAGGTCGATGTGGCCGATGTCGATCAAAGCGTTAGTTCAAATCCTGATTTGCCTGATTCCCCTGGGAAAGGTGCCGATTGGGTGCGTTGGGAAGGATACGACAAGCCTCGGAATCGAATCAGTGTCAATGAGATTCGTCCAGGTGACATCCTAATCGTAGATCCCCATCGAGGCGGCCTGAGAGCCGGGACCTGGGATCCTTCTTCGGAAGAACCTGTCATGGACTTAGGGGATGCGGCACAATCCGCCTACGGCCGGAAAGCAACCTTGCGCCTCGACCCACGTTTGCCTGGCATGGATTATCCTCCGTTGCCATCTGAGGAAGCTGAAGCGGATTTGCCCCGCCATGAGCGCATTAACGAATGGCTCCAGGCTTGGACTTCCCAAACCACCACGCAACTAGACTGGGCAATTAAGATCGGGAAGAGGTTGGGCAAAAACTTTGAGGTAACGTCGGTTGGCCTCGACCGGGAAGGTTTGGACGGCTATTTCATTTTGACACAACGGCATCACACATCGAAAAAGCCAATCCTGGAGGCGGCTACGATGGATGGTTCTGACAAGGCCGGATCTCTGATTGGAACGGGTGTGACCCTGAGAGCCCACCTCGAGGGTGTCGCGGCCCGTGCCAAACGCATCGCCGAACATCTGGGCCTCCCCTCAAAATTTGGAGAGGACTTGCGCATAGCAGGCTTGCTTCATGACATCGGGAAGGTGGACAGGCGATTTCAAGCCCAATTGTTGAGAGGAGATCCGGTCGCACTGGAAATGCAAAGGGAGCCACTTGCCAAGTCCCTGCCTGGACTCCCAGGAGGTCGACAATATCCAGTCGGAATGCGACATGAGGTAGCGAGCTTGGCCATGGTAGAGTCAAACCCTGACGTGTTAAACGGAGCCCATGACAGGGACTTGGTTCTCCATTTGATCAGCACTCATCATGGCTGGGGGCGTCCATTGCCGCCAATAATTGAGGATCCAGATCTTCAGACACTCACTTATACCTATAATGAACGAACTATGGAGAGAAATTCTGATTTTGTCGAAAGCACCCTGGCTCTCGACATGAGCGACCGCTTCTGGCGTCTGGTCGAACGGTACGGCTACCATGGAATGGTATGGTTGGAGGCGATTTTCCGGCTGGCGGATCATCAACAAAGCGCCAAAGAGGCGGAACAACTATGAGCCAAACGCATCTTACCGGGCTCGAAGGAACAAATCCCTTGGGCTTCCTAGCCGCTCTTGGGGTGCAAGTGGCCTTCGCCTCTGCATCCAAGCAACCACGTCTTTGGTGGACCGATGACATTATCCCACGGGCAGTTGTGGATGAGGGGTTTGATCTTGAGCTTATAGCCAATCAGTGCATGGAAGTCTTTGGGCTTTGGAAGAAGAGCTACACACTTAGACCCAGACTCCCGGACGGCTCGGCCATGCCCAAGGGCGACAAACTGAAGCTTGCCCCTGACGATCTGCGGACGTACCTCTCGCTAGCTCATCAGTGCGGTTCGGACGGCGGCTTGGTTACTGCGCTGGTGGCCGAAGGAAGTCTTGACAAACAAGGCGTGGCCAAGCCGTCAGATCTCTACTTCACGGCGGGGAATCAGAAATTTCTGGCTATAGCACGCCAAATTCTCGACAAAGTCTCACCAGAGGACTTGCTCTTGGGTCTCGAAGGTCCATGGAACTACGCAAGCAAACTCCCTTCTCTCGGTTGGGACATCGTGGATGACCGGGTATATGCCCTGAGAGCCCGCGACCCCGCGCCTAAATCAGGTTCCGACCCCAAACTTACCAATCCCGGTCCTGAAGCCCTGGCGATCCTGGGATTGAGTCTGCATCCCGTTTTCGGAAGCATTGATCGAACGCTTACCCAAGGATGCTCAGGCTCGTGGAAGGCGGGGTCTTATTCCTGGCCGCTCTGGAACAAGCCAGCCTCACCTCATACCGTCAAGTCACTGTTGGCGCATGGCTATGAACCGACTGTCTCCGGCCGTGGACGCTGGTTCCGTTCGTGGGGTATCTTTAGAATTCTCCGGTCACCTCTCCGTCGGTCCAACCAAGGCGGCTATGGCACTTTCGGCCCTCCGGAGGTCGTGTGGCAGTTATTATGAAATTCATCCTTACCTTAGCCTCTACTATCCATAGGAGCAGGTACCCTAATGGGAAAAGAGCAACCATATAAATGATGCGGCGAATCTACACCGATACATCAGGTGCCCAAGACGGGCCTCTTCGTGATCGCCCATGGTTAGACCATTAACCGAATACAGATCGAAGCACGTCCCCCCATGCGCAACACCTACATTGTCTCTTACGACATTTCAGATCCCAAGCGTTTGCGAAAGGTCTTCAAGACCATGAAAGCCTGGGGCGACCACTTGCAGTATTCCGTTTTCGAGTGCCAACTCAGGAAGGTCGATTTCGTCCACCTCCGCGACGAACTGAACGACATCATCCATCACGACGAAGACCAAGTCCTGTTTGTCGACCTGGGGCCGTCCGAAGGGCGCGGCGACCGGGTCATCACGGCGCTGGGCAAACCTTACGTCCACCTCGACGCACCATTGATCGTAGTCTGATGAGCAAAGCAGTCTATTTGGCAGGTGATTTTTCAGGAATCCAGGGTTACGTGTTGGGTATAAAGAGCGCGGGCAAGGCGCAAGCTAAGCGCTTGCGAGCTCGGTCGTTCCTGCTCGAACTCTTTGAACATGCCGCTCTTTGGACAATAAAGGAACGTTTGCGGATTGTGGATGATGATGTCCTGGTTCGAGGTGGGGGTGGTTTCCTGATAAGGATTCCACCTGATACCGATCCCGTTCGCCTTGAGAAGATCCGTTCCGGTTTGCAAAGGAAGCTGTGGGAAGAATCCGGCGGAGAAGTGCAGTTCTCGCTGGGGTGGGCTGAGACGCCACTTACCGCCCGTACTCATCTGGAATTTCAGAAGCGCCGTATGGGAACTTTCATACTTCGAAGCAATGGAACGTGGAACCCGACTGGTTGGAGTCAACCTCCGCTTGATGAGCCTTGTGAAGTATGCCGCCAATCTCCGGGACAACAGGTAGTGCAGGATGAAGACGAGAAAGTTCTACATTGTAAAAGCTGCCTGGAGGCTCGCAAGCTTGGCGAGAATCTTACCAAGTGGGAGTGGATGCGCCCTGGTGGCGGCTTGATGCAGGTGTTGGGCGTTGGCTTCGAGCCCGTGAGCGACCAGAGACCTGAGGCATTTCGCGTGGGCCGGTGGATACCGCGCCATTCCAACTCCGAGGAACCGCTGACGTTTCAGGAGATTTCGGAGCAAGCTTGCGGGGACCGTCGTCTGGCCGTGCTGAAGGCCGATGTGGACGATATGGGCGTCCACATCGGGGAAATCGCCAGCGAAGACCCGTCGTATCGACGGCTGCGGTCTTTCAGTCGCGATCTTCACACCTTCTTCGGGGAGATGATTCAGGAATTGTTGGCAGAGTCATGGCCTTTGATCTACACGCTGTATGCGGGCGGGGACGACCTGTTATTAGTTGGTCCCTGGGATGTCGTCCTCGACTTTGCCGGGGCTTTGGTAAGAGAGTTTGAGGCTGGGCCGGGCCCCAAATATGCACCGTTGACCTTAAGCGCTGGAATCACACTGACTCCTTACCGAGTACCAATTCGCCACGCGGTTGAGCGTGCGGAGGAACTCCTGGAGTCGGCTAAGCATTGTCCTGGAAAAAACCGATGTGCCACCCTCGGGACGGATTGGAATTGGGACCGACATGAAGCTGTGGTGGGCGACGGAAAGCGCCTGGCGAACTGGGTTGAAGCCGGTGCGGTTCCTCGCTCCCTGTTGCATCGTTTGCTTCGGCTGATCGAAACCGGCAATCCTCTGCGAGCAGCTCACTGGGCTTATCAGATCAAGCGCAACGTGAGGCAAACGGGCTATCGTCGCTGGGCCTACCATGTGCTCGAATATCTGGAACACGATGAACAGCGCGTAAACGAACTAATGGCAAGTTTCCGATATGCCTTGCTGGCAACACGATCGGGAAGGGAAAGAACCCGATGATTAGGATGGAGGGTGCTTTGTGAAAAAGGCAGGATATCAACGTTTCCGACAGCGACAAAATCGTAGGGGCCGTGGCCATGACAGGCCCCCAAAGCGAACTCTGCTGAAATTCCCGGACTCATACTTCAAACCCGATAAAATGGACAAGAGTTATCTCCAACCCGCCTTCGTTTCCAAGAAGAACGTCGACCCTTTAGCCAAACACTTGGGGAAATATGCAAACCCCAAGCTGACTACCGGCCAGTTACGACGTTTCTTCAATCATTGCCGTGAGATAGAACGTCGCTTGAAGGTTGACGGCGAAAGTTGGGAACAAGTATCCGCCCGTTTCGAGGTGCTCTGTTGCCATGCTCAGAACGCTAGATCGGGGAGAAAGATCCCGATAGAATTTCAGAGATTCATCGACGAAAACGTGAAACGGGTGGTCATAGCCAAAGAGCCGAAAAAAGCCTTCTTGGACGGGTTTTTGCCACATTTCGAGGCGCTGGTCGGTTTTGGAGCTGCTCACCTAAAATAAGAATTCCTGACATGCAAAGAACTACTATTCACACCATTACATTTACCGCTCGCTGCGAGAGCGGCCTCCATATTGGAGGTTCGCAAGACGAACTGAAAATTGGCGGATCAGACAACCCAGTGATTAAGAATCCGTCGACCGGCAAACCATACATACCAGGTTCATCGCTCAAAGGGAAGATGCGTGCTGAACTTGAAAAAAAGCTGGGGCGGTATGGCGGAAAAATGAATGACAGTCCCTGTGGATGTGGACGGTGTCCCGTCTGTCGAGTATTTGGAGCACACATGAACCCCAAAAGTAATCTCGGCCCTTCGCGCATCATCGTCCGGGACGGGAGGCTCCTCAGGGGCGGTCGCATTGAGAACAAGACGGAAAACATCATCAACAGGCGAACCGGGGCCGCTCAACATCCACGCTCGAATGAGCGGGTGGTCGAAGGTACGGAATTCAATATGCAAATCGTTCTGCAAGTCTTCGACCTCGACGGGCAATTTTCATACACAGACCGCAACGGCAACACGCATCAACATGATGAGGCTCTCCAGGCAGTTATTGCCGATGGCTTAAATCTGGTCCAGTTGACGGGGCTGGGCGGAGGGACCAGCCGGGGGTCGGGAGCGGTGAGTTTTCACGATTTCAAATTAGACGGCGAACCATGGACTCTTTGCTCTGCCTGAAACTGAAGCCTATTGGGGTGTGGACTACTCCCTGGCAGGCGGATTCACTACTTGGCGCCATGGCGTGCGTATGGGCACGTTCTCGGGGTCAAGACGCGCTTCGAAGGGATTTCCTGGAACCATGGCTAGCAGGCGAGCCGCAATTTGTCATCTCGGACGCTTTTCCCGGCGATTCGCTTCCAACTCCGTCCTGCCTGCCGATATGGTGGAGTTGGCCCGTTGAGGAGCGTAAGAAAGTCAAAAAATATCTGTGGATGACAAAAGCCGACTTTTGTCGAGTCCAGGAGGGAAGGAAGCCCAACCTGGAAGATCCCGGTATTTCTATCCGTGATCGTGTGCGGTTGCGCAACACCATCTCCCGCGTTTCCAATACCCCGGGTGCAGGCGGCGAACTCTTTGAAGTGCCGTTTTCGAATCTCAGCAAGTCTGACGGCAGCTTGACCATTTTTGCTCGTGCTGCCAATGGCGGCATGCGGATTTTGCTGGAGGCTCTGGAAATGCTGGGCCGCACCGGATATGGTGCCGATGCCTCGGTGGGCCACGGCGGTTTCGGGTTGGACGGCGATCCAAAGCCCTGTCCTCAAATGGATAATGTCCCTGAGGCTGGCGGTTTTATATCCCTTTCGACTTTCCAGCCCGCAGCGACTGATCCCGTGGAAGGCTTCTGGCAACTCTTCATCAAGTATGGAAAGCTGGCTCCTGAGTTCCACGCTACAGCCGTGTTCAAGCGCCCGCAGGTCATGCTGAAGGCTGGCGCCTGTTTCCGCACGAAATACCCTCCAAAGCCTTTCTACGGCGCCGCTATCGGGCCGGAACGCTTGCTCAGTAAGAGTGCTCGGCAATCGCTTGCCGCATATGGTATCCATCCGGTTCAAGCCGCATTCGGGTTGGCTGTTCCCATGATCTGGCAAGGGGGAACCGACCGATGAGCCTACGCGGATTGATCGCCAGTGTTGGTGGTTCACCCGAACCGGTGAGGAAGGCGTTAGAAGGCCGCCCCGATCATGTTCTATTTATCGTCTCCGATGGTTCAAGACCTGAGGTGGAAAACAAGATTCTACCAGGCCTAGATTACGTCCCTCAGTATAGGTATTCGGAGGTCTCAGACCACCAAGATGTCGGGACCTGCTATAAGAAGATTCGGGCCGATATAGAGAGGTGGCTTCGCGAGGGCAAGCTAGCCCCCGAAGAGATATATGTAGATATTACCGGCGGTACCAAAGCCATGTCAGGAGCGCTCTTGCTTGCCGCTGTTGAGCGGTTCAAAAATTTTACTTATGTTGGCGGCTTCAAGCGTGACGCCAATGACCTCGGTACGGTTATTAGCGGTTCCGAACATGTCATCGAGTGCCAGAATCCCTGGAATGCTTATGCTGTTCGCGAGCTCGAGCGAGCGAACGCGTTGTTAAAAGAATTCTACGCCGATTCCGCCACCGCGATTCTTGAGCATGCTGCAGATCAGTGTGACGAGTCGCAACGAGCGCGCTTAGAGGCGTTCGCCGGGCTCGCCAGGGCTCTAGCGGGAGCCGACTGTTTTGACTTCAAAAGAGCGTGGTTTGAGTTTAATCGCTGTCGCCAGAAACTGGAACTCTGCTTCGAATATCCACTCTACCAAATGTTGGTAACTCTGCACGATCATTGGCAGGCCGTGCGGAGTCAAATAGAGCGCCCCAGTAAGACAGCAGGTCGAGAAACTCTTCTTGAGCTTCTTGCAAATGCCGAACGGCGGGCAAAACAATTCCGCTTTGACGACGCCGTCGGTAGACTTTACCGCGCCGTCGAACTACGGGGTCAGCAACTCGTAAGAGAGGCGTTCGGCGCTGAACTGGGCAAGGTCCCGATTGAGTGTTTTCCGGCTGAATGTCACAAAGAGGTTATCGAGATGCTTGGCCAGCCCAACAAAAGTTCATATAACCTTGGTGTCCGGAATCTATTTCAGGTTTTGGCATTCAGGGAAAACGAGTCACTTAGTGAACAGGCTCAAATTTATGACCGTCTTGAGAACCATCTACAGAAACGGAACAACTCGCTACTTGCTCACGGTTTGCAGCCCGTCAAGGCGGTAGCTTTCAATTCGTTTTGGGAAACAACCCTCTCGGCCTTCGATATCTGCGAATCGGATATCCCACGTTGGCCCCAATTGGCATTTAAGCTACCTTGATTGTAGTCTAACGAACCCTAAACATTGCCATGAGCACTAATCCCGTTGTCGAACAACCCGCTATCCGGCGGGAAAGTCCTCCCCAATCATTGCCCGATTACCTACCGGCGCGCATGATCAATGAGTACGTCTACTGCCCGCGGTTGTTCTATTACGAGCAGGTTGAGGGGGTCTTCGTTCACAACGAATACACCGCCGAGGGCGCCGCCCAACACAAGCGGGTTGACAAGGAAGGCAAATCGGCGCCCAAACCAGATGAGGAATCCAAAGAGCCCGCTGTAGTCCGCTCGATCACGCTGTCCTCGGAAGAACATCGCGTCATCGCCAAGCTCGACCTCACGGAATTTGCCGAGGGACGCGCCACTCCGGTAGACTACAAGCGCGGTCGTCCGATGAAACAAAAGGACGGATTGCAAGCCTGGCCCAGCGACCGCGTCCAAATGGCCGTTCAAGGACTCGTGTTGCGCGCCAACGGTTACCGTTGCGTAGAGGGAATCGTTTTCTACCAGAAAACCCGGCAGAGGGTGCGAATCCCGTTCGATGAAAATACCATGGCGGAGGCGGAGAAGGCTATCGCGGAGGCTTGGGAGACTGCCGCTGCCCCTGAGATTCCACCACCTTTGATCGACTCCCCCAAATGTCCCGGCTGTTCCCTTGTCGGTATCTGCATGCCGGATGAGACTTGGCGTTTACAAGCCCTTGAGGAGACCGAGGCAATAATACAACTCGATCTGTTTAAACCCAAACCAGAAACCCCTAAAGAATCGCCCGAGAAAGAGCCGAGACTCCTCGTCGCGCCCCGCGCCGATCTGCGGCCGCTCTACCTGAACACACAAGGGTTGCGCGTTGGCAAGAGCGGGGGCGTGCTCCAATGCAAGGAGCGCAACAAGGTCATTCAAGAGGCCCGTATCAATGAGATTTGCCAAGTTAATCTGATGGGAGGTATTCAGATCACCACCCAGGCCGTGCAGGCATTGTGCCGCACTGAGAAGCCCATCTGCTATTTTTCCATGGGAGGATGGTTCTACGGAGTCACAACCGGGCTCAATACCAAGAATGTCTTTCTGAGAAAGTCGCAGTTCCGCCTATCGGAAGAACCATGGTATTGTCTGCGACTGGCCAGGAAACTCGTAGCGGGCAAAATCCGCAATCAGCGAACCATGTTGCGACGCAACCACATTGAACCCCCCGCGCGCGAATTGCGAGCCTTGACACATCTCCTGCGCCATTCCGAATCGGCCGAATCGCTCGATGAACTCCTTGGCTTCGAAGGTTGGGCGGCCCGAATCTATTTCGGGCATTTTTCCGGTATGTTGAAACGCGACCGCCATCGAGAGACGGATGCTAACTTTACCTTCGATTTTCGAGTTCGCAACCGGCGACCGCCACGCGATCCTGTAAATGCCCTCCTATCGCTCGGCTACAGTCTCTTGGCCAAGGATTTAACCGTGGCCTGTTACGCGGTCGGGTTCGATCCCATGATTGGATTCTACCATCAACCACGTCACGGTCGGCCAGCCTTAGCCCTCGATCTCATGGAACCGTTGCGACCCTTGATCGCCGACTCGGCCGTGCTCAGCGTCATCAATACGAAAATGGTTTCCGAGCGCGATTTCGTAACTGCGGGACGAGCCGTTTCTCTGACTGCCTCTGGACGAAAAAGCTTCCTTCGAGCCTATGAGGCCCGGATGAATACCCTGGTTACCCACCCTCTCTTCAACTATCGTGTGAGTTATCGACGCCTGCTTGAAATTCAGGCGCGGCTCCTGGCGAAAACGCTGGAAGGTGAAGTGAGCGAATACACCGTTTTTGTGACCCGATGATCCTGCGAGCGGCGAGGCGACGCGAAAATCCTTATGAGCGCTCGCGTTACGGAAGTAATTTATTGCCAAGGAGATCGACCTTTCATTTCGTTAGGAAGATCGAAGCTTTGACGCCAAATGTGCCACCGCTCGCATCGACCATCCTAGTTCCTTGACAGTCAAATACTTGAGAGGGATGCTTTTTCCGCCCTTCATGAAGGGCGGCCTCATTGAAGCCCCGTTTTTAACGTTAAAATAATGAAATTGCCCAGATTTTCCGCCCTTCATGAAGGGCGGCCTCATTGAAGCAAATCGCGCCCACAAAATAGCCGGCCTCGATCCTTTTTCCGCCCTTCATGAAGGGCGGCCTCATTGAAGCGGTAAAGTTGGATGATGAAAGCGAAAGTCTAGCAGTTTTTTCCGCCCTTCATGAAGGGCGGCCTCATTGAAGCCACTATTCGACACAACTGGTAGTCGATCAGGCGGAGGATTTTCCGCCCTTCATGAAGGGCGGCCTCATTGAAGCACAGAACAACTGGTGAGCCTGCCTTAAGGGACGAGCTTTTCCGCCCTTCATGAAGGGCGGCCTCATTGAAGCTTTCCGTTCCAACTCAAATCGCGCTCGTAAGAGGTGTTTTCCGCCCTTCATGAAGGGCGGCCTCATTGAAGCACGACCAGGAAGCCAAAATCCAACAGGCCAGCTCCGATTTTCCGCCCTTCATGAAGGGCGGCCTCATTGAAGCTGGGCAGAAATGACAATATTGCCATAGGTCGGGTCAATTTTCCGCCCTTCATGAAGGGCGGCCTCATTGAAGCTTGCTCTGTCTGGTAATGAAGCTGCGATTTCTGGCTTTTCCGCCCTTCATGAAGGGCGGCCTCATTGAAGCGTTACTTTCCACCAGTAAGTAGCGAGAACTAAAAACTTTTCCGCCCTTCATGAAGGGCGGCCTCATTGAAGCTCAAAATCAATTGCCTTTTGAAACTCTTCGGGTTCCTCTTTTCCGCCCTTCATGAAGGGCGGCCTCATTGAAGCCAGGTAAAACCGCTGTATGTTTATCAGCTATTGATCATTTTCCGCCCTTCATGAAGGGCGGCCTCATTGAAGCCAGCACAAAATCCCTGGCACCTTGCAAGTGGTCGGCATTTTCCGCCCTTCATGAAGGGCGGCCTCATTGAAGCACGTCCTCCTCGTTCTCGGCCAGCCACAGGTCCGTTTTTCCGCCCTTCATGAAGGGCGGCCTCATTGAAGCAACATCTTCCTAGACGAAGCCGAAGAAGTTGCCGCCTTTTTCCGCCCTTCATGAAGGGCGGCCTCATTGAAGCGTAGTATTTTCAGGGGCCGTTGTGCCAGAAATCCGGGGCTTTTCCGCCCTTCATGAAGGGCGGCCTCATTGAAGCCCGTTCGCGCGGAGTCAAAAACCGAGCGTCCATGGTTTTCCGCCCTTCATGAAGGGCGGCCTCATTGAAGCGGCACAATCGTTGCCAAGTCGCCTTTGGGATGGCGGATTTTCCGCCCTTCATGAAGGGCGGCCTCATTGAAGCGTAGTGCTTTGCGCATAAACGTTTGGCCTGAACCGGTTTTCCGCCCTTCATGAAGGGCGGCCTCATTGAAGCTGTGAAGGTCGATGTAACGTCGGGGTTCTTTCCGGTTTTCCGCCCTTCATGAAGGGCGGCCTCATTGAAGCAGGCGAAAGTATTAATCCCGAAGGCGGGTTCTAAGGATTTTCCGCCCTTCATGAAGGGCGGCCTCATTGAAGCAAAGCAGCCGTTTCCTGCCTACTTGCAAAGCGATGATTTTCCGCCCTTCATGAAGGGCGGCCTCATTGAAGCCTCTTCTTCGTAGTCGCAAAGCTCGCGCAGGGTGGAATTTTCCGCCCTTCATGAAGGGCGGCCTCATTGAAGCATGAGTTTTATGAGCTTGGGCCGGGGTGCTTTTTCAGTGTTTTCCGCCCTTCATGAAGGGCGGCCTCATTGAAGCCAATCTGTTTGCAGTCCTTTTGCAATCCGGTTTCCTTTTTCCGCCCTTCATGAAGGGCGGCCTCATTGAAGCATAGCGTATTACATATTTAATTGACATGAAAAAGTGGTTTTTCCGCCCTTCATGAAGGGCGGCCTCATTGAAGCACGTATCCGGAATAAGGAATAGTGATTACAGCCAATTTTCCGCCCTTCATGAAGGGCGGCCTCATTGAAGCAAGTTGCCTGTTGAGGCGGTAGAGACCGGGCGGAAATTTTCCGCCCTTCATGAAGGGCGGCCTCATTGAAGCTGGCCTCTTTTTTGCGTAGGCGCCGGCAGGCTAATCTTTTCCGCCCTTCATGAAGGGCGGCCTCATTGAAGCCACATGCAGCAATGTCCGCTCCGGTGAAGACCTGCGGGTTTTCCGCCCTTCATGAAGGGCGGCCTCATTGAAGCCTGCCCAAGATCGACGCCATCCTGGCCAAGTGGATCTTTTCCGCCCTTCATGAAGGGCGGCCTCATTGAAGCGTGTGACATTTCTGGGTGGAGGAGGAGGAGGTAAGCGGTTTTCCGCCCTTCATGAAGGGCGGCCTCATTGAAGCGCGTCGTCCTTCTTGTCAGGTTTGCTCTGAGGTTGTGGGTTTTCCGCCCTTCATGAAGGGCGGCCTCATTGAAGCATTACCTTTATTCTCATATGTCGTGGTGGTTGATGGTTTTTCCGCCCTTCATGAAGGGCGGCCTCATTGAAGCCACTAGTTTCACCCTTCTTTTTCCGGGTACGCTTTACATTTTTCCGCCCTTCATGAAGGGCGGCCTCATTGAAGCGTTTCGTGTGGTTGATGGTTTTGGCTTCTCGTCAGTTTTCCGCCCTTCATGAAGGGCGGCCTCATTGAAGCATTGTAAAGACCTTCATCGTTGCCAGTCCACAGGCATTTTCCGCCCTTCATGAAGGGCGGCCTCATTGAAGCTCCGTAGCTGTTGCTAGCCTGTCTTTTAAGCGTAGATTTTCCGCCCTTCATGAAGGGCGGCCTCATTGAAGCTCCGTAGCTGTTGCTAGCCTGTCTTTTAAGCGTAGATTTTCCGCCCTTCATGAAGGGCGGCCTCATTGAAGCTCATACTATTCTACCCCTATTTCGTTTAATTCGTCGTTTTCCGCCCTTCATGAAGGGCGGCCTCATTGAAGCTGCTGGGCAGCGGTTCCGGCTTGGGCCTTTGCCGGAACTTTTCCGCCCTTCATGAAGGGCGGCCTCATTGAAGCTCCGTAGCTGTTGCTAGCCTGTCTTTTAAGCGTAGATTTTCCGCCCTTCATGAAGGGCGGCCTCATTGAAGCTTTTTGACATCATCGCGGATTTGGCGAATAGCCGTGTTTTCCGCCCTTCATGAAGGGCGGCCTCATTGAAGCCAGCATGCTTTGCAGGAGGAGGTGGCCAGCTTTCATACCTTTTCCGCCCTTCATGAAGGGCGGCCTCATTGAAGCCACGTGGCTAGAATCCTCCAGGAATACACGGTTGGTTTTCCGCCCTTCATGAAGGGCGGCCTCATTGAAGCAAAATATGGCTCGCCTTTAATATCGGCGACTTCCCGGTTTTCCGCCCTTCATGAAGGGCGGCCTCATTGAAGCCCATTCCCTTTCCTATTTCCAGAGGCAGGTTTTTCACTTTTCCGCCCTTCATGAAGGGCGGCCTCATTGAAGCCCATTCCCTTTCCTATTTCCAGAGGCAGGTTTTTCACTTTTCCGCCCTTCATGAAGGGCGGCCTCATTGAAGCTAAAATGGCTACTACCCACTAATTCTCATTAGTGGTTTTCCGCCCTTCATGAAGGGCGGCCTCATTGAAGCAACAACTGGTGAGCTTAATTTAAGGGATGAGCACCTTCTTTTCCGCCCTTCATGAAGGGCGGCCTCATTGAAGCTATCCTTTCTTTTCGGTTACTTCGGTGAGGTTCGGTTTTTTCCGCCCTTCATGAAGGGCGGCCTCATTGAAGCCCAGTTGGTCGAGGCCCTCTTCCGGTGGCCAACGTTTTTTCCGCCCTTCATGAAGGGCGGCCTCATTGAAGCTTTCCCCCCCCTTCCCTTTCCATACCTATCCCATCCCTTTTCCGCCCTTCATGAAGGGCGGCCTCATTGAAGCCAGGATGTTCATAGCCTGATTTGCCTTGTCGCGGACTTTTCCGCCCTTCATGAAGGGCGGCCTCATTGAAGCGAAGTCTTTGGGATAGATAAGGGTGGAGTAGAGGCGGTTTTTCCGCCCTTCATGAAGGGCGGCCTCATTGAAGCAAATTTCAGCACAACCAACTTTGAACCCCTGACAAGTTTTCCGCCCTTCATGAAGGGCGGCCTCATTGAAGCCAAACAACAACCTTCTTGATGCAGGGGATTTTGTCCGGTTTTCCGCCCTTCATGAAGGGCGGCCTCATTGAAGCCCTCATCCTTGAGATCGAAGTAGCAGTAGCCGCATCTTTTCCGCCCTTCATGAAGGGCGGCCTCATTGAAGCCAAATCATCCCTTTGCGATTGTTTCTGCCAGTCCGCCTTTTCCGCCCTTCATGAAGGGCGGCCTCATTGAAGCGAACCTATCCCTTGTCAAGGTAACCCAACGCGTCGGCTTTTCCGCCCTTCATGAAGGGCGGCCTCATTGAAGCGCCCCGACTTGGCCGTGGAGCGAAACGGTTATTTGGGTTTTTCCGCCCTTCATGAAGGGCGGCCTCATTGAAGCAGGTGGCTCTCGATGATCCCGTAATCGGCCTCCGGGTTTTTCCGCCCTTCATGAAGGGCGGCCTCATTGAAGCCGGGTGGAATCGTCCATCCTGGAAAATTCAGCCGGTTTTCCGCCCTTCATGAAGGGCGGCCTCATTGAAGCGAGGTCCAGTGCCGGTGTGTCGCGGAGCCCATCGTCTTTTCCGCCCTTCATGAAGGGCGGCCTCATTGAAGCCACCCCGATCTGCCGGTGGCGGATTTCGGCGAGCTGGTTTTCCGCCCTTCATGAAGGGCGGCCTCATTGAAGCTTCCATGCTTTGACTTTGGTTTATCTTTGGTCAGAATTTTCCGCCCTTCATGAAGGGCGGCCTCATTGAAGCGGCATTTTCAGGCCGGTCGAGCCTGATAATCGACTTTTTTCCGCCCTTCATGAAGGGCGGCCTCATTGAAGCAACCCCTGAACCCGCCGATGCCCAATGGCCAGCCGCTTTTCCGCCCTTCATGAAGGGCGGCCTCATTGAAGCCTGGCCGAGCCGGATTCATTTACAAGTCGAAGACCGTGATCTTGGCAGCCTTCTGCTCGTTGCTGGTCAGTTTGGCGAGACTGTTGGTGAAAGTGTCGGCGATGCGGAAGTGCACCTTATTCGAAAAATCGGTCGAGGTGAAACGTTACCTTTACACTCGTTGACTTGTCGTCCTGTGTTAGGTCCGGTTCTGTCTCGTTAAAATCGGACATCTCCTTTCGCATTATTAGCCAGCCTCTGCCCCGTTGTTCCATTAGACCCCTGACAACCATGTAGTGGGCCATCGATTCGTTGCGCGACCGTGGATGGGCTCCAGCTCGTACGCTTTCCACACTCATGTGATTGGGCAGTCCGCCCGGGCTAGTCACGTCAACATGGTGTGAAAAGACTTCAAGCAACACTTTCGATCCGGTTATTGCATAATCCCGGTGTACAACAGCATTTACCAACGCTTCGCGAAGGGCTGGTTCCGGCAATAGTTGTCGATCTTTTCGTATGAGATTCCGATAGGATTCAAACCGCCCTAGGCCGGCAAACCACCCTGCCGCTCTCGATACTTGTTCATCAAGCGTTCCCCGTGCATCTGCCACTTGCAGAGTGCGCGAAGCGCGGTCGTTTCCCTCGTAGGCGACACATTCTATTTGAAAGTTCCCAGTCTGCGGATACCGTTGCGGTTCTTTTCCAAAAGCCAAAACGCCGTAGAGCGTAGGATGAAATTCGCCGCCTATCTCTGTTACTACCCCTCGATTTCGGAGATCATCCAAGCCGTCCGGCTGGACGGCTCCGAGAATATCAATGCCCATTGCCTGTAAATAATCACGAAATGCTTGGAGATCGATGTGTTCTGGGGTAGCAGCCTGGATCGTGCGTTCCTCCGTTAGGATGTATCCGAATACGTTGTAGAGTTCTTGTAGTTCGGTTGGTGACGGTTGGACGTTGCTGCGTTCTCGGCGGACCCACACTCGGCCAGAATAGTGCAAGGGTTCGTATCCCCGCTGGCGGGGAACTTCGATCCAATGGACCCATCCGTTGGGGTCTTCATGACGTCCGCTTTGGGCAGATACGGGGGTACTGCAACCAGTCTGAAGAAATGACGTTAGACGCTCCTGCACATTTTCGGAATCCTCTTTGACACCCACGATTTTCTGGGATTTGTCATCAACACCCAAAATGATGATCCCGCCCTCGGTGTTGGCGAAGGCACAAATCGCCCTGCCTACTCTTGAGAAGTCGCCTAGCCCCCGTTTGAACTCGGTGTGTCGGTCCTCACCCAGTTCTATCCGCTTAAGGATGTCCAACCAAACCATGAGATTTCAGAAACCATATTTCAGCCGACGCAAACGAAACGCTTCATCGCCACCGTCAACCGTCCTAACAATAGCATCTCTGACGTCAGGATCCTCGATAGCACCTGCGCATGCAATTCGGCCTTTATTTGCCGTCGCCTCAAGCTGGATGACCTGATCCGCGTCGCCGTTGACAACTATATTTGCGTTGTGGGTCGCAACGATGATTTGCCGGCGTCCCTTGAGCCGCTTGAGTGCCGGGAGGACTGTGTCGAATAAAAAGCGGTTGTCCAACTCGTCCTCCGGCTGGTCGATGACCAAAGGGCGTTCGTCGGTCGTTTCGAGGAGCAACGAGAGTAGCAGGCTCACCCGCTGTCCTCCGGAGAGGTCGTCTAGGCGCCGATGATTGCCATCGTCCAACCTAAGCTCCAGGAGGTAATGATCGCTACAACGAATGGATGCAAGGGCTCGCCGTCTCGTCCTGGTGAGTTGTTCCCAAAACGTTTTCTGCACGGCGCCACTCATTTCGACCTCATTCAACGTGTCATTTTGCAAATGCTCTAGCAATTCTGCAGGGGTGGGCCTGTGCCAATCTTCCAGTTCGTTCCACCATCGGGTAATTCCCCTCTTGCTGAGTTTTTTCAGAAAGCGCTCGAGAGGTTGGTGACTTCCGTCGTCGATCCGACGAGCGGAAATTCGGCCCTCGAAGTCGATGCGGATAGCCGCGAACACACGGTCAAAGGCAGCCCTTTGCTTATCCACGATCCGTTGCCTTTCCTCAAGTTGGGACTCGAAAGATTGATCGCCGGAATGAAGCTCACCACGCACTTGTTCGAGATTCGCTTTATAACTCTCCAAAAGGGATGCTTGTCGGTTCAATGCCTTGAATTCCTCAATTCGTGCCCCATCAAGTCCGAGGTCGGCCAGCGCGCGGTCCACTTCTGTGCGGACATGTTGCTCCTGCACTTCCAATCTATTTTCAATTAACTTTGTTCTTACATTCCAGTCTCCGATTTCCAATTTTGCTGATAGAAGCTGCTTGCGAATTTGATTCCATTGAGCCTGCAAGTTCTCGCGAGGTACGTCAGCCTCCATACCTTGCAAAACTACAGCGATCCGTTCGTCTATTTCCGGAATTTCAAACGCTTCCATCGAATTCAATAGGCGACTCAGTTTAACTTCGAGTTCAGCAGAAATTTCAGTAGTTTCCTGCCACCGGCGAAGATCGCGGGAAGCTTGGTGCAGTTTTTCCACCCCGGCCTGGGAGAATGCCGCGAGTTGGGCAGAGGCCTTTTTCGTCCGTTCCAAAGCCTGCTCAGCTACTGCAAGGTCTTCATCCAATTTCCCCAAGCGCTGTACTGCACGACTGAGTTCCTTATCCAAGGAGATTAATTTTTCTCGACGCTCCTGAATGCCCTCCATCTCTGTCGGCACAAGTCGAGCGAGCAACTCTTCAACCGCTTCCGATTCTTGAGCAAGTCGCTGCAATTCATTCTGTGCGAAGAAAACCGCAGGCCACCGTTCGTAGTGCGATGCAGTCGGATCTCGTCCCGGGCATTCGAGGCAGACCTTGGGCGAACCTCCTAGGAAACGGAGCAGCGCACGATCTTTTACCTGCTGTAAGATGCTCTCGTCATTTGGCAAAGGAGCGTTGATATGTACGCGCAGACCATCTAGAAAAGTACTCTTACCGGTCATGCTTCCGCCAATGATGCAGGTCAGATCCGGACTCAAGTCGAACCGAATTCCCTGTTTACCATCGACCGTAGTACCAAAAAATGAAGCCTTCCCGGTGACGGTGACGGACTTGAGCCAGGGACGTTCCTTCACCGTTACATCGGGCGGATTCGCGATCTCAATAAGCGCGTTACTAGCATCTCGTTCGTAGCCGATGCGTATTCGCGAGTCGCTGGCAATAAAAGCTTGGCGCAAAGCTTCGATTCTGGGGCTTGCGAGTTTTAACCAAGTGTGACGTTTTCCGATATCGTTCACCGAGTAGGCATCGCTGCCATGAAAGAATGCCTGATGGTACGCAGCCATCCCCTTTGGAAGCCAATCGCGGTTTTTAAGGGCATCCTCGGGAAGCTTTTCGTCGCCGAGTTCAAGGCCCGTCACCTCCTCATGCGAAAAGTTCTTCAACACCTGTGCGTTAAGCGCTCCCAAGAGCCCCTTCTTATTATCGATATGGGGGGCAAGTGTGATGTAGCTCCATTGGGGCTGTCCATTTTGACCATGGTACTCGCGAAGTTCGCGAAAAACTTCGTCGGCGCTTTTGTTGGAGATTTGCAGTTCCTGGTTGCGCCAGGGTTCGACACCACCCATTGTCAGATCGAAAGCCTTGAGATAATTTTTTCGCCCGATTTCAGGATCAAATAAGAACAGAAGGTGCAATCCTGCCTTCCCCTGCTTGAGAGAGGGTTCGAAGCCTGGGAAGACTGCATACAACTTTTCCCGAAACGGAACGCCATCATCGTCGTCGCCTTGATTCCACTCCTCAACAATTGCCCACACCGCGCTGGCTCCTGTATCGGTTCCAATCCGCGGTGAATGAGGCGTGAGCCCAAGCACCCGAACACTACGCTCCACCGCGCTTTGGAGAAATCGCCGCGCGTAGGCGTTAAGTTCAGTTACCGATTCCGGCAGTCTACTGATGTCAGCCGGAAGTTTGGCCCTTCCTCCCGGAAAATCGTCTATCGTGTGGATATGGAGGTCGGTTTTGAACCACCGCGCGCCAGGCACCTCTTGGTGCCAGTTTTTTGCCTTTCTCCTTGTGAATGTCATTACCTAATCTCCGAGCAAGCAGTACCACTTACAGTGATATTACACAACGCAATTCAAAACTTAAACCAGTCATACCCTAAACACCTTCATCACCTCGTCCCCGAGATGATTGATGACTTTTACGGCGATTCGGCCGGAGGTTGGTTTGTCGAAAGGCCGGGAGATGTCGCTGTTTAGGGTTTCCCAGGCTTCGCGGTTAATTTCAGCTTTGAGGGTGGTCTTGAGCGCTTTGTAGGGGTCTTTGGCTCCAAGGAAGTAGGCATGGCGGACGAAAAAACTCTCTTCGTTGTAGTCGGTGTCGATCAACCAACAGGCGATCCCGTCGGCACTGTCACTGCGGATTCTGCCGGTGTTGGGATGGAACACATCCACACCGTTGACTTTGACTTGGATTTGCCCGTCCTCGGTATTGAGAATGTCGATGTCGGGTTCACCGAAGATGACGAAGAGGTTGCCCTTGCCGGTGTTTCTAAGATCGTCGGCCATGTGGAGATCTGCGTTCATGCGGGCCTTGAGGACTGGGACACGGCCAAGCTTGTTGAACTCCGAGGCGTGGGCGTCGTAGTTGAAGGCGCAGGCTACCAACACGTCGAAGTCGGCGTCGGCAGCTTCGCGTACTGCTGATACCAGGTCGGGCCGGGATACGGTGCCGAATTCGGGACCGATGAAGATGCCAGCGCGCTTCTCGGCGCCTGAATCCATGTCGCCCTCGACATAGATTCCTTCGGCGCAAACGAGGTCACCTGGCCAAGGCCTGATCCCCGAGAAGGAGATTTTGTCCTCTTTGTGCGCCTGCTGAACGCCGGAGTTCTTGAGATGCTCCAGGATCATTCCGGCAAAGTCCTGCTTTTCGCCGTAGCCGAGCTTTGCTTCGGCTATGTTGTCGATAAGTTCGTCGTTCTCATCGACCCCCAGCAGGCGATGCGGGGAAAGGCTCTCGACCGTGAAGGGTCCGGCAACGCGGACTTTCTTGCTGTCTTTGTAAGGCTTATCGTAAAGGAATTTGTAGTCGGCCTTTGCCGCAATGGAGGCATCAATCTCCTTTTGCCGGGCGATGCGTTGCTTCCACCATTTGTGGTGGTATTTAATCGCCTCCACATTCGTCCACAGATCAAAGGGTTTGTCTGGCACATCGTCCAAGGTATAGGTGCGGTTCAATGTGTTGTTGAGAGCAATCAAGGCTCTCGGCTTTGCGCTACTGGTCTTTGCCCGCTGAAGCCTTTGCAACGCCTTCGCCGCCGGTTCAGGCCATGGGTCGCCCGCCTCCCGCGGAATTTCCCATTCCTCCCAGGATTTGCCGAGCACGCGGTTCAATTTTTCACGTAGTGGTTCCAGCTTTTGTTGAAAGTCCTTCCAGATTACGTCGATCTCCGTGTTGTAAGCGATGTCCCTGAGAGTTATGTGGGGGACGCGCTCGAAAACGAAACCCTGGCGGATGTCGTTGTAGGTGGGCGCTTCCGAGTAGGCCTTGCGTGTAAGTTTGGCAATTTTGATTTGCCCCTCGCGGCTATCGGCGAGCAGATACCAAGGATAGCGTGCTCCCATGATCCGGGCGCGGGCGAGCGCAAGTGACACACGGGAAGTGTCTATGGTGATCCAACGGCGGCCCCACTGCTCGGCGACGAATGCGGTGGTGCCGGAGCCACATGTGGGATCGAGGACAAGATCCCCGGGATCAGTAGCCATGAGAATGCAGCGCTTCACGACTTCGTTTGACGTCTGAACGATGTAACTCCGCTGGACACCAAGCTGCATTGATTCCCATCTCTCAGTTATAGGAATCACCCGAAGGTCACCGACAAACCGTTTGTATCGAATAGTTGATCCCATTCTACTGATTCGATTTGCTTTGATGAGCCTCGCGTTACCCTCCGGGCGGGTCTTCCAATGCGTACCACTTCGTGTCGAGTAATTTTTTCCTTGGAAAGTCACTGGCTGACTACCCTTACTTGACTGGCCATCGGAGTACAAAGGAGCTAGTTGAAATCGCCTCATCTGTTGTATATCAGTTGATGCTCGACGGACCGGCTCCTCGGAGAACATTACGCTCTCGTGCCGGTCGTATCGCTCCAATGAAGTATGACCAACTTCACGTTCTGAGAATAATCCTCGAAACTTCAGACTATCTTTAGACCTGCTATACCAAAGGATATAGTCTTGCGTTGATTCCAAAAACTTTCCCGCCAGTCCGCCGGTCTTCTGAAAGCCGATCTGAATAAGGAAATTCTCAGTTCCAAACACTTCATCCATCACTGCCCGAACGCGGTGTAGGTTCTCATCTCCAATCTGCACAAAGACCGATCCGCTCTCGGTCAACAATTCCCGGGCTACTGTCAACCGATCCCGCAAATACGTAAGATACGAATGAATTCCATCCCGCCACGTGTCCCGGAATGCCTTCACCTGCTCCGGCTCGCGTGTGATGTGTTTCCGGTTGCCGTCCTTTACGTCGCGGCTGGTCGTTGACCACTGAAAATTGGAGTTGAATTTGATGCCGTAGGGCGGGTCTATGTAGATGCACTGCACCTTGCCGCGCAACCCTTCCCGCTCGGCCAGGGACGCCATGACTTGCAGGCTGTCGCCGAGAATCATCCGATTCGACCAGTTGGCGTCATGCTGGTAGAACTCAGTTTGTGCTTGAGGGCTTGGCAATCCATTGAAGTCGGCGAAGAGGTCGGTTTGGAAACCGGTGCCTGCGGCGGCTTTTTCCGCCTCCGTTTCCTTGCTCCGGCGTACCAGGTCATCAATCAACACCTTTGAATGAACCTTCTCCTGGATGAAGAGAGGTGGAGCCTGCACGACCAGATCGGACCATCCTTTTTTGTCTTTTCCACGCCAGACTAACTGAGGATCGAGATCGCAGTTGCGGCGCTCGTAGGCTATCTGAATGGGACTCCGGTCATCCTCCTCCATCACAGCCTGATACTCTGCCGTGGGGAGGTTCTTGCGTTTTGCGGCTTGGTGACGGAGGGTGGTGACCGTCTTTTCCCTTCGTTTCCTCGCCATGGGTCTGCTCAGTCTTTGAAAGGGTTCGTAATGGTTAGGTCCTCAATCCGCTGTCCATGATGCATGTCTTCGCTGTAGAGGGTTTTACAACCCGCTTCGAGCGCGGCGGCGACAATGAGAGAGTCGTAGCAACGGAAATGGTAACGGAACCGGATTTCTAATGCTGCTTGATAGAGACGGATACTTGGTTGAACAATGTACAATGGTGCAAGCACATCCGTTATGTATTTATCCATTTCTTTTTTGGTCAATGGATTTTGAGCCTTGCAGACCGCTACATTGATGCACTCCTGGATAACCTGAAAGCTGATACATGCTGTTTGCGTGGCAATTCCCTGTACAATCAATTCATCTGCAATCACGGCTTTATGGTCATCTCGGCCTTCAAGCTGATAGATAAAGATGTTTGTGTCGAAGAAACTTTCAGCGCTCATTCATCTCCTCCCGGGTCAACTTACGTCCGACGCGCAATTTTCCCTGCAACTTACGAATGGTCCGCATGGCTTCGGCAGCCTGCTGTTTGCGCCCAAATACCGCTTTATCGATCATTTTATTGAATTCGGCCTCCACTCTAGCCTCAAAATCCGACTGGATTTCGTAGGGGTCGGTGAATTCGGCAAAGGCCCAGCGGCCCAAGCTCCCGTGATGATTTACACCTGGCACCCAATAGGTATCCATGGTGGTCTTCTTGTCTCTGGCATCCTTCCCGCGGTAACCTTTTATCTCGACGATAAGATTTAGATAGTCGTCATCACCATGACCATCGTCAACGCAGACGATGAAGTCAGGGATGTAAGTTCTAATTTTGGAGCCGTCCCGATAAGGAACTTCCAATCCAAGATTGTGGTTCTTGACGTAGGCTTTGACGCGTGGATGGGATTCGGCCACACGGCAAAACTCGGCCTCCCAGTCGCTGTCCAGGACGACCCAATTGATGTGGCAACGGCGAGAATCCGTTTCGTAACGACTCGTATTAGAGGTGTTGAAGTTGACGTGGCTAGTCGAGCCGGTGGGGTTGTAGGGATCGAGCACAGCTTTTACCGGACGGCTCTCGAATTCCGCTCGCGTGATGGCGGCAGTAATGCGTTGGCAGGCCATTTCGGCCAACTCTAGGTACATGAGTTGGGCAGGGTAGGTCCCTCCCTTGCAGATGAGGTAGTTGTCGAGCCACTGCCGGGTAATCCGTTTGAGCTGTCCGAAGAGGTTTAGCCTCGGCTCGTCACCTGGATCGCGCCATTGCGTTTTGAGTAGCTGCCAAGTGAGTTTGTAAAGAAGGGTCGAACGTCGGAGGTCTTTTGTATGTATCAGATTGAGATCAACCCCTTCCCCAATAATTCCCTGGTTCCGAGTTATCGACGGTCCCACAAGTTCGGGCGTAAGCTCCAGCACAGATTCATCATTGAAATCCGCTTGCAGTCTCTCTTCCGGCAGTTCCACTCGGTAACCAGCCACCCGAGGAAAACGAATCTCAAGCGCATCTCGCTCGGGTCGCACAGCTCGCACTTGAACGGTCTCTCGCGGCGGCCTCGGAGGAGCTACAACGGGTTTAGCCGTAAAATTAAATGGGATCCCCAAGACATCCGCATACTCGACATCGAACAGGCCCTTTTCATTGAGATCGTAGGACTGCCGTCGCAATGCCCTACCAACGACCTGCTCGCAGAGTAGCTGCGTTCCAAAAGCCCTCACTCCCAGCACATGGGTTACCGTATTGGCATCCCACCCCTCGGTGAGCATCGACACCGAAACCACGCATCGAATCGAACCTCCCAGCCTACCCTTCTTGCCCACGGTGTTCATGACCTCGCGGAGCAAATCCTGGTCGCTGATTTTATCGGCTTGGCGGCGGTCGCCAGTGCGCACAATTATTTCCCGGCGAAAGCGGTCGATCTCGGCGGTGGCCATCTTCCGGAAGTTCCTGTCCAAGGCGTCCCCAGACTCCAATTGTTGACTGTCAATTAACAAGGTGCGAAGTCGTGGGTAATGGTTGCCATACTCGTCAAAGTTGCGAAAAAGTTCCAGTTGCCCGATTTCGAACGACTTTGAACCATCCTCATTCTCACGATGGAAGCCTGAAATGTATTCGTAGACCAGTTTCGAGGTTGACACGTTGTTGCACACCACGATGAAGCATGGTGGCACGTCAATTCCCGCTTCTTGCATAAGTTCGAAGGTTTTTTCGTAATGTCCGTACAAAGCTGCCAGCGCGGTTTGGAGTTCGGGTGGAAGGTCAAGTGGATCAAGATGTTTCTTTGTCTTGCCTTTTCCTTTCTTGGGCATTTTGAGGCGTATATGTTCCCAGAGGTTGCGGAATTTCGGCATTTCGCCACCCGGGATGTTGTCTGCCACGGGCACTCGGGGCAGTTTCACGATGCCGCATTCGATTGCATCCATGAGCGAGAAGTCGGACATAGTCCAGGGAAACAACGTGCCTTCCGCATAGCCGGACCCGCGTAAAAAGAAAGGCGTCGCGGAGAGGTCTATCACGCGACTGATACCGAGTCTTTTGCCAACGATTTCCAAACCCGAAATCCATAAGCGCGCGGCTTCCTTGTTCTTTTTGGCTTCCTTCCTGTCGTCTCCCGTGAGTCTGCCTTCGTCCCCCTCTCCCGGTTTTTCGCGATAGCAGTGGTGCGCTTCGTCATTGAGAACGAATATGCTCTTTACTCCCATCAGCTCGGGCATCACACGCTGGAGCATCTGTCCGCCGGATTCTTCAGTCGTCAGAGGCTCTCCTCGTCCCTGAAGTAAGGAGCGGCCACCTTTGGACAGCTTCATACGTTCCCTCAGCTTGAAGGCGTGGTAGTTGGTGATGACAATCTTGGCTTTTTCCAATTCGGGAAGCATGTCGTTCGGAACCAGTTCCCGGCTCTCAAAATAACTATCCGGATCGTTCGGCTGCAACACCCGCAGGCGGTCCTTGATGGTGATACCAGGGGCAACCACCAGGAAACCCCGCGTAAAGCGACGGCTTTGAGGATGGCGGACTGCGTTGATGGTCTGCCAGGCGATAAGCATCGCCATGACCATGGTCTTTCCAGCGCCAGTAGCCAACTTAAGGGCCAATCTCTGCAGATCGGGGTTTGCCTCGTTATTGGCCTTCGCCAACCGATTGATGAATCTCTTTCCGACTTTACCAAATCGTGGGGCAACCTCGGTGAGCCAAATAGCGGTTTCGACGGCTTCAACTTGGCAGAAAAAAGGGCGAATACCACTGAATCGGTGGTGTCTCCAGTGTTGGAGCAGCCGCCCGGTTTCTGGGGTCACACGCCATTGACTTGGATTGGATTGGTTTCGCCATCGCTCAACCTGCTGGCGAACGTCGTTGATTATCTGTGTTAGCTCGTATTGCTGATCCTTGGTCTCGAGCGATCCCGCCGTCTCATCGAACACGATAGAGGTTTGTAACTTCGATGATCCCTTTTGCTTCTTTGAGTTTGGGAATGCTGAGATGAATTCGGCCGGCCGTCTTTGTTCAATTATCTTCTGGGTAGGCTGACCACCCTTATCCAGTTCCCAATGCCGGGTTGGACGAAGGTAGGGAGAATTGAGGACTGGCTGATCGAAAAATGGATTACTCAAGTTGTTAAATGCCCTGGAAAGTATTGATTTTTTCTGGTTGCGACCGGATTTGGCGGGTCACAGATCCGAGCCGGATAAACCTCAGACAGAGGGTTCAAAGTGTCAACTTTTTGTCCCGGGAGATATATTTCCCCAAGGCTTGTTGGAAAGGGGGGAAGCGCCAAGGGGCACCAATTACGACTTAGGAATTAGGAATGCGTTTGCAACTGCGCTGCAATGCCCTTGCAAGAGAGCTGCAAAGGTATTGCAGAAGGGCGTTTATCCCGAAATCGAGTGGAAAGTCGAGGGCTGCGATGAGCAAGAGGATCTGATAAAAAAGAGTCTGGGAGCTGGAAGAGTCCGATTTTACAAAGCTCATCGCAGCCCTCGACTTTCCACCACACCAACTATCCCGCTTGAGCGGAGGAAGGGGTCAAGCCTTGAATCGGTTGACTCCGCAAGCTGCGTCAAGATTACAAGGCATGACCCCGAAGCCATGACTTACTCAACTCGAGCCCGGTAGGTTCAGCCAAAGAGTTTACCCCAGTTTTTTTCTCAATAGAATTTCCACCCCATACCAACCGACTCGAGCCCCGGCTTTCAATCCCCCGGCTATTTTCTCACCAATTCCACCTCCCGGCAACCCCCGATTCGGGTGGCGCCTGCGGCGCCCTGGAACTAGCAGCGAAAGCGCGATTTTTGGAAATTCCGCTTTCGCTCTAGCGGACTAGATTTCTAGCCCAAGCCGCCTCGTCTAGCGCTACCAGCCAGTGCCAGCCCCCCCAGTACTACCAGCGACCGACAGGAGCTAGGCTAGACCCCCACCACTAGAATTTCAGAAAATTTCAAATTTCAGATTTTTCAGATTTTTAGCGAGACGTGGACCCCCACCGCAAAAGGCTAAGGGGCGTCAACTGTGCAGCCCCCACCCCCTCGAAAGGGGCACTCACCCAAACAGGCCCCCCCCGGTCACCCCCCCTGGCCCTCGCGCGTACTAGTGACTAGAACTGGAGACGCGGGGGGCTAGCTAGCTCTGCCGCATAGTCCATCTTATTGTTGACACACCTCTCTTTGTACTGTACTAGTACTGGCGCTAACCCTAGCTGGTAGTGCTGGTACTGGCCTAGACTAGACGAGGGGGGCTACCTCTAGGCTAGGGCTAGCCTACTAGCAGGCTAACAAATCCTTGCCTTTCCAGTCCTTCTCCTGGCCATGCCCGCCGCCCTGCACTACATCTTGCCTGGACCCGAGTTCGTGCCGAAGAATTCGCGAGTTGCGGGGCAGCCCTGGATCCCGCCCTGCTGGAGGCCTGCCCAGGATGACGAGTGGTTGCTGATGGAGATTGATTGTATGGGTGGAACGGTGGGCGCATCAAGCTTGGCCAAGATCGGTGTCACTGACCAGCTTGTCCGATGCCCGAGGCGTTGCCATCGGTCATCGGCCAGGCTTTTCCGTCCGGACACGCGACATTGTCCCTATCGGCTGCTGCTTCGATTGGTGGGGAAAGGAGAGAACGTCCACTGACGGCCAACCGGCGCTAGCGCGCCTCGCTCAAGACCTGTGCTTCAGTGGTGCTTCGCACAGTCAGGCGGTCTACTCGCATTGGAATTTCACCATCATCACGGGTGCTGACGGTCGGAGCTGTCCCGGCCACGTGGATGCAAATTCCAAGCCTGCGCAACCGCCTGTGACGAACCATCCTAAATCCTTCCACCCTTGGAAGGACTTCAAACTAACCCAACCCTTTCACCTTTGAAAGGGCTATTGCAATCCCCCACCTTTGGGGGACTTCTCCCCACAAACTCCCCTCAAGGGGCGCTCAAATCACGTCGTGCCTAGTGATTTGTAGAAAGTGTTGCCCCCTAAATCCCCCGGAGGGGGACTTTATGAATTGCGCAGGAAGTCGGCTTGGATTCCCTGATCGTGGACGCCTGGTGTCTGGCCAGTCGACAGGGTGACATCGCTGGGGCGATGCCACCGGGAACCTGTCTTTGTGGCCAGATCCCCGTTGCTGCTTGCGATCCCCGATATTCCGCCAAGCCGCCCAACCTGCACAATTATTCAGTCAGGGCCCCCTTAATCCCCCCGGAGGGGGGAGACGATGCCTGGAGCCTGCCCATGATCCGCCTGACGAACAACCTGGGCGAACAAGTTCGCTTGGACCAGGTGTTCGAGGCGCATCATGGAGGCACTGGCAATGGACTGCAATCTCACGCCGGCCTGCGAACAAGTTCGATGCCGTCATGAGGCAGTCGATTGCCGATAGAGTCCGGACACGGCCCCGACAAGTCGATAGTGGCGATGAATAGTCACTACTCGATGTGATTTTGGAGCATCGCCACTATCGAGGGGTCGGCCGGTTTACCTCTCTCTACTGCTGAAACGCCTTGGCGTTGGCTGGGGGTGGGGTCTACATGATTCGGTATTCAGAACGCGGGCACAGTATATCAATTCGGCCTTCGTAAGGGATGATTCAATCAGGATCACGCTAATTGATGTCGACCCATTGGCGTTCGGCGAAGGACGTCCATCCGTTTTGCCCAACCTCTACGGCGCCGAATGCCAATTATCCCCACAGACGTTCAAGCCAATGCCGAATTGATGGCCCGCAACCATGAATACCAAATCACTCCAACCCACCACTGTAGTGTCCCTGAGAGGCGTTCCAGCAGCAGAGCGATCCGTTTACTGTGAGCGTGAGGACGTCGAGCGGATAGATCGGATGACGGTCTGGGGCAATCCGTTCAAATCAGGTACGCGTGAACAGAACATCGCCCGATATCGCCGTTATGTATGGGAAAATCTCCAGGCTTGTCATTGGGATCTTGAGGACCTGATTGAGTTGCGGGGCAAGAAACTGGCTTGCTGGTGTCACCCGAAACCCTGTCACGGAGACGTGCTGGTGAAGGCGATAGAATGGGCCGTCAAGGAATGGGAGTCCAACCCCTATGCCCGCAGACACTTTCCACCCAAGTAGAACATCAAACCCTAAATTATCATGTCTGATTCAATCAAGTTCCACTCAAGAGATCCGGAGTACGGATGGCTGTCCAACTTCCACAGTGCCGGCTTCGTCGATACATTCGCGGTCCATTGGAAGAGCGCCGAGCATTTCTACCAAGCTGGCAAGGCGTTGTCCATCGAGGATCACGAACGCATACGCCAGGCAGAAACACCGTTGGATGCGCGCCGGTTGGGCCAGTCGGTTAAATTGAGAGCTGACTGGAACAAAGCACGCATTCCCCGAATGTATATGGCGCTGCTGCTGAAGTTCAACCCCGTCACCCCATTGACCGAGAAACTGGTGAAGACCGACGGCTACGAATTGATCCACCTCACTCCCTGGGGAAAGGAAGGCGATCCGTTTTGGGGCATCGGCCGTCACATGAATGGTCAGAACCGCCTGGGCAAGATGCTCATGGCGATCAGAACCCGCTGGATCTATCAACAATCGAAGAAATAATCACACGAAAGGAGAACATCACCATGACTACTGGAAATCACATACCAACCAAACACGCCTTCCTGGAAACTCTTCAGGGAGGATTCAACCTTTGCGAATGCGATATCCGCGACGCGGAGACAGGCGCCGACCGCGAACTGGACTACAACCCGGAGAACCGCGAGTGCGACCGCATCTGTCCTTACTGCGGGTGTTGCGAATGTCCGGACCACGAAGAATGCGGCATCGCCCACGCGGAATCCATCGCCGATCACGAACCATCCGAAGAAGGCCTCGATGCTCCCTGCGGATGCGGAGAATGCGCCAGGTGCGACGCCGACCGTGAATGCGCTCCCCCTGAATGCGAAGAACCCCACTTTTGCGCCTATCCCAAATGTGATTGCGACGTCCCATTCTAATTCTAGCAACAACCCCTGCCTCTTTCTTCGAAGGCAGGGGTTGTCTTCATTTCAACCATCAACAGGAGTTTATCTAATGAATGATCTTATCGAAGAATATCGGGCTTTTTGCGCCCAACGTGACATCGACACCGACGAATTCTCAGTCGATGACTATCTCAGGTTGGACTCGCGGATGGCCCACTCGACTGCTTGCGAGACCGGCCGCCGCATAGTCCGCAATCACTGCCGGCCATTGGAACCCGAAATCAGAGTGGAAGAGCCCTTCGTGCCCACCTACCAACGCCACGACACCTGTCGCTACTCCGGAGAGGATCTCTCCGATACACTCATCTACGAAGATGGCGTCTCAGTCATGTGCGACAACTCCGATCCCAAACCGGATTTCTCCACCGAAGCCTGGCACAGGGCCTGGTCGACCGAAACGGCAAGACCTGGTGCATTTGACTGGGACCGCGTCAAACGTGACATCCTGATAGATACCTTCGCCCAAGCCATGCCAACTCCTCGGCCGGTGCTACCTCCCGGAGAGCGCCTGGATCAAGGCGAGCGTGAAGCCTATGACTACCTCACCCGTGAATTCTTTTACGTCCCTGCCCATTACACGTGCTTCATGCCCGGGGACGATCCGGAAACCGCTGCCTGGCGCTTCATCCATCACGGTTTCAAAGACTACATCTACCTCCCAGACGCTCTCAATATCGACATCATAGGTAACATCTTCGCGCGGATCCGCCGCAAGATTGCCAAATCCAAGCTCTCCTGGTTCAAATGAAGAGCCGGGTAAATAGGTGGCCCCAGAGAAAGCCCACCCTATAAAAAAACGCCGAAAACCACCATCCGCATTAATCAAGTCAATGCAATCGGTGAACCTTTGGGCCAAGTTCGACGCCCAAAAACCAAGACCTCTTTAATCCACCGCTAATAAAAAAGCGGTAGGCTATCCAATCCTGGGATCGCCGTCCCTGCATGTAACAAGTGAATGCAGGGACAGCGACCCATCACCAAACAAATGAACATTCCCGAACACAAAGTCCAAATAAGATCCGGATCCAAAGCAACCCCCTGGGGACCCGCTCAATTTCAAGAGGAAATTATTCCCGGATTAAACATGATCCAAACCGCCAGCCACGGCGGACTCCAATTATCTCAAAAAATCCAAGCTAAAATACCCGATGAAGTACTAGCCACATTTATCAATGGACCGGAATGGGCCGAAGAGGACTGCGAAGCCTGCCTGGTCGAAGCGATCCTGATGCGCAAAAAAATCCTCGACCGGATCCCCGCCGCCATCAAAGCGGCCCAATCCGTCTCCAGGAACTTCACGCGCTACCACCCGGCCGCCCAACACCTGCCATGTCCTTAGAGGACGTATTCACCTACCGCTACTGCCGAAACAACGGTCCCGCAACCTCGGGAGAGGACCTGAAATATCCCAACCCCACCTATCTGCTCAAATCCAGCAAATTCAAGAAGATCGAACGCAAGGACGTTTACGGATCCATTTGGATCGTCTTCGACATGGGCAAACCCATCTTCGAGCACTGGCACTTCATCCAATGCGTCGTCAAGCTCCTCGGCCGCGATCATCCCTACGTCGTCAAATGGGAGAAGGATCACGAAGAAAAGATCAAGCTCTACACCGAACAAGGCGCCCACAGCACCGTTCAATATTTAGTATCAAGACGCATCGATGCGGTTCGCGAGACCTGCAAGGAACTCGGCGTCTTTCAACCCGGAAAAGTAACACACCTATAAGATCATGCCTAGTTATAATAAAGTCATCCTCCTGGGACACCTCACGCGGGATCCCGAACTCCTGGTCACTCAAAACGGAATGAGCATCTGCAAATTCGGAATGGCCATGAACCGGACCTTCTACACTGCCAACGGCGATCGCCACGAAGAAGTCACCTTCGTGGATGTCGATTGCTTCGGCCGCGTAGCCGACTCCATCGCCAAGTACCTGACCAAGGGCCGTCCCGTGCTCATCGAGGGCCGCCTCAAGTTCGACACCTGGCAGACCAACCAGGGCGAGCGCCGCAGCAAGCTCGGAGTCGTCTGCGAGAACTTCCAGTTCGTCGACCCCAATCCCAACGGAAACGGGAACGGGAACGGATCCGAACCCCCCAAACCCGAAGCGGAAGAACCCGCCAAGGAAAAGGTCGGCACCGATGCAGAACCCTTCTAATCCGGAAAACCTCCAGATGGACGCAACCACCATCACCATCACCGTTCCCAAACCATCCAGTTGGGAGCAGTACACCATGGACATCATCAACCAGATCCTCCAGTTGGCAAACAAACCCTGGCGCTTCGAGCAAGTCCTCAACGAATCGGGCCAGCGTTTCACCTACGCCCGCAACATCGACAACGACCACGTCCTTTACGTGGAACGGGACAAAGCCTGCCACCTGAAAGCGGATCGCCTCAAGAGCCTCTGATCCGGAGCAATCCAACCTGCAAGATAAACCCAGGCGCTCGTCGGACACCCCGGCGAGCGCCGCTCTTTTACAACGATCCCCGAGACCATGACCGCTCAACACACCTGCGCGAACACAGTCCCGATTTCCTTCTTTCCATCATGAAGATCACCCAATTCGTCCTCAACGTCATCGCTGGGGCCCGCCAGCTCAACCGCCAAATCTACCGTCCCTTCTACGCCAAGTGGCACAGTCCGGAAACCTTGATGGACGACACCAAAATCTGCTACGTCTGCCTTGGCGGCGCCTGGGTGGCCCAGCAAGAAAAGGCCTACGAGACCGAGCCCTACTACCCCAACAACATCGAGGATAAAAAAAAGATCGATGTCACCCGCGACCAGATGCTCGCCCTCGAGTACATCCGTCGCAACAATTGGAGGGAAGCGGCCCGGACATTGGGAGCCAGAGTTCCGGCCCGGGATGATCTCACGGGCAAAAGATCCGACCATGCCGGTTTCGTAAACTGGGAACAATTCGACAAATTCCTGGAGGACGTGGAAGCCCAGGCCCTCCATCTCCAAGCCAAAGGATACTGACCATGTCATACCAAGGATATCCCTCCTGGGAACACTACGAAGTCACCCTCCAGGTCGGCAACGACGAATACCTCTACAACCAACTCCGCTCCCAGACAAAAGAAGAATTTGCCGACTACCTCACCGGCCAAACCCTCGGCGAAGTCGAGGTCACAAGGGAGCTAGCCCAATACGCCTGGGACGCCTGGCAAGAGCAATGACCGTAATCCTAACAAGGTTCACGAAACACACCCCCAGGCCTCAGATCGACAAGTTTCTCCGAAGGCTCGAGCACAAGGGATTCGAGCGCGTCCAGCCCAGCACCTACGTCCAACCCGAGCTCGACCAAACCGACACCGACGAGCTGGCCGACGACCTCAAACCCAAGCTCCCTCACTATTCCAAAGTCCAAGTCATGTTCCTCACTCACGAACAATGGTCCCAGGCCTACGTGATGGAAGGGCACGTCCCCGAGGAAGATAAAAACCAACTCTGGATCAAAACCTTCCTGGAGACCCCCACCAAATGAATAAAAAACAACCCAAATCCAAAAATGAAGCTCAGTGAATTCATCCTCGAAGTCGTGGAAACCGTCCGCCGGATCCCCCGCGACAAATACGTCCCCCACGCCATCGTGTGGCACTCCCCCCACCTGCAAGACAACTCGGTTTGCCTCGCCTGCCTCGGAGGACTCTACGCCGCAGCCAGGAACTGGATCAAACCCAATGAAATGCTGTTCGGCGGGGGCGACAAGGAAGCCTCCATGAGCGAAGAAGAAATCCACACCATAGTCGCCGTCGACAAAGTGAGGTGCGGAAACTGGCTCGGCGCTCAAAAGACGCTGGGCATCCCGAGGGAAGAACAAATCGATCTCATGCCCGAGGACACCCCCATTCCCGGCCAACCCGAAAAATGGTCCTTCTTCACCTGGCCCGTCTTCGACGAACACCTGGCCAGCCTCGAAGAGCGCGCCAGGCAATTCCAAGCCATCGGACAATAAAATGAAATTAAGCGAATTCATCTTCAGCATCATCGAAGCCGTCAAAGGCATCGACTACTTCGATTACCGCCCCCACTCCGGCAAATGGCACGCTCCCAACCAAGATACCTCTGACGAACGTTGTCTGGCCTGTCTGGGCGGACTGTATGCCGCCGCTCTGCAATGGGTGGAAAAAAACCAATACATCTTTGCCACACCCGAAAACAACGGCCCCAAAAAGCCCCTCACCTACACGCAAAAAAGAATCATCGACGCCATCGATTGCATCAGGTGCGGACAATGGGACTCGGCCGTCCACATTCTCAACGAATACGCCGGCTTCAAAGGCATGAAACCTCCCATCTCATCCTTTTACCCCAAAAAGCCCCTCATGGAAGATTTTCGAGGCTGGGACAACTTCCGGATCCACATCAAAAGCCTGACCGACCGGGCCAAAGAACTTCAAAAACACGGCTTCTGATGACCTACCAGCAATTCCTCGAAAAGCTCGCCGAAACCCCAGTCAAATGGGTCCTCGACGACGACTACCAGATCCGCACCAAGGACCTATCCACCTGCCCCATCTGCGCCGTGGCCAACGCCGTCCTCGAAACCGACACCTACGAACTCGACTACAAAAGCGCCTCCCAAGCCATCGGATTAGACTTCAACCTCGCAGGCGAAATCGCCGGCATCGCCGACGAAGACGTCACCCAACACGGATGCTATTTCATCTCTGAAGAAGACAAACGCCGCTCCTTCGGTACCCGCAGGGATCTCCTGGGAGCCTGTAACATCAACCCAGAAGACTACTAATGACCCAACCCACCCCCCTGCCCGTCTACGGCCACGACGCCATCGACTACGCCATCGATGCCGGCGACGTCGAACTCATCCACAACGGCCGTCCCATAGCCCCCGACAAAGCCCGCGATGTAGCCGACCAGTGCGAACAAGCAGTCCACTGCATCGAAAAGAACTGGGGCGACTTCGCAGCCTTCAAAATCTTCCACAAAGCCCTCTCATGACCTACCGGCAATTCCTCGAAAAACTGGCCGAAACCAAGCACCTGGACTGGACAAACGGGTGGTATCTCGATCTCAGGATCTCAGCAATCTGTCCCATCTGCGCCGTAGCCAACCACATCATCGGTGAAGAAAAATTCACCAGGGACTACAACAACGCCAACGACCAGGTACTGCACCTCGAACCTGGTGTCGCCCGCAGAATAGCCCTCGCCTCTGACTCCAGATACGAATCCGGATCCGACCTCAGAAAGATCCGCGAAGAAATGCTCAAAGCCCTCGAAATATCATGAGAGAAACCATCCTGGCCAATTGGATCGCCCTTCTGCACACCGAGAAAATCACCCAGATCCGCAAACACCTCGGCCATATCGACGGAGGCCGCTGCATCCTGGGTACCCTCTGCGACATGGCCGTCGAGCAAGGAGTCATTCTCCCTCCAACCCCCGCCCCCGTAGCACCGGGAACAGACCAGGAATACTTGAAAGGCAGACTCAAATACGGAAACGAAACCATCGTCTTGCCCGCTGAAGTATGCAACTGGGCCGGCCTCAAAAGCCAAGACCCGCGCATCGGCAAACCTGTTAAGGCCAAACCCCCTTTCGCCCATACAACGGACTCCCTGCTAAGCCTCAACGATTCCGGACTCAGTTTGCAAGAAATCGCCCACCTGATCGAAGAACACGGCATATCATGAACGACGCATTCAAAAAAAAGCTCGCCAAACACCTTCGCCAAACCCCCGACCACCTGCGCTGCTCACTCGACCTCGGCCTCACCAACGGATGCCGTTGCCTTGGAGGAATCATCTGCGACATGGCCGTCGAGGCCGGCGTCATCGATCCCCCCGCCCCGGAAAACGAACCAGGCCCCCTCAAATCCCTCATATACGGCCGGAAATCCATCAACACCATGCCCAAGCGGGTCATGGCCTGGGCCGGCATAGACAAAGAAACGGAAACCTGGATCTACCGGGAAAACACCTACTTCCAATTCAGTAGAATAGCCGAGCGCATCGAGGCCGGCACATTCCCGCAACCCTAACCCCCCCTATCGCCAATGAAACTGCTCACCACCGAAATCAAAGCCCAACTGAAAAAAAACTGGGAAAACCGACATGACGACGACCACGACCCCATGCCCGTGGTCAAATTCTTCCACTGCTTCTCCCCCGCCCGCTATCTCATAACCGAACAGGACCAGGAGGATCCGGACCGGCTATTTGGCCTGTGCGATCTCGGCATGGGATTCCCCGAGCTCGGATACGTCAGCATGCGCGAAATCAAATCCGTCAACATTCTCGGCCTCCGCTTTGAACGCGACCTCTACTTCGAGCCCAACAAGACCCTCCGGCAATACGCCGATGAAGCCCGCCAAAAGAGCTACATTAACGCATGAGCCTCGACGAATTCTACGAAACCCTGGCCCAGGTCCCTTACCAATGGCGCCTCCACGTCTCCGGGATCCGCGGCCTAAATACAGTACTGCGCACCACCCCCCACTACGTCTGCCCCGTCTGCGCCGTGGCCAACCAGGTCATCGGAGGAAACGTCTATGAAATCGCCCACCACGTCGCCGCCCAACGCATAGGCCTTGATCCCCTCGAGGCTGAAATCATAGCCAACGCCGCCGACGGCACCATCAACGGCAAAGTGGAAGACTACGCCAACCGGGTAAGGGAAGCCCGAGGCCGCCTCCTGGAAATCACCAACCCCCAATGAACATGAATCTTAGCGAATTCACCCAGCACCTGGCAGACGCCCGCCTCACCTGGTCAATCGGCCCCAGCTCCGGAGCAATGATCCGCCACTACACCAAAGGCAACTCCATCTGCCCCATCTGCGCCGTAGCCAACCACCTGAAAGATACCTACCCGAACAGGCATCCCCTCGCGCCCAACGAATACACGCTCGAAGCCTATGACGCCGGCGAACAAATAGGCCTATGTGACGACGACATCGCACTAATCGTATGCGCCGCTGACGGTCAATACACCTACTCCAAACTCGAGCCCGACGCCATCCGCAAATACCGCAGAATTCTCCTCGAAACCCTCCAACCCATAGCCCCTCAGAACACCTTATGACCTTCAACGAATTCCTCGAGCGCCTCGGCAAGCTAAACGTCCCCTGGAGAAAACTCGAACTCCCCTGGACTCCGCTTCGCACCTCCAACTCCCTGCACCCTTCCGTCTGCCCCATCTGTGCCGTGGGCAACCACATCAAAGGCTGGGAAAAATACGACCTCAACGCCCACTACGTCGGCCAGGAAATGGGCCTCGATCGAAGAACCGTCGACCTCATCGTCTGCGCCTCGGACGGACACCTCAAATCCCCCATCTATTCCGAGGAAGCCATCACCAAAACCCGCGACAAGATCCTCAAAGCAGTCCAACCCTGCATCGAAAAATGAGCCGCCGAAACCTCATCGACCACTTCCTTAAACACGAATGCTCAAAGCCCATGACCCTGCAGGAATTCATCGAGGCTTTGAAAAAGACTTCCTACTCCTGGAAAATCTCCCCTTACGGAGTCCTCAGAACCTCAGAAAAACCCTACGCCTGCCCCATCTGCGCCGTAGCCAATCACATCCTCGAACTCACCGGAGAAGACCAATTCTACGCAAGCGTCAACCACGCCAACATCCACCTGAAACTTCCAGCCAAATTGAAGAATCAGATCATGTTCGCCGCAGACGGGCACTCTCAGCACAAAGCCACCCAAGCCATCAGAAAACTGCTTATCCAAGCCACCAACCCCATTCACAAGCCTTAAAAAATGAACCAAGATGAATACGAACGCAGCCAGACCGATGCCGGTGAAGAAATCCTAACCGTCCAACAAATCAACCAGCTCCCCGACAAAGGAGCCATACCTGCATTCAAAGGCATCCTCAAGAAACTCGAGCCCCGAAAGGGAAAGACCAGCCGGCGCCACTTCTACATCGGCTTCATGACCGACCACACCGGCCGGATCCGCGTCACCTTCTTCCGTGACGACGTCGAGGAACTCCCCGGAGAACTCCTCAAAATCACGGCCGACTACCAAGGCAAAGGCATCCGCAAAGACAGCTACAAGACCAAGACCGAAATGACCGTCTTCTGCGACGCCACCATCGAAATCCTCGAGCCCTCCCAGGAAGAAAACCAACAGCAAGTCAACAAAGCGATCCAGGACTCCAGGCAACCCGTCCTGGAAGACCCCGCCATCAGCATGGCCGCCAACTACAGCTCCCGAATTATTTCCGCCCTCGTATCCAATCCGGAATTCAAGGAGCCCGTGCAATGGCTCTACTCGGAAGACCTAACCCAAATAATCGACCGCTTGATGACCGTCTACATCGATGCTATCCACAATAAACAATAATCCCCCAATCCGACAAAATGAAAATTCAACCCCTCGTTACATGACATGAACGGCATTACTTCGACCCTTCTCCTGTTCGGCTTTCTGTGGCTGGTTGGAATCACCCTTCACACCATCCGCATATTGCTCGAAAAAAGGAAAGCTAAAATCTTGTCCAAGTATCAGAACCGCTCGGCGTTACCTCGAACCAACCCGAATCACCAAATAGAAGCCTACTCGGGAATCCTCACCATTGAGGAAGTATGGCGAATGCCGGCCGGGAATTACGTCGGAGCAATCAAGGGCACCTTATTCGATCTGCAAAAACGTATCTCATCCCGGACCAGAAAGGCGTTCTACACCGGACAAATCTCTGACAAAACGGGGCAGATGGGGGCGGTGTTTTTTCGTAACGACATCAAAACCCTCGAGGGACGGAAAATTATCATCGAGTCCGACCCAAAAGACCGCGCAATCCGGCGCGACCGCAACTTATACACCAAAGCCCCGCAAATCATTGTTTTCCGATCGGCCCACATCGCAAAAATAAATAAGTACGGCCAGCGTCACTACCTCAAGAAACTGCGACCGCGAAACATACGGCACCAGCGATAAGCAAACAACCCAAACGTTTACTAAACCCTGAATCCGAAAAAATGACACATTCAACAATCCTAACCGTTCAGCAAATTTCCCTACTTCCCGCCCACAATTTCGCGACCGGAATAAAAGGAACCATAATCAATCTCCAACAGCGCATTTCAAGCCGCACCGGGAAGCCGTTCTACGCTGGAAAAATCTCCGACAGCACCGGGCGCATAGGAGTGACGTTTTTCCGGGCCGATGTCGATGGGCTGGACGGTCGAGAAATCATCCTGGAGTCCGACGCGGAGAAAGGCAGGGGGATTCGATGCGACCGGCACAAACACACCGGCGCCCCTGAAATTTCAGTTTTCCAATCGGCCCACCTGACCATCCTCGAACCCGGCTCGGAATATTCCGATGAAGAGCCCGACGCCGCATCCGCGATCGAAGACCGGGCCAAGACCAAAAAACCAACGACCGCTGTTCCACCCCAAACGACTCCGCCCACCTATTTGCAAAATCATATCGCAAAGGTGGTAGATTGCGCCCAACACAACACAGGCAGAGTCATGAGCAGTTTAATCCTGGCTTCGTCCCACTCAATCACCGATCCGATAAAGTGGGCCAGAGGAAACGAATTCAAGGAACTCTCGGAATACCTCCACAAACACTTTCTGCACCAAGCTGAAAAACTCGAACGAGCTTTCACACCCCCAACCTAAGTCAGTTTTCAGGAAATACCACTTCAAGTGGCAAGTCCCATTGTAGGACTTTTTAGCTGTCCTGGGCCCCTGGAAATGTAACTGATTGAGGCTGCTATGTAATAATCTGTGTAAGATTTAGAAGTGAGGATTTTAGGATTTAAGGAATTTCGGGATATATTGCGCAAAATCTTGATAAACAATCGCTTACAATAACTAAATTTAGCTTTCAGAAGGATGATATGGTGCCCGGGGCGGGACTTGAACCCGCACGCCCTCACGGGCAATGGATTTTAAGTCCACAGCGTCTACCAATTCCGCCACCCGGGCTCCCGATAAGGCATGGAAAGTAGGCGAAAAGTAGTTATCCCAATTTTCAGTGCAAGCCCGAAGTGTGGGAAGGCGCGCCGGGGGCGCGCCAATTAGGAATTAGGAATGAAAAGAAGAGCCTCGTCGGGGTCAGTCGTCATAGAAAATTGTATGGAGCAAAGCGGAATACGGTTTTTTTGACCTGACCCCTTTGTTCAGTGTAGGCGCTGGGATTAATCATGATCGTGATCGTAATCGAAAATTGAAGGGACTCTCGCAAAGACCGCCAAGATCGTTAAGGGGCGCCGAGGGCGCCTCAGGACGACTGACCCCTTTTGAGGGCGAACGGAACGTTGACGCCCCGCGGGAAGCTTCTTTTACTGCCGATTAATGCCCAATATATTCGGCAAATTGTTTACCATCGCCACATGGGGGGAAAGCCATGGCGGCGGAATCGGTGTAGTGGTGGACGGATGCCCGCCCAATCTGCCCATTACCGAAGAAGAGATTCAGTTTGAACTGGATCGCAGACGACCCGGCCAGAGCAGAATAACCACCCAACGCAAGGAAACGGATTCGGTGACGATCGTCTCGGGGGTTTACGAGGGAAAAACCCTGGGCACGCCGATTGGCATGTACATTCCAAATGCGGATCAACGGCCGGAGGCCTATGCCGAAATCAAGAAGAAATTCCGACCCTCCCACGCCGATTTCACCTACCTGACCAAATTCGGCATCCGCAATCACGAGGGGGGCGGGCGAAGTTCGGCGCGGGAAACGGCAGGCCGCGTCGCCGCCGGAGCTATCGCAAAAAAGATCCTGCGACTGGCTGGGCAAGTTGAGGTCCGGGCCTACGTATCGAGCATCAAGGACATCGTTGCCCCAGCCAGCGAAAGCCTTCCCAGTCTGGAAGCAGTCGAGGCCAACGCCGTCCGTTGCCCCGACCCGGCCACGGCCGAAAAAATGATCGCATTGATCAAATCGGCCCGTCGCGAAGGGGATTCGGTCGGCGGAATCATCGAATGCCGGGTGAAGAACCTGCCAGCCGGTTTGGGCGAACCGGTTTTCGACCGATTGGAGGCCGACCTGGCCAAGGCAATGTTGTCACTGCCGGCCACAAAGGGATTCGAGATCGGCAGCGGTTTTTCCGGAACGAGGTTGAAGGGATCCGAACACAACGACCCATTTGAAAACCGCAGAGGCAGAATCCGCACATCGACCAATAGGTCGGGAGGGGTCCAGGGCGGTATCAGCAATGGAGAGGAACTGGTCTTTCGCACTGCCTTCAAACCCACTGCCACCATACTGAAACCCCAGTCCACGGTCGATATTGAAGGAAACGAAACGGTGCTCCGGGGAAGAGGGCGGCATGACCCCTGCGTCCTGCCCAGAGCCGTACCGATTGTGGAAGCGATGACAGCGCTGGTTCTGCTCGATCACTGGATGCGGCAAAGCGCCCAGACCCGCACCTTTCAATTTGGGGACTAATGGAATCCCCGGCCTATTTGATTTTAGGCGCCACCCATTCCGGTCGAAGAGCAGCGGTCTTCGACTTGATCAAGGACCTGGCGTCGAAATCGGATCCGTTCGAAGTCGTCATTTCCAAACTGGAGCCACCAACCCAGTACGACCAAAGGATCCCGGCCTTGCCAGGGGTTGAATTGAACTATTTTGAAACCGATCTGAGTAGTCTGCCACCCCGGGAACTGAGGGCCGGGTCCACCTCTATTCTCATCGCCGCCGGAGCCATGAACCCGGTTGATCAAGTTGAAAGCCTGAAGGACCTGCTACAACTGGACAATAAAGAGCTGGGCCGGATCATCACCCTGACCAATTGCCGCATGCTCAATCGCCATCCCAGCCTCTTCGCATATTACGACGCCTGCATTCATTTTTCCGATGTCGTTCTGGTCCATGAGCCCGAGTCGGTCAGACGGGAATTTGTCAGGGATTTCATTCAACGTTACAAGGATGAATACTACCCCTGCCTGTTTGAACCGATGAAACGGGGAAGGGTAAAAAACCCCAACCTGATTCTGGAAACCGTACCCCGAAGAATATCCCTCTATTTCGAAGCGGAGGAAGAAGATTGGCTTGAGGAAGGGGAGGAAGATCTCGAAGCCACCCCGGTCGATCCCTACCTGGAGCGCCTGCCCAGCGGATTTCGCCGCAAAACCGTGCCCGATATCACAAAAATCCTGGAAGAAGGCTGAAAAGGGAAAAATAACCACAGAGGGCACAGAGAACACAGAGAGGGGAGAGAAGAATCTTGGCGAGAGTCCTTCCCACTTGCCATTGGATCAAATCTCGATATGTTCTGACCCTGTCCACTTTGTGCCTTTGTGCCTTTGTGCCTTTGTGCCTTTGTGCCTTTGTGCCTTTGTGCCTTTGTTTGTCTTGACCCCTTTTCCGAGGCAGTCATAAGTTCAGGAAGTCGCTTAAGTGAGCACCCTTCTCTCCCAATTCCAATTTACTAACCCGCATGTCTCAAAAATATTCTATTACGCTCCTGGTCTTGACTCTATGGGGATTTTCAACGCTTTCGGCGGCGGCCGAAGGGGGGTTTTACCTGAGTGGCGAGTTGGGCGCCAATTTCGCCTCAGGCCTGGATATGAACGGCACCTCCGACGACAGGGCCAGCGTGTGTGACGAGTTCATCAACCCGATGTTCGCCACGGTCACTCAAACTGCAGGTTACGAAAACTACAACTGTACGGGTCCGAATCGTGGAATCGGCAATTTCTGGGAAAACGGGTTCGATAGCGCGGAAGGCATTCTGGCCGGGGCAGCGCTCGGTTATGATATAAGGGGCAAGCACCCAGGCCGTGGGTGGGGCCGATTAAGGCTTGAACTGGAATACTTCTTTCGGGACACCGGATACGACCAGACCTCCCCCATTCCCGGCGCCACCGGCGTTCAGGACGACAAGCTGGCCCAGGAAATTCGCACCGCCACCGACCGCATCGGCAACCTTTCCGCTCATAATCTGTTTACCAATCTATACTTGGACTTTCCCAATAGCAGCCGCTACACCCCCTACCTGGGGTTTGGCGTAGGAGTGGGTTATACCGATGTGGACTACGCCAGCGTATGGGCGCGGAACCCCGATGTAAACGCCATTTCCACCGGGGCCGGCTTGCCCAATGTGGATGAGATCCGCCGGAATCTTGCCGGGAGCACCAGCAGCGCCCAAACCGAACTCTCCGACACCTTGTTTGGCTACCAGGCGCTGTTCGGGTTGGACTACGCAGTCTCTGAATCGATCACTTTTGGAGTCAAAGGCCGCTGGATCAACTTCGACTCCTTCAGCGGGGACAAATTCGTCTGGGATCCTCTGCGCAGCCACCAACCCAACATCCGCAAAGACTTGAGTGAGCCCGTATCGGGCTGGATCACCACGGACGACATCAAAATGTTCGGGGTCAGCCTGACCATGAAATACCATTTCTAGTGTGGCGTTCCTTAAATTATTGACCCCTCCTGGACTATTGCTTCCTATACTCAGGTATGGGAAAAGCTCAACCAAATAGAATATGAAGTTTTTAATTTACCCCTCGAATCTCGTCATCTGCCTGTTAATTCTTATCGGCGCGACCCTGCCTTCCTCCCATGCGGTTGCTCTGGAGGAGGAGGAAGAACTGCTGAGCTTCATAGATCTGGAGGAATTCGTGGTAACGGCCACCAAGCGAGAACGGAATGCCCAGGAACTGCCCATGGCCCTGACCCCATATTCAGAGGATCTCCTGGAATATTCGGGTGTGACCGATATCCGGGAACTCATGGCGCTTTCGTCGAGCCTTTTTGTCACCACCTCCCAAGCCGAGAGCACCGGAACCCTCGCCCGCATGCGCGGCATCGGCACAAATGGTGAAAACCCGGGCTTTGAATCAGCTGTCGGTGTATTTATCGACGGTGTCTATAGAAGCCGCAACACCGTAGCTCTGAATGAACTTGGCGAAATCGAGCGCATAGAGGTTTTACGTGGTCCGCAAGGCACCCTGTTTGGCCGGAACACTTTAATGGGTCTGATCAATGTGATCACCAAGAGCCCATCGTTTGAACAGAGCGGTTATGGAAAGATCGGTTTCGGCAGTTATAACAATCTTCGCCTGGAAGCCGGTGTTACCGGGGGGATAATTGAGGACACCGTGGCCGGTCGCATCGATGTCGTGTTTAACGAAAGAGACGGATTTTTAGAGGATATCGCCACTGGCCAGGATTACAACAATCGGAACCGCATATTCACACGCGGCCAACTCCTGATTGAACCGAACGATGATACCCAAATCCGCCTCATTGCCGATTATACCGATCGCAAGGAGGAATGTTGCGCTGCCGTCACCCTGGTTCCGGGGCCGACACTCGGGCTGATTCAGGCCTTGGGCGGCGACCTGCTGGGAGATCCGTTTGACCGAAAGGTCTCGGTCAATCCCAACAGGGGCTACTTCGACGACGTCGTCGATTGGGGAATCTCTGGTGAAATTACGGTGGATACCAGCGCCGCGTCTTTCACCTCGCTCACAGCCTTCCGCGACTGGGAGTCGTCGCGCAGCCAGGACATCGACTACACCAACCTCGATATCGCGTATCGAGACAAGGGCGGGTATTTTCAGGGGTTCGAGACCTTTACCCAGGAGTTTCGGGTAGAGTCGGAAACGGATTGGGCGGACTGGATGGTCGGGTTGTTCTTCATTCGCGAGGACCTCGACTATCGTGACGCGCTTCGCTACGGTCCATTCTTCGAAGCATACGTCAACGGACTTGTTTCGGGCAATCCCCTGAGCGGGTTTTATTCCGGCCTGACCAACTTGCCGCCCGGTCAGGTTTTCCCGGAGGGTCACGGAACAGTTGAGGACGCCTTCAAGCAATCGGTGGAGAGTTGGGCTCTCTTTTCCCATAACACCTTCCGCTTGACCGAGGAATTCGAGATTACCCTGGGTATGCGTTACACGGAGGAGACGAAGAACATGGATGCGGATATAAAGAGCCTGAATAACGCCTGTAGTCCCGCGTTTCTGGCCAACTTGGGAAGAGCGGTTGCCGGGGGTCTGTTGCCACCGCAAGCGGCCCCCACTGTTACCGGGTTGGCCTGTTTGCCGTTCGTCAATCCTTTCCTGGATGGAAAATACAGCGACAGTCTCTCGGAGCAGAGATGGTCGAGCACGGTCAGCGGCGCCTATCACTTGAGTGAAGACCACCTGCTCTTTGCCGGATTCTCCCGAGGTTTCAAGGCGGGCGGTTTCAATCTCGATCGGGCCGTTCTGGCCAATCCTCTTGTGGGCGGTATTCCTTCGGCTTCGGACCTCGAATTTAGCGAGGAATTGATCGATTCTTTCGAAGTCGGCGGCAAATTCGGTCTTCTTGATCAGCGAGCCACTATGAATGCCACGCTCTTTTACATGGATTTAAAGGATTACCAACTGGTTTCCTTTACGGGCACGAGCTTTGTATTGGAGAATATAGAAGCGGTCTCCTCTAAAGGGGTCGAATTGGAAACGACTGCCAGGCTGACAAATGAATTTACCCTACGGGGTGGCGCCACCTATGCGGATACCCGGTACGGGGCGGGTATTTCCAATACGCACCTGGCCGGTCGTCAGCTCTCCAACGCCCCAAAATGGACCTATACGGGTGCCGCCACCTACGAACACAATCTAGGTAATTCCTGGCGAGCCTTTGCCCACTTCGATCTACGTTACATGAGTAGCTACAACACTGGGGCCGACCTTGATATCGAGAAAATGCAAGAGAGTTACACCGTAGTCAACGGTCGTGTCGGGCTGGCCCAGATCAATGATAATTGGAGGATCGAGCTGTGGGCCAGAAATCTCTTTGATAAGGATTATATCCTGATCGCCTTCGATGCTCCGATCCAGGGTTCCGGAACGGGCCCGGGGTCCACGCAAACTTTTACTTCCTTTTTGCCCGATCCTCGCACCATCGGCCTGTCCTTGCGCAAGCAGTTCTGAGATTTGAAAGAAATGCGGGTTAACAACGCTTCGCTTGATCCGGCTACGCCGCAACAGGATCGCTTCGCGAACAGGAAACTTTTGTAACTACTCAGGACCTCATTGAGGATTCGTATCCGGCGTCTACCTGCGCCGAACTGGTTGCGATGACTTTTGAATACCCACGGTCGGCGGGTATTTTTTCGGAACGCTGTTCTTAAGTCCTCAAAAAATGGGAGTTCTTACCTATTGAATGATAAAGATTCAAAAGCGGCGCTGCCAAGACGCAGTCCCCCTACCAATAAATTCAAGCGTGGTAGGGCAAGAACATCCCTGCTCTGCCGTTCGTCGTGGTAGGGCAAGAGCATCCCTGCTCTGCCGTTCGTCGTTGTCAGCCAAAAAACCATCTGAGTAGTTACAAACTTTTTAAAATTATCCTATTGGGGCACAGCCCCATCCTGTTGCCGTAGGCATCAAGCGAAGCGTTGTTTAAATTAAATCTGTGCTTATCTGCGTAATCAGCGGCTGGTTGTAGAAATTTTTTTGTGTTTTTTGAGCTTTTTGTGGTTCCCTCTTAGCGGTCTTGGCGAGCTTCCGCCTTCATCCGCCTCCACTGAGTTACGGCGTGACAAGTTGCGAGAGTCAATTCCGAGTCAAACGTGATCCTTGATGTGCACCCACGTATGCACGTGCGGATCGCCCCGGAAAAACCAAACCATGTGCGGGCCCTCGATCTGGAATACATCCCACACCCCGTCCCGGCCTACGTCCTGATCCTTGTAAAATGACAGGTGCAGGTTATCGAAACCGCTTTTTTCGATGAGCTTCAACGACTCCTGACGATCGACTTTACGGAAGGGGAGAAGCAGATCGTCGAGGACCTTTCGCACTTCGGCTTTTTGATCAAAAGTGAGTTCGGTCATGGGGATTCCGGCCAACCCTTCCGTCTTACCGGTCAACTCCACCGTCTTTTTTCCACGTTCCCGACGGGATTTTCCTAGTAGAGCCTGTTCGCGTTGTTTCCCGTCCATCATCTGGTAGACTTCATTGGCCCGTTTGGCCTGAAACCAATAGACATTGCCGGGATGGTGGGGTTCTTCGTAGAAGGACTCTGACGCATGTCCGTAAAATATGGGACCGCCAAATGCGGCGCCTTGCACCGAGTCGCCATCGCAGCGCCGGGTGGTGTGCCTGCCCGTCAATACAAATTCAAATTTTCCCGTATCCGGCTCCCCGAACAGGGCGATGGAGCAATCCGCAAAACCGGCACCTCCATTGTCCTCCTCCACCTGCTTCATGACCTGATCGGCGTATTCCTCGCTGTGCATGTTCATGAATATTTCACGAATCATGGCTTGCTGGTCCGCCGTAAAGGACTTGCCGATGCGGCTCCTTCTCACAATGAACCAGTTGTTTTCGATTTCGTGGCGAAGTTGATGCTCGAAAGGAAAGCAAATCGTCCTGCGCTGCTTTTCGCTCAAACTTGAGTATAGGGTTTTAACAAGGGTTTCCGACTTCGGGAGTTTGGGCGCTTCCGCTCCAAGGGAGCGGGTGGCAACCCCAATGGGGAGTATTACGGAGGCCGCGGCAACGCTGGAAGTTTTTATAAAATTGCGACGCGAAAGAGGGCTGCACATATCACAGGAATCGAGGCTGGTTTTCTTCTTCATCAAAGGGCTCTAACAAGTTTTTTCTGTCCGTAATTGAAATTGCCGGGTTCGAAAACAACAACGCTGGGAAAGAGGTCTTAGTTTCAAAAAAATCCTACCGCCGCGCCTCGTGAACAACGGGCAGCAGAAAATGGGGACACTAACCCGCATATCTCACAAAATTCGTAGCGAGGGAACGGAGGTCGAGTGCTGGTGCGGGTTTCGGGCAGATTCGCGGATGAAGCTGGGTCGACACCCTGCGAAGTCGGGAATCCAACGAAGTCCGCTCCAGTGCCGACATACCGGAGCGCAGTAGAAAATTTGTGAGAAATGCGGGTTTAGCCCGCATATCTCAGAATCTTCTACTGCGACCAGAGCGACCACGGTCTGAAGTCGGGAAAAAAGAAGGCCGCCCGAGGACGGCCAACGATCAACCTTACTAAACTAAGGAAGAAAGAAATAATGGAAAGGTGGAACAATGGGCCGGGTTAAGGGCAGGGCAAGAAAAAACTCAATAAATTTCAGCAAGTTCCCCGGTGAGGTCATATTGTTCACTCTCCGCGTTGCTGCGAGTGAAGGCTGGTGGAGGTGGCGGGAGTCGAACCCGCGTCCCTGGAACCTTCACATACGACATCTACACGTTTAGTCACGCTTTTGGTTTCACAAGACGCTCGCGGCGTAACCCGCTAGCGAATCGCCAGTAGCCAGATTGATGATACGGCCCCCGGCTGGATACCCCTCGGGAGCTATGCCTGATAACGGCGTCCCTATCCCCTATCAGGCGTCAGAGTAGAGACGATGACCGGTTTAAGCAGCCATTGGTAATGCTTCATCATAGGCACTTATAATAAGTGTGCGACAGCATTTTAACGATGTTAACCATCATCATCGACGTGCAGCCTTATGCTCCGATTCCAGGTCGAATTCCGGAACACCCCCAAATAATTCGGAGAATGGCTTTGAACTCCAAAGAACACTCAGTGGGAAAAAAGTGTTCGCATTTCCGGAGAATGCAAGGGGAATTTAGGATAAGGCTGAAGGAGGAAGCCTGAAGGCTGAAAATTAATCGTGATCGAAAGAAGTTGAACCGCAGATGACGCAGAAAAGCGCAGATTTGGTAAATAGCCACAAAAAGCACAAAAATCCTCATTCCTCATTGGCGCCTCTTAGCGGTCTTTGCGAGCTTTGCGAGAGTCCTTTCAATTTTCGATCACGATCACGATCATGATCACGATTATTTAGCCTTCAGCCTTTAGCCTTCAGCCTTTTTTACCTAATTGGCGCTCCCGGCGCCTCAAAGGGTGACCCCGATGGATTTCAGGGTGGAAATCAACTCGGGGTCCATGGGGTGCCCGTTGAATAACACGCCCCCATCCGGACTGATGAGGACCATGCGCGGAATAGAATCAACCATGAGAGCCCGGGAGAAGGGGCTGGTCTCGGGTTCGATCAACCAAGGCATGTCCATGCCGTGTTCCTCCTGCACCTTTTTGGCCTTTTCCAACGGGTCGGTGCTGTCAGTGTTCATACCGGCCACTGAAACGCCTTGGGAGGGGAGGATCTCGGCCTTGTGTTTCAGTTCGGGCATGAGGGCGATACAGGGCCCGCACCAACTGGCCCAAAAATCGACCAGGACGGCCTTCTGGCCTTCTGACAACTCGGCCAAAGTGGTGGTCGAACCGTCGACACTGGCAATTACCATCTCCATGGGAATTTTCAATTCCGCCATGGCCTTCTTCCGAGCCTGGTCCGCTCTGGTTTCGGATACCAATTCCGCCATCCCAAAGGCCTGACTGAGATTGGGAGCCTTCCAGAAGCCCTCTTTGACGTGCCTTTCGAACGCTTCCCAGTCCTCGTTTTGGCGGGCGATGAGAGCTTTCAGATTTTCGATCAGACCGCGAACCTGGGTCAGGTCGTTAAAGAATCCATCCTCTCCCACCCGAAAATTTTCGGCATGGGCCTCCATGGCGGGAACGAGGGCCATCACCGCATCCAGGTCGCCGCGGCCTAGAAAATGCAGCACCTTGCTCTCGAGCAGGTCCGATTCGCCTACGCCGGCGGCTTCAGCGGCCTCATAGGCCTCGGCGAAGTCGGCTTCCCGGTCGATGGCGGCGTCTTGCAGGGCCTCCCTGGCTTGTTCAAGGGTGGATGGACCGTCCGCCAATACCACGGAGGAAAGACCGAAAAGAAAAAGGGGAGATATTATTTTATTCATGATGTGGACTTAGTTCGTAAGAGGACGGAAGAGGATGATTGTTCCCGATATAATGGCATGGCAACTCGGGAAAATACAATAATTGGTTGGCCTGAGGCGCGCCGGAGCGCGCCAATTAGAAATTAAAAGGCTGAAGGAGGAAGGAGGAAGGCTGAAAAGGGAGAGGTTGAAAGAGGAAGGAAGAAGGGGCTGGGATTAATCGTGATCGTGATCGTGATCGAAAGAAAGGGTACTTTGGAATTGATTTGTGGAACCCCGTTGGGGTTCGTTATTTATTACCCATTCCTACCCAGCGTGCGCTACGCGACACTGGGCTTTGGAGTTTAACGCCGTTGGCGTAGAAAAAGGGGCGCCCAAGGGCGCATCTTAGCGATCTTTGCGAGCTTTGCGAGAGGCAAAGGCACGCTGAGGTGGGCCAATTAGGAATGAGGAATGTTTCGATTTGGGAGTTGACGGGAGGGGAGGCATTAATTTTCAACATGAGGACATGTCAAAAATCAACATGAGCAAAGAGACCATTGCATTCATCGGAACCGGGGTCATGGGCCGCAGCATGGCCGGGCACTTACTCAATGCCGGGCATCCGTTACACGTTTACAACCGCACCAAATCCAAAGCGGAAGGTCTATTGGAAGGCGGCGCCATCTGGTTTGACACGCCGGGGCAGGCTGCGGCCGGAGCGGACATTATCATAACCATCGTCGGCTTCCCCAAGGACGTGGAGGAGGTCTATTTCGGAGCGGATGGGATTCTGGCCCTGGTCACGAGGGGCTCCCTGGTTATCGATATGACCACCTCGAGCCCTACACTGGCCAAACGAATTGCGGCGGCCGCGGCCGAAAAAGGGATCGGTTCCCTGGATGCACCCGTTTCGGGCGGGGATCTCGGGGCGCGCAACGCCCAACTCTCCATCATGGTAGGAGGAGAACGGGAAGACTTCCATCGGGCCAAGTCCATCTTCCAAATCATGGGAAAGAATGTCGTGCTGCAGGGTCCGGCCGGCTCCGGACAATACACCAAGATGTGCAACCAGATCGCCATCGCCAGCGGCATGATCGGGATTTCGGAGGCCATGTCCTATGCAGGAAAGGCCGGGTTGGACCCTTTCACGGTGCTGAAGAGCATAGAACCCGGTGCCGCTGGCAGTTGGTCGTTATCAAACTTGGCTCCGCGCGCACTCAAAGGCGATTTCGCGCCCGGGTTTTACGTAAAACATTTCATAAAGGACATGCGAATCGCCGTTGAATCGGCCGAGGAAATGGGCCTCGATCTGCCCGGCCTGAAACTGACCAAAACCCTTTACCAGAAACTGGCGGCCCAGGGCGGCGAGAATTTCGGAACCCAGGCTCTGCTGAAGGTTTACCGGTGAGGCGCGCGGGGCGCGCCAATTAGGAATTAGGAATTAGGAATGTTTCGATTTGGGAGTTGGCGGGTGGAGGAAAGGCCTCATTCGATCACGACCACGATTATTTAGCCTTCAGCCTTTAGCCTTCAGCCTTTTTTACCTAATTGGCGCCACCGGTGCCTCTGTGCCTTTAATACCGCAGGGTGTAGTGGAACTTGGCGGCCAGTTTGGTATCCCCGGTGCGGAAGCGCAGGCTGCCCGTATCCTCACTGATCCAACCCTGGTTGAAGGAGAGGAAGAGATCGTTACCCGGTTTCAGGGTCCAGCGCATACGGCTCTGCCAACCGAGATTGCGAGACCGGTTATCGTATTGAACCAGGTTGGAGAAGGTGAGGCGAGGAGAGGCGGCAAAATGGAAGGTCGAGGTAAGGATGCGGGCGGTGAACTTGCCCTGGGGGAGGCTGGCGAAGGTTTGGTTGGCGCTGGCGGTGAAGGTGAACCAGGGAGGTAATTTATAGGTGAGCCTCGCGGACACGTCCTCCGAGGAGCCCGACCAGAATTCTCCCCAACCCAGGCTCAGGCTACCGGACAAGGGGCGCTTGCTGGCAAAGGCAACATTAGCTTTGTGTCGTGTGGTATGATATTCGCCTGCCGGAAGAACCACTCCCGGAGAAATCTCGAACGGCTCAAAGAGCCGCTCAAATCCACGAACAAGGTCCCCCAATTGGTGAATGGAATCCCCGGAGCGAAAGTGCCAGTCAATGGGAGTGATGTAGAGTTCGGAGCTTTCCGTCATCCCGTTATCCAACCGCTCGAAATGGGTGTAGTAGATATCGTGAAACATCTGTTGCATATTCCAGAAGTCCTTCGGCCGGGGATTATAGCTGCCCGCCACCCGGTACATGCGCACGTTGTTCCTCTGCACAAATCCAATACCCGGATCGAAGTTTTTCTGAATCTCCCTGTAAACCACCATCCCATCCCACTTATCGTTGGGGTAACGGGCTGAAACCCCATAGGACATATCATCACCGGATACGCCTTCATTCTCACTCTTCAGTCCATAGGCGTTGAATACAAAATTCCGCGGCCCGCCCAGAAACTGGGAAGTTGCCAGGCTGAGGTCGGCCCCGTAGGTTTCGCCAGACTTTCCGGGCTTCGGGTTACCGCGGGTAAATATACCACCCACGTAGGACTGCTCGAACAGATCCTGTTTGAAACGCCCCACATAGAAGTTTTTGTCTTCCACAAAATCAGTACTGCCGGTCCGGACACCCAGAAATCCGATATCGGTGTTGTTGACTTTCCCGGTCAATTTGACGCCCACGTCGAGGGGAACTTCCCGACCATCCAGCAGCCCGATTCTCCGACTGAAAAAAGGGTAGACGTCGGCACCCGCCTCGGGAATACCCCCCGGAGGAATCGGGCCCGTACTTGCGAAATCGAACACCCCCACGTCCTCCAGGAAGAAAGACCGCTTCTCGGGGAAAAATAAGGAGAAACGGGTAAGGTTGATCTGGCGCTCGTCCACTTCGGTCTCCCCGAAATCGGTGTTGATGGTGCCGGTGAGGTTCAGGCTCGGCGTGATATTGTAGAAAATATCGAGGCCGGGCTCCAGGTCGATGTCGTCACTTTCCCCTTCCCGGCTCAACCAGGTAGAGGCCAAAAACGGCCGCACATCCAGGCCGATACCCTGGTTGAGTCCCGTCATATTGGAGATCTCTCCAGCCTCGGAAATTTGCAAAAAATCCGTTTCCAAGCGAGCGCCGGACCAATAATCCTCCTCCTGTTTGCGGAAAATATTGCGGGAGAAATTGAATCCCCACACTTCGCTATCTGCCGGGAAGTTGAGGCTCTTGAAGGGAATGGCCAACTCCGCCGCCCAACCGCTATCGCTACGGGTGGTGCGCAGGTCCCAAATGGCATCCCAATCGGTATTCAGTTCCTGGTTGCCGAAGACCAATCCATCGATGAGAGCTCCGGCCGGAGTGGTGGCAAAGTAGAAGGCGTTGCGTTGATCGCGAAAGGTATCCAAAAGGATTTCTATGCGGTCATCAGCCCTGATAAGGCCGTCGCGAATCATCTGGGTTCCAATGACCTTGTCCGGCTCGGAATCGTAAGCCCTTACCCCGATATAGAGATAATCGGCGTCGCGGAGCAATATGACTTCTGTCAATTCGGATGGGGGTTGCCCGGTATCGGGCTGTTGCTGGACCAGATCGCCGATGTTCGGGGCGGAATTCCAGATCGGTTCATCGAGCAACCCGTCGATAGTGATCGGCACGGTGATTTCGGTCACGACAACCGATCTTTTTTCTACCTGCGAAACCGCTGGGCGATCATCGATTTCACCCGCCAATGTCGGTTGGGCCATCGAGGCAGCCAGGGCCCAAGGAAATAAGACTGGCACAAAACCAGCCTGTCTTTCTCGACCGTATTATGGGATAGTTCACTCCACCCTACTTTTTCCCCAGGCAATACAACATGCCTTCGGTGCGGTAGTATATGCGTCCATCGACAATTGCCGGAGTTGCGTGGGTCATACCGGGTATGACATTTTCCAAAACCTCTACGTATTGCTCCGGATCGGGCTTTATAACCTTGGTTACCCCATTGCCCAATGTAAGGTATAGGTAACCACCGGCAATGAACGGGGAGGCAAGGACTTCTTCCTTGAACAAGTTGCGCCAGAGAATTTTCCCGGTCTTGGCGTCCATACAGGCGAATTCCCCCCGATTGCCAGAGCCGTAAAGATAATCTCCATGCAGCACATTGGAAACGATGTAGGTGGCCAGACGATTGGTCCACTCCTGCTCCTTGGTTACAACATTGAAAGCAAAAGTTCCCCTTTCGGGAAAACCACCGCTAAAATAGATGAGGTTGCCATCGGTAATGGGAGCGCCTACCGACATTCGAGCACCCCCTTCGGTTTCCCAAAGCACCTGGCCGGTATCGGGATCGTAACTGGTCAATATGCCATACCCCGTGGTCACCAGTTGGTCTCTTCCCTCCAATCGGAATATGCGCGGGGTTTGATAATTGTGGTTCTCCTCATAATTGTCGCGATCACCCATTCGATCGGTTTTCCAAATCCTTTCACCAGTCCTCAAATCGTAAGCAGCCACAAAGTTGGTGGGCCTGATGTCATTCAGTACGATGACTTTATCCTCATAGAGCACCGGACTTGTCCCGATGCCGAAACGGGAATCAATTTCCGCCACCCAGGTGGACCAAAGCCGCTTTCCATCCAGGTCAAAGGCGGCCAGAGATTGTCCCTTGTCTATGCCAAAGAGAGTGACGACGATTTCTCCGTCGGTCACCGGGGTGGGCGTAGCCTCGGTATTGAGACGATGGGAGGGAACCAGGAACTCGCCTTCGAAGACGAGTTGCTTCCATTGCAATTCGCCGGAATGTCGACCGTAACAGAGGAGAAACTGCCGACCGGCTTCGTCATCTGCCGTGGTGAGAAAAAGCTTCGATCCGGCGATAACTGGTGAGGAGGCGCCACGACCTGGAACCGGAGATTTCCAAATGACGTTTTCGGTATCGGACCACTCCGTGATCAACGGACTTCCCCCAATGACCCCGTCCCCATCGTAGGAGCCTCGCCATTGCGACCAATCGGAATTGGCCATACAGGCAGAAACAAAGCTGAGAAGCAAAAAAGCAAAGGTAGGCCTCATGGAGACAAATTCAGACCGTAGAGCGAAAAAAGCAAATTTTTCCTGCTTTGATAATTCATCAGATTGGTCCCGGACTTGCCTGCCGCCGGGATATCCGGAACCCCATCATCTTCCAAATCCTGGATGCGAATCCGATCAGTTGCCCATGGGATGTTCCGCCAGGATCTCATCCACCATGTAAAAAGTATTCCTGTCCTTGATCTCCTCCCGGACACGGGTCACGTCTTCCGGTCTGACTATCCTGGCCAGACCTTTGGGGTTTCCGAAGCTAATGCGCGTATAGGTGATAACTCCGGCGATTTCCTCATCGGTAAGCAAATGCTCAAAACCGGTCATAGGGGGAACACCGGTGGCAGGATCGTAGATTTTTCCACCTACCTCGATGGGTCCCCAGAGGCCTTTGAGGGTAATTTTGATGAGGCGGTCATCGTCGCCGTTGACCCATTCGTTGTTGGTGAGGGGCGGATAAATATCTTCAGTCGTCCCCCTGCCTCTCTCGCCGTGACAAGTGACGCAGTGGGCATCGCGGTGGTAGACCTCGGCGCCTATTTGGAGGAGTTTTAGATCGGCCGCAGGAAGGTTGGTCTGGGGGATTCTCGGTGGAGCGTCGCGTTTAGGGTCGTAGAGCACGAGGTCTCCCGCCAGGTAGGAATGTAGTGTGGGGTGCATGGTCCGATCCAATTGCTCCAGGTCTTGCAAGGCGCGGATTTCGCCATCCAAGGTCAGCAGAACCCCTTCCAGGGCCGGACCCATCCACCTGGTCAGCGGGTGTTTCATTGCTTCGATGACAATCCTTGCCCCGGCTTGGTCGGCCATCCAGGAAGCGGCCACGGCGGCTTCCAAACGGACGCGGGGATGGGAGTCTCCGGCCGCTTTCAAGAACAGGTTGAGGTAATCGGGGATTTGCCGGTAGGCGTAGCGCATGACCCTGACAGCGGCGGCCCGGCATTGATAACTCTCCGCCTCCAGACACCGCTTCAGCAAATCCGGATCGACCCGGTTTTGGCCACATGTCACCCATAAGGCTTCGAGCAGGTGACGCTGGTAGAGGGGATCGTTTTTGTCGAGCTTCCCAGCCCAGTTCTTCACCTCTTTCAGGACCTCATCGGTATCGCGGCCCCTCAGTTCACGCCAAGTGCGATAACGTGTACGGTATTCGGGCAACCTCAGGTTTTCCAAGAGGACGGAAATGGGAGCGCCGGCCACCTTGGCCGGTTCGACCAGGGGCCGGGATGGGTAAGTGATGCGATAGATGCGCCCGTGGTCGTGGTCGCGGTTGGGGTCCCGAGCGGAATGTTGCATGTGACCGATCAGGGGATTGTGCCAATCGATGAGGTAGAGGGAACCGTCGGGGGCAAATTCGAGGTCGACGGGCCGAAAATTGGGATCGGTGGAATAAACCAGATCCTGCCGCAATTGACCGGTAAAACCTTCCCCGTCCTCCACCATAGTGTGCTGCTTGATTCCGAGAAATCCTATGGTGTTGTTGATGAGAAAATCTCCCTGGACCTCATCGGGGAAATGCCGGGAATAGATAAATTCCGATCCTGAGGTTGGGCGAACCCGATGGGTGGTAAACTGGTCCACCTTGGCGATTTCAAAACCGTGGGGTACTTTGGCCGAAAGGGGAAGCGACCACCAGTTTTGCCCACCGGAGGCGTCGGATAAATAGTTCTGCCCCCATTCGTCGAAGGCCATTCCCCAAGGATTGGATACATCGGTCTGCATGAACCGCTCCAAGCGCCAGGACCTCGGATCAAACCGCCATACTCCGCCATCGGTGCAGCGCTCGGGACCGTATGGCGTTTCCACTTGGGAATGCAAAAACCGGCCTTCGCTCATGTAGAAGGCGCCGGAAGAATCGGCGGAGAAGGCCGAAATGGCGTGGTGGGTATCGTGAGAGTCAAATCCATGCAGGAGTATTTCCGTGCGGTCCGCCCTATCGTCCCCGTCATCGTCGACCAACAAGACCAGGTTTGGCTCCTGTGCGACATAAACCCCTTCAGGAGCCAATTCAAAGCCGATGGGTAGGTGTAACTTGTCTGCAAAAACAATCTGCTTGTCGGCCCGGTTATCACCGTCCGTATCCTCGAAAATGAGCAATTTGTCGTCGGGCCTGGCGTCGCCCGGCCGGTAATGGGGATAAGATGGTATGACGGCTACCCAGAGGCGCCCCTCGTTGTCAAAGGACATCTGGACGGGATTTTTCAGATCGGGAAATTCCGATTCCGAAGCAAACAGATCGATGGCGTAACCCTCGGAGAGAACAAACCTGTCCAAGGCACGATCCACATCGAGAAATTCAATCGGCTGATTGAAGTTGGTTTCCACCGGGGTGAGGGGCCGTGTGCGCTGATCATTCACGGTGAGGTCCCGCGTTTTGCTTTGAACCACGTGGTGGATCCGGGCATCCCGCAGTTCGGTCATTTGGCGGATTTTCTCTATTTCCTCGGGGTAGTTGACATTTCCATAGGGCTTGTAGCGCCGACCGTATACGTGCACTCCGTTCAAAATGCGGTAGTCGTTAAACCAGAACCAATTCTTCTCCTGAACAGCTTTGTAAACCAGGTTTCGCGTGGCTTTGGATTGTATCTGAGACCGGCCGAACAAGGCATTGGTAAGAATTGAGGCAAGCTTGCGGTATCCCGTATCGGTCAAGGCGAACCCATTAATGGTGAGGGGTTCCTCATTTTGGTCATAGAGCCGCATGGTGGGCTTGAATAAATCGACGAACCCCACGTTTCGGCGGTGGGCAACCCTCCTCATGGCTTCGGTGTAGGCTGCCAGCCGCTCGTTTTCCTTCACCCCGTCGGGAAGGTCTTGTCGATCCGACAGGTCCTCGTAGGCGATGGGAGAAATCAAGACCAGCCGGGGGGCACTTTCGCCGTTGTATTTTTGCGACAATGTATGCCGGACGAAAGCGTCGAGTTCCCCATGGAAATTGTCCACCCGATCCAGTCCATCGAAGGATTCATTGTAGCCGAAAAAGGCCAGGATGGTATCGGCTTTCAAGTTGCCGAGCCATTCATCGGGAGTGGGGAAATGGCCGATTCCCAGGTGGGTTTGGTATTCGGGATGAAAGGCCTCGGCGCCAGGAAAGGCCCACTGGCTCTTGCGCGATGGATGAGGCCGGAAGCCCGGTGTATCGCCGGGGCGGCAGATATTGCGGACCGTGAGGTTCGCGTCCGGATAGAGCCGGTGCAAACGGGTTTCAAAATGGGGAAAGTTGAGCATGCGTTCACCCAATCCGTTGCCCAGTAAGACGATGCGGTCATTTTCCCTCACACCCAAGGGAAGCGCATCGGCTCGTCCCGCTGAAAGCAGGGCGAGGGTGGCGAGTAGTATAAGAAGATTTTTACCCATAAATTCCTTGGCGTCTTTTCCCATGAAAAAAATTAGTTGGAAAAGCTTTCGACGCTCACTTTTTGCGCCTCCCAGTAGCCCTTCTTCTTAAAACCGTAGGCGGTCGGATTAAAGCTCCCGACGATGTCGACGTTGGTACCCCCTTCGGGTACGGGAATACCCAGGCACCAGTAAACACCATTTACGATCATGCGACGGGTTCCGGCCTCCTCCAGGTCGGTCGAAGAGCCCATGGTGGTGGCGAATACTTTGCCCTTATTCCCGCCAGGCAATTGATAGCTTTTAGTCCAGGCCAGCGGCATCATGGGATCATTTTTGTGAAAGCCCGGGTGTTGACCATACTTCGGCGCCCTGTCGTAAGGTCCCGGGCCAATGGGAGGGTCGCCCTTGTTCATGCCGGCCAGGACCTGACCCAAAACTACAGCCTGGGAATCGCCCGGTTGGGGCAACTTCACCCCGTAGACATCGGTAGGACCCCAAATTTCGCCCTCCCCTATTCCGTTGGTAATCTCATGATTGCCCACGGGAATGCCGCGGGTGCTTTCCTTCTTGTGCCAACCATGGTGGCTTATCCAGGAGGTGCCCAGAACCAACTCCCCGAATCCATTTTGCCAGGCGGATTTTTCGCCGGAATAGTTGAAACTGTAATGGGCCCAATTCGAATCGGCCTGAAAGCGAAAGGCGTGGGTAGCGGTTCGCAGACCAACGACCGGCCGACCGGAGGTGAGATAGTCGTCGATTTCCCGCATCTGATCGTCCGGCAAGGCGCGAAAGCGGGTTGCGATGATCATCAGGTCGGCATCTCGCAAAGCCTCCAATCCGGGAATATTGTCCTGAAAGTTGGGATCAATGAATCCGGGAGTTTCCGGCTGCTGGGCAAAAAGGACGGTGCATTTGAAACCATGGCGCTTGGACAAAATCTTGCCCAGTTGGGGCAAGGCTTCCTCGGATCGGTATTCCTCGTCGCCGCTGATCAATACCACCAGTTTTCCCTGGCCGGGGCCATTCATCCCGTCGAAGACCAACCACTGAAGCGGTCCGGAACTGCTATCCCCGAAACAACAAAGCAGGAAAAATAACAGGCTGATTCCTTGGTAAAAGAGAAATTTCATTGTGAAAAAGAATTGATGGCGATTTTAGGGATCAGAACCAAGCCGCCGTTTCAGGCCATGGTCCGGAAAAAGGCGGATAATTAAGGAACCACGACCACAAAAGCAACGCATTCTTTCCTGAACCGACTGAGATGTCCGTGAGGAAGGATTTCAAACTCCCCGGCCTCGTTCAATTCGACAACAAAGCACGCCGCAGTCGCCTCACCCGGTCGGCCAAGGTCGCCTGGAAAGTCGGCACCGGTTCTTCCCCTTTTTCCACCTTCCAGATGAAGACGCTCGGACCCTTGCCCCGGTAAATAGAAGGCAATCGCGCCTCAAATTCCTCCTCATCTTCGATGGTATAAACCTGCTCGATCCCTGCCCCGCGGGCAATGGCTTCAAAATTGACCAAACTGGCTCCGGGGACTTCCTGGTTGCCCGTCACTTCGTAGGTTCCGTTTTCGATAATCACCATGACGTAGTTTCGGCACGGCCTTTGGGCAATCGTGACCAAGGTGCCCAGAGACATGAGCATGCTTCCATCGCCGTTCAAAACGATCACCCGCCGACCGGGTTGCGCCATGGCGATCCCCAGGCCCAAGTCGGCGGCATGGCCCATGGCGCTGTCCACTGAAGCGAAGTCCAGGGCGGTATCGGACAACTTCTCCCAAGGTTTGGCCGTGCCCATGCAGGTAATGATAATTTCATCGGTTCGGCCGACGGCCAATTTTTCCAGGCAGGTGTATTTGTCGAGCATGGTTAGATCATGGTATCCGCCAAAATTATGGCGGCCGGTTTGGAAGCGTTTCGCGCTCTGGCGAAGGTGTTTTGGATCTTGGTAAGGTCTTCGTCGCCGCATATGATTTCGTAGGGAATATCCCAAGCTTCCAGGGTGGGTTCGGTAAACAAGGCGGCTGAATCCATGCGCTCCATTTCCCCTTTCAGCGACTTGAACCCTCGATAACAGAGGAGGATCACCTGAGGAATCCGCATATTCCAGGATGTCCCCCGCAATGCGTCTCCGGCCTCAAGGAAACCCGTATTCTGAATGAGCACCACCGCCTGTTTCCCCCCGATGTAAAGTCCTGCAGCTATGGCAAAAGCCTCTCCTTCCCGGCAGACCTTGATTACTTCCAAATCCGGATCTTCCTCCAAACCTCTAAAAAATACGCGGGAAAGGTTATCGGGCAACCCCACCACATGGGTGATCCCCTGCCCTTTCAAGGCCTTGTGAATCTTGGAGGCTGTCAGCTTCAAACCGTTACCGGTTCCAACGATTTGACTTCGGGCAACATGCCGTGCCGGTCCAATGGCAGAGGACGGGGTTCGATGAGAATTTCCAAATCTTCCCGCTCCCGGGCTTCATCGAAATACATCACCGAACATTCCAGCTCCGCTACGTCCAGGGTGTTGCGGATCCACATCAGCTTGGCTTGGGTGGGAGGTTTCCATCCGATCAAGGGCAATGCCGCGTCCAAGACTTCCCGATCGGTTTCATAATGAAACGGAATCATGCCGCCGACCGGTCCCCCCCCGGTTAGGCAATTAATGCGGGTTATTTCCATGTCCATTTGTTCGATGGCACGCGTCAAGGCAAATTCCACCATGCCCATTCCCACAGCGTTTCCATGCGTTTCATGAGTCAGGCCGCGCACGCAAATATTCCCGATTTTTGGAGTTTCACCGGGACCGGCCGAATGCCAGGCAAATTTACGTCCAATCACATTCGTATCCATTCCCGTTCCGCTAATGTTTTTGCCCATCTCGTCCACCAGGAGGATGTCGCCTGTCTCGAAGGGCAATCGCGGCATCCAGCGTTTGGCCAGGACCAGCAACTCCTTTTCCCGCTCTTCCAACTCCTCCGGACCAACCGCCAAAAGCTTGGCTGTCTCGTCGTAGGAATTCTCCACTATGCCTAGGCCGGCGATGATATTGCATTTGGCGAGCACCTCTCGACCCACACTGCGGATTATTTGTCCGAAATTGTAATCCAGAATGACCCGGTGGTAGACCTTGGCGCCGTTGTGTTTGCCCAGCCCGATCAGCATCATTTTCATCAGACCGCTTTCGATGTCGCCCACGAAATTGGTGTGCGGTTTTATGCGGCCCACCACACAAACGTGATCCGCTTCCCAGGCAAATCTATCGAAGTGGACGGGGAATCCTTCTGCCGCCTGGCAAATGATGACGGTTTCCATACTGGCTTTGATGGGGCACCCGCAATATTCTTCCGTCACGCCGTAACCAGCCAAAATTTCCCGCTGCCCGGCGGCGGTGCCGCCTCCGTGACTCCCCATGGCCGGGACGATGAAGGGCGCGGCCCCAAGCCGCTTGAAGTGATCGACCACGGCTTTGATGATGGTGGCAATATGGGCGATCCCGCGGCTGCCCGCGGTTATTGCCACCGTCTGGCCTGGTTGCAAGCGTTTATGGAGAGAGAGCCTCCGCAGTTGGGCCTCTACCTCGGCTGGTATGTCCTCGACCAAAGGGCGCTCGAAGGTTTGGCGTACTCGAAAAATTTGGGGGTATTCAGACATAGGAAATCTCAGGATGCGGAGAAAATGGGGACCTTGCAAGCTTACAGCGGCAGAGCAAGGATGCTACCGCCCTACCATTATTGATGATTGGTAGGGCTACTGCGTCCTCGCAGTGCCGTTGCTACCCCATGGCGCATGCAGACCCCTTTCTTCTACGCATCGGCCTTTAACCGCAAGGCGAGGACGGTCGTATCGTCCTGGGGAAAGTCTCCTCCACAATACCGGATGAGATGCCTCCGCACAGCTTGGATGATATCGTCGATGGGTTTTTTGGCCTGCCTCCTGAATGTCTCCACCAGCCCTTCCGTCCCTAATTCATCGCCTTGGGGATTGCGGGACTCTATGACGCCGTCGGTCATAAAGAGCAGACAATCCCCTTTATTGAGGTCGAGTTTCAGGGTCTCTATAGACTGGCAAATCCCCAAACTCACCACATTTGCACTTGGCACGGGGACGACCTCAACGGTGGAGTTCGCCTCTCTGAACCATAAGACCGGCGGCAACGCGGCATTGGCCAAGGTGAGGGTGGGATGTTCATCGTTGCTCAGATCCAACGCGCCGGCCAACGCTGCGACAAATCCAAAGGGAATCAGGCCGGTCAGGTCCTGGTCCAGAGAAATCAAGGCTTTATCGGGATGGGCGAATTTGGAGGGCATGATATAATCCGCCATGTGTTTAACCAGAATGGTGAAGATCCCGGCCGACACGCCATGGCCACTGACATCTCCCAACAAAAAAGATAGTTGATGGGGTGTAACGAGGGGAAAAGTGACGACGTCACCACCGACGTCGCCCATACTCAAACTCATCACGGCCATCTCGACGGCGGGATGTTCCGGCAATGGTCCGGGAATAAGGATCTGTTGCACGCGCCCGGCGTTCTTAAAGTCCATTTCCAGGGTTTCATTCTTCTGCCGGAGTTGCTCCCGGCTTTCCTCCAATGCCTTTTGAGCTTCCACCTGGGAAGTAATATCCCGCGTAATCCCCATGATTCCCGCCGGTTGTCTGGAGCCCAGGTAAATCGGCACCTTGGTCGATGTAACCCAGGTCACCCTGCCATCGGGCCAGGTTTCCTTTTCGGTTTTGTTTATCAGCTTCTCATTGTTTTGCATGACCCTCTGTTCATCCTCGAAGGCCTCGCGGGCGTGCTCATCGGAGAAAAAATCGAAATCGGTTTTGCCAATCAGTTCCTCGGATGACTTCAACCCGAATTTGGCGGGCACGGCATCACTCACCCGTATGAAGCGGCTCTTCCGATCCTTGAAATAAATCTGGTCCTGAGTCTGGTGTAAAACGGCATCGAACAACACCGAAGCCGAAGCTTTGAAGAGATCAGAATCTTCTTCGACAGAAGCGCTCATGTTGAAAAAATAATTCCCCACGGTGCATTGTCCACCCACCAATGCAAAAATCTTCCACCGGCAATTCTCCGCCTTAACCACAGGTCAAGCAGGGAGAAATGTACTCTCGCAAAGCTCCCCAAGGGCGCAAAGAAGAGGGGGATATTGCGCCAGGGGCGCAATATCCCTAATCGGCGCCTCTTAGCGTTCTTGGCGAGCTTTGCGAGAGTCCTTCCCTATTGCCAAACGATCAAATCTCGATATGCTCTGACCCCGCTCACTTTGTGCCTTTGTGCCTTTGTGCCTTTGTGCCTTTGTGCCTTTGTGCCTTTGTGCCTTTGTGCCTTTGTGCCTTTTCTTTGCGACCTTTGCGAGAGTCTATTTCTGGATACTGGATGCTAGGTTATAATCCGTGGTTCATCTTTCTCCAAATTCCTCATTCCTAATTCCTAATTTTTAATTGGCGCCATTGGCGCCTAAGCCCTTTGTGCCTTTTCTTAGTTCATCACAGTTCTCCGTCCAGCCATTGTTCGATGATGAGGAATTCCTCTTCGGTGACCTTTGAATCGGGGTGGGTAATGCGGTAGCTCTTGATGGGCATCAAGTCGTCCAAAATTTCATCGTAGGTTTCCTCGATTTTATCCTCCTTTTTACTTTCGGAGTATTTGCCCCACTCCGAGTAATTGACTTCACGGCGACCTTCTTCCACGTGGTGGGCGATCCACCAGGAAATGGGGGCCACGTAGGAATACCAGGGCCAATCGCTTTCATTGGAGTGGCAATCGTAGCACTTGGCCTGCAGAATGGCTCTTACCTCCTCCGGACCGTCGAAGTCCAAGTCGGCAACCACGGGCGGATTAGTGCGGTCAACCGGTTTTAATTGAATGCCGATAAAGGCTATTCCCAATAAGATTACCGTAATTTTGAGGACTTTTTTCATGCTTTCCGATGGAGGAGTGAGTCTTGGTTGGTTAATGAGTTGTCGTAGGACACTTAAAATCCTCTAAACGCATCCTCAGAAATTTCCACATTTTTTTCTGCCGGTCTTCCTCGATGGGGGAAGAGATTAACCACAAAGGACTCATCCGCCTTCGCCTTGCAGGTCTACGGCGTGACAGGAAGAGCACAGAGAGGGGAGAAAGGGAGAAACCACGGATTACACGGATGGGTACGGATAGAAATTCTAACGCCAACGGCGTTGAACTCCAAAGCCCAGTGTCGCGTAGCGCACGCTGGGTAGGAAAAGGAAAAAACTACGAACCCCAACGGGGTTCCACAAAAAGGGTGATCGTGATGGGAAATATCCGGGCAAGACTTCCTTTCAAAAGGGAATGGTCAAGCTAAGCCGGGCCTGCACTTTCTCCGGGGCCTTTGTGATCAAGGCGTTACCGGCAAAGACCGGTTCGGATCCGACAAAGTAATGTTCATTGGTCAAATTCTCCAAACTCAGTAGGACTTCCCATGTAACGGCCTCATAGGAGGCATTGGCGTGGAGGACAAAGGTCGGCTCGACTCGCAGGGTATGGTCGTAATTGTGGTAGTAGCTTCCATTATAGATGCCGCCGAGGGCGAAGCCCCACCGGTCTCCCAAATTGGTGGCAAGAAAGAGCTTTGCCGTTTCTTCCGGGATACCGGGGACAATCAACTCCGCATTCCGGGAGGGGCTTGAACCTTCCGGGGTAAATCCGCCAAAGGCATTGGAAAACTGGGACAACAGAGCTCCGCCTTCCAGAGCCAAACCTATCTCATCATTACCCTGCCCGGTTGGGTCGGCCAAGGAGTAGGGCATGGTGCGGAATCCCAGGCCGCTTTTGCGGCGGGTTTCCCGATTGCTGTAGGATCCAATCAGGGTGGTGTGCTCATTCAGGGAAAAAGTGATTTCAAGCTCAAAGCCTTCTGAGGCGTAGGGGTCCGAGGTATTGGTGCGGTTGTTGAAGGCAGACTGCTCCCATTCATAGTAGGCTGCGGTGGCGTAAAACCGTTTTTCCGGAAAAGATACCTTTATTCCCCCTTCCGTGAGCCCGGAATCGCCAAAATTTCTATCGTCTAGGACGGCTCCCCCCTGCAGGGGCGCATAGGTGACCGCCTTCTGGTGGGAGCCGTAGAGACTCACCGCCTCGGATAACCTCAACACCGGATTGATACTCCAGTTGAAAAAGCTGTCATCTCCTTCGCTTTGGTTTTGGGCTATGTCGGTTGGGGCCTCAGGCACTTTTACCTTGAAGTCGACCCGGTCCATACGGCCGCTGAGGATCAGGAGGAAGGGACCATCCCAATCGATAAGGGCGGAGGCGAAACCGCCGGATTGGGCGAGATCGGATTGGGCGGCATGGCTCCCGGGAGCGCTGGCGCCAAATCCTCCCCCCCAAAAGTTTTGCCCCGAAATCGGATCGATCTGGTCCCCCGAAAGAAACCTGGTGTTGTCACTGATGGCTCCGCGCGAAACATCCCGGCGAGAGAAGGGCTCAACCCAGAAGTCCTGCAACTGAATGGCCTGGGTGAACCTGGCTTGCAATCCGTAGTCCAGAACCAAATCCGCTTTCCCCCCCAGATCCCATTGCGTAGTCAAAGACAGGCGGTCGTCCAGTACCCATTGATCCGAGCGAAAGGCGTATTGGTAGGAACTGAGTTTCCGGGTGCCGATCTTTTCGAAGAAGAATTTGTTCTCCAGGGTGGTGCTATCCGAGATGAAACGCTCCAGATCAATGAATGCCATGAGGTCCTCGGAATCGGCGAAATCCTCCCGGTCGGAAAGGACCTGACTGCCCTTGATGGAGGTGGAAAAAACCGGACCGCCAGCCCGAAAGTATTCGGGTGTATATAAATAACCGCTCTCGGTCTGAACGACGTCCTCGGGCAATCCGGCGTAGATGGCGGCCCGGATATGCGGATCGCTCAAATCCTTCATTGCCGCCAATTGCGCAGCCGAGACGGTCCCATCGGAAACGGCGGCGTCGATCACCCCGGGAGGAACGACCAAGGCCCGGAAGTCTCCGTAGTTCTTGTTCAGCAAAGGCGCCCTTCCGAAAACCATTCCACCAAGCAATCCCCGATCGGGGTATCCTCCATTTTTGCTGCGAACAAGGCTGAGCGGTTCCCCGATAACGTATTCTCCATGGTCGATGAGATTTTGAGAAGGACGGTTCCATCCGGAGTTTTCGTTGGAATCAAACGCGTAATATTCAGCCCCGGCGTAGAGGTAGGTATCATCGGACAATTTCATTTTGATCGATCCGTAGATAGAAACAAAATCGTTCCTCACCCGGTCCCACCAGCTTTCCGCTTGCTGAGTCGTTACCGACAGACGATAAGCAGCCGGTTTGTCCAAAGCCAGAAAGGGCCCGCCTTTGTCAACCTCGACGTGGTACAGGTTATTCGAGTCCAACTCGATTTTTATGGAACCGCGGGAGGTATCGAAGAATGGGGATTTGGGAATCATGTTGACGAAACCTCCCACGTGGCTGGGCAGATACTGGGCTGGGGCTGGGCCCTTCATGACCTCCATGGCCTCCAGCGAGCAAAAGGACGCGGGCATTTCGTTTCGTTGAAAGGCTCGTAGCATTCCGTTGAAATAGATACCCCCTTGCCAACCGCGCAGGACCGGCGCCCCGGCGATGCCGTAAAAGTTGTAGCGCTCCGTGCCGGCCCCAACTTTGTGCAGATCGTCAAAATCATGGATCTGGAATTGTTCGATGGTCTCCGGCGAGAGAACCAACACCGATCTCGGTATATCCATCAGGTCCATGTCGGCAAAGAAGGCCGAGTCGATCCTTCGGTCGGTGGCCAGGAGCGAATCCGAATCCTCCTGGGCGCTGGCCTCGGTGATGAACCTTTCCAATTCGAAAACCGGATTTTCTTCCTCCTCCTGGCCGGAAAGGCTACTGGCCAATAGAATAAAACCGGAAAATACCCCGGGCAATATGGACTTGTTCAAATTCATGGAAAGATCGTCCGGCAACTGGCAACCTCGCGGCAGGGCCGGAGATAAATTTGCCAATAAAGGTGATATTCGATAAGCAAACAAGCTTGGAAACCTCCCGCCTCCACCAAGGTCGAATTAATCGTGATCTCTCTGTGCTCTCTGAGTCCTCTGTGGTTAATCTCTTCCCCATCTTTGCGAGAGGCAAAGGGTTCAAAAAAAGAGTGGCCATTTACGGGAATCGGAACATAGTGCTTTTGCTTCATTCAATTGAATCTACCGTGAAAACATTACGAAATACATTACTCCCCATCGCCCTGTTCTCCTGCCTCATCGCCCCCGTGCAATTAATGGCCGAACCCACCCCTCCCGAAGGTTTTTCAGCCTTGTTCGACGGAGAGTCCATGGATGGATGGTTCACCGTCCCGGAGAAACCGCAAAAAGCCTGGAAGGTCGACTCCAAACAAGCCACTTTGGGTCGCTCTTATCGTGGCGGATACATCTGGACGGAAAAATCCTACGGAGACTTCATTCTGCAACTGGAGTATAAGATCTCCCGGCTCTGTAACAGTGGGGTATTTTTCCGGACCGATCCCCAAAATCCGGTCCAGGGCGGTTTTGAGATCCAGATCCTCGATTCCAAAGCCATGGAATTATTGGGGCCGGGACGTGAAAAACACGCCAACGGAGCGCTTTACGACGCGGTGGCTCCTTCCAGCGACCCGGCCAAGCCGGTGGGAAAGTGGAACAGGATGCGCATTCGTGCCAAAGGCGAATCGGTACGCATCTGGATAAACGGAACCCTGGTTGCAGAGGCCGATTTATCCGAATGGACCACTCCGGAAATGAATCCCGATGGAACCAAAAACAAGTTTAAAACCGCTTTGAGCAAGTTGCCCAAAACCGGCCATATCGGCCTCCAGGACCACGGCCATAACGTGTGGTTCAGGAATATCTTCGTAAAGGAACTCTGAGGAAAGGCTGAAAAGGGGGAGAAGGGACTCTCGCAAAGCACGCCAAGACCGCTAAGATGGGGAAGAGATTAACCACAGAGGACTCATCCGCCTTCGCCTTGCAGGTCTACGGCGTGACAGGAAGAGCACAGAGAGGGGAGAAACCACGGATTACAGGGATGGGTACGGATAGAAATTCTAACGCCAACGGCGTTGAACTCCAAAGCCCAGTGTCGCGTAGCGCACACTGGGTTACCGATCACCCCTATGACCGAACCCCAACGGGGTTCCACAAAAGGCGTGCCCTCGGCACGCCTCTCCCTGTCACGCCGTAGTCCCAACGGGCGAAGGCGGATGCGCTCTTGGCGAGCTTTGCGAGATCCCTCTCTGCCTTTTCGATCAAGATCACGATTATCCGTGCTCATCCGTGTAATCCGTGGTTTCTTCTTCTCTCCCACTTTGTGCCTCTGTGCCTTTGTGCCATCTCGCCTTGGCGAGATCAGATTCCTCCTTCAGCCTTTTCGTAAGGCCTGGAATTTCCTTGCAAATCCGGAATCAATTCCTTTTTTGCAAGAAATGCTCGATAGGACCATCCAGACAATCGTAACCCGAAGGCTGCGTGAGTATCCGGCCGTCGCCATTCTGGGCCCACGGCAAAGTGGAAAGACGACAATCGCCAAAACCTTCGCCTCGAGGTACTTCGATCTGGAACAGGAGACCGATCGGCTTCGCCTGGACATCAAGTGGGAATCGATCGCACAGAGCAGTGAATTGACCATCCTGGACGAAGCTCAGGAGGCGCCGGATGTTTTTGCCCGATTGCGCGGAACCATTGACGACGATCGAAAACGCAATGGAAGGTTTCTTCTTTCCGGGTCCGTTTCGCCGAGTCTCACCAAACAGGTTTCAGAGTCACTGGCGGGCAGAATCGCCCTGATGGAACTTTCTCCACTGACATTATCGGAAATCGATAAGAAACACGACAATCGGCTGTGGCTGACAGGTGGATATCCGGACGGAGGTATCCTGAACCCAACGTCTTATGGGAATTGGCAAAGGAACTACCTCGAACTGCTCGCGCAACGGGATCTGCCAAGGTGGGGTCTTCCTGCTCGTCCCCAGGTTACCCTACGCCTCATGAAGATGCTGGCGGCGCTTCACGGCAATTTGTGGAACGCATCTCAATTGGCTAAGAGTATGGGCCTGGACGCGAAGACCATAAACAGCTACCTCGACTATTTGGAGGGAGCTTATCTCATCCGGCGGCTGCCTCCCTACTTCGCGAATATCAGGAAGCGGTTGATCAAGAGCCCCAAAACGTACTGGAGAGACAGCGGGTTACTTCATGCTCTGCTCAAAATCGATACGAGAGAGCAACTTCACAATCAACCATGGGTCGGGGCGAGCTGGGAAGGTTTCGTCATAGAGCAAATCGGACGAGAACTTAATGCACGAGGCATCGTCCACGACTTGTATCATTTCCGCACCAGCGACCGGTACGAGATCGATCTCCTGATCGACTTCGGAGAAGAGCTATGGAGTCTTGGAATCAAGCTCACTACAAACCCAAGTCTCCACGACTACAATCGGCTGTGCAAAACTTCAGACCTCGTCGGAGCCAGTAAACGGTTTCTCATTTCCAAAGCCTCAAAACCCAGCTTATCGGAACAGGGAGGACTGTGCGGACTCAGGGACTTTCTCCGGTTATTTCGAGGATAGGACTCTCGCCAAGGCGAGAAGGCACAAAGGCACAAAGGCACAGAGGCACAAAGGGGGCGCGCTGGGGCGCGCCTCTTGGCGGTCTTGGCGAGCTTTGCGAGAGTACATTCTTTTTTCGATCACGATCACGATCACGATTATCCGTGCTCATTCGTGTAATCCGTGGTTTCTCCTCTCTTTCTCAGCATCTCAGTACCTCGGAATCTCAGCACCTTCTTCCTTCTTCCTTCTTCCTTCTTCCTTCTTCCTTCTTCCTCCCCCTCTGTGGTTAATCCCTCTCCCCACTCAAAGTTTCCAATACCTCCGCAAGTGTGATGGCGGAAATTTTTTCCGTCAGAGGAAAGGAATTTTTTCCCGGATGAACCAGGTAGAGGTGATCCAGACCTAAGTCCGCGGTAGCGATATGCATGGATTTGGAAGTTGAAGGCTTGTCAGTATATTTGAACTCAAATCCGAGTCGTCTTCCGTTTTGAAACAGTAGAAGGTCGAGTTCGGCGCCGGCATGCGTCGCCCAGTAATATGCCTCCCGGTCGCCAGTGACAGACAAAATCTGCTCAATGGCAAAGCCTTCCCACGAAGCGCCCAGCTTGGGGTGGGACTGTAGCGAAATGGGGTTGGATAACCCAAGCAGGGCATGAAGGATCCCCGAATCACGGATATATACTTTTGGAGATTTGACTTGCCGTTTCTTCAGATTTTCAAACCAGGGGGGAAGCTGGCGAACGACATAAGTGCCGGAAAGAACATCAAGATAGCGGCGGGCCGTCGGTTCTGAACTGCCCAATGAGCGAGCAAGTTCGGAGAGTTTGAGAATCTGACCGTGGTAGTGCGCTAACATCGTCCAAAATCGTCGCAGGGTAATTGCCGGAATTCTGATACCCAGTTGAGGGATATCGCGCTCGAGAAAGGTGCGAAAAAAATCCTCATACCACTGGCGTGCTGCTTTATCGCTGCCTGCGAGATAAGCTCTGGGAAATCCTCCGCGCCACCAACACCTTTCCAGGTTTTCCATTCCCAATTCAGTTAAGGAGAAACCCGAGACATCGACAAAGGAAATGCGTCCGGCCAAGCTTTCACTTGCTTCCACCATCAGATCTGGGGATGCGCTTCCCAATAGGAGAATCCGGGCAGGCACATTGGAACGGTCTGCCAGTACCCGCAAAAGTGGAAAGAGTTCTGGCATCCGTTGTATTTCATCCAGGATTACCACCCCTTTCAGGGGCGATAGTACCAATTCCGGGTAAGCCAGCCGCACCAGGTCTCCAGGCGATTCCAAGTCGAAATGGTGAACCGCTTCATCGAGACCGGAATTTGCCAGGAGTTTGGCCAGCGTGGTCTTTCCCACTTGCCGGGGACCGAGGAGAGCTACTACCGGATAATCCGCCAAGCGGGCTCTTATTCTTTCCAGATATTTCCTGCGCTCAATTATCATTTCCTTGAAAAACTAAAGTTAAGATTTAGATATTCAAGGAAAAAAGGATGAGAAGAAACCACGGATTTCACGGATGGGCACGGATTTAAAATAAAACAACGCTTCGCTTGATGCCTTCCGCCTACGCCAAGGCTACGGCATGACAGGACGGCAACAGGATGGCACTGCGTGCCAACAGGAAAAACGAAGAGTTGCTTAGATGCCAAAGTACTGAGTTTCTGAGAAAAAGCTACGAAGCGATATAAGGATATCTCGGAACCTTAGCATCCCAGTACCCCAGAATCTAAGTACTTCACATAAAAAAATCCTGTTCGCGAAGCGATCCTGTTCTGCTGAAAGCAGATCAAGCGACTGAAAGGAGCGTTGTTCAACTTCTTCCTTTCATTCTCCCCCTCTCTGTGGTCTCTGCCGTGCCGTGCGGAGCCTTTTCCTTTAGGCAGAGCATGGTGGTTAATCCCGCTTGTCAGGAGATGCGACCCAGCGAAGCAGCCGGTTGGATATCGACGGTAAGTCGATGCCGGTCCCTTGCCAGCTTGCGAAAGTCGCACTCCACCTGAATACCATGCCAGAATTGGTCCGACTGACCAAAGAAGGCGCCAAAGCGAATCGACATAGTCGGTGTAATCGACCGCCTTCCATGCACTATTTCATTGATCGCACGTGGGGAAACACCGATTGCGCGCGCCATGGCATTTTGTGAAATACCCATCGGTTTGAGGTACTCCTCAAGCAAAATCTCCCCGGGTGTGATGGGCTCATTCATTTCCATATCCTATAACGTCATAGGGAATTATCAATGATAGATCGCCCTACTTTCCAGCAATGAGCAGGAAAGAAACCACGGATTTCACGGATGAGCACGGATTAATAACGGAGGGGGGACATTCCTGTCCCCTATTGCCCTTATTTATACCAAACATCAAAAGCTTCTCTGCCTCAATGAATCACCTTCGTAACCTCATTCATTCGAGGATAGTGGACTTCCACACGCCGACCAAGGTGGTGCATGACATTGACCATCGTATCAATTGTGTAATTCACCCGTTTGTCCTCCTTAAGTAACTTGCTAAGGTATTGGCGACTCTTGCCCCAACGTTTTGCAAGTTCACTTTGGCTGATGCCTTCTTCGTCGAGGGCTTTCAGGATGTTGTGAATGAATTGGTCCTTGATAGCCCCGGCCTTGAAAGAAGGCTCATCCATTAGTTTTCGGACATCCCGTGCGAAAGCTTCCCGGTCAATTTCGTTTACCGGACGGGCGTTTTCGAACAAGGCCATAAGACCTGAACTTGGTTGGTTTTCCTTCATTGTTCTTGGTTTTTTTAAAGCTAAGGCATCGGACCTTCCATTCTGTCTGGTCCTCCTCACTCAGACCTGGAATTTCCACTAAACCCCATTGGCCTGTCAACCTCTGGGTTGACGTTTTTTCTTCTTCAACTCTCCGTGGTCACCTAATTCTTAATTGCCGCCCTCTCTGTCACGCCGTAGCCCCAACGGGCGAAGGAGGACGGCGCCTCCTATTCGTGCCTATCCGTGCAATCCGTGGTTTCTTCTTCTCGTGCCTTCGATAGGGCACTGGCTAGCAGGCCGGTGGGGACGGCCACCAATCCGAATCCGACCATCAAAACGACGAACGTAAAGACACGGCCTCCTACCGTAATCGGGTAGACGTCTCCGTAACCTACAGTAGTGAGGGTTACGACTGACCACCATAAACCGTCAAACACGGACGAGAAAGCTTCCGGCTGCGCAGCGTTTTCGAAGTAGTACACCCCAACGGCTGAGAGATACAAGATGATCATCGTGACGCAGGCAAAGAGGATAAGTTCCTCTTTGACAATAGTGAATGCGCGATGGAATCGCTTAATTGCTTTTCCATACCGCAGGAGCTTCGCGGCCCGGAACAACCTAAGCAAGCGAAAGGCACGAAGAGAGCGGAAGTCGAGGCCGGTGGCGACATAGAACGGCAAAATTGCCGCTAAGTCAATTAGCCCGTAAAAACTGAAGATGTAACGCGCTCTGCTCGTTGCGACGGAAATGCGTAGGACGTATTCGATGGTGAAGATTCCAACAGATACAGCTTCGAACACCTCAAAGAATTGACGAACTTTCGCATTCAGGTCGGGCAGGGTCTCGATTAGGAACGAAACCAGAGAAAGAACAATCAGGCCCTGAATGAACCGATCGAAGATTTTACCGGCACGCGAATCATCCTGCTCGATAATCTGCTTCAAGGTCATATAGATTAGTTTCCACATTGGCCTGCTCATCTAAAAACTCAGAATGCTCCTCAGTAAAAAATGATGCTTCAACCCAAGGTAAATGGAATAGGGAACAAAATAAAACGCTTTATCGTGTCGGGTATCCCGGTATGTATCGCCTATCTGGGCTTGTCAACGTCCCCCAGTCAGGTCGTGGCGGCGGATGAGTGGTACTTTACGACGGATCTTGGGGTTGTCGCCACCCCGGACATCACTGTGACCGGCACGGATAATGATTGGAGTACCCAATGCGATAAAATTATCAATCCGGATGAGTTGGAGGTCGTCGGTGGTTGCGGGTCACCACCACCTCCGACGTTGTGGAGAAATGAACTGGATGGCGGTGTCGGGGTCCTTACCGGATTCGCCCTGGGGCGTCGGTGGGGAGCCTTGCGGGCCGAGGGAGAATATTTCTACCGAACAACCACCTACGACGAGCGTTCCGAAACAATCATCGGGGACGTAGTCACTCTCAACAAACTCGATCAGGAAATCCAAATCGCGGACGGCGGGGTCGACGACGTAATGTCGCACAGCCTTTTTGCCAACTTCTACTACGACTTCACTTCAAGCTCACGGTTTACCTCGTATCTGGGAATCGGAGCAGGTCTGTCGCGGGTATCCCTCGACTACTTTAGCCGATGGAAGCGAAATGATGATCCCGATGCGATCACTACATTTGTCGATCCCGCATTACGTCAGAAAGTCGCCGGCGTTACGACTCTTGCTATGGCTAAATTAACGGACACCCTGATGGGCTATCAGGGGATTGCCGGTCTCGATTACCAGATCAGCGATCCGCTTGCGCTGGGGCTCAAAGTCCGATGGGCTAGCTTCAGGGAGTTCGAGGATGATCGTGTGTGGGATCAACTCCGCAGTCACGATTCTACGGTCGGACGTGGTTTCCGAGTTCGATACCGCGCAACGACCAACGACGTCCAGTTCTTGGGTGTCAGCCTCAATTTGAAATACCGATTCTGATCGCCGTCCCTGCCGCTGTGCCTTACGAAGCCGGGTGTGCCATCTCGCCTTGGCGAGATCCCATTCCTAATTGGCGCCCTGGCGCCCCCTTCCCATGCGGCCGGTTGGGAATTCAGGAGAAAATTCCTTTTCTCAAATCGCGCATCACCATCAACCCCGAATCCTTCAGGCCCAGCATGGGCCGCGCCCCCGATTTACGCCGTTTCCCGAATAGCCCGCGATGGGTTTCGAATATCCCGTTTACGTAATCCTTCGAGCCGAGAACCATGCCATCGGTGAAATAACGTACCCGCAGCCTCAACACCTGCCCCAACGGCAGGTTTCCATCCGCTTCCACCACTTTCCTGACCGCTTCGCGGTCCATCGATTTCTGACCTTCCCGCGATGTTGTCGATCCCATTAAGAACAGAATCTTGCGATACTCTGACAATGCGGCTTTCCCCGACTTCATGGCAAGAGCCCGACACAGCCCTCCTCGCGCTTCGAGGTTCCCGGCCACCGCCTCGGAGTAGCCGCAGTAGCGATAGTCCTTGGGATCCTCTACCAGGCCAGCCCGCACCGGGTTCAAGTCAATGTAAGCGGCCACCGCGGCCAAGCAACTCGCTGTATCCTCGATCAGCACACTCTTGAACCGCTCTGCCCACAAGGTCCCGTAACGCTGGTGAGTTCGGTTATACCAGATGCTGAAGCGTTGCTTCAACTCCTTCATATACAACGATATATCTCCCATTCGGGCCAGGAGCCTCTCCCGCTCCGCCTGCGCTTGTTCTCCACCCTTTTTTAGGATGCCGTCCAAGGTTTCCACGCGCCCCTTCTGCCGTCCGTACAATTCGGAAAATCGGGCCAATAATTCCGTGTCATCGACTTCCTGCTTTTCCGGCACCCGCACCAGGACATGGAAGTGGTTGGTCATGATGCAATAGGTCAGGATTTCCACCCCGCAGAACCGGGCCATGTACCACATCTGCTTGCGCAACACTTCCTTGGCCCGATTATCCAACAGCATCGCGCCACCAACAACGCGCGTCACGCAGTGATACACCGCACTTTTCCCCTTCACCTTCAACCTGGATGATCTCATACCTCCCACCCTGCCCATTCCTAACCCCACGTCAAATATTATTAGCCTGTCCCTTTTAATTTCCCGCCTACGCCAAGGCTACGGCGTGACCGGACGGCAACAGGATGGAGCTGCGCTCCACAAAGAAAATAATTTATAAAATCCTGTTCGCGAAGCGATCCTATTCCGGCAAAGCCGGATCAAGCGACTGGAAGGAGCGTTGTTTGAAAAAAATCCCTTCCATCCTGTTCATTCATGTTCCATATCCAATTGGCACCCCGGCGCCGCCGGTGGAACCCCGTTGGGGTTCGGCCATATAGGGGTGATCGGTAACCCAGCGTGCGCTGCGCGACACTGGGCTCTGGAGTGTAACGCCTTTGGCGTAGTAGGCGCGCGGAGCGCGCCAATTAGGAATTAGGAATTTTTCGATTTGGAAGTTGGCAAGTGGAGAAAGGGGGTGTGATTAATCTTCTTCTCCACTTTGTGCCTCTGTGCCTTTGTGCCTTCCCTGTCACGCCGGAGACCTGCAAGGCGAAGGCGGATGTGCCATCTCGCCCTGGCGAGATCCCTTGGCGTGCTTGGCGAGAGTCAATTTCTGGATGCTCGATGCTTGATGCTGGGGGCTGGATATGGTGCTTCTGGGCAATCGCGGGATAAACCCGCTCCTACAGTTTATCATCGGTCTATCCTTTCAACTGGACGCACATAAACCTTTCAATTGGACGAGAATAAACCTTTCAATTAGACGAACCATAACGTTACCATTGAACGATGGAGACGTCTTCATTCTTTCCCCGCTATGCCGAAAGTCCTCTGGTGGAATCGCTGGCCGACTCGCCAGCGACGCTTATCCACGGCCCTCGGCAGTCGGGCAAGACCACACTGGCCCGTATAGTAGGTGATCCTCGGGGATACGGCTATATCAGCTTTGATAATGATGTCGCCCGGGCTGCTGCCAAAGCCGACCCGGCAGGATTTGTCGCTGGTCTGCCGGAGCACGTAATTCTCGACGAAGGACGAAGTACAGAGGGTTCCCTCTCTCTTCACCGCTTTGAAGCAGGCGATCGATGCCAGACGCTCTCCTGGACGGTTCCTGCTTACCGGTTCATCCCAGGTCCTGCTGTTGCCGAACCTTTCCGATTCTCTGGCCGGCCGGATGGAAATCCTGCGGCTCCATCCCTTCTCCCAAGGAGAGATACACGGCTGGACGTCAAACTTCCTCGACGATTTGTTTAGCGGGAGTTTCCTCACATCGAGGTCAGATCGGCTCGGGGAAGATTTGGTGGCTCGGATTACGGATGGCGGCTATCCGGCCGCGCTGGCCCGTTCAACTCTTCGCCGTCGGGCCAACTGGTACCGAAATTTCATAGAGACTCAAATCCAGCGGGACGTGCGAGACTTGGCCAGGGTCAGCAGCTTGGACGTATTGCCGAGACTGCTCAGCGCCGCCGCCTCCCAAACTGCCCGGTTGTATAACCTCTCCGACTTGGCAGCGCCCTTCCAGCTTAGTCGTCCCACTATCGGGGGCTATATTAATCTACTTGAACGTCTGTTTCTCATTGAACGGCTCCCGCCATGGAATAGCAATCGGCTGAGCCGTCTGGTCAAGACTCCTAAGCTTCACTTGGGCGACACCGGGCTCGGGTGCGCCTTGCTCGGATTTAACCCTGACGCTTTGGCTAAAGACCGCTCTCTATTTGGCCAGTTCCTGGAGACTTTCGTGTTTCAGGAGTTGAAACGCCAAGCCATCTGCCAAGAGCAGCCTCTGGCTTTCTTCCACTATCGCGACAAGGACCAAGCGGAGGTCGACGTCGTCATCGAGCGAGGAGGGATGGAAGTGGCAGGAGTCGAGGTGAAAGCCGCCGCCACGGTGTTGTCCTCCGATTTTCGAGGCCTCCGTAAATTGAAAAAGGGTATTGGAAGCCGTTTCAAGGCTGGAGTAGTGCTCTATGACGGTGAAATAACATCTCGCTTCGGCGACAGGCTATACGCCGTGCCAATACGACAACTCTGGGAGGCAGAGGCGCGCCAATTATGAATCAGGAATGAAGAATGAAGAATGGAAATTAACAACGCTTCCCATGGTCGTTTGATCTGCTTGCAGCAGAACAGGATCGCTTCGCGAACAGGATGGAAGGGTAATTAGCCACAAAAGGCACATCCGCCTTCGCCGAAGGTCTACGGCGTGACATGAAAAACACAAAATTCCTAATTTCTAATTCTTAATTGGTGCCATCGGCGCCTTTGGGCGTGGTGGGGGACCCGCCTCCCGGCGTGGCACGCCCGCCTTCGCCAAGGGTCTACGGCGTGGCACGCAGGAATGTCCCCCCTCCGTTTTATTAGTGGTCAGTGATCAGTGGTTAGGGGTTTATTCCTATTTCCCTTCTATCGATCAAGATCACGATCACGATTATCTGTGGTTATCCGTGTTATCCGTGGTTAGTTTCCCGTCGCGTGCTTTGCGAGAGTCTCTTCCTCGGTGCAATCGCGGGATAAACCCGCTCCTACAGTTTATAATGGCTTTCTCTGTGTTCTCCGTGTCCTCTGTGGTTTGTTTCCCTTGGCGCCCTTGACTTCGCAAATTATGCACATAATATGTGCTGAATGAAGAATCTCACTTTACGTGTCGAGGAAGGCATTCTGGAGAAGGCCCGCAAGATCGCTGCCGAGCGCACCACCTCGGTCAACGCGCTTGTCCGCGAGTATCTAAGGGACCTGGTTCGGCAGCAGTCGCGGCAAGAAATCGCCCGCAAGGAACTCGTCGCGCTTTGTCGCGAATCCACCGCTATGATGGGCCATCGAACTTGGACGCGGGACGAACTCCATGACCGCTGACTGCCTGATCGACACCAATGTTTTGGTCTACGCCGTGGACGCTTCCCCTAGGCATACATCCAGGAAAGAAATAGCCATGGCCTTGATCGAATCAACCGACTTCGGCCTATCGGCACAGGTTTTGCAGGAATTTTATGTCACTGTGACACGAATGCTGAGGGCGCCGCTATCGCCGGGAAAGGCGATGGAATTCCTGGACCGTTTTCATGCCTTCCCCTTGGTGGCAACCGACTTCGGCCTGGTCACCGAGGGAATACGCAATTCCGTGAAATTCCAAGTTTCCTACTGGGATGGCGCCATCATTGCAGCGGCGGAAAGGTTGAAAGCGAAGACCCTGTATTCTGAGGACCTCAACCACGGGCAGAGCTATGGTTCTGTTAAAGTTTTAAATCCGTTTTTTGCCGCTTCCGGGTCATGATATTGCCCACGGATTTCACGGGGGCAAAAAGGGGTCAAACGCAAAATATTAAAGTCAGTTTGATTTTCATCTATGATAAGCTGATTGAGAGTCCGCCGGGACTTTAATATTTTGCGTTTGACCCGAATGGCGCTTAGTTAAGCGACTTTTGGAATGTTCAAACAATTCGGAAAAAGAAGGGGTCAAGACGTAAAAAGTTATGCCTTTCAGGGTCAGTTGCCTTGCAAAAGTGTATGAAGTGCAACGGAATACAGTTTTCAAGGCCTGACCCTTTTTCTCCAAAAGGCATCACTTTTTCACGGCATGACCCCGACTGACGTCCATACAAAATTCCTCTACAAACACGCTTAACTAAGCGCCATTCGCGTTTGACCCCTTTTTGCTCTTTGCGATCTTTGCGAGAGTCCTCGGGATCGAATTCAGCGGCCGTATACCTGGGCTTCGATGTAATGATTCATGGTATCGGTTGAATTGCCCCTGGTATAAAAGCGGATGTAGCGCCCTTCGGCTCCCTTGGCATCGATCAATTTTCCCTCATAGGTCTCGACGTAGGCTTTGTCATTACCGCGGCCCAATCCGGAGGAATTGTCGTGGTCGTTGTTGAACAGGGTTTTGACGCCACTGCCGAATTCCGGATCGTCCGAGACCTGAACGATCACATCGTGATAGGCTCGGGCCTGGGAGTGATAGTGCCATAGCACGACTGCAAAAATCTCCCGTGACGCTTCAAGGTCGATTTGCACCCACTGCAAATCCGGAGCCAGTTCGACGTAGTATCCTTCGTCCGCATCCTTATCGCCATCGGTGAGAAACTCGAGTTCCCCGATTATGGGCCAGTCGTCGCTGGACGTGACTTCCTTCCCCTGGGAGACCAGTTCCACGTCAGACGGAACCTTGAATTCTGGACGGGCGCCCTGCCGTTGTTTTTCCAGGTGAGGGAACCCTTTGATCGGGACCGGCGTCCCGGAGAATTTAGGTTTGGGGAGTTCCAACTGCAAAACCTTTTCCGCTGCTTGAGCGGCGGAAAGTGAAAGGATGAAGACCCCGGTTAAGACTGAGAGAAGTAGTGGATACATTGGTTTTTTCATATCTTTAGGCGTGAAAGTCATCCGGGCCGAAGGTCAGCCTGCGTTGGGCATCAATGGCCTCATTGACCTTGAGGACGGCAGCTTCCGTTTGAAGCGCTTCATGACCCGGGCAATTGAGCGATTCTTCGCCCCGTATGGTGTTGAAAAAGTTTTCCAGGTGGGGTTGGTGGATGTATTTGTCCAGCGCGACCGGGATCTCGTAAGCGTCCAAGGCGGCGGTTTCGCGCACGTCGACGGCGGTGTTCTTAGGTTTTTCCCAAGGTCTCACTTCTTCCTCCCCTTTGCGCTTTATCAAACCCTGGCTCACAAAGGAATTCCAGTCGGGCGCTCTGGCTTCCCGGAAGACGGTGGTGTACTTGGGGTTTTCCGACATCTTGATGGCCCCTTCCGTCCCCATGAAGTATTCGAAATAGCCGCCACCGGCGCTGGTAGTGGTCAACACCTGGTAAAAGGCGCGAACGGGTCCGGTCGCGGTATCGTATTCGTAAATGGCCATGACGTTGTCGTGCCATTCATGGGAGGTATAGTAATCCACCCCGCCACTGGCGGTAACCGCCTTGGGATTGGCGCCGAGAAACCAACTGTAAATATCGATCTGGTGAGCCCCGAGGTCCGATATCGGTCCCCCGCCCAGTCCCTTGAACCAGCGCCAATTCCTGAATTGGTGCATGCTCTTGTAGCCCCACTTTTTCAGAATTTCATCGTCGATCTCCGTCCGGCGGGGCACGCCGAGATCTTCGCTCACGGCCCGGTTCCACTGTCCGTTGATATTGGTGATGCGGCCACATAGCTTATGGGCGTCCAGCAGTTTTTCCTTCACGTAGAGGTAGCGCGGGTTGCTTCGCCTTTGGTGTCCGATCTGCAACAGTTTACCCGTTTCCGCGGCGGTCTTCACCATGGAGACGGCGCCCTCATGGGTATTGGACATCATTTTTTCGCAATAGACGTGTTTCCCCGCCCGCAAGGCCTCGTTGGTCATGGGGGCATGCCAGAAATCCGGAGTGGCCACGATTACGGCGTCGATGTCCTGTTCTTTTTCCAAAAGTTCCCGGAAATCGGTGTAGGGCTTGGTCTGGTGCTTCTGCGACCGCAGAATCCCGACTCCACGACGCAGGTTGTATTTATCCCATATGTCGCAGGCCGCCACAAAATTGAGCCCGGGTATATTACTGCAAGCTTGTATGAGGACCTGCCCTTGCGCTCCCGTCCCAAAGATGGCGACGTTCAGGTCGTTCATTTTGCTCCCCTGTCCCACTGCGAAGTGCGGCAGGCTATTGCTCAGCATGAGCCCGGCGCCTCCGGCCAGGCCGGATTTCAGAAAACTCCGGCGGTCTACGCTGTTTGCCAATACGTTTTTCATAACACGAGATAACTCAAGTTAGTCTTTCCATAACACCCATTTGGCCGAGTTGGCCATTTGAAGCGCCATAACCGAGATGAGAAGGTGGATGGCCAGCCAGGCGATTCCGGAATTTTCGTTTACCGCCATCATGCCCACCGTCAACCCCAGGTAGAGAAAGAGGGATACGATCAGCGAAATGCGTATCTTTATTCCCAGCAGAATGGTCAGGCTCAACAACAGCATCAGATAGCCGGAAGGCAGTGCAAAGACCTTGGTCGACCAAAGCGGGAGGATGGATGACCCGGCAATTCCGGTGGCCATGCGATCCATGTTAACGTAGTAGTTGGCGAAGCTGTAGGAGCCATCCAGTTCGAATTTATCCAGGCCGGCAAACAACCAGCGGAAGGCCAAAAAAAGGCGAAAGCCAAGAAACGACCAACATTGGCTGTCGCACCAGTCGGACGAGATAGACGAGTTTTTTTGATTGGACATATTTTCGGTAAAATGCGCTTGGTAATCGTCAACACTGAACATTCTTGCCGCTAGAACCAATAAAATTTTACCCCAATTTCACACACCGGTTCCATCTGAAGAAAAATTCACGGTAATTTAACCCATCACCCAGGAAAACCTCCAAGCTCAGCAGAATTTGTTTCGACTGGGCGAAGGTTTTCCACAATACCGCTGCTGCGTGACCTCTGAATCCGGGACAGCTACCTTTTTTATCGTCCTTCCCTGCTACAACGAAGGGGACCGCTTGGCCCGGTTTCTGCCCGGGCTTTGCCGGGCCATCGAAAAATCCGGGCTTCGGGTCCGGGTCCTGCCGGTGGACGACGGTTCCGACCGCCACCATCGGGAGAAATACCGGGATCTCATGGAATTACACCGCGAAAGGTTTCCCTTCCTTTTTTCCATGCTCCACCTCGACTCCAATCGAGGCAAAGGGCAGGCCGTATACCGGGGCTGGGCCATTGCGGAAAAAGAGGAATTTTTGGCCTTTGCCGATGCCGATGGAGCGGTCGGTCCGGCCGAGGTGGTGCGGGTCCTGCGCCGGATAGCCGGTGATCCGCAGGCCTCCGGCAAACTCTTTGCCGGTAGCCGTATCGAGGATGCCCATACCCGGGTGGAACGCCAACCCTTGCGCCAACTGACCGGATCCCTTTTTCGAATTCTTGTCAGGTTTCTCTTTCGTTTGCCGCTTGAAGACACCCAGTGCGGGTTCAAAGTACTGCCGCGCACCTTCTTCCAAAGCCATAAATCGGTCCTGGTGGAATCGGGCTTCGCCTTCGACCTCGAACTGCTCTACCGCGCCCGTGAAGCCGGCCTCGAACTGGTTCCGGTTGCAGTGAACTGGAAGGAGGTAAAAGGGGGGCACATGACGGCGGGTAAATCCGTCGAACTCATTTTGAATACCCTGCGTCTTCGGAAGCGCCTGCGGCGCAAAAAGGGGTCAAACGCAAAATATTAAAGTCAGTTTGCTTTCCGTCTATGATAAGCTGATTGAGGGGCCGGCGGGACTTTAATATTTTGCGTTTGACCCCTTTTTGTTGGATTCCGATACTTTTTCCAGGATGTGGTAAACCCGGCTGAGCATGGGCTTGGGATCGTCCATCAGCCCCGCCGCTACCAGGGTATTGTCCATGACCTGCTCCGCCACCAGCTTGGCCAAGTCTTCGTTTTGGTGTCGAAGAGCGGAAAGGTTCTTGATCAGGGAATGACGCGGATTGATGTGCAGAACGACTTTGGCGGCCACGTCCGGGACCTCCTGGTTCATGGTTTTCATAATCCGGCGCATCGAAGCGGTCATGACCTTATCGGCGTTGGAAGCCAGGGCCGGACTGTCGGTCAACCGGTCACTGGGGCGAACGCTTTCCACTTTGTCGCCCAAACTGTTTTTCAACCAACCGCACAGGTCATCCGCATCCTTCTGGGATAAGGCCTCCGCGCCGTCTTCCGGGGTCAGGGAATCCAGTTCGATTTCGTCCTGGTCGGCGGAAACGAGCGGTTTTCCATCGAACTCACGCATGCGGCTCATGACGAACTCGTCGATGGGATGATAGATAAATAGAACTTCCAGATTTCTGGTCCGGAAGGCCTCCAAATAGGGACCGGTCTCGATGGCCTCCCGGTTGTCACCGAAAAGGTAGTAAATTTCCTTCTGATCCTCCTTCATGCCGGAAACATAGTCTTCCAAGCTGGTGAGTTTTCCGGTTTCGGTGAGGGAAGATTCAAAACGGAGCAACTTGGTCAATGCATCCTGGTGAGCAAAGTCGCCGGTTACGCCCTCCTTGAGATAGATGCCGAAGGTATTCCAGAATGCTTCGTATTTCTCCGGTCGTTTTTTTGCTTCTTCGGCCAATTGCCGCAAATATCTCTTGGTCAGAACGGTATTCAATTTCCTGACCAGCGCGCTGTCCTGCATGGTTTCCCGTGAAATGTTCAAGGGAAGGTCGGCGCTGTCGACCACCCCCTTGAGAAAACGCAACCATTCCGGAAACAAACCCTTGGGCTCGGGATCGATAAGCACCTTCTTGCAATAGAGCCCCACTTCGCATTCCGAGCGCATGAATCCCATGGCTTCGATATTGGTGGAGGGGGTGAACAACAGGGCATTTATGGCCAAGGGAGCATCGGCGTTGAAGTGCAGGCGAAGCATGGGTTCGTCGAAGGCTTTGCAGGCAAATTTGTAAAACTCGCTGTATTCCTCATCTTCTACCTCGATACGGTTCTTCAACCAAATGGCTTCCTGAGTGTTGACCCGTTCTCCGTTCACATTGATGGGGAACTGCACGAAGGAGGAGTATTCCTTGATAATGCGTTTGATGGCGTCGGCCTTGGCGAAGGATTTCTGGTCTTCTCTGAGGGCCAGGACAATCTTGGTTCCACGGCGCTGGCCCTCGACCGGCTCTATCGTGTAGGATCCGGAACCGTCGCTTTTCCAGACGTGCCCTTCCTCCTCTTTCTTCCAGGACCGGGAATAGACCTTGACCTCCTCGGCCACCATGAAGGCGGAATAAAAGCCGACCCCAAACTGGCCGATCAGATTGGAACCGGCGTCACTCCCCTCGGAAAGGGCTTGCAAAAACTGCTTCGACCCTGAGTGGGCGATGGTCCCCAGGTTTTCGACCAGTTCGTCGTGTCCCATGCCCAGCCCGAAGTCCTGAATGGTAATGGTATTGGCGGTGTCGTCGGTGGTAATATTGATCTCCAACTCCAGCTGGTCATCGAATATTTCCCTTTCCGTAATCCGGATGTGGCGCTGTTTTTCCAGCGCGTCCGAGGCGTTGGATATCAGTTCGCGAACGAATATCTCCTTATTGGTGTAAAGCGAATGGATGACGATATCCAATAACTGCTTAACCTCGGCCTGGAATTCGTGTTTTTCCGGTGCTTGAATGCTCATGGTGTCTTTTACAATACGATTCGACCTGCCTCAAAAGTTCGAAAAGTTGGCCATTTATAGGACTGGCAGGAAAAACATCAAGTTTCAATATGCCGCTCTGAACAGAGAATTAACCACAGAGGACGCAGAGGACGCAGAGGACACAGAGGAGAAGAGAGGGAAGATGGGGGAGAGGAAAAAGGAAGAAGGCTGAAGGCTGAAGAGGGAAAGGCGCTTAAGCGCGCATTTTGTGGAACCCCGTTGGGGTTCGTTATTTATTACCCATTCCTACCCAGCGTGCGCTACGCGACACTGGGCTATGGAGTTTAACGCCGTTGGCGTATTAGGCGCGCCGGGGCGCGCCAATTAGGAATTAGGAATTAGGAATGTTTCGATTTGGGTAATGGCGGGTGAGGGGGAATGGACTCTCGCAAAGCTCGCAAAGAGCGCAAAGAAGAGGGAAAGGCGCTGAGGGATCCGGCTTTGCCGGAACAGGATGGAAGGATAATTAGCCACAAAAGGCACAAATAGCGCAAAATTCCTCATTAGCGCCATTGGCGCCTTTGGGCGTGGTGGGGGACCCGCCTCCCGGCGTGGCACGCCCGCCTTCGCCAAGGGTCTACGGCGTGGCACGCAGGAATGTCCCCCCTCCGTTATTTATCCGTGCTCATCCGTGTTATCCGTGGTTCATCTTTTTCCCAATTCCTAATTCCTAATTCTTAATTGGCGCCATCGGCGCCTTGGGCGCCTTGGGCGTCTAGCCGAACGGCCGCATGTACCACTTCCAGCCGCGGCGGCATAGGCGGAGGCAATCTTCGGCCACCAAGAGGGAGCAAGGGATGAGATAAAGGGTGATGACAGTGGCGAATACGACTCCGAAGCCCAGCGATACCGCCATGGGAATGAGGAATTGCGCCTGCAGGGAAGTTTCCATCATCAGGGGTAGAAGTCCGACAAAGGTGGTAAGGGAAGTCAGCATGATGGGGCGGAAGCGGCGGGCTGCGGCCGCCAGTGCGGCTTGGCGCAGGGAGAGGCCCGAGTCTCTGCGCCGGTTGGTGAAGTGCACCATGACGAGAGAATCGTTAACCACCACGCCAGCCATGGCCAGCATGCCAAAGATGGAGAGGTAGGACGGGGTGATGTCCATGATAATGTGGCCCAAGAGGGCGCCAATGATCCCAAAGGGAAGGGCGATGAGGACGAAAAAGGGCTGAACCATCGATTTGAAGGGAATGGCCAGGAGCCCGTAGAGCACGAAGATGAGAGCCACCGAACCGATTATGGTGCGGCGTTTCGAATCTTCCGCTTCCGCCACGTAACCCACAAATTGAAAGGACAGGCCCTCCACCTGGTTGCAAAGCTCTCGCAGCCGGGGGGTAATTTCCTTGGAAATGCCGACGATATCGACCGTTTCGTCCAGGGGCTGAGCACCGATGCGGATGATTTCAGCTCCGTCGTTGCGTTCCACACTGGTAGGCGCCACGGTAAATCTTACATCGGCTACGGTGGTCAGGGGAACATCCCCTCCCCTTGGGGTGCGCACCTTGAGGCGTTCGAAGGTGTAAAGGGACCGTCGTTTTTGCCAGGGCAATCGCACCATGACGCGAATGTCGTCCACATCCTGCTGCACCCGCTGGGCCTGTTCCCCGTAAAATGCCTGACGGATTTGGCGAGCCAAGGATTGTTGAGTCAGCCCGAGTTCGGTAGCTCTCGGTTTCAAGGAGAGTTCCAGCTCGTTGGCCCGGAAATTGATCCGGGCCCAAGCCGTGCTGATGCCCTCGTAATCGGATAGGAGATCGCGGATCTCTTCCGCTAACTGGGCCTTCTCCTCGGAGGAAGGGCCCCGCAGTTCCAGGTTCAGATACTCATCGTTGTAATCCTCTCCCTGTTTCAAGGTGGATTCGGAATAAACGCGAAAGCGATTGGCCTCGGGAATAGGTCCGATAATTTCGGCCCAACGGTTGGCGATGACGCTGTTGCGTGGGCCTGGTTGAGTGCGCCTTTCGGGAGGGATCACCTCGACCTGAACAAAACCTTCGGACTGTCGGTATCCTTTTCCAGGGTAAGCGGCGCCGCTGACCAGGGAGACGTTTCTTACCAGGGGTTCGCCGCTGCCGGGATCGACAAATTCTTCCTTCAACTGGTCCACGGCGGCCACTATGCGGCGAATGTAGCGGTCGGTTACTTCCAGGGGAACGTCATCCGGCAGATCCAGGGTAGCGGTCAGTCGCAAGTTATCTACGGAGGGGAAGGAGGTAAAGCCGATGCGGCCCCCCATGCAGTAGCCGGCCATCAATAAACCCATGGTGACAAACACCGCAAGAACGGTCCACCGATGACCTACCGCGGCCTTGAGGGAGGGCGTGTAGACATTGAGGACAAATTTGTCGACGCTGTTGGCGATTTTGGCCTGGAACCGCGAAAACCGGTTGGCGCCAGCCCCGATCCGGATGTGTTTCAAGTGAGCGGGAAGGATGAGTTTGGATTCCAGCAGAGAAAACAACAAAACGGGGGCTACTACGGGCGGAATTTGCTTGGCGAAATCACCCCAAACCCCGTCGAAATAGAGCAGGGGCAAAAATGCCACCGCCGTGGTAATTACGCCGAAGGTTACGGGCACGGTAACTTCTCGGGTCCCGTCAATGCTGGCCTCAACCGGGTTTCCCCCCTCCTTGAGTCTGGCATAGACATTTTCTCCGGTAATAATGGCGTCGTCGACCACGACTCCGAGGACCAGGATATACCCGAACAGACTCATGATATTGGCTGTGATCCCCAAAAAGGGCATGAGAATTACCCCTCCGGCAAAGGCGACGGGAATTCCCAAAACAACCCAGAAGGCGACTTGGGGGCGAAGGAAGATGCCCAATACGGCCAAAACGAGTATGCCTCCCTGCATGAGGGATGTGGCAAGGGTGTTCAAACGACCGCGAATGCTCTCGGAAAGGTCTTTCCAAACGTACAGTTCCACCCCATTGGGGAAGCGTTCGTGGGCGCTATCGACGTATTCCCGCACCTTGTTGGAGATATCGATGGCGCTTTCCTGGCCCGTTCGCATGACTTCGACGTAGAGAGCCGGCTTCTCATTGAACTCCACGTGTTTGGTGCCTCCTTCAAACCCATCTACCACGGTGGCGACGTCGCCAATGAGTACGCGGGCGCCTTCGGAGGAAAGGATGGGAATGCTGGCGAAATCTTCCTCTGTGTAGGCCTGGCCCCGAGTCCTGAGTGTGAGTCGGCCAGTAAGGTTTTGAATGGAGCCAGCAGGCATATCGACAGAGAACCGCCGGATGGCGTCGGTCAAGCTTTGAAAGCTGAGATTGTAGGACCGGAGTTTGGCCTCGTCCGCCTCGATAGCGATTTGCCGGGGCCGATCTCCCTGCAGGCGAGTGCGGCTTATGCCCGGCATCTCCAGCAAATCGTCCTGCACCCGTCTGGCTGCTTTCAACAGGTCGTGGTCACTCAAATTTCCAACTACCGCGATGGTGAGCACTTCCCGCACGTTGGCCGATTCGGGGATAAAGATGCGGGGGGGTTCCGTCTCGCGAGGGAAAGTGTTGATGGTGTCCACCCGAGCTTTGACATCATCCATCAAACCGCGCAGGTCGACACCCGGTTTGGACATGATATAGAACCTGGCCCGACCGCTACTGCCGTCGGCATGGAACGCCTCAATCCCCTGCACCCCTTCCAGGGCTTCTTCCACCGGGATGAGAATGGCTTTTTCCACATCCTTGGCCGTAGCTCCTCGGTAGAGCATTTCCATGCGCACCATGTTCCAGGTCAGGGATGGCGTCACTTCCAGCGGAATCTTATAGAATGCCGTGTAAATGCCTCCCAGCAAAATGCCAACCATGAGAAAGTTGGCCGCGATGCCGTTGCGGGTGAACCAGCCAATCATGGTAGGCGAATTATTTCTTCCCCAGAGCCTCCTTGGAGAGAAGGGGTTGTTTCAACATTGTGGTTTCCGTAGGGCCCTCGAGGTTGATATCCGGAAGGATTTCCACTCTGGCTCCATCGGGGGCATAGGACAATCGGGTGGTGGCGACGAGGGAGCCATCGGCAATTTCCGGATCCTGAATGATGATGTGATCGGCATCCGCCCAAATGGGTTTGATGGTCCTTCGGTGCAAGGTGAGTTTCTTCTGGTCTACCAGGTAAATCTGGTCCAGTTTCTTTACCGCAATCCTGGGTATGGCCATGACATTCCGGAGGACCTTGCCTGAGACGGTGGCGGTGACCGGTTGTCCGATTCGCAAGGGCGGCTTGCCCGTTCTCAGGCCGAAGGGATCGTCCACCTTGGCAATGGCGAACAGCTCGAGGGTAGCGGGGTCCAAAGCGCCTTCGGTGCGGATGATACTGGATTCCCAAACAGTTTCGTTCTCCGGATTGAGGGTATCCCGAAGGTCGACGTGAACCGGAGGATCGTCAGCCGCCTCGGGTAAATCCAGCAAGGGTAAATCATTTCCGGAAATGGGCAACCGCACTTCCGCGTAATCAGAGGCGAAGATGGTACCCAAATTGGTGGAGGTGCGAATGGATTGGCCAATACCGACGTTTCGCTGCCTGACTCGGCCATCGAAAGGGGCGCGGATCTGGGTGCGTTCGAGGTCGCGCTGGGCCCGCTCGTACTGTGCGGCAGCCGACTTCACGTTGGCCTCTGCCTGGCGCAACTGAGGGATGCGCAGAACCAGTGGATCCGGGTCCTCGTCCAAGGCCAGTTTTTCCCAACTTTCCCTGGCCTGGTTGGCTTGGGCCTGTTCCAGGGCGTGTGACGCTGTTGTCCTGGCGACCTGAGCCTCTGCCGTGGTCAGAGCCGCCTTGAAATCCGCCGTATCCAATTCCAGCAAGAGTTCTCCCTTGGTAAAAAATGCCCCATCTTCGAAACTGGAACTGATGCGGACGATCATTCCCGCCACCTCCGAATTGAGGGTTATCTGGTTGTGCGGGCGCACATCGCCCTGCGTCTCGATAGTGGTGGGATAATCCTGCACCAGGAGTTCCACAACCTGGGTTTTGATGGCGCGCGGTTTCCCCCGGGCTCCCTTCTTTTCCTCCGGTTCAATGGAAAGGGTGCCGTATCCGAACCAGCCGACGGCCAGAATGAAAAGAGGAGGCACGAGTCGGGTCGCAATGGACCTGAATTTTGCTGCTTTTGAATCCGCCATTATATCGAGTTGTTGTCTTTTCCAGGTTACCAATAGGCCATTGCGTCGCGAAAGAGTGCGGACAACACCTCCTCATTTACCGGATAGGAGGACAATTTTGTGACCCGATGCTGGGGCAACGTGCCCTGGACCAGTTTGGGGATATCGTGGTCGGAATAACCCACCGCGGAAAGGCCATTGGGCATATTCAGGTCTTTCATGAAGTCGATAATACGCCGGGCCAGGACCTCTCCCACCTCATCCTCGGCAACGCCGGAGACATCTGCTCCAAGGGCTTCGGCGGCACGCAAATGACGCGCCGGATTAGACTTGGATGTGAGACGAAATACGGATGGCGCATTCAAAATGACCGACATGCCGTGGGGAATGATGGGATGATCGGACGGGTAGCCTTCGGGGACGAAAGCGCGCACGTTGCTAGAAACCGGATAGGACATGCCGTGGGGGAGGTGAACCCCAGCATTGCCAAAACCCACCCCCGCCATGCCGGCGGCCAAGTGCATCATGCCGCGCGCTTCCAGGTCGTTTTCGTCCCGGAAGGCCCGGATCAAATAGGCGTTTACCATTTTGAGCGCCTCCAGCGACCAGATGTCGCTCAGGGGATTGGAGCCCTGATAAGCGGGGCGAAGAAGGGGACGTTCGGGCCTGGGGCGCTCCCGGTAATGAATGGCGGTGTAGGATTCCACCGCGTGGCTCAGGACATCCAAACCAGTTGAAGCCACCACCGCGGCGGGCATGGTGCGGGTATTCTCCGGATCGATCAGCCCCAGGTAGGGTTTCAGTTGGCGGTGGGCGATTCCCGTTTTGGCATGAAGAGAGCTGAGGTTGAAAATGGTTATTCCGGTGGTTTCGCTGCCCGTTCCCGAAGTGGTGGGAATAGCGAAAAGGGGCTTGAGGGGACCCGGAACCGGTTTGCCTCCACCGATCGGGGCATTGACATAATCCAAGAAATCCGCCGGGTAGGTAGTGAATAAATTTACTGCCTTGGCCGTATCGATGCTCGACCCTCCTCCCACTGCAACGATACAGTCGAATTCCCCGCCTTGGGCGAATCGGATAGCATCCACAATAGAGCGATCGGTCGGTTCAATGCAGACCCCTTGGTAGAGGCGGCAGGCAATTTTATTTTCATCCAGCGATGTGAGAACCTTTTGCACAGGGGGGAGACCGGCCAAATGGGGATCGGTAATGACCAGAGCCTTGTGCAACCCCGAATCGACGAGATCCATTCCGATTTCCGCCGTTATACCCGGACCAAAACGGATGCCGGAGGTGGCCATCTCAAACGCAGAATCCTTTTGCATGATCATTGCTTTCCCTTACCGCTTAACTCGATTCGAAGCCAGGGGCAAGAATCATTCCCAATTCCCAATTCGTGAAAAAGTCAAAAATGCTCCGCATTGTTGGATGGCTTCCGCCTTCCTGTGTTACCATGCTTCGCAATGCTACGCACGGCACAGCGGCGTGACAAGTTGCGAGAGTACCTTCCTCCCCACTATCCACTCGTCACTAACCACTGAAAACTGAATTATTTGACTCTCGCAAAGCACGCCAAGGACGCCAAGAAAGAAAAAGCATGGAGTTGTGTGTATTCTTGCCCATTCCATCACTCCACCACTCCACCATTCCTCTCTCCCAATTCCCAATTCCTAATTCCTAATTCCTAATTCCTAATTCCTAATTCCTAATTCCTAATTCTCTTCCCCTTTGTGGTTTATCTTGATGGTGGACCTGCAATGTAGTAGGCAAGGCAGATTCATCCGGAATTCAAATCAACCCAAAGTAAATAAATGAAATTTTTTCTCAACGGAGAGTGGCAGGACAGGGACAAACCCATCGAAGTCATTAATCCATTCGATGGCAGTGTCATCGATACCGTTCCCAAGGCCAGCGCTCGCGACGTGGACCGCGCTTTGGAAGGGGCTGTTAGCGGGGCCAAAATCATGGCCGCTACCACGGGTTATGAACGTTTCCAGATTCTCAGAAAAGCAGCCGACCTCCTGCGCGAGCGAATGGAGGACCTGGCTCTGATCCTCAGTTCCGAGGAAGGAAAAGTTCTGGGCGAGGCCCGGTTCGAGGTCGATCGGGCCATCCAGACCATGGAGATCAGCGGGGAGGAGGCAAAACGCCTTGGCGGCGAAGTATTGCCTCTGGACGGGGGCAAGGATGTTCGGGGAAAGTTCGGTTTAACCCTGCGCGAGCCATGTGGGGTCATCGCTGCCGTCACCCCGTTCAATTTTCCGCTCAACCTGGTGTGCCACAAAGTGGGTCCGGCTCTTGCCGCGGGTAATTCTGTCGTATTGAAACCGGCCAGCGACACCCCTCTCATGGCCCTCAAACTGGTGGAGGTCCTCTTGGAGGCCGGCTTGCATCCATTGGCCATCTCCTGTCTGACCGGTAGCGGCGCCACGGTGGGCGAGGGCATCTGTACGGATCCGCGGGTTAGGAAAATCACCTTTACCGGTAGTCTCGAAGTGGGGGAAAGGATATGCCAGGTAGCCGGGGCCAAGAAGGTTACCATGGAGTTGGGATCCAATTCTCCCCTCATCGTGTTGCCGGATGCGGATATGGATTTCGTGGCCCAATCCACCACCATGACGGGTTTCGCCAACGCGGGTCAGGTCTGTATTTCGACGCAGCGTCTCATCGTGCAGGAGGAGGCCCACGAGCCATTGATGTCCGCCCTGGTCCCCAAGGTTGAGGCAATGACGACCGGAAATCAACTGGAGGAGACGGTAAACGTGGGTCCCATGGTGCGGGAGAGCGATGCCATCCGAGTGGAAAGCTGGATAAACGAGGCTATCGGGGATGGAGCCGAATTGGTGGTCGGGGGAAACCGCCACCGGGCCAATTTGCAACCCGCCCTGCTCGACAATGCTTCACCCGGGATGCGCGTCTGCCGGGAGGAACTATTCGGCCCTGCCGTGGCCGTGGTTAAAGTCAAAGACGTGAATGACGCCATTGAAATGGCCAATGATTCCGAGTTTGGTCTCAGCGCGGGAATTTTTACCAGGGATATCGACTCGGCCATGCGATTTGCCCGCGAGGTGAAAAGTGGAAACATCCACATCAATTGGGGTCCTCTCTGGCGAACCGATGCCATGCCCTATGGCGGGATGAAAGGAAGCGGTTTCGGGAAGGAAGGTCCCAAGTACGCCATCGAGGAAATGACGGAAATGAAAACGGTGGTAATACACTCCCGGTGAGGAAGCCCCATTCCAAGCCATGAAACGCCCCAAAGATATTCAAATTATCGGAAACGAGATCGCCGTTCTTTGGGAAAACGGGGAGGAAGATTATTTCCCCATGGAGTTTCTGAGGGAATTTTCGCCTAGTGCCGAGAACATAGGGGAGATGGATATCTTCGGAAATATATCGGGGGGAAGCGGGCCTCGGAAACACCCTGGCGTGCAAGTGGTAGGCTGGGAGCAAATGGGCAACTACGCACTGCGTTTTGCCTTCAGTGACGGCCACTCAACCGGACTATTCTCCTACGAGTACCTGGAAAAGCTGCGCGAGGCGCTGAAGAGATGGTCGCCATGACCTAATTGGCGCCCAGGGGCGCCAATTAGAAAAGGAAGAAGGAAGAAGGATGAAGGAAGTGCGGCGGAAGCACGCAAAGATCCCCAAGGTGTTCTACCTCTTCAACCACCATTCCATCACTCCATCACTCCATCACTCCACCATTCCCCTCTACCAATTCCTAATTCCTCAGGGATTTTCGATCAAGATTACAATGCCCTCCCTTTTTTGCCTTCAACCTTTTGCCTTTTCCTTCCCTCTGTGCCCTCTGTGGTTATTTCATTCCAACTCCTTGGGCGCCAAACCACTGAAAAGATCAGTACACTCCGCGTTCGCTTTCGGCGATAAAGTCGAGAAACATTTTGGCTCTCGGGTGAGTGGAATAGTCTGAGCTCAGGGCGGTCTTCATGGCCTGCTTCCGGTTCAAGCCTTTGCGGTAAAAGGTTCTGAAGAGAAACCTGACCACCGCCATATCCTCCGGCCCGAATCCGCATCGCTCCAAGCCGACTTTGTTGTAGTACTTCACCTCCGGGTCCCGTCCATCCACCAGCATGTAGGGTGGCACGTCTTTGACGACCTTGGATATGCCGCCGACAAAACAGTGGTCCCCGAACCGGCAAAACTGATGGCCGGCCGATCCCCAGGAAATGTTGACGAAGTTGCCGACGATACAATGACCGGCCAATGCGTTCTGTCCACTCATGATCAGGTTGTTCCCGATTTTACAATCATGGGCAACATGAGAGTAGGCCAGAAACACATTGTCATGACCGATTTCGGTGAATCCCCCATCCTCGGTTCCTGCGTGGATAGAGGTAAATTCGCGGAACACATTGCGATGGCCCACCCGCAGGCCGGGAGCGCCTCCCTTGAACTTCAGGTCCTGGGTTTTCGTCCCGATACAGGCGAAAGGAAAAACTTCGTTCCCCTCCCCCAAAACGGTACGTCCCTCCACAGTGGCGTGGTGATGAATACGGCAGTTCCGGCCCAGCCTGACCTCGGGGCCGATGTAGGCGTAGGCTCCCACCTCGACGCCCTCCTCCATCCCGGCCCCGCTGGCAACCACGGCAGTAGGATGAACAGGCATAATTAGCGATCGTCTTCGGCCACGAGGGCAAACATCAATTCGGCCGAGGAAACCACCCGGCCATCCACTTTGCAGGTCGCTCGCGCCATCCCGATTTTATTGGCCCTGATTTTCGTGATCAGGGCCTCGATCAACAATTGATCCCCCGGGGTCACCACTTTGCGCAATTTGACCTTATCGCAATTGATGAAAAGGGGAACCTTCCCCTCGCTCCCGCACCGAATCAACATGAGGATGCCGGCTGCCTGGGCCATGGCTTCGATTTGGAGAACTCCCGGCATGATGGGCCGGCCCGGATAGTGCCCGCTGAAATACGGTTCGTTAATAGTGATATTCTTTATAGCCCTGAGTTCGGTATTTTCTTCACTGATATCGACCACCCGGTCCACCATGAGGAAGGGATAGCGGTGCGGCAACAGGTTGAGAAGCTGGCGGACATCCAGTTCGGTCTGATCACCGGATACGATTTGCCGTTCAGCCGGAGAAGCCGCCTTTTTCCGCCTCTGAGCGGGTGACGCTTCCATCATTTTCCGGTGGATGGTGCGGGTCAGACTTGCGTTGAGGGCATGGCCGGGGAGCAGGGCCACAATGTGAGCCTTGAGGGGTTTCCCCAGTAGGAAGATGTCCCCGATAATATCCAAAATCTTGTGTCGCACCATTTCATCGGGGAAGCGGAGCGGTTCCTTGGACAGGATTTTATCGCCCTTGATGACCACGGCACAATCGAGACTGCCACCCTTGATCTTGCCCATGCGGAGGAGAGGTTCGATCTCCTCATAAATGGTAAAGGTCCTGGCTCCGGCGATCTGAGTGGAATAAACATCCGGATCGATATCGATGGAAAGGTGTTGAGTATGGACCGCTTTTTGGTCCGAGGAGGTACAGGTAATTTTAAAGCCGTCGTAGGGCAATGCCACCAGGGAGCGGTTTCCTTCGCTGACGGAGAGGGGTTCCTCCAAGACAAAGAATTCCCGGTCTTCATCCAGGGCGATTGCCTCGGCCTGCAAAACCATATTGAGGTAGGACTGGGCCGAACCGTCGAACACCGGCAGTTCGTTTCCATCCACTTCGACCAGGAGGTTATCGATACCCAGGCCATTGAGGACGCTCATTAGATGCTCGATCATCTCCACCTTGGTATAGCCGTCTGAAATAGTGGTGCTGCGCACCAGGCCGGAGACGTTTTCGATGGAGGCTTTCACCTCGGGTTTTCCGTAGAGGTCCACCCTGCGAAATACAACCCCGTGGTTGGCTGGAGCGGGCTTGATGGTGAGGGTAACTTCTTCGCCGGTGTGAACGGCTTTCCCCTTTGCGGTCACTTCTCGCAGAATAGACCTCTGTTTCATAAGGGGGTATCCTTAAGAGATTGACTGAAATGGGAAGCCCAATTTTGACCGCTTTGGGCGATTGACATTCGCGGTTTGCGAATCTACCAAAACAGTTAAAATTCGCGTTTCATGGCATCCTCCACAGAAATTCGCAAAGGCCGGGTATTGGATTACCAGGGAAATCCCCACTTGGTATTGGACATGATCCACCGCACGCGGGGACGCGGCTCCGGTTGGGTTCAAGCCACCTTGCGCAATTTGAGAACCGGGAGCAGTTCTACCATCAAATTTCGTTCCAACGAAAACGTGGAGTTCATGCATACCGAGGTGAACAAACTGGAGTTCAGCTACCAGGACCGAAACGGCTACTACTTCATGGACCTGGAAACCTACCACACCATTGAAATTCCCACCGAAGTGGTGGCGCCCATCAAGGAATTCCTGGTCGAGGGAAACATGTACGACATCCTCTACGTGGACGGCGAGGCCATCGACCTGAATTTGCCCAATGTGGTGGAAATGGAAATCATCGAGGCGCCCGAAGGCTTGCGCGGGGATACAGCCAGCGCGGCCACGAAAGCGGCCAAGACCGAATCCGGGCTGGTCATACAGGTGCCGCTGTTCATTAAAACGGGCGACCGCGTCAAAATCAATACCGCCGAGAAGTCCTACGCCGGACGGGTTTAGCCCCACTCTGAGAAACCACAAAGGACACAGGGAACACAGAGGAGGCACTCTTACCCCCACTTTCCTCTGAACTCTTTCCTCTTGCCGCCGTAGAGGGTTTCAAGCCACCCGTTCCACGATGAGTTGAGGCGGATTGGGGCGCTTGGGAGCCAGGCGATAAGCTTGTTTGAAATAGTCCAGGGCGCTTTCCAGTTTGGCCTCGTCGTTGTAGTGGATCATCATCAAGGGCTCACCCTGCTTGACCTGGGTGCCGACTTTTTTTATTTCGGAAACCCCGACTGCGGGATCGACGTGTTTTTTGCCATTGTTCCGATTGGCCCCCAGCAATTGAACCCCACGGGCGATCATGCCGGCGTTGATGGTATGGACATACCCGCGCTTGGGGGCGGGAAGTTTGCGTATGTGCTTGGCCACGGGAAACTTGTCCGTATCTTCGATGTAACTGGGGTCACCTCCTTGGGCCGCCACCAAATCCTTGAGTTTCTCCAAAGCCGAACCATCCGCCAGATGCCGTTGCACCGTTTGCTTGGCCGACAGAGTGGACCCGGCAACTCCGGCCAGTCGGACGATTTCCATCCCCAGCTTCAAAACCAGTTCCTGCAGGTCCTCCGGTCCCTTACCCTGTAAAAGCTCGATGGCTTCCTTGATCTCGAGTGATGTTCCCACCGTATCCCCCAGAGGTTGGTTCATGTCCGTTACCAGAGCTACGCAGCGCCGATTCAGTGAACGACCGACCCGGGTAATGGAACGGGCCAACTGGCGAGCCTGTTCCACGTCCCTGATAAAGGATCCGTTGCCCCATTTGACGTCCACGACGAGTCCCTCGGCCCCTTCGGCCAATTTCTTACTCAGTACGCTGCCGGTTATGAGGGGCAGGCTCGGTATGGTGGCGGTATTCTGGCGCAGGTGATAGAGCCTGCCGTCCACCGGGGCAATTTCGGGACTCTGATCCACAATGGCACAACCGGTTTTGTGGAGTTGGTCGGAAAACTGTTCCAAATTCACTACGCTGTTGAATCCCGGAATGGCATCCAATTTATCCAGGCTGCTGATGAGAAACTCTTCGTCCTGGCTGACCATCATGGGCATGACGACGCCGCACACCACGGCCAATGGAGTCAGGACCAGCGAGGTTTTATCACCCACACCCCCCGTGGAATATTTGTCGATTTTCGGCCGCGTAATCCTGGACAGGTCGATGACCTCCCCGGAAAGCATCATCTCTTCGGCCAGGGTGGCCGTTTCCTGAGCCGACATCCCCTGGAAATAAATGGCCATGGCAAGCGCAGCCATTTGATAATCAGGCAATTTCCCATCGTACAAGGAATCGACGATATAACGAATTTCCTCCTGGGAAAATTCTCCTCCATCCCGTTTCTTTTCCACCAGATAAGCGAAAGAAGGCTTTATGAACTTCTTCGGCGCCAGGATTTTCTTTCTCATAGATCGCATATACATAACAACGGCACGGGTCGGGTTTCCCTCTTAAGTGTAAACTTTCTATTAGTAATTCACCGGGTGTTTGCTGTCGAGCATAAACTCTTTGGCAGGGAATTTAGGCGCCGCAGGCGCCAGTGTTCAGTGGGCAGAAACTAACATGGAGGGCGGGTTTTCCAAGCCGCCTCCCGGCCAAGCCGGATCAAGCGACCATAGGTAGCATGTCTCACTTTCCGAGCGAATGCGACATCTCCCAATTTTCTACTGCGCGTCCGAATCCCGGCACTGGAGCAGGAATCGCTGGAATTCCTGCCCGTGCTTCGTACAGATGCAGGCCGTCTTTGCGGAGTGTCGACCCAGCTTCACCCGCGAATCTGCATTTCAATAATTGCGATTCAACTGCGAGGACGCAGTAGCCTACCTCAATCATCAATAACGGTAGGGCAAGAGCATCCTTGCTCTGCCGCTGTAAGTTTCCATAGTTCGGCACTGCGAGGACGCAGTAGCCCTACCTTTGGGATTCTTTGCGAGCTTCTTGACCTGCGTATCATTGCGAAGCACGGTTGCGAGAGCGAACCTCCCCTTTGTGCCTTTCCTTCTTCCCACTTTCCTCTTTACTCTTTCCCCTTTCCCCTTTCCTCTTGGCGCCGAGTGACGGTCTGGTTCGACATTGCCAAGGGCCTGGAGCGGATCCTTCAAATTACCGCAACGGAGCTGAAAACTTTCGACGAAACCTTTTCCGCCGAAATCCGTCAGGCCGACCCCCGATTTGCCGATTACCAGGCCAACGGGGTGCTGCCTTTCGCCCGAGGCAGGAACCTCAACCCGAGACCCTTGGCCGAAACCTTGGTGACGGCACTGATCGATTCGGGTCGACTGGACCCCGAAGTAGCGGAGGTCTCGGTAGCAGGGCCGGGATTTATCAACTTCAAGCTCCAACCCTCTTTTCTCTTTCGTTGGCTCGAGGCCTTTCAAAACCGGGAACAATTGCGCGAAGCGGCGGCCCGGCATTACAAGGGACGGAAAATCATAGTAGATTACAGTTCCCCCAACGCAGCCAAACAAATGCATGTGGGCCATATTCGTTCCACCGTGATCGGCGAAACCATCAAGCGCATGCTTTCCTTTTGCGGCGCCCGGGTCATAGGGGATAACCATATCGGCGACTGGGGCACCGGCTTCGGCAAGTTGATCCTCGCCATCAAGTCCACCGGTTACGACCTCGGGGCGGAGCGCGAAAATCCATTGGCGGACCTGGAATCCCTTTACAAAAAAGGGAACCAATTGGCTGAGGAAAGCGAAGAGGCCCTGGAACAGGCCCGTCAGGAACTGGTAAAATTGCAATTCGATGATGCGGAAAACCGGAGTTGCTGGGAAGCGATCAACCGTATCAGCCGCTCCGGTTTCCACCAGATTTACCGGCGTCTGGGAGTGACGTTCGACCACGAGTTGGGGGAAAGCTTTTACCGCGACAAGGTCGACCGGGTGTACCGGGAACTGGAAGAAACCGGTGTGGGCCGGAAAAGCGAGGGAGCCTGGGTGGTCTTTTTTCCCCATCATGTCCGCTTCAGGGAACAACCCTTCATCTACCGCAAATCCGACGGGGCCAGTAATTACGCCAGTACCGATCTGGCCACGGCGCTCTACCGCTTGGAGGCCTTTGAGGCCGACGAAATCATTTACGTAACCGATTCACGGCAAAGGGACCATTTCGAGCAACTGTTCCTCACCGTAGAAGCCTGGTTCGCCAAAAAGGCCTATAAGTTGCCCCAACTTCACCACGTATGGTTCGGCACCATTTTGGGGAATGACCGCAAACCGATGAAGTCACGCAGCGGGGCCCCGGTTTTGCTGAACGACCTCCTCGACGAAGCGGTCGAACGGGCCTTGAGCATCGTGGAAAAGAAAAACCCCCATCTCACGGCAGAGGAAAAAATAGACATTGCAGAAACCGTAGGGGTGGGCGCGGTGCGCTACGCCGACCTCATGCAAAACCGAACGGGCGATTACGTATTTTCCTGGAACAAACTGCTCAGCCTGGAAGGCAACACCGCCCCTTATCTGCTCTACGCCGTGGCCCGGATAAAGAGTATTTTCCGTAAAATGGGAGTGGCGGAAAATACCCCCCTACCCCTCGCCTCTCCTCTGGAAACCGAAGCCGAAACAGGACTGGCCCGAAAACTCACCGCTTTTGCCTATGCCCTGGACCAAGCCCTGTCCGACCTCAAACCCCATCACCTGTGCACTTATCTTTACGAACTGGCTGGTGCCTTCAGCACCTTTTACAACGCCGACAAAGTGAATGTCGATGAACCGGGCCCACGGCAACGGCGGCTCATGCTTTGCCAACGCACCTCACTCGTTCTTCAAACCGGTCTACACCTTCTCGGCATCCGCGCATTGGAAAAAATGTAGAAAAGGGGTCAAACGCAAAATATTAACATCTATGCTCGATTTAGCGCCGCGGTCATTCGATTGGGGCAGTCCATGAGAAATGGCAAAAAAGGAACCCGATGTTAATATTTTGCGTTTGACCCCTTACCTCTTTCTAAACAATCATGCAGGACAAACCTCATATACCTTCAGCCCAAGAAATAACCGGACTCCACGATGAGAGCATCGTCAAGTGGAAAAAAGATGGGGATTCCCGAACTAAAACCCGCGGCTTGACTGGTTGGATAGAGGAAAACCACCTGCGCAATATCCGACTTTGGCATGCCGAAGACAAAGCCAGGCGGGAAGACAAGGGATTCGAGTATGTTTACCGGGCCAAGCGAGCCATCGACTCCTTCAACCAACAACGAAATGATTTTATCGAGAAAATGGATACCTGGTTGGTCCAAGCGCTCAACCCGCCCCAAGCGGATTGCGCCTTCAACTCGGAAACCCCTGGCATGATGATCGATCGCCTATCCATCCTCGCTTTGAAAATCTATCACATGCGATTGCAGGCAGAGCGAGGGGATGCCTCGGAAGATCACCGGGAAGCCTGCTCCCGCAAACTGGCCGTTCTTACCCGGCAACGCCGGGACTTGTCCAGTTGTCTGGACGCCTTGATACAAGAGGTGCAAGAGGGTAGCCGCAGCTTCCGCGTCTACTATCAGTTCAAAATGTACAACGACCCGGAATTGAATCCCGAACTCTACGCCCCTTAGGACTGAAATAAGGGGTCAAACGCAAAACATTAACATCGGTATCCTTTTTTTGCCATTTTTCATGGACCGCCCCAATCGAACGACCGCGGCGCTAAATCGAGCAAGATGTTAATGTTTTGCGTTTGACCCCTTAAAACTCCCATTCGTAAGGGGCTTCGGAGAGCATTTGATACCCCGATTTGGTGACCAGAACCACGTCTTCGATTCGGCAACCCCCCAGGCCGTGGTAATATAGGCCGGGCTCCACCGTGACGACATGACCTGCCCTGAGCCGGGAGTTGACGGTGGATATGCGGGGCAACTCGTGAATATCCAGCCCGAGCGAGTGACCCGTGCCATGCATGAATCCCTGGGGAACCCCGTTTACCGTACTGGTTTCGTATCCTTCGGCCGTGAAAAATTTCGTTATGCTCCGGTGGATGGTTCTGCCGTTGATCCTGGCCCGGATTTGGGAAAGGCCGAGTTTTTGCGCCGACCGGACTATTTTGACCAATCTTCGTTGGGCATCCGAGGCGCGCCCTTTCAGGTAGGTTCGGGTCATATCGCCAAAATAACCATGGGCGCTCATACGGGGAAATATATCCACCACGATCAACTCGTTTGGCTTGAGCGGCCCGGACCCCCGGCAGTGAGGATCGCAAGCCTGATCTCCTCCGGCCACAATGGTCATGGCCGAGATGCCCCCGGCCTTCAGACAAGCCACTTCAATGGCTTGCCGAACCCGTTCGCTGGTGAGTAGACGGTTTCCAAAATACAACTTTTCCTCCTTAATCGTGCTGGACCCGATCAGGCGTCTGGCCTCCCGGTGGCCGGCAGCCGAACAACGGTTTCCTTCCCTTATCTTTTCCACCTCGGTGTCCGATTTGATCTGGCGGGCAGGGAAAAAGGGACCTCTTTCGATTTTATAGGCCAGCCCGCGTTGCCGAAAATCCTCCACCAGTCGGGCCGGGAAATCCCCGGGCAGACGCAATCGGTCGATAGCGTAAACATGGACCAGCCAGGCAATTTGATCGGCCACGCAAATCCGCTTTTTCCCCAGCCACTCCGAGGCGGATCGCCGCACCGCCGTCAGGGACAGAATTTCGTTAAAGGATGACTCGGACTGGGCCCGGCCATACTCCAGGTCGCTCAATACGCCGATTTTCCTGCGGCCAATCTTCAAGGACAAAAAGGGATCGGGGGCCCAGAAATTGCTCAAATACAATTGGTCGGAATTCCGCTCGGAGTCGGCGTAGAGGCAATCGGCCGTTTTGAAGCGCTTTTTGGTATTGGCCATGAGGGGAGGGTATTTACCACAGAGGACACTGAGATCACAGAGATTTTTTTAGGATTGGATCCACCAGGAACACGAAGGGGCACGAAGAGTGGTAAGCATTCACTGAGGAAATTTCTCACAACCGTGCTTCGCAATGCTACGCAGGTCAAGAAGCGCGCCAAGAAGAGGGAATCACAAAAGGCTCAAAAAGGTATCCTGGAAGCTTCCACCCCCCGTTGCAGTAACCACCCTTTCAACGCTCCCAAATCGAGTTTGGTTCCGACTCCGATCCCATTTTCCTCGTACCAGCCCTGGTTCATTTCAATGGCCATGATGAGGTCAACCCGACGGGATTTTACGGATCGTTCATCCATGGGGTACATGGGGTAAATTTCCCGCAGGACCCCGTCGGCGGTGAAAAACCCGATGTCCAACGCAATGCTGGTGTTGCGCATCCAAAAGCTCATCTCCCGAGGGGAGTCGTAGTAGAACAACATGCCGCGGTCCTGCTCCAGGCTGTCGCGGTACATGAGCCCGCGGCTGACCTCCCGGGATCGGTGGGCCACCTGAACTTCGATGGTTTCCCCCCCCAACTGGATAGGGCACCAAGCTGAAAAGGGTAAAACAGCCTCCTCCGAGGGGTTGGCACAGGAGGAAAAAATACCCAGAAACAGGACCCAAGGGCAAGTTGCCTTCATGATCGAAATAGCCTCTCGAAACCGTGCTTTGCAATACTACGCAGGTCAAGAAGCACGCAAAGAAACGCGAAGAAAGCGCCGAGGGCGCCAATTAGGAATGAGGAATGGGGGGTGAGAGATCACGATCATGATCACGATCAGGATTGAGGAGGGAGGGGGCTGAGGTGAGTGTATTCGCCCCGGAAAAGTTCGTCCATCGCCCCTCGCAATTCTTTGGGTAGCGTCTCAACGGCCTTCTCAACGGCCTTTTCCACGGCTTCGGGATTTTCACGGTTGCGAGGGCCTGGATTTGCCGATGACCCCGTCGAATCCCGCCCCCGTGCGGCCCGGGGGGCGGGTCCGGAAGAACCTTGGACCCCGGAAGCACCGACTAGTTTTCCTTGATCCGAGGACCGGGGCGCTTTCCTGGCCATTCCGGATAATTCCTTGATCAGGGAATCGATGGATCGGGTACGGCTCTCTTCCACAGCCCGAAGAAGGGTTACTTCGAAATTTACCGTTTGCGACAATCCCATTTTTACATCCTCTTTGCCGCGATGCAGGGCGTCGTTCATACGCATCAGGCTTTCCACGGTCAGGGGCAATCCCAGTCGGTCCGTTTCCCCGCCGCCGCGAATGCCATCGATGAGCAATTCCCGCAAATAGGCCTGTAGATCGATGAGGATTCGGTAGAGGTCCTTGCCTGAATCGGCCAATTGACCCACCGAGGCCAGGATTTTGGGGTAATTGCCTTCGGCCAGAAGAGAGGCCAGGTGATGGATTTCCTTGCGCGAGGCCAACCCGTAGACTTCCAGCACATCGTTTTCGGTAATGGTTTTCCCGCAAAAGGAAATGAGTTGGTCCAAGGTGGATTGGGCATCCCGCATTCCGCCGTTGGCCAGCCGGGCGATCGATTGGAGGGCGGTGTCTTCGATCTCAATCTTTTCGCCTGTTGCGATCAGGCTCAATTGACCGCAAATCTTTTCTTCGCTGATGGGCCTGAATTCGAATCGCTGACACCTGCTCACAATGGTCGGCAGAATTTTTTCGGCCTGGGTAGTGGCGAAAATGAATTTCACATGGGAGGGGGGTTCCTCCAGCGTTTTCAACAGGGCATTGAAGGCTCCGACGGAGAGCATGTGCACCTCATCGATGATGTATATCTTGAAGGAGCACTGGGCTGGAGAATACTGACAATCCTCCCGCAGTTGACGGATTTGCTCCACCGAGTTGTTGGAAGCTCCATCGATTTCTATGACATCCATGCAACTGCCATCCATGATGGCCCGGCAAACGGCCGAATTATCATCGGGAGATACGCTAGGTCCCCCCTCGCAGTTGAGGGCCTTGGCAAAGATGCGGGCGGTAGTGGTCTTCCCCGTTCCGCGCGGTCCAACGAACAAGTATGCGTGAGCGATCCGTTGTTGCCGAATAGCGTTTTTCAGGGTGCGGATAATGTGGTCCTGACCGACGACTTCATTGAACTGCTTGGGACGCCAACGGCGGGCGATGACCTGGTAACCGGCTGCCATAGAGGAAGGAGAATGAAGGGGCCAGGTTACCTACGGCCAGCAGGATCATGACTACCGTTGCTACCTTCCGGTCCTGGCGGGGTTCGCCTGTCGCGCACCCGTAGGACCCGGCCAAGGAAAAAGGGTGGGAAACCCGGTCCTCCATTTCAATCCCTTTCGCAAAATTTTTAATTTATTCGCCTTCGACGATTTTCGGGCTGGAACGAAACTGAATCATTTTCAAAACTTCCAGGATGCCTCAACCGTTCTACAATTGGTACCTGGCCGGCAGGGACTACCTGGAATCCGGCGACTTCCAGTGGGATATTGGAGCCCTTATCGCCATCCTGGCAGTCAGTTATCTGTTGTCCATGATTCTCAAAGGCACCCTCTACCGGCGCCTCGAAAAGGTGCCCCTGAAATGGGTTCAGGACACCCTGGTACCGGCTTGCGCCTATGTCACCATGCCAGCCGTTTTCGTACTGCTCAGCGCCGTGTTGAAGAGTGGGTTGGCCAAGCAGGGCATTAATGAGATCCTGCTGGCTCCAGCCTTCAGCCTGGGGGTGGCCTGGTTCCTGTTGAGGGTTTTGCATTGCTTGACCGAGGAGATCTTCTGGCGCCGTGTGGTGGGTTTCATCATTATCACGGCGACCCTTTTGCAGATGGCCGGTCTGCTCAGCCTGACTGCGGATATGCTCAAATCCATCGGGTTCCAAGTGGGTGAATTCGAGTTTAACCTGTTTCGGCTCCTGCAGGGCGCGGCTGTGGTCATGTTGCTGCTTTGGATCAGCTTCCGGATATCCGGATTGGTCGATGCCCATCTGCATCGCTTGCCCGATGTCAGCCCTTCCTTGGAGGTATTATTCTCCAAAATCACTAAAATCGGATTGGTCGGCATATCCCTTCTGATCGGCTTTACCACAGTGGGCCTCAACCTTTCCTCCCTCGCCATTTTCGGTGGTGCTATCGGTTTGGGTCTAGGATTCGGCCTGCAAAAGGCCATCTCGAATTTGATCAGTGGAGTCATTCTCCTGCTGGATAAATCGATCAAACCCGGGGACGTCATCTCGCTCCACCAAACCTATGGCTGGATCAACAAACTGAGCGCCCGCTACGTATCGGTCATTACCAGGGATGGCCTGGAGCACCTCATTCCCAACGAGGATCTTATCACCAACCGGGTGGAGAACTGGTCGTTTTCTGACACCAATATTCGGCTCCGGGCTCCCATTGGAGTTTCCTACAACTGCGACCTCCGCCAAGCCGTGCAGCTATGTCTCGACGCGGCCTTGTCCTGCCCCCGCGTTTTAGAGGATCCGGCTCCGAAATGTCACATCAAGAAGTTTGGGGAAAGTGCGGTCGATTTGGAACTGAGGTTCTGGATTCCGGACCCGTCGAACGGGGTAACCAACATCAAGAGCATGGTATACCGGGAAATTTGGGACCGTTTTCGAGAACACGGCATTGAAATTCCCTATCCCCAACGCGAACTGCATTTGCGGTCCGGTCGACCGTTAATTGAGGAAGAAGGCTGAAGGATGAAGGATGAATAAAGGCATAGGGGCATAAAGGCACCTCCGGCGCAAACTGAACTCTGAACACTGATAACCGGCCACTGGCGCCGGTGGCGCCAATACCAAAAAGTTGGCTTGACTCGACGCCCCATTTGCGGGGATAAACCAGACCATAGCTTCGAATATGAAGGCAACTTGCCCATCACTCGGTCTCTTTTTGAACGGCCTATGGCTGCTTCTCCCCTAGGGGAGTGTACAGATTCATACCTCCGGGTTCCCGGATTACCGGCAAGTCACAAAAAATGAATTCGGGAACGTTCCACCCATAAGCCGACAACCACCCATTTTTCAGGTCCATGCAAAAAGAACCCATACACAAATATAAACCTTACCGACCGGTCGAACTACCGGACCGGCAATGGCCCGGCAAGACCATCGCCAAGGCACCCATTTGGTGCAGCGTCGATTTGCGCGACGGCAATCAGGCGCTGGCCATTCCCATGAATATCCAGGAAAAACTGGAAATGTTCAAACTGCTGGTTTCCATCGGTTTCAAGCAGATTGAAATCGGATTTCCCTCGGCCAGTAAAACAGAGTTTGAATTTTTCCGGCACCTCATCGACAACGACCTGATTCCGGACAACGTCACCGTACAGGCTCTCGTTCAGGCCCGGGAGCACCTGATAACCAGAACATTCCAGTCCCTGGAAGGGGCCAGGCGGGTCATCGTTCACCTCTACAACTCTACCAATCCGCTCCAACGCCGCGTCACTTTCGGCATGTCCAGGCAAGAGATCAAGAACATGGCCGTGGAAGGGACGAAGATGGTCAGGGAATTGCTCCCGACCGTCCCGGAAACCAAAATCGATTTCCAATATTCTCCCGAAAGTTTCTCCGATACGGAATTGGAATTCTCACTGGAAGTGTGTGAAGCGGTAATGGACGCCTGGGCCCCGGATCCCGAGGAAAAGGTGATACTGAACCTTCCCGCCACGGTGGAATTGTTCACCCCCAACGTTCACGCCGATCAAATCGAGTGGTTCTGCCGAAATATTTCCCGGAGGGACCAAATTCTGATCAGTTTGCATACCCACAACGACCGGGGTACGGGGATGGCGGCAACCGAGTTGGCGTTGATGGCCGGAGCCGACCGGGTGGAGGGAACCTTGTTCGGCAACGGGGAACGTACCGGGAACCTGGACATCGTCACAGCGGCGTTGAACCTGTACTCGCAAGGCATCGATCCCCTGTTGGACTTTTCCGACTTGAACCGTATCCGCGCGGTTTACGAGCGGTGTACGCGCATGATGGTGCACGACCGGCATCCCTACGGCGGGGACCTCGTTTTTACCGCTTTTTCCGGTTCCCATCAGGATGCTATCCGGAAGGGCATGGATCAGATGGATGCATCCGAGGGAGCCTTGTGGCAGGTGCCTTACCTGATGATCGATCCCAAGGATGTCGGCCGCAACTATCACGCCATTATCAGAATCAACAGCCAGTCCGGAAAAGGTGGAGTGGCCTTCGTATTGGAAAAAGAATTCGGATACGTCATACCGAAGGAATTGGTGCCAGAGTTGGGCAAAATGGTCTACGAACTGGCCGACAGGTTGTCCCGGGAACTGACCCCCCAGGAAATCCACCGAGCCTTTATCAAGGAATACAGCCAGGTTTCCTCTCCCATGAAGCTGCACCGGGTCAGGACCGTTCAACGCTACGAGGAAACAAGTGAAATACGGTTGGAGATTTCGCTCAGTTGGAAGGATGAACCCAAAATGATTCAAGGCAGGGGGAACGGCCCCATCAACGCATTTTGCAACGCCTTGGACCAAATCGGGTTGAAACCATTCTCCCTGTTGAGTTTTTCCGAGCATTCCATTGGCCAGGGATCCGCCACCAAAGCGGCGGCCTACGTTCAGATACAACACTATGAGGAAGGCGCCTACTGGGGGGTCGGGGTGGACACCAATATCGAACTCGCTTCCCTCAAGGCCCTGGTGGCGGCCATAAACCGTTTCGCGCAATGAACGGCAAAAGGGGTCAAACGCAAAACATTAACATTCGTTCTCGAAACGTAAAAGGACGCTACAAAAAAAGCAAAATGTTAATGTTTTGCGTTTGACCCCTTTTAACTTTTATGGGCAATGACTTCTATAGCGATTTCGACTGGGAGCGCCTGCCCGCGCGCGAAACGGTTCCCTATCGAACCCCTTTCGAGATCGACCGCGACCGGGTGATTCACACCTCCGCCTTTCGCAGGCTGCAGGCCAAGACGCAGGTCTTCCTATCCGGCCAGTACGATATTTACCGCACCCGGCTCACCCACTCCATCGAAGTGGGCCAGATTGGGCGGTCCATTAGCGGCTACCTGAAGAAGTCCAGTCCACGGTTCGACGACAGATTCTGCGTAGACCCGGTTCTGGTGGAGGCTGTCTGCCTGTCCCACGATCTCGGTCATCCCCCTTTCGGACACAAGGGGGAAAGAACGCTCAATAACCTCATGAAACCGTATGGAGGATTTGAAGGGAATGCCCAGACCCTTCGGTTGCTCACCGAAACGATTTATTCACACGGCTCCAGGCGCAGCGGAATGGGGCCCACCCGTGCTCTTCTCGATGGTATCCTGAAATACAAGTCCCTCTATTCAGAACGCGTCCATCCCCACAATCATTTTCTCTACGATGACCAGAAACCCTGCCTGGACTTCGTCCTGGCAGGGGGCGACCTGTCGGAAGCCTGCAAGACCCCACGGGAAAAGAACGCTTTCCGGAGCCTGGAGTGTCAAATAATGGATTGGGCCGATGAAACCGCCTACTGCTTTCACGATCTGGCCGATGGGATCCGCATGGGGTTTATCACCATGGACAGGTTGGAAAGATGGGCCGAGGCCAATGATCTCGATTCGGAGGACGCCCGGAGGATGGAAAACCTCATAGAGACCATAGGACAGGGCGATATTGAACCCATGCTGGAGAGGAAAATCGGGGAGTTTATCCGCGCTGCCAGCCTGGTTGAGCGAAGTAATTTCATGGCCCAAAAAACTAATCGTTATCGTTTCGGTCTGACCATTGACCCGGCCCTGCAAAAGGAATGCCGGCTCTATAAGGCCATCTCCATGGATATCGTCTTCCAAAGCGAACGGGTCGGACAATTGCAATACAAGGTGGACCGTATGCTGGGTGGTCTTTTCGAGACCCTCCTGGAAAGTTGCGAGGCCGGGGATCAAAGTTCCCTTCGCTTTTTGTCGACCAAATTGGAGAAGCAATTTCGGGAAGTTTCGGAACGCCCCCAACTGGCCCGGTTGATTTGCGATTACCTGGCTGGAATGACCGACCCCTTTGCCATCAAGACCTTTCGCCGACTCTTCGATCCCGGTTTCACCGCCATCGCGGAAATCTATTGAAACACCGGGACGGGAAGATAAACAACGGAGATCGCAGAGAACACAGAGGTGGGGCGCCGGAGGCGCCAATAACGGAGGGCGGGTTTTCCAACCCTCCTTAAATTTGAAATGGGCGACAGGGTCCCGCTTCTCTATCAAAAATATCCTGTCCATTCTGTTCATCCATGTTTCAATTCCTAATTCCTAATTCCTAATTGGCGCCTCCGGCGCCTCATCCTTATTCCTTCCCCATGCCCGATCATAGCCAAACCCCGCTGGAAGGTTATCTGGCAAAGGCCGGTCCATCCGCCGACCCGGCCATTGTCGGTTACCTGGCCAATCTGCAACAGATAGCCTCGGTCAACCCGACCATCGCCCGTTCCATCGTGCGCGAACTGGAAGACCAGCGCAACCACCTGAAACTCATCGCCAGTGAAAATTTTACCCGGCTGCCCGTGCAGGCTGCCATGGGAAACCTGCTTACCGATAAATACGCCGAAGGCTTTCCCGGTTCACGGTTTTACGCCGGGTGCGAAAACGTCGACGTCTTGGAGAGGGAAGCCTGCCGTCAAGCCTGTCAACTCTTCGAGGCCGAGCACGCCTACGTGCAACCTCACTCCGGGGCCGACGCCAATCTGATAGCATTCTGGGCCATCCTTCAGGCCCGCGTGGGAATCCCTGCCCTGGAATCCCTGGGGGAAACCAATCCGGCCAAACTCTCCCGGGAAGACTGGAACAAAATCCGCCATGCCATGGGCAACCAGAAATTGATGGGCCTGGACTATTATTCGGGCGGCCATCTCACCCATGGTTATCGGCTAAACGTGTCGGCTCAGATCTTCGACAGTTATTCCTACGCGGTAGATCGCCAAACCGGGCTCCTCGATTACCGGGAACTGGAAAAACAGGTCAGGAAAATCAAACCTCTCATTCTCCTGACCGGCTATAGCGCCTACCCGCGAAAGATAAACTTTCGCCGCATGCGGGAAATCGCCGACCTCGTCGGCGCCGTTTTAATGGTGGATATGGCTCACTTCGCCGGATTGGTGGCGGGGGGAGTATTTGCCGGTGACTATGATCCCATGCCGTTTTCCGATGTCGTCACCACCACCACCCACAAAACCCTGCGCGGCCCGCGCGGGGGAGTGGTACTTTGCAAATCGGAATTTGCCGAGTATGTCGACAAGGGTTGTCCCCTGGTTATCGGAGGGCCGCTTCCCCACGTCATGGCGGCCAAGGCGGTTGCCTTTACCGAAGCCAATAAGCCCGAATTCAAGGCCTACGCCGCCAAAATCGTGGAAAACTCCCGCGCCCTGGCCCAAGCCATGATCGAGCGAGGCCTCAGCATCGCCACCGGGGGCACCGACAACCACCTTCTCCTGATCGACGTCACTACCTTCGGGTTGAATGGTCGTCAGGCTGAAAAGGCGGTGCGAGAATGCGGTATCACCCTGAATCGCAACGCTTTGCCCTTCGATCCGAATGGTCCCTGGTACACGTCCGGACTGCGGGTGGGCACCCCCGCCATAACCAGCCTTGGGATGGGGATCGAAGAAATGAAAGAAATTGCCGCCATCTTCGAACTGATCCTCTCCAATACCCGGCCCAGATTGCTGACCAAGGGCCGGAATGCCGGGAAACGCAGCAAGGTGAAATACGAAATATCCCGCGGCACAGGCACAGAAGCGCGCCGCCGCATATCCGAGCTCCTGGGTCGTTTCGTTCTCTATCCCCAGCTCGACCTCCCATTTCTCAAGGCCGCTTTTCCATAAGGGATGGGGCCATGGTCTTTTCCACAACCCGTCCGAGGGAAGCAAACCGGTCCTTGAGAGCGGGATAGAGGGCGCGGTATTCGGGGTAAAAGTCCGCATAAACAGCTTGATGGGGACCGGGTTTGGTCTCACCGGTTTTCTGAACAACCTTGGCTACGGCTGAATCGAGGTCGGCATAAAGGCCCGAGGCGACTCCGGCCAACACCGCCGCCCCGAAGGCCGCTCCCTCCGTCACGTTGGTAGTGACGACCCGGGATCGGTAGATATCCGCCTGCATCTGCAACCAGAACGGACTCTTGGCTCCCCCGCCGGAAGCCCTCACCTCGGAAATTTCCACCCCCAGGTTTCGCATCAGTTGCAGGGAATCGTTCATGCCATAGGTGATTCCCTCCAGCACGGCGCGAGTCAGGTGAGGTTTCCGATGACGCAGGGTCAGGCCAAAGAATACACCCCGCGCCTGGGGGTCCGGATGGGGAGTCCGCTCTCCAGTCAAATAGGGCAGGAACAAGAGCCCTTCACTCCCGGCCGGAGCCTTTTCCGCCTGTTGGTCGAGCCATTTTAAAACGTTCATGCCTGCGGATTTCGCCTCCATTTCCTCCCATGCCCCGAGGGTATTCTTATACCATTCAAAACTGCCCGCCGCCGACAGCATGACCCCCATCAGGTGCCATTTATGGGGAACGGCGTGGCAAAAGGCATGCAAGCGTCCATTGGGCTCCACCCGGAATGCGTCCGAATGGGCGAAGACAACCCCCGAGGTTCCCAAAGTGGCCGAAACAATGCCTTCGCCAACTATCCCGCAGCCCACGGCCTGAACGGCCTGGTCCCCACCGCCGGCGGCTATCGGTGTTCCCTCCAATAATCCCGTAGCCCTGGCCGCTTCGGCCGATACCTTGGCGCTGGCTACGGGCGACTCCGTCACATCCGGCAGGAAACTCTTCTTCAACCCGATGGCTTGGCACATCTCATCCGACCAAGCCCGTCTTCCCACATCGAGGAGCGAAGTGCCCGAGGCGTCCGAAACATCGGAAAAATGCTCCCCGCTCAAAAGGAAACGCACATAATCCTTGGGCAGGAGGAAGCGCGCGGCTTGGGCAAAGACCTCCGGCTCATTCTCCTGCACCCAGGCAATCTTGGGCGCGGTAAATCCGGGCAGGACCGGGTTGCCGGTCAATTGGAGAACCCGGTCCGCTCCCACCTTTTGGGTGATGTCAGCGCATTGTTTGGCGGTGCGCTGATCGTTCCAAAGAATACAGGGGCGCAGCACCCGATCCTCCCGGTCCAGCAAAACGAGGCCATGCATCTGGCCCGTCAGGCCGATTCCTGCAATCGCCTCGGGAGAGACGTTGCTCGTTTCCATTACCCGCTTTATGGAACAACAGGTCGCTTTCCACCAATGGGCGGGATCCTGCTCCGACCAAAGCGGTTTTGGGGTAAGAAAGGCATAGGACTCGCTGGCGCTATCGACCACGGCGCCTTCCTCATCCAGAAGAAGGGTTTTCAGGCTGGAAGTGCCGACATCAATTCCAATCAGAAAATTCATTTTCAAACGGGGTTACCGCAGGGGGAAGACGTCTTCTCTTCTACCCCCTCGAAGTCAGATAAATTCGTTGATCAGGTTTTCCAGCATCTCCTGCCGGCCGCTCTCCACGTTGGGCTCCGGATGGGACAGACTGTAGGCTTCCAATTGGGCGAATCCCACCTCCCCGTTTTCGATTTCGGCGCCTATTCCGGAATCCCAACTCGAATAGCGATTTTCCACAAATTCATCCAAGCGCCCGTCTTGGATAATGGCATGGGCAATATTCAAACCGCGGGCAAAGGCATCCATCCCCCCAATGTGGGCGTGGAACAAGTCGACTGGTTCAAAACTTTCCCGGCGCACTTTGGCATCGAAGTTCAATCCGCCATTTTCAAACCCTCCCATACGGAGTATTTCCAACATTATCTGGGTGGTGAGGTAAACGTCGGTGGGGAATTGGTCCGTATCCCATCCCAGATGAGGGTGTCCGGTGTTTGCATCGACCGATCCAAGGGCGCCGGCGCCCGCCGCGACGGTCATCTCGTGCCACATGGAGTGTTGGGCCAGGGTGGCGTGATTGGTCTCGAGGTTGAGCTTGAAATGATCGAGCAGGTCGTATTGGCGCAGGAAATTCAAACAGGCCGCCGCGTCCGAATCGTATTGATGGGTAGTCGGTTCCTTCGGTTTGGGCTCAATGAGGAACTGACCTTTGAAGCCAATTTCCCTGGCGTAATCGACGGCCATGTGCAACAGGGCGGCCAAGTGATCGAGTTCGCGCTTCATGTCCGTGTTCAGGAGCGTGGTGTAACCCTCTCGGCCACCCCAAAATACGTATCCTTCCCCGGCCAGGGCCTGGGTGGCATCCATAGCGGATTTCACCTGGGAGGCGGCATAGGCAAACACATCGGCGTTACAAGATGTCGCGGCCCCGTGCATATAGCGTGGATGGGTAAAGAGGCAGGCCGTTCCCCAAAGCAATTTCTTGCCCAATTGGGACTGCAAGGTCTGCAAGGTCTCCACCAACGCCTCCAGGTTCCGATTGGATTCCGCCAAAGTGGCGCCCTCCGGAGCCACGTCCCGGTCGTGGAAACAGTAGAAGTCCAAGCCGAGTTTATCGAGAAACTCAAAAAAGACTTCGGCCCGGCGGCGCGCGTTTTCCAGGGAATTGCTGCGGTCATCCCAGGGTTTCAGGGAGGTGCCCACTCCGAAAGGATCCATCAACTCGTTGCGCATGGTGTGCCAGTAAGCGGCGGCGAACCGAAGGTGGTCCTTCATGGTTTTGCCACCCACGACCTCGTCGGGGCGGTAATGCTTGAAGGCCAGCGGATTCCGGGAATCCGCTCCTTCATAGGAGATCCTGGGAATATCGGGGAATGCTTCGGACATGGAAAAAACTGAAGGGCGGTCGATGGATGGGGTCAAGGGTGGAAAACGTCAGTTCTTCTCTTCTCCATTATCTTTCTAAAACTCAAAGGAGTGTATTGACAGAGGAACTCCCCTATTGTGCACTTTGCCCCGATGTCTCAACCGGCAGGTAGACATCCGGCCGAACCCCGGCCGACCCATCCGTCCAAAAAGCCCATTTCAGACCTAGCTATCATGAATTCATTGATCTTCTGGCCTATCCCCATCGCGGCCATCATCGCTCTCGTATTTGCCTGGATTTTTTTCAAGTCCATGATGAAAGGGGAAGAGGGAACCGACCTCATGATCAGAATCGCCTCCCACGTGCGCAAGGGAGCCATGGCCTACCTGAAGCAACAATACAAGGTGGTGGCGATCGTGTTCCTCATCATCACCCTGGTTTTTGCCATCCTTTCCTATGGACTCGGGGTGCAGAACGGTTGGTTGCCGGTCGCTTTTCTCATGGGGGGATTTTTCTCAGGTCTGGCCGGTTATTTCGGAATGAAGACCGCTACCTGGGCCTCCGGGCGCACGGCGCAGGCCGCGACTGTCTCCCTCAACAGCGGTTTGAGGATATCCTTTCGCAGCGGCGCCGTCATGGGGCTCTCGGTGGTCGGATTGGCGCTTCTCTACATCTGCATCTGGTGGGTGGTCCTCGACACCTTTGTCGAGGCTCCCGATCCACGCTACAAGACCATGGTCATGGCTACGACCATGCTGACCTTCGGTATGGGCGCATCCTTGCAGGCATTGTTTGCCCGGGTCGGTGGCGGCATATTCACCAAGGCTGCTGACGTCGGAGCGGACCTGGTCGGAAAGGTAGAGGCGGGCATCCCCGAGGACGATCCCCGCAACCCCGCCACCATTGCGGACAATGTGGGCGACAATGTGGGCGATGTGGCCGGAATGGGTGCCGACCTCTACGAATCCTACAGCGGATCGATTCTGGCGGCCGGCGCGTTGGGGGCCGCCGCCTACGTGAATGCGGACCCGGGGCATCAATATTCCGCCACCCTGGCGCCCATGCTGGTAGCGGCCATTGGGATTATTCTGTCCATTGCGGGAACTTTCTTCGTTCGCACCAAAGCCGGCGCAACCCAGAAGGAACTTCTGGCTTCACTGGAGAAGGGCATAAACATTTCCTCGGTATTGATCATTGCTGCTTCGTTCCTGGCCCTTCGCTGGCTGGATTTTCCCAACTACCTGGGGGTGTGGGGAGCCATAGTGGTCGGGCTCCTGACCGGAATAGTCATCGGTAAGTCGACGGCTTATTACACCTCTTCCGAATACAAGCCCACCCGGGACATTTCGCGGAATGCTCAAACCGGACCCGCCACAGTGATCATCGCGGGCCTTGGTGTGGGCTTTATTTCCACCGCCATTCCGGTGCTCGCCATTGGCGTGGGAACCGCCCTCGCCTTCTTTTTCGCCTCGGGCGGCCTGGAGTTGTCCAACATCAATGCCGGGCTCTACGGCATCGGTATTGCCGCGGTGGGAATGTTATCCACATTGGGTATCACCCTGGCTACCGACGCATACGGACCCATTGTCGACAATGCAGGGGGAAACGCCGAGATGGCCGGCCTCGAACCGGAGGTACGAAAACGCACCGATGCCCTCGATTCCTTGGGCAACACCACCGCCGCCACAGGCAAGGGATTTGCCATCGGTTCGGCCGCGCTGACAGCATTAGCCTTACTCGCTTCCTATTTCGAGTCCATCCGCCTCGGCATCGTGAACGCCATCCAAAAGTCCGGTGCCTACGTGTTCCCGGACGGTACCGAAGTCAGTTCCATGGAACGGATAAGCAGCCTTTCCCTGATCGATATGGTGCAAAGTTTCGAGGTCCACCTGCTCAACCCCAAAGTGATCATCGGGTTGCTTCTCGGAGCCATGATGGCTTTCCTGTTCTGCGGCCTCACCATGAACGCGGTCGGCCGCGCCGCCGCCCAAATGGTCAACGAAGTGCGCCGCCAATTCCGCGAAATCACTGGTATCCTGGAGGGGAAAAGCGAACCGGACTACGCCCGCTGCGTGGAAATCTCCACCATCGGCGCCCAAAAGGAGATGCTGGTTCCATCCCTTCTGGTGATTCTCGTGCCGGTCGCGATTGGAATCCTCTTCGGAGTTCCCGCGGTGGTTGGACTTTTGGCCGGCGGACTTTCCGCCGGGTTTTCGCTGGCTGTCTTCATGGCCAACTCGGGAGGGGCCTGGGACAACGCCAAGAAATACATAGAAGAGGGGAACTTTGGCGGTAAAGGTTCCGAGGCCCATAAGGCCGCCGTCATCGGGGACACAGTGGGTGATCCCTTCAAGGACACCTCGGGCCCCAGTCTGAATATTCTGATCAAACTCATGTCCATGGTGGCCATCGTCATGGCGGGGGTCACGGTGACCTTCAGCCTTTCCTGATCCGGCGAGGCCGGAACAGGATCGCTTCGCCATCAAAAAATGGAGAGGTTACGGCATCGCGGGGACGCGATTGCCCTACCATTTCAAAACGTAAGCGGTAGGGCGGCAGCATCCTTGCCGCGCCTGAAAATTTCTCATGCCACGATCTGGTTTTCTCACGGCCGGGCTATTGATTCCCCTTTTACCGGGATTCGGGTGCGCAGTAGAAAATTGGGAGATGTCGCATTCGCTCGGTAAGTGAGACATGCGGGCTAGCGCCGTCCACGGCGAAACTCCGCGCCGTTGTCCCGGGGCATGGCCGCGTTCCAGGTCAGTAACCCGGTTGATATTTTTTTCACGACCTCCCCGTTGCGGCCGGCCACGTCTTCGGATTCGGAGGGATCCTGCCGGAGATCGAAAAGCTGGGGATTGCCCCCATCGTAGTCGGAATAGAATTTCCACTTGCCAGTTCGCGCAGCCAGGTCGGGCAAGCCAACGTAATGACGAAAGTTCTCCCGGTCAGGGGGACGGCGGAAATAGAGCGGGGCCGAACGAGATGCAGTTGAACGTCCGAGCAAGGTAGGCAGGAGGTTTTCGCCATCGAATGTTGTTTCGGTGGAGATGCCGGCCAGGGACATAAGGGACGGGACCAGATCCATGGCTGAGATGACGGATTGGGTATTGCGCGTCCCCCTGGCCTCTTCCGGCATCAATCCCGGGGCCCAGACCACCAGGGGCGATCGAACCCCTCCTTCGAAAAGGGTGGCTTTGTGTCCACGTAAAGGCCCGGCCGATCCGAAACCCACTTCGGGGCCATTGTCCGAACACACCAGGATTACGGTATTTTCGCGCAGTCGGTCATGCTCCCGCACCAGATCAAAGAGTGGGCCCAACTGCTCGTCCATAGCCTCCAGAACTTTCAAATAAAGGTGGCGCTTGCTCCCGTCACCCCACTTCTCCAGCGGAGGATGCACCGGGGTATGAACATCGTCCGGCCACAAGTTCAGGTAAAAGGGTTGATTTCGAGTCATGGCCACTCTGGCGAAGTTCGTTGCCGCCTGGGTAAACTTCTCCGTAATGTAAGCCCGGTCATGCCAGATTACCGGGCCATGCCCGAGCTCGTGGGAACGGTGATTGAGGGGAACCGGTGGACGCCCACCCGGCTCGTAGCGCAGGGGCAGCACGCGGGGGCCCAGTCCCTCGAAGTTGGTGAGGGATTCATCGAAACCGTAGTCTGTTATGTGGGGGGCATCGGCGACATCGCGCTGTCCTCCCATATGCCATTTCCCGAAGTGGCCGGTGGCATAACCTGCGCCCTGAAGGAAGCGGGCCAACAGAGGCGCATCCGGATCCAGCCAATTGTCAATGCCGCGCTCGGCATTCAAGGAGCGGGTGGCCAAGTAGGAGTTAATGCGCCACCGGTATGGGTATTGACCGGTCGAAATTGCCACGCGGGAAGGCGAACAGATGGGTGAGTTGACGTAAAACTGCTCGAAGGCGATTCCCTCCACGGCTAAGCGATCGATGTTGGGGGTCTCGGCCTCGGTGTTTCCGAAACAGGAAAAGTCCGCCCATCCCATGTCGTCGATAAAGACGAGGATGAAGTTGGGCTTGGCCGCCAACCCGGGGAGACCCACAAGGGCACATACCGTGCTTTGCAATGCAACGCAGGTCAAGAGGCACAGACGCGTAAAGGGGCGGGAGTTGCTTAAATTTCTTAGAATCGTGATCATGATCGTTATCGTGATCGTTATCGAAAATCCCTGAAGAATAAACCACGGATTTCACGAATAAACACGGATGAGGACGAACCAGGAAAAATCCACTCGCCACTAACCCGAATAACTCACAAATTTTCTGCTGCGCTCCGGAATGACGGCACTGGAGCGGATTTCCCTGGATTCGGGGCCTTGCAGGGTGTCGACCCGGCTTTACCCCCGAATCTACACGAAACCCACACCAGCACTCGACCTCCGTTCGCTCGCGACGAATTTTGTGAGATATCCGGGCTAACCACCGACAACCGAGTTATTTGATTCTCGCCAAGCACGCAGAGAGGCGCCTCCGGCGCCAATTAGGAATTAGGTGATCACGATCACGATTTAACTCTCTTCACTCTTCACTAACCTCGGCCGGGGTCATATTCGGGGTTGAGCACGGTGGGAATGACGGCCCCGGTGTGTTTTTGCCAGGCCCGTAATTCCTTAAGCAGCTTGGCCGCTCGTTCGGGTTCGGAATCGGCCCGGTCATATTTTTCACCGAGATCCTCTTTCAAATTGAACAGCTTAATGGAATCATCCTCAAAAAATTGCATGAGCTTCCAGTCTCCCCGGCGGATTACACTGCATGGAGTAGCCCTCCAGTAAGGGATGTCCGTGCCGTATACGGTGACCACCTTGTTGTACTGGCCTCCCGCCAGATAGAGTGGATAGTGCCAGAAAATGGAGCGATTTTCCAAGGCGGGTTTTCCCAGAATCAACGGCACGATGGATTGGCCGTCCACCGGTTGGCGGGTCGGCAGGTTTGCCCCGGCCAGTTGGGCGAAGGTGGGTAAATAGTCGACCCCGGTAATGGGGGTGTCACAAACGGACCCCGCTTCGATGACACCGGGCCAACTCATACAGGTAGCCACCCGAATGCCACCTTCATAAAAGGCGCCTTTGGCCCCTTTGAGAGGTTCGCACCAGGTAGCCCCGGAGTGGCCCCCGTTGTCGGAGGTGAAGACAATCAGGGTTTTACCGGCAAGGCCCTGGGCCCGCACGGCTTCCCTGATGCGGCCAATGCCGGTATCCACCGCTTCGATCATGGCCGCATAAGTGGGATTCCACGGTTTGTCCCATGGGCGGGCGGCCAGCTTTTTTTCGTATTTGGCGGTGACCTCGGGGCGGGTTTTAATGGGAGTATGGACGTCCCAATAATTGAGGTATATGAAAAACGGCCTCTCTGTATTCTGGGCAATAAAGCCGACTACCGCATCGGTAAGGGTTTCCTCCACGTCAATATCCCCATAATAACTCTTTTCGGGTCCACCCAACCCATTGGGATCGCTGAGGTCGAACCCTTGTGTGTCGGGGCCCAAGTGCCATTTGCCAAAACGTGCCGTCCTGTAACCGGCTGAATTCAGGACTTCGGCAATGGAGGTGACGGAAGGGTCCATGCTTGTTTTGGTTGGAAAGATTCCGTCCCCTGCGTCATCCGCCTTGCGCGGCACCAGGAATTTCATGTAGGCCGCTTCCCCTTTTGCCTCGCCACCCGGGGTCCACATTTGAGTGCGGGTGATATACATACCACTGACGATGCAGGAGCGGGACGGCATGCAGTTGGACGCGCCCGGATAGGCCGAGTTGAATTTCATGCCGGAGGCACGTAGGGCATCGATATGAGGCGTCTCATAAAAGGAAGCCCCGTTATAGCCTACGTCGGCCCAGCCCAAATCATCGGCCATGATGAAAATCAGGTTGGGCTGGCGGGGTAAATCCTGGGCCTGGAGGACCGGACTAGCAGAAACAAAGGAAAGGAAGGCAATTTGCAGAAGAAAAAAGCGCATGGTAACCCAGCATCCTGCAAGGGAAGGCCAAAAGGTCAAGGCGGAGAGGCGCGCTAAGGCGCGCCAATTAGGAATTGGGGAATTAAGAATTAGGGAGAAGGAAGTGTTTAATCTTTGGGCTTGGTGAGGGTGCTGGGGGGTTTTAGCTGGAGAGGGATCTCGCGAAGAGCAGCCTATTAGGAGCGGCTTTAGGCCGGGGGTGCAGGGAATAGCCTCAAAGCAATCGCGGGATAAACCCGTTCCTACAGCTTGAAACCATTACTCCAGGGGTAACGGAGAAGGCCTGCGAGAGATGAACCGCAGATGAGCACAAACATTCTATTTTTGTTTTCTACATCCGTTCCTGCCGGTCACGCTGTAGACCTTTGGCGAAGCGGGGTCCGTGTAATCCGTGGTTCATCTTACTCCCAATTCCTCATTCCAAATTCCTCATTCTTAATTGGCGCCCTTGGGCGCCTACTCCCTCTGTGGTCTCTGTGGTTTTTTTCTTATCCGTGGCTCCGTGATCTTTGCGAGAAACATTAAGTGCGCCGGTGGTTCCCTGGAACCTTGGCTTGAGTATCCCTTCATACCTCGTTTAATGAGTCTCCCATGAAAGTTTCACTCCTTTTTCTTGGGATTGTTCTGACCGGACAATTGGCTGCACAAACCCCGTCGGGCCAAAATTCCCCTCCTCTGGAAGTCGCCTCTCCCGCCTCCGTGGGAGTATCGCCTCACCGCCTGGATCGAATCGATGCCATGGCGGAGTCGGCCATTGAGAACGGAGATATCCCCGGCCTGGTGGCATTGGTGGCGCGCCACGGGAAAATCGTTTACCACAAAGCATTTGGTCTGGCCGATGTGGCCACGGGTCGAACCTTGAAAGAAGACGATATTTTCCGCATCGCATCCCAAACCAAGGCCGTCACCGCCACCGCGGTAATGATGCTTTGGGAGGAGGGGTTGTTTCAACTCGACGACCCCATTTCCAAATTTATTCCGGAGTTCGGGAATCCCCTGGTTCTGGTTCGTTTTGTGGATGATGACCTCAATTACACGACCGTGCCGGCCAGGAGCGAGATCACTATACGGCAGTTGCTCACTCACTCCTCGGGATTGGGTTACGGGTTTATCGAAAGTGAAATGCGCATGAAGCAGCTATTTCAAAAAGCGGGCATCATCGACGCCTGGACCGCCGAGGAAAAAATCCTGGCCGATAATATGAGGAAACTGGCCGAACTTCCCTTACATTTTCACCCGGGAGAGCGCTATAAATACTCCGAGGGATTGGACGTGCTGGGTTACATGATCGAAATTTTATCGGGCATGTCCTTCAGTGAATTCCTGCATAGGCGTTTATTCCAACCCTTGGGAATGAACGATACTTATTTTTATCTGCCCGAGGAAAAAGCCCATCGGATGGTCACGGTGCACCGGCCTGAAAACGGCAAATGGGTAAAATATACGGGCAACGAATACTACGACGCGGATTATCCGATCAAAGGCGCCAAAACTTATTACGGAGGGGGAGGCGGCCTATCCAGCACGGCCAAGGACTATGCTACCTTCCTGCAAATGTACCTCAATGGCGGAGAGCTCAACGGCATTCGTTTCCTCAGCCGCAAGACCATCGAAACGATTATGGGCTTTCAGATGGAGACAGGAAAACACATCCACCAGGGACTTGTTTTCGGGGTATTGAATGCCGAAGCGGTTGCCAGGGGTGGTTTGGGAAGCGAAGGAACTTTCTATTGGGGCGGTTATTTCAACTCCCAATATTTTGCGGACCCGGAGGAAGGCATAGTCGGGGTCATTCTGAAGCAAACCCGGAATCAGAAATCCGATAAGACATCCTGGCAGTTCCGCCAACTGGTAATGCAGGCTGTTGACGATTAACCTATATCCCGCTCCATGAAACTCGATACCTACTTGACCTTTGAAAATAACTGCCGAGAGGCATTTGAATTCTACCGATCGGTTTTCGGTGGTGAGTTCATGACCCTTCAGACTTTTGCCGATGGCCCGCCCGGTTTGGGTGTCCAGGACCACGAGCGCGACCTGATCATGCACGTATCGTTGCCCATCGGTTCCAGCATTCTGATGGGAAGCGATATGAGCTCAGCGTTCGGGCCGGCCCCGGTGTTTGGTAGTAATTTTGCGATCACCATCTGTCCTGACTCCAAGGACGAGGCCGATCGGCTGTTTGCCAGCCTGTCCGAGAATGGCACGACGATCATGCCGATGGAAGACGCTTTCTGGGGATCCTACTTTGGCATGTGCGTCGACAAATTCGGCATACGCTGGCAGATCAACTTCGAATAGCCACAAAAAAGCACAAAAAGCGCAAAAAGGGAGAGAAGAGGATAAACCACAGAGGACGCAGAGAGCACAGAGGAGAAGAAAAGGATGAAGTAAGAAGGATGAAGGTGCTGAGATTTATCGTGATCTTGATCGAAAGGAAGGGAGAGACCTTGAAATTGATTGGTGTTGGCATTTTGGGAAATATTTGTGGAACCCCGTTGGGGTTCGGTCATGTTGGTGATCGGTAACCCAGCGTGCGCTACGCGACGCTGGGCTCTGGAGTTTAACGCCGTTGGCGTAAAAGCCTGTTGGGAAGTCCCGGCGGAGGAGCGATGTTGTGTAACGGAAGGCGTGAGGGGGGAATTTTGTGTTTTTGTGCGTTTTGTGGCTATTTCGGATCCTCTACTTTCGATCACGATTATCCGTGCTTATCCGTGTGATCCGTGGTTTTTTTCTTAACCCTGTCTTGGTGTTCTTGTCGGCAAAGGATGGGTGGTTGCGGATCACTTGGTGCTTGGCGGGGGCGCTGAAATCGATTGGTAGAATTCTTCCTTCAGGCGATGGTACTCGCGGAAACCCGGAAAGAAAGGGGGTATGTTTTCGGCATTCCAATCCTCATAGAGTTCAATCAATCGACTGACCACTTTGGGATTTTCCGAGGCCAGATCGTTCGTTTCGCCGATATCGTGGTCCAGGTTGTATAATTGAATCCCGGCTTGATCCCGGGCCTTTGCCAGTTTCCAGGGACCGCTACGGACGGCATAGTCCGTTCCGTTCTCCATTCGCCAGAAAAGCGCCTCATGAGGAGCTCCGGATTTTTCTCCCGTCAGAAAGGGAACCAGATTCACCCCTTCCAGTTTCTCTGAGATTCGGGCCCCTCCCAATTCGAGGGCGGTGCGCATCAGATCGATGGACATTACCGGATAATGATTCACCTGTGCCTTGGCGATGGTTCCCGGCCAGGATACCAGGAAGGGCACTCGAATTCCGCCTTCGTAGACTTGCCCTTTCCCCCCGCGAAGCGGTCCGTTATCGGAGGCATTGGCATGCTCCGGGCCACCATTGTCGCTCAGAAAAAATACCAGGGTATTTTCCCTTAGCTGAAGCTTCGTCAAGGTTTCTATGACCCGGCCGATCTCATCGTCCAGAGAATGAACCATGGCCGCGTAAGTGCGGCGCTTCTCCTCACCAATTTGGGTATACTTGTCCACGTAGGTTTTCGGGGCCTGCAGGGGTCCGTGCGGAGCATTGTAGGCGAGGTAGAGAAAGAAAGGCTTATCCTTATTGCCCTGGATAAATCCGACCGCCTCATCGGTCAGGGCGGTGGTCAAATAACCTTCCAGTCCTCCCGGCTGACCATTGCGCTCGAGGGACTCGTGATAGCCTTCGTGCAGGCGGGTGTTGAGATCGACCACGAAGTATTGATGTCCTCCGCCCCGAAAACCGTACCAGAAGTCGAATCCGCGGGCATTGGGCTGGAAAGGCCTTGACGATCCCAAGTGCCACTTGCCAACCGCGCCCGTTACATAGCCGGCGTCTTTCATACGGGCGGCAACCGTCTTTTCGGAGATGGGCAAACCCATCGCCATATTGTGCTGGTCATAGGCGATATTGCGTTCGTAACCAAAGCGGTGCTGGTAGCGGACGGCCATCAATCCCGCGCGCATGGGGCTGCAATAAGGATGGGATGAATACCCACTGGTAAACCGAACGCCCGAGGCAGCGAGCCGATCCAGATTGGCAGTTTTGATATCCTGGCAACCGTAGGAAGATAAATCCCCGTAACCCATGTCATCGGCAAGAATGAACACGATATTGGGTTGATCCTGGGCCGTCGCCATTGAAACCAGGAAAAGGAGAGAAGGAAATAGTCTTTTCATTTTCATAAGGGGAAAATTTTAAGCATTGTTAGCAATTGGTTAGCGGGCGGTCTGATCTTTGCTTCCACCATAGTAATTTACAATACATCGAAGTAAGCAACCCCATTGCCTGTGAAAAGCTGCGAAGAAACAACCCTTCTGTTGTTGCTGGAAGATGGTGTGATCAAGCCGGGGTATTTGCAGAGATTGCGAGAGGAGAAGGATGGTCCGGGGTCTGTGGTGGAGGAGTTGGTGGCGCGGGGGTTGGCAAGCGAGGAGGCCATTCTGAACCGGCTGGCCGAGGAATTCAGTTTACCGCGGGTGAATCCCATGGACATTGCCACTCCTCAACGGGCTATTGCCGGGGTAGACCGGCAGTTCTGCCTGGATAATGAAATGTTATTCTACGACCTGAGTGGTTCTTCGGTACAAGCGGCCATTTGCGACCCGTTAGTACTGGAGAAAGTGGATCATTTCTCACAGGTAATGGAACTCGATATCGAGCCGTATTTGGCGCCCAAGGAGGCGATTCTCCAGGCTATCGAGCGGATATTCCCGGAAAATTCCGAGACGTTCCAGCCCCTTAAACGGGAAATCTCCCAATCCAGGCCCAGTGGGGACCCCGGGACCCGTGCCACCTTTGGTTCGGGTCGAGACTCCGGGGCTATCGTCAGATACGTGGAATTGATAATGAGAGAAGCGTTAAAACGCGGGGCCTCGGACATTCACCTCGAACCTCTGGAAAAGCGCTTTCGCATACGGTTTCGCATAGACGGAGTGTTACACGAGGCGGAAAGTCCGCCCAAGCGCCTGCAACCGGCCATAATTTCCAGGATCAAGCTCATGTCCCAAATGAGCATATCCGAGAAACGTTTGCCCCAGGACGGCCGCATTCAGATGGACGTGGACGGTCGTTCGATCGACTTTCGCGTTTCCGCCGTGCCCAGCGCCCATGGCGAGACTCTGACGCTCCGTCTGTTGGACAAGGAAAGCCTGAAATCCGGCTTGGCCGAACTGGGTTTCCTGCCCGACGACCAGTCCAGGTTCGAAAGGATCATTTCGTTGCCCGACGGCATCATATTGGCCACCGGACCGACGGGTTCCGGTAAATCGACTACTTTGTATTCCTGCCTCAACCACCTGAACAAATCGGATCGCAAGATCATAACGGTGGAGGACCCGGTCGAGTATCAGTTGAGCGGCATCAACCAAGTGCAGGTGCGCAGCGAAATCGGCATGACGTTTTCAGCCGGCCTGCGGGCCATGTTGCGGCAGGCTCCCAACATCATAATGGTGGGGGAAATCCGGGATTTGGAGACGGTGGAGATCGCCATCAACGCCTCCCTGACGGGTCACCTGGTGTTCAGCACGCTGCACACCAACGATGCACCGAGCGCGATATCGCGTCTAAGGGATCTCGGGGTGGAACCCTTCCTGATCTCCAGTTCCATGAGGGCTGTGATAGCTCAGCGCCTGGTGCGGCGCCTTTGTGCGGAGTGTTGCCGGCCGAGCCAACTCAGTAAAATGGAAAAGGTGGTGGTGGAGTCGAGCGGCCTGGTGTCGGATGCGGCCCAGTGGAAACGACCGGTGGGTTGCGGGGCCTGCCGGGGAACCGGTTACAAGGGAAGGATCGCGATTTTTGAACTCATGGAAATAACCCCGGAAATGGGATCGCTGATTTATTCGGCCGGTTCCCTGGCGGCCATGCGCGCCCTGGCCCGGGACCAGGGAATGCTGAGCATGCGGCAGGATGGACTGCGCAAAGCAGCCCGCGGGATCACTTCCGTGGAGGAAACTCTGTCGGTAACCGCGAACTGAGGTTTATGGGGCGCCGGGGGCGCCTATTGTGGAACCCCGTTGGCGTAAGGTTGTTTGAATGTATTCCGAGCACAATGCTTCCATTTACGAGATTCTGGATAATCTGCCCGAGGTCACGAGGGAACAGCTCGAGTCGGCCGTGGTGGAACAGGAACGATCGGGCAAGGCATTGGCGGAGACTGCTCTGGATTTGGGCCTGTTGAGCCGCGAAGGGTTGCTGCGGGAGGTGGCCGCCCACCTGAGTTGGAATTACGTGGATCGGATCCCCTCCGCTGTGGATGGAACCCTGGCATCCACCCTGGAAGGGCGGTTGGCCCACATCTACGGAGTGGTTCCTTACCGGGAGAGAGAGTTGGAACTCGAACTCCTGGCCATCGACCCCTTCAATGGTTCTATCGTGGAGGACCTTTCCTTTTCCCTGGATCGCGACATATCCCTGGCGGTGGCTGACCCGGAGCGAGTGAAAAGCCTGATCGAATCGGTCTATGGAGCGGAGACCGCCTCGGTGGAAGACGCCATGGATGCGCTCAAGCTGTTTGCCGGAGCAGAGGGGAAATTGTCGGACCGGGAACTGGAGGCCATCACGGAGGAGGCGCCGGTCATTCGGTTCGTCAACCTGGTGTTGGAACAGGCCATTCGGGATCAGGCTTCGGATATTCACTTTGAACCATTTGAGGAAGTCTTTCAGATCCGCTACCGGGTGGATGGATCGCTCTACGAGATGTCCCCTTCGCCGGTAAACCTGGCTCTTCCGGTCATTTCCAGGGTGAAAGTTCTGGCCAATCTGAATATAGCGGAGCGCAGGGTGCCCCAGGATGGACGCATACGCATGACACTGGATTCCAGACCGATCGATTTGCGGGTATCCACCTTGCCGACACAATTCGGGGAAAGTGTAGTGTTGCGGGTTCTGGACAAATCGGTGGTCAACCTGGATTTGGCTCAACTGGGCATGCCGGATGCCGTCTACCATGCGACGCGGGAGGTCATCCGACGACCCAATGGCGTTTTTATCGTGACCGGTCCAACCGGAAGCGGAAAGACGACCACTCTCTACAGTTGTCTGAAAATCCTCAATGGGGAGGAAGTAAAGATCCTGACCGCGGAGGATCCGGTGGAGTACGAAATCGATGGAATCATGCAGTTGGCGGTTCGACCTTCCATCGGTTTGACCTTCGCCCACGCCTTGCGGTCCTTTCTTAGGCAGGACCCGGATATATTGATGGTGGGGGAGATACGGGACCTGGAAACGGCGCAAATCGCGGTACAAGCGGCCCAGACGGGTCACTTGGTGCTGACAACCCTGCACACCAACGATGCTCCCTCAGCTATCACCCGCCTGGTGGACATGGGAATGGAACCTTACATGATCACCTCGTCCCTGGAAGCTGTTTTGGCCCAGCGGCTGGTCCGGATACTTTGCCCCAGCTGCAAGGAGGCTTATCAACCCGACAAAGCCCTTCTGGACCGGCTCTACGGGAACGGGAACACGCGGAAATTTCCCACCTTCTACCGGGCCGCCGGTTGTGAGGATTGCCATCAGCTCGGATACAGTGGACGCATGGGGTTGTTTGAAATGATGGTGTTGGATGACGAACTGCGCGAATTGACCATGAAGAGCACGGCCTCCATGGAAATCAAAGGCATGGCTCTCCGCAAAGGTATGGCGCCTCTGCGCGCGGCCGGATTGGAATCCCTGGAACAGGGAATTACCACGGTTGAGGAGGTCCTGAATCATACTTGATTTGGGGTACAGAGGGGGAAGGGGTTAGAGGAATGGTGGAGTGATGGAATGATGGAGTGATGGAATAGCCGCAAAAGAACGCAAAATGCGCAAGAAGAGCGCCAAGGGCTCGAAAATACATTATTCTTTTTTCTAAATCTCTGTGTCCTCTGTGGCCTCTGTGGTTAGCCAAAAAGAAAACCTTGGCGGTCTTTGCGGCTTAACGAGAGAATTTAGGGATTGTTAAACTAACCGCCTTATCTAATGGAAAACCTGATCGACTTAAGTCTTCCCATAGGACCTGGAATGCACGGCATAAGCGTTTCGACGGCCCATACTCTGGAGAAGGACGGATGGAATGCATCCGACTGGAGTATCTATTCCCACTCCTGCACCCATGCCGACGCTCCGGTTCACTTCGGGGCCTCGCAGGAAACCATCGACATCATGCCCTTGGAGCTGTTCCATGGACCGGCATGGATTGCCCACATGGAAAACGTCGAGCCGAAGCAACTCCTCACCCCGGCGGACCTGGGGGCGGTCGCGGAAAGTTTCGAACCCGGTGGTTGCCTGTTGCTGGATACCGGTTGGAGCCGATATGTATCCGATCCAACGGTATACCGGGACGGTCTCCCCCGCGTCAGTGAGGAATTGGCCAAGTGGTGCGTAGACAAAGAGGTGAAATTATTGGGAGTGGAGCCGCCTTCAGTGGCCGACGTCAATAATTTGGCCGAAGTTAGTAAAATCCATTTAATTCTACTTGGGGCCCGCATCACCATCGTGGAAGGGCTCTGCAACCTCGATCGGCTCGGAACTCGCTGCAGGTTCATGGCCTTGCCCCTCAAGTTGGAAAATGGCGACGGCGGGCCCGTGCGAGCGGTCGCATTCTGAATGGCTCTTCCTTTCTTTTTCCTTTATGTCGATCGTCGGTGCATTTCTACTTCCTGCGATCCTAAGAATGAAATCAAAGAGGTTGCATTGTGAGCTTATTAAAGGGAATAGGTGTGGGAGCCGGTTACTTCAGCCACTTCCAATACGAGTCCTGGAAAAGAAATGCTGAGGTCGAAATTGCAGCGATCTGTAATCGCAGCGTGGATAAAGCCACTCTTATTGCCGAGCGGTATGGGATCGGGAAAGTAAGCCCTTGGTCAGACCTCAAAACACTTATGGACGAGATCAAGCCGGACTTCATCGACATCATCACACCGCCGGAAACGCATCTGGAAGTGACGCAACTGGCGGCCAGCAAAGGGATAAACGTCATTTGTCAGAAGCCACTGGCTGCAACCTTGGAAGAGAGTCGGCAAATTGTGAAACTAGCCAAAAATGCTGGCATACGGTTCATGGTGCACGAAAATTGGCGGTGGCAACCGTGGTATCGGGAAATAAAACGCCAACTCGACAGGGGAATTCTGGGGCAACTCCATTCCATTTCGGTGCGCATGCGCATGGGAGATGGTTGGCAGGAGGACGCCTACCTGGCCCGGCAACCTTTCTTCCGCGAATACCCGCGTCTACTGGTATACGAAACCGGCGTACATTTCCTGGATACCTTTCGATTTCTCGGGGGTGAAGTCTCCACCGTCTATGCCCGCTTGCAGAAGCGAAACCCCGGCATACAGGGGGAGGATTCCGGCCAGATCATAGTGGGATTCGAAAATGGCGCCACCGCCATTCTGGACGCGAGCCGCTACAACGAGACGGATTGCCGAGATCCGCGGTATACCTTTGGAACCGTTCGCATCGATGGGAGCAAAGGTCATATGGAATTGGCCGAGGACGGTCGGCTTGTGCGGAAGCTTCTGGGCCAGCCAACGGAGTCGATCGACTACCCGCATCCACAGAAGGGCTTCGCGGGAGATTGCGTCCACCGCCTGCAACGGCACTTCGTGGATTGTATCCTCAACGGGACGCCCTTCGAAAGCACCGGGGATGACTATTTGAAGACCATCGCTTTGGTGGAAGCCTGCTACCGGTCGAGCCAAAGCGGGCAGGTTGTGAGGATGGAATAAAAAGGCTGAAGGAAGAAGGAAGAAGGAAGAAGGAAGAAAATTAATCGTGACCGTGATCGAAGAAGAGAGCAATTAGCCACAAAACGCACAAAACGCGCAAAAAGGAGAGAGGGAATCTCGCAAAGATCGCCAAGGACGCTAAGAGGCGCCAATCCAGCCTTCTACCTTCATCCTTCAGCCTTCATCCTTCAGCCTTCAGTATGGGGATGAGGGCCAATAGCATGAGGCTGGTCAGACCCAGAACGAAATATCCGGCAGCGTCATGCAGGAAACCGCTGATGGCCTCAGGTCCCCTGGAGTAGGCCCAGGCGGTGAGAAAGATGCTGCGGAGGAGATTGGCGGTGAAGGCGAAGCCTAACCCGAAAACCAGCAATAGCAACTTTTTGCCGAGATTGCGAAAAAACATGGCCCCAAAAAACGATCCCGCGAACAGGCAACCCATGAGGGACCGGATTCCGGAGCATGCATCCTCGACTCCAACCTTGCCCGAGGGCATAATCAAGGTGTTCCCCTCTTGCGCCAAAGCGAAGCCGCTCATTTCGAGGAGGAAAAAAACCACCATCACAACCATGTCCAGAAGGAACAGACTCAAACGATTTTCAATCAACGAGACCAAGGGAGCGGAAATGATCCAAATAAAGCAGGGAAACCAGAAGAGCAGGATCGCGGTCAACCTCCGGTTCATGGTCTGGGAGGGACCGAGATTGCCTCCAACCCGCTTCTGCCAGTCAGAGGTCGAATGGGGAAGGCATATGTAGAGGAGGGCAAAAACGGACGCTCCTCCCCCAATGGATATAAGGAGTGAGCCGGGATAGGAAGGCCCGGCTCCGGCGCGGTAAAGAACGCCCAACCCGAAGATGAGCAATCCGAGAACCAATCCGGCGTAAAATCCGATTGGAATAAACCACTTGGCAAAGCCGTAACCTTTTTCCGTCAACCAGCCAAAGGTGAGGCGAACCTCGTTTTTGTCCGGTTTTGGGGTTGATTGAAGGTTCTTTTGGGACTGCCTTGTGGGAGCCGCTTGGGAGCCCAAGAGTCGGCGCAGCCGCGGCCATCGGTCCCAAAGAACTGCCAATATGAAGAAGGGGACGAGGAAACCGAAGGAATAATCCTCCCTTGTGCTCCACCAGTGCCATTGGTCCCATATGATAAAGGCTCCAAACCCCGCACCCAGGCAGAGGGCATAGGAGAAAAGGGTTGGTAATCCCTGAAAGACATTACAACAAAGGCTCAACATATCATCCAACTCCAAGCTGGAGTCAGTAGCCGAAAAGATTTGAAGGCAAGTTTTAGGGCGCGCCAGGGCGCGCCAATTAGGAATTAGGAATTAGGAATTAGGAATTAGGAATTGGAGAGAGGGGAATGATGGTGTGATGGAATGGGGGAGTGGGATCTCGCCAAGGCGGATGTGCGTTTTGTGGCCAATTGCCTTCTTTTTTCGATCACGATCACGATCAAGCTCACGATTAATTTTCGTGCCTTTCGAAATCATTATCCGTGCTCATCCGTGTAATCCGTGGTTTATCTTTCTCCCTAATTCCTCATTCCCAATTCTTAATTCCTCATTGGCGCCTTTGCGCGTTTTGTGGCTATTTTTCTTATTTCCTGTTGGAGCGAGCTCCATCCTGTTGCCGCCGGCATCAAGCGAAGCGTTGTTAAATATTTTATCTCATCCGTGCTAATCCGTGATATCCGTGGTTTCAAATCCGTGTAATTCTTGGGGCAAGCGTTACAGGGGAGGCCGGGAGCAGAATGGTAAAATCGACACCGTAACCGCGTTTCTTGCACTTCAGAAGAAAGTACGTTTGGATCATCTGGCATGCCGAATCCATATGAACACCTGCACTCCTACTGGCGCATGGAATACATCGAAACTCCGGAAGCCATTAAGGGAAAAAATCCGTTTGTGGAACTGCCTGAAAAAAAAGATGACCGGGAATCCCTCATTGTGTTTCGCGCAAAGACCTGCTTTTTGCTATTGAACCGCTACCCTTACAATGCCGGACACTTGCTGGTGTTGCCCTATAGGGAGGTGGACGATCTGAGTGACCTGACAAAAGATGAAAAAGCTGAATTCCTGGAGTTGATCATCAAGGGAAAGGCCATTCTGAACCACGCCCTCACCCCGACCGGATTCAATGTGGGCATGAATCTGGGCGCTTCGGCCGGGGCCGGCATACCGGGGCACCTGCACGCCCACATCGTCCCGCGCTGGAAAGGAGATACTAACTTCATGCCGGTTATCGGCCAAACGCGGGTGCTTCCCACATCCCTGGAACGCATGTGGGAACGGCTCCGGGAAGCAGCCGAGGAACTTTACCGGAGCAACGAGTAGCTCCGCCGCCATGCCGGAAACCACCCTTCATTTTCAAACACCCCGCATAACCAGCCAACTGTATTGCGGAAACATCGAGCATCTCAGGGAAGTGGAGAAGCGGCTCGGGGTCGAATTGGTGTCCCGGGACGATTGGATTCAAATTTCCGGAAGTGAGGAGCGGTTGGGCCAAGCCGAGCAGTTTTTCCAGTTGCTGGAAAGAGCCAGGTCCCAGGGTTTGATGGTGCGGAAGTCGGACTTCTTTGCCCTCTTGCGACAGGTTGCAAAGGGGCAATCCGAGGCTTTGTCGGACCTCATGGAAACCCCTCTTATCCTGAAGTTTCCCAAGCGCAAGATCATCCCCAAGACGCTGAATCAAAAACGCTACCTGGAGGCCATATTCCAAAAGGAAGTGGTATTTGGCATCGGTCCGGCCGGGACCGGGAAAACCTACCTGGCCATGGCGGCAGCCGTTGACGCCCTGTTGAAAGGGTCGATAGAAAAGATCATTCTGACCCGCCCGGCGGTGGAAGCGGGGGAAGCGTTGGGATTTCTACCGGGAGATTTGACGGAAAAAATTACCCCTTATCTGCGGCCCCTTTACGATGCCATGCACGATATGCTGGGGAGGGAAAACACCAGGCGGTTCATGGACAAGGGGATCATAGAGATCGCCCCCCTGGCCTACATGCGCGGACGGACCCTGACCGGGGCTTTCGTCGTGCTGGATGAGGCGCAAAACACCTCCCCGGAACAAATGATGATGTTCCTGACCCGCCTGGGCGACGACAGTCGGATGGTGGTGACCGGAGACATCACCCAGATCGATCTGCCCAGGAACAAGCAATCGGGGTTGAAGGAAGTTACCCAGGCGCTGGCCCACATTCCTGATATAGAACTGTTTTATTTTGAAAGCTTTGACGTAGTTCGTCATCCTCTGGTAGAGAAGATCATAGAGGCCTACGACCACTTTCGATCAGGGGGCCGCTTCCGCTGATTGGCCCTGACCCGGCAGCCCAGTGAAACTTTTAACCAGAAGGAAACAGATAACCGACAGGCCTTCCCCGTCCCGGCGGAAGCGCAAGGCACCCCGTCAGACCTGGACCAGAACGTTTCTGGCCTCGAGTCCGATAGTGACTGCTCTGATACTTTCGGGCTGGGTCATATTAACCATATTGCTGGCCTTCACCGGGGTGACCCCGGCCGGTATTCAGGTCTTGCCCAACGAGGTGTCCCGGTTGCGGGTAGTGGCGGAGACCGACTTTTCCTACACCAGTGAGTTGCAGACTCGCCGCAAGGTCGAATTGGAAAAACAGAAGATCCCACCGGTTTACCGGATGGACATGACGCCATTTGAAACGTTTCGGGACCACATGCGGGATCTGGTTGAAGGGCTGAATGACCTCGAGGTCGAGGTAGAAGGATTCGAGGAAGGGCCCCTCTTCGACCGCGTGGAGAAATTTGCCCTGGATTTTGAAGAAAATACCCCGCTACGTCTCAACGTGGAAGACGTGATGGTGCTTCTGAGCCGCACTGAGACAGAGGACCGGGGAGGCCTGATGGACCAGGCCCTGGTTTCGGTGCGAAGCATATTAAGTGGAGGGATTTACAATCCCGATGTCGACATGTTGGGCCGGGACCTGGAAAGCCTCAATTTCATCTACGTTCAAAAGGAAAGCGGACAACCGCGGCGACTGGACATCCAGAGCCAGGAAATGGCCTTCGGCGCTTTGAAGCGGGACTTTACCTATTTTGATATCGCTCAGGACCTGAACATCGCCCTTTCGCGCATAATGAGCCAAGCCTTGCAACCGAATCTGGAGTACGACCCGGAGTTGCACGAAACCAAGCGCAGGGAGATCGAGGACAGAGCCGAACCGGTGTTGGTGAATGTCATGGCCGGTGAGACCATCATCGAACCGGGGGAAACCGTGTTGGCCCACAAGTATGAAATGCTTCTGGCCTATCAGGATTTCATGCGCCAACAGGATTTTGCCCATACATTATCCCTTGGTAAGAGTTTTTGGGAAAAGGCCCTTATCACCCTGCTGTTGTGCCTCGGCGTGGTGGCTTACCTGAGCATGGCCGGATGGTCGAAACTGAGGGACAACCGACAGGGAAGCCTTCTTTTCCTGGTGATCCTGCTCAACATCGCCATAGCGCGATTGATTCCGTTTTTATCCGACAATATCCCGAACCTTTACGTCCTGCTGCGCTACATGGTTCCGTTTTACCTGGGGCCCATCATCATTGCCCTTCTGATAAACCAGAGGGCCGCCATATTCGTTTCCTCCATAGTGTGCTTCATCACCTCCCTCATGCTTGGAGAGTCGTTTGAATTCATGGCTGCAACCTTTCTGGCCTGCCTGGTGGCGGTGCTTGGTTGCAACAATGTAAGGAACCGGGGTCACATAATGCGGGCCAGCTTGTTGGGCGGTGGGACCCTCGCTTTGGGTGGGCTCATACTGGGTTTGATCAACGAAGTAAACCTGGTTCTCATCGGAAAGGAAATACTCGCCGCCCTCGGAGTCGGTTTGGCCACGGGGATTCTGGTCATAGGGGTACTGCCCTTTTTCGAAGGACTTTTCAAACTGACCACCAACATTACCCTGCTCGAACTGACCGATTACAACCATCGCTTGCTGAGGCGGCTGCAACTGGAAGCGCCCGGCAGTTACCACCACTCGCTCATGGTGGCCAACCTGGCCGAAAACGGCGCCGCCGCCATCGGCGCCAAACCACTGGTCTGCCGGGTTTGCTCCTTGTATCACGATATCGGTAAACTCGTAAAACCGGAGTATTTCGTCGAAAACCAGAGGGATGGGGAAAACCCGCTTTTGCTGCATAATCCCTCCATGGCCGCCCTGATCATCAAGAGTCACGTCAAGGAAGGGGTAAACCTGGCCGTGCGCAACAAGCTTCCCAAGGTCATCATCGATGTGATCAAGCAGCATCATGGCACCTCATTGATCACTTTTTTTTACGTGGAAGCGTTGAAGGGTCGCAAAAACCCCGGCCGGGAGGGTCCCAGGGTGGAGGAATCCACTTATCGATATGACGGGCCAAAACCTCAATTCAAGGAAAGCGCCGTTATCTTCTTTGCCGATGCGGTGGAAGCCGCCAGCCGGTCTTTGAAGAAAATCACTCCACACAGCATCTCCGATCTCATCGACACCATTTTCGAAGCCAGAATCGCCGATGATCAGTTGAGCGAGTGTCCGCTGACATTCGAAGAAATCAAAAAACTCACCAATGCCTTTTCCTTTACTTTGATAAATACCTTGCACAGCCGCATTGAATACCCGGACAAAGACAAAGCCGTGGCAGAAGCCCGACATGGGGGGAGGAAAAAAGAGAAGCGTTCAGATATTCAGTCCTTGCAAAGGGCTTGAGTTCGAAAAGCGGGAAGTCCAAGAGATGTTTCACTTCCTGGATGCCGCCGGTTTGACCAAGGTGGAGGATGGAGAACTCTCCCTGGCATTTCTTCCGGGCGACCAGCACACCCGGTTACACGCCGATTTCATGGGTGATCCGACCCCGACCGATGTGATCACTTTTCCCGGGGAATCCGGGGAAGGCATGGCGGGGGAGATCTGCGTTTCCATCGATGCGGCCTGGGAACACGCTCGCAGCCACCCCGGGGCTTTCGAGAATGAACTCACCCTCTACCTCATCCACGGATACCTGCATTTGGCCGGATACAGGGACGGAAAAGAGGACGAGAGGCGGGAAATGAGAAACCGGGAGCAAATTTGCCTGTCTGCGCTGGCAAAAAACGGCAAAATCCCCTTTTTTACCTACAATCCCGATGCCTGAGAAATTCACAGTATTCCGTTCCCTGCGCAACGCCTTTATCACCGGGCTCCTGATATTGGCCCCATTGGGCGCTTCCATCATTGCCCTGGCCTGGCTGGTGGACAACGTGGGGGGGCGATTCAGCAACAACCTGCTTTATTTCATTCCCGAGGTGTGGCTGGAAGCCCAAAACCTTCGCATTGTCTGGAACCTTCTGGCCACTCTCATCGTGTTTACCATCATAACCCTGCTGGGTTACCTGTCCCGCTATTTCGTGGGCAGGTGGATGCTGGCGGTAACGGAAAGGATTTTGATCAGGGTTCCCTTTATCAAGACCATTTACAAAACCGTAAAACAGATCATCGAGACGTTTTCGACCCAGCATAAGGCCGTTTTCAAGAAGACGGTGCTGGTGCAGTACCCGCGCCGGGGGATATGGGCCATCGGGTTTCTGACCAGCGATACCCAGGGGGAGTTGCAGCACCGCAGCAAGGAGGATTTGAGAAACATCTTCCTCCCCACCACGCCCAATCCAACCAGCGGATTTTTGCTCATGCTGCCGAAGGACGACATCGAGGAGTTGGAAATGACCATCGGGGAAGGGATGAAACTCATTATTTCGGGTGGAGCAGTAGTTCCGCCATACCGGGAAGGGGAGGACGCCCCGGAACCGGGTGAGAAAAAGGGGTCAAACGCAAAATGTTAACATCTTCCTCTAGTTTTACCTGAATGGCTGAAGCGAATCAATCAGATGTTAACATTTTGCGTTTGACCCCTTTTTCTCGGACTGGAGCGGCAGTTCAGGTTTCGGGCATAATCCTCAAACGCGAACCGAGCGGGGAGAAATTTGAGCGGCTCTACCTGTTGGCCGGGGAACGAGGTCTGGTGCCGTTGCTGATGCGGCGGCCGGGTGCAAAGCGCAGTTCCTCTCTGCCGGATATTTTCGACCAGGTTGAACTGTTGGTCGATCACAGGCCCGGAAGCGACTTCAGCTTTGTGCGGGAAGCGAGAATGCTGAGGAAGCGAACCGCGCTGGGAACTTCCTACCCGGCTCTGGCCAGGGCCTGTGAATTCGCCTTGATTCTGCACCGCAACCTTCCGAGGGAAGTTCCGGCAGAGGCCATTTATGAGTCGTTTGAAACCGCCCTGGACGCCTGGGAAAGGGGACTGCAGCCGGACATCGTCTTCTTCAAATCCCTCTACCTTTTTGCCCGGGGAGAAGGCTACCCCGTACTGCAGGAGTGGTTGAATCAATTACCCAACCCGGGCCGAAGGGAGGTAAGATCTCTGGTAAACCTCCCCGTGCGGGATCAAACCCTGGATCCGAAACAGGTGAAGGCCTGGATCGCAAAGCTAAAACATTACATCGCCCATCACACCGATATACTGGCCTAGCAACCCTCGCTGAATCCGTGAAGGTAGATTATCAAAACAGAACCGTCCGGTTGAGCGCAAGCGAGTTGGCCGATTTCCGGACCGGCCCACGCCAATTGAAGAGACGGCGACAAGGCGCCTGGCGGGCGCAACTCGGGGTAAAGTGGCACCGGGAACAAGAACGGGCATCGCGGGATTCCGGTGAATCGGGACAGTATGAAGTCCGCGTCGAGGGCAACTGGATGCATCGCGGCTGGTCTTTCCATATCCAGGGCAGGATCGACCAATGGATAGAAATGGCAGGCTATCAACTGATCCGCGAAATAAAAACCACCGTTTTCCCCCTACCGGCCGACCGTCAAGACCTTATGGAAAACTTTCATCCCTACTTTGTCCAATTGGGCGCCTATCTGGCCATCCTGAGGGAAAAGGGTTCGGGAACCTCTCCCATCAAAGGAGAACTGCTTTTCATCAACATCGACGACGATATCCGGCAGTACCTTGCGGACGATTCGGTATGCCTGGAAATTTTCCAGGAGCAGGTGGATGACATCTGCAACTTTTTGGAAGACCGGCGGAAGAGGCGGGAACACGTCCATAGCCTACCCTACGTGAAAGCCTTCCAGCAGATGAGGGCCGGTCAGGAAGAGGTGCAGGAAACCCTGGAGGCGGCGGCTAAAAACAGTTCAGTCCTGTGTTTTCAAGCTCCCCCCGGCTTTGGGAAGACGGGCGCGGTATTGGAATTATCCCTGAACCAACTCATACAAGGCCGGTGCAACCGCGTCATCTACCTGACCAGCAAGACCAGCGGGCAGATACAGGTCATGAAGCAATTGAAGGGAATCTTGGGGGAAACCAACGAACTGACCGCCCTTCAGGTTCGCAGCAAAGAGGAACTCTGCCGTTATCCCCACTGTCGCTGCCAACCAAATGACCGGCGCTTGAAGCAGGGGGACCGATGGAAAAGCTGTCGGTTGTCCCCAGATATCTTCCTGGAGGAACCGATCCGGCAACCGGAACTATTCCTCGAAATGGGCGAGCAGGAATCGGTCTGTCCCTACGAAATCATGCGGGCCACTCTGCCTTATGCCGATATCTGGGTGGGTGACCTGAATTACATCTTCTCCCCCCGCAACCGCGCCCTCTTTCACGAACAGCCCGGATTCGAGCTGGGCGAATCACTCCTCATCATCGATGAAGCCCACAATCTGGCCGGTCGGGTGGCGGGCGTCTTTTCTTACCGGGTCGATAAAGAGGCGGTGGAAAACCTGCTGGCCGAACTGCTTCTGGCCAACTCCCACCCCGCCATAAGAAGCGCACTGGAAGGCTGGTCGGACCTGCTGGCAAAATTGGTCCCTTCGGATGCCTTGAACGACCTGCATGTATTGGAATGCCGGGATTGCTCCGAGACCCTGGCAAAAGCGGTTCGCAACTACCCGATAGCTTCGGATTTTCTGGATGAGGCCTCCCTCAACGCACTTTGGGAACTGGCCGATACGGCGTCCTTCTTCGGCAACGACCATCTGGAAAAGCTGGTTTGGTGTCCGCAAAAGGGAAGACTTCATCTGAGTTGCCTCGACGCATCGCAAGAAATCGAAGAGGTCGTCGATCAAACCCGGCAAACGGCGCTCATGTCGGCCACTTTGGAACCACGGCCGTATTATTTGAAGCAAACCGGCCTATGCCGCCGGAATCCGGCCCCGGAATGGGTGGAGGCCCATTCGCCGTGGCGCCGGGAGGCGTATCGATGTGCCGTGGATATCCGGGTCAATACCCGCTACAAAGCAAGGGGCAAATACCTGTCCATTACGGCGGAAACCCTGGCTCGTTCCGTTCGGAGTAGCGAAAAACCGGTCATAAGCTTTTTCCCCTCCTACCGTTACGCCGAAGACGTCAGGCGGGAGTTGAGCGGCGCCTTCCCCGAAATCCGCGCTGCCTTGCAAAACCGGGGGGGCGGACCGGCCGAGCAAGTGGCCTTCATCGAGGAGGCCATGCTAGAGAAGGACCTCCTGTTCCTGATTCTGGGCAGTGGATTTGCCGAAGGCATTGACCATCTGGGTGGATTGGTCGACCTGGCCATAGTGGTGGGTCCGGCCCTGCCCAAGGTTAATGCCTTACAGAATAAACGCATGCGGGACCGGAGCGACCGGGGCCGGAACGCTGCATTTGAGGAAGTCTACCAGATTCCGGGCATGCAAAAAATAAATCAAGCCCTGGGGAGGCTGGTCAGAGCCCCCGGACAATCGGCCCGCATTCTGTTCCACTGCGTCCGGTTTGCCCAGCCCAGTTACCAGAAACTGCTCTTCGAGGATTACCGATCCGATCATTTGATACGAAACGATGAAGAACTCCTCGATTGGCTGAAGAGGTGCCGTCCTCCTTCGCCCGTTGGGGCTACGGCGTGACAGGGAGGGCGCCAATTAGGAAATAGGAATTAGGAATGGGGAGAGGGAACCACAGAAGGCACAAAAAACACAAAAAATTTTCTTTGAGATTTATACGTACTTTTAAGAAAATGCCTGGCTTGATGCCTAAGGCCTTCGCCGCTGAACTCTGAACCCTTAAATTGAACCTCGAGTTGGATTGGGGTTGCGAATTCGCCGATCAGGGTTTCCAATTGTTTCGGAAAATAAACGCATCCTCAAACGTTAATAGTTAACAGGAAATTCCCCAAAATAGAGCTGAGGGCAACCAAACCGTAGACCGGAACAGGTGAATTCAAACCGAGGGCAAAGTGTGGGGAAGCAATAGAAACCGGGCTCAAAATGCAAAATAAACTCTATGTCGGGAATCTGAACTACGCGGCTACCCAGCAGGATATGAGTGATTTTTTTGCCCACTCCGGATCCGTTCTGGAAGCCATTCTCATTACGGACCGCTCTACTGGAAATTCCCGTGGATTCGGTTTTGTAACCATGGAAACGGAGAAGGACGCCCTGAGGGCGATAAAACAGTTGAACGGCAAGGAGTTGCTCGGGCGACCAGTGAAAATCAAAATTGCCATCGATCGTCGCGAAGAGGATTCCCGGGGAAGCCGGAGTAGCGGCAGTCACCGTACCAGGCATTGGGAAAAACGAGGAAGACGGGGCGGCGGAGGCCATGGCCATGGACACGGCAAAGGTCATGGCCATGGACACGGCAGAGGCAGGGGCGGCCACCGCTCTTCCAGGCGCTACCGATCATAATAAATATGGCTCCCACTCCATGGAATTGATAAAACAGTTACAACGGCTGTTTCCTCCGGACCGCATCTTCACCCGAAAGTCCCAATTGATTGCCTATGAGACGGATGGGTTGACTGCTTTCAGGGCTGAGCCGCTGGCCGTGGTGATACCCGATACGCAGGAGGAAGTCATCCGGACCGTTTGCCTGTGCTATCGACACGACACTCCCTTTGTGGCGAGAGGAAGCGGCACCAGTCTTTCCGGGGGCTCGATGCCGGTACAGGGAGGGATAGTCATCGGCCTGAACCGGTTGAATCGCATCCTTAAGCTCGACCCTGAAAACCGCATTGCCGTTGTGGAAGCGGGAACGGTCAATCTGAAGGTGAGCGAGGCGGCGGCCCCTTACGGATTGTTTTACGCCCCCGATCCCAGCAGCCAACAGATCTGTACCATCGGGGGGAATCTGGCCTTCAACTCCGGTGGCGCGCATTGCCTGAAATACGGTATGACGGCCAACCACGTTCTCGGAATAAAGGCCGTCCTGGCCGACGGTGAGTTGGTCGAACTGGGAAGCGACTCGGCCGAAACGGTTGGACCCGATACGGCTGGATTTTTTTGCGGCAACGAAGGATTATTTGGAATAGCTTTGGAAATTACCCTGCGTTTGACGCCCAAACCCCAACGCTACCGCACCTTGCTGGCCGCTTACGACTCCCTTGAAAAAGCCGGGAGGGCGGTTTCCGCCGTAGTCGATTCCGGGCTGCTTCCGGGCGCCATAGAAATAATGGATAAATTGGCCATCAAAGCGGCCGAGGCAGCGGTGAAGGCCGGCTACCCACAGGATGCGGAAGCTCTGTTGATCGTGGAACTGGAGGGTGAGGCCGAGGCGGTGGAGGAGGATTTCAAACACCTCGACGCGCTCATAGCATCCACCGGCGCCTACGAACAGCGCACCGCGCAAGACGAGCGGGAACGCATGACCATCTGGAAGGGCAGGAAAAGCGCTTTTTCCGCCGTGGGTCGATTGTCCCCCGATTACCTGGTCCAGGATGGGGTGGTGCCCCGCTCCCGATTAGGGGAGGCGCTGGCCCAAATAAAAGCCTACAGCCAAGAAGCGAATATCGAGGTGGCCAACGTATTTCACGCCGGGGATGGCAATTTACACCCGCTCATCATGTTCGACGGAAATGAGGAGGGCGCGTTGGAAAGGGCCGAGGATCTCGCTGGAAAGATTTTGCGCATGTGTGTTGACATGGGCGGTTCCATTACCGGAGAACACGGGGTCGGGATGGAAAAGAGAAACTACCTTCCCGAAATGTTCAGTGAGACGGATATCGAGTGCATGAAGCGGGTTCGCTTCGCCTTGGACCCCAAGGAGATCGCCAATCGCGGAAAAATGTTCCCCGGTGGAGAAGCTCCCGCCCTGACCTTTCAAGGGCCCCATCCGTTGGAAAGAGCAGGCGTCATTTCCCGCGAATAGGCCGATCTTTCCCTGCGGGGAAGGAATTAAGAATTAGGAATTAGGAATTAGGAATTGGGGTTAGAAACATGGATGAACAGGATGGATAGGATGAAATCAGTGATTGGTGAAGAGTGGAGAGTTGCCAGAAATTCAGCCTTCATTCCATTCTTCTCTCCACTTCCTCTTTGCGTCTTTTGTGCCTTTCGTGGTTAATCCCTCCTAATTCCCAATTGGCACCGTCCAAGAATTCAAATTCCTTATGGTCCACCGATTGTGTGAAAGAATTAATAAGACACCACACTATGGCTACGGCAAAACCAGCCAACCTGGAAGAAGTCATCGACCTGGTAAGAGCCGGGACGGCCCTGATGGCAAAGGGAGGGGGAACGAAGCCCTCCCTCTGGGAAGTGGGGGATTCGACTGCATTGATCGATATGACGGGTCTTTCCGGGATCGTCGACTACCTGCCTTCGGAATACACCATCACTGTGAGAAGTGGAACCAGACTGCAGACCGTGGTCGAGGCCCTGGGGAAGAACGGGCAGTATTTACCCTTTGATCCTCCCTTGGCCGACCAAGGGGCCTCCATCGGGGGAACGGTCGCAGCCGGGCTCTCGGGGCCGGGAGCCTACCGTTACGGTCCGTTAAAGGATTTCATAATCGGCGTCAGGTTTGTGGACGGCCTGGGAACTCATGTCAGGGGCGGGGGCAACGTGGTGAAAAATGCGGCCGGGTTCGACTTTCCCAAACTGTTCAACGGAAGCCTCGGTCGTTTGGGAATCCTCACTGAAATATCCTTCAAGGTGTTTCCCGAACCTCAACGCTATGTTTCCCTGCAGGCGCGCCTGCCTTCCTTGGAAGAAGGGGTGCGGCTATTGCCCCGGCTGAAAGGGTTTGATCTGGAAGGGGTTGAATTGGATTCCAACTTCCTGCTTTCGCTGAGGTTGGGCTACCAGCAACCCACTATGGCGGCACGCCGACAAGCCCTTGAATCGCTGGTTGGAACACCCCTCCGTTCGACCCTCGAGGAGGAGGAATCGGCCATTTGGCAAAATTTCAAACGGTTCTCCTGGATGGGGAGCCACCGGTGTCTGTTCAAGGTGGCAACCCACCCGACATCCGCGCTCCGGCTCATCCGGTCCCTGGATGAACGGATGTGGCAATTTCACCTCGGCAATGGCGGAAAGGCGCTTTACCTGGCCTGCCCGGAAGCGTCGGACATGGAAAGCCTGACCAGGCAGCTCAATGCCCAAGAGCTGACCGGTTTACAACTGAAAGGGCCGGTTTCTACCCATCCGCTAATCGGGGAATATCCCGGGACAAGTTTTGTCAGACGCCTGCAAAAGGCTCTCGACCCCAACGGAATTTTCCCATCCTTTTCTTCGGCGGACCCCCTCCCCGCCTGAAGTCCCATGCGACACACCATCGACAAAGGACAACTTGGACCCAAAGCCGCCGCGCTCACTCAAGCAGTGGAGGCCTGTGTCCATTGCGGGTTCTGTCTGCCCACCTGCCCCACCTACGTCGAGTTGGGAGAGGAATTGAATTCACCGCGGGGCCGGATATTTATCATCAAAGAAGTGTTGGAAGGAGCGGTTCCGTTGGAGGACGCCCTGGACCCCATCGACAATTGTCTGGGCTGCGACGCCTGTATCACCTCCTGTCCCTCGGGGGTCGAATACGGTCACATGCTCACCGCCTTTCGGGCCAAGGCCGAGAAAGAACGCCCCAGGCGATGGTCGCGGCAGATGATACGCGGCATATTTTTGCATACCCTACCCTATCCCCGACGGGCCAGATGGGCCTTCAGAGCAGGTGGCCTGTTGCGGTCCCTTCAAACCATCCTGCCAAAACAATTGCGAGCCGCTTTCGATTTGCTCCCTTCGACCCTGTCCCCGAGGGATGCCCTGCCGGAAACATTCCCTGCCGAGGGTGAAAAGCGGGGAAGAGTCGCCCTGCTCTCCGGTTGCGTGCAACAGGTCCTGGCTCCGGAAATAAACCGGGCCACCCTCGAGGTTTTGAGCGCAAATGGTATTGAAATCGTCATTCCCAAAGATCAGGCCTGTTGCGGAGCCTTGGCCATGCATGCCGGCTATGAAGTTCACGCCCGAAAAACCGCCCGCCAATTGATCCGTTCCATTCCCGATGACGTGGACGCCCTCATAACCAATGCGGCCGGATGCGGATCGGGCATAAAGGAATACGGAATTCTCTTCGCCGGGGAAGCGGACCAAAAAAAAGCCGAAGCCTTGGCCGAAAAAACCAAGGACATCAGTGTATACTTGCGGGAAATCGGCCTGGTCGATCCTCCACGGCTTCCTCAAAACATGAAGGTGGTTTACCACGACGCCTGCCACTTGGCCCATGCCCAGGGAGAACGGGAAGCGCCACGCTCTATTTTGAACACCATATCCAACCTGGACCTTCTGGAAGCACCCGATTGGGAAATTTGTTGCGGCTCGGCCGGTACCTACAACCTGGAAAAACCCGACATCGCCAATGAACTCGGACGAAAAAAAGCCGAGAACCTGATGTCAACCAGTCCCGATGTCGTAGCTCTGGGGAATATCGGCTGCATGACCCAGATAGAAAAACACCTGTCTGGCTACCCCTCCCCTCCCCCGGTTCTTCACACCGTCCAGATTCTGGCCAGGGCATATGGGATCTCGCCAAGGCGAGATGGCACAAAGGCACAGAGGCACAAAGGCACAAAGGGGGAAAGACGCGCTGGGGCGCGCCAATTAGGAATTAGGAATTAGGAATTGGGGAGAGAGGGAAAAGGATGAAGGCTGAAGGATGAAGGAGGAAAAGGGAGTGGGAAGCCGGATCCCTTTGCGTTCTTGGCGTGCTTTGCGAGAGTCTTTTCCTTTTTTCAATCACGATCACGATTATTCGTGCTCATCCGTGTAATCCGTGGTCAATTCCTTCAGCTTTTGATTTTAAATTTCGGACATTGCCTGAGAAAACGGACGGGATTGAGAAAGAAAACCTGGTCGATGGTTTGGTCGTCGTAACCGCGGCGGTGCATTTCCTGGGCGGCATAGGGCACGGCCAGGGGAACGCTCACCCCCCAATCGCAGGCCGAGTTCATCCACAACCGGTCCGCGCCAAATTTTTCCAGGATATCGATGGCCCTTGGGGAAGTGCATTTGGATTCCGGATAAAGGGTCAGTCCGCCCCAGAAACCGGCATCCAGGGCTATTTTGGCGGTGTGCTCCTCCACGTGATCGATCAAGACGCGGCTCGGATCTATGCGGGGTTCATTCCTTATTACATCGACGATGATCCGGGTCCCTTTCAGCTTGTCCTCCAGATGCGGGGTGTGGACCAAAATCAACTGGTCGAGCTCCGCCGCCAGGTTCACCTGCTTTTCCAGAACGGTCAGCTCGTTGCGACTGTTCTTATTGAGGCCTATCTCCCCTATCCCCAGAACATTGTCGCGCTCGAGAAACTCAGGGATCAACGCCATCACTTCCTCGGCCAGTTTGAGATCCTCAGCTTCCTTGGGGTTGATGCAAAGCCAGCAATAGTGGGGCAGACCGAATAGTGCCGCGCGCCGGGGTTCATATTCGGTCAACTGACAAAAATAATCGTAAAATCCCAGCGCTGAGCTGCGGTCAAAACCGGCCCAAAAGGCTGGTTCGCAAACTGCCTTGCAGCCGGCTACAACCAGAGCCTGATAGTCATCCGTCACCCGGCTGACCATATGGGCATGCGGTTCGATGTATCTCATGATTGCCGGCCAGGCCAGGCGCCACAGGCTGCTTTGGTGGTAGCCGCCGGAATGACCTTTCGGGTCGGATCGCTCAAACTGAGTAAAACCCCTTTGGCCTTTTCCTCCGAATCGAGGGCCTCGAGCGCCTGCAAAAAGGCCCGATAACGAAAATCTTCCGTCAAGCCATCCCGCTCGACGCGGTCCATAAAGGCGCCGATATCGATGAGCTTGGATCGAGCATCCAAAAAGTACAGGTCCACCGCGTTCCGTTTTTGCTTGGGTTTCATGGGAAAATAGGGTCCGAAACTGCAAGTAATTTACCTCAATCCTCCGATTGGGCCAGTCAAAAGGGGCGGAGGAAGGGGTCAAGTCTTGAATCGATTGACTCCGCAAGCTGCGTCAAGATTGCAAGGCATGACCCCGACGCCAGCGCTCGGTCTTCGTTTGATCGTTAGCGGGAAATGCGGGCAAAGAAAAAAACACTTTCCAAACTTATTATCCCTCCCATAATTGCCATTCCGCATAATAACTATAAATTAAGAACAGGCTCATAAAGCCCTTGGAAAATCCCTCCGTAGAGAGGAAACCCATTCACTACATAATAACCCCAAACGACAAACCTATGAGAATACTACCTGGAAAAACGATTTATGCCACACTGTTGATAATATGGGGAAGTTGGAGTCTGCCAATCTTCACTTTGGCCCAGGAGGAAGAGGAAGATGACATCTACGAAATTTCTCCCTTTGTTATTCTGGATGAGGAGGATACGGGATATATCGCCACCCAGACCCTGGCGGGAACCCGTCTGCGGAGCAATCTGGCCGACATCGGGGCATCGGTCCAGGTCCTGACATCGGAATTTCTCGACGATATCGCCGCCACCGAGTCGACCGACCTGTTGTTGTTTACCACCTCTACCGAGATCGCCGGTTTGGGTGGAAATTTCTCCGGTGGAAACGCCCAACAGGACGACCGCGTTCTGACCGGGGCGGTCCTGAATAACCCACAGGGGGCCAGCCGAATTCGCGGCTTGGGCGCACCCGACAACACCCGCGACTTTTTCCTTACCAGTATTCCCTGGGATAGCTATAATTCGGGACGGGTGGAAATCAACCGGGGAGCCAATGCCATACTTTTCGGCCTGGGCTCTCCTTCCGGGGTGCAGAATGTCGGTTTGAACCGGGCCGTATTCGATGAAATCAACCGGGTTGAATTTCGCGTGCAGGATGGAGGTGAGGAGCTTTCCTATCGGGCCTGGGTCGATTTCAACCGAGTCTTGGTGGAAGACAAATTGGCCGTCCGCGTTGCCGCTGCACGGAATAATCGCAATTATTCCCAAAAGCCGGCATTCCAGGACCAGGAGCGCTATTACGTCACCGCTACCTGGCGTCCTTTCGAAAACACCGTTGTCCGCGTCAGTTACGAAAACGGGCACATTCGGGCCAACAATCCCGATCCGGTGGGTCCTCTCCAGGCCATCGACCACTACATTCGCGAAATCCGGCGCTACCACGCCGCTCTGGCCGAGGATGGCAACTACATAGGAGCTCCGGAAACCAACCTGCCTCTCACCTACGATCCCTGGCGCTTCAGCATGCGCTGGCCCAATTCTGAATACAGGGCTCCCTGGGTACAGATCAATCCGACCACGGGTTTCACCAATCCTTTCCAAAATCAAGGTTTCGGGCAATCTCTGGGCATGGTCTGGGAGCGTGACACGGAACATCCCGACTTCGGTTTTCCGGGCGTAATTCCCAACAACAATGCGTTCCGGGTGGATTATGATCGGAGTACCCCTGGCTTTCAGCACAAGGTTTGGTACGACTACGAGCGTCCCGCGGCGGATAGGCCACCCAATCCACGGCAACCGCGCGGAGGCCGCAATTTCCGTCGCATCGATAACGCCGGAGGCTATGACATCGGAGATTACGCCGGTATCTTCGAAGGGTTCAACGATCTGGACCTGTTCGACTTTTCAGAATACCTCCTGGCTGGGACGGCTCCGTTCCAAAACCGGGATTTCGACGCCCTCCAGGCATCGCTGGAACAAAACTTCTTTCAAAATAAACTGGGCTTCGAACTGGCCTTCACCAAAGAAACTTTCAATCGCCAGAATTTCCACGGCTTCCCCGGCCGCACCATGGGGGTGCTGATCGACATCAACCATACCCTACCCATCGGCACCTTCGATCACAATAACGATCCCCTGGTACCGGTCCAGCCACAGGCCAATCCGAATTTCGGCCGCCCCTTCATGATCGGAAAAGCAAATATGGCGGAGTTAAGAACAGAACGTGAATCGGTACGCTGGACCGGTTATTGGGATTTCGATACGGCCGATTGGCTGGGGGACAGTATGCTCTCCGACATTCTGGGGCGAAGTGTTTTGACCACGCTTGCCTCCAGGCAGGAGTGGAACAATAGCACGATTTCCTATTCCCAGCGCGAATTCGGCCCGCGGGAAGCGAACCTGAATGAAACGTTTGGGACGCGTCCCGACCCACGGCATTTCGATTACCTGGTTTACCTGGGACCTCCGGTCGACCTGGTGAGCGATCCGGCCGGGATCACGCGGGACATGTTTCAGATCAATCCGGTCAATAATCAAAAAGTGTGGAATCCGGGCGGACCTACTGTGCCAACCACCTACTATGACGTGATCAAACAGGAAATGGTCACCCACAACCTCGAAAGGCGGCTGGCCGCCATTAACGGTGAGCATAACGGAACCGTAAATGATTCCGTGGCCGCCATCCTGCAAAGTTTCCTGATCAACGAAAACATCGTAACCACCCTGGGCTGGCGCCAGGACGAGGTGACCAATACCCTTGCCAACACCCCCATTCTGACCGACACGGCAACTCCCGAGCAGATTTCAAGTATGGGCATTGTCAATAATACCTACGATTATCTAGGCACCATCGCCCAGAATGGGGACGGAGAATACCTGTTTGAAGAACCTGAAATCACCTTTGTCAAAGAGGATATCTTCAGTTGGGGCGCGGTGGCCAAGCTGCCCAGGGAATGGAATCCCTTCCCATGGATGGATAGCGCCAGCTTGTTCTATAGCGAGTCCCAAAATTTCCAGCCTCAACCGGGCCGCGAAGACCACCTCGGCGTACAGCTCCCATCGCCCACGGGCACGACCGAGGATATCGGATTTAATTTCGCCTTTCTCAATAATAAAATCAACCTGCGCATCAACCGCTTTGAAGCGGCCATAAACAATGCCAGTTATCCGGGGGTCAATCGCGTCTACGCCCAGTCCGAAACCACTACCATGCGGGGGTGGATCAACAACGCCCTGACCGAGTTGTCCATCGCGGATTTCGACGAGATTATTGAAAATGAGAATTCTCCCAACTTCGGGGAGTTGCTCCGCATGCCTGCTACGGAATTGGAAGCTCTGTTGGATGAATTCACGGACTTTTTCGGGATGAACATCGACCGCCACAACAATGTGGTGACCCTCGATCAAAACAACCCCTTCTCCGCTATCTGGACCGAAAACAACTGGCGGACCACTACCGATCCCCGGACCGGCATAGTTGACGGGATCGAGCAGAACGCCGCCGGCCAGACCGATACCCTCGACCAAGTCACCCAAGGCACAGAAATCGAACTGGTGGCCAATCCCATTCGCGGGATGCGAATCCTGTTCAACGTGGCCAAGGTGGAAACGGCCAACAGCAATATCGCGCCCACCATGCGGAACTGGATCGAAAACCACATCGGTCCTTTCTACGCCGGCACCCCCACCAATCCGAGTAAGTTTGGGCAGTTGATGCGGGGAGGGGTTGGCCGCCGTCCCGAATTGCGCGCCAATAATTTTCCCAATGCAGCTACCAATAATGAATGGTGGTACCGGGAAGTGATTCGGGACTGGGAGGTGATCAAGGCCCAGGAAGGAACCTTCTCACCGGAGGTGCGCAAATGGCGGGCCAACGCCGTGGTCAATTACGACTTTCGGCAAGGCGCTCTCAGAGGTTGGGGTATAGGGACTAATGTCCGCTATCAATCCCGCGTGGCTATCGGATTCCCCATATCCCCGGACGCGGAAGGTATTCCGAAACCGGATATCGAAAACCCCTTTTATGGCCCGGCCCAGACCAACTGGGGGTTTCGTTTGGCTTACGGCAAGCGAATTTGGGACAATAAGGTTAACTGGCGCATCCAGCTCAACCTGAGCAACGTGTTTTCCGACAAACGCGACCTCATCCCGGTACGTATGACCGATATCGGTTTGCTGGCGCAGTCCCGCACGTCGCCTCCTCGAGGTTGGGTCATTTCCAACCGCTTCACCTTCTAGTGTGGCCTCCCGGAAATTAATCACCACAGAGAGGGGAGAAAAGGAAGAAGGATGAAGGAAGAAGGCTAAAGGTTAAATGCGCTGAAATTTATCGTGATCATGATCGTGATCGAATTAAGAAAAGCCTCTCGCAAAGACCGCTAAGAAATGGATACCAAAAACCAGAAGACAAATTTCAGTGACCACCAGCCACTGGTCACTGATCACTAATGAAATGGATGGGCACGGATATGGCGCCCAGGGGCGCGCCTCTTAGCTGTCTTGGTGATCTTGGTGAGATGCAAAGGCGCCCTGAGGCGGGCCAATTAGGAATTGACTTTGGCAAAGAGCCCCGAGGTCACGATCCAGCATCCAGCATCCAGCATCCAGCATCCAGCATCCAGCATCCAGCATCCAGCATCCAGCATCCAGCATCCAGCATCCAGCATCCAGCATCCAGCAAGTAATGCGTCAACTTAGGAGAACCATCATGAGGATCCGTCTATTTCTCGTCTTCGCAGTCGCCTTGGTCGCCACTGCCAGCGCTCAAGCGGAGGTGCAAAAAGGAAATGAAAAAGGCTCGGCTGAGTTTGAACAGCTCAAATCCCTGGTCGGGCTATGGGAAGGCGTAATGCCCGCGAAAGAAGGGAAGGGAGACGTCGCAGAAGAGTCGTCCGAGACCATGAAGATGCGCGTGGAATACCGCCTGACTGCCGGAGGCAGCGTCATTCAGGAGACGTTCAACGGCGGCACGCCCATGGAGATGATCACGATGTACCACGATACGCGGAAAGGGCTGAGCCTCACCCACTACTGCATGTTAGGCAACCAACCGAGAATGGACTACACCGGCACCCGCGATGGAGCGTTTCACTTTACCCTGTCCAAGGACAGCGATCTGGATCAGGATAAGGACGCGTTCATGCACTCCCTCGCCCTGACCATCGTGGATGACCAAAACATCGTGCAGGGATGGACCATGTATCGGGACGGGGAGGCCCAGTCCCAGGACATTCACCTGACCCGGGTGAAATAAGGGAGGTGCTAAGGCGCCATTGGCGCCAATTAGGAATTATTAGAGATGCTGAGTTGCTGAGAGGACTCTCGCAAAGATCGCCAAGAAACGCCAAGAGGCGCCTCTGGTGCCTTCCCCTCAATTCTCTGATTTTACGCCAACGGCGTTAAACTCCAAAGCCCAGCGTCGCGCAGTGCACGCTGGGTCACCGATCACCCATATGATTGAACCCCAACGGGGTTCCACATCACGATGGGCATGCCCAATGGGCGACGCATGCGTCGCCCCTACTCCTTCTTCCTTTATCTTCCCCCTCTGTGTCCTCTGAGTTCTCTGTGGTGAATCATATAAGGGACATGCGGGCTAACGCGCGTAAGCGTGACACAGGGCCACACCGGCTGCGTCGGCCTCGTCGAAAGCCAGGGCGTCGCCGAGGTCGAGCATTTGTTTGACCGTGTGAGCGATCTGGTGCTTGCTGGCCCGGCCGTATCCGACCACCGCTTGCTTGACGCGCAATGGAGGGTACTCGAATACCGGCTTTTTCAGAGTAGCAGCGGCGGCGATAGCGGCGCCCCGGGCGGCTCCCAGGATCAGGGCGGTCTTGATATTTTGCACGAAAATGGTCTGTTCCAGGGCAACGGAGGTCACGGAAAACTGCTCAATCATTTCGCTGGTGGACTTGTAAATAAAGGCCAGACAATCGGGCATGGAAGCGTTTGCTTTCATTCTCAATGTGGCGCTGGCAAGCAGCTTCGGGGACGATCTTTCCACGTTTACCACGGCCAAGCCGGTAGCCCTGAGGCTCGGATCGATACCCAATATGATTCCGGAAGTGCGCCTGCCTACCCGGCCGACTTGGGGTACTTGGGCTTTTGATGGCGGCAATTTGCCAGCCAATTTCATGGCCCATAAATCGCGGGTGGAAGGCTTTGGCATTAAAGGTCAGGTTGGAAAAAATTTTGGAAAAGGATAAGGCAATTGTAGCGCATGGGACCGTTTATTCAAATTGAAATGGTCCAAGAAAAGGAAGGCCTTAACAGTTTATCGGACTTAAAAACAACAGGGTGTCGAAGGCGCAAGTTACGGCATCGCGGGGACGCGATTGCCCTACCATTTCGAAACGTAAACGGTAGGACAGCGGCATCCTTGCCGCGCCGGGTGTCGGAGGCGCAAGTTACGGCATCGCGGGGACGCGATTGCCCTACCATTTCGAAACGTAAACGGTAGGGCGGCGGCATCCTTGCCGCGCCGGGTGTCGGAGGAAGGGAGGAAGGGGTCAAATGATGAGCTGAAGGCTGGCGAGGATGGTGACGGCGAGGGCAAACAGTTCAAATCCTTTCTGGGGAATATGCGCCAGGATGAAGCGACCCAATACGGCGCCCGCCAAGACGACCGGTATGATCTTCAAACCGAGCCAAAGGACTTCCGGGGTCACAACTTCGATGGACCAAAGAAAGGGAAACTTGAACAGATTGAGGAAAAGAAAAAACCAGGCCCCGGTACCCATGAACTCCATCTTGGGCAGAGCCACGGCCAAGAAGAACAACATCATGACGGGGGCGGCCGAATTGGCCACCGTGGAGGTAAACCCGGCCAGCAACCCGGTAATACCGATAAACCACCACTTATGCGGCAAGAGTTCCGAAATGCCTCCAGCTTTGAGGATGTAGCTGCGGACAATATGCAAACTGACCAGGACCAACAGGCAATACCCGATAAGCCTGCCCACCATCTCCCCATCGAGCCGGTCGAGAAGCAACCAGCCCAGCAGAACCCCCACAATGGTCCAGGGAATGATGGGCAGGAGGTATTTCCAAACGGCGTGGCGCCGGAAAAAATAAAATGCGGCCCAATCCCCGATCATGAGGAGAATCAGAACAATACCGACGGATAACTTGGGTGGGAAAATCAGGGCGAATACGGCCACGGTGATGTTCGAGACCCCGAGCACTCCCCCCTTGGCCAGTCCCACCAGAAAAGATCCGGCTACGATCCAAAAAAGGGTGGTTAAATCAAAAGGTTCCATATTGGTGGGGAGGTCTTCCCCTGCGGGGAAGGAATTAAGAATTAGGAATTAAGAATTGGGGTTAGAAACATGGATGGAGGCGCCGCTGACTCCAGTTGTCAGTTGTCAGAGTTCAGAGGAGAGTGGTGGGGCGCCATTGGCGTCAATTAGGAATGAGGAATGTTAAGAGATGCTGAGATGCTGAAATTTCTAAAAATCGTGATCTTGATCGTGATCATGATCGTGATCGTTACCGAAGCGACATCTTCCAATTGAAACATGGATCCCGCTTTGCCTAAAGGCTACGACAGGACAGGTGAACAGGATGGACAGACTGTTATGGTAAATGGAGAATGCAAGAAAAGGGTCAGCCCTTGAATTGTGGTATCTTGATTCTTTGATCAAGCAACTGCGTTTCATATCGATACCAAAATTCAAGGGCTGACCCTTTTCCCAACAATAAATCATTCATTTTCGACGAATTTTCCATCGGCCGCATGAAATAACTGCCAGGACACAGGTGATTCCGCCGAGGGAATTGCGGTGCCGGAGGCCATTACCTGGACGGATTCTCCGATGGCTCTCCAGAAATTCGATTTGCGGCGGTTGTCCAGTTCCTCCAAAATATCATCGGCTAAAAGCGTTGGAAGCGCCCCCGATACGCGGTGCAGGTATTGCAATTGAGCTAATTTCAAACTGATAATCATGCTTCGTTGCTGGCCCTCCGAAGCAAAATCTTTCGCCATCCTGGATTCAAGGTGAAAGGCGATATCATCGCGATGGGGTCCGTGCTGGGTGAATTTCAAAAGTTGGTCTCTCTCCCGGTTCGCTTGAAACGATGCCAGGTAGTCCTCCGGGGAAGACGCGTCCAGATCGGGCTTATAATGGAGTTCCGGGTCTTCCTGGACGGGAGAAACAATCTGGTAGATTCGCTTCATTTCGGCGGCCAATTTGACTAATTCAGAGGCCCGGCAGGCGTGTAGGCGAGCCGCCTTTTCAGCCAGCATCTTTTCAAAAACGTCCATCTCGGTAGGTTTCCAGTCGCCTTTCAGGAGGGAATTCCGCTGATGCAGCAATCGATGAAAATCCCTCAGATCGTCGTAATATTCCGCGCTTCCGGAGGCCAGGAGCAGGTTGAGCCATTGCCGCCGGACTCCCGGGGAACCTCGCAACAACTGGATATCCCGCCCACTGAGAACCACTACCGGGAAACGTCCGATGAAGTCGCGGAACCGGGTCACCTTTTTCCCGTCGACCACGACTTCCTTTCCCCGTCGTTTGAGGGTTATCCAGACCTCGGTCAGGTCGAATCGTTCATCGGCAAGGGAAAAAGCCAATTTTGCTTCCCGGCAATCATGTCGGATCAAGGTCTTCCAATCCCGGGTGCGAAATGATCGCAAAGCGGGCAACAGGCCGACGGATTCCAACAGGTTTGTCTTACCTTGGGCATTGGGACCGGCCAAAAACTGAGCGCGCCCATCCAGCTTCAAGTCTGCAAATTTTATATTGCGGTAATTCTGGAGTTTGATTCGTGTAACCCGCATTGAAGTCAGACTGAAATGACCTCGGTTAACCCGTTGGATGAGACATCTGAATTCAGGGATTGCCAGGTTTCGAGGAAGGCCCCGGCCAGATTGGACCAGGATTCTGCGGAGGAATGCGGACTTGAACTAACGCGTATGGTTCGACGGGATTCCCCCCTGGTGAAGTTCATGGCTCTCAAGGTGGGAGAGCGACCGGTTTTGCCGGTGGCGCAAGCGGAGCCGGTCGATACCTGAAACCCCTTTCTATCCAGTTTGGTAACCCAGCGCAGGTTTTCGTATTCCGGCAAAATGAGAAAGGACGTGTTGGGAAGACGCGGAGCCGATTTTCCAAGGCATTTCATGCCGTGTAACTCCCCGATGAGGCGCTCCTCGAAGGCGTCCCGATGACTACTTTGGGCCAACATCCGCTCCCGGTGCCGGTCGGCCCAATCCAGGGCCGATACCATGGACATAATTCCCGGAATGTTCTCGGTGCCCCCCCTTCGGCCCCCTTCCTGGAGGCCGCCGAAAACGGCCCGAAAACCATACCAGTTTTCCGATAAGGCCAGGAACCCAACCCCTTTCGGACCTCCGAACTTGTGGCTGCATCCGACCAGGAAATCGCAATTCCCGAATTGGTAGTCCAAGCATTTCCCAAACCACTGGGAAGCGTCGCAGTGGTAAGCAACGCCGTTTTCCTTACAAATCCTGCCCACTCTGGCCCAGGGCTGGATGATACCGGTCTCGTTGTTGGCGGCCATGACAGAGACCGCGCCCGTACGACCCGCAGCGAGGACGGCGCAGAGATGATCCAAGTCCAGGACTCCCTCCGGTGAAACGGGAAGCAGGTCCAGCCGCCCCTTGAAAAAATGGTTGGCCGGTTCCATGACGGAAGGGTGTTCGATGGCGGAAATAGCCAGCCGGTTCCGGCGAGGGAGGACTTCGGCGAGGTAGCGGATGACCGAGTTATTGGCTTCGGTAGCCCCGCTGGTGAACACGATGCCCTTCCCTTTTCGATGCAAGCGGGCAGCCAGATCCTCCCGGGCTTTGTCCAAGGCTAGGCGGGCGCGTGCAGAAATCTTGTAAGGGCTGGAGGGGTTGGCCCATTGGCCGTTGACGGCATCGATCAGGGCGTCTTTTGCCGCCCCGTTCAAAGGCGTGGTCGAATTATAATCAAAGTAGGCCATCCCCCCTCCCGGGATATGGTGGGTCAACCTGTTTCAGGGGATCCTCAGTTTCATTCCGATTTTGAGGGCATTCGGATTATCCAACAGGTCGCGATTGGCCTCATAGATCGTAACCCAGCGATCACGGGAACCATAAACTTTGCTACTTATTTTCAAGAGGTTGTCTCCGGTTACCACGGTGTAAAATGCGGCAGGCGCTCGCTGGTTGGGGTAAACATCTCTGCGAAGGGGCAGGTCGCTTCCGGCAAGGGGAGGAACCCGCGGCTGAAGGGAGGCTGGCGGGGTCTGGGCAGGAGAAGCGGGAGGGGGTTGCTCCACACCCTCTGCCTGCAGCCTGGCTCTCAGGGCTTTGTTCTCCCCTTTAAGCCGGGCCAGATCCTCCTTCATGGACAGAATTTCCCTGTCCTTCTTCTCGATCACATCCATGAGGTCCATGCGGTCGAGTTCGGCCTGGAAGAGGTTGGCTGGGAAAGTGCGGGCGAATTCCTTCTTGGCGGTATTGATGAGATCCCGGACAAGAGGAGCCTGCTGGGAGCCCGGTTTGAACTTCAGGAATTGGCGAAAGTGGTAAATTGCCAAAACGGGATCTTTGCTGTTTTCCAGAAAGAGCTGCCCCAGATAGAGGTGGGACTCGGGGGCCAGGGAATGGTTCTCGACCACTTTCAGGAAAGCGGTGAGGGCCTGATCGTGCCGACCCTGCCGGAGGTAGTCCTGCCCCCGTTTGAAAGCGGGTAAATCCACCTCCCGCACTACTTCCTCATTGAGAGGACTGCACCCGGTCATGTACAAACCCAGAGCAACCATGACTCCCCAACCGCTTCTCCTCAACACCTTGTATTGGACGGCAGTAATCATTATTGGAAGGTATTGCAGAAGAGACGGAATGATGCAATCTATTCCATCCTCACGACCGTAATAATACGTTCATCAAGTGGATTTTCAATCAATACTGAAGCGGGCCAGAAATTTTCTAAGTCTTGAGTCCCAAGCCATCCTCGATACGGCCAAGGGGCTGGATAAATCCTTCGTGCGAGTGGTGGAGGAGATTCAAGGGACCATCGACCGGCAACGGAAACTCGTCTTGATCGGGTTGGGCAAAAACGCGGGGATCTGCCACAAGCTGGTGGGAACTTTCAACAGCACGGGGGTGAGTTCAGCTTTTTTGGATCCCGTTCAGGCCATGCACGGGGATTTGGGTATGTGCCGGAATGGAGATTTGGCCTTGATGGTGAGCTACAGCGGGGAAACGGGGGAAATCCTCCAACTGATTTCCCTATTGAAACGCATGGGGCTGACAACGGTGGCATTTACCGGAAACAAGGGCAGCACCCTGGCGAACAGTTGCGACTTCAGTCTGATTTATCATGTCGAGAAGGAAGCCTGTCCGCTAAACCTGACTCCAACGGCGAGCACCACGGCTGCCCTGGCCCTGGGGGACGCCCTGGCTCTCATCTCCCTCGAAATGCGTCATTTTGGAAGGGAGGATTTTGCCAAGTATCATCCTTCAGGCACCCTCGGGGCCGCCTTGATCCTGGGAGTCGAGGACATCATGCGAACAGGCAGCCGTCTGGCCAAAATCAAAACCGGCAAATCGGTTCAAGCCGCCATCGTGGAAATGACTCGGGCCAAAGCCGGCAGCATTGCCATCGTGGATGAGGACAACCGCTTATGTGGAATATTTACGGATGCGGATTTGCGTAGAGTGATTTTGAAAGACTCGGAAGTCTTTGCCAAACCCATTGATGCTTTCATGACGCGGGATCCCAAAATAGTGCCGTCCCATTTCCTGGCGGCCGAGGCCCTGAAGATGTTCGAAGACAATCAGATTGACGATATACTGGTAGTGGATGAAGAGAACTGCCCGGTAGGGATAATCGATGGTCAAGACCTCCCCAAACTGCGGCTCGTCTGAAGAAAAGGGTCAGCCCTTTTCCTACTTTCGACTTATTCTCCCAGGCAGGTAACGGCGATCTGCCGATGGTGCGGGGCGACGCGGTGTTCCCAAAGGTAGAGGCCCTGCCAAGTTCCCAGGAGCAGCCGGCCATGTAAGACCGGTATGGATTCGGAAGATCGCGTCAGGGCCATCTTTATATGACTAGGCATGTCGTCGGGACCTTCATAAGTATGGGTGAAATGGGGATCGTCATCAGGCACCAGTCGATCCAGGAAATTCTCCAAATCCCTCCGGGCGGAAGGGTCCGCATCTTCCATCAAAACCAGGCTGCAACTGGTGTGGCGGCAGAAGGCGGTGACTTGGCCGGTTTGCAGGCGGGACGCCCTCAGCGCCTCCAGGATATAATGGGTAATTTCGTAAGTACCCTTGCCCGTGGTCCTCAGGGTAAAGGATTGTTGGTGAACCTTCACGCTGCCCAGTCAAGGGCAGAAGGCCTCGACGCGCAACTCAAGAAGGGGCTTGCCCGGAAGTGGAAGTCTCCTGGTTATCCGGGTCGACCTCGTCGACCGGGGTTGGGGCTTCGATGGCGGGTGGGGCCTCGTCGGGCCGCTCGGTTACCTTTACCGTAACGTCTTGCAGGACTCCATTGCGGAGAATCTGAATATCGAGAAACTGTCCGGCCCGGGCAAAGAACATGGCATTGCGCACATCGGAAATGGAATGGATGGGGAAATCTCCCATTCGCACCAGGACATCGCCCATTCTCATATCCACTATGTGGGCAGGAGAGTTCGGAACAATTTCGGTAATGTAAACTTGCCGCCCCTCCCGAACGGTGGAACGCACTCCGATTTCAATGCCGATCCAGCCCTTGATGAATTTTCCCGCAAAAAGGAGATCATCGCGTACCCGAAGTGCCGCCCGCGCCGGTAACACATATCCGGAGCCCACATCAGGAGCCGAAGCAACCATAATGCCCAAAAAACGTCCGTTCAGGTCGATGACAGGGGCTCCCCCTTCCCCCAAATTGACCGGCTTATTGACCCGAAGGTAGGTAGTGGCGAATTCCCGCTGGGCAAAACTGGTTTCGGCCCCGGCAACCATGGTGAGGGAAGGAGAGGGATCGAAATTCAAAGGACAGGAAATGACGACCACCAGGGAACCGATTTGAGGCAATTGATGGTTGGCTTCGGGTATGAAAAATGAAAAATCACCGGGAAGGGTGCTGGCCTTGAGGAGGGCCAGATTGGTGGAGGGCTCGAAACCGACCAATTCGGCGGCATAATTGACCCCTCGGTAATCGATCCAACTGCGGTTGCTATTCATGACCACGGAGGCATTGGCCAGAATATGGCCTTCACGGCTGATGAAACAACCCGTTCCCGATTTCAGGGCATTTTGGAGATCCCCCTTTTCATCATAAGTGCGATGCGCGGCGAGAACGCGGAAGACTCCCTTGGAGTTATCGGAATAAATTTCGGTTATGCGCCGCTGAATGGCGCCAAATTCGGCATCCCCCTGGGGAAACAAGGGGTTGGGAGCGATGAGGAGGAGCGCGCAGATCCTGACAAGACCCCTGATCATCTTACGAGCCTTTTCCCATTCTAGTGTGGCGTCCCTGAAATAAATCCCCACAAAGAGGGGAGAGAGGGAGAAACCACGGATTACACGGATGGGCACGGATAGAAATTCTAACGCCAACGGCGTTGAACTCCAAAGCCCAGGGTCGCGCTGTGCCGTGCGTAGCATTGCGAAGCATGGTGGCGCACGCTGGGTAGGAAAAGGAAAAAATTACGAATCCCAACGGGTTTCCACAAATATGGTGATCGTGACGGGGAATATCCTGAAGGCAAATTCATAGGAAAAATTCCGTCCATAGTGGGAACGAATTAACGGGAAATAACACTAGAACCCGATCGTCTGACTGAGGCTTGCCGACGCGTAAATCGGAGTATCCTGGCTTATGGTGTAGGAGACGTAGGCGGCAAGGGAGTCGCTATTAGATCGAATAGTGGGAGTGGGAAATTCTTGGGTATAGGTCGGCGTTTCGGGCAGTTTGGCAGGGATAACGTCCACCACAAAACTGGCTGGTGCGCTGGATATGGCGGGAATAAACACGGCTTCCCGGCGGGTTGGGAGCGGAAGCGGAATGGCCGGTTCCTTATTGGCGGGTTCCACCACGGGATCCGGGGCGGGCTGGACCAGCGCAACGGTTTCGACAAATTCACTTTGCAAAGGCGGATCATCCCGGAAATTCAGCAAAAAGACAAAAAGGACCAAGGCCAGACCGGAAAGGGGAACCAGTAAACGGCCGCGGGCCAACAGTAACTTAGGCAGACGACTCCAAACGGATACCCCGTCCATCAGAGTCTGTAGTTGGCGTTGACGGAATTCCTTTTGAAAATCGTCCCAGAAAGCGGGATCGGGCCGCTCCGCTTTTTTGAGCTTGAGCAAGCGTTCCAAACTAATCTTGGGCGAATTCTCTGACATCAACTATTAATCCAACCAATCTTTCAACTTCACCTGCAATAGTTTCTTGGCATAGTGTAGGCGAGACCGAACCGTTCCGACAGAGCAATTCATGATGTCGGCTATTTCCTGGTGGGAAAGGTCATCGATTTCAAAGAGAACGATTACGGTTCTATGTTTAACTGACAAAGTTTGCAGGGCTTCGTTCAATTTATATTGCAATTCCTTGAGCAGGGCCGGCTTTTCCGTGCTGGATTTGGATGACAGGGCTTCGAGGACATCGGAAGGGCTGGCTTCTTCGTGCAGGGTTTCGAAACTGAGGAAACTCTTGAACCGGTTCTTTTTCAGGTGGGTCAAGGTGGTATTTACTGCGATCCGGTAAAGCCAGGTGAAAAAGGATGATTTGGCCTTAAACCGGCCGATGGATTGAAAGGCCTTGATAAAAGTTTCCTGAGAGAGGTCGTAGGTATCCTCCTTATTGGCGGTGAGGTTATAGATGACGGAGAAAATGCGTTCCCGGTATTTGAGGACCAAATGGTCAAATGCGGCTACATCCCCGGATTGGACGCGCCTGACCAGCAGGAGGTCTCCATCTCTCTCAGCCTGAACCTCAGGAGAGCTGACAAAGGTACGTCCAATTGTCCTAGCGCGAGCCATAGGAACAACCCTTTGGCCAAAAGATTGGAAAATCAACCCAAAAAGTGAGGAGGGAGTAATGGAGTGATGGAATGGTGGAATGATGGAATGATGGAGTGGTGGAATGGACCCACCCTTTGTGCCTCTGTGCCATCTCGCCTTGGGGAGATCCCATTCCCCAAACATCTTATCTGCGCCATCTGCGGTTCATCACTCCAATACTCCAATACTCCAATACTCCAATACTCCACCATTCCTTTCGATCACGATCACGATAAAACTCTGACCTGCCGGGCGATCCTTGCAATGGCCGTACAGGCGTTTTGGATGGGGCAGCCCTATTTCAGGCTTGGCCGAAGTGGAAGGGCGAAATCAACCCCAGGTACGCTTCTTGTGGCGATTTGCCCTGGAACGCTTGCGACGCTTGTGCTTTGCGATCTTTTTACGGCGTTTTTTCTTAAGATTTCCCATGTAATTCAGTAAAAAACAAGGCGTGGAAAGTGGCTAATATGCCGGATGGAGTAAAGAACATTATGGAAAAATTACCCGATGGCCAAGCCGGTCTTTCGCAGGAAATAGGCAAATCCACGGGGCAAGTCGGCCGCGATGGGGTTATTTTCATTCATTTGCGGCGGCAGATGCACTTCCCGGAGGAACAAGGCCAACCCCCGAAGCCGGGACACGCTGCGCCTGGCCCAAGATGGTTTGAACGAAGCCGGGTCCACCCTGCCCGACCCATAGATCTCGTCCCCCAGAATGGGCAATCCCGACTCCGAGGCATGTATGCGCACTTGGTGCAGGCGGGGATTCCTCGACTTGGCTCTCCAGAGTAAAAAGGGTGGAACCTTCCCCAGTTCGTCGAAGAAAGTGGAGGATTTCTTTCCTGTTTTTCTGGAAATAACAACCCGGTTTTCACGGTGATGCCGTGCCATTGGCAAATGGCATCGGCCCTTATCCCGGTCCCAGACTCCGGTGGACAAGCCCAAAAAGGAAAAGGTGAATAGATCGGAACCCAGGGCGTTGCGCCAACAATCCGAGGCTTCCTTGTTCTTGGCGAAGATGGCCGGGCCTCCCACCTCGTATTCCGGACCGGAGACTAAGTAGACCGACTTTATACCCAATCGTCGAAGCTCCGGCTTGCCCCGGGTCAATTGCGACCTGATCCCAAAAGTGAGATCGGCACACTCCTTGTGCCAGGGATGGGCGCGTGCCAGGAGACGGGGTGGTTTGTAGAGGGCAAACCAGTTATCCCGGTTGCGCAATAGAGGCAATCGATACGATTTCGGACCTAACAAACCTGGAGGAAACCCAATGAACTCGCCGGATCTCGCCATAAAATTCCCCGGTAGTCTCACTTGCTGGGGCGCCAGGAAAGCCGCTCGAACTCAGATAAAGATGTACTTGGCGCAGGCGGATTTCATCCTCCTGGCAGCATTTTGGTGGATGACTTTGGTTTTGGCCGCTTTGTCCACGGCGGAGACAAAGTGGATGGCGGCTTGTCTGGCAGCATCGGCATCCCCGGAGGAAGCGGCTTGACTTACGCCTTTGCGCAAGGTTTTCAGGCGCGATTTGATGGCGCGATTGCGGGCGGTCTGCCGCGCCGTCTTGCGGATATTTTTTTTTGCCGAAGGGGTATTGGCCATAGGGTAAATTTAAGGTAAATGGGTGAAGATGAAGGGCCGATTTCATCTGTCAAGGGTTAACCCGCATGTCTCACAAGTTTTCTACTGCGCTCCGGTATATCGGCACTGGCGCGGACTTTGTTGGATTCGGGACTATGCAGGGTGTCGACCCGGCTTCACCCCCGAATCTGCACGAAGCCCCCGCCAGCACTCGACCTCCGTTCGCTCGCGACGAATTTTATGAGAAATGCGGGTTATTTGGAGTCAGCTTTGGACCTCGTAAGCCGGATTCTGTCATCCCGAAAACAGGATGGGCATCCATTCATCTAACAAGCACGCTTGTTTCCCGCCAGGCGGGATGCGACACACCCGGGACGATTGGGCGGACCACCCCGTCCCCTACTTTGTCTTGCACCGAATTGGGTTTATCCCGCCGCCCCGATTACTCGGGAGCGCGGTGAGCTCTTACCTCACCTTTTCACCCTTACCCTTCGCGTTGCGCTGGGCGGTTTGTTTTCTGTGACACTGGCCGTCACCCTGGCTTAAGGCAGGGCGCCCCCATTTTCACGGGGAATTCTGTCCTGTGGTGTCCGGACTTTCCTCTCAAATTGCAAAGAACCGAGCGAATGCCTGAAATCCAAAGCTAACTCGCAAAGTAGACCAATCTTCCACAATTATCGCAGGTCGTCAACGCCGCTCCTTTACGGGCTCTTTCCATCACCTCATTGGAAACCCGCAAATGACATCCCAGGCACTTCTGCATCTCCAACCTCACCACCACGGGTAGTTTCATCTGGGCTGCCATAGGCTTATAGACTTTCAAGTAACCCGGGTCGATGCCCCGGCCGGCCGATTGCAAGCGAAGGACGGCTTGCGCGATCCGATTTTTCAAATCGACCCCGCGGTTTTCCAACACAGCGATCTTGCCTCGGATCAGCTCGGATGAGGAGGCGAAGCCAGCCTCTCGTTTCCGGTAGATTTCGGTTTCGTCATCGATCTCCAGCATCAGACCTATCTCCTCTTCCTCCCAATCGAGAATCTTATTTTCCAGCCCTTCAATTTCGTGGATCAAGGCTTGGTATTCCTCATTTTTCTTTACCTGAAGTTGCTGGTTCTTGTAGCGAAGGATCTGTTCCTGCGCTGCTCCGACCCGGTTATCGAGATCGTTGCGGCGGACTTCCATTTTCCGTAGCCTCGCTTTGGAATTGGCTAAGGTTTCTTTCTCTTCCTCAATGGCCGCCTGCAACCGTTTAATCTCGACCGGGATGGTCTGAAGTACCTGCTCGAGTCGGCGGACCTCCTGCTCGCGGGCCTGCAGGGCAAGCAGTTTTTCGATTTGCGGATTCAGTTGAGCCATGGCTTGGCTAGTTTCATGTCCTGTTAATCGCAGCTCAACTTATAAATTTTTGTCACCAGGTCGATTCCCTTTTGCCGAACGATCAAATCCCGATATGTTCCAACCCCGCTCATTTTGTGCCTTTGTGCCTTGGCGAGATCCCATTCCCCAACATCTTGTCTGCGTCATCTGCGGTTCATCACTCCAATACTCCACCATTCCATCATTCCTTTCGATCACGATCAAGATCACGATTAATCTCAGTACCTTCATCCCTCATCCTTTCCTTCTTTCCCCCCTTTGTGCCTTTGTGGTGATTGATTTAACGGCCGCCACGCTAGATATAATACATATCCTCGCTTTCCTCGGGCAAGAAGGATTCCAGTGTATAACTCTTGGTTTTCTCTGAAAGGGCTTCCACCACTTCGGCCCAGACCTTGCTGACACCTTGCCCCGACCAACCGCTAGGCCCCAGGTTTACCCCCAACAGCTCTCCCTCCATAACCGAGATGATATCAAACAGGGTTATTTCGGTGGGCGGTTTGGCCAGGCGGTAACCACCCTGCTTGCCCCGCCGACTGATGATCAAGCCCCCGTTGCGGAGGTCGCTGAGGATCTGAACCAGGTAATTTGCCGGGATTTCCTCCTGCTCGGCCAACTCGTCGATACGGGAAAAGGGCCTGCTACCGTAGGACCGGCTCAACTGGGCCAGAACACGGCAGGCGTACTCGACTTTCAAGGAGAGTTTCACCGGAAAGACAAAATCCTGAGATCGGCGTTCATGTAAACATAAATTGGGGCTCTCAATGTCCATCCAGGCGGAGGAAGGGGGTTAGTCTGCCGGAAGGTAGCCCCTCGCCAACGCATTGAACGACCTCACCTGCTCTTCGACCCAGTCGTCGCCGCGGCCTAGTTCATGGGCCATGATACGTGCAACGGCAGGTGCGGCGGCCACGGCTGCCCTTGCGTTGAGAAAGAGTGCGCGGGTTCGACGTGCGAGCACATCGTCAAGGTGAACGGCCATCTCGCTTTCCGCCGCCCACGCGGCCTGGCTCAACCGGTAGGGGAGGCTCGGATGCATGAGGCGCTTCAGACGCCCGTCCCCCGCCTCAAGTTGGCGGATGGCTTCCGCGTCGGTACCGTACACCCTCCAGGGCTCGAGGACGTCTCTCCGCGTGCAATAACCGTGCAACCGCAGCCTCGCCGTGACCGATTGAGCGCGGGACAGGCCCCCCACATCGGCGGCCTTACTGACCACGTCCTGTGCGACCTCGCGGCAGGTGGTCCACTTGCCGCCGGTGACGGTGACGAGCCCGCGCCGGGAGACATTCACGCTGTGGCTGCGTGACAGCGCCGCGGTTTCCTGCTCGGGACCGGATGCAGCGAGACCCCGCAACCCGGCCCACGCGGAGAGGATGTCCGCGTGCTTAATCGGTCGCGTCAGATAGCACCCCGCATGGTCGATCAGGTAGTCCACCTCGGCCGCGCTGGGAATCGGTTCCTGCGAGGGCTCTTCCACCGGGATGTCGGTCGTCCCGATGAGCACGTGGCCGTGCCAGGGAATGGCAAAGAGGACGCGGCCGTCATCGGTCGAGGGGACCAGCAGGGCCACTTGCCCTGGTAGAAAGGCATTGCTAACCACGATGTGCACGCCCCGGCTCAGCACGACCGAGGGAGCCAGGCGCGGTTCGTCCATCCGGCTCAGCGAGTCGGCGTATGGACCCGCGGCGTTGACCACCACCGCCCCGCGGGCGACCCACTCCTTCCCACCGTGGATATCCCGAACCTCGACCCCCTTCACTCTCCCGCGCGATTCTACCAACCCCACCACTTCCGCGTAGTTCAGCGCGACGCACCCCAGGGCGGCGGCGGTGCGGACGATGGTCCATCCCAGGCGGGCGTCGTCGAACTGCCCGTCGTGGAAGAGGACGCCGCCACGGAGGTCGCGGCGGCGCAGCGTCGGGAGGTGGTTCAGGGATTCGCGGCGGCTCACCAGGCGCGAGGAGCCGAGGTTCCGGCCCAAGGCCAGGGTGTCATAGAGCTTGAGGCCCAGGCCGTACCATGGGCGTTCCCACCAGTGATACGCCGGCACTAAAAGGGGCAGGCTATGGACCAGGTGCGGCGCGTTGGCCCGGAGAAGGCGCCGCTCACGCAGCGCACGGTAGACGAGCCCAACCTGACCCTGGCGCAGGTACCGGACCCCGCCGTGAATGAGTTTGGTGCTGCGGCTGGATGTGCCGCTAGTAAAATCGGCTCGTTCGACCAGGAGCGTCCGGTATCCACGTGCCGAGGCGTCGAGGGCGGTGGCGAGTCCTATGCAGCCACCGCCGACCACTATGATGTCCCAGGGACGCATCTGTGTGGCCCGTTCGAGCATGCAACTGCGGGAGAGTGCGCGTGCGGATTTGGACATTTGCGTGGTCGGCTGCTTCTTGAACTCGAGTTCCAAACGCCCCTATTTCTCGATTTTCGGATTCAGTTGAGCCATAGCTTGGCTAGGGATCATACCTATCCTCTTTTTTCTCGGGCAAGAAGGATTTCAGGGCATCACTCCTGGTTTTCCCGAAAGACTTCCTCAACTTCGGCCCAAACCATGCTTATAGGGACTGGCCAAGAGGACGGAAAAATATGATGGTCTTTCCCCGCTTATCCCTTCATGATTACTTATGCCCATGTCCAAAGATACGGAAGATTCATTTTCCACTGCTCCATTATCCGACACATCCGGCTACGACGCCTCCAAAATCCAAAAACTCGAGGGTCTGGAAGGGGTTCGCAAACGGCCGGACATGTATATCGGGGATACCAATGAACGGGGCCTGCACCACTGCGTATTCGAGATCGTGGACAATGCCATCGATGAGGCGCTGGCCGGTTACTGTTCCCTCATTGCGGTCACCATACACCTGGATGGTTCCTGCTCCATCTCCGATGATGGCCGGGGCATTCCGGTCGATATCCATCCCAAATACAAGATTCCCGCCCTGGAGTTGGTTCTGGTGAACCTTCATGCCGGTGGAAAATTCGGTAAAGGCGCCTACCAGGTATCGGGTGGACTGCACGGGGTGGGGGCCAAATGTGTGAACGCGGTTTCCGAGCATTTCGAGGCGGAGGTGCGCCGGGACGGGGGGATATATCACATGCAATTTTCCCAGGGGAAAACCACTCAGAAGATGAAGGTAATCGGCACGACCCGGAAAACGGGCACCAAGATCACCTTCCTTCCCGATCCGGAGATTTTCCTGACCACGCGGGATTTCAAGTACGAGATTCTGGCCAAACGATTGCGCGAGTTGGCCTTTCTGAACCCCGGGGTGGAAATTCTGTTGGAGGACGACCGCATCGACAAAAGCGAAACCTTCAAATTTGAAAACGGAATCGAGGAGTACGTGGAATTTCTCAACAAGTCAAAGAACCTGGTGATGGAAAAACCCATTACCTTTGCCGGGAGCGCTGCCCCGGAAGGGTCCGAGAGCGAGACCGTGGTCGATGTCAGCATGCAATACACGGACAGCTACACCAACCAGATCTACGCCTACGCCAATTCCATCTTCAACCTGGAAGGGGGCACTCATTTATCCGGTTTTCGCACCGCCCTGACCCGTTCCATCAACAACTACGCCAAGAAGAACAACCTGGTTAAGGAAAAGGATCCTCCCATCACTGGAGACGATACCCGGGAGGGACTGACGGCGGTGGTCTCTGTGAAGGTTCCCGAACCGCGATTTGAAGGTCAGACAAAGACCAAGTTATCCAATGGGGAAGTTGACGGAATCGTGCAGAAAATTACCGGGGAGAAACTCAAGATTGCATTTGAGACCACACAGGGTCTGGCTAAAAAAATCATCGACAAATGTTTGAATGCGGCCCGGGCCAGGGAGGCAGCCCGGAAAGCGAGAGAAACGGTGCGCAAAAGCGCCCTCATCGGGGGCGGGTTACCCGGCAAACTGGCCGATTGCTCGGAAAAGGATCCGGCCCTCTGTGAACTCTATATCGTGGAAGGGGATTCGGCCGGTGGATCGGCCAAACAGGGCCGGAACCGAAAAACCCAGGCCATACTCCCCTTGTTCGGCAAGCCCATCAACGTGGAAAAAGCCCGCATTGACAAAGCCCTGCGCAACAAGTCGATCCAGTTGCTCACCTCCGCTCTGGGCACGGGGATCGGCGACCATGAAGGGGACGGAGCCTTCGACGCCGACAAGGCCCGCTATCATAAAATAATCCTGATGGCTGATGCCGATGTGGATGGGGCCCACATTCAAACCCTCTACCTGACGTTTTTCTACCGCTACATGCGCGGATTGATCGAACGGGGATTCCTCTACATCGCCCAACCCCCGCTTTACAAAATCAAGCGACGAGGGCGCGAGCAATACGTGGACAACGATACCGAACTGAACCGGATATTGCTCGAGTTGGGTTCGGAGGATGTAACCCTGGTCCGCATCCGCGACGGCCACCGTTATCCATCGGCGACCATCGACAAAATTGTGGAGGCCTTGGCTCGCCTCGAGCTTCTCAGCGGAGGGGTTTCCCGTTACGGCTGCCCCATCGTGGAGTACCTGGATCACAAAAATCCGGAAACCCTGGCACTACCTGAATACATCGCCCGCATACGCACGGGAAACCGTGAAGAATACCAATTCCTGATGGATGACGACGACCACTCGCAATTTTTCGTCGATTACGGCATTACGGAAGACCTTTACGAAGAATCCACCATACGGGAAGTGAGGGGGAGCGACGGCGCCACGGTTCAGCAGCGCATCAGCGTCTATGAAATATTTGAAGCGGGCCAGATGTCGAAAATTCTAAAGAGCATCTCCGGGGCCGGCCTTTCCATCACCCGTTTCACCCCGACGGAGGATGGCCGTTACAGACTCATAGAAAAAACGAGCCGCGGCAAGAAGGAGCGATCGAGGGAACTCCATTCGATTTTGGAACTGGTAGAGAACATACGCCAATTGGGTCGGCGGGGTCTCAGCATTCAGCGTTACAAGGGCCTCGGGGAAATGAACGCCAAACAGCTCTATGAAACGACCATGAACCCGAATAAAAGGCGTTTGTTGAAAGTGGATATCGAAGACGCCGCCCGGGCGGAAGCCACCTTTTCCATGCTCATGGGAGAAGACGTGGCTTCGCGACGGGCCTTCATCGAAGACAACGCTCTCAACACCTCCTATCTGGACGTCTGATACCGAGCAACACCCTACCCTTTCCCGATGAATCCGGACAAAGAACGCCTTACGCCGACCAGCATAACCGAAATCATGCAGTCGGCCTACATCGATTACTCGATGTCGGTCATCATAAGCCGCGCTCTTCCCGATGCCCGGGACGGATTGAAACCGGTACAGCGCCGCGTTCTCTACGCCATGCTTCGCGAGGGTTTATTACACAACCGACCCTTCGATAAATGTGCCGGGGTGGTGGGCGAGGTCCTGAAAAACTACCATCCGCACGGGGACATTTCGGTTTACGACACCCTGGTCCGGCTCGCTCAGCATTGGGTGATGCGTTACCCGCTGATTATCCCCCAGGGAAATTTCGGCTCCATCGATGGCGATCCTCCGGCCGCCTACCGCTACACCGAGGCCAAACTTCAGAACATGGCGGAAGATCTCCTTCGTGAAATCAACGAGGACACGGTGGATTTCGTTCCCAACTACAAGGAGAGCGCCACTGAGCCATCCGTATTGCCGGCTGCCCTGCCCAATCTGCTCATGAACGGTTCCACGGGCATAGCCGTGGGAATGACAACCAACATTCCTCCACACAATCTGGAGGAACTGATCGATGCAGCGTGCGCCATCATCGACAATGCCACCCTGTCCATCGACGACGTCATGACCTATATTCCGGGACCCGATTTTCCCACCGGTGGGGCCATTGCAGGCCGTGAGGGTATCGATAAATACATGCGAACGGGCCGCGGTATCGTCAGGGTAAAGGGAACGGTCGGAACCGAGGAACTGAGCAATGGGAAGCAACAGATCATTATTACCGAAATACCATACTACGTAAACCGCAGTTCCCTGGTCACCAAAATCGCGGAATTGATCACCAGTAAGGTATTGTCGGAAGTCAGCGACCTCAGGGATGAATCGGACGAGGACACCCGTATCGTCGTCGAAGTAAAACGGGGCGATTCACCCCGCGTGGTCATCAACAAGCTCTACAAACACACCCAGCTCGAATCTTCCTTCGGCGCCATTCTGCTGGCCCTGGTCAAACGCCGGCCCAAACAGATGAATATCAAGGAGATGATCGAGTGTTTCATCGAGCATCGACGGGAAGTGGTGGCGCGGAGAACGCAATTCCGCCTGATGAAGGCAGAAGACCGGGCCCACGTCCTGGAAGGGTACAAAATCGCTCTGAACAACCTGGACGATATCGTAAAAATCATCCGGGCATCCAGTAATCGGGATGCGGCAAAAAGGAGCCTCATGGCCAAATACCCCATCACGGAACGCCAGACTAATGCCATCCTCGACCTGCGGCTCTACCAATTGACCGGATTAGAAAGAGAATTGATCGACGCCGAGTACCGAAAGCTCATCCAACTCATCGAGGAGTTGAAACAAATTCTGGAGAGCGAATCGAAACTGCTGTCTGTCATCAAGGAAGAGCTGTTGGCCCTGAAGCAAAGATACCCCTCCCGAAGGAGGACAAAAATCCTCCCGGCCGAATCCGAGTTCAGAATGGAAGACGTCATTGCCAACGAAGGTTGCGTCATATCGGTGTCGCACAAGGGATTTATCAAGCGAACGAGTGTTCGGGCCTACCGCTCCCAGAGAAGAGGGGGAAAGGGTGTCATCGGCTCAGGTTCCTATCAGGAAGACTTCATCGAACACGTTTTTACCGCAAACACCCACGACAACATCATGTTTTTCATGAACAACGGCAGGGTGTACGGGCAGAAGGTGTACGAGATTCCTGAAGGCACCCGGATCTCCAAAGGGCGTTCCATAGCCAACCTTCTGGAAATGCGGCAGGAAGAAAAAATCGCGGCCATGATTTGCGTTCCGGAATTTTCGGAGGAGCTTCATCTGGTCCAGGTCACCCGCAAGGGAATAGTGAAGAAAACCAATCTGAAAGCATACGCCAATTACCGGCGCGACGGAATCATCGGAATCAATATCTATCCGGGAGATCAGTTGATCGACGTATTACTCACCCGGGGGGAAAACGAAATTTTCATCATCACGCAAAACGGCATGTCCATCCGCTTCAGGGAAACGGATATGCGGGATCAGGGCCGGGCCACTCGGGGGGTCAAGGGCATCACCCTCAAGGGGGGTGATTACGTGAATTCCGCCGTGGTGGCTGATCCCGGCGCCACCCTGTTGATCGTGGGTGAAAACGGGTTGGGAAAACGAAGCTATTTTGGAGACTACCGACTGCAGAACCGCGCTGGAATTGGTGTCATAGCCATTAAGACCTCTGGAGTAGCGGGGGCTCTTGCCGTAAGGGAGGAGGATGAAATAATGATCCTCACCCTCAGCGGGCAAGCCATCCGGTCCCCGGTCAAGGATGTTCGTGTGATCGGTCGCGCCACCCAGGGGGTTCGCATGATGAACCTCGGCACGGATGACAAAATCGTGGCTACGGCCAAAGTGGTGGATACCGAGGATATCATCGAATCAACGGAAGGGGAGCCAGCGACGGATAGTCCCGGGAAGGATCATAAGAGTTCCAGTTGACCGCGGGAGAAGTCGGTCTCCCCAGGCTGGCTCCATAGGAGGATTTGGGACAGGGACAGGGATTTTGCGGCCTCATAATTGATCAGGTTCCCGAGCAAGGCAGCCGAAGCCAAGGCGTCGTAAGGGGCACAATGAAAAGTCCTGCGGTCGGAAGGACACCATCGCTCAGCCCAGCGGTTCAATAGACTTTGCAAACGAAACGCTTGTACCAATTCGGACAGGCTGTAGGATTCGAGACCCGGGAAGAGCGAACGGTAGAGAGAGCAGGTATCCAACCAAGGGCCCCAATCGATATCCATGGAATGGGTCATGAAGTTGGGGCACAGGTTGGTAAATGGCCAAACACTCTTGATCAGACTATTTTCGAAGCTGGCATTGTGCGCGGCGAAGGGACCTTGAGCCCTTTTATCCCGAAACATCTCCCAATCCGCTTCGAAGAATTCCGCTTCAGCGACATCTTCGTCGCGAATATTATGAGTGGCGGTCTCCCAATGGGATATGGCGGCGGTGGAACGACATAAACGAGTGGACATTTCGGTGACCTCGCCGCCCAAGAGCATTACCAGCCCATACTCCACGATTCCACTTTGGCGGCTCCCTTCGAAATCCAGACAAAAAATCGGGGATTGAGTCCAGGAAGATGCAATGCTTGTACTTTCCTCTGACATTCTATGCTTCCCAATTAACAAGTTAGTGCCCCGAAGCCAACTCCAAGATGGATACAAATTCCCTCATACCATTTTTGGAAACCCTCCTCGACCAAAGTGGAGCGGTTATAGCGCCGTATTTTTTCAACCGGGACTTTTCCGTCGAGGAAAAGGCGGATGAGTCTCCGGTCACCCGGGCGGACAGGGAGGCCGAAACCTGTATTCGCACCCTAATACAAAGGGAGTTCCCGCACCATGGCATTGTGGGAGAGGAATTCGGATCGGAGAACGAAGGGGCCGAATACACCTGGGTAATCGATCCCATCGATGGAACCAAAGCCTTTATTACCGGGGTTCCCCTTTTCACCACCCTGATCGGCCTTCTCCACCGAGGGGAGCCGGTTTTGGGAGCCATCCATCAGCCATTGCTGCAAATCAAGTGCATTGGCGACAACAAGACTTGTCTTCTCAACGGAAAACCGACGCGGTGCCGGTCCACTGCGAGTTTAGGGGAAGCGACATTGGTAAGCTCGAGTGTTCTGACGGCGGAGAGGTATCAGAATGGCGCCCGTTTCAACGCCCTTATGCGGAAGGTAAAACTCTACCGCACCTGGGCGGACGGCTATGGCTACCTTTTGTTGGCCTCCGGCAAGGCGGACATAGCGGTCGATCCGATCGTGAATCCATGGGATGTTTTTCCCGTTATCCCTGTGGCGCGCGGAGCCGGGGCCCGCGTCTCCAATTGGCAGGGCAATACCGATCACTGGAAATCCTGCGTTGCGGCCGCCCCCGGACTGTTTGATCAGGTCATCGCAGCCCTCAACCCGAGGCAGTAGAAAGGGGTCAATTCTTAAATCCTGCATTAACATGCACGATTACAAGGAATGACCCCGACGCTTGACATGGATGATTTCCGTCCTGGAACCGGCCACCATTTCCGGCTCCAGAAAACCTCCGAACGCCAAAGAGGGATAAACCAGCGATCGCTTCCCCAGAATCGTGCCCGGGTTCAAAACAGTGTTACACCCCACTTCTGCTTCGTCGCCGACCAAGGCCCCCAATTTCCTCAATCCCGAGTTTACCTTGCCGCTCGGAAGACTGACCCACACCTCCTGCCGGTCCAGCCTGAGATTGGAACAGATCACCCCTGCTGCCAGGTGTGCGCCGTTGCCCAGCACGGAGTTTCCCACGTAGTTGAAATGAGGGGTCTCTACCCGGTCGAGCAGGAGGGAATCCTTGAATTCGCAGGAATTCCCCAGAACGCAACCCTCCCCCACGATGACATTTCCGCGTATGAAAACCCCGGGGCGAAGCTCGGTTCCAGCCCCGATGTAGGCCGGTCCTCGAATAACCAGGTTGGGAGACAGTTGCACGGTCGGGTGCAAAAATACCCGTCCCTCTATAACTACCCCGGAAGGCAAGCCTTGCGGAACGGGGAGACTGGTAGCAAATCCGGAGTTTCCAAGGGCTCGCCCAATTTGGGGGATCCAGGACCAAGGAGTATCTTCCGAATTGAAATACGATCGAAAGGGAAAATTATCCGGTAGGGCAAACAAGTCCTCCGCTTTCATCGAGACCACACAAAAGCCTTACCGAACAGGATTCAACGGAAATGGACCAAGTGGACCGGATTAGGCAAATAACCCGGCCACCCTTCTGCATCTGAATCGGGAAAGGGTGAATTGGAGGAGAAGATGGAAACTTGGACGATCTTCTTGACCAGGGCACCGTTTTCTGTAGAGCTTTTTCCCAGCCTTAGGGCCTTTTGAGAGATTAGAGATGCGCGCGCGTTGCTCTGGACCGTTTTGAATCCAGGTCCCCGCGTGAATGACTCCTCTGCGGATTTTCCCCACTTTTTTCGATCCAATAAAAATCACTGATCTTAGAGTTCTACAAATGGCGGGAGGGAAAGGACGTCCCGGCGATTTCGATTGGAACTGGACTTTCGTCAAAATCGAAACGGACGAGGGTATATACGGAGTTGGAGAGGGGAGTTTGCAGTACAAGGATCAAGGGCTGAGAGCTGAGCTTGAATCGTTCCGAGAATTCCTGGTGGGCAAGGACCCGTTTCAAATCGAGTTATTGTGGAATTCGATTTATCGTGGAGTTACCTGGACGGGCGGACCGGTAACCACGAGCGCTTTGAGCGCCATCGATTTGGCCTTGTGGGACATCAAGGGCAAGGCTCTGGGTGTGCCGGTCTATGAATTGCTTGGGGGCAAGGTCAACGACTCGATCAAACTCTACGCTAATGGTTGGTCCCAGAGCGACGATTCTCCGGAGGATAACGCCGCCGATGCCAAAGCTGTAGTGAAAGCCGGATACAAGGCCTTGAAACTGTATCCATTTTGTGGGCCGCAAGTGGCCACTCCGGAGCGGATACAGATGGGTTTGGATCGAGTGCAGGCGGTCCGTGAAGCGGTGGGGCCGGACGTGGAGGTCGCTATCGATATTCGTGGCTACTTGAACGTCGGCAGCGCCAGGCGGGTAGCCCGGAGACTGGAGCCGTTCAACATCGCCTGGATGGAAGAGCCGATCCGTTGGGACAATCCCAAGACATTGGTGGATTTCGCCCGCTCGGTATCGGTGCCGATCGCGACGGGCGAGCAATTGTACACCCGCTGGGGGCTGCGCGAAATCCTGGAGTCCAATGCGGTCAGCGTTATCCAGCCCGACATTTGCCACGCCGGTGGCATGTCCGAGCTAAGAAAGATCGCAAGCATGGCCGAGGTATACTACGTAACAGTTTCGCCACACAACTCGAATGGTCCCCTATCAACCGTGGCCAGTCTCCAACTACAGACCACCATCCCCAACGCCAACATGCAGGAGTTGTTTCTCAATATGATGGAGCTGTATAACGAGGTGCTGACCGTCCCGCTCGTAGTGAAGAACGGCCACTGCTCGCCACCTGCCGGTCCAGGTTGGGGAACGGATATCGATGAAGAGGCTTTGGGGAAGTATCCCCCTACGAAACACATTCCGGTGGAGTCGGAGCCGTATCTGCCATTTTGATTCGTGATTTTCGTGCCTTAGGTGGTTCCTTAAAACCTTTGAATTGTTTAGTAACCCATGGAAACGAGCTTACTTCGCTGGCAGGATGTTTTGGTTATTTGCCTCAATTTGGCGGCCATGGTTTTCATAGGCGCATATTTTGCTAGAAAAAACAAGTCAGCGGATACCTATTTCCTAGCCGGGCGAGGGATGCCTGGCTGGGTGGTGGGTTTTTCCATGATGGCCTCGGTGATCAGCTCGATGACGTTCCTGGGGATGCCGGCTTATACCTTCAAAGAAGATTGGCGTTTCATGCCGGCGCATTTCCTCTACATCCTTCCGGCGCTCTTGGCCTTCTTTGTGGCGATGCCATTCTTTCGCAGGAACAAGTTTCGTTCGGCTTATGAGTATTTGGAAATGCGCTACAGCGGATGGGCCAGGGTCTATACGGCGGTGGGGTTTATCGGCGGCAATATGTTTCGAATAGGGGTGATTCTCTACGCGGTGAGCTTGGTATTCGAGCAAATGGTAGGGTTGGAAATGACGATTATAATTATAGCGTTCGGGGTCGTGGTAGCGGCTTATACGATCGCGGGTGGTCTGGAAGCTGTGATTTGGACCGATTTGATTCAGGGGATTTCGCTGATGATAGGCGGTCTGATTTGCCTGCCAATCATCGTCGGGGCCATTCCGGGCGGCTTCGATCAGATCGTAGCCGAGGCGGCTTCGGACGGAAAATTTCATTTGGGATCGACCGCGTTCATCCTAAGTGAAAAGACCATGTGGGTGATAATTCTGAACATGCAGTTCGCGTTTCTGCAGTTCTTTTGCACCGACCAAGTCATGGTGCAACGCTATCTGTCGATAAAATCGGAAAAGGACGCTCGAATCGCTTTGGCTTTGGGAACGGGCCTATCCATTCCGGTTTGGGTCTATTTCGCGTTCGTCGGATCGGCTCTGTATGTGTTTTTCAACCATTTTCCATCCGAAACGGTGCAAGCCATGCAGCCGGAGAGCGTGTATCCGTATTTCATCCTCACGATGGTACCTGCTGGAGTGGCGGGCTTCGTGATCGCAGCATTGCTGGCCGCTGCCATGTCGACTCTGGACTCGTCGCTCAATGCCATATCCTCAACGGTGGTGAACGATTTCTTTCGCAGGTTTGGCAAAGTGAAGCGAACCGAAAGGGAGTACCTGGCTCTGGGACGTTGGCTGACAGTTTTCTTTTCCGCGATCATGGTGTCGGTGGCATTGGCGATTCATTTCGCTCGAACATCGACGATTTTGGAGCTGCATACGTTTTTGCTTCCCGTGTTCAGCACCGGAGTCATCAGCTTGTTCCTGCTGGGGATCTTCACCACCCGGGTGAGTTCAAAAGTCGCTGCGTTTTCGATCAGCGCAACGGTTTTGCTGGTTGTGGCTTGGCTTTTCCTTTCTTCAGCCCTGGGGAGTCATTGGTTCCCCTCCCTTTCAGCCCGGTTGCCCGACGACTTCTGGATAGGAGTGCTGCCGCACCTCTTTCTGTTTGCCGTTGCTTATTGCTTGTCCCGCCTGTTTCCCAATAAGCGAAGCGACGACTTGCGAGGGCTGACGGTTTGGACCAAAAAAGTAACGTAAGGCACCAGCCAAGAAATTTTTGAGGCTATGAGCAAGCAACTGGATATCAGCGAAGCGGAAATGAGGGAGCGCTACGAAGCGATCTACACCGCCGTAGTAATCGATATATTGCATCATGAATTTGGGAAGCGGGAACAGAATCTACCGTCCAATCTGCTGCCTTTGGTGGATGGGATGAAGGTGGCGGGTTTCGCCTTTACCATAAAGGGGATACCCACTCATCTGCCTGAACCCGAGGACGTGCACGCGCAAAGAGCGGCTATGATCAATGCGCTCTATGCCGGAAGCATCGTGGTTTGGGATACCGGTGACGATCGGGAAACGGCCCACTACGGAGAAATGATGACCGCAGCCTCCATGATGCGGGGTTGTGTCGGCGCTATTATCGATGGCGGGGTACGTGATGTGGACCGAATCATAGATACCGGTTTCAAGGTTTGGAGCCGCTATCGGACTCCGGCTTCGATGGCCGACCGCTTTCATATCACTGAGTGGCAACAACCGATTAAAATCGGTCGAACCGAGGTCACGCCTGGAGACTTGGTCTTTGCCGATATGGATGGCATTGTGGTGGTGTCGAGAGATATCGCCTTCGAAGTACTGGTTAAGGCAGAGGAAAGGAATAAGGCCGAACGTGGTTGGCGGGACATAATCGCCTCCGGATTGTCACCTGCAGATGTGGTGCGCAAAGGCGCGAAGTTTTAGGCAATTGGGTAATCGAAGGCATATAAATATTCCATTCCTGTCCGGATATGCTGAGTTTGGGACGGCAGTAGGTGGGAACAGAATTAATGGACAAATTTGATATGGTAAAAATAGCTGGAATAATATCCGGGTTGATGGTGGGAATGATCCTACCTTCAACCCTTTCTGCCCAGACCATCAATCGTCGGTCGGACGTGTGGACCAAGGGCTACAAGGATGCTTCATCGGAGAAATGGGCAGAAGGACTGGAGCAAGTCTCTAAATTATATAACCCGGATGCTCAGGCCTATGCCGCGATACCGGCCATTCCCGGTTCTTACGATCCGAATGACACGCAGGATGCGGTAAAGGAGGCAAAGGCGGTGGCAGAGTATATCGAGGGCGTTGCCGCTACTCAAGCAGACGGCCTTCGCGTCATGGCCCGGTTACAATGGGATTATCAAGAATGGGAGATCAATGAATATATTCTCGCCCAAGGAGAGAATATCGAGGACCACTCGGTAATCCTCTTAGACGGCAGCGTCGCCATTTTCCCCTGGAATGGAAATCAGCGTTTTTGCTCCAATTCTCCCGTCGCTCGAGCCGCCATGAAGAAGCGGGTTAAAGTCGCTGTCGATGCGGGCGTCGATCTGGTATCGGTTGATTTGCAACGCAATACCGTGAACAACGTAAAGCGGGCATCCTGTTTTTGCCGACATTGCGAGGTTGGTTTTCGAGCCTTTCTAAAGAGCAAATACAGCAACTCCGAATTGTCTCGCATGGGAATTCCCGATATAACCCGGTTCGAGTATCGGGCGCATCTTCTCAAAGACGGTTGGACGATCGAACGCTTTGTGCAAGAAGACCGGCAAAAGGGCCCGGACGCGAGCATCCCGTTTTTCAACGACTTCCTGATTTACCAGTACCAGGAGATTAACGCTTTTCACAAGGAGTTGGCCGACTATGCCGACGCCTATGCTGGGAGAAGTGTTCCTTTTCTGTCCTCGAGCGATCCGTTGCAGGTGCGGCAGACGACCTACATTAAAGAGGTAGATGGCTATATAACCGAAGGTGACCAACTCCTGAAAGGCGACAATCTTGAACTGTACAATGAAGTACTCCTGCTTTACAAAATTTGCGAGGTCGTGGGAAAACCAAATTTGATCACCGCCGGGCCTCGCCCGTGGCGAATGATCCGAGATAAAAAAGCCGAGTCGCTCGCTCGCGCTTGGATTGCCCAAAGCTACGCCTATGGCTCTAATTTTCTCGCCCCCATCAAGCAGTGGACCAATCCGGGACAATACGATCCGAATCCGCAGGAGTTCCGCTATCTTTTCAAATTTATCCAGGACAATCGGTCATTATTCGACGGATACGATTCTTTTGCGAAAATAGGCCTGATCTACAGCCATCTCGGCAGCCGATACGGGAAAGAAATTGCCTTATCGGCAGTGGATAAGCTGACCGCCGAGAACATTCCCTTCGAATTTCTCTTTTTTGGGGACGATTTGTATTCGCGCGATATCGATCGGGGACGACTCGACGAACTCGACGCGATTATCCTTACCGAAGACTTCAAATACCTGGATCCACCCCTTCAAGCCGAGATTAAATCGCAAGGAGAAAAGGTGATCTCGATTGAGCACATCGATAGACTCTGGGACCTGATCAAGCGTCCGATTGATGTATCGGTGGGAAATGACAATGTAACCATAGTCGCAAGAAGGGCGAATGACGGGGGCTTGGTCCTGCACATGCTGGGAAGGCCATTGAACCCGCCGAAGCCAGCTCCCGTCTACAAGGACTTCAATCTCGAAGTAAGCGAGGCATTTTCCGGGCCATTCGAGTCCGCCACCTTACACGCGCCGAACCGGAAACCAGTCCGGCTGACGGTTTACAAAAAAGCTGGCGTAAATCGGATACGCATTCCTCGATTGTATGAATGGGCCATAGTTGACTTGAACAAGAGATAGGATGGTTGGGGGTCTCCGAACATTTTTAACCCGGTAGGACTATCGGGCCCATTTAATTTGGGTGCAGGGCCCGGATTTGAACCGGGGACCTTCAGGTTATGAGCCTGACGAGCTACCTGACTGCTCCACCCTGCAACTTGAGAGAGGATGAATAATTTTCAGAATCCAACTCTGGGCAAGGTTTTTTTTCAGGATTTCGTTTTTGGGCCCTTCTCGTCCAATAATTGGGGCCAATGGAAAATACACCTTGCTTTTCTTTTCCCAAACAGTAGCTTGACCTCCTTTTTGGAAACCCACCCATTCATATTCATAAACAACTCAACATATTCAATAGGGCATCACCTCCAATCAGATCCCCGCATTTGTAATGAATTTAACTGTTAGGGACTTGCTGGACGCCGGAGTCCACTTCGGCCATCAAACCAAACGATGGAATCCAAAATCGAAACCCTTTGTTTTCGATCACCGCCATGGCATTTCCATCATCGATTTGGAAAAAACCTTCCATTGTCTGGAAAGGGCGACTGAATATATCGAAGAAACGGTGGCCCAAGGGGGCAAAATCCTGCTGGTTGGCACCAAAAAACAAGCACAGGAGGTTGTTCGGGAGGCGGCCATTGCCACTGAAATGCCTTATTCCGTCAACCGCTGGCTCGGGGGAACACTGACCAATTTCGCCACCATCCTGAACAGTATTTCCAAATACAGCGAATACCTCAGTATGGAGACGGATGGATCCCTTGAGAAACTTCCCAAAAAGGAAGCGTCCTTCATACGCCGTCAAATGAGCCGGATGCATCGCAATTTCGAAGGTTTACTGGAAATGCCCGAACTGCCTGACGCCATGTTTATCGTGGACATCAAAAAGGAGGCCATTGCCCTGGCCGAGGCCAACAGGCTGGGCATCCCGGTAATTGCCTTGGTGGACACCAATTCCGATCCCTCCACCGTCGAATACCCCATCCCGGGTAATGACGATGCGGTAAAGTCCATCCGCATTATTGTGGAAACCGTCATGGAAGCCATCCAGAACGGAGCGGTAAGGCGTGAAACCACCCGCACCCCACTTACATTCCTGGCTGAACCGGTAGCGGAAACCTACTCCCAACAACTTGCGGCGGAAGCGGCCGATAACATGGAGGAAGTAACCGTTACCATCGATCCCGAACTGATGTTGGACCAGGACGTTTCTCCCCGGGAAACCCCCTGAGCCGGAACATCCAAAATTCAAAATACCCAATTTAACAAAACCCAATGAGTGTGCACATATCGGCCAAACAGGTAAGCGAGCTACGCCAAATGACAGGTGTCGGTTTAATGGACTGTAAAAAAGCCTTGGTGGAAAATGAAGGGGATATGGAAAAAGCCGTCATTTTCCTGCGCAAAAAAGGCGCTGCCACGGCAGCCAAGAAAGCCGGCCGGGTAGCCCGGGAGGGCATAATCGAACAATACATCCACATGGGTGGAAAAGTTGGGGTTTTGATCGAACTGAATTGTGAAACCGACTTTGTAGCCAAGACCCCTGACTTCAAGACTCTGGCGCGGGATCTTTGCCTGCATATCGCGGCCGCGAGTCCCGCCTACCTGACTCGCGAGGAAGTTCCACCGGAACTGGTGGCCAAAGAACGCGATATTGCCTCTTCGCAGGCAGGTGGAAAGCCACCCCAGGTCATTCAAAAGATTGTCGAAGGCAAATTGGACAAGTATTTCTCTCAGATCTGCATGTCGGACCAACCGTTCGTCAAGGACCCGGATAAAACCATCAAAGAGTTGGTAACCGAAAAAATTGCCCAATTGGGTGAGAACATCGTCATTCGTCGATTCTCCCGGTTTCAGCTCGGGCAGTAATTTGTAGGGCCGGTAGCGCAAAGAGCAAAGGCCCGCCCAATTCGTGGGCGGGCCTTTGCTCTTTGCGGCTGGTGGAACGACTATCGGGAGCGAAGGCGCTGGTTTCGGCAAGCACGCTCAACCCGCTCGAGGTAGTTCTCCACCCGAATGGTGTATTCCAAATCCAAGGCATCCCTCAACAGCGGTATGGCGTCGCAATACAGGGTTTCATCGACCAGGATCTGGGAGTAATCGATGAACGCTTGCCGCTTGAACTCGTCGTCGCCCATTTCGGTGGCTTTATCGAAGTATATGCGGGCTTCTTCAAAGCTCTTGAGGGTTTCTTCTTCATTACCGGCGGCTTTTGCCTTCCTGCTTTGGGAATAGTGGTATCTCGCCAGCAGGAGGACAGTTTCCTTATCTTCGGGATCGATTTCCAAAATCTCTTCCAACAACTTGATGGCGATGTCCGAGCTACGTTCCTGAGCAATCGCCACACGGGCTTCGAGGCGGAGGAGGGTCAGGTTATGCTCCTCACTCAGGGTATCTGAAAATACTCTCCGTATGGTTTTTACGATGGTTTCACCGTTATCCCAAAACCCACGAGCGACGATAACCTCGGCGGTCCTGACCGGTCGTTCCTGATCCTGAGCCGGATCCAGTTCTATGGCCTCGACGTGAGCTTCCGTAGCCAACTCCAACTGATCTTCGTTGAGGTAAATGTCCCCCAGACGGCTCATGGTTTCATAGGTCGCCTGTCCCATACGCCGAACGATTTCATAGTTTGCGGCGGCCGCAAGGGGCTGATTCAAGGCGATGAAAGAGTTGGCCTGCAGGATGAGGAAGTCCGATTGATCCTTGGTTTCTTCAGCCCGGGCTATCATTTCTTCAAACAGGGAAATGGATTCCAAATGCTTCTCCTGATTGAGCAAGGTGGAGGCCAGCCCCTTGTACCAATCCAGGGTTTCGGGATCGGCCACGATAGCTTTCTTATAGGCGCTTTCGGATTCCAGAATTTTTTCCTGATTGAGGTAAATCATGCCCAGGAGGCCGAAGGTCCGGGCATCGTCTTGCCCCAGTTGAGTGGCCCGGTTGAAGGCCTGGGCCGCTTTTTCCCACGCATCTTTCTGCAAATGGCAATAGCCGATCAGCTTATGCGCGGCTTGGAAGGTGGGCCATTTGAGAACGGCTCTATTGAAATACGTCAGGGCATCGTCCAGCTTGTCCACCCGGTAGTAATGCAAACCCAAGGTAAAATCGAGGGCCGCGCTGGCATCCCGTCCGATGGAGGACTGGAGATAAGCCAGGGCCCTGGCATCCTGTTGTTTTGAAGTGAAGTCATGATAGGTTCTTAGAATCTCCTGCTCTTCCGACTTCACGGTGGGCAAGTTGGCGCCTTGGGCCATCAGATCCCGGTAGTATTCATCGAAATAACCGGGTTTTCGCCAGAACCGCATGTCGACTTTCCCCGAGACCTGGATACAAAATCCCCATGCGACCAAGCCGCACCAGACCAGGCGAAACAGCGAATAACCGAAAGAGTTCATTTAAGTCAGCGACGCAAGGAAAAGGAAAGTGGCAGGCGAACGCGGGTCTTCACTTTTCTGCCATCCTTTTCACCCGGTTCGAACTTCCATTGGCGAACGGCCTTGATGGCATTTTCATTAAATTCACGATTGGAAGATTTCGATACTCTGGGTCGTTTCACATTCCCGAATTCGTCTACGATAAAGATCAGATGGACCTCTCCCTGGACGCGGTTGCGTTTCAGCTCGGGAGGGTATTGCGGGCTGATCTTGACCAACGGAATAGGCGGTTTATCGAGATCGGAAATTTCGAATACCATCTCATCGAAATTATCGGCAATATCAAATACCTGGACCGATACTCCGGAAGAACTCATTCCGCCGTCACCTGCTGTAAGGGCCATGTTGATCTGGTCCAAGGTCAGTTGCTGTTCCTGCTTTTCGATCTCGATATCCTCCTCTTTCTCTTCCTCCTCCTCCGGCTTGGGAGGTTCGGGTGGAGGTGGAGGCGGAGGCTCGATTTGAATGCGGTTATTCTCCTCGTCTCGGTTCATATTGTCCAGGGAGGAGAAGATCTGGGTGAGGGGGAGCGCTATGAATAGGGCCAGGGTTATAATCCCACCCAAAGGCAAGGAAAAGGAGAGGGAATTGCCCTGATAATTAGAAGCGAAGACTTTTTTCATGGTGTATTGGATTTGGAAATTTGCAAATTGGGTAGGTTACCGCATTTCGGAGGATATGCTGATTTTATTGGTGCGGCCCAGCTTGGCTTCGCCGATAACCCGAATGACCACCCCGGCGCTGGCATTTCTATCGACTTGCAGGATGACCGGCATGGGGTCCCTGGCATTGAGTCGGCGAACAATGGGTCGAACCCCTTCCACCCCGACTTCCTGGCCGCCGTAAACCACCCTGTTGTTACCGGAAATGGCGATCAGGATACTGTTCTTTTCCAGGGGCAGGAGCGTTTGCGTTATGGGTTTCTCGATGTCCACCCCCGGTTCTTCCACGAACACGGTAGTGACGATAAAGAAAATCAGCAAGATGAAGACCATGTCGATCATGGGCGATATATTGATATCGCTCAGCTTTCCGCCTTCTGATAATGGTCTACGTCCTTTCATACTCTACGCGCTATCCGGATGGAGTAACCGGGGAGGCGCCTCCGGAAGATTTCTGATTTTTTTGTAACACGAGACTCTCCAGTCTGACAAGAAAAGCCGCATATTGGTTGCGTTTCTTTTGAATCATGGCCACGAGCAGGTAACCGGGGATGGCAATTACCAAACCGGTTTGAGTGGTAATCAACGCCTCCGAGATACCCTCGGCTACCAAGTCGATCGTTTTCCCGGAACCACTGGACAGGGCCTTGAAAGTGCTGAGCATTCCGATGACGGTTCCGAGCAATCCCAGCAGAGGCGCTACCGTTACCAGAATATTGAGAAACATCAACCGGGAGTCGACCACCGGAAGGGCGGCAGTGGAAATTTCAACAAAACGATTTCTCACCTCATCGCTGGAATCTGCGTTTTCATCTCTCACATAAGAGATAATTTCGCCCACATGGCCCTCGCCCAGGGCGGGATTGTCGATCCACTTCTCGTATTGGGCCTCGGGCACTTTGTCGTGGTTGCCCCGCCGGAAGAAGAGCACCATTTCCATGGCGGTGAAATAAATGATAAAGGCCAGGAAGACGAGGGGAACCATGACCCAACCTCCGCTAAGCCAAACCTCGACGAAGGTCTCAAAATTAAGTGACTGGGCAAAGACCATACCGGCAATCGAATCAGGTTCGTTGGGGCAATCCGTTAATAAAGCCGACCGCCGTACGCTCCATGCTCCCTAAAACGCTCGTGGACATGCGGGAGAGAAGCGCGTGAATGATAAGGGTCGGAATGGCGATGATCAAACCAAATTCAGTGGTAATGAGCGCCTCTGAAATCCCCGAAGACAACTGCCGGGCATCACCGGTACCGAAAATGGTGATGAGCTTGAAGGTGTTGATCATTCCGGTGACCGTTCCCAACAGACCCAGCAGGGGAGCGGTAGCGGCAGTAACGGCAATGAAGGGCAAAAAACGCTCCAGCTTCGGTCGCGTGCCCAGCATCTGCTCGTAGAGGATTTCCTCGATAAGGTCTTCCTCGGCATCGATGCTCTCCATGGCAGCGGTCAACATTCTGCCGCTGGGCCCTTTAACCCCGCGGGCAAAATTGAGGGCATCTTCCTTGCGGCCGCTTCTGAGGTGATCCAAAATGATCTCCAGATCCTGCGGCCCGGCCTTTTTCACAGATAGGAGTTCGATAACCTTGAAAAGCGATATGACAAGGGCCACAAAAGCGAGGGTGAGGATGGGGTACATCACCACCCCACCCTTTTCGATGTGTTCAATAATCGTATCCTTCAATTGGAGGACGTCGAGGGCCTGATCGAGCGTCGAATCCAGAAACAAGGTGCCGGAGCCCGATGTTGCGGCGGCGGACATGGCTTCTTCCGGAGCCCCTTCCACGCGAATCTGCAGAGGGCGCAGGTCCAGGGGATTCACATCGACCAAGCCCGCTGTTCCACCCTGGGAAAACATTCCAATTGGCCCGACAATTGCGAAATTGCCTTGAACCAGATCTCCACCTTCTACTTCGCACTCCCCTTCAAAGGTGTAGCCGGCGACCATTTTCTCCAGGCGACCCAGGGAAGCTTGCAGAACCGCAACTTGCAAATCATAGCGTTCCTGCAAAGGGATTTCAGAATTGTCTTTGGCGTTGCGGGCTCGATCCACCACGTCGGAGTAGAGTTGGATTTCCCCCACGTGAAGGGCGCTGCCGAGGAATTCCTCGATATAATTCCCCAATGCGGTGTGCAGGTAGTCGTTTTGGCGGACCAGTTCCGAATCCCTTTGCTCCAACTCTGCTTTGATGCGACTTACCCCGGTGGCTTGCTCCACCACCTCATCGCGCTGATGGGTCAGCTCGATTTTCAGGTCCTCCAGCCGATTGATTTCCTGGGCCAATGGAATCTTTTGCTCGGCAATGGCGTTGCGAAGCTGGGCCAGCTCGGCCAAGACGCGCTCCAGATCACCCTCGGTGGTTCGGGCGGCCGTATCGAAATTTTGAGCGCCGGCAAGGATAACCGAAAGCAAAAGAACCAGGGTGATGAACGTTTTCGTGAACAATTTCTTTTTCAGGATCATAGGTAAAAGTCGGTTAGTCGGCTTCCTTTATTTCCACCGGGACATTGACGAATTCGGCCGGATGCCGGTTATCTGCGGCCAAAACGGCCAAGCCGACCGCATCCGCAATTTCGGGCCGATCCTGCCACACCCATCCCTTTCCTATGACCGGATACCCAAATCCGGCGTTAACATGATTTTCATCGACAAAATAGGCTTGGCCAAAGCCGATATACAAGGTCTTCACTTCGAAAATTTCGCCGTTTTCCTTCTCCCTCAGTTCGCTGCTGGGGGTTATCACTTTATTGAAATATTCGATATTATTGAGTAGGGAAATTATATTCTGGACGCGGTCACCCAGGGATACATCCAACTGCCGCTCGGAATCGGGATCGGGTATGCGCCGCAACTGGGTGGCAACCTTTTCCTGGAACACGGAAGGGAAAATTGTGGAGAGGGCCAGGATTCGCTTTTCAAACCCCGGCACCGCTTGCCTGATAACTTCGATGGCCTGTTCCTGGGCTGCAATACTTTGGCCGAGTTCATTTTGTTGGCTATCGGCAGTGGTCATTTCCTGCATGGAATCGGCCACGGTCTTGCGAAGCCCATCAATTTCGCTCTTCAGGAAGGCGATGTCATCGTTCAGTGTTTTTTCATCCGCCAGCCACTGGGCTCTTTCCTCGGCCAGAACCCGGCGTGCCTCCACCCACTTTTCCAAGGTTGATCGAGCGGTGGTCAAAACCTCGGCTCCCATCAGGGAGGAGGATCCACAGGCGGTTAAGGCCAGTATCAGGGTTACCTTTCCTATCTTCATGTCCGGGTTGTTATTGATGGTATGATGAAACTGTATGGGGCTAGTTCCGCACGGCCCGGTAGACGTTTCTGACCCCCAGGAGGTATTCTTCCACGTGGTCCTGCGGTTTTACATCCTGGGCTCGCTCCAAAGCCCGCACCGCTTCCCGGTACTGCTCTACGGCGACGAGTGCCTTGCCGTGATGAAAGTAAGCCTTGGCTTCAAAATCGCGGAGGTTTTGGGCGCGCTCATACAGGAATTCCGCCTTCTCAAAATTCCCGCCTTGCGCGAAAAAGTCCGCCAACATGATCAACACGTCCCCGTCCAGGGGATTTTCCACCACCATCGATTCCAGAAGGGTTACGACGGACTCGGACATGTTGTCGGTAGCAGCTTGAATCTTCGCATTCAACTTGCGCACGACAAAGGCCAATTTGCTGTCCAGACTATTGCCGTAACTGCGATTGATTTCGGTTAACACCTCGGAGCCGGCATCGAAAAATCCGGCTTCGATCAGGTTGGCAGCCGCTTCGATGGGTTTTTCCACGTTAAACCGACCACGGGCCATAATCGCTTCCTTATACACACCCAAGGCAGCCTCTATGAAACTATTCTCCACGTAGATATCGCCCAAGGTGATCAGATTCTCCGCTGAAATGGCGCCCATACGCCTGAGCACTTCGTAATTTGAGGCGGCGTTGAGTTTTTCTCCCAACCCCAGGTAGGCCTCCGCCTGCAGCTCCCAATACTCGGTCTCCCCGGAATTTTTTTCGATCAGTTTTTCAAACAAACCGGCAGCATCCTTGTATTTGCGTTGGAATAGAATACTTTTGGCCAGCCCGAACTCCCAGGCCTCGTTTTGCACCTCATAGATCAGGGCGGATCGATAGGAGGTCTCAGAGGCGATAAACTGCTCATTCTCAAAGAAGAGGTATCCGAGAATACCGAAAATATTCTTGTCCACGGCTCCGAGTTTCACGGCAGTGGTAAAACGCTCCCGCGCATTTTCCTCGTTTCCGAGTTGGAAGTAAAGGAAGCCGAGGTTCTCATGTGCCCTCAGGAAATCCTTGTGTTTCCTTATGGCCGCCTCGTAATGGCGGACCGCCTCCTGCAAATTTCTCTCCTGGTAGGCAAAATTGCCCAGGATCAAATGGAAGGTGGCGTTGGATCCCTCTTCCGCGGCTTTGGCGTCCAGAGCAGTTCGCGCTTCTTGCCGATTGGTCTGCATCAGGGTGGAAAATTCTTCCATAAAGGTCTTATCGGTAGGGGATAGGCGGGGCTCCACCGTAATGCGAGGGGAATAGGTACCGATAAACCGTTCGACAAATTCGGGGTCAGACCAGAAATCCGTTTGCTGCCTCTGCCTTTGAGCTTCCGAACTGGTTGGCAGGGCGCCTAAAGCGCTGAGAATCAAAAGGGCCTGTGGTAATTTTTTTATGGGTCGTAACATGAGATTTGCCATTAATCTGCCTGTGGAGAAAAGGGGGGGCCAGGACGAAAGTTGAGCATGGGAAACCTAATTGGCACCGGTGAGGCTTATGATATCTGCCCCACCGAGGCGGGCTTCATCCATTATTCTGACAACCAGCCCGGCATTGGCGGCATCTTCGGCTTCAACCAAAACCGGGGCATCCCTGTCTTTTTGCAAGACTTGTCCAACTCTGGGACGGATCGATTCGATGCTTATGGCCTCGGTGGCGCCGGCTTCCTTGTAAAAGATCTGGTTGTTCTTATCCACCAGTATGGTAACCGATTCCTTATCCTCATCGAGCTCATCCTGGATATCCGTTGCATCCGGCTTTTCTACTCTGAAACCGGATTCCTCGACGAAAACCGTGGTTACGATAAAGAAGATGAGCAGGATGAACACCATATCAATCATCGGGGAGATGTTGATATTGTTTTGATCATCACCTGAGCCGAGCGACTTTCTGTTTCTCATGAGATTTAGGTGGTGGAATCAGGGTTTTCCGGGCAATCCGTTGATGAATCCAATGGCGGTTCGTTCCATGCTTCCCAGTACTCCTTTGGCCTTTCGGGAGAGAAGGGCGTGGCAAATCAAGGAAGGAATAGCCACAATCAGTCCAAATTCGGTGGTAATCAAGGCCTCGGAAATACCAGTGGAAAGGGATTTTGCATCACCGGTCCCAAAGATGGTGATCAATTTAAAGGTGGTAATCATTCCGGTAACCGTCCCCAACAGCCCGAGCAAGGGCGCGGTTCCGGCCGTCACGGCAATAAAGGTGAGGAAGCGTTCCAGTTTCGGCTGTGTGGTGATCAATTGCTGGTAGAGAATTTCCTCCACCTGGTCCTTGTCCCGGTCGGCATTTTCCACCGCAGCGGTCAACAACCGGCCCACCGGACCCCCGATTTTTTGGGCGTAATCCAGGGCCCCCTTCCGGTCGCCCTCATTCAGGGTCTTGATGATATAGCTGAGGTCCTTGGGCCGCGCTTGGCGTACCCCGGAAATTTCTATGAATTTGAAGATGGCGATGAGCAGCGCGATACCGGCCAGCCCCAGGATGAAGTAAATGACTTTTCCGCCCTTCTGGATAACTTCCAGAACGGTGTCTTTGGCGGCTTCCACCTGAACGGCCGAACCCAGGGTGACATCGACGGGAATGGATCCACTCCCGTTCCGGGAAAACTCTGAAATCAGGCCGTCGTATTCTTCACCCAGGCTGATCGTTGTCGGTTGAGAGGAGCCAAACTCCCGCGTGGCGATACCGGAAGCGTTATGATCGGGGCTGGAAAAGAAATAAATCGGACCCAGGACCGAATAAGTGCCCTCCTCCAATAAACCTCCCGGCAAGACGCCTTTTCCGGAAAACTGGTGTCCGCCAATAATATTCTCCAGGCGGGTGATGGCCGATTCAATGACCTTCAACTGGACGTTGAATCGATCGGCCGCTGAGAGGTTGATATCTTCTATGGCAAGTTTGGCATCTTCGACCTGTTCGGAATAATGCTGCTGCTCACTTACGTGAAGCCGGTTGTCGAAAGCGCGAATGTATTCTCCCATGAGGCTGGTCAAATACGCGTTCTCGTCTTTACGGGCCTCCACATCATTTTCCAGAGACCTCAGGTCCCGGTCCGTATTGTCGCGGCGGCGCAGAATACGACCCAGTTCGGCTCGCAGTTCGAAGGCGCCGTCTTGCAGCCGGCGTTCTTCGGATTCGAGGGGTTGACGTTCCCTGACAATTTGCTCCTCCAGGGCTTCCAACTGATCGCCAGCCCCTTCGAGATCGGATCTGGCGCTGCCGGCAACCTGTTCGAAGGATTGGGCGCTGGAGGATAAGGCGGCAAGAAGCCCGAGCAGGGCAGTAAGAATGCTTTTCATGGCAAAGTTTTTAGACCTGTCCTAAGGGGTGTTAGATTTCCGCGGGCAATACGACGAACTCCGCGGGAATTTCATTTTGGTAAACCCGGATCATCCTGGCGATGGGATCGATCAAGGCCGTATCTTCCTTCCAAGTCCAGCCGGACTCCTTGGATACAACGCCGTATCCGGCGACACCTTTGTCCTGGTTTACGTAGTAGGCCTTGGCCAAACCGATGTAGAATACCTCGACCGACACGTTTTGGCCCCCGATTTCCCACACTTCGGTCAAGACCTGAATCCCGTTGTTGAATACTTCAATCTGGTTGAGCAACCCCACAATGTTCTGCATCCGTTCTCCCAAACTGGCCCTCACCCGGCTATCCGGAACATTCCGGCCCGGTATGCGTCTGGTCAGGCGATTCAGGTTTTCCTTGATATCCGGGGGAAGAGCATTGACCAGGACCAACACACGCTGCTCCAATTCGCGCACGATTCCGGCCACCACGGCCGAAGCCTCCTTTAATTCTTCGATCTCCCCATTGAGGCGAATCCGGTCCCTTTCCGCTTGGGTGGACTGCTCTTCGGTGGCTTCAATCCGCTTCTGCAAAAGTTCGATTTCCAACTTTGCCAGCTCAATGGCATCCAGGAAAGACTGTTTTCTTACTATCCAGGAGGCCCGCTTATCGGCAATTTCCTGGCGGGCCGCTACGAGTTCCTGGAATACTTTGCGGGTTTCCTCGAGTTGCGATTGCCCCCAACTGAGCGGAACCCAGCATAGGGATAGGGCAAGTAAGGTGAATATCGTCCTGATCATAAAAAGGGCCAAAAGCCTTAAAGCTAAGTAAAAACTGAATTCGTGTATAGACTTTTTTAAAATTTAAGGGGAAGGAGTTTTAATCCATTTTCTGCCCGGTTTGACAAGGAAATAATTGAAACAATATTGAAACAGGACATGGACCCGACGAATCGGTATGGGGTTTCCGCGAAATCCTTTTCCCCTTGACCAAGACGAGCTTGAACTCGACCAATTATCTCCATGAATGGCCCCAGCCAGACCGCAATCCTGGTGCCCGCGCGACTGGCCAGCACGCGGTTCCCGGAAAAACTTCTCCACCCGATAAAAGGCAAGAGCCTCATCCTTCACGTGGCGGAACGCATCCGCGATCAAGGGCCGGAATACCCGCTGGTTTTTGCTGTGGATGACGCCCGCCTGGCCCGCGAAATTGAATCGGGGGGGTTCCAATATATCATGACTTCTAAGGACCACCCCAGCGGCACCGACCGGTTGGCGGAAGCCAATCGCACCCTGAAGGCCGATTACGTCATCAACATCCAAGGTGATGAGCCCCTGGTGAGCAGGGATCAGATAATGAAGTTGGGAAACCTGGTCGAGGATGGAGCGGACATGGCGACCTTGGCCACCGCTTTCCACAAGAGAGAGGACTTTGCCGATCCAAACCAGGTCAAAGTGGTTCTGGATCAATCCGGCCATGCCCTCTACTTCTCCAGGTCGCCCATCCCCTATTTCCACGCCGTTGGGGGAGATTCCAATCCCAACGACTTGACCCAAGGCCTTTGCTACCGCCATTTGGGCATGTATGCCTTCAATGCGACCTTTCTGGAGAAATTTTCCAACCTTCCCCCTACCCGGTTGGAGCAACAGGAAAGGCTGGAGCAACTGCGGGCATTGGAAAACGGACACAAAATAGCGGTGGGCATTACTTCCGATCCATCGATCGGAATCGATACGCCCGCCGATGCCGCCCGCTTTGAGCGTCAACTCCGCTAACCCGCAATAATCACAAATCTTCTACTGCGCTCCGGTATACCGGCACTGGTGCGGGCTTCGTTTGATTCACAACCTTGCAGGGTGTCGACCCAGCTTCACCCGCTCATCTGCTCGAAACCCACACCAGCACTCGGCCTCCGTTCGCTCGCTCACGAAGTTTGTGATTAATGCGGGCTCTGATCGGCATATTTTGCCACCATATGGTAAAAATCATCGAACAGCGGGTCGGAATCATGGGGGCCGGGTGATGCTTCCGGGTGATACTGCACTGAAAATACGGGCAATTCCTTGTGCCGGAGCCCCTCCACCGTTTCATCGTTCAAATTGATCTCGGTCACAATCGCGCCCCGGTTTTCCAATTCAGCCCGAGTGGAAGCAAAGCCGTGGTTCTGAGAGGTAATCGAGACTTTGCCCGTCTCGAGATTCTTGACCGGTTGGTTGCCGCCCCGGTGGCCAAACTTCAACTTGAAGGTTCGCGCACGCAAGGCGTGGGTAATCATCTGATGTCCCAGGCAGATTCCAAAAGTGGGCAATTCTTCGATGAGTCGGGAGACGGTCGCGTGCACATAGGTGACGGCGGCAGGATCGCCCGGTCCATTCGATAAAAACACCCCTTGAGGCCGGCGTTCCAGCACCGCTTCAGCCGGGGTGCTGGCCGGAACCACCTCGACCTCGAAACCATGATGACGCAGTTTGCGGAAAATATTGAATTTGGCTCCCAAATCGAATGCTACAACCCGATAGAGAGGCCGGTTCAAATGGGGCGGCTGCAATTGGGTGCCCTTTACGGTGAAGGGAGTGGTTTCATTCCCCGATTCATCCCACCGGAAAGGCTCCTTGCAGGAAACCTCCTTTACGTAATCTACCCCGACCAGGCCCGGCCAACTCCTGGCTGTTTCAATTGCTTCACCGTCACTGATACCCTCGGTTGAAAGGCAAGCCTTGAGGGCGCCTTGAACACGCAACCGCTTGGTAATGGTGCGGGTATCTACCCCGGACAATCCTGGAATGCCCTGCCGGGCCAAGTAGCCGGCCAAATCCTCCCGGCTCCTCCAGTTGCTGGTGGTAGGGCTCAAATCCCTTACCACAAAGCCCAAAACCTTGGCTCCATCCGATTCCTCATCCTCGGGGTTGATCCCGTAATTGCCGATTTGAGGGGCCGTCATGGTGACGATCTGGCCAAAATACGATGGATCGGTCAGGATTTCCTGGTAACCGGTCATACTGGTATTGAAGACGGCCTCACCGGAAACGGTTCCGCTAGCCCCGAAGGCCGACCCCCGAAAAACGCTTCCGTCCTCGAACGCTAAAACTCCAGAACCTGAGACCGACATTAGCGGATTAGCAAAAGAGCCGGAGCAGAGCCTGCAATCCTATTCTCACCGGAGGCGGATTAATCCGGGGAAAGGGGGCAAAGGTGAATGCCGCATTCGCTCTTTAGCCGGAAATGCGGGATAGCCGAAAATTTTGGTTTCGATTTGCCTTTTCCATCCTCATGGGCAGCCTCTCCCCAAACCAAGTAAAACTCGTATTCATGGCCTCAAAGAAAAACGCTCCCCATTGGTTTAAGGGTCAGGGAATCTGGTCCGACCTACCGGAAGACTATTGGAAAAACTGGGGGTGGCAATTGCGGAATCGCATCACCACCCTCCAACAATTGGAATCCCATATGACCCTCACCGAGCAGGAGAGGAAAGGCTGCCTTTTCGCCAACCAAAAACTCGCTCTGGCCATCACGCCCTACTTTTTCAACCTCATAGATCGGGAGGACGCGGACTGTCCCATACGCAAGCAGGTTATACCAAGGGGCGAGGAGATGACGGTGGCCCCCTGGGAGTCCCCGGATCCCTTGGCGGAAGACAGCCACCTTGTCGTGCCGGGTCTGGTACACCGCTACCCCGATCGGGTGCTCTTTCTCGTCACCGACCGCTGCGCGGCCTACTGCCGCTATTGCACCCGCAGCCGAATGGTCAGCAACAGCCAGGGATACGATTTCCATCCCCAGATCGAGGCGGCTTTCGAGTACCTGGAATCCAATGAAAATATCCGCGACGTCCTGCTTAGTGGGGGCGATCCCCTCCTGCTCTCCGATAACAAAATCGATCGCCTTTTGGGAAGGCTTCAACAAATCGAGCACATTCAATTTATCCGGATCGGGTCGAGAATTCCGGTTTTTCTTCCCCAAAGGATTACACCGGCGCTATGTCAAATCCTAACCAGGCATGAACCTGTATGGATGAGCATTCACGTCAATCATCCGCGCGAATGCACCTGGGAATTGAAAGAGGCTTGCGCCAGGCTGGCCAGGGCCGGTGTCCCACTCGGTAACCAATCGGTATTACTGAAAGGGGTGAATGATGATATCGAGACCATGAAAGACCTGGTCCACCGGCTACTGCAAATGCGTGTGAGACCTTACTACCTCTATCAGCTCGATGCCATCACCGGCAGCAGCCACTTCAAAGTGGAAATTGAAAAGGGAATAGAAATAATTCGGGGTCTCCAGGGACACACTTCCGGCTACGCTATTCCACAGTACGTGATCGATGCGCCAAAGGGTGGGGGCAAAATTCCCATCAACCCCAATTACGTGGAGCGCGTCTCAAAAGATGAAATCGTCCTGAAGAATTTTGAAGGGAAATTATTCCGTTACGCCACCGGAACTTCACAGGAATGCAAGCAACCCGAGTCCTCTCCGGCCGAGTTGTTTGCCTGATTTTCAATTTTTAAGGAATTTTAGCCTTCGCGCTTGGCCGCCTCGTAATCGAGGCGAATCAGGGAATTGCTTTGCCCATCGGCCAGCTTGATGCGTTCGACCATATTTTCCGCCGCCTTTTCCTCCTCGACCTGCTCGCTTAAAAACCATCCGAGAAACTCCAAGGTGGTGTAGTCTTTCTCCGCCGCCGCAGCCTCATAAAGCTGGTTGATCCGCGCAGTCGTGCGCCGTTCCAGCGCCAGGGCGGTTTCAAACAACTCCTCGATGCTCTCATAATCTCCCTTGGGTTGATCCACGGCACGGAGGGTAATCCTGCCTCCGCGGTCTGCCAAGTAGCGGTAAATCTTCATGGCATGCTCCCTCTCCTCTTCGGCTTGTATCCGCATCCAATTGGCAAATCCTCCAAAAACGGTCGATTCGAGATGAGCCGACATGGCCAAATAACTGTAAGAGGCCGCCAATTCCTGGTTAAGCTGATCATTCAGACCATTTTCCACCCTATCTGTAATCATGGATATATTTGGTTAAATCTATTTAGAATGATTCTAAATAAAGTCATGTTATTTGGTTTTGGCAAGGTTATTTACCGGAAATTCCCCGCTGTGAAAGCCAGGTAGGGCCTATCCTCGTTCCTCCAACCACTCCGACAACATTGCCACGGTCTCTCCATACTCTCCCTTCCCGGACACGTTCACATTTTCACCGGAATCATTCTCATGGTCGTAGAGTTCCCTCGCTACAACCTCTCCACTCTCCTGGTCCCGCCATTCAACATAACGAAATGTTTCGGTCCGGATGGATCGACCGCGCGCGCCATTACGGGAATACTCGCTGTAAGCGCTGGCCCTCCCCTTCTCGGATGGTTGTTTCAATACGGGCACGAAGCTCCGGCCTTCCAGGTGATCCGGTTGCGGCAAACCGCACCACTCGGCCAGGGTGGGATAGAGGTCGATCAGTTCGACCAAGGCGGCGGTCGACTCACCCCTGACACCTGATCCCGGAACAGATATCATGAGAGGCACCCGGGTGGCCAATTCGAAGTTGGTGTGCTTCGACCAAAGCCCATGGTCTCCGAGTTGATAACCATGGTCGGAAGTAAATAGGACCAACGTATTGTCGCGCTGACCAGATGCTTCCAACTCCTCCAAAATATCCCCCACCAAAGCATCAATATAACTGATACAGGCATAGTAGGCATGCTTGATTTCCCGGGCCAAATCATCCGGCATGGGACCCTCCCGGGGGATATCCTTGAAGCTGCGGACATAGCGCCAGGGATGCACGGAATACTTTTCCACGACATCAATGGGAGGATTCGGAAATTCGGCCAAGGGGATTTTTCCCCGATCATAAAGATCCCAATATTTTTTGGGCGCGTTGAAGGGCGTATGCGGTTTGTGGAAACCGACCATCATGAAAAAGGGCTTTTTGAGGTGGGCAGATTCCCTGATCGCCTTCCGAACTTCCCGCGCCGTCAATCCATCCTCGTAAGCCTCGTCCTCCACATCAGCCGCTTCAAAGAGCGGATTGATGCGGTTTTTTGCATGCACCCGATTAATGATGGGGTGTTTGCCGAGGTTCTCCAGAGCCGCGTAGTGCAAGCGACCGGGCTCAAAATACGGTTCCGACCAGGATGCCGGATCATCCTGGCCATTGTGCAGAATCTTGCCAAATCCTCGGGTGTGCCATCCGTGGTTCTTAAACAACTGGGGCAAGGCGACAATGTCGGGATGGTCAACCCGGAAGGTATTTTGAGCACTGGTATTTTTGCCCAGGCTGCCCGGCATCAAGCCGGAGAAGAAACTGTTTCTCGATGGCCAGCACACCGCCTTTTGACAATAGGCCCGCTCGAAAACCAGCGACTGACCGACCAACCCATCGAGGTTGGGAGTATGGGCTATGGGATCGCCATAGGCGCCGAGGTCAGGCCGCAAGTCATCGGCGATGATGAACAAAACGTTAGGCTTCTCTCCCCTACCCGTCTCAGCGCTTTGGGAACCGATGATCGGTAGCGGGAGGAATGCAACTGAAAGATACCAGGTGAGGAAGTTCATGCCCTGCCTGCCATTACCGTACAACATGCGCCTCAGTATGGAGGAATGGGTCGCATTTTCAATGACTGGGATTACAAAATATAGAGGTCGACACGGCCCCAGAGTTACCGCGCTCCCTTTCCCCGACCTGTAAGGTATCTGGCCCGTCGGGGTCAGTTGTCCTGAAAATTGTCTTCATCAGGCGGGTTGGAAAACCCGTCCTCCGTTACAGTCCAAATTCCATCCGTGACCATCGGTGTAATCCGTGGTAGATAAAAACCCGGCATGATGCTACCAGCCAACCCCCGATGACATCCACTAACCTGGAATTTTTTCCTGCTATCGAGGTTCAGGAAAAGGACCAAACCACCCATGATTTCGTATCGTGGATTGAAAATTTCAATGCGTTTGGCACATCGACCCGAACCTACCGCATCCACGTGGGAAAACAACCGGTCCCCGTCTACGTCAACGAATTCTGGACTTCAAAGCAACGGGCGGCACACAGCCTGCACGAAGTTTCCTACCGGGCCTGCTTCAAGCCGCAATTGCCCCGGTTTTTCATAGACCGATTGACGACCGCAGGGGATATGGTATTTGACCCTTTCATGGGCCGGGGGACCACCCTGATCGAATCGGTTCTAAGCAATCGGTTTGCCGCAGGTTGTGACATAAATCCCCTCAGCAGGGTAATGTGCGGACCGCGATTAAACCCGCCTGACTTGCCCCGGATTGCTGCCCGCCTGAATGAATTGAACTGGGAATTCGATGGCGAGGTCCCCGAGAAATTAGGGGTTTTCTATCATGAGGAAACGCTGCGAGAACTGTGCGCCCTTCGCAGTTATTTTCATAAGAAGGGAAAGGGGGCCGATGCCACCGACAATTGGATTCGGATGGTCGCCACCAATCGCCTGACGGGCCATTCAACAGGTTTCTTTTCCGTTTATACCCTCCCTCCCAATCAAGCCGTAACGGCTCACAGGCAAAGAGAAATCAACGCCAAGCGGGGCCAGGTTCCGGACTACCGGAACGTCGAGGAACTCATCTTGAGAAAAAGCAAATCACTCCTCAGGCACGTTTCTCCTGAGGATTTAACCCGATTTGAAACCTATGGCGAAAAGAGCAAGATAATCATTGGATCCGCCCCGGAAGTGAAGGGAGTCAGGCGAGGGTCCGTTTCACTGGTGGTAACGTCTCCCCCATTTCTGGACGTGGTCGATTACGCCAGAGACAATTGGCTGAGATGCTGGTTCAACCATATTGATCCCGACGCTATTCCCATCTGGATTTTGAGGAACATCGAAGCCTGGAGCAATGCCATGACACAGGCATTCAGGCGGATGGTCGCCTTGCTGAAAAAGGGGGGATACGTAGCCTTCGAAGTGGGAGAGGTGCGCAATGGAAAAGTCAAACTCGAGGACCACGTAATCCCGGCGGCGGAGCGGGCGGGATTGATCCCGATATTGTTGCTCATAAATGATCAGGCCTTTACCAAAACCTCAAATTGCTGGGGGGTATCCAATTTGAAAAAAGGAACCAACACCAACCGCATCGTCCTCCTGAAAAAACCCTGATCTTTGGTTACTGGATTCCGGATACGACCACGGATCAAAAACCAGATATGAACCACAGATTACGCAGATGAGCGCAGATTCTCTGATTGGCTTCTCATCCATGCTCACGTGTCCGGCTATAGCTTTCAGGCGAAGGGATTAATTGAACTGCAAAGCAGTTCCACTCCAAAGCCCAGTGTCGCGAAGCGCACACTGGGTAGGAATGGGAAAAAATATCGAACCCCAACGGGGTTCCACATCGAATCTTTCCCAGGCAGGTTTGTGGAACCCCGTTGGGGTTCGGTCGTAGGGGTAATCGGTAACCCAGTGTGCGCTACGCGACACTGGGCTTTGGAGTTTAACGCCGTTGGCGTAAAAGGGGACAGGAATATCCCCCCTCCTTTTTCCTATCCGTGCTCATCCGTGTAATCCGTGGTTAATTTTCAGCGCCTGGTGGTCACAAGGTCGGGTTCAGAGCAGGTAGTTCACGGCCAGGAATGCCAGGTATATCCCGAGCAGCAAAGCCCCCACCCAGCGACTCAGGCTGGCCTTGCCCATCCATATCCCGATTCTGAACACCGCCAGAACCAGCAGCATAACCGGGAAATGCACGCTGAAAAAATCGGTGGGCACGGAAAGGCCGCCGCGCGTAACGGCAGCGGCGCTACCGGCCACGAAGAGGACGTTGAGAATATCCGCCCCAATCACATTGCCGACGGCCAAACCGCCCTGACCTTTGCGGATGGAGGTCAACACCGTGGCCAGTTCCGGAAGGGAAGTTCCAAATGCCACCAGCGAGGCCGCGATAACGCTTTGGGGAACGCGAAGTCGATAAGCCAGTTCCTCGGCACAAGAGATCAAAATTTTGGAGGATAAAAAGATCAGTCCGACTGCAAAAGCCATCAAGAGGAGATCTTTAACCAGCACCCCCAATATTTCCTTGGATCCACCTTCCGGTTTCTGCGCCTCTGCCGCCGCAATACCGAACCGGTAACTCCAATAAAAATAAACCACCAACAAAACCACCAGGATCACTCCGGCCCATTGAGGCAAGTTTCCACCTCGGGCAAAAACGGAATTCAGGTGCGAATAGGGCAAGCAGAACAGGACCAAAAGAAGACCGGCGCCGACTTGTATCCACCCTTGCCGGTTTACAATTCTGCGGTCCAGGGGTAAAGGCGCTATGAGAGCTCCCAGTCCCAATATGAGCCCGGTATCACAAATTATCGATCCCACCGCATTCCCCAGGGCCAAACCTGGATTACCGTTCAGAGCCGCCAATACCGATACGGAAGCTTCCGGCAAGGTCGTGCCCAAACTTACGATGGTCGCTCCGATCAGCATGCTGGGAATCCCCAGGGACTGCGATATTTCAACCGCCTTGCCCACGAACAGGTCCGCCGCCCTGGCCAAAACAAAAACGAGTCCGGCCAAAACGATGAAAAGGACAATGGTCGACTGACCGCCTATAAACTCCTCGATCGCGCTCTCCATGGAAAAGCCCAGAAACCTACAGTATTCCAGCCCTTTGCAAAGGATATAACTCGTAGAAACTTATCTATTTATTCTATACCTCATTGGCGCCATCTGCGCCTCTTATCCCGTCCATCCTGTTTATCCATGTTCAATTCCTCATTCGTGCGCTCTTTGCGAGAGTCATCATCCGTTCTTCACTTTTTTGAGCCTTTTGTGCTTTTTTGTGGCTATTTTCCCTCTCTTTCCCTCTCTGGGTTCTCTGTCGTGATAAATTCAAAGGGGGGCCAGGAGATCCGGATCGTCATTGCGGACGCTGTTCACCCTGGTGCTGACGGGCCGTTGCCGGAAGGGTCCGGCATGGGACCTGCGCACCATGTCGAGCAGTCGGGGTGTCGAAGACGCCGGGTCGAGCCACTCACCGAATTCGTTCGGATCGATGATAGCCGGTTGTCTATGGTGAATGTGGGCCAGCCCGGGCGAGGCTTTGGTGGTAATAATGGTGAATGATTTCAGGACTTCCCCACCTTTCTCCCAGCGCTCCCACAGTGCGGCAAAAGACAGAGGCGATCGGCTGGCAAGTCCGAGATAGTAGGGTTGCTTGACGCCCCCGGCCCGCTTCCACTCGTACCAGCCATCGGCAGGTATCAGGCATCGACGCGAACGGAAAGCAGCGCGGAAAGATGGTTTTTGGTGGACCGTCTCCGACCTCGCATTGATGAGACGAGAGCTACTGCGGCCATCCTTCGCCCAATAGGGAACCAATCCCCACTTCAGCAGGGCGACCGCGCGGTTCCCCTGCTCATCGAGCCGACAGGCCGAAAAGTCCTGTCCCGGGGCGCCGTTGTAGCGGAGCTGCACCGTTGGCGGAGGGTCGGATTCCTTGGAGCGGTAAATATCGTGAATCTCGCGCCAAGTCAATTTTTGTATAAAACGGCCGCACATCCCTCAATCCCCCAGGAGTCAGTTCCTCTGAATTAACTCTCGCCAAGTTCGCTAAGATTATCTTTGAGGCTCCAGTTAACTTGTAGGAGCGGCTTTACGCCGCGATTGCTTCGAGGCTGTTTCCTGAAATCGCGACTCAGCTCATTAATTTTTGTCCCCAATTCGATTCCCTTTTGCCAAACGATCGAATCTCGATATGTTCTGGTCCCGCTCTCTTTGTGCCTTTGTGCCTTTGTGCCTTTGTGCCTTTGTGCCTTTGTGCCTTTCTTATCCAACGGGTTAACCGAAGATCTTCTTATCTGCCGAGAAACGCCCTGGCCCGGTGGCAAGGAAGACCATGCAAAGGCATAAGTAGACGGCAGCAAGCTCGTAGGAAGCGCCACCGGTGGAAACGAACGGATCGCCTCGAACGATGGCGTGCAGGTACACGGCCACCAACATGGTAGAGGCAATACCCAAAGAGGCCAGAGGCATCAGCAAACCCAGGATCAAGCAGAGGCCGCCACCGAATTCGGAGAGGGCGGCCAGGGCTTGCAAGGGTCCGGGAGCGAAAGCATCCGGCCCCATCCAACCGAAGGGATTCTGGATCTTGGGCCAGCCATGCAAAACAAAAGCCAGGCCGGCAACCACCCTCATCGCCAGAAGCGCGACGTCGGTACAGGCGGAATGGCCGGTAACGGTAAACAATTTCTTAATCTTCATGGGCAACTGCTTTTAAACGGGTTGAAGGGTTGCGGATTCGTCCTTCCGAGGTAACTCAGGACCGATAGAAAGTTGTGCAAATACCCTGGCCTCTAGCAAGGGTATTCTTTGGGCTATCCGCGAGCTTCCGCCTTCATGGATTACCATGCATCGAAATGCTACGCACGGCACAGTGGCGTGACCATTTACCCAAGGGGCGACCCATTTACGTCTGGTTCGATATGTATGATTTGAAAGCAGGTCGGATCCGACCTGGATGTCTCACTACCGGGCCAAGATGCCCGGAGTGGATCGTCATGACCAAGATCGCCAAGATACGGGGTTCAATCCGCTCCCTTGCCGGGAAGCAAGGCAAGGGAAACCGATGTTATTGTTTTGCGCTTTACCACTTCCGCTCTTCTTGGATTGTCAAGAGTCAAGCCTGACGTCTTAATTGGCGCCTCACCTCCGTCATGGTGACTTCGAAAGTTTTCTTATGCCACTTATAGCTAGGTTTATTTTTTTTCTGTTATAAGGGGTTTTGTCCCCTCCTTACCCTCAAAAAGAGCCGCTTCTTCCTCGCCCTTTTCCTCTCTTTCCTGGTGAAGAGCGGAGTGTAAAATACAGTGTTTTATAGCGGTTAACTCTTCATCAGTTGGCTTTTGTTGGCAGCGGGGTCTCATGTGGCCTCCTCTTTGATGGCTTCGGCTTCAGGAGCGGGTATTGGGAATGCGGGTGGCCGGATTGGGCCTTCCCAGTTGGCCTCAATGACGGCGGGGTTCTCTTGGCTTGGTTTTAATCCCGAATAGGCATCGGTTCCTTTGAGGGATTCGTTATACAGTGCGTAAACGAAGGGAGTCTTGAAAAACGCGTCTCGCGCGTTGGGCCTTGCTCCGGCATCCACCAGAGCAGTGATGACGGCGGCGGTCCCCTTTGCGGAGGTGTCATGCAACGGGGTGGCCAGGGCATGGACGGCGCAAGCCAGGATCATAGCCAAGGTTAGCGTTGAATTTTTCATTATCCGTCTTTCCATGTCATGTTTGTGTAGGATTGGTTCTGGTAAGAGTCTTTGGGGAAGGGACAACGTAACCCGACGGGAACCAATCACTGTTTGTTTAGCTTTTTGCCAGTATCTGGCAATCCAATTTGGGAGAAGAAATCCGAGGTTGCTGTGAGGGTGTCAACCTGAGCCATCTGGCTGCAATGAGTAATCAGGTTAGGATCGAAGACCCCACCAAAAGCGGAAAGGTCGCCCACTTGCTGCGGACAGGCAGGCGGGTTTCTGTCAACAACATGTAGGTCTCTTCCTTATGAATCTTCCGGCTGTTGAGCACTTCCGAGAATGGGTCCAACCCACTCCATTTCCGGGAACGAAGGCATTGGAAGCCCATGTCAATGTTTGCGTTTGATCGGTTTTTGCCCCTTCTGCCCCTTCCTTTTCCCCACATCCTGACCGTGGTGTATCGGGCTGGCCATTCACCATAAACAAAAAAAATGACCGTAAGACGAATTTTCTTTTAGGGGATTATGCTGCGTCGGGGTTTGTTCTATTAGAAACACCCTAGTTTTTCTTGTGTTCGACCTCACCAAAATGTTCTTTCCTGCCCGTTTGTTTCGGCACTTGGCTGTAGGCAAAGGTCATGATTGGCGGCGGGGCGGCTGCCGGCCCGTTAATTTTTTTCAGACGAAAAACCGGGTTAAGGGCCGCCGAAATGTGACTTTGGATTACCAAAAAAATCCACCTTATCGTTCAACGAGATGCCAGTAATGAATCGTTTTGGGGAGTATGTGCCATTACTATGAAAAACCCACCATCTGCCTATTCTGTAACCTACCTCAATTCCCTGTCCCTAGGCCCAGCCCCTTTTCTCTCCATTTTCCTACACAAAAACATCCCTAAATAATGAGCTATTACGCCCATACAGCCAAAACGGCTACCGGGGAGCACGACCCGAATAAATCACGCTGGCAATTGCTGTCCGAACACCTAGGCAACGTCGCGGACAAGGCGGGTGAATTCGCCGAATCGTTCAGCTTGGTTGCAAAATGGACGGGACTGCTTCACGACTTGGGGAAATATCGGCGTCCCTTCCAGGAATATCTGGCTGGCGAGCGTTCGGGATCGGTCGAGACTCATCATGCCGTTTATGGAGCAGCACTCGCTTTCCAACGGAACTGGCTGGGCCCTGCTTTTGCCATCGCCGGACATCATGCAGGACTGCATAACGTAAGTGATCTACAGGCCTTGGTTGGCGGCGAGAAGTACGATGCCATTAAACGACTTGATCCTCTTGTCGAGCGATTTGAAACAGAACTGGAAAAAATTCCTAACGAGTTAGCCGAACCGGAATTTGCCAATCCAGCAAAGGACAAGGCGGTTACGGAATTCTACGTGCGGATGCTGTTTTCCAGCTTGGTTGATGCAGATTTTCTGGATACTGAACGGTTCAAGGACGGCTTGGAACGACATCCGGCGAAGATGGATCCCGCATCATTGTTGAAGCGATTGCAAGCTCGCAGGGCCAAATTTAATTCATCTGGAGAACTCAATCAGTTACGCAACAGAGTGTTTGAAGACTGCTTAGCAAAAGCAGCGGAACCGGCGGGCTTTTTTTCTCTCACCGTGCCCACGGGGGGAGGCAAGACCCTGTCGAGTATGGCCTTTGCATTGGAACATGCGCAGCGCCATGGAATGCGGCGAGTGATCGTCGTGATACCTTTCCTGTCGATCATCGAACAGAACGCAGCCGAATACCGTGAAGTGCTTGATCCTGAAGACATAGGCATCGTGATTGAGCACCATTCGGCTGTGGCCGTGAAGTATGACGATGAAAAGCAAGGTCGATCTTCAGAAGAACTGGCAGCGGAGAACTGGGACGCCCCGGTCATCGTCACTACCTCGGTGCAGTTTATCGAATCGTTGTTTTCTAACCGAACCACTAAGTGCCGAAAGCTGCACAACATCGCGAAATCAGTCGTGTTGCTGGACGAGGTCCAGACGCTGCCTACCCATCTGCTCAACCCGCTCTTGCACGTGTTACGCGACCTCAAGGAACACTACGGCACAAGTTTTGTTTTCTCCACGGCCACTCAACCGGCTTTTGGTCGGAGCACTTCGTTGACGTGTGGTTTCGATACAAACGAGGTGAGAGAAATCACAACCCAGACTAGCGATTTATTTCAAAAATTGGGTCGTGTAGTGTACGAGGTGCGGACCACCCAGAATGATTGGTCCGAATTAGCTGAAGAATGGGAGAACGAACCTCAAGCCTTGGGCGTCGTGAATACACGAAAACAGGCAGCCCAATGGTGGGAATGTTTGCGGGAAACGCTTAATAAGAGTAGATTGAGCGGAGAAGAGCTGGTAGCAAAACAGAGAAGTATATTCCATCTTTCTTCCGCGATGTGCGCCGAACATCGAACCCAGGTGTTGAACAAGATCCATCGGCGTTTGAAGGAAGACAGGTTCTGTTGGTTGGTGTCAACTCAGGTGGTGGAAGCCGGTGTAGATATTGACTTCCCTCTAGTTTACCGCGCATTGGGGCCCTTGGATTCAATCGTTCAGGCGGCAGGACGGTGTAATCGAGAAGGTCGATTGAAGGAGAAGGAAGGTTGCCCGGGCAAAGGACGCGTGGTAGTGTTTCGGCCAAGGGATACGAGGCTGCCCGGCGGCCTGTATTGTGCGGCTACGAGCATTTCGGCGCGGTTGCTGGAGCAGTTGTCTACGGATGATTTGTCTGGCGAGCCAAGTCTGTTCAGTTGTTATTTTGAGGAGCTTTTTCAATACGTGCCTACGGACCATCATCTCAAAGGTGAGAGTTCAATTCTGGAGGATAGGGAGGGATTGCGCTTCCGTGAAGTAGCCCGCAAAGCCAGGGTGATTTCCGATGACACCCAGGCCGTTATTGCGCCAATAAAAGAAGCTATGGAAGCAGTGGAGGCCATCCGTAAACGCACTCCAGTAGGCGGCCCACGATTTACCCTGGAGGATTTGCGTCACCTTCAACGCTTTATTGTGAATCTGCATCGGCACGAAATTCAGAAGCTCGATTCAATGGCGTTGCTTCGCCCATTGTTGCCTGGCATGGAAGTGAAAGTTTTAAATAATGCCGCTTATCATAAGCATCTTGGTGTGGTTATCGATCAACGCCCAACTGAGGATTTCTTGTTATGAAAGATAACCAAGTTCACCTGAGAGTGTGGGGTGATTGGGCCTGTTTCACTCGTCCCGAAATGAAGGTAGAGCGCGTTAGCTATCCGGTTATGACTCCCTCAGCCGCTCGTGGAATCTTGGAAGCGGTTTTCTGGGAACCACAAGTCTGCTATCGAGTGGCCGCCATTCGGGTGGTGAGACGAGGCCGTTGGGCATCGATTCGGCGCAATGAAGTGCAGTCCGTCATTAGCCTTCGAAACGTCGGCCAATGGATGAAGCAACCGAGAAAAGTTAGGTTTATTGAGGCTGGAGGTGGCGCGCCTAACGGAACCCAACGCAACATGTTGGGGCTCCAGGAGGTGGAATACATCATTAGTGCAGAACTGTGTACCACCTCGTTGGCAAATCATCCGTCAGACACGCCGATAAAATATTTCGCTGAATTCAAGCGGCGCGCCCAGCAGGGCAAGTGTTTTCACCGACCTGCCCTAGGTATGCGTGAATTCGCGGCGGATTTCGAGTTGGTGGATGATCCCCAAGCCATTTTGGAGCAGCGGGCCTCAGAACTGGGAACTAGTTGGATACACCCAGAGGAGGATTTGGGCTTGATGCTCTATGACGTTTTTTCACCAACGGCCCGCGCTCAAGGTTTTCGCTGGAAACGTCCAGAGGAATTGGAGGCCAGCCCTAAAAGGAAGACCCCATGTTTTGTCGGTGAATTAGCTCGACCCAGGGCTTGTTTCTTCCGCGCCAAGATTGAAGATTCTGCCTTATCTTGCCACCCCGACGAGATTGAAATCCTCGAATCCAAGGTGATCTGACGATGCTACTGCAACATTTAAACGATTTTGCGAAATCTCGAAGGCTCCTTGATAACCTAGCTTTCAAACCCAAGGCGGTGCGATGGATCATTACTTTGGACAATGCAGGCAACCTTGTGGGGCAGGGGCCGGTGGAAACTGAAGGGGAAAAGAAGCGCGGCATGGAGTTCAACTGCCCACAAACTAGGCGGTCCAAGGTCAGCGGTGGGGTGGCCGAGTTCATGGCGGATGGCATCACAGCCGTTTTTGGGTTGGATACGGATCCAGAAAAACCTATGATCGCAAAGAAGCGAATGAAGCGGGATGAAAACAACCGCCGCAAATTCGATGATTTTTGGGCACAGGTTGAACAAGCGCATGAGAAAACACTCAGTCCGTTGCTCAAGGCTCTGTTGGCCTTCAAGCCCAACCCGGGCCGGATTCCTTCCTTTTTGCGTTGGGGCATCAGTTCCGCCTCCAAACCTCAGGAGAAACCCGCTTGGTGGATTACTAAAGCCGATGGCGTAGAAATTAAACTAGGACCGGACCACTTTTCATTCCGCGTGGAAGAACAATTCCTGCTAGAGGATGAAACTCACATCCGGCCATTTTGGCGGAGTGAATTTAAGAAGGAAAGTGATGACCATGAGGCTGATGCTCCCCACGGGCTCTGCTTAGTTTCTGGGAAGAGGGATCAGCCTATTGCATTGACCCACACCCCCAAAGTAAAAGGCGTGCCTAACACACAAGCTTTTGGCGCGGCAATTGTCTCCTTTGATAAGGGTGCCTTCGCATCCTACGGCTTTGAACAAAGTCTTAATGCTTCCACTTCCACCCGAGCGGCTACCGCCTATTGCACAGCCCTCAACGCGATGCTTGACCGTGAAGATCATTCCATCCGCCTAGGCCAGGCATCGTGCTGTTTTTGGACTCGCAATAAAATGGCCGCCACTAGTGCTTGGGGAGCTTTACTCAACCAAGCTGACCCCAAGGCAGTCGCGGATTTTCTGAAGTCTCCATGGGCTGGCCAGGAAAGAGAGGCACTGAGAAAGGAGCAATTCCATGCCGTCACCCTTGCAGGTAATGGTGGGCGGATCGTCGTGCGTCACTGGATGCAGACGACACTGGAAAGTGCCATGAATAACCTGCGATACTGGTTCCGCGACCTCGACCTGGAGCCGGTACACCCTCCCAGCGGCAAAGAAACGATGCCGCCATTAGCTCTGTTCCGACTGGCTTGCACTACTGTACGCGAGGCAAAAGATTTGCAGGCGGAAGTGACTGCTCAGTTGTTCCGTGCTGCACTGGAAGGGGCGGCCCCCTCAATTTCTCTTTTGCATCCCATTTTGAATCGCCTGCGGGTTGATATGGCACGCAATGGAAGTAAGGCATTGTCGAATCATTCCCGGTTCGCTTTGGCAAAGCTCATTCTAAATAGAAACCGAAAGGAAAACACCATGGAAGTAACTGAACAACAAGACGCAAAAGCGGAAGATGCCGCTTATCAATGCGGACGATTACTCGCTATATTAGCCGAGGCGCAAGCCAAGGCACATAGTTATCAGCTCGAAGGAGCCGGAGTTTCCGAGCGTTATTTTGGCACTGCCATGGCCTCGCCAACCTCGGTATTCCCCATCCTCCTCAAGCTCAACCGCCATCATCTCAACAAAATCCGCAAGTCCGAAAAGTACAAAGGACATGACCGTTTCTTAGATGAAGCTATTCAGGAAGTATCAACTAAAATTTACCCATTCCCCAGAACGCTGGATTTGCACGCCCAGGGGCGTTTCGCTCTCGGCTTTTACCAGCAAAAGGCTGCCGATCGGGTCGCTCGTGAGGCGGCAAAGCAAAATAAGGAGAACAAGAACGCATAACCTCAGACAGGAGACAGATTCATGAAAAAGATTAACAACATTCTTACCAATCGACACGATGTTTTGCTACTCTTCGACGTCACCAACGGAAACCCCAATGGCGACCCCGATGCGGGCAATCTGCCGCGTCAAGACTACAACACGAATCGAGGTATCGTTTCCGACGTATGCCTTAAGCGAAAGGTTCGCAACTTTGTGGAAACCTTTCCGCCAGAGCGCACAAGTGACAATGGCTATAATTTACTTATTAGGCAGGGTGCTGTAATCAACAATCAAATCGACAATGGCGTTGAAAAAAGTGGCGAGAGTCTGGGTCCGGGTACCTCAAAGGGGGATAAGCAAAAAGCTGCAATGAAATGGCTATGCCGTGAGTTCTTTGACGTCCGTACATTTGGGGGTGTGCTTTCTACCGGTGATGACATCATGAAAGGCTCGGCATGGGGCCAAGTGCGTGGTCCGGTGCAGTTCACTTTTAGCCAATCGTTTCATCCTATCACTCCGTTAGAGATTTCTATAACCCGCTGTGCGGTAACCAAAGAGGAGGACGCAGCAAAGGAACGTACCATGGGCAATAAGCACATCGTGCCCTATGCTCTCTACGCGGCCAAAGCTTACGTCTCTCCTGCCTTCGCCGAGCGTACCGGTTTTACTAACGCCGACCTTGAAGTTCTCTTTGATGCGCTCAACCACATGTTTGAACATGACCGCTCAGCTGCTCGAGGGGAGATGGTGGTGCGAGGGATTTACGATTTTGAACATGTCGGCACCCAACATGCAAACAACGCTGAACAAAACAAACGGGAAGCCCGCCTCGGTTGTGCCCATGCCCACAAGCTCTTTGAGGGAATCGAGGTAAAATTGAAGGATGGCCGGGAGTTCCCAGAATCCTTTGCAGATTACCAAGTGGTATGTAAATGGGACAACAATCTGCCTCCCGGCGTCCGTCTGAACAAACGTCACGAGTAGGCCCGTACCATTGCCTACTAAGAGACCAAATTTTGACATGGGCAAACGAATACCTAACCAGAGAGAAGAACCACAGTGGGCGCCACTTATGCTGATGTAAACATCCGCAATCCTGCAGAATTGCAACGAAGCTGGACGTGTAAATTCCTGGATGACACCAGCGTCTTCAACTCCCTCGTTTTAAGGACGCGCATTGAGGCGATCTGGCTCGAACCAAGAGGCCGTCGCGCTCACACGCTTGCCGATGGCCGGTCAGTCGCCTTGGACATCACCGGCGCCGAGATCAAGTTGGAGGGAGAAGTCGTCGTCGGGACCATCGTCTACGGCGAAGAAGAGACCGAACCTTTGCTCGGCGTTACCACCTTGGAGTCCGGCGGGTTCGAATTGGACCCGCGCAATGAAAAACTGAAGCGGTTGCCGGCTGTTTTGCTAAAGACTGGAAGAACTAGGAGCGCTTCTCGACAAAGGGAATTTCGATGAAAGGCACCAAACGCCATGCCGCCGACGGTGCACCCTTCCTCGAGCGGGAAAAATTCCCACTATCAGCCGTTAATCAGTATCTCTATTGCCCTCGTCGGGCTGCATTGATTCACATTGAAGGTATTTTCAGCGACAATGAGCACACCGTGCTAGGCTCTATTGTCCACGGCCAAACAGACATTCCTGGTTACGAAATCGTCAGGGGCGTGACTTTGCTGCGCGCACTCCCAGTCTGGTCGGAACGGCTCGGGCTTTCAGGCAGATGCGACATTGTCGAACGCCATCCCGACGGCTCATTGGTCCCGGTCGAGTTCAAAAAGGGTAAACGTCGCAAGTTCGACAATGACGACGCCCAGCTTTGCGCCCAAGCTCTGTGCCTGGAAGAGATGTTCGGACTGGAGATTGGGAATGGAGCCATCTTCCATGCGTCCAGCAAGCGGCGTCGTGTGGTCGAATTTACCGAGGATCTGCGCCGGTTTACCGAAGAGGCCATCGAAGCGGTTCATCGTCTCATCGAGGAAGAAACCGTACCGCAGGCCGACCATAAACCCCAATGTTCGGGGTGCTCGCTTTTCGAAAGCTGTATGCCGGAAATTACCAGCGTCCCGCCAATCCTGGCCCGGGCTAGTCGGCTCGTGTTTGACACCGCTCCATAGGAAACGTTTGACCCTTCCGAATTAACTGTCCATGGCAATTGTCCAGAACACCCTTTACCTGACGACCCCCGGAACGGTGGTGGCAAGGGATCACCTGACGCTCCGGATCGAAATTGAAAAGCAAACCCGTCTGACGGTGCCCATTCACCACCTGGAAAGCATCTGCGCTTTCGGTCGGGTCGTGGTCACGCCGCCAGCCATGGCATTGTGTTGGAAGCATCAGGTGGCGGTTCACTACCACACCGAGAACGGCTATCTGCTGGCGCAGGTCCTGGGAAGCGGAGACACCCGCTACTTGCTCCGCCGGGCTCAGTACACGGCGGCGGACAGCCCTCAACAAGCCGTTTCTCTTGCCCGCCAGTTCGTGGCTGGAAAGCTGCAAAACGCGCGTTCCAATCTGCTGCGGTCCGGTAGGGAAGCGAACAGTGATTTCGATCGAAAAAAATTGAAGGATGCGGCGGCTGAAATAGCGCGGCTCATCCGACGGCTTGGCGAGATGTCGCCCGTTCCCAAAGATTGCGGACTCAGAGAGGCACTCGACCCGATCAGAGGCTTGGAAGGACTGGGAGCTAGAATTTACTATTCGGTCTTCCGGAACATGGTTAAACAACAGCGGGAGAATTTCCAATTCGTCCGCCGCACCCGGCGGCCTCCCCGAGATCGGATCAACTGCCTGCTTTCCTTCATCTATGCCTTGCTACGCCACGATTGTTTGGCCGCGTTGACCACCGTAGGGCTCGACCCTTACGTCGGGTGGCTTCATGCAACGAGGGCGGGAAGACCCGCTTGCGCCCTTGATCTGATGGAAGAATTCCGACCCTGTTTGGCCGAGAGACTGGCCTTGACTTTGATCAATCGCCGCCAGATCGAGCCCAGGCATTTTCGTGTGCGAGAGGGCGGCGCGGTGGAGTTTACAGACTGGGGCCGGAAAGAGGTCATTCAGGCTTGGCAACGGCGCAAACAAACAGAATTAAAACACTTTTTATTCAAACAGAATATCCGCATAGGGCAGGTATTCAGCATTCAGGCCAAGTTATTGGCTCGAAAACTCCGGGGCGATATACCAGACTATATCCCGTTCATCCCGAAGTAATGTTCCTCCTGATCGCATACGATGTCTCCACGGTTGACCGAGCCGGGCAAAAGCGGCTGCGCCGTGTGGCCCGAGCCTGTGAGGATTATGGTGTCCGGGTGCAAAAATCTCTATTTGAATGTCGGCTGGGGAAAACGGAGTGGGCAGTGCTCCGAAACCGTCTTCTGGAGGAAATTGACCCCAAACAAGATTCTCTCAGGATTTATCACCTGAACGAAGACGCCAAAAACAAGACAGAGCATCACGGACATGAGAAACCCGTGGATTTAAACGCTCCGTTGATCTTGTAACTTGCGCGAGAGTAAAGTGACGGCGTTTCCCCCCAGTTTTCGCGCAGCTCGCAACTTTATGCTAAGCAACAGCTTAGCGTGTTCTTTGAAAGTCGAATCAGGGATTTTTGCCGACTCTGTGGTTGAATCGCGCATCTTTGCATCTAACTTATTGAGTTTTAGCTGGTTATATCGGCCAGTATCTCCCCTCGCCTCGGTGAGGGGAGCGGATTGAAACTTGCAATAGCTGTGGCAAAAAGGATATGAGAGATATCTCCCCTCGCCTCGGTGAGGGGAGCGGATTGAAACATCACATGACCGCGAATTTACCTGAGACCCTTATCTCCCCTCGCCTCGGTGAGGGGAGCGGATTGAAACATAGGCAAAGGTCGCGCAGGGTGGAATCTCGCATCTCCCCTCGCCTCGGTGAGGGGAGCGGATTGAAACACAATTCCGATTATCATTACACAAAAAATGTATAAATCTCCCCTCGCCTCGGTGAGGGGAGCGGATTGAAACGCAACTTGTATTGCTTTAGCTTGCAGTAAAAGGGATATCTCCCCTCGCCTCGGTGAGGGGAGCGGATTGAAACGCCGAAGCTGTTGCCCTGCGGGAGTTTGAACGGCATCTCCCCTCGCCTCGGTGAGGGGAGCGGATTGAAACATTACAATTCCGTACGCTGGCTATGTAAAGCGTACATCTCCCCTCGCCTCGGTGAGGGGAGCGGATTGAAACGCTTCAACCGGGCAAGGGCTTCGTCGGTCAGGTCAAATCTCCCCTCGCCTCGGTGAGGGGAGCGGATTGAAACACCGTTGCTCCGGTCGAAAGGGTCAGGGTCAGGGTATCTCCCCTCGCCTCGGTGAGGGGAGCGGATTGAAACTTTGTGCCGCTTACGAATTCGGAAAAGAGTCTCTATCTCCCCTCGCCTCGGTGAGGGGAGCGGATTGAAACACTTTTGCCTAGTAACTTTTGCCTAGGCATTTATGCATCTCCCCTCGCCTCGGTGAGGGGAGCGGATTGAAACCAGAGAGGCTCCGAGAAGCTCACCGCAAACATTGATCTCCCCTCGCCTCGGTGAGGGGAGCGGATTGAAACGAAAGCCGATTCGTGCAGATACTTGTGACGACCCAATCTCCCCTCGCCTCGGTGAGGGGAGCGGATTGAAACATCATTGGCTCGCTCAAAGTAGGTCTTGATTCCGGATCTCCCCTCGCCTCGGTGAGGGGAGCGGATTGAAACATACTTCCATCGTCTTTTACCGTGCCTAACCATTTATCTCCCCTCGCCTCGGTGAGGGGAGCGGATTGAAACACTTTTGCCTAGTAACTTTTGCCTAGGCATTTATGCATCTCCCCTCGCCTCGGTGAGGGGAGCGGATTGAAACATTAAAACAAAATGCGGAAAAATTGAATTGCATGAAATCTCCCCTCGCCTCGGTGAGGGGAGCGGATTGAAACAACTTAGAAACTTGCATAGGAAATAATGGGGTAAATCTCCCCTCGCCTCGGTGAGGGGAGCGGATTGAAACTCGACTTCCTCGTTACTGTTTATGCCAAGTTCAAAAATCTCCCCTCGCCTCGGTGAGGGGAGCGGATTGAAACTCAAAAATCAACTCAACCACAAAAATCATGACAGTATCTCCCCTCGCCTCGGTGAGGGGAGCGGATTGAAACGGTACTTGCAACCTATAAGACAAGGGATGGGGGAAATCTCCCCTCGCCTCGGTGAGGGGAGCGGATTGAAACGTACAAACTAGGTTGAATGAAAGGAAAAGCAAAAATCTCCCCTCGCCTCGGTGAGGGGAGCGGATTGAAACCTAGAAGCTACTCCTATAAATTCCGTCCTATAGGGAATCTCCCCTCGCCTCGGTGAGGGGAGCGGATTGAAACTTAAACGTTAACCCATTAACCCGTTATAGTATGGATCTCCCCTCGCCTCGGTGAGGGGAGCGGATTGAAACCTGAAAAATTGCATCCAATTGCACTTTGTAAGGCATCTCCCCTCGCCTCGGTGAGGGGAGCGGATTGAAACGTTTGAAACCTTTTTACAGGCTCGCAACTTGGTAAAATCTCCCCTCGCCTCGGTGAGGGGAGCGGATTGAAACAAGACGAAGCCCCATCTACACAGACCGATCTGAAAAATCTCCCCTCGCCTCGGTGAGGGGAGCGGATTGAAACTCGACATGTTCACCTATGCCTCCCCCGGCATCCTCATCTCCCCTCGCCTCGGTGAGGGGAGCGGATTGAAACTCGACATGTTCACCTATGCCTCCCCCGGCATCCTCATCTCCCCTCGCCTCGGTGAGGGGAGCGGATTGAAACTTTTAACGTTTCTACTCATTTGTTTTTTAACTCAGATCTCCCCTCGCCTCGGTGAGGGGAGCGGATTGAAACTCCGTAAACGCCATAAGAATAAGCGGTCGGTAAAATCTCCCCTCGCCTCGGTGAGGGGAGCGGATTGAAACCTGGGTAAGGCTCATGGTGAATCAGGCTCGAGGCACTATCTCCCCTCGCCTCGGTGAGGGGAGCGGATTGAAACAAATTAATTCTAAAGAATGTGGCGACATTTTTCTTATCTCCCCTCGCCTCGGTGAGGGGAGCGGATTGAAACGGGTTGGAAGTCGCTCAACTGATCGAATAAAGCGATCTCCCCTCGCCTCGGTGAGGGGAGCGGATTGAAACGACGCTTAGACCCTGCGAAGCACTGTCGAGGTCGATGATCTCCCCTCGCCTCGGTGAGGGGAGCGGATTGAAACCACGATGGCGTTGGCGGCGCCGCAGCCGACGCGCTATCTCCCCTCGCCTCGGTGAGGGGAGCGGATTGAAACATAAAACTGGCAATACCCTAGCTAAAAGACAAAAATCTCCCCTCGCCTCGGTGAGGGGAGCGGATTGAAACTTAAGCTACCCTATAAGGGAAAAGGTAAGCTAGTTTATCTCCCCTCGCCTCGGTGAGGGGAGCGGATTGAAACATATGCAAAAGCAGATAGCAAAAGCACAAAAGCGATCTCCCCTCGCCTCGGTGAGGGGAGCGGATTGAAACTTTAGTTTCTAATTGCAACCAAATGGCAACCTTCCATCTCCCCTCGCCTCGGTGAGGGGAGCGGATTGAAACCTTGCAAATTATCCGATGGACCGTGACCCGTTTGGATCTCCCCTCGCCTCGGTGAGGGGAGCGGATTGAAACAGGATTTTTCCCGCCTCTTTTGAAGTTTTTTCATCTAATCTCCCCTCGCCTCGGTGAGGGGAGCGGATTGAAACAATGAACGTGAGAGAAGTGTCCCATAGGATAGGGGATCTCCCCTCGCCTCGGTGAGGGGAGCGGATTGAAACATAAAACGTTCTAGCTTTTACTTTATCGCTAAAAGATCTCCCCTCGCCTCGGTGAGGGGAGCGGATTGAAACATAGGTGAAGCGCTTCATAAAGGGTCACTTTACAGGTATCTCCCCTCGCCTCGGTGAGGGGAGCGGATTGAAACCTACGGTAAATCCTACCTATGGGGAGCTATCCCGGAAATCTCCCCTCGCCTCGGTGAGGGGAGCGGATTGAAACTCAACGTTCACGATATCCACGACAACATTATCACGATCTCCCCTCGCCTCGGTGAGGGGAGCGGATTGAAACTCAACGTTCACGATATCCACGACAACATTATCACGATCTCCCCTCGCCTCGGTGAGGGGAGCGGATTGAAACTCAACGGTCAGCCCGGTTTGCAGTATGTCAAGCCGATCTCCCCTCGCCTCGGTGAGGGGAGCGGATTGAAACGAGGCTAAGCTCCCTAGCGCGTCGAGGCTAAGCTATCTCCCCTCGCCTCGGTGAGGGGAGCGGATTGAAACACTTTTGCAGCTGCAGAAACGCCCCCGGTGTGCCCATCTCCCCTCGCCTCGGTGAGGGGAGCGGATTGAAACAGTGCCGCTTAGGAGTGCTTAGGAGTGCTTAGGAGATCTCCCCTCGCCTCGGTGAGGGGAGCGGATTGAAACCTACGCCGTCCGGAAGTATTGCGAAAGCCGTTTCATCTCCCCTCGCCTCGGTGAGGGGAGCGGATTGAAACTGATAGGCGATTGCCCCCACGAAATCGTGCGCCTGCATCTCCCCTCGCCTCGGTGAGGGGAGCGGATTGAAACTCAGAATGCATCTGTTTTAAATAGTTCGCGTGAGCATCTCCCCTCGCCTCGGTGAGGGGAGCGGATTGAAACAGAGTTCGGGCACGGAATGCAAGCGGGAATGGCCATCTCCCCTCGCCTCGGTGAGGGGAGCGGATTGAAACACCTCACAGGGGATGCCTCCGATTGAGTTGAACTTATCTCCCCTCGCCTCGGTGAGGGGAGCGGAATTTGGGGCTTCGACCGCTGTTTCATCGTCTTGAGCACCGCGTGCAGGCCCATATTCTGATCTGTTTCATCGCCCTGGTGATGTGGCGCAGCTTTGAGCAATGGCTGCAAGCGGGTGGATTTGGTCGTTGTGCCCGACAGGTCCTTCATGAGCTGGATAATCTTCGCAGTATGGATGTAATCGATCCATTGCACGGGGGCAGTGAGGCGCGCTTGAGAATCGTGGGCAAACCCGATCGGCTTTGCGCGCAGTTGCTTAAAAAAATGAACCTGAAACTACCGCTTCGGCCGAAAATAATGGAAAATGTAGTGGAGAAAAACGCCTTTTATTAGCCTCTAACCCGCATGAACACTGAGATCATACCGCTGAACTGTCGAACTTGGGTTAAGCCCCATTTCAGTCCTTGGGGAAAGGCGGCCTCACTGAAGCCGACCACCGGGCTCCAACTTGTTTATTGACCCTGTCGGCTACCCTCCAGAAGGTTTCCCTGCTGGATTTCCGCAAATTTGTACCTTTGCCGATTTCTTAAATGAGAGAGGCTACCATTCACCAGGCCAGTAAGATCCCCGGGTAATTTGAATCAATGAAAAGGCCATCCCATGAATCCTATTTGTCATCTGCAGATTCAACACTTTCAGAGTTGATCGGTCGAATTGGGGGCCATTGCGAACTTTCCGTAAGCCAAACTCCGTTTGATGACCTTGCGCGGTCCATCATATCTCAGCAACTTTCAGCTAAAGCGGCTCGAACCATTAAATCCCGTATTTGCGAGATGGTGGGAAACCCCATGAAACCGGATGGATTTGCAAAGGTTCCGGTGAAAAGACTGAGGGAGGCGGGCCTTTCAACTTCAAAATCCGAGTACATCAAGGAACTGGCCACGAAAGTCAGTTCAGGAGATCTGGATCTCTACGAGTTACAGAAGCTTTCAAACCGGAAAGTGATTGAAACACTTGTAGAACAAAGAGGGATCGGACTTTGGACTGCCCAGATGTTTCTCATCTTCGGGTGCGGTCGAACCGATGTCCTGGCGACAAAAGATGCCGGTTTAAGGAGGGCGGTTCAATTGTTCTACGGACGAGAATTAAATTCTGATGAAGAATTTCAATCTTTCGCAAAACGTTGGAAGCCCTACCGATCATTTGCATCTCTATATTTGTGGAGAGCGTTGGATCGCATGTAACCGGCCATATCGCTGAGCAGACCTGTCTGTGAGGTGCACACAGTGAAGTTCTCCAATTACAATCAAGGGAAGTTAAACCTTGTGGACCGCGGCATGGGTGTAAAGCGTCTACTCGCCGCCCCACATGAAGAGGCTGTCGGCGTTTCTGTCCGGTTGGCTCACTCTGGCGATCGCCTGCCTGCCTCAGGCAGGGACCGGGAACAGACTTGCAACAACGCGGCAGAAGCATATGAAATTCAGAAATGGCATATTCCCGACGCGAGATAACAAAGGGCAACCCAGGCCGTCTCATCTTGAAACGCGAGTGCAGGAAGAAAGAGGCCCCGTGGGGCATGCATGTCCTCCTTCACTTCCTGCTGCCTTTGGTCGCCTTGTGGGGAGTTACACCACACCCGGCGCTGGCTGGCTCGGGTCTCTACTTGAGCGGCGAGTTGGGCGCCAACTTCGCATCAGGTCTGGATACTATCGGTTCGAGCAACGACCGGGCCAGCGTGTGTGACGAATTCATCAATCCGCTCTACGCCTCGGTTACACAAACGCCGGGGTATGAAAACTACAATTGTACGGGTCTGAATCGGGGTCTGGGCAGCGACTGGCACAACAACTTCGACAGCGCCGAAGGCATCCTGGCAGGAGCAGCCATCGGCTATAGCCTTAGGGAAAAATTTCCTGATCGGGCCTTGGGTCGCATGCGCCTCGAACTGGAATACTTCTACCGGGACTCCAACTACGACCAGACCTCCCCTCTTCCAGGCGCCACCGGCACGGAAGGGGATAAGCTGGTTCAGGAAATCACATCGGCCACGGAACGCATCGGCAGCGTCACCGCGAACAATCTGTTCGGAAATCTCTACATCGACTTTCCCAACAAGAGCCTTTTCACCCCTTACTTTGGGCTCGGTGGGGGTGTTGCTTTTACCGACATGGACTACGGGATGTTGGCGGCGCGGAACCCCGATCCCAACGCAATTTCCACCGGGGCAGGGTTGCCCAATGTGGATGAGATCCGCCGGAATCTTGCCGGGAGCGCCAGTATTGCGCAAACCAAACTGAAGGACACGCTCTACGGCTACCAGATCCTGTTCGGAGTGGACCGCATGATCAACGAATCGCTCACCCTGGGTCTCAAGGGTCGCTGGGTAAACCTCTCTTCCTTCAGCGATGGCGGCATCGTCTGGGATCCGCTGCGCAGCCACCTGCCCAATCTGCGCAAGGACTTGAGCGAACCCGTTTCGGGCTGGCTAACGACAGGAGACCTGAATATGTTCGGGATCAGCCTGACCATGAAATACCACTTTTGATTTCGATTGGAATTAGTTGGGTATGGGCCGTTTTTCCCTTTTACCAAATGGGAGAGCCTTGTAACTTCGCAGGCAAAACAAGACTTCTTCATTCTCACCCAAAAGCCACCATGCCTAAAATTTATTTCATCCTTCTGCTTTTTGCCATCGCCCCGGTTTTTGCCCACGAATATCACCGTGCCGCGGTGGATAGTTCTCCCCAAGAGATCCCCGACCGCATTGTCCTGAACTGGTCGGGAGATCCCGCCACCTCGGTTGCGGTCACTTGGCGCACCGATACCAGCATCACACCGGCTGAGGGTCAGATCGCAGAAGCCGACGCCTCGCCCAACTTTGTCACTTGGGCCAGGGGAGAAAAAGCCCGCACGGAAAAATGGAATCACCATGGAAAGGCAGCGCATTTCCATTCCGTCACTTTCACCGATCTCAAACCGGACACCCTCTATGCCTATCGGGTGGGCAGCGGCGATATCTGGAGTTCCTGGTACCAGTTTAGCACCGCCTCGGCCGAACCGGACGAATTCACCTTTATCTACTTTGGCGACGCCCAAAATAATCTTCTCGCTCTTTGGTCTCGAGCCATCAGAACAGCGGTGCTGGACGCTCCTCATGCCGATTTCATTATCCATGCCGGGGACCTCGTCGATCACGCCAACAATGATAGCGAGTGGCAGGAGTGGTTTGAAGCGGGCAGCTGGATTCATGCAAAGATCCCCAGCATTCCTACCCCGGGGAATCACGAGTACGAGAAGTTGTCGGATGCGGACCAACGCAGCTTGTCGACTCTTTGGCGTCCGCATTTCACCCTACCCGAAAACGGCCCCGAGGGTTTAACGGAAACCACTTACTTCATTGACTATCAGGGGGCACGCATCATATCGCTCAATTCCAATGAACGCCACCTGGAACAGGTAGCCTGGTTGGAAGAAACGCTTCAAAACAACCCCCATGAATGGACCTTTGTCACCTTCCACCATCCGGTCTTTTCTGCCTCGGAAGGCCGCGATAATGAAGACCTACGCAAAGCATGGAAACCGCTTTTCGACAAATACGCGGTGGATCTGGTGCTGCAGGGGCACGACCATACCTACGCCAGAGGCAACAACCTGGGCAGCGGTGTAACGGTGCGCGACACCACCAAGGGCACGGTCTACGTGGTATCGGTGAGCGGCCCCAAACAATACGATCTCCGGCCAGATCGCTGGATGACGCGCGGTGCGGAAAACTCCCAGCTCTATCAAGTCATCACGGTCTCAGGGGATACCCTGCACTACCGCGCCATGACGGCCGTGGGCGAACTCTACGATGCCTTCGATCTGGTAAAACAGATGGGCAAACCCAACAAACTGATCGATCGCGCCCCTCCATCCTCCGAACGCCGGTGGAAAAATACCCTGAAAAAGAAGGATGAGGATGACACGGTGTTTTAAGCCTGAGAAATGCGGGTCGAACTTCGAAACCATAGGCTTATGAAACCACTTCTCGTCCTGTTCTCGGTGCTTTGCCTGCAATCGACTCTTTCGGGTCAATGGAACAAAGGTCCCGTGCTTCCCGAAGGTGTTGTGGTGGAAAGGGATATTGTCTACGAACGCGTGGGCGAGCGGGAACTTCCCTTGGATTTGTACCGGCCCGCTGACGCCGGGGAACCCTTACCCCTGATCATTTGGATTCACGGAGGAGGTTGGCGCAAGGGGAGCAAGAAGGGAATCGGCAACTGTGTGGGTCTCTTGAAACACGGTTATGCCCTGGCTTCGGTGGAATACCGTCTCAGTGGGGAGGCGAAATTCCCCGCAGCCATCGAGGACAGCAAGGCAGCGGTAAGTTTTCTACGGTTCAACGCGGCACGCTACGGCTTGGACCCGGAACGGTTCGGGGCTTGGGGATCCTCGGCCGGGGGACATCTCGTGGCTTTGCTCGGTGTGACCAACGACGTGGATGATTTCAATACCCATCCGATTACGGGAAAGGCCTCTCCCGCCGTTCAGGCCGTCTGCAATTGGTTTGGCCCAACCGACTTTCTCCGCATGAACGACGTCCCGGGAAGGATCGACCACGATGCCCCCGATTCGCCCGAATCGCTATTCCTTGGAGGACCTATCCAGGAAAACAGGGACTTGGCCAGGAAAGCCAATCCGATCACCTACGTCTCCCCCACGGACCCACCGATGCTCATCATGCACGGGGATAAGGATGCCGCCGTTATTTATAATCAGAGTGAACTCCTGGCAACGGCCTTGCAAAAGGCTGGGGTTCCCCACCAATTGCACAAGGTGGTCAATGGCGGCCACGGATTTGGAGGAGCGGACGAAAGCAGAGAGGCCCTTTTTCAGCGCGTGCTCAACTTTTTCAACCGGGAACTGAAATAGGATCCGTGGTCTCATTCCTCAGGGATAAACCAATAGAGGTCACAGAGAGTCATGAAGGTTAAAAGCTGAAAAGGTGTGGGAAGAATCAGGGCTAACCCGTATGTCTCACTTACCGAGCGAATGCGACATCTCCCAATTTTCTACAGCGCTCCGGTATGTCGGCACTGCGAGGACGCAGTAGCCCTACCAATCATCAATAACGGTAGGGCGAGAGCATCCTTGCTCTGCCGCTGTAAGTGACGGTATGTCGGCACTGGTGCGGACTTCATTGGATTCCCGACTTCGCAGGGAGTCGACCCAGCTTCACCCGCTCATCTGCTCGAAACCCGCACCAACACTCGACTTCCATTCGCTCGCTACGAATTTTGGGAGAAATGCGGGTTAAGGGATTGAATCTCGCGAAGCTCGCGGAGGACGTAAAGACATGGAGAGGCGGGAACTCGCCCCTACTTTCCACTTGGCGCCAACGGCGCCTAAAACCCCTGGGCTTTCAGCCGCCAATAAGGGGCGGAATTTTTTATGGCCTCGTTATTCTCGGCATAGTCCCAAGGCCTCTGGTTGTCCTTGCTTTTTGCGTTGGGGTCGGCTCCAGCTTGCAACAGAGCAACGATAACGGCCGGTGTAGTGGTGTGAGCGGCCGCCTCATGCAACGGGGTTTCGCTAAACCTATCTCGTGCTTGGATGTCGGCCCCGGCCTCTAACAAAGCATTTATAACGGCGGGATTGTTATTCCGGGCCGCCTTATGCAACGGGGTCTCTCCGGAATTTTCCGTTGCCTTGGGATCGGCACCGGCCGCCAACAGGGCCTGGATGACGGCGGGGTTCGGGTTATGTGCGGCCGCCCCATGCAAGGGGGTTCCACCGTAAATTCCTTTTGCGTTGGGGTTGGCTCCAACCGCCACCAGCCTGGCGATGACAATGGGGTTAGGGTTGTTTTCGGCCGCCTTATGCAACGGGGTCTGTGCGTAAAACTCCTTTCCGTTGGGATCGGCTCCAGCCGCTACCAAATCGGCGGTAATTGAGGAATTCAGGTTTTTTCTGGCTGCCCAGTGCAGCGGGGTCTCCCCGGAAATATCCCTGACGTTGGGGTTGGCTCCAGCCGCCACCAGCCTGCCGATGACAATGGGGTTCGGGTTATATGCCGCCGCCAAATGAAGCGGGGTCCATCCATGAACCCCTTGCCGCACCTCGGGGTCGGCTCCGGCTTCCAGACAAGGGGCCACCATTTCAAGGGTCGCGGTTTGCCAGAATGATACGGTACCCCACCCTTTGCAACCCGAGGCCCGATCCTGGCCCGGAGAGCAAGCAGAAAGGAGTGTCAGGACAGATCCCATCGCGAGCAAAAAAATTCTCATGACCAGTCAGTTGGGGAGTTTAACCGAAAATCCGAAAAATGCTTTTTGGGACCGGTGTTTTTGCGGGCTTCATCGCCTTGGGCATAATCCCAAGGCGTCTTGTCATTTATTTCCCGTGCTCCGGGGTTGGCGGCAGCTTCGAACATAGCGGTGTCGAACGAGTGGTTGTTGTTGGAGGCCGCCAGGTTCAGGGGGGTAAAGTCCATTTGAGCAATTGTTTTTCCCGGCTATTTTCTTTTATAAATTATTGCCTGGGGGTACCGGGATATTGCGGACGTCTGGGATATTCCGTCCGGGCCTCTCCCGGCCCCCAGGACTATTTCACCTGCCCCAGGAGGAAATTGAAGTAAACCTCCTGGGTCTTGATTTCGTATGCTGACTGAAACTCCGCCCTCCAAAATCCTGAAAATCAAATGGTCCGGCCAGGCAGGGAAAGCCATTCCTCCTGGCCGGACCCAGGTTTTCAACAACCCACAAATTCCATAATGACTTTGGGAACGCCATCCTCTGTCATGGGAAACCCCCAGATCAGGACCGACTGCCCGTCCGGGCTCATCCGTGCTCACACTACAACCTTGCATGTTCCCCTAATGTTGAGTTTGGTATTCAAGACAGTGTGTTGAGGCGGAGCGCTCGGGTTTTCGATGCGTCGAACCAGAGCCGCGACAGCACGTTTTCCCATTTCATCACGGGACACTACCGTCGCGCTAAGCGGAAGGGTCACAAAACTGGATTCCTCTACGTCGTCATGACTGATCAGGGCAAAGTTCTTGCCCGGGAAAAGGCCTTCGCGCGGCAGCCCGGAAAACAGTCCAAGTCCGACCAGGTCGTTGTAGGCGACCGCGGCAGTTGGTCTGGGTTCAAGGCTGGAAATCCAACGGGCCGCATCGGTTCCCTCCTTGCGATTGGGCACGCAAGGTCGAACCATACTTACATCGAATGGAATGGAAGCATCATCCAGCGCGTCCTTGTAGCCCCTTAGCATTTGGCGAAAGCAACTGATGCCGGGAAGGCCTCCAACAAATGCGATCTTGCGGTGCCCAAGGGCCAGGAGGCGATTCATGGCAAGACGCGAAGATTCGTAGTCGTCACTGACCACGTGATCGAATCCAAGTTCCGGAATCGTCCGCGACACAAACACAATGGGAGGGAGTTCAACCATTGCCGGCTTAAAATGTTCGGGCGTGGAGTCGATGGCCGGACTGACAATAATTCCGTCAGCGTTATATTCCGACATTTTGCGGATGAAGGCGGCTTGGTGAAAGAGCGAATCATTTGAGTTGCACAGGAAACTGATGCGGCCGGTTTCACTCAGGGCCTTTTCCATCGACGCCAACAAGGTGCTGTAAAAAGGGTCCGATACATTGTTGAGAATCACGCCGACGGCATGGATCTTGGAAGTTCGCAAGATCGCGCCACTGCGTTGGTAGACATACCCGAACTGGGACAGCGCTTCCTCCACACGTTTGCGCGTCTTCTCCGAAATTCTTTCGTGCCCACGCATGGCCAGCGATACGGTGGCCACGGATAATCCAAGACGGTCCGCTACATCTTTGAGGGTGGGTCTGGCAGGGCGCATTGGCTTCATGGTCGGTTTGCTTGGCAGGCCATTGGCAGGTATATAATTAATTGGATCATGTGGAGACCCTCGGCATAAACAGATGGTTTGATGCGGATAGATGGATCGGACCCCGAACTTCGGAACAAACCAAATGACTGGATTCCTGAAGCTGTTAATCTAGCGGAGCACATAGGGAGAAGCGCCGCCCCAAAAAATAACCTTCGGCAAAAGCCACGTGCCGAAACAACGTGTAGTGGAGAGCATTTTTTAGACGTCGAATACAAGAAAAATTAGAGTTCCTCTAAGAGAACAAACCTCGACGCCGCAAAATCACCTAAAAGAAAATTGCTTCAAGGGTCATTTTTTCAATTTAGAGGGGTAAAAAGGGGGAGAGGCCCCGGGGGCGCCCGGTGGAGAGAGGGAGTGGGAAAGGTGAAAGGAGGGCGGACATTCCTGTCCGCCATTGCGTTTATTAGGCGGGTTGGAAAACCCGCCCTCCGTTTTGCCCGATTGCCAAGTCCAATTCCTAATTCCTAAGTGGCGCGCCTTTTCCGATGGTCGGACCCCAAACTTGGTAGCAAGAGTTTGATGGTGCCCAAGGGGGGACTCGAACCCCCACGCCGTTAAGCACATGAACCTGAATCATGCGTGTCTACCAATTTCACCACCTGGGCATTCTCAAGAAGCGGGCAATTGCACCTTTCAATGGGACACTTGCCAAGTCCAAAATTTTAGGCGCGCTGGGACGCGCCAATTTGGAATTAGGAATTAACCGCAGAGGACTCAGAGAGAGTACATCATCACCCTCCCATTAGGTGGTCGGGCAGCCAGAGTACGAGTTCCGGAAAGGTCGCACACAGACCTAGCACCAACAAGTTGGCTAATAAGAAAGGAAGGGCGGCGGGGAAGATGATGCCGATCTTCAATCCGGAAACGATGGCACCCACATTGAGGCAGTTGCCCACAGGGGGTGTGCATGCGCCGACGGCCAGACCGGTTACCAGGATCACTCCAAATAGAATGGGAGAAATGCCGGCCGCTGTGATAGCCGGAAGAAAAACCGGGGTAAGCAACAGGATGGCTGGGCTGACATCGATAAAAGTTCCGGCGATCAGTATTATGGCTATGACAATGACAAGGAGCAATAGAGGTGCCAGGTCTTTTCCTTCTACCAGGCTTGCCACCAGCTCGGGTACCCGTTCCAAGGCAAGCACCCAGATAAATACCTGGGAGAAAGCGATGATCATCATGATCATGGCGCTGGTCAAAATAGAAGCCCTTAGTACTTTGCAGAACTGTTTTAGTGTCAGGCGTCGGGTCAGAAAAAAGCCAACCAGGATTGCGTAGAGCACGCCGAGTCCAGCCGATTCGGTCGCCGTGGCGATTCCCAGAACCACGACGCCCACCACGAATAGGGGCATTATCAAAATGTATAGACTGCGCACCAACAAAGATGCAGAAAAGGTTGCTGGTTCAATTGGGAAGCCCTTCCTATGAGCCAGCCAGAGCACCAGGCCGAGTTGGAAAACGCCCACCAGAATACCCGGAACAACCCCACCCAGAAATAGTTTGCCAACCGAAATTTGAGCTGTGACGGCAAACAGAATCATCGGTACGCTCGGAGGGATAATCATGCCCATAGTCGATGAGGCAACGGTCAGGCCAGCAGCGAAATCTTTCGGGTAACCGCGTTTCTGCATCTCAGGGATGAGCACGGAACCGATCGAAGCGGTGTCCGAAGATGAGGAACCTGAAATGCCGCCGAACAACATACTCGACCCCACGTTTACCAGGCCGAGCCCTCCACGAAAACGCCCCACAAACATAAGGCAAAACTGGATAAGGCGTTGGGTGATACCGCCTTCATTCATCACCTGACCCATGAGGATGAAAAGAGGTAATGCGATCAGTTCGTAAGACTCCATGCCGGAGTAGAGGCGCTGTGGCAGCACATGAAGGAGGTCCGGCTGCACGACCACAAAATAAACGAACGCGGAAAGGCCCAAGGAGTAAGCTACCGGTAGACCTATGATTAGAAAAACGAGAAGGCTAATTAATACCAGGGTCACGAGCCTGTCCCTTTCTGCTTCGAAGATGAGAAGGCCTTCAGGAGGCAGTAAACCGTCGCAAAGGTGCAGCCAATAGGAACACTGATTTGCGCCACCCAGCGGGAGAGTCCAGTGCTTGGCATCAGATAACCACCAGTGATTCCAATCCAATGAAAACTAAACCACACCATGGCGCCGTTGATAAAGGCGACGAGCAAAAGGCAGATTCGAGTTATGGTTTTTTGGGTCTTTTTTGAAAATGCGTCGGTGGCAAATGTCAGAGAAATGTGTTCTCCTCGTCCAGCCGCCAGTGCTCCTCCGATCGCCGTGGTATAAACGAATAAAATTACAATTGTTTCGTTCGCCCCTACGATTGAAGTGTTTAAAACGTAACGCAGAAACACCTGCAATATGACCACGACCAAAATGGTGAAAAAACAGACCGCGATCAGGCCTTCGAGCAGGTTGGTAAGAATCTTTTCAGTCGTTCTCATGAATCTCCGCGAGCTGCAACCCGCGCCCGATCTACGTCCTCTCGGGTGAAAGTCCCTTGTTCGATAAAGTAGTCGTAGACAGGCTGAACGGCCGCCCGGAAAGGCTCGAGCGCTTCCCCTTCTACCAGATTTGTTTCAAGATGGGCTGAAAGTCGATCGATGTATTGCTGCTCACTCTCTCTATTCATATGGTCGCTCAGCGCAATAGTCTCCCGGGAAACTTCATCGAAGATTTTTTTCAGGTCATCGGGAAGATTTTGATACCAGGACAAGTTGACCATGAGGGGATCCGGGCCAGTCGCATAATTGGTTATGGTAAGGTATTTGGAAACTTCATAGACCTTGAAATCCCAGATATTGGACACAGCGTTGTCCTGTCCATCAACAACTCCCGTTTGCAGCGCTTGATAAACCCCCGAATAAGGCAACTCCTGAGGATTGGCGCCAAAGGCCAGGGCGGTTTGGACATAGACCTCCATCATAGGAACACGCATTTTGAGGCCTTTCAAATCATCCGGGTGTGTGATCGGCCTTACACTGTTAGTGTGGGCTCGAAATCCTTGAGAGATTCCAATGGCGGGAATGTGAAATCCGTTTGCAGCCGCCTCCCCGTTTATTTCTTCCACAAAATCACTATTCATCAACCGAATCGCCTGGTCCCAATCCTCCACCAGGAAGGGCATTCCCAGGAGATTGTATTTGGGATTGGCATCGCTATAAAAGCCACCACGCGTACCCTGCAAAGCCCCGGTGGCAACGAAGTCCATGAGTTCGCGCTCATAGCCCAGCACACCTCCAAAGTAGAGTTCTACTTCGATACGGCCTTCGGTGCGCTTTTCCAGTTCGGTTTCAAAGAACAGCATCGATTGACTGCGTATGGCTCCGATGGGCTGTTCATTGGCGTAGCGAAAGATATTAGTCTTTTGCTCCTTGGAACAGGATGTCCCAAGAAAAGTGAGCGACACCGCAATAAACAGTGAAATCTCACGAATTCTTTTGTGTATTCGAGAAGAAACTACCGAGTAGAAGAACCGTAGAGCTGAAATACTCAATTCTATCCGAAAACGCATTTGAACAAACCCACGGAAGCACGGAATCCATCCTCAAAAGTACCGCCTTCCGGGCAGTAAACGCTTTCCAAGGAAATTACACCCTCGTAACCGTCTTCCCTTAATGCCTGAGCGATAGGCTGGTAACTCGATGCCAAATGTCCGGTTCCCATCTCGCAGAACTCAACGGTTGCTTTCGGCATGTTGACGATGGCGTCCTTGATGTGGAAATGCCCCAGTGCTCCACCCCTCAGGGCTCCATAGGCATCGGGAAAGGGCCTTTCATTCGCATAAAGACCGTTTCCCGGGTCCCAAAGAATCTTCAGGTATTCGCTTCCCATTTCGTCGACGAGCTTCCGACCGAGCCAGGCAGAGGGCACCATCAGTCCGTTCCCGTTTTCCAGGACCAGAGTAATGCCTTGCTTTTCAGCTAATTCCACCGCGGGAGCGAGGAGTTCCTTCAGTTTGTCCCAGGCCCCGGTTGCCACCACCCAATTTTCCGCACCGCCTTTGCCAAACAAAATCATCTCGCGACGAAAGCACATGATACGCACGCGTGGGCAATCCAGTTCCTGCGCCATGTGGATACAACGTTGGAGGGCGGCCATGTGTTTGCCATGTATTTCATCTCCCACCTCTGTCTCACCGACCAATATACCAGCAAAGTTGTGACGCGAAATACAAGATACCTTAACGCCGTAATTCTTCACCAATGCTTTGGTCTGGGCCATTTCTTCGGCATCGAGGTCACCGACTTCCTTGTCCCAGAGATATTGCAGTTCCGCATATTCAAGCTCGAATTCTGTCATCACTTTCAGCGCGTGCTCCAGATCGCGACTGATGCCATCGGTAATTACTCCTAATTTAGACATAATCGTTTCGTCCCTACCACTTCACTTCCGTGCCGGCGATCTGCTCCAGCAACTTCACAACCGACCAGTTGTCTTCATCAGGAAACATGGAGATGCCTGCCTGAAAGAGTTCGTGTGCAGAGCTGGTTGTAAACATGGATACACCATTCTCCTTGGCCATGTTCATGGTGATGCCCAAATCTTTATACATGGTCGTGATCTGGCTGCCGGTTCCTTTGAATTTTCGTTCCATGATCAACTTGGCACAGTCCTCAAGTATTGGGCTGCTCACTCCACTGGCGCTGAAAACCTCGTAGAGCACCTCTCCTTTAACACCAGCTTTGGACCCGAGCACCAAGGATTCAAAAATCGCCGCAAATGTCGATCCGATCAATGCTTGCAATGATGCTTTCACTGTCTGGCCGATGCCGATCTCATCTCCTACATGGAACACATTATCGCCCACAACTTGCATCACATCTTGCTCCTCTTCCCAAACCTCTTTTTCACCCGAAGCCATCATAGCTAGGGTGCCCGCTTCAGCCCCGTCCTTACCACCGCTCACGGGAGAATCGATCATTTTCAACCCGGCTTGGAAAATGGCTTTAGAAACTTCCCTGGCTTCGCTGGGTTGAATAGTGGCCGATACTATGATGGTGCTACCCGGTTTCATTGTTTCCAGTAAGCCGGTCTTACCTGTTACAACGTCCGTCACCTGCTTACCTGTCATCACCATGATGAAAACCGTGTCGGCATTGGCACCGACTTCCCTGGGAGAACCGGCTCGCTTTCCCCCAGCTTCCTCCAGCATATCCACGCGCTCTTTGCGAAGGTCGTAACCCGTTAGTTCGAAACCCCCTTTAATAATATTGCGGGCCATGCCTATTCCCATGTCTCCCAGTCCAATGAGTCCAATTCGCTTCATAGCCAAGATTGTTTCAGGCGTTTCCAATCAATCAATTTAAATTGGTTCAGCTCCAATTTCGCTGTCCGCACACTCTCTAGCCCGCAATTCTCACAAAAGGCACAAAGGACGCAAAAGGGGAGAGGCACCGGGGGCGGGTCGCCTGCCGGAAGGGGGCTGTGAATCCAGCCAAGGGAATTTTACTGGATAAGAAACAGGCTGGCCCTCATCTTTGGAGCCATGAAGAGGAGCGGTTTTTTGGCGGGATTCATCCCTTTTATCATGCTGGGGCTGACAGCCGGATGCGGACCCGAACTGAGAGATGTGGAAAGGGCGCAAAGGGAGGGCATTCTGCTGCGGGGGAATAGTACCGAACCCGAAACACTCGATCCCCACGTGGCCACCGGCGTACCGGAAAACCAGATCATCTCCTGTTTGACCGAAGGTCTGATAGCCTATCATCCCAGTGACGACACCGCCATCGAATTCGGCATGGCTGAAAGATTTGAGACCAATGCGGCCGGGGACGTTTACACCTTCCACCTGCGCGACGCCAGGTGGACCAATGGAGATGCCGTAACGGCGTGGGACTTCGATTACAGCTATCGTCGGTTGCTGACCCCGGAATTGGGCGCGGAATACGTGAGCATGCTGTTCGTCATCGACAATGCCCAACGTTATTACGAGTCGCGGGCCGCACCCAAACCGGGGGAACAACCCCTGCCATGGGAAGAGGTCGGCCTCAAGGTCCTGGACGATAAAACCCTGGAAATTACCCTTACCGGCCCCATGTCTCACTTCCCACTCATGCTCAAACACTACTCCTGGTTTCCGGTAAACCCCCGAGCGATTGAAGCCCACGGAGGTATGACCAATCGGGATGGAAGATGGTTTGCAGTAGGCAACTTTGTGGGCAATGGGGCTTTCCGCCTGAAATCCTGGAGGACCAACCAGATCCTGGAAGTGGAAAAGAATCCGGACTACTGGGATGCCGGGAGGGTCAAGTTGAACGGCATTCGCTTCTTTCCCGTGGAAAGCGCGGATACGGAAAGGCGGATGTTCGAGGCCGGACAACTCCACCTCACCGACAATGTGCCCCTTCATGAAATCCCCATCTACCGGCAAGAAGCGCCCGACCTGATACGAACGGATCCCTACCTGGGCACCTATTTTTACCGGGTAAACCTGACACGGGAAGGGCCGTTGCAGGATGTCCGGGTGCGGCGGGCCTTGGCCCTGTCCATCGACCGGGCATCCCTGATCGACAACGTGTTGATGGGCGGGCAGACCCCGGCCTACTATTATGTGCCTCGCGGAATTCCGGGATATGCCTCCAAGAATTATCTCCGCTTTGATCCGAACGAAGCCCGGCGTCTCTTGGAGGAGGCGGGTTACCCTGGCGGGAGGGATTTTCCCATTTTGGAGATCCTCTACAACACCCGTGAGGAGCACAAAACCATTGCCGAGGCCATACAGCAGATGTGGAAGCAAACCCTCGGCATCGACATGAGACTCCACAACCAGGAATGGAAGGTCTACCTGGATGCACAATCCAATTTCGAATACGATATTGCCAGGGCCGGGTGGATCGGCGACTTCGTGGATCCCTATACCTTCCTGGAAATGTTTACCACGGGCAATGGAAACAATGATACCGGATGGTCAAATGAACGCTATGATGCGTTGATCGCCCGATCCATCCGGACCGGCCAGACCTCAAAACGTTTCGGCCTGCTGGAGGAGGCCGAAACCATCCTCATGGAAGAACTCCCCATCATCCCAATCTATATCTATACCAAGACCATTCTCCTGCATCCCGCCGTAAAAAATTGGAATCCCAAGCTGCTGGACAACCGCAATATGAAATACATCTACCTGGAGGAGGAGCCAGCCCAGCCGCCAGCGTCAAATTTGTATTGAGAAACAGGCCCGACATCGGTGTCTTCCCAGTGTCATGTCCCGTTAATTCGTTCACCCCATTAACGGACTTTTTCGTATGAATTTGCCTGCAGGATATTCCCCTTCACGATCGCCATTTTTGTGGAACCCCGTTTTATTAGTGATCAGTGACCAGTGGCTAGTGGTTAGTGAGATATGTCTTCTGGTTTTTGGTATCCATTTCTTAGCGGTCTTTGCGATCTTTGCGAGAGGCTTTTTTTAATTCGATCACGATTAATTTTCATCCTTCATCCTTCTTCCTTCATCCTTCTTCCTTCTTCCTTCTTCCTTCTCTTCCCTCTCTGTAGTGGTTTAATTCAGGGACGCCACAATAGGTAGGGCTTCCGGCCACAGATGTTTAGATTTATCCTCATTCGGCTCCTTCAACTCGTCCCGGTATTGGTGGTCATCATCACGCTGACCTTCGTCCTGGTCCGGAGCGTGCCGGGCGGGCCCTTCAGTGCCGAGCGCAAGGTGTCGGAACACGTCCTGGAAAAACTGAACGAGCACTATGGCCTCAACGACCCGCTCTACGTCCAGTATTTCAGCTATCTGAAGAACGTCTGTCCCAAAAAGTTCAACCCGTCCGCTCTGGCGGATTTTGATCTCAAGGAAGGCCTGGGCATCGATCTGGGTCCATCTTTCCGCTACGAAGGCCGAACGGTGAACGAACTCATAGCCGAATCGTTTCCCGTTTCCTTCGAACTGGGGGCATACGCCTTGTTGCTGGCCCTGCTTATCGGGATTCCGGCGGGGACCCTGGCGGCGCTGAAAAAAAATACCCTGTTGGATTACATACCCATGTCATCCGCCATGATGGGCATCTGCCTGCCGTCTTTTGTCCTGGGTCCGTTATTCGCCCTGGTATTCGGTCTGTGGCTGAACTGGTTTCCCGTTTCGGGATGGCAGGCCCCGGGTGGCTTTTCCTGGGCGGATGACCTGCCCTACAAAATATTGCCGGCCCTTACCCTGGGAATTTTCTACGCCGCCGGTCTGGCCCGCCTGACCCGCGGGGGCATGCTCGAAGTGCTGAACCAGGACTACATTCGCACGGCCCGGGCCAAGGGCCTGAGCAGCTTTGTGGTGACCGTCAAACACGCCCTGCGGGCGGGATTGTTGCCCGTCATTTCCTACTTCGGCCCCGTGGTAGCGGGCGTGCTTTCCGGCTCCTTTATCATCGAAATGATATTCCAGATCCCAGGCTTGGGGCGCCACTTCATCAACGCGGCCAATAACCGCGATTACACCCTGGTGCTGGGAACGGTTCTCTTCTACGCCACCCTGATCATTCTGCTCAATCTCATCGTGGATATCATCCTGGTCCTGATGAATCCCAAACTGAAGTTCGAAAAGTGAGCGCGGCCTCAACCAATCCCCAGGAAGACGTCTTGCAAGTGGAAGGTTTTTCGCTCTGGGAAGACGCCTGGCGGAGGCTGACCCAAAACAAGCTGGCTCTGGGTGGCCTTATATATTTTGTCCTTTTGGCCGCCCTCTGCTTCTCATCCCCCGCCATAGCCTGGGTAACGGGCTTAAGTTACCAGGAACAGGACTTGGCGCTGGGGGCCACTCCCCCTTCCCTTGCACACTGGTTTGGCACCGACGACCTCGGGCGCGACCAATTAATCCGTAGTCTCTACGGCGGCATGGTGTCGATCGGGGTGGGCTTCGCCGCTACCTGTGTCTCCATCCTGATCGGAGTGGCCTACGGATCGATTGCCGGCTACGCGGGGAGAAAGACGGACGCTGCCATGATGCGGATCGTCGATATTCTCTATTCGTTGCCCTTTATCATCTTCGTCATCCTGCTGACCGTCTACTTTGGCCGAAACATTTTCCTGCTGTTTGTGGCCATTGGCTGCGTGGAATGGCTGACGCTTTCCCGAATCGTCAGGGGCCAGGTGCTGCACCTGAAGGTTCAACAGTTCGTGGAGGTTGCCAGAACCCTGGGATCGAAAGAAAAAGACATCATATTAAAGCATCTCGTTCCAAATGTTCTCGGACCTGTCATCATCTACTCCACCCTGACCGTGCCAGGTGTCATGCTGCTCGAGTCGGCCCTCAGTTTCCTCGGTTTGGGAGTTCAGCCCCCCATGAGCAGTTGGGGATCCCTGATCAAGGAAGGGGCTGAAAAAATGGAGGTCTACCCTTGGTTGCTCATACTTCCGGCCCTTTTATTTTCCACCACCCTCTTTTCCCTGAACTTTCTCGGGGACGGCCTGCGCGACGCCCTCGATCCCAAGGACAGCCCGAAATAAGGATGAGGCGCCAACGGCCCCTTTTTTGGGGGATAAACCCCCTCCTACAGCTCGAATTTGGGCGGGTTCGAAAACCCGCCCTCCGTTTTGCCTCATTGCCAAGTCCAATTCCTAAATCCTAATTCCATCCATACCGAAGTACCCCAGCATTAAATCCTTTCCATCCTGTTCATCCATGTTTCATTTCGATCACGATCACGATCACGATTTTAAGAACGCAAAGTATCCAAGCCTCTCTATCCCTCTGTGTTCTCTGTGTCCTCTGTGGTTTATTCGGCGCTCAGGGTCACTTCCGCATCCGAATATTCAATCCTGAAGGGGGTTCCGTCTCCGGCTACGATCCGGTTATCGGCATGGTTGAAAGCGCCCGTGACGGCATGAGCGGTGACGATGGTAAACCGTCTTCCAGGAGCCGGTCGGAAATGACCATCCAGATTGACTTCCAGAGCGCCAGCCAAGGTGGCTTCCCCCTCGACCACGAGTCGGCCATTTCCGTTATCGTTCAATTTCACCCGCAGGGTAGAAGGGTCCATTTGGTGAAAATCACCCTTCACTTTGAGTTTTCCCGGGCCGGTCTTTCCGGACGCCACAACCACTCCGGAATTGTAAACCTTGGCCCGGACGATCCCGCTACCGATGAGAGCGCCTCCTGAGGCAATATCGACCCAGCGTAGGGAAGATACCATTCCGCCGTCGAGGACGAGAACGGATTTGTCGGAGAGGCGAATCTCGTTGCGCCCGGTCAGGGTTACCCCCGGTCCGAGATACAAGGACTGGGTATGGGCGTTACCGCGGATCTCCAAACCGAGGAATTCCAGATCGGAACCGGCCCTGGCCTGGGCCGGTGAAGAACCGGTGTTCTCCATCAGGGCTGTCCAGGAAACTCTGGGGGCGCCGCCGTCTTTCAGGTAAGTGATGCCGTCATTGGCGTAGACATAATCGGACCAATTCGAAGCATCGGAAGCCATTGCTCCGTCTCCGCCCAACCAACGATGGTAGGTATTGGAAAATCCTTTGGGTTCGGCTACGCGCTCCCCCAGCATGAGGGATTCGAGTTCCTCAACCAAGCCGGGCTTAGCCGATGCCAGGTCATTTGATTCGCTGGGGTCCTTTTCAAGATGGTACAATTCGAGTCCGGCTTTTGCACGAATCAGCTTCCAATCCCCGCGAATGATGGACTGCCCATTTCCGGCCTCGTGAATGAGAAACTGGCGCAGTCGCTGATGGCCCGAACCGAGCAAGGTTGGGGCCAGGGAAACACCGTCGATACCCAAAGGAGCCGGAACCCCGGCAAGTTCGGCGAAGGTCGGAAGCAGGTCGGTGACATCGATCACCATATCGGTGCTGGTTCCGGGTTTCAGAACGCTGTCGGCCGAGAAATTTGCCGGAAGACGCATGAGGGTGGGTATCCGTATGCCTCCCTCCTGAATCTTTCCCTTTTCACCCTTCAGGCCCCCGTTGGCGGCAAATTCATCGCGGGCCGGGTGCTGGGGACCGCCATTGTCGGATTGAAAAATGACGAGGGTATGGTCGGCTACCGAATCAGCAGGATCGCCATCGCCATTGGGATCCTCCAGAGCGGCGAGAATATTACCCAAATGACCGTCGATGCGCGTGATCATGGCGGCCCAATGCCTGGCCTGATCGGAAAGCGAATCCCAGAAGGGCAAGGCGCGGTAGTCCCGGTCCCATCCGGGCAGTTGGGCAATTTCGGCAAAGGGGGCATGAGGAACCTGGACGGCAAGCAATCCGAAGAACGGTTGGGCCGTGGCCAGGTAGTTCAGGGCTTGCTGCCGAACGTATTCCAGGGCGGAGAAGGCATAAACGTCATCGCAGTAAGCGGTGTCGGGATAACGGGGGTGGTTTTGCCAGGCCGGTTCTTCCGGATAGGCCTCCTGTCCTCTCCACCGGGCCACCGAATTGGGAATGAGTTCCATCCCGCCCTTGACGCCGGGTGCGGCCGGGGCACTCCAGAGGGTGGGCTGATAAAAGGTATGAGCGCGAACATGGTGCAGCTCCGCCACCACGTATTGGTAACCGTGAGATGTGGGAAGGGTTTGGACGTTTACGATTTCGGGATCGTTTTGACTCCTTGAGCCCCCGAAGCCCCACTTGCCCCAGTAGCCCGTAACGTAGCCGGCCTCCGACAATACATCGCCCATGAGAAGATCGCCCGAGCGCATGGCCTTCTTGGCATTATCGGGATCGTTTCGATCGGCAAAAGTATGGCCTTGATGAAATCCGGATTGTTGGGAAGAGCGAGCCGGCGAACAAACCGTGCAGCCGTAGGAACGCCTGAAATTCACGCCCTCCGCGGCCAATCGATCCAGATGGGGAGTGATGAGGTGAGGCAATCCCGCCGCTTTGCGCTCGGCTTGGCCATTCGGCGCTATGGCCCCCCAACCCATGTCGTCGACGTAAACGTAGAGAATATTGGGCCTGGCATCACTGGCGGTTGCCCCAAGGGCACTGGCCGCCAAGGTCAAAAAGAAGAGCGAAAATACGATTCGGGCCATGGAGGAAATAGCCGATTAGTGGGAAAAGATGTAAAAAGGCATGATCATATTTATCAACCGGCAAAATACGTTTGTCAGATCCCTGCCTCAAGAAACCGTTTTTTCGTTTTGAAAATGTGGGGTTTCCAGCCTTTTATCTCCGTATGAAAAAAGGATTCCTGATACTTTCCACTCTTCTGATTCCCTCCATCCAGGCTACTTGCCAATCGGCCGAAATTCCCGACCAGAGGTCATTGCAGCCCATTCAGGTTGAATCCGGAGACGGTTTCGAACGGGCCTATTTCGCCAGCGGATGCTTTTGGTGCGTGGAGGCCGTTTTCGAGAGCTTGCGCGGGGTGAAGGAAGCCATTTCAGGATACAGTGGCGGCCATACCGAAAATCCCACCTACGAATCTAGTAACACCGGCAAAACGGGTCACGCCGAGGCGGTCGAGGTTATTTACGACTCTGAAGTCGTCAGTTTCAGCCAACTGGTGGACGTGTACTTTGGATCGCAAAACGTCACCCAGGTCAACGGTCAGGGCCCGGACCGGGGATCGCAATACCGCTCCATCATTTTTTACCAGAATGAAGAGGAGAATAAAATCATCCAGGAAAAGATTGCCGCCCTGAACGAGAAACTGTGGTTGAGGAAAGTAGCGGCCGAGGTATATCCATTCCGTAAATTCTGGGTGGCAGAGGACTATCACCAGGACTTCGAAAGCAGGAACCCCAACCATCCCTACATCCGGGCCGTTTCCATCCCGCGCTTGAAGCGCTTCCAAGCCAAATTCCCCGAACTGTTAAAGGAAAACAAGGAAGATCACTAGTGTGGTGTCTCTTAAATAATCCATCACAAAAAACCCGGATATAGAAGAGGTTACGGCATCGCGGGGACGCGATTGCCCTACCATTTCAAAACGTAAGCGGTAGGGTGGAAAAAAGGGGTCAAACGTAGAAAATAGAATTTCCCTTATTATCCGATGTGTGAACGAATTAACGATACACCATTCTAGCCCCCGGAAATAGTCGGCATCCTCGGTATGGCGTCGAGCAATTTTCGCGTATAGGGATCCTGTGGATTGGTGTAAATCTCCTCCGCCGTCGCTTTCTCGACCAGCTTTCCCCGGTTCATGACCAGCACGAAATCGCTGATGTGTTCTATCACCGCCAAGTCGTGTGCAATAAACAGATAGGTGAGACTATACTCTCGCTGCACATCCTGAAGAAGGTTGATGATTTGAGCTTGAACGGACACGTCCAGGGCGCTGACCGCTTCATCGCAAATAATAAACTCGGGCTCAACGGAAAGGGCCCGGGCTATACCAATTCGCTGGCGTTGGCCTCCACTGAACTGATGGGGATACCGATTCATGTGATCGGGTGACAGCCCGACCTCAGTCAACAGTTTGGCAATTTTGTCCCCCCGTTCCCTTTTAGACAGTTCCGGGAAATGGATTTCCAGCGGCTCCCCTATAATGCCAGCCACCGTCATGCGGGGATTGAGGGAATTGAACGGATCCTGGAATATCATTTGAATCCTTTTCCGGTAGGGGAAGAAGGCGTGGTCGTCCAGTGACGATATGTTTTCATCGCGATAGTATACTCCCCCCTCGGTCGGGTCGACCAAGCGAACAATCGCCTTGCCTATGGTGCTCTTTCCACTTCCACTTTCGCCGACCAATCCAACCGTGGTCCCCGCTTCAATCTTGAATGAGACCCCATCCACGGCTCGCACATAATCCGATATCCGCCGAAAAATACCCTGCCCCACAGGGAAATAGACCTTCAGATTTCTGACTTCCAGGAGAGGGTTCACAATGCGGAATAATCAATAGTGAGCAAGCGCTCCTGTTTTGCCCCCAATTTGGGAATACAAGCAATCAAGGCCTTGGTGTAGGGATGCCGAGGATTGGACAATACTTCCTCGGTAGAACCCGATTCCACGATTTCTCCCCGATACATCACGATGAGTTGGTCGGCAAATCCATCCACGATGCCGAAGTTGTGGGTGATGAGAATGATGGACATCTCGAGCTGCTCCTTGAGGCGTTGCATCAAGTCCAAAATTTGAGCTTGGATGGTCACGTCCAGCGCCGTGGTCGGCTCATCCGCCACCAGTATCCGGGGATGGCAGCTCAAAGCCATGGCGATCATGGCGCGTTGCTGCATGCCTCCACTCATTTGGTGGGGATAATCCCGGAAGCGGGTTTCGGGCATTTGAATACCCACCAGGTCCAGTGCTTCAATCACTTCCGCCCTGACGTCCGACACCTCCGGCCGGTGAAGCTTGATGGCCTCCGCAATCTGGTGACCCACCGTAAAGAACGGGTTCAAGGATGTGGATGGTTCCTGAAAGATATAGGCAATCCGCTTCCCTCGCACCCGCCTCAATTCCTTTTCGGAAACGGTCATCAGGTCCCGGCCCCGAAAATGGATCTCACCCGATATCGAACAGGCAGGTGGCGGCGGAAGCAATCGGGACAAGGCCAGCGCCGTCACGCTTTTGCCACTGCCACTCTCACCCACAACGGCAAGGGTTTCCCCTCTCCGGAGGGAAAAATCGATGCCCTTTACGGCATGGTTTACGGAATCCCGCGAGCGAAAAGTTATGCGCAGGTCCTTGACCTCGAGCAACAGGTTTTCAGGCATGGGAAAGCATTAGGGGATCGGGACGGGATAGAAAAGTAAAAGAAGGACCGACTACCTGATCTTTCCCCCCACCCCCATCCGGTTGGTCAAGGTCTCGATAAATTTTTTCATGGCCGGGGTCAACACCCTGCCCTTGCGATGAATGATGGCCAGGGGTCGCGTGTAATTGCCGCCATTCAATCCAACTTGGACGATAGTGCCCTGACTGATTTCCTGCCGTACAGTGGCCTGGGGCACTATGGCTACCCCGGCATCGATTTCGACGGCACGTTTCACCGTTTCGATATTGTCGAACTCCATGATCGGTTCAGGATTCAAGTTGTGGTCGCGAAGGATCTGGTCGGTAGCCTTTCGGGTCGGTATATCCGATTCGAAGCCAATCAGTTTGTCATCCTTCAAGTCGCTTATGTCGACGGCAGCGTATTGGGCCAGTTTGTGCTTGGGATGGCAGATCAAAACCAGATCATCCTCGCAGAAGGGAATCACTTCCAATTGCCGCATGCGGTTGGGAAAAGCCACCAAGCCCAAATCCACCGCATTGTGCATAATGTCATCATAAACCAGATTGGACCTCCGATATTCAACCCGCACATTGACGGATGGATACTTCTGCAAAAAACGTTTAATGTAGGGAGGCAGTTCGTGTAATCCGATGGAATAAATGGTGGCAATGTGAATATTCCCACTGATGACCTTCTTCATCTCCAGCAACTCGCAGTTCAGCTTCTCATAACGGTGCAGAATATCCTTGGCGGAATCGTACAGTTTCTGGCCCTCCCTGGTCAGACGAAATTGCTTTTGGCTTCGATCGATAATCAAAACCTTGAAGTGCCTTTCCATCGTCTTGAGCTGCTGACTGACGGCCGATTGGGTAATCGAATTCATCCGGGCAGCCTTGGAAAAACTCCGGGTCTCCACCAAGTTGGAGAATACCCTGAAATTTGCCATATTCACAACTAAGAATATAACTGAATCTAATCGGTTTTCCAACAAATTTTTAGCATTTCTTATGACTATTGCCCATCGATCATTCCGTGAAAACCTCGCCCTACTGAGGGACCGCATCGGGTCGGCCTGTGAAAAATGCGGTCGAAGTCCGGATGGGGTCACCCTGATGGCGGTAACGAAGGGGTTTCCCCTGGAGGCTGCGGCAACCGCGGTTGGGGCCGGTCTAACCACCTTGGGGGAAAACCGCGTCCAGGAAGGGGCGGCCAAGATTGAGCGGGCGAATTTTCCGGCCAACTGGGAACTGATCGGTCACCTGCAATCCAATAAGGCGCAACTGGCGGTTAAGCGCTTCCAACGCATCCAAAGCGTGGATTCCCTAAAGCTGGCCAAACGACTCAACCGCATGGCCGGCGCCAACCGGAAAAAGCTCCCCATCCTCCTTCAGGTCAACACCGGGGAGGACCCGGGAAAATTCGGGTTCCGAACCGAAGAAACGGAAGCGGTTCTCCATCAGTTGCTGGGACAGGATGCCCTGGCCATCCAAGGCCTGATGACCATTGCCCCGTTTCCGCCGAAATTGGGATCGGCCAGGCGATCATTTGAGACATTGCGGGGCCTAAGGGACCGACTGGAGGAACGGCTGGACATCCATCTACCCGAATTGTCCATGGGTATGACTTTCGACCTCGAGCCAGCCATTGCCGCCGGAAGCACCTGCCTGCGGGTAGGCACCGGCCTGTTCGGTCCCCGCCCCTAGTATCAAGTCCCTTAAATAAACAACCACGGAGAAGGAAGAAGGAAGAAGGTGCTGAAATTAATCGTGATCGTGATCGTGATCGTGATCGAAAGGAAAGGAGTGATGGCGTGGAGGAATTGACATTGGCGAAGAGCGCTTAGGTCACGAACTGGCAACTGGCTATTACGCCAACGGCGTTGAACTCCAAAGCCCAGTGTCGCGTAGCGCACGCTGGGTAGGAAAAGGAAAAAATTACGAACCCCAACGGGGTTCCACAAGAATGGCGATCGTAATGGGGAATATCCTGAAGGCAAATTCATTGGAAAAAGTCCGTCAATGGTGTGAACAAATTAACGGGACATGACACTAACCCGCATTTCTCACAAATTTTGGATTTGTCGTTGCTGTAAGCCGATATAATCGCATCCTTGTTCGGGTGCCAATTGACATTTCCAAAGTCAGGCGGTTAAAAGCCATCGAAGAACTGCTGGACGATCCGACCCCGTCCGTGCGCCGGGCTATTCTGGTCGAGTTGGTCAATCTGGGAGAGGAAGGCAGGCAATTCATTCTGGAGTGCTGCAAGTCCGGGAATCTGGCGGTGCGGCGTCACGCACACGAAGTATTGGCCGTCCTGGACAAGGATTCACCGGTCAAAATGTTCCACCGGTTTATCCGTTCTCTAAATTATGAATTGGAGTCGGGGTATATTTTACTGAGCCGCATCGATAACCGCCAACTGGAGGTATCCGAGTACATCCAAAAGCTCGACGAGATGGCGGCCCGCTGCCAATCGCTCATTTACTCTCCCATGAGCCCGCGGGAAAAATGCCGCGTCCTCAACCGTGTCATTTTCCATGAATACGGTTTTACGGGCAACCGGGCCGATTTCAACAATCCGAAAAATACTTTTTTGCATACCCTCTTCAAAACCCGCAAAGGTCTGCCCATCAGCCTGTCCATTTTATACCTTCTGGTGGCCAGGAGGCTGGAAATGCCCTTGGAGCCGGTGGGCATACCGGGCCGGTTCATGGTCGGTTGCTTCGTCGAGGATAAACCGTTTTTCATCGATGTTTTCGAAAACGGAATCTTCAGAAGTATTGAGGATGTCGTGTACTACATTGAAAGAAACCGAATGAGTGTTACCCTGGGACTGTTGGGCCCTTGCCCTGTTGGAGAGGTGCTCTGTCGTTGTTGCCGCAACCTGTCCAAACAATTCGCCATGTTAAACGACCGTGCCAAGGCGGAGCTATACGGGTCGTTTGCCTTCGCGTTTGAAGCCCACTTTGAAAAGGAATCTACCTGAGAGGGACATTCTAAGGCTGGAGGATCTGGCAGATTGGCGGTTCGAGGGGACGCCTCTGGCCGTTTTGGGACACCCCGTCAAGCACTCGGTCAGCCCGGAAATGCACAACGCCGCCTTGCAGGAGTTGGCGGACCGGAATCCGGATTTCAAAGATTGGCATTACTTTAAATTCGATATCGAACCCGAGCGCCTCCGGGAAGCGTTAGGTCTCTTTCATGAAAACAACTTCAAGGGCTTAAACCTCACCGTACCTCATAAAATTCTGGCCGCGCGGTGGATAGAAGCGGCCGAACCCGAGGTTCGTCAGAGCCGGGCCTGCAACACGTTGCTTTGGGCCGAAAACGGATATCAGGGTTATAACACCGACCTATACGGCATGACGCGGGCCATAGAGGAAAGCTTTGCCCTGAAACTGAGAGGCAAGCAAGTGCTGCTGATCGGCGCGGGGGGAGCGGCACGGGCCGCAGCCGTCGCTTGCCTGACCCAAAAGGCGGGCGCACTCCATCTGACAAACCGCACAGAGGAAAAACTGTATCCACTGGTGGAGGAACTGGCCGGGACAAAGGGCGATATTCCCATTAAAATTCACCAACTGGCCGGACCGTTCGCCATTTCTTCCCGCAACCTGATTGTGATCAACGCCACCTCCCTGGGTCTGAAGGAAAGCGATCCGGCGCCGGCAGTTTTAAATGGCCTCCATCCCGCCACCAAAGTTTTCGATATGATTTACAATCCCTCCAAAACGGCGTTGCTCAAACAGGCGGAGTCTTTGGGCCTGAGGAACGCCAACGGATTGCCCATGCTCGTATTTCAGGGCGAGCGATCCTTCAAGATCTGGACTCGAAATTCCCCGTCCGTCGAAACCATGTTTCGGGCCGCGGTCCATGGGTTATCCAAATAGTTGACATGGAACCTCTTTTCGAAGAAGTCGAGGCCGCTCTGCCCTGGTTCTTTCCGGTTCTGGCATTCAGTATCGGCGCCTGCATGGGCAGCTTTGTCAACGTGTGCATTTACCGCATTCCCGCTGGGCAATCCGTATTTCGTCCCTCCTCGCGCTGTAGGGCCTGCGGTCAACCCATTCCACCGTATTTGAACCTTCCCATCTTGGCGTGGATCCTTTTACGGGGAAAAGCCAAGTGCTGCGGCGCGCCCATCAGCATCCGCTATCCATCCATCGAATTTCTCACCGCGGCCCTTTTCCTGGCCTCCTGGCTGTTGTTGCCGCCCCTTTTGGCCCTGATCGGTTGGCTCTGGATCTTTATTGCCGTCTGCACCGCCTTTATCGATTTGGACCACATGATCATTCCCGACCGTTTTTCCATTGGAGGCCTCCTTGTTGGATTGGTACTTTCAGCCATCTTTCCCGCCCTGCACGGCATCGAATCCCCTTACGCATTACTGGGAAGCATACGAGGGTTTTTCACGGCCCTGACAGGGGCGCTGATCGGATCCTCCATCATTCTATGGATCATGATTCTGGGGGAGCTCGTGCTGAGAAAGGAAGCCATGGGGTTTGGGGATGTCAAACTGATGGGGGCAATCGGAGCTTTCTGCGGTTGGCAAGGTTCTGTCTTTGCCCTTTTCGCGGGGGCCATTCTCGGAACGGTTGCCCTGGTCCTCATCCAAATCATCCATGCCGTAATTCCCATAAAGCGCTTGGCCGACGCCCCCGAAGGATTACTCGGAAAGAAGATACCTTTCGGACCTCTCCTGGCCGGGGCCAGCCTGCTCTACTACCTGTTTCTAGGTTCCGTGGTGGATGAGTACTTCACCTCACTGACCTGGGTGGCAAAGGGCGCCGTTGGCGCCAATTAGAGATTAGGAATTGGGGAAAGGGAGTAAACACAAAAGGCACAAAAGACGCAAAGGGGCCTTACGGCTGAAGGTGCTGGGACTAACCCGCATGTCTCACTTACCGAGCGAATGCGACATCTCCCAATCTTCTACTGCGCTCCGGTCTATCGGCACTGGTGCGGACTTCGTTGGATTCGGGACTTTGCAGGGTGTCGACCCAGCTTCACCCCCTCATCGGCTCGAAACCCGCACCAGCACTCGATCTCCGTTCGCTCGCGACGAATTTTGTGAGACATGCGGGCTAATCAAGATCACGATGGGCATACCCAATGGGCGACGCATGCGTCGCCCCTACTTTCCACTTGGCGCCGGGGGCGCCTCTCCCTCTCCACTCGCCACTAACCACTCTTCGCTTGAAAGGTGGAGGGCAATCGTTTCCGCACCCGCATCCACCTGTAGTTCGGCATCGGCTCCCACCGACCGGCTGATCAAAGCCAAGGCGATGTAATGATCCCGGAAATCGATCCCGGTCTTTACCAAGCCAACCTTTTTGAGCCCTGACCGGATTGTTGCCCCATAGGGCAGTTCCCGGTCTGCCTTCACCCGCATCAGGCGACGCCTGACTTGCCCCATCGAGTGCAGCCGTGACATCACTTCCTGGCCCAGATAACAGCCCTTGGTAAAACTGACGGCGCCATCCTCCAACCCTCCCTCCTGAGGCAGTTCCCCGGATCCAATGTCCTTCGGAATAGCCGGTATCCGATGGAGAATCCGTACGGCTACGAGGTCCTCCTCCTTGAGTTGATAAGGCCCGAACTTTCCCCGCTCCAGTATTCCGAGAAGTCCTCGGATAGAGGCCAGTTTCCCGACTGCGTCGAACCCTTCCCCGTGATGGCGGCGACCCGGAAAGGTAAAAACATCCCCATCCACTCCCCCTATTTTTCCACCTGAATCCCCTTCCCGCGCAAAAGCCTCCGACCATTCCATATCTCCATCAAATAAAAAGCTGATGGCCGCCACGTGCTCCGTTTCCTGTTCCAATTCCACGTCATCCGCCACGATGAATGCGTCCAGCTTGTCCCCGATGACTTGGGCCGGGGTGGCATAACTCATGAGACGAAATTCCGCCTCCCCCACACGCAGAATAAAACTATCGCCGTGAACCTTCCCCTTGTGGTTCAACCACAAACCGTAGACAACCTGGCCGACCTCCATGCCGTTCAAGTCGTTGCTGAATTGGCTTTGCAGAAAGGAGTGGGCATCCTCACCCGTAACCCGAATCCAGGCCGCGGGCCGGTAGGGATAGTATCCGTTCAATCTCAAAAGCCCCTGCATGTGCTTTTAGCAAAAAACTGATTTGCCTTCTGGCAAGTGCAAGTGGAGTAAATTTGGCAATTTTTGGCTCGAACTCCAACCCGTTGGCGTATGTAACCATCATTCTTACCTTCAAGCGGTTCCACCAAATGCAAAAGCACACCCAAGTCAGCGACATCAACGTCGTTAGCACCATCACGCTTCCGACCCCGAACGAATTGAGGAACCTGGCGCCAATAACCGAATCCCAGGCCCAATTCGTGTGGAATTCGCGCCAGGAAATTCAACGCATCCTATTTGGAGACGACATCCGCCTGCTCGTCGTGGTGGGTCCCTGCTCCATCCACGATATAGAGGGCGGACTTCAATACGCGGAAAATTTGGCAAAGCTTTCTGAAAAACTGTCTGATCGGCTCTGCATCGTCATGCGGGCCTACTTCGAGAAGCCCCGCACTTCCCTGGGATGGAAGGGCCTCATCATGGACCCCTACCTGGACAATTCCTGTGATATTACGCATGGATTGCACCTGGCCCGCACTTTCCTCAAGGACCTCATCGATCTGGGCCTCCCCACCGCCACGGAAATGCTCGATCCCATTACTCCGCAATACATAGCGGATCTCGTCAGTTGGTCGGCCATAGGGGCGCGGACGACCGAATCCCAGACCCACCGTCAGATGGCTTCAGGCCTTTCCATGCCGCTCGGATTTAAAAACAGCACCGACGGCTCCATTCAGGCGGCTATCAATGCCATTAAAGCGGCCGGCATTACCCAAACCTTTCTCGGTATAAATCAGATTGGGAATGCCTCCGCCGTAACCACCAAAGGCAATCCCAACTGCCACCTGGTAATTCGCGGCGGCTCCTCTGGCCCCAACTACCAACACCCTCATATTGCCCAATACGAAAAACTTCTACAGGAGAACAAACTTGTTCAGGCCATTATGGTCGATTGCTCCCACGCAAATAGTGGCAAGAACCATAAAAACCAGACCAAGGTGCTCGATTCCGTGTTGGAACAGGTTCAGGACGGCCGCAATTCCATTATCGGGGTGATGCTGGAAAGTAACCTGGGCCCGGGTCGCCAGGAGATTTCAAAGGAAAAATCCAATCTGCAATTCGGAGTGTCCATTACCGATGCCTGCATCGATTGGGATACTACGGAAAAGGCACTCCGCAATCTCCACACCGGAATTCAATCCCGGTTTGACTAGGCCGCATGCCCTCCTCTGAAATCGGACTTTCCTGTCATTAACTTTAAGCAACAGTAATCCTTCCAAATCATGAAAGAGGCCATCCGCGTCACCGTCACCGGAGCAGCCGGACAAATCGGCTACTCCCTGCTCTTCCGAATCGCTTCGGGTTCCATGTTCGGCCCCGACCAGCCAGTAGCCCTCAACCTGGTTGAAATTCCCCCGGCGGAGAACGCCCTCAAAGGTGTCATCATGGAACTGGACGATTGCGCCTTTCCCCTGTTGACCGATATTCAACCCTCCTTGGACCCGTCAGAAGGTTTCAAGGGCGCCAACTGGTGCCTGCTGGTGGGCAGCGTGCCGCGCACTGCGGATATGGAAAGGAGCGACCTCCTCGGCATCAACGGCAAGATATTTACCGGGCAGGGCCGAGCCATCCAGAACCACGCCGCCCCCGACGTGCGCGTCCTGGTGGTCGGAAACCCCTGCAACACCAATTGCCTGATCGCTATGAACAACGCCAGGGACGTGCCGGCAAATCGCTGGTTCGCCATGACCCGTCTGGACGAGAACCGGGCCAAAACACAACTCGCCCAAAAAGCAGGAGTCGAAGTTACCGCAGTAACCAACATGACCATTTGGGGCAACCATTCCGCCACCCAGTACCCCGATTTCCATAACGCCAAAATCAAAGGCCGGAATGCCGATGCCGTCATCGGGGACGAGGCCTGGTTGAAAAATACCTTCATCCCCACCGTCCAACAACGGGGAACCGCCATCATCAAGGCTCGGGGAGCCTCCTCCGCCGCTTCCGCAGCCAATGCCGTGGTAGACACGGTCCGCTCCCTCAACCATCCGACCCCTCATGGGGACTGGAACAGCGTCAGCGTATGTTCCGACGGCAGCTATGGGGTCGACGCCGGTCTCATTGCATCCTTCCCCATACGCAGCGACGGATCAAATTGGGAAATCGTCCAGGGAGTGCCCCTCAACCCCTTCGGCAAAGAGAAATTGAAAGCCACTACCGACGAACTTCGGGAAGAACGCGAAGCAGTAAGGGATATGCTTTAGCCCGCATTTCTCACAAAATTCGTAGCGAGCGAACGGAGATCGAGTGCTGGTGTGGGTTTCGTGCCGATTCGCGGGTGAAGCTGGGTCGACACCCCGCAAAGACTCGAATCCAACGAAGTCCGCACCAGCGCCGATATTCCGGAGCGCAGTAGAAAATTGGGAGATGTCGCATTCGCTCGGTAAGTGAGGAATGTGGGGTTAACCCCTCAGCTTCCCCCGCCCTGGCCGCTTCTGCGGTTTTGATTACCCTGCGGACGTTTTTCCCTCATGGCGGCCTTGTAGTTGGTAAATTGCTCCTCATCGAGGATTTCCTTCACCTTCCTGTCCGTGGCACGATACATGGTCCAAAGCATTTGACCCAACTTTCTTCGCTCTTCCATATTCCGTTTGCTCAGCGCCTGTTGGATCTTCATCCGGCCAATCTGTTCTTGCATCTCATAATTGACCATCAGCTTGAGAAAGGCTTCCTGCTGGTCTTCCCGTAAGGCCACCTTGCCCACCATATCAGCCACGTTTTTCTGGATTAATTCATTGAGGCGTTGGCGACGCTGTTCCGCAGTTAGCTGCTGCCTGTTGCCGGAACCGCCGCCTTGCCGGGCCCGTTCATTGCCGCCTTGCCGGTTCCTCTGTTGCTGTCTTTCCTCCTGCGAGGATTGGTTTTCCTGAGCTGTCAGGATCACGGAAGCGGGGGAAAGGCCAATTATCATGGCCAAGGCCAGGGGGAAGGTTTTGCAAATTTTCATGACGATTTGGTTTGGAGTGGAAAATAAAAAAAACATATTCCCCCGCCCTCCGCAAACCTAAAAATGCAATAGTTCCCCATCCGTTCCCATCTTGTGAATTTTTTTCATTTTCCGGCCCATCTTCCCTCCCCATCTATCGATCACAATAAACCTTTGTGCCATCTCGCCTTTGCCAGATCCCACTCCTCATTCCCCGCCTTCCCGAGAGTCACCTCCCTACCCACCACTCCATCACTCCTATCCCATCCTTCGTGGCCGTTTTATTCTTGACTTAGCTAAACTTAGCTAAAACATGGGGGCATGATTATTGTCAACACCCACGAAGCCAAATCAAGGCTTTCCTTTTTGCTCGCCGCGGTTGAGAAGGGGGAACAGGTACGGATTTGCCGCAATGGCCGATCCGTGGCGGATCTGGTCCCGGCCCGGCAGCACCCAGGCGATCCCCTGAGGAAAAACCCGGAGTTGAGTGGGATCGTCATCAATTATGATCCGGTTGAACCGCTCCAGGAGGATGAGTGGCCGGAGTCGGTCAGGTAAGTTTGTTTCTGATGATCCTTCTGGACACCTGCACTCTGCTTTGGCTCGTTGGGGATGAGGATCGAATTTCCACCCGAGCGGCGGGTCTCATTGGCGAAAATGCGGACCGGCTCTATTATTCGGCAATGTCCGGTTTTGAGATTGGGGTAAAGTATGCCACGGGAAAGCTGCAATTGCCCCTGGCTCCGTTCGATTGGCTGCAACGGGCCATGGCGCACCACGGCATCACGGAGATACCGATTACGATGGAACTGGCCTTGAAGGCCTGCCTCCTTCCGCCGATTCACCGCGACCCTTGTGACCGCATCATAATCGCCACCGCACAGGTGATGAGGTGTAGCATTGCCACACCCGATCCACTGATAAGATCTTATCCGGGCGTGAGGTGCGAGTGGTGAGGGAGAGGCCCCCGTCTATGGCAAGGCCTACGGCGTGACATGCAGGGGTTTATCATAATCGTGATCTTGATCGCAATCTTGACGACACGCCACCTGCATAGCTTTTCGACGCACGGCAGCAACTTTTCGACGCGCTGTCGTGAACGAAAATCCCTGAAGAAGGGGATCTCGCAAAGAACGCAGAGGGAAATTCGCTATGCCCACGAATTAGGAATTGGGAGTTAACCACCGAGCACACTGAGGACATAGAGATTTTCTATTTTTAACCCCTTTCTTTGCGCTCTCCACTCCCCCCTCCATCACTCCTCCTAATTCCTAATTCCTAATTGGCGCCAACGGCGCCTCTCCCCCGTCCTGAAGCGTTAGAAGCCAGGAGGTGAGGTCGGCAAGCTGTTCATTGCCGAAGACGGCGTAAGCCGCCGGCATAACCGATTGTTCGAGCTTCTGACGGTTCCTGATTTGCCCCTTCTCCACCGAAAAAACCCTGCCTTCCGCATCGACCAGCCTTACCAGGGCGTCGCTTTCCTGAACAACCGCCCCAGATAAACGCCTGCCATCCGCCGTTTCTACAATATGCAATGCGTAACCCTCCGTAATGGAAGCGCTTGGTTCGAGTATGGCCTCTATGGTTTTTTTCGCACTCAAACGAAGACCCACGCCGGAAAGGTCGGGGGCAAATTCCCCCCCTTGCCCGGCCACGGAATGACAGACGGCGCACCCGGCTCCGGTATCGGGATTAAAGAATAAATTGCGACCCCCTTTCGGATTTGCGCTGGGGAGAGCCGCCAGGACTCCCTCCGAAGTGGCGGGTTGAGGCGGAGGGGCTTCGATTGTAACACCCAATCTTCCGGCCAGATTTTCCAGCAGGGTGTAGAGCCGTGGATTGGGTTGCGAACCGAGGCGGCGGATGGCGTCTTCAATGGACCCGGGATCAGTAAATTGATATGGTTCAAACCGCAATAGAAAGATCAGGATGTTGGTTCGGATCGAAGTGTCCGGGTATTCGATGAGGATACGGGCCAGTAGAGCCTCACTGTCCGGAGGGAGGGGAAAGGGAGGACGTGGATCATTTCCCAGGGTTCCTAGGACTTCCGCAACAGAGCCCACACGCTCCTCTGAAAGACCCTCTTCAATGAATTTGGAGAGAAGCCAGTCTGCTGAAGTCATCTTCGTTTCATACCCCTCTGCCAGTTCAGCGCGCAGTTCCTCTTCCTCTGAATCGAGAGATGGCACAGCACGGTATCGCATTTGATGCCAGCCCTCAACCGCGGCCCGACGAAGCGGTTCCGAACCGCCAAAAGCATCCCAAAACAGCTCACGGGCGTCTGTGGACAAACACAATACCGGAAGAACGGCGGACCGATCCTCGTCATTATCCAGGGTTTCATAAAACGCTCGCACTATTTCCAATCCATTATCGCGGAGGGAGAAGGAAGCCCGGGAAAACATTTTGAGGTAGAGCCGCCGTAGAGCGGGGCGATCTTCCGCTGAACGTACTCTTTCAATCAATTCCGCCGGCGAAATCGATTGCTCCAACTCCACTCGAGCCGTTGTATCGGGCATCTTCTCCGGGGGAAGGGGATTCATGGCAAAGTTCAGAGCCCAAATTTGCACTTCCTCATCGGGATCGCTTTCCGCCAATTCCAGGACCTCATCCAGGCTGATAGTAAAATCTTCCTGCAAACTGAGCAATGCTGCCAGCCTGACACGAGATCGAGGATCGTTGAGCAAATCTTTGCGTTGGGAAACCGGTAATAGATGGCGCAAAGTCTGCCATCCCGCATAAAATACGATCCGGTCCGATTCATTCCCCAGCCGGTCAATCAGGTCCGGAGCAAATGCCCCGTCTCGAGCCTGTTGGATTGCCTGGATGGTTTCAAATCGAATACGCGGGTGGGAATGGTGGATCCCCTCACCTACGGTCCGAGGCAATGATCTGCCATCGGGAAGGGTTCGAGCCCGATGACCCAGGATGCGTAACGCTTGCAGACGAAGGTTTAAGGACAACGGCTCCTCCCCGCTGGCGAGGCCCTCAAAAAATAGGTCAATTGCGGGGTCTTTTTCCGGCACGCGCCCGAGCGCCCACACCGTCCAAGTCTCCTGGCCTTTGCTCAATTGTCCGGATCGGAGGGAGGCAATCAAAGGCTCCCTCACGCTGGCTCCGCGCCGCACGAGTTCGTCTTGAGCGTTCACCCGCCAAACGGGAATGTTTTCGGGGCCAAGATCAGCCAAAAGCTCGTTCAAGGTCCATTCCGAATGGGGTCGAACCCGTTTCTCACCGGGCGTCCAGTCCGGGCGCGGCGAACCGTGAGTGACGCGGAATATCCAGCTTCCCTCGGCGCCTTCCTCGTAATCATAATCGCCGCCCCAACCGCAGATATAGAGCGAACCGTCCGGAGCGAACTCGAGATCGGTGGGGCGGTATAAGACTTGCTCTCTATGCCGTGTTATAAAGGGAAACAAAATACTGCCAGTGTAGTACGGATCGATAATATGGATCCTTAGCGAGGGGCCGGATCTGATAAAGGGCTCCAATAAATTTCCCTCGGGCCGCATGAGGGCACCATCCCATCTCGGCCGGTAGATATGGGTGCCATTCAACCAGTCATTGATGATAAAAACATTTTGATAATCGGGCGGAAAGTGGGGGTGAGCGTAATAGATTATGCCTGTGCCGGAACCGGGGAACATGGGACCGCTGACTGGAACGGTGGGGAGGTTTCCCTCTCCCGACCAGTGGCTGCTGTAGCGATGCCCCCAGCCGAAATGTGCTCCAAAAAACGGCATTATAATGCGGTCGCCTTGGGTCTGGTCATTGTCCGTGCCCAACCAATTGAAGCCATCGTCCAGAGTAATGTCCCAGGGATTCCTCAAACCCCGGGAGACGATTTCCAGGTTTTCCCCCATGGGATCGCACCGGAGGACTCCGCCTTCCCGGCCCCAATCGTCTCTCCAGTTCTGGTAATTTTTTTGATAGGTGTCCTTGGTGAAGACCTGTGGCGGATAAATGTCCGGAGCATCGGGCGGATGCCGCACGTCCCAAAGTTCCCGAAAGGCCCGGGGAGAAGCGTACCCGTATTTCTCCGGCTGATTGAGGCCCTTGGAGTTCCCTTTGGACATGTAGAGTTTTCCATCGGGGGCAAAGTTCAATCCGTGAAGCGCGTGCTCCCGGTTTCCCAAGTCTGTGTATATCCTCACGTATTCGTCGGCCTCATCGTCTCCATCCAGGTCGCGCACGAGGGTCAGATCGGGGGCGTTTGCCACGTATAGGTCGTCGCCTTTCCAGGCCAATCCTTGAATACTGTTAAAGCCTTTGGCGAAGACCTTGGATGCATCGACAAACCCGTCCCGGTCGGAATCGATGAGGATATGAACGCTGTCGGTGGGCGAATCCACCTCGTGTTCAGGGTATTGGGGGCCTTGCCCGAGGAATAATCGGCCGCGTGCATCGAAGCTTATCGAGGTGGGCTTGTAAACCATGGGTTCCCCGGCAAAGATGGAAACGTCGAAACCCTCGGCAGAATCGGGGAGTCCAGTCCCATGGAAGTGGTAGCTCTTGTAGCCCGGTTTCGGTTTTGGAAGCAATTCGAGAAAATCCCGATAGGCATCCTCCGGGTCAAATGAAGCCGCGTCGTCTTCCAAATGGACGAGAACTCCATACCGAAGCCAAAAATATTTCCTGGCCCTGACCAGCACGTTTTCACGTTGCTTCCCGCGCCCGTTCAGTTCGCTTTCGCCCAGCGGGTTGGCCACCAGAAGGCCGGTATCCACCGCATGCCACCACGGCCTGCGAAAATTGTCCGGATCGTTCATCACCATCATGCCTCCATGCCGGCCGGCTATGGGACCGCTGTAATCGCACCAGTCGGATTGCCTGGTGCGAATTTCCTCAAGATTAACGCTTCCGTTGCTGTTTAAAATGCGGCCGCCTTTATTGGAAGCCATGGCGATGGGAGTGGCTACCCGCAAGGCCAGACCCATTTCCTCCTGGTCGCCGAGCCAGAAGTCGCCTGAATTCCGACGCAGGGCGGTCTCACATAATATCAGTATACCCTGAGGACGCTGGAGAATCACATAGTGGGAAATCTGCTCGCAAAAGGTCTCATCGCTGCCATTGGCCAAAAGCCGGTTGCGCACCGCGAAGAAACCGCGGTCTTCGCCGCCTATGGGTTCCCCAATAAAATCGCCGCCTATGATCCTCGCCTTCATGCGCCAGTAATCGTTCCCGCCCACGTCGCCGAATCCCCACCACAAGCCCGGATGATAGGTTTGGTGATCATCGAAGTCACCCGGCCCCGGTGGATGGTTGCGCGTGATCCGGACCTCGCCTCCAGCCGCGTGGATCTCCTTGAAATACGGCCGCGTAGTGGCTGGATCGTCCCACACGTAGTAAGCGAAAAGCTGGCCGTCCACATTGATTTCAAGATGACCGTCTTTCTTCTCGAAGGATACTTCCCCGACCGCCGACTGGATTAGTAGGCCGGCAAAAAACACAGGGCCTAGAAGAAAAATGAGGGTGAAACGATGAATCCTGGGCGCCTTCAATTTTGGCTTATGGTTTGCCTGGTATTACATAATCAACGGACCACAGGGTCAAAAGCAGAATTGGCAGGGCTGACCCCATCCCCTTTCAGAATCAACTTAAAATTTGTTTTAACAGCTAATAAATTGATTGCACGATGCATGCCATGAGAACCACTGTCACCCTCGACCCGGACGTTGAAAAACTGATCCGGGACAAGATGCACCGCTCCCGCAAGAGTTTTAAAATGACCCTCAACGACGCCATACGCAAGGCGTTGGGCAAATCGAATTTACCTGCGAACAGGGCTAAATTCGTCGTTGCATCCCGGCCCATGGGAATGCTCCCGGGAATTGACCCGGCCGACCTCAGTGACCTCGATACCGATATCGAAGTCGACCGGTTCAGGAGGACCACGCGCAGAATGCGAGGGAAACTGAAATGATCATTCCCGGGATCATGGTAAGGTGAATCGTTTCATAAATCGCTCTCCAATCGTCCTCGGATACTAGTACTGCATTGCCACGTTTTCCGGTAATCCGGATAGGGATATGGGACTCATTGGCTTCCTCAATGAGGGAGTACAGCCTATTTCCGGCTTTTGTTGCGCTAATGGTCGTCATGCAAAAAAGCGTGTCTTATTGCGTGCGTTTGGCAACTTTCCATCTCAAACCAAGGTCGAAACGGGTTGGATCCAACCTCATCCGCCTTCATCTTTTGCGGTGAGTTCAGCTGCTTATGCCATGAGGGGCTTCATCACGGTGAACCTAAATGTCCTAGCCTAAAACGACTAGGTAGGGTTCGGGTTAATCAGCAGCTACACGTTACTTCAGGCCTAGCTTGGTTAAACGTGACCGAATCGCACCAGGTTGGCGTCCGAAGCACTTAACTAGTTCTGAAGTGTCTAAGCCCGTCCTATGTTTTCTCTTCAATTTTTCATCTTCTTCGGACGACCATTTTTCGTAAGCCCTTGGATACTTTTGACGTATCTTCTCCAGGCTGTACGATTTAGATTGGTTGGGCACCACTCGTTCCATTTCTGCTTGGCGGCAATTGTCACACATCCCGCAATTTTGCTTTTCGTATTCCTCTCCAAAATAAGCCAATAACCCTTTGCGACGACACTCTGTAGAAGTTGCCCACTTAACAAGCGTTCGTAATCGTTCCATCCGCCCTTCTCGTTCAGAGGATGCACCTTGAGAAATGAAAAAGTTAATGGTGGCTCTGTCGCTGTGACTATAGAGTAAAAGGCAATCCGCTTGGAACCCATCCCGTCCTGCGCGTCCAATCTCCTGATAGTAGGACTCAGGTTCGTTTGGCATACCTGCATGCAGTACGAAGCGTACATCCTCTTTGTCAATTCCCATACCGAAGGCAATTGTTGCAACTATCACCCGAATTTTACTTTTGAGGAAGGCTTCTTGATTCTGTTTCCGGGTTTCGCTATCCAAATCTGCGTGATAAGGTAGTACGGAAATCCCATGTTCAACCAATTCACGGGACAGCGATTCAACCTGTTTCTTCGTCCGGCAGTAGATGATGCCAGATTCATCACGATGAGCATTGAGAAACTCTAGCGTCTGCTTGGACAAATTAATCTTCGAGTCAACGGCGATGAAAAGGTTTTTTCTATCAAAACTAGCAGTGTATTCATTTTCCGCCTGAATTTTGAGTAATTGTTTTATGTCCTGTTGAACCCGTGGCGTGGCAGTAGCTGTAAGCGCAATACAGACAGCGTTCCCGAATCGTTCGCGAACGGAAACTAACTCCCGATACTCTGGACGAAAATCGTGGCCCCACTGCGAAATACAATGTGCTTCATCAATTGCAAGGCAGGCCACCTTCGATTCATCGAGCATCAACAAGATTTCAGGTCGCATAAGCGTTTCAGGAGCAACGTAAAGTAGTTGAATTTCACCCCTTTTGACACGCTGCATTGTGGCCACGTATTCTGGATGACTGAGGGTACTGTTGAGAAAAACGGCATGAACCCCCATGTCTTGCAACTGCATCACCTGGTCCTGCATAAGTGAAATCAAAGGAGATACGACTACCGTTACGCCAACGAAAATAAGGGCAGGCAGTTGGTAACAAAGTGACTTGCCTCCCCCTGTCGGCAGAACAACCAGCGCATCTTGCCGGTCGAGGACATGGTTGATGATTTCTGCTTGCAACGGACGAAACTTCTCATGCCCAAAAACATTTTTGAGAATCTCGGAGGGGGCTTGACCCAGCGTTTGAGGTGAGGGTGATTCAATTTCAATGGATCGTTCAAATTCTTCTTTGAGGAACCAACCCGAAAGTTGTGCGTAGCAGCACTCCTCTACCTTCGGCGTAGCTTCCGGGCGCCACCAATTTGCTAGCGAGATTCGCAGGAGGGTGCCTGCGGGAATGACTTCAAGCGGTTCCTGGAAGCCAACGAAGGTTAACGTACAACTACCAGTTTTGATAAAATAGCGATACCGCACGCGTTTTCCTACCGTTTCACGGATGAGCGGCTGGTCCGGCCGCCAAAACGTTGTACTGTAGGGAGGAACACCGCTCTTCTTGCCAATATAGAGTGCGCCGCTTCTTGTCAATTGTAACAGGCCCTCATAAAGCACGGTTGGTCCCCCGACTTTCGGCGGCATCAAGAGTTCGATAGCCCCCTCTAACTCTCTGGTAATAAGAAGGTGCCGTTTTTCATAAACAACAATGTTTTCGTTATGCGGTGGAACCAGAGACCTTTCTGGGGTCGAAGAAATTTCCCAAACATCTCCGACCTCGTATTCTCGATTTGCGCCGTCATGAGGGTCCTGGTTAAATGGGATGAGCCGGACGCTTTCACCCTCCTCTGAAATTGCACCGATACACGCACCTCCGCCCATTCGGGTTTTGGCGACAATCAGGACTTTCATGGCATAATATTCTCCACTTCCAGATTCAGTGTTTTCGCCAATTTATCTGCTACCAGCGAGCGGTGACATGCCGCGGGATCTTTTTCAACGCAAAGGAAAGCCACAACCTGTGCGTTCTCATCAAGGTCATTTAGTAGACTGTGTGGATCAAATCCTGCGAGGCATTCGGTGCGGTAGGCCCTAATATACGCCTCCCCCAATGTTGTGCGTTTGCGTTTAGGAGTGTTCGTCGCTATATCCGCTGCCGCTTGTAGGTCGCGAACCGCTTGTGTGGGCGCAAGGTCTTTCCGATAAAGGTAGCGGATGCCGAGATTTGCGAGTTGGGTTTGCAAACGCAAACTGTTAGCGAACGCATATGTTGATCCGCGTAGACCCCGCCGGCGGCGGATATCACAGAAGGTATCTACCTTTGCCTTGCGCAAAGCCTCAAAGAAACTGTCTTCGTCGAATCCGTATACACCGATAGTGACAATTTTGGGGTTCACGGAGAATTACCGATATACCTTGCGCGAGTGGAATGTGTCTTCACCAAACAACCGGAGTTGCCCTCCTGTCAGACGCTCGATGACGTTATCCTGCGTCTGCTGCTCATCGTTTTCGTCAATGTGAATTATGGGGATATCCTGTGCATCAAGCGATATTCCGATGAGTTTGCTCCGATGGCATTCTTCCGGCTTTCCCTCGCTACACATGAGAGCAACAACTTGTTGCTGATTGAAGGCGATTTGGAGACGTTCGATCCCGCTCTGATAACTATCGATATCCTTCACCTTTTCGTAGTCTACCTGACCTTTTTCATCATAACAACTTTCATCATCCGGGTGCCCACCCAATGTGTCCCCCATGAATACATATCGAATCAGGTGCCGTTGTAACTGGGCTGCCAGACTCTCTTTAGAGAATTCAGGTTTGTAGCGAGAATAGGGAATTGAGCGCACATCAATAAGGTAGGCAATTTTATGTTGTCGTAGTACTTCAATAAATTGCTCAATCGAACGACTACCGTAACCGATGGTGTAGATGGGGATTTGTGCTGATATTTTTTTCATATCACGCCGTTGTATCTAACATGCATTCAAATTCATCAAGATTGGGCACCTGTATCACCACACGATGCAACTGCTTGAGGTCTTGTAAATCTTCAAAAGCCTAAATGCGAGCGATAAGAGGCAAGCCGACGGGGTCAGCCCTGGATTTTAAGTATTTGGCTTCGTTTCCTGTAGTGTGCACAAAGAATTTGATGGGGCCGCCATCGGGGGATTCGCCTTCCGGCGTGACAGACAGGTATGTCCCCCCTCCGTTATCTCCTTGGATCAGGGTAAACAAAGTGTGATTTGCCGCTTTTTTTTGTGATGGTGATATCACACCTGCGCTTTTCGTTTTACGTGAATATCGGATTCTCCCTGCCGAACTTGGGCTAAGTATCGATAATTCTCCGAGGCTCCACCTTCAGCCGGTCCAGCACCTCCAGGCACCGCGGTCGACGGCTGTTCCGCATTCGCAAAGAAGCCAGATACGCCTCCCAATCCTGCTTGCGGCTGGTCCGGATGAACGCCTTTTTTACCCTGCGCAGGTAGGGAGCCGCTGCCTCATACTCGCTACGCTGTACCCGGGCTATATGTTTCTCCGCAATTTTCTTCCAAATCGCTATAGCCCGATCCGGGTGGGTCGCCCCAACCGCCTCGGCCACCTCGGTATCGAGGGAAAAATCCGATAGATGAGATCCTCCTCTATCGTGGTGTTCATGGTCGTACCACTTCAGCGCCTCTTCAGGCTTATTCTCAGAAATGGCCAACCGGATCAGTATCCCGGTCATAGGCGCCTCAGTGACCGGAGAAAATTCAGGTATCCTGATTTCCGAAGCGGGCAGGGGCCAATCTGTCTCCGGGTCGATCTCGGTTTTCTTAACGGAATCAGGCCGGCGGCCTGTTTCAAGAAAGTGCCGCGCCCAAGCCTCGACGCCTTTGCCGATCCCTTCCTTGTTGGCAGCCATGCATAAATGTTGGAAACCGCTCAGGCCGGGAGAAGCAAAAAACTTCTCCGCCTCGATGGCCAATCCGGCGAGAGGATTGCCGCTAAGCTCATGGATCGTCAGTAACTGCCCATGAAGGATTTCTTCGACGCCTGGATTCTTGTCGGATACCGCATCCATTCCCCGCAGACACCAGCGGAGGGCCTCATCCCAACGGCGCTCTCTAATGAGGCGAGCCACCAAGCGGTCATAGCTGAGTGTGATTGGCGCTTCGCGTTCGCATAAGGGTATTATCTCGTTCTCACACCCAGTCCTTTCCAAGGTGAGAATCAGCCAGTTGGAGATCTGGTTTCGCTCATAGTCACGGGAATCAGTCATCTCGTGTGCTTCCAAACGGCGCTTCAACCAGTCTCTCATGGCCGACCAATCGCTTCCGGCACGGGGCATACCCCAGAAGTGTTCCAGGCCTTCACCGCACTGACCGAATCTGTCGACCAGAACCATATCAAGGACCCATTCCACCTGGTCTTCCGGCGAGGGAAAGGCTGTATTCAAAGCCTCAAAAAGGACTTCCAGGCATGCGCTAATCGCATCGCAGGCCTCTCCTTCGTAATCGTAGTTAATCATCCCGCCACTTGCGGACAGCAGTTCCGGCCCCAAACGCACCGCCTCGGCGGCATGGCCAGCCTTCGCAAGGCGCTCGAGAGCCGCTTTGATGTGGCCCACATTGACCTCCGGGGCAGTCGAACCATATTGATCGTGGATCCATGCCGGTTCCTCCAATGCCTCGATCTCGCGGCGGATCGCCCGAAAGATTTCGTCTTTCCTCCCCAAAGTCAGGGCGCGGCGATCCTCCAGCCACTGGCGAGCTTCCTCGTTCCCTTGCACCAATTCCATCATCAGCGTTACGAGTTCGGTTTTGCTACACTCCCGAAGGTATGTATGAAGCGGATCCGTAGTGGAAATTCCCGTTTCCTGCAAATCGTCGAAATCCTCCTGCCCGAAACCGGATTGCCTCAGACGCGGGTCGTTCTCCACGACTTCTTCGGCAGCGCCCCCGGTCCTTACGCATGCCAGGTACTCCAACACCACCGCCACGGCGTGTTTGCAAGTTGTCCAGTAGGGACAGGTGCATGCGGATATCAGCTTTTCCTCCCCATCGATACTCACGCGGGTGGTGTAACGCCGGGTTCCCTCTACCCGGGCGACCAACCCTCCGTCCTTAGCGCGCACCAGATCCTGAACAGCCCCGCAGCCCTGATAGGACCGGCCCCGGGAGACTATGCGCCTGCCCGCCCATTCCTCCAAATCCTCCCAAGTAAGATCCAAGAAAGGATCAAGGGCCCTATTCAACCCGGCGCCTTGCTTTTTTGCAGAGCAATCTTCGTTCAATTTTCGGTTCATCGCTATATTCCGGACACTCCCCTTAGAATGGCGGCATCCATTTCTTCCAGGCTCAACCTCCGCTTTGCCCGAGGCAGCACCTCCGCCAGGGAGGAAAGATCATTTGTAACAGGTCTCCCCAGTATCGCTCCATCGGGGGTAACCTCCATATCCAACTTATCGCCGGTCTTGATTTTCAGTTCTTTGCGAACAGACGCCGGCAAGGTGATTTGCCCTTTACTGGTAATCGTCACAATCATTGCCCAATTTTTTTCATTTTCCTTACTTTTTAGCAAGGAGTGGCTTTGCCAACCTCCGCAAATGAGGGACCTAACCCGCATATCTCACAAAATTCGTGGCGAGCGAACGGAGGTCGAGTGCTGGCGGGGGTTTCGTGCAGATTCGGGAGTGAAGCCGGGTCGACACCCTGCAAAGTCCCGGATCCAGGGAAATCCCCGCCAGCGCCGACATACCGGAGCGCAGTAGAAAGTTTGTGAGATATGCGGGCTAATGAGCGTATCCCCCGCCCACGGCGCGGTCCAGTGCCAGGCATCGGTTATAGGCATCCAATGCCGTTCCAGCCAGTGATGCGATATCGAGCGGGACCTGCTCATTCAGGTCATTGGCAGGGGACCCGATGTTGAAGAACTCAAAGGTTGGGGTATCCGCATCGGAGTCGGGATCTCCGTTGATGATCAACTTGTAATCCGGATAGTCATCCACAATGATGGCGCGGCCCGGACTGTTGCCCGATCGCTCCGCGATTACATACCTGTCGCTATTGTCGACGCCTTTTAGGATGGGTAAAAGGCTATTGGAGCGGACGTTACGGGAAGCGAGATTGGGAACCATGGATGGATCGATACCCGCTAATTCCAGGATGGTTGAAAACAAATCGACACAATGTACGAGTGTGGGCGTAGTACTGCCTTCAGGGACTTTCACAAATGGACCCTTCGCGATCATCGGAACATGAATTCCGCCGTTGTACAAGTCACCCTTGGCATTGCCATTTCCAAACGGCGCCTGAACCACTTGGCGCGGCGTTCCATTGTCCCCTATCAGGAAAATTTGGGTTCTGTTTAGATTGAGGGATTCCATTAACCGGCCCATCTCGGTATCGAGCGCTTCCAGAGCTTTGCGATAGAGGTGTAGATTGCTTGATTCACCTGTTTGCCTGGTGGAATAGCCGCCTTCCGGAGCGAGTTCGGCGGGAGGTTCATGAAAAGGGGAGTGAGGCGCATTGAATGCTACCCAAGCAAACCAGGGTCTTCCCGTCGCTTCATTTTCTTCAATAAAGGCAACAGCATGGTTTACCTGATCGGTCGTGGAATAGGTAGTGGTGTTGGCAACGGTTCCATTGGAGTTTTTTGGCCAGTTGAAATAATCGGGAACCCCCCCACTGTTGATTCCGTAAAACTCCGGCCAACCACCTCGGGTTTCATAGCCTTCGTTTCTGCCTCCGAGATGCCATTTTCCCACTGAAAGCAATGCGTGGGGAGCTCCCATGCTAATAAATATTTCCGGCAAGGTCAGCTCATCCTGTCCATTGGAAAACCGGTTCATATCCTCGGGGCTTCCGACATTGGTTTGGAAGGGTTGCCGGCCCGTAAGTATGGAAGCTCGCGTGGGAGAACAGAGCGGCTGGGTATAGGCACGGGTAAATCGCAGGCCTTCTTCGGCCAAGCGTTTCAGGTTGGGCATGTTAGCCAAGTGAACCCCCGGCGTCGTATTGTCCACGGGACTCGCGTCCAATCCCCAATCATCCAAAATCATCAAAAGGATGTTGGGGTGGATGGTAAAGGTTCCCTGTTGAGCGGGTTCTCCGCTATAGGTGGCGGATAGACTGAAATCACCAACTTCCAATCCATCGATGGGAAAATCGAAGGTAATTTCATATTGACCGGGCCGGGAGACGTTTGCATTTGCCACGTCGATGGCTTGGCCGGCAAAGGTCAATGAAGTGGGCAGGGAGCTCAGGTCGGAGGGGCCGCCCGACATCGAAACGGTGATTAAAGAAGTATCGCCGCCAAGATTGGGAGGAACAATTTTTTCATAAGCAAAGCCGGCATCGTCAAAGGGAGCGAGGTTGACAACATCCACTCTGAAAAACCGCCGTTTGGGGCGTGTCCCTCCGGAGGAATAGGAATATTCGATCTCGTTGTCCTCGGCAACCACCTGAGGACCGACCGCTTGCCAGGCATGGTTTTTTCCCAAATCAAATGAAGTCTGCACCTCGTAAGTCACCCCTTCAGCGCCCGACCATACGAAAGTTATTTCATCCTCAACCGGATTCTCGACTCTCATGGATTGAAATTCCAAGGGAGCTTCCGGTCCACCTTCGAAATGAGTCGTGACGGTTGCTCCTGACTCATCGCGATGTGGAATGCCGTTGGCGTTATTGCCAACGGGGTCACCGAAAAACGAACGGCCGACAAGGTAAGGAAATACCGGCCTGCCAGCTTCATCAATACAGACGAAATAAGCCCAGACCCCCTCCGGGAATTCAGGGGTTACGCAATAGCGGACATTGTATTCATCGAGGTCGAAATCTTCCCCCAGGGCATGTCCCAGATCGCCAAGGTAGTCGTTATCCTCGATGTAGCGGCCAAGCGGAAACCGATTGCTGACGTTGGGGCCATTGGCAAAAGATAGATGACCCGCATAGATGCGTGTGGCCCATGCCGGCCAGGAAGAACGAGGTGAACCATTGTCGGCAATGTCCGTTCGTATCTGAAAGCCGGAACGCATCCGTCGAACCTCACTCCTGGAATCGAGCGGGTCCGAATAACCATATGGGCCATAAACCGGCAAGCCATCGCGGGACCAAGCCAGGATAGGTGAATGTTTACCCTTGAAGTTTTCCGTGTAGGTGTGGGCATCCGGATCATAATCCACACTGTCACCGATCTGGTGACGCAAAGCGGGAGGGTTGACATGATAATGATACCGCCCCATTGCGGGGTGTGCGCCTGCAGTATCAAAGGTTACTCCCTCGTTGACAAATGCATCTCGATTCCAGGCTCCATCTCCCTGCTGGCCCCCTGCATCATTTCCCGTACGGGACCGGTAGGAAAACGCATCGCGCACATCAAACATGGATACCCCATTCACGAAATAACCGATCGGCCCAAGTCCGGTCAAAGTCTTGGAGTTGACCGTGGTGGGATCCACCGGGTTGCGGGGGAATCGATATAGTACGGATTGATTATCCGGGTAATTGGGAAACAGGCGGGTTTTTTCTTCGTCCAGGTACCAGGGACCCATGATGTGGCCGGCAAGGTTGGTAGATCGAATGTACACCCAATTATCGGTGTAGGAAACCTCATGAATCCCCGCATAAGTAGGCATAGCCTGAACTCCGGCCCCCCTACTCCAGGTAGTAACGGCATTGCGGCTGGTCTCATGGGCAAGCGTCTCGTATACGCGGGCGTAGGCGCCCGAGTCATCGGTGAACCAGGAGTTCAGCCGCGGGTCGGCGTTGAGGGAACTGAAGACCGAAACAAATACACCAATCAGGAAGTTTCGGAAATTCATTGGATTTCAGGGTATACTGCGGGTCCGTTGCCCGGCCAAAGGTCGTCCTTGTGGAGTTGCAAGTTGTTCTGAACCATGGACTTGGCTTGGTAGATGGCCGACGCCAAATCGCGGCCGAAGGCCAATCCGGCGGCAATTCCGGAGGCCAGGGAGCAACCGGTCCCCCGGGTGTTGCAGGTAAAAATGCGCTGGCCGGGGAACTCCTGTTCGCCATCTCGCGAATAAAGCGTATCACTCACTGAATCTCCCTCCCGATGCCCACCTTTGACTAAAACCGCTCTACAACCGGTTTCGAGCAACTGTTGGGCGGCGTTTTTCTCCTCGAACCCGGAAAAAACGACATCCCGGCCCGTCAACTCTGCCAACTCGGTCAGGTTCGGAGTAAGCAGATCGCATTTCGGCAATAGTCCGTTTTTCAGTTCTTGAATGCCGTCCTCATCCAATAGGGGCCGACCGCTGGTGGATCGCAGCACCGGATCTACCACCAGGGGAATTTCCGGATACCGGGAAACCGTTTTGATCAGCATCTTTACAATGGGCCCGCTTCCCAGCATCCCCGTCTTGATGGCTTGCACCGGATAAGCTTTGAGCAGCCCGTTCATGTGCCTGCGCACCAGATCGGGATCGCTGAGACCAATCGATTGCACCCCGGCAGGAGTTTGCAGCGTGAGAGCAGCGATCACGTTGAGGGGAAACCCGCCACAACTCAGTATGGCGCGATTGTCGGCCTGCAAACCGGCTCCACCGGACGCATCCGATCCGGACACGGTCATAACTATTGGAGGATGGCCGGCCACCGTGGAAAACCGTATATCTAGTAGACGCGAAGCGAGGAATCAAACTCCCTGGCCCACTGGTTTATGCCGCCCTTCAGGCTGTAGACCTGAGAAAAGGAATAATGATCGGCTAAAAAATTCCGGGCTTTCAGACTGCGGAAACCGCTCCGGCAATACACTACGGTGGGCCGCTTTGGATCGAGGCCCGCCTCGCGGGGGTCCACCCTGCCCCTGCTCAGATCTCCCAGGGTAATGTGTACGGAATCGATTTTTGCCATAGCGCGTTCCCAGCCATGCCGCACATCCAACACCTGAACCGGTGTACCCCCGTCGAGTAGAGACTTGAAAGCGCGGGTTTCGATTTCCGCACTATCCGGTAAGTTTGGGGCGCTGCAGGCAAATTCGATCTCGCGGAGTTCGGTAACCGGAGGGAATTGATGGTCGCGGCTGATCCTGATTACCTCCTGCTTCATGGTCAGGGCATCCCACATCAACAGTTTTCCCGAGAGCGGTTCCCCCACCCCGGTAATAACCTTTATGGCCTCACAGGCCTGAGCGGTTCCGATGATCCCGGGAAGGACACCCAAAACCCCTATCTCCGAACAACTTGGCGCATCTTCGGGGTCGGGCGGTTGCGCAAACAGACAGCGATAAGTTGGTCCATCCTGGAAATTAAACACACTCACCTGACCCTGAAAGGTATAAATGGCCCCATAAATCAATGGCTTTCCGGCCAATACGCAGGCGTCGTTCACCAGGTAACGAGTAGGAAAATTGTCGGAACCATCCACAATGACGTCGTATCGGCCCAAAATTTCCAGGGCATTGTCGGCGCCGAATCGCACCCCAATGGCTTCCACCTCGATGCAAGGATTCATACGCCTCAATCGCCTGGCTGCGACCTCTGCTTTGGGTTTTCCCACGTCATCCTCCGTAAACAGAATCTGCCGCTGCAGGTTTGAAACATCCACCATGTCAAAATCGACGATGCCGAGCTTACCCACGCCGGCCGCCGCCAGATACTGCAGGGCGGGGCATCCCAGTCCACCCGCTCCAATCACCAGGACGCGACTTGCCTTCAACTTCAACTGGGCCTTTTCCCCAAATTGGGGCAGGGTCAGGTGCCGCTGGTAGCGAACAATCTCTTCTGGTGTCAATGCGCTCATGCCTCAATAAGACTGGTCTTGGCCGGGAATCCATCATAAGTGGCATCCCAATCTTTCCAGACGGGTTCGTACCCTTCCCGGCGCAGCATCTCGGCAATCCGGGCCGGACTTCGTTCATCGGATATTTCAAACTGTTCCAAGGATTGCGGTTCCACTCGGTAACCACCCGGATTGGTCTTCGACCCGGCGCTCATGATGGTTATTCCCAGCTTAAAGGCATGGTCGCGAAATATTTCGCTCTCCCTGGTGGAAAGGGAAAGTTCCAGTTCCCGGTTGAATATGCGATAGGCACAGATAACCTGCACGAGATCGCGATCCGTCATGACCGACCTGGGGCTTAGATCGCCCGCATGGGGACGAATACGTGGAAAGGAAATACTGTAGCGCGTTTTCCAATACCGCTTCTCCAGGTAGTTCAGATGGAGAGCCACAAAAAAGGTGTCGGTTCTCCAATCCTCCAAGCCGTAAAGCGCGCCCAACCCGATTTTTTTCACTCCGGCACGGCCCAGGCAGTCGGGTGTTTCCAACCGGTAGTCGAAATTCTTCTTCATCCCACTGAGGTGGTAATCCCGGTAGGCTTCCCGGTTGTAGGTTTCCTGATAGACCAGGACGGAACTGAGTCCATAGGGTATGAGCGCTTCGTATGCATCCTGATCGAGGGGTTGAACCTCGATGGATATGCTGGAAAAATACCTGCGGGCCAATTTCAAGGCGCCGATGAGGTATTCCACCCCGACACGCCGGTTCGCCTCACCCGTAACCAGCAATACGTGGTCGATACCCATTTCCTTCAGGGCCTGGTATTCCATTACCATTTCGGATTCGGTCAGTATTTTCCGGGGGATGCGGTTCAGGGCACTGAAGCCGCAATAGGTGCAAACGTTGCTGCAAACATTGGATAGATAAAGGGGGGCATAGAGTTGCTGGATGCGTCCAAACCGCTCCACCGTCAAGCGATGGCTCCGCTGGGCCATCTCTTCCAGGCGGGACGCGGCCGCTGGGGATATCAGGGCCTTGAAATCCTCCAAGTCCAATTTTCCATCCGACTTGGCCAGGGCCGAATCCACATCTCTCCCGGATTTCCGCCGGATACTTGCGGAGACCTGATCCCAGTCGAATTGGCTGAATGTTTCCAGGAATCTCACATCAATTCTCCCTCAAAAATGCGGTTAACGGGGAGGAGGCTACAGCTTCCCTCGATTGGATTCCCCGGCCCGCTTCATAAGCCAGGCGCCCGGCTTCCACAGCCAACTTGAAAGCCTCCCCCATGGCCACCGGGTCTTCCGCCGTGGCAATGGCTGTATTGACCAGAACCGCATCGGAGCCCATTTCCAGCGCTTGGGCCGCGTGGGAAGGAACGCCCAAACCGGCGTCTACGACCACGGGCACTTTGCTTTGATCTATGATAATTTCGAGGAACCGTTTCGCCTCCAATCCCTGGTTGCTGCCGATCGGAGCCCCCAATGGCATGACGGCGGCTGCCCCGGCTTCTTCCAACTGCTTGCATACGACGGGATCGGCGTGGATGTAGGGCAAAACCACAAACCCGCGTTTCACCAGTTCCTCGGTCGCTTTCAACGTTTCCATGGGATCCGGCATCAGGTACTTGGGATCGGGATGGATTTCCAATTTCAGCCAATGGGTTTCCAGAGCTTCCCGGGCCAACTCGGCGGCAAAGACGGCTTCCTTGGCGTCCCGAACACCCGACGTATTGGGAAGGATGTCATATTGGTCGCGATCAATAAAATCCATAATCGGATCTTCGCTTCCATCGAAGGTCACCCGTCGCATGGCCATCGTCACCAACTCCGTGCCGCTCGCGGCCAGGCTCTCCGACATTTTGACGCCCGAGGCAAACTTGCCGGTTCCCAAAAACAAGCGGGAGGTAAAGGTTCGGTCCGCCAGGGTAAGGGGTTCTGCTTTCATCATACTGAAATAGGTTTTCGGTAGGTCGGTCCATTCGCATCTACCGGCCAGGCATTCAAGTAGGCTTTCAGGTTGGCGGCGAGGGTGCGGCCGTTCAATAAACCCGAAGATACCGCAACCCCGTCAGCGCCGAGATGGGCGATCACGGGCAAATCCCCGGGGATCACCCCGCCAATGACGACCTTGGGCAGATCTCCCAGAAATTCGACGATTTCCTCCAGATCGGCCTCCTCAAGTACAGGGGCCAGGTTTTCCTTCGTTTTAGTCTGCCGGAACGGCCCCACCCCGACGTAGTCCAGGGAGCGGCTGGCCAGCGCAGCTCGGGCATCCTCCAGCAAATTTACCGTGCCGCCTATGACCATCTCCGGTCCGGCAATGGAACGCGCTTCAGCCCAGGGAAAATCGGTTTTGCCCAGGTGCACACCTCCGGCTCCCGTCTCCAGGGCGACTTGGAAATGATCGTTGATGATCAATAAAACGCCGTGGTCCCGGCAAACGGGCAATATTTTGTCGACAGTCCTTTCCACCACCCGCGGCCCCGCGCTTTTCATTCGCAACTGAATCCATTTGGCGCCGGCTTCACAGAGTTGTGTAACCTGATCCGTATGGGACAGCTCGATGCCATCCATGGTAATGCACTGCAAAAAAAAGGGATTCATGGAAGAATGGGCAGGCTGATCGCTTCTAGCCCGCATGTCTCACAAAATTCGTCACGAGCGGTTGAAGATCGAGTGCTGGAGCGGGTTTCGTGCCGATTCGCGGGTGAAGCTGGGTCGACACCCTGCAAAGTCGCGAATCCAGCGATTCCCGCTCCAGCGCCGGTATTCGGGCGCGCAGTAGAAAATTTGTGAGACATGCAGGCTAGTGCTTCTCGGAACCTCCGGATTGGATGATGGGACGACCATATGGCGCCCAGCAGGGCCACGCCATCGAATCCCATCAGGGCACAATCGGGGATGTTGGCCGGTTCAACCCCGCCCAAGGCGTATACCTTGGCAGCTGACAATTCCTTGCAGCGGCAAATGGCAGCCTCCAGGTCTGTTCGCTCCCACCGCGGCCCGTAATTGGCCTTGGTAATGGACCGGTAAACCGGGCTCAGGAAAACGTAGTCCCAGGAGGTCAGATCCCCGTAAAGATCATCCAAGTGGTGGATGGAACGGCTCAGGGTGGTGGGGAAAGGGACGCTTTGGCGCAGCAGTGGGATGGATTTCAGTTGGTCCTTCCGGTCCTTGGAATGCCACCCACCCAGATGATATTTTTCCACCGCTCGATGGCATTGATGCACGATAACCTTTGGCCGCCAATTTCGGGGAATTTTGTTTAAATACGCTTCGAAGTCGGCATCTCCCCAACCTGGTTTGCGCAGGTGAAATCTCCGCAACCCGGCGGCGAACATCCGACCGACCCAACGACTCTCGCCGGGATACTCATTCTCAGGGGATAGGACGATAATTTCCAAATCACTAACCCCCCTGGGCCGCTTCAATCACCGTTACTCCGTCCCCATCGGCCAGTTGGCATTCACGCCAGACCCTCCGCGGGACCACCTCCCGGTTGATTGCTACCGCCACCCCTTTCCTGTCCGCGAGTTCGAGATGGTCCAGCAACTCGAACAGGGAAGCCGGCTCAACCAACCTCGTTACCTTGTCGTTGACCGTAATCGTCATTTCCCCTCAGGTTTTACTCAGGTAGACCTCTCCGCCCCGTTCCATAAATTCCTCTGATTTTTCCTTCAGGCCGGTTTCCAGGGCCTCCATTTCCGTCATCCCTCTCGCCTCGGCATAACGCCGGACATCTTCCGTAATCTTCATGGAACAGAAGTTGGGTCCGCACATGGAACAGAAATGGGCCGTCTTGGCCCCCTCATGCGGCAGGGTTTCATCGTGGAAGGATCGCGCTTTTTCCGGATCGAGGGAGAGGTTGAATTGGTCTTCCCATCGAAACTCGAACCGAGCTTTGGACAAGGCGTTGTCGCGATACTGGGCGGCGGGATGCCCCTTGGCCAAGTCGGCCGCGTGAGCGGCAATCTTATAGGTAATGACGCCTTCCCGCACGTCGTCCTTGTTGGGAAGGCCCAAATGTTCCTTCGGGGTCACGTAGCACAACATGGCAGTTCCGTACCAACCGATCATGGCCGCGCCGATACCGCTGGTGATATGGTCGTAACCGGGCGCTACGTCCGTGGTTAGAGGCCCCAGGGTATAAAAAGGCGCTTCGTCGCACCACTCCAGTTGCTTGGCCATATTTTCCTCTATCATGTGCATGGGCACGTGGCCCGGACCCTCGTTCATGACCTGAACCCCGAATTCCCAAGCTCGCCTGGTCAGTTCTCCCTGAGTCCTCAATTCGGCAAATTGAGCCTCGTCATTGGCATCCGCGATGGAACCGGGTCGCAAACCATCTCCAATGGAAAAGGAAACGTCGTAGGCTGCCATGATTTTACATATGTCGTCCCAATGGGTGTAGAGAAAATTTTCCCGGTGATGGGCCAGGCACCATTTGGCCATGATGGAGCCTCCGCGACTCACGATTCCCGTCATGCGATGGGCCGTGAGCGGAATGTAGGGCAGGAGAACCCCGGCATGGATGGTAAAATAATCCACTCCCTGTTCCGCCTGCTCGATCAGGGTGTCGGCAAAGATATCCCAGGTTAGATCTTCCGCCTTGCCGTTGACCTTTTCCAGGGCTTGGTAAATGGGAACCGTACCCACCGGAACGGGGCAATTGCGCAAAATCCATTCCCGGGTCTGGTGGATGTTCTTTCCGGTAGAGAGATCCATCAGGGTATCGCCGCCCCATTTAACTGACCAGCGCATCTTTTCCACCTCCTCGTCAATGGAGGAAGCCACGGCGGAATTTCCGATGTTGGTGTTGATCTTAACCAGAAAGTTGCGCCCTATGATCATGGGCTCGAGCTCGAGGTGATTGACGTTCGCCGGTATGATGGCCCTTCCGCGTGCCACCTCGTCCCGCACGAACTCGGGGGTAATTTCCTCCGGAATGGAGGCGCCCCAGGACTGACCGGGATGCTGGATATTGAGGCTGTTGCGCTTGGCTGAGTCCGACATCTCCAGATCCTCCCGGTAGGCCTGAAGTTTCATGTTCTCCCGAACGGCTATAAATTCCATTTCGGGGGTAATTTCCCCCTGTCGGGCATAGTGAAGCTGGGTGACGCCATGGCCGGGTTTGGCCCGGTAAATCCTTCTGGGCCTGTTCTCAAATTCGATGTACTTCCGCTTCCCGTTCTTTTGCGAAGCAGCCTCTTTGTGTTTAAGGGTCAGGTAGCCGTCGTCTTGCGGTTTTACATCCCGGCCTGGACAGGCCTCCACGTCGTCGCGTTCGAGAATCCAACCCTCCCGCAACTTGGGCAGGCCACGAGTGCAGTCTCCATGAAATTGGGGATCCCCCCACGCGCCGGAGGTGTCGTAAACCCGGACGGGGTCATTGCCTTGCAAGGATCCATCGGGCAGCCGGGTAGGCTGTAAAGTAATCTCACGCATGGGCACCTGCACGTCCGGGCGGGAGCCCTGCAGGTAAATTCTTTGGGAATTGGGAAATAAGGAATGGTTGGGAGAAACCTCCTGAGCGCTTTTTTTTGACATTCGATTAGGGGTGGCGACGCCCTCAAGACCTCCCTCGGGCTTTCCCTTCACGAAGCCATTCATGCTGCAAGGAATTTCCTACGGCGGTGTTAAACGCGTCAGGTTCGAAGGATTTTCGGACGGAACGTATCCGATTCTCAGCTTCTCGCCGGAAGCTCTCCCACATGCTATTTACCCAAAACTTGTCCTAAACCCAGGGCAGCGCAATCAAAAACAAAATAGATTTCCGCCTTGATGAGGCGGGCGGCGGGAAGGATTTCCCGGGGTCGATTGCGTTCAGATCTCACCCTGGAATAACGGAACACTATCCCCACTTGACCTTTCCTGGACTGCAACCAATTTAGTCTTTGCAACGTTATCCCTGGCAGCACCCCATTTGGTAAAAAGCCCATATTGCCGTTAAAATGAAAGATTTCCTGCGATTCCTGGCTCCCCTGGCCCTTTTAACCCTTCTGGCCGACGGACTCCACGCCGCCAATCGGATTCTCATCAAGGCCGTCGCCTCCGAGGAGTTCACCAAGGCTCGCGCGTTGGATGAAAAAAAGAAAATCCAGACCTATCAATTGATCCTGGGCCGCTATTTCCCGGGTAATGTCAAGGATCCGAGCATGGAAAAAGTCACTTTGGACGACATCGTCCAAAACCTGGCTGTGCACCTGCAGAAACAGAATTTCTACCACCACCGCGATCCCAAGGAGGGAGATTTGCTCATCGTCATCCACTACGGGGCAACGGATTACGAGCCATCCTATGAAGAGATGTTTGCAATCGATTCCTTGGAGGATCTGGGTTACACGGAGGAGATAGCCGGCGCAGGAGGGGGAGGGACGGCCCTGGAATTTTCCGCTATCGATGCCATCAACAATTTCAACTTCAACCTCAATACCGCCGCGGCCATGGCCGGAGAGAATGAGCGATCCTCCTTTTTCAAGGCACAATTACTCGGCTTGGAAGAAGCCTTCAGCAACCGGACTTCTCCCCAGGATGCCTACGATCTGCAAACCATGCTCGATGAAGAACGCTATTTCATCATCCTGATGGCCTACGATTATCCGCTTTTCAAAGAGGGTGAGCTCAAGTTGCACTGGTCCACCCGCTACAGCATTCGGACTATCGGACAATCCTTTGAACAGGCATTTCAGGACATGAACTTCGTTGCGGCCGATTTCTTCGGGAAAAACCTCCAGGGAATCAACAGTAAGCGCGTGACCGACGATTCCCGCGTGGACATCGGAGAGATCGAAGTTCTGGGCAGAGAGACGGAAGCGGAAGAAGAACAACAATAACCGGTTGTCAATTTCTCAGGGATGCCCTCCCATTGGATGCTTGCCCCGTTAATTCGTTCCCATCATGGACGGACTTTTTCCTATGAATTTGCCTTCAGGAATATCCCCATCACGATCACCATTTTTGTGGAACCCCGTTGGGGTTCGTAATTTTTTTCCTATTCCTACCCAGCGTGCGCTGCGCGACACTGGGCTTTGGAGTTCAACGCCGTTGGCGTAGAAGGCGCCCGGGGCGCCTTTTATCCGTGGTTAATCTTCTTCCAACTTCTAATTGGCGCCTCTTGGCGTTCTAAGCGATCTTTGCGAGAGGCTTTTCTTAATTCGATCACGAACAAGATCACGATAATGATCACGAGTAATTTCAGCACCTTCTTCCTTCATCCTTCTTCCTTTTCTCCCCTCACTGTGCTCTCTGCGACCTCTTTGGTTATTTCCCCTACTTGGCGTTCTTGCGTGCTCTGCGAGAAGTAATTCATGGTTGCTGGGTTTTAATCCTGATCGTGATCCCCCAATTCCTAATTCCTAATTCCTAATTCCTAATTCGCGCGCCTTGGCGTGCTTCTGGAAGTTCCCCACTTGGCCCAGCGATCCCGCTCGTGCCTTTTGCGCAAAGGGTCGAGAAAGGTTCCGGGCCGTTCCGGTTGGTGGGAAGCTTCGGCAAACGCCTTCATTTTGGCCAATGTCTCCGGATGGGCTGCGGCCAATGAGGTGGATTCCTCGATATCGACGGACAAATCGTACAGTTCCCAGGTTTTGTCTTCTCCCGGTTGGATGGCCTTCCAATCCCCATAGCGCACTGCCCTCTGTCCTCTGAATTCCCAATAGAACATTTCCTGGCTGTGCTTTCGGTCCGAATCCCCAAGAATTTCGGGCAGGATGGAACTTCCATCCGTATCGGTCGGGATTTCCGCTCCGGCGAGTTCGGCCAGAGTGGCCAGGATATCCACCTGGAAAAAGACGAAATCGCTCACTAAACCGGCCTTTAACTTGCCGGGCCAACGAACCAGAAAGGGGATTTTGAGACCCCCTTCGTAGAGATTTCCCTTGCCCCCGCGAAATGCCATTCCTGTATGCGGGTTTACATTGGGCCCAAAAAATCCGCGCGGATTCTCCTCGCTTTTAAAACGGTCCTGCCCCCCGTTGTCCCCGGTAAAGAAGACGATGGTATCATCCTCCAAACCGAGTTCCCTGAGCAGGGCCAGAATGGCGCCGAGGTCGTTATCCACCATCGTCACCATGGCCGCGTAATTTTTTATGTCCTGATCGATGGCAGGATCTTGCACCCAACTTTCGCCCCGGTAACGCAGCCAAGCGGCATCGTCAGCCGGAATATCGAACATCCCATGGGGTGGAGTGATGGGAAAATAGGCGAAAAACGGGCCATCCCTGTTTTCACGGATGAACTCCAACCCTTCCTCCATGATGTGGTAATGGGAGTAGGACGGCCCACTCCGGCCACCGGTGTTTCCCTCCAGGGGCACCTCCTCGCTATTGCGAATGAGGTAGGGGGGATAAAAACTGTGGGCATGGACCTGATCGTAATACCCGACAAAGACGTCGAAGCCGTGTTTCTCCGGAACCCCGGTGGAATCTCTGCCCCCGGCCCCCCATTTGCCGAATCCCCCTGTGGCATAGCCCCGCTCCTGCAACAGGGAGGCAACGGTTTTCTCATCAGCCCTCAGGGGAGTTCCGCCATCATTTTTGCGCACCGAGGCATGGCCGGAGTGTTTTCCGGTCATCAGGCTGCAGCGCAAGGGAGCACAAACGGGCGAGGCGGCCAATGCATTGGTAAAACGCAGCCCTTCACGGGCCATGCGGTCGATGTGGGGCGTTTTGATGTAGGGATTGCCTATGTGACCCAACTCGAAATAGGCCAGTTCATCGGCCATGATGTAGACGATATTGGGAGGGGTGGCCCCGGCGGCACCAAAAGTCATCCAGAAGCAAAACGATAAGAGGATGCGGAGGGCCATGACGGGGGAATTGTCCGCTCCTCCAGGACCGGGAAGCAACGCAATTTTCAAGCCAACCCGGTCCAATGGCTTTCTTTATTGTCTAACAGGCCTCCATAGCCTTCATTCAACCCCTGTCTTATGAAACACCTCTTCTCCATACTTTGGCTTCCCCTTGCCTTGTCCGCCGGGTTTGTGGGGTGCGTTAAAAACGATACCATAACCCTTCGCGGCGCTTCGCAATTCGATGAAAATCACGCTTTCTCCCGCACCCTGAAGAAATTCGAGGAGTTGGTAAAAGCCTACTACGGCAAACCCATCGAATTCGAGATCTACCCCAACAGCGAACTGGGCCTGGAAAAGGATTATTTCGCCTACATGAGCCAAGGATTATCGGTCGACTTCGCCATTGTATCCCCTTCCCACATGTCCACCTTTTCCAAAGCAGCCCCGCTCATGGACGTGCCCTTCCTCTTTCGCGATCTCGATCACTGGAATGAGGTGCTCGAAGGCGATGCCTTCCAACCCATTGTCGAGGAAATAGAGGAAAAGGCCGATGTCCGGCTGATCGGCTACGCCGGGGGCGGCACCCGCAACCTGATCGTCAACAAACCCGTAACAAACATGGAGGAACTGAAGGGCCTGAGTATTCGCATCATGGGCGCCCCCATCCAAACGCGCATCTTCCAGGCTATCACCGCTGCCCCAACCGTCATTTCCTACAGCGAAATTTACAATGCCATCCAGACCGGAGTGATCGATGCGGCCGAAAATGAAGCGGCCGGCATCAAGCAAATGAAATTCTATGAAGTGGGGCCTGAGATTTCCCTTACCCAACACGCCATCACCATCCGCCCGCTGTGCTTCAGTGGCAAAACCTTCCGTCGCCTTCCCCAAGACCTGCAGTCGGTTATCCTCCGGGCGGGCCGGGAAGCAGGCGCTTTCGGCCGGGCTCTGGAGTCCTCGGAAGATGCCGAAACATTGGCCGCCATGGAAGCGGAAGGTAAGCTCAATACTCACGTCTTTACCGAAAGGGAAACCTTGCTGAAACGGGCCGAGCCGGTGAAGCGGGCCTATGCTGCCGAAATTGGGGCAACCGAGGTCCTGCAGAGAATAAACCAGGTACGGTAAAAGCGCCCGCATCTCCCCGAGCAAGGCCATGAAATCCTTTCTGGAAGTCTACTATCGTCTCCTGAAACGAGCCCTGGCCCTGTTGATGGGCCTCATCGTCCTTCCCGTTGCCCTGCAAATCCTCTCCCGCTACACCGGGCTCATACCGCGCTATATCTGGACCGAAGAAGTGGCCCGCTTCTGTTTTGTCTGGATCATCATGATCGGGGCCATGATCGCGGTAAGGGATGGAGCGCATTTCGATGTCGACCTGCTTCCCGGAGCCAGGTCCAAGCGGCGTCAGGCCATCAGGAACCTGGTCGTCCACCTGGGAATGGGCTTCTTGGCGCTTTTCTTTGCCGTCTATGGCTTCCAGTTTGCCCGGTTCGGGTTTATCCAAAACTCGGAAATGAGCGGGATCAATATGGCCACTATCTACGTGTCCTTCCCATTGGCCGGTTTGACCTGGTTGCTATTTCTGGCTGAAAAGATACACCGGGATATCCAGTGGATGAATACCCCCGAGCAGAAAGTCCCGGAATGAATGCGGGAGAGGTCTCGCTCATCCTGTTCGGCATCTTCGGAATCCTGATTCTGCTGCGCCTACCCGTGTCCTTTGCCCTGGGGCTGGCCTGCCTTCCGGTGTTCATGCTCGATGAGCGCCTGACCCCCATCCTCTTGCTCACCGAAATGTGGAAATCCTACAACGCCTTCATATTGCTGGCCGTGCCTTTTTTTCTCCTTGCGGCCAATCTGATGAATGCGGCCGGCATAACGGAAAGGCTGGTCCAACTGGCCCGGGCTTCGGTGGGTCATCTACCGGGGGGGCTGGGTCATATCAATGTTGTGGTGAGCATGCTATTTGCCGGCATTTCCGGTTCCTCGACGGCGGATGCGGCCGGAATAGGATCTCTCATGATCCCCGCCATGAAAAAGCAGGGTTACGATTCCAGTTTCTCCGTCGCCATAACAGCTTGCTCCTCCGTAATGGGCGTCATCATTCCCCCCAGCATCCTGATGATCGTTTGGGGTGGGCTGATGTCGGTTTCCATCGGCGGCCTTTTCCTGGCCGGGGTCATCCCGGGTATCCTAATGGCGGTTTTTATGATGAGCACCGTCCTGATTTACGCCAAGATTCGCAATTATCCCATCTATCAACGGGCATCATTGAAGGAATTTTTTAGCGCATTCGGCAACGCATTCCTGGCCTTGGTTACACCAGCGATTATCGTGGGCGGAATTGTGGGAGGGTTCTTTACCCCCACCGAAGCCTCCGTCATCGCCGTTATCTATTCAGCGCTCCTCGGGAGCCTGATCTACCGTAAGATCGGAGCCAAAGAATTTCCCAGGGTCCTGTACGACTCGGCCCGTTTGGCCGCCATTTCGCTATTTTGCATTGGGACGGCCTCGGCCTTCGGTTGGTTGCTGGCCTATTATCGCGTGCCGCAGGCTCTGGTGAATGCCTTGTCCGGATTCGGTACCGGCTTGGTCCTCACCGGTTGTCTCATTGCCCTTTCCTTTCTGGTCATTGGCATGTTTATCGACGCCATCCCCGCCATTATCATCCTGGGGACCATTCTACTTCCCTTGGCCGATCAAGTTGGCATGCATCCCATTCACTTCGCTATCATCGGGGTCATTTCCCTGGCCTTCGGTTTGGTCACCCCACCCTATGGGCTGTGTCTGCTCATTTCCGCCGCCCTGGGAAAAATCAAGGTGGTGCAGGCCCTCAGGGATGTGGGAATAATCTTGCTGCCCATGCTGGTACTCTTAATTCTCGTCATCCTTTTCCCCGAACTGATTATGTTTTTGCCGCGTTGGCTAACCCCCGAATTTCTTTAATTGATCGCCGAAAATTCATATGAAAACCCTTTCTCTTTCCGCTCTCCTTGCCCTATTGGCCTGGCCCGCTTCCCTGGTGGCCGCGCCTTCCCTCCCGTCCATTTTTGGAGACCACATGGTCCTGCAACAAAACCTTGCCAATCCGGTATGGGGATGGGCCGAGCCCGGGGAAAGCATCCGCGTAACCATAGCCGGTCAGGACCACCACACGAAGGCGGACAGTGAGGGAGCATGGAGAGTGGCGCTGGCCCCCATCCCCGCCGGGGGACCTTACACCTTGACCGTCCTGGGAAAGACGGAGGTCTCTTTTTCAGACGTCTTGGTCGGAGAAGTTTGGATTTGCTCCGGCCAGTCAAATATGGCCTGGCCGGTGGTGCGATCAGACGATGCTGAGTTGGAAATCCAATCAGCCAAATTCCCCGATATACGCATTATTTCAGTTCCCCAAGTTGGAACCCAACAACCTCAAACTGATTTTGAAGGGCATTGGCAACAGGTAACTCCCGAATCTATCGCCGAATTTTCCGCCGTGGGTTACTCTTTTGGCCGACGATTGCACCAAACCCTGGAAGTTCCCATCGGGCTCATCGATAACGCCTGGGGAGGTTCGGCCGCCGAGGCCTGGATCCGACGCGATGTATTGCAATCGGATGGCCGGTTCGACCAACTCATGGCCAAATGGGAGGAAATCGAGACCGCCTATGACCCCAAAGCGGATCAAGCCAAGTACCAAGCAGCCCTCCAAGCTTGGAACCAAGGCGGACGCCAGGGCCCGAGACCGCGCAATCCGCGGAATCCCCTGACAGGCAACCAACGGCCGGCCAATATCTTCAACGGGGTTCTGCATCCCACCATCGGATACGGAATACGCGGCTCCATCTGGTACCAGGGAGAGTCCAACGCTTCCCGCGCCCATCAGTACCGCGACCTGTTCCCCCTCATGATCCAACATTGGCGCGACCTCTGGCAGCAGGGGGATTTCCCTTTTTACTACGTCCAGTTGGCCGATTTCCGAGAGGAAAAAGCTGAACCGGGAGAAAGTGACTGGGCCGAACTGCGCGAAGCCCAAACCATGGTCATGGACAAACTGGAAAAGGTCGGTCAAGCTGTCATTATCGATATCGGAGAAGGTCGCGACATTCACCCGCGCAACAAACAAATGGTGGCCAACCGCCTGGCCCGGTGGGCTCTGGCAAACGACTTCGGATTCGATATCCACTACCGGAGCCCCACCTTCCGATCAATGGAAAGGGAAGGAAATAAAATTACCCTCACATTCGATCACGTGGGACAAGGGTTATATTCCTTCGACACCGGGGAACCCCAAGGATTTGCCATCGCGGGGGAGGACCGGCAATTCGCCTGGGCCAAAGCAAAAATACTGGGCGAAAACCAAGTCGAGGTCTGGAATGACGAAATCTCCCATCCCGTAGCGGTCCGTTACGCCTGGGCCGACAATCCCGTCTGCAACCTTTTCAGCCGCGATGGACTCCCCGTCACCCCCTTTCGCACCGACGACTGGCCCGGAGTCACCGTCGGAAAACACTATAGATAAGGTATAAATCAACCGGTTGGCCAATAATTTTCCGAACCAAAAACCTTAATTTCACTCACAAAAAGATATGGAAATCGAACCCGTTTCACGCCGTCATTTCATGAAAACCACCGGGGCGGCAGGCTTGGCTTCTTTGCTGGCCCACGTCCCAACCGTTCACGGTAAAGGGACTTCGGACAAAATCCGCGTCGGTGTAATCGGCATGGGGGGCCGTGGCTGCAGGGACGGGATCACCGACTGCGCAACGGCCGATTCCAACATCGAACTGGTCGCCATGGGGGATCTTTTCAAGGACCACCTCGATGCGGCCAAGAAAACCATAAAGGCCAGCTTCGCCCGAAGAAAATTGCCCTTCGACAAAATTTACAAGGTTGGCAAGGACGCCATGTTCTACGGATTCGATGCCTACAAGAAGGTCATCGCCTGCGACGTGGACCTCATCATCCTGACCACTCCTCCCGTTTTTCGTCCCATCCATTTCAAAGCGGCCGTTGAAGCGGGCAAGCACGTTTTCGTGGAGAAACCGGTCGCCGTGGACCCCGTTGGGGTAAAGGACTTCATGGAAACTTCCCGTCTGGCCGAAAAAAAGGGCCTGACCGTGGTAGCAGGCACCCAAATGCGTCGCGCCCGGCACTTGATGGCTCTGGAGGAAAGGGTGCGGGAAGGTGCCATGGGTGACCCCATGAGCGGACAATCAACCCGGTTGGGTGGAGCCCTCTCCAACTGGCGCGAAAGCGAAGCCGTTCGCCTACCCGAATGGTCCGATATGGAATGGCAACTGAGACGATGGTTGTTCACCACCTGGTCCTCGGGAGATTTCATCGTCGAACAACACATCCACAACCTGGACATCGTAAACTGGATAATGGGTTCTCATCCCGTTCAGGTGATCGGTACAGGTGGTCGACAATCCCGAACCGGTGAGGCTTATCCCAACGTTTGGGATAACATTTCCGTGGAATACCAGTATCCCAATGGCGCTCGCATAACCCACCTGGGAGCGCAAATGGACGGCATCAGTCCCCGAAACGACTTCGTCCTGTTTGGAACGAAAGGGAGATTGAATTCCAGCTTTATCAACGCCTCCATCGAAGGCAAGCACCCCTTCCAATATGATGGACCCACCCCGGACCCGGCCGTTGAAGAGTACCGCGACACCCTGAATTCCATACGCTCGGGCCAAGCCATAAACGAAGGCGTGCGCATCGCCCAAAGCACCATGACCGCCGTTATCGGCCGCATGGCCGCCTATACCGGACGCGCCCTGAAATGGGATTGGGCCATGAACGCTTCCCAACTCGATCTAACCCCGGATCATTGGGAATTCGGGGATTACCCCTTGGCCGAGATCGCCGTTCCGGGCGTAACAAAATTGGTATAGCATCCTTTTACCACTGCCCTATTGGCTCAAGGGCAACCGATAGAGAGCAGCCTCCATATGGTTCCTCACCAGGAGATAGGGGCCTATAAGGGCAGGTGGGTTCCAGCTCTTCCCCTCAAAGGCCTGAAAGCGTCCAAGCACTTTGGCTTTCTCCGGCACAGGATCAATTAGCAAAACTTCCCCGTATTCTGCCGTCAGTAGAAACAAATCCTCCACCAAGAGGTTCTGACCGTGGCCGTAGCGGCCGTTCTTCCAGGTTCGACGACCCGTTTCGACGTCGATGCAGGTCAACCTGCCGTCATCCAGGCCATACAGGTATCCATCTTTTAGCACGTAGTTGTTAAACTTGGCTTTGAGGTGCAGGGATCTCCATATCCGATCCGCCTTCTGCCCCCCATCCGACCGGTTTGAAATCTGCACCATTTCGGCTCCCTTGCCATAACCGCTGGACAAAACAATGCGGTCCCCCGGCACCGGAACCGGTATGGCCACGTGGGGCGATCCATCCGTATCCCAGGGATACTCCCATAAAATGGACCCGTCGCTCACATCATGGGCGGCCATTGCGGAGTAGTTGAAAATCAGGACCTGCTTCTTACCGGCAATCTCATACAAAACCGGGGAACTCCATTGAGCGGCGTCACTGCCGCCGCCCCAGGCAAACTCACCATCCAGTTTGTCGTAGGCCACCAGAGAACATCCTCCGGAACCACCCGTACTCAGGATAACCAAATTTTGGTAAATCAAAGGCGATCCCGCCATTCCCCAATCCGGCAGAGGAGCGCCGTGTTTGTCCAACACGTTGTGCCCCCACCGTTTTTCTCCCGTTTCCAAACTCAGGCAGAAGAAGTCTCCCATGGCTCCGAGCGCGTAGACTCGATCCCCCTCGATGGTCGGAGTGGCGCGTGGACCGATACCGCCCAGTGGATTATCATAGCGGGCCGGGTAGCGATACTCCCATAATAGTTCGCCGGTCAGGAATTCATAGCAGACGACCAATTCATCCGGCCCTTCCTGCTCCTGGGTAACGGCACGGTTTCCGGAAACGGCAAACCCCGACCAGGCTTTCCCGATCGGTCGTCTCCAAATCAACTCGGGCGGATGGGTTTCCCAATCCGGTTTCAGTCGAACCCCAGGAACGGTCGCATTCCTGTTGGGTCCGAGGAATTGCGGAAAACTGCCCATAACCGAATTTTTCGTGATGTTGTCTGCGGTTGCGACCGGAACATCCTGCTTCGACCAGCGCCATTTCACGATGGGCCTCAGATCGCCCGTGACCCCCTCGAAACGAAGCTGACTGACGAGGAGAGCCCCAGCCAGGGTAATTCCTCCAAACACGATTAACCGAACCCGCCAGGGCAATCGCGATAGAGCAAGCAGCCAAAAGACCGAGAGCATAACGCAACCGGCCAGTATACCGATCGAACCCATCACCAGCCCCTGACGATGGGAATCACCGGTCAAATAAAGGGTGAGGAAGCCCATCAACCCCAACATCCAAAAAATGGCCAAGGGCCACCAACGAGGGGTGCATTTGCCGGATCTGATCATGGCCGAGTGTGGAAACTTAGGGAGGTTCAACAGTGCACCGAAGTCAAAATATTTTAATATTTTCTTGAAGGTTTATAGGATGCGGGGGTAGGAAAGAAAGACCACCCTCCGTGAATGCACTACACAACTATGCTCCCGTCATAACGGGCAGGGGCAATTCCACGATCTGGAAAGCGGCTTCCCTGCTCCTGGTATCGGAGCTTTTGCTGACTCAGTTGGCCGTTTCCAGCCCAGAGTTACACCATTGGCTGCATGGAGTCGACCCGGGGACAGATCCCCAGCATGACCATTGTGGATCTCACGAGGATTCCGAAAATGCCCAAGAGGCGGATCACGTATGTGCCATCACCCTGATGGCTGCGGGTATCTCGAGCGAGGAAGGAGCCCTTGAATTCCATCCTGCCAGAGAACTGGACGAGCCAATCCCTCCTACCTCACCACGGTTGGCAGAAAAACCTGCCATGGCCCGGCATTTGGCCAGAGGGCCTCCGCATCGGTTCTGATAAGTCGTCATTCACCGGTTCACCATCCCGGCTGCTCCACGTTTTCCTGTGGGTGCATCCCGGACGGACGGTCCACGAAAGTTTAAACTGAACCTGTGCAGGTCAGCTTCCTGCTTTATTACAATGCGATCCAAAATATATTTAGCCTTATTTTTTCTTAGCCAAACCCTTTATCCGGCGCTCTCCGCCCAGAACGAAGAGGACGATCTCGAAATCATAGATCTCCAGCAAATCAATATTACTGCCAGCCCCCTCGCTTTAAAACAGGAGGACTTGGTATTGCCAGCCGACATTCTTTCCGGGGAAAATCTTCGGCGCGCCGGAGAATCTTCCCTCGGAGCTACTTTGAATGAGTTGCCCGGCTTACACAATTCCTCCTATGCTCCAGGCGCGGGGCGACCCATCATTCGCGGTTTCGACGGCGACCGGGTTCGCATCCTGCAAAACAGCACCGATGTATTCGACGCCTCCTTTACCAGCCCGGACCATGGAGTCGCAATCGAACCGGTCCTTATCGAACGGGTGGAAATTATCCGAGGACCGGCCTCTCTGCTTTACGGAAATGCCGCCATCGGCGGGATCGTCAATGTGATCGACAAATCCATTCCCCGCAATCGAGTGACAGCGCCGACCTCCGAAGCTGAACTCCGATACGGAACCGTAGCGGGTGAGAAGACGGGCGGTTTTTCCGTACAGTCGGGAAGAAGCAACTTCGCCTGGAGCTTGAACTACCTGAAACGCGAGGCCGGAGATTACGAAATTCCCGGATTTGCGGAATCCGAATACATGCGGGAACATGAAGAGGAGGAAGAACATCATGAGGAAGAAGAAGAACATGAGGGCGAAGAAGAGGAAGAGGGCGAAGATCACCATGAGGAGGAGGAAGATCATGATGAGGATGAAGCATCGGGCATTTTGCTGAACAGCGCTGTTGAAACCGAGAATGCCTCGATCGGATTTGGGTGGTTCACTGAAAATGCCAGTTACGGAATTGCCTTCAACCAATACGATTCATTCTACGGAGTGCCCGGTCATACCCATGCAGAAGGAGGCCATGGACACGGAGAAGAGGAAGGACATGATGAGGAAGAAGGACATGAAGGCGAAGAAGAGGAAGAGGGCGAAGAACACCATGAAGATGAAGAAGATCACCATGAGGATGAAGAAGGTCACGGGGGATCCGTGGTAATCGACCTGGAAAATACGCGCGTCAGTTTTCGTGCCGAATGGTTGGCTCCCAACGACCTGTTTGAATCGTCCGAATTGAACATTGCCTATGCCGATTCCCGGTACCATGAACTCGAAGGGACGCCGGGTGATAGGGAGATTGGAACAACGCTTGAACGGAGCGGGGTCGACCTGCGTTTAACCGGCGTGCACCGCCCCATCGGGGACCTTACCGGAGCGTTGGGGGTTCATATTAAGGACGAATACTTTTTGGCAGAGGGCGAAGAAGCATATATTCCCGGAAACGACTTGAGCAATTACGCCTTGTTTGCGGTGGAACGTTACAACACCAATTGGGGCGCGGCCGAGTTTGGGGGAAGAATTGAAGGCCAATCGCTCTCTCCCGACAGCCCCGATCTAAGCGGGGAGGATGACACAATCTTCAACCTGTCTGGAGGGTGGGTTGTCAATCTTCAGGAAAACAACACCATAGCTGTAAACCTGGCCTACAACGAACGGGCGCCAAACGCGGCCGAACGGTATGCATTCGGACCTCACGTGGGAACGCAATCCTTCGAAATAGGCAACCCCGATCTGGGTATCGAACAATCCAACAGCCTCAACGCCTCCTGGCGAAAATCGGCCGGGTCGGTCACAGGCGAAGTCTCCCTCTTTTTCTCCGAATTCAAAAACTTTATATTCCAGGAACATTTGGATCATGAAGTGTTCGAGGAAATGTATCCGGGGGAAGATACGGGAGGTCTGGAAATTCTGCAGGTGGAAGCGGTAGATGCTGAATTCTACGGTTTCGAAGTGGACCTCCGCTTCAACCTGATCGATCAAGCAGACGACAACCTGTATTTTAACCTGACCTACGATCAGACCCGGGCTACCAATAAAACCGAAGCCTCCAACCTTCCGCGAATACCTCCCCAGCGAATTGGAGGACGTTTAGTCTATGAATCCGGACCCTGGATCATAGGATTGGGCGCCAGGCATACCGTTTCCGCCAAGCACCTCGCTCCCGAGGAAACCCCTACGGAGGGTTATACCGTGGTAAACGCGAACATCACCCATCGGATTGAAAGCGGCAATATCGCTTACGATCTGTTCCTCTATGGCCGCAACCTGACCGACGAGGAAATCCGCCCCCACACCTCCTTCACAAAGGACCGGGTTCCCCTGCCGGGTTTTGGAATTTCAACCGGTGTGAGGATCCATTTCTAGAACCCCTTTACCAGGAACAGGCTGGATACACTTTCGCAGTTGTGGGTGCGCATGATGGCCTCAGCCAATAGAGGAGCAACACTGACCACCGTGATTGGAACGCCAAATTCCCCGGGATCAATGGGGGTGGTATTGGTGGTAATAATTTCAAGCAGCGGACCGTCCTTCAGGCGGTCGTAGGCAAAACGGCTGAAAACCCCGTGACTGACACAGGCCCGAACCTTGGTAGCCCCGTGGTCCAAACAGATTTGGGCCGCCGCCGTCAGGGTGCCGGCGGTCTCGGTTAAATCATCCACAATCAAAACTTCCTTACCCGCGACCTCTCCCACCACGGTGGTGGCCTCTACCGTGGTGGGATCTATCCGCTTTTTTGCGACCATGCCAAACGTACAACCGAGGAGCCCGGCATAGGCCGCGGCCATCTTCATGCTTCCGGCATCCGGGGAGATGACGACGGTGTTTTGGGTATCGGTTCGCTTGGAGAGGTATTCGTAAAATACGGGCGAGGCATACAAATGATCTACCGGGATATCAAAAAATCCCACGATTTGCTGGGCGTGCAGATCCATCGTAAGGATACGGTTGGCCCCTGAAGCAACCAGCAGGTTAGCCACCAGCTTCGAGGATATGGGAACCCGGGGCTGGTCCTTGCGATCCTGCCGGGCATAACCGTAGAAGGGGATGACGGCGGTGATCCGACTGGCCGATGCCCGGCGCGCCGCGTCGATAAATATGAGCAGCTCCATGAGGTGCTGGTTGGGCGGGTAGCAAATCGACTGGATAACGAAAACATCTCGACCTCGAATGTTTTCGTTTACCTTGGCAAAGGTCTCCCCATTGGGAAACTGTGTCACTTCGGCTTTTCCCAGGGGAATGCCCAAATAGTCACAGATTTCCTGTGCGAGGGGGATGTTGGAATTACAAGAAAAAACTTTGAGTTGCTGGGCAGGAATCAGCGCTTCCTCTTCGGTCATGGATAGGATGTCAGGTTTTTTTCGATAGCGGCAACCCGGCGAAAAAGGTCGGGCAGCCTGGCGCGCAGGACGTTGAATTTTTGCGCCTGAAAATATGGCATGGCGGGATCCCCATAGACAAAACTTTTTGCCGGTAAATTTTGATATACTATGGTTGAACCCCCAATTCGGGAAAAATCTCCCACCTTCAGGTGGCCGGAAACCCCTGCTCTTCCGCCGAGAAAAACATAGTCCCCCAGGGTGGAACTACCGGCGATACCCACCTGCGAGGCGAGAAAACAACCCTTGCCAATTCTCACATTGTGGGCGATCTGCACAAGATTGTCGATTTTGGTGCCAGCGCCAATGCGGGTTTCACTAAACCGGGCCCGGTCAATGGTGGTGTTGCTGCCGATGTCGACATGGTCTTCCAGAAACACGATCCCAATCTGAGGGGAACGCAGGTGTTCTCCATCCACCGTTTCGTATCCAAAACCATCCGATCCCACCACACAACCGGGTTGCAAAACGCAATCGCGACCGATCCGACAGTAGTCCATAACTGCGGCGCGCGTTTTCAGCTCGGTTTCTTCTCCCACTTGCACATGGCGGCCTATAAAGGCCTGAGGACCTATGACACACCCCGACCCAAGGATGGCGCCCTCTTCCACAATGGCCATGGGTCCAATGTGGACATCTTCAGGCACTTGAGCCGAGGCGTGCACAATGGCGGTGGCATGAATGCCGGGCTCAGGGAAGGGAGATAACCAGCGTTCCAGATAGGCGCATACCTTATCCAGGGCAAGGGAGGGTTGCGGATGAAGAAGGACGGCCTGGTCTTTGGCGGGTTCACCGGCAAAATCGTCCGGGACAATGATAACCGATGCTTTGGAATCTGCCACCTCCCGTCCATACTTCCGGTTGGCTAAAAAAGACAGGTCCCCATCCTCGGCTTCCATCAAGGAGGAAATCCCCCTTACAACCGCGTTTATCTCACCCCTGACCTCCACAGGTTGCACCAAGTCAGAGATCTTCTCCAAATTCAGGTCGAAACGGCGCATCTATGCCCGAAAAACCTGCTCCATAACAAGAACGGGTTCAAACCGAAAATTAAACATGGATGAACAAGATGGACAGGATATTATGAATTACTGTCGCAAAGCTCGCCAAGGGCGCTAAGAAGACAAAAAATATCCTTTGCGATCTTGGAGTTCCATAGTGGCAAATGAAATAGCGGCGTTAAGCCGCTCCTACAGTTTTTCCTCTTCCGACCTCTGTGCTCTCTGTGTCCTCTGTGGTTATTAGTCTGCCGGGGTGACTTCCGCCGGAATGGGCGCATCGGCATTGAGGATGGCCAATACGTCTTTGGTGGCATCCCAGGTGGGATTGGCAAAAAGAACCGAAGGCAAACTCACCGTGATGGCCGGAGTAGTGTCCAAAACCAGGTCGGCGCCCTTCTGATTGGCCATTTCCAGAATAACCGTTTTGATCTCCTCCAACATGAACTGCCGCTGGGTGTTTTGCTGTTTGGCCAACTGGTTCTGGGTAGATTGCTGAAAGACCCGAACATCTTGCTGCATTTGGCGAATCTTCTCCATCTGCAAGTGGGCCTCGTTCTCTGCCTTTCGGTGCGCTTCATCTGAGAGAACGGGGTTCTGAGCCTCTTCCAACAAGGTTTTGTAGGTTTCAATTTCGGCCTCCAAGGAAGCGTTCATTTCATCCAACTGCCCCTTGGCAGTTTCCATACGGACCTTCAGTTTCTCCTCCGCTTCGTTGGTTTTATAGTAATTGTCGTAGAGTATCCCTATATCGACGGTCATAATGTTGAGCTCCGCCCATCCAACTGGAATAAAAAAGCCCTGAGCCGCCAGAAAAATAGTAATGACGCATAATCTTCTCATGATGGTTGAATGGCGCAAAAGCGAATTAGAAGCGAGTTCCAAAATTAAAGTTGAATTGCCCGCCCTCATCGTTGGTGTAAATGGTGCCTCCGGTTTGATCTCTGATATCAGTCGAATTGATGGGTATGGCATAATCGAGCCGCAGTGGAGTTCCCATTACTGTTATGGTGAGGCCGATCCCGATATTATCGCTCCACCAGTCTATGCCTTTCCCGTAATCGGCCACTCCCCTTCCCACAAAACCGCCGTCATAGAAGGCGGCCAGTCGAACCTGTTCCGAGATACTGTAAAAATACTCCAAGGTTATCATGCCGTAAGTCTGGCCGCCCTTGGGTTCAAAGGAAGGCTCAAACCTGAGCCGGGGATTGCCGTTTTCATCGAGAAAAACCTCACCGGTCGCGTCCGTCAAAGGTGTTCCCATGTCTACCGGGCCAACACGGCGATAATCAAAACCTCGAATGGTGTTGGGACCTCCCAGAAAAAACTGCTCCGTGAAGGGGGTTAATTGGGTATCATCGTAACCAAAGGCGACGCCCGTGCGCACGTCGATATTCAAACCCTGGCCCAGCTCGAAAATGGGTATCCAGGTAGATCCCAAAAATTCCACTTTGACGAAATCCTGTGTTCCACCCAAGAGTCCGCCCCCTACCGTATTGATCAGCATCAGGCGGGTTCCCTTGTTGGTAAACAGGATTTTGTCCCGCGTATCGCGAACCAGGGCAAGAGACATGCGCGAAATCTCGCTCTGAATTTCGTTCCTGTCGGCGACAACTTCTTCCTCGTTAAAGTAAGGCAGGAATCCGGGAGGGATCTGTTGAAAAAAATCGAGGGTCACATCCTCCAGGCTGTAGGAAAGGCGCCCCTCGATGAGTTCGATCAGGCGCTTGCGCAGGAATACCTCGAATCCCACCCGTGTTTCATCATACAACGTGCTGAAATATTCCGAACTTTGTTGGAAGACCTGGAAACCAAACCCCAATTGGTAAAAATAGTTGTCCAGAAAATAGGGTTCTTCCCAGTAAAGGACCGCTTGGTCGGATAAGGACCCCACCTCCAATCGCAGGCGGAGCTTCTGACCATCGCCTTGAAAAAATGACCTCCAATTGAAAATATCGAAATTGCCCTGAGTGATTTCGATGAATCCGACGGCCCGTTGAATGGAGGAATACCCGGCTCCGAAGGTGAAATTGCCGGTGCGGCCCTCTTCCACCGTCACTTTCAGGTTGCGCCTCTGAGGAATATTGGTGGGTTCGTCCGTCGTCTCCACCGTCTCGAACCAGCGCGTATTCTCAAGGCGTTGCTTGCTCACCTTCATGCGCAACAGGTCGAACGGCATTCCGGGAGCAAGGGAGAGTTCCCGCAAGATGATGACACTCTTCGATTTGGTGTTCCCTTCAATCTTGATGGACTCGACCCGGAACCTCTCCCCTTCGCTCACGACATACTCGATATCGATATCACCCGTTTCGATATTCGGGATCCGCTTAATGTCCACCCGCGCGTCGAGATAACCCACTGAACCGTAAAAATCGGTCAAGGACTCCCGGTCCTCATCCAATTTTTCCGGCAAATAGGTGCTGCCTTTTTGCAGCTCCAAGGCCGCGAGCAGCAACTCGGAAGGAAACAACTCGTTGCCCGAGATGGAGATGTCTCCTATCTTGTACTGACGCCCTTCCACGACGGGAATGTACAGGTCGAGTTTTCCAGTTCGGCTATAGTCAAACTGGATTTCGTCCTCCAGAATTTCCACGTCCAGATAACCCTCGTTGCGGTAAAAATCGCGCACTTTTATGAGGTCCTCCTCGAACTCATCGTCGTCGAGCTTGCCCGAACCCGTCAGCCAGGATATCCAGTTCCAGGGTCTGGTTTCCATCTCCTTGACCAGTTTCTTATTTTTGAAGGCGGTGTTTCCCTGAAAGTAAATACGGCTGACCCTCACCTTGGGACCCTCATTGATCCTGAAGGTGATCTCCCCGAACCCCGTTTCCAGGTCGCGATCGATTTCGTAATCCACCTGGGCCTGGGTAAACCCCTTTTTCTGGTAATAGGCGTAAAGGGTTTGGGTATCCTCCTTGACCAACCGCTCGATCAGGGCGGCATTGACCTTCGAGGCAATTTCCTTCTCCAGGCGTTTATCCTTTATTCGGGAATTTCCGTCGAAGAATATGGCCAGGACCCGATACTTCGCTTTGACCCGAAAAATCAGATCGATCAGGTTTTCCCGAACTTCAAGGCGCTTTACATCGATGTACTCGAAGAGATTGGTATTGTAGAGGCCGCGGACGGAGTCGTCCACCATGGCCTCGGAATAGGGCACCCCCGGACTAACCTGGATATTGGACCGAACCACTTCCTCATTGACATTCTGGACTCCGATAAACTCGATTTCCACATCCCCAATCACCACCCCCTCCTGATTTTCCTGGGCGCTCAGGTGTTGGACTGAAAAAGGGGGACAGGCTAAAATAAGAATCAGAGCCAGTTTAGTAATCTGACCCGTGACGGCGTGGCGCTGCATAATTTTCAAATCGGGTACATTCCTTACGGAACGTTAATTTCAACTCTCCTACCGGCCCGTTACGCTGTTTGGCAATGATTAAATCGGCCACGTTCTGAATGGTCTGGTGATCGTCATCGGAATCCCTCGGCTTACTCAAAAGTATCACCACGTCGGCGTCCTGTTCGATGGATCCCGACTCTCTCAAATCGGATAGGCGGGGCTTGCGTTTCTCTTTTTCCATATCGCGGTTCAACTGGCTAAGGACAAGGACAGGCACTTCAAGTTCCTTGGCCAATGCCTTAATCCCGCGCGAGATTTCCGAAATCTGTTCTTGGCGGGAAACTGCCGTATTGGCGCCGCTTAAAAGTTGCAAATAATCGATGACGACAAATCCAACCGGCCGCCCGATTTGATTTTTTATGCGGGAGGCGACGCGGCGGGCTTTGCCCCGCAGTTCCATGATAGTCAGATTGCTCGAATCGTCGATTATGATCGGCGCCTTCTTCAGTTCGACCGCTGCCGTTCCCAGAGCCTGCTTTTCTTCGGCGGAACAAAATCCATCCTGTAAGCGGGTCATGGCAACCCGTGAGCGGGCACAAAGCATGCGCATTCCCAGCTCCAGATGCGCCATTTCGAGACTGAATATGATGGTCGGAACACCCTCCCCTCCCTTGGGTAGAGCGACCGCCTCGGCTATATTGAGCGCCAGACTGGTTTTTCCCATGGAGGGACGAGAGGCCAGCACGATCATGTTGTTCTTCTGCAATCCGAAGGTCCACTTGTCCAGATCGCGAAATCCGGTGGCCAATCCGCGCAGGGCCCCCTTTCCTTCCAGAAAGGAATGCACCATGGCCACTGCCGCGTCCACCGTCTGACTGATGTCGCGGGATGCGTCCTCGGATCGGTCCATTCCGATATCAAATATTTCCGATTCCACGTCCTGCAAAAACTCCTCCAGGTTTTCCTGCTCCTCGAAACAGCGTTCCACGGTGCGGGTAGAGGTGCGAATAAGCCGCCTGAGCAGGTATTTGGTCCGGACTATATCGAGAAAATAACTTGCGTGAGCCGTCGTTTCGATCCGGTCGGTAATCCTGTTTATACCCGGTATGCCACCCACCGTCTCGAGTTCATTCCGATTGGACAATTCCTCGGCCAATAAAATTTCATCAACCGCCGACTTCTTGTTAAAGAGGGAAAGCAACGCTTCGAAAATGATCTGGTGTTGGGATACGTGGAAGGCCTCGGCCGGAAGACTTTTCTCCATGCATAACGGCATCACCACATCACCATCCAATATACAGGAAGCCAGCAATCCCTCCTCCGCTTCCGCATTGTGGGGCATGGTCCGTCCGATCAATCCGCCTCTGGAAACGGCATCCTCCGGATGGCCTCTTCGGGAGGACCGCCTTACGGGGGGAGTTTTGGTCGAACCAACGGATGTGGCCATGGATCCGCTCTTTCTGGCTGGGTTAACCGACCAATTCCTCCTGGTCGTGGGCCGGAACTACCTCAAATTCAAAATCCACCGCCACCTCCGGATGAAGTTTGATGCGGGTCACGTGCTTACCCAAAGTCTTGATAGGATTATAGAGTTGGATCTTACCGCGGTCAATTTCCACGCCCTCCCCGGCAATATGATGGTATAAATCCCGTGCCGTAACCGCCCCGAACATTTTACCCTGCTGACCGATTTTCACCTGGATGGCGATGTGAACGTCTTCCAACCTGGCCTTCAGGGCGAGGGCAGTTTCGAACTCGTTGGTTTCCCGGAGGGCACGGGCCCGTTTCAAGGCCTCGATCCGCTTGCGGTTAGCCGCGGTCAAGGGGATAGCCAACTTTTGGGGTATCAGGTAGTTGCGGGCATAACCAGCCTTCACTTTTGCCTGGTCGCCTTCAGCGCCCAGCCCTTCGACCTGCTCGATCAACAATACGTTTGCAGTAGCCATTTGAAGAATGAATTAGGTTAAAACGGGACGTCATCATCTTCGATTTCATCCCTTCGCTGCGGCGGCCTGCTTGCAGGCGAGGCAGGCGCTCTGCTGGGACGGGGCGGAGGGCTGCTGCGCTCGACGTGCGAACCTTGCGCCCCCGTATCGGCGCTATCCTCGCGGCCGCCGACGAACTGGAATCTCTCCAGCACCACGTTGAGCTTGCTGCGCTTTTCCCCCTGCTGGGTTTCCCAACTATCAAACTTGAGACGGCCTTCGACTAAAATGGAGCGGCCCTTGGTCATGTATTTGGAAATGGTCTCGGCTTGGCGGCCGAAGGCATCCACGTCGACAAAGGTAACCTCCTCCCTGCGCTCGCCATCCTGCGTATAAAACACGCGGTTGGAGGCGATCCCCATTTTACAGATACTCAATCCACTGGTTGTGACCCGCAGCTCTGGGTCGCGTGTCAGGTTCCCCATTAAAATTACTTTATTGAAAGATGCCATGGCAGATAAGTGTTCGGAATTCAGGTTACGATTGCACCATAATACGGTACACGGTTTTGTCCAAACGGAATTTTTCCACAACCCTATCGGCAAAGGACGTGGGGGCCTCTAAAGTGAGCAGGAAATAGTGCCCTGCGGTGAAATTTGCATCGGTTACCCGGGCAAAGTCGCGGCGGCCCAAGTCGACCGTTTCCAAGACTTCTACGTCCATGGTGGCCAGGGTGGTCTTGACATCCTCGATAAGTTCCAGCGCTGGATTATCCTGGTCGCGCGTATCAAGGATTATGGTAGTTTTATAGGTTCTCTTTGTCAGCGTCATATCGGTTTTCACGTCGGTTGAATTGGTTCATGGCGGTTTCCGGACCCAAGTCCATCAAAACCGCCAGTGCCTGGAGATAATGCTCCATGTTTTTTTGAATCAAATCTGCCTCTTCCCGCTTCAATTTGCCCAGCACAAAATCGGCCAAATCAATTTCGGGCGGGTATTTTGCCCCAATTCCAATGCGAAACCGGACGAATTGGTTTCCCAGACGCCGGATGACGTCCCGAACACCATTATGCCCCCCGGGACCGCCCTCGCTGTTGATTTTGAGCCGCCCGAGTTCCAAATGTATATCGTCGTAGATCACAACGACCGATTCCGCCTCTACCTTGTAGTAGCGAGCGGCCGCGTGCAAAGCCCCCCCACTGGCATTGACAAAAGTTTGTGGCTTTAACAAGCGCCAAACTGACCCTCGCCGCCGGAGGGACGACACCTCGGAAAAGAGGCGCTTCTCCATTTTCCAGACGAGGTTGTGCCGGCCGGCCAAGGCATCTATCACCCGGAACCCCACGTTATGGCGGGTTTCCGCATAGGATTTCCCGGGATTGCCCAGACCGGCAAGAACCGAGACAGACATTTTCAAAGAACGGTTTTGGAATTAAATTGGATCAACCCTAGTCCCTGTCAGCTCCAGCGGAGTCGAAGGCCAAACTTTCTGCCCCTTCGGCCTCCCCTCCTTCTCCTTCAAGAAATTCTTCTCCGACTTCGGGTTCTTCCTCTCGCACTTGGCCAGCCACGCTCATTACGACGGTTCCGGGATGCATGGTGTATTCGATACCCTCGACTGCAGGCAGATCGCCCACGCGAATGCTGTCGCCGATTTGTAAATCCGTCACATCGACGTCGATGTAGTCGGGCAAGTATTTGGGCAGGCACCGCACCTCGACGTCGTGTAAGTGGATTTCCAGGGTGCCTCCCTCATTTTTTACCCCCGAGGCTTCCCCCGCCGCGTGAAGGGCCACGCGTGTGGTAACGGCATGATCTTCCGATACCTCGAGAAAATCCACGTGAATGAACGTATCCTTGAGGGGGTCCCGCTGCACCTCCTGGATCAACGCCATTACCGTCTGTTCACCTTCACGAATGTTCACCAGGGGAGTCAAATCCGCCAATTGGCGCCAGAGCGCGGCAAAGGACTTCGTGTCCAGGCTGACCGGTCGGGATTCGCCTCGGGCATAGATTACGCCCGGGGTGGATCCTGAGGACCGCAAACGACGATTGGCTCCGCGTCCAAAGGCTTCACGGGAGCTTACAGCAATTGAGGGTTTGGGCATTGTGGGTCTGAGGTCGGTGTGTGAACGGGACCGGATCGGGATGTGAGAAAAAGAGAGGGAGCGTAGCGCTTGCCAATTGGAAATCAATCAAAAGATAATAAAATTTCTTCCACCCGGTATTATTTCAAATGGCTTGCCTTCAAAGGATTGACATTTGCTTTCAAACAATGATTGTGAGCCGTTCTTTCACATGGTGCCCGGTAGCTCAGCGGTAGAGCAGGTGGCTGTTAACCACTTTGTCGCTGGTTCGATCCCAGCCCGGGCAGCCATTCCGGGGTCAACCCCCCGGCCAGCCAGTCCAAGCATGGTCTTTAGACGAAGCAGGATCCATGAAATAAATGGTCATCATGATCTCTCTCCACAATTCCTCATTCCTCATTCCTAATTCCTAATTGGCGCGCCTTCCACCCAGTCTTTCGATCGCCCCACCGCTTTTTGCCAACCTTGCACCCCTGCCTTTACGGCATGGCTATCCCCCGTGGGATCAAACCGGGCATCGACCTGCCACTGTCGAGCTATTTGCTCCTTGCTTTCCCAGAATCCCGTGGCCAGGCCACACAGATAGGCCGCTCCCAGTGCGGTGGTTTCCGCTACTTTCGGGCGCACCACCGGAACATTGAGAAGGTCGCTTTGAAATTGCATGAGCAACCCGTTGAGGGATGCGCCGCCGTCTACCCTGAGTTCGCTGAGAGAAATACCTGAATCCATTTCCATCGCTTTCACCAAGTCCATCGACTGATAGGCAATACCCTCCAAGGCGGCACGGGCTATGTGGCCCGTGGAAGAGCCACGGGTCAGTCCGATGATAGTCCCGCGCGCATAGGGGTCCCAATGAGGCGAACCGAGTCCGGCAAAGGCGGGCACAAAGTAAACGCCCCCGTTGTCGTCCTCCGACCGTGCCAGTTCCTCAATTTCGGGAGCAGTCTCGATGATGCCGAGTTGGTCTCTCAACCATTGCACCACCGCTCCGCCGATAAATACACTCCCTTCCAAGGCGTAATCGACCACACCGCCCACTTCCCAGGCCACGGTGGTCAGCAGATCGTTGCTGGACCGCACCATTTCGGCCCCGGTATTCATCAACATGAAACAACCTGTGCCGTAGGTATTTTTGGCCATGCCGCTCCGGTGGCAGGCCTGACCGAACAAAGCCGCCTGTTGATCCCCGGCAATGCCCGCGATGGGGATGCCGCCCCCGAAAAAGTCGGGTGTGGTTACCCCATAGACTTCACTACTGCTGCGCACCTCGGGCATGAGGGCAGCGGGAAGATCGAGTATAGCCAGAAGTTCCTCATCCCACTGCAGGGTCTCGATATTAAAAGCCAGGGTGCGGCTGGCGTTGCTCACGTCGGTAACGTGCGCCTTCCCTCCGGTCAAATTCCACACCAGCCAACTGTCGATGGTGCCAAAGGCAAGTTCCCCGGCCTCGGCCCTTTCCCGCGCCCCCTCGATATTGTCCAGCATCCAGCGAATCTTGGACCCCGAGAAATAAGCGTCTATGACCAAACCGGATTTTCGCTGAATCAAATCGGCCTGCCCGGCCTCTTTTAATTCACGGCAAAAATCGGCCGTTCTTCGGTCCTGCCAAACGATGGCATTGCCAATGGGTTCCCCCGTCACCCGGTCCCAAACCACAGTGGTCTCCCTTTGGTTGGTAATGCCTATACCGGCAATATCGGAAGCGGCAGCGCCTATTTTTTGGAGCGCCTCACGAGCAACAGCCAGTTGGGTTCGCCAGATTTCCTGGGCGTCGTGCTCCACCCAGCCGGGTTTTGGAAAGATCTGCTCAAACTCCTGTTGAGCCAGGGCTCTGATGGAGCCCTTTCGGTCAAAAATGATGGCGCGCGAACTGGTAGTCCCCTGATCGAGAGCTAGAATAAATTCCATGATCCTGTAGAAAAATGAGGTGAAAAAAATCCCTGGAATCCTTACCAGAGGATAACGTAAAGGAGCGCCCCAATGGAGCCGCCGAGAAGGGGACCCAAAACCGGTACCCAGGCATAGCCCCAATTCGAATCCCCCTTGCCCGCGATGGGTAGAATGGCATGTGCAATGCGCGGACCCAGGTCTCGAGCCGGATTGATGGCATAACCGGTCGTACCGCCCAGCGATAACCCAATGCTGGTAATCAGCATGCCAACGATCAAAGGGTTCAAACCATCGGCAAACGAGTTTGCTCCTATTGCCAGTATGCCAAGCACCAGAATTCCGGTCCCGATAATTTCACTTATCAGGTTGCCCGATGTGTGTTTCACCGCGGGTGAGGTGGAAAACACCCCCAATTTGGTTGATTGGTCCTCGGTCTCCTTCCAGTGAGGTAAATATTGCAGGTAAACCAGCGTGGCTCCGATGATGGCCCCAATCATCTGGGCCACGATGTAGAGGGGGACATCCACCCAGGGGAACTCCCCCGCAACGGCCAAGCCCACCGTCACTGCAGGATTGATGTGGGCGCCGCTGATTTGCCCAACGGCATAAATTGCAACCATCACGGCCAGACCCCATCCCACCGCTCCCATCAGCCATCCCCCCCGATGGGAAAAGGTCTTTGTCAAGGCGCCCCCCGCATTTACCCCACAGCCAAGGACAATCAGAATCACGGTGCCGAGAATCTCTCCAAGAAAATTACCCATATTCCAGAAGCTTAGGCGCCTTTTGCATCTTGGATCAAGTGGAGATTTGAATTGTCCTAAAATTGAAGGATAAGGATAGGCCTGACGAGAAAGGCTGAATTGTTTGAGAATCGCGGGATAAACCCGCTCCTACAACTGTACCTGTTTAAAATTATGGTGTTGCCGACCCGCCGGTTATTCCAATGTTTACCCCAATGGCGCAAAGCCCGAACCCTCAGTATTTTTCGAAACCAATCCACTTATGAAAATTCAGCTCTTCTTTTTGTTCCTGGCGTCGGCTGTTCCATCCTTGATTGCCTCCTCCGCTTTCCCCGGGGATCGGGGCAGCAATCTGGGCACGGCCACCCGCGAAGATATCTGGGAGCGTGAACCCAAGGGATTCATGGACGAATTTGTCAGGGTCGACCGGGATAAGGTAATCGGATTTGCCCTCTATACGCAACAGGACGGGGTCATGAAAATGACGGCCCAACTGTTTCCCTTGAAACCGGGTGAGGACCGGGAGGTGACCTTGGAACTGAAACGGGACGACCGCTGGGAAGAAACGGCCACCGCAACCGTGCACTACCCAGGCTGGTTTGCCCACATTCGCGTGGAGGATTGGGATGGCTCGAAAAACGTGCCCTACCGCCTTCGACACAGTGGAGGGGCGACTTTCGAGGGCCTGATACGACGGGACCCGGCCCATAAGCAGGAAATCGTAATCGCTTCACTCTCCTGTAATTCGCGCCACGACAGGGGGGACCGCGATTCCATCGTGAATAACCTCAAACAACAGGATCCGGACCTGTTGTTTTTTGCGGGAGACCAAAGCTACGACCATCGGGAAAACACCTTTGCCTGGCTCCTGTTCGGTTGGCAGTTCAAGGAAATCATGAAGGACCGGCCCACCGTAATCCTTCTGGATGACCACGACATAGGTCAGGGAAATGTTTGGGGAGAAGGGGGTATTGTGGCAGACAGCTCGGCGGGAAATTCCGGCGGTTACTACTGGCCCGCCGAGTATGTAAAAATGGTGCACGACCAGGAAACCTGGCACCTTCCCGATCCTTTCGACCCGACCCCTATCGGACAGGGCATTCAGGTCTACTATACCAACCTGAAAGTCGGGGGAGTCGATTTCGCCATCATCGAAGACCGCAAATTCAAGAGCGGTCCGAAAGGAAAGATTCCTGCCATGGGCCCCAGGCCCGATCACATCAACGACCCGGTATACGATCCCGCCTCCATTGACCGGCCGGGCCTGAACCTGTTGGGCGACCGGCAACTCCATTTTCTCGACCAATGGGCCCAAAACTGGGAAGACGTCGAAATGAAAGCGGTCCTTTCCCAAACCGCCTTTGCCGGGGCCGTTCACCTCCACGGCAGCAGAGAAGGCCGGTTGCTGGCCGACCTCGACAGCAACGGGTGGCCCCAGACCGGACGCAAAAAAGCCCTACGCGCTATCCGGCGGGCCTGGGCATCCCATCTCTGCGGTGATCAACACCTGGCCACAGTGGTCCAACACGGAATAGAAAAATTCCGCGACGGGCCCTTCGGCTTTACCAACCCCGCCATTGTCAACACCATTTACGGTCGCTGGTGGTGGCCGGAAGACGGAAAGGCTGGCGCCGGCCAACCCATCGACAATGAGCTGGAATGGACGGGTGATTTCTTCGATGGCCTGCGCAACAAAATCACCATGCATGCCTACGCCAACCCGTCCTTTATTTCCATGGACGATGCCCGTACACTTTCGGCCCAAGGGGGAAATGACAACCTGAGTGACGGCTATGCCTTGGTACGCTTTCACAAACCTACTCGAACCTCCACTTTCGAATGCTGGCCGCGTTTCGTCGACCTGAGCAGGGGCGACCAGGCCCAGTATCCCGGTTGGCCCATTACTATTCGGATGGAAGACAACGACGGACGGGAAATTTACGGATACCTGCCGGAACTGGTTTTTCAGGACCTGGTCAACCCTGTCGTCCAGGTGGTGCAGGAATCCTCTGGTGATATCCTCTACACCGTGCGCATTCGGGGCGACCGCTTCCTCCCCAAGGTCTACGCCGAGGGGAAGTACACTGTCAGGGCCGGGAAAGACCGCCCCGACCAGTGGGAAAAATCCGGGCTTATGCCCTCGTCCACGAAAATCAAGATTGGGTTGTAGTACCTCCGTGTCCGCTCCTGTCGGCCGGACGCAGTAATTTCAACGTTTTAAAGCCCCCTCCATGACCAAAACAAATCCAGCCAAAGACTTCCGCGCCCTCCTTTTCATCATGATGCTCCTGGAGATCGCCATCTGGGGAGCTTGGCAGCCCAAAATTTTCGCCTATATGGGGATGCTGGAATTCAGTAGTTGGCAAACGAGTCTGGTCGGCGCCGTGTTTGGAATCGCTTCCATTTTGGGTATTTTTTTCAGCAATCAATTTGCCGACCGCAACTTTTCCGCCGAACGCTTTCTCGCCTTCAGTCACGCCGTGGGAGGAACCGCCCTCATCGCCGCATCCTATGTCACCCACTTCTGGAGCTTCTTTTCCCTGTTTCTCCTCTACGGCTTGCTTTACGTGCCCACCATTTCCGTGACTAATTCCCTCGCCTTTGCCCATTTGAAAAACCCGGCCAAGGACTTCGGCATTGTTCGTATGGGCGGCACCGTGGGCTGGATCGTGGTCAGTTGGCCGTTTATTTTCCTGCTCAGCGCCGAAGCGGGACCGGATCAGGTCCGTTGGATTTTCATCGTGGGCGGAATCATCTCGTACATCCTGGCCGTGTTCAGCTTGTTTTTACCGCATACCCCGGCTCGCAAGGACGTGGAAGGCCTGGACAAGCTGGCCTGGATCAAAGCCGGGAGATTGCTGGGCCTGCCTTTCGTCCTCATTCTCTTTATCGTCACCTTTATCGATTCGGTCATTCACAACGGCTACTTCGTCGTCTCCGACATCTTTCTTACCTCACGGGTAGGCATCTCCGCAAACCTGAGCATGGTAGTGATGAGCATCGGACAGGTGGCAGAGATCCTCACCATGATCGTTTTGGGTTTGGTGCTGGCAAAACTCGGTTGGAAGTGGACCATGATCGTCGGTATCCTGGGACATGGATTGCGCTTTGCCACTTTTGCCTTTCTGCCGGATCTGGCCTGGATGATCATCGGTGTACAGATCCTTCACGGCATTTGCTACGCGTTCTTCTTTGCCGCCGTTTATATTTTCGTAGATGCGGTTTTTCCCCAGGACGTCCGCGCCAGCGCTCAAGGATTGTTCAATCTGCTCATCCTGGGCCTCGGCATGGTCGTAGCCAGTTTTACCTTTCCCCAGTTGATGGAAAATCTGAAACTCCAGGACGGCTCGGTGGATTGGCAGACCTTGTTTCTGATCCCGACCGGTTTGGCCCTCCTGGCCATTCTACTGATGGCCGCTTTCTTCAAGCCTCCCACCTCGCGACCCGAAGAACCCCAACCACACCCGGGAGCTTGAATTCGGCCATCGAGGCTATACCAAAAACCCTAATTCGCTGAAGGCTTTCAGCGCTTCCCTCCCTTTCTATCGATCACGATTATACTCCGTGCCTCTCGAAATCATCATCCATGTTCATCCGTGTAACACGTCCAGCCGTAGCCCTTGGACGAAGCGGGATTCGTGGTCTGGAATTCCTAATTCCTAATTCCTAATTCTTAATTCGCGCGCCTCAGCGCGCACCAGGATACTCCCACTCGCCCCGGTAATCGCGCCTGAGCAGATCGTTGGCCTTCTCATCGTGGAGAATCCGTTCCTTCCGGCCATCCCAATCGATGCCTCGACCCAGCTTGTAGGAGAGCATTCCGAGCAGGCTCAGATTGGTGGAGTAATGGATCTCTTCGATGTCACACACAGGTTTGCCCCCGGTCTTGATGCACTGGAGCAAATCCGCCCAAAGTTCCCTTATGTTCTGCGAATCCGGATCGTTTAATTGAGCCTGTTCCCGCAAAACGGGTTGGCTCTTGGCATGGGGATAAAACACCCAGCCATCTCGCCAGCCCATGTGAAAAGTGCCCTCGGTCCCATAGAAGTAACAACCCACATTCTCTCCCTTCTCGGCGTTGTTGCCGGCAAAACGCCGGTGCTCCCAGGTAGCTGTAAAATTTTCAAACTCATAAGAGGCAACTTGATGGTCGGGAGCGTCCCCGGTTTGTTCCCGCTCGTTGTAGAGCGGCGGTCCCGCTATGGGCCGGCCCCCCGTTGAGAAAACTTTCCTGGGATATTTTTCCCCCAGAATCCAGACGATCTGGTCGAGCCAATGAATGCCCCAGTCCCCCAGGGTGCCGTTGGCGTAATCGAGAAACATGCGAAATCCCTTGGGATGAATGGCTCTGAATGAACCAGCCGGCAATGCTTCACAATAATGACGCAGGGGCGCCGGACCACACCACATGTCCCAATCCAGCTCTTTGGGCGGGTCGATGTTCCTGAGGGGTTTGTCGGGCCCCCCGCCATAGTGCACAAACGATCGCACCATTCCGACTTTCCCCAGTTTTCCCGATTGGATGAATTCTCGCCCCGACACGTTGTGCGGTGAAATGCGCCGGTGGGTTCCCACTTGCACTTTGCGGTCGGCCGCGCGGGCCGCATTCACCATGGCTCTTCCTTCCTGGATGGTGTGGCCGATCGGTTTTTCCACGAAGACGTGAGCGCCGGCTCTCACAGCTTCGATAGTGATCAGGGGATGCCAATGGTCGGGGGTCGCGACGATCGCGATATCCACCGCTTCCTTGGCGAACAATTCCCGGTAATCACGGTAGGTTTTCGGCTCATCTCCCGTCAGTCGGGTGACGCGTTCTCGGGTCGGGTGCAAATAACGGTCGTCCACGTCGCACAATGCGGTAATCCTGCATTCTCCGGAAGCCATGGCTTCACCCAAAATGTTGCCACCCCACCAGCCCGTTCCGATCAAAGCGGTGCGGTATTTGGGCGCGCGCGATTGCGCCATGATGTTCGGCGCCGCAACCAGGACACCCCCGGCCAATGCGGCTCCCTTAATAAATTCGCGACGTGTCTGTTTCATGCTGCTTCGGGGCCTTGAACCCCCCCTATCCTAATCCCGGCAAAGGATGCCTTCAATAACTCCCCAGGGTCAAGCCCGCATGCCATATCCTACCCTTCGTGGCTGTATCCGGAATGGCCTCTCGCCAAGATCGCAAAGAACGCAAAGGTATCCGGCTTCGCCGGAACAGGATTTAAATAAAACAACGCTTCGCTTGATGCCTGCGGCAACAGAATGGCACTCCGTGCCAACAGGAAATAAGAAAATAGCCACAAAACGTACAAAAAACACAAAATTTCCCAATTCCTCATTCCTCATTGGCGCGCCTTTCCCCTTCTCCCCATTGCGTCCTTTGCGAGCTTTGCGAGAGTCTCTTCCTTCAGCCTTCAGCCTTTAACCTTCAGCCTTTTTTTATCCTCTTTTTTCCCGATCACGATCGCGATTCCTCGAGCAAAACCTCCACCACTCGGGAAAGCGAGGTGGCCGCCCTTGCATCGAGTCCATTGTAATAGTAGCGCACGCTCCCCTCCCCATCGATGACCAGTATCAGGTTGCTGTGAAAGATGGTATTGTTTTCCGGATCATCCCCATCCACCTCCCTGGTGAGAGGTTGGAGGAATTGCGATCTGATCACATCGGTCATCACCTCCATCTCGCCGGTCAACAAGGACCAGTTCGGGTCCGAACCGTAGGCCTCGGAATACGCCTTCAAACGATCCGGGGTGTCGGTCTGGGGGTCGACGCTGAAGGAAACGTAGGCCACGTCGTCACGCGGACCGAGTTTCTGACGAACCAGATCCAATTGCCGGGTGAGGACCGGACACTCCGCCGGGCAGGAGGTGAACATGAAATTGGCCAACCAAACCTTCCCTTTCAAGGTCTCCGAGGAATACCGCTTGCCATGCTGGTCAGTGAGGTCAAATTCTCCCACCTCCCAATAATGGTCTATTTCGCGACCCAACATCCCGCCTCCGCTATCCTTACGGGTAATGAAAAATGCGCCTGCAACCACCAGAACCGAGATCCCAAAAAGACTGAGCAATAACATCCGCATGGTCTTTCTCCTAATCAGGTTGATCTGAAACGCCAGCAAAATGCGCCTCATTATCCAACCAAAATATCCTCTCGCCAAGATCGCCAAGATTCTGGGGTAAAAACATGGATGCACAGGATGTACAGGATTTGAATAATCCGCGACCAACCTCTCCGCCGTCCTTCTCTCCATCATTCCATTACTCCCCCATTCCTAATTCCTAATTCCTAATTCTTAATTGGCGCCCCTGGGCGCCTATTGGAGGTTTCATCTCGCCAAGATCGCCAAGGCCGCCAAGATTTTGATTTTTCCTTCTTCCTTCTTCCTTTGCATGCCATGAATCGCCGTCAATTATTGAAATGGGGCGCTGGAAGCGCTGCGGTGCTGATGGCGGGCCGAGCCCATGCCCAAAATGCCGATCCCTCGACCCCGGCAGGAAAAATCGCCCGCGGCCCGATCCGCCAGTCCGTCATGGGTTGGTGCTTTCAGGATCACATGGATGCCCTGACTCTGGGTCACCATTGTAAGGACATCGGCTTGGTTGCCATGGAGGGGATTTCGGCCCAACACTACCCGCAAATAAAGGACCTGGGTTTGAAAATCTCCCTGGTTTCGGGAGGCCATGGGTTCCGATACGGGCCATGCAATCCGGAGTATCGCGAAAGGGTCCTGACCGGCCTGCGGGAGGGAATCGACCTGGCCAAAACCATCGGCTGCAAAAACGTCATTACCTTTACCGGCATGCGTTTCCCAGGCATGGACGAAGAACAAGCGGCCGGGCGCTGTGTCGATACCTGGAAGGAAGTTGTCCCACACGCGGAAAAAAACGGCGTCACCTTGGTCCTCGAACACCTCAATTCACGCGACGATACCCACCCCATGAAAGGACACCCCGGCTACTTTGGCGACGACGTCGATTTCTGTATCGAACTCATCGATAGGGTCGGGTCGGAAAATTTCAAACTGCTTTTCGACGTTTACCACGTTTCGGTGATGAACGGAGACATCATTCGTCGCATTCGCCAGTACAAAGACTACATCGCCCATTACCACACCGCCGGCAATCCGGGCCGCGGGGAACTCGACCATACCCAGGAAATCAACTACCGTCCCGTTCTGGATGCCATCCTCCAAACCGGCTACACCGGATACGTGGCCCACGAGTTTATCCCCACCTGGGACGATCCCATCGAAGGACTTCGCCACGCCGCGGAGTTATGCTATTTTTCCTAGCCCGAGGTTAGCCGATCCCCTTCCCCAAGCCCGACTCCTCGTGGCTATATCCAGAATGGCCTCTCGCCAAGTTCGCGAAGATTCTGAGGGAAAAACATGGATGCACAGGATTTGAATAATCCGTGCCTATCCGTGTAATCCGTGGTTTCCCTTCTCTTTCTCAGCATCTCAGTACCTCGGAATCTCAGCATCTCCAATTTAATTCCTAATTGGCGCGCCTCGTGGTTTATCTTGACACAAGTATATCCTCCTCAAACTGTTCTCACTCTTTTCGGGATGTAGCTCAGTCTGGTAGAGTGCGCCGTTCGGGTCGGCGAGGTCGCTGGTTCAAGTCCAGTCATCCCGACCAACCTCAACCCGTGGCTTTCGATTACTGTTTTCTACAAAACTCCGCGCCCCTGTGAATTCTGTGCCTTTTGTGGCCGGACATTCCTGCAAATCATATTCACTCGCCGCGAATTTCATGGAATGTGGGGGCTAGCAAATTTTTTTGCCAGGGCCACAGCCATTCTGTGGGCAATTTGCCTTTTCCATCCACTCCATTCTTCAGCTCGGGAAGTTCCGCCCAATTTCGTGATTTTATTCTGCGACGATCTGGGTTACGGCGACCTGGGTAGTTTTGGTCACCCAACTATTCGAACACCTGAGTTGGATCAAATGGCCGCAGAAGGCCTGAAGTTTACCCAGTTCTATTCTGCAAACGCCGTTTGTTCCCCTTCGCGGGCCAGCCTGCTCACCGGTCGCTATCCACACCGGCATGGTACGCTGAGAGTCTATTTTCACCACCATGAAACCGGCCTGAATCCGGATGAAATCACTCTCGCCGAAGCGTTAAAGCCACAAGGCTATTCCTCCGCCTGCATCGGGAAATGGCACCTCGGCCATAAGGAATCCTTTCTCCCACTCAACCAGGGATTCGATTCCTACTATGGCGTTCCTTACAGCAATGACATGGCGGTGGACCCCGCCATGGCTTTTTCCAAAAATGCCATCTTTGGCCGGGACTGGTCCCTTGACCGGGTTCGGGCCTTGAATTTTGAGGACAACAAACCACAACGCAACCTGGTGCCCCTCATGCGAGGCAACGAGGTGGTGGAATTTCCCACCGACCAATCCCTTCTGACTCAACGATACACCGAGGAAGCGATCGCATTTATCAATGAGAATAAAAATACCCGATTTTTTCTCTATCTGGCCTACACCATGCCCCATATTCCTCTCTTTGCCTCGGACGGGTTTGAAGGTCAAAGCCCTCGGGGCCTTTACGGTGATACCGTGGAAGAAATCGACTGGAGTGTCGGGAGGATTCTCCGGGAACTCAAAGAATTGGATCTGGCCAACAATACTTTCGTGCTCTTCACCAGCGACAACGGCCCGTGGTTATCCGTAAAACTGCGCGGCGGTTCGTCCGGTCTGCTCAGAGGAGGCAAATTTACCACCTGGGAGGGCGGAATGCGGGTGCCCGCCATCGCCTGGTGGCCTGGCAAAATCAAGCCCGGGGTCACTCCTGAGTTAGCCGCCACCATGGATGTTTTCACCACTGCCCTCCGGCTGGCCGGGGCCGAATTGCCGCGGGACAGGAAGATCGACGGAATAGATTTGCGGGAACTACTATTCGAGGGGGCGCCCTCCCCCCGAAAGAACATGGCCTTTTTCCGGCGGGATGAACTGCAAGCTTATCGATCGGGTCCCTGGAAAATTCATTTCAAGACCCAACCGGAAAATGGAGGCCGATCCAGCCCTCCCCTCGATATTCCTCTCCTTTATCACCTGGAGAATGATCCATCCGAACAATTTGACCTCAGCTCCCAACATCCGGACCTGCTCAAACGCCTCAAAGAAGGGGTCAAACGCAAAATGTTAACATCTGATTAGTTCGCTTCAGTCATTCAGGTGAAACTAGAAGGTGATTTTAACATTTTGCGTTTGACCCCTTCTTTGGTTGCTATCGCTTTAGAAGGACCCGCGAACTCCGAAGACGTAACGACGACCGATGGTGGAGTAGGAAGTCGTATAAAGACCGGGAACACTTCCGATAAAACGTTGGTCGTTCGGCTCGTCCGTCAGGTTGTTGCCTTCAAAAAAGACGCGGAAATCGGTGTCGGCAAACAACTTGTATTGCACCGACAAATTCACGTTTTCCTGGGAGGGTCCGTAGGTGAGGTTCGTTATTGCGGCGGTGGATTGATCCAACTGCAACTGGGAGATGTAGTTGTAGGAGATGCGCGTATTGAAACGCCCCCGTTCCCAAAGCAGTTGCAGGTTGTATACTTCTTCCGCCTGATTAGTCAGGCTATCAATATAATTTTCTCCAATCAGCACAAAATTGCCTTTGGCCAGCTCATCTTCATCATACAGCGGATCGGTCTGGTTCCCCGTGATCCTGGCATAGTTGGGAATGAGGCTGAAATCGTGCAGGAAGGTCAGAGAGGGAAACAAATCCTGGAAGTGGAAGTAACCGGTAATTTCAAAACCTTCCAGATTTCGAGACGAGGTATTGGAAACAAATTCGTTTGTTCCCACCTCGGTTTCAAAACCTAAACTCGGGTCGTTGGGATCCACAAGAACCTCTACCTCCTGACTATAGGTGTAAGGGGCCAGAAAATCTACCAGACTCTTTTTAAAGAGGGTGAGGGTAATGGTGTTCCGTTGATTTCGCCCGAAGTAGTATTCCCAAGCTAGATCGAAATTCTCGGAAGTCTGCTCATCCAGATCGGGGGTCCCCACGTAAAAATCATCCTGTCTCCCGGTAGCGGTATAATTGGTTACACCCGCGTCGCCGAATTTCTGGCGAGCGAGGGCGAAATCAAAGGGGACCAAATCGCGGTAATCGGGGCGGGTCAGCGTATTGGTCCAGGCGAAACGGAATACGTGACCACTGTCTCCGGCCCGGTAGGTGAGCACAGCGCTGGGCAGGAAATTCGCATAGGAGTTGGTCTCGTTGATGTCGTCCACAATCGACCCGAAGTTGAAAGGACCCTCGGTGTTGGTGATACCAATCCCTTGCAACCCTTCATCTACGAGAGTTCTCAGGACATTTCGTTGGGAATTGTTCAAGCCGGGAATGTTGCTCCCATCCACGACGAAGTTGGAAGGTTTCCAGGTGGTGTCCAGGAAGGTGCTTTCAATACGGCCCCCTGCCACCAGGGTAAAATTATCCCATCGGAAGGTTCCCTGCACGTAACCGGCCAGGACGTCTTCCTTCAAGAGAGCGGAATCGGCAGTGTCATAGATGTGGGATTGGGTAAATCCCCACTGGTCCGGATTTGCCGCATAATCGGTGAAAAAATGGTCCAAAAGTTGATCGGCCGTCACAAATGGCCCGAAAGCATCGGAATACCGTCCATCCCAGAGGGTGAACTGGCTGGTGGGGCTGGACCCGATTATTTCATCGAGCGTGTTGGTCAGCCTGGTTATCGGTCGAAACACCCCGTCATTGGTTTCCCCAGGGGCGAAAAACAAGTGGGAAGTGGCATTATCACGCTTGGCAGAGCGTAGACGTGCCCCGGTCTTCAGGGTCAGGTAATCGGTGGTTTCGTTTTCAAAATCCACATTAGCCAAAATGATCTCCTCTGTCAGGTTTTGGTAGCGGAAGCGGGGAGAACCATCGGTGCCGATCTCACCCCTGGAGAAAATATTTTCCTTGTTGTCGATCGGAACGTGTCCGCGCCTCTCCGTAATCTCAAACATGGAGAATTCCGGCAAAGGGGTGGAACCGTCGGAAACGCGAATCCGGATGAATTTACCAAAATCGCGGTCCTGCCGCTGGAAACGCCACTCGCGCCGGTTGTACTGATAATGATCGTTGGAATAATAGAGGCGGTACTCCAGAAAACCGTTGTCCAGTACGGTTTCACCACCGAAATCCAAATTGTAGGTGGTCCGATCAAAGTTGAATCCCTGCACGATGCGTTGAATCCGTCCGTCACCGCTGGCCTCCCAATTCGGAGTAACAATCAGATTGCCGCTGCCATCCTTGGCCCGAATGAAGGTGTCGTCCTCGCTGCCCAGGACTCCGTCCCCATCCGAATCTTCCCATTCTCCCAAAGGATTGCCGGACTCATCCATGAACCAGAAGTTCCCGCGAAATGCCCTTTCCCCGCGGTCGAGCCGTACGGCCATGGCGTTACGATTATCCTCGATCCTCTGATACCAGGGCCGGAAATAGAGGGAAGTCCGGTCGTTCAAAATAAAATCAAAGCTGGCATTAAAGGTTAACTGGGATTTATCCGTCCGCACTTCGTTGGGATCGAAGCGGTCCCAAATGGGTATGGAGGCGTCGGGATTTTCCGCGAGGTTGACCTGCTGGAGAAAACTTTCCTCTTCATCGCCCGGGCCGGCAAACCGGTTGGATTGGTCGAAATACCGGTTCTGGGTAGACCAGCCCACCAGTTCCTGATCGACGAAATTGAGATTGAATAACATGCCGAAGTTATCCTCTCCGCCGAAAGCGTCCATGATATCACTGTGGACAATATTGGCGCCCCATCCACCGAGGTCGCCCTGATCCCGTTGACGGGACTCCAGCTTGTAACGGGTAATTCTGCGACCCAAATCGAAGGCATTGGCAGTTTCAACGTTGACGGCGCCACCGATGGAATCCCCTGGATACTCGGCCGTGATGCTTTTGATCACCTCGACCCCGGAAACCATTTCAGCCGGGATTTGATTCAGGTCGAATTCACGCGAAGTGAAGTTTTGCCGGTTACTTCCCCCGAGATCCCCTACCCGTGCATTGGAAGGAGCGGCTCCGTTGATCCGAATGGTGTTATACTGACCCGCTGCTCCCCGGATGGTGACAATAGCTTCGGAATTGCCCTGACCTCCGATCACGTTGATACCGGCCAAGCGGGAAAGGGCTTCACCCAGGTCGTCATCCGGCAGTTCACTGAGGGCATCCGAACTCAGGTAGGAACCGATGATGTCGGAGTTTCTTTGTTTGGCCACGGATGCCGCCGCCGCCGCACCGTAAATTTCAAAGGTTTCCAGGGTAACGATATTTTCATCGTCTTCCTCTTGACCCAAAAGGGTTAAACTTCCGCAGGTAATCAAGCTGATACCCCATAGGGCCAGTTTGCGAGACAATGGCGGGAAGTGTGAAACAATTGATTTCTGGTCGTTTTGGAAGAACATGATCATGAAGTTGGTTTGATTGTTTGAGGATGCCGGCACAGGACCCCGATGGTTCCTGCCTTGCCGATTGGATAAAAAAACCGAGGAAGCAATAGACCGAAGCGGCTTCTGTCAAGTATCAATACCAACCCTGGATGGATGGTATTTTTCATTTAACAACGTTTCCTTTGATCGCTTGATCCTGCCTCGTCTAGAGACCACAGCAAGACAGGTCCGGTTTCGCCGGCACAGGAAGCTAACGAAGAGCGGGGTTTTTACCCGGCAATAAAAGGATTATGGCGGACCCGCCTTCATGAATCGCGCTCTGGCGAGCCTTTCCCCCCTCTTTGCGCCCTTTGCGAGCTTTGCGAGAATCCATTCCTTCAGCCTTCAGCCTTTAACCTTCAGCCTTTTTTATCTCTGTGGCCTCTGTGGTTAATCTTTCTTTCTCAGCATCTCAGTACCTCGGAATCTCAGCATCTCAAATTTAACTCCTCATTGGCGCCCTTGGCGCCTTTCTAATCCTGTTTATCCTGTGCATCCATGTTCAATTCCTCGTGCAAGGTCAACCGTCCAGGGCCTTCCGAATGTGTTCGGCCACGATTTCGGCCAACTCGAGATTGGCAGACGGCCGGAAGTGCACGTTGTTCGGTAGAAGCAATTCTTCCATTCTCGGCAGAACGAAGCCGTGCAGGTCGTTGATGGAAATACCATTCTCCTCCATGATTTTCCGTGCCACCTCGTTATACTTGCCCGGCTGATCCGCTCTCCGAAGCGGACCTCCCGGCTTGTCCGGATAGGGGGTGGTGGTAGCGAAAATGAGCTTGGCCCCACTGGCCTTCAACTTGCGCACGATGACCTCGAGATTGGCTTCGTATTGCCTGATATCCGACTGTTGCGGATGGGCCGGGTTGGCACTGTTGCGACCCGTTTCCGGATGCACGTGTTTCAGGTCGTGCAAGCCGAAGTTGAAATGGATGAGGTCAAAATCGCCCAAAGCCAGCCAATCATCGATCATTTGCACGCCTTTCTTGGTCCCCTCGCAATTGATCCACCCTCCCCCATCGTTGAGAGGCCGCCGTATATCCACTTCGCCTTGGAGCATGCCCTGCAAGACGGGTGTATAACCCAGGGAAATGGAATCGCCGATGATCAGGGCCTGGGGAAGGTCTTCTTTGTCATCGGATGCCTGGAGCATGGTAAGGCCCAGGAAGAAAAAGAACGCCAAGAGGTATCGTTCCAGTAGTTCGAGTTTAGTTTTCATAATTTAACGGACCACGGATTACACGGATGGGCACAGATAATTAGCCACAAAAAGCACAAGGTACACAAAATTAGTTTTTCATCCATGTTCCATTCTTCATTCCTAATTCGCGCCCTCCCTGTCACGCCGTAGCCCCAACGGGCGAAGGAGGACGGCGCCTCATATCCGTGGTGTCCCTTCTCTTTCTTAGCATCTCAGTACCTCGGAATCTCAGCATCTCAAATTTAGCACATCGCGGACATGGGGCAGGGGCACGGCCCGTATATTTGCATCCAAAGCAAAGCTTCTGTTTCCCGGATAGACGACGTACAACCGATCCAGTTTCAGGTCTTTTATGGCGATACGGATCGATCTCGATGTTTTGGGGGCATCCACGCGCTTGAACTCGACCCCTATTCGCTTGCCATTGTGAATGAAGAACAAGTCGAGTTCCGACCCGCTGTGTATGGAATAGAAATACGCTGCGTGTGGTTGGAATATTCGCAGTACCTCCTCCAGGGCAAAGCCCTCCCAGGATGCCCCTAATTTGGGGTGGGTCAACAGAGCCTTCCTGTTGGGAATATTCTGCAGACTGTGCAGTATGCCGCTGTCACGCATATAGATTTTTGGGGTCTTGACCAATCGTTTTCCGACATTCTCGAACCAGGGCTGCAAGCGACGAATCATATAGGTTTGCTCCAAGGCATTCAGGTAGGCCTTGGCCGTATTCGGGGAAACTCCCAGTGATGCGGCAATCTCATTACCGTTCCAAATTTGACCGTGATAGTGGGAAACCATCGTCCAGAACCGTCTTAAAGCCACCGGCGATATCCTAATCCCCAAGAGACCTAAATCTCTTTCCAGGAATGTCCTTATGAAGTTTTCACGCCAGGCTACACTGTCAGCTTCCGATCTTGCTAAATAGGATTTGGGAAATCCGCCCCGCATCCAGAGTCGATCCATCTTTTGAGGAGTTACTTCCTCCATATCAAATCCGCGAATTTCAATGATTTCAACCCGACCGGCGAGAGATTCAGAGGCTTGGCGGGACAATTCGGGCGAGGCGCTTCCCAGAACGAGAAATTTAGCCCGAGCTTCACTGCGGTCAGCCAACACCCTCAAGACGGGAAACAAGCCGGGCTGCCTTTGTGCTTCGTCCAATACCACCAGGCCCCTCAAGTCTTGCAGGGCGGTCATCGGCTGCTCCAATAAGGTTGCCTCCAGAGGGTTTTCAAGGTCGAAGTAATTGGGAGACGTCTCGTCCAACAACTGCCTGGCCAAGGTGGTTTTTCCGCTTTGTCGAGGCCCCAGCAACGCGACAATGGGACTGCGTTCCAGGGCTCGTCTGACCCGGTTCAAATACTTTTTTCTGGGAACCATAAACACGAAATAATGCAATTAGGTTGCAATATTTCAAGTAAATAGGATGGGAAAAGGCGCCAAATTAGGAATGAAAAGGCAGGGAGAATAAGGAAGGTACCACGGATTACACGGATGAGTACGGATCAGGAAATTAACATGTCCCCTGCCGTAGTCTTCAGACAAAGCAGGATCCATGGTCCATTCCTAATCCATGTCTTTGGGTCCTCTGCGTCTTTGCGAGAGTCAATTCCTAAATCCTGTGCATCCTGTGCATCCATGTTTCTTTTATGAATGTAGATAGGGACACACCACCTGCACATCCGTGGTCAAACTTCCATTGCTTTAATCATTTATTCCCCATCAAAGTTAGAAAACTCACAGGGTTTATAATGCGGATGCCACGAAACTCTTTCAGAGGGAGCAAATGTTTTTATCCCCGCTAACCAGGTATTTAGCCTCAGCAGCCAAGGCACATTCCAGGACCATGTCATCGAAGGGGTCACCTGAGGCCCCGGTTATCCGTTCAGCCGGAAAGATAAGATCCGCTGCCTCCGCCAGAGCGCTAATCCAATTCACTGGATTGCGGTCCGGATACTGGCGACAAAGCTCCTCATACGTCTCTTCATATTCCGCCAACAGTGGAGGACTGGTAAAGGCTTGAAACTGACCCTCAACCCAAAGCAACAAGCATTGGTGGGGTGGTCCTTTCCAAAAGCAAGCGCTGACTACCACATTGGTGTCCAGCACTACGTTCATTCAGTCCTGCGTTGGCGGATACGAGCCACAGCCTCCTCCACTACAAGTTCATCCTCTTCTTTAAGCTCAGGGAGAGCATAGCCAGTTCTTAGCAATTTCCTGACCCTGGCAGCAGTCAGGGGCCTGCGCTTGCGCATGACTATCAGGCCATTGCTGCAGCCCACTTCCAACTTATCCCCGGGCCTAATCCGGGCCATTTCCCGAATCGCAGCCGGAATAACCGTCTGTCCTTTGCTCGATACTGTTGTAAGCATAAAGTAAAATCAGTCTTACTTAATGAGGGGTCAAGGGGAAGTGGTCTTTCAGAATTCGTAGGTGAGGCTGATTCGCGCGCTGATGGGTGGGACGATATCCACCCGGGTTGTAGCCGGCCCCCAATCGCCTGGAAGATCGTAGAAATAGACTTCATCGAAATAAAGATGGGGGGTCTGAAGACGCGGGGCAGTATAATGGTAAATTCGACCCCTCGGGATGTCTTGTCGAACAGGTCTCCATTGTGGTCCCTTCGATCATAGAGTTCCTCGGCGTCAAGGGCGGCCCATTCCGCTTGGGTCATGATTCCGGCGGGCACCACCAGAGCCGCCGTGTCCACCAATCGGTCGTATTGACCGGCATTGTTGAGCCCGGTGGTAACCCCGGTTTCATCGGTCTCGTAGTAGGCGAGCCGGCCTGACACTCGCCGGTCGAGAAACTCGAAGTTGATGCCGTAGTCCAGTCCCTCACCCTGGGGCGGAGGGGTGGGGATTCCAATCGGGAAAACCGATACTGTCGGAAAAGTTGGCTACCAGGGAGAAATTGTCCGTCAGATGATAGACCGCGCCGATGAGCGGGTGAAGCTGGGTCGACACCCTGCGAAGTCGGCCTGCAACTGTGCGGAGCACGGGCAGGCGAATCCAACGAAGTCCGCACCAGTGCCAAGATTCCGGAGCGCAGTAGAAGATTTGTGAAATATGCGGGCTAACGCCTTTCCTCCATCGGTCGCAATTCGTGCCCATCTGTGGTAAAGTCGAATCAGGTTCAAGCGGGAAATTCTACTTGGTAGACGAGGGTAAGGCGTTTATATCAAAACCCATGAACCGCAGAACCTTCCTTCAAACTTCCGTGGGGGCGCTGCCGCTGGCGGGATCGGCCACACTGGGAAATGCCGATTCCTCTACTGCGGATATGCCGCGTGGCAATCCCATTGCCCTGTCCACTTACTCGCTCTGGCGCTTCCGCAACCATGATTTACGCGACCTGCACCGTTGCATCGGTATCGCCAGCGACTTCGGCTTCGATGGGGTCGAGTTGCTCCTCTACCAATTTGAACAGAACGACCTGCTCAGCAACGCCTACTTGCAATCCCTCAAGCGGCACGCCTTCCGTCTGGGTCTGCCCCTCTGCGCCATGTCGACCCACCAGGGTTTCGTCTCGCCGGACCGGGACAAGCGGCAGAGGAACGTCGACCTTACCATCGGGCAGATCGAACTCTGCGCCCGCCTGGGCATACCCACCATGCGAGTGAACACGGGCCGATGGGGTACCTCCCGCAGTTTCGATGATTTGATGGCCAACAAGGGGATTGAGCCTCCCTTGGAAGGTTACACGGATGAGGACGCCTTCCCCTGGGTCATCGAGGCCTTTGAAAAGTGCATTCCGGCGGCGGAAAAGCATGGAGTGGTCCTGGGTCTGGAAAACCACTGGGGGCTCGGCCTAACCGCCAAGGGCGTGCTTCGCGTCGTCGAGGCGGTCGATTCACCCTGGATGCAAGTCACCCTGGATACCGGTAATTTCCTGGAAAGGCGCTACGAGCAATTGGAGGAATTGGCCCCACACGCCTACTTTGTGCAGGCCAAGACCTATTATGGCGGCGGACAATGGTACACCCTGGAAATGGACTACCCGAGAATTGCCCGGATGCTGCGCGCCCACGATTACCGGGGCTGGGTCTCCCTGGAATTCGAAGGCATGGAGGACTACCGCACCGCCATCCCCAAAAGCCTGGCCCTGCTGCGCTCCGCCTTTACCTATTGAGAAGAAGATGGCTCAAGAGGATTAACCACAGAGGCCACAGAGAGCACAGAGGGGAGAAGGGAGTGGTGGAGTAGTGGAATGATGGAATGGGGGAGGATGCACCGAGGGCGCAGAGATGGGGAGAAAATGCATGATAAGCTGTAGGAGCGGGTTTATCCCGCGATTGCGGTGAGGTCACGAACCAGCATCCAGCATCCAGCATCGAGCATCCAGCATCCAGCATCCAGCATCGAGCATCGAGCATCGAGCATCCAGCATCGAGCATCCAGCATCCAGTAATAGACTCTTCAAACCCCCAGAAGCTGCGAAAAAATTGCAAACGGCAATATCCGCGTTCGAACGGACGCGTGTTCCCGGTCCGTTTTCCCTCTGTGCACCTGATAAAATTTCGGGATACTCGAGCGTTGCGAAAAATAACGAATGTTTCGGCTTAAACTCCGATCTCCACTTTTGCATTCCACGGCAAATTCTGGTTGGCCATTTCGAACCACGACAAAGTCAATCTCACGCCTCTGGGAATCGCGGATAAACTTCAACTCCATGCGGTCGCCCTCCTGGTCCTCGTGTCGATGACAGTATTTCAACAGGTTTGAGGCCACCAGGTTTTCGAAACGAGCTCCCTCATCCGCGCACAGAGACCAGTCCCACATATAAAGCTTTTTCTTTTTCTTCGCTGCTCGCAAACGTGGCAATCCGAAAGGTTGGATTCGGAAACAGTAATATAAATTCTCCAGTATGGTCACCCACCGCTCTGCCGTTTCAAAGGCTACGGATAAGTCGCCACGCAGGTTGTTGATCGATAGCGGAGACCCAACCCGAGCGGGAAGAATATCGGCCAACAAGCTCAACTGCGATACTTCCCTGACTTGTTCGAGGTTGATCAAGTCCTCCTGAATCACCCGACTTTGTCGCTCGCGTTGCCAGCGTTTCCAATGCAGGGTGTTGGCCTTTAAATAGGGCTCGGGAAATCCTCCAAACTTCAACAATGCATCCCATTCCTCATTACCCGCTCCTTGGCCCAGTTCATGCAGGGACAATGGATGTAATCGATGGTAATGATAACGTCCCTGCAACGAGTCGCCGCCGCGTCGGTAATGGTCCAATCTCGCCGATCCCGTAATCAGGAACTGGCGCCTGGACTTGTTCATATCGTAGAAGCCTTTAACCAGATTCCTCCAGCCTTTGTATTTATGGACTTCATCCAAAATGACCAAAGGCTCCACCGCTGGAAGCGCCCCCTCTAATAACATACGACGGGACTGAAGGTCATCCCAGTTCAAATAAGCCGGATGCCGTTCATCCCCATTTTCCAGAATCGTCAAAGCAAGGGTCGTCTTGCCCACCTGCCTGGGACCCCCCAGGAAAACCATTTTCTCGGCAAGGTCCTTCCGGATGATTTCTTCCAAGTATCGCTTCATGCATAAATTCGGTTAAACTCTGATTTATGCATGCATAATTCAGAGTCAACTCGAAAATATACCAAGGATGGGAAAGGTGCCATCCTCCTTCGCCCGTTGGGGCTACGGCGTGACAGGGAGGGCGCCAATTAGGAATTAGGAATGGGATCTCGCCAAGGCGAGATGGCACAAAGGATAAGAGGTGCGCCTCCTTCCCTCTTTGCGGTTCTTCGCGTTCTTCGCGAGAGTCAATTTCTTCCCTTCAATCGATCAAATCACGATTAATCTCACCACCTTCATCCTTCTTCCTTCTTCCTTCTTCCTTTCTCACTCCCCTACTTTCCGGCGTTTGGGATGCTCGAAATCGAAGCGGCGGTGTTTGATCATATCGAGCATCTCTTCGATCTTGGGGCGGTCGCCCCAGTAGGTCCCGTAGTAGGCAAACCGCACGATCCCTTCCGGATCGACAATGACGGTGCTCGGCCGGTTGATGTATTCGGCATGAACCGCGAAGGCCAGGGGATCAACTCCGTATCGGACGCCCACGGCCCCAGCCCGGTCCAACAGGTGCGGCCACCAGATCTGTTCCGTGTAGACTTTCCGAAAGGAGCGCTTGGAAAACCAGTATTCCGGATCCAGTTCCTTTCCCACCATGACCCGTCCCCGGAATCGGTCGTGGCATTCCAGGGTAAATACTTGCACGTCTTCCGCCGCAAATGCTGCCTCCATCCCTAATAAATCCCGAAACTCCTTGTGGCACACCGGACACCAGTCTGCAAAAATCCAGATCAGCGCCACCCACTTCTTTCCGCGAAAGTCGCTGAGTTTCCAAACGTTCCCCTCCGTATCCTCAAGTTCGAAATCCGGAGCCGTTTTTCCCAACTCTACCGTTTCAAAAGTGTCCTCATCCAGCCCCTGGAAGGCCGACAATTGGACTGGAGTGGTTCCCATTCGCTTTTCTATCTGATCGATGGCCAGTTGGCACTGATGACGGACGTCTCCCGATTCATCCTCCCGCAGAAGTTTCCGTAAAAACGGCAGGGATGCGGTTGCTTCCATTTGTCCGAGAGCGATGACGGCTTGAGACCGCACCATGGCAATGGAGTCCTTCCGAGCCAGTTCTTCCAATCGCGGCCGGGCCGATTCCGCCTTGAGAATGCCCAAAGCCAAGGCGCTGGTCTGGCGGACGTGTTTATCGGGGTGGGACAGTCCCTCTGCTATGGCCTCCGTTTCTTCGAGTCCCAACCGCACCAGATCCCGAACCGCCAGGAGGCGCACCCGCCAATCCGTATCGTCCAGGTCGGCGATGCCGGCTTGGCCCAGTTCACGATCATGAGTAAAGGTCTGCTCTTCGTTGAAAGGATGAAAGGCATGCGCTTCCACGCGGGAGAATATTGCAGCGGCCTTGGGGACTTCCTCCCCAGAGGTGGATGGAATAGCCCAGGTGCCCGGTATTCCGGCGATGAGGATTCCCAATAATAGGGATGGAACGACTGGCAAGCGTGATTGGGGCATAGAAGAATGAAAGTAAACCACGGATTTCACGGATATTTTCTCATTGCACTAGCTCGTTGCTTTCAAAGTCCTGACGTGTCCATAATTCAGGATCCGTTCATCTGCGGTCACCAAGGTTAGTTGGTGTTCCCGGGCGATCGCCACCAAAATTCTATCCGCTGGACCTTTATGTCACCTGACTTGGTCAAGTTTGCAACCGGAATTAAAAAATACCCAAAGAATTGACTTTCAGGAAATCCTGAGAAGCTAATAAGGTTCATGTAGAAAAAGACCCATCTATGAACGATAAGAAAAATAAACCAAAGGTCAGTACCGGCCTGCTTTACGGCATTGTTATAGCCATCGTCGTCGGGGTCCTCGTTGGAGGTTTTGCCCCGGACCAGGCAATTCACACCAAAATTTTGGGCGAGATATTCCTGAACCTGCTCATGATGATAGTGGTGCCATTGGTCATCCTGTCCATGATAGTCGGGATAACCAATTTAGGCGATATCCGGAAAATCGGCTCTATCGGCGGGAGGACCGTGGTTTACTACATGGCGACAACAGCCATTTCGGTTGTTCTCGGGATGATTCTGGTCAATGTCATCCGGCCGGGGAAAGGGCTCTCCCAAGGGGAGGAGCGACCCGACCTGAACTACGCGTTGAGCGGTCAGGATATGCGCACGGTCGAAATGGATGGGGAATTTCGCCGGACCTATAACCCGAATTACGTCCTTACCCTTACGGACCAGAACGTGCGTGGGGAGGTGGAATCGATTTCGGAAGGGGTGGTGACCGTTAGAGCTTGGCAGTTGTTGTCTGAAGATGCCCAATACGTCACCACGGATAATGGCGAACGGCTCTTATTTGTTCAGGGCAGCCCTGCCACCCTGGCGCTGGAAAGCTCGGGTAGCGGATTAAGCATCGACCTGCCCATCGCCTCCAGGATGTCGGGGAAAACGGAGCGGACCATGGGCGGCACCATCAAGGAGGTGTTTCTCGGCAACGAGGAGACGGGCAAGGAGGGGATGATTCCCTCGAATGTTTTTAAAGCCATGGTGCACATGGATATTCTGCCCTTGATCTTTTTCTCCCTCCTCATCGGGGCCGCTTTGTCCACCCTGGGCGACGTGGCCAAACCGGTAATCGTTATCATCTCCGGGTTGAACCAAGCGGTGATGAAACTGGTTCACTGGATCATGTATTTCGCGCCCATCGGCATCTTTGGCCTGGTGGCGGGCCGGATCGGGGAAGCAAAGGGATTCGCCGGGTTCTGGCCCGAACTTCTCGCCGTGGGCAAATACAGCGCCACCATCCTGCTGGGACTGGGTATGCACGGCATAGTCGTATTGCCGTTAATCCTGCTGTTCTTTGGGCGCAGGAATCCACTCAACTACTTCAAGGGAATGGCGACCGCCTTGCTCAATGCCTTTTCCACGGCGAGTTCCAGCGCTACCCTTCCCCTGACTATGGAAGGGGTCCAGAACCAGAATGGAATCTCCAAACGCACCTCCAGTTTTGTTCTCCCCTTGGGCGCCACCGTCAACATGGATGGCACCGCGCTCTACGAAGCGGTAGCCGTCATGTTCATCGCCCAGGTCTATGGAATTTCCCTGGATCCGGCCCAACAGGTGATCGTCGTTCTGACCGCGACCCTGGCCGCTATAGGCGCAGCGGGGATCCCGGAAGCGGGCCTCGTAACCATGGTAATCGTCCTCCGGGCGGTGGACCTCCCGGTGGAGGGAATCACCTTGATTCTGGCCATCGACTGGTTGCTCGACCGGTTCCGGACCTCCGTCAACGTTTGGGGGGACAGCATCGGCGCAGGCGTGATCGAGACCTACGAAATCAGAAATTCAATTCCGGCGCAGGCCAAAACTTAGGAGTAGTCAGGCCTACTGGTAAGACGCCCCTCCGGTCAGGCCGAGGAATCCGGTTTTTCAAACATGTGGCGAAGGAAGGGCAACTGGTCGCGGTGTAATACCAAGAGTATGGTAGCACAGAGCCAGACTGCCACGCCGAGAAGAAACAGGGATAGGTGATCGCCTTCGAAACCGATTTCGGTGCAATGGCCGATAATGGCTCCGGACATTATTCCCCAAGCCAGGATGGCCCCGTAAACCACGGTACCCGGAACGATAAGAAGTATGGCGGAAACGAGTTCGAGTATCCCGATGAGAATTCGTCCGCCGGGCTCTATGCCGAGGGCGGAAAAGATTTCCACGGAGTCCGGGTGGCCGGTAAATTTGAAATACAGGGTCTGGGTAAAAATGACGGCGGCAAAAATTCGAAGTATCCAGGAAACTATGTTTTTCATTATGGGTAGGGTATCAGTTGTAAGTGGAAGACTGGCTCTGGCGGTCCAGCAGTGGCGCCAGGGTGCTGTCTTCGGGAATAAAGAGGTTCTTCATGGTGAGTTCATCGAAGGAACTCCGGCCGCTGGCAGCGAGCAGTTCGTGCAAATCGTGTTCCAAATTGTGCACGTAGTTCCTGACCCGTGTGGCTTTCGTTGGGATATCGAGCCCTCTCTGTAAAGAGGGGTCGTGGGTGGTAATGCCGATCGGGCAGGTATTCTGGCCGCATTGCAGGGCTTGGATGCAACCGAGGGAGAGCATGAATCCCCGCGCCGTGTAAACGGCCTGGGCGCCGAGGGCAAAGGCCAGCATCTGCCGACCGGGATTGATCAGCTTACCCGCGGCCATGAGTTTGAGCCGGTCACGCACCCCCGCCTCACACAAAATATTGTTTACTCGGGCCAGAGCGGGAAAAAGCGGAACTCCCACCCGATCCATGAACGCCTTGGGAGCGGCGCCGGTTCCACCTTCGGCCCCGTCCACTGAAATATAATCGGGGAATATGTCTTGGCGCGTCATCTCACCGACCAAGTCTTCCACCTCCTCGAAGGATCCCACGCAGAACTTGATTCCCACCGGAAGCCCGGAAACCTCCTGGACCCGGCGTATGAAGGATACGGTGGTCGATTTGTCCTTACACTCCTTGTGGTGGGGAGGGGAAACCACGTCTTTGCCCAGGGGAACACCGCGCAATTCGGCAATTTCCGGCGTCAACTTTTCCTTGGGAAGCAGGCCCCCCTTACCGGGCTTGGCCCCTTGGGAGAATTTTATTTCAATCATTTTAATCTCATCCTTGCCGGCCAGATCCCGCAGCTTCTCCTCATCGAGAAATCCTTCCGCATCGCGCACGGCGAACTTGGCCGTTCCCATCTGAAAGATGAGATCGCATCCTTCCATCAAGTGGTACTTGGGGTAACCGCCTTCACCGGTATTCATGGGAATTCCGGCCATTTTGGCTCCGCGGGCCAGGCAGCGGACCGCCTGGCTGCCCAGGGACCCGTAACTCATGGCGCTTATGATGATGGGTTTTGTTATGGTATAGGCGTTCTTAATGCCCCGCTCCTCTCCGTAGGTCAGGGAATAAGGGATGAGATCCTCCCGATCGGTCGGGTACATGGAGTGCCGAATTTTGATCTCCGTTGAATCGAATTGCTTTAGCGATCCAAAAAAGGAAGCCGAATCGATATCCTTGGACTTTCGATAAATTTCGGCGCGTTCCACCCGGTTGAACGGGCGTTCCTCCGTATCGCTGGCAAACAGATACTGGCGTAACTCGGGGCCGACGCTCTCGATCAGGTATCGTCCCTGGGCCACGATGCCAAAGTTCCGCAGCAAGGAATGCTCCGTCTGCACGTACAGGAAAAAGTAATTTACGATGGACAGAAAAAGGAAGGCTACGGTGAAAAAATGTAAGTAGAAAGAGAGGAATTTCCCGGCCAACAAGAAGAGAACGGCCAGAACCGGCAAAGCCAGGTTTACGAATTTTGAAAGGCGGTGAAGATCAACGGTGAGCGAAACCATGGGGGTCCGGCAAGGAAGGGGTAGAAATTAGAATCTGAGTGGTCGGATAGCAAACTGGAAATTTCCTTCCCCCGCGGTAGTGATACGTTTCCATCAAGGGGTGTAAGAGAGAGGAATGGGAAAGAAAAATATTCCTCCGCTTGAAGGAACGGCCCTTCAGCCCTAGTGTGGTGTCTCTTAAAAAATCCATCACATAAAACCCGGATATAGAAGAGGTTACGGCATCGCGGGGACGCGATTGCCCTACCATTTCAAAACGTAAGCGGTAGGGCGGCGGCATCCTTGCCGCGCCTGGTGGAAAAAAGGGGTCAAACGTAGAAAATAGAAGTTCACAGTTTGTGTGAACGAATTAACGATACACCATACTAGGATTCAACCTCGGGGTCCGGGCGCTCCTTGAATTTCTGCAAAACCCACAAGAAGCAGGTTGAATTAACGACCAGGGCGATTGAGTCGGCTATGGGAAAGGCATACCAGACCCCATCCACACCGAGCTTGGACGGGAGAATCAACAACAAGGGCAAGACCAACAGGAACGTGCGGTTCATGGTCAGAAACAAAGCGTATTTTGCTTTTCCCAAAGCTTGGAAGGTCCCGACGACCATGATGGGAATACCTACTACCGGTATGACGATGGCCAATTTCTCGAGGGCGGACACCCCTTCCGCCAGGAGGACCGGATCGTTGGTAAAAGCGCCGATTATAGTGGAGGAATACGATTGGATGAACAGCCAGAGGACCAGGAGGTAAAGGGTACAGATCGACATCCCATAGAAAATGGTCTGCTTGGCCCGCTTTATCAATCTGGCCCCAAAGTTGTAGCCGATGATGGGCAATGCGCCGGCCTGTAGACCGAATATCGGCATGAATATGAACATCACGGTCCGGTTGCACATGGCATACACCGAAACCGCAGTTTCACCCCCGTATTGCAACAAGATGCGGATGACCAGACTTTGAACGAGACCACCACTGATATGCATTACCAAAGTGGATAAGCCCACCGCGGATATCTCCCGGGCTATGGAGACCTTGAAACGGAGGTGTGAGAAATGGAACGCCAAAGAACTTTTTCCCGAGTAAAGATACCAGGCCATTATAACTGAAGTGACGAGATTGGCGCACACCGTGGCCCAGGCCGCCCCACCGATACCCAGGCCCAGGTAGTAGATGAAAACCGGGTCCAGCAAAACATTCACCACCGCTCCCGTCACCATGGAGAACATGGCCATCTGCGCGTTGCCTTCGGAACGCACCAGATTATTCATGGCCACTGTGAAGATGGAAAGGGGGCCGCCCAGGAGGAGTATGGAGAGGTATTGGGAAGCGGGTTCCAGGACTTGCTCGCTGGCGCCCGTAATCAAGAGAAGCTGTTTTGTACCCGTCGCGGCCAGTACCATGGCCACCACCCCAAGAACCAGCGCCATGAAGAGCATGGTCCCCAGAATCCGATTGGCCCTTTCCATGTCTTCTTTCCCCAGGGTCCTGGATACCGCCGTTCCCCCGCCCACTCCGATAAAAAGGGAAAAACCCATTAAGAGAAAAATGGCAGGAATGCTGGAGGCCAGGGCGGCCAATCCAACCGGTCCCACAAAACGGCCGATAAATACGGCATCGACCAGGTGGTAACTGGCGATCACCAACATGCTCACCACCGAAGGAGCCGACATTTTCCAGATTAAGGGAAGAACGGGCATCTGGCCCAATCTGGCGCTGTGCGACTTCATCGTCCGTACAATCGACTACCCTGAACGCCCTGGCAAGAGGGCATGAGTGCCAATCAGGAATTAGGAATTAGGAATTATGGGGAGGGAAAAACCACGGATTTCACGTATGGGACCGGATAGAGAGAAAAAGGCTGAAGGCGCAAAGGCGCCCAAGGGCGCCTATCAAGAGTCAATTTCTAATCGCAAATCCTTCTTTTTAAAGGAGGGCCGGTTTTTCAATCCGGCCTAATTCAAGTTGTAGGAGCGGCTTTACGCCGCGATCCCACGACACAACCTCCAAGCAATCGCAGCGTAAGGCCACTCCTACAGTTCGATCACGATCAAGATTACGATCAAGATCACGATTTACTTCCGGATGCCACCCCGTGGCCCTGGGGAGAAGCAGGCTCCTCAGTCCATTCCTAATTCCTGATTAAAAATTCTCTCTGTGGTGAATTAATTTTCAGGACGTTACATTAAATGTCGTAATACATGTAGTATTCGATCGGATGGGTCCTGAGGCGGACCTCATCGTATTCATCGCTCTTGAGTTCGATAAAGTTGTCGATGAAGTCTTGGGTGAAGACGTCTCCCTTGAGGAGAAAATCGTGGTCGGCGGCCAAGGCATCCACCGCTCCCTTGAGACTATCCGGAACGTTCTTGAGGTTGACCGCTTCCTCCGCCGGTAGATCGTAAAGGTTTTTATCAACGGCTTCACCGGGATCGATCTGGTTTTGAATTCCGTCCAGCCCCGCCAACATTATGGAGGAGAAGGCGAGGTAAGGATTGGCCGATGGATCGGGGCATCGGAACTCTACCCGTTTTGCCTTGGGGCTCTGGCTGTAAGTGGGAATCCGGCAAATGGCCGAGCGGTTGCGGGCCGAGTAAGCCAGGATGACCGGCGCTTCATAACCGGGAACGAGGCGCTTGTAGGAATTATTGGTCGGATTGCTCAGGGCGCAAAGCGCCGGGGCGTGCTTGAGAATCCCACCGATGTACCAAAGCGCTTCCTGGGAGAGCCCGGCATAGAGATCGCCCGCAAAGAGCGGCTGGCCATCTCTCCACAACGAACTGTGCACGTGCATGCCGGAACCATTGTCGTTAAATAGCGGCTTGGGCATGAAAGTCACCGTTTTACCGGCGCGAAAGGCCACATTCTTCACCACATACTTGTAGATGCACATCTGGTCTCCCATGGATAGAAGCGGGGAGTAACGGAGGTCGATTTCGGCTTGCCCGGCCGTTGCCACCTCGTGGTGTTGCGCCTCCACGTCGAGGCCCAAATCGATCATGGTCGTCATCATCTCGTTGCGAACATCCATGTGTTTGTCCAAAGGGGAGACGGGCAGGTATCCTTCCTTATGGCGAATCTTGTAGCCTAGATTGGGATTCTCTTCCTTGTCCGTATTCCAGGTGCCTTCCACGGAATCCACAAAGTAGTGGCATTCGTTGGAGCCAGCACTGTATCGCACGTCGTCAAAAATGAAGAACTCCGCTTCGGGTCCGAAATAAGCCGCGTCCGCTATCCCGGTGGATTGGAGGTACTCCTCCGCTTTTTTGGCTATCCCTCTGGGGGACCGCTCATAGGGATCGCGGGTGATGGTATCTTCGATATCGCAAATCAGGGAGAGAGTGGAAATCTCGACGAATGGATCGATAAAGGCGGTGGAAGGGTCCGGAATGACCAACATGTCCGAGGATTCGATGCCTCTCCACCCGCGGATGGAAGACCCATCAAAACCCAGACCGTCCTCAAACAGGTCCTCGGTCAATTCTGAAATGGGAACGGTAAAGTGCTGCCAAGTCCCGTGAATATCGCAGAACTTGAGGTCCACGGCTTTGGCCCCTTTCGACTGGGCGAGATCGATAACTTCTGAAGGTGTCATAATTAGGAATTAGATAGAACTGAGTTGATGAATGAAGAGCAGCCCCGACCATGACCAAGCCAGGCCACCATTCGGCAAGACCGCGTCAATTGAATCGGAGTGATCAAATGCTTTTTGAAAATAAGGACCCTAAAATAGGGGATTTCCCTTTTGAAAAAAGGAAAAAATGCTCGTTTTTAACTGTTTTGGGCAAGCATTTTCCGTGCCAACCGTCTTCAAATGATGATAAACCACGGATTGGGATCAGGAATGCTCCATTGGTCCGGATCCAGGCAACCTGACCTGCCGCTGTGCAATGCGAAGGATTGTAGCATTGCGAAGCATGGTTTGGGCGAAGCAGGTTCCTTGATTTATCTCGACGTATGGGCAAAAGTCGCGTGAGAAGTGGTCTGAAAAACTGCGAAACCTTGACGGCTTTTCTTTGTCGGTTACCCCTCATTCATGACAACGATTTCCAAGCGCGCCATCCATGAGTAATCCTGTTCTCGAATTAAACGAAAAAATCAGCCGGGAATCCGCCTGGGTCGATCCGCTGAAAACAGCCATGGCCCAAGTCATCATTGGCCAGCAATACCTGGTTGACCGCCTCATATTGGGATTGATCTGCAATGGCCACGTCTTGTTGGAGGGCGTTCCAGGGTTGGCCAAGACCTTGTCGGTACGCACCCTGGCCTCGACCATATCGGCTGATTTTCAGCGGATCCAGTTTACTCCCGACCTGCTTCCCGCCGATATCATCGGAACCCTGGTTTACAATCCTAAGGACCACAGCTTTGAAACCAAAAAGGGCCCGGTATTCACCAATCTGGTGTTGGCCGATGAAATCAACCGGGCTCCCGCCAAAGTCCAGAGCGCCTTGCTCGAAGCCATGCAGGAACGGCAGGTAACCATTGGAGAGACAACGCACTACCTGCCGCGATTGTTCCTGGTCCTTGCCACCGAAAATCCCATCGACCAGGAAGGCACCTACCAACTCCCCGAAGCGCAAGTCGACCGCTTTATGCTCAAGCTCAATATAGGTTACCCCAACAGGGAAGAGGAGCGGGCCATTCTCGACCGCATGGCCACGACCTCCAGCCTTCCTCCGGTAGCCCCGGTCATTTCACCCCAAGACATTCTCAAATCCAGGGAGGTGGTGAACGAAGTCTATGTGGACGAAAAAATCAGGGAGTACATCGTCGATATCGTTTTCGCCACCCGCAATCCAAAGAACTTCAAATTGAAATCCGATTCCCTGATCCAATTTGGCGGCAGTCCGCGCGCGACCATTTCGCTCGCCTTGGCCGCCAAAGGCTGGGCCTTTCTGCAGGGCCGCGGTTACGTGACACCGCAGGACGTCAAAACCATTGCCATGGATGTTTTGCGGCACCGCGTAATCGTCAGCTATGAGGCGGAAGCCGAAGGTAAAACCAGCGAGGACATCGTGCAGGAGATTTTGGATACTTTGCCGGTTCCTTGAGGGCGGCGCGGACGAGTTTTCCAAATGGCCGTTGGCCTCACAATTCCAATTGCAATTCCCCGATGGTAAAGGCCGGGGAGAAATGAGGTATTATTCGAGGTGAAAGATCCCCTGGAGATTCTCAAAAAAGTCCGGCAGATAGAAATCCGTACCCGGAGGATGGTGACGGATGCCATGGCCGGCCACTACAACAGTGTTTTCAAGGGCCAGGGAATGGATTTCGAAGAGGTCCGCTCCTATACTCCTGGCGATGACGTGCGGTCTATCGACTGGAATGTCACGGCCAAAATGGGACACCCCTTCGTCAAGCGGTTTCGGGAAGAACGGGAACTTACCCTCATGTTGGTAGTGGACGTGAGCGCATCCGGGGCCTTTGGCTCCCGGATGGAAAGTAAGCGCGAGTATGCCGCGGAGATGGCCGGCGTGCTGGCCTTCTCGGCCATTCGCAACCATGACAAAGTAGGTCTATTGCTCTTTACCGATCGGACCGAGGCTTTTATTCCCCCACAAAAAGGACGCCAGCACGTGTTGAGAATAATCCGCGAGTTGCTGTTTTTTGAACCGCAGTCCACCGGCACTGACGTCAAGAACGCATTGGATTACCTCAACCGCATTCTCAAGCGCAAAGCGGTTACGTTTGTGATTTCCGACTTTCTGGTGCCCGACGCTTTTCGCCCGGCCCGCATCCGCAACCAGTACACCGAACTGTATCGATCGCTCAGCCTGACGGACCGGCGGCACGACTTGATTATAATTCGCATTTCCGATCCCCGGGAATACACGCTGCCCAATGTAGGCATCGTCACTTTGGAAGATGCCGAGACCGGAAAGCTCATCGAGGTGGATACCGGGAGCGCCTATGTCCGATCGCAATTCGCCGCCCGAAACCGCAAACTACGGGACGATTTTCGAGACACCCTGAAAAAGTTGGGAGTGGACAGTATCTACGTTGAAAACGGCGAACCCTACATCGCCAAAATCAGGGAGTTTTTCCTCAATCGGGAAAAACGGCGCTAATGAAGGTGAAAGCAGCCAGCATGGGCCCCTTCGCCTTGTGGCCAATCCCGTTCTCGGGCCAGGAGTCTGCGCCATCCCAGGTCGATATTTTCGATATCAAAGAGCCCGTTTTTCTGTTGGACCCCATGCTTCTGCTCTACCTGGGAGTCGGAATTCTGATCGCGGCGGCCTTGGCTTGGATGGTCGTAATTCTATTCAAGCGCATGACCCGTCCACCGGAACTCCCTCCCGTTCCCCCATATCAAATTGCCCTCAATCGCCTGCGCAAAGCGCGTCATTGGCTGGACCCGGCAACGGCGGAACGCTTTTGCACCGAAGTGTCCACGGCCGTGCGTCAATTTATCGAAATCCACTTCAAACTGCCCGCCACAGAACAAACGACGGAAGAGTTCTTCAGCAATCCTGAACACACGGCGCTGTTTTCCCCCGGCCAAAAGGTGAAACTGCAACGGTTCTCAGAACAGTGCGACTTGGCGAAATTTGCCCGTTGGGGATTGGGTGTCGAGGAGATGGAACACCTCTACGGCACGGCCGAACATTTTATTGAAACGACGGGTAAACCCACAGGGCCCGGCCAGGATCCGAACCCGGATTCTCTCACCCCCGCCTGATGCTCGAATTTCAACAGCCCTATTTTTTGTTCCTGATTGCGGTAATTCTGGTCCTACCCTTTTTGCGGGGCGGATTGAAACGCTCGGGGAGCATCCGGTATTCTCACGTTCAATTGGCGGGAAAACTGGCCAACAGGGGCAAGTCCCGCGCCGGCCGCTGGTTGGCTTTTCTCAGAACTCTGGCCCTCATCTCTCTGGTCCTCGCCCTGGCACGGCCACGCCTCGGTTACGGCGATATGGAAATCGAGGCCAGTGGCATCGACATCGTTCTGGCAGTGGATATTTCCGGGTCGATGCAAGCCATGGATTTTAAAATGGGTTCAAAACGGGTTAACCGGTTGGAGGTGGTCAAAAAAGTTATCGGAGAATTCATAGAAAAGCGGGAGGCCGATCGAATCGGGCTGGTCGCCTTTGCCGGGGAGCCGTATCTGGTCAGCCCTCTCACCCTCAATCACGACTGGTTGAATAAGAACCTGGAGCGGCTGAAACTGGGTTTGATCACGGAGGAGGGGACCGCCATCGGCTCGGCCCTGATCATGAGTGTGAACCGATTGAAGGGCTTGCAGGCCAAGTCCAAGGTGGTGGTGCTTCTCACCGATGGGGTTAACAACATGGGGGCCATCCAGCCGGTTACCGCGGCTGAGGCGGCCGCCGCTTTACAGGTAAAAGTCTATACCATTGCGGCCGGGACCAGGGGAACGGCGCCGTTTCCGGTTCAGGATGCCTTCGGCCGGACCCGATTGCAGAACATACGGACCGAAGTGGATGAACCCACCCTGAAGAAGATCGCCAGCATCACCGAGGGCTCCTTTTTTCGGGCAACCGACACCGAGGAACTCGAAGCCATCTACGACCAGATCGACCAGTTGGAGAAAACCGAGATAAAGCTGAAACATTTCACCTATTTCCGGGAATTATTTCTCTGGCCCCTCCTGACCGGCTTGGTCTTCCTGCTGCTGGAATACCTCCTGGCCAACACCCGATTGCGAACCCTGCCCTGACCACCATGACGTTTGCCTATCCATTGATCGTAGTTTTGGCTATCGCCCTGATTCCAGTGATGTTGCTCCTGGCCTTCCGGTTGGAAAAAAGCAAGCAAAGGCAAATCGCCAAGCTTGTCGCCTCCTCCCTCATTCCCGCTCTGACGGAAAGCGTCAGCCCTCGCAAAAAACAATTGAAAGCGGTATTGCTGGCTGTGGGTATCGCCTTGGTGGCGGCGGCGGTGGCACGTCCCCAATTCGGCTACGTTTGGCAGGAGCTGAAGAGTAAGGGAATCGATGTGGTTTTCGCCATCGATACTTCCCGCAGCATGTTGGCCGAGGACATTAAACCCAATCGGCTGGAGCGGGCTAAACTGGCCGTTCTGGATTTTATCGATAAAATGGGGGCGGACCGAATCGGACTGGTCGCCTTTTCCGGGTCGGCCTTTTTGCAATGCCCCCTCACCCTCGATTACAGCGCCTTCCGCCAATCCCTGGAGATCCTCGAACCCGGGATCATTCCCGTTGGGGGAACCGATATAGCAGCCGCCATCCAGGTAGCGGAAAATGCCTTTAACCGGGAAAACAATTTCAAGATTCTCATCTTAATTACCGATGGAGAGGATTTGAGGAACCGCGGAATCGAGGTTGCCCGGAGCGCGGCCAACCGCGGGGTGCGGGTATTCACCCTGGGGGTAGGCAGCCAGGAAGGGGAGATCATTCCCATAATAAACGAAGAAGGCCGACAGGATTTTGTGCGCGATGAACGCGGAAATGTGGTCCGCACCCGACTCGATGAAAATACCCTGCAACAGATTTCGGCCGCTTCCAACGGCTTCTACAGTCCCCTGGGCCCATTGGGGGAGGGCCTTGAAACCGTTTACACTCTGGGCCTGGAAGAGATTCCCCGCCAGGAATTGAACGCCCGCATGAATAAACTTCCCATTGAACGTTACCAGTGGGTCCTGGCCGGGGGCATTCTGTTTCTCATCCTGGAATGCCTCGTCGGCACCCGCCGCTCCTCCAGGCGGATGGGTTCGCATTTGACGGTGAGCGGCCTGCTTGTGGCGGCCTGTCTGGCGGCCCCTGCCGATGTCCCGGCATCTCCCTATGAGGCGCAAAAACACTTGCGGAAGGGGGAGTTTGTCGAGGCGGAGGAACGCTACCGGGAAGCCATCGAGGAGAATCCCGAGGACATGCGCCTGCTCTATAACCTGGGAATCTGCCTTTATCGGCAGGGGAAATACACCGATGCCATCACCGTGTTCCAACAAGCCCTGCAGAGACAGGATCAGGATCCCGAACTACAAGCCGACATCCTGCACAATATCGGTAACGCCTACTACCGAAAGGGCGAAAGCAAAATTGAGAACCGACAGCCTGAAACCCGCCAGGATTGGGCCAAGAGCGTGGAAAACTACCAGGGAGCCCTCGTCATCGATCCGGAAGATGAGGAAACGGCAGCCAACCTGAAATTTGTGCGATACCAGGTGGAAAACCTGGTGAGATACGACCTGAAACTGGAATCAAATTTTCCGGACGTGGTGGAACTGAAAGGCTCAGGCAACTTCGATCAGGGCATCAAGAGGCCGATTTCGGCGGCAGTGCGGGATAAGGAACGCTACCGTTTCGTGCAATGGGAGGGAGATGGGGTGGATGATCCCCAAAAGGAGAAGACCAAAGTATTGATCGATAAGAACAAAACCGTTACCGCCGTTTTGGTGGAACGGGTAAGGCTGGAAGTGGTCATTGTTCCTGAGGAAGCCGGAAACTCTCCCTCGAGCGGCGTTTATGATAAAGGCGAGGCGGTGGATCTCAAATGTGAATCGGCCTACGGCTGGCGGTTTGTCCAATGGGAGGGTCCGGGAATCGCCGATGCCAACCACCCGGAAACAACCATCACCCTGCGGGCCGATACCCGAGTGGTGGCGCGATGCGAACCAGCCAAGGAACTGGTATTTGTCGTCGATGAGGAAGAGTAAGCAACGTCCGGCCCCATCCCTGACCGCGGTCCTTCTGGCCTCGTTGATGCATGCCACCTTCCCCATTTTCGCCCGAGGGCAGGCGGAAGATCCGTCGAGAGAAATCCCGCCCCATCAGATCCAGCAATCGCGCAACCCGGCTTTGCAAACCTGGGAAGGGGATCTGGTGGGCCAGGATTCCTATAAACCGGATTCCTACGCACTAATCGAAGCCGTGCCCAATCCGGGATTCACCTTCGAGAGGTGGGAGGGCGATACCGTGCAAGACCCGCAACAGGCCAAAACCTTCGTGGCTATGCGGGATCACCGCCAAATCAAACCGGTCTGGAAACGCATTTGGAACGTTATCGCCCAACCCGATCAGAAAGACGCCGGCATAGTGGAAGGAGGGGGAGCTTATCCGGACGGGACCGAGGTTACTTTGTCGGTAGAACCGAATGAGGGGTTCACATTCCTCAACTGGGAAGGCAGGGGAATTCGCCCGGAAGAAAAGGAAGAGCCGACCACTACCATTGTGGCGGATGGGGATCACAACATCGTGGCTCGTTTCCAAAACGAAAACCAGGATCAGCAGGACCAGCAAGATCAACAGGACCAGCAAGATCAGGAGGATCAGCAGGACCAGGACGAATCAGAGACGGAGGACCAACCCCCTGAACCGGAAGAGCAGCAGGATGACCGGGAAGAACCCCAACCGGAAGAAGAGAATGAAGGGGAGGACGCTTCGCCCGAAGAGCCGCAATCCCCGCCCGATGAGCCGCAACCCGTTCAAATGACCCCCGAGGAAGCCCTGCGGTTGCTCGAAGCCATGGAAGGCGACGAAAAGAAACTTCCCTTGTTTATCGTCCAGCCTCCCGATCCGAGGAGAGACCCGAAAAAGGATTGGTAAAAGCGGAACGGTTTCTCATTTTATTGAGCCCCTTCATGATGGATTCAGGAAAACCCAGATCGCGCCTGCCGAGACCGGTTGCGGGAGCGCTTTTGGCCTTTCTGGCGTTGCTACCTGCCGTGCGGGCGGAAATAACGGTCAGCGCCAGGGTGGAACCGAATCCCATTCCCTTGGGAGAGAGCGGACAGCTTTTGGTAGTGGTGGAGGGAAGCCAGAAGGCGGAACCTCCGGTCATTCAAGGGAATGATTACCTGCAAATTGCCTACCGCGGCCCCAGCACTCAAGTCGCCATCGTCAACGGTGAAATGACCGCCACCCTTACCCACATTTTTCAGATTCAACCCAACCAACTGGGAAAATTCCGCCTCTCCCCCCTCACGGTGGTGGTGGATGGCAAGCGCTACCAGACGGAAGAGTTCATTTTGGAGGTCGTAAAGGGCGCCCCGGATTCCATCGATGTAGGCCGTATCGCCTGGCTGGAATTCGACCTGCCCGATCGGGATGTCTACGTGGGAGAAACCATCTCAACGCAACTGCGCATGGTCATGCTCAACCAGGCCACCTTTCCCAATCGCGGCCTTCCCCAGGTCGAGGGAGACGCTTTCAGCATAACTCCCATAGACACCGAACCCGATATATCCCGCAGGATTAAGGATGGCCGCTATTACGATGTCTACGCTTGGGACCTCGGCATTACACCGGTCAAAGCGGGCCTGCAAACCCTGCAATTTCAATCGACCCACACCCTGCGCATTCCGGAAAGCCCGCGCGGCAACCGCAGGGATCCCTTTAACTTGTTTGGCAACGATCCCCTCTTCGGGAATGTGTTCGGCCGTTACCAGGACAAACAAATTGTGGCCAACAGCCAACCCGCCGTCCTCACCATCCAACCCCATCCCGAGGATGGCCGTCCGAACAGCTTCAATGGAGCCATCGGGTCGTTTTCCATCGCGGCCTCAACTGAATCACGCGATCTGGTGGAAGGTGATCCGATTACCCTGCGGATAGAATTGAGCGGAGAAGGGAATTTTTCTCAATTGATCCCCCCGGAATTTCCTGCCGGCCATGAATTTAAAACCTATCCGCCCCGGGTACTGGAAGAAGACCTGGACAAACAGCACTTCCGGGGCACCAAGTCGTTTGAATACGTCGTCATTCCCTTGTCCGCCAGCATAACTGAGGTTCCCGGGATCGCATTTGCCTTCTTGCATCCGGAGACCGGGGCTTATCGGGAGGTGAGTACTTCGCCCATCCCCCTTTCCATTACCGCCGCCGGGTACGCCGCTTCCCCTTTGTCCGCCCCATCCTTTGCCGGCAGCATGAGATCCTTCTCGGGCAACCAACTCCATGATGCGGCCAACTTGCTGCCAATAAAAATTTCCCTAGGAAACACGGTCATCCCACCGACCCTGACGCGGGTCCACCAGGCCCTGGTTGCCAGCGCCGTAGCCCCGGCGTTTATCCTCGGATTGGCCTTTTGGTTGAAACGGTCCCGCCAATTGGCCCGCCAAGACCAGGAAAAAATCCGGCTGAAATCACTGGATGAAAAGATTCAGTTTCACCGCGGCCAGATGCGTCAAGCATGCCGGCAGAAGGATGCGCTCACCTTTTATCGGGAGGGTTGTCGGGCCCTGCAGGCAGCCTTGGCTCGCCAACTGGGATGTAATCCGGAAGCCATCACGGAAAAGGAAATCGGATCGCTCTGGGTGCCATCCCTGGGCGATAATGAAATGAAGCGATCCGTTCAGGAATTCTTCCGCAAAGTAGACGCCTTGCGCTACTCCGGAGCCTCCGCCCAAGAGGCCTCCCTGGAAAATGAAGAACGCGATCTGGAATCCAAATTGCGGCAATTGGACGGGAAAGGGTAATGCCCCGACTGATTTTCGGTTTGTCAGCTTTCCTTTTGTGGTCGCTGCCCGTTTCGGCCCGATCCGAGGCGCTGTTGGAAGCCTTTCAGGCGGGCAACGCCGCCTACGCGGGGGAGCAATACCTGGAAGCGGTGAAGGCCTATGAAAAAGCTATGGAGGATTCCCCGGAGTCCAGTCTGGCCCTGCTTTTCAATCTTGGAAACGCCTATTATCACCTGCAGGACTTTCCATCGGCCCTTCTTTCCTACGAACGGGCCCTGACGCTGGATCCGGGAAATCCCGAGGTGGCGGCCAACCTTCAAAAGGTAATCGAGCAATCCAACCTGTCTCGACCCGATTATTCCGTAGCCCAGGAATTTGCTTATTCGCTCTCCCTCCGCACCTGGTTGCGTTTGCTCCTGTCGGCTTCCGCCATCACCACCCTGGCCGGGATCCTGATCTGGTTTGCCCCCAAACTGGCGCCCATCCCGAATCTGGCGCTTTATCTATCCATCCCCCTCATGTTATGCGCAATGACGGGTCTGTTGCTGTGGAAACAGGACTTCAGTCGCGCCCTCATTCTTCAGCCGGATACCGCCATTCGCGTCGCTCCTACCGAATCGGCCAATGTGCTGGACAACCTTTCCAACGGAACATGGGTCACGGTTTTGGAAACCCATGAGCCCTATCATTACATCCGCACGGCCGAAAAGCGGGAAGGCTGGGTAAAAGACACCACCCTGGGCGAAATTTGGCCCCTTTTCTAGTATGATTTGGCAAAGACTACCCGCCCGGCGCTCGGTTTGCCGGTAAAGATGCAGGTCCCGGCCTCTCGGCCCTCCACTTGGGGAATACAGCGAACCGTCACGGAAAGATCCTTTTGGATCTGCTCCTCCACCTCGGCCTCTCCGGAATAATGGGCCAGGGCGAACCCCCCGTGAATTTCCGGCTGTTCTTTGTTCCCCTGTGTGAAAAACGCGTAAAAGTCATCCTTGGAATGGAAAGTCGCCGTGTGGTCCTCCCGAAACTGATGGGCCCGCCAGTAAAGGGTGTCCTGAATATCGTCCAGCACTCGGGTAAAAGTCCCTAAAAATTCATCCAGATCCACGCCTTTGCGATTCTTGGGACCCTGGTCGCGGCGCCCCAGGAAGACCGATCGGGAAGCCATTTCCCGGGGACCCACTTCAATCCAGGCAGGGATGCCTTTTTTAATCCACGACCACATTTTTTCCCCGCCTCGCATATCGCGATCGTCGATCTCCACCCACAAGTTCCGGCCATGGTAGGTCATGGCTCCCAGTTCCTCCTTAATCCGGTTGCAGTATTCCAGGATGCCCTTCCTGTCGGCCTTGCCATGGAGGACCGGGAGAATGGCCAGATGAGACGGAGCCAGTTTGGGCGGGATGATCAACCCATCGTCATCACCGTGAGTCATGACGAGTCCGCCTATGAGGCGTGTCGACGCGCCCCAGGAAGTAGTCCAGGCCAGGGTCCGGTTCCCATCCTCATTGGTAAAATCTATATTGGCAGCCCGAGAAAAATTCTGCCCGAGGAAATGGGAGGTGCCCGCTTGCAAGGCTTTGCGGTCCTGCATCATGGCTTCGATACTGTAGGTGTTCACAGCGCCCGGAAATCGCTCCCCCTCTGTTTTTTCGCCCTTTATCACCGGCATGGCCATCCAGTTCTCCGCAAAATCAGCGTAAACATCCAACATGAGGAGGGTTTCTTCGATGGCCTCTTGCCGGGTGGCATGGGCAGTGTGACCTTCCTGCCAGAGAAACTCAGCCGTGCGAAGAAATAACCGGGTGCGCATTTCCCAGCGCACCACGTTGGCCCACTGATTGATCAACAAAGGCAAATCTCGGTAGGATTGTATCCACTTGGCAAAGGTTTCCCCAATTATGGTTTCGGAAGTGGGCCGCACCACCAGGGGTTCTTCCAGTTCACCGGCCGGAACCAACTTTCCCTTCTCCCCCGCTTCCAGGCGGTGGTGCGTGACGACAGCGCACTCCTTGGCAAATCCTTCCACGTGTTGGGCTTCCCGCTCCAGGTAGCTCACCGGAATGAAAAGCGGAAAATAAGCGTTCTTGTGTCCCGTCGCTTTGAACATGTCGTCCAGGACCCGCTGCATATTTTCCCAGAGCATGTATCCCCAGGGTTTAATGACCATGCAGCCCCGCACCGGGGAATTTTCCGCCAACTCCGCCGCTCGCACGACCTGTTGATACCACTCGGGATAGTCCTCGCTGCGTTTGGGTGATATGGCGGTGCGATGGGTTCGGCTCATGGAGGTCGGGAAGGTTGGGAGGTAAAAGACCAGGGTCAATTCCTAAATCTCCCTCTATGTCCTCTGTGGATATTCTCTCTTTCTCAGCATCTCAGTACCTCGGAATCTCAGCATCTCAAATTTAATTCCTCATTGGCACCTCTTATCCGTGCTCATCCGTGAAATCCGTGGTTTCTCCTCCCCTCATCACATTCAGCCTTCTTCCTTCAGCCTTTTCTTCCTCTCCCCCTCCCTGTCACGCCGTAGACCTGCAAGGCGAAGGCGGATGCGCTTTTTTGCGCCTTTTGCGCTCTTTTGTGGCTATTTCCCCCACTCCTCATTCATTCGATCACGATCACGATCACCATTAATCTCAGCACCTTCTTCCTTCTTCCTTCTTCCTTCTTCCTTTTCTCTCTCTGTGCTCTCTGAGTCCTCTGTGGTTATTCTCCCTCAAATTCCTCATTGGCGCTCCCAGTAGATTTTCCTATCGACTCCGCCGCGGAAAATTTCACCATCGACTTCCAGAACCAGATCAGCCCCCCACGGGCAACCTTCAACCAGTCATACACATGAAGCCGAAGACCATCCTCTCCCTTTCCCTCAATTCCATTGCCATTTTGCTACTTTCCTCCTGCTGTCCCGCCGAGGGCAGTGCATCCAAAACAGTCGATCTGTTCGACGGCAAGAGCCTGGACGGCTGGCAAAACTTCGGCGGAGGAAATTTCTACGTCGAAGACGGAGCCATCGTCGGGGAAGCTGCCATGGGGCTTCCCAACAGCTTCCTGGCTACGGAAAAATTGTACGACAATTTCGAACTGGAAGTGGAATTCCTGGTCGATCCCATGCTCAATTCCGGAATTCAGATTCGCAGCAACACCTATTCGACCGAAACCACCACTATTCGTTGGGGCGGGCGCTTCAAGCCGGATGGAAGCAAGGATGTTGTAGAGAGGGTTTGGCCCGAGGGCCGCTTCTGGGGCTACCAGATCGAAATCGATCCCACGGAACGGGCCTGGAGCGGCACGGTTTACGAAGAGGGAGGCCGTGGATTCCTGCACACTCCGGGGGAAAACGAAGAAGCCAAGAAAGCTTTCCGGCAGGGTAAATGGAACCACTTTCGCATCATCGCCGATGGCGATCACTTCCGGACCTGGCTCAACGGTGTTCCGGTGGCCGACGTTCGCGACGATCTTACCGCCACCGGCTATATCGCCTTACAACTGCACGGCATCGGAAGAAACACTGAAAAAGCCGGCATAAAAGTGAAGTGGCGCAATATCCAGCTGACGGAACTCGATTGAGGCTCCCAGCCCCGTCGAAATTTTAACTCAATCCCCGCTTCCCCATATTTCCGGGATGGTAAATTCCGGAGGAGTGCTGTTGGGGACGATATTGGGCGGCCCGGCCTCGCTCTCCAACTGGGCGAGTTTCTTTTTCAGTCTCTCAAATACCTTGGGTCGGGTTTGGCTCAGATTGTTTTTTTCGTAGGGATCCTGCCCGAGGTTAAACAATTCCCAGGTCTCCTTTTCTCCGGGCGCAGTAAAATTGGTCAAAACATCTCCGTTGTGGATCAACTTCCATTCTCCCATCCGTATGGCGCCGTGAAAGGGTGTGAGATTCAGAAGGATCCATTTGTGCGGACTCTTTTCGCCCTGGGCAATCGTGGGCCAGGCGTCTTTGCCATCGAGTGGTTTTTGGCCCTCGACTTCCGCGCCGGTCAGATTCAGCAAAGTGGGATAAAGGTCGACTATATGAAGGGGTTCCCGAACTTTTGATCCCGCCTGCAGAACCCCGTCCCAAGCCATGATGGAGACTACGCGAACTCCTCCCTCGTAGAGCGTTCCCTTTCCCCGGCGCAAATTGCCGTTGGAACCCAGCCGGGGAATGCCTCCATTGTCGGAGCAGAAAAAGATCAGCGTGTTCTCGCGCGGCAGGTGTCGATCGGCCGCCTCGAGAATGGCGCCGATGGCATCGTCCATACTGGTGACCATGGCGGCAAAGGTGCGGCGGTCCTCGTCGGCAATATGGGAGTTGCGTTCCAGATGGTCCTCGGTTGCCTGAAGGGGGGTGTGCGGCGCATTGAAGGGAACGTAGAGAAATAGCGGCTTTTGCGGGTCCTGATCCGCGATGATCCGGGCCGCTTCCCGGCCAATCAGGTCCGTGGTGTACCCCTCTTCGTAGACGGGCTCGCCATCGCGATGCCAATCGTGCCCCCCATCGCGGATATGCGTAAAGTAATCCAAAGCCCCGTTGTAGTGACCGTAGTGATGGTCGAAACCGCGCTGCAGGGGCAAATAATCCTTTTGGAAATGCCCCAGGTGCCACTTTCCGACGATGGAGGTGGTGTAGCCGACTCGGCGCAAGGCAGAAGGGAGGGTCTGCTCATCCAGAGGAAGTCCATGACTGGCCCAAGGCCTCACCACCCCGCATTGCAATCCTAACCGTATGGGGTAACGACCGGTCATCAAGGCGCCGCGCGTAGGCGAGCAAACGGGTTGCACGTAAAATTGATCCAACTGGGTTCCGCGACGGGCCAATCCGTCCAAATGGGGAGTCGCGATGACGCCGCCATGGTAGCTGACATCGGCCCAACCGAGGTCGTCAGCCATCATCAAGATAATGTGGGGGCGATTTTCCCCCGATAATCCACTGACCCACAATAAAGACCAGAGGGCCAATCCCAAAATATAGCTTCTGCGTTTCATTCTATTAAAAAAGGTGTTTGGGATTAGTCCCTACTACCCCATTCTATCGCAGGCCAGAATATAATGCTGTGAAACCGGCCTTTGTCCGCGGAAAATTCCTCATTCCTAATTCCAAATTCCTAATTGGCGCCCTCCCTGTCACGCCTTAGTCCCAACGGGCGAAGGAGGATGGCGCCTCTACCCCTTCCTCCGTAAGCTTTCCTACATCCGCCATGGGGTCCACTCCAGCATCCAGCATCCAGCATCCAGCATCCAGCATCCAGTATCCAATTCCTAATTCCTAATTTCTAATTGGCGCCCTCCCTGTCACGCCGTAGTCCCAACGGGCGAAGGAGGATGCGCGCCCCCTCCTCCTTAATACTATGCGTCATTGCCCCAAGATCATTGACTTCATGGCAAAAACAGCAGATGCTGGCATCCTTATGCTCCATACAGTTCGACAGAGCGGCAGCACGGCATGCGAAACGACATCGATCCACACCACCGCAACCCCGGCCATCCCCCTTCGGTAAACCATGCATCTGCGCACAACATTGAAGGACGAAACCGTGGCCGACGTCGGGTATTTTAAACCGGTCAAGGTCCAGGAGGGAAAAAACATGCGGGCTGCCGTCAAGCGCATGCGCCAGGGAAAGTCCGGCTGCCTCCTGGTGCTGAAGGGAAGGAAGCTCACCGGCATTTTCACCGAGCGCGACTTCCTGACGCGGGTATTGGTTAGAGAAGAGGCCTTCGAACTCCCCATTTCAAACTTTATGACCCCTGATCCGACGGTTGCCCGAATCGACGAGCCCATCTACCGCGTACTGGCCCGTATGTACGCGGGGGGCATGCGGCATCTTCCCGTGCTCAGCAAACGGAATCGGCCCATTGGAATCATCTCGATTGGGCTAGTGGCCTATTATCTGGCCGATCTTCACCCCACTGTGGTCTACAACCTCCCCCCCGATCCCGCGATGTATCCCTCGGCTCGCGAAGGGGGTTGAACCCGGAAGGAATAGCGAGATGATTTGCCCCTTCTGCAAATACGACAATATGTCGGGCGCGGCCATCTGCGAAAACTGTGGGCAGGATCTGACCGACCTCGATCTACCCCAGCCTCGCTCCGCCATGGAGGCCAGTATCATGGAAACTTCTCTCTCCGCTCTGCGCCCCAAATCCCCCGTCATAGTACCTCCGGAAACCACTGTGGCCGAGGTGATTCGCATCCTCCGTGAACATCACATCGGTTGCGTGCTGGTAGGCAGCGAGGACGAGGTTGTGGGAATTTTCAGCGAACGCGACGTGCTCACCCGCCTGGCCGATCGCTTCGGGGAAAGAGCCTCCCTGCCCATCTCCCAATTCATGACGGCCCAACCTGAACAGCTCGACCTCGGCGCTCCCATTGGCTTCGCCCTCGACCGGATGTCCATCGGGAGTTTTCGTCACCTGCCCATCACCCGCCATGGCCGGCCCGAGGGAATCATTTCCACCCGGGACATCCTCCGTTTCCTGAGCGAATCCTACCCGGACCTGATTCCACCCAAGTCATAAGACCTCCTTTCGATCCTTGCGCCTGTTGGAATGGGTAAAGCCGGGGAACTTTTTTGAGCCGATGGTGTCCGGGCCAAGCGGCGCAACTGTACCCTATCCCGACAAGTTGAAGTGAAGCAGCGGAATTGGGCTTTTTTTCATCGGGAAGTGTATGGCATAATAACCGGTTTTCATGAGCAAGGTATCCATGCCAGAAAGACGCAAGGTTCCCTATTTCAACCGGGAATTGAGCTGGCTCGCTTTCAACCGTAGGGTTCTGGAACAAGCGGCCAGTGAAAAATACCCCGTCCTGGAAAGGGTAAAGTTCCTATCCTTCGTCAGTTCCAACCTGGATGAGTTCTTTGAAATCCGGGTAGCGGGCCTCATGCAGCAGGCCGATTCCAACGTGAGTGAACTCAGTGTGGATGGAATGACCCCGCGGGAGCAACTCGATCGGATCCACCCGATCGTAGTGGCCCTGGTGGATGATAAGTACCGGTGCTGGCGCGAGCAGTTGATCCCGGCCATGAAGCGCAAGGGTATCGAATTCCGGACTCCCGAGACCCTCAGTAAGGCTGAACTTTCCTGGCTGGAGCGTTATTTTCAAAGGGAAGTCTATCCCGTTTTGACCCCGCTGGCTATCGACCCGACCCATCCGTTCCCTCAAATCGGCAACAAGACCCTCAATCTCCTGGCCTGGGTAATGGAAAAAGGCGAAGACGAGGTAGAGCCCATTCGGATGGCCGTCATTCCTGTACCCCGAATTCTCAACCGGGTCGTGGAAATCGAAACCCCCGCCAAGGCGCAACGTTTCATTTTTCTAAGCGACGTGGTGAAGATCTTCGCCCATACCCTCTTCCCGGGTTATCGCATCAAGGAGGCTCACGCATTTCGCATAACCCGCAACAGCGACCTTTATTTCGATGAGGAAGAGGTGGAGAATCTTCTAACGAAAATTGAGGAAGAACTCTGGAATTTGAGAAAAAACGATCCCGTCCGGTTGGAAATCGAAGACGGAGTGCACGACTTGCTTTTGGCGGAGTTATTGTCGCAAATCAAACTGTCGAAGGAGTATGTCTTCCCCATTAACGGGCCATTGAACCTGATGCGTTTGCGGAATTTCGAAAACATGGTCCCGCGCCCGGACCTCAAGTTCAGGCCTTTTATTCCCTACATCAGGCCTCCTCTGAACACAGCGGAATCGATCTTTTCCGTTTTGTCGCGGGAAGAAATCCTACTGCATCATCCCTACGATTCCTTTACCCCCGTGGTCGAATTCATCGAACAGGCCGCCCGCGACCCGCAGGTTTTTGCCATCAAGCAAACCCTCTATCGCACCAGCGGGGACAGCCCGATCATCAACGCCTTGAAAGAAGCCTCCCTCAACGGGAAGCAGGTCACCGCCCTGGTGGAATTGAAAGCACGGTTTGATGAGGCCAACAATATTCAATGGGCCCGGGAGTTGGAGGAGGCGGATGTCCACGTCGTGTATGGTTTGACCCATTTGAAGACCCATTGCAAATGCTGCCTGGTGGTGCGGCGCGAACCGGATGGCCTCAAACGTTACGTGCACCTGGGAACGGGAAACTACAACCCGAAGACGGCCCGCCTTTATACCGATCTCAGTTACCTTACCATGCGGGCCGATATTACGAAGGAGGCGGCCGACCTGTTCAACTCGCTGACCGGATTTGCCCGGTCCCCCAGGTTCAACGTACTCAAGGTCGCCCCCTTCAACCTGCATGAAGACATAAACCAGTTCATCCGCCAGGAAGCACAAAACGCCCGCGATGGCAAACCAGCCAAGATCATGGCCAAACTCAATAGCCTGATCGACCAGGAAACCATCGATAACCTTTACACCGCCTCCATCGCCGGGGTTGAAATCATCCTGATCATTCGGGGCATTTGCGGTCTGGTTCCACAGGTAAAGGGGTTGAGTGATAATATTCGCGTTATCAGCATTCTGGGACGATACCTGGAACATAGCCGGGTCTACTACTTTGAAAACGGCGACCGACCGCCCCTGGTGTTCAGCGGCAGCGCCGATTGGATGCCCCGCAACTTCTACCGCCGCATTGAATGCGTTTTCCCGGTGACCTCCCCCAAATTGAAAAACCGCCTGGTGCAGGAGTTGCTCTTGAAATACCTCGAGGACAACAAGTTCGCCAAGGAATTGCAGTCCAACGGCGCCTATGCCGTCATAAGTGACAACGGCAGGGATGAAGAGTTTTCCATCCAGGAGCACCTTATGGCGGAAACCGAAAGACTACGCATGAAATTGCACTGAAAAAGGGGTCAAACGCAAAATGTTAACATCGCCATCTAGTTTCACCTGACTGAAGCGAACTAATCAGATGTTAACATTTTGCGTTTGACCCCTTTTTGATGGAAATGGCGCATGCGGCAAAACGGGTGTTGGTCAGCGGATCGTCCGGCCTTGTAGGATCGGAAGTTTGCAGTTTCTTTCATGCCCGGGGCTTCCACGTCCACGGTATTGACAACAACCAGCGCGCCGTTTTTTTCGGTCCCCAAGGGGACACTCGGTGGAATCGGCGTCGGCTTTCCAAGGGTTTGCCGAACTTTGTACACCACGAAGTCGATATACGAAACCGAGCAGCCATACTCGACCTGGTGGCGACCCTGAAGCCTGACCTGATCGTGCATTCCGCCGCCCAGCCGAGCCACGATCGATCCGCCGCAATTCCCTTCGATGATTTCGATACCAACGCCGTAGGCACCTTGAATCTGCTCGAGGCCAACCGGCAGGTGAACGTGGACGTCCCTTTCATACACATGTCTACCAACAAAGTTTATGGAGATGGGCCCAACGGCATAACGCTCAAGGAGCTGAAAACGCGCTGGGACTTCGCCGACCCGGCCTTCCTTCGGGGAATTCCTGAGACTTTCCCCATTGATCAAAGCAAACATTCGCCCTTCGGCGCTTCCAAGGTAGCCGCCGACATCATGGTACAGGAATATGGACGCTACTACGATATGCCTTCCTGCTGCCTGAGGGGCGGCTGCATCACCGGACCGAACCACTCCGGGGTGGAACTTCACGGGTTTTTATCCTACTTGGTCAAATGCCACGTCGAAGGGAGGGAGTACAAGGTTTTTGGCTACAAAGGCAAGCAGGTGAGAGATAACATCCACTCGGAGGATGTTGCGCGATTCATGTATTGCTTTTTCAAGGCGCCCCGTTGCGGGGAAGTATACAACCTGGGTGGGGGAAAAGCGAATTCCTGCTCCATCCTGGAAGCGTTTGAAATGGCATCTGAATTCTCCGGGAAAAAGCAGATTTTCTCCTACAGGGAGGAAAACCGTTCGGGAGACCATATCTGTTATTACAGCGATCTATCGAAAATGAGGAGCCATTATCCGGACTGGGATATCACCCATTCCTTGTCGGAAATCGTCAGCCAGATCGTCCGAGGATGGGAATCCCGTCAAGGAATCAGTGGTCAGTGAAGCGGCTACTTTCGACTCGAACGGTAGATCATCCCCATCCAGGCCGCGATTATGAGCAGCCCCCCCATCTCCCGCACCCACTCCACGGCGATGCTGCTCATCGTCACCACATTGAAAACCTCCTTCAAACGAAGATTTCCGGCCGATTGCACCACGTCGGGAATCAGCACAGCCGCCCAAACCAGGGCAACGATACCGATGAGCAATGGTACGGCCCGGAAAGCTGAGCCGGTTAGACCCAGACCAAACAAAAGACAGGCTCCCGCCGCCGCACCCCACATTGCCATCCAAATGATCGGGTCGGGGTCGTTGATTTGAATGACCGCGCCCAATAGGAAAATCAGGAAAAATATCCAGTTCAGCTTCTTCATCGCGACATTCCCCGGTATAGAAAACCCAAAAGAGATTCCAACCTTGTGGCTTATCCCGAAACAATTCGAGAAAAATTGAAAGGCGAATTCCCCGTCCCCCATGGCGCAGGAAAGGTTGAGGATTGAAGCGCCCCGCCTTGCAGCTAGTTTGATGGACAACCCATGAAACGAACGCTCAGCCTTCTCTGTCTGGGAGTTATCGGCCACGCCGCTTCCGCCCAAGACAACGCCAATATCCTCCGGGACGTGGAATATGCCGTGGTGGACGGTATTTCCCTTAAACTCGATCTCTATTTGCCCGATGCGCCTAATCCACCCACCCTGATCGTCTGGGTGCATGGGGGCGCTTGGCGTAGCGGATCAAAGGATCGGGTAGGCATCGTGGACATGGTGCAACGCGGTTTTGCCATCGCCAGCGTGGATTACCGACTCACCCCGGTAGCTCCCTTTCCCGCCAATGTGCACGATATCAAGGCCGCCATTCGTTTCCTCCGGGCCCACGCCGAAGGCTTCGGTTTCAGGGAGGAACCGATGGTCATAGCCGGGGCCTCCGCCGGAGGCCATCTGGCCGCTCTGGTCGGAGTCACCAATGGCCATGCAGAACTGGAAGGGACTGTGGGGGAGCATACCGATCAATCGTCCGATACCGCGGCTATCGTGAGCTTTTACGGGGCCAGCAATTTGACCACCATTCTCAAACAATCCACCCCGCATGGCTTGGGCGTCCGAGTGCCCGCCTTGCAACTTCTGCTGGGCGGTTCTCCCGAAGAACTTCCCGAAAAGGCGGAGCTGGCCAGCCCGGTGTTCCATGCCGACGCCTCGGATCCTCCCCTGCTCCTGATACACGGGGACCAGGACCATCAGATGCCCATAAACCAGTCCCATGAATTGCATGGGGTGTACAAACGCCTTGATCGGCCCGTCCAATTCGAGGTGATTTACGGAGGTGGCCACGGCGGGGCCTCCTTCTTCGATCGGGAACGACTGGATCTGGTCAAAGATTTCTTGCGGCGTCACTTGAACAAAGGGCCCAATTGATGAGCTTGCATTTGAAGAGCCACGGGGTCTCCTTGATGACATGAGCAAAATATTCGAGAATCTGAATCCGGAACTCTTCCGTTATGCCCTCGATGTGTCCCTTCGGGATAATGACATCAAACGACGCCTGCGCCGGGAAACGGCCGCGCTTCCGGAGGGCGGCATGCAAATCACTCCCGAACAGGGCCAGTTCATGGCTTTGCTCATAGGGCTGATGGGAGCCGGACAGGTCCTGGAGATAGGAACCTTCACCGGGTACAGCACGCTGTGCATGGCCGAAGCCCTCCCCAAGAATGGACGGATCGTCGCCTGCGACTGCAGTGAGGAATGGACCTCGATAGGACGGCGTTATTGGCGGGAAGCCGGGGTTGCGGAGAAAATCGATTTGCGAATCGGCGATGCCGAAAATTCCCTGGACCGTTTATTGCAGGACGGGAAGCGGGAAGCTTTCGACCTCATTTTCATCGATGCGGACAAAACCGGTTACGATACCTACTATGAAAAAGGTCTGCAATTACTCCGGCCTGGCGGATTGATCATGGTAGACAACGCGCTTTGGGGAGGACAGGTTGCGGACGATTCCGTCCAGGATGAGGACACGCAGTCCATACGTAAACTTAACAAGAAAATACGCGACGACGCACGCGTGGAAGCCAGCCTCATCCTGGTGGGCGACGGACTCTACCTGGCCCGAAAACGATGAACCAGAACTAACCACAGAGGACACAGAGAGCACAGAGGATAAGAGATGCTGAGATTCCGAGGTACTGAGATGCTGAGATGCTGAGATGCTGAGATGCTGAGATGCTGAGATGCTGAGATGCTGAGAAAGAGATAAAAAAGGCTGAATGGGGAAAGCAAGGAGAGAGGAAAGGGAAACCACAGATTACACGGATGGGTACGGATAGAAATTCTAACGCCAACGGCGTTAAACTCCAAAGCCCAGCGTCGCGTAGCGCACGCTGGGTTACCGATCACCCATACGGCCGAACCCCAACGGGGTTCCACAAAAGCCCCCGGCGCGCCTCACCCTTTTCGGCCTCTTCTCCCAAATTCCACCACTCCATCTCTCCTACGGATTCAAATACCCCAACCGCCGGTTAACATTGGACCGTTCAGCCGTGCGCCAAGCCTCTGGGAATATTGCGGGATCGATATCGAATTGCCAACCTTTCAGGTCCTTGAGCAGCACAACGGAGTTCAAGGTAAGAAATGCTTCCGCCTCATTGCCGGCGTTGGCCAGCGCTTCCCGAATGAAGGGAGCCGGATCTTCCGCCCCAACCAAGCCGAGAAATTCCGCCGCCCGCACCCGAACCAGATTCTCCCTGTCCCCGGCTGCCATCATCCTGGCCTTTTCGATAAATGGCTCGGCTGCCTCACCGAATGAGCTGCAGGCGATCAGCCCCCAATAACGTGCCCACGGATCCTCGGAATCGAGAGCCTCTGTTATGCCATCGCGAGCCTGGTCGAATTCCATGAGGCTGAGATTGGCAATGTCTACCAAGACCGCGATGCGGCCGCTATTGGCGCGCCCGAATTCAACCGGATCCTCAAACCCCTTCTCGACCAGATAACTTTCGGGAAACATACTCAAGTCGTTGATGGACTTTACCTTATCGGTCAGGCGCTGCCGCATGTCTTTTAACACATCGGCATAAGCCGGATCGCCGGCCAGATTATTGACCTCATAGGGGTCGGCTTCCACGTCGTAGAGCGCCTCGGCCGGCCTGGGTTTGAAAAACTGGCCCTGAACCTCATTGAGCTTGCCGGTTCGATAAAGTTCCCACCACTCCATGTAAGCCAGCATGCGATAGCGGTATTCATTCCACAAACCATCGAAGTTGAAGGGTTGAAAATTGCGCATGTAAGTGTACTTGCCCTTTCGCAGTGTGCGCACCAAGTCGTACTTTTCATCAAAGCGGTCGGCGTAACCAAATGCCTCGTCCCGCTGGTTCAGTTCATCCATGGCGACGCCTTTTCCCAGGAATGGCTTTCCGTCCATATGCGGAGGAACGGCTACACCGGCCAAGTGAAGCACCGTTGGCGCAAAGTCCACAAAACTGACAAATCCTTTCACCCGGCTGCCCAAATCCGCATCGACCAGATGGGCCCAGTTTGCGGGCACGTAAACGACCAGAGGCACGTGAAGCCCTGTTTCATAGGCATACCCCTTGCCGCGCGGAAGTACGCCCCCATGGTCGCTGTAATAAAAAATAAAAGTGTCATCGAGCAGACCGTCTTCTTCGAGCTTCCCGACCCAATCGCCATGATGATCATCCATTTTCATTTGGAGATCATGGTAACGCGCCTGGGTGTAACGAAAGGTGGGGGTGTCCGGATGGTAGGGGAACGGATTCACGGCCTCGGATGAAGTCCGGTTCTTCACCGTGGCCATCTCTTCCGCAGAGAAGTGCAACTGCCCCTCATGGGTAATAGTGGTATTCTGGACGTGAAAAAAGGGCTGACCCGGTTTGCGGTTGCGCCAGGTGGCCTTTGGGGAAGATTCATCCCAGCCCCCTTTATCGATCACATTGTAGTCCGTCTTGGAATTGTTGGTGGTGTAGTAACCGGCCTGCCGGAGATACCAGGGAAACATCCGGCCTTCATCCGGCATCGGCGCCTTTTTCCAGGGGCGATGATACTGCGTGCCGATGCGCGGCCCGAAAGCGCCCGTCAACAGGGTGGTCCGCGCCGCGGAGCAAACCGGCGCATTGGAAAAGGCATGATCGAAAATGAGTCCGCGTTCCGCCAGTTTTCGTATATGGGGCGTGGGAGCCCCCGTATCGAAGTAGAGGTCCAGGTAATGGACCGAATTGTCTTCCGAGGTCAGCCAAACGATATGGGGCCTATCAACTGCCGTAAGGCTCCCACAAAACGCCACACCCCAAACAACCAGTAATCGAACCATAAACTTCATGATAGATTGGATCTAAAATCAGCTTTTATAGTCGACCCTGAAATAGTCGTAAACCTTCCCCCTCTTCTCCCAAATTCCATCACTCCACCACTCCATCACTCCATCCCCTATCCGTGCTCATCCGTGTAATCCGTGGTTCATCATCCCCCCATTCCTAATTCCTAATTCCTAATTCCTAATTGGCGCGCCTCTCCCTCTCCCTTTGCGTCCCTTTGCGCTCTTTGCGAGAGTCTCCTTCCCAGCATCCCATTCCCCATTCCATCATTCCATCACTCCACTACTCCACCACTCCATTCCTTCAGCCTTCCTAAAGCGGCATGATTTCGATGTTGCGGAATTCACACCCGTGACTTTCCGCCTGCAGGGAGATGGTTCCACTATCGAGAAGGGTGCCGTCCTCCTTTTGGGGAAGCGTGTAGCGCAACACTTCGTTTCCGTTGACGAAGTGAATGAACTCCTCACTTCCCTTGACGTGAACTTCCAGACGAACCCATTCGTTCCAGGGATAGGTTTTCGAGGTGGATGAGGTGCAGTGTTGCTCGTGTAATTGGCCCTGGTAAACCACGTGCGTATCCGGGGTGCACAAATTCCCCGTGGTGCGCTTGGCCGGAGGATCTCCACCCAGGATTTGGATTTCGATACTGGTGGGAAACCTCTGATTTTTCCCCATGGATTCGGGGGTTTGCCCGTGGGCCATGATACCGGTGTTGCGGAGGGCCCAGCTCGGCCCCCCCTCACTTTGTTCGCCGTAAAAACGGTACTCCAGGCGCATCCTGTAGTGGGAATAGGAATCCCGATAAAAGATATGACCGAAAAGATTGTCGAAAGACGCGAACTGATCGTAACTGGTTTTCAAATGGCCGTCCTCCACCCGGAAAATATTGCCGGGATTTTCCCCCAGTTCGTAGCCGTGAACTTTGACCGTCCAACCATCTAGGTTCTTTCCGTTGAACAACGAAATCCATTCCTTACCCCCGGTATTGAGTTCGCGGATGCGGAGATTTCTCCAGGCCACGGACATGGTGCCCGTTTCCGCCTTTATGCTGTGAACCTGCAGGCCGATAAATCCCTCCGGGTGGTCCTTGTAGCGCTCCTGATCGACCAGATCCGATACCGGGTTTCCGTTGATCCAGGTTTGGATGCGGGGTCCGTTCGCCACGATGCGGTAATGATTCCAGCCGTCGTTTTTGAAATGCGCATGCACAATGCGCTTTTCCTGCGGGGTCATCCATCCTCCGGCTCGCTCCCCATAGAGGTAGCCGGCAAGACCGTTTTTCATTTCAATTTCCACCTGGGGGCCGTAAACCGCCTCGATCTCCTTGCCGCGAACCGTTTCCCATCTGGCCTTGGAGCGAATTTGCACGCCAGAGTTGAGGAGGTCGTTCAGTTTCACCTCGAATTCCAGTTCGAAGTCGCGGTAGAGGTTCCAAGTGGTGAGGAAGGTGTTATGGCCCGGGCCGTTAATGCCTACGATGGCGCCGTCCCGTATCTCGTAAGTGGCGCCGCCGCCCCGAATGGTCCAGCCATCGAAGTCCTTCCCGTTGAAGAGATCGGACCAATTTTCAGAATCCTCCGCCCTGGCCCCGGTAAATAAGGATACCGCGGCCAAGCCGAGAATGAAGGAATGGAAACGTTTATGCATGATGTATCTGTCGAGTTTGGATTAAAGGCCGGAGTCTTCCCACCATCCGAGGTCGTCGGCCAGAGGAACAACTGGTATGAAGAGTACCCGGTTTCTTGGCATTTTCCCCAGTCAAAGGCCCCAACCCTGGAGAGACAAGAGGCTTTTCCTCGTCCGTGGTTTATCGCTTCACGGAATGGAAAGTGGAATATGTTTGAATATTCGCCCCAAAACCCGTGATTTGGACCCCATCATGGCTCTTTTCAAAACGGCAACAAAGATCATTCTGGCAACTGCCCTTTTCCTTCCCTGCCTTTGGGGCCTGGCCAAACCGCCCAATTTCATCGTGGTCCTGGCCGATGATATGGGGTTCTCCGACGCGGGATGCTATGGGGGTGAGGTCCAAACCCCCGTCCTCGACCGCCTCGCCGCCGACGGATTGCGTTTTTCCCAGTTTTATTCTGCCGGGCGATGCTGGCCGTCCCGGGCGGTCATCCTGACCGGTTATTACGCCCAGCAGGTGGGAATGGATCCTCGAAAAGGAAAAGAGTGGCCGGTCTGGAGCCAAATGCTTCCCTTGCGACTCAAGGAAAAAGGTTACCGCAATTACCATTCCGGCAAGTGGCACGTCAAGGGCACCCCGGCCGACCCGAAGATGAGCGGGTTCGACCGCTCCTATTGGACCCGTTCCTGGGACCGCTTTTTCAGCCCCAAAAAACATTGGCTGGACGATCAACCCCTGCCCCCCATACCCCGCGGAACCGATTATTACGTGACCACCGACATGGCGGACCGCGCCATCGAGTTTCTGGCGGAGCATGAAAGGGAGACCCCGGACCAGCCTTTTTTCTGTTACTTGGCTTTTATCGCCCCGCATTTTCCCCTGCATGCGCTGCCCCAGGATATCGCCAAGTACGAGGATGCCTATTTGAAGGGGTGGGACGTGGTGAGAAAAGAACGCTGGGAACGGGCGCAATCGATGGGTATTGTCCAATCCGGTTTGGCCAAGCGGCGCGGGGATATCTTTCCGCCATGGAATTTGTCTCAGGAAGAACTGATCGATCAAATCGACACCGGGGAGGTTGGTTTCGCTTTGCCATGGGAAGAATTGACGGCCGAGCAACAACGCTTTCAGGCCACCAAAATGGCCATCCATGCCGCCATGGTGGATCGAATGGATTACGAAATCGGCCGCGTCATGCAGCAGGTCTCGGCCATGGGAGAAGCGGACAATACCGTGTTCTTTTTCATGGTCGATAACGGCGCCAGTGGAGAAATCATCAACCGGGGGGATAAGCACGATCCCTCCGCTCCCCTGGGTTCGGCCGGTTCCTACCTTTGTTTGGGACCCGGTTGGTCGACGGCCTCCAATTCCCCGCTCTCCCTCCACAAGCACTGGAACCATGAAGGTGGCATAGCCTCGCCTTTCATCGTGCATTGGCCCGAGGGAATTCGGTCGGGAGGGGAACTGCGCCATCTCCCGGGACACTTCATCGACCTGGTCCCCACCATCCTGGAGTTGGCCGGAGTAGAGGCCAAACCCCCGGAAATCGGGCCCGGCCTACCCGGGCGCAGCTTGGCGCCGGCTTTTGCGGGAGACCCGGATTGGGAAGATCGCGAGTTTTTCTTTGCCCATTCCGGTAACCGGGCTTTGCGCCATGGCGACTGGAAAGCCGTCATGCGCCGCGATAACGGCAACCGTTGGGAACTCTATCGAATTGCGGAGGATCGAGCCGAACTCCGCGACTTGGCCCAGGCTCATCCCGACCGGCTCAACTCACTGGTTTCCCGTTGGGAAGCGCTGCAAACCCAGTACGACGAAGATTTCCTGGCCGGTGCGGAGAAAAATTGAACCGAAACAAATTAGAACCTCATTTGCACAAGGGACATGAAATCCAAGTTCTTTACCTTAAGCTGCTTCCTTTGGTGGACCGCCGGCATTCCATTAGTTGCCGTGGATAAGCCGAATATCCTGTGGCTGTCCACGGAGGATCATGGTCCTCACCTGGGATGTTACGGAGACGCCTACGCCACCACCCCCCATATCGACGCATACGCCGGGCGCGGCTACCGCTACAACAAAGCCATTTCCACTGCTCCGGTTTGCGCCCCGGCCCGAACCACCATCATCTCGGGCATGTACCCGCCGTCCACGGGAGGCCAACACATGCGGTCGCGCGCCCCCGCTCCTTCCTACCTGAAATTTTTTCCCCGCTATTTGCAGGAAGCCGGCTATTACACCACCAACAACAGCAAGGAAGACTACAACCTGACCACCGATAACAAGGGTTGGGACGAATCCTCCAGAAATGGCCACTGGAAAAATCGCCCGGAGGGAAAACCGTTTTTTGCCGTATTCAATTTTACGGGCACGCACGAAAGCAGAATTCGCAATAATAACCCCAACCCGGTGCACGATCCTGCCTTGGCCACTCTGGCCCCCTATCTTCCGGATACTCCCGAGGTGCGCAAGGATTGGGCTCAATACTACGACCGCCTCACCGAAGCGGACCAATTTTTCGCAATGCGGATGAAAGAAATGGAGGAAGCGGGGCTGTCCCGGGACACCATCGTATTTTTCTGGGCGGATCACGGTTCCGGAATGCCCCGCAGCAAACGTTATCCGGGTTGGTCGGGGCTGCATGTGCCCTTAATCGTGCATTTTCCGCCCAAATGGGCCCATCTGGCTCCCAAGGGCTACGAGGAGGGGGGCAACTCCGACCGGTTGGTGGGATTTGTCGATTTCGCTCCGACCATGTTGTCCCTGGCCGGTGTGACCATCCCGGACTACTATCACGGCCATGCCTTCGCCGGAGACCAGCAGACCGAGGATCCGCCTTACTCTTTCGGATTTCGCGGTCGTATGGATGAACGGCCCGACTTTGTCCGCAGCATAACCGATGGGCGCTACATCTACATGCGCAATTTTTACCGGCACCTCCCCCACGGCCAGTTTGTCCGCTACCAACAGCAGACTCCGACCACCTCGGTATGGTATGAAAAATTCCTGGCCGGCGAATTGGATGCGATTCAATCCGCCTTTTGGGAACCGCGTCCGCGAGAAGAACTCTACGACTTGGAAAACGATTACCACTCCGTAAACAACCTGGCCGAATCCGACCAACACCAGCCCATCAAATCCAGGTTGAGCCAGGCCCTGGACGAACACATGACCGCCACCGGCGATCTCGGATTTTTGCCCGAACCCATGTTACGGAAAATTATTTTGACAGGGAAATCCCCGGCGGAATCCGACCGCACCCAGTTGGGTAACGCTCCAACCTGGGGAAACGCCGTCTTGAATTTGCGCGATCTCGAAAATGAATTACCCGGCAATCTTAGGCATCCCATGCCCGAGCGGCGCTACTGGATCCTCATGCAACTCCTGGGCGAAGGCCCCGGAATTGCCTATGACCTCAACGAGCACCTTCTGGAAAAGGCCCTCGACGATGCCGAACCTATCGTAGCGGTGGCCGCGGCCGAGTGCCTGGGAAGGTTCAGCTCCCGCGAGGACCTTCGCCAAAAGGCCATCGCCACCCTCATGCGATACGCAACCTTTCCCGAAAACGAGTTTATCCTCTCCATTCACGCCCTCAATGCCCTGGATCATTTGAAAAGCCAGGGACGATCCCTGCCGAAGGAAGCCGGCAAACTCACGACCGAGCATGAACAGATACCGCGCTGGGGGAGCAGTTATCGCCGACAACTCATCGAACGACTTTGAACCGTTTCCCGCTGCCGGGCCCGGGATGGAGAATATTAACCACAGAGGGCACAGAGAACACAGAGGAGGCGCCAGAGGCGCCAATGAGGAATTAGGAATTTTGTGTTTTTTGTGCGTTTTGCGGCTATTTTCTTATTTCCTGTTGGCACAGAGTGCCATCCTGTTGCCGCAGGCATCAAGCGAAGCTTTGTTTTAAATCAAATCCTGTTCATCTTGTTCATCCATGTTTTTTCTCAGAATCTCCGAGATCTTTCCAAGATTCACTTCAGCTCCTCCGCCAACTCCCAAATCGAAACATTCCTTATTCCTCATTGGCGCGCCTCAGCGCGCCTTCCCCTCCATTCCCAATCATGAAACTGAGAATTCCCATTACCATTTTCCTGTGCATATCCCTGTCATCCTATGCCGGCGACTGGCAGCCGGCGAACAACACCATGCTCACCTCCTGGGGAGAAAAGGTCACTCCGGGCAATGCCTGGCAGGACTATCCCAGACCTCAAATGGTTCGGGCGGATTGGACCAATTTGAACGGGCTCTGGAAATTTGCCGTAACCGCCAACACAACCGCCAAGCCTGCCAAGTGGAACGAGGAGATCCTGGTTCCCTTCGCATTGGAAACGCCACTATCCGGGGTGGGCCGGCGCCTGGAATCGAACGAGTCGATCTGGTATCGCCATCAGTTCGCGTTGGGGACCCTCCCCAAGGGACGCTTATTGCTCAATTTTGAAGGAGTCGATTACAAGTGCATCGTGTGGGTGAATGGTGATATGGTCGGAGACCACGTTGGAGGCAATCTCCCCTTCTCGTTCGATATCACCGATCAAGTTGACAAAGGGGAAAACACGCTGGAAATGCGGGTGATCGATGGAACGGATGATCCGGATCTTTATCAGTTGCGGGGAAAGCAGAAGCGGGACAACAGCGGCATCTGGTACACCCCTTCCTCGGGTATCTGGGCCACGGTTTGGTTGGAGGAGGTTCCGGATACCTACATCGATCGCCTTGAAGTTCTGGCGGATATGCATGGTCGGCTTAAGGCGAAAGCACATCTCGGAGGAACGCCTCGGGAGGTGCAGCTCAAGGTAACTGTCTCTGAAAACGGAAAGACGGTCCGCCAGGCAACCGGTTTCCGTAACTCCGTTTCACTGAGTGTCCGAAAGGTTAAACCTTGGTCCCCGGATACCCCCAACCTCTATGATCTGGAATTCGAATTGCTGGACAAGGCCGGCGAAGTCATCGACCGGGTAAAATCTTACACCGGTTTCCGGTCCGTGGGCAAATCAGCAGATGAAAATGGCAACTGGCGGTTTACCCTCAATGGCGAAGAGATCTTTCATTGGGGTACCCTCGACCAGGGTTGGTGGCCGGGTAGCTTCCTCAATCCACCGTCCGATGAAGCTATCGTCTTTGAAATGAAATACCTCAAGGCGTCCGGTTTTAACATGATCCGTAAGCACAAGAAGGCGGAACCTCGCCGCTATTATTATCATGCCGACCGGATTGGCCTTCTGGTCTGGCAGGATCAGACATCAGGGGGCGCCGGACCCAACGAGTGGCCCAAGTGGAAAAAACTCCATGCCTTGAGAGAGGACTACAAACCCAGAAACAATCGCCGCTGGGCTTCCGAGGAAGATGCCCTTGAAGCGGATTGGCCCGATTGGGCGCATGAGCAATACATGGCCGAACTCAAGTCCATGATCGATTTGCTCTACAATCACCCCTCCATTGTGGTCTGGACCACCTTTAATGAGCGTTGGGGGCAGCACCGCTCCACTGAAATAGGAGAGTGGGTCAAGGCCTATGATCCTTCCCGCTACTTGAACATCGCCAGCGGTGGCAACTTTTTCCCGGTAACCGATATCGCCGATGAGCATAACTATCCCGACCCCTATTTTCCTTTGGAAATCCCCCTTTACGATGACTACATCAAGGTCATCGGGGAGTTCGGCGGCCACGGTTGGGCCGTTCAGGGCCACCTCTGGGATACCTCCATGCGCAATTGGGGTTACGGTGGTTTACCTAAAACCATCGAAGAATACGGGGAGCGCTATCGGCGAACGGCAAACATCCTTGGCGAATTCAAAAAGAAAGGCATCGCGGCCGGTGTCTATACCCAAACGACCGATGTCGAAGGCGAGCTCAACGGCCTCATCACATACGATCGCAAGGTTTTGAAAATGACTCCGGAACAGCTTGCCGAAATCCACCTCGATGCCGGCCTCATCGATCCCCCTTGAACCGTTTCCCAATTCCCAATTCCTAATTCCTAATTCCTAATTGCTTCCCTGCAGGGGAAGCTCACTAACCTTCGCCTGAAATTCCAGCGATCCCACCTCCGGAGCTACCCGCTTGAGCAAACCAGCGATCATCTTGCCCCGATCCTCATTGTCGGTCCTCTTGGCTAAAAAGTAGAGCCGGTAAAGGTCCTCCTCATCGGCAATGTTGGCCAACGTCCGTAGGGCCTGCCGGGCCAGTTCGGCGTTTTCCCCGTTGACAATCCTGAACAACCGATTCTTGGCGTTGGGTAAATCCCGGTAGATCGCAGCTTCGATGGCGATGGAGGCATCCGACTCGGAATCGGCGTTCAGCATTTGTTGCAACCGTCCGTTCAAGGCGGGGACCTGCATTCTTTCCAACGCATGGATTGCGGCCTGCTTCATCCCCTGGTCGCGGCCCGCGAAATGGTGGAGGACCAGGTCTATGGAACGTCCCTTTCCGAATTCCGCCAGGGCGCGAATGGCCTGTATCCGGATTTCACGGTTGCCCGTCTCGGCAGCCTCATGGGCCAAGTCCTCGGCCTCCCTTCCCGAAAAGGCGGACAATCCACCCAGAACCACTCGCCAATCGTCGGCAGAATAATTTTCCCTTTCCAGCCGCACCAGGTTTTCCTTTCCGTGATTCAGCGCCAGGTGAAGGGCGGTGGTGCGGAGATCCGGGTCCGAACCCGCCAGGGAGGATCGGAGGAGTTTGACCGTTTGGCCGTGCCCCGATTCGACCAGACGGGTCAAGGCGGCCTGTCGATTGGCCGAACTCAATCCCGATTCCTGAATCTGAATCAGCACTCCGTCCGACGTATCCGCCAGGGAAACGAGGGCGCGTTCCAAATCCAAACGCAATTCCGGCGCCGGTTGTGAACGGTAAGCCCTCTGCAACGCCCGCGCCGCCTCGACAGTCCCCAATTTGGCCAGGGCATGGATCGATTCGATGGCCGGAAGCGAATCCTCCCCTGCAAGTACTTTGGAAAAATAGCCCAGGTTATCGGGATCCTTCCGGTTCGCCAACGACCGGATGTAAGCCTGCCGGGCCCCGTCCTCGGAGGACTGGCGGATTGCTTTCTTCAAGGCCTCGGAGGCTTCCGGGCCGGGGATCCGTTCCAGCGCTTGCCGGGCCAATTCCGCCTGCAAGGCGTTGCCACCCGCCATGATTTCGCTCAATGGCATTACCGCGGTGGCGGTTCCCACCCGCCCCAGTTGCCGCAGGATGTATTTTTTGGCCTCGTCCGACACCGCGGCGTCCTGCAGGCAATCTAGTAAACCCTGGGTCGTCTTCTCGGCCCCTTCACGTTGGCCCGGCGCGGTCTGGCGAGCCACGTAGTCAGCGAGTTGGGCGCGAGCCTGGTATTGGAGTTCGGGATCTTCCTCTGAAAAACCCCGCACGATTTCCAATAGGTAGTCGTTGGATGGGTTGGACCACGAGGGGCAGGAAACCCCGATGGTCAGAACCAGGAAGGACACAATTTGCCTCAGGCGTTTCATGATAGTTAAGGTTCGGTTACCCGATCGAGTGGTAAGGAGCGCGGCGGGGGCGGGTTTCCCATTTGGCCGCTTGTGGATCGCCCACGATTCTTTCCGCTTTCGGGTCCCAATCGATGGGCCGACCCAGTCGCTCTGAAATACCGGCCAAGTGACAAATGGTGGCGGTGCGGTGGCCGATGCCCACGTGACAAATCGTTTGGTTGCGACTGCGTATACCATCGAGCCAATCCCGGCGATGGTCCTCCGATTGGTAGAGGCGCTGATCGGTCGTTTTCAGGACCGTGTTCTTCAGGGATGCCGGTTCAGTATCCAGTTTGTTTCCCCGGCTCACCCGAACTTCACCCTCTTCACCCATGAAGCGGATCATATGACCCCTGCCGTCGTAACCCCGGATGATTTTGGTTCCGTCGTCGTAAAGGTAATACTGGTAGGGCTCCCCCTTATAACCTTTGGGGACGAAGTGAACGGGGCCGGTTTCATCCCTGCCCAAGGCCCACTGTACTATATCGTAGTGATGAGCCCCCCAGTCGCCGTTTTTCCGGGAGCCATAATCCCAGAAACGGCGCCAACCGCCACCGTAATCCCCCTTGATCCTGAGTTCGTTGTAGGGCTCCAAGGGGGCCGGACCCAACCAGCGGTCGTAGTTCAAGCCCTTCGGAATGGGTTCGGCCGGATACTGGGTCGGGGGAGGAAAATTCCCCAGACGCACGGCCACGGTGTGGACTTGGCCGATATATCCGTTGCGGACCAGTTCAGCGGCCTTGCGAAATGCCCTGTTCGACCGTTGTTGACTGCCAACCTGTAGGACCCGACCGTAGCGGCGACACAATTTCCGCATGATTTTTCCCTCTTCAATGGTCAGGGTCATGGGTTTCTCCACGTAGACGTCCTTGCCTGATTTCATGGCGTCGATGGAAATTTTGGCATGCCAATGATCCGGGGTTCCCACTACCACCGCATCGATATCGTCCCGGGCCAACATGTCCTCGTAAAATTCATAGGTCGGGCAGGCCTCCCCCTGAAGGTCCTTTACGTCGGCCTGGGCCCGTTCCAGTTCCCAGGTCTTCACGTCGCTCAGGGCCACGACCTGGACGTCGTCCGCCCCGAGGTGGTACTTCCGGTGACCGTGCATGATTTTGCCGTTTCCAATCAACCCCAGGTTGATGCGACTGTTGGGACCGGCATACTTGCCTTTCAGCCCCAAGGCGCGTGAAGGCGCGATCATGGGCAGGGAGAAAGCCGCCGCCGCCGCGAGCGATTGTTTTAAAGCAATTCTACGGGATATTTTTTTCATGTCTTTGGGCCATCGTCGGATGGCGCTTGGTTAAGTAACTACTCCAACATATGACTACCTCCGAAAAGGAAAGGGTCAATACGGAATAAGTTATGTCTGTCGGAGCCCACTGAAAAAGGGGTCAAACGCAAAATGTTAACATCTGATTGGTTCGCTTCAGATATTCAGGTGAAACTAGAAGACGATGTTAACATTTTGCGTTTGACCCCTTTTTCCTTCCCGGATTTTACTGGGAAGCCTTTCCATCAGCCCTCGATTCATGACAGACAAATTCTTCAAAGCAACGGTCCTCATCCTTACTTTGGTCGTGGCCTGGACGGTATTCTTCCCCGGCAGCGCCGCCGCCAAGTGGGAAAGCCTTTTCGACGGAAATACCCTGCAGGGCTGGGAAACCAAAAATGGATGGGCCGAATACCGCGTCGAGGACGGGGCCATCGTGGGAAAATCCGTGGCTCAATCCCCCAACACCTTTTTGGCCACCAAAAAGGTTTACGGCGATTTTGTTTTAGAGATGGAAGTGAAGGTGGATGAGGGCCTGAACTCGGGCGTCCAGTTCCGCAGTTCCAGCTTTCCCGAATACCGGGAGGGCCGCGTCCACGGCTATCAATACGAATTGGATACCGGGCCGCGCGCCTGGACCGCCGGCATTTACGACGAAGCCCGGCGCGGCTGGCTCTACCCGGTCGATTTTAATCCGAGAGCCAAAACGCTGTTTAAGCAAAACGAATGGAACCAAGTGAAGATCGAGTGCGTAGGTTCTTCCCTGCGCACCTGGTTGAACGGAAAACCGGTGGCTCACCTCATCGACGATCTTACTGCCAAAGGTTTCATCGCCCTGCAGGTGCACGGGGTCGGCCGCAAGGACGATATGGTCGGAAAGGAAGTGGCCTGGAGGAATATCCGTATCAATACCGCCATCTCCAAGCCGACCCCCAGTCGCGGCTTCTACATCCGCAACCTCATCCCCAACAACGTGAGCGCCGTTGAAGCGGCCCGGGGATGGAAGTTGCTTTGGAATGGAATAAACCTGGATGGCTGGCGCAATGTCGGGAAAAATTCAGCCCCGGAAAAGGGCTGGTTGGTGGAGGATGGTGTGCTCACCGTGCAAGCCTCCGATCCGGAAGAAGCGAAAATCGGCGGCGACATCCTTGCCGAGGATCCCTACGGCGCGTTTGAACTGGACCTGGAATTCAAGACCACCCCCGGGGCCAACAGCGGGATCAAATACTTCGCCACGGAAAAGGGCCAATCGGCCTTGGGATTGGAGTATCAGATACTCGACGATAAAAGGCATCCCGATGCCAAAAAAGGCGTAGTGGGCAACCGCACTTGCGCCTCACTTTACGACCTCATCCCCTCCGAGCGCTTCGTATCCCACCGAAAGGTGCCGGTTGAAGTGGGGAAGTGGAATCACGCCCGCATCATCGTCCGTCCCAACGGCATGGTGCAACACTGGCTGAACGGGTTCAAGGTGGTGCAATACCAGCGCGGAAACAGCATTTTCCACGCCCTCGTCGCCCGCAGCAAGTACGCCGGGCTGGAAGGTTTCGGCCTGGCCGATAAAGGGTATATCTCCCTGCAGGACCACCGCGACAAGGTGAGCTTCAGAAGCATCAAAATCCGGGGAAGAAAAAGGGGTCAAACGCAAAATGTTAACATCACCTTCTAGTTTCACCTGACTGAAGCGAACCAATCAGATGTTAACATTTTGCGTTTGACCCCTTTTTCCTCCCTAATCCGGCTGATACGGTTCGAGGAGGCGGAAAATACGGGTTTTTCCCAATCGGACAAAATCGGGCAATCCGTTTTCCTCGGGGACCTCGACCTCGCCCTGGATCAGGGGAAGGGCATACTTGACGAATTGGAAGCTCATGCTGGCGCCGTCTTCATTGATCCAGTCTACCGGCAGGGGTTTTACCGCATCGGCCACTTCGCTTAGATTGGCCAGTCCGGTAGTACAAGCATAATTATCGGATTCGCTCCGCACCAGGGTGATCATTTTGTCGGTTATCCCGCTCATGGCGGCGCGAACGGCAGCCTGACCTACCAGGTAGGCCTCGTCGCTGTCGGTCTGGGAAGCATGGGAGGCAGCGGCCCGTTGGCTGATGCCCAGCTTGGCGGTGCGGGCCTTCACGCCCAAGAGTGATTCGGCAAGTTCGCGCAGGTATTCCCCGGCCCCCCCCAACTGGGCGTGGCCAAAGGCGTCGCTGGAGGAAGAACTGGTATGCACGTAATTGCCCGCTTCGTCGACCAGTCCTTCACCCACTACGATCATGCAATATCGCTCCCGTGACAAGACGCGGCGCACGTCGGCCAGGAATTTTTCAGTGCTGAAAGCCACTTCAGGCAGATAAATGAGGTGGGGAGGATCATTGGGCTTGTCGCGGCGCTGGGCTAAAGACGCCCCGGCCGCAATCCACCCGGCGTTACGCCCCATTACCTCCAGAATGGACACCAGATCCCCCTGCCCCATCGACTCGTGGTCGCAAGCCATTTCCCGAACCACGGTGGAAATGTGCTTGATAACACTGCCGTAACCCGGGCAATGGTCGGTCGCCACGATGTCGTTGTCGATGGTTTTGGGTATGCCGATGACCCGCATTTCGTAGCCGCTTTCCCGGGCCATGGTAGAGATCCTTTCCGCCGTTCCCTGAGAATCATTTCCCCCGGCATAGAAAAAGAAGCGGATGTTGTGAGCCTGGAAAACCTGGAGGATGCGATGAAAATCGTTGGTCTTTTTCAACTTGTATCGGCAGGTGCCCAAGGCTGATCCTGGCGTGTGCCGCAGCCCTCGGACCGCTTGCTGGGATTCCCAGGCCAGATCGATCAGGTCTTCATTGAGGATTCCCAGAACCCCATTGAGCCCGCCGTAGATTTCCTCGATGCACTCGTGATTGAGGGCTTCGTTGACAGCCCCTGCAATGCTCGAATTGATGACGGAGGTTGGGCCACCGGATTGGGCCACCAGACAATTTCCCACTAGTTCAGACATCAGGTATTTCAAAGATATGAAGGGGAAAATTAGATTTCCCTGTTTGAGCTTGGCAACCCTTTAGAAGAGCCAATGGAAAAAAAGGCCGCTGGCGTCGGGGTCAGTCGTTGATTTTTGACATGTCCCCATGTTGAAAATAAATGACTGACCCCTTTACATCCACCGTCGGGGTCATGCCTTGCAATCTTGACCGATTGAAAGGGAGATATTGACTCTCGCCAAGATCGCAAAGAACCGCAAAGAAGGCGCGCCCTCTGGGCGCTTTCCCCTGCCTTTATGAGTCTTTTGTGCCTTTTGTAGCTATTTCCACCTCTCCACCACTCCCCCTCCAATTCCTAATTCCTAATTCCTAATTGGCGCCCTCGGCGCCTCCCTCTCTGTGTCCTCTGAGTTCTCTGTGGTATTTTATTTCAGGGATCCGTCAGAGGATCCTTCCCGGCCGGTATTGGATCGCTTCCGGGTAGCGGGCTTTGACATCCTCAACCCGTTTGGCCAAACGGTCTACCTGATGGCGGGCCATACCGCAAAGGCGGGCCTCGTTCCGGAAAATGGCGTCGAGCTGTTCGGAACTGAGAGGAAGACGGTCGTCCGCCGCCAGACGCTTCAGCAGGTCGTTGGATTTTATCCTGCCCGACCTCAAGTCGCGTATGGTGGCCAGAGCATGCTCCTTGATGGCCTCGTGAGCGGTCTCTCGCCCGGCCCCGGCTTTGACCGCTTCCATAAGGATGCTGGTGGCGCCGAGGAAGGGGAAGTATTTTTCGTTTTCCAGGCGTATGGTTTCAGGAAAGGCCTCCAACTGGCCGATCACGGTGAGGAAGGTCTCCAATTGGCCATCCAAGGCGAAGACGGCATCGGGCAATGCGATGCGGCGGACGACGGAGCAGGAGACATCCCCTTCATTCCATTGATCGCCCGCCAACCCTGCCGTCATGTTGAGGTAGCCGTTGAGCAGGGTATGAAAGCCGTTGATGCGTTCACAACTTCGACTGTTCATCTTGTGAGGCATGGCGGAGGAGCCGACCTGTCCTTTGGCAAACCCTTCGCTGGCCAGTTCGTGTCCCGCCATGAGCCGCAACTGCTTGGCAAAGTTGCTCAGCGCCGAACTGACCTGGAAAAAGGCAGCAACCGTTTCAAAGTCCAGACTGCGCGGATAGACCTGGCCCACGTTGGTAAGGACTTTTTTCATTCCCAGGTGGGCCACGATCCTCCTTTCGAGTTCGACAACCTTGTTTTCGTCGCCCCCAAAGAGGGTCAGGCTGTCGAGTTGGGTGCCCACGGCGCCCTTCAAACCGCGCACGGGGTATCCGTCGACCAGCGACTCGAGCCCCTGTAGTCCGAGGGACAACTCTTCGGCAAACATGGCCAGTCTCTTGCCCAAAGTGGTGGGCTGTGCCGCGACGTTGTGCGTTCGACCGGATATGAGGATGTCTTTCAACTCCAAAGCCTTATCGGTCAACCGGATGAGGGAGGCCGCCACCTTGGTGCGGAGGACGGACAGCGAGTTGTAAACCTGCAGTTGCTCGACGTTTTCGGTCAGATCGCGGCTGGTCATTCCCTTGTGGATGTGTTCGTGTCCGGCCAAGGCATTGAATTCATCGATGCGGCTTTTCACGTCGTGCAGGAGCTCAAACTCCCGCCGACGAATGGACTCGAGGTCGACCTGCTCCTTGACCTCCTCGTAATCATCGATGGCCTCCTGCGGGATATCCAATCCCAGGTCTCTCTGGGCCTTCATCACGGCAATCCAGAGTTCGCGCTCCAGGACAATGCGACCGCGGTTGGACCAGATATTGCCAATGGCGTCAGAGGCGTAGCGTTCGGCTAAGGTGTTCGGTATCATGGGCAGGGATGAATGTTAAATTCTCCAACCCGACAAAAGACAAGCCTCTAACCGTAGATCTCGCCGAGGCGAGATGGCACAGAGGCACAAAGGCACAAAGAGGAAGGCTGAAGGAAAATGACTCTCGAAAAGATCGCCAAGGACGCAAAGGGATCCGGCTTCGCCGGACCAGGAGTTAACGGAGGGGGGACATTCCTGTCCCCCACCTTGTCTTTCGAGAGGCGCCCCCGGCGCCTCCTCTCCCCCTCTGTGCTCTCTGCGCCCTCTGTGGTTAATTTTCTCTTCCCCAATTCCTAATTCCTAATTGGCGCCCTCCCTGTCACGCCGTAGTCCCAACGGGCGAAGGCGGATCCTCCTCTGGATTACCTCTCGCCAAGCACGCCAAGATCGCCAAGGTCTTTTCCCCATTCAGCCTTCAACCTTTTTTACCCCCCTCCCTCTTCACGTCTCTTGGCGCTCTTTGCGAGAGTCAATATTTCATCCTATCCATCCTGTCCATCCATGTTCAATTTCTCTCTCTCCCTCTGTGCTCTCTGTGACCTCTGTGGTTAATCTCCTCTTCCCCTAACGGCTCAAACACCGCACCACCATCTCGCGCATGACCTCCAACTGCTCGTTGGAGCGAAGGAGGATTTCCCTGAAACCACGCAGAAATTCCTTTTGAAAATCCACCAGTTCCTTGAGGGTGAGCCGCCCCAAGGGTTCAGCCAGGCGACTCAGGTACCAGGTGTTTTGGGAAAAGACGTTAAAAGAGGATCTTCCATTCTCCCCCGCGTAGGCCTCGGCATGCAAAGCGGCGGCCCGCTCCATGCTCACCCTGTCGATACCGCGGGGACCCAGTTGTATCTGGCCGCTCATGAGAAGGACTTTGAGCTGGATCATCAACCGGTTGCGGTTTTGCAGGGTGGTGAGGAGTTGGCGGGCATCCTTTGTATTGAAAAAATAGCGGCGCAGGGAATCGAGGGCCCATTCCAGTTTCAAGGAGAAAAAGGCTTCCACCGGTTCGAAGAAATCCCCTTCCCCGAAATTGGGCACCAGTTCGTTGAGCAGTTCTTCCGTCACCTCCAACGGTTCGTCCCCGAGGTAGGTGGCCAGTTTACGCACTTCTTCCACGGCGAGACGGGCGTTTCCGTTCAATTTGCCCATCAGAATGTTGACCAGATGGAAAGGAATCTCGATGCCGAACCGTTTACTTTCCCGCCTGATCAAGTCGCGCAGATGGGCCTCTTTTTCCGCCGGTTTGCCGGTACCTGCCAAATGATAATCCGCATTTTTTGCACACCACTTGGGGAAGATTCTTCGGCGGTCCACCGGGGAAGCGGAAAGGATGACCGAGACAGCTTCCGGATTGAGCGATTCCAGTACCCTTCGCATGATTTCCACCTGGTCCAAAGTTCCTTGTGACCGTCCGGTTCTCGAATCGGCCAGGAAGGTGATGTCCTTGAACCAGACGACTTTCCTGTCCCCGAAAAGAGGAATGGACTGAATGGCCGAGGTGAACTGGTTGACCGCCTTTTCCACCTCGGCAACATTTCCGGCCGATCCCACCACGATTTCACAACCGAAGGAGGGATCCTCAACGCCCTCGCTCTTTTCCTGGTAGATCTTCCGGGCCCGCCGTCCCACCAGGAAATCGTCCTCTCCACAAACGAAAGAAAAATTTGGCGCAGCCATGGGAAAGGAAAAGAAATTGCTAACGGCTAGGAAACAAAAATCTCACCAAAGGCGCCCATCTTTAGTCAGAATGAGGTTTTACCTCTCGCCAAGCTCGCTAAGATCTACGGCCTCGCCGGAACATGAGTTAACGGAGGGGGGACATTCCTGTCCCCCAACAACCACAGATTCCACGGATAAGCACGGATAATCGTGATCGTGATCGAAATAACGCCAACGGCGTTAAACTCCAAAGCCCAGCGTCGCGTAGCGCACGCTGGGTTTCCGATCATCCATACGACCGAACCCTAACGGGGTTCCACAACAGCCACCAGCGCGCCTTATATCCGTGCTCATCCGTTCTAACCGTGGTTATCTCCTCCTTCTTCATCCTTCATCCTTCTTCCTTCATCCTTCTTCCTTTTTTATCTCCTCCCTGCCTTTCGATCAAGGTCACGATCACGATTAATTTCAGCACATTCAGCCTTCAGCCTTTTTTCCCCCTCTCCCATTCCTGTTCGCGAAGCGATCCTGTTCCGGCGAAGCCGGATCAAGCGACTGAAAGGAAGCGTTGTTAAATTAATCATCCGTGTCTATCCGTGTAATCCGTGGTTTCCTTCTCTTCCCTCCCTGTCACGCCGTAGACCTTCGGCGAAGGAGGACGGGCGCTTTCTCCAATTCCTAATTCCTAATTGGCGTGCTTCAGTGCGCCTTTTCGCGTCTCTTTGCGCTCTTTGCGAGAGTCATTTCTTAATCCTGTAAATCCTGTTTATCCATGTTCAATTTCCCAAATTTTCCATTATGCGGCGGCGCAGCATGTCCAGTGCGGTGTTCACGCTCCGCTCCCGCACGATGCCCCGATTGCCCCGCACGTTCAGGCGGCGGGCCACGGAATGGCCGGGACCCCACAGACCCGCAAAGACGGTGCCGATCGGTTTTTCCTCCGTTCCGCCTCCGGGTCCCGCGATACCGGTAATGGAGAGGGCCCAGTCGGCCTGCAGTCTTTCCGCCGCCCCCTTCGCCATGGCCAGCGCCACGGTTTCGCTGACCGCGCCGTGCCGGTCCAAATCGCTGCCCCGCACCCCCAGCAGGTCCCGCTTGGCGCGGTTGGAATAGGTCACCAACCCGCCCAGAAAACAATCGGAAGATCCGGCCATGCCGGTCAGGGCCGCCCCCAGCATGCCTCCGGTGCACGATTCGGCCACGGCCAGGGTTTGTCCGTTGCGGCGGAGCAGGTCCAGCACCACTTCGACTAACCCGGGCCGACCGTAGGCCAGAAAATCGCGACCCAGGGCCGCTTCACATTGGGCGGCCAATTCCCGGACCGTTTCCATCGGGGCTCGGCCCGCCATGGAGGAAAGCCGCACGCTGACCGTGCCGTAGTGGGCGCAGTAAGCCACGTCGATATCCTCCTGCCGGTCCAGAATCGGCTCGAGTTTGAGTTCGAGGGCCGACTCTCCAATGCCCGAGGTTTGAAATGCCACCATTGAGCCGGATTCCTTCAGATGACCCCCCTCGGCCAACCGCGGCAAAACCTGGTTCTCGAACATCGGTTTGAGTTCGAGGGGCGGCCCCGGCAGCATGATGAGGAGCCTCCCCTCGTGTTCCAGCCAGATGCCGGGCGCGGTCCCCTGCGTGTTCATGATCAGTTCCGAACCCTCCGGATAGAAAGCCTGTTTCCGGTTGTTGGGTCCCATCTTGCGACCGAAGACCTTGAACTTTTCCCGAATGTCCGCCTCCACTTCAGGGCTGTAGCGCAACTGCAACCCCAGCGTTTCGGCGATAATTTCCCGGGTGCGATCATCCGAGGTGGGTCCCAGGCCCCCCGTGGTGATGACCACGTCCGATTCTCCCCAGGCCAGGGTGAAGTTTCGCTTTATTTCCTCCGCTTCGTCGCGGATGACCAGGTTCCGGTTGGGAGCGGCGCCGCGCCCGGCCAACTGTTCGCCCAGGTAGGTCAGGTGACCGTTCCGGGTAAGGCCCAGGAGCAGTTCATCGCCAATGGTGATAAGATCGATTATGGGCGGGGACATGGGTGATTATAATTTATCAGTGGTCAGTATGAACTTTCTTCCGAATTAACTCTCGCCAAGACGCCAAGGTCGCCAAGGTTTTTTTGTAGAAGCCGCTTTATGCCGCGATTTCTTCAATGCCGTGCTCATCCTTGGTCAATTCCTCATTCGTAATTTACTTCCCTATCCGTGACCTGTTCCTAATATCTTTGTGCCTTCCCTGTCACGCCGTAGTCCCAACGGGCGAAGGCGGATCCCCCTCTGTGGTTGGATGGCTCCTCTGGATTACCTCTCGCAAAGCACGCCAAGATCGCCAAGGTCTTCTCCCCAATTAATCGTGATCGTGATCCTCAATTCCACCACTCCACCACTCCATCATTCCATCTCTCCACAATTCCTAATTCCTAATTCCTAATTCTTCATTGGCGCCCCCGGCGCCTCCCCCTCCCCAATTCCTGTTCGCGAAGCGATCCTGTTCCGGCGAAGCCGGATCAAGCGACTGAAAGGAAGCGTTGTTAAATTAATCATCCGTGTTTATCCGTGTAATCCGTGGTTTCCTTTCTCTTTCTCAGCATCTCAGCATCTCAAAAACCATTCCACCATTCCATCATTCCATCACTCCATCTCTCCCCAATTCCTAATTCCTAATTCCTAATTCTTCATTGGCGCGCCTCAGCGCGCCTCTCCCCTCTCCCTGCTTTCCTCCTTCAGCCTTCAGCCTTCAACCTTCAGCCTTTTTTCTCTCTCCCATTCCTGTTCGCGAAGCGATCCTGTTCCGGCGAAGCCGGATCAAGCGACTGAAAGGAAGCGTTGTTAAATTAATCATCCGTGTCTATCCGTGTAATCCGTGGTTTCCCTTCTCTCTGTGTCCTCAGCGCCAGAACAGTCGAAGTTAAAGGAAAAGGCTCGCCAGTTGCCCAACCGGCCCGGGGTCTACCTGATGAAGGACCAACTCGGGAGCGTCATCTACGTGGGGAAGGCGAAAAACCTGAAGAAGCGGGTGGCCACCTACTTCCAGCCCTCCCGAAAGCAAACCAGGCATCCGAAAATCCGCGGCCTCATCTCCATGATCCGCGATTTCGATGTCCTCCAGGTAAAAACCGAAACGGAAGCCCTCCTGCTCGAAAGCAAACTGATCCGCCAGTGGAAACCCAAGTACAACTCCGCCTTCACCGACGACAAACGCTTTCTCATGATCCGGCTGGATGAGCGGGCCAGGTTTCCCAAATTCCAGATGGTACGGAATCAGCGCGATGACACCGCTCGCTATTTCGGGCCGTTTGCCTACTCCGGCATGCTCCGCAAGACCTTGGCCGAAATGCGCCTCAAGTTCGGGATACTGCTCAACGATACCACCCCCCGGAAACAGGAGGACGGCGCCTACCGGCTCTACGACGACGTGCGGGCGGAAATTTACGGACACCCCAACTACGTGACCCCGGAGGACTTCCGCAAACGGGTGGAAAAGGCCTGTGCGTTTCTGGAAGGGAAAACGCGGGAGTGGTTGGCCGAACTCAAGGAGGCCATGCATGAAGCGGCAAAAGCGCAGAGATTCGAGCGGGCCGCGGAATTGCGCGACGTGGTGGCCGCCCTGGAAAATACCATCGCGCGGGATCGCCGGTTCAAACGGGCTCCCGCCCTCGTATCCGATAGCCGGCACGGCCTGAAGCAGTTGAAGAAAATCCTGGACCTCCCCGACCTGCCCCGGCAGGTGGAGTGCTTCGACATTTCCCACATCTCGGGAACCTACGTGGTGGCATCGATGGTGCGCTTCAAAGACGGCAAACCCGATTCCTCCCAATACCGGCGCTTCAAAATAAGGAGCTTCATCGGAAATGACGACTTCAAGGCCATGGAAGAAGTGGTGGGCCGCCGTTACCGCAGGTTGAAAAAAGAGAGTAAGGCCTTCCCCGACCTGGTGGTTATCGATGGCGGCGTGGGACAGGTGGGAGCGGCCCTCAAGGCTTTCTTCGCCCTCGACCTGGAACCCCCTCCCCTCATCGGACTGGCCAAGAAAAAAGAAACCATAATCTTCGCCGATGGAAGGCCTCCCATGAATTTGATGCCGCAGTCCCCCGCCTTGAAATTGCTGCAGCGGGTCCGGGACGAAGCCCACCGATTCGCCAATACCTTCAGCGCCCAGTTGCGTTCCAGGAAAATCCGCGAATCCATTTTGCGGGACCTTCCCGGACTGGGGGAAGTGCGGCGCGGAATGTTGATGGATCACTTCCGCTCCCTGGCCCGCCTGAAACGAGCCAGCTTGGAGGAAATCCAATCCGTTCCCGGATTCGGCCCCAAACTCTCCCGCCAACTCTGGCAATTCCTCCAACGCCACAAAAAGTAGAAGGAAGAAAAAAACCACAGAGGACTCAGAGAGCACAGAGAGTGGAGAGGAATTAAACATGGATGGACAGGATAAGAGGCGCCAATAAGGAATGACGAATTAACGGAGGGGGGACATTCCTGTCCCCCACCTTTTTTTATCTGCGCTAATCTGCGCAATCTGTGGTTAATCTTCTCCTCTCTTCCTAATTCTTAATTCCTAATTGGCGCGCCCCTTATCCTGTCCATCCTGTTTATCCATGTTAAATTTCTCCTCTCTCTGCTTTCCCCATTCAGCCTTCAGCCTTTAACCTTCAGCCTTTTTAATCTCCTTCTCAGTATCTCAGTACCTAAGAATCCAAAAATCCATTCCTGCTCGCGAAGCGATCCTGTTCCGGCAAAGCCGGATCAAGCGACCAAAGGAAGCGTTGTTAAAAAAATCCTGTCCATCCTGTTCATCCATGTTCAATTCCTAATTGGCGCGCCTCCCCCCCTTTGTGCCCTTGTGCCTTTGTGCCTTTGTGCCTATCTTCCCCCATCATGAAATTCGCCATCTGCAACGAAACCTACCAGGGATGGTCCTTTCAACAAACCTGCCGCCACATCGCCTCCACCGGATACGATGCAGTGGAAATCACCCCCTTCACCCTGGCTGACGATCCTCGAAACCTGACCGAATCGGAAGCCGGGCGCATCGGCAGAATCGCCGCCGAGGCCGGATTGGAAGTGGCCGGGCTCCATTGGTTGCTGGTAAAGCCCGAGGGCCTCCACCTCACTACGCCGGATGACGCCATCCGGTCCGAGACGGCCGACTTCGCCAAGCGCCTGGCCCGCCTCTGTGCCGCCATGGGTGGAAATATCATGGTGTGGGGAAGCCCCCGGCAACGCAACCTGGAGGATCACTGGGACTACGACCAGGCGGTCAATCGCGCCGTGGAAGTATTGCGTCAGGTGGGCGAAGTGTGTTCCGAAGTGGGTGTGACCATCGCCATGGAACCGCTTGGACCAACCGAAACCAATTTCCTCAACACCGCCGCGGAAACCATTCGTTTGATCGAGAAAACCGACCATCCCGCCATTCGCCTGCACCTCGACGTGAAGGCCATGAGTTCCGAAGCAAAACCGATTCCGCAAATCATCAGGGAGAGCGCCCGCCATCTCGCTCATTTCCACGCCAACGATCCCAATAAACGCGGTCCCGGTTTCGGCGAAGTAAAGTTCGAACCCATTGCCGCCGCCCTCAAGGAAATCAATTACCGCGGCTACGTCTCCGTGGAAGTCTTCGACTATTCACCCGACCCCGAAACCATCGCCCGCCAAAGCCTGGCCTATCTACAAAAAACCTTCCAAACCTAACTCCCCCCCGGCGCCTCTGGATTACCTCTCGCAAAGCACGCAAAGAAGGCGCGCTCTTGCGCGCCTCTCATCCTGCCCATCCTGTCCATCCATGTTCAATTTCTCCTCTCTTCCTGCTTCCAGCCTTCAGCCTTCAGCCTTTTTTATCTCCTCCCTGCCTTTTTGAGTTTTTTGTGCCTTTTGTGGCTATTCCCCGCGCCCTTGGGCGCTTTCCCCTCCCTCTTTGCGTCCCTTTGCGCTCTTTGCGAGAGTTATTTCCTGTTCGCGAAGCGATCCTGTTCCGGCGAAGCCGGATCAAGTGACTGAAAGGAGCGTTGTTAAATTAATCATCTGTGTCTATCCGTGTAATCCGTGGTTAATCTTCTTCTCCCTTTCTTGGCGTTCCTTGGCGTTCTTGGCGAGATTCCATTCCTCCATTCCAGTAGCCAGAATCCAGCGCCCAACATCGTCCTCGTCATGGCCGACGACATGGGCTATTCCGACCTGGGATGCTACGGCGGTGAAATCGAAACGCCCACCCTGGACAATTTGGCCCGCAGCGGAGTTCGCTTCACCAATTACTACGTCAACAACATGTGCTGGCCCACCCGGGCCAGTCTGCTCACCAGTCAGTACCCCAATACCGCCATACTGGGCGGTTCCTCCACTCAGGGATTTCGCCCCGGCATAATCACCCTCCCCGAGGCCTTGGCAACAGCCGGCTACAAATCCTACATGGCGGGCAAATGGCACTTGTCCGACCCGGAAAAGCCCAACGGTCCCAGCGCGCCACACCGCCGCGGGTTCGATAAATCCTACAGCACCTACTGGGGAACCTCCGACTTCTTCGCTCCGGCCGATCTAAATCTCAACGGGCAAAACAGGGAGCATGAGTGGCGGGACAACCCCGATTACTACTACACCGATGCCATCACCGACTACTCCCTTCAATTTCTCAAGGAACACGCCGCCGATCCCGCTACCCCTGGTCAGCCGTTCTTTCTCTACGTCGCCTACAACGCGGCCCACTGGCCCCTGCACGCCAAACCCGAAGATATCGAACCCTACAAGGGCCGGTATTCCATGGGGTGGGACAAACTCCGCCGACAACGCCATGCCCGCATGAAAGAACTGGGCGTAGTCAATCCCGCCTGGGAACTATCGCCCCGAAATCCCAAAGTGCCCGCCTGGGAGGACGAAGAACATCAGGAATGGCAACAACGCCGCATGGAAGTCTACGCGGCCCAAATCACCTGTATGGACCGCAACATCGGCCGTATCGTGCAACACCTCGAAGAGACGGGAGCATTGCACAATACCCTGTTCATCTACCAGCACGACAACGGGGGATGCCACGTCGAGTACCCGCCACAACGCACGGGTTCCTGGACCAAACCATTCACCACCGACGGAAAAAAAACGCCCGTCATTCCGGGCAACCTCCCCCACGTCATGCCGGGCCCACAATCCACCTGGCAATCCTACGGCCATGGTTGGGCCAACGTTTCCAACACCCCCTTTCGGCTCTACAAGCAACACGACCACGAAGGCGGCACCCGTTCGCCCCTCATCATATCCTGGCCCCAGGGCCTCAACCCCGACCTCGTCGGAGGCCTGGCTCATCAGATGCTGCACGTCATCGACTTGATGCCGACCCTCTTGGAAGCCGTCGGAGCCGATCCCGGAGCTCCCGCCGACAAACTGCCCTTCGAGGGCCGGCCCTTTCTATCCCTTCTGCGAGGCCACCCGGAAAAGTGGCAGCCTCACCGGGAACTCTACTGGGCCCATAGCAAGGGCAAAGCCGCGCGCGTGGACGGCTGGAAACTCGTTTCCGAAAACAAAAAGCCCTGGGAACTCTACAAACTACCCGAAGATGGCACCGAACTGCGCGATCTTTCCCAAACCAATCCCCAAAAAGTAACCGACCTCGCCCAAAAACACGCCGCCTGGACCAGACGCACCCACCCCACCAAGGTTAAATGAATAACCACAAAAGGCTCAAAAAACACAAAATTCCTTATTCCCTCCCTTCTCCCTCTGGGGGAAGGACAGGATGGGGGTTGCAACGCAATACTCTCGCCAAGCACGCCAAGATCGCATCCGCCTTCGCCATGCAGGCCTACGGCGTGACAGGAAGGGCACAGAGAGTTAACGGAGGGCGGGTTTTCCAACCCGCCTATTCGTAGGGGCGAGGCATGCCTCGCCCACATTCCTGTCCCCCACCACGCCGTAGACCCTTAACGAAGGCGGGTCCCCCACCTTTTTAAAATCCGTGCCAATCCGTGTAATCCGTGGTTAATCTTCTCTTTCTCAGCATCTCAGAATCTTAGTACCTCAGCATCTCAGAAAAATTTCCTGTTCGCGAAGCGATCCTGTTCCGGCGAAGCCGGATCAAGCGACTGAAAGGAGCGTTGTTAAAAAAATAATCCGTGCTATCCGTGGTTTCTGTCCTCCCAGCATCCAGCATCCAGCATCCAGTATCCAGCATCCAGTATCCAGAAACTCAGTGAATAACACCCATTCTTTCTGGCCTATTCACGCATTTTTCGCCATATACCGTGAATACCTTACCAATCGACATGGCCACCACACAGCCGATAAAAAACCGCATCCAGGCCCTGAAAAGATCCTTCGACACCCTCCGCCCGGGCAAGGAATCTCTCCTCTCCATGATCGACGAAGTCGAAATCCCCGAGAGCGTTTACAACTCCAACGCCATAGAGAACTCAACCCTCACCCTGGAGGAGACCGAGAGAATCCTGTTGGAGCAAGTGTTGTCCCGAAATGTGTCGGTGCGGGAAGTCTTCGAAGCCAAAAACCTGGCCCGCGTCACAGAATACAAACGCGCCAAAGCCAAAGATAGCGAACTGAATAAGGACCTGATCCTTCTCCTGCATCAGATGCTCATCGGCGGAATTGATGATGCCATCGCCGGACGCTTTCGTGGTCCCGGAGAATACGTTCGGGTAGGGACTCATATCGCCCCGGCTCCCGAGCATGTCGAGTTGATGACAGATGACATCCTCATCCGGTATACCAGCGACCTCGGGTCCTACTTCCTCGATAAGATAGCCCGGTTTCACTTGGATTTCGAGAACATCCATCCGTTTTGCGACGGCAACGGCCGATTGGGACGGGTTCTCATAAATTTTCAACTCATCCAGCTCGGATTGCCGCGCATAATTATCCGCAACTCGGAGAAGGACCGGTATTACCAAGCCTTCAGAGACTATGAAAACCGCCGCAACACCAGGACAATGGAAAGCATAATGGCGCTTGCCCTAACCGAGTCCCTGCACAAGAGACTGAGTTATCTCCAAGGCGAAAACATAATCCGGCTGTCGGATTATATCAAGCGGCGGGGCCTTTCCGCGCCTGCCGTCACCAACGCCGCCCGTCGCCAGACCATTCCCGCATTCCGCGAGAAAGGAGTCTGGAAAATTGGAAACGAATTCCTCCCCCAAACCTGACCCTCCCTGTCTATGTACTCTCCTCTGGATTACCTCTCGCCAAGATCGCCAAGACCGCCAAGGGATGAAAACGAAAAAACCACAGAGGCCACAGAGAGCACAGAGAAGGCGCGCCTCTCATCCTGCCGTAGTCTTTAGACGAAGCGGGATCCATGTTATCCGTGTTTAATCTTCTTCAGCCTTCAGCCTTTCTAACCTCTCCCCCATTCCTGTTCGCGAAGCGATCCTGTTCCGGCGAAGCCGGATCAAGCGACTGAAAGGAAGCGTTGTTAAATTAAAAATCCTGCCCATCCTGTTTATCCATGTTCAATTTCTCCTCTCTTCCTTGTCTTCCTCCGCGTCCTTGGCGATCTTTGCGAGAGTCACTCCTCCATTTGCTCTGTTTCCCACTCCTGTTCCTCCTGGCGGCGGACCCGGCCCACGCCGAGGACCGGCGCTTCCATATCGGCATCGGTGTCCCTGTGGACTTTCTCCAGGCATCCTGGGATAAAACCGTCGACAACTCCTCCGCCAACACGCTCGTTCCTGAACCGCGACGCGGTATGGTGTTTCGAGATAAGAGTTCCGCCGATACAACAGGGACCGGGATTGGACTGCTCGCCGGTTATCGCCTGCCACTCTCCGAGAACGGTCTCTTCCTCACCAGTGAAATCGATATCGCCGTTCACCAGGGCGCGGCGGAAGGACAGCAACAAGGAGTCGGAACCTCCCCGGGACGCAATCAGCTTGGGGAAAGCTGGCCGGACAATTGGTCGTTCGAAAAGGACCGAAGCTACGGTTTCACCCTCAAGTTGGGCGGCGACTTCGGGGGAGGGTTGAGTTCTTTGGATGCAAGCTTCTATGGGCTCGGAGGCCTTCGCTTTACCGAAGCACAGTTTTCAAGCTCTTATTTCGGCTGCCTGTCCCCTACTCCCTGTTCATCAGCCCCGGATACACCCAACTTTTCCTCAGGATCAGATACCCGCGATCTCAGTTTTCTCGGCTGGACCGCCGGCCTCGGGATCGAAAAAATGCTCTCAAAGCGCCTCGCCCTTCAGATTGAAGCGCGCTACACCCAATACGGAACCGAGGACTGGGTCACTTCCTTTGAAGACTTGGGAGTCACCGTCCCTTCCATAGTCGATGCCGACAGTATCAACCTGCTGTTTCGATTAGCCTGGTACTATTAATACGGAGCACCCTTTCCCCCTCCGTGGTTGGATGGCTCTTCTGGATTACCTCTCGCCAAGATCGCCAAGACCGCAAAGACCGCAAAGAGATGGAAACAAAAAACCACAGAGAGCACAGAGACCACAGAGTTTGGATTTTGAGTTTGGCTCTCGCCAAGGTCGCAAAGAAGGCGCGCCCCAGCGCGCCTATCCCCCTTCCCTTTTTGCGCCTTTTGTGCTCTTTTGTGGCTATTCCCAGCGCCCTCCCTGTCACGCCGTAGCCCCAACGGGCGAAGGAGGATGGGCGCTTTCCCCTCCCTCTTTGCGAGAGTTATTTCCTGTTCGCGAAGCGATCCTGTTCCGGCGAAGCCGGATCAAGCGACTGAAAGGAGCGTTGTTAAATTAATCATCTGTGTCTATCCGTGTAATCCGTGGTTAATCCTTTCTTTCTCAGCATCTCAAAATCCCCTCCCCCTCCCTTTTTGAGTTTTTTGTGCCTTTTGTGGCTATTTCCATCACTCCATCCCCATATTCGTGCCTATCCGTGAAATCCGTGGTTTCCCTTCTCCTCCCCTTTGTGCCTTTGTGCCTCTGTGCCTTTGTGCCATCTCGCGCTAGCGAGATCCAACCCAACATCCTCGTCATTTACGCCGATGACCTCGGTTACGGGGACGTCCAGTGCTACAATCCGCAGCGCGGAAAAATCCCCACCCCCCACGTCGACCGCCTGGCTGCGCAAGGTATGCGGTTTACCGATGCCCATTCCTCCTCCGGGGTCTGCTCGCCTTCGCGTTACACCCTGCTCACCGGCCGTTACCATTGGCGAACGCGGATGCAAAAAGGAATTGTCGGAGGATGGGAGGATCCCCTGATAGCGCCCGATCGGCTCACCATCGGCGGGCTGGCCTGGCAGCAGGGTTACCGAACGGCATGTATCGGTAAGTGGCATCTCGGCTGGGAGTGGCCCATTCCCGCGCAAGACATGCGCTACTTCGACCGGCGTAACTTCGATAAAACCAAAGACGTCCCCGCCACCGACCAGCATCGCGCGGCTTGGCGCCAAGTATTTTCGCGGGCCATTGAAGGCGGCCCCATCGCCCGCGGATTCGATACCTATTTCGGGACCGATGTGCCCAATTGGCCCCCCTTTTGCTACATTGAAAACGACCGCACCATCGGCATCCCAACCGAGTTTCTTCCCGCCCGGCTATTCAAAAACCATCAGGCCAGCGTGCAGGGTCCCGCCTTGGAGAACTGGACCCTCGAGCCCATCCTCCCCGCCCTGGGCGACCGGGCCGTTCAATTCATCGAGCGCGAAGCGGAAACCGAGAAACCCTTTCTCTTATACATGCCCCTGACTTCGCCCCACACGCCCTTGTCCGTGAACGAGGATTGGAAGGGGAAAAGCGGCCTGGGGGTCTATGCCGACTTTGTCATGGAAACCGACGCCGTGGTTGGCCGGGTCCTCCATGCCCTCGAAAACAGTGGAGCGGCCCGGAACACCCTGGTCATTTTTACCAGTGATAATGGATGCGCCCCCTACATTGGAGCCAAAGAGCTCGAATCGATGGGACACTACCCCAGCGGTCCCTTGCGCGGATACAAGTCGGACGTTTGGGAAGGGGGTCACCGCGTCCCCTTCATCGTTCGTTGGCCGGGAGTGGTCGCACCCGGATCCGTCAACCGTCAACTGGGCCATCAAGCCGATCTTCTCGCCACCCTGGCCGACATCTTCGGCCGGGAGCTACCCCCCAATGCCGGGGAGGACAGCTTCAGTATTCTGCCCCTGCTGAAAGGAGACGACAAACCCGTCCGCCGACATTCCGTCAGTTGTTCCTCCAGGGGGTTACCGAGCTTGCGGACGGGAAACTGGAAACTGATACTCGGCCCCGGTTCGGGCGGCTGGACCGAAGGCGCCGAAGACCAACCGGTTCAACTCTACAATCTTCAGGAGGATCTCGGTGAAACAACCAATCTCTCTAGCCGGTATCCGGAACGAGTGGCTGAAATGCAGACCGAAATGGAAATATTGATCACCCGCGGTCGCAGTACCCCCGGCCCAACCATGCAAAACGACGTGGAAGTTGTCCGCTATCCCTTCGCCGCAGCCCAATCCAAATAATCGTGATCCCTCTCGCCAAGATCGCCAAGAATCGCATCCGCCTTCGCCTTGCAGGTCTACTGCGTGACAGGACGGGCACAGAGATTTAACGGAGGGCGGGTTTTCCAACCCGCCTATTCGTAGGGGCGAGGCATGCCTCGCCCACATTCCTGTCCCCCACCACGCCGTAGACCCTTAACGAAGGCGGGCCTGCCACGCCGGTTCCCCCTGGGCATGGCCCAGACACTTTTCTAAACTGTAGGAGCGGCTTTACGCCGCGATTGCACCGGGGAGCCAATCAGGAAAAAACATGGATGCACAGGATGTACAGGATTTGAATAATCCGTGCTCATCCGTGCTCATCCGTGGTGAATTTTAAAACATCGCCGCTTTGCGGCTGGATGCCTGCGGCAACAGGATGAAGCTACGCTTCAACAGGAAAAAGATAAAAAAAATTTCCTGCTCGCGAAGCGATCCTGTTCCGGCCCAGCCGGATCAAGTGACTGAAAGGAGCGTTGTTAAACAAACAATCCTATCCCCCTCCTTTTTTGCGCCTTTTGTGCTCTTTTGTGGCTATTCCCCGCGCCCTTGGGCGCTTTCCCCCCTTTGTGCCTCTGTGCCTTTGTGCCATCTCGCTCTCGCGAGAGTCATTTTTCCCGACCACAAATATAATCGAGGTAATTCCCTCGATGAACCACCTCGAATGAACTGTCGCCGTAGGCCTGACGCCAAGCGCGAGGCACACGGGTAGCGGGTTGAGGCGACCACTTCATTTCAGCCGCATGAAGACCCCCTCCCCCTTCCTCGATCAAGTCGATCTCCTGCTGATCGTAGGTGCGCCAGAAATAGTTTTCCACCAGGCGCCCCGTATAAAGATTGTACTTCAGTCGCTCCACCAGCACATAGTTCTCCCACAAAGCCCCCACGTCGTCGCGAAGAGACAGGACATTGAAATTGTTGATCAGCCCGTTCCTGATGCCATTGTCATAAAAATAATAGCGTCGGCTCTTGGAAATTTCCTTGCGGAGATTGCGGCTGAAACCGCGACGGCTATACAGAACATAAGCCTTTTCCAGCAGGTCGAGGTAGCGTTCCACCGTGTTCTTGCTCATGCCTAGTTGGGTTCCCAATTCCGCCACCGAAACCTCGCGGCCAATCTGAAAAGCGAGCAACTGGAGCAAGCGGAGCAGTTTGTCGGCATATCGAATTCCTTCCAACTGCAGAATATCTTTAAACAGGTAGGAAGCAATCAGTTCCTTGATATAAAGCTGACGGTCTTCGTTCGACTCCATCAGGACAACCTCGGGATACGACCCATAGATCAACCGCAGTTCGAGTTGCGCAGTGGTCTGGTGAGCCGTTTCCACCTCCTGTAATTCCAATTGGGCCAAGGGCAACAGCAACAGCGTGAATTTGCGGCCCGTCAAGGGTTCCCCAGTCTGCTGAGCCAGATCAAAAGAAGAAGATCCCGTGGCGATAATGCGCAGCCCTTCCACGTGATCGACCAACAGCTTCAGATTCAGGCCGATTTGCCGCACATACTGGGCTTCGTCCACAATCAAGGTTTTCCGGCGACCGATAAATGCTCTCAATTTGACCAGGGATTGACTTTCCAAATACTCGCGCACCGTTATATCCTCCCCCGTCACCATTAAGGCGTCGCGGTTGTACCGTTGGATGTATTGCCGGATCAACGTAGTCTTGCCCACCCGTCTGGGACCGTAGACAACAATCACCTTGCCGGGAGCAACCAAGCGCTCCAGTCGAGTAAGTTGTGCTTGGTTAATATAAATCTTAGACATAAGATTGACTGAATTAATGTTAATTCAGTCAATTGTAAAGCCCCAATTACATAATCAACGGAGGGGGGACGGAGGCGCCGTCCGCCTTCGCCTTGCAGGTCTACTGCGTGACAGGAAGGGCACAGAGATTTAACGGAGGGCGGGTTTTCCAACCCGCCTATTCGTAGGGGCGAGGCATGCCTCGCCCACATTCCTGCCTGCCACGCCGGGAGGCGGGTCCCCCATTACCATTATTTGGCGGGTTGGAAAACCCGCCCTCCGTTAAATCCTTCTTTGCGTTTATTGCGATCTTTTGCGGCTATTAACCTCCTTTTCGCGAAGCGATCCTGTTCCGGCAAAGCCGGATCAAGTGACTGAAAGGAACGTTGTTAAAAAATCATCCGTTCCCACGTGTCCTGCCGTAGCCTTCAGGCGGAGCGGGATCCGTGTAATCCGTGGTTTCCCTCCTCTCCTCCGTGGTCGATAGAAAGTTTGACCTCTTCGGAATTACCAGATGTAAGTATAACTTCATATAGTTAAACTAAATGAAGAATCATCTGCAGATAGTTAAGAGAGAATATTGGATAAACCGCATCGAGTCGGCCTGGCAAGAGCGCAACCTGATTTGGTTGAGCGGGGTGCGGCGCTCAGGCAAGACGGTGCTTTGTCAAAGTCTGGAAAAGGTGGAATACTTTGACTGTGAACTGCCGCGGGTGCGGCGCCAGATGAGCGACCCGGAGGAATTTATCGGATCGCTAAAGGGTCGACGCATCGCTTTGGATGAGATTCACCGATTGGATAATCCCTCGGAAATACTGAAAATCGCCGCTGATCATTTTCCCGAAACGAAAGTCATTGCAACCGGTTCCTCTACGTTGGGTGCATCCGCAAAATTCAAAGATACACTGGCGGGCCGCAAACGCGATATCTGGCTTTCGCCGATGATCCTCGAGGATGGGGAGGCGTTTGAAAATTTTGGTTGGGACCACCGCTTCATCAGAGGAGGTCTTCCACCGTTCTACCTGGCCAAACAGTATCCGGAAAAGGACTACCAGGAATGGATGGACGCTTATTGGGCAAAAGACGTTCAGGAGCTTTTCAGGGTTGAGCGCCGGGCGTCTTTCTTTCGCTTTTTCGAACTTCTCGTGCAACAGAGCGGGGGAATATTCCAGGCCAATTCCCTGGCCAGCCCAGTGGGAGCCAGTCGGCCTACGCTTTCCAACTACCTGCAAATACTGAGTGAAACCTACGTCTTTTTCGTTCTCAAACCGTTCTTCAAGTACAGGACCAAGGAAATCATCTCGGCGCCGAAAGTCTACTGTTTCGATACCGGGTTCGTGGTCTATCAGCGAGGCTGGTCGGAGATCCGGGAAGAAGACCGAGGCCTCTTATGGGAGCATATCGTGCTCAACCAGCTTTGCGCTCATGGATGGAAAGATCGATTGAGATACTGGAGAGATAAGCAAAAGCGGGAGGTAGACTTCGTATTGCTGCGGCGAGGCAAACCACCTTGCGCAATAGAAACCAAGTGGAGAGCTGACCCTGATGACACTGGGAATCTCTCTGCCTTTCACCGCAGTCATCCGGATACGGATAAGGTCATCCTCGCTCACGATATCGACCGGACCTTCACCCGAAAGATCAAAGGCATGCGGGTTCACTTCATGAACCTGCCGGACTTGATAAAATGGTTGTAGACCAAAGCTCATCCTTACCCCTCCGGATTACCTCTCGCCAAGATCGCCAAGATTCTGAAAAAAAACATCGCCGCTTTGCGGCTGAATGCCTTCCGCCTTCGCCTTGCAGGTCTACTGCGTGACAGGACGGGCACAGAGATTTAACGGAGGGCGGGTTTTCCAACCCGCCTATTCGTAGGGGCGAGGCATGCCTCGCCCACATTCCTGCCTGCCACGCCGTAATCCATGAAGGCGGGCCTGCCACGCCGGGAGGCGGGTCCCCCATTACCATTATTTGGCGGGTTGGAAAACCCGCCCTCCGTTAAATCCTTCTTTGCGTTTATTGCGATCTTTTGCGGCTATTAACCTCCTGTTCGCGTAGCGATCCTGTTCCGGCACAGCCGGATCAAGCGACTGAAAGGAGCGTTGTTAAAAAAATCCGTGCTCATCCGTGAAATCCGTGGTTTCTCTCCCCTCCTCTGCGTCCCTTCGCGCTCTTTGCGAGAGTTATCTTCCCAATCTCTCTCGCTGGTATCCCGGGAGACCATCACCTGGAATTGCGTCAAAATAAAAAAATAAGCAAAAAAACGCAATTAATTGCGCAATTAGACGTAATTGATTTTATAAGTGTTTGTCGTTTATGACTTTATGAAATTAAGTTTATGCCTACATTCATTGTATAATGTCACAATAGCACGGTAAGGAAGGCATGACCACCGACCTCACCGAACGTGGCCTCGGCACCTCTTATCCTGTCCATCCTGTCCATCCATGTTCAATTTCTCCCCCCTCTCTGTGTCCTCTGTGGTTAATTTTCTCTCCCTCTTCGCGCCTTCCCTGTCACGCCGTAGCCCCAACGGGCGAAGGAGGATGCGCTCTTTGCGAGAGTCATTCCCCGGGTTCGCCTAACGGTTCTACTGGAATCAAGGTAAAGGGATTGGCGATAGTCGTTTTCCCGAAACGCTTGAGCAGTTGCGCTTCCCCCATTCCTCATTGGCGCGCTTGTGCGCTTCCCCCCTTTGTGCCTTTGTGCCCCTGTGCCTTTGTGCCATCTCGCCCTGGCGAGATCCTATTATTCTTCCGGAAAGCATCCGTGTACTCGAAATGCCACTTCCCATCCCGAAGACTGAGATGTCCCACATCCAGATCGTGGTATCGCACTATAAATTCTGCTGTCTCATCCATGGTCCATTCCCAATTCTTCCTGCTTTCCCATCTTTCTTCGCGTTCCTTCGCGTGCTTTGCGAAAGTAAATGGCTCCTCCGGATTACCTCTCGCCAAGATCGCAAAGGACGCCAAGAGGTCCGGCTTCGCCGGAACAGGAGTTAACGGAGGGGGGACATTCCTGTCCCCCACCACGCCGTAGACATCTTGCGAAGGAGGGTCCCCCACCTTGTCTTTCGATAGGGGGACAGGAATGTCCTCCCTCCGTTATAAAATCCGTGCTCATCCGTGAAATCCGTGGTTTCTCTCCTTCTTCGCGTCCCTTCGTGCTCTTTGCGAGAGTTATCTCCCCGATCTCCCTCTCGCCAAGCCGCCATGACAAACTTGACGGCGGTCCTGGAGCAGCGCAGGCTAAACATTGCACGGAGTTTGAAAATGCAAACAAAATGGGAGAATTTCAGCCATAAAGATGCGAATATAACAGCTCCCGGGTCCGATGCACGGGAAAGACTCCTGCATGCTTTACGTGCCACTTTTGATGTCGAACCACTCGAGGACGGCATGGACCATCCCGCCGAGGAATTTATTGAACAGGCATTAAAATCCAGCGAAGACGTCCGCGTTTTGGATTGGTTGATGGAATTTTCCCTGGATGTCGCACATCCGAACTTCGCAGCATCCGTTTTGAGCTGCCTCGGTCGTAAAGTCGACCCTGGTACGGAGTCTTGGCGAACCAACCTCGTGAGTGGTGCATTGGATATGAATGATGCTGAGATCAGAGACGCAGCAGTACAGGCGGCGGAATTTTGGGGTGGTAAGGGAATCAGGAACGTGCTTGAGGTCCACCAGGAGCCGTTGCCCTGGCTTCGAGAATACGCTCACGATGTCGTCGCAGACCTCAAAGTCTAGGGTTGTTTGCAGCGCGAATGATTCCACGGTCCAAGTGGGAACCGAAGCCAGGGATATGCGCAGGCGCACCTTCTCTGTGGTTATTCTCTCTCCACAATTCCTGTTCACGAAGCGATCCTGTTCCGGCGAAGCCGGATCAAGCGCAGCGTTGTTAGAAATATCTTAGCGCATCTTGGCGCTCTTTGCGAGAGCCCTCTCCCCAATTCGCGCCTCAGCGCGCCTCTCCTTTCCCGGTCCGCGAAATGGTACACTTTGGATCGGACAGCTCATTGGCGTGCTTCTTCCCTTTGTGCTCCTGCATGCCACGCCGCTGGCCTTGGCGTAGGCGGGTGCACGCCCAGTTCTCGGGCGATCCAACGTTGGGAGCGGTCCGTCTTCAATAGATGTTTTATCGCTTCTCGTTTTTCCACTTTCAGGTAATTTGACATCCCTCGGCTTTACCCGAGGTTGCCCCTGAAGGTGGTACACTTTATTTCGCTTTTTGCCGGTACACTTTAACCGCTCGCTGACACCTTACCGTTTCGGCTACTCACGAAGGTCTCGCTCCGGGAAAGCTATGTGCGCGTCTTGGAGACCATGAGGCGGAAACCGACATCGTTGTCGCGCCATCGACAGGTGTGGGGATTGAAATCAGACTGGAGGACGTCACCTATGGCGCCCAACGTTACCGGTGGAAACAAAACGTCCTTGAGATAGCTGCCAGACACCCGTCTTTATCCAGATACCTCGGTCCCAAATCCAAGCAATTCCCTGGGCAGGAAGAGCGGCACTTTAGAGTTCTTCTTGCCGAGATCGTCGCGGAAGCGGTTTGCTCGCAGGTAATGAGGCACAATATTCTAGCCAATCCGGCTGACTATGAAAACGCGGATTGGGACGATTACTACTCCAACTTCCTGGAACTCATGAACCAGTTTCTGCCCATCGCACACGAGTTGGTTGTTCCCGAAGCGAAATAGCAGTGGGATGGATGGCAGATCTCCGCCTCACACTATTTTAAATCGCGGGGACTAAAACAACTCGTTCTCCAACAGAGCATCTGCGCCATCTGTGGTTCATCCTCTTTCCAATTCCAACCTTTGTGCTCTCTGGGATCTCTGTGGTGTATTCCTGGTCAACTGCGGTTGATTTTCTTATCGGCTCCATTGGAGAAAATTTCACCTTGAATTTAACCAACACGATGGAGACGCTTCCTCCCGATGCCAAAACGACCGGATGACCATGCCACTCTGCGTGAGCATTTTGCCTGGCTGTACGGGACACTTGCTATGCACCATGCCGCTGTCGAGGACGGGATTACTAATTTGTATCAGCACCGTGGCTACTACGCAATTCGGAGCCAATTCTGGAAGAAATACCAAACCGGCGACATGAAGATGCGGCCACTGTTCGACGACGAGAAGACCAAGATTTCCTATCCAAACACATGCTGCTACTGCGGTTGCAAAACAAAGCTCTCCTTGGATCACATGATTCCTCAACTCAAGGGAGGACCCGACGCCGCGGACAATATTACCTACGCATGCAGGAGTTGCAATTCGTCCAAGGGACCCAAGGATATGGTCCAGTGGCTATTTTTGAAGAACCGATTCCCGTCGATTCTAGTTTTTCGTAGGTATTTGAAACTCGTAGCCCGCTACTGCGAAGAAGCCAATATGATGGACACCCCTTGGGAAGATGTCAGCAACACCTCACTTCCATTCGACAAGCGTTCCCTTAGGGTAAAGTGGCCGAGTCTCTCTGAACTTCGTCTGTGGCCTGATCCACCCACTTCATCCCACTGATCTGGATAAGTACAATCCATCCCAAACTTCAAGTTCTGTTCCTTTTTCTCCACCTCACTCATCCTATTTTTCGTTTAATGTCTTCTACTATTGACTTCAATAGCAATACTTGAATTTGTGAGCCGGTCTTCGTGTTCTGAAGGTAGCGTGTTACACTTGGATAGACTTTATCTTTATAATATCTGCTATGTTCTATATCTGCAAATCCAAATTGTTCAGATTTTGATGACCCTTCATCCCATGCAATCAACAATTTCAACTCGCGAGGATCTTTCGCCCATCGTTCTAAATCTCGAATCAAACTCGAAGCAATCACTTTGAATTCTATAGCTGAAAGTTGTCTATCATCAGCCGGTATTACTGGATCATTTGTATCTCCAGTTCTTCTAATAATAAATCTTCCATCATAGGGATCCATTTGCGACAAACCATAGCTTTTATAACCTTGAATATATCCCCGGCCAAGTAATTCAAAAAAGAGTGCAATGACATCATTCTCATCTCTGGGAACTTTTTTGATAGCAAGACCAGGGACACCTAAATCGGCGCGTTTTAAGAAAAAGTCATATTCTTCATCGTCATCGGGGGGAGTCACCTTTCCAACCCAATTACTTGTCGCTGTTTGAATTGTAGTCGCATAGGCATCATTCACAAACCGACGTATACGGTTAATCAGGTGTGTGTCCGTTAATTGTGACTTGCCATAATTAAGTTGTGCATCCACATCTACTACCAAATCAAAGCAGCGGACATATTCCTGATTACGACCTCGGGTTAGATCCAGTTCATGTGTTGTAACGACTCCGTTTGCAGAAATAACCCGTTGACTTCCACCAGGTAGAAATTCTTCAAGGATTGGGATTCGACCGATTGTGAGAAGGACCCCGTTGATTCGTGGAAACAATTTTTCTCTATATTCCTTCAAATATTTGAGGTTAGGCAAATTGCCATTTTTGTCAGTAATCAGTTTTTCGTAGTCTTCCGGACCAGCATAGAGACGGATATTAAACCCCCTCCATGTTTTGGTCAAATTTGTGCCTCCGGGTCCCAGTGCTTCACTAAATATGCCTGGGCGATTCTGTTGGGGAACCCAATTGCACGTATCTGAGACAAGGAGATATTGAGGACTGATTTTAAATGAAAATTGCCTTTTCCCATCGAACAGATCTCCAATGTAAATTCCAAATTCTTTTGAGGGATTTTTGCATTTTACCGTTATATGAATCGTCGTATTTGCTAACTCATCTTTCCCACCAAGATAGTTCAATACATCTCCCGCGTAAGTATGCCGCCGGAGGAAAGTAGCCATTAATGCCGAAAAACGGTTTGGATAGAACTTTCGTTTGACCGCGGATTTTAATGTTTTTCCAAATCCACTATCATTCCCGTGTGGCAAACATTGGTCGTACATATCTTGTACAAAACGTTTAACGGGATCGTGTGCTACTGCACTCGGAAATTGATAAATGAGTTTTGTTCCGGTATCTAGAGGAGACGGATCATCTGGGAATTGGGTGGGTGCTTGTAAATCGGGTGGCGGGTCTTTCTCAAATTGATAGGCATCTAAGATCTTATAATCAAAGGCACCACTATTTGAACAGGCTCGGAGGTGGAATTTCTTTGAAGAAAATAGTACTACTTTAATTCCAACACCTACAAAGCCAAAAAGCCGACGATCCCCATGGCGTTTTGTTCCACCACCGAGGAACAGAAGTTGCGGGTCATTTTGAAACCCAACACCCGTATCAGTAACTGTAACTTCCTTATTGTCTAGGTCAAGAACAATGCTAATTTCATGCTTAGCTCCATCCGCTTCAACAATAGCATCAATAGCATTCTGAAGGGCTTCTCCCAAAACTATTTGGGTCGGATTATAAGCACTAATCGTCTGTTTGAGTTGATGGCGGTAATGATCACGCAAATTTGAAGGATTTAATAAATCTACATATTCCATTTTACAAACTTCGTTTTACAAAATTATTAATTTTGTTACAAACCACAATTGACAAATCTTACACCACGCAACTTCATCAATCATGCGCATAGGCTTGAGTGGTAGATTTACAATTTGGTCTAAGGTTTTTCCATCTATCAAGGCAAATTCCTTCCCCTGCTTAGATTGCTCGAATACCTGCGCACCATACAAAAAATCCCAAAATCGTTATCCTGATTGATGAGTTCTTAGAATTTCGTCGATAGCTTCCGACAGATTCCAGATCGGCTCCGCGTCCCCGTCCTGCAGCATCTCTATGACCTTCGGAAGGCCAGCGACTGCTAGGCCGTTAGCGAGCGCCATCATTTTGCGTGGCTCCGAGACAATTTGAACATCGCCTGAATGGCTGATCGCAACTAGCATGAGTGTATGGACACGCCATGGATCGCTGCTGAAAATGGATCCATCAATGATCTTACGCGTGTCATATTTTCTGATGTCCGCCGGTTCCAGATTCAGCCGGGCAGCGACGCAGACGGATAAGAACCAGAGATCGACCATACGAGGAAACGGACTCTGGTCGATCACCGCGTTGGCGCTTCGTTGACAGTATCGCCTGAATGCTTCGTGGAATTCGACTGGCACATTGATGTCGATTGCTTGGAACGGATTGAAATGTCGATCAGCCATGGTCGCCTCCTATGGCTCTATATTCACCTCGACTTCTTCATCTAGGTGCCGCTGGCAGATTTCACAATCACCCTTGTGGTCGCAAGAGCAGCGGAGCACTTTGCGTTCGACTACGCCCGGATCATTGACGAGCATTTTCGGATAGTGTGCAGGGTTCGTCAGTGTGAAAACGACACCCGCGGCCTCATCAATGATCTCCTCGCAACCGGCTATTTCGTCATGCGTCAGGAATAGGATCAGTTGAGTGCTTTCCCGGACAACCGTGCGCAAGATGGACCGTTTTACAAAACCGCTCGTCATTCCAAGCGGTGTATCAATCACATTCGGAGCTTCGACCTCGCTTACCTTCGTCAGTGCCAGAATGAAGGCGAGTGTCAGGGCCCTCCGAGATGCACCGTTCAGGTCGCGGTCAGGGTTAAGTGTCCTGTTTCTTGGCCCATAGACTATGATGTCGAATTTCCGGCTGATCTCGGCACGCTGGATAATTGCGCCTTGTTCAGGGTCTGAGCCGATCATTTCGAGGAAAATCCTATTCATTAAATCGCTAACCTTTTTCAATTCCTCGTTTGTTATACGCTGATAGGCGTTTTGCAGCACCTTCAATACGTCCTGCGTGACAGCTAGTTCAGCCAAAATGCGCGCGCCTTTTTTCTGTTCACGCAGTAGGCGGTCGCGCCTAGCTTCCAGCTCTTCGAACTGACTCTTAAGGCCGACTAGTTGGGTCTCGATTTTCGCTTTTTTGCTTAGGTACCGGTCACGCAGTTGGTTGTACTTACGGCGCGTTTGGCGTAGGCCTCGGACGTCCGTGTCGGGGAGCGAGTCGAGCTTTAATTCGAGCGCCCGCAACTTCCGGCCTGCTTCATTACGCAACTCCTCGGTTCCGTCGCGACGGGCGGATACTTTCTTATATCTCTCTATCCACGTATTCGGACTGGGGTGGCCTCCGGTTTGTAGCGGCTTTGTCCCGTAGTACAGGTCTGTGATGGTTTCTTGAATTTCATCTGCGCGCTTGCTGTCATCAATCAGCTTCTCGATATGGGCGCGACGCTTGTTGCCGCCTTGGTCACCCGGTTTTAGGTTCTCGCCACAAATGCAGACTTCAGCATCAAGGCGGTCTTGCAGCACTGGGACGGTGGTATTTGGAATTTTACCTTGGTCGTGCAACTGTTCAAGCATGTCAAATGCCCCCACAAGCATGGGCGCAAGCAGGTCGATTGCAATGTCCCGGCTCCGGAACAGCTCTGAGTGTTCCTTGTTCGCTACTGTAAGCTGATTATCGAGTTGCCTGATTCCTACCCGTATATGATCAAGGTCCTTACGCAGTTTCTCCTTGTTGCCCTTTTGAAGAGCCTCCGCGATCTTACGGTCGATTTCCTTAACCCTTTCGTCGAATGCTCCAAATTGCTGTTTCGCGTCCTTAAGGTCAGCTTCCAATGTCTCGCGGTTGTCTTCCATCGCTTCAAGACGCGTGGCGATTTCTTTCAATTTTCTACCGCCGCCGACCTGTTGTGCCTTCTTATTTACTTCTCTCTTAGATATCTCCACATGATAGATAGCATCCTCAATCACGCCGAGCCCGAGAAGAGAACGTATAGCCTGTTGAACGCGCTCGCGCTTGGTTGATCGGGCGATATCCGCCTCAATAAAGCTCAGTGCCCGGTCGCCGTCAGTAAAGAATACCTCACGAAGCTCCGGCGGAAGTTCATCGTTGATAAGAGCCTCCGGGGCGTTGATTGGGCTGGCGCCATTCCTGTTCAGGGCGTACAGCCTCACCGTCGGGGCGGATCGAGGGGTCTTACTATCAACATCCTCGAATGTTGACCGGACGAGGCGATAGCGACGCCTTGTTTCACGTATTTTTCCCGAGGTGCGGCGATGTGTCGTCAACTCAAATTCCACCGTGGCTGTAATCGGGACTCGCTTGCCTTCACTGGTACTCCAATCAATGGGATGCAGGCGAAAGTTTTTGCCTTTGCCAGGGAGTGCCCTATCTCCGTAGAGTGCCCATTGCAAGCCGTGAAGGATCGTCGTCTTTCCCGACTCGTTGGCGGCGCGGATGACCGTGAGATTTGCTTTAGGCTTGCTTGAGAACTCTAGCTCAAGGTCCCGGAGTAGCCGGAAGTTTTCAAAATTGGCCCGGAGAATCTTCATGATATCGGATCCTCAGAACTGGTTGCTTGACCGCGTTTAATTGCGAGGAACCGCCCCGCAGCGTTGCACTTGTCATTGATTTTAATTTGAATATTGGTTTTGGACACTCGGTGGCCACGCTCATACAGCAGAATATCCGACACCACTTGGATAATCTCGTCTCGGTACCCTTCGCATCGTTCCTCTATGCCAGCAAATTCCATACTGATGATTGAGATTATCTTTTTTTCGTTCAGTGGCATCTATTTCCCCTCCCGTTAAAGGTACGCGGCGGCAACCAATTTGTCGATCATTGCAAGTGGTCCGTCTGGCCTGCCTGCATTTCTCGCCAACTTTGCAAATTCCAGAGCCCTGTGTAGTTCTGGTCCCACGAGTGCCCGTACATCCGGATCGATCCCTTCCTTTTCTATGCCCGGCGGCAGAGCCAGCAAGTCGTGGATAACGCTGTGAGTTTTGCCAATAGTTCTGCATGTACGGAGTAGTCGGCCACGCCTTTGCACCCATTGCCGTTCGACTGTGGTACTGGCGAGGATAAATGCCTTGCAAATCTGTGGAATATTCACCCCTTCGTCGAGGACCCGTTTCGCTGTCAAGACCTGTATCTCGCCTTCTTGGAACGATTTGATGATCCGTTTCGTTTTATCGCGGTTTGCCGTTTCTTCGGCAGTGAGTTGATGAAACAGGATATTCCTGTCATTTAGCAGTCGGTTCACATTTTTTAACTGATCCGGACCTTTATCGGAGGTATAGATTAGTGTGTGTCGTAGGTTGCCAAGATTCTCTTCATCGAGAAGAGCTTTCAGAGCAGAAACCTTACACGACGCCGTTTCCAGCAACGCGCGGCGGTCGCGAAGTAATTTGGAAAGGTATTCGTGCGGGTCCCCGTATTTTTTGCTTTTCCATTTATTTTTTCTTATACGCCACATGGTTCGTTTTATCTTTTCCGTCAGATTAAACCATGCATCCATCTCGCTATCAGTTAGATACACGGGATGGAGGTAGTAATCATATTCAACGAGGCAGCGACCAATCGCTTCCTCAAGTGGAAAGCGGAAAGCCACGGGTCCAAAGAACTCGAATAAAGCTTCGGTTCCTTCTTCGTCGTACTGACGTATTGGTGTAGCCGATAGGCCAAGGCGATACTCAAAGAATGCCGGTGGATCGTTAATAAAGGATGGTCGGCCCAAATTATGCGCTTCATCTGCGACAAGGAGGCGCGTACAGTCAAACCCTTCAATAGCACCGAAAAATTCGGGGGTACAGAGTGTGTCGTGACTGACGACTACCACTTCGACATCCGACAAACCCATGCGCAGACGCCGTTTCAGCCTTTGCAGAAAGCTAGCACGCTTCGCTGGGCCTCTGGCACGTGTCAAATTTACAGGATTCAGTCCAAACTTCACAATTTCATCACACCACTGCTCAATCAAGGGAACATAAGGAGCTGAGACGACAATCAGCAGTGGTTTGTGAGTCTTATAAAGCCTGTGCCCACATATCATGGCCGTGATTGTCTTTCCAGAACCTGTCGCCATTTCCAGTACACCGTGATAACTGCGATCGCACCAGGCTGATACAGCCTTGCCTTGGTGTTGGTATGGACCGTCTTCGTATCGTAGCCAGTCAGGTATTGTGAATCCTTTGTTTTGCCTAGGGGACAAGTCGTAGGGTTCCAGCTTCTCCGAAACACTTATCGCCCTATTGTACAGGACCCTTAGCTCATCTTCGGTCGGTGGCACTTCAGAATTGTAGGTTCGTACTAGGCGTTGCCGGACCGCCTCAGGCATAGGGATAACAAAGCAGTTGTCGTCTTTGTTTTCCCAAAGTCGGCTGAATTCGTAGCAAAGCTTGTCGGTAATGTAGTATTGATTCGGATCCTGCCATGATTTGGAAATGGCAATTTGTTCGATATTCTTCCGAATTCCGGCGTAAGTTACGTTGCTTGATCCATGCGCCGCAATGACGTCACCTTGGCTCTCGAACAGCCAAACTTTTGGATGAAAAAGGGCGTCTTCCATCAAGGCAACCTTTATCTCGATTCTGTTTTCTCGCAGTAACCAGGAAAGGCACTTTAGCGTATGCCTTTGGAGTAGGTCTTCCGTGACAATTAATTCTTCCAGAATCTTATCGGTTACTTCTTCCGCAGACTTTAGACCGATCTCAATAGCAGTCCGGTCTTCGTCCCTGAGAAGAGGACTGATAATTAGCCGGAAGGAGTTCTCTCTACCTAAGATATAGGTTGCCAGACCGGGTGCAAGGGACGCCAACACTTCGCTTGAAAAGAAACCCACCATGCATTGTACACTTTGAGCCACTTGGAATCCGGGAATCAGGACTTCTTCTGCGAGTGGATCAGCTGGCAGAATATATAGTGGCCGAGCATCCTCAAGCGCCCGAAGGGTCTGTTCCCTTTCTTCAGTAATCGGCTTTGCTAGGTAAGTTGTCGATCTAATCATTTATGACAGGCTAGGCAGACCTTAGCTTTACCATAAAGGTCGTCAACATCAATGGGTTCCATATCAGGTCGGAGAGGGTTAGGTAGACGCTTGGCTCGCATTCGCTCCAACCTGCGCAGGTGTTCCTCCTTGATCATTGCCACTCGATCTGGTTTTTCAAGGTCATCAAGAGATTCCCCGTGACTCCAAGTAAACGGTGATCCGTGCTCAACGGCGTTCTTCTCGTAACTCTTGGCCTCCTCGAAATAGTTGGGGTGTTGCTCCTTTAACCGAACCCACTCGATTTTCTGCTGGAAAAAACAAAACGTGCACCCGCTTCGCGTGCGCCACTCATAATACCTTGGGAGGCCCAACCCTGACCCTTCCAAAATCTCCAGAACCCCTGCTTTATCGATGCCGACATCTTTGAACGGGAGCCGAACGATGAGATTATTATGCTTGGAGGCATAGCCCTCCCGGTATTCTTCGTCGGCCCGTATGGCGACATAGCTGTAAACAGTTGCGCCAGCATCAAGCATCGGCCTAATCCACTGCTCGAATGGCCGGAGCTTGAGTTGGCGGGTACACCAACGCGTTTGTGGAGAAGGCAGAAAATTGTTGTACTGCTTCAGCCAAAAATCGAAGTCACGATCCGGATTTAACCGTAAGATTGGCTTGCCCAGAAACCCTTCCAGCTTGACCAGAAACTCGTAGACCTCGGGTAGTTCCTTCCCCGTATCCGTAAAAAAGTAGTCAATTTCAAATTCTGGATGGTTCTGCCGCATGTGCACGGCTAACGCTGCACTGTCCCGACCACCCGAAAGACCCAACACGTGCCTTGTGTTGCTCACGAAATCGCTTTCTTTTTCTCCCTACTGTTTTTTCCTGTCGCCATTCGTTTGGTCGTATTAGCGGAATCCAGATGCTTAGCACTCAACTTGGCTAGCGCAGCAAGAATGATGTTTCGTCTATGATTGCTGTTTCTTCGTATGGTCTCTTCAACCTGTTCTATCAGTTCTTTTACCTCCGGTTGATCAAGGTCCGTGATTTCGAATTCTCCATGGATCAACCTAGGTTGTCCATCCATGCCGACAACCATGGCCAAAGCGTGCCTCTTGTCTTGGCGGCCTTTGACCCGAGCAAACGCTTCTGCACGAATGAATCTTTGGGCCATATCGGCCAATTCAACAGTTGCGCGATCTAGGTCGGGATCGACCCAATCGCGAGGGGGTTTGTTTACCGCCATCCCTGCCAATCCCTCCATATCCTCTTTTGCTCCTTCGAACCGGGCAAGCCGAACAATGAAAGCTTCAAGCCGATGGTCCCCTCCAAGCCCGCGAATATTCTCGGCGCGATTACGCAGTTCGCGTAACGTCGAAGAGGATGTATTTGGAACCTGCAGTTCCACAAGGAGCGTCTCTCGCATGCGGTTGAGCATTGCGGGATAGGCTTGCAGTAACTCCTTCAAGCCCTCCCGAATACAGTCAGCAACTTGGTCAATGGCGATGGTCTCACTTGAAACTGAACCCTTCTTCACTATTTCGGGAATATCGTTGAAAATTAACTGGTTCGGATCGTTGGCCTGCTTAAATAGTTGTCTGATACGTTTTGCATTGTCCGACAGGCGTTGTGTGCGGGCGACCCACGGCGGAATCCGATCATAAATCGCAACAAGGCCCCTTGCCACATCAATGGGCGTAAGGTGGCTGAGTCTGTTCTCCTCATCCAAATTCCTCACTATGTCGGCCATCTTGGATAGATGCCGCCGCGAGACCTCGGAAAGATCCATCCATCGCAACTGAACACAGGCAGGGTCCTTGATGAGGTAATCGATATCCAGATCCGATATGTGAGCCCGAAAAATTCCCTCACGATAAAAGGCCAAACTACCGCGTTGTGACAGAAGGTAGGCCACAGCCAAAACCGGCAGGAGCCCTTTCTTTATACCGAGCGGTTCTCGGTGCCATACATCATAGATTTCAGAGATGGGCACCGCTCGATGGGCATTAGTCTTTAGAAATTTCGTCGCTTCACGCCAGGTGGGATCCAAATTTTGAGGTCCATTCTCGTCCTGTTTGGGAGCAACGAAACGCCATCCTTCCTTCGTTTTTTGGTACAGTCCGGTCCCCTCCAGCAATGATACAAATAGACCACCCTCAGCGGGAAATCCTTTGATACCGAGTCGCTTTTTACCTTCTTTGAGCACCATGCGGCGCAGGAGAGCATTTCGCGCGGCGACCGCGGTGCTTGAAGGTTTCACACGGCAAAGTAATTCATTGTGAAGCCTTGGCGCACTCTTGAACTGAGCGTCTGCCAGATCCGAAGCAAGACGGTTGAGACCTGCTTGAGACAGCGCTTTCGCCTCCGCCTGCTTACAATACCAGGAAGCGCTGCTGAGAGCGTGGATTAATTCACTTTCAAGCTGCCCCTGAACTTCGGCTATGCGCGCTTCGACTTCAATCCGAGCTACCCTATCACCCAAAAGTTCTGGTGTCTCTTGGCGCACTTGCTTAAGGGCGGCAAGCTCCCGCATTTGGACCGGTATTTCCCAGGCTCGCTGGGCAAGGCCTACGACGACATCCAAGCCACCATTCTCCCGCACCGCATCCTGGCAGATTTTTCTAGCCGTCTCTAGCGATTCGCCTTGGGTCGGAATCGCCAGGAAGAAGCTTCCGATGGCATCATGGGGAGGTTTAAAATCATCCACAATTTTTCGAATATCTGCCATGGGAACGATGCTGAAGTCGAACCAGCGGAGAGCACCCGTATCGTGGTAGTGGCGCTTGGCAACGATCGGCTGGAGGCCCGCCAGCGCATCGAACGAGGCAAAGTCCAGTGCACCAATGTTTTCCCAACTTTGCTCAATCGCACGATCAATATCAAAATCGCTGCCTTCAAAAATCGAATATGCATCGGAAAACTTTCGGTAGGTAATGAAAGACCAACGTTGTAGATCCGCCAAAGAATTCCCGATCTCGCCAGGGTCGTAACCAGGGAGCGCAATTTGTAAAAGGTCGCGACTAGCATAGAGTCCAGAACGGCCCTTAAACATGTCGACTGCAGCGATCACCTTGAGCAACCTGATATGTAAGTCTTCTCCACTCCTGCCTTCGCACCGCTCTAAAGCATCGATAGCTAAGGCCCAACGGTGCCCATCCGGAGAAGCCAAGATGGAGGGTTCCAAGTTGATTCGCAAATAATCCCAAAGGCGATCCGGACCATAATGGTCATCTTCGATGGCGTGCTGGAGAAAATCCTGAAATCCCTGTGGTTCCGACGAGTTGAGAAAGCCAAATATACTCCTTTGATTCTGCCCGAAACGGCGGCGTGAGATAGGACCCAAAAGACAAGCGACTATTGGATGAAGCGGCCAGCAATCTTCCAGCATTTCCACAAAATTAGACGACGTCTGGCGTTTTATTAGTCCAGCTACGCCTTTGGCCAACGGCCCTGGATTCTTTGGGTGATGGTCCGATTCGATTGCGCGCCCAACCAAGTCGATCTGCTCATCACCACTTGTGTTGACTGTTAGATCTACGAATCGACCTTGAATCTTAGACCATTCGTTCCGCATTTCACGCGAAAGGCGATGAGCGTACTCCTCGAAGGCTTGATGAAGGACTCCAACCACTATGAGCCGATTACCACTACGTGAGGCCCGCTCCGCAAGTTCCTGAAAAAGGTAAATATCTGACCCGTCCTTGGCGGCCGCTTCCAGAAATTTCCCCATCTCGTCAATAAAGACCATTAAACCTCCTCCGGCCCGAGGATTACGCTTGGCAATAGCGTCAAGAGCATCAAGGACGCGCTTATCGGTCCAGGACTTCGGCATCGGTTCTGTTAAGAAATCAGTTTCCGAAATAGCTTCTCCGATAACCTGTGCCGGTCGCGCTCTCCGACCGACCACAGGTAAGATGCGCCAACCTCTCGTCCTGCGGGGAAATGCTTTGTTAAGGAGTGCTGCCGTATTGGAACCTATAATGGATTCCGCGTTACGAGAGATCCACCTATTCCCATTGAGTGCAGCGCTAAGGACGACGACCAAGCTCGATTTTCCGCTGCCATAAGGGCCCGTCCACGTGAAAGCTCCTTGCCCATCCCCAGCCACATGTCGGGCCATCGTCTTGAGGACATCTGCGGAGGATCGAGGACAGATGAATCCATCCAATGCGGCGGCATCGCCAATATCAGTGTCGATGCGGATTGATCGCTGGAAACGTCGCGCAACCCTAGTCCGTTCTGCAAGAGCCATCAGGCAATTTCCTTTCTTTTTTGAACACTAAAGTCGTCTTCAATGAAATTGATAGCATCTATTCCATTCAACTCACCATTCCGAATCAATTGCTTTAGCCCGGCGGTTTCTGACCACTGATAAAGACCATTGCTCACATCCTCAAGAGTGGAGAGTCGATCAATTAAGTCGTTCTCATCCAATAAGAAGACTCGGCCCGGTGACCCGGGTTCATGGGCGAGGGCCTCAAAAGAGAGGGTCCGCGCTGAGGAATAGCCGGACCAAAATTCGGTTACTGCATAGCAAAAAACACCGGAACCGAGTGAAGGCTTCCGCCCTAGCACGAACCGAAATCTGTCGCGGCTTCCTGTGGACCGGATTAGCCCAAGTTCTGTAAGTGGAGACTCCAATGTATCCTCGCGGTTAGCCTTTCTTGATTGAAGTTGCACATAGGTGCGGACAAAACAGGCTACATCGTTTTTGATTGTTGATACCGAAGCACGTGGCCATTCACGATCCCTCGCAAGTTTCAATATGCCCTTGACGAACATCTCGCGCTCAAAAAGTGGGGACGGAAAATGGTTGAACGCCCAGAACCAAGTGGTTTTGTGTGGTTTTGGGGGGTTGGGTGGTTTGCCACAAAGTTGCCAGTGTACAAGCCATGCCGTAGCCGGGTTTTCCATATATGGGTCAAGGCCACCTGAAGAGAATATGCGCCTACCAAATTGAGTCGTTTTGATCCGGCGCGAATCATCCTCTATAATACCTATCGCTGTTGCCCAATGTTTTATGGAAGAAACCATGTTCCTGCCGACACCGAACCTTGCAATGGCATCATTCGCTTTGAATACCGACCGACTAATCTCATTGTCTTCTGTTTCCGAGACAGCATCGAAAGCTTTCTTGAGCCATCCATATCGGAGGGGAAACGTCTCGTGACCGGAAAGCTGTGGTTTATAGCCTTTTTGGTGTAGGGGACCTCTAATCATACTTTTTTGCGCCTGGTTGGAATGTCCAGGTTGACACTGTTTCTTTATTTCGCCTTAATGTCAAACCAACTGGAGGAACTCTCCAGTTGGCTATTTAGAATGGATGATCGACGAACTATTTATGCAGATTATCAAGCAACCACGCCCCTTGATCCACAGGTCTTAACAGCGATGGCCCCCTATTGGGGTAGATCGTTTGGTAATCCGCATTCGATTGATCATGTCATCGGATGGCGGGCTGATAAGTCGGTTCGTAGAGCAGCGGAATTCATAGCAGCATTGGTAGGCGCCGACGCCGATGAAGTAATCTTCACTTCAGGCGCCACCGAAGCAAATAACCTCGCATTGCTTGGCCTCGCCCGACGTGCGCCTGACAATCGTCGGCGCATCTTGGTAGGCGCAATTGAACACAAGTGCGTTTTAGGCGCCGCGCGTGCTCTATCCGAGCATGAGGAATTCACCGTCGAGACCATTGCGGTGAACAGGGAGGGATTCATCGACTTCGAAGATTTGGAAAAGCATCTAGATAAAAATGTTCTGTTAGGGTCTATAATGGCTGTGAACAACGAAATTGGGACAATTCAGAACATCCAAAAAATTGCTAAGTTGCTTTCTGACAAAGGCATACTGTTCCATTGTGACGCAGCCCAAGCGCCTTGTGCCATGGACATGAGTGATCTTGCCACGCATGCTGATCTGATAAGCCTTTCAGGACATAAGATGTACGGTCCGCAAGGTATAGGTGCCTTGTACATTCGTCGAGATCTCAAGGAGATGATTGAGCCATTGATCTATGGAGGCGGACAACAAGACGGCCTGCGGTCCGGTACTGTTCCGCTGCCTCTTTGCGTCGGTATGGGAAAAGCTGCTGAGATCGTTGGCAATGAAACTGCGGAAGAGGAGCGGACCCGGATCGCACACCAACGCGATGCTTTTACTGATTTACTAAAAAACGGTGATTTTCCTATCACCATCAACGGACCTAATGACAATATGCGTCATCCTGGCAACGCCAACATCTACTTTGACGGCTTCCATGCGCAGGACATACTTGCTGTCCTTCAACCACACCTCGCAGCGTCGACTGGGGCAGCATGCGCATCCGGAATTCCAGAACCTTCTCACGTTCTTCAGGCAATCGGTCTTACTGCACCGCAGAGAGAAGCTTCCATACGCTTTAGCTTTGGCCGGTTCACCACCGACAAGGATATCGAGAATGCCGCACTCCTAGTTACAAACGCGCTTGAAACTCTCTCGCTCAGGACGGTTTAGGCCTTCGAATCTCGGAATAATCCTTCTGTTAGGCGCGGCAGGGGATAGGAATTAAGAAAGAAAAAAATTAAGGTCTCCTAATCCCATCGTTTTCTGATGTAACTGACGAGATCCGGTCCTTCCAATTCACGCGTCGAATTGTTGGACCGAACGTAGAACACCCTTCGCTTTCTGGACTTATCCGATTTCACTAACCACACCTCGTTGGGCGACGGATCTATTTCGACAGTACAGATATCCAGTCCCTCTACAGTCTCTATACGTATGTGGGTGCAAGTCGCAGCAGCCGGACCCAGATCTTCGCCGATTCGATCTGTAAGGTGTCGCACGTACTTTTCTGTGTCCCACTTCTTCAGGTCGAGGTCTTTCTGAATTCCTAAAGGAGTGGCGTTGTCATCTATCCCGATGAACAAGAAGCCTCCTCTCGCGTTCAGAAACCCGGCAACCGGCTTGATGACGGATGCCTCGAAGATGACCTTTTCCGGGATATTTGGATTTTGATAGCTGTAGAAAGCCGAGGATTTGAACTCCCGGCGTTCGGTCTCCTCACCGGCGAGAAGTGCATCGCGGGCATTCTTCGCCGCCAGCACCTCCGAGGTGATGACGCCGACCGGGATCGCGATCACCGCGTAGCCCAGAATTACGAGGACAGACGTCAGGAGCTGCCCAAGAACTGTCGACGGCATTAGGCTTTCATGCCCGACGGTCGTAATGGTGATGATGGCCCAGTAAGTGCTTGCCGGAATGCTGGTGAATCCGTTCTCCGGACCTTCCAGAAAGTACAGAAGCGACCCTGCGACAACGGAGACCAGAACTACTCCGACTACAAAGGTCCCGATCTTGTAGCGAGTAGCTTTCAGAGCATTAGCTACCGTTCTCGCCGCCCGTGAGAAGCGCCCCAGCGAGAAGATGCGGAAAATTCGAAACACCCGCAGCACCCGTAGCACGATAAGGGATTCCCAACCCGGAATGATAAAAGCCAGCCAAGTCGGCAAAATCGCGATGATGTCCACTATACCAAAGAAACTGAACGCATAACGCGACCGCCGCGGATGGCAAAATAGGCGCAGCAGGTACTCCACGGTGAAAATCGACGTGAAGACGATCTCAGCCTTCCACAGCCGATCGAGCCACACCGGCCCGATCCCGGAAACCGATTCAAGCATGACGACGATGACACTGACCACAATGGCACCAAGCAGCCAAAGTTCGAAGGTCCTCGTAGCGCGACCGCTACCGAAGATGATTTCAAAAAGTTTTTCTCGAATGCGTTTCAATTGATAGGAGAATGTTTCTGCCCAGATCCCGGTAGCAAGGGGCAATTCTTAGAGGGAATCAGGAAGCTGCTTGCCTAACCTATAGCCCCGATTTTTCAAGATGTATTTGGTTATAATTTCTAAAGAATTAATGCTTAATCGATTAACTAAATATTATTTTCAGCGTTCAGTCTGAAGTTAATCGATTAACTTTATTGTTAACAGTGTTAGCGACATAATTGGGCTTGAATTTCAAAATGCCATTAATGATTCGTTATAGGAAGCATGGCCATTTCTATGAAACCCCCGCAAACTGCCTATTGCGTAACTTGCCTTGGAAGACGGGGCGCAATGAAGATATTTACCATACTGATGTTATGCACGGCCGCGTACATAGGGTACGGATTCCCTTGTGAGGAGGGAGAGTCACCCGACTTCCGGTTTTCAGACTGGGGGGACTCCCCTGCAAAGGTGATTGCCAATGAGGAGCTAGACCTTTACGAGGTAAATCCAGCCTTTTTGTCTGACCAAACCTTTGAAACGTGGGAGGTAATTCCAGACGATGGCTCAAGGCCGGAATTAAAGTCCTTGATAGGGGACGCTCCCATTTCGGTTTCATATCAATTTCGAGAGGGGAGGCTTTTCAAAACGGTGTATTTCCTGGCTCTGGAGAATATCCGGGCAGGGTACCAACGTAGGCTTTACAGCTTGGTCAGAAAGAGGCTCACGGAAAAATACGGTCAGCCAACCAGGGAACTGGAAAGTACGTTGAGGTACTGGACGGAATGGGTTTCAGAGCGGACCATAGTGAAGATGAACATAAACCTTCGCTCCGGTATCAATGCGGCTTCCATTACTTTCGAGAGTCTGGAGCCGGACGTATCAGCCTTGGAACCCAAGCTCCGGGTGGTAGAGGATTTTTAGCCGCCTACCGCAACGATAACCCCGCCGTTATAACTGCCTTGTTAAATGCCGACGCCAACATCAATTTGCGAACCGCAAACGGCATGACTCCCTGGCCAAGGCACGGGGTCAGCCCTAGTATTTAAGTATTTTTTCACAAAGTAGAAGGCGTATAGGTCCGGGCTCTTCCTGGCGCCAGCCAAGTCCAGTGAGGCTTGGAAAGCATTCAATGGTCAAGTCTGAGCTGCCTTGAACCTGTCAAAACGCCATTCCAGGAATGCAGGATCTGGTTGTAGCCGAGGCTCTTGCGGTGCCCGCAAAGTAGCTCCGTCAAGCCCTTGGAGTCCTGCTAGGAGTGGTCCATCATCGACGTCAATGACCCTGCGGGAAACATGGATCCTCAGGCCTGGATCCACGCCAATCAAGTAGGCATCGAAAGCTGCGTGGTGGAGCGTTGACATGCAAATTCCATTTGAGAGTGATGCAGGTCCGCCATTTTTGTCCGGTTTGATATGAGCACCTACCAGGAGCCTCGAAAGGGGCAAATTGCTGAAAGCGCACCGATAACCGTAGACTGATCTAATTCGGCTGCTGAACCAGGCTTGGTGGTTGCGGTGTTTGGTCATCCGAAGTGAATAGGATCGCTCCCGGATATTCTGACCAGTCAGTACCTGCCCCTCCTGGACAAACCTGACGTCCTTGCTTTCAGGTTCTGTAGCGGAAAGGAGAACTCGCCCTTCGTCCTCCCTGAAATCCTCAACCCAAACCGGCCAGATTGCTTCGTAGCGAGCAGGCTCAAGGGCGAGGAAGTAGATCAGCGGCGCCCGTCGTACATAAGCAAGTCTCAGCGTTTCATTGGTCGGATGGCTGAGATCTCGAACCAGGTCGTAGGAGAGTAACCCCGTCTCAGGGTCGAAGTCGGCGCTCTGGTCGCGGTACCAGGAGGGCCGCCCGGTACGTGGCTTCACTGTCCTGATACTCAGCGCCGCAGACATCTGGCGTGGCTTAAATATCCCAAGGGCTCTGCTGGCAAAATGGATCTGCTTACCTTTATACAAGAACCCCCTAGAAATTTCGGCCCAAGGTATCCGTCCTCCAGTAGTAACTGCCAACTGCTCCACCACCGAAAAGGCTCGCAACCGGATGGCCCAATCAGGGTCGTAGTTTTTCTGCATTCGGTTAGTCATACCGTGCGGTTGGCAATATCTGGTTGACCAATTCCCAGGATTGTCAAGTCCAATTGGGGCAAGCCGTTCTTCGCCTACTACCTGACGACCCTACCTTATTCCCCGTTCGATCCCCCGAGGGGTGCTGATTTGAAAAAACGGAAGGCAAAAGGGTCAGGTAGCCTGAATGGGAATAAGCTGAGGTAGACGGAGACATGCAATGTCAGCGAATCCAGAATCCGCATTGTGTTTGCCGGTCCCTTCAGCGGCCCTCAATGCTCAATGAGATTACGAAAGGTATTTTGTTGTGGTCCGTCGACATAGCGGTGAGAGTCGATTCACTTATGGTTGCGAGCATGCCAAAATTTGTGGTGGTCGATGTTGAAACGACTGGGTTCGGGCGCTATGATCGACTTGTAGAAATAGCCGCGGTAACTCTTGATCCAAAGACTTTGGAAACGATTGAAGAGTACGATACTCTAATTAATCCGGAACGGGACGTGGGACCCACTGGTGTGCATGGAATCACCGCTGCAATGGTCGAGGCGGCACCTACATTCACTGAAATCATTGCTGCGGTTGCCGGTCGGCTCCAGGGTGCGGTACTCATCGCGCACAACCTGGCATTTGATAAGAGGATGCTGCTGCAAGAGTTCGACAGAGGAGGCGTCGCAATAGACCCAGGCGACGGACTTTGCACATATCGGGCGACAAAGAAAAAGTTATGCCTCGCATGCGACGAACACAATATTCCTTTAACTTGCCATCATAGGGCCCTAGCCGATGCCCAAGCGACTGCGGAACTTGCACGTCGGCTTCGATTTACCAATCGGGCAAGCAGTGCGCGGGCGGTAAAAGTAGGCGCTGTATCGCATGGGTCGAATCCCTTTACCTTGCGACGAGGACTCGCAGATGCCGGCACAAGTCCAATGCATCGGATAGTTTCCCGCGCAAGTTACCCAGACTGTGACTCGGTGATCCAGCAATACCTGGACATGCTAGATTGGGTGCTCGACGATGGCGTGATCACCGAACGTGAGAATCTGGAGATCAGGCAATTGGCGTGCGATTTAAACATTTCCGAGGAATCGCGTAGAGAAGCACATCGTGCGTATCTGGATTGTATCATTTCAGCGGCCAAGCGCGATGGCGTGATTAGTGTCGCCGAACATAAGCTGATCGTTCGAATCGCAGATCAGTTGGAGGTTGAGGACCCGGACATTCCGGATGTGTCGCCCGTTGTGGAAGTAGAAAGTTTCCAACCCGGCAGTCGGGTTTGCTTCACTGGCACGCCAAACAAAGCCCAACTCGAGAATTTCGCCCAAAGTGCCGGAATGACACCGGTCCGGAGCGTCACCAAAAAAGGTTGCGATGTTTTAGTTGCGGCCGATGCCGCAACCTCATCAAGCAAGGCACGAAAGGCCAAGAAATGGGGTATCCCGATCATTTCCGCCAAAGAGTTTATCGAACGTCTCGAAGACCAGTAAATGTGGACTATGTTCCAGCTAAGCCGATTTCATTATCCCCATGGGTTCCGGCTCTGAACAACCTTCTGCGTTGAGCGAACCCCACACAGCACCTGTGGTATCGGGGGCACAGATCATCGTTGAAACGCTCTATGCCGTGTTGGCGCTGGGTTCAGTCGTGTTGTTTGGATTGCGCTACATACCTGCTTTCGGTTCTGAATTTCGGAATCTTGCGTTGTTGCTGGATTATCTGGTTTGCTTCCTTTTTGCATCGAAAGCGGCCTGGGACCTTTGGCGGGCACCCAACAAGCGCCAATGGTGGAAGTGGGGTTGGGCCGATTTTGCGGCTTCCGTTCCCGAAGTCGAAGCTTTGCGCGGCCTGCGGTTGCTGCGGCTACTTCTGATCATTCGGGTCATGCGTAGCACCACCCGTAGTGTTCACAGCATTGCGACTTTTTTTAACGTTGGGCGTGCCAGAGCGGTTATCGCTACTATCTTTTCATTGATTGTGGTGTCGATTGTGATGAGTAGTTTTCTGATTCTTGGTGTGGAGAGTGCTCATCCGGAAGCCAATATTCGCACGGCGGAAAAAGCTTTGTGGTGGGCTACCGCTACCCTGTTCGGGGCTGAACCTTCGTATTTCGGGGATCCTTATCCGGTTACGCTGGGAGGACGGTTGATGGGACTTTGGTTGGTCATTGTCTCTTTGGGTCTGATTGGTTCGCTGGCGGGGGTCATTTCTGCCTGGATTGAGCAGGAGGAAGAATCCAAATGAGCGGCTCATCCACAGTTTTGATCCCTTTCACGGAAGAGGTTTTTCCACCATGGGTTTCGATGGGAGCAAGCAGCTCAAACATCAGAAATTCGATGCCTAAATTTGCACAAGGAACAGAGGAAAAGGGTCACTTTTTCCCCCTTCTTGATGCAGCCAAAGAGGTTATACCTCCTGCCTTGACAAAATGGTGAAATTTTGTTCACTTGCTTGCAAAACGTTTTTCTGTGGCAAAAGACTCAAAAATTGAATGGACGGATCACACCTTTAATCCCTGGTGGGGATGCGTTAAGGTTTCACCTGCTTGCCGAAATTGTTACGCTGAAAAATGGGCCGTTCGGGTGGGAAGCCATGTGTGGGGTGCTAAATCGGATAGACGATTTTTCAAAGAAAATCATTGGAAGGAACCTCTCAAATGGAACCGGGAAGCCAAACGTGAAGGGAGTCGAAGAAGGGTATTTTGCGCTTCAATGGCCGATGTGTTTGAGAGCAGGACCGATTTGGTCGAATGGAGGTTGAAGCTGTGGGATCTGATTCACCAAACACAAAACCTGGATTGGCTTCTTCTAACGAAACGCCCCCATAATGTTTCAAAATTGGTTCCAAAGGATTGGTTGAGCAATGGCTGGCCTCCTAATGTTTGGCTTGGAACTTCGGTCGAAGATCAGACGTGGGCCGAGAAAAGGATTCCGTTGCTGCTCAAAAATAACGCACCTGTAAAATTCCTGAGCTGTGAGCCTCTTTTGGAAAATCTGGATTTGTCAAAATGGATGGAAAAGGGTCTCATTGATTGGGTGATTGCTGGCGGAGAGAGTGGATTCCATTCAAGACCGATGAGCCCGCATTGGGTGCGGTCATTAAGAGACCAGTGCCAGAGCTTCCGAGTAGCGTTTCACTTTAAACAATGGGGACATTGGGCTCCATCTGAGCTTCTGACGGAGGAGCAGAAAAAAACCATTACTATCGATAATTTTACTCTGGTAGCTGCTGGCAAAAAAAGATCCGGCAGGTCACTTGATGGACGCACTTGGGATGAGTTCCCAAAAAGCGCATAAGGCGCGCCCTAAGGAATGGGGAGAAGAATAACCACAGAGGACTCAGAGAGCACAGAGGGAGGAGAGAAATTGACTCTCGCAAAGAGCGCTGAGAAACGCGAAGAGAGTAGGAGAAGCCCTGAAAGCTTTCAGCGCCTCCTCTCATCCGTGCCATCTATGAAATCCGTGGTGAATTTTAAAAACATCGCCGCTTTGCGGCTGGATGCCTGCGGCAACAGGATGAAGCTATGCTTCAACAGGAAAATGGTTAAAAAAAATCCTGTTCGCGAAGCGATCCTGTTCCGGCGAAGCCGGACCGTGTCCTGCCGTAGTCTTTAGACGAAGCGGGATCAAGCGACCAAAGGAAGCGTTGTTAATCTTCTCCTTCTCCCTGCCTTTTCCTTTGTGCCTTTGTGCCCCTGTGCCTTTGTGCCATCTCGCCCTGGCGAGATCCCATTCCTCATTCTTAATAGGCGCCTTGGCGCCTTTGTTCATTTGGTGGTTTCATTCTTTTGGGAAGGACCAGATATTTGATACGGAGTTTCCACCGCGACCGGACCACCAGCCTTGAAGTCCCGGATGTTTCGCGTGACCAATGTCAGACCTCCCTGAATGGCGATGGCTGCCTGAATCGCGTCTGGAAGTTTCCAGCGTTGAGTACGCCTCAAGCGTGCGGCGGTATCTGCGACTTCGACAGTTACTGGCAACGCGGCAAACGTGTCCAACAACTTGAGGGCCAAGGGCTCCGATGCCGCAGGGAACCCAGCAAGCGTCTCGGCACGGGTAATGACGGAAATCACACAGTCGCGCCCGTGGGTGGCAAGGAACTTTGTCGCCTCAGCAACGCCGTTAAAATGGTCGATGACCGAATCGAGCAGATATCTGGCCATCCCTTAAAGCCATTCCTTGCGAATGCGCTCCTGGTACTCGAGTCCATCTCCATCTTGCCAGATGCCCGATGTCTGCCTGAGAACCTCTTGAAACGAAGCAGCCGGTCCGCGCTTTTGTTCCCGCATCCGAAATTCTCTAACCGCCTGGCGAATTAGCGAGGCCATGGACACACTGCGCAACGCAGCTTGACGGTCCAACCACGCCTTCTGTTCGTCATCCAGGCTGATCTGAGTTCTGACCAGTAATTTGCTCATGGCACCATTCGATTTCAAGATACGGAATAAAATATATGCATTCGGGAGATGATCGCAAGCGCCGATTGATGGCTTGGCCTACTGGGAAGACAGAAACCACAGAGAACACCGAGAGCACAGAGATTAAAAAGGCTGAAGGAAGAAGGCTGAAGGAAGAAGGCTGAAGGAATGGCCTCTCGCCAAGCACGCCAAGGACGCAAAGAGATGGAAACGAATAAACCACAGAGGACTCAGAGAGCACAGAGGGAGAGGCGCCGAGGGCGCCAATTAGGAATGAGGAGAAATTAGCCACAAACCGTGCTTCGCAATGCTACGCAGGTCAAGAAGGGCGCAAAAGGACCCCCTTTTTTTCTAAATCTCTGTGCCCTCTGTGCCCTCTGTGTCCTCTGTGGTTGGTTTACCGGCGTGCAAATGGATCCGGCTTCGCCGAAACAGGATCTCGCCAAGGCGAGATGGCAAAAAATTTGCTGGGGGACCTTGTGGAGTAAAGTCATCTGGTGACCATTCCCGCCCCGGCCGCGTTTAAAATGGGGGGTTGACAGAGTATGATTTCGGGATTCCTTTAGCCTAAAATGAAACTGGAAAATCAGATCGAATTTTTTAGAAAAATCCAAAAGAGATTGGCCAGGGAGCATCATGGAGAGCTTGTTCTCATTCATGGCGAGAGGGTAATCGGGTTTTTCAATTCGGACTCTGAGGCTTACGGCGCGGCAGTTAAAAATGGATTTGAAGACGGGGACTTTTTGGTCCGTCAATGTCTGAATCCGGAGGAAGAGATTCCGCTAACATTTCATTCCAGAGTAGGTTAGTCGCATTGCAGAATCAGCCCTCTTCCAACCGTTCTCGACACGGGTTTACTCAACTTTATGAGGGTTTAACCAGGGTCCTTAATTCAAGGGTCGGCGTAACCGGACCATTTTTGCCTGATTCCGGGAAGCCAGAACCAAGGTTGGTTGAATTTGATGCGATTTGGGATACGGGTGCATCCGGGTCAGTGATTACCAATAATGTTGTTTTAGCACTGAGGTTAAAGCCGATTGATCGTCAGATAGTGCAAACAGCAAATGGTGAGCGTGAAGCAAACGTATACCTCGTAAATTTACATCTACCCAACAGGGTGGGCGTTTCGCTAGTGAGGGTTACAGACGGCGATATGCATGGAACCGATGTTCTGATTGGTATGGATATTATCAACCTGGGGGATTTTGCCGTGACCAATTTCAAAGGACGTACCTGTATGAGTTTCCAATGCCCTTCTGCGCGTCGAATTGATTTTGTGAAGGAGCTAAGGTCAGGAAATGCCCCAAAAAATAGGAGAGGGTGCAAAAGAAAAAGACGTAAAAGGAGATAACCCCATCGCAGAAAAGTTGGGTAGGATCCGAAAGGATATGGATACTGGGATCAGCCCTTGTTTTGAAGTATTCTCCAGTCAGGCTACACCACCCATGCACAAAGGACTCTTACCAGAACCAACCTAGTCAATCGGAAGCAAAACCACTCTGGCTAAATCTTGATTTAAGTGGGGGCAGAACAGGATTGCGCCGTCCTCCTTCGCCCGTTGGGACTACGGCGTGACAGGGAGGGCGCGAATTAGGAATTAGGAATTAAGAATTAGGAATGAAGGCAAAAAGGGTCAGCAAGCATGAAAGGGAACAACCTGAGAAGGACGAGGACCCGTCATCGAATACCGTCAGCTACTCCCCAACCTGTTCCCCCTTATGCCCACATGCATGGATTTGATTATCACAAGCAATCTAGCATCACGAATCCGATAGTGCCCTTAGCGACGCTGAGGTTTGCCTGAAGCTCGACACCAGCCACCAGACCATTTACCGCTGAATCATCCCAGGTGGAGAGAGCAAATAGGAGGATCGGAATTAGGAACTGTCCCCTTTGTCCTGCCCACCTTAAAATAAACTAACCAGAATAACTAAAAACCAGGGCTGATCCCATCCGCCCTGGCAGTTTACCCGGTATGCTTTTCGATGAAGAGCTTTATTTCCTCCAGGTAGCGGCTTCGATTCTTTGTCCCGATGATTCCGTGGCCCGAATAAGGAAATCTGATCAATTTCACCTCTTTATCCTCTTTCCTCAATGCATGTTCCATCAATTCCGCTTGGTCAAACGTTACGATCGGGTCCAGGTTTCCATGAATAATCAGTAGCGGTCTATTTATTTCTTTTGCCCGATAATAGGGAGACACTTTCCGGGCATAGTCAGGATCCTCGGAACGGCTAATTATTTCATCCCAAAAGCTTGAACTATAACCCCAACCATACTTCTTTTCTCTTCGGATCATGTTTTTCCAATGGGAAATTGCACTTACCGCAACACCAGCCTTGAATAGATGCGGGTAGCGGATTAACCCCATATAAGTGCAATAGCCACCGAAGCTTGCTCCCATAATGACCACACGGTTTTTATCAGCAAACCCCTTATCGATCAGGAACCGGGTTCCATCGGCAATATCATCAATTATAGTTCCGGCCAGCTCACCTTCCAATCCTTGTTTGAGGTGGGAAAGCCCATAACCAGCTGATCCACGGTAGTTGATTTGCAGTACCCCATAACCGAGACTGGCGAAATATTGTACAGTGGAGTCATATTCGTAGACATCCCTTGCTGTTGGACCGCCATGGGGATAAACTATAAGTGGCATTTGTTCCCCTTTCTTATAATTGGGAGGGAACGTGAGGTATCCGTGTACCTGATACCCGTCTCTCGCCGGAAACTGAAATGGTCTCATGGTGCCAAGGTTATAATTCTTCAATCTGGGGGACAGATCGTAGAACTTAACCAGTTTCTTTTCCTGAGGCCTGAATAGATAATACTGTCCTTTTGATTTATCGTTATAGGAGAAGTAGATAAAAGTAGACAGGTCCTTTGCCCAATCCAGTAGGCGGTTGGCTCTATCCGGCAATGCCTGGTTTACCACGTCTTGAATGCCATTAAACGTCTCGTCTCTAAAAATGACCGTGGGTACCTTCCCTTGAATAACCAGCCCTATAATTTCATGGGTGGTTTTGTCACGATAGATGCGGTCACCGGAAATGTCTGAACCGCCCAGGTCGAAGATTTGAGATTTAAACAAGATTTCGTCGACAGTTCCCGTTTCAACGTTGTAGAGGCCGAGTTCTTTGACGCCTGCATCATTAGCCAACCAAATATATAGTTTTTTGGGATCAGGATGTACTGCGAGAATCTCTACTCGTTGTTCCAAGAATTCGCTTCCCTTGTAATTGAAAGTAAAAGATTCCTCATTATTGTAACGATCTAAAGGTTTCCATTTTCTGCTTCCGGGTTCCAGGTAAAAGAAGTGGTTCGTATCTCCTTTTATTTCCGATTTGACTCTGGCCAAGCCCTCCAAATCGAACATACCTCGCTCCCCATCCTTGAGGTTTTGGTCAGGTTCAGCCTTTCTGGTCCTGAAATTATACCGGTAAGGAGCTCTTTCTCCAAAATCCCTCAAGACCACAAGGTCCTTATTCGATCTCAAATTTCCAAAATATATGGAGGCAACATCCTTCCGCATCTTTTCCACACTCTCATTGCCCAATTTGTAATAGTACAGGTTGCTCTTGAATCTGTGGTATCCCCTGGTCCCGGGTTTCTTCGACCACCTTTCGAACATGACGAAGATAACTTCGTGTGGAGATACCCATTCCAAATCAGCCACCTCCGTGGAAAATTCGCCAGTTTTGACTTGGTGAACGGACTTCCCTGTTTCAACATCGATGATAGCAATGACAGAGTGCGTATCCTTGTCCCGGAATGTGGCCATGAGATCTCCTTCAGGAGAAAGAATGTGAGGGTAACGGGTACTTGTCTCAAGTAGTTCGATAACGGGAATTCCTTCTGTCGATTCCTGGAGTAATTTGGACTCGTTTATGATGGTGTCTCCAGGTTGAACACCTGTACTTTGAATTTCCTCCCCCTTGGAGAAGATGTGCAGTTTTCCCACTTTCGATACGATTTCCGTTGTTTCGATCTTCAGCTTTTTTGGCCTGCCCTTTTTTAGCGACCCGATAGTTTTAAAATAGGTGGTGGGGTTTCCGTTAACCAGATAAACCAGTACTCCATAACAATAGTTCAAGTCGGTATCGGCTGTGAATTCCGCTTCGTATTTGAACAGCGGTTTGTCAACAGTTTGCCTTTTATTCGAATTCTCTATGGGTGTCTCAACATTGATGACCTTTATTTCGACAAATCCCTTTCCAAACGAATCTGAATGGGTGATTTTGTTTTCAGGCCAATCGGCTTTTCGCCGTTTCCCATCCACCAAGACATAGGCTGAGAATCTATCAACGTAGTAGAGAGCTTCCTCTTTCCCTTGGTATTGAACCGTGACCTTGGATTGTGGGAACCCATTTGAAATTATGGAAAAAAATATCGAAACAATCCAAAGTAATTGTTTTATTATTGGAAGCATATCGGTGTTTCTCATAAGAAGAGCATGATACTACCATGAAGATGACAAATTGTCCAGGCACGAACCGTAGTTCTGATTCTGATAGGAAGGCGGTACGGGGTCAGCCCTAGTATTTAAGTATTTTTTCACAAAGTCGAGGGGTGCGGAAAGGGTCAGCCCGCGATGTTTGGTATAAAGGAGTACGCCATGGGCGCGAATTAGGAATTAGGAATGGGGGAGAAGAATAACCACAGAGGACTCATCCGCCTTCGCCTTGCAGTTTTACGGCGTGACAGGGAAGACACCGAGGGAGGGAAGGAGCGACCTGGCGCGTCTATTGTGGAACCCCGTTGGGGTTCGGTTGTATGGGTGATCGGTGACCCAGCCTGCGCTGCGCGACCCTGGGCTTTGGAGTTTAACGCCGTTGGCGTAAAAGGCGGATTCTTGGGGGCTATTCGCGATTTTCGCGGGCAATTATCCGTGCTCATCCGTGGTTCATCTTTTCTCTCCCTCCGTGTCCTCTGAGCCCTTCGGAATGGCAGGCGCCACTCGGTTGGATTGACATTTGACACCCTTCCTGTTCCGCAACCATCATGGTAATTTCACCATCTGATTATCGCCTGGAAGAAGATTCCATAATGATTCCCAACAACCCCAAACCAGGAGGTCGTTATGCCTAAAAAATCTCTTGGGTCACCGAGGTATCACGAAGAACGCATCACTAAATTCATTGAAAAAAAGACAGGCCAGACCATTGCAGAAATCCGCGAGGAACCGCTCAATGTGAAACGGGCCAGGGTTGAGAAACTGAAGGGGAAATCCTTGAAGATAAGGAGCGAGTTTCCTTGGGTCGGAAGAGGAAATGTAAATAGGGAGTTTTTGACTGACTCCGATACTATAAATAAAGAAGTAGATAAGCTGCTCAAGCGTTAAGTCTTCATCCCAAATTCGCGCCCTTGGGCGCTTTCCCCTCTGCGCTCTCTGTGCCCTCTGTGGTTAATCTCTCTCCCATTCCTGTTCGCGAAGCGATCCTGTTCTGCTGAAAGCAGATCAAGCGACCAAAGGAAGCGTTGTTAAAAAAATCATCCGTGTGATCCGTGTTATCCGTGGTTTCCCTTCTCCTCCCTGTCTCTGCGTCCCTTTGCGTGCTTTGCGAGAATCCCTCCTTGGCTGCTCCGTGAAAGTCCTCCGGAATGGTAGGTGCCACTCGGTTGGATTGACATTTTACACCTTTCCTGTTCCCCACCCATCATGGTAATTTCATAATCTAATGATAGTCAGCTTTAAGGAACTTTTCCCCATGTATAGGTTATGGTTTCTGGTACGTGCTGTTATCTTTATGGCTGTTTTGATACCCGGTTGGATAAGAGCTCAGCAATGGGGTAACCTCTACTATGAGGATAATGGATCATTTCGAACCGTAATTGGAGTTCGAGAATTTTTTATGGGACCGATAGTCATCCCGGATTCAATTCATGGCAAACCAGTTTCTGCGATTGGTCCGCATGCATTCGATCAGGGTAGGGTCACAAGTTTACAAATACCAGCCAGCGTTGAAACCATACACCCTTATGCCTTTTGGGGAATTAGAGAATTGGCCAGTATTGTTGTGGCAGAGGATAATGTCAATTACTCCAGTTTAGATGAAGTTTTATACAATAAGGATCAAAGCGAAATTCTTCGTTATCCAATTAAAAAGGATTTGAGCGTTTTCGATGTTCCAAGCACAGTATCCATAATTGGTTCATTCGCATTTCAGAATTCCAAGCTAACCACCATCATTCTTCCATCGAAGTTAATGACGATTGGTACCTCTGCGTTCTGGGGGTCCTTAAATTTAACTGAATTGGCCATCCCGGCAACCGTCAGTATTATTGGTGATGAGGCATTCGCTGCTTGCCAAAGCCTGACAAGTTTCGATTTCCCAAAAGGATTTACTGAGCTGGCTGATGGTCTCTTCAAATATTGCGTTGGACTTTTATCCATTACGATCCCTGAAGGTGTTACTTCTCTGGGAAAGGATCTATTTATGCATTGCGAAAGCCTTTCGCAAGTTACGCTTCCATCAACTTTAGTGGAAATAGGAGATGGAGTTTATACTGCCCCCACTTAAGGAAATGATGGAAATAAGGGAGTGATCAATCAAGGATTACTCGATAATGAAAAGACGTAAATGGACGGCTCAACAGAAGCTTCAAATCGTAATACAAGGACTGAAAGGAAACGTGACGGTAGGCGAGTTATGCAACCGCCATCAGATCAGTCAGACCCAGTATTACCAGTGGAAAGATCGTTTGCTCAAAGACGGATCGAAGATTTTCAATTATGGAGGTCCGGACCGCGAAGCTGATCGTTTAAGGAGGGAAATCTCGAAACTCAAAGGCATCATTGGAGATCTGACCGTAGAGTTAAAAAAAAACGACGACGAGTGGCTATGAGGCGGCGTAAACGCAGTCAAGCGGTGATGGAGCAAGACAAGCAACTGCTTGAGCTGATCGAGCCCATCAAAGCCGATCACCCGGCCTGGGGCTATCGTCGGGTATGGGCCTATCTGCGATACCGCAAGGGCCTGTCGGTGGGCAAGAACCGGATCTACCGCATCCTGAAGGAAAACCGGTTACTGGCGCAAAATGTGCGCAAATTAAAGGCAAAACGCGGCTCTAAGGGCAGCAAACCAACCACGGACAGGCCCAATGAGCTGTGGGGCATCGACATGACCAAAATCAAGGTCGAGTCCTGGGGTTGGCTGTATCTGGTGGTGGTTAAAGACTGGGGCAGTAAAAAGATCGTAGGCTGGTCCTTATCGGTCACGAGCAAGACCAGGGACTGGCTCGATGCTTTGGAAATGGCCGTGCAGCGCCAGTTTCGCGAAGGCATCCGCGAGCATGGCGCGGTCAGGTTGGTCAGCGACAACGGCTGTCAACCCACCTCGGCAAACTTTATGGCGGCCTGTCGGGTGCTGGGCATCGCCCAAATCTTTACTTCCTTCAACAACCCCAAAGGCAATGCCGATACCGAAAGGGTTTTTCGCACCCTAAAGGAGGACCTGATCTGGCTCAATGAGTGGTTTAGCTTCGAACAACTCCTGCAGGCGCTCAAAAATTGGATCGAAGAGTATAATAAAGATTATCCTCACTCAGAAATAAATCACAGGACACCTCAACAATTTGAGGACCAATTTAACCCATCAACCAGCAACAAATACTCTCTAATTGAATCTTGAATTAAGTGGGGGCAGTACAAGTTTTTTCAGGTTGTATTGGTTTGGAAGCGTTAACGTTACCGGCTAACTTAACTTCTTTGGGCTACGGCGCATTTTTTGGTTGTACAAACCTGGTTTTCATGAAATTGCCGGATGGAATAAAAAGAATTGAAGCTTCAACTTTCTATGACTGCAGAAAGTTGAAGTCGGTTGAATTTTCCAGTGAGCTTACATCTATCGAATCTTTTGCGTTTGCACATTGCTGGGAATTAGAAAATATTGATATCCCACCGTCTGTTAATTTTATTGGAGAATGGGCGTTTCACTATTGTCAGAACTTAAAGGTAATTGAAATTCCGCCTGGTGTCCCAGCTATTGAAACCGGTACTTTTCAAGAATGCACTTCCCTAACCAATATCACTTTGCCAGATAGCCTTCTCTCAATTGAGGAAGTAGCATTTTCCCAATGTTCAAGCCTTCGGCAAATTGTAATCCCCGATAGTGTAACGTCTATTGGATTCTCGGCTTTCTCCGGGTGTTCGGGCCTGGAGAATCTGAAGCTTTCAACCAATCTATTTCATCTTGAATCCCTTGCATTTCATGCATGTCGGAACTTAAAGAGAATTGAAATTCCATTTGGTGTTTCGACTATTGAAACCGGTACTTTTCAAGAATGCACTTCCCTAACCAATGTCACTTTGCCAGATAGCCTTCTCTCAATTGGGGCATCCGCATTTTTCCGATGTTCAAGCCTTCGGCAAATTGTAATCCCCGATAGTGTAACTTCTATTGGTCAACTTGCTTTCTCCGGATGTTCGGGCCTGGAGAATCTGGAGCTTTCAACCAATCTATCTCATCTTGGACCTGGTGCATTTCTGGGTTGCTCAAGTATCGTCGATGTTTCTCTTCCTTCCGGTTTACTTGAAATTGAACATGAAGTATTTTATGGATGTTCGAACTTACAATCTGTGACGATACTTGGGCAAATTACTTTAATAGGAGACAGAGCCTTTAATCAATGCACTAAACTGAATTATATTGTTCTTCCAGCTTCATTGAAAACTATTGGTAATGACGCCTTTTATGACTGTACAGGGTTGATCAGTCTCCCTATTCCCGAAGGTGTTACGTCGATAGGAAATGGCGCTTTCGCCGGGTGCGGCAAATTGACCTCCTTCTCAATTCCTTCAAGTGCTCAATTCCTCGGAGCATCCTTGTTTCGTGGATGCAAGAATTTGCGTGAGGTGCACATTAACGAAGGTGTTACTATGATTTCAGAGGCGATGTTCAGTTATTGTTATGTTCTCGAGCAAGTGGTAATTCCGAAAAGCGTAGTTAAAATGGAAAGGAGAGCATTTGATAGCAGCCCAAGGTTGCAAAAAATCTATTTTTTGGGAGATGCTCCCCAAATAAATTTTGAAACTTTCGATGGAGCTGGACCGCTTGCTAAGATATTTCACTTTGAAGGGAAAACCGGGTACACTTCTCCCTCATGGGAAAAATTGCCTATTATTATCTTAAAGGAATTTGGAGATGATCAGATGTGGCTAATAAATTATGGGTTTTCGCATGATGCGGATTGGGAGTCCGAACTCACCTTGACGGGGCTTCCGATTCTGGCATATTATGCACTAAATATGGGACGGTTCGATACTTCTCCCATAATACCTGAAATTACGGAAAATAAACTTACTTTCAATTTTTATGGAGGTCGGGACAATATTAGTTACTCAGTGGAAATAAGTAAAGATCTGGAAACCTGGTCAGACAATGGGGTCGTGTTGACAGTACCAGATGAGGGGGGATATCGCATGGCGACGTTAAATCTGGAGGATAGCCGCTGCTTCGTACGGTTTCGGTTTGTGCAGGAGTGAGGCAAAAAATTAAGCCAAATTAGTTTGGGTTTTTCCTTTTAATTTTCCAAAGGGACAATCAAATATACTGTCCCCGGTCAAAGAAAGCACCAATAAAAGTGGAAGGGGAGATTAGTGCAGATGTCCGGTAAACTACCTCCGGTTAAGGAAATGATGGCCGCTAGGGGGAAATCAACCAAGGATTCCCAACTCCCGGGAGATCGCTCATTAGATCTGGCCTAATCCGCAGGGTCCTAGCACTCAATTTCCTATAGTTTGCATGGACACCCCGCGACGAGGAAGGTAAAAAGGGTCGGCCCTTGATGTTTGGTATAAATTAAGGATAGGGGGGTCCTTGGGCAAAGAAAACGACGTCAGACCTTGACTCTTGATAGGGCAACACAGGGCCGGTGGGCCGGGGACGAAGGCGCGCCAATTAGGAATTAGGAATTTTGTGTTTTTGCGCTCTTTTGTGGCTATTCCCAGCGCCCTCCCTGTCACGCCGCTGTGCCGTGCGAAGCCTTAATTAGGCAAAAAGCATGGTAGTCCCAACGGGCGAAGGAGGATGTGCCTCATGTGGCTATAACCGGAAAGTCCTCTCGCCAAGATCGCCAAGATCGCCAAGGTCTTCTCCCAAATTCCATCACTCCCCCACTCCATCATTCCATTCCCTTCTCCCCCATTCCTGTTCGCGAAGCGATCCTGTTCCGGCAAAGCCGGATCAAGCGACCAAAGGAAGCGTTGTTAAATAAATCATCCGTGAAATCTGTGTGATCAGTGGTTCATCTTCTCCCAAATCCGGAGGCCGAGGCGGTAAGGAGAAACACCTGCTTGACGCTATGCCGTTGGCAGTACCACGGTGACACGCCTAAATTCCCACTTGCAACACGAACCCCAGGGAGTAGAACCATGACAATGACAACGAATAACGATCTGCTAAAGCGCATCACTGCCCGACCCGATGTCTTCGGCGGAAAGCCGATTGTCCGCGACATGCGAATTTCGGTAGATCTCATACTTAGCCTGCTGGCTCAGGGAGTTTCGCCAGAGGCCATTCTGGATGACTATCCAGACCTCGAATGGGATGACATCCGCGCCTGTACTGCTTATGCACACGCGGTGATTGCGGGGGATTCGCTGGCCTCCGTTTCCGTGTAATTGTCGTGAAGTTTTTAACCGGCCGATGTGTCGGCCGCCGTCTGGCAGAGTGGCTGCGCACCGCCGGGCACGATGTTGTGGAAGCTCGACATCTTGGCCCTGACCCTGGAGACCGTGCGCTGCAAGAGCGTGCGGCGGCCGAGGAGCGAGTCCTGATTACTATTGATACCGACTTCGGGGAGTTGATCTTTCTACACAACGTCCCCCATGCAGGGTTGGTTCGCCTGCCGGACGCACCGGTGGAACAGCGCATCAGGCTGATGGCCGAAGTGATGGAACGACATCGCCGGGCATTGGAAAGGCGAGCTGTGGTAACCATCAGGGGCGAAAGAGTGAGAATCTCGTATCCCCCGTCGATTTGAGGCTGACGAAGGAATTCGCGTGGCCGGCAATGAGAGAATAACCACAGAGGAAGGAGAGAATTGGCCTCTCGCAGAAGAACGCAAAGAACGCCGAGGCATGAAGAAGATTAACCACAGAGTACTCAGAGAGCCCGGAGGGAAGGCGCCAGAGGCGCCAATTAGGAATTAGGAATTTTGAGTCTTTTGAGCCTGTTGTGGCTATTTATCCCTAATTTTTGGGGGACAGGAATGTCCCCCCTCCGTTGATTCACCATCCCTAATTCGCGCGCGTTGGCGCGCCTCTCCCTCTCTGTGCCCTCTGGGACCTCTGTGGTTAACCCCTCCCCCAATCCTCCTCGCGAAGCGATCCTGTTTCGGCGAAGCCGGATCAAGTGACTGAAAGGAACGTTGTTAAAAAAATCCGTGCCTATCCGTGGATTCCGTGGTTTCTCCTCTCCTACCCTTTTGAGTCTTCCCTGTCACGCCGCAGTCCCAACGGGCGAAGGAGGACGGCGCCTCTTAGCGTTCTTGGCGAGCTTTGCGAGAAATCCCCCATTCCAACACTCCCTCATTCCATCACTCCGTGCACATCCGTGTCATCCACTGGGCCGTGCGGAGCCTTCAGCCTTTTTATTCCCCGGGTAGCACGAGGCAGGCCTCGGGACCGCCGGGAATCTGTTGAGGTTCGATTCTTTGGTCCAGGGTTGCCAGGGATGCCTTTCTTTTAACGGCCAGCGCCAGAAGGTATAGATCGGTGAGGTGTTTTGAACCTGAGAGTCTCGGAATAGCCTTTCTGTCGAGCAAGGAGAGATCATCGCTCCAGAACTGGTGCCCCGGATAATTCACCAGGGATTTCAACACCATACGTGCTTCCTCGATCTCCCGTCCGAATCCGGGATATGCGGGGTGACCTAAAATGCGCACGAAGCCATTTTCCGTGATGGGGCAGGTGGCCCATGCCTGGCGAGCCGGCGAAAAAAACCAACTCCGCGCCCGCTGGTGGTGCACGTGGCCGGCATCTACCAGCGTCAAAAGGACGTTGATATCCAGCAAGTGCATGACGGGGTCAGATACCCAACTCTTCCATCATATGGTAGACCATTTCGCTGGTTACCCTGGAACCGCGCTTCTTCTTCAAAAGGGGCAGCCCATGTTCATCAATGAAAAACGAGTTTCGTTGATCTCGCCCAGGCAGATCGCCCTCTATTTCCCTTTTCAAGGCGTGTTCCACCATGGCCTTTAGCGTGGTCCGTCGGCGGGCCGCGGTTGCCTTCGCTTCCACCAGTAACTCCTCGGGAAGATCGATCGTCGTTTTCATGATATGGGCAGTAATATGGTTTTATTGCTATAAAGCAAGTGTGTTCTGGATGCTGGTTGCTCTTTGCCAATGTCAATTCCTAATTGGCGAGAGTCATCTCTTTTGGCCTGCCTTTTTGAGTCTTCCCTGTCACGCCGTAGTCCCAACGGGCGAAGGAGGATGTGCCTCTTGTGGCTATATCCGGAAAGGCCTCTCGCCAAGATCGCCAAGATCGCCAAGGTCTTCTCCCAAATTCCATTACTCCCCCACTCCATCATTCCATTCCCTTCTCCCCCAATCCTGCTCGCGAAGCGATCCTGTTCCGGCGCAGCCGGATCAAGTGACTGAAAGGAGCGTTGTTAAAAAAATCATCCGCGCTCATCCGTGTGATCCGTGGTTTCCCTCCTCCCTGTCTCTGCGTCCCTTTGCGAGCTTTGCGAGAGGCAATTCCCTGGCTGCCCCATGAAAGTCCGGTGCATGCAATCCCTGTCGTAGGATGACTAATCAATAAACAACAAGTATTGTTACCAGGGCGCCGATTATCGCAGAGGCCAAGATTGCTATAGGGCCTCTCCACCAACGCCTTGATTCCCTACTCATAGCCCACAATTTCTTGGCCAATTCTTCACGAGCAGCCTGACATTTAAGATTTGCTTCAGCAACTTTAGAGAAGGTGGATTTGGCTTCCTTATAGTAGTCCTCTCGCTTTTCAGATCCACTCCTTGCCTGCTCTAGAAATTTCTTGCATTTCCGCATAGTCATTTCCACCTCGAGGAAATCAGGGATAACGTCTGAAATGGATACCTTGGCAAAATCAATTTTAAACTTTTGAAATTGAAAGAGGTGATAGTAGATAGAGCAATCGTAAGCCTCATAAAGAGCCCTTTCGCAGTGTCAAGTGAAGCGACTGAATTGCTCTTCCTTTTCGTTCTCTTTTTCCGATGTAAGGGCGTTAAGCAGGTGATGCCCTGCATATCTGAGTTCATTTATGGCAAGAATATCTGTGCCTGATCCTTCCATTCCAAGGTTGTGAATGGCATCTTCCGCTTGTTTGTAGAGACTGCGGAGACACCGGTACCGATCTGCGGTATCGGACATTTTGTTTGGGGTAGAGGTTTGAGAGTTAGATCCTGTCGAGTTTGCTCAGGCTCTTGTCTTGCTTGGTCACGAAATGCCCGAAGGCCAGTTGGACATTGCCACGCGCACTTCTCTTAACAGTTTGAGTTATTGCTTCCCTATGACTTGAAGCAGCAGTTGGGATGGATTTTGTTTCGGTACTGACGATTTTTTTTAATTTCTTTCGTAGACCAGCCATGATTGATTTCGTTGAAGTTCTCTCAGTGAAAGGGATTTAAAACGGATGGGATAGAACGGCCTGAGAGATTGCTCCTTTTTTCAAAAAGGCAAACTACTCTTGGTAGGGTCAAGCAGCAAATAAAAAACCCAAGATGTTGGGGTTCAACCCCTTTTTCTCAGTTAAAATTGGCATTTTCCTAAATGGAGAGCTTCGTCTTCTAGTCCACCTCTCTGTGTCCTCTGGGACCTCTGTGGTTAATTTTCTCCTACCTTTTTGAGTCTTCCCTGTCACGCCGTAGTCCCAACGGGCGAAGGCGGATGTGCCTGTTGTGGCTATTTATCCCTATTATTTGGGGGACCCGCCTCCCGGCGTGGCATGCAGGAATGTCCCCCCTCCGTTATTTTATCTGCGCTAATCTGCGCCATCTGCGGTCATTCTCCTTCCTGGGCTACGAGATCGGTGGTTCGTTGGCGTTTATGGGGAGCGATGGAGAGGCCATAATGTTGAAAACCTCACGGGCAACGAAGATGCGGTTGCGTTTTTGGCCGGTGGCCTCCTCCAGCAGTCCATTCTCGATCCAGAATTCGACCCCTCGCTGCGCCATCTGGTAGGAGACATCGACTCGTTTGGCATGGCGGGCAATAGATATATAGGGATTGGCGAAGATGTGGTCCAGAATACGAGCGGCTTCCTGCGGCACTCGCTTTCCTTCCTTGAGTTTGCCTTGGTAGTATTCGTAGCTCTCAAGAATCTTTTCCGTATCCAGAAATGCGCGCTGGGCTTGTAAGCGCACCCCGCGCAGGAAATACTCGACCCAGTCGCGCCAAGCGCCCTTCTGGCTTACGGCGAGAAGCAAACGGTAATAATCGTCGCGAGTTTCGTCAAAAAAGCCCGATAAGTAGAGCAAGGGCTGGGATAGACAGCCTTGTTGACAGAGGTAGAGGGTGATCAACAAGCGCCCGATCCGGCCATTACCGTCGAGGAATGGGTGAATGGCCTCGAACTGGTAATGGATCAAGGCAGCTTTGACCAACGCCGGTTCGGGGTGATCGCCGTGAATGAAGTTTTCCAGATCACCGAGACACCGGCCTATCTCGTGGTGGGGCGGTGGCACAAAGGTGGCCTCGGCCAAGGTACACCCCGTGGGTCCGATCCAGTTCTGGCTTCGGCGAAACTCGCCCGGCGTCTTGAAGCTCTCCCCTCCCCGAACATCTTTCAGCAGAATTTCGTGGAGTTCTTTGATCAGGCGGGTGGATATGGGTAATTCAGCAAGCCGATGGAGTCCGTATTCGAGCGCCCAAACGTTGTTGGCCACTTCGCGGACATCGGTCACCGGAACGTCTTTCTCCGCATTCTCCTCCTCCTCAAAGAGCGCCAATTGCTCCATGTCTGCGTGGGTATCCTCAATCCGGGAACTCAGGATTGCCTCCCGCCGTAGGTAGGGCCGAATCAGCAAGTGGGGATTGGGGAGGCGTTTTCCGGCCCCGGAGAGTTCTCCCAGCGCTTGATTGGCCTCGCTTATGAGGCCGGTCAGCTCCCAGTCCAACGGGAGATCCGGGGGAAGCGGTCCTGGAGTATAGGCGAAATAGCCTTCCAAGGTCTTGCGGCAACTGCCGGGGCTGTTTGCGCTAAATTGGTTCGGATGCATTGTTTTGGGATGAATTTCGCGTAAATAAGGATTTGCTTATTTGCTCGAATTGAATTTCGCAACAATAAAAACCATTCTTATTTGCGCGAATTAAATTTAATAACAATAAAAGCTGGCCTTATATGCGCGAAATATATCTCAGCAAATCATCCGTGGTTTTTCTTCTCCTCCCTGTTTTTGCGCCTTCCCTGTCACGCCGTAGTCCCAACGGGCGAAGGCGGACGGCGCTTCTTAGCGTTCTTGGCGAGCTTTGCGAGAGTCAATTTCTGGATGCTCGATGCTAGATACTAGATGCTGGTTTCTAATCCGTGGTTGGTCTTCTTCCCACTATTGCGCCTTTTGTGCTTTTTTGTGGCTATTTACCCTAATCATTGGGGGACCCTCCTCCCTGTCTCTGCGTCCCTTTGCGAGCTTTGCGAGAGGCAATCCCTTGGCTGCCCCGTGAAAGTTCAGTGATACGGAGACGGCGTCCGACCCAGCAGAATAAACCCATTATGCAGCTACTAATACTCTCTAATTCAATGTAGACTTAAGTGGGGGCACTACAAGCTATTGACCCCTCCGGGGCTATTGCTTCTGATACTCCGACAAGGGACAAGCTCAACGAAAGAGGATATGAAGTTTTTAATTTACCCCTCGAATCTCCTAATCTTCCTTTCCCTGTTGGCCTGCGTGACCGTTCCTTCCTTCCAAGCGGTTGCCGAGGAAGAGGAGGAGTTACTGGCAATCATAGACTTGGAGGAATTCATCGTAACGGCCACCAAGCGAGAACGAAATGCCCAGGAACTGCCCATTGCCCTGACCCCCTATTCGGAGGCTCAGCTCGAATATTCGGGCGTGACCGACATCCGCGATCTCATGGCGGTTTCGTCGAGCCTGTTCCTCTCCTCCTCCCAGGCTGAAAGTACCGGGGCCGTCGCCCGCATCCGCGGTATCGGCACAACCGGAGACAACCCCGGCTTGGAATCGGCGGTTGGGGTCTTTGTGGACGGTGTTTACCGCAGCCGAAACAATGTCGCCCTCACTGAACTTGGCGAGGTCGAGCGCATCGAGGTGTTGCGCGGTCCCCAAGGCACGCTGTTTGGCCGAAACACTTTGATGGGATTGATCAATGTGATCACCAAGGGCCCATCCTTTGAACCGGGTGGTTATGGAAAGATCGAATACGGCAACTATAACAACCTCCGCCTGGAAGCTGGAGTCGGAGGGGGGCTGATTGAGGATACTTTGGCCGGGCGCATCGATGCCGTGTTTACGGAAAGGGACGGGTTTCTCGAGGACATCGCCACGGGCAAGGATTACAACAATCGGGATCGCATGCTCACTCGTGGTCAACTCCTTTTCAAACCAGGAGAGGATTCCAAAATTCGCATCATTGCCGATTATTCCGATCGGAACGAACAATGCTGTGCTGCTGTCACCCTGGTTCCAGGACCTACCCTCGGTCTGATTCAGGCCATGGGCGCCGACCTTCTGGGAGATCCGTTTGACCGAAAGGTCTCGGTCAATCCCAACAGGGGCTATTATGACGACGTGGTCGAATGGGGAATCTCAGGTGAGGTTACCGTGGATACGAGCGCCGCATCCTTCACCTCGCTCACAGCCTTCCGCGACTGGGAATCTTCGCGCGGGCAGGATGTCGACTACATCAACCTGGATATCCTGTTCCGAGACAGAGGCGGATATTTTCAGGGATTCGAGACGCTTACCCAGGAGTTTCGAGTGGAGTCTGAAACAGAATGGGTGGACTGGCTGGTTGGGCTGTTTTTCATTCGCGAGAATCTCGACTATCGTGACTCGATTCGCTTCGGTTCAGCCTTCGAAGGATACGTCAATGGACTGGTTTCGGGCAATCCCCTGAGCGGTTTTTATTCGGGCCTGACCAACTTGCCTCCCGGGCAGGTGTTCCCCGAGGGTGACGGCATGATCTCGGACAACTTCATGCAAAAGGCGGAGAGTTGGGCCCTCTTTACCCATAACCACCTCCACGTGACCGACGACTTCGAGATCACCTTGGGGTTGCGCTACACAGAAGAAACGAAGGACCTGGAGGCGGAACTGAGGAGCCGAAATAGCGCCTGTAATTCGGCGTTTCTGGCAAACTTGGGAAGAGCGGTTGCGGCGGGTCTGGTGCCAGCGCAATCCGCTCCCACTATTTCTGGTTTAGCCTGTCTGCCCTTCCTAAATCCTTTACTCGACGGCGATTACACGGACAGCCGCACGGAGAAAAAGTGGTCAAACACCATCAGCGGAGCCTACCACCTGAGTGAGGACCATTTGCTCTTCGCAGGTTTCTCCCGGGGTTTCAAGGCGGGCGGTTACAGTCTCGATCGGGCCACCCTGCCAAATCCACTTTTGGGCAACCGTCCGTCCCCTTCGGACCTCGCATTTAAAGAGGAAGTAGTCGACTCATTCGAACTCGGGGGCAAATTCGGTCTCCTGGAGAAGCGAGCTACTCTAAATGCCACGGTCTTTTATATGGATTTACAGGATTTCCAATTGGTTACCTTCACCGGCACCAGTTTCATCACAGAGAATATTGAAGAAGTTACCGCCAAGGGGGTCGAATTGGAAACGACAGCACGTCTGTCCAACGAGATGACCATGCGGGGTGGAGTGACCTATTCCGATACCAAGTACGGCATGAACATATCCAATGAAAACCTGGCTGGTCGCCAACTCACCAACGCACCCAAATGGTCTTTTACGGGCGCCGCCACCTACGAGCGTAATCTGAACAATTCCTGGCGAGCCTTTGCCCACCTCGATCTGCGTTACATGAGCAGTTATAACACCGGCTCTGATCTGGATGTGGAAAAGCTACAAGAGAGTTTTGCCGTATTCAATGGGCGTATTGGTCTCGCTCAGCTCAATAATAATTGGGGGATCGAGCTGTGGGCCAAGAATCTCTTTGACAAGGATCACATACAGATTGCCTTTGACGCTCCGCTCCAGGGGTCGGGAACGGGCCCAGGATCCACCCAGACCTTTGGCGCTTTTTTGGGCAATCCTCGCACCGTCGGCCTGACCTTGCGCAAGCAATTCTGAAATCTCGTCAATCTATCAACGATATCGCAGATGAAGATCCCTGCCACGAAATACAGCGGGCGCGCGACTACCACTTTGACGAGAATCCCTCCTTGGCTGCCCCGTGAAAGTCCTCTCGCCAAGATCGCAAAGCACGCAAAGAAGGAGACGGATTAACCACAGAGGACTCAGAGACCACAGAGGGGTGAGGCGCGCCCCAGCGCGCCTTCTTTGCGCCCCTTCGCGTGCTTTACGAGAGTCCATTAATCATCTGTGCTCATCCGTGAAATCCGTGGTTTCCCTTTTCTCCAATCCGTACTTGAGGAATGCTGGTCCTCCCTGATATCAATCGGGGAAGGTTTCTCAATCAACAGCCATGTATCCACTCCCTAAATTCATTCTGTTTTTTTCCTGGCTCCTCTATTCAGGGGTGAATCTGTTTGCCGAAGAACCCGGCAAGCTGACCCTGATTTACCGGGTCGACAAAGAAAATATTGAGATTTCCGGATTCGAAAAAAATAACCCCTATTTCTTAGAGAACGGGGAAAAGGTTTTTCCCGAATCGGAAGGCGGGTGGTTGATAGAGGGCGATTTCGAGAATCTTAAACGATACGCTTATCTGCCCGATCTATTTTCCCTGAATCTAATGGCTCGAAGCTTCAAGGAACGTAAATTCCAAAGTTTCTATGAGGTTGTATTCAGGAGGGATAGGATTCCCCTAAAGCCCAATCCGAATTCCTACCTTTACTGGGACGATTCAAAGCAGGATAATTTTATCGCAGTGGGCACATGGATCGGCCCGGAATTCAGTCCTGCTAAAATCGCCTACATTGAGAAGGATTCCCTTCAGGATTTTTCCATAGGTAGGATTGGATGGCGTTTGGCCAGGGAATCCAATAAACGAGGCCATCCGGCGTTCTGGTTATTGGATCCCGTCACTTTGCAAATACAGGTTCCCCAGAAGGATACTCACAACGAAAAAGCCCGTCTTAACTGGTTGATGAAGGCCGGATCGGACCAGGAGGTGATAGAGGCATGGAATTCCAGGTCTTCCTCGGTAAAATATACGAATGAAGAGGTAAACCCATTGCACCTCATGGCCTTGTACGGTAGAGAAAACCTGCTTTCCTCCATGCCAAGTCTGGAAAAGCTGTCCAAACTCAGGGACCATGATGAGACTGGATACTACCCCGGGCATTATGCTGCAGGAGTGGGTAACCTTTCATTTTTGAAGTTACTGCAGCAACCCGAACGGGCCATATCCTTATCCGATAGGGAAGGTTATTTCCCGGTACATCTGGCCGTTCGTGGCGGGCATTTGGAACTGACTCAATGGCTGGTCGAAACTTTTGCCCTCAAGAATAAAAGGAGAATGGACAGAAAGGACGCGCCGGTCTTGATGGCCTTGAATTCCCGGCGGCACGAAATTTTCGATTTTCTGGTAAAATTAAAACCCCGCAGGATTTCCATAGAAAAAACCTCCCTGAGTGGTTTCTTCAGCGGTCTGTGCCTTTTTGGCAGAACTTCGATGGTAAAGTATTACCTTCAAAATTACAAACCTGAACTCGTTGATGATTCGCGGAGATTCGATGCGATTGCATCGGCTATTCGCTCGGGAAATCCCGAAGTCCTGAGCCTGGTTCTGGATGAAGTCAGAAAACTTGGCTATAATAAGCCCGATACAAAGATGACTTACCTCCATTTTGCTGCTCTCCACAACGAGGCGGAAATGATACCGCTCCTAATTGAAAAGGGAATTTCCGTGGATGCGGTCACTAAAAATGGAGTGAGCCCGTTGTATCTTGCCGTTACTTTGGGGGGCCTGGAAGCAACCCTGAAACTGATTGAACATGGAGCGAATCCGGACTTGGCGCCAGCGGATGGCGTATCGGCGATTTGGGCTGCCACTTATCTGGGCAATAGGGATGAAATCCAGGCCCTTATCGAATCCGGGGCGTCTTGTGAGCTGAATCCGGACTTCGCCAATACCATGGTGGAATATGCAACCCTTTACGACGTGGCCGAGGTGGTGCAGATTGCCCTGGATCAGTGCCTGGCTCCGGATTACCAGCTATACGAGGATTTCTCCGGCATTTACGTGGCCGATTATTTTGGCAGCGATGGAGTCAAGCGACTGCTGGAAGCCCATGGCCAGAAGCTGGATGAGAGCGCCAAGCCCCGTTTAATTGGACCGAGAAATTTGGATTCCCCGATCAAATTCCTCAAAAGAGCGAAACCAAATTACACGGAAGAGATGGCCAAAAAGTACGGGACTTTGGAAACCGAGGTATGGGCCATCTTCAATAAGGAAGGAAAGTTGATTTTACCCAAATTCGAACCGGCTCTACCGCCCGATGTAACCAAACAAATACGGGAGGTTTTCAAGCAATGGCGCATTGTTCCTCCCTTGTCGGGTGGCCAACCGGCCAATTTGCGGGTAAAGTTCCCTTTCATACTGGAAAGAAAGGCAAAAAAGGCGGAAATCTACGAAATCAGCGCTTTGAATGTTCTGCCAAAGCCAATAAAGCGTGTGTCCCCTGTTTATCCTCCGGAATTGAAAGCTAAAAGGGTTGAAGGTGAGGTGAGGCTGGTTTTTATCGTGCAGGAAGATGGTTCGGTTGAGGACGTTCGCGTTAGCAGAATGACCAGTCCGGCCTTCGTCGAAGCCGCAATTGAAGCGGTTAAACAATGGAAATTCGAACCGGGAATGATAGATGGCCGACCGGTTAAAACGCGGGTTCATTTACCCCTGTCTTTCAGCTTGAAGTTTCAATGAGAAGGAAGGGCCCGGCAAGGATAGAAAAATAGCCACAAAAGCCCCCGGCGCGGTTCCTCTTTCCCCCACTCCATCACTCCACCACTCCCTCTCTCCGTGCACATCCGTGTAATCCGTGGTTTCTCCTCTCTTCTACCATTTTCTCTGTGCCCTCTGAGTCCTCTGTGGTTAATCTCTCCCTCCAATTCCTAATTGGCGCCCTCCCTGTCACACCGTAGTCCCAACGGGCGAAGGAGGACGGCGCCTCTTAGCGTTCTTGGCGAGCTTTGCGAGAAATCCCCCATTCCAACACTCCCTCATTCCATCACTCCATCTCTCCTTTCGATCACGATCACGATTATCCGTGTTATCCGTGCCATCCGTGGTTTCTCCTATCTTCTACCATTTTCTCTGTGCCCTCTGAGTCCTCTGTGGTTAATCTCTCTCTCCAATTCCTAATTCCTAATTGGCGCGCCTCTGATCCATGTTCAATTCCCAGTTCCCCAGTAATTCTCGCTCCTTCTCCTGCCGCGCCCTTGTCACCGCCTTGTGCGCCGCGCTTGCGTGCACCCAGGATGCCACCGCTGCCCAAGACGACCGCGACGGCTTCTACGCAGGCCTGCAACTCGGCCTGGCGGATCCCACCGTGGTGCAGTCGGCCCGCAGCTACGTCAGCCACCCAACGCGCTGCGACGAGCTTTTGTATCCACCGTCGGTAAGTCCTCCCGTGGGCGACCCGGCCTGCTCCGACTACCTGCCCAGGACCGCGTCCAACGCGTTCGACCCGGGCAGCGGGCCGGCCGGTGGCTTCATGGTGGGCTACGCGACCGGCGCGCTACGTTTCGAGATGGAGTACCTCAACGTCTCTCTGGGGAGCGCCGAGTCACTGATCGGCAGCGGGCCCAACACGGTTCTGCAGAGGAAGAACCCGGAGTGGAGCACCGAGCATCCACCCTTCGAGCGGATCGGAGAGTACAACATCCACCAAGTGTTCGCCAATTTTTACTACGACTTTCGCAACCGCTCGCGCTGGACGCCGTTTGTCGGCGCCGGAATCGGCTGGGCCGAAGCGGAATTCAATTACTACCTGCAGATCCTCCGCAAACCCGAAGCGGAGTACCTGCAGATCGAATTCGACCCGGACTGGCCGGAAGTAGCCAAGCGCGCCGCCGCGGGAACCGCTAGCATACTGGACACCTACCCGTCCCAGGACATCTTCGGATACCAGGTGCTGGCGGGCGTAGACTACGAGCTGAGCAAACGCACGTCCCTTGGTTTCGCGGTTCGCAAGGTGAGGTTCGACGACATCGACCACGAGGCGGTGGCCGACCTCGTTCGAAGCCACGCTGGCGTCCTGGCCGACGGCGTGACGCCGTTCAAGCAAGAGCTGGAGTTCTCCGGTATCGGCTATGAGGCACTGACCGTCAGCCTGAAATACCACTTTTAATAGGCGCCCTGGGGCGCCAATTAGGAATTAGGAATGGGTTCTCGCAACCGTGCTTCGCAATGCTACGCAGGTCAAGAAGCACGGTTGCGAGAGATCCCCCATTCCAACACTCCCTCATTCCAACACTCCACCGCTCCCTCTCTGTGTTCTCTGTGCTCTCTGTGGTTATTTTCCCTCCTCTGGCTGGAGCCACTTGGCGAAGCCCGCTTTTCTCAAAATTGGTTCTTCGGCTATTTCCATTTGTCGCCGTAAAGCATTCCTCATTCTTTCACGGGTTTCCCGATAAGCGGGATCGTGGTAGAAATTGATCAGTTCGTCCGGATCTTTTGCCAAGTCGAAGAGCCAGGGTTCGTCCTTATCCGAAATCACCAGTTTATAACCCTCGGTAACCGCTGCCACCCAGGCAGGATGCATCATGATAGCGCGAATGTAGGCGATCCTATCACCATGGATATTCATGTTTTCATTTTGAAAACGATTGGAGAGGTCTTTTCCCTGACCACTTGGCAGGCCATTCCCGATCCCCATCATGGATAATACGGTTGGAGCAAAATCCACGGAGGTCATGACGGAGTGGATGACCTTACCGGCCCTGACCTGTTCGGGGTGCTTGAGAAGGAAGGCGGCCTTGGCTGAGGCTTCATAGGGGACTCCCTTGTTATGGCGGCGGTGTTCCCCCATCAAATCTCCATGGTCGGAGGTAAATACCACGATGGTATTTTCTTCCAGATTCAGGCGCTTCAACTCGCGCGAAAGCTTTCCCATATTGTCGTCGATACATTCCACCATACCGAAGATGGCCGCCATTTGTGCCTGGTTTAATTCGAGGTCTTCGATGTAATTATTTCCGCTAAGGCCACTCCAGGCCGGCACATCACCGACGTTCTTGAACATGGTTTTGGGCGGCTGAAACTTCATGGACCTGTATTTATCCCAATAAGGATCGCGCACCCGGTTGGGACCATGCGGATCGGGAATGCTCAGCATCACGCAAAAGGGCCGATCCTTGTTTTCCCGAATAAAATCCAGGCTTCGGTCCATCAGGAAATCGGTGGCATAGGATTTTTCATCCGCCTGGTTCAAATCGTAGGCCGGAATTCCATTTCGCCCGATTTTAGCGTCCACCCGCGGACCGTCATCCGTGTCCTTGAGTTTCTTATAATGACCCCGGTTAAACATGTAGCGGTTGTCCTGCCAGCCGAACTTCCGTTCCGGCGCCCACTGCGGTTTACCCATCCCGTCCAGGTGCCATTTGCCGAGGAAAGCGGTGGAGTAACCATTGTTTCCAAGGACCTCCGCAAACGTCACCATGTGATCGTGCAGGGGCCTGTCATTCGTCGGCGTCCCGGTCAGGTGCGGCATGAGCCCGGTGAGGAAGGCGGCGCGGGAAGGCGAGCACACGGGGGAAGAGGCATAAAAATTGGTCAGCAACGCTCCTTCCGCGGCCAGGGCATCCAGGTGGGGCGTGTCCACCTTTACGCCCTTCCCCCATACAAAAGCCTGATCTTCGGGCAATTGATCCCGGTAGCATCCGAGAGTCCGAAAGTTGTGCTCGTCCGTCATGACGATCACCAGATTCGGACGCTCCGCTGCCAACGCCGAATACGCCGCGTAAATTGAAACAAAAGAGACAAGAATTATTCGCACCATGATTTTATTTCCAATTTGTACGGAGGAAGGGTCAAACCTGAATGGTGCTTAGTTAAGCTGGTTTGGAATATTCGAACATTTCGGAGAAGGTCCGTCGGGGTCATTCCTTCAAATTTTGACGAAGCCTGCGGAGTCAATCGATTCAAGGTTTGACTCCTGCCTCCGTGAGCTTTCCTACATCCGCCAGGGGGCCAGTCCTTGAGGGGTTGTTGCCGAAAACCACCTTTTTCGAAATGCTGCATGTCCTTTTCCCGGATACGTCATTCCCGAGCAATCGCGGGATAAACCCGCTCCTACGAACCTCCAACTGGCAAAATTGTAGGAGCGGCTTTACGCCGCGATTTTTCAATCTATTTTCCCAAAAAAAGAACGATTTGGGCAACAACCCCTTGATTTTCAATATGAGGACATGTCAAATATCAAGGAGCTGACCCCGAGGGGCGGCGCTTTTCTACGGCATGATCCCGGCTGGCCTCGGCAATCCGATTTATCAAACGGAAACAAATCTCTTATTTAGGCTAGATATCAGTGGAAGCGCTACCTATAAATTTGTCTCATGAAATACGTAATCACAGCCTTGGCGCTAATCTTTTTTTGTGCTCCCGCATCGGCCCGGTGGTATGCTGGCGCGGGTCTGCATGGACTGCATTTCGACCAGGAGAATGACGGCGATCTCGAAACCAACTTTTTGTTCCATGGTCCGCGCGGCTATGCGGGTTGGCGGATTAACGATTATTTCCGGGCCGAAGCCGAAGTCGGATGGTCCTCGTTCCAAGGCAAGCTGTTTTCTGACATCCTCGACGCGGACCTTGAGATGTGGAACGTAGCCATGACCGGGTTGTTTTTTCTGCCGGTGAAATTCCCGATACAGCCGTTCGTCTATGCGGGCTCCGGTCGCAGCTACTGGAATTACGACATTGCATTCAAACACGCCTTTGGAGACTCTGATTACTCCGACTCTTCATCCGACTTCTACTGGCATTATGGCGTCGGCGGTGAGATCGTGGTGAACAAGAACATTTGCATTCGGATCGGTTACCGCCACTGGCAAGTCGAAATGCATCCCGACCCAGACCAGTGGGCTGTTTCCCCCGACCGCTACTCCTACCAACGCGGAGGCCTTGATATCTCGGCCCATTGGATGTTCTGACCTTTATCGGTGGGTAGACGACCGAAGGGAGGAAAAGGATCAATCCTTGAATCGGTTGACTCCGCAAGCTGCGTCAAGATTCCAAGGAATGACCCCGACACCAGCGCTTTTCAGAAGCAACTTGACTCGACTAACCGGATTCCAAATCAGACTTGTTGCATGCAGAAAAGATTTACCGTGAAAAGATCCGGATGCGGTAAGCTTTTAGCCCGGATATCTCACAAAATTCGTCGCGAGCGAACGGAGGTCGAGTGCTGGCGGGGGTTTCGTGCAGATTCGAGGGTGAAGCCGGGTCGTCACCCTGCAAAGCCCCGAATCCAGGGAAATCCGCTCCAGTGCCGTCATTCCGGAGCGCAGCAGAAGATTGGGTGATGTCGCATTCGCTCGGTAGTAAGAAATTCGGGTTAGGGTTGGCCATCTGGCTCCTGGCCCCGTTGGCGTCCCACTCGTCGGAGACCCGGGCCAGTCGGACTGAGGCGGCACTACCCGAAGAGCGCTCCGGGGAAACGCATCACGATTGGTTTGAAGAGATGGTCTTCGTCGGCAGCCGAGCACAACCGCGCGCCGTAACCAAGTCCGTCGTGCCAATCCACGTCATCTCGCCCAGGGACTTGGTCGCCCAAAGCGAACCGGATGTAACCGATCTGTTGAGAAATATCCTGCCGGCCTACAACGTCAACCCCCAGGCGGTGGGTGACGCCGCCCGGATCATCCGACCAGCGAGTTTGCGCGGCCTGGCTCCCGATCACACCCTGGTTCTGGTCAATGGAAAACGGCGGCACCGAGGGGGGATCATAACTTGGTTGGGGAACGGAGTTGCCGACGGAGCCCAAGGGCCCGATATCTCGGTGATCCCGACGATTGCTTTGCAGCAGGTGGAAGTATTGAGAGACGGCGCCTCGGCTCAATACGGCTCGGACGCCATCGCCGGCGTTCTGAATTTCCTTCTCAAGGATGATTCCTCGGGTGGCAGCATGGAGTTTCGGACCGGCAGTTATCTCGCCGGGGATGGCGATACCTACACGCTTTCCGGCAACGCAGGTCTGCCTCTTGGCCCCCATGGGTTCGCCAACCTGAGCGTCGAGTTTCGCGACACCGCCGCCACTAGTCGCAGCGTCCAGAGGGCGGATGCGGCACGCCTCATTTCCGCCGGCAATTCCCATGTGGCTGACCCGGCCCATATCTGGGGTTCTCCCGCCATCGAAGATGATTTCAAATTTTGGGGCAACTTCGGGGGTGAATTTGGCGATCTGCAGGTGTATGGCCACACCAATTTTGCCTACCGGAAGGTCACCGGCGGGTTCTTTTTTCGCAATCCCAATACCCGGGCCGGAGTCTTCAGCGCCGACGGCGGCAAGACGCTGCTAATCGGAGACCGTCTCGACGCCCAGGACGGCATTCTCGACGGTTCGGCCGGCTGTCCCGAGGTCACCATAGTCGACAGCGTCCCCGATCGGCAGGCTCTCGACAACGTTTTCTCCGATCCCGACTGTTTCTCGTTTCAGGAGGCTTTCCCTGGGGGCTTCACCCCGCAATTCGGCGGCGAGGTGAGGGATGCCTCCGTGGTGGCCGGTCTGCGCGGTCAGACTTCCGGAGGGTTGGGTTGGGACGCGAGCTTCAACCTGGGGGCTAACGAGGTGGATTTTTTCATTCTCGATACGGTCAATGCTTCCTTGGGACCGGCGACGCCCACCGAGTTCGATCCCGGGCTTTACCGGCAACGGGAACGTGGGTTCAACCTGGACCTTCACTACGACCTGAGCAAAAACCTCCACTTGGCCGGCGGTTTGGAGTGGCGTGAAGAAAACTTCAAGATCGGGCTGGGCCAGAAGGAGTCTTGGGAGATCGGACCTTACGCTCCTCAAGGTTTCAGCGCCGGTTCAAACGGATTTCCCGGATTCAGTCCAATCGCCGAAGGCCAATGGAGCCGAGCCAACTACGCTCTCTACAGCGACGCGGAGTTGCGCAGTCCTTCGGGCAAGTGGACGACCGCAGCCGCTGTGCGGATGGAGGACTACGACGGTTTTGGGTCAACTCTCAACGGCAAGTTGGCGGGCCGCTACCGTTTGAGCCGAGTCTGGGCTCTGCGCGGCAGTATCGGCAGCGGTTTCCGGGCCCCGACACCGGGCCAGCAGAATGCCTTCAACGTCTCGACCCGCTACAACTCCGTTCTCATGGACTTGGTCAATGACGGAGTCATCCCGTCCACTTCAAAGGTGGCCCAACTCCGGGGAGGTCGGTCGCTGGAACCCGAACGATCGATCAACTACAGCCTGGGAACGGTGGCTGACCGAGGACCGCTACAGTTCACAGTCGACTACTTCCGTATCGATCTTTCCAACCGCCTCGCCTTGACCCAGGTATTTGCCCTGGGATCCGAGGAGGTGGAAACTCTCGTTTCAGAGGGAGTCACCAGCGCGCGCAATCTCCAAAACTTCAGATTCTTCACTAATGACTTCGATACCCGGACCCAGGGGTTCGACTTGGCCGCCACTTACACACCTGCCTCGCTGGGAGGCGGAACGACCATAGGGTTCCTCTTCAACAAGACCGACACCGAAGTCACCGAATTCAATCGGAACGTGTTGGACGCGGTGCGGCTCCGGCAATTGCAGGAGGCCCTTCCAGGATACCGCTGGAACTTCACGGCACGACACGAGATCGGCTCCTGGCGGCTCTTCGGACGCCTGAGCTACTACGACGATTGGTACGACGCCAGAGTCTACGATGGCGACTACCTCTTCGACCTTCAGGCCTCCCGGGCCATCGGGGAGTCCGTCACCCTCACCTTGGGCGCCCGGAACCTGTTTGACAATCAACCGGATGAGAATCCCAACGCCACCTCCGTGGGCAATCGCTACAGTGCATACACCCCTTTCAGCTACAGCGGCGCGTTCATTTACTTCCACCTCGCCTATGACTGGAATTAGGCAAAAACCACTTGTTCACCATGGGTAGACGACCGAAAGTATTGGTGCTTTGCACGGGCAATTCCTGTCGCAGCCACATGGCTGAGGGCATTTTGAGAAAGGAGGCGGACGACCTTTTCGAAGTCTTCAGCGCCGGAAGCAAACCGGCCGGGTACGTGCACCCGAAAGGCATTCAGGTGATGGATGAGATCGGGATCGATATTTCGGGTCACGTTTCCAAGCATCTGGATCAGTTTCTGGGGGCAGGGATCGACACCGTAATAACGGTTTGCGACAACGCGGCCAAGGAATGTCCGGTGTTTCCCGGGCAGGTTAACCGCTATCATTGGGCCTTCGACGACCCGGCCAGGGCGACGGGGTCGGAGGAAGAGATCCTGCAAGAGTTTCGCTCCGTTCGCGATCAGATGCGGCTGGTCCTCGAGGCATACGTTGCCGGTTACCGGGAGATTAAAAAGGCTAAAGGCTAAAGGCTAAAGGTTGAAGGCTGAAGAAAAGGCTCTCGGTGCTTGATGCTCGATGCTAGATACTAGATGCTGGTTTTTTTAACCTTGGCGCTCTTTGCGAGAGGCAATTTCTGGATGCTCGATGCTGGTTGCTGGTTCGTGACCTGGGTGCTTTTGTGTTTTTGTGCTTTTTGTGGCTAATTGCTAGATGCTGGTTTCTAATCCGCGGTGAATCCTCTTTTTCTCAGCATCTCAGTACCTCGGAATCTCAGCATCTCTTATCCTCTTTGCTCTCTGTGGTTATTCTCTCTCCACAATTCCTTTTCGCGAAGCGATCCTGTTCTGCTGAAAGCAGATCAAGCGACCAAAGGAAGCGTTGTTAAATTAATCATCCGTGCCTATCCGTATAATCCGTGGTTCATTTTCTTCCCTTCTTCCTCCAACTCTGTGCTCTCTGTGTCCTCTGTGGTTAATCCAAAAGGCGCCACTGACAACTGATTTATTTGACCTTCTTGGCTGCGCCTCTGGAATGCGGGCATGGGTGATTCGGTTCGGTTGTTTGTGGCGATTCCGGTTCCGGAATTCGTGCGGCAACGATTGGCGGAACTGGAAAGGGAAATGCCCGGCTTGAACTGGGTCAGGGCAAGGAATATCCACCTCACCCTCAAGTTTATCGGGGATACCGACCCGGAACAGATCGACCCGATTCGCGAAGCCCTTCGCTCCATACGGGTGGGGCGGTTTCTCCTGGGAGTATCGGGACTGGGAGTTTTTCCGCGGCGGGGCAAACCGGCAGTGCTCTGGGCCGGACTGGGCAACGCCCACCCCCATTTGTTTCAATTGCACAAAAGGGTGAACGATGTTCTCTACGGCTGCGGAATTGAACCGGATCGCCGCGTTTTTCGGCCCCACGTCACCCTGGCCCGGTGCAAGGGGGTGGCGCCGGCTGCCGTGCACAATTTGATAAAGAAGTGCGGAGCCCTGGAAACCGCTCCCTTTCGGGTGGAACAATTTGGAATCTATTCGAGCGAACTCGGCTCCCGGGGCCCGATCTACCGGCGCTTGGAAAGTTATGGTTTGGAGGATTAACCACAGAGGACACAGAGAGCACAGAGAGAGGGAGAATGGGGAGATGACTCTCGCGAAAAACGCAAAGGAGCGCAAAGAGGGAGGGGAAAGCGCCCAAGGGCGCGGGGAATAGCCACCATGCTTTGCCTAAAGGAGGCTCCGCACGGCACGGCAGAGAACTCAGAGGGCACAGAGAATAAAAACGGAGGGGGGACATTCCTGTCCCCCACCACGCCGTAGACCTGCATGGCGAAGCCGGATCCCTTTGCGGCTTTTGCGATCTTGGCGAGAGGTAATCCAGAGGAGCCATCCAGCCACAGATGAGGAATTGACTCTCGGGAAGAACGCCAAGAGCGTTTCAAGATGATTGAAAAAGAAGGCATAAAATGGGAGATTGCCACCCTCGGCGGCGGGTGTTTCTGGTGTTTGGAGGCCGTCTACCTGCAACAGCCCGGGGTGAAGAAGGTGGTCTCGGGTTACGCTGGAGGGCACGATCCGCAACCGAACTATCAGAGTGTTTGCCGGGGCCAGACCGGGCATGCCGAGGTGATCCAAATCACCTATGATCCGGAACTGACTTCCTTTGAGGACCTGCTCGATTTATTCTGGCGGGCGCACGATCCAACCACCCCGAATCGTCAGGGCAACGACGTGGGGCCCCAATACCGCAGCATCATTTTATACCACGACGAGGCCCAGCGCGATGCCGCGCTGACATCCCGCCAGGCGGCACAGGCCGGGTTCGAGTGCAAAATCGTCACCCAAATCGTGCCCTTGCCAACCTTTTTCCCGGCCGAGGTGTATCACCAGGACTATTACCGAAGAAATCCTGACCAGGCTTACTGCGCCTATGTCATCCGGCCCAAGTTGGAGAAACTGATGAAGGAAAAGGGGTCAAACGCAAAATGTTAACATCGCCTTCTAGTTTCACCTGAATGACTGAAGCGAACCAATCAGATGTTAACATTTTGCGTTTGACCCCTTTTTTGCTTGGGAATCTTCTTTTCTTGGGCGAGTTTATGGAGCCTCTCCCAGCTGTGGCATGACGGATTCCTTACCCAAAGCTTACCTGACCCGAACCATGGTTCCCAGGGTGCTGGGGCGCCTGCGGTCCCTCTGTGACGTGACCATAAATCCAGCGGACCGCACTGCTACGCGGGAGGAATTGATCGCGGCGCTAGGGGATACCGTTATCCTCGTTCCGAGCGGTCCGGACGATATCGACGCGGAAGTCCTGGAATCTGCCTCCAAACTAAAGCTGATTGCCAATTTCGGGGTGGGTTACAACAATATCGCGGTCGAAACCGCCACCAGGTTGGGCATTGCACTGACCAATACTCCCGGGGTGCTGGCCGATGCGACGGCGGACATTGCCTGGGCCTTGCTCCTCAATGCAACCCGCAGAATCGGCGAAGGCGATCGCATGATACGGGCCGGAGCCTGGAAGGGCTGGGGTCCGTTGCAGCTCCTGGGGGGCGATATGGCCGGCTCCACTCTGGGTATCATCGGCATGGGCAATATCGGGAAAGCCATGGTCCCCCGGGCCGAAGGATTTTCCATGCGCGTCATTTACTGGAACCGAACCCGACTCAGCCCGCAGCAGGAGAAGGACTTGGGAATAGAGTATTATGAGCAGGACGATCTGATCCGGGAAGCGGATTACCTTTCCCTCCACGTCGCATTGACGGCGGAGACGACGCATTTGATTTCCTATCGGGAACTGGATTTGATGAAACCGTCCGCCTACCTGGTCAACACCACCCGCGGACCGGTGGTGGATGAGAAGGCTCTGGTCGATGCCTTGCGCGAGGGAAAAATCGCCGGGGCGGGACTGGACGTCTTCGAAAATGAGCCGGAGGTGGAGGCCGGGCTTCTCAAATTGGAAAATGTCGTTCTCACTCCCCACTTGGGCAGTGGAACCATTGGAACGAGGAACCGGATGGGAATGATGGTCGCCGATAACATAGAGGCCTTTATCAAGGGGCTACCCTATCCCAACCTGGTAAATGAGGATGTTCTGATCGAACGAAAAGAAAAGGGGTCAAACGCAAAATGTTAAAATCTGATTGGTTCGCTTCAGTTATTCAGGTGAAACTAGAAGGCGATATTAACATTTTGCGTTTGACCCCTTTTTTCTGACCAAGGCGATCAGTTGCCTGAAGATGGCGCGGGCCGAATCGGGGTCCTGTTTTTTATGGGAATTACTCAGAAAGCAACGGGCCAGAACGATCATCCCCAAATGATTCAGTTGAGACCGCATGGCTTCGATTACCTTGAATCCGGTTCCGGCGCTGCTGCTGCCCACCACGGCGAATCTCCCGTTGAAGGCAGCACGAAAATCCGAACCGGCCACGCTCATCCAAGCGATGGCGTTGGTTACCACGGGCGGGATGCTGCCATTGTATTCCGGGGCCAGCAATATCAGCGCGTCGGATTCAATTAGTTTTCGATTCAGCATACCCGCTTCCCGGGGAATACCGGCCTGTTGGACAATCGGGGTGAAGAGGGGGATGTTCAGATCTTCCAACTGGACGATTTCCGTTTCCGCGCCGGTTTCTTCCGCCCATCCCATCAGGAGCTTGGCCAATTCCAGGTTTGTTCTGTTAGTAGCGCAGAAGAAAACAAATTTTGGCATGATCCGAGCAAAAGAGGGCGGAAAAGAAAAGGGGTCAAACGCAAAATGTTAACATCGTCTTCTAGTTTCACCTGAATAACTGAAGCGAACCAATCAGATTTTAACATTTTGCGTTTGACCCCTTTTCCTAGAGCGATTCTACGAAGGCAATGAGGAGTTGTCGGTTTTCCGCCGACATGGCCTTGAAGGCGCCTTTACTTCTTTCCGCTTCCCCGCCGTGCCAAAGAATGGCTTCTTCCACGTTGCGAGCCCTTCCGTCGTGGAGGAGACGGGAATGCCCATTTACCGTTGGCAACAAACCAATGCCCCAAAGGGGGGGAGTGCGCCACTCCCGTTCGGTGGCCTGAAAATCCCTTCTTCCGTCGGACAGGGCCTCCCCCATGTCGTGCAACAACAGGTCCGTGTAAGGGCGAATGGTCTGCCCGGCCAGGGCGGGGATGGGATATTGGGCATCGGTGGTTATTTCCGGTATGTGGCAGGACGAGCATCGAGCCGATTCGAAGAGGGCTTTTCCCTGATTAAATTTCTCCGCGGAGTCGATGCGACTGGCTGGAACCCCCAAAGTCTTCAAGTAAAATACGAGGTCTTCGAGATCCCGGTCGGCAAGTTCGGGCGATTCGGAGTTTGGGACCGGGCCGGTAGGTTCCTGGGTCGCGCTGTGATTTTCCTCAGGGAAAAGACGGGTGGTTATTCCGATATCGCCGACAAAGGCGGCGGCAACCTGGTCGATGAGTTCGGCTTTATTGGCTTTCCAACCATAACGGCCGAGTTCCTCGCTATTTCTGCTTGGGCTCCAGACCCGGTTAATCCTTCCCGATATGCCATCGCCATCCCTATCCTCGGGATCGGCTCGTTGTTCCAGATCCGTTTTACTTATGGCATCCAGCAATCCGAGCCCGAAAACCGGGGAGGCCACCCGCGGGGAAAATTGCAATTCCCGATGCGGCTCCCCATATCCCCAATCTTCAAAGGCATAGTGGGGTTTCAACAGCGAATAGGGCTTTCCGTCCGGATAAACGCCGGAAATCTCTTCCAAGCGCACGGTTATCCGAGCCTCCGGATTTTGCCCCGGCAGGGCCCGAACGCTAACCTGGTTTCCATAAACCGGATCGGCCAGGGGGTCTCCCTTTTCCCCTCGGCCGGGAATGCTGAGGCGAAATATGAGCCCCGTGGGGATCTCCCCGGGAGACGGGGGCCGTCCCCGGCCGTCCTTAAAGTGGCAGGTTGAGCAGGATCGCGCATTGAAGAGGGGGCCCAGGCCATCCCGCCCATCCACGGTTGAGGAAGCGGACACCCAATTGGTGTTGAAAAAGGCGTTGCCGGCAAAAAACCGCGGGAGATCCCCCAGGGGCAGGTTATCCGCGGGCAGGCTGAAAGCGAGACTGGACCGGTTGAATACGGTCGCATCGCCGCCGGACCGATCCTCCTCGGCCACCGCCGTCAAACCGAGGAGGTTAATGAAGATCAGGGCAAGCACGGATAAGGGAACCACAAAAAGCACAAGAGTCGCAAAAAAATTTCTTGTTCGCAAAGCGATCCTGTTCCGGCGAAGCCGGATCAAGTGACTGAAAGGAACGTTGTTAAATTAATCTCCTGTCCATCCTGTTCACCTGTCCTGCGCTGTGCAGTAATTCGTGAGCTTTGCGAACTTGTCCCCCCTCCGTTAATTCCTAATTCCTAATTCTAAATTCCTAAAAGGCGCCATCCCTGTCACGCCGTAGTCCCAACGGGCGAAGGAGGACGGCGCCTCTTAGCGAGCTTTGCGAGAGATCCACCATTCCAACACTCCCCCATTCCACCATTCCATGATTCCACTACTCCTACCCTCGCTTTACATCGAGTTGGAGGATTTCAGTGGCGTCGGCCAGGGCATAGACCAAAGCCCATAAGGCTTGAACGGAAGCTTTCACTTTTTGATAGGCGGGAGCATTTTCCTCCGCCATGATGGCTTGATCGAAAGGGGGATCGATGGCTCCCACTCTTTCCTTAACCACGGCGAATTTCTCCCGTACCGCCTCGGCTGCGGCCGGGTCGGCATCGGCGATTAAATCCAGCAGTCCCTTCCCCGCCACGGGAGGGGCGAAGACGGGATCGAATTCGCCAGTGAGAATAGCTTCGATGCCCTCGACGTTGGCAATGAGATCCAGGTGGGTCGTATCGCTGAAGCAGGAGTGTTCGTCCTCCTGGGATTTGGACCGCAGGGCCAGGGACATGCGTTCCGCGGCCAATTCCCGGCCCGCCAAGGACGTCACGCCCCGCATGATCTGCTTTATCAGGGTAATCGGGCGCTTCAGGAAAAAGTCACCGGTGTGGTTGTCGTAATTGGAAAGGCTCCATTCCTCGGCGACCGCCACCAATTGGATGCGCAGGAGTTCGGTCGAGGACACCAGGTAGGCCATGCGTCGATCGGCATTGGGAGCGGTGGTATAATCGGTCCATTCCCTCCGCCCCGGTCCATCGGCAAAGTGGTCCTGCCCCCAAAGCAGGAATTCAATGGCGTGCCAGCCGGTTGAAACATTGGCTTCGCCCCCGGTTTGGTTCAGTCTCCTCAATCCCAGACTGGTAATTTCGGGTAACATTTCGGGCCGGTTCACGATGCCGGAGAGGGGATCATCGCGCGTGTAGTCGATGTAACTCTCGTCGATGGGCCAAGCGTTAATGAGGATTTCGAGTTCCAGATTGTCTATGGGTCCCTCGGAAAACCGGTAAACCTCGGTGCGCCCGTAAACCTTGCGGGCTTCCACCCAGGCCGTTTTGGCTGCCTCGAAAGTTTCGGCGCCGGGCTCCTTGCGGAACCGGTAGACGGCCATGTTGAAATGCACGGCGGACCTGACCGCGTCGGAATAGAGGTACCAGGCCAGGGTCGCGTAATTGCTGAGAAATTCAAACGCCACCCTGTTGGAAAAAGGCTGGCCCTCCGGTGTCTCGATAAAGAACTCGAAATCGGCTCTAAGGGAGGCGGTCCCCAGGAGGGAGGCGAGGAAAATGCTGAGTAACCGAAACCTCATGGAAGGACTGAGAAAGGCCGAACCCTAGGACCTGCCTGCGGGCAAGGCCAGTCCATTTTCGCACTATCAGCGGGCCCGCGCCACGCGTTGGACGACGTTTTTGGTGACGATATTGCCCTGGCTGCCTCGGCTCCGGAGGGTGAAATCGGCAAAGTCGAAGGGAACCACCAATTTGCGAAGGCGGGGAATCGGCTTGTGGTAGACGTTGACAAACGGGCTGGCCGTCTCGTCCTTGTCCACCGAAAAAAACAAAACGCGGGAACCCGGAGCGCATTTGGTCAGGTTGTATTCCTTGTCGCGGGTAATTCCACCGATGCGGAATTTCTTGGCATAGGTAGCCCCCCGTTTGCCATCGCGGTACATCATGGAATAGACCGACTTGTCATCCCGGTTGAAAACGGCCAGGTAGATGATGTTTTTCCCTATGAACGCCTTATCGGCGACCTTGACCACCTTCATGGTTCCATGACGGGTAAATGCGATGATTTGATCGAGCCGGGAACATTTCAGAACGGACTCCTCCCGCTTCATCCCGGTGCCGATAAATCCGTCTTTGCGATTGACGTAGAGGGTTTCGTTGGCCACCGCCACTTTAGCCGCTTCCACGCGGCTGAATGAGGTCAACCGGGTTTTGCGTTCCCGGCCCTCGCCGTAGTCGTTTTTCAGAGCATGGTAGAATCGTATGGTGAAGCGGGTCAGGTTTCGCAGGTGACGGTTTACCACCTTCATGCGGTCTTCCAAGCCCTTGATATACTCGTCGGCCCGCAACGCGTCGTACCTGGAAATGCGTTTAATTCTGATTTCGGTCAGGCGAATGATGTCCTCTCTGGTAACCGTTCTCCGGAGCAGGTGGTGGAAGGGTCTGAGACCCCTGTCTATGGTGGCGATGACGCTCTCCCAGGTGGCGCTCTCCTCGATATCCCGGTAAATCCTGTTCTCGATGAAAATCTTTTCCAGGCTGCTGCGATGCCACTTTTCCTGCAGTTCCCTCAGTTCGATTTGCAGCTCCAGCTTCAGCAAGGCCTTGGTCCGCCGGACCGAGCGCCGGAGCAATTCCTTTACGGACAGGAATTCCGGCCGGTTGTTTTCGATAATGCAGGAATTGGGCGCGAGCGACACTTCGCAATCGGTAAAGGCATAGAGGGCGTCGATCATGGTCTGGGGATCGATGCCGACGGACCCCTGAATGAGGATCTCCACCTTTTCGGCGGTGTGATCTTCGATCCGTTGGAACTTGATTTTTCCTTTATCCCGAGCGTTTACGATGGAATCGATGAGGGAGGCGGTGGTGGTGCCGAAAGGAATTTCCCTGATGACCAGTTTGCGTCCCCTGAGGACCTCGATCCTGGCGCGCAGGCGAATGCGCCCCCCGCGAAGACCGTCGTTGTATTCGGATGCGTCGGCCATTCCGCCGGAGGGGAAATCGGGATACAACTCGAAGTCCTCGCCTCTCAGAAATGCGATGGAGGCGTCGATCAGTTCGATAAAGTTGTGAGGAAAGATCTTGCAGGCCAGTCCCACCGCGATGCCCTCGATGCCCTGGGCCAGAGCCAGGGGAAACTTGGCGGGCAGAACGACCGGCTCCTTGTTGCGGCCGTCGTAGGAGTCTTGAAATTCAGTGGTCTTGGGGTTGAACAGCACGGCGAGGGCGAACTTGGAGAGACGCGCTTCGATGTAGCGGCTGGCGGCGGCCCGGTCACCGGTAATGGGGTCGCCGAAGTTGCCTTGGGTATCGATCAACAAGTTGCGCTGGGCGATCTGCACGAGAGCATCTGAAATAGCCGCATCTCCGTGCGGGTGCAATTTCATGGTTTCCCCCACTATGCTGGCCACTTTGTGAAACCGCCCATCGTTCAATTTGAACATTGTGGCCAGAATGCGCCGCTGCACGGGTTTCAGGCCGTCCAGGATGGAGGGCACGGCACGGTCGAGAATAACGTAGGAGGCGTACTCGAGATAATATTTTCTATACAGGTCCGAAACCCCGAGGAGATCCGAGTCCAGTTGCAGGGGTTTATTCATGGGTCAGGCGGCCGCCGTGTCCGCCGCCGATTCCTCCACCTGGCCGTCCTCATTGGATTCCGCTGCCGCGCTGTCGTTGATCGGTTCCTCCACCACCAGATTCCTTACGATGAAGTCGCGTCGTTTCGGGGTGTTCTTTCCCATGAAAAACTGCAGCATTTCATGGAGTTTTGACTTCCTGCCGATGACAACCGGTTCCAGCCGCATGTCATCGCCGATAAACTGTTTGAACTCGGATGGGGAAATTTCTCCCAGACCCTTGAAACGGGTGACTTCCACCTTCCGGCCAAGGGAAGCCATGGCGTTCCGTTTTTCCGCTTCCGAATAGCAGTAAACCGTTTCCTTTTTATTGCGGACCCGAAAAAGCGGGGTTTGCAGGATGAACAGGTGCTGACGGCGGACCAGTTCCGGGAAAAACTGAAGAAAATAGCACATCAGCAGGATACGGATGTGAAACCCGTCCACGTCCGCGTCGGTAGCGAGAATGATGTTATTGTAACGCAGATTTTCCAATCCATTCTCGATGTCGAGAGCGTCCTGGAGCAGGTAAAACTCCTCGTTTTCATAAATGACCCGGCGTTTCATGCCGTAGGTGTTGAGTGGCTTTCCGCGGAGGGAGAAAACGGCCTGGGTCATGGGATCGCGCGACTTGGTGATGGAGCCCGAGGCCGAGTCGCCTTCGGTGATGAAAATCGAGCTGAACTCGGCCAGTTTGTGCCGGGTGTTGTAGTGCGCTTTGCAATCGCGCAGTTTGCGGTTCACCACCTTGGCTTTCTTGGCCCGCGCTTTGGCGATTTTTTGTATCCCCTTCAATTCAGTGCGTTCCCGCTCCGACCGGAGAATGCGTTTTTTGATGGCTTCGACGGCTCGGGGATGGCGATGGAGGTAGTTGTCGAGGTGAGTTCTGAGGAAACTAAAGATACCCTGTCGAATGCTCGGACCGTTCGGACCGAAGCTGTCGCTACCCAACTTGACCTTGGTCTGGCTTTCAAAGGTGGGTTCCTGGATGCGCACCGCCACCGCCCCGACGATGCCGCCGCGAATGTCATTGACGTGGTAATCCTTCTTAAAGAACCCGCGCAGCGTTTCAACTATGGCCTGTTTGAAATAGATTTCGTGGGTTCCGCCCAGAGTGGTATGTTGACCGTTGACGAAGGAGAAATACTCTTCCCCGTACTGGTTGGTATGGGTGAAGGCGATTTCGATATCGTCTGATTTGAAGTGAATGATGGGATAATTGGGTTCGGACTCCAAATTCTCCGTCAGCAGATCGAAGAGCCCGTTTTTGGAATAATACCGTTCTCCGTTAAGGGTCAGGGTGAGGCCGGTGTTGAGATAGGCGTAATTCCAAAGGAGTTTCTCGATGTATTCCCTGCGGAACCGGTAGGGGCCAAAAATTTCCGGGTCGGGAACAAACCGGGTGAGGGTGCCGTTTTTTTCGTGGCAGATTCGCGGTCTCCTGTCCTCCCGTATCAGGTTGCCCCGCTCGAATTCAACCCGGATGGATTGGCCGTCGCGGAAGGACTGGGTCATGAAGCGGGAAGACAATGCGTTGACCGCTTTCGAGCCCACCCCGTTGAGCCCGATGGACTTCTGGAAGGCTTCCGTATCGTATTTTCCCCCGGTATTGATTTTACTGACGCACTCCTTGACCTTCCCGAGGGGAATGCCGCGTCCGTAATCCCTCACGGTGACCTGGGTGCCGTCCAATTTGATCTCGATGCGTTTCCCGTAACCCATGGTGAATTCGTCCAGGGAATTGTCCGCCACCTCCTTGATGAGCATGTACAGCCCCTCTTCGGGGGAAGCGCCCTTACCGGAAACGTTTCCTATGTACATGCCGGGGCGCATGCGGATATGCTCGCGCCAGTCGAGGGATTTAATAGACTTTTCGTCGTAAATGGGCTCAGCCATTTCCGGACAACTCCTAAGAGGAAAAAAGGATTAAAAGGGTTTGGTTTTTGGGTTTGGCAGGATTGGTCAGCCTATTTCAAGGAATACGAGGCTGTTGGACAAGGAAAAAGGATGAAGGCAGAAGGCTAAAGGCTGAAGGAAGAAGGAAGAAAGAAAGGAATCTCGCAAAGTTCGCCAAGAGACGCCAAGAAGGGAAGAGGAAAGTAGGGGAAAGTTAGCGCTTCGCCCAAACCGTTCTTCCTTTAAATTTCGCCCCTACGAATTGGCGGGTTGGAAAATCCGTGGCCCATTCCTAAATCCTTTCCATCCTGTTCATCCATGTTAATTCCACTTTGCGAAAGGGAACCAGGCCAGGAGGGGGTCGTGGTCGCTGGAGCGGATTTGCACGCTTTTATCGGCATTTACATGGGCTATGAAAAGGCCGGCTTGGTCGGTAAGGTCGGGAGTGACCAGAATGTGATCCAGCACCTGGGACACACCCTGGAAGATATAGGTATAACGTTCCCCGAGGGGCAAGGTTTCCATCAGGTTCAAAAGGTCGCCCTTCCGGCTCAATTCCCGCAAGGGCGGAGAAAATTCGAAATCATTCAAATCGCCCAGAACCACGATCCCCGCTTGGGGGCGGTTGGCTTTGAGTTGGGCCACGTGGGTCCCGATCCGGCGGGTTTGTTCCAAGCGCTGGGGTTCGGTAAATCGAACCGGGGGGCGAAGAGACCCATAGGTGGGTGCATCGCCCCTTTTGCTTCGGAGGTGGCAATTTATCACGATCAACGCTTTGTTCCCAAAGGTGAATTCAGCTACCAAAGGCTTGCGGGTGCCGGTATAGTTCCTCTCCTCCGATCCATTGAAGGAAGCGTGCCGCAGGAGGTAACTCCTCTTCCAATTCACCTCCCGGGGATCGTAGAGAAAGGCATTGCGAATATTGCCGCCGGGTCGACCCCCATCGGCCCGGTTGAACGGGTTGATTTGGGTAAAACGGTAGTCCGGACCCCGGGCCTCCCGGATAAACCGAATCAGTTTTTTCAGGGTGGCCTCAGCATCGACAACCCCGTCGTCCACCGGTCCGGAATTATCCTGTATTTCCTGTAGTCCCACGATGGAAGGGGATTGGAGTTCATCCGTGATGATTCCGGCCAGAGCGGCAAATTTTTCGTCCGGGGATCCGGGGAACAGGTTCTCCACGTTGAAGCTGGCGATGGTGAGGGCATGCTGGGGGATGGAGGGAACCTGGGGAGTTGGCGCCCTGGCCGGGGCTGGCGCGCCCGTTAAGCGCGTGGGGTCAATTTTGAAATTTCCAAAGGAATAGGTCACTACTCCCTCGATTGGTGTCGGTATGCGATCGCCCGTGTTGTATATCCCTTCGTTTTCGCGCTTCAAATCCACCAATATCCGCCCCGGATTGGCCTCGAAGCCATCCAATTTGAGGCCGCCTCTTCTCGTAACCGGTCCCTTTCCGGCTCCGGCTGGACAGACGGCAATTTCATGGTAAGGGCTGCGGGGACCGACCACCATGGGATCCCTGATGACCACTCGCATGTATTCGAGGCTTTCCCAGAAGTCCATGGCGTTGAGGTCCGGGTCAAAAGGGGATTCTGGTTTTTTGACGGCTTCCGGAAAATTGCGCAAGAGGGTGTCCAGAACCACTGGACCGGGCAAGGCGACCCGCTTGCTCAAAATGCGGATGTTCTTCCCCCTCAGTTGGGTGAGGGTGAGGTTGTGGTCCTCCTCATTTCCCAATCTCCATTCCTCGACCCGGCCATCAATCCGCAAGCGGTCTCCCACCTCCACCTTGGCATTGCGTCGATAGACGAAAATGGCTTCCGAAGTTTCGGGATATTGATCCGGCTGGGAGGATTGCAGGTAGAACCCGTTTTGATCCACTGCAGTTACGATTCCTTCCGTTGTCACGTCCCGGCCCTCCAGGGGGGATTGGTGAGCCGGCCCCTGTATTTCCCCAATGGGGATGACGCCCTGAGCGCAGGCCCCGACGCCGAAGGCGAGGAAGATGGCGAATTGGATAAACGGTTGCACTCCCGAAATTGAGATTGTTCGGTCCGTCTCGGATTGTCCCGGAGGCGGGATTAAAAGGACCGTGCGGCCGCTACCACGTTTTCGACGGAAATGCCGAGTTCCCGTAATACCAGTCCGCCATCGGCAGAAAGCCCGAAACGGTCAATTCCCACAACCTTGCCCTCCAGACCGACGTATTGATACCAGATTTGCGAAACCCCCGCTTCGATGGCTACCCGCTGTTTGCATGCGGACGGAAGGACGTATTCGCGGTAGGCGGCGCTTTGCCGTTCGAAGCGTTCCATGCTGGGCAGAGAGACCACCCGCACTCCAGACCCCAGCTCCTCGGCCGCACCGAGGGCAAGCTGGAGTTCGCTGCCAGTGCCGATCAGGATGGCGGTCAAGCTTCCCGACTCCTTTTTGGCGATGTAACCCCCTTTCAGGACTCCTTGGCGGCGCTCCTGAACCGGAATCCGGGTCAGGTTGGGAACTCCTTGCCGGGAAAGCACGATGGCGGTTGGCCCATCGCGTTTTTCCAGGGCCGCCACGAAGGCCCCGGCGGTTTCTTCCGGATCGGCCGGTCGTATGACGTCCATGTTCGGAATAAGGCGCAAAGCGCTCACCACTTCCACCGGCTGGTGAGTCGGGCCGTCCTGACCGACCGCGACGGAATCATGGGTAAACACCTGGAAGTTGGGCAGTTTGGACAAAGCGGCCAGGCGCAGGGCCGGGCGCATATAATCGGCGAAGGTGGTAAAGGTGGCTCCCGAGGCGGTAAAGATTCCGTAATAGGCCATGCCGTTGACAATCGCCCCCATGGCGTGTTCCCGAATGCCGAACCGGAAATTTCTTCCGGAGGGGTTATCACGGGTAAAGTCCTCCGCTTCGGCCAGGTAGTTCTTGGTGGAACCGTAAAGGTCGGCGCTTCCGCTTACAAGGAGGGGCAACACCCGGCTCAATGCGTTGATGACATGGCCGCCCGCCACCCGGGTGGCTACGGACTTTTCAGGATCCGCTTCGGGGATAGCTGAGAGGAGTTCCTCCTCACTCAACCCCTTTCCGTTCAGGGCGTCGTCCAGAAGTCTTCCCGAGTCCGGATTGTCCAACCTCCAGGCACGGTAGGTTTTTTTCCAGTCGTCGTATTTCCGGGCCAAGTCCCTTTGGCGTTGGTCGAAGTAGTCCCGGACGGATTCGGACACATGGAAGGTTTGCTCCGGTAGTCCGAGTCCGGCCCTCGCTTCCGCGGCGAAGTTGACCCCGGCTTCTCCGTGTCCCTTAAAAGTTCCGGCCACTTCCGGTATGCCCTTGGCAATGAGGGTCTTGGCAATGATTAACTTGGGTTTGCCGTTGTCTGCGGCGCGAGCCCGGTCATAGGCGGATTTAACCGCATCCATATCGTAGCCGTCGACTGTCTCCACCTCCCAGCCATAGGCCTCGTATCGTTTGGCCGTGTCTTCGCTCTGGGTGGCATCGGCCGGAGCGTCCAGGGTGACGTCGTTGGAGTCGTAAATCATGATGAGGTTATCGAGGCCGAAATGCCCGGCGAACGAACTGGCCTCAGCGGCTACACCCTCCTGCATGCACCCATCACCTGTCAGGCAAACGACGTGGTGGTCGAAGATGGTATGCCCCGGGGTATTGAACCTGGCTGCGGCCATTTTTGCCGCCACCGCCATTCCCACGGCGTTTCCCACTCCCTGACCGAGGGGACCGGTGGTGCATTCCACCCCCGGGGTATCGCCGTATTCCGGATGCCCCGGGGTCTTGCTGTGCAACAGACGAAAGTCTTTGAGGTCGTCCAGGGTGAGGTCGTAACCCGATAAATGCAGCCAGGCATAGAGGAACATGCTGCCGTGACCGGCCGAAAGGACAAAGCGATCGCGATTGATCCACCCCGGTTGGCGGGGATTGTGGGAAAGGGTTTCCCCAAAGAGGACCGCGCCGATTTCCGCTGCTCCCAGGGGAAGGCCCAAATGTCCAGATTTGCACCCGGTAACCGCGTCGATGGCCAATCCGCGTGCGATGGTGGCTGCTTGGGCAAGGATTTCTTTATTCATAGGCGCCGTATAAGTGTTCGAGAGTCCATGCGGATGAGTGTTTCCGGAGAATAATCTCAGGGAGCCCCCATGCAAAGGATAGGTCGGCAAAGGGCGAGGAAAATTTCATGGGATTGTAATTCTTGTAAGCCGAGGTTTGAGCCTGTAGAAATCGTGGCTCAATGAACCCCGAGGCTTACCTTCCCCATTTGCTGTCCTTGCCTTGGTGGGTTCCCGGGCTGCTGGTTTTGGGGTTGGGCCTGCTGGTTTGTTTTTGGGGCTACAGGATTTTGAAGATCGTGTTATTCCTTCTGGGGTTCTCCCTGGGCGCGTATTTCACCTTGTTATATGGTCCCGCTTTATTCCCCGACCAGCGGCCGTTCGTTTGGGGTATCGCCGCCCTGGCCCTGGGCTCGGGCGCCGGGTGCCTCATATACGTCTTCTTCCGAACCGGGGTTTTTATTCTGGGAGCCTGCCTCGGGGTGGCACTCATGCTCAATTTTGCCCCGCACTTGCAGGAAATGGCAAAATGGATCCTCCTCGTCCTGGCCGGGCTGGCCGGTGGAATCCTGGGGCTGAAGTTGGAAAAGTGGACCATGAAGGCGGCCACTTCCTTCCTTGGGGCCTGGCATGCCGTTCAAGGCGTTTTATTTCTCTTCAAGAAGTCGCCCTTTCTCCTCCCCTGGGAGCAAATGCTGGGTGAAAATGGCGGGGCCAGCTTGCAGGATTTGGCGGATAGACCCTGGTATTTCTGGGCTAGTGTCATCGGTTTGTCCATCCTCGGCATTGCAAAGCAGTCAAAGGGGTCAAACGCAAAATGTTAACCCGTATGTCTCACAAAATTCGTAGCGAGCGAACGGAGGTCGAGTGATGGTGCGGGTTTCGAGCAGATGAGCGGGTGAAGCTGGGTCGACACCCTGTAAAGTCGGCATGCATCTGTGCGAAGCACGGGCATGAAATCCAACGAAGTCCGCACCAGTGCCGACATACCGGAGCGCAGTAGAAGATTTGTGAGACATGCTGGTTAACATCTGATTGGTTCGGTTCAGGCATTCGGGTGAAACTAGAAGGCGATGTTAACATTTTGCGTTTGACCCCTTTTTGACCTCCACAAGAAAGCCTTGCCCGGGGTATCGGCCCTTTCCCAGCCGTAGAAGAGTAGCGTCTCCTTCATTTTCGAGGTCATGTCGACCGAGATGAACTGGATGCTTTGATACCGCAGGCCCGGTTTCGGGGAAAGATCCCGTTCCAGTTCCCAGTTGGCGCCTCCATCCCTGGAAATCCACCGTTCCACCCGGTGTCCGAAGCCATATTGGTCCATTCCCTCCGCTATCACTGCCTCCCCGCTACCGGTAATCATATTGGCGTAAAAAGCGCCGTCATCCCCCAGTTCCAGGTAGGAGGAATTAAACGGGTGCAAAGCGTCCGCAATGGGGGTTTTGCGCCAACTGCCATCGACGAAGGAAACGAAATAAAAGACGCCGGAAAAAGGATCCTGCTTGGCCACCGGCAACAGGAAATGGGGTTGGTCGCGTTTATCCAGTGCAATGGAAGGGCCAACCGAGGCCGGGCGCTCGTCCGTGTTCCAAACCAGGCAATGTTCGTCCGCATCCAGTTTTCTCAGCGGAAGATCGACCTCCCGTCCGGCAATATTGTACCCCCTTCCCGATGGGAGGTCGACGGCAAGGTAGTAGAGGTTGTAGCGTTGGGTGTGGTCGTGCAGGATCCGGCCATACCGCTTATTGTAGAGCGGGTCTTCCACCTTCCAGATGAAGGCCACGTGGAGACGCTTTCCGTCTGCGCTGATCACCGTGGTATTGTAGGACCCAGAGTGGGAAGCATGGATTCCATCCTGTGGTTCGCCATTCAGATCGATCACGGCCCGAGGCGACTGCTCCCAAGTCCTGCCCCCGTCTGAGGAAATATGGTATTGCCAATGACCCAGGTGCCCTGACCAGCGTGAATACATCAAGGTCCGGTCCTGGTAAATGCGATGGACCTGGGGATAGGAAATGGAATCCGCGATGTCCGGACCCCGCACCCAGGCATCGGCCGAACGGGGATTACGGGAAATCAAATGAATTCCACTGGTCCGGTGACACCCGTGCAGCACGTGCAGGTGGCCGTTCTTATCCGACCAGATGACGGGAGCGTAATGATGATCACTTCGGTATCTTCTTTGGTTGATTTGATCCTCGTAACCGATCATCAGGTCCCGAGGTTCGGAAAATTTACCATTTTGCAGGTCGTAAGTAATCAAGTGGGGATAACCCTTTTCATATCCCCTCCAGACGATGTGAACCTCATTTCCCAGCGCCACCGCTTGCGGATACATGCGGTTGTCGTAGAACATCTTCAATCCCCCGTTATCGGCAAAGGAAACCACCTTGGCGCCAACCGGGCTCATCCCGGCCAGCATGACCGCCACCATCACAAAGGAAAAAGGGGTCAAACGCAAAATGTTAATATCGCCCTCTAGTTTCACCTGAATGGCTGAACCGAACCAATCAGATATTAACATTTTGCGTTTGACCCCTTTTTCTTCCCCTAGATCCTTTCGATGCTGATCCGGAGGATTTTGACTTCTTCAATGGGCCTGTCGCCGGCCGAGGTGGCAACGTTCTGGATCGCTTCGGCCACGTCCATACCTTCGAGGACCTTCCCGAATACGGTATGTTTCCCGTTGAGCCAGCCGGCGCCATCTTTCTTGGTTACAATAAAAAATTGGGACCCGTTGGTGTTGGGGCCGGAGTTGGCCATGCAGAGGGTTCCGTAATCCACCGTTCCCAGGAGTTTGGGTTGCTTGAGGACCGCTTCGCTTCCCACCAGGGCCTGCAGTTCCTCGATCGTTTTACCGACCAGAGGACGGAGAGAGTTCGTCGCTGTGATTTGCCTGTAGAGTTCCCGAATTTCCTCAACCGGACTGATCCCCTGGTGTGCCTGCAGGTGAGGCGCCAGCAACCCTTGAAAAACAGTGTTGGCGGTGAATTCGTCTTCAATCAGCCCTGTGATGGGGATGAGATCTTTTTCAAACGAAGTCAGTTTTTCGGTCGATCCCAATAGGGCCTGGAGATCTTCCACTTTCTTGCCCACGAGCGGTTGATGGGATTGAGAGGACTGCATCTCCTCAAACAAGGCAGCTATTTCAGGGATGGGACTGGTTCCGCCATTATCCCTCAAGTGAGGGAGAATGAGTTGGTCGAACACTTGGCCGGCCTTTTCCCCATCCCCGATCACACCTTCCAGCGGAGCAACCGAGCCGGCATAGCATTCATCCTGAAACTGGTATCCCGGCCCCCCCGTACCTGTTCCCTGAGGGCAACCGCCCTGGATCATGAAATCCTTGATTACCCGGTGGAAAATGAGTCCGTCGTAAAAGGGTTCATTGCTTTCTTCCCCCGATGGGGTCTTCCAGGTCTTGGTTCCCTCGGCCAAGCCGACGAAATTGTCTACCGTGATCGGAGTTTTTTCCTCGAAGAGTTGTATCACCATCGTCCCCATGCTCGTTTCCATGCGGGCCGCCAGGATTGTTGGCTTTTTACAAGAATTTGAAACCATAGGCAGCGAAAGGAGTAGGAGGAAGGTGGCAGGTTTGAGGAAATTTTCCTTCATCGAGGGGTAGGAAAAGCCAGGATCACTCCCTGGGCAACTGGAATTTACGGATTCCTTTTGCGAAGTCCTCGGTAGTAATTGAGGAATAGACCAAGGATTACTTGGATTGCCACGGATAAAATAATCAGCTTCAATAGGCACGAAAACACACCATTTCCCATTCTCCAATGGCATCGGCCCAGGCAAACGAAAACATCCGCTACGAACCGGACGAGCCATGTCCGCCAATCGTGGCCATGGGGGTCGGGATCCAGGGTATCATAATCGGGCTGGCCCCGACGGTGCTGATCGTGGCCATCACTACCCTGGCGGCCGATCAGGACGAACGCTACCTTTCCTGGGCCGTCTTCGCGGCGCTCATAATCACAGGGGTGGCCACTGCGCTGCAGGCGGCCAAGATCGGGCGGCTGGGCGGAGGCCACATGCTCATTATGGGATCCACCCCCAATTTCATCGCCGTCTCGGTCCTGGCCATAGACGAGGGCGGGCCCGCCATGTTGGCGAGCCTGATTGTCCTGTCGTCGCTGTTTTACCTGGCATTTGCGGCGTGGCTGCCGGTGTTGCGGCGCATCATCACCCCGGTTGTTTCCGGCACGGTCCTCATGCTGATTGCGGCGATGATCCTGCCCATCTCTTTCGATCGGCTGCAGGAGGTTCCCGAGAGCGCTTCCGTGACAGCGGGTCCCTGCGTGGCGGGGGTGACGCTGGTTGCGGCCACGATGTTCATGCTGCGGGGTTCCCGGACTTTGCGGCCATGGTCGTTGCTGCTTGGAATCGCGGCGGGGTGCACCGCGGCGGCGCCATTCGGACTGTACGACTTCGAGCGGGTGAGCACAGCGACCTGGATCGGAATTCCCCACAGCGGTTTCCCAGGACTGGATCTGACACCGAGCACCGGGTTCTGGGCGCTGCTGCCGATGTTCCTGATCGTGACTCTCGTGCAAGCGATCAAGGGCATCGGCGACGGCGTGGTCATTCAACAGGTGTCGCGGCGCCGTCCCCGGACGACCGACTTTCGCCTGATTCAAGGCTCAGCCTACGCCAACGGGATAGGGGTTCTGTTATCGGGTCTAGCCGGAACCCCGCCCACGACCTCCTACTCATCGTCCACCGTCTCGCTCATCAACCTCACCGGGGTCTCCGCTCGAAGCGCCGGATATGCCGTGGGAGCCCTTCTCGTGGTGTTGGCGTTCTTTCCCAAGATAACGAGCCTGCTACTGACCATTCCCAACCCGGTCATGGGGGGCTTCCTGCTGGTCGCAGTCGGGATGCTCTTCGTCGAGGGGATACAGACCCTTGCCCGGGCCGGCCTCGACCCGCAAAAGGCCATCGTGGTAGGACTGGCCTTCTCCATCGGCCTCGGCATGCAGCATCAGAATGTTCTCGAGGACCTTTTAGGCAGTCCCTGGGGCGCGTTGCTCGGCAACGGCATGACCGTCGGCACGGCCACCGCGATTGCCCTGACCGCGTTCCTGGAACTGACCAGCCCGCGAAGCCGACGCCTGGAGGTCCGGCTGGATATCTCCGAGCATCCCCGGATTGACGCTTTCCTCAAGGAGATTGGGACCAAGATGAAATGGGACGCCGCCTCAACCGAGCGGTTGCGTTCCGCCGGGGAGGAGACCCTGGCGAGTTTGTTGCAGCCGGACGACGCCTACCCCGAGGGGGAGGCCCCGCGCTTGATCGTGGTGGCACGCGCCGGGAAAGGAGAGGTGGAAATGGAATTTCTGGCCGTTTTCGAGGAGGAGAATCTGGAAGATCGTCTCGCCTATCTGGACGAACAGACCGAAACCTTCGATGAACGGGAGCTGTCGTTTCGCCTGTTACGGCATTACGCGTCCTCGGTGCACCACCAGAAATATCACGGACTAGACATCGTTACGGTAAAAGTGACGCGGTAGGGGAACGGAAATGGGTCAAGCCCGTGTAGTCCGCTCGATAAAATCGCGCGTTACCTCAACGCATTCCCCTGGTTGTTCCAGTTGCAGCAGGTGCGTTGCCTCGGGCAAAAAATCGTAGTCCACCGTCATTACGTCACTAAGATCCAGCGTGGGCAGATAGGAGTATGGCAAGGTAGGATCGGCGCCGATGACCTTGATGGGGCATCGTAGTTTTTCAAAATCCACCAAAACGGCAAAGGTGCGGGCGTAATCTACGAGCTGTGCTTCGTATTCACGGGGGCATCGCAATTCATAACCTTGCCCGTTCGCACATCTGCGCAGCGTTGTCTTTGCCACAAGATCGTAAACCCCGGGAACGGCACGCTGATAGACGGGAAAAAAGGGGAGAGCATCCGCCAACTCCTCCCTGGACCGGAACCGAGGTGTGCGCCGCCGGGTCATGGCGGCCGTACGTGTAACCGCGGCATCGAACTCCTCGTAATTGTCATCGGGCTTGCACAGGGGCGGATCAAACAGAACATACCCCGCGAACCTGCTGCCTTGGGTTGGCGACAAAAGCGTGATCAGAGCCGAAACCGAATGAAATACGCCTATCATCGGTTTCTTCCCGTAGTGGCGGTCGATCGCTTCCAGAATATAGTCGTGGTCCTGGACCAAGGTTGGAATATTATGCTTTTTCAGGGTACCGACCGTGTTCCAACCATGATTCCTGAGGTCGTAAATCATCAGGTCGAAATCGTCTGCCAACTGCGACCAGAAGGGATAATAGAGATCGATTGCCAGACCATTGCCGTGGCTCAGAACGAGCCGTGGTCCCTCCGGATTCCCATGGCGGCGCAAGGTGATGACCGTGTCATGGTCCACGCGAACGTCGCTAGTGGAAAGCGGCTCAGGTACTTCCCAGACAGTTTCTGAATTCGTGGTCAATGGGAATCCAGGTCTAGTTCATGGGCAATAGCAGCCGCGAAACGCTCGTTGCCAAGGTCTTGCAACCGCCATCTGATTGTGGGCGTTTGAGGGAATTGAAATGTGCACGTTGTTCCTCCTTGGCGCATGGCCGGTGGGATCTCGAATCCGGACATATCCAAGGAAAGCCCCAGGCCAAGGGCCTTGATCAATGCTTCCTTTAGGGTCCAGAAATGATAAAACAGGTGTAGTTTTCGGTATCCACGCGCCGAGGCAAGCCGGGCTTGTTCCTCCGGACCCAGCACGGTTTCGATCAGTCCATCGAGATCGCGCCGAGGGCGGCGTTCCTCCACGTCCACTCCCAGGCGTCCTTCCTCCGCCAATGCGATCAAGCCATGATCGCCGCTGTGGCTGACGTTAAAGCTGATGGGAGCCGGTTTTTCCCGCACTAAAGCATAGGGCTTGCCGTGCTCGGAGGCGCCAAAGACAAGCCGTTCATTTCTGCAACCGAGTCGCCGGCAGAGAAGGTCGCGAAGCGCCGCGCGACACAGGGCAAATCGACGTCGAGGGCCTCGATGCAAGTATCGTTGCCGATGCGCCCGTTCGTTTTCATCAAGCCACGTCAAGGCAGCCGCTTCGCGGGCCGCATGAGGCGTCAAATCGACCTGTACGACCGCGGCATGCCCGACTTTTCTGAAGGGTCGCCACCAACACTCGGCAACGGAAGTAGGCATATTATGTCGGGTAGGCTATGCCAATTCCGCATTAAAAGCCGCCGGCCTTCGCAGTAGTAGCGAATGACGCCTGGCCCGCATGTCTCACAAACTTTCTACTGCGCTCCGGTATGTCGGCACTGGTGCGGACTTCGTTGGATTCGCTACTTTGCAGGGTGTCGACCCAGCTTCACCCGCTCATCTGCTCGAAACCCGCATCAGCACTCGACCTCCGTTCGCTCGCCACGAATTTTGGTGAGACATGCGGGCTAGGGGCGATTAACCTTGGGAATCGATGTGCTCGACCAAACTCCGGATGCTGTTAAGATTCGCACAGTCTTCGAGAGTAAATGTAACGTTGAACTCTTGGGAGACCACTTTGGCGAATGCAACGAGATCCATAGAGGACACCCCGGCCTCAAGGAGGCTGATGTTCAGATCCTGTGGTAGATCTATGGGCTGCCCATCTACTTCCAGGTTATCATTTACGAGTTGTCTGATGCGTGCTGCTGTCGAGGCCATGAATTAAATCCTTTCTTAGGGGTGAATGGTTAGAAAAACAAGCAATGAAGCTGCTGAATTGTTTAACAATGTCAAGTATTCTGGCCGGATTATTTCACTGTTTGGGCTGTTTTCGTTATTCCATCCTTCCCCTTATCATTCAAATGAACGAGTGATTACGGCATTACACCAGTCGTGGAAATGCCGTAAAAAAGTGACCTGCCGACCCTGTAAGGAATCAGTATTACCGGCTTGAGGCTGGCCGTTACCGTGGGTTAGATCCAATGGTGGCGGCGCTGGAAAGGATAGCCCGGCAGCGAGATCCGGCGCCGCGTCTCCCCGGCGAACAATCCCGCAAAGGAAACCGCCAGCCCCGCCTCGTAGGCTCCTGCAACCGACGCCACGAAGCCATCGTCCCCCTGGGAATCCCGCCGTAGACAGGACAATATCACCGGCTTTCCGCTACTATTGGCCGACTCAGGCCAGGACGAATCTACCATCGTACCCAACACCGAGTCGGGTCCAATCTCCACTACGACCTGCACACTCAGATCAGCCAGTGCCTCCAAGCATCTGTTGAACGCTACGGGCTCACCCTGCGGCCCGTTCCGGAAAGCCTGGTCGAGAACATCTCCCTTCTCCATCACCCGGCCCGTCACACTGCTAACAAAGGGGACGGATGGGGACGAAATCGCCCGGTCGTCCAAGGCATCCCACCCTGCCGCAAGCCGCAATCCCTCCTCCAAATTGAATACGCCTGCCGCCTGGGCTGCGGCCAATTCCCCGACGCCTTGCCCGGCCACCGCGCTGGGCCGGATACCCACGCTCGACCAGAGGGCTGCCAGAGCGCACTCAACCGCGTAAAGGGCGGACCTCGTCCACGCCGGATCGTCCAAAGCTCCTTCGGCTCCGGCCCGACCGAACATCACGTCCAACAACGACGCATCCCGTTCTTCCCTCAGTAGTGCGTCGCAGCGATCCAGAACCGCTCGGGCCACCGGCTCGCTTTGGTAGAGCGCTTGGCCCATTCCGACCCACTCGCTTCCCTCTCCGGTAAAGACGAAGGCCGCTTTGGTCGCCGCCAACGGCTCCGGCCGCCCGTCCGTCTCCCTGAGCGCCTTCAGCCCATCAAGCAACGAGGCAGTATCGCGGAATACCACGCCGGCCCGGTAATCGAAATGACTTCTCCCCACCCCCGCGGTCCAGGCCACGTCGGCAAGCAGGTCTTCCAAAGATTGCTCCCCTTCCTGCTCGTCGAGCCAGGACAAATAGAGGTCCGCCAGTTCCCGAAGGGCGCCGTCCGACTTCCCCGACAACGGCAGGAATCGCGTCTCGCGTCCCCGCAAATTGTCATCTGACAACGGCAGGTCTGCCACCGGTTCCGATAGCGAAATGGCTACGGGTCGCGCGGGACCTGCCGACAATTGCATCTCACCGTTCGAACCGGACGGGTACCCTTCCACTACGAGGTGGGAGTTCGTTCCCGAAATCCCAAAGGAACTCACTCCCGCTCGCGGCGGCCGATCGGGATGGCTCGGCCAGTCCGTCATGGCCGACACCACCTGCACCGGAAGCTTATCCCAGGCCAAGTGCGGATTCGGTTCCTGAAAATGCAGATTCCTGGGAATTACCCCCCTCTTCATCGCCAGTACGGTCTTGATCAGGCTGGCAACTCCGGCAGCCGTCTCCAGGTGGCCGATGTTGGTCTTCACTGAGCCGATCAGCAAGGGGCGATCCGCCTCGCGTCCCTTTCCGTACACGGCCGCCGCTGCCTGCACCTCGATCGGATCGCCCAAGGCAGACCCGGCCCCATGGGCTTCCAGGTAGTCCACTTCCGCAGGAGACACCCCCGCTCGCGAGAGCGCCTGCTCGATGACCCGCTCCTGCGCCGGACCGTTTGGCACGGTGGGACCGGCGGTCGCCCCATTCTGGTTGACGGCCGATCCGCGGATCACTCCCCAGATGCGGTCCCCGTCCATCTCCGCATCCTCCAGCCTCTTAAGGACGACCATACCGCAACCTTCGCCCCGCACAAAACCATCGGCAGAGGCATCAAAGGTCTTACATTTACCCTCCGGGGACAACATGCCCAGATCCGCCATCTCCCTGATCAAGCCAGGGGACAGGATCGTGTTCACTCCCCCAATCAGAGCGAGGTCCACCTCCCCCTCCCGCAAACCCATCACTGCCTGATGCGCCGCGACCAGTGACGAGGCACAGTTGAGTTCCACCGGCATGGTCGGCCCCTCCAGGCCCAGAACGTAGGAAACCCGCCCGACCGTCATGCTCGCGGCGGTACCGAGGTAGCTGACCCCGTGGTTTCCGGTCCTCATAAGGTCCCGGTACTCGCTGGCGGCAATACCGGCATACACCCCGGTGGAACTTCCCCGCAGCCGGTCCGGATCGATCCCCGCATCTTCAAGAGCATGCCAGCACGTTTCCAGCAAAAGCCGTTGTTGGGGGTCCATGCTTCGGGCCTCGATTGGCGCAATCCGAAAGAACCTGGAGTCAAATTGCTCGATCCCTTTCACAAATCCACCACGGCGGTAGGCGGCGAACTCTCCGGAAAGATCCGCGGGTCTCCCTGAACCGGAATGCCAACGTGAATCGGTTACCGCGTCCGCGCCGGCTTCGAGTTGGCGCCAGAATGCCGCGATACCGGCAGCGCCGGGGAAGCGACATGCCATGCCTACAATCGCAATGCCGTCCTCTGTTCGCCGCTCCACAGGCTGGCGGGTCGGTTCGGGCTGCACCTGATCGGCTGGCACGCTGCTGCCTATCTCGCCAAGTTCCCCGACCAGGTGACGACTGAGACTGGCGATGTCCGGATAGTCGAACACCACGGTATTCGACGCCACGTACTGTCCGGATAAGGCCCGATTCAGCCTGTTCCGCAACTCCACCGCCATCAGGGAATCTATTCCCAGATCGAAGAAGCCCACCGCGGGTGCGGGCGCCGTCGGCAACCTCAACACCGCCTGAACTTCCTCTTGCAGGAAGGAAACGAGCAGTTCTTCCCGCGCTGCGGCCGGGGCGGCCTCCAGCCGGGAAAGCAGATCTTCCGATTCGCCTGCAGAATCCGCCGATTCATCCTGGGCCCTAGGCAGGAGGTCGTCGAAAAGGGAGGGGCGGCCTTCGATGGCCTCCCCAAATACGGACCAGTCCGCCGCCAAAACGACCGCAGTTGTGGGATCCTCGCGCAGCAATCGGTCGAAAACCCTGAGTCCTTGTTCCGGGCTGAACCAGCCGGTTCCGGCCGCCTCACGCCGACGGGCGATCCGCTCCCGCTGCTCCTCGGCTTCACCGAGTCCGGACCATGCTCCCCAGGCGATGGCCTGTCCGGGAAGTCCCAGCGCGCGCCGGTGGGAGGCTAGTTGATCGAGGAAGGTATTGGCCGCGGCGTGGTTGGCCTGGCCCGGATTTCCCAGAATCCCTGCGACGCTCGAGAACAGGACGAAGAGGTCCAGATCGCAGTCGGCAGTGGACCGGTGCAGATGCCAGGCGCCAAGGACCTTGGGCCAAATTACCCGTTCGAACCGCTCCCAACTCTGATTGGCCAGGGAGTGATCCGATAGTACCCCCACGCTGTGGATCACGCCTCCAAGCGGGGGCAAATCCCCTCTGATCCGCTCGATCATGGCGTCCACCGCCTCGGCATCCGTCACATCGGCCAGTTCCACCCGCACCTCAACTCCGCGGTCCTTGAGTGCGGCGATCGTTTCCTCCGCCGCCGCGTCCGGATCCCGCCGGCCATTCAATACGATAGCTCCCGCTCCGCGGTCGGCCAGCCAGTGGCCCAGGGCGCACCCGATCCCGCCCAGGCCGCCGGTCACCAGGTAGGTCCGGTCCTGCCGGAACCGGCCTTCCACCAGGGATGGCGCCGTAAGTACGATCTTTCCGATGTGCCGGGCGTCGCGCATAAACTCCATCGCGGCTCCCGCCTCGGCCAATGGCCACCTGCTGTGAATCAAGGGTTTCAACTCTCCCGATCCCATTCGTTCCATCAGGTTGCGGAGGGCCGCTCCCGGACGAGCCGGGTCTTGTTCCTTCAGAACATCCAACTCCAGGATGTCGTAGGATACATCCGGGCGCACAGCCGCCATTTCCTCCTCGCTTAGAATGTCGCGACGGGCCAGCTCCACGAATCGGCCGCCGTGCTTGAGGCAAGACAGACTCGCCTCGATGAAACCCGGCCCCGTAAGGCTGTTCAGCACCATATCCAAACCCGCGCCATCCGTGGCTTCCAGAATCTCCTCCCCGAAAGAGGTTTGGCGGCTGTCGAACACATGGGCCACTCCCAGCGACCGGAGATAAGCCCGCTTCGGAGCGCTCGCAGTGGCAAAGACTTCCGCGCCGGCGGCCTGGGCCAATTGGACGGCCGCGAGTCCGACGCCGCCCGCGGCCGCGTGAATGAGGACTCGTTCCCCGGCCTTCAGCCTTGCCAGGTCGAAGGACAACGCCCCGGTCACGAAGGCGGTGGGTACAGTGGCGAGCGCAGCCACAGGCATCCCCGCAGGCGCGGGCGCCACCAGTTCCTCCCGCGTCACCACTTCCGGTCCGAATGTGCCGAAGGCCAAACCGACCACACGGTCGCCCACTGAGACGGTTGAGGTATCCGAACCGACCTCGACGATCCGTCCGCACATCTCCTCGCCCAACAGGCCTTCACCGACCAGGCCCATGGAGCGGAACACGTCGAGGAAGTTCAGCCCGCGGGCTTCGACCGCGACGCGTACTTGCTTTGGTTCCAAGGGACGCGCCGGCACCCGCTCGATTTGAAATTCTCCGAGGGCCCCGCCGGGACCCGGGGCCAATAGCCAGTCCGATCCCTCCGGCAAGGCAAGTCCCGGCGTGGCCCTGATCAGGCGCGCCACCTGACGGCGTCCCGACCGGTAGGCGATTTGCGTTTCCCGGTCGGGAAACAGCAGTTCCTCCGTAAAGTCGGCCGGAAGCCCGTTCCCCTCGGGATCGAGATCGAGCATCCTCGGATTCATCTGGGCCGCTTCCCGGACCACCACCCTGCCGAAACCCCACAAGGTCGCTCCAGCAAGCTGCCCGGAGCGCTCCCGCTCAAGAACCTGCCCTCCCCGGGTGACGAACCACACTCCCTTGGCAGGGGTCAGGTCGGCATCGATCAGGCCCTGCGTCAGGGCCAGCGCGCTCGCCGCCGCTCGTTTAGCGTCCTCTTTCATTTCCGCCGCGGTCGCACGCATCCCGTGACCGTCCAGCGCGACAAGGTGCACCACCCCGCCAAACGGCACATCACCGGGCAGGCTCTCCAGAAGGCGCCGCCACGAACCACGCCGATCCATCTCCACGGCTCTTCGGACAACTCCGGCCGCCTCGGGCACGGTTTCGTCGGTCCCCGGGGACTCCCCGCCCGCCAGCACGACCGTCTGGTTCCGCGTTGCGAGTTGGGTCGCCAAAGCCGTGGCCGCCCCGCTCTGGTCCGGTGCAACGACCCAAAGGGACTGCGGCAGGATCACCTCCGCAGGTCCCAGCGCCACGATCACACCCCGGTCGGGCAACCCGGCCAACTCGGACTGGTCGACTCCAAGAACTTCGACCTCGGTGAACCCCGTATCCCCGAGCGCTCGCCGCCACACCTCGGGCCCCGCCAGAGCGTGGTGCGAGCGGTAACGATCGGAGAATCTCCACCAACCATCCAGCTGTCCGAAAATCAGATCCATCCAACCCCTGGCCCGCTGGTTCTCCAAGGCCACAAGTTGTCCCGAGGGCGCCAGAAGATCCCGGCAGTGCATCAGCGTCTCGTCGAGGTATTGTGTCGCATGCAGCACGTTGGCGGCAATCACCAAGTCATAACCATGGGAGTCGAAGCCCTGAGCCACCGGTTCCTTCTCGATATCCAGGACGCGGTATTCGATCGGCGCCTCGGCTTGGGCGAAACGATCTTCCGCCTCCGCGAAGAAGCCGGCGGAAATGTCTGTGTACATGTAGTCGAACCGACCGACCGGAAGCACGGGCAGGATGCACTCGGTGGCCGATCCTATGCCCGCTCCGACCTCCAGCACCCTGAGCCGCCGTCCCTCCGGCAACCCGGAGGTGAGGGTTTGCACCACCTCTCCCAGCATCCGGTTGGCCGCTCGCCATACCGGCGCCCTCCGGTAAAGATCGGCAGCTTGCGGTTCCGCGTCGCCAAACAGCAGGGAAAGCGGATCCTCACGGCCGCGCAGCACCTCCGGGAGAGCGCCGGCGCATCGCCGGATGAGCCCGACCTCGTTCGAACCGTGGGGGTAGAGTCCCGCCATCCGGGTCGCAAATTCATCGGCATCCTGCGGCATCGCTTCCGGCAATCCGTCTTCCGAGCCGACCGCCACCGCGAAGCCCTCGCCCGTTGCCTCCAGCACACCCGATCCGGCCAGAATTTGGAGCATCCTGCGGAACAACTTCGAATGGACCGGCAAAACCTTCAGGTCTTGCCGCAATCCCTCGGGATCCACGACAGTACCCCTGATGCGCCGCCAACCCAGCTTTTCCAGGGCCGAGAGCGCATAGGACCAGGACAACCGCTCCAGATCGGCCTGCAGGTCGGCCTCTTCTTCGACCCCGACTCCTTCGTCGCCCAGGTACCGCGAAAATGGTTTCGAGCGGGGGACCATGGCCGACGGGCTCGGGAGGAAATCGGCGGAGGGCATTCCCGGCGCAAGTACGCCGTCCCGCCACACCACCTCGTAGAGGAGTTCGTCCAGCCCTTCCACAACCGAGAGGAGCGCCTCCCGGGTCGCCCGCTTAACCGTGTATCCATCCAACTTGCCCAGCAGGGTTCCGCTCGGGTGGTAAATCCGGAGGTCTCCGGTAAGGACCTCCGGCGGCTCGGAATCCGGGTCCGGAGTCCGCCAGTCCTCAGCCATGCGCGCGTGGCAGATAACCCGCTGCGGGAGCCTTCCCTCGAGCCACAGCCTTTCCCAACCGAATGGCAGATAGGTGACCCCTTCCCAGGTCCCCGCAGATTCGCGCGCCGCGGCCATGACCTGGAAACAACCATCTAGCAAGACCGGATGGACATCGAGCCCTCCGGGATCGATGCCGGCCGGAAGAGCCACCTCCCCAAGCGCCTCACCCGCCCCGGACCAGGCCGCCTCCAACGTGCGGAAGGACGGCCCGAGGTCGATCCCGACTTCAGCCTTGGCCCGGTAGAGGGCGGCCACATCCTGCCGGGCCATGCCGGCCTTGAGTCCCTCCAGGTCCGGCCGGGCCTCGGCCCCTGAACCGCGGGAGCCTGGCGAAACCCGGCCCTCCGCGTGCAGCGTCCATTCGTCTCCTGAATCTCCTCGGCTGAGTATCCGAATGCGTCGCTCTTCGCCGGATCCGTCGAGCAGGATCTGCATTTTCCTTCCCCTTTCCGCGGACTCCTCGTCAGCGTCCTCCTCCGTGAGGATCAACGGGTTGTGCAGTTGCAAGTCCTCCATCGTGTTCCGTGCAGAGCCCTCAGCGAAGGAAGCGGCTACCGCCATGGATCCGTAGAGCGCGCCCGGGGCCACGAGCCGGCCGAAGACGCGGTGATCCTCCAACCAGGCCGGATCCGAGGAAAACAATTCCGTATCGAAGGTGATTTCCCCACTGGCGGACTCGTGCCGGAGGCCAAGCAGCGGGTGACCGGCGCCGGAGCGCCGCCGCCTGGGCGCCTTGACCCAGTGCCTTTCCCGCTGGAAGGGATAACCCGGCAAAGAGATCCGGCGCCGCTTCTCCCCGGCGAACAGCCCGGGAAAGGAAATCGGCAGCCCCGCCTCGTAAGCTCTTGCTGCGGCCACGGCAAAGGCACCGTCGGCCTGTTCCCGAGACACCCTTTTGGAGGGACGCAACATGCTCGAAAGCGCAATCGGCGGAGGGGCGCTCCCCACCGCATCCGGCCAAGCCATGGTCGCCATCGATCCCAGTACAGCATGGGGCCCGACTTCTATGATCAGATCGACCCCAAGACTGGCCAGCGTTTCCATGCTTTCACTGAATGCCACGGGCTCGCGCGAGTGGCGGCGCCAGTAAGCGCCGTCCATCCGTTCATTCGATTCCAGGACCCGGCCCGTAACGTTGCTGACGAGGGTGAGCGAAGGAGACGCGATATCCAGATTCGAGACCACATTCTCCAATCCGTCCAGCATCGGATCCAACATGGCACTGTGGAAGGCGTTTCCAGTGGCGAGACGGTTGACCCGGACTTCCCGGGCAAGGAAGCGCTCCGAGATCTCCGTGACGATGTTTTCGGGTCCGCTCACGACCTGGTGCGCGCCATTGTAGGCCGCGATGCACAACCCTATCCCATCGGCCATGGCATTCAGTTCATCGATAGCCGCCTCAACCTGTGGTACGTCGGCGAAGATCGCGGCCATGGCGCCGCCTTTCGGCAGGGAGGCCGTGAGTTCACCCCTTGCCGCGGCAAAACGAACACCTTCTTCCAGGTCAAACACGCCCGCTGCCTGGGCGGCGGCATGTTCACCAAAACTGTGCCCGAGCACAACGTGGGGTCGAACGCCCATGCTGGCCCACAGTTCCGTCAGTGCGCACTCCAATGAAAAAATGGCCGGCTGCGTCCACACCTGGTTGGAAAGATCCCCCGAACGACCGAACATGACATCCAGCAACGAGCCGCCGCGCTCCTTCATCATCACCGCATCGCAACGGTCCAGCACAGCCCGAACCACCGGCTCGCTACGGTAAAGCTTCTCACCCATGCCGACCCAATGACTACCCTGCCCGGTATACAGGAACGCCACCTTGGAGGATGCTTGGGGAGCCGGTCCCGCGCCCGAGGCGGCAATCGCGCCCAGGCCCTCGCGCAGGGATTGGACATCGCTGAAGACGACGCCGGCCCTATGGCTAAAATGACTGCGCCCGGCGCCGGCGGTCCAGGCCATATCGGCAAGCATGGTTTGTTGCGCGCTTTCATCCGCTAACTCCCCGGCGCGCTCGTCGAGCCAGTTCAAGTACCTTCCCCCGAGGTCCTGGAGGGCGCCTGGCGATTTCCCCGAAAGAGGCAAAAATCGTGTCTCCCGCAGGCAGAACTTTTCATTTTCTACGGGGAGGTCCGCAACAGGTGGAGGAAGCGTTACCGCGATCGGCAATCCGGAAACCGCGGGCAGGCGCATCCCGTTACCGGCGGCCGAGTCGGCATCCGGTTTTCCGTATCCCTCCACCACCAAATGCGCGTTCGTGCCCGACCATCCGAATCCGCTTATCCCTGCCGTGGGAGGGCGGTCGGAATGGAGCGGCCAAGCCATCGGTTCCGAGGTGACCCGCAATGGCAGCCGGTTCCAGTCCATCTGAGGATTCGGCTCCCGGAAGTGGAGGTGGCTGGGAATCACCCCCTTCTTCATCGCCAGCATTACCTTGATCAGGGCGGCAACCCCGGCGGCGGGCTCCAAATGCCCGATGTTCGTCTTCACCGAGCCGATGAGGAGCGGGCGGTCCATCTCGCGTCCCTTGCCGTAAGCGGCCCCTGCGGCCTGCAATTCGATCGGATCTCCGACCTCCGTTCCCGTCCCGTGCGCCTCCAGGTAGTCTACATCCGAGGGCAGAATCCCGGCCTGCGACAAGGCGTCTTCGATCACCCGTGCCTGGGCGGCACCGTTTGGCACGGTCAGCCCGGGGCTGGCCCCATCCTGATTGATGGCCGAACCGCGGATCACCCCCCAGATCCGGTCGCCGTCCTCCTCCGCCTGGCCCAGGCGCTTGAGAGCGATGATTCCACAGCCCTCGCCTCGCACATATCCGTTGGCGGCGGCGTCGAATGTCTTGCACCGACCGTCCGGCGCCAACATTCCTGCCCTTCCCCGCAGTTCCGACAACCGTCCCGACACAATCAGGTGAACCCCTCCGGCGAGGGCGAGATCCGCCTCGCCCCGATGCAATGCGGAGACGGCCTGATGGATTGCCACCAGCGATGACGAACAGGCGGTGTCCAGCGCCATGGCCGGCCCCTCCAGACCGAGGGCAAAGGCTACCCGTCCGATGGCGGTGTTGAAGGACGTGCCGCTGACGGCATAAAGGCTGGCGGCCGGCTCGGTAATCTCGGTTCCACCCATGACCAGGCTGCGGTAATCGTGATTGCTGATCCCGGCAAAAACTCCAGTCCGGCTACCCCTCAGGCGGTCCGGATCGATCCCCGCATCCTCGATCGCTTTCCAACTCGTTTCCAACATCAGCCGCTGCTGGGGGTCCAGCAATTGGGCCTCAACCGGGGAGATGCGAAAGAAGGCAGGGTCGAACAGATCGATCCGGTCGAGGTATCCGCCGAACCGGCAGGCCTCGCTCTGAACCTCGGCTTCCGGGAATAGCTCCCCTATCCGCCCGACCCCGGAACCGGGAATACCCTCGATCACCGCGTTCTCGCCGGCTGCTAGCAGACGCCAGAAGGCCGAAAGCCCCTCCGCGCCGGGGAATCGACAAGCCATTCCCACAATAGCAATCGGTTGGGTGGACGGGTAAGGTCGTTTTTTGGAAGTATCGAATGGTTCCATCGTGTTCATCAAAATTACCTTTCTTCTGGGGAGTTACGGGAAGTCTCGCGCATGCAGTCTGCAATGCTCCAACCTACCGCGACAGCCTGAAAATGCTGTAGGCAGGGCCGCAAAAAATCGAGAAATTATTCCTGCGACTGAAAAACGGGGACCGAGCCGAACGGTGGTCGCAACGTCCGATTTTCAAGGCAACCCTATCCCCATACCACATTATCACTAATCTCCTTGGCAACCCTGCCCCCATACAACAAAATACTTATCTTCTTGAATGAATGGTTAATTTGTCAGACCAATTGTTAGTTTGCGGGTTGGCGACATGCTCATCAGAACAATCAGACTCTCCGTTGGTCTCCTGGCATCCGGATCAATTCCACGCAATCCGGCAATGAGCTTTCGGCGGAAAATCATCCGGGGATTCCTGGTGTCGTTAACCGTTTGTTGTCTGATTTCCGGTTGTTCCCTTGCCCCGGAACAGATCCCCCCGGTGGGCCATCCGGCGGCGGAGTTGCCTGCCGAGTATGCCGGGAGTGAGGTTGTCGGCTCCTACGATCCGTTGGAGTGGTGGAAGGCATTCGACGACCCCGTCCTCAACCGGGTGATCGCCGTCGTGCTCGCCTCGAATTTCGACCTGGCCGAGGCGGTTACGCGGGTCGATCAGGCCAGGGCGAGGGAACGCTTCGTCAAATCCTCGGCCATTCCATCGCTTCAACCTACCGTTGGCGTAAGCGAATTCGATGTTCCCATCAGCTCGGGTATCGGCGCGCAATTGGAAGGATTGGGACTGATATCCGAGGAAAACAAACAAATATTTCCCGACCGGCTCGGCCTGACTACCTACAACATGGGCCTGGAATACGCCTATGAATTCGATTTCTGGGGACGGCAACGCAACGACGCGCTGGCCGCCGGAGCCGAGCTGATGGCCTCGGAGTCCGACTACCTGACCGCACGCATGGGAGTGTTGGCCGAAACCGTACACACCTACCTGGAGACCGTCAATTTACGCCACCAGCAGAGGTTTGCCGGGGAAATCGTAAGGATTTTTCTGCAGCGGGAGTCCCTGGCCGAGTCCCGCTATGACCGCGGGCTGACGGATTTGCGCGATCTGCATGCGGCACGGCAGAACCTGCGGGAAGCCCAGGCCGAATTGCCCCAAATCGAAGCGCTGCTGGCGGATGCGGAGGCAAGGCTTTGGATACTTGCCGGAGGCTACCGGGCGGATCTCGCGGATATGCTTTCCGATCCCCCGAACCCGTCCATCGTGCTCGAACCCGTTCCCACGGGCATTCCGGCCGACCTCATGGCGCAGCGGCCCGACGTCCTCGCGGCGATGCAGCGCCTGGAAGCGGCCCGCTATTCGGTGGGAGCCCGCCGCGCGGACCGGTTACCGAGGTTATCCTTGCAAGGTGCAATCGGACTGCGGACTACGGATTCGAGCATATGGTTCGATTCGGATCAATGGTTCCGGAATCTCAGCATTAACTTGCTCGGTCCCGTATTCCAGGGTTCCCGTATTCGTAGCAACATCGCCCTGGCCGAGGCCAGGTTGAATGAGGCCACGATGGCCTTTGGACGATCCGTGGTAACCGCGGTCAACGAAGTTGAAGCGGCCCTGGTCGGGCTGCAAGCCAGCCGCCAGCGTCATTCACTGCTGGTTTCCCTTGCGGATGAGGCCGAGGCTGAAACCGTGTTAAAGGAGCAACAATATGTTTCAGGCGTGGGTGACTATGAATCTTTCCTGGCCGCGGCGCACGCCCAGATGGGCAAGGAGTCGGTACTTGCGGCGGCGAGGCGCGATCTGGGTTTTGCCCGCCTCGCTCTTCACCGGGCGCTGGGAGGCGCGTGGACCTCTGAAGACAGGGAGGCCGTCCAGTCGCATGCCCTTCTTCTTTCATCCCGATCCCCCACAGAGTAAATGGCCATGTCCCGTATAACCAGTTTTGTAGTTGCCGCCGCCATAATCGTGGTTTCAGTTGCCTTGGCTGCCTTTTTGATTTCACGCGCGCCTGAACCGGTTCGCGTCGAACAGCCTCCCCAAGTGCCGTTCGCACAGACGGGTCAGGTGAGAGCCGGGGTCGGTCCCATACCGGTATTCGGATCCGGTACCGTGTGGCCCAGCGCGGAGATCGATATCGTTCCCCAGGTGGGTGGCAAGATCGTTTGGGTGGATCCGGAATTTCAGAGTGGCGGACGGTTAGCGGCAGGCCAAACGGTCTTCCGCATCGAAGAGGTCGATTTTCAATACCGGATAGAGGAAGCGAAGGCCGAACTCGCGGCCAGCCGGGTGGCTTTGCTCAATGAGGAGGAGCAGGCGTCGATTGCCCGCGAACAATACGAACGCTACTCGGACCTCCGAGGGGCCGAGGCCTCGACCGCCATGGCAAATCCGCTCACCTTGAGGGAACCTCAATTGAACGCGGCACGGGCTGCCTTGAACCGGGACGAAGCCAAGCTTGCCGAGGCCAATCTTGCTCTATCCAGAACCACGGTAGCGGCTCCATTCGATGGTTTAGTGGAGGAAGAATCCGTGGACGTGGGGCAAATCGTGGCAGCGGGCCAGCCCGTCGGACGGATCTTCGCAACGGATGCCGTGGAAGTAATCGTGCCCCTGTCCGATTCCGATGCGGCATTGATCCCGGGGTTGTGGTCATTGTCGGAGGGTGACGGGAATCGGGCAGTGGCCGCGCTCGTCGTTGCCCGGTATGGCGACGGCACCTATGCCTGGGAAGGTTACGTGGACCGGACCAAGGCATCCCTCGACCAGCGAACCCGCACCATCGACGTGGTCGTGCGCGTACCGGAACCCGTTAATTCCGGGGCGCCGCTGGACGGAACCGTTCCCCCTGGGGACAATCCCCCACTTCTGGTTGGCAAATTTGTAGAGGTGGAGATAGAGGGGCTTGAATTGGAAGGATACTTCCGGGCGCCGCGAGCGGCGCTTCAATCCGGCAACGAGGTTTGGACCGTAAACGATGGCGGAGTGGTGAGCATCGTTCCGGTAGAGGTACTGCAACGCACATCCGAGGTAGTATTTGTGACCGGCAAGCTTGAAAACGGCCAATCCGTCGTCACCGGTGGAATCCAGTTTGCCACAGAAGGCATGCGCGTCCTGACGGAAGTCGACCCGACTCAATGAGTCCCGACAACGGCAATTCCAGGGAACGGTCCGGTCCGATTGCCTACATGGCGGGCAACGGCGTAGCCGCCAATCTGCTGATGTGGGCCATCATCGCGGCCGGTCTGGTCTCCTTTGCCGGCCTGGAGCGGGAAGCGTGGCCCACGATTCCCTTTTACCATATCGAAGTTTCGATGGCCTATCCCGGGGCCACACCGGAAGAGGTGGAAGAATCGATCGTGGTCAAGATAGAGGACCGGGTGAGCGGGTTGGACGATGTAAAGGCGGTCAAATCCGTTGCTTCCCCGGGGATGGCATCCGTCCGCATTCAAATGGATTCCGGCACGGACATGGCCGCGGCCTTGAACGATATCGAGTCTGCGGTCAGTCAGATACAGTCTTTCCCCGCCGCCGCCGAACGTCCGCGATTCTGGGAGATGACCAACCGCCAGAGCATGATGCGGTTTATTGTCTACGGGGATGTATCCGAGCGCTCACTGAAGGAATTGGCGATCCAGATCGAGGATGAACTCAAGATGCTTCCCTCCCTGTCCCAAGTCGAGGTCAGCGGTGTTCGCGATTACGAAATCTCCATCGAGGTGCCGCTCGATCGGTTGAGGGCCCTTGGGCTTACTCTAACCGACATCGCTGACACGATTCGCAGCAGTTCGATGGACCTGTCCGCCGGCAGTATCCTGACCCGGGAATCCCGCGTGCGGGTCCGGACCCTCGGCCAGAACTACGACCAGCAGGATTTCGAAGAAATCGTTCTTCTCAGCGGAAGCGACGGCACTGTTTTGCGTCTTGGCGATATCGCCGAGGTCCGCGACGGATTTCAGAAAGCCAACCTGATTGTCCGGCATCAGAACCAACCCGCCGTATTCGTCGAGGTTTACCGGGCCGATGGCGAGCAAGTGATGGACGTGGCCAGGAGTGTCCGAGAGCACTTGGCCAAGGAGGTGATCCCGGCTCTTCCGGACGGGGTGGGCATCACGGTGTGGAACGATGAATCCCAGGACTATGAGGAACGGGCGGACATTCTCCTCAAAAACGGTATTCTGGGTTTGTTGCTGGTGTTGATTGCTCTCAGCCTGTTTCTTGAAATACGGCTGGCCCTGTGGGTCGCGGTGGGCCTCGCCGTTGCCGGTATCGGCGCCTTGGCGGTCATGCTGTTGCTCGACCTCACCATCAATGTCCAAAGCCTGTTTTCTTTTGTATTGGCGATAGGAATTGTCGTCGACGACGCCATCGTGGTGGCCGAACACATCCAATACGAGCGCAAGAGAGGAACACCCGGCCTCCAGGCCGCCATCCGCGGGGCACGGCGGATAAAAGTGCCGTTGACATTTGCCGTCCTCACCTCGGTGGTGGCCTTCGTCCCGTTGCTGTTCATCCCCGGTGGCGTCGGTGAAACATGGCGGGCGTTGCCCATCATCATCATCGCCATTCTTTTGTTTTCCCTCGTCGAATCGCTTCTCATCCTGCCCAATCACCTGTCCCACCTGCATGGGCCGGAATGGGCTCCGAAAGGAGCGCTCGACCGGTTCTTCGCATGGCTCCAAGGAGGCGTGAACGGGCTACTCCACCGGTTTGTGCAAGGTCCTCTGGACCGGGCGCTTCAGTTCGCCACGGACCAGCCCCTGGTGACGATGGCTGGGGCTGTGGGAATGCTGGTATTGAGTATCTCGCTGATACCCGCAGGTATCGTTCCCACCACGTTGGCCGCTGACGTGGAGGGAGATTACGCTACGGTCTCTTTGGAAATGCCCGATGGAACCCCCTCAAGCAGAACTTACGAGGTGGCGATGGAATTGGAGGCGGCAGGCCACCGGGTTCTCGAACGATTTTCACTCGACCGGCCCGAGGATGCGCCTCCGCTCCTGAATGGAGTAACGGTGGTGGTGGGACAGCCGCCAAGAGTCCAGGGTGGAGGACTCAATCCGGAGCCCACCCTCAAACCACAATCCAATATCGCCACCATCGAATTCAAACTTCTGAGCGCGCAGCAAAGGCGGATCTCCACGGTAGATTTCGTGCAGGCATGGCGAGAGGAGGTGGGTGTGCTTCCCTACGTGCGCGGGATCATCTTCAGCGGCGAGGTCATCGACCTGGGCAACCCTGTCGAAGCGGTGCTGTCGCATCCGGAACCGGAGCGCCTCGCCCAGATGGCAAACGCGGTGGTCGACGGTCTCCGCGGTGTGGGAGGCGTCTACGACATACGCTCGGATCACACCCCGGGCATCCCGGAAGTTCAGCTCGAGCTGCGACCGGAAGCGCGAACCCTTGGTCTCACCCTGGAAGAGTTGGCCTGGCAAACGCGCGCCGCGTTTTTTGGCACCCGTGCCGTCCGGGTGCAGCGCGGCCGGGAAGAAGTCCGGGTCTACGTGCGCCTTCCCCTCGAAGAGCGGAATTCCATTACCGACGTGGAAAGGTACCTGCTCCGTACACCCAGCGGAGAAGAAGTCCCCGTTGCCAGTGTGGCCTCGCTGAAGGCGGGGGTGTCGCCGCCGGCCATTCGACGGAAGGATGGTCAGCGTGTCGTCACGGTTACTGCGGACGTGGACACCACGGTGATTTCCGGCGACGAAGCCAATAACATCCTGGAAAATTCGATCCTGGCGGATCTGACCGCCATGTACCCCGACCTGATTTACACGTTCGGAGGCGAACAACAACAGCAACTCGAGTCCCTGGATGCGCTGTATCGCGGGTTTGCCATTGCCCTGATCATGATTTTCGCCCTGCTCGCCATCCCGCTCCGGTCTTACACCAAACCTTTCATCATAATGGCCGTCATCCCGTTCGGTTTCATAGGAGTAATCCTGGGGCACTGGGTCCTGGGGGTCGCCTTGAGCGCAGTATCCTTTATGGGCATCTTCGGCCTGAGCGGGGTGGTTGTGAATGATTCCCTGGTCATGATCGATTTCATCGACCAGAAACTCAGGGAAGGTTCCACGGTGCGAACGGCCATCATCGAGGGCGCCAAGGGGCGTTTTCGGCCCATTATGCTCACCTCCCTGACTACATTCCTCGGCTTCACCCCCCTCATTCTGGAACGGGCCATTCAAGCTCAGTTCCTGATCCCCTTTGCCGCCTCTCTCGGCTGCGGGATTCTCTTTGTTACGGCCATACTCATGATGATCGTTCCCGCTCTTTACACCCTTCATCTGCGTCTGATGAAGGGCGTCCGAATCTAAAATATCACGAAATGCATATAGGAAAACTATCCAGAGAACTGAGAGATGCGTACCGAGGATCGGGCGTCAAGGATCGCGTGCGGCGCTTCAATGATTGGATTGGCCGGGCAGCGCCAAGTGGCGATGACCCGAATGAGTACGACCACACGGTAACAGTGAATGAGTACTACGACCTTGTCAGCGGATTCATGGTGTGGGGTTGGAACGAGTCCCTCCACTTCGCGCCGCTGACGCCCAATGAAAGCCTGCAGGAATCCATAGTCCGGCATGAGAGGTTAATGATCTCGAAGCTGGAGTTGCGACAGGGCATGACGGTGGTTGACGTTGGTTGTGGAATCGGCGGCCCGATGCGCCGCGTCGTCCGTGAGGCCGATGTCCGGGTTGTCGGAATCAATATCAATGAACTCCAGCTTGAAAAGGCAAAGAGGTTGAACGCTGAGGCGGGGCTCGACCACATGGTCGATTACGAAGCGTGTAGCTTCATGGATATGGGCGCCATTGAAGACGGGACGTTTGACAGGGGTTATGCCATCGAGTCAACAAGCCACGCGCCAGACAAGGAACGTGCCTTCGCGGAAATATTCCGGGTACTCAAACCAGGAGCCCTGTTTTGGGGTCAGGAAGTATGTCTGACCGATAAATTCGATCCGAAAGACAATCGACACCAAGCCATTAAAATGGACCTCATGCGCGGCATTGCGCTGAAAGAAATTGCGACGTTCGCGGAAGTGAATCACGCGCTTGAAGCAGTCGGATTCGAGGTCATCGAAGGGATGAACCGAGACATCCAGGAAGGATCATTCACGCCTTGGTATCGGCCCATGGAGAGACGCCATGGGGCATTGGGGAACGCGCTGAACAAGCTTCCGTTAGGCCGTAAAGCCATGATCTCAGGATCGAAGATGGCCGAAGCGCTACGCCTGCTTCCGAAAGGATCCTCGGCAGTTCTCCGACTCTTGGATCAAAACGCAGACGCTTTGGTCGCGGGAGGCAAGGCGGGTATCTTCACGCCGTTGTACTGTTTCCTCGCTCGTAAACCTCTTTAGACCCGATTGACCCAATTGGCCGGTCCATATCCCGAATGTCTCACAAATTTTCTACTGCGCTCCGGAATACCGGCACTGGAGCGGACTTCGTTGGATTCCCGTTTTTGCGGGGTGTCGACCCAGCTTCACCCGCGAATCGGCACGAAACCCGCACCAGCACTCGGTCTCCGTTTGCTCGCTACGAACTTTGTGAGACATCCGGGATAGCCGCTGGCGCCGAGCGAAAGCGCAATTTGCCGGCGTTTTGAATGAAACCATAATGTTATGAAGTTAATTTCTCGTATTATCCGATTAGCGGCAATTGGGAGCCTCGGGCTCCTGCCGGGCAAGGCCAAGGCACAATCGATCGATGAAGCAAAGGCCGCCTTTAAAGAAGGGCGCTTTCTCGAAGCGGCTGATCTTGGGGAAGGCCTCGAAACCTCCGCAGGCTACGCCCTGGCGGCGCAATCCCTTGCCGTCTACGGCCATTATGTGGCGAAGGAGGATGACAGAACCGGGTTTCTGGAGCGCGCCATGGATCTCGGGGAGGCGGCCGTGCGGGCCGATTCGACCAATCCCGAAGCGCATTACCAGTCCGCCCATGCCGTTGGCCGATATGCGCAGGGCATCGGTAAAATGACGGCGCTTAGTCAGGGCTTGGCGGGAAAGATCCGCCGTATGCTCGAGGCTGCGCTTGCCAACCAGCCCGACTTTGCCGAGGCGCATGTGGGCCTGGGGGGTTGGCACGCCGACATCGCCAGCGCCGGTCCCTTTGCCCGCATGATGTACGGGGGAAAGCAAAAGAGCGCGGTCGTCCATTACGAGCGCGCTCTGGAACTCGTGCCGGACTCCAAAGTCGTCCTGTTTGAATATGCCATCAGGCTACCTGACCTCGATCGCAGGGGAGGCCGGGAGCGGGCCAGGGAGTTGCTGTCGAAAGCGGCGGAAATACCGGTACGGAATGCCCACGAGGAATTCATTCAGCAGGAGATAATGGAGGCCCTGGAAGGGGTCAGGGATAAGAGGTAATGGTATTTCTCGACCAAAAAGCGCATTCAAAGGCATTTTGGTCCATATTTTGCAATGTCTAAGCTTGATGAGATTTCGCTGGAACATTTTACTGTTACCCAAATTGTAGAAATTTAACGGATATAGTTTTCCGAGTTACAACTCCAACCCAATGAGGGGGCATCAGTGAAAGTTACCAAAGAGAAAGAAGGCGAGACCTTGGTTGCCAAAGTCGAAGGTCGAGTTGACGGAACCAACGCCGGTGAGTTCCAAAAAGCTCTGGAGGCGGTGATTTCCGAGGCTGATCGCGTGATGATCCTGGATTGTGAGAAGCTTTCTTACATAAGTAGCGCAGGGCTCAGGGTAGTCCTGCTGACGGCACGGTCGCTGCAAAGGCAGAACTCGAAATTTGCAGTCTGTTCGCTTTCAGAGGAGATAGGCAGTGTATTCCAGATAAGCGGATTCGACAGGATAATTCCCGTTCACGCTTCCATTGCGGATGCGCGCGCGGCTTTTGCCAACTGACGAATTTTCCTTTATGCTGCCTGGGGTAGTGCGAATTCGGACCTGGAGGCCGGTAGAGGCTGTATGTCCGAGGAGCATGATATGTCGGCTATGCCGAAAGTTGCCGGACGCTTTATTACCGGGAATGCAGGTTTATGAAAGAATTTCCAGACATGGAAGCCAGTAGCTCCCAGCGAACTGCTTTAAATAACCTCAATGGGTTACCGGCATTCCCCGAGGGGTGGTATCTCGTGGAAAGCCGCGCATCCATTTTGCGAGAGAATCTGATTGAAAAGACCTGGATGGGCGAGGAAATCATTGCCTGGTCCGACGAAGAGGGCCATATCTGCGTGGCGGATGCATTTTGTCCGCACCTGGGTTCTCATCTGGGTCCGACCGTCGGAGGCAAGGTGCGCGACGGCTGCCTCGTCTGCCCCTTCCACGGTTTCGAGTATGATACGACCGGCCAATGCGTCGCCACTCCAAATGCTCCTGCTCCCCGAGCCGCAAGACTGAGCGTCTACGAGACCAGGGAGATCCTCGGCATGGTCTTCGCCTGGTGGAGCCCCGCCGGGCGACCGCCAAAGTGGGAATTGCCCGATGAACCCCCATCCGCCGAGTGGTCCGGTTTGCGTTCCACCAGGCTCCGGTTCCGGGGCCATCCCCAGGAGACGACGGAAAACTCCGTGGACGTGGAGCACCTCGGTTACACCCACGGATACGACGACGTGGAACCGACCGGTTCGATATCGATCGACGGCGCTTACCTGAAGAATTGTTTCGATTTCACCAACGTTCAAAAGATCGCGGGACTGTTTAAAGTCGCATGCGAGGTCTCGGCCGTCGCCCACGTCCACGGGCTGGGCTATTCGTTCGTGGAATTCCAGGAGAAGAAGATCGGCCTGGATGCGAGGTTGTGGGTACTTGCCACTCCCATTGACGGCACATATATCGACCTCGTGCTGGTCAGCCAATTGAGGGAAATCCGCAACCCCGGACGGTTCATCGCGGGCCTGGGCTTCCTCCCCACGAGGCTGCGCCACAGGCTGATGAATGGCTTTTTCCTGCGGGAAGAAAAGCAGTATCTCATGCAGGATGTGGCAATCTGGAAACGGAAGCGGTATCGGCCTCACCCCAGGCTCTGTCGGGCGGACGGTCCCATAGGGAAATACCGTCGGTATTGCCGGCAGTTCTATCCGGAGCTTCGGCCCGAAAGACCGGGGACGGGCTAGCCCAAGCGGCCCCCAGCCCCGAAATGCCTCCGCTAAAAATGGCTACGCGTCGCGGCCTTTTCCTTTGGCCGCCGGTTACTCCGGGGTCCAAAGGGCCTCAGGCGGGCAGTTCCCGTTTCTGCTCCGCGATTCGGAAATTCAGCTTCTTGTTCGGTTTCAACGACGGAATCGGGCTGAACCGAAGCGTGTAGTTCGAAGGAAACACCTCGATCCTGAAGAAACGTGCGACCATGAGGACGTTGATCGCCAGTTGCAGTTCCATCCACCGGAAACCGAGACAGGTGTGCGTGCCCAGCCCGTAGGGAGCATAGCCGGGGTTGAGGTGTTCATTGCGCGAAGGCAGGTAGCGATCAATATCGAATGAAAAGGGATTTGGGAAGACATCCTCCATGTAATGCCCAGCCGTTTGGGCGATGAAAAGCTGTGCCCCCACCGGCAATTCGTAGCCCTCAAGCACAAAGGAATTCATTACGTTCCGGATGGACAAAGGGACAATCGGATACATACGCAGGCACTCCATGAGAAAGCGGTGGGTAACATCAATCGCGGATGGGGTGAAGTCTCCGCTCTTTGGGTCCCCGTCCTTGAACAGGGCATCGGCCTCACTCCGAATTTTTTCGTAAAGGTCGGGTTGTGAGGCCATGGCGTACAAAGTGAAACTGAACATGTCCCCCAGGTAGACACTGGCTATCAACGCCGCCGACAAGGAGAAACGAAGGTTTGACTCAGGCACGACCTGAGGATCGCTCGCATTCAGGCTGAGTATATCATCCGCCAGATCCCTTGGACAACCAGCTCGCTGTGCGGGTGTATGAACACCCTGGATCCGTCCCAACAACGTGTCCACGGCTTTGGCCCGGCGCTTCATTCCCGGGGTCTTGAGCATAAATTTGGGAAGGGCCCTCGAAATGTGAGTGCTGAGGGCTCGTTCCTTGTACTCTATCAGATCGCCGATGATATCCTGGGATTCGACGCTGACGAAGAGCGGTGAGATTTGCGCGTTGATCATTTGACGGCACATGCGCGTTGCGGGGAAGACGTCGCCAACCTTCCAATCCGTCATATACTTTCGGACATAACCGTAGAGTTGGTCCAGTTGCCCTGCCAGTCTGGAGCGTGAATATGCCGGGGACAATGCCTTGCGAAGTCGGAAATGATCGGCGCCATCCAGGGAAGGTAATACGCCGACGGCCCCGTAGATTTTTTCGAAGTCGGAAAAATATTCCCTTACTCTCAGGTGCAACCGACCGTACCGATGCACCCAGCGGTTTATCTCGGTCCCAGCCAGAAAGATCATGGGTTCCCTGAAGGGTGGACGAATCTCGAACACTGGGCCGTACTCTTTGGCAAGGTCCGCAAAGAGGGCGGGAAGGTTGCCATCGCGCACATGGGGATTGCGCAGCAATTTAAGTAGGGGCACACGCGGAATCTGCTTGGTCAGGGTGGAACGTCGCAGCAACGGGCCGGCGAGGTTGTGTTTGACCGCCTCGGATATGGAACGGCCGATCAAGTCCATCTTGCAGATAAACTCGATGCGCTCTTCCGCTTCCTCATCCAGTTGGAATATAAAGCGCAAAACGTCGCATGTATTGATGAGGCAAATGATGATGACGTCCCTGGGATCGGGAATCTCATTCATGAAGATTGCCTTGCTGATGCGCGTTTTGATGAACTGACCGGCAGTACCTTCCTGGGAGTCCCCCGACAGATCCCCGTGCCAGACCGTAGGAGCAAGGGTCCAGAAGTCGCCGTTGTGGTGCTCCAGGATCTTCAGGTCAACCAGGCGATCCAGCACTGCATCTATGATCGACTCGGCACGGGGAGCGAGCTTTTCGATCCAATACTGGGTATTGTGCCGGGCGGGTTCGTCGGCAATTTCTTTCAGTATGGGGTCGAGGGCGGAGTTGCCCGTTTCCGTCCGGTCCACCAGGAAGAGGGATTCCGTGTCCATATCGATGCGAAAGTTGAGCGAAAGCTCCGCCAGCACGGCGCCGACCATGGCGCAGTTCAAATCCCAACCGGGCACCTGGTGAAAGTAGCCGGTCTCCTCGTTGAGCAGCATCAGGATGAGCTCTTGGGTCAAAGTTAAAGGTTGGGTCTTCGATTCTACTTTTGAAGTAGCCATTGGCCTCTGCCTCCCTTCATCATCTCGAAACTATTGAGCCACCTGCCCATTTTTCATATTTACTGAAATTTAACTCTCCAGCTTGAAGAGGCAAGTCATATTGTTGAAAGAGGCAACGGGCCATGTCGGGGCGGCCCAAATTGACATTGACTTGGCCTGAACCGGGAGATTTCCTGAATGTATGCGAACCATAGGAAGGAACCGATTGCGCCAGGGGGCGGAAAGTGAGGATGGAGAGACTGGGGCAAAGGAAAGGGGAAACGGTCGTGAAATGAGTTCGAGTTCGGGGGAGCCGCCCAGCTTCGAGGAGGCCGGCAACCTGCGTCAGCAGGCCCGGGCGGCGGGGATGGATCCGGATTACTGGTACGCGGTTGAAGAAGTGAAGCGGGTAAAACCGGGCACGGCGGTCGAGGTGGTTTTCTGGAGGCGATCCATTGCCCTGTATCGGGGAGAGGACGGCTCGTTTCACGCGGTGGAGAATCGTTGTCTGCACCGCCAACTCAAGCTCTCCCTGGGCGAAGTGGAAGGTTGCCGGCTGGTGTGCTCCTACCATGGCTGGGAGTATGATGAGAACGGACGCGTGGTGGGGATGCCGGATCTGTTCGGACGAAAGGCCGTCCCTAAGCTCTCGGTGAGGAGCTATCCGGTGAAGGTCCGTTACGGTTTGGTATGATTGTTCCCCGGGAACCCGGAACTGGCGGAGCTGCGGCAGATCCCGGACATCCCCGAGTTGGAGGGACCCGGGAGGTGGGCCTGCGTGCCCCTGAGCTTCACCTGCTCGGCTCACCACTCCATGGTGATCGACAATGTAAGCGATTTTTCCCACGCCTATCTGCACCGTCGATACCGACCCTTCGACGAGGCCAACCTGACCCGTTGCGAGACCATCGGCGACGACGTCCACCTGGCCTACAATACGCGGGTGGGACGCGGGAGGATTTCGGGGCTGTTCGTCGATCACGAAAAGGTCGACACCAATTACATGGAGCTTTGCTATCAATACCCCTACCAGCGGTCCAACACGGATGATGAGATAAAACACTGGCTATTCGTGTTGCCGGTGGACGAGCGAACGACGCGGGCGTTCTTCCTGTTCTATTTCAAGTCCCTGAAGATACCCTTGCTGCCCGTACGCATACCCCGTTTCGCCATGGCCACGGTGTTGAAGATCGCGAACCGGACCCTCATCGGCCCGCTGCTCTCGGAGGATCGGGTCGCCGTGGAAGCGGAGCAGGAAGGTTACGAGAAGCATTGGGACGCTCCTCCCATCGAGGTCAATCCGGTGGTACGGGCCTTTCAAAAGGTGACGGTGCGCAAGTGGCGGGAGCATTTGGCGCGCGAGACGGAGGTGGTAGATGCCACCGCCTGACCTGGGATTCCCCTTGTCCACCTTGTCGCCCGGAAACGTTTTGGGGGCGGCGGCGATGATGACGGTTTTTGTGGGGGTTTTGTTTCTGGGTTCGATTCTCCTGCCCGGGCGCCGGATTGAAGGACCGGATCCCGATGGAAAAATACGGACCTACAAGGTCAATGGTCTGGCCTTGTTCCTGATCGTGATGGCGGTGGGGGGGTTGGCCCAGGTCTCCGGCTGGTTTTCGTTTTCAACGTTGCACACTCATTTTGCCGCTTTGTTTGTGGTGGCAAACGTAATGGCCTTCGCCCTATCCGGCTGGCTGTATTTTCGAGGGGGCCGGACGCGGGAGGCGTCACCGGGAAAATGGCGAGGGTTCTTTTTCGGGGTGGATCCCAGTCCGACTTGCCTGGGAGTGGACCTAAAGCTTTTCAGCTACCGCCCTTCCCTCATCGGCTTGGCCTTGTTCAACGTATCGTTCGCCGTGGCGCAGTATGAAATTTACGGTCGGCTCACTCTGGCGATGGGGCTGTATCAGGTTTTCACATTTTTGTACGTGCTAAACTATTTCCATTTCGAACACGGAATGATCCACACCTGGGACATGGTCAGCGAGCGTTTCGGATGGATGTTGATCTGGGGAGATTACGTGCTGGTGCCCTTCTTCTACTGTCTGGCGGGCTGGTGGCTGATCCACCCGGGGGAACCGCTCTCACCCCTTGCCTCCGCCGGCATCGTCCTGTTGTTCGCAGTGGGGTTCTGGATCTTTCGCGGCGCCAACGGGCAAAAGCACCGCTTCAAACGCGACTCCGGGACCACGATCTGGGGGAAACCGGCGCGGTCGCTGGACGGGCGCCTGCTGGTTTCCGGATTTTGGGGAATTGGACGCCATCTCAACTATACCGGGGAGATTTGCATTTACCTGGCCTTCGCCCTTACTACCGGATTCGAATCCTGGGCACCCTACTTGTTGCCGGCGTGGCTGGTGGGTCTGTTGTGGCATCGGTCGAGACGTGATGAGCGCCGCTGTCGGGCCAAGTACGGGCAGTTGTGGGAACGCTACACGCGCCGAGTTCGTTATTCCATGGTGCCATACGTTTATTGAGGAGAGGAATGGAAAACCGGACTGACAGCGTAGCGCACCTGCCTCAACCCCGACTCCCGCAGCGGGCGGAAAAGGCCGTCCCCGCGTTATCGGGCGGGTGGCCGTTGATCGGTCATCTATGGGACTTTCAAAAGGATCCGATCGCCCTGTTGAGCCGGGGTTGGCGGGACCGGGGGGAGTTGCTCCAGTTCCGGCTGGGTCCCCGCGATTTCGTACTCTTCACCGGACCGGAGGCCCACGACTGTTTCTTCAGAGCGCCGGAGGATCAACTGAATGCCAAGGCGGTCTATCAGTTTACGGTGCCGATCTTCGGGCGCGGGGTGGCTTACGACGTGGCCATGGAGATCATGGACGAGCAGCTCATGTTCCTGTTTCCGGCGCTTCGCAAAGCGGCGTTGGAGAAATTTGCCCGGATCATGTTCGATGAGGCCAGGCAATTCGCCGAGGGTTTGGGGGAGGACGGGGAAATAGATCTACCGCACGCCATGAACGAACTCACGGTTAAGATCGCCAGTCGTTGCCTCATCGGGGAGGAAGTCCGGGAACAGGTGGACGCGGGGTTTGCGGATGCTTATCACGATTTGCAAAAGGGGATCAACACCTTGGGGTTTTTTCTTCCCAGGCTTCCCATCAAAGCGCATCGAACCCGCGACCGGGCCCGCAAGAGAGTGGCCGGACTCTTTGGCCGGATCATGGCGGAGCGCCGGGTCAACGGGGCGCGGCCGGACGATTTCATGCAGAACCTGATGCAGGCCCGTTACAAGGATGGCCGGGCATTGAGCGACGATGAGATTACGGGGCTTCTTCTGACCGTGTTGTTCGCGGGTCAGCACACCAGTGCGGTGCTGGCAACCTGGACCGGTCTGGAACTCACGCGGGCAACCTCCTACCTGGCACGGGTTAGGGAGGAGGCGCGAGACGTCTACGGTAATGCGGGAAGCATGAGCTTGGAGAGTCTCAAGGAACAAGTGACGCTGGAACACGCCGTGCGGGAGTGCGAGCGGCTGCACCCTCCGCTGATATTGCTGATCCGCAAGGTCCTCAAACCCGTGCGCTACAAGGACTTCAAGGTGCCAGCCGGGGCGATGGCCATGGTGTCCCCGGCCGTCTCTCACCGGTTGCCCCACCTGTTTGCCGAACCGGAGCGTTTTTTTCCAGACCGCTTTGCCCCACCCACCTGCGAGGACAAACAACACCCCTACGCTCTGATCGGTTTCGGCGGGGGCAAGCACCGCTGCATGGGGAAGCATTTTGCATACTTGCAACTGAAGGCGATCTGGACGGTGCTGCTCGATCGTTTCGATTTTCATCTAGACACTGCGTTTCCAGGCCCGAATTACGGCAGTTGGGTGACGGGTCCCAAGCGACCGTGCCGACTCCGCTACCGCCGTCGCATGGAAGCGAGCGTTTTCAGATGACGGGAGCCGGGGTTGGGCGTTACGACGTGGCCATCGTCGGAGCGGGTCCGGTAGGCAGTCTGTGCGCGTTGGCCCACGCCCGGAAAGGAGCGCGGGTGGTTCTGCTGGAAGCAAATCCCAAAGCATCCACACGGCTTGCGGGGGAATGGCTGCACCCGCCTTCGGTGCGTATATTACGGGATTTCGGGATAGAAATCGACAAGAGGTCCAACAGCGCCCGGGGCAAGGGATTCGCGGTGTTCCCCGAAGACGGCTCGGAGCCGATCGTGCTTCCATATCTGGACGGATCCCACGGTTTGGCCTGCGAGCACGCGGCGCTGGTTTCGCGTCTGCGGGAAGCTATCGAGAAGGAGTCCGCCATCGATTTTCTTCTTCACGCGCGGGTAGGCGCGGTGGATGACGGGCGGGTCACCTTTACCCGTAACGGGATAGAGGAAACGGTGACGGCCAAGCGGATTGTGGGGGCCGACGGCCGGGCCTCGGTGGTGCGTCGATCGTTGGGGCTGTCGACAAGCCCGGTAACCTGCTCGCGCATGATGGGGATCAAACTGGATAAGGTGAGGTTACCGCTGGAGGGATACGGGCACGTGGTGTGCGGCGGACCGGGTCCAATCCTGATATACCCCCTGGGAGGGCAAAGCGTCCGGGTACTGGTCGATATTCCGATGTACCGCTGGAGTCGCCGGGACTGGATCGGCTTCGTAACGGACTCGTATGCCGGACTGTTGCCGAAAACCCTCAGGCCGGCGTTTATCGAAGCGCTCCGGAGGAAGAAGTTCCACGTTGCGTCCAACGGGACGCGGTTGCGGGCCACCTACGGGAATTCGCGTCGGGTGCTCATAGGCGATGCGGCGGGGCACTACCATCCCATGACGGCGGTAGGAATGACCCTTGGGTTCGGTGATGCGCTGGCGCTGGCCGAGGGCAGGGATTTTTGCGAATTCACCACCAGGCGGGTTCAGGCGGTCCGCGTGCCGGAGTTGCTGGCCCTGGGTCTCTACGATGTCTTTGCCGATCACCGGGCCGAGACGGTGGCGGTCCGACAGGCGGTCTATCGTCGTTGGCGGGCAAATCGCGCCGTGCGTGACCGGACCATGCGATTACTGGCGTGCCAGGACACTTCTCAAACCCATCTCGGTCGGGAGTTTTCCGCGACGGTGGTCCAGGCGGTTGCAAGGGAGATTCCGCGTTCCTGGAACAAACGGGCGTGGCGCCGGACCCAGGACATCGTCCATGCCCTTTCCGTTCGTATCTGGTGGCTGGTGCGGGGGGTTCAACAACTGGGCAAGGCGAGAAGAACAGGAGGAGACAAAGACGAACGGGTTCGGGACAGTTGGGCTCGGACGTTTCTGATCTCGATGCCGTCAAAATTGAGCAACTCCCGGCCCCTTTCCCCGAGGGAGGTTTCCTCACCCGATGCCGGTCCGGCCTTGGAGAGGGCCTGCCAGCGGTTGTTGAAACTCCAGGGTGAGGATGGCGGCTGGGAAGGTGAGATGACCTGGTGTCCCATGCTGACGGCCCAGTACGTGCTCCTGCACCATATAATGGAGAGGCCCCTCGAACCCGGGCGGGGCCGGGGTGTGCTGCGCTGCTTCGAAAGGACCCGTTTGGAAGGAGGCACGTGGGGTTTGCACGAACATTCGCCTCCTCATCTGTTTGTCACAACCCTGGTATACGTGGCGGCGCGATTGCTGGGCACGGACCCGGATGATCCGTTAATCGAGCCGGCGCGGCGGTTTCTGCAATCGGAGGAGGTTTTGGAAATCCCCAGTTGGGGGAAGTTCTGGCTGGCGCTTCTCAATCTCTATCGCTGGCGCGGGGTAAACGCCATTCTGCCGGAGCTGTGGATCCTGCCGCGCAGGATTCCGTTGCACCCCTCGAATTGGTACTGCCATACCCGACTCATCTACATGGCGATGGCGGCAATTTATTCGCATCGGTTCCGGGCGCCCGTCACGCCCTTGATCGCGTCGCTGCGGGAGGAATTGTTTCCGCAGGGGTTTGACAAGGTCGATTTTTCCGCCGGGCGCAATCGCCTGCGAGACGGCGACCTCTACGCCCGGCCCAGCGCATGGCTGCGGCTCGGTTACGGGTTTGCGCGGTTTTGGGACCGAATCCACGGCAAGGGCATGCGAGCCCGGTGTGTGGAAGCATTGATCCGGCGCATCAAGTGGGAATTGCAAACCACCGAGCATACGAGCATTTCTCCGGTCAGCGGTCTCCTCAACATCCTTGCCTTGTGGTTGGATGATCAAAACGACCCCGACTGCCAAAAGGCCCTGGCGCAACTGGAAGGCTGGTTCTGGGAGGACGAGGAGGATGGAGCGCGGGTCACAGGGGCGAGAAGCGCCTCCTGGGATACCGGATTCACCCTGCAGGCGCTGGCCACGGCGCCCGAGGTGGACGGGGTTGGGGTGGCTCTGAAAAAGGGAACCGATTTCCTGCACCGGCAGCAGATCGGAGCCAGCTTCAAAGGATTTCGCGAGGCTTACCGGGTTGACCCCAAGGGCGGCTGGTGTTTTGCCGGGGGCTGGCATGGCTGGCCGGTAAGCGACTGCACGGCGGAAGCGGCGCTCGGGATAATCGCGGCCGAGGGGAAGGCCGCGAGCGCGACAATGCTAGCGGAAGCCGTTCGGTTCATGTTGCGGGGTCAGAACCGGGACGGCGGTTTCGGCTCCTATGAGGCGCGGCGCTCCGCCTTCGGTCTGGAGTGGCTGAATCCGGCCGAGATGTTTGGCGACTCCATGACGGAACATTCCCACGTGGAGTGCACCGCGTCCTGCCTGACCGCGCTGGCCGCATGCAGGGAGCGCCTCCCGCAGGTGAGAAATGGGGAGGTGAGGAGCGCCATCTCACGTGCCGATGCCTGGCTGCGCCGGACCCAGGCCAGCGATGGATCGTGGCGCGGTGTATGGGGCGTTCAGTTCATCTATGGCACCTTCTTCGGGGTCAGGGGTCTGATTGCCGGTGGAGCCTCTTCCGGGGATCCGGCAGTGCGTCTGGCCTGCCGGTGGCTGCTGGACCGCCAACGGGAAGACGGGGGATGGGGCGAGCACCACAGCGGTTGCCTGACCGGTCGATACATTCCGCATGAAGAAAGTCAGGTCATTCAAACGGCGTGGGCATTAATTGCGCTGCTCGAGACGGGAGATTCGGACTGGAACGCGGTTTCGAATGGCGTGCGTTACCTGCTCGACACCCGGGACGGAGAGAAGGGATGGCCCAGGCAGGACATGGCGGGGGTCTTCTTCCGCACGGCGTTGTTGGACTACGCCCTGTATCGGGAGTATTTTCCCTTATGGGCGCTCGGTCTCTACGAGCAGCGGGTAGGCGCGCGGAGGCGCGCCGGGAATAGCCACAAAAAAGCACAAAAAGCGCAAAAGGGAGAGAAGGGGGGAGAAAGGAAGAAGGAAGAAGGTGCTGAGGTTAATCGTGATCGTGATCGTGATCGTGATCGATAGGAAGGGAGGGAAGCATCTTCTCTAGTGGCAGATCGAAATGAGAACGGGCGACATCGCACAGGATCTTGGGATCGAAAACGTACCTCCTTCAGTCCCCCGAGGGCAGAGGTTTACGGGCAAGGAAGAAGAACAAGGGAGTAAAAACTCCGGACTCGCCACCTTTGACTAACGCATCCGCTCCTGTATTCAAAATCGTGCTGACCGCCCTGGTGCCCTGGGGAACCATCCGGAACCTTTCCCCTATCCTCAACACCAAATTGGTCAAGGCGCGGCCCATAGTTGTGCGCGGAATACTCTTGAGGGTGAAGTCGCGACCCTGCAAGGCACGGTACCATGGCGTTTCAGGATGTGACTCGGGGGCGAGGTCGCAGGCTTCCAGGATCTCGAATCCGGCCGTGCGCAATGCATGGCAAACCTCCCCGGTGAGGGCAATATCCGGCAGGGCATCTCCCAACATAATATCATTCTTGATTTGCAGGTGATCTGCATTCCCCGGGTCGAAAATATCGGTGAGACACCAATCGTATGCAGCAAAACAAGCACCCGGACGCAGAATGCGGAAGATCTCCCGAAAGGCTGCGGTCTTGTCCGGTGCGTGGGGCGTGGATCCGATGGAGAAGGCAGCATCGTAGCTGCCGTCTTCTTGGGGAATGCGCATGTAGTCCCCATGGATAAACCGGCACAGGGACTTGACCTCCCGGGTGTGCACTTTGGCTCGTTCGATCTGGTAAGCATTTTTGTTGATGCCGACAAAGTTGGCCCCGGAATGACCTGCCAGATTGGCCATCGGACCCCCAACCCCGCACCCCACGTCGAGCACTTGCATTCCCGGCCGCAAGGAAAGCCGATCGGCGAGAAAAAGCTGGTTCCTGAGCAGTGAAGCCTTGAAACTTTCACCTCGTCGCCGGGGAGCAAAGTGAAAGGACGGACCCCAACCAAACTCGTAAAAGTCGGTCACCATGTTGTAGTAGTGATTGACCAGCGACTTATAACGCTCCTTTTTGCGGTCCGAGCCGGCGTCGTGGAGCTCGGCGTATTCATCGACCACGCGTTTTATTTCATCCGGGGCGAGGTCCGCAAGATAACTGGAATTCGATGGTTTTGAAGGCATGCGAGGCGCTTGGTGATAGAACTGATCTACAAATAAGCTTCCGATTAATTATTTTAATGGTTAAATTTGTCCAGAGATTAATAGAAATCAGGAATAAGACGATTTCGTGCCATTTTAGTTGGGGCGGTTGGCCTGGGAATTGGTGATGGCATTGCGCCGGTAGTGAAAGGCATAGGCCTCCTGAACCGCGTTTCGAATTGGGGTGGGCTTGTAGCCAAGTTCCCGTCTCGCTTTGCCGGTGTCGGCGTGACGGCGCTTTTGTAACAGGCGGATGGCGCCAGGGGTAAAGCGCTGGGGAAAGCTGGGGTGAACCCGGCTCAGATAAAAGCTGGCCATTTCGGAAAAGAGGAGCATCAGGCGGACCGGTATCCGCCGGCGTGGTCGGGGGAGGCCCGAGACCTCCTCGAACAGGTTCAGGATCTCGGATATGGTTTTGTACTCGCTGCTGAAAATATATTTTTGGCCCGAGCGTCCATGTCGCATGCACAAGAGATGTCCTTCTACGATGTCCCGCGCGCAGACAAACTCGAAACCGCCGTCTACGTAAGCATGGAGTTTGCGATTGGCGTAATCGCACAAGGTCCTTCCCAATCGCGATGGAAAGAAATCTGCGCCTCCCACCACGGCACAACAGGTTGCGACGACCACATCCTGCCCGGCGGCGGCGGCGCGCCAGCACTCGTGCTCGACGAGGGATTTGCTGCGCTCGTAGGGCATGGTGCGTTCCATGGGATAAAACTGCATGGATTCGTCGCTGGGAGCGGATGGATCGTCCAATTTGTAACCTACGGCGCTGAAAGAGCCCGTTACAACCACCCGGCCGGCCTCGGCCTCCCGGGCCGCTCGGAGCACGTTGCGGGTACCCAGAACATTGCACTCGAAAATCTCCCGCCGATGGGCGCGGTTGCCTTCAATGGTCGAGACCTTGGCGGCGCAGTGATATACGCCTCGACAGCCTGAGAGGGCGCGCCTGGTGGCATCCAAATCGCGAATGTCACCATAGGAACGTTCAACTTCGAGGCCTTCCAATGCTTCATTATTGTCCTCATTTCTCAGCAACACCCGGACCGGAGTACCGTCGCTGAGCAGTCGACGCACCAGATTGGCGCCTACATGCCCAGCCGAACCGGTGACGAAAACGGGCGGTGCAGATGAACGGGAGGGGGTGTCTGATGGCAATGTCATCTCGTCCCTAAGTGGGTCCGTTTATAATTAGGAATTAGGAATGGACCACGGGACAAACCTTCCGCTGAGCCTTCCATCGGTTCCGTCAGCTTTGCCGACCGATGCAGTACAAGCGGTTTGCGGTGCGAATGTAAAGCCGGTCGTCGTGAGCAACGGGAGAAGCGATGGCGCTACCCGGCAATGAATTTTCCGCCAGAATTTCCATTCCGTCATCGCTCAATTGGCAAATGAAAACCGTTCCATCCTCGCGGCTGCAAATCAGCCGGTCACCCGCCACCACGGGGGAGGCGTAGTAACGGGTGGGCTTCCTCGGCAGGTTGTTCTGCCATTTGATTTCACCCGATTTTACTTCTATGGCGGTGAGAATGCCGCGATCGTTCAATACAATGGCCGTGTCGCGGTAGATGGCCGGAGTCGGCACATCGGGTCCGATACGTTCGACCTCCCAAAGCCTGGATTGTTTGGTGATGTCACCCTCGCCCCCCAATTGAATGCCGGCCACGGCGTGGCCGCGGCCGTAAGGCACGATAGCCACGTCATCCGCAATGGTATGGGAAGCGATGGTCCTCCAATTCTTGGCCTCGTTTGGGTTGAAGTCCTTGCACCTCCAGATGATTTTGCCGTTCTCCAAGGAGTGTCCGGTCAATTGGTCGGCTCCCCAGATTACCAGTTGTTTTTCTCCGTCCACGGTTGCCACCAGAGGGGTGGAATAGGAGTCGTTGGATTCGGCCGGCGCGCGCAGGTTGCGGTCCACCAGCCAGGCTTCCTTGCCCGAGTCCTTGTCGAAGGCCACGACGTAGGCCTTGGCCCTTTGTCCGTCCCTCCGCTGAGTCTGCTGCATTACGGCGACGATGACGAGATCATCTACCAGGATGGGAGAGGTGCCCTCATCCCACCAGTGGCCGTCGATGCTGTATTCCTTCTTCAGATTGGTTTTCCATATTTGCTCACCGCGGTGAGAAAGTTTGGCCAGATTGCCGGACTTGAAGTAGACATACAGCCCGCTGGCGTCGACTACCGGGCTGGAATTGGCGCCGGTACCGGCCCGGTTGCTGCCTGCAACTCCCAATCCGATTTCCGCTTCCCATTTCTTTTGGCCTTGGTTGTCGAAAGCGAGGGCGATGTCGAGACCGTCATAGAAACAGGTCACGTAAATGGCATCTTCCCAAATGGCCGGGGTGGAGGTTCCTTCACCGGGCATGGGGACGGACCAAACCACGTTTTTGGTGTCCGAAAACTGGCTGGGAAAGGCCTGATCCCCGGTGGAAAGATTGAAGTTGGGACCCCGCCAGTTCGTCCAGTTGGCGAAGAGGGAAGAAGATGCCAAAGAAAAAATGAGGATGATATGTCTTGAGCGCATGATGATTTTAAATGCTTGTTTTGATTCAGATAATTGTCCGATTGACACGTTTTCAACCTCCGATTGCATGGTGTCTCTCATTTAACCATCATTTTCCCTATGAAAAAATTCACCTGCCCTTGGTATTTTCCCTTATTTCTGGTTATTGGGCTCAAGGGTGTCGTCCTTTCCGGCCAGGAGAATCTGGATACGGTAGATCTCGACACCTTTGAAATTCAGGGGGATTACCAACCGACCGACCTTGAAATCGACCTTTCCAAGTCGGTCATTCACGAAAACCTGCTGGCTACTTATGGCGCCACCCAGTTACAGGATCTCTCCGGGTTGGCTCCCAACCTGTATTCCAGCAATGCCGACACGCGGGGTTTTGGCGACGTTATCTCCATGCGGGGAAGCGCCAATACCATGTTTTTCAGTTCACCGGCGGTTGCTCTCTATATCGATGATATTCCGTCCAGTTCGGTATCTACCTATCCGAGCGACCTGTTGAGTATCGCCAATTTGACGGTGCATGCCGGCCCCCAGGTAACGCGATACGGGCGCAATGCGCCGGCGGGAGTCATCGAGATCCGTTCGCGCGAACCCACCCAGACACATTTCACTCATATGCAAATCGATGCCGGGTCCTATGATGCGATGACCGTGAAGGGAGCTTTTGACGGACCGATAAACGAAGGCATCGGCTACAATTTCAGTTTTGGCTACCTTCAACGGGACGGGTATTTGTACAACACTTTTCTGGATCGAACGGCGGACGATCGCGAGGCTCTCAGCGCGCGGGCCAATCTGTTTTTTCGGCCCAGTGAAGATGTTCAGCTACGACTCGGGGTTTTTGTGGAAAGCGCCGATGACGATGCGACCCGGCTGAGTTCGCTATTCAGTGAAGATCCCTATGAAATTGCCTCGGATTTCAATAGTCAGACCGTGGTCGACCGCGGTCAGGTTAATGCCCAATACCGCAAGCTTTACGATTGGGGGAGATTGGTTGCGACCACCTCCTTCCAGCGCTGGGAGCTGGATCCTTCCAGTCTCGATCTGGACTTCAGCCCGGCCCCAATCTCCACTTCATTGATTGTGGGGGAGGAAGAAACGTTCACCCAGGAGATCTGGGTGGAATCTCTCGACGATGGCGGCCGGATGAATTGGAAGACTGGGTTGTTATATTTCGATTCGGAGTACAAGGTAAATTTCTCCCGCGAATTTGCCATACCGCCCAGTCAGTTTCTGCCGCCTGGAATAGTGCAAATGGAACGCACGGACTTTGAAATCGGGCAGCTCAACCTGGCGGCCTACGGCGACGCCAACTTTGCGGTTTCGGACGAGACCTCCCTCAATCTGGGTGTTCGAGTGGACCAATTCGATGCCAGTCTATTCAGGACCGCGGAATCCTCCAACAATTTCATGATTCCCTTATTTCCTCCCGAACCGGATGTCGACAGATCGAGGGAGGAATTGAATGGATCGGTGAGTGGCGGCGCCTCAGTCGCCATCAATGAAAATGTGGACATGGTCGTGCGCTCTTCCCTGGCGCAACAACACCATGGATTCAGCAGTTTTGCCGGCAATCCGGAATTGCTGGGCTATCAAACCGCCGATATCTGGGCAAATGAGATAGGCCTTGAATTTGCCGGAAAAGACGGGGGAACCGGCGCCAGCATTCTGGTTTTCTACAACCGGACGGACGATTACCAGTTCGAGAGAACGATCCCGATGACGACGGACTTTTTGGTTATCAACGCGGAAGAGGTCAAGGCCGAGGGGTTGGAAGCCAAAATTGTGTTCAGTCCTCTGGAAAATTTTTACGTGGACGTGCAAACGGGTTATAACGACGTTACTTTCGCCCGGCATACCGATGGCTATGGTTTGGACGTGAGAGGTAATCGCGTTCCGTTCATCCCCGAGTACACCTTCAGGACGGGAGCGCGTTGGGAGTTGGACAACGGGATTTTTTCCAGCGTTACCTATACCGCGTTCGGGGACACCTTTTTTGACGAGCAAAACAGCGCTAATTTCAGCCAATCCTCCTATTCCCTTTTAAGCGCTCAATTGGGTTATCGTACGGGACGCTTCTCCTTCACCTTGTTCGGGCATAATCTAACCGACGAACTATATTATCAATTCATAAACCGGGACATATATGCTGGAAGCCCCGGAGCGCCCCAGAGATTTGGCTTGCGAATGAATTATATCTTTTAGTTTTTAAGGTCGATATTTCCGTGGAGGAGGGAATTCCGAATTTCTTCCCTCAATTTAATGCGCTATGAAGCCCAATATTCGTTTTCTTCATGTCCCCCTTCTCATTCTGGCGGTCTGGTTTAGCGGTCCGGAACTTTCGGCTGCCACCGGATGGCTGAACTGGCGCGGTCCCGATCAGAACGGAACTTACCATGCCGGTGTGAGTCTTCCCGATGAGCTGGATCTGGAAGGTTCGGATCACCGGTGGTCCTACCCGGTGCGGGGCGGGGGGGCTCCGGTTATTGCCAATGGTCGATTGTACGCCTTCGGCTACTATGGAGAAACCGGGACCGTGGAGGAAACACTGCTTTGCCTGGATGCGGAAAGCGGCCAAAAACTGTGGGAACACCGCTTTTCGGATTTTATAAGCGACATCATTTACAACCGTTACGGGATCGGGGCCCCCGCCATCGATGAAGAGACCGGCAACGTCTATATAAAATCCACCAATGGATTGGTCATGGGTTTTACAGCGGATGGGATTCTTCTGTGGGAACGCTCCATGATGGAAGAGTTTGGGATGCTGACCTTTCCCAACGGGAGGACCGGCGCCCCGGTGGTGGAGGAAGACCTGGTCATCGTTCACGGGATCACGGCCAATTGGTCGACCAATGGACCGGCCCGCAATCGGTTTTATGCCTTCGACAAGGTGACGGGCGACCTGGTATGGTACAGCACTCCCGGGGTCGGGCCCATTGACAGCTCATTTTCCACTCCCGTCTTCGGTAATCTGGGCAACCAGCGCGTATTTTACGCCGGGACCGGATGCGGCAATGTGGTATGCATAAACGCCCGCACCGGTGAGCCGGTATGGCGATTCCAGTTGGCGGTGGGTGGTGTCAATTCCAGCATGCTGATTTATGGTAAGGACCGCCTGATCGCGGTGCACGGGAAGGAGAATGTGGATACGACGGCCAAGGGTCGGCTGGTCAGCCTGAAAATACCCACCGAATATCCGAGCGGCCCCTTGCCCTTGGTACTGGGTTCGGAAATAGAAGATTGGCGCAACGATGACCACGTGGCCTTCACCAGTTCCCCCATATTGGTTGGCAATCGCGTTTACACCACCATCGCCACGGGCACCCTGGAATGCGTCGATGCCGACACCGGGGATACGCTCTGGAGCGAAAAACTGGGACCGGATCAATTGCACGCATCCCCCGCCTACGCGGATGGAAAAATCTATGTGCCCATGCTGGATGGGCTCGTCCACGTACTAAAGCCGTCCCATAACGGCGCTGAAATTTTGAGTGTGGAGGAAATGGGTGCCTCGTGTCTGGGAGCCCCTGCCTTCTACCGCAACCGCGTTTACGTCTTTACCAAGCAAGCGCTGCATTGTTTTGGCAGCGAGCAGGCCACGGCCCCACCGGAAGCCTCCCCATACCGAAGGGAAAGGCCAGGACCCATCGCCCAGATTCAACTCGTTCCGGCCGAATTTGCCCTGGCTCCCAATGAGCAGCAAACTTTCCAGGTTTACGGGCTCGATGCCGGCGGCCGCAGGGTAAGCCTGGTGACCGAGGAGGCTGAACTGTCGCATTGGTCGCCTCCGGGGGGGAAGCCCTCCAGGGTGGATGCCACCATTTCCGGTAATTTCCTGGGGACCGATGCGGACGCCGGGATTTCCGTCGGCCACATTCAGGCATCCTGGAAAGGGCACACCAGCGCGAGCCGGGGGCGGATCGTGGTCGGATACGGTTACGAGGAAAATTTCGATGCTTTTCCGCTTCCATTGAAGGACAAGGACGGGATGGCCGTCGCCCCGCCTCCCCCCATATGGCTGGGAGCGGGCCCGAAGTGGCACATAATGAAGGAGGGGGACGGTCAGGCCATCGCCAATCGTCTGGAAGTTGTCCTGTGGCAACGGACCATGAATTTCATGGGGAAGCCCTCCATGCACAGCTACACCTTTTCCGCCGATGTCATGACCGATGGAACCCGCCGAGTCATGTCCACCGTCGGGCTGGTAAATCAGCGCTACCTGATCACACTTGCGGCCAATCGCCGCATCCTGGAAATTTCCAGCAACCACGAGCGCCTCAAGGAATCCGTCCCCTTCCCGGTCAAACCCAAGACCTGGTATCATTTGAAGACCCGGGTCGACACCCATCCCGACGGAAGCGGGGTGGTTCTTGCCAGGGCCTGGGAAAAAGGAAGCGAGGAACCTTCCGATTGGACCATCCAGGTCGAACTGGACAAGGTTCACCAGCAGGGAGCGCCTGGCGTTTACGCCTTTTCACCTCAAAGTTTGAAACGCGTTTTTATCGACAATCTCGCTTTGACCGCCAACCCCTGAAACAGCATCCGAAATGAATTTACGGTCTATTATATTGCTTTTGTTTTCCATCGGCCCTCTGGCACAGGCTTCCGACTGGCCCATGTGGGGCCGGTCAGCCGACCGCAACATGGCGGGGGATGCTTCCGGTATTCCCATCGACATTGTCAGCGGAGACTTCCTGCCCAAGAGCGAGGAAATAAACATGGAAACGACCAAGGGGGTAAAGTGGGTCGTAAAATTGGGTTCTCAGACCTATGGATCTCCCGTGGTGGCTGGCGGCAAAGTTTATTCGGGAACCAATAATGAGTCGCCCCGCGACCCTTCTCAACTGGGTGACCGCGGGGTTTTGATGTGTTTCGATGAATCGAGCGGTGAATTTCTCTGGCAATTGATCGTTCCCAAAGTTGGAGCCGGCAAAGTGAGCGACTGGGAGTACGTGGGCCTGTGCTCTTCGCCGGCTATCGAAGGCAATCGCGGCTGGGTCGTCACCAACCGGGGGGAAATCGTGTGCTTCGATACGGAAGGTCTGGCCAATGGCAATGATGGAGACTTTCAGAACGAAGCCACCTTTTATTCCACCAGTGGAGAGCCGGTTGAATTGACCGACAAATACGCCGATATCCTTTGGATTTACCAGGCGCGGCAGGATTTGGGAGTATTCCCCCACAATGTTTCCAGTTGTTCTCCGCTCGTTTTTGGCGACAAGGTCTTTGTCGCCACTTCCAATGGAGTGGATTGGTCGCACAAGAACATACCGGCGCCTTATGCCCCGTCTCTGGTGGCTATCGATAAAAATACAGGCGAACTCCTTGGCGAAGAGGTTTCGGGCGTGTCGGAAAGAGTATTGCATGCCAGTTGGAGTTCCGCGACAGCGGGAACCGTAAAGGGAAAACCCATACTGGTTTGGGGGGGAGGAGACGGTTTCTGCTATGGTTACGAAGTCGAACCCTATCAGCATGAAGACGGATTTGCGGCGCTGAAGGAATTGTTCCGCTACGATGCCAATCTTCCCCAATACCGGACCAAGGACGGCGAACCGATCAAGTACGCCACTTACGATGGTCCCAGCGAAATCATCGCCACCGCCATACTTTACCAGGACAAGGTTTATGTCGCCATCGGGCAGGACCCCGAGCACGGCGATGGAGTTGGGCTTCTCAGTTGTATCGATCCGACCCTTACCGGGGACATTTCAAGCCAAGCTATCTGGACCAGCGCGGAAATTGGACGAACCATTTCTACTGCCAGCGCCAAGGACGGTTTGATTTACCAAGCCGAATACGATGGAGATATTCACTGTTTCGACGCCCATACGGGAGAACACCTCTGGGTGCACGAAACCAACAGCCGGATCTGGTCTTCCACGTTGGTGGCCGACGGAAAGGTATTTATCGGCAACGAAGATGGTGAACTGGTCATTCTCAAAGCCGGCCGCGAAAAGGAAGAAATTGCTCTCATCGACTTCTTTACCCCGATTTATTGCAGTCCGGTTGCAGCCAACGACACTCTTTATTTATCGACCCAAACCCATTTGTATGCCATTGGCCGTTAATGGCAGGGTCACCCGCCTGACGTGAACTGATTTTCTACATGAGCAAAAAAACGTTAATCATAGGCTTTTTGGTCCTGCTTTTCTTCCTCCACCAGGACTTTTGGCTAAAAGATAATCCTTCCCTGATCTTCGGCTTTCTGCCTGCGACACTTGCCTATCACATGTTCTGGACAGTAGCGGCAGCCTTTGGCTGGTGGTGCCTGGTCAGGTTTGCCTGGCCGCTCCGGTTCGAGGAAAGTGATTCCCCGTCCTCGACTTCGCTCCCCAAGGAAGGAAGGCCCGGAGAATGACACCCGTCATAATCGTCTGTTTCTACCTGGGTTTGCTGATCATTCTGGGCGTGGTCAGCAATCGTTTCTTCCGCGGCAGTCCCTCGGATTATTTTGTGGCGAGCCGTTCCATGGGCCCGTTCGTATTGTTCATGACGGTATTCGGAACCACCATGACCGCGTTTGCCATGGTCGGCAGTACGGGTGAATCCTACCGGGTGGGTGTCGGCACCTATGGCAAGATCGCCTCCGCCTCCGCTCTGATTCATTCGGCATGCTTTTTCCTGATTGGACTTCGGTTATGGGCCTTGGGCAAAAAACACGGTTACATGACCCAGATCGAATTTTTCCGCGACCGTTTCGAAAGCCGCGGCTTGGGTTATTTGTTATTTCCCATATTGGTTGGATTATTGATTCCCTATTTGTTGGTGGGCCTTCTGGGCGCGGGAACAGTGCTGAGCGGAGTGACCCGTGGGGCATTCCCGAATGCCTTTGCTTCCACCGGTGGCGCCATTCCACCCGCTCTGACCTCAGCCGTGATATCAGCAGTGGTATTGTCCTACATCTTCATGGGTGGAGTCCGCAGCGCGGCCTGGGCCAATACCTTTCAAACCCTGGTTTTCATGTTGATGGGCCTTTTGGCTTTCATCCTTATTTCAGTACAACTGGGCGGGCTTTCCGCCGCCTCCCAAATGGGTGATCCCGGCAAGGCTGTACGGGCGGGTAATATTTCAGAACTCCAGTTTCTGACCTATTGCCTGATACCCCTCTCAGTCGCCATGTTTCCCCACCTGTTTCAGAATTGCCTCACTTCGAAATCCTCCAGGAATTTCAAGTTCATGTTGGTGGCTCATCCCGTCAGCATCATGATCACCTGGATTCCCTGTATCCTGATCGGTTTTTGGATGACTGGAGCCCTGATGCCGGGGACGGAAGCGCGCATAATTCCGGAAGCGGCCAGCCCAAACGCGGTTCTGGGCATTGCAGTGGGAAAGTTGACGACTCCAATAATTTCCGGATTGGTCACGGCCGGAATATTGGCAGCCATCATGTCGTCTCTGGATTCCCAGTTCGTATCGGTGGGAACCATGTTCACACGGGATATCGTGGTCCATTTGATGGGCAAGGACCGCTTTTCGGACAAGGCCATGGTGTGGTTGGCCCGTGGGTTCATATCGTTCATCGTTTTGGTAACTTTCCTTTTCAGCCTGGCCGAGCCCCGGCAGGTTTTTACCCTGGGCATTTGGTGTTTTAGCGGATACGCCAGTCTTTTCCCTCTCGTCTTCGCCGCCATTTACTGGAAGCGCGCCACCAAGGCGGGAGCCTACGCCGCGGTGGTGGCAACCGCGGTGGTATGGTTTCTCCTTTTTCGCGCCTCGGACTACGGGGCCAACACCTCTTACCTGGTGGGGGGCATGATGCCGGTCGTTTTCATGTTTGCCGCCTGTGCCTTGGCTTTGATCACCGTATCGCTGATGACCCAGGTGCCCTCCCGTCAAACACTGGTAAAATTTTTTCCCGCAAGTAAGGTATGAGCCTCGAAGGCAAAATTGAATCGGCCCGGGAAACTTTGGATGCGCATACCAGAGCCATGATGGTTTGGCACTTTTCTGCTGAAACGGGCTGTCCCTATTGGTTGGATTGGGTCGCATCCGCCGGCTGGAATCCCATCGAAGAGGTTCAAACCTTTAACGACATGCTGAAATTCGATCACTTCGATGACGAAACCTTGCGCAAGGAAATGCCGGAGCGTTTCATACCCCGGTTCTACCGGGACCGGCCCTACAATGTTTTTGAGACGGGTGGAACAACCGGGATGCCGAAACAGCGCATCGGTTGGGACGATTATAAAAAGGACTACGAAGAATTCAGCGATCATTACGGGGATTCGTTTTTCCCCTTGGGGGCGAACTGGCTGATGGTGGGCCCGACGGGACCCCGTCGTTTGCGTTTGGCCATAGAACATCTGGCCAACTACAGGGGCGGCGCCTGTTACTTTGTCGATCTCGATCCGAGGTGGGTAAAGCGCCTCATATCCTGGGGAGAGGTCCATGCCGCCCGGCGCTATCAGGAGCACGTCATCGATCAGGCATCCGTCATTCTACGGCACCGCAACATCCAGTGCCTCTTCACCACGCCCAAGTTATTGGAAAGCCTGGCTGAGCGGATGTCTCTGGTCAAAGCCGGTTTGAAGGCCTGCTTTGCCGGCGGAACCACCATGACCCCTCAATACGTGCGTTTTCTCAGCGAGGAGGTTCTGGAAGGGCAGATCAATTTCGCCCCGACTTATGGCAATACCCTCATGGGCCTCGCCATAAGCCGAAAGTTGAAACCGGAGGATAACTACAGCCTGACTTATTACGCCCCCCAACCGCGGGCGGTGCTGCGGGTGGTCGATCCGGACAATCCCGACCAACTCGTCGACTACGGGGAATACGGAAGGGTGGAATTGACCACCATGACCCGGGAATTTTTCGTGCCGCGATTCCTCGAAAGGGATGAAGCTATTCGACGTGAGCCATGCCATGAGTTCGCCTGGGACGGGGTCGGGGACGTGCGTCCCTTCCGCTCGGGTTCTAAGGCTGTCATCGAAGGCGTTTATTGATGAAGAGTCCTGAACAGCGGCCCTTCCCCGAGCAGGTCGGGGTCATGCCGTAGAAAAGTGATGCCTTCCTTCGTGCCTACTTAGTAAGATGGTCGATCCCTTTGTATCCAGGCCCTCTCCCAAACTGGTTTTTGGCAATGGCGTATTGCGAGAACTCCCCTCCTGCGTGGACGAGTTGGGGGTATCGTCAGTGCTATTGGTTACCGACCAGGGTATTGCCCGGGCCGGACACGTGGAAACGACCCGCTCTTTGTTGGAGGCCAACGGCATTCTCGTTTCGGTATACGACGACGTTCAGGAAAATCCGGCCGAGTCCAATGCGGCTGAGTGCTGTGAAATGGCCCGGAGAGCAGACTTCGATTGTTTCGTGGCCCTCGGCGGCGGCAGCAGTTTGGACACGGCCAAGGCCTGCAATTTTCTCCTCACCAATGGGGGGAGGATGAGCGATTACCTTGGCTACGGCAAAGCCGACAAGCGCATGCTTCCCCTCATTGCTATTCCCACCACCGCCGGCACGGGAAGCGAATGCCAATCCTACGCCCTGGTCAGCCGGGATGACACCGGGGAGAAGATGGCCTGTGGCGACCCCAAGGCCCTGGCCAAAATCGCCATTCTCGATCCGGATATCTCGGATACCCAACCCCAGAAGGTTGCCGTTCAGACCGGTATCGATGCCCTGGCCCATGCCCTGGAATCGGCCGTAACCACCCGCAGAACCGAGTTATCGTCTCTTTACGCGGAAGCAGCCTTTCGACACATTTCCCGGGCCATTGACGATATCATCGATGGACAGGTCAAGGGCGATGATCGCGGCCATATGTTGTTGGGCGCCGCCTTGAGTGGCCGAGCCATCGAAAACAGCATGCTGGGCGCGGCCCATGCTTGCGCGAATCCTCTGACAGCGCGGCACGGTGTGATTCACGGAAGAGCCGTGGCCTTGATGTTGCCTCACGTCATGCGCCTCAATGCGGCTGACCCTGATGCGGCCCGGATTTATGCCCGTTACTCCGATATCCTCAATGAGATGGGTACCAGCTCTCAAACTTTGTTCGATTGGGTGGCCGATCTGGTTGGCAGGATGGAGCAGCCCGAGTTTGCAGCCGATGAGTCGGAGATAAGGATTCTGGCCTCGTCCGCGGCCTCCCAGTGGACGGGTCGGTTTAATCCCATTCCTCTGGGAGTGGAAGGTTTTGTCGACCTGTATCGCTCCGCCTTCGCCATGCTGGAACCTGCCTGAACCAATTTGCCATGGAGAATTTTAATGGATTAGTCCCGCTGGGTTTAATTGGGATTTGTCTGATTCTGTCAGCCGGTTGCGGTAAAACGGAAATCGCTTCCGGGGAAGATGCGCAAGAGGTGTCGGAGGCGGACCGGACCACTTGGTCCATGACTCGGGGCGGACCGGACCTGGGCGGAAGAATTCAGGCGGCCGTTCCGAAGAATCCAATCCTCAAATGGACTTTTGATGCCGAGGAAATGGTTAGCGCGGAAGCGGCCATCGCCCACGATCGGGTCTACGTGGGTAATGAATACGGCGTTCTCTTTGCCATAGATTATGAGACGGGGAAGCAGGTTTGGAGATTTGCCACCGAGGATTCCATTACCGCGGCCCCGGCAGTGAGTGAAGAAGCTCTTTTTCTTCCTTCCAATGACGGAAAGCTTTATGCCCTCGACCCCGATTCCGGAACCGAAATCTGGCAATATGGCACGGATGACAAGATCAGCGCATCCCCCGTGTTGGTAAATGACCCGGAGAGCGGCGATGCCTGGGTATTGGTCAATGGTTACGATGGCGCCACCCGTTGTCTGGATGCGGAAACCGGTAATGTCGTGTGGGAATATGAAACGCAGGACTTCATTAACGGATCTCCCGCCGTGGTGGATGGTCGATACGTGGTATTTGGAGGGTGTGACGCCCAACTGCACGTAGTAAATTTGGCGGATGGTTCATTGGTCCGCATGATCCCGACCGAGGCGCAGGTAATCAATTCCATCGCGACCATAGGCGCCATGGCCTTTTGTGGGAATTATGCCAACCAGACAGTGGGAATCGACATCACCCAGGGAAAGGTAACCTGGGTTTACGAAGACAGGAACCTGCCCTTTTACAGTTCTCCCGGGGTGAGCGAGGATCTCCTCTTCATAGGTTCGAGGGACAAGCACCTCCACGCCATCGACTGGACATCGGGGGTGGCGGCCTGGAAATACCGGACCGGAGCCAGGGTGGAAGGATCACCCATCGTCTTTGAAGACGCGGTAGTCTTCGGATCCGAAGATGGCCGCATTTACGCCTTAAAACTCGACAGTGGGGAAGAGATATGGAAGCTCGATCTCGGTGAGGGACTATCTGCCTCCGCCGCATTCGGTTATGGAAACATCGTCATCAGTGGAGAAGATGGAACCGTTTTTGCCCTTGGGGATTCCTAAAAGGTAGCCGGGCAGGGATAACCCATTACCATCTGACACCATGGAAATCGATCCTCAGCAAACGACCAAAACCGCCAAGACCTCCACCTTGGCAGGAAATTATTTTATTTCCAATTACCCGCCTTTTTCCTTCTGGTCGGAGGGCCAGAACGTGGAAGCGGAGATGGCGTTGAACTCCGAGCCGGACCCGGAAGTCAAGTTGGGGCTCTACCACCACATACCGTTTTGCCGCAAGCGGTGCCACTTCTGTTATTTTCGGGTTTATACCGATAAGAACGCCAGGCAGATCAAGGAATACCTGGATGCAACCATTGCGGAACTGAAGGCGATGGCGGAACGGCCGCTGATCCGGGGGCGCAAACCCCACTTCGTCTACTTTGGCGGCGGAACGCCGTCGTATCTCTCGGTCAGGCAACTGAGGGAATTGACGGACCGGATGAAAACCCTCCTGTCCTGGGATCATGCTGAAGAAGTGGCCTTCGAGTGTGAACCCGGCACCTTGACACCCGGCAAATTGACCGCAGTCAGGGATATCGGCGTGACCCGCCTGAGCCTGGGAGTGGAAAACTTTGACGACCATATTCTTGTGATCAACGGAAGGGCCCACCGCTCGCCAGAAGTATTCCGGGCTTACGAACGTGCCCGGGCGGAGCAGTTCGACCAAATCAATATCGATCTGATTGCCGGGATGCTGGAAGAGACCGAGGAGAACTGGCAACGCAACATCGAGCAAACCATTGAACTCGAACCGGACAGCGTCACGATATATCAGATGGAGATCCCCTACAACACGGGGATCTACAAGGAGATGGCCGCCAGTGGCACCCTGGAAGCACCCGTGGCGGACTGGGAAACCAAACGGCGATGGGTAAAGGAAGCGTTTGCCGCCCTGGAAGGGGCCGGTTACACCATTGCCAGCGGTTATACGGCGGTGCTCAACCCGGAACGGACAAAGTTCATCTACCGGGACGAATTGTGGCGTGGAGCCGATTTGATCGGGCTGGGTGTAGCCTCATTTTCCCACGCGGCCGGTGTCCATTATCAAAATTTAACCGAAATGGACCCCTACATGGAGGCAATCGGGAAAGGGGTTCTGCCGATCAAGCGGTCCTTCCGCACTACGGCTGAAGAACGCATGATACGGGAGTTCATTCTACAGATGAAACTGGGCCGGGTGGATTTGGCCTACTTCCGGGAAAAGTTCGGCCAGGACGTTGGTATTCGGTTTGCCGCCCAACTTCGCAACCTGACCGAGAACGGTTTTCTCAGGGTTGAGGACGATGAAATACGACTGAGCCGTGACGGCCTGCTTTGCGTGGATAGCATACTGCACCAATTCTTCCTGAGGGAGCACCGCACCTCCAGGATAGTTTAATCCGGTTATCCCTGCGCCCGCGCCATGGTTGAAGTTGTTCTTCAGAAAATGCCCGTGGATTTGCGTGCATTCATCGAAAACAACTGCGCCTTGTCCATGGAGTCCTTTCGTTTGATCGAGCCTGCGGAAATGCCCCAGCCCCAGCGAAAGCTCCTGTGTCACGATGGCGACATGACTTCGACCCTGTCCGAATTTCATGGCAGCGTCCTTCAGGTGAAAGCGCTGCAAAAGAATAACCGGAAGGGAACCTACATCCGCGAGGTCTATTTGCGTGCGGTGGAAGGGGGAAAAATTGTCGAGTATGGGGTGATCGCCATTCTCCTGCAGGGTTTCGAACCCCAACAGAGGAAGTTGATCGAACAGGACCGGGAACCCCTGGGAGGGCTTTTGCACCGATTCGAGATCGAATTCACCAGCGCCCCCCTCTGCTTCTTCTCTCTCAAGCAAGACGCCGTTGCACGGAACCCGGTGGCCGGGTTCGGTCAGCCCGAATATTATGGAAGGTTCAATGAATTGGCCAAACCGAGCGGTCAGAGCCTGGCCTGGATTATGGAAATCCTACCCGGCTGACGGCCATGTTCCTCCGTGAAATCCGTGGTCTCATTCCTCAGGGATATTCGATCACGATCATGATCACGAATAAGATGGGCATACCAAATGGGCGACGCATGCGTCGCCCCTACTCCTTCTTCCTTTTTTCCCCCCTCTGTGGCCTCTGTGGTTAATCCCTGATTCCTCATTCTTCCCCCAATCGAGAATTCCCTGGTTCAAAACCATTTCAGGCGGGCGATGATGACTACCAACAGGATGGCGTGCAGGATGAGCGAGGCGATGAGGACGTAGCGGAATTTCTGGTTTTTCGATTTGTGGTCGAACAGCCAAATGCCGAGGAAGCCGCCCGGGAATCCTCCCAGGAGGGCCAGGGTGTGGAACCAACGCTCGGGAATGCGTTTCCACTGGACTTTGGCCAGGAACTTGTCCAAGCCGAACAGCATCAAGGTCAGGATGCTGATGATGAGGTAACCCCTCCAAAGCAGGCGATACATGCCGAGGTCAGGAAAGGAAGGTGATCGCGAGCGATTTCCACTCCTCCTGCAAAGTCCCTCTATGCCGGGGTTTTCCAGCCCGGTTGTACCAATAGGACGCGTTGCTCAAATCCCCTTCCTTGCGGTGGAGGTAGGCATGCACCCAATCACCTTCCATGGAGCCGGCGCTCTGACAAAGATCGTGCGCCTTGTCCCAATCACCCTTGGCGTCCCACCAAAGGGCTTGAAGGCTGGCGGACAGGGTCGTATCCGGAGCGTCGTTATCGGAAATGGATTGGATAAATTGTGTCGGGCTCATGTTGAGATGAAATGAAAGTGGCATGGACGCCGCCAAGGCATACTGGGGAAGAATGAATTTTCGCGGTGGGAAGGGTCAATCCTGAATGGCGCTTGGTTAAGCGTGTTCGTAGAGGGATATGGTAAGGACGCCAGTCGGGGTCAGTTCCTTGATTTTTGAGATGTCCCCATGTTGAAAATCCAGGAGTTGTTGCCCAAATCGTTCGTTTTTTGAAAAATAGATTGAAGAATCGCGGCGTAAAGCCGCTCCTACAAACCTTCAACAGGTAAAGCTGTAGGAGCGGGTTTATCCCGCGATTGCTCAGGAATGCCATATCCGGGAAAAGCACACGGAGCATTCCGAAAGATGTGGTTTTCGGCAACAGTCCCTCCAGGACTAACCCCATTGTGTTTTCTTGATCTTTCCCCTTCAGCTTACTCGAACTCCTTCAATACCCCTTGCAAGCGGTTTCCAATCCTCTCGGTCAAAGCGGGACCGCCCGTTTTTGGGCTCAGAGATCGTTCTTGAAGGAATTGCCGAACGTCTATGGGGGTATCGAATTTGATTTCCGCGGTGCGGGGTCCGTAATATTTATCGGAATTCAAGACGTCCTCCTCGAGTTTGAAAAGGGTCTCGGCAATGCGGTCATGCGTCGGGTTCTGTTTGAGGTATCGCCCGGGATAGCTGTAGAGTTGTTGGGCTACAAAAATGCGGTCCAGGCGATCGTAGAGTTCCGCTTCGCGTCGGGGATCCAACGGAGTCGTTTGACCGGTGAGTTCCTTGCGGATCTTTGCCCTCAGGACCTTTATGCGCGTGGGCATGCTCAAATCGGTGTTGCATAAGTCATAGGTGGATTCGATGGATTCCACCAGGCTGGTCCGGAGACCTTGAATCCGCTCGATCAGGTTACCCTGCCGGGCCCGTCCCAGAAACTCCTCCTCCTTTATGGAAAGCAGGGCCGAACCCAGGCGGTAAATGCGTTCGACCGGATTCAGTCCGGATTTGGGTTTCCAGGTGATATAGGATTCCAGGCGGTCCAAGCGCTTGGAAAAGGTTTTCGCGATATCCGGGCCGTTCCTGATGCGAATTCCGGTCGGGACGACGTAACTGTTCCGGTTTTTGGGCAGTTTTGCGGTAGCTCGCAGAAGTATTCGGGCTACCCCTTCGTTCAGCTCGTCCAGCACCTCGTGGTGATGATAAATTTCCCCTTCGGGAAAAATCACCAGGGGAAATTCACCCTTCCGGAGGATGTGGATGGCGGTTTTTATTGCTCCCAGGTCGCCGCCTTCGCGATTTACGGAAAACGCCCCGGACTTTTGCAGGAAAAAACGTTGTAATGCATTTTTCTCAAATCCTTCCCTGGCCGCCATGAAATGGAAGGTAAATCCGTAGCGCCGGGCCACCGTCAACATGAGGCTGGGATCGGCGTGGTCGGCATGATTGGGAGTTACCAGGAGCGGTTGCCGCTTACGCGCGAGATCGGCCACCATTTCGGCGCCGCTGATTATGATATCCTTTACCTTGAACTTGCGGGTGAGATAAACCCTGGATATGAGGGTAGCGACCGGCTTGAACCAGGGCGAGTACCGAGGCGGCCTGAAACGATAGGGTACTTGTGGACGTAAGAGGTTCACTATGTTGGTCTTTCAACACCTCGGGCCAGATCCCGGACGGCTTCGCGGACCTCCTCCGGCTGGGAATTCGCCGCCATTGGTTGGCCGAAGTCGACCGATATCGGATAGGGAATTCGCTTGGGCATTTTCCAGATGAACCTGCCGCGCTCGTAGCTGAAAATACTTCCCCAAACACCGCCCAGATGCACCGGGATTATCGGGTTGTCCAAATCGCGCATGATCCTGACAAATCCGCGACGGAACGGCAGCAGATTTCCGGTGCGTGAAACCTGTCCCTCGGCAAAGATGCAGACCACTTCACCAGCCTTGATCCGCGCCGATGCTTCCCGGAGGGCTTGGACGATTTGGCGGGGGCGTTGCCGGGTGGGCATGGGAATGACCTGCAAGATTTTGGCGAAAGGCTTTAGATACCAGATCTTGTAGGCCTCGGCCGACATGATAAACCGGATGGGACGGTCGATGGAGGCGAACAAGAAAAAAGCGTCGATGTAGGACAGGTGATTGGAGACAAACAGCACACCTCCCTTGTCGGGGATATGGTCCCGCCCCCGGATTTGAATGCGGTAAATGGTATTGGTCAGCAAAACCAGCAGAAGGCGCAGGAAAGAATCGGGCAGCAGCCAGAGTACGTAGAAAGTTGCGGCGAGGGTGACGAACCCTACGACGGTGAAGATATTCGAAGTGCTCAACCCGAGGGTTTTCAGCCCGAAGTAGACCCCGGCGGCCAACAGGATACCCAGCCACGAGAGCAAAGCCTGCATGGCGATTATGGAACCTTTTCTCCTGCCATCAGGCCGGTGCTGAACCAGGGCATTGATGGGAACGATATAAAACCCTCCGAAGAATCCCACGCATCCGAGGAAGAGGCCGAATTGGTGGGTGGGAAGTCCGGACTGGCCCATGAGAAAGCTGAATGCCGATACCCCGATTGCCCCCAGGGGAATAAGTCCGGTTTCAATTTTTCGCTTTGAGATATACCCGGCAGCCAAACTGCCCAGACCGATGCCCACCGCCATCATGGCGAACAGGATACTGGTGTTGAAAAAGCTTAATTGCAGTTCGTTGCGCCCGTAAATCATTACCGCCTGCTGAACCAGGGCGCCCAAAAACCAGAAATAAGTGCTCCCCAGGATGGAAATGAGAAGGACAAAGTCTTTCCGCGCATAGGAGAATTGTTTCCAGAATTCCCCCAGGAAATTCAGGCGGTATTTTTTTGCCGGATCGGCGGGCGGCACCCGGCTGATACCCCGACTGGCCATCAGGCCGTTAGCGGCCAAGGCGATGAGGATGAAGCCGATGATGAGCTGATTTTCAAAGGCATCGAACATTAGTCCTCCTGCAATCGTCCCGAGGATGATGGAAATGAAGGTTCCCAGTCCCACGAGACCATTGCCCCAGGATAATCGTTTTTCGTCCAGAAGTTCGGGAAGAAGGCCGTATTTGACCGGGCCGAAGAATGCGCTCTGGGCGCTCATCAGAAAAATGACCCCCATCAACAGATTGAGTTGTCCCAAATAGAGGCCGACCGCCCCCAGGGACATGATCAGGACCTCCCCGCATTTGATTCCCATCGCCACCGACCTTTTGCTGAACCGGTCCGCACAGAAGCCCCCCGCCATGGTAAAGAGGATGAAAGGAACGGCAAATAATGCCCCGATGAGCGATACCAACCGGTCCTGGTCCGACTCGTTCGGATACAGGCTCATGGCTGAAAAAATCACCACGAATTTAAATACGTTGTCGGAAAAGGCACCCTGGCATTGGGTGACCCACAAACTCCAAAACCCCTTCAACCAATCTTTGGGCGGTCCTGAGTGGGTCGTTTCGGGCATGGGCTCCATGGAGATTGAAAAATTGGCCGGGCCTCGGGTTTCCACGGTGGTGATTATGACCAGGCCGGTGGGGCAGCTACCTGCTGAAACTTCTTTTGAAGGCGCTGACAATTCAAGCATATTTCTGATTTCTCGGGGAAAGGAAGGGGGCAAGGCACGGCTTGCCAAAGGCATGCAACCAAGTTACCGTTTGTCCTTTTTGTTCGGCGAGGTGTCCCGACCCTCTTTCTACTGTGAATCCGGCTGCTAAATCCATCATCAACCGCCTTTTGGTCGGAGGTACGCTGATGTTCCTCGGCGCCTTTGCCGGTCTTTGGTGGGCCATGGAGCGGGACCCGGTTTGGCTGCCGTTGTTCAACGGAGAGGATTTGTCGGGTTGGACGGTGCGATGCCTCGACAAAGACAGGGGGAAGAATTTCTGGAGAGTGGAAAACGGGGCCATTCTCTGCGATTCGATGGGCCATGGGGATCACGGCTCCGTCTGGTTGCAGCACCTGCACGAATTTGATGATTTCGAGCTGAAACTCAAGTTCAAAGCCTTCCGCGACTCACCGGGGAACAGCGGGGTCCAGGTGCGCAGCCGTTGGGAAACCGGACAGGGGGCTCCCGGAGGGGGCTGGATGCATGGGCCACAGGTGGATTTACACCCTCCGGGCCCCTGGCGCACCGGTTTGATCTACGATGAAACCAAGGAAGTACAGCGATGGATCAGCCCCATGTTACCCGATTGGAGGATTCAACCCTCGGATGGGCCGGAGAAATGGCTGTTTTATTACGCAGACGATCCCAATCCCTGGAACGAAATGGTCATTCGTTGCCAGGGCAACCACATCACTACAACCGTGAACCGCATGCGGATCTCCGATTTCAACGGAGCGGGCATACTGGACGACGCAAGCCACAGGAAAAACGGTGTGGGGGTTTCGGGATTCATCGCCTTACAGCTTCACAGTAAAGATGAATTGAGGATCCACTTCAAAGACATCTTCATCAGGGAGCTCTGATCGTAGCCGGATAGGTTTTTTCCTTCCCAGCCGGCAATCTTTCCTGGGCAACCACAGATACAGCCCTTAGCTTTTCAGTATGAAAGTGTTTTTTATTCTCCTACTGGCTCTGTCCCTTCCCCCTCACTTCAGTTCGGCCAAATTGGTGGCCTTGTTTAACGGCCTGGACTTCACCGGATGGGAGGGTCCCCTTGAATCCTTCCGTATCGAAGACGGCGCCATTGTCGGCGGCAATCTTCATACTCCCATTCCCAAGAACCAGTTCCTCAGCACCAAGAAACGGTATGGCGACTTCGAGCTACGCCTGAAATTCAAGTTGGTGGGAGAAAAAGCCAACGCCGGGGTCCAGATACGAAGCGAGCGTATCCCCGATCACCACGAGGTCATCGGATACCAGGCGGATATGGGAGGCAGATATTGGGGAGCCCTATACGATGAATCCCGACGGCGTACCATCCTGCAGGGCCCGGATATGGAAAAGCTGCGGAAATACATCAATTTAGAGGGCTGGAATACCTACGTGATCCGTTGCCAAGGGCGTCGCGTCCAATTATGGCTCAATGGCCACAAAACCGTCGACTGGCACGAGCCCGAAGATGACATTCCCCAGCGAGGCATAATCGCCCTCCAGATTCACAGCGGCCCCCCCACCGAGGCTTGGTACAAGGATATAATGATCGAGGAATTGTAACCCTCGACGGCAAGATGGAAATTCATCCCTGGCGCCAACCTGCCGGTAAGCCAGGAGCATGCTTTGGCCCGGCCGGGAGCGTTTTTCGATACCATGCCCATGCGTAACGCCGTTCTCTTCCTTCACCTTTCGGTTTCCTGGTTCTCAACCATCCCGTTGTTATGTGGTTTTGAAGATCCGGCGCCGCCGCAGGTCAATATTCTGGCGGACATCACCCCGCCCAGTCCCCAAGTTCAAAGCGAACTGACCTTCTACCAACCTCCCAAACCCCTTTCTCCTGACGCCCAAACTGCGGACTGGAGCAATTTCCTGGGACCCACCCACAACGCTCATTCCCCCGAAACCCACCTGTTGGAGACCTTTGGCCGGGAGGGTCCGGCCAAGGTTTGGGAAGTGAAGCGCGGCGCCGGGTATGCCGCAGCCGCCGTGGTAGGGGAACGACTGGTCATATTTCACCGGACTGGTGGGGAAGAAGTGGTGGAATGCCTGCAGGCGGAAACGGGGCAACGGTATTGGAAATTTGCCTACCCCACCAACTACGTCGACCGTTACGGGTTCGGCAACGGGCCGCGCTGCCAACCGGTTTCGGATGGCCGCTACGTCTACACCCTGGGAGTCGAGGGTCGGTTTCACTGCCTGGAACTGACCACCGGAAGGGCGCTCTGGAAACGCAATCTCAGAACCGAGTTCGACCTCACCCTAGATTTCTTCGGCGTTGGCGGCGCTCCCTTGTTGGAAAAAAACCTCATCATCATCAACCTCGGATCACCCGGAGGTCCTTGTGTGGCCGCATTCGACAAGCACAGCGGGAAAATGGTGTGGGGCGCCGGAGACGAATGGGGGCCCAGCTATGCCTCTCCCGTCCCGGCCGATACCGGAGCGGGCCGCCGCATATTTGTCTTCGCCGGCGGGGAAAGCAGGCCTCCCACCGGGGGTCTGATGATCATCGATCCGGAAACCGGGCAAGTGGATTGCCATTTCCCCTGGCGTGGCCGGCGCTATGAATCGGTCAATGCATCCTCTCCCGTGGTGGTGGACAATCAGGTGTTCATCTCCGAATGCTATGGCGCGGGGTCTGCGCTGTTGGAAATCGGGGAGGACGGTTCCTGCCGGGAAGTCTGGAGTAACGAAATCCTCAATACCCACTTTATGACCGCCATTCACAAAGACGGGTATCTCTACGGGATAGACGGCCACGGACCGCGCAACGCCCCTCTCGTCTGCATCGAATTGAAAACCGGTAAGCAGATGTGGCGCCACGAACCAACCTGGTTGGCGGAATTGGCCACCCCCGGCGGTTCGCAATCCTACCCCCTCGGGCCATCCCTGGCATCCCTGTTGCAGGTAGATGGCCGTTGCCTGGTATTGGGTCAGTACGGACACCTGGCCTGGCTGGACCTCAACCCGAGGGGGTACAGGGAACTCGCTCTGAGTCATCTATTTCTGGCCCGGCAGACCTGGGCAATGCCCGCCCTGAGCAAGGGCCTTCTCTACGTCGGCCAAAACGATCAAGGCCTGGATGGCAGCTCAACCCGGTTCATTTGCTACGATCTACGGGAGAATCGGCGCTAATCTGCGTCTTTTGCGGGTCCACTTCTCTCCTTCTTTGCGTCCCTTTGCGCTCTTAGCGAGATTCATTCCTCCTATTTTCGATCACGATCACGATTAACCTCAGCAACTCCATCCTTCATCCTTCGCCCCTCTCTCTCCAATTCCTAATTCCTAATTCCTAATTGGCGCCCTTGGGCGCCTCCCCCCCCTCTGTGCTCTCTGTGGCCTCTGTGGTTATTCTTCTTCTCCCCTTCGGGCGCTTCCCCCATGGTCCGCAATGATTTCCAGAAAGGCTGGGAGAATGGTTTCCGCTTTGACCGGACCGATGCCCTTGATGGCCATGGCTTCCTCAGTGTTGGCCGGTTTCCGGCTGGCCAGTTTCTTCAACACCGTGTTCGGAAATATGGTATAGGACGGGACATTTCCCCTCTGGCGTCGCATCTCATTGCGCTTTTCCACCAGCATTTTGTAGAGGTCATCCTCGTAATCGAGTTCCTCGTCGGGCGTTTTTGCCGGACTTTTCTGTTCTACATCCGGCCAAGCCAACTCCGGCGTCTCCTGGCCGAACATTACCCGCGACCCAAGCTCCGTCAGTTGCACCATCGGGTAGTCCCCCGCAGTGGTTTCGATAAGCCCTTGTTGGTCCATGGCATCGAAAAGATCTGAAACAAACGCCTGCCTGTGAGCTTTCAGGATCCCCCAGGTTGGCAATCTGTCCAAACCGGCTTGCACAATCGATTTTGCCTTGCTGCCCAAAAGGCACTTGATGATGCGGTCCCGGCCGAACCGGGCTATCCAAAAATGCTTTCCGCCACGCCGGGACATGCGCGCTATACCGCTCAGAGCCTTTTGCACAATGACTATTTCTTGCTCATTCAAGGTTCTTTTCGGCGCGTATTCTGCCAGGAGGCAGGCATCGCAGCGCCCGCAGGGTTCGGTTTTCAACTCTCCGAAATAGCGGAGGATCCATTCCTCCCGGCAGCTTTTGGCATAGGCCCACTGAATCACCTTCTTGAGCTTGGCCTCGTCGCGGCGCTTCTTTTCGGCCAGGGCCTCGGTATCGAGAACGAGATCGCCCGGCAAGAGTTCGGGCCTGAGCAACCGGGTGCCCCGAATCCGGCTACCTGGAAGGTCGAATCGTTCGATGATTCTCTGCCGCCGCAGGACGCCCAGTGAGGCGCTCACAGACATGAAATTGGTTCGCCTGCCCAATCGGCCGGCCAGGTCTTCCACCGATAAAACCGCCTTGCGGTTTTCATCGGCGGCGGAGTGCAAATGCGCGTAAGCGCTTTTGATCAAGGAAACATCCGGATTTCCCCCCTCGATAAAAAATTCCTGTATTCTTTTGTCCGCATACATGAATTGCAGTTCGCAAACCCCGGGTTTGCCGTCCCGTCCCGCCCGCCCGGCTTCCTGGTAATAGGCTTCGATGCTGCCCGGCATTTCGTAGTGGCACACGAACCGGATGTCCGCACGGTCGATGCCCATGCCAAAAGCGTTGGTAGCCACGGTCAGTGAAACATCTCCATTGATAAACCTTTCCTGGGTCCGTTCCCGATCGGAATCGCTCAGCCCACCGTGGTACATCACGTGCTCCACGCCGTCCTCTTGCAACCACTCCGAAACCTCTTCCACGCTTTTGCGCGTGGCACAATAAACGATTCCCGTCTCGTGCAGTTCTATGAGCCGGCGGATCCGGGCGTATTTCTGTCGTTTGGTTTTGGGTTTGCGAAGGGTAAAGGTCAGGTTGGGGCGGGCAAATCCGGATACGAACAATTCGGGAGATTCCAGGTGGAGGTGTTTGCGAATATCCTCCCGGACTTCCGGGGTGGCCGTAGCGGTAAAGGCGGCGCATAGCGGATTCCCCAATGACTTCATGGCGTTCCCCAACCGAAGGTAGTCGGGCCGAAAATCGTGCCCCCACTGGGAAATGCAATGGGCCTCATCCACGGCAAAGAGGGAGATGGGCACCCCCTCTAGCGAATCGGTGAAGGAACCTGCGCGAAACCTTTCCGGCGCAATATACAGCAACTTGAGCTTGTTTTCCTTCAGATCCCGCAGGGTTTGCCGCTGCTGTGGCCAGGACTGGGAACTGTTGATCATGGCGGCGGCAATCCCCTTGGCCTTCAACCCGTCCACCTGATCCTTCATCAAGGCAATCAACGGGGATACCACCAGCGTTACTCCCGGCCGCAGCAAAGCGGGCAGTTGATAGCACAAGCTCTTGCCCCCGCCCGTCGGCATGATCACCAGCGCCTCCTTTTCCTCCATAATGGCCTGAATGATCTCCTCCTGAGGATAGCGAAACGCTTCCAACCGGAAACGCGCTTGCAAGACACTTCGAGGAGACGGATTCACCTCTTCATCCAATGGCCCGATGCCGCCGAAGCAAGCCCAACGTCGGGGCCAGGTTAAAAGGGGTCAAACGCAAAACATTAACATTTTCCTTTATTTTGTAGCGTCCTTTTACGTTTCGAGAAAAAATGTTAATGTTTTGCGTTTGACCCCTTTTCTACGGCATTGGCATTTGACCGGGGATCGGTAAATTTCAAAGAAGATTTGGAAGGACAAAATTGACTGGAAGATCCAGTTGAACCTGAGAAATATCGGTGACGAAGATCCCTTTGTAACCCGGCGCACCGCCCACCGAGACAATCCATCAGTGGGGATACCCGACAGGATCAGCAAGGGCAATCCTCAGACCTGGGTACTTACGAGCACATTCAAGTGGTAGTTCAATTGTTGTAGTTCATCGTTCTAAAATCTACTGGTCATTGGGCGCCCGCCAAAGAGGGCGCCCAATTTGTAGTTGACGAACAAGACGCCAGGTCTTGAGGGGTTGTTGCCGAAAACCACCTTTTTCGAAATGCTGCGTATATTTTTCCCGGATACTGCCTTCCTGCGCAATCGCGGGATAAACCCGCTCCTACAGCTTTACCAGTTGGAGATTTGAAGGAGCGGCTTTACGTCGCGATTCTTCAAGTTTCCAACGGCAGAGCAAGGATGCTCTTGCCCTACCTGGGGCCTTGCCGCGCCGATAACAGGGGTTTAAGGGGTAGCCTCGATTCATGGCAACAAGATTTGTGAATGTGGACCGCAAGACCCCCATGCTGCTGCCGCCCGATTTGCGCGACTGGGTGCCCGAAGGCGACTTGGTTCATTTTGTCATCGAAGCGGTGGAACTATCACGGTTTCACGTCAATGAACGAGGAAGCGGATCGGCGGAGTATCCGCCCCGGATGATGCTGGCGCTGTTGCTTTATTGCTATGCCAATGGCGTATTAAAAAAGTCGGTTTAAAATTGACCCACCCTTAGGCAGAGAGGCAACAATAGGTTTTGAGGCGGCTTTTCACCCTATCCGATCATCATATGAGGAAAACTGAACACGCATGGCAGCGACGAGAGGTGGTTGGCGAGTATTTGACTGGCACTCGGGATGCGCTGCCGTATTTGGCTGATTTGTTTGCCTTTGCCCTCGATGCCCTATCCAGGCAGCCCACGACCCCATCAACCGTTCTTGATTTGGGAGCTGGCGACGGCTTTTTTGCAGAAATGATCCTGGATGCGTATCCGGAAGCATGCGCGATCCTCGTCGATAATTCCGCTGAGATGCATGAAGCGGCTGCTCATCGACTAAAAAAACACCAGGGGCGTTACCTCATCGCAGACCTGGATCTGGGCATGGCGGGCGGCCTTAAGAAGTTGGTATCTGGCCATTTAGTGAATGCTGTTGTGTCCAGTTTTGCCATACATCACCTGACAACGGCGGCTAAGAAAAATTTGTATTCGGAAATAGCTGGAGTTTTACCGAAAGGTCATGCCTTTGTTAACGTAGAGCACGTCTCATCGCGCAGCAGTCGCTTTGAAGACTTGTGGGAAGAGAGAGTCGCGAAGAATATGGCGCGCTCGAAAGGCATCGCTCCTGAATCGGATGAATTTAAACGGTTGCTGAGTGATTTTAAGCAACGTGACGATAAAAAGGATAATATCCTTGAGCCCCTTGATGATCAGTTGAAGTGGCTCGAGGAATTGGGTTTTTCTGAAGTTGAATGTACCTTCCGCTGCTTGGAGCTTTCCACCATTGTCGCCTATAAATAATTTTTTGGGGCGAAAAAGGGGTTGGTACTTTTTGGCTTTCCACGTTCAGGGCCAATTTTGTTGAGGAATTACCGGTTTTCCCCAAATATTCCCGAATAACCCCTTCTTCCCGCATGGATAAAACAATCGGCATACACCTGCTCACGGCATTTTCCGTGGCCCTCGGCCTGGCCTGCCTCTACGGACTAGTCTTTCCCCGCCGATTGGTCGATTGGGTGACGGAATTTTGGAACAAAACCGTTTCCCTCTACATCGCCGTCGGGGCGCGCCTCATCCTCGGGGGCCTCCTTCTCTGGGTGGCCTCGGAGACCAAATACCCCCTTGGCTTTGCCCTATTCGGCTACCTCACCCTGGCTGCCGCGGTGTTGATTCCAATTATGGGTCGAAAGAAAATCGGCCTGCTCATGCTTTGGTTCAGGGACGCCCCGGGGACAGCCATCCGTCTTTGGCTGGTTCTGGGCTTCGCCTTCAGTTGCTTCATCTTTTACGGGTTATAAACAAGGGGACGGTCCATTTTATGCTCCACCAGGGGTTTGGAATGGTCAGCTCTTTTTTAAGGATAGGTTTACCTGTAAACCATGAATGCGGTCTCTACCGGTAGATCGAGCCAAGGGAGATTCGCTGTTTGGTCTCTGCTGGGCGATGCTGTAGTCACCTATCTGGCCCTGTCCTTCGCCTATTGGTTGCGCTTCGAAACGGCTCTGCAGTACGTGGGCGTTCCGGCAGAAGGGGTTCTCTATAAATTATATTTCCCGCTCCTGTTTTTGGGAACGCTCTTCCTCCTGATAACTTTCGCCTACATGGGCCTGTATGAGGAAAACAAACTCCTCCACCTTAACCGCACCCGTTCGATTATCATTAAAGGTTGCGCCTTCTGGTTCTTTGCCTGTCTGGGCATTTCCCTGACCTTGAAAATCGAGCCCGACATATCCGGATTCTTCGCCAGCCTGGCCTGCGTTTGCTCAACCTTATTCCTGACCACCTGGCGAAAAAGTCTCCACAAATTGCTGACCCATCGGCCCTTTCTGGCCAAGTTGGAAAAGCGGGTCGCCATATTGGGAATAAACGACAGAGCGGTCCAGTTGTTCGACGCCATGTCCCGGGATGCCCATCATCCTTATTCCCCTATTGGAGTGATTGGCCGAAGGAATACGGAAGCAAGGCGACCGCCCATCGAATCCGAGGCTCGGATCCTCGGATTCGACGACCAACTCGAGGATCTCATCGCCGATCACCGCATCGAGGTCCTGATCATTTGCTCTTCTCGCATCAGCAGGGAACAAACCCTGGAATTGGCCAGCATTTGTGAACGCCTATTCGTCGCTTTCAAAATTGCTCCGGGATCTTTTCAGGTGTTCCTTTCCAGACTGAAACTGCACAACATCTCCGGAATTCCCATCCTGGGCGTAGGGGACCTACCGCTGCACAATTTCGGAAACCGGTTGTTGAAGCGTTTGGTCGATGTGGGAGGAAGTCTGGCGGGCCTGATCCTATCCATTCCGGTCATGCTGGTCTTGGCCATTTTCATCAAGCGGGAAAGTGAGGGTCCTATCGTGTACAGACAGGTGCGAACTGGAATGGGTGGCGAGAAGTTCAAGATTTATAAACTGCGCTCCATGCGGGAAAACGCCGAGGGAAAGGAAGGCGCCCGATGGGCGGTAGAGAACGACCCCAGGCGGACCAGGATAGGGGCTTTCATGCGCAGGACCAATCTCGACGAACTCCCTCAATTCTGGAATGTCCTGAAGGGGGAAATGAGCCTGGTCGGCCCTCGCCCGGAGCGTCCCGAGTTGATTGCATCCTTCCAATATGAAATTCAACACTACCAAACCCGCCACTCCATCAAGCCCGGCATAACCGGCTGGGCCCAACTCCATGGCCTCCGGGGAAACACCAGCCTGGACCGAAGGATACGCTACGACCTGTTTTACATCGAAAACTGGTCTCTCTGGATTGACGCGCAAATCCTGATAATGACCTTCTTCAACCGAAAGAACGCTCATTAATGGAAGAAGGAAGAAGGCTGAAGGCTGAATAAAAAAGCCACTTTCGAGCTTCCGGAATCTAGCCCGCATGTCTCACAAATTTTCTACTGCGCTCCGGTATGTCGGCACTGGTGCGGACTTCGTTGGATTCGCTACTTTGCAGGGTGTCGACCCAGCTTCACCCGCTCATCTGCTCGAAACCCGCACCAGCACTCGACCTCCGTTCGCTCGCCACGAATTTTGTGAGACATACGGGCTAGGAACCTGTTGCTGTAGGCAAACATGTCCTGACGCTGTGCCGTGCGCGTGCCGTACGAAGTCATTCGGCGAAGCATGGTAGATTGCGAAGCACGGTTGCCAGAGTCTCCACTGAACTCTGGCGCCTACAGCGCCCATTGGTAAGCTCTCAGGATATCGGCAATCAGCCGTTCCATTTCCGGATGATTCCCGACACTTTCGGCAGGCAGAAAGGAACAGGGGAAAGTCAATCTTACCAGGAGTTGTCGTTTTTTAAAATCCAACTCCCCGGACAGGAGTCGTTTGAGATAGACCCGGAACTCCGGGGAGCCCGATCGGCCATGTTTTACAACCCTGTCATCGGCCAAGTGGAAATAGACCAGGGATAAGGCTTCTCCACCACGTGAAAATTCGAGCAGCCACATGGGGATACCGAAGGTCCCGTTGGAAATCTCCGATTTCCGGTCGAGGTTCAACCCTTGACGGGTATAACAAATTTCCGGGGTATGCCCGGCTACTTCCCTTTCCGAAACACTTCCCTTTTCCCAAAACGACAGGAAAACCTCAAAACACTCCGACCTGCGTTGGAACCTGAAATTGCGGCAGTAGGAGAAACCCAAAATTTCCTTTGTGACCTCCTCCAGGAATTCATTGGGGCCAATGGGCAACTCCTCTACTTCCCAACCCTCCAGGATTGGCTCGTAATTGAACCCCGTTTCTGGAATTCCCGCATTTTTCAGAGCGAGGATTGCCGTTACCGCTACCGAGGCCAGAAGAACCGAAAAAGCGACGACCAAGCAAAGCAACTTAGGTTTCATGGTCCAATAGGGCACGATAAAGTGACAAATATTCGGCCAGCATACGATCGTAGGTAAATTTCCGTTTGAATGTTTCCCGGGACCTTTTTCCGAATTGTTCAATGAGTTGGGGATCTGACAAAAATCGATCCATGCAATGGGCCAGGGCCCGGGAATCTTCAGGCATGAACATATGGCCGGTCCGGCCTTCGCTCACCAGTTCGGGAATTCCGCCAACCCTGGTGGCGATTACGGGCATTCCCGCCCCCATGGCCTCGATGATACTCCTGGGCAAGCCTTCCCAATGGGTTGAAAGAATACAGACCCGGCCCCGGCGCAGGAAATTGTCCACGTCTCTCCGCTGGCCGTGGAATATCACCTTATTTCCCAAGCCCATTTGCTCAACTTTTTGCAGGGCTTCCTCTCTAAGAGGGCCCTCCCCAATAAGGTGCACGAAAAAAGAACGATCCCGCAAAAGGTCGATGGCCGATAACAAGGTATCGAAGTCCTTTTGCGCTTCAAAGCGGGCAATTTGAACAAAATTCAGCTCCTCGTCATCAGACGGATCTTTCCGCTCTCCTATAACCTTCATCCCATTATGAATGACCGACACCCTGGCCCTGCTCATCAGCCGCTCCGATTCAATCGCCTTCTTCTCATCCCTCGATACACAGATGATAATGGAGGAAAACAGGGTCATCGCCACTTCCAACAGTTTGTAGAGCCGAGCCGGTTTCCCAATTTGGAAGAAGGACCAGCAGTGTGGAGTATAAATGTTGGTATGCCCCAGGAGATAACACGCTATCCTCACCAACATTCCGACCTTGGAGGTGTGGGAGGAAACGATATCCGGTTTCTCGCGGCAGATGCGCCAGAATATGTAGAGGAAGGCGGCAAGGTCTTTGGCAGGCGATACCTTTCGGCTGAGAAACGGCACCGTTTCAACCTGGACCGCTTCATTTTCAAAAAGGGATCGAACCGGTCCATCCCCTCCCATCAGAACCGTCACCTCCATGCCCATTTTCGACAGGCTGTCACTCAAATCTGCCACGTGGACGGCGGCGCCCCCGAGGGCATCGCTCCTGGTCAGGAAAAACAAAACCTTAGCCTGCATGTCAGGCTTCATAAAGCGACTGCAATTGCCGCGCCTTATCCTTCAGGTCGAAATTTTCCATGACCGAAAATCTCGATCGCCGGGCCACGGATGCCAGGATTACGGGATCGGAATCGAGTTCGGCCAACCGCTCCACAAAACCATCAATGCGGGGACATAGATACCCGTTGTCACCGTCCTCTATGATTTCCACCAAACCTCCCACTGGGCGGGCCAATACACAGACTTCGTAGGACATGGCCTCGATGGCGACGAGCCCGAAACCCTCCATTGCACTGGTGACCAACAGCACATCCGAGTTCAGGTAGTAGTCAGGAACTTGGGCCTTCCCGCCGACAAATGAGATCAGGTGATCCAAGCCCTCCACCCGACACTTTCTTTTCAGGCCAACTCGCAAATCTCCCTCCCCGACTATTGTGACGGAGAAGGAGATGTCCTTCCCTCGCAGGCGCCGACAAATTTCCAATACCGAAAAGGGATTCTTCTGTCGCACCAGGCGCCCGACGAACAGAATTCGCAATTTCCCCTTTCCTTTCTTTCTCTTGATTCCAGCAGGAATGCGCACTCCGTTGTGAATTATTGAAAAGTTTCCCTTTTCGATTCCAGCCTTTGACTGCATATATTCCCTTACGGAATTCGAAATGAAAATATATTTATGGCGACCGGCAAAACGCAGTTCGATGAGTTTGTAAATCCGGTTTGCGACCCAATCTCGAACGGCATTCCCCTTCCCCATGTTATGAATGGTCGTATAATACCTTATTGTTTCCCTTATCCGTAAAAATAATAAAATGATATCTGCGGGCAGCAAATGAGTATGAATTACGTCCGGGTCGAACTGTTCTACAATTCCATTTATTCTATGGAACTCCTTCCATCCCAACGAGGCTTTCGTAATAGTGACCTTTGGATGAAAATCGGCGGCAAGAATTCCGTCCCCCCGTAAATATACAACCTCGATTTCATTCTTTTCGGCCAGGCAATTAGAAGTTTCCTTCAAGAGAATCTCCGCCCCTCCGATATCGAGGGAACTGATAATGTATAGAATCTTCATTGTAGAGAATTGCCAGACTGGCCCCAACGGTCAGACCAAAGATATTGCGCCAAAATCCGGTAAAGGGACTGAGAAAATAACTGTAGCCCGAATGAACCAAAAGGAATGTGAAGGGGTAGATAAATCTGCCGAGATACTCCTTGCTAAAAATAATCCCCGATCGCTTCACGAACAACAAGCCGACTGGTCCGATTAAATACACGATAGAAAACAGGCCTCCCAGAATGCCGTATTCGGCAAGGAATTGCAGGAATATTGAGTGGACTCCTGTAAAATAGCTCGAATCCAAGGCGTCGAAATGACGGAACGATTGTGAATAGGATCCGTTGCCGATAAAAGGAGACTCTCGAAATTGTTCTACCGCATCCAAAACCATATTATACCGGGTTTCCGTAGATGCGGCATCGCGAATAATCGTCCCGTTTATTTCGGATTGATATTGCAAATAGTTGTAAACCAATGATGAAGAGGCTGCAACCGCGGTTCCGAGGAAAATAACAGTCAGGGTCGGATTCTTCCTTCCCGGGAACCTCCCCAGAATGGGTAGAATTCCGGTGACAATTCCCATCAATATGATCCCTCTGTAGTGGTAGTAAACTCCCAGAAATGGGAATATGACGGCATAAAATGCACAGCTGATCAGATGATGGGGAGAAAAGAGCGACAGGCTGTTCAAGGTGTAGTAGCCACCTCCGTATTTCAAGGACTGCCTGATGGAGTAACCGAAAATTTGATGAATGAATAAATTGTAAAGGCTGAAAGAAACCGAAATAATTAAAATGAGGAGCAACCCCCTCCTCAATCCCAGCCGGGATACCATGAAGAAGCCGATAACGACGGAAAACACATAGCCTAGATTTCTGCCTGCCCCTTTCAGGATCCCATAGGAGGCAAGTCCGGCTTGGGTGTCGAAAAGGGCAAAGATAAGGACGCAAAATATCCCGAATGCCAGATAGGTAAATATCCCCTTTCCGATCTTCCATGTAAACAGGAAGCACAAGGGACCGAGAAACAAAGATACCAGATCCATTACATACAACCTGGTTGTAATAGTCAGCTCATACCCCATGAACAGGCAAAGGATGCAAAGCATGGCATACTTGATATTACTTGCTCCTTGCATAACTAATCAGGATCCGGACATAGTAAATCACATCAAATAAAACCGGTATTTCATACTTCTTCTTTAGTATTTCTCTGTACTCCATGTACCCTGTTTTCTGATAAGTTCCCGAAATACCGGACTTCCCCATTTTAACCAAGACTCCGGGAATGCTGTTTATCTTGAATTGTCGCAGGCAACGTAAAATGTACTCTGAATCACCGGCGATCTTATAATTTTCTTTGTATGAACCCATCTCTTCGATCAACTTCCTCGAAAGAATCAATCCGGGATGGGGAAGATGGCGCTGATTGAGGAATAACCGCCACTTTCCAAAAGGCTTTCCCCCGCACTTCCCCCTTTCGAAGGTTTCAACGGCGCAGGCATTGATGCGATCAATTCTCAGTTCCTTCGATATCCTCTTGAGAACATAATTATCCTCATATCCATCATTCAGATTGAGAATATGAATATAGTCACCCCGCGCTAGGGAAATGCCATTGTTAAGTCCTTGGTAGAATCCGTCATCCGGTTTCCACAAATAACGGCTGCCGATCTCCTTTATCCTATTCTGCAAGGAAGCGGCCAAGGGACATTCCGAGCCGTCCGCCACGATGTGTTCAAGTTCAACCCCTCTTTGGTTTTGGACTTCACGGCAATGCTCGACAATACCAGCCGGGGAATTCTTCACGGCGGTGATGACTGAAATTAACATTTTGAAGATCCTTCCCCGTAACCTCTCCAGCCTGTTTCATCAATAACCCAGTTCCGCCATAACATGATCAAATTCTTTTCTCAGACTCTTCCTCTGTTTTTCATTCAGATAATTCCTTTTCAAATTTTCTGAAGAATCTATGAATCTCAGGTCTCGTCGGGTTCCGGAAGTTGAACTCCACGATCTCCATTGAGAATCTTCCAACTTTTTCAGCCGGTCCATGGAACAAAGTTGAATGACTGCTTCCAGCCGTTTCCGGCTCGACTCGATTCCCAGAAAATTCGCCAATTTTCCAACCTCCCCGATGGGGTTTTCCCTCATCAGGTCATACTGCAGGAGGAGGAAGTTCTCGTTATTTTTGCAGGGGTATATCCAACTGGCTACATTTTCCTTCCAACTTCCATAGTCATCCAATTCGCCTTTCAGAAATTTGTTAAAATATATACCAAAGACATTTTCATTTTCAAAGGATCCGGTCTTCAAGAAGTATCTGAAGTAGGAATTACACACGGCAAAGGGGTTTCTTACCATGTATACCACATATTCATACAATTTATTATAGGGCTCATGGGACTTGAAAACCCTGGGAAGCTTTTGTCTTTCTATGCGCCAGGAATTCCGCGCGTATATGTCAGGTATCAGGTCATCAATTGTTTTAAAAGTGATTTCCCTATTTTGGTAAATCAGATTAGCGACAATAAACCTTAACCATGTATTGCCCGACCTGGGATAGGATACCAGCCAACAATCGCCTCTCCTGGGTTCGATATTTCCGGGAGGTTTCAGGTTCAGGATTCGTTTTACAAGGGATTTCAAAACATCCGGGATCCAACCCCTAGTGGATACAAAAAACCACGGATTACACGGATGGGCACGGATAGAAATTCTAACGCCAACGGCGTTGAACTCCAAAGCCCAGTGTCGCGCTGTGCCGTGCGTAGCATTGCGAAGCATGGTAGCGCACGCTGGGTAGGAAAAAGTAATAAATTAAGAACCTCAACGAGGTTCCACAAAAATGGTGATCGTGATGGGGAATATCCTGAAGGCAAATGCATAGGAAAAAGTCTGTCCACGATGGGAACGAATTAACGGGACGCCACACTAGGTCAACCGCATTTGCAAATCATAGTTTCTGTAAATATATCGATACAGAATGAGATTGAATGATATATAATGAATCAAAAGGGCAACAGGCGCCCCCATGAGGCCCAACCAGTGGGTGAAGACAGCCATGTTGACTGCGAAAATGGCAACGGTTATCGCTCCCACCTTGGCCACGAATACGGATTCCCTCATCAAGATGAGAAATAGGCCTGTAAACAAAAAATAAAAATTGACCATGGCGCCCATGAAAAAAATGGATATGAACCAGTAATCATTACTTTCTATCCCCACCATTGTTTTTGATATGAAGGGCCAAAACAGGACGAACAGGATGCCAGCCAGAGCGCACAAAGAAAAATTGATCCTTCCGTAGGTCTGAAGAATTCGTTCACGGCGGCCTATTTGCCCAATCCCACTCAATATTACAATCCCCGGCGCAACCAAATTGGCCATGGTTTGAGAAATTGTGTTCAACAACTGAACAATCTTTTTCCCAACGGCAAAAATCAGGAAGTCGGTTTCCTTGAAGATCACGCCCGCAATCCAGATATCCATATTTGCGGACAGACTGAGCATCTGCTGTGCCAAGATCAGATCCTTACTGGATTTCGCCAACCTGCCGATTTGCCTCCCAAGTCGTTTAAAGGAAATTTGTCTTCTCGATATCGCCAACAAACTTGAAGCAGCGAGGGCATGAACACCAAATAATGCCAGAAATACCGTATGCAATTCGGTCCTGACCGGCAGAACGGTCGCCATCGCCCAAAAAATACATACGTAGAGGCCATGGTTGTTTGAACTCGTCACCACGGCCAACCCGAACCTTCTTTCCGCCCTTAACCGTTCGGAAATGACCATCTGTATATTTCCGAAAGTGATAATTCCGATGGAGGAAAGGGCGGTTACAGTATCGATTTCAAATCCGAAAATCCAGGCAAACCATGGGCTCCTCAAAAATATATATAAGGCAGTGGAAATTAATAAGCTGAATGCAGTTACAACAAACAATATTCCTCCAACTTTTCGGGCTATCTTATCCGGATCCGTTTCCCCGGACACCGAGGAGATCATCTGAAACTCGAGGCCCGTCTGGCTCAGGTACTTGGAAAAAAGCAGTATACTGAGCAGGAGGATGTATAAGGAAAGCTGGGGTGCGGCTAAGATAGTACTCAACAATCCAATACTTGCAAACCCAAAAAAGGATTGTGAGAGTTTGCCTAAGAAATAAATCGATTCTTCGAACCTTGGTAATCTTATGTTCACGAATATTATATTTCACCCACTTCTCAACTTCCGGGTAAAAGGTCCTTCCATTCGGATTCCGTTGATAACCGGAGGATTGCTGACCCTTTACATCCTGGTACAGAGCTGGAATCCTGCATGGATTCAGGTTTGGCATACCGGCCTGCGCATTTGGGAATTAAGAGCGGTTGATTTTATTCCTTGGCTTCCCTCCTCCATCCGATCGGATTTCGTGGATGCATCTCCCGAACGCTTTCTGATTTTCTATTTGGCAGCCTTGCTCACGGCATTGGCTTGTTACGGCTCCTTTAGTCGGTCCGAGCAAAAGCTGCTCCTAATTATTTTGGCCCTGAATGCCGGGTTCATCGGCTTGGTCGGGCTCATCCAATCGGCCCTTGGTAGTCAAACCATTCCGAGCGTTTTTCCCGCCGTTGATGATGGCCAGGGACTCTATTTCGCCACTTTTTTGTACAAAAACCATGCCGCTGCATTTCTCAATCTCGGCCTCGCCGCCTGCTTGGCCGCCTATTTCAATTTCACAAATAATTACGCCCGCAACCCTTCCAATCCGAGTCCTGTATTTGCCATTTTGGGGCTGATAATACTGGCGGCGGTGATTTTTTCAAAATCCCGGTTCGGTTATTTAGGTTCGCTGGGAATATTGGCCATTTTTTTGCCTTTGGCGTTGGCGGGGATTCATCGATCCGGGATCTCGAAGCGATGGCTTGCCGCAGGGATCGGGGTGGCCTCGCTCATGGCGCTTGCGGGAGGAATCTTCCTTCTGAAAAGCCCCAAGACCGCCAATCTCGATACTCTGAACCTGGACATAACTGAAGATTTCTCCTTCAAACAACGCAAATCGGGTTATCAAAGCGGATGGGCCATGTTTGCAGAAAAACCCATCCTGGGCTGGGGGGCGGGTAATTTCAGGCATGGATTTCGTCGCTTTCAGGATCTGGAGAAGGAGAAGGAGGAAATCGTACACCCCTGGATGACCCGTAGAAACCAGAACTTCTTCTGGGAACACATGCACAATGATTACCTGGAATCCCTTATTGAACTGGGGGCGGTGGGCGCTGTGTTGTTGTATTCCATTCCCGCATACTTCATCTGGATCATCCTGAAGTCCAAGCGATGGAAGGATCCGGTCATACTCATGTTGCTGGTTGGATTGGGAAGTACGGCGGGGCACGCTTTGGTAGATTTTCCTTTCAGAAACCTGGCGGTCCTGGTGACCTGGTTCAGTCTGCTGGCAATAACGGCGCGATTGTCCGCCGAGGATACGGGCTAGTCCAACAAGCTTTCCAGGTAACGGCCGTAAGAGGAATTTCCCAGCTTCTCGATGCTCATCCGCAAAACATCGGGAGCGATCCACCCCTTGTTCAAGGCCACCTCTTCCGGGCAGCCGATCTTCTGGCCCTGGCGTTTTTCTATGATGTGCACGAAGTTGCCGGCGTCCAAGAGGGAGTCCATGGTCCCGGCGTCGAGCCAGGCGGTTCCGCGACCCAACAATTCCACGTACAGTTCTTCACTTTCCAGGTATAGCCCATTGAGGTCGGTAATCTCGAGTTCTCCCCGCTTGGAGGGCTTAAGGGTTTTGGCCCGTTGACAGACGTCGCCGGGATAGAAGTAGATGCCGGGGACGGCGAAGGAGGACTTGGGCCGGACGGGTTTTTCCTCCAAGGAGACGGCTTTCCCGGTCTCATCGAGTTCCACCACACCGTAGGCCTGAGGATTGGCTACGTGATACCCGAAGATGGTGGCGGCATCGACGCGGTCGGCCGCCGCTTCCATGGTAAGGGCAAGATCATGCCCGTAAAACAGGTTGTCTCCCAAAACCAAAGCCGCCGGCGAATTATCCAGATAGCTGTCCCCGATGTGGAAGGCTTGGGCCAACCCCCCGGGAAAGGGCTGCTCCGCGTATTCGAACGACAATCCCCATTGCGATCCATCTCCCAGAAGTTTCCTGAAGTGCGGCAAATCGTGAGGGGTGGAAATAACCAGTATCTCCCTGATATTGGCCAGCATCAGCACCGACAACGGATAATAGATCATGGGTTTGTCATATATCGGCATGAGCTGCTTGCTCATGGCCAAGGTGAGGGGGAAAAGCCGGGTTCCCGATCCACCTGCCAGAATGATGCCTTTGCGGTCAGACATGGGGGCATGCTTTAGCTATGCCCGGTAGAGTTGCAAGTTATAAGGAAGGCGGCCGAGGTCGCCTTCACGGATTCCTGAGCTGTGGGAAGGGCTTCCGACGGGGCGGTATCCGCCAAGATTGCGGATTTCAAATTCCAAAGCCTTTGAGATAATCTTTTCGGGACGATAGATCTGAGGGCAAATTTCCGGATCGGTACTGAAACAGATCTTTCGCCACCGCATAACACGATTCTTCGTCGGCGAGTTCGGGATTGGATAAAATCAAATCCAAGGCTTCCCGCATCAAATCGGACGGGGTCGTTTGGCGAATTTTAGCAATCCTCCTCAGCCTCAGATTTTCCTGATGGCTCACTTTGATGGACAAGGTCGTTTTCATAGGTTTTCAGGCAGACTATTTTTGACAAAAGTCAACTACTTCATGAGGGATTTCATAATTTGATGAAAAATGGATTTATGATCACTCGTGCCAACAGGAACCTAAAACACAGGTTGCCAATTTGCAACGACTGCTCCTAGGTTTCCTTCCATGCATATCCTGCTCACAGGTTGTGCCGGGTTTGTCGGTTGGAAAACAACGGAGTTGTTGCTGGATCAAGGGCATCGGGTCACCGGGATCGACAATTTGAACGACCAGTACGACTCCCGGCTCAAGACTTGGCGCTTGACACAACTACAGCCACGGCAGGGGTTTGCCTTTCATAAATGCGACATCGAGGATGGTCACGCCTTGGAACGACTTTTTGGCCCGAACGCATTCAACGCGGTGATCAACCTGGCGGCGCGAGGGGGGGTGCGGGCCAGCCAGGAGAATCCCCACGTCTATTTGGGCACGAACGCGGTGGGCAACCTCAATGTGCTCGAATGCATGCGGCGCCACGGGGTAGGGAAATATGTTCTATCATCCACCTCCTCTCTCTATGCCGGCCAGGACATGCCGTTCCGGGAATCCCTTCCCGTCAACGAACCGATTTCCCCTTACGCGGCTAGCAAGAAAGCGGCAGAAGCCATGGCCTTTACTTACCATCACCTTTACGGCATCGACGTATCCGTATTGCGCTACTTCACCATCTATGGTCCGGCGGGCCGCCCCGATATGGCTCCCCTGCGGTTCGTGCGTTGGATTGATGAAGGCAAGCCGATCGCCCTATACGGGGACGGCTCCCAGAGCCGCGATTTCACTTACATCGACGATATCGCCGAGGGAACGGTTTTGGCCTTAGGAAAGGTCGGTTATGAAATCATCAATCTGGGAGGAGGACGGGATCCCGTTTCCATCAATGGCCTGATCGGCCAATTGGAAATTCTACTCGGAAAGCGGGCGGCAATCGATCAAAGGCCTTTCCTCAAGGTGGACATGCTCCATACCTGGGCCGATATTGCCAAAGCGAGGTCTTTCCTGGGATGGGAGCCGAAAACAACCTTCGAAGAAGGCGCTCGAAACTTGGTGGACTGGTATTTGGCGCAGAAAGACTGGGTCCGGCAATTGGAGTTTTGAAGCCCGATGCATGACCCCGGGCTCTTTCAACGCTTGGCTTTTTTACTTTCAAGATACGCCTTGACCCTATCCAGAGGCCAGGTGTTGAAAACCGAATCCGCCGTGAGCCAACCTTTGCGGCAGGCATTGATACCTGCGGCCACGTAGACCAATCCGGATACGCGGTGGGCATCGGGGTTGACACTGGTCAGGAGCCCTTTGGCGGCTGCCTTTCTCCAGTGACGCCAGTCCATGTCCAAACGTTGCGGATGGGCATTTATCTCGATGATGACCTCGTTGGCGATGGCGGCATCGATCACTTTATCCACGTTTACCGCGTAGGGTTCCCTGCGCAACAGGAGCCTCCCGGTCAGGTGACCCAGCATCGTGGCGCTGGGATGCTCCACGGCCCGAATAATACGGCGGGTCATCTCCTCCTCACTCAGAGTGAAGCTGGAATGCACGGAGACCACAACGTAATCCAGCATTTGCAGGGTTGAATCTTCCAAATCCAAGGAACCATCCCTCAAAATGTCGCACTCGATCCCGGCGAAAACATGGCAGGAAAGCTTTCCCGATGCGTTGAGGCGGCGGATCTGCTCTAGTTGCTTTTGCACCCGCACCTCGTTCAAGCCGTTGGCCTGGACACTGGCTTTGGAATGGTCGGCCAAACCAAAGTATTCCCAACCCAGGTCCTGAGCCGCCCGGGTCATATCTTCCAGGGAATTCTCGCCATCGGAGGCATGGGTGTGATTGTGAAACGCGCCCCGCAAATCTCCCGGTTTCACCAGATCGGGCAAATCCCCGTTCTCGGCGGCTTCCAACTCGCCGCGTCCCTCCCGCAATTCGGGTGGGATGTAGGGCAATCCCAGCAGAGAAAACAGGTCCGACTCCTCCCGGACCGAAGCCACGGACATAGATTTGCGGTCATCCTGACGCAATCCCCACTCACTCAAACTGTAGCCCAGGGAAAGCGCCCTACCCCGCATGGCTACATTGTGATCCTTGGAACCGGTAAAATGATGCAGGGCAAAAATAAACTGATCCGGAGGAACCACTCGCAGGTCGGCTTGCAACCCATCTTCGAACCGCACGCTGCTCTTGCTGCCGCCTTGAGCCGTGATCTCCTTCACCCCGGGTTGGGAAACGAACCAATCCATGATGGGACCGGGCCGGTCGGAAGCTGCCAGGAAATCCAGGTCTCCAACGGTTTCAACCTTGCGCCGCAGACTACCAGCGACTTCGGCGCGATCCACCTCGGGCAGGGCGCGCAATCCTTCCAGAATTGGTCGGGCCGCTTCCTCGGCCTCCCACCAGAGATGCCGCTTGGAATAAGCCTCCCGGTTTCGGATCCCGGACAAGATTTTTTCCACCGATTTTGCTCCAAACCCGGGTAATTGGGCTGCCTCCCCCGATTGGCAAACCCGGGTCAGATCTTCGATTGATTCGACCCCCAACTCCTGGTGGAGTTTTCGGATCTTCTTAGCTCCAAGCCCGGGAATTTCCAGCATCTCCACCAATCCCGGTCCAACCGAGGCCCTTAGGTTGTCGTAAAACGGGAGGGGTTCGTCCCGGTAGAGGGCGGTGACCTTTTCGGTGAGCGCCTTGCCGAAGCCCTTGATGGCCCCGAGGCGCTCCTCCTCGATCAAGGTTTCCAGATCCTCCTCCAGCAAATCCAGGGCGCGCTGCCCGGATTGGTAGGCCCGGATCTTGAAGGGGTTTTCGCCCCTGAGTTCCAGCAAAGTGGCAATCTCCCCGAGAATGCGTGAAATTTCTGCTTTCTCCATGTTTGGCTTTCTTTAGCTAGGATTCGTTCGGTTTACCAACTCCATTCTCAAGCGGGGATAGTCCACTTTTCCGGGTGCCGTTCTCGGAATGGCCATTCCGGTTATGAACTGTTTGGGAATTTTATGGGGAGCCAAGGTCTTCTTCAACTCCTCTTTGAGAATTCCCACATCAACATGAGCGGGCGATCCTTCCAGCACCGCGACCAGGCGCTCGCCCCATTCACGGTCAGGCAGGCCCAGGACCACGGGAATAACTGCTGGAGAATGACGCAGAATGGCCTCTTCCACCTCGGCGGGATTCACCTTCTCACCGCCGGTATTGATGACAAAGTCCTTGCGGCCCAGTACGGCCAATTTTCCACTTTGGTCCATGCGCCCCAGGTCACCCGTCCGAAAAATGCTCATCCCGGAATCCTCGGGAAAATAACCGTGAAACAGGGAAGCCGATTCGACCTCGATCTCGCCCGCCCCGGTAAGCCCGATTTTCACACCGGGAAGGGGACGCGCCCAAACCGTAAAGCTTTCATCCACCTCCTCGACTCCTCCAAGCGCTATCATTGCCGCCGTCTCGGTCATTCCATAGGCAAATTGTACCGGCAATCCGTGCTCGCGGATTGTTTCAATCCATCCCGGTCCGGTTCCCCCTCCGCCCAGTAAAATCCGATCGAATTTTTTCAGCCATTCCGGACCGCCCTTCCCTTCGAGTATTCGCGCCAACTGGGTGGGAACCAGTGAAATGGACTCATTTTCGACTATTTCTGGCTCGAAATTACCGCATTCGAGGGATTTCCAAGGGACAAATCTCACCACGCCCCCGGTCAAGAGAGCGCGAATCACTTGCATCAGGCCGCTGACGTGAAATAAAGGGAGGCAACTCAAACTGCTCATGGGACCACCCCCAAGGTGGGCGCAGAGGGACTGCACGGCGGAGGAAAGCGTATCCACGGTATGGACGCAAAAACGCAGCGACCCGCTTGAGCCTCCGGTGGGAACCATGATGCGGCACGCTCCCGCGGACGGCTCATCTCTCCGGGAGTGTAGCGGACAATCTCCAAAAACCCGATGAAAATTTGCTGTCTCGGCTACTTGTTCCCACTCGAAATCCCTCCAATCCGGGCTGGCCAGAAAGACATCGCATCCCCGGCAAATTCCGGCCAGTAAACCAGCGAGAACCGCGACCGGATCCCGTTCAGCCACCAGGATGCGTTCATGCGGTTGCTCGATCCGCTCGACTGCGGAAAACAATTTCCGGGTAAATCCGGACCAATCCGGTTCTGAGAGGAACGGAGCGCTCAGGAATTCATCCGGTTCGATTGGGAAGGGCCTCATTTCCTGGATTCCCACAAAGCCTGCAATTCTTCCAATGTGACCACCCCGGCCGATACGCGGGGGCCCCGGTCGTGGATAAACCATCCATCTTCCCGCAAAAATTCGCCGGTGGAAAATCCGATCGGCCTATCCGAACTCTGATGACGGGCCAAAAACTGCAATGCTGCCTCATAACCGAAGGACGTTTCAAAAACCGAGGAACCGACCGCTCCGGCGGGGATGGCTCCCTTCCAATGCCCTAAAATGGTTGGCTTGATTACCAGGGGCCCGGGCCAATCCGACCAATACTGCAAATCCCTCGACTGGGACACCGATTCGTCCAAGGCTACGGGAGTGCCGTAACCCCGGGATACTTGGATAATCCCGTCCTCCCTCCCCTTGGGCAAGGGTTGCTCGAAATAGTCCACCGGTTTGCCTTCCAAAAAACCCAGCCACCTGGCCAGTCCCTCCTCATCCAACCCCCCGTTGGCATCCAACCGCAAAAACTGCGTGTCCTGCAACCCCTCCACCAATTGGTCGATCCGATCGAACTCCCTTTCCCGATCGATCACACCCACCTTTACCTTGAAAGTGAGAAAACCCAATTTCTGTTTTTTCTCCAGATCCGCCCTTCCCGAAACCAGTGATGCCACCGGAAAAGTATGCCGGGACACTTTCCCCAGCATCTGCCGGAAAGCGGCCTGCACCGCAACCTGACAACAAGGCAGTGTTTCCGGAATTGGCAGGTCCGTGTCCAACACGGGCGATATATTCTCGCACCATTGCAGGGACGCTCCCAGGGTTTCGGTCCCAAACCGGGGCATGGGGGCAATTTCGCCGAATCCAAATCGGCCGTCTCCGTCCTCAAGCCTGATAACAATCCCCCGCCGCAGGTTCCAGGCGCCGTGGGCTGTCACCAGAGGCCTCCGAAAGGTGCGTGCATAGGCAATATATTCAAATCGGCAGTTCATCTCCGGACCCTGATACCGCCGCCGGAAAGCGGCAAAGACCTGAATGGTGCAAAAAAACGAAAAGTTTGACAGGGCCAATTTTAGTTCCCAGAAAACTCTATGGAAAACATGAAACATTCCTTGGACGCGGAGTATTATCTCCCAGCAGACCGTTTCTTCGAGTCCAACGCCCCCACTGGTCTGACCTACGACGACGTAACGTTGGCTACCCGTTACTCGGAAATTCTCCCTCGCCACACCAATTTGGAAACCCGGCTCTCCCCTTCCCTGACGCTTCAGATTCCGATCCTTTCCTCCGATATGGACACCGTCACTGAAGCGGAAATGGCCGTGGCCATGTCCTTGAATGGCGGGATGGGAATTATCCACTATAATATGGACAACAAGAGCCAGGTCAAACAGGTGGCGCGCGTCAAACACCACATTCACGGGCTCATTCAGGAACCCGTCACTATCGGTCCCGGGTTCAAAATCGGCGATGTCCTGGAACTGATCGAACGCAAAGAATACAAGTTCCGCACTTTCCCCGTGGTGGACGAAGCAAAAAAGCTCATCGGCCTGTTATCCGGATCGGTGGTGCGCGGCCGCTATAAAGCCATCCCAGTGGCCACGGCCATGACCCCTCGCGGCAAATTGATTACCTTGAATGAAAAAAGACTGGACGACGATCCCATTGCCGCGGCGGACCGGTTTTTCGACGAACACATAGGCATTCACAAGATTCTGGTCATCGATGACGATGACAGGCTCAAAGGCCTTTTCACATTGAGCGATATCGAACGGATCGGCGCGGAGAAGAATTCATTACTGAAACCCAGCCGGGACAGCAAATTCCGCCTGACGGTCGGAGCCGCCGTGGCCGCGGTCTGGAATCCGGACGGCAGCATTGACCGCGATTCCACCCTGGAGCACATTTCCAACCTGGTGAATGAAAAGGTCGATGCCGTGGCGGTTTCCTCAGCTCATGCTCACACCGAAGGCATGGGCCGGGTGGTAAGGCTTATTCGAAGGGCTTTCCCCGAACTGACCATAATAGCGGGAAACGTCACCAGCGCCGCCGGAGTGGAATTTCTCGCCTCGTGCGGCGCCAATGCCATCAAAGTCGGGCAAGGCCCGGGATCGATTTGCACAACCCGCGTGGTGGCCGGGGTCGGCATTCCACAACTGACGGCGATCTACGTGGCGAGTCGCGAAGCGGCCAAACTCGGGGTGAGCATCATTGCGGATGGGGGCATCACCAAGTCCGGCGACATGGTCAAGGCGCTCACCTTGGCAGATGCGGTCATGTTGGGAAGCTTGCTGGCGGGTTGCCGGGAAAGTCCGGGGGATATCATTGAAATCAACGGCCAACTCTACAAACGCTATCGGGGTATGGGTAGCCACGCCGCCATGAAAGCGGGGTCCGCGGCTCGTTACGGTCACAGGAAAATGCATGCCGGAAGAAAAGTAGCGGCGGAAGGAATCGAGGCTCTCAAGGAATTAACGGGTTCATTGGACCGGGTTTTATCCGAATACATCGGGGGCATACAATCCGGCATGGGCTACCTGGGGGCGCCCGCTCTGTCCGCCCTCAAACACCGGGCCCGCTTCATGCGAGTATCCGCAGCCGGCCAAAAGGAATCCACCACACACGATGTCTTGGAGGTGAAAACGCCGCCGGACGCCAGCAACTGGGAATCAAGGAGGTAGGCCATGGCAACTCCACCTTTCGAAAGTAACATTATCGCCGACACCGGTATCAGTTTCGGGGATGAGGGCAAAGGACGGCTGATCTATGAGATCATTTCCGAATTACAGGAAACCACCGGACGGCCCGATCCGGTGGCAGTGGTCCTAAAAGTAAACGGGGGGGCAAACTCCGGACATACGGTAGGGGGGCTGAAGCTCAACCTGCTTCCGGCCGGGGTCGTCACCCACCGCGTGGCCCACCTCGGAATCGGGACCGGGGTGGTGGCGGACCCGCGCAAATTTCTCTGGGAAGCCCTGCCCCTGGAGTCGAGGGGTTACACCGTGATCGATCGCCTGGCCATCGACGAACGCACCATGGTTTCGGACCCGACCCACCGTCTGCTGGACTTGGCTTTCGAGTTCTACCGGTCCAACATCCTGGGTGAACCTCCCCGCGGATCGACGGGAAGAGGGATTTCCCCTTCCTTTCAAGACGAAACCGGACAGTGGCAAATCTACTACGGAGCATTCCGCGGTTCCAAGGAGGCCTTCCGGGACAAGATATCCCAGAAATGCGACCGGGCCTGCCGTACCATCCAATACCTGTGTCGATTACCGGCCGAAGCCTGGGATGGGTTGTTCGACCATCTCACCGAGGCGGAGATGCGGGCAAACGAGGAGAGTGTGGCCTCGGGGATTTTCCAATCAGAGGAATTTGACTTTTCCCAGTTCAAGGGAGCGGGACCGTTCGCTTTGAACACCGATCGCATTGTCGACGTTTACTGGGCAGCCGGACGACGTCTGGCCTCCCAAGTGGTGGACCTTCGCGAGCTCATTCTTGGCGCCTTGAAGGAAGGCAAATACGTGTTGGGCGAATTCGGGCAATCCTACTGGTTGGATAAGCGGCAAGGGTTTTCTCCCAACGTCACCGCTTCCCATAGCTTCACACCTGAAATATTCAATTCGGCCGGTATACCGGTTCAACCTGTTCACGGTATTGGGGTGGCCAAAGCTTACGACACCAAGGTCGGCACCCATCTTTTCATCACCCAATTCCCCGAGGGACATCCCCTTGGCACCCTGCTCAAGAAGCTCGAATTCGGAACCTCCACCGGTCGTCAGCGCATGGTGGGTTGGTTCGACGCGGTGGAAAAGGGGGATGCCCTTCGTTATGGTGGATTCCAAGACTTGGCCATCAACAAACTCGACGCCTTGAACCATCGAGGAAGCTGGAAGGGGAACCTGAAGATTTGTGTGGCTTACCGGGACGAGTTGGGCAACCGGGTCGATCACCTCCCGCGCGATGAAGCATTCCGCGCCCGACTAGCGCCCGACTACCGGGAATATCCGGGATGGACAGAGGATATTTCCACCATCCGCAACTTCGGGGCCTTGCCGCTGGCGGCACAGGTTTACGTGGCCGCCATGGTCAAAGCAATTATGGATGTGGCTTACGGAAGTGAACATCCCAAAAAACCGTTCAACCTGCGTTACATCGGGGTCGGCCCCAATCCGGACCAGATCATCCGGGACGTCCCGGAAACCCGGGAACTGATCGGGTTGCTGGACCGCAAAGGCTAACCCGCATGTCTCACTTACCGAGCGAATGCGACATCTCCCAATTTTCTACTACGCGCCCGAATCCCGGCACTGGAGCGGGAATCAATAGCCCGGCCGTGAGAAAACCAGATCGTGGCATGAGAAATTTTCAGGCGCGGCAAGGATGCCGCCGCCCTACCGCTTACGTTTTGAAATGGTAGGGCAATCGCGTCCCCGCGATGCCGTAACCTCTTCCATATCCGGGTTTTTTGTGATGGATTATTTAAGAGACACCACACTAAGGCAAATCCTGCAATAAGGCCCCAATTTCGGATTCCTGGCCGGTCAATCTTTCCAAAACCTCCCCCAACAGGTAAATGGATCCGGTTACGACAATGGTCTCTCCCGGACGACCGATGGAACAGGTGTTTTCCTCGGGAAACAGTTCCTCCCGAGTCGCATCCACAACGGTAATTTCCGGCTTGGGTTCGAGCCAATGCCTCATCATGGAAAAAGTGGCGGCCCGGGGTTGCCGCGGCTCGAGCAGATAGAGCCCGCGGGCGTTCCTCTGGACGACAGGGACGAGAGACTGGGCCCGGAAACTGCCCAGGGTGCCCGCCACGATCCAGGGTTTTTTGCCCGATTCCTCCTCGAGAAGAGCGAGATTCTCCTCCAGGAAGTAGCATCCTTCGGAGTTGTGGGTGGCATCCAGAATCAAAACTCTTCCACAGGGCAGGGGTATCTTTTCCCACCGGCCGGGCCAGTCTACACGATGCAAGGCTCCGGCCCGACTGGGAAAAAGCCCTGGAAACCGCTTTCCTACCACCTGGCAAACGGTGACAGCGGTGGCAGCGTTCCAACGCTGAAAAGTGCCATGGAGATTGGTCGTGGGATAATTCTCCACCGCATCGCCAAATTGGTCCTCCACAGAAAAAACCTTCGCTTTGCGCTCCCGGGCGATCCGGCAAATGACCTCCCGTGCAGGTCGGGGTACGCGGCCCAGCACAACCGGACGGTCAGGCTTGATTATTCCCGCCTTTTCACCGGCAATTTTTTCCACTGTTTCTCCCAGAATGGAGGTGTGATCCAACCCGATGGAAGTAATGACGGAAATGAGAGGATCCACCACGTTGGTGGCGTCCTTTCTTCCTCCCAGACCGGTCTCAAAAATGGCGATGTCCACCGCATGTTTGCTGAAGTAGACCATGGCCATGGCGGTCATGAATTCAAAAAATGTGGGGTGTTTCTCCCAGTCATCCCCGGTCACGGAACGGGCCATTAAATTGAGCTCTGCGGTCAACTCCGTAATGGCGTCCTCGCTCAAGGGCACTCGATCAACCTGGATGCGTTCGCCCAGGAACAGCAGGTGAGGCGATGTAAAGAGTCCGGTCCGGTAACCGGCGCTGCGGAAAAGGCTTTCCAGCATGGCGGCGGTGGATCCTTTCCCATTCGTTCCCGCAATATGAATTATGGGATAGTCCTTATCCGGTCGGCCCAAGGCGTGGACGAACGCATCCATGCGATCGATGCCGTAGGTGGAACCCTTGTTGCGCAGGCTGAAGAGGAATTCCCTGGCCTGAGGAAAGTTCACCTAGCCCTCCTTTCTCATAAAATTCGTAGCGAGCGAACGGAGATCGAGTGCTGGTGCGGGCTTCGAGCTGATTCGAGGGTGAAGCTGTGTCGACACCCCGCAATCTCGGCCTGCATCTGTGCGGAGCAAGGGCATGAAATCCAAAGAAGTCCTCACAGGTGCCGGGATACCGGAGCGCAGTAGCAGATTTATGAGAAATGCGGGCAAGGCGCTGGGAAACGACAAGACTCAGGCGGATTGACCGACTGAACAGAACGTCGATAAAAAAGACTTCAGCCGATCCTTCAGATCGCGCCGGTGAACGATCTGATCAATGAGGCCCCGCTCCAGCAAAAATTCCGCCGTCTGGAACCCCTTGGGCAGGTTCTCCTTGGTCGTTTCCTTGATTACCCGGGCCCCGGCAAAGCCGATCAGCGCGCCCGGTTCGGCAATAATCAAGTCCCCCAAGGAAGCAAAGCTGGCCATGACCCCCGCGAAAGTCGGGTTGGTCAATACCGAAATATAAGGCAACCGCTTTTTGGAATGCCGGGCCAGGGCCGCGCTTGTCTTGGCCATCTGCATCAAGCTCAATATACCTTCCTGCATGCGGGCCCCGCCGGAAGCGCAAACCATGACACAGGGCACATTATTCTCGGTTGCCCGTTCGATACTCCGGGTAATTTTTTCCCCCACCACAGAACCCATGCTGGCTCCGATAAAGCGGAAGTCCATGACACTTATTTCCAGGGAATTACCGTGCAAATTACCCGACCCGCTTATGACCGCATCGGCCAACTTGGTCTTGTCACGGTATGTTTCGAGACGTTTCAGGTAGGTTTTTCTGTCCTTGAAGGAGAGAGGATCCAGCGAGATCAGGTCGGAATCCCATTCCCGGAAAGAGCCCTCGTCGATGAGGGATTTGATGCGGGAGGGGGCGTCCATGGGAAAATGATAGCCACTTTTTGGGGCTACCAGCAGATTCTGCTCGAGTTCCTTGTTGTAAATCAGATCCCCGGAAATGGGATCCCTGGTCCACAAACCTTGAGGAATGTCCTTCTTTTTAACAGTGACGGTTGAGTACTTCGGTTTGCTGAAGAGCGGCATAGTAAAGACCATTATCCATGTCCCAGGGTAAGGATGTCAATACGCTGAATTCCCGACCGTTTAAGGGCATGGGCACAGGAATTCAGGGTGGAACCGGTGGTAAAAACGTCATCCACGACAATGTGGCGAAGGTCGGGGCTGAGCCCTGTGCCCGGTCGAACGCTAAAAGCGTTGCGCTGGTTCTCCATTCGTTCCCGGCGGGTCAACAAGGTCTGGCTTTGCGTATCGACCGTTTTGCACAGGATATCCCGCAATTCAGCGGAAGGTTCCTGCCTGGTCAGCTCCCGGCAAAGGGCCAAGCTCTGATTAAATCCGCGTTCCCGCAATTTACGGGGGTGCAGGGGAACCGGAACCAGGAGGGCATCCTTCAAGTATTGGCTGAGGCCGGGGCAAAGCTGGAAAAGTTTGGCAAAGTCCTTCAGCAGGTAACGAGCCCCCTCGTATTTGAAATAGTGCACCAGTTGCCGTCCGACCCCTTCCACCAGGATGACCGTCCTTCCCCGCCGGTAGACCGGATCCAGTTCCCGGCATTTGGGGCAGGAGCGGTCGCTGGCCATCACGGCGCCAAAGAAGGGATAACCGCAGGTGGAACAAAAAGGCGGCTCAACCTGAATCAGTTGCCGGGAAACCTCCCCACTGATGAATTGAAAGGGGCTATTGGCTGCAACCGCATCCCCTGTCATGACGCAGTTTCTGGGAAATACCACATCCAATAACCCCACCCAAGCCTGCTTCATGCCCTCACTCATCCAAACTTAATCGTGATCGTGATCGTGATCGTGATCAAAAATTAACTTGCATGAAGAGGATGGACAGGATCATTCGCGAAGCGATCCCGTTTTGATGGAGAGGAATGTACGCCCTCCGTCAGCCTTCATCCTTCATCCTTTTCTTGTAGTAAAGAGCAGTGACAACCCAGGCGGTAACCAACAGAAACGCCAGGCATAGGTATCCGTCGGCCAACCGATGGCTACCCCACCAGGATGAGCCGTCACCCAAAGGGGTTTCCCCGAAATGGGAATAGGACAAAATCAGGGTAACCCAGCCGGCATGTAACCCGACACAGGACCAGAGGGACCGCGTTTTCATGAACACCACCGCCAGGATGTATCCCACCAAGGTAAGGTTGAGAAACAATACCGGGCTGAAAGATTGGGTAATGCCGATAACCGTCCACAAGGCGACGAAAAACCCGTCTGCAATACCTGGGCCTTGAGTGTCCGGAGCCCACAAATGAGAGGGCATATCAAAATGCAGATAGGCGAAAAACATGGCCGACAGGGCCACTGCTACCATTGGAATGAACGCTGTATAAAACATCCGCAATACCACAGCGCGAAAAACCAACTCCTCTCCCAGGGCAACCAACAATGCGGCCAGAAAGGAAATCCGGATCTTGTCCAAAATGTAGCCAGCAGTGAGGCCATCCTGGAAGGTCGAAGCTCCCACCGCTTGGTGCAGCGCGACCAATCCCGCTATACTGGCCATCCCCAAGAAAAAATACCAGCCAAAGTAACGGTAGAAGGGGAGCCGGGATTTAAAACCCAATTTCCGGAACGATACCAGGCCGCACTGATAAATCACCCAGGGAAAGGTCGCCAAGGCCACCAACCAGCGCAGCCGATCAAAGTACCTGGGGAGGGGTTTTTGCGTCAGATAGGCTGTCAAGTCGTTGGGGAAATGGGCGTGCCACCAATGGGCGAACTGATAGGCCAACGGACTCAGAATTGCCGCGACAACCAAGCTTCCGAAAAACCATATCAACAAAATTTTCAGGCCCTTCCAGCGATGGCGATGGACATCGGGTTGGAAGAGAATATGGAAACGGTCGCGGGAAAACACTGACATGGCAGAATAGAATCGTCTGAGCCTAGATTGGCAGGATAACCAGGGAGGGTCCAGAGCACAGTAACAGACGAGGAATTCAGGGCAAACCCCCGGACTAACCCGCATGTCTCACTTACCGAGCGAATACGACATCTCCCAATTTTCTACTGCGCTCCGGTATGTCGGCACTGCGAGGACGCAGTAGCCCTACCAATCATCAATAACGGTAGGGCGAGAGCATCCTTGCTCTGCCGCTGTAAGTGACGGTATGTCGGCACTGGTGCGGACTTCGTTGGATTCTCTACTTTGCAGGGTGTCGACCCAGCCTCACCCGCTCATCTGCTCGAAACCCGCACCAGCACTCGACCTCCGTTCGCTCGCCACGAATTTTGTCAGACATGCGGGCTAATAGAATACCTTCTCCAGAAATAACCCCTGGGGTGGCGCGGTCACGACGTCGGCCGTTCGCACCCCATCCAGCAGGATATGCTCGAAATCCCCCGGCGACAATTTGCCCCGTCCCACCCGGAGGAGGGCCCCGGCAAGCGAACGAGCCATTTTGTAGAGAAAGCCGCTGGCTTCAAATGTCATGCGGATCCGCTTGCCACACTTGCTGATGCGAAATGCCATGAACTCCTTGACCGGGTTTTCCTTTGCGGAAGAGCCCCGCCGAACTGCGCCGAAGGCGGAAAAATCGAATTTGCCGACGAGGCATTGCCCGGCCCGCTCCATGGCGCCCACGTCCAAGGGATGAGGGATGGATAGGACGTAGTCGGTTTCGAAGGGATCGGCCCGGCCGAGATACAAGCGGTAATGGTAACGTTTCCCCCTGGCCGAGTATCGGGCATGGAAAGCGGGCGAAACGGGCTGCGCCGACCTCAATTGTATCGATGCGGGGAGGTGCGAACCCAGGGCGGCAAGGAGTTTCCCGCGGCCGTGTTTCCAGGGGGCGTCAAAATGAAAGATCTGGCCGAGGGCGTGCACCCCTGCATCGGTTCGACCACTACCGTGAATGCGGACGGGAGCCTTGAGTACCGCTGCCAGAGCAGCTTCCAGGTGATCCTGCACCGCATCTCCGGTGGGTTGGCTCTGCCAACCGGCAAAGTCAGTGCCGTCGTAGGCACAGAGGCATTTCCACCGCGTCACCCGGGTAAATCCTCATGGGGGTGAAGGAAAGTTTGTCCCAGAGACATGTCGAGGTAGTCCTGCAAAATGAGGGTGGCTGCATGGGAATCGATTTCCCCGCTCTTGCGGTCCCACTTGCGGTTCCGGGACTTGAAGTTTTCCTCCGCCTGGTGGGTGGTCAAACGTTCGTCCACAGCCACGACGGGCAGTTGAGTCAGCTCCCTCAGCCTCTCCATGAAAAGGCCTGTTTCCTTGGCCTTGAATCCCAACGACCCATCCATGTTGTAAGGCATTCCAACCACGATCCGGCCAACCTTGCGCGATTCCAAAACCTGCATTATGTGTCGCAGCCGGGCAGACTCAGTCCTTTCCACCGCGGCAGGCAGGGGCACGGCCAGGCCCAACTCATCCCCCAAACTCAAACCGATGCGCTTCTCACCGTAATCGATGCCTAAAACCGTCACGAAAATTTCCCTCAAACCAAGTGCTGAAATTCGGGGTTGCGGCCAATCGCTTCAACAACCTTCTTGAGATCCTGGGCTTTATCCTTGCGGCAAACCAGGCTGGCATCGGAGGTATGGACCACAATCAGATCCTCCACTCCGATTAATACCGTGAGGTGGCCATCCTCCGAAACGACGATATTATTGGAGGACCGCTCCGCCACGAAGCTGCCCTTTCCGGAATTGCCCCATTCATCCGGTTCACAATGTCTGGCAATGGCCGGCCAGGAGCCAACGTCATCCCAGTCGAAATCCCCTTCCAACATGGCCACATTGGGGGCCCGTTCCAAAATGGCATAGTCCACCGAAATCCGCTCTAATCCGGGATAAATTTCTGCCATGACCTCCCGGGCGCTCTTCCCCGATTTGAGTCCGGCGCGCATGGCGAGAAGACCCTTGTGAAGGGTCGGATTGAATTGCCCAATAGCCCTTTCAATGACCGAAGCCCGCCAGATAAACATCCCCGCATTCCAGTAACAGTTCCCGGAATCCAAATACGACTGGGCCGCAGCTCGATCGGGTTTCTCCACAAATTCACTCACCCGATAGAGCGGGGCACCATCCACCTCGCGGACCACTCCCCCCACTCGGATATAGCCATAACCCGTAGAGGGTTCCGAGGGCATTATGCCCATGGTAATGAGCTTGTTAGAGGATTCCGCCGCATTAAATGCCCGATTGAGGGCCTCGCCATATTTCTCGCTATCGCGAATGACATGGTCCGACGGCAGAATGGCATAGGTAGCCTCGGGGTCCCTCGCTTGCACCAGGGCGGTGGCCATTCCCACTGCGGCGGCGGTATCGCGTCCAACCGGTTCGGCAATAACCCGGTCGGGGTTGAGTTGGGGACAATCCTGCAAAATTTGAGGGCGCTGCTCCTCATGGGTAATAGCCAGCAAATTTTCCGGCGGCACCAAGCCTTTTACCCGCCGAACGGTTTGAGAAAACAGGGAGTGGTCGCCCACCATGGCCTGGAGATGTTTGGGACGGGACAACCTGCTTTGGGGCCAGAAACGCTCCCCACGACCGCCTGCCATGATGACGATATACCGCGATTTCATGATTCTCCTGATGAGATTGTTGGTAGAAATGCAACTCAGGCGCAAAACCATTTTGGAACCCGAAACGGAAAATACAGCCCAAGGGGTTGCCAAACGGGAATCTTATCCGCCAATTTGCCCTCTGGCGTGAGGGCCGCAGGTAGCATTTCGGCTCGGGCTGTCAAATGAAGTGAGCACGGGAACCGTCAGGCCTTTGCCACGGCTCGGCGCCGTCTCCCCGCACGGTATCCGAGCTGGTTGGAACCCGATCTCCAAAAAAAATGGAGCAAGTGGAGAAATGGTTCTCGCCATTGGAAAAAGCTTGTAGTATGCTGGGAATCACTCTATGAGAAATCCTTTAACCTAATTATGAAAGTGAAAGCCCCATTCTTTATCCTGCTATTGCCTGCCCTTGCCCTTCTGATGTCCGGTTGCGGGCAGACGATTAGAAACCTGACTCCGACGGAAATTCCGATGAATCCTTCCAATATCTATACCCTCAGTCTCGAGGTCCGGGAGGTTGATGAGGGAATAGTGGAAGGTTCCCTCAATCCCCAAGTGGTCATTGACGGGAGAGCCCGCCCCATGAGTCGCAGTTCCCAGGGAGAACACATCTGGGAGTATGAATTCAGCATGCCTCCGGGCAGGATGAACGCGGTTTATTATTACGATATCGAATACGACAAACTGGTCATGGGAGTGAGCCGGCCGCGGTCCCTAACCATTCCGAGTGACGGGCTGGAGAAATTTTCCCTGATCAACCGTTATGTGATTTCCTTGGCGGCCAACCGGGGCATCGTTGGTTCCACAATCGGGTTGAATGGAAGCGGGTTTCGACCATCCGACCAGATCTTCGTTGGCAACACTTTGGCCACCTCGGTCTACTATTCGCCCAATGCTCTGGGCTTCTACGTTCCCCATCTCCCCTCTTCGCAAAACTACGAGGTAGTCCTGCGCGGGGTACGCGGAGATATTACGGTGGGCTCCTTCAGAATCGATCCAGCCGAAATGCAGGTATTGCCCGCTTCCGTATCCGTGGTTTCCAGTGAACGCTCAACCCTTATTTTTTCCATACCAACGGAAGCTCCCGCCGGTGGCCTTCCCATTTACATAACGACGGACATCCCCGAAAGCATAATTCTTCCGGAGGTTGTTATTCCGGAAGGAAGCAAATCCACCAGTGTGATTCTGGAAGGAGCGACTCCCGGAATCGGAGTGCTCGCTGTCGAAGCCGATGGTTACTCGAACCTGGAAATTCCAGTAGAAGTGTTCAACTGATTTCCACAATTTTTAGCGCGAAAGCCGCCTCCCCGCAGGCGGCTTTTTTTGCAGGTTGAAAAAGTATCCGTCCTGTCGTTGAACAGAAAGAAATTTTATGGAAGGGAAAAACAGCATCGCCCGCGTAGCAGCCTATTTTATGCGCTATCGGTTTCTTTTTGTGCTCAATATGTTCCTGGCCCTTGCCAGCACCGCTTTCGAGATATCCATCCCCAAGATCATTCAATTTGTCATCGATGAAATCATAATGGTAAACCAGATCCGATGGTTGTGGCTGGGGCTGGCCGCCATTGTGACCGCTTACTTCATGCGGGATGCATTGAACTACCTGCGCATCCGTTTAAACAACGTAATTGAACAACGGGTCCTGATCGACCTGCGCGCAGCCCTCCACAGGAAATTAATGCATTTGCCGGTGGGATTCTTCGACGAGCGCAAGACAGGAGACATATCCTCCCGTGTGACCGAAGACGTCCTCAACGTGGAAGGCGCCATATTGGATGGCACCGAACAAGGGCTGACATCAGTTTTTACTTTGCTTGGAATAGCGGCCTTCCTGTTCATTACCAATCCGGTGTTGGCCACCTTTGCCATGCTACCCATTCCTTTGCTCCTTCTCATGGCCAAGCAGCACTACAAAATCAGCCGCCGCAACTGGAAGCGCGTGCGCCGGAGCGCCGGAGACATGCACGCATTGTTGGTAGAAGACATCTCCGGCCACCGGCTGATCAGTTCATTCGCCCTGCAGGAACGCGAGAGGTCCCGTTTCCTGAACAAGGCGGAAGACCTCAAGAACAAAACGCTCACCGCCATGTACCGCTGGGCTTACTACAGTTCCACCACGCGATTTATAAGTAGCCTGAGCCTGGTCGCGGTTCTGGGAATCGGCGGCTATCAATACGTGCAAGGAAGCTTGACCATCGGGGAACTCGCCATGTTCCTCCTCTACAGTGGCCGAATATTGGAACCCATTAGCCGGCTCAACGGATTAAACAACCTCCTCAGCGCAGCTAAACCTTCGGGCGACCGGGTCTTCGAAATCCTGGACCACGAAATTAAAATTGAAAATCCGCCCAAGGCGGTCCCTTTCCCCTCTTCGCCCATATCCGTCAGGTTCAAGGATGTTTCCTTCGCCTATGAAACCCGCCCCGCCATCATAAGCAATTTCAACCTCGAACTGCCGGAAGGAAAAGTTACCGCCCTGGTAGGCCGCACTGGAGCGGGGAAGTCCACCGTGGCCAACCTGTTGCTACGCTATTACGATGTGGGGGAAGGCGCGGTCCTGATCAATCGGCTGGATGTCCGCAAAATCGATCTGACCTCCCTGCGAAATTCCATCGGCCTGGTGGCCCAGGAACCGTTTCTGTTCGATGGCACAATAAGAGACAACCTGCTGCTGGCCAAAGAGTCCGCCAGCGAGGAGGAATTGTGGCAGGTTTTGCGGGGAGCGCACGTGCATGGGTTCGTAACAAGCCTTCCCGACCGGTTGGATACCATGATAGGGGAGCGGGGCATCCGGCTAAGCTTGGGAGAGAAGCAAAGAATTGCCATCGCCCGGGCTCTCTTGAAAAACCCCCCTTTGGTCATCCTGGACGAGGCGACCTCCAGTGTGGATAGCGCCACGGAGAGCAAGATTCAGGAAGCGCTGGAAAACCTGACCTCCAACCGCACGGTTCTCATTATAGCGCACCGCTTGTCCACCGTCAGGAAAGCCGATAACATAGTGGTTCTGGGAAGCGGCCGGGTAGTGGAAACCGGCACCCATGAAAACCTGATGCGGCAAAGGGGCGAGTATTACAATTTCTGGAGAATTCAGTACGACATGGTCGAGGAGCAACCGCCGGCCATGAGCCTGTAATCCCCAACTATCCCTCAGCCTTTTTTTTGGCCCTGCTTTTTACCAGGCCGAAGCTCTTTTTGATATTTTGAACCGTGGCGAGGGATACGCCAAATTTTCTGGAAGCTTCCGTTCCCTTCAAACCGTCCTTTATGGCATTGGCGATTTTCTCTTTCTCGGCAGGTGTAAGCCGGGGCCGTTTCCTTTTCATTGCCGGCGCTTTGATCCTTTTCTTTTTCTTTGGCGGTGCCTTGGCCAAGCCCTGTAGGGCATCGATCAGGGCTTCGGTGGATTCCAAGCCCACATCTTCGTGCATGGAGGCCAACTTTGCCTCCCTCTCTTCTTCAATTTTGCTTTTCAAGGCGGCAGCCTGGTTTTGCAATTGTTCTAATTCTTTTATTTGATCAGGGATAGTCATGGTGTTAATTTATCAGTTAATAATTGTACTCTTTATAAATCCGGCCCATTGCCGTAATTCCGGGGATATAACGGGATCCATCCTCCGGAAAATGCAGCATTCCATGGCTTTAAATAAAAGAAGCAATACAATATTTAAAATATTTTAATTACATTTTAATAAAAGCTTTATTACATCTGCCCTCTCCTTGTTTCGGCAAATTGATAAGAAACGGCGGGAATTGTATGCAAGAGGAGAGGAATGCCCTCCTGCTAATTAATGATGCATTCAGGGATGGAGTCCCTTTAAATCCTTCAAGAAGGAACGGACAGACCTATCTCCATCCTCCCGCAATTGCACCGGGGATGCGGCCAGTTTGTCCAAAACGATGCCGCCCTTTCCATCCCATCTACCAAAATGCAGCACTCCGGTCGGGCAACTTTGCACACAAGCCGAACAGCGTACACACTGTGGATCCTCCATGGGCAGGCCCTTGTTGGCAAAATTCATAATATCAATTCCCTGGTGGCATACGGAAGTGCAGACATTGCAGGAAATGCATTTCTTTTTATCGGCAAAAATGCGAAACCGGCTAAACCGGGCATAAATATGCATCAGGGCAGCCAACGGACAGGCAAACCGGCACCAAACCCGGCCCGAAAGGTGAAAATAAAATGCCAAACCGAGTACACCGGCCAACCATAGATCAATCAGGTATTTGTAATTGAAAACAGGGTAACCGTCCGCCAGGCCGCTAAACCATTTCCCGGCAAAACCGGAAGGAAAGAACCAACCGACAACCCGCAACAGAAACAACGCCAAGGCCGCCGCCAAAACGATTTGTCCCACCATGTTCAATCGGTTCCACCACACACCATGCGGCATCTTGTGCCGGTGGGCGTCACCCAAGGTCTCGGCCAGGGCCCCGCAACTACATATCCAACCGCAATAGGCTCCCTTGCCCCAACGACGCACTATCCAGGGGATGATGACAAAGGTCTGAATCAGGGAGAGCACAAGCCATCCCCATATGGGCTGCTCGCTGAACACGTTCCATACGAAAAGAGGCCAAGCCAGGATAAAACCAAAGGCTCTCCAATAACTTTCCCCCGGGAAAAAAGTGTCGCCAAACCACTTGCCCAAACCGGCATCGAACAAGCCGTTGTTTCCCATCCATGGAAGAAGGACGTAAGGAAGCAGAAAAAGCGGAATGACCTGAAAAGCCATCAGGGCCAAGGTCTGCCACCTGACATAAGGCGTCCGGCGGCGCCGGATACGCCTTACGCCGAAGGCTACGACGCAGGTGGAGAATGCCAGGGAATACAAGAACCCGGGATCCCGCGCAGCCTCGATGAAGGATCCGAGGAGGGAGGAGGGGGCCGCAGAAAGCAGGTCGAAAGGAAACCACTCCCTGTGCTGCAACAGCCCGTCAATCGGCCCCCAGCTTTTCCAGTGGTAGAGAAATACACAGAAAGCGAAAAACAATGCCAAGGCAGACCAGGACTTCAGTCCCCACTCCCCCAATACGGAAATGCCGGACTTTCTGAAAAATTCCAGGGGAGCTTCACGGCCCGTCATGACGAAAACCGCATCATTGGGCAGCGACTCGGATTTCTTGCTCCTCTTTTCCAAGGTGATCGAATCCGGACTGATCTCACGAACGCGGCTTCCCAATTCCACCCGGAGTGAACCGGGCGGATGACGGCCTCGCATGGCGAAGTCGGCCGCGGGATTAACCCGATCAGAGGAGGGTTCCGCCACCCCGGTTGGAAAGGTGGGGTCGGCAGCCAAGGCCTCGACCTTCTTCACATTTTCCTGCTTGGGACGGGAAAATTCCTTTTTCCGGTAGCTCAACGTGACTTGGGCTCCGCAACACACCAATGCGACCGCTGTCTCCAGGGCCGCGTCACCACCTCCCACCACAACCACCTTTTCCCCCATGAAATCCTGGGGATCGTGCAGCCGATTGGTCACTTTGTCCAAGGTTTCGCCGGGCACGTCGAGCTTGCGGAAATTGCCACTTCGACCAATGGCGATAATTACTTGGAGGGCCCGAATCGGCTCGCCATCCTCGCTGTGAACCAGGATCACCCCTTTGGAGCGTTCGATCCGGTCGATCTTCTTTCTTTGGGATGAAACTTTCGCCTCCATCCGTTGCCGGGCCAATTCCTCCAAAAGATCCTCTTTGACTTTGGCCTTGAACCGAAACGCTCCGGTGGGGGTCATCTCCGTTGGGTAGGTGAAAATGGGTTTTCCTTTTGGAAAATTCTCGACGGTGGAAAATTCCTCAACCGCTTCGTAGAGGTGGAAATCCAAACCGGCCTTCGCGGCCTCTACGGCAGCGGAGAAACCGGACACCCCTCCTCCGACAATGACCAAGTCCAACACCCCTTCCTTTCCGCGCTGAGCCTGAAAATCGGGGTCCCGCAATATGGCCTTTACCGCTCTGGCTCCAGTGTGGGCGGCAAACTTGAGCAGAGGGATCCCGGTCAAATCCCCCACAATTCTCACACCTGGAATGTTGGTTTTGCCGTCCTGGCCGACCACCGGGAGCTTTTCTACCACCCCGGCGGGCCACCGGGTATGGAGCCAGCGCGAATATTTTTTTAACAGAGAAACCATGCGAGGGGAAATAGGGATGGGAGAAAACCAATCTGGGGGATCTCACCCTCTTCGTCCACTCAATCCGATTGCATCTTCCTGCCCCTGCGACAGGGTCGACCAACTCCCCTCGGGCGGTGATGACACGTTTTGCAGGACAGGCAGGTCAAAATCGGAGGCGGTGCTCCCTGCGTTTTCGTTGGGCCGGGGAAAGGTCGGGCACTTGATGAAGAACGTGATCGATCACCCGGCTCCGGAGGAGTTTTTCCGCCTCGGATTGCAGGGAACGCCACCGTTCCCAGGCCAAGTCGGGGGCCAGGGCGATATTCCGCAGAAGACTCACCCACTCCAAACGCACCCGCTCGATATCCCCATCCTGCAAGGTTCCTTCTCCACTTTTCAATCCCGATTCCTGGTAAGCTTCATAACGCGCAATAACCTCGGCAGCGCCGTCGCCATAATCGAGCGGCAATCCTTTCTCCAGATAACCCTCGAAGGTAGCATTGCCATAGACCAGTCGACAGCAATTCCCCAGCCGGCTGCTGAAACTCTCAAAATCCTCGAACCGGTGGCCCGCGCGCAGGTTTGCCAGATCGTAAACCAATTCGTGAACTTCATAGGAAGGCTCCTCCAAGGCGGCGGCAACGGCCAAACCTTCGCCGTAATTGAAAAAGCTGAAAATAGCGCCTCTCCGGGTCGGTCGGCCTTCCCCGTCAATCAATCCAAGCCGAAACCAGGCCTGGGTCGGCGACAAACCGCCCATGTCACCCGATTCCTGTTCGCGCACGAGAGCGGCAAAGGAGCCGATGTCGTCCACTGCGCGACGGCGCTTGGGAGCCCCAAGCAAAAATTTGTTAGCAGAATCTTTAACCGCGAACACTTCAGTGTCGGAAAAGTCAATGCGTCCGAAAAGGGTGCCCCTGCGGTCGACGACCTCGACGAGCTTCCCTCCTCCGGTCATCTGGGGAATCTTGGGGAGCACTATCTTTTCAAAGGGATCGTAGTACCAAAAGCGGGAGACCCGCTTTCCGCCCTTAGGCTTGAGCGAGGTCATCCGCTTGCGCAGCCACTTCGTCAAAATGATGTCTTTCTGCCCCTCTTTTTTCGACCAACTGGCCAGGGCGACCTCTCGGCCATAGATCTTCACGGGACTCCTCTGCAACAGGCAAACCACCCCCATACCTGCCATTTTCAACGTTCTCGGGTCCGAAAGCGCCGAGATCCAATTTCCATTCTTATAAATCAGGATATCCCCCAGACGGGCCTTTACAGCGGCTTTTTTTCGTTCCCAAATCCCTTCACTGCTTTGAAACTCCTCGATCAGCCGGCTTTTTTTGGCCTGTCTTCTATTCGCCTCCATGGCCAGGTTTCTCTCCCGGTCCCGCATGAATTTTTCAAGGCCGAGGGGAATGCGCTCCTCGCTGAACAAGCGGTGGGTCAACTGTCTCACCGTTTTCAGGGGGTCATTGCCCAGTCGATGGGCGGCCAGCATCACCCCGATCAGGCTGGGCCAGTCAACCTGGCTCACACGATGCAACTTCAAGGGGCTCGCCATGTGGATGCGCGGCTTCTCGGGCGCTGCCAGAATGTAACCCCGCCGGTCCCGTCCACGGCGCCCTGCTCGACCGAACATCTGGAGCAACTCATCCGGCCGAACGCGTACCAAACGATGCCCAACCCGATAGAGCGCTTCCGCCACCAATACCGATCGCATGGAGAAATCGATACCCGAGGCCAACCCCATGGTGGCCACCACCACCCTCAATTGGCCGGCTTTGGCCAGAGGTTCGATTACACCGGCGCGTTTCAGGTAGTTCAGGCCGCTGTGATGGTAGGAAATGCGGGTTTTCAATAACCGCGACAAGCTCCTCCCGGCCAGCCGACGCTGCTCCGGAGTGAGCAAGAGTTCCTCATCGACCGGAATTTCCCGGGAAAGCTGCCTGGCGATGGCCTCGGCCTCATTCCGGTGGGGGGCAAAAATGATCAGAGGGCCCAGGTTGGCCACCAGGGCTTTGCTCACGACGCGAGGCCAAAATCCCCGCACCCGGGCCGGCACTTTGATTTTCAATCCCTCGACCAGGACTTCTTCCTGAGGTACCGACCGCTGCAGGCGCCGAACCAGCGCCGCATCCCGGTCGAGTCGATTCAGCCAAGCCACGATGTCCTGCGGATTGGAAACACTCCCGCTCATGAGCAGGATCTGACTAGCCCGAGGAGACATGGCAATGGCCAACTCGTAACTCACTCCGCGAACCGGGTCGGCCAACATCTGGTACTCGTCTATGACCAAAAGGCCTGGGCCCTTCCCTTGTAGAAAATGCCGTTTTTGGGTTTCGAGAGTGGCGACCACCACCGATGCCCCTTCATTTTCCACGATGTCCCCAGTACAAATACCCACATCCCAACCGCGGGCCCTCCATTCCATCAACTTGTCATTGGCCAGAGCCCTGGTGGGAACGGTGAAGATAGCCTGTTTGCGCAACCCCTGCTCGACCAGCAACTCGAAGATATAGGTTTTACCGGCACCGGTGGGCGCATGTACCACCACATCTTTCCCGTCAACCAAATGCCGCACCGCTTCCTGCTGCCACAGGTCGGGAACTATGAAGTCGGTACGCAGTGATGATTTCAGGAGACGTCCTCTCAAATGTTAAGGTTTGGGTTGCTAACTTCGGAAAAGATGAGGGATTTTTCCGCCGATTCCCATTCTAAGAATATCCCTTGACCATTGGTTGAATCGACCTTTACACAGTGAAACTCAAGTCGAGATATCACATTGGGCAGGCTTGGCGCAACCTATGGAATCCAGGAAACAGTCCAAAGACGGAAATACCCATACCAAGACCATTGAGGTCATCAACAAAATGGGTATCCACGCCCGTCCAGCCGCCAGGATTGTGCGCTTGGCCAATAAATACCAAAGCGAGGTCTATGTGGAACGGGGCAGCGATTTGGTAAATGGAAAAAGCATAATGGGCCTTATGATGCTGGCGGCAGAAAAAGGTTCCCGTTTGAAGTTCATAGCCAGCGGCGAAGATGGAGCCGAGTTGCTCTCCGAAATGAATTCCCTGTTCAAACGCAAGTTCGACGAAACCTGAGAGGGTTCGACCACGGATGTCGGCAAGGGCGGTTTAATAAAATGGGAGTGGAAGATTACAGGCCGTAAAACGCTTCGGTATTCCCAAGGCTGATGGAGGCAAACTCGTTTTCCCGCACCCCCAGGAGTCGGCCGCAGTAACGGGCGGTTATGGCCGCGTAGGCGGGCTGGCAGGGCTTTCCCCGGTGGGGGACGGGGGCGAGGTAGGGGGCATCGGTTTCAACCATGATCTTTTCCAATCCCTGAACTTTGACCGCCTCCCGCACCTTCCCGGCAGCCTTGAAGGTTACGATGCCGGTAAAGGATCCGCGACCTCCACGCCTGTTGATTTGCCTGATGGCTTCGCCGTCCTCCACGAAACAATGAAAAACGACACGTTCCCAATTCACTCCGGAGACATCGATTTCCTCGATACAATCCCAATAAGCTCCCCTCGAGTGGATTACAACAGGACAGTCCAGAATGCGGGCCTGCTCCAACTGACTGCGAAAGGCCTGACGCTGGAGGTCTTTAAGGGAGGCGCCTTCTTCGGGGTCCCTGGGCAACCGGAAGAAATCCAGCCCAATTTCCCCCAGGGCCACGGGACGATGCCGCGATAATTGGAAGTATCCGGGCACTTTACCGACTTGCCGCTCCCAATCATCTCCCACTTCCGAAGGATGAAGACCCACCGTGTAATAGATCGTCCCCGGAAATCGTTTGGCGAGCATTCGGGAAATATCCCAGTCGGCCTCGCTCGTGCCCACCGTGATCATTCGGGCTACCCCGGCATCTTCTGCCGACTGCAACGTCTTTTCCAAGACGGCCTGTTTATGGAAGCCGTCGAGGTGACAATGACTGTCGATAATGGAATGCGGTTCGCCCATGCTGAGCCAAAGTGCCGACCCCATTTCCGAAAATCAACCCTGAAGGGAGAAGGTAGGGGCTCCACCTCCTCACTTGATCCCAATCCCCATTGAGAAGGGAGTGTTGCCGAAAATAGCGGGGTGGTGGCGATAATCTTTTGACCTCAGGGGAAGAACCCATCTAATACCCGCCCATTCCAAAACCGAAATTTGTTATGGAAAACATCATCATATTGGGAACCGGCTGCGCCGGCCTCACCGCTGCCATTTACGCGGCCCGGGCCAATTTGAATCCGCTCGTTATCGAAGGCGACTTGCCCGGAGGTCAACTTACCACCACCTCGGACGTGGAGAACTTCCCGGGATGGCCCGATGGAATCGACGGTTACACGTTGATGGAGAACCTGCGCAAGCAGGCGGCCCGGTTCGGAGCGCGTTACGAACTCAACTGGATAGAGTCGGTGGATTTTTCCGGGGATATCAAAATCCTCAAAGGTGGCGAAAGAACCTACCGGGCCAAGACGGTCATCGTTGCCACCGGCGCTTCTCCGCGATTGCTGGGCCTGGATTCCGAGAAAAAGTTGTTTGGCACCGGTGGCGTCTCCACCTGCGCCACCTGCGATGGCCCGTTTTACCGCGGCATGGATGTGGTGGTGGTCGGCGGAGGTGATTCCGCCTGTGAGGAGGCGCTCTTTTTAACCCGTTTTTCCCAAAAAGTCACTTTGGTCCATAGGCGGGACCAACTCAGGGCCTCGAAAATCATGGCGGACCGTGCTCTGGCCAACGAACAGATCGAACCTTGCTGGAACTCGGTAGTAGTCGAATTCGAGGGGGCCGGGGAAAACGCCGTATCCGGGGTTCGGGTCAGGAACGTCATAACCGGGGAAGAAAAAAGCATCCCCTGCAAGGGAGCCTTTATCGCCATCGGGCACATCCCCAATACCCAACCCTTCGCTTCCCACCTCAACACCGACGAAAACGGCTATTTCGTGCCCTTGCCCGGATACCAGGTCCGCAGCAATGTGGAAGGCGTCTACGTGGCGGGGGATTGCGTGGACCACGTCTACCGGCAGGCCATAACGGCTGCCGGGATGGGTTGTATGGCCGCCATGGAGGCAGAACGCTGGTTGGCCGAGCACCCGTAAGATTGGGAGAATTTTTCTCCTAAAGGGGTTGCTATTGGGAACTATAGCCCTTTCTTATTGTTACTTAGTCTCATTATCATGCAAAGCAGACCTCAGAAATTACAAAATCTACACGAGGCCTTGTTCGGAAAGGGCCTGCGTTCCACCCGGCAACGCGAGGTTGTCTACGGGGTTGTTTCCCGGGCCACGGACCATCCAACGGCGGAGGAAATTTTCACCAGGTGCAGGGAAGCAATGCCCACCATTTCCATTGCCACGGTCTACAATTGCCTGGAGACGCTGGTGGAGTGCGGCCTCATTCGGCAGGTAAATTTCGAACGGGAGTCCACCCGCTACGAACCGGCCCTCGTCCCCCATGCCCATTTTTTCTGCGATGAAACCGGTGAAGTGACCGATGTGGAATTGCCCAAAAAGGTGTTGGAAGGCTTGAAACGCCTGGTTCCGGAGTCTTTTTCCGTATCGGAGGTGGAGCTCAATTTTCGAGGGACGCAGTCGAAACTACCCCCCGGCATAGCCGTGAAATAACCTGAAGCACTGGAATTCCATGCGTTCATTACAAGTCGAAAGTCTGACCGTTTCAATCGAGGGCAAGCGGATCCTCAACAACCTCTCTCTCAGCCTGCCCAAGGGAGAAGTTCATGCCATCATGGGTCCCAATGCATCGGGCAAGTCTACTTTGGCCAAAGCTTTGGCCGGACACGAGGATTACCTCATTTTATCCGGGGCAGTGATAATGGACGGGGAAAACCTCTTGGAATTGGAGGTGGACGAGCGAGCCCGCGCCGGACTCTTCATGGCCTTTCAGTACCCAATAGAAATTCCTGGGGTGAGCATTGCCAATTTTATTCGCGCCGCCCTGAACGCCAGGCAAGGGGAGGGGGACTCATTCGATGCCCTTGCCTACTACCGGCGCTTGTACCAGGAGATGGACCGCCTCGGGATCGATCGAAAATTCAGCGGTCGATCGGTCAATGAGGGATTTTCCGGGGGAGAGAAGAAGCGTTGTGAAATTCTTCAGATGGCCATGCTCAAACCCAAGTATTGTGTTCTGGATGAAACCGATTCCGGCTTGGATATAGATGCCTTGAAAATCGTGGCCGCGGGTATCAATCACATGCGCGGAGACGATCGGGGTATCCTGGTCATCACCCACTACCAAAGGTTGTTGAACTACATCATTCCCGATTACGTGCACGTCATGATGGACGGCCGCATAATTAAAACCGGGGACAAGTCGCTGGCGCTCGAAGTGGAGGAACGCGGTTACGATTGGATCAAGGAGGAAATGGCTGCCGGTGTGTAGCCCAGCCATAACAGATATTTACCATGAAAAACGAAAACGCCATCAACATTGATCGGGAAAAAGGCAATTTCCACTACGATACCACCTATGAATTCGATGCGGGGATAGGCCTGAACAAAAGGGTGGTCAACTACATTGCGGACGTGAAGGAGGAAGACGATTGGGTCCGAGCCTTTCGCCTGAAGGCTCTCGATATCTTCAATGCAAAACCCCTGCCAACTCACTGGGCCACGAAGGACCTGGAGAACATCCACTTCGACAAATTCCGCTATTACCTCTCAAAAGGACAACAACCCAGCCGGACCTGGGACGAGGTTCCGGATGATGTAAAGGAGACCTTCGAACGCCTGGGAATCCCCGAACAGGAGCGCGCTTTCCTGGCCGGGGTGGAGGCTCAGTTTGACAGCGAGGCCGCCTACTCCCGCATGAAGGAAGACTTGGCCAAGGACGGCGTCATCTTCGTTGGGTCAACGGAAGGGCTGAAGCGGCACCCGGAAATTTTTCGAAAATTTTTCGCCAAGGTCATCCCCATTGCGGACAACAAATTCAGCGCCTTGAATAGCGCGGTTTTCTCCGGCGGCAGTTTTATTTATGTTCCTCCGGGGGTAAAAGTGAAGCAGCCTTTACAGGCATACTTCAGGATCAATGCGGAAAGCTTCGGGCAGTTTGAGCGCACCTTGATCATCGCCGATGAGGGAGCGGAAGTCACCTACATGGAAGGGTGTACGGCTCCAAAATTTGAAACCACCACCCTCCACTCGGCCGTGGTTGAGCTGGTGGCCCTCAAGGGAGCGAAAATCCAATACATTACCGTGCAAAATTGGAGCTCCAATGTGTTCAACCTGGTTACCAAGCGGGCCAGGGCGGAGGAAGAGGCCGAAGTGAAGTGGATCGATTGCAATATCGGGTCTCGCCTCACCATGAAATACCCGGGAGTAATCCTCAAGGGTCGGCGGGCGCGCGGTGAAGTTCTTTCCATAGCGCTGGCCGGGGACGGGCAGCATCAGGACACGGGGGCGAAGATGATCCACGCGGCCGATGAAACCACCAGTAACATTATCGCCAAGAGTATCTCAGTGGGAGAAGGACGTTCCACCTATCGCGGCCAGGTCCACATACCCAGGCGCCTGCGCGGTTGCAGAAACAACACGGAATGCGATGCCTTGCTCATCAACCCCAACAGCCGCACCGATACCTATCCGGCCATAACGGTTCGCGGGGACCACAACTCGGTCCAGCACGAAGCCAGCGTTTCCAAAGTCAGTGCTGAACAAATATTTTATCTGATGCAACGCGGCATGAGCGAAGGTGAAGCCATGAGTTTGGCTGTAAACGGATTTGTCAACGACCTGGTTAAAGAATTCCCCATGGAGTACAGTGTCGAACTCAAGCGCCTGATCGACCTCGAGATGGAGGGATCTGTGGGTTAACTTTTAAAACGGACTTTACCGCGTCATGCCTTCTGTCACAACGGTGAACCCAGATTCCGAGATCCTGACCGAATCTGTTTTCGAACACTTTCAAGGTCGCCACCCCGATCTTCCACCGTGGTTGCTGCATCAAAAGCGGCGAAGCTGGAAGGAGTACCGTTCCCTGCCCTTGCCCAATCGCAAAATGGAGTCCTGGCGCTTCGCCAATGTGAGGGGGTTGGGAGCCGATTCCTTTCGTTTGGCCAACCCGATAAACGGTCGTTCCAGGGCAGACTTGGCGGTCCGATCACAGGATCTCGGCCCATGCGCCGGAAGGCTGGTCTTCGGCAACGACGACTTGCTGGAAAATTCACCCCTATCCCAGGAACTGACGGAAAAAGGGGTGATTTTCGAACCGTTGCAAACTGCATTTTCCAAACACTCCGAAATCCTGGAAGAATTCTACATGGCTCAGGAATCGGCTCTGGGATCGGAAAAATTTGCCGCCCTTCACGCTGCTCTGAATCGCAATGGCGCCCTGTTGTACGTGCCGGAAAAGGTGGAAATCAGGCTCCCCTTGGTCAGTCGCCATTGGGCCAGCGGGGAAAATACCGCCGTTTTTCCCCATACCCTTGTCATTGCCCGGGATCAGGCGCGGGTGGTATTCGTGGATGTATACCGTTCCACCGAGGCTACCGTCCGGCAGTTCGCCTGTGGGGTAACCACTTTGTATGCCGGTTGCGGCGCGGAGGTTGAGTATCACTACATCCAGAATTGGAGTGAACGCTCCCTCAGTTTCAACACCCTCACGGCTATAGCTCATCGGGATTCACAAATACGCGCCTTTGGCATGAGCCTCGGCAGTAAATATTCCCGTTTCGAGGGCCATTCCATTATTGAAGGACCCGGCAGCAACGCGGAATTGTACGCCCTGACCCTATCGCATCTGGACCAGGAAATTGATCAACGTACCCGGCAAACGCACCGGGCGCCCCATGCCCGCTCCACCCTCCTCTTCAAAAACGCCCTTCTGGATTCTTCGAAAACCATTTTTTCAGGTCTCATCAAAGTCGACAAAGCAGCCCAACGAACCGACGCCTACCAGACCAACCGGAACCTGCTGCTCAGCCCGAAGGCAGAGGCAAATTCACTGCCCGGCCTGGAGATTCTCGCCAACGACGTGAAATGCAGTCATGGCGCTACCACCGGCCAACTGGATGAAAACCAACTTTTCTACTTTCTGGCTCGCGGGATCGGGAAACGCACCGCGCAAAAACTACTGGTTTACGGGTTCTTCGAGGAGGTTCTGGAAAAAATTGATAACCGGGAATTGGCAGAATTTCATCGCCGGCTGGTCCAGGATAAATTCCAAAGTTCCTGAAACCGTTCAATACCGCTCATACACCCCACCCCAGCCTCCATGCCCGAACAAATTGTCCTCAACCGCAACGTTGAAGCTCGGATCATACCGGAAGGGAACCAGCTGGTCATCCCCGCTGGAACATCCGTTACGGTAACGCAACAACTCGGGGGAACCTTTACGGTGGTTTCCCGATATGGAATGAGCCGGATAGCCGGTTCCGACGCCGACGCTCTGGGCTTGGACATCCCGGAGACGGCCCGGAAACAAATTCGGGAAGCGGCCGTAGCCGGCCCCTTGCAGGAATCCGCCATTTGGGAACAACTTAAATCGGTCTACGATCCGGAAATACCGGTGAACATTGTAGACCTCGGATTGGTTTACTCTTGCGATAAGGATGAGCAAAAGGACGGCACCCATCACGTGGACGTGAAAATGACCTTGACGGCGCCTGGTTGCGGCATGGGACCGGTCATCGCCGAGGATGCCCGGTCAAAAATCATGACCCTGCCCGGAGTGTCCAACGCAAAGGTCGAGGTAGTCTGGGATCCGCCCTGGAACCAGGACATGATTTCAGAAGAGGGTAAGATGATCCTGGGACTGGTTTGACCCTAACCCGCATTTCTCACTTACCGAGCGAATGCGACATCTCCCAATTTTCTACTGCGCTCCGGTATACCGGCACTGGTGCGGACTTCGTTGGATTCACGACTTCGCAGGGTGCCGACCCAGCTTCATCCGCGAATCTGCCCGAAACCCGCACCAGCACTCGACCTCCGTTCGCTCGCTACGAATTTTGTGAGAAATGCGGGCTAACGCGAATTGCGCTGGAATTTTCGCCCATACCCCTTTTCATTGTGCTCCATGTCTGAGGAACAGAATTCTAAAAGCCCCTCTCCTCTCGGAGAATTGGTGCAGAAGAAATTTCTCCAGGAACGGAGGATCTTTCTTTGGGGGGAAGTGAATGACAAGTCGGCCAAGGAAATCACGGAAAAGCTGCTTTACCTGGAGTGGACCGATCCGGGCAAGGAGATCTCCTTCTACCTCAATACACCCGGTGGAAGCATCATAGCCGGAATGGCTATCTACGACACCATGAAGCTCATTTCCTCGCCTATCTCCGTGATCGTAACCGGTATGGCAGCCAGTATGGGATCGATCCTGCTTTGCGCTGCAGCTCCGGGAAAACGCATGCTTTTTCCCTATGCCAGGGTACTCATTCATCAACCGTTAATCCATGGCCGTTTCCAAGGTCCGGCTGTCGATATCAATATCCAGGCCCAGGAAATGGAACGCACCCGGGAAGAGTTGAACAAGATCCTGGCCGAGTCTTCCGGTCAAAGTATCGAAAAGATTACCGAGGATACGGACCGGGACTTTTACATGAACGCGGCCGAAGCCATCGAATACGGGTTGGCCGACGCCATTGTGGATAGCATTTGATCACCGATCGGCGTGGGTTGCCCTGTCTTTCGCCGTTGTGGCGCCGAAACCGGGATTCAGGCGCCCTTGCCGGAAATTTTTTTCAGGGTGTCATGATAGGCGTCGACTCCTTTGGCAATAGCCTCGGCCAGTTTTTTGCGATGCCAGGAGGATTGGATTTTCTTGGCTTCGGTACGGTTGCTGAAGAAGCCCCCTTCAACCAGGAGTCCCGGACAATTCAACCCGCTCAACATGGAAAACCGGGCCTGTTTCAACCCTCTGTCAACCCCCCCGATCGATTGGACCAACTGGCGCTGAATGTTAAATCCAGCCAGGGTGTTCCATGAGTCGAAACGGTTGGCGGGGCGCCGTTTCAAGTCGGTTGCATTGAGTTTGCTTCGGTAGGTGGAGGGCTGGCCCAAAGGGGTAAACACATAGGTCTCAATGCCATGTACGGAAGGCTTGGGAACCGAATTGAAATGCAGGGACAAGAACAAATCCGCATTCACATCGTTCGCATATTTGAAACGATTGCTGAGTTCCACGTACCGGTCCGAGTGCCGGGTCATCAATACCTGATAACCCCTGGCTTGCAGAATGTCCTTCAGCTTCAGGGCCAAATCCAAGGCCATATCCTTCTCCTTCATGCCCAGTTCATCATTCATGCACCCCGGATCTCTTCCACCGTGACCGGGATCGAGTACAATTCTATTCAATCTCGGCTTGGAGGTGAAGACCTGCGGTGTTAGCAGGGGTCGAATTACCTTGTTCATATCCAGGTTGGAGAGGTACAACTTCCCCTTCCTACCCGCCACGGCATACCCCAGATAAACCTTGAAATTGTTGAACAGCATCACCCGGCTGTTTTCGCTGAATTTAAGGGTGGTCCACCGGCTTGAAAGCGTGCCGTCCTTTCGGTCGCGGGATTGCTGGTAACGCATTCCCAACTTTCCGGCTACGGATCTCAGCTCAATATAGGGCCTCTCGTACAAGACGGCATCCGTCTGGCTGGGAGGGAGTTCAGCCTCTAAACCCCCCGATTGTGGCAGGCACACCTTCACTACCGCCATGCATAGGAGCGGGAGCACCCACCTGAAGCGCGACTTGGCCGGGATCATATGCCTATCGCAAATCACTCTAAATTCAATTCTCCTGTTCGCGTTCGTTGTACTTGAAAACCCGCTGATTCTCCGGAAGGGGAGACACCATGGTGTTGATAAAGCGCCCAGCCAGCCGCGCCTCGGTATCCTGATGGCCGATGTGGTCGAGATCCCCGACGGCGCGGGCTATGGTCTCAAATCCCAAATCCTTGTGTTCAATTTCCCTGCCGCGAAACATCAGGGTCAACTTTACCTTGTTCCCCCGGCCCAGGAATTCCTCGGCATGCTTGATTTTGGTAAAATAATCATGATCCTCGATCCGTACCCGGAACTTGACTTCCTTGACCTTGCTTCTCGTCCGCTGGGCCTTGGCGTCCTTGCCTTTTTTCGATTGCTGGTAGCGGTATTTGCCGAAGTCCAGTATCCGGCAAACCGGTGGTTTGGCCGAAGCGGATATCTCCACCAGATCCAGGCCGAGTCGCCTGGCCATGGACAAGGCCTCCTTGGGGGGCATTATGCCTATCTGCTTGCTATCGGGACCAATAACCCGGATCTCACGAGCCCGAATTCTTTCATTTTTCCGGATTCTCGGAACCCATTTCCGCCTGGGTCGGCCACCTCTCCTGGGCATTAACGGCTGACCTCTGTCAAGTTAGGGGCGCACTCCGCGCGATCCGGGGGAATTTCGAATTTAACAAAATAAAACCACTTCACCAATGGGTAAGGTGTTTTGGCGATCCTGATCAAAGGCATCACTGCGTTATCGAATTCCATTTAATGGCGGATAGATGGGAAAATGTACCCTTGTTCAATGTAGATCAGACTCGATGATGGCAAGCCCAATCCCATGAGCATTAAAATTTAGATGAAGATTTTACACATTGAAACTCTCCCCGCAGGAGCAACTGGACTTGGCGTTGGGATTGGCAAATTTGAATCCGCCGCCTACCAGGGCATGGGAATATTCCAGGGTCGTTCCCTTGAGGTAAAGCGCGCTCTTGCAATCCACCACTACCTGGGAACCGGCCGATTCCACCAGAATATCGCCCCGCCTGTAATCCCGAACGAAATCCAACTTGTAAGAGAGCCCGTTACAGCCCCCGCCTGATATCTTTACACGCAAAACCGTGTCCTCCGGTTCAACGGCCAGTAACTCGCTCAACTTATCACCGGCTGATTGGGTGAGCCGGATCAGTTGTTCATTTCCTGATCGAACGCCTTGGGGCAGGGTTTTCATTATATTCAGGGATGAATAGGGTCGGGGAAGGGGTCAATTCTTAAAACGGATAAACCTTCGGGCCACTTCCAGCGCGGCGGCAAAACTGGAGCTGTCGGCCCTATCCTTTCCCGCGATGGAATAACCGGTTCCGTGGTCCGGACTGGTACGGATGCAGGGCAACCCAAGGGTAACGTTTACGGCATGCTCGAATTCCAGGGTCTTTACCGGTATCAATCCCTGATCGTGGTAGAGGGCCACAATTACATCGAATTGGCCTTGCAAGGCCCTCCAAAACAGGGAATCAGCCGCCTGGGTGGGGGATAGACCGGGGTATTTCCGCCTCAAATCATCAAGTAAAGGATCGATCCACTCGCATTCCTCCACCCCGAGAAGCCCCTTTTCACCCGCGTGGGGGTTGAGTCCGCAAACCCCAATCCTGGGCTCAGCCGCACCATACACTCGCGAGAGCAGGTCCGCCTGTGCCACGGCGCGGATCAACTTTACGGGGGACAATTCGTGGGAAACCTCGTGCAAGGGTATATGCCAGGTGGCCAGCACGACCTTTAGCCTACGGCCCACGAATCCCATTACCGGAGTCCCCCTCCACTCGGCCGCGAAAAATTCGGTCTGGCCGGGATACCGGAAGCCGGTGGCCCCCATGTTTTCCTTGCTCACCGGGCCTGTCACGGCGGCCGCGTATTGGCCGGCCCGGCAACCACGGGCAACTTCAATCAACGCCTCGCGGGCAATAAGGCTGTCCTCCTTTTTCGGTTTCCCCGGGACGGCATGGTAGTCGCCCCTCCCCAGTCCATGCCCGAAATAACCCAATGCACGCAAGGATGCCACCCAGGGCTCACTGCCAAAAAAGACATATCCATTCCGGTCTCCCGGGTTGGCGCGCGCCCAGTTGTAAATGACTTCCGGCCCGACTCCGGCCGGATCCCCCGATGTAATGGCAATCGGTTTGAAATCCTCCCGCTGTTCACACATCAAGGTGCAAGGCCCCTCACTTGAACAACTCCATTTGCGGATCACTCAGCAAATCGTAGTTTTTCATGATGCGCAGGACCTGCAAAATATCCGATTTCTGATAGTTCTGGTTGATTTCGACCCGGGCCAAAATATCCAACAACATGGAACGAAAGGAAATAATACCGTCTACACCCTTTTCTTTGAGGAGTTCCATGCTCTGTTCCCGGTAGGGATTTTCCGTGGGCAATCCGGGCAATACCAGAATCTTGAGCAGGTCGTCCTCGTCTCCCTTCGATGCCGAACGAAAAAGGGCGCTGATTTGTTTTACGACCTGCTTTTCCAGAAAGCGGAAAATCTCCGGGCTGCTCCTCAACATCGATGGCGTAAACCTCAAGGTATGCCAACCTTTCACCACCACGACCGCCCTGTGAATGTAGCGCAACTCACTGGAAAACAACATGAAATCCGGCCGCCGTGAACGCGGGGAATAGGACGGATTGAAGACCAGCAAATCAATTTCCTCATCCCTCCTCTTCTTTCGCGATTGAACCCGGTATTTGCGCAGTTGACGCACCAAAAAACCATTTTGCTCAAAATACTCCCGCACTATATTCTCATCAACTGACGACATTGCGCTCAATTCCTCATTCCCAGAAAAATAACTCCTCCCAAGAGGCATTGACCACCCAAAAATTGCACCTGCGCAGGAGAAGGGGGCACACGGCCCACCCCGGAAGGGATCAGCCTCTAGCCCGCATATCTCACAAATTTTCTACTGCGCTCCGGTATATCGGCACTGGCGGGGATTTCCCTGGATTCGGGACTTTGCAGGGTGTCGACCCGGCTTCACCCCCGAATCTGTACGAAACCCCCGCCAGCACTCGACCTCCGTTCGCTCGTCACGAATTTTGTGAGATATGCGGGCTAGCGCCGTATTGGGCCAGGATTTGCTTCACCAGGGCTGGGTCAATCCGGCTTTTCGTACAGGCTTCTCCGATGCTTTTCAATACTACGAAACGCAACTGTCCCCGCCTTATCTTTTTGTCCCGCAACATGGCTTCTACCACTTTCCCGACTGCAACAGGTTTACGAAATTGCACCGGCAATTGGTAGCGGCCGACCAGGGAACGGATCCGGTCCAACGCAGCTCTATCGATGTTTCCCAACCTGTGGGACAACTCTCCGGCCAAGACCAGTCCAAGCCCTACCGCCTCACCGTGTTCATAGTCTCCGTAGCCCGCGGCATTTTCGATGGCATGGGCAAAGGTGTGGCCCAAATTGAGCAAAGCGCGCCCTCCCCTATCGGCCTTTTCCCTCTCGTCGGCTCCTACCACGGCCGCTTTTATTTCACAATTGCGCCGTATGATGGAGGGCAACTCCACGTGGCCGGCATGCACCTTATCCAGGTTTTCCAGCCACTCGAACAGAGAAGCGTCCCCTAGCAAACCATGCTTTATGATTTCCGCCATTCCACAGTTGAATACCCTCCGGGGAAGGGTCTCCAGGAACCGCGTGCTGGAGAAAACCGCTTTGGGTTGTAAAAAGGCGCCGACCAGGTTTTTACCTGCCGGGAGGTTGATGCCCGTTTTTCCACCTACAGAACTGTCCACCATCGACAGCAAAGTCGTCGGGACCTGGTAAAAATCGATCCCCCGCAAATAGCTGGCCGCGGCAAACCCGGAAATATCCCCAATGACCCCTCCTCCCACGGCAAATAGACAACAACTGCGGTCAAATTTGAGTCCGGTCAAAAAGTCGTAGATTTCCGATAACCGGGAAAGGCTTTTGGTGGTCTCTCCGGCCGGGAGCAGCAAAACGTACCCGACAGCTTGCAACGATTGCAAAAACCCCCGGTGGGCGGCGGAAAAGCCCTCATCGACAATGAACGCCGATCTCCTGTTCTCCCGGGCCAGGTTCCCGGCCGTTTCAAGGACCCCCTCTGCCGCATCGGGGCCAATCCGGATGGGATAGCTCCGGCGGCCCAAATCCACTTTTACAAATATGTCCCGGCCCTCCATTAGGTGGTCTCTTTCTTCAAGCCAAAGACGGCGCTAACGTAATTTTCCACCGTAAAGGGCTGCAAGTCGTCCGGCTGTTCACCCAAGCCCACGAAGTAAATCGGCAACCCCAATTCCCGATAGATCCCGGCCAGGGCGCCGCCCCGGCTGGTTCCGTCCAGCTTTGTCACGATTAACCCGGTCAGTTCAATCGCCTCGTGAAACTTCCGCGCCTGATCGATGGAATTCGATCCCAGGCTACCGTCAATCACCAGCCAGCGGTGATGGGGCGCGGCGGCGTCCTTTTTCCGAAGCACCCGGACCATTTTTTTCAATTCTTCCATCAAGTGGGCTTTATTGTGCAAGCGGCCCGCCGTATCCAGAAGGAGGAAGTCGTACTTTCGGGTCCCGGCCGCCTCGTGCGCGTCAAAAGCGACTGCGGCGGAGTCGGCTCCGCGTTTGCTCGACACCAGGGCTATCCCCAAACGATCCGACCAGGATTTCAACTGTTCATTGGCGGCGGCCCGGAAGGTGTCGCATGCAGCCATCAGGACAGAATACCCAGCTTCCTTGTAGAGGCGCCCCAGCTTGGCAGTGGTGGTCGTTTTGCCGCACCCGTTTACCCCCAATAGCATGACCACCTCGGGCGACCCTTGCGGAACGTCGAGGCTTCCCTCCGCTCCGTCCAGAATCCGCTTGAGGACGTGGGAACCGATTTCGGCCGCATCCCTGCCGCGCAATCCCTTCTCCTCCCTGTAGACCCGCTGAATTTCCTCCATGATTTCCTCCGTAGTCGCGACGCCGAAGTCGGCCCCATACAAGGCCTCTTCCAGCAAATCAAGGGATGCTGAGTCGAGCTTCCTGCTCCGGAATATATTTCCCGCCGCGCCGAACAGGGAGTGGGTCGTCCCGGCCAATCCGGACCTGAATTTGTCAAATAGACCGAACATGGTTCCGGTTTGGAATCACCGTTCCACGGCCTCCCGAAGAGGCCGCTGAATGGTTCCCTTCATTTTATCCAGTATGCCGTTGATAAAGCGCTTGGAATCCGGACTTGAAAACAACTTGCTCAGATCGATGGCCTCATTGATCGACACGATGGGCGGAATGTCCAGGCGGATCAACAACTCGTAGATGGCCAACCTCAAAATGGAAAGGTCCATCTTGGCGATGCGGTCGAAATCCCAATTTTCAGCATAGGTTTTAATATGGTCATCGATGGTATCCTGGTACTCCAGCACCCCATAAATCAACTCCTCGGCAAAACCGTAGTAATGCCGTTCCCGCTCTTTTTCGGCAAAAAATAATTGCAACTGCAGGGCCAAATCGTCCGGCGGATTTATTTCACAGGCGTAAAGAAACTGCAGCGCGGTGATGCGGTTTTTGCGCCTTTTCGATGTTCTGTTACCCATGGCGAACTGTGATTTGCTTGCGTATTCGGGCCATCTGCAGGGCTGCTTCGGCAAATTCCCGCCCGCGGTCCAGCCGACCCGTGGCCCGATCGAGGGCTTGGTCCAGAGTATCGGCCACAAGGATACCATTGATGATCGGGACGGACTCCTTGAGGGCCACCAAGTGAAGGGCATGGGAGGTGGATTGGGCGAGAATTTCAAAATGGGCAGTCCCTCCCCGCAGCACAACGCCGAGAGCCACACAGCAGTCGAACCGTCCACTTTCGGCCAGCATACGGATCCCCCAGGGCACTTCGTTGGATCCGGGAACCCGCATCACCTCAATATTTTCTTCCCGAACGCCGGCCTCGCCAAGGACGGCCAAAGTTCTTTGCAAAAGCGGTTCCACCACAGGTGGATTAAACCGCGCACAAACGATCCCAAAGGCAAACGGGCTGCCATCGATCGAATCAAACTCCGGGTTCAGCGTGCTCATGCCAATACAAAGAACGGGTAATTAACGGGGGTCAGTTCAAAGCCACTTGCTCGACAATTTCAAGGTTGTACCCATCGAGAGCTACTACATTTCGAAGGGTACTGTAGAGAAGCCGGATTTTCCTGAGACCCAGGGCCACCAGGATTTGCGCGCCAATCCCGTAATCCCTGAAATCCATGTCCGACCTCCCGACCGTGGCCCGGTCACCTCGACTCTCCAGGGCCAACCCTCTCTTCGCCTGCTCCATATAAAGCACCACGCCGCGGCCCTCCCGGGAAATTTTCTCGAATGCAGCCCGCAAATTCAAAAAACCGCCCCCCTGCATGTCCCGGAAAACATCCTGCAACACGTTTTCGCTCTGCACGCGGACCAGGGTGGGTTCACCCGACACCTTCCCTTTGACAAAGGCGAGGTGATGCCTGCCGTCAATCTTGCTGCGGAAAACAAACATCTCAAATTCCCCGAAGGCGGAGTGAAAGGGTTGCCGGGCCACCTGTTCCACCAGCTTATCCCGTTTATGACGGTATTCGATGAGGGAGGCGATGGATATCAAGGGCAGGTTGAAACGATGCTTGAATTCCACCAACTGGGGAAGCCGGGCCATGGTACCATCCTCATTCACCACTTCACACAAGACACCGGCGGGAAACAAACCGGCCAATTGGGCCAAATCGACCGCGGCCTCGGTATGTCCGCTTCGCTCCAATACCCCGCCCGGCTTGGCCCGGAGGGGAAATACGTGGCCCGGCTGGATCAGATCCTCGGGGGTGGTATGCGGTGAAGCGATCCTGCGAATGGTTTCCGCCCGGTCAAAGGCGCTGATTCCCGTTGTTATGCCCTCGGCCGCATCTACGGACACGGTGTAGTCCGTGCGGTAGGACTCGCGGTTGTACGGAACCATGGGGGTGAGTCCCAGCCGTTTCAGTTGCGGTTCCGCACAGGGAACGCAGACAACCCCACTACAGTGGCGAATCATCATGTTGACCAGTTCGGCAGTGGCTTTTTCCGCCGCAAAAATCAGATCCCCCTCGTTTTCCCGGTCCACGTCGTCGGTAACAATGACAATACGGCCGTCGCCGAAGGCCTCGATGGCCGTTTCGACCGCGTCAAATTCACTTTCCAGGCGCCGCGACATTTTTACGATAAATGGATGAAGCTTCCTTAATGGGTTTTGATTTTCGATTCAATGCATTATGCTCGGACGGGATGCGGCACTCGAACGAGGGAGGACTTCCGGGTATATGGGGCAGCGATCGGATAAGGAAGGCGGGCCAATGGAGTCAGGCTGATTTGCCCAGAACGTACTTGCGCAATTCAACCCTGAATCGCCCGACGTTCACCGAACTGGTCATCTTTACGATGATCTCGTGCTCATCGTTGGAAAACCAAAGATCGATAGCGGCATTCTCACTCTTGCTGAAAACTCCACCCAATCCCTTTACGTCGGCGGAGACACTCACGCAATCGAACCTCCCTGCCTCGACTTTGACCCTTTCCTCCCGGACGATTTCGATTTCCGTCATAATAGTCTTTTTGCCATCCGTAACCGGGATTCGAATGGTTTGGCCGATTTTTTTTTCATGGAGCCGATAGGCAAACAATATGGAAAAGGGATCCTGACACCCCGGTTCAATGGGGATGGGATCGAGCGGCTCACCAAAATTGAAGTACTGGGCGGACTGCTTGTCCCAATCCACATCAACCACAATTTCCCGGTGCAAAGAGCCTTCCCTCTGGTTCTTGCGGTAATGCAGGGTTTGCGTGACCTCTCCATCCGTAAAACTTTCAATGCGGTTGCGCACCCTGTAGAGGAGGTCGGCCCAAGGGGTGGTTCGAAGCAGTAGAATGAGCTTCAGTTCCCCGACCTCGCCTTCCTCGGCTCTTTCCACCAGCATTTCCGCCTCTCCGACTTTCATAATCCCCCATTTGACATCGTAATAAAAATGGTCCCCGGGGTTAAAGGGCCGTCCATAGGATTCTTTGGCATCCAACCGACCTGGCAGTAAATAAAGCATGCTTAGCACGAGGGGGAGAATGCTTTCCTTGTGCAGAAGGCAAGGCAGAAAAAGGCGCGACGGGCGATGTGGCATGGGAGAATCAATTTGTCAGGAAAAATTCCTCTTCCAATTGAGAAAATCGAGCCAATACTTCAGGGAACCGGGACAGGTTTCAGGTTCCAGACCTCCTCCGCGTATTGCAGGATGGCGCGGTCGGAGGAAAATTTACCGACGCGGGCCGTATTGATAATAGCTTTGCGCGCCCATTCCTCCTTATCGCGGAAGGCAATTTCCACGACTTTCTGCTTTCTCACGTAGGCTTCGTAATCGGCCAATACGAGAAAGGGATCCCCGCCATCGAGGAGGTTGTGTCGCAAAGGGGCCAAAACCCCCGGTTCATCCGGAGTAAAGGCATCGCTGCCCAACCAATCCACAATGTTTCTCAGTTCGTTATTGCGGTAATAGTAATGATAGGGGTTATAGCCTTTGGCGCGCAGCGATTCCACCTGCTTCACGGTCAGCCCGAATATGAAGATATTTTCCGGCCCGACTTCATCCAGAATTTCCACGTTGGCCCCATCGAGGGTTCCAATGGTAAGGGCTCCGTTCAGCGCCAACTTCATATTTCCCGTTCCCGAGGCCTCTTTGCCCGCCGTTGAAATCTGTTCGGATAAATCGGCCGCGGGAATGATCTTCTCACTGAGCGACACCCCATAGTTGGGAAGAAAAGCCACTTTGATCCGGTCTTTTACCCGGGGATCGTTATTGATTGCCTCTCCCACGGAATTGATGGCCTTGATAATGGTTTTGGCCAGATAATACCCTGGAGCCGCCTTGGCCCCAAAAATGAACACCCGGGGGGCCATCTCGAAGTCCGGGTCGTGCAGAATCCGGTAATACAAGGTGAGAATGTGCAACAAATTGAGGTGTTGCCGCTTGTACTCGTGCAACCGCTTTACCTGTACGTCGAACAGGGCATGTGGATTTACTTCGATGTGACAAAGGTCCCGGATAATGCCGCCGAGCCGCTTCTTGTTCTCCAATTTTATGTCCATGAACCGCTTCCGGAAGGCCGCCTGACCGGCGAAGGGTTCGAGCTTCCGCAACAAATTCAGGTCGATGGGCCACTTGTCTCCGATGTGTTCGGTTATCAGGGCGGACAATCGCGGATTACAGGCCAATAACCACCGCCGCGGGGTAATGCCGTTGGTTTTATTATTAAAACGGGCCGGGTAGAGGGCGTAGAAATCCTTGAACAGGTGTTGTTTCAACAACTCGGTGTGAAGGGCGGCAACGCCATTGGTGCTATGGCTGCCCACCACGGAAAGGTATGCCATGCGTATCCTTTTGCCATCAGCCTCCTCGATCAGCGATACCCGCTCCTTCATGCGGTTGTCCCCCGGCCATTGCTTCTCCACTTCCGTGTCCAGAAACCACTGATTGATTTCAAAAACGATTTCCAAATGGCGGGGCAACACCTTCTCCCATAGAGCCACACTCCATTTTTCAAGGGCTTCCGGCAACAGGGTGTGGTTGGTGTAACCAAAGATCTTCCTCACCATGGCCCAGGCTTGTTTCCAGGACATGTTTTCCTCGTCTAAGAGGATCCGCATCAGTTCCACGATGGCCAACGCGGGATGGGTATCGTTGAGCTGAATAGCCGCCTTGTCGGCAAAGGCATCCCAGCCGGAATGCGCTGTCTTATAGCGGCGAATGATATCCTGAAGGGAACAACTGACAAAAAAGTATTGTTGGACCAGGCGAAGTTCCTTGCCGCTTTCCGTTTCGTCGTTCGGATACAACACCTTTGAAATGGTTTCGCTTTCCGCCTTCTCCTGCACCGCCTCGACATAACCTCCCCTATTAAAGGTGTCGAAGTCGAACTCCTCCGAGGACTTGGAAGCCCACAAACGAAGGAAATTTACCGTTCCCCCTCCAAATCCACAAATGGGAATATCGAAGGGAACGCCGATCAAGGTCTGCGTATTCACCCAGGCCGGACTCGGGTTTCCGAAAGAATCGAAGTGTCTTTCAACGCGCCCGTAAAGGTGGACCTCCATGGAATATTCGGGTCGCACCACCTCCCAGGGATTGGCGTACTGCAGCCAGTTATCGGGGTGTTCGACCTGATGCCCATTGACAAATTCCTGGCGGAACAGGCCGTATTCATAGTGGATGCCGTATCCGATGGCCGGGTAATCCAGAGTGGCCAATGAATCCAGATAACAAGCGGCCAGACGTCCCAGGCCCCCGTTACCCAACCCCATGTCAGGTTCCTCCTCCCGGATTTCATCCAGGCTGAACCCCAACTCCTTCAGGGCCCGCCTTGCTTTCCCCTCCAGTCCGGTATTGAAAAGGTTGTTGATGAGGAGCCGGCCCATCAGGTATTCCAATGAAAGGTAGTAGACCCGGCGGACGTCGTTTTCGCGATGCAACTCCTGGGTGGCCATCATGCGTTCGAGAATGCGATCCCGAACCGCCATGCAAGTCGACATCCACCAGTCCCGTTTTCCGGCGAACCCGGTGTGCCGCGCCAGGGTAAATTTCAAGTGATTCAAGATGGAGGCTTTCATTCCCTCCACCGTATCTTCGGTATTGAAGCGGAATCCGCTTTTTGCTCTCTGTCTTTCAGTCAGCATATCTCACCATTGTGCGCTGGAAGGGGCCGAATTCCGATAAAACCTGCGATCCAGTTCATTGCGCCCCCATTCGATGTAGGTCGGCCTGCCCAGGGGACTTAAAAGGGGGTTTTTACACTGCAATAGCTGGTTAGCAAGTTCGATCACTTCCTTTTCCGAGACTGAATCGTCCAACCGCACGGAACGCTGGCAGGCCAGGCGGGCCAATTGATCGAAGGCTTCCAACGGCTTGTTTTTACTGAAAGTCCCGGCCTTCATCAACCCGACAAGGTCTTTAATCAGCGATTCGCCCTCTTCGGCGGAGGTCCAGACCGGGGTGGCCTCGAGCCGGAAGAAATTACGCCCGAACTCCACGATCTTGAAACCGTTCTCGTTCAGGAAATCCAAATGATCGAGCAAGGCTGCCGATCCCAACGCATCCAATTCAAAGGGAACCGGTATCAACAATTGCTGGGCCGGCACATTCCTGTCCCGGTACTGCTTTTCCAATTGCTCGAACAAGACCCTTTGATGGGCGGCCCGGCGGTCGAGCAGGATGATGCCACTGGCGGTGTCAAAGATCGCCAGCCCCTTCTGGACGTGCCCTACAAATCGCCATTTCAACTGCCAATCCGGATCGGGCGCCGCTCCCGCCGGGGCGGGATCCCGGCCTTTTCTCCGAGAGCGGGCCGTTCCGGGTTCCACCCCGCCGCTTCCCCCTTTTTCAGGCGCCGTAATGGGGGTTTGCAGGATGGCATTCCCCGCATCCCCTGCGGAAGGAAGCGCTGCTACGGCGCCGGCCTCCTCCCCGGCCGCTTCGGGGGCCGCGGCCCCGGTTGCACAGGGGGCCGCGGCTGACCGGATTCCCTGCAAAAGACTCCGAATGATAAAACCCCGCAAACGAGCGGCTTCCCGGAAACGAATCTCCCGCTTGGACGGATGCACGTTCACGTCCACCGATCTGGAATCGAGATCGAGAAAGAGGAAAGCTTGCGGATACCTCCCGCGCGGAAGGTAGCTGTGATACGACTCGATCAGGGCCTGATTCAGAGTGGAACTGGTTACCGGGCGCTTATTTACGATGGTTATCATGTCGTGCCGAGAGGACCGGCCCTTCCCAGGCCGACTGATCAATCCACGCAGCCGGTAATTCCCATCCTTTGCGTCCACCGCCATCAACCTGTCCACCACGGCGGGACCGAAAATTTCCCTGACCCGTTCTTCCAGGGAGGGGCAGGCCGGGGATTCAAAAACCATCCGCCCATTTTCCATGAGACGGAAACCGGTCCTGGGATGGGCGATGGCGTAAACTTTGGCCAAATGGATGATGTGAGCCGCTTCCGTGTTGTCGGCTTTGAGGAATTTTCGGCGGGCCGGAACCGCGTTGAATAGATGGGCAACTTCCACTCGCGTGCCGTGGGGCATCCCACAATCGCGCACGTGTATCAGTTTCCCCCCGTTGATCAACAACTCGGTACCACTCCGGGACGACGCCGGCCTGGTTTTCAACCGGAACCTCGAAACACTGGCAATAGAAGGCAGGGCCTCCCCGCGGAACCCGAAAGTGGAAATTTTGAGGAGATCCTCCGCCTCCCTCACCTTGCTGGTGGCGTGCCTTTCGATAGCCAGCAGGGCTTCGTCCGGCCCCATTCCGGACCCGTTGTCTTCAATCCGAACAAGGGAACGGCCCCCGTTTTTAAATTCAATTTCCACCCGGGTAGCGCCGGCATCGAGGCTGTTTTCCAGCAACTCCTTGACGACCGCAGCAGGCCTTTCAATCACTTCGCCAGCGGCGATTTGATTGGCCACGCGGTCGGGAAGAACTCGGATCTGAGCCATAAAGGGACTTAGGGATTAAGGTGCGTCATCTACTTCTCGATCTAAAGCATTTTTACCCCCATCCTCCTAATCCAGCAAAAAATACCCCCGCAAAACGGCAAGATCGGGTTGAGGTCGAAGCGATTAGCCATAACACTGCCCTCATTACAATTAACCCCATGTCTCCACTTCGATCCAACCCCATGCGCATCGGCCTGATGGCCGCTTCCCCCTGAGACCGCGCGGGTGAACCCTAGTCGCCATGCCCAATCAACTCGTAAACGAAAAGAGCTTATACCTGCGGCAACACGCCGACAACCCGGTGAATTGGCACCCCTGGGGCGAGGAGGCCTTGGCCAAGGCCAAAGCGGAAGACAAACCCATATTGGTGAGCATCGGATACTCCTCCTGTCACTGGTGCCACGTCATGGAACACGAATCCTTTGAAAACCCGTACATCGCCCAACTCATGAACGAACACTTCGTCTGCATCAAAGTAGACCGCGAGGAACGCCCTGATGTGGACCAGATCTACATGGATGCCGTCCAGATGATCTCCCAGCGGGGCGGATGGCCCCTCAACGTGTTTTGCCTGCCCGATGGACGCCCCTTTTTTGGTGGAACCTACTTCCCGCCGGAAGATCGGGGGAATGGCATGGTTCCCTGGCCCCAGGTCCTCATCCGGGTATCGGATTTTTTTAAACGCAACCGCGACCAATTGGAGGAAAATGCCGAAAATATCGTGAAGAACCTGGTTGCTTCCAACACCCCTCTTGCCGCCGCCGGCAGCGTTATTGACCAGGCTCTGTTGCTGGATACCAGCCGCGAATTCACGCGGCGTCACGACGACGCCTACGGCGGCTTCGGCGCGGCGCCAAAATTTCCCCCTTCCATGGCCCTCAACTACCTGATTCAGGTGCGACAGGGCTGGCTGGAAATTTCCAGGAAGGACTCTTCCGTAAATCCCGCCATGGACCGCATCGACGCCGTTATCGAAACCACCCTCACGCGTATGGGGCACGGAGGTTTATTCGATCAGATAGGGGGCGGTTTTGCCCGTTACAGTGTGGACCGCTATTGGATCATCCCGCACTTCGAAAAGATGCTCTACGACAATGGACTTCTCCTGGATACCTACAGCAGAGCTTGGCTGACCTATGGAAAACCGCTCTACAAGGCCATAGTGGAGGAAACAGCGACCTGGGCCTTGCGCGAGATGCGTTCAGACAACGGGGGGTTCTATTCGGCATTCGACGCGGACAGCGAAGGCGTGGAAGGCAAATTTTACGTCTGGAAACCGGAAGAAATAATGGAAGTTTTGGGCCAGGAGGAGGGAAAGCGATTTTGCCAAGCCTACAACATCACCCGGGCCGGCAACTTTGAGCACGGTTTTTCCAACCCCACCCTCACGGAAAGCGATTTTGAAATCCGCCAGTCCCTGGCGGCGGCCCGGGCCAAACTGTTTCGGCACCGAAAGGGCCGCATCCCTCCCGGATTGGACAAAAAACAACTCACCTCCTGGAACAGTCTGTTGATTCGCGGGTTGGCGGAAGCGGGATTCGCCCTGGATCGGCCCGATCTTTTTGCCGCCGCCCGCACCGCCGCAGATTTCATTTGGGACAATGTGCGCACCCCCGACAACCGGCTCTATTCGGTCTATTACAACGAGGGGGCCGTCAATGCTTATCTCGACGATTACGCATTTTACGCCGAGGCCTTGCTGGCAATCGTGGCCTACTCCGACACCTTCAACCCGGGCCAATCCAAGCGTTACCTGAACCGTTGCGAGGCCATAACCAAGGCGGCGCTGACCCATTTCAAAGATCCCGAGGCGGTGGGCTTCTACTTTACCTCCCACGATCACGAGAGCCTGATCACTCGCAAGAAGGAGTGGTGGGATGGAGCAATCCCGTCGGGTAATGCATCCATGCTTCACGTGCTAAGCAGCCTCTATTACCTGACCCTCGACCCCTCATATCAGGAAGCGTTTCTGGAACTCCGGCAGGCCTACTCGGGTCCGATCGCAAGAAGTCCGAACGGGATTCCCCACGCCTTGGGGGCGCTCGTGGCGGACAGCAACGGTATCGAGGTCATTAAAGCCAAAGACGTGGATAATTTGGACGACCTTGCCGCGGTTCTCCGCCGACAACCCTGGGTAAAGCGATTTTGCCTGCTTTCAAATGAGCCCGAACAACCGCCCGGTTACCAGCGCTGCATCGGCACCGTGTGCCTCCTCCCAGTGAGCAAGCCTGAAGTCCTGTTTCAATAGTTTGCCCATCCCCAGTCAAGCCAGGAAGGATCGCCAGTAACGGATTTGCTTCCCGACCTGTTTCGGACCCGGCATTCCCGGCTTTTCCCGGGCAGCCATGGCCTTTCCGATATCCAATGCCTCGACCCAGTCTTCCCCGAAATGGGCCTCGATTTTCCTTGCTTCCTCCAGGGAAATTTCATTCAGCCGGACGCCCAATTCCTCGGACCGGGCCACCAAGGCTCCAACTGCATGGTGGGCCTTGCGGAAAGCAACCCCCTTCCCTATCAGGTAATCTACCACATCGGTGGCGAGCAGGACGGGGTCGGAAACGGCTGAGGCACACCTGACCGCGTTCACCTCCATCCCCTGCAACACGCCTTCCACCACTTGCAGGGAAAGCATCACTTGGTCACAGGCGTCAAACAGGGGGAGTTTATCTTCCTGGAGATCCCGATTATAGGTGAGGGGCAAGCCCTTCACCAGGGTCAACAGGGTTTGTAAATCGCCCACCATCCGCCCGGACTTGCCCCGGACCAGTTCCATGGCATCCGGGTTCATTTTCTGCGGCATCAAAGAAGACCCCGTAGAATAGGATTGGGGCAGATTGACGAATCCAAACTCGCTGCTGCACCACAAAATCAAATCTTCCGCCAAACGCGACAAATGAAGGCCAATCATGGCGCAGGCGTAAACCGCATCCAGTATCCAATCGCGATCGCTTACCGCATCCATACTGTTCCGGGTCAACCGAGGCTCCCCCCCGGAATCGACGAAGCCCAGAATTCTCGCAGTAAATTCCCGGTCGATGGGCAAGGTAGTTCCGGCCAACGCTCCCGATCCCAACGGGCACCAGTTTGCTTGGTCGGCCACATGATTCATTCGCCTCAGGTCCCGCCCAAGCATCTCCACGTATGCCAACAAATGATGCCCCAAACTCACGGGTTGAGCCCGCTGCAAATGGGTGTAACCAGGCAGGAGAATCTCTCCATCCCCTTCCGCTCGATCCAGGAGGACATTCATGACCGCACGGAGACCACCGGTAATCTCACGCGCCTGCGCTTTGACAAACAACCGCACATCGGTGGCCACTTGATCGTTCCGCGACCTTCCGGCGTGCAGCTTCTCCGCTTCCGGAACCCGCTCGATGAGGGCCCGTTCGATATTCATGTGGACGTCCTCCATGGATATCGACCAGGTAAATTCACACGTCTCAATCTCCCGGGCAAGGGTGTCGAGCCCATTGTGGATGGCCGCTTTTTCGTCCTCGGAAATCAACCCGACATGGCAAAGCATGGCGGCATGGGCCCGGCTGCATTGCAGGTCAAAGGGGGCGAGGCGTTTGTCAAAGGAAACCGATTCGCTGAAACGCAACATCAACTCGGCCGGTTCTTTGGAAAACCGGCCCCCCCAAGTGGGCTGTTGGCGAGCTTCACTCATCGGCGACCGAGAAATTTATACCCTTGATTCCCGCCTTCGAACAAGCGTCCATTACCCGCACGATAACTTGGTGCGAGGTTCCGTCGCTGGGCGCCAGGGTCACCAAAGCGTCGACCTTGTTGGCATCGCTGGCTTGTTTGAAGCGGGTGAGCATGGCCGTCAGTTCGAGGAACCGCGAGGCATCCGGCGAATCGTAGGCGTATTCATTGACCACCACCTGGCCCTCGTCGTCAATCTCCACGATTTGCTCATCCGGCATCTCCAAGGGATCGGATTGTTCGACCACGCCGGGCAATTGAAAGGAAATGTCAGCCTCCTGTTTTTCCAAAGTGGAGGTCACCAGGTAATAGAGGAGCAAAAGGAAGACCACATCGATCATCGGGGCGATGGGAATCGATGGTTTGGGCTCCGGTTTCTTTTTACGCCGAATCATAAATCAACTACTGGCCTCATAAGTGGCATAAATTACCTCATATGCTCCGGCTGCGGCACAGGCCTTCAGCACTTTCCGGATTTCCCGGAAGGGCGTAGTCCCGTCCGCCCGCACCACAATTTGCAAGCGGGGGTTTGTCTCGATGACCCCTCCTATCCGGGTTTTCAACACTTCCAACTCCATTTTCTCCCCGCCGAGGTATACCGATCCGTCTCCCTCCACCGACACGATGCCCCGATCCGATGCCTGGTCGGGTACCTCGCTTTCGTGAGACTCGGGCAGTTCGATCTCAACGCCCTTCTCCAGCCTGGCCAAAGAACTCACGCACATGAAAAAAACCAACAGCAAAAAGACCATGTCGATCATCGGCGCCATTTGAAATGCCTCTTCCGGCTGGGGCCTTTTTCTCCGCTTTACCATCCTGATAGCTAACCGTCGTCGCCTATGGCTTCAACCGGGCATCCTTCCAGGGCCTCCATGCACTCATCGATTCCGGCCTGGTCCTCGGGCTGCTTGTAAACGTAGGAATAGCCGTCGTCCTCGTTGCGCATGAAGAAGTCGGGAGCGATTTCACGACATAAATCACAGTCGATGCACTGGTCATCCACATAGAATCTGCCTCCGACATTTTCCGGCCACTTGGCGTCTGGATCAGGCATAAGCAACGCCACCCTTGCCATTAACAAATAACTGTCAAGAGCGATATGGATCGGGGTTCGTCCAAACCGGAATTAACCGGCCGAAAAGATTGCGCTTTGCTTCGCGTTACAATTCGGTAGTTTGGCTTGAATCAGCTTGGCATCCTCCTTGCAGAATGGGAGCTGCCTCCCGCCGAGAACTCATGTTATACGACCGGTCATACATGCGAGAGCGAGAGCCCGTCTCTCATCCCCATCCCTACAAACCCCTCTACTTTCTCCTGGGTAGTATCGCCGGGGTCTACCTCCTGCAGATTATTTTCCGACAACTCTTGGCCAATCCCCATTTCGATCTGTTCTTCAGCCTGTCCTCTTCCGCCCTTTCACAAGGCCAAATTTGGCCCTTGCTGACCTACAGCTTTCTACACGCCAACTTTTTTCACATTCTCTTCAATTGCCTGATGCTTTACTGGCTCGGCAAGGTCATCCAAAACCAGCTCGGGTCCATGCGCTTCTTCACCCTTTACGGGATTTCGGTTCTGCTGGGGGGCGTAGCCTGGTTGGTGGTGAATAGTTGGCGGGGGGAAGCCGCATTGCTGATGGGAGCTTCCGCGGGCGTTGCCGGTCTTTTGGTCACCTTTGCGCTGCTCTACCCCAATCGGCCCTTGCAGTTTCTGTTGTATTTCTTCCTGCCCGTACGGATCACCCCCAGGAATCTGGTCCTGATCGTGATGGCCATCGATGCTTTCGGCCTTCTCTTCGGCGAGCTCCCTCTCTTGCGGCAACACACCAGCCCCATAGCTCACTCAGCGCACCTGGGCGGAATGCTGGGGGGTTGGTTGTTTTTCAAATTCGTCTTGCCCCGAAATTTCGGACTCGGGTTGCCCTCAGTAGAGGTATCCCCTCCCAAATGGATCACCAATAAGAAAACCAAACGGGCCGGCAGTGGCCGTTTTCGCATCAAATTTTCCGACCGCAAGGAGTTGCAAAATGAAGTGGATCGCATCCTGGACAAAATAAACGCCCAGGGTTTCGCATCGCTTTCGGAGGATGAGAAAAAAACTTTGGACAAGGCTAAAGAACTCCTTAACCGGTAAACCTGTTCCCCTTTGCCCAGTTTTAGAGATAGCCTTTTGCACCAATGGGACCGAGCCCAAAAGCTCGAAGGCGGAGATCCGGATTCCTGGTCCTGGGAGACCTGGAAACGCCTGGAAATTTTCACCGCCTTTTGCCCGATTTATAAGCGAACCCTTCTGGTTTATCCCAACTACATTCCCTGGCTGGAAAAGGAAGAAAACCTTTTTGAGAACTTCGGGCGCCATGCCTTGAAAACCGAATGGTCCTCCTTTAATCTCCCCGCCGGGGAGAGCGAACCCAACTCCTACCTCGAAGCCTTGCGGAAATTTCGCCGTAAGATCAGCTTGCGCGTGGCCTACCGGGAGATCCACGGATTCTCCAAAACCGAAAATTCCTTTGTGGAAATGACCCTTCTGGCCGAAATGTGCACCGAGATTTGCTATAACCTGGCCCTTGCTCGGTGGCGCGACCGTTGGGGTATCCCCTGGAACGAGGAAACCGACCGCGAGGCGACGGGGTGCGTCCTGGCCATGGGCAAGCTGGGGGCGGAAGAACTCAACTTTTGCTCCGATATCGACCTCATATATTTCTACGAAGGTTATGGCCATTGCCGAAAAGGAAACCGGACTACCGCCAGAAGCATCGGGGAATTCTATGGCAAGGTGGCCCAAACGGCTACCTCCTATCTCACCAAGAGGACCAGGGAAGGGTTCTTGTTCAACGTGGATCTTCGCCTGCGGCCCCACGGAGAAAAAAGTCCCATAGCGCCTTCCTTTCAAGCGATTGAAAACTACTATTACCAAGCCGGACAAACTTGGGAACGCCTGGCCTGGATGCGGGCAAGACCCGTGGCCGGAGACAAGGGTTTGGGCCAGGAACTCCTGGAGGCCCTGAACCCCTTTCGTTACCCCAGGGCCCCCTCCCCGCTGATCCTTCAGGAGATTTCCTTGCTGAAAACCCGCACCGAAAAGGAGATTGTGGGATCCGATCACATGGATCTACATGTGAAAAACGGGCGGGGCGGCATCCGTGAAATCGGGTTTTTCCTGCAGGGGCACCAATTCCTTTCCGCCGGGAAAATTCCATTTTTGCAAACGCATAACACCATGGAGACCCTGGATAAATTGGAACTCTATGGCCTGCTGGACAGTTCCCAGGTTCACTTTCTGCGCAAAGCCTACCTATTCCTGCGCGCGGTGGAAAACCGCCTGCAAATGCGGGAAGAACGGCAAACCCACCTTCTCCCGGAGGCCAAAGAAGACCAACGGGCTATCGCACTTTCCATGGGTTATTGGAACTGGGAATCGTTTTCCCAGGAACTGAATATTATCCGCGATGAGGCCCATGCCTATTACCTCAAGTTCTACCCACCCAAAGAAACCCTGGAAGATTTCGATTTGTGGTGGGATTTCTTGGCCAAAAATAAATTGGATGAAGGCCTGAAACCCAAATTGGAACATTGGTTCGGCACGGACCCGGGCATGCCCGCAGAAGTGCGGAAATTTGCTTTGGGCTCCCAATTTCACCAACAAGTTACACGGGAGTTGGTTTACCTGATCGTCGATCTGACCCGCAACCTCGACGCCGCCTTGGATGGCGTATTCGATCCCTTGCAAACCCTTTACCGCATCAGCGAGTTTGCCACCAGGTACGGGAGCCGATTGGGATTCTTCAAAGCCTGCGGAGCGAATCCCGTCTTTTTCAAAGTGCTCTGCCGATTGTTCGACCGCAGCCGTTTTGTCTTCCAACTCCTCTGCCAACACCCGGAAATTTTCGCGGAAATTATGGAGCCGGACATCCTCCGGCGCAAAAAGACGAGGGATGAAACCCTGCACGAAATGGCGTTGTTACCAGCTGGAGAGGGATTTGTGGATTGGCTCTGGCTCTACGTTAAAGCTGAACACGTCCGGATCATAGTGGCCGAGGTGGTGGATGCTTACACTTTCCAGGACTCCGAGGAGGCCTTGACCCGGTTGGCCGAGGCTACTGTCGTCACCGCGCTGCATCGAGTGGACCCCGAGGGACAACTGGGAGTAACCGCCCTGGGCAAGTTTGGCGGGGCGGAAATGACCTTGGGCTCCGACCTGGATTTCATGATCCTGTGCGAAGATTCCGAGGAGCCCCAGGTGGCCAATCGCAAAATCATGCGGCTTCAAAAAATACTGGCCCATGCCAAGCCCCTGGGCCGCCTGTATGAAATCGATATCCGACTGCGCCCCCATGGTAATGCCGGCCCCCTGGGGGTAAAACTATCCTCCTTGGAACGCTATCACCAGTCGGAAGCGAAAATTTGGGAACGACAACTGATGCTGCGCTCGAGAATGGTAGCCGGATCGAAGGAAATGGCTCGCGAATTCGCCGATTTGCGGTCCCGCATTCTCTTCGAGCATCCCATCACGCTTGAAGACCTGAAGATAATTCTGCACCTGCGCAGGCGCATTGAATACGAAAGAGACCCAAAGGCGGATGATAAACTGAAGTTCAAATCGGGCGCGGGGGGAATCGTAGATATCGAATTCCTGGCCCAGATAGCCTGCCTGGCGCACGGACCCTTTGACCGGGGCGACCCTCCAACCAATACCCGCCAAACTCTGAGGTTTCTGAAAAACCGGAAACTCTTGCCCGCCGATGATGTCGAGCGACTAATGGTCCACTACGAATTCCTGCGGCGGCTGGAACGGATACTGCGCCGGGATACGAACCAGGGCGTTTCCCTGTTGAGCGAACATCCCCGGGAACAGGATCAATTGGCCTTCTGGCTGGGCTTGGCCGATCGGGAGGAATTTTTTACAACCCTGGCCGAGGTTCGAGCCGAAGTCAGGGAAATATTCGGAGAGAACGTCCGAAGATTGAAAATCCACCTTTCAAATAGTCCGGCATAAGGACTCGACTTATCCCCCGGCGGTCACTCAAATACCTTGCTTAGGGAAAGACAAAACGACTCCCCACGGAAGAAATTGACCCTAAATGTGTAAATATTCCTTCATCCGCCTCCCCGCCGTAGCGCTCCTCTTGCTGGGGTTGTGCTCCCTCGGCAGTGGGCGCGAGTTCGTTTATTCGGAGGCCATGAAGAAGGAGACGCAAACAGTGGTCTATCTTTTGGAAAACTTCCATTACTCGCAAAAATTCATCGAGAACTCCCAAACTTCGGAATTGCTCCATGAATTCATGGAGAATCTGGATTATAACCATGTATTTTTCCTACAAGAGGACCGGGACGAATTGGTGGCGGAGTATGCCGACCGGCTGCAACGAAATCTGCGCAGGGGAGACCTGAGAGCCGCCTTTTCCATTTTCAATCGGTATGAACAGCGCGTCATGGAGCGCATCGAGTGGGTCAGAAACCGGCTGGAGGGCGAATTCGATTTCAACACCGAGGCGGAATACGTGGTCGATCGGGGGGAGTTTCCTTGGCTGAGCACCCAGGAAGAAGCCGATGAGCTTTGGGAAAACCGCCTGAAATACGAGTTGTTATTCGACCTCCTGAATGAAGAAGAGTATGAGGAAGCGGTGAACACGGTGCGGCGACGCTACGAGCGTCTTTTCAAAAACCTGGAGGACCTGGAAACCGTTGACGTGCAGGAAATCTTTCTGACTACCCTGACCCAGATGTTCGATCCCCACTCCACCTTTCTCTCCTCGGATACCCTGGAAGACTTTTCCATTTCCATGAGTCTTTCCCTGGTGGGAATAGGAGCTATTCTGACTCAGGAAGACGGCTATTGCACCATCCGAGAACTCATTCCCGGAGGACCGGCCGACCTGGACGGGCGACTTCAACCCAATGACCGCATCGTCGAAGTAGCCCAGACCGGAGAAGAGCCGGTGGACGTTATCGACATGAAACTTCGCAAGATTGTGAAAATGATCCGCGGAGAAAAAAATACCACCGTCTACCTGACCGTTATTCCGGCGGACGCGGTGGATCCTTCCATTCGGGAGACCATCGACCTGGTAAGGGACGAAGTTAAGATAGCGGCGCAAAGGGCCACCGCCAGTCTCTACCAGTTGCCCGGATTGAGCGGGGATCCCCTCTCGGTCGGGGTCATACACCTCCCTTCCTTTTACGGCGATATCAGCCTGGAAGAGGGCGGGTCCCCCACCAGCACCACTCAAGATGTGGAGGAATTGATCGGCATTTTGCAGGAGGAGGGCATCAGTGGGCTGGTCCTCGACCTTCGGGATAATGGAGGCGGTCTCCTCACCGAGGCTATCGATTTGACGGGATTATTTATCAAAACCGGTCCCGTAGTCCAGGTCCGCAATAATCGGGGGTTCATTCGCAGGGATTGGGATAGAAATGCAAAGATCTCCTACGAGGGGCCCTTGGTGGTCCTGATATCCCGTTACAGCGCTTCGGCATCCGAGATCGTGGCCGGTGCGCTTCAACACTACGACCGCGCCTTGATCGTGGGAGACAAATCCACCCACGGCAAGGGCACCGTTCAAGCCGTTTTTGAAATCGACCGCCTCGCCTCGCCCTCCTTTTTCAAGGACCAACCCACCGGAGCGGCCAAATTGACCATCCAGAAATTTTACCTGCCCAACGGCATATCCACCCAGAATAAGGGTGTGGTATCAGATGTGCCCTTGCCTTCGCACCGGGAGTTTTTACCCATTGGCGAAGCCGATCTGCCCAAGGCCATGTTATGGGATAAAATCAATGCGGTCAATTCGGCCTACCCGGAAGCGGAACGGTCCGGCAATTTTCAACCGATCGATGAAAGCTTCAAATCCCGATTGCGAGACCTCAGTGAAGCCCGCCAAATCGAACTGGAGGAGTTTTCCTTTCTCAAGAAAAGCATTTCCGTCTTTAAAGAGAGGCAGGAAACCAAAGCTTTTTCCTTGAACTTGGAAAAACGATTACAGCTCAAGGAAACCGACAAGCTCTTACGGGAAGAACTCGAAGCGCGGGAAGATGAGCTGGAAAAACACTTTTTTCCCAGTGAAAAGATTGTGCTCGGCGATCCCCCGGCTACCCGTGCCACCACGTTTGCGGGGGAAGATCCTCTATCGGCGGATCAGGTTAATGTCGAACCGGTTGAGGGAACACCCCCTGAAGAGGAAGACGGCCCGGGCCTCGATATACACTTGCGGGAATCTCTCAGAATTCTTTCCGACTGGATCGACGCTTCCAGCCTGAAGGGCGTCGATACTGCAGCAGCTGCAAGACCTGCCCAGAATAACGACCAGCGGTAGAAGGCGGGCCTTACTTCCATAGCATCAGGTAGCGTTCACGGCGGGACAAATCCGGAACCGACTCCACCCTGCTGAACCCGGCTTCATGGGCTTTTTCCTTCAACCTGCCGTGCTGCCCGACACCCGTTTCAAAGGCGAGCAGCCCTCCGTCCTCCAGATAACCGGAGCCTTCCCGCAGAATTGCCCATAGCCCATCCAGACCCCCGCTCCCTCCAAACAGGGCCAGTTCCGGCTCGTAGTGCAAAACCTCCGGCTCGGCCGACTCCATCTCCTCCGCCGTCAGATATGGCGGATTGGCCACGATGAGCTGGAAGGTCCCCTCCACCGCCTCGAACCAGTCGCTCCGCAAAAAAGTCGCCCGGTCGGCCAATCCGGTTTTTTCCCCGTTTTCCCGAGCCAGGTCGAGGGCTTCAGGGGAAAGATCAATTCCAACCCCGGAAGATTTTTCAAAGGCGCTCAACAATGCCAATAGGATAGCGCCGCTACCCGTGCCCAAATCCAGAATCCGGGCCGGTTCCCCTTCCTGAAACTCTGCCTGTATTAGCTCGACCAGGTATTCGGTTTCCGGACGGGGAATGAAAGCGCGTTGGTCCGAGCATAATTTCAACCCGAAGAATTCTATCCACCCCAGCACGTGTTCCAGGGGTTCCCGGTTGGCTCGCCGCTTTATGTCGACGCGGATGCCGGCCAGCTCCTCCTCCGGCAAGGGACGCTCAAACTGCAGAAATAAATCGAGCCGCTTCAGTCCCAAATGGTGCGCCAAAATCCATTCAGCGCTCAACCGCGCATCGGGCACACCGTATTTCTGCAGAAAGGCAGTGCTTTTCTGCAATACATCCAGGATGGTCAGCATGGGCATCAGGGCAGGAGATGTCCCGCAAATCAGGGGCGGGAAAAAGGTAAATCAGACCAGGTTGCCCTTCATCAACTCCTCCAGCTTCTCATCGTACTGCGCCTTTTGCAGGGATTCCACCACCGGGTCGAGGTGGCCTTCCATCACCTGCGGCAATGTGAGCAGGGTCAATCCAATGCGATGGTCCGTCACCCGTCCCTGGGGAAAATTATAGGTGCGAATGCGTTCGCTACGGTCCCCTGTGCCAATCTGGCTTTTGCGCTTGGCCGCGTATTTTTCCTGTTCCTCGCGTCGCTTCTTCTCCAAGAGGCGGGAATAAAGCACCTTGAGGGCCTTTTCCCTGTTCTTGAGCTGGGAACGATCGTCCGCGCAATAAACCGTCTCCCCGCTTTGCAGGTGCAGGATACGCACGGCGGAATCGGTTTTATTGACGTGCTGACCTCCGGCTCCGGAGGCCCGCATGGTGGTAATTTTCAAGTCGTTGGGATCAATATCGATGTCCACTTCCTCCGCCTCCGGCATCATTGCGACGGTCACGGTGGAAGTATGGATGCGCCCGGACGATTCGGTAACCGGAATCCGCTGCACCCGGTGGACGCCCGATTCGTAGCGCAATTTCTTGTATACCTCCTCGCCCTTTACCAGAAAACAAACCTCCTTGAATCCCCCCAATTCGGATGGGTTGCTGCTCATCGGTTCCACCTTCCAGGAATTGAACTCGGCATATCGTTGATACATCCGGTACAAATCCCCCGCAAAAAGGCTGGCTTCATCCCCTCCGGCTCCGGCGCGGATTTCCACGATGGTATTGCGCGAATCCGTCGCATCGGGGGGTATCATGGCGAAGAAGATTTTCTCCTTTAATTCGTCAAAGCGGGTTTCCAGTTCCGGCAGTTCGGCCTTGGCTAATTCACTCAGCTCTTCTTCCGCCTCGGGACCAAAGATCATCCCCCGGAGATCCGATATTTCCCGATCCAGTCTTTGCAACTCGGCATGACAATCGATCACCTGCTGTAGTTTCCGGTGCTCGCGGGACAACCGGGCCATTTGCGCCTGATCGCGGAAAAAACCAGGTTTGGCCATCTCCCGGCCCAAATCACCATAGCGGGTTTTGTAGGGCTCTATGTCGGGTATGCCTTCCATGCAGTGGTCAGTGGTTTTCCTCCCCTCCTCGGTGGTGAATAGTTTAAAGAACGCCAGGCTAATTTTTGTCTCCCATTAAAGGGATGGGATTTTCCAAGGCAACCTGTATGCAGGGCCTCCAAAAAAATACTTTTCAAACGGGAACAAATTTTTAGATTTACCGTCTTGGCTAAAAACCCCAGTAATCATCCATGATTGAGGTTCAATCTCTCCACAAAAGATACGGTTCCATCGATGCGGTTAACGGCATAAGTTTCCAGGTGAACCGTGGCGAAATCCTGGGATTTCTGGGGCCGAATGGCGCCGGAAAATCTACCACCATGAAGATGATAAGCGGGTTTGTTCGCCCTTCCTCGGGAACGATCCTGGTGGATGGGCTCAACGTCCAGGAGCATCCGGTCGCCATCAAGGAGAAAATAGGTTACCTTCCGGAAAATGGTCCTGTTTACGGGGAAATGACCGTGCAGGAGTTTCTGAACTTTATCGCAGAAATCCGCGGTTTCCGCGACCTTTTGGAGAAAGAGGAAAAAATTGACCGCGTTTGCGACCTCTGCCGCTTGAACAGTGTGCGCCATCAATCCATCGAAACCCTGAGCAAGGGGTTCAAGCAACGGGTCGGGTTCGCCCAGGCCGTTTTGCATGACCCCCCCGTGCTCATCATGGATGAACCGACCGACGGCCTGGATCCGAACCAGAAAAAAGAGGTGCGAAAAATCATCAAGGCCATGGCCCAAGACAAGGCCATTGTCCTTTCCACCCATATATTGGAAGAAGTGGGCGCCTTGTGCAACCGTGTCATCATCATCGCAAAAGGAGCGCTGATTGCCGACGAATCCCCGGAGTCCCTCCTGGAAAGAAACCGGAGATTCAACGCTTTGCGGGTTCAAGTGGAAGGGGTGGAAATCGATACGGTGCGTAACGCCCTCAAAGATCTGCCTGAAGTTGCCTCGGTTACCCTGAACGATAACCGCTTGGAAATTTTCCCAAGAAAAAAGCGGCCTATCGAAACCCTTATTCTGAAAACCCTTCGCGATAACAACTGGTTGATTACCCATTTCGAAAAAGCGCCCGTGGGGCTGGATGAAGTGTTCTGGGAATTGACTGCATAGAAGGCTGAACAGGTACCCCTTCCCCTGGTATGAAACAGATTGTCCCCGTTTTCAAACGCGAGTTTTTCGGCTATTTTCGCTCCCCCATTGCCTACGTCTTTCTCATTGTCTTTCTGGTGGTTTCTTCCGGCCTGACCTTTTACCTGGGACGCTTTTTCGAATCGAGGGTGGCTTCATTGGAAACCTTTTTCAACCTGCAGCCCTGGATCTACACATTTTTCATCGCGGCCGTGGGCATGCGGCTTTGGTCGGAGGAGCGCAGATCCGGAACCTGGGAACTTCTCCTGACTCTTCCCATTCGCACGGGCGAAGCCGTTATCGGGAAATTCCTGGCCGGATGGGCTTTCATCAGCGTCGGCATTGCCCTGACCTTCACCTTGCCCCTTACCGTGGCCTACCTGGGCGACCCCGACTGGGGACCGCTTTGGACCGGTTACATGGGCAGCCTCCTCATGGCTGGCAGTTTCCTTGCGGTATGCTCCTTTACCTCGGCATTAACCAAGAACCAGGTCATCAGCTTCGTCATCAGCGTGGTGATCAACCTCGGCCTGGTTTTTCTCGGCTGGTCCGTATTCACCGAACTGTTGTCCTTCCTTCCCCTGGCCTGGGTAGACGGCCTGAGCAATTTCAGCTACACCACCCATTTCGTCTCCTTCACCCGCGGGCTCATCGTCTTCAAAGACCTCATTTTCTTCCTCTCCCTGACCTTTTTCTCCCTCCTGCTCACCGTCATCATTTTGGAACACTAATACTAAATTCCCCACCCCATGAGTACGACCCAAAAGCTCATAGCGGGATTTCTGCTCCTGCTCATCCTCATCCTGACCAACATGTTGGCCAGCCTCTTGAGCTGGAAGGTGGACCTGACCGACGGGAAACTCTTCACTCTCTCCGCCGGCAGTAAAGCCCTGGTGCAAAAACTGGAGGAACCGATTGTACTGGATTATTACTTCACCCGCGACGTGGAAGGATTGCCCATTCGGTTCAAGAACTACGCTACCCGGGTCGAGGAAATGCTGCGCCAATTTGCCGGCGCCTCTTCCGGTATGATCAAATTGAATATCATCAATCCCAAACCGGACACGGAGGAGGAAGAAGCCGCAAACAGCGCGGGAGTCAGCGGCAATCCCATGCAAAACGGCCAAACCCTCTACTTCGGCCTATCCCTGACCCAAGCTGATAATCAGGAGGGCATTCCGGTTTTCGACCCCAGCAAGGAAGAGTTTCTCGAATACGATGTGGCCAAAGCCCTCTACACCGTACAGCAATGGGATAAACCCGTCATAGGATTAATCAGCGGCCTGCCCGTGGTGGGCACACCCCAATTCTTTCCCGGACAGCAGCCGCAAAATCCGGACTGGGTATTTGTCGAGCAACTGAGGCAAACGTTTGAAATTTCCCAAATCGACAATGCTTCCGATTGGCCTTCCTTAATCGATATTCTGCTGGTCATCCATCCGGTCGACCTGGAGGAAGCCCTCCTCTATGAAATCGACCAGTACCTGCTCCAAGGCAGACCGGCCATCATCGCGGTAGATCCGGCCAGCGGCTTCCAAAAGGATCAGCAACGCCAGGCCATGATGATGGGGCAGCCGGCACAAAATGTCTCCAGTACCCTGCGCCGGCTCTTTGCTGCCTACGGCATAGACTTCGACGACAGTCAACTGGTCGTCGACATGGCCAATGCCGCCAGTGTGCAAACCCAAACCGGGCCAATTAAGATGCCGACTTGGCTCCATGTTAACCAATATGCCCTGAACGCAGATGAATTTATCCTGTCCGGGCTCGATTCCCTGCATATCATCGAGGCGGGAAGCTTTGCCGCATCCGAGGAATCAGACCTGGAGCTGACCCCCCTCATCCAAACCTCCCCCCAAGCGGGCGCCTTCTTCGCAATGATGGCCGATCGCATCGGGCCCATGCAAATGGCATCGCAAATTACCCCGGCCGGAGAGCCGTTGACCATGGCCGGTTTCCTGCGCGGACCCCTCAAGACCGCCTTCCCGGAGGGAAAACCCGTTGAGGAGATTTCGGAGGACGAAGAAGAACCTTCCTCTCCGGCAACCCCTCAAGAACCGGAGGACTTTCTATCCAACTCGACCAACCCATGTAATATCCTTCTCTTTGCCGACACCGATTGGTTGCAGGATCGATACTCGGTCAGGCGTCTGAATTTTTTGGGCATGGACGCCATTCAACCCCTCAACGATAATCTCAACCTCCTGGGCAACGCCGTAGAATTCATGTCCGGCAGTCGAGACCTCATTTCCATCCGGGGAAAAGGCAATTCCCTGCGGCCCTTCCTTGTAGTCGACCGGATCGAACGCCAAGCCCAGATCGAGTACCAACAGAAATACGATGAAATCAACGCCGAGGTCCAGGAATTCGAGGCCAGAATCCGGGAGTTGCAATCCCAGCAAAGGGAAAGCAATACCTTGATTCTGACGCCGGAGTTGAGAAAGGAAATACAGGAACTCAACGAAAATGCCGCCGAAAAGAGGAGGGAACGCCGCGAAGTCAGGAAAAAGCTGAGAGAAAAAGTGGAAAATCTCGGATTCACCCTGGCCGTATCCAACCTGACCGTCATCCCGCTGCTGGTTTTTGCCGCTGGAATAGTCTTCTTTATTCGCCGGCACAAACGCAAATAGGTCCCTCTCCATGAAAATAGGATCCCTGCTCATCACAGTAATCGTCCTGGCCATTCTGACGATCGCCGGTTACATGCTACGTAATTCCTCCTTACGCTCACCGGTGGAGGACCCCCGGGTCGGTCAACCATTACTGGAAAGGGAAGCCCTGGCCCAGCTCGAGACCATAGAGATTTCCAAGGACGGGGACCGGGTGGAATTACAGGCCGATGAAGAGGGGGAATGGGTGGTCCGAACCCTCTACGACCTGCCGGTGGACTTCGGAAAGCTCAGCACCTTCGTCCAAAATATCGTCGATGCAAATATCGGGCGCAGAATCACGGCCCTACCGGACCGATTGGAGCGGCTGGATCTCGACCGAGGAAGGGTCAGGCTGACATCCGTGGACGGCGATTTCCTATTGGACATCACCTATGGGAAATCCCTCCCGGGCGGGGGAACCGCCTTTTTGCTCGACCAGGAAAATACCGCTTATCAGGCCACCGCCAGTCCTTTCCTGGATGCCAACTCGACCAATTGGGCGGCCAAGACCCTCTACGAATTTGAAGCGGATGATGTGGCCGGGATCCAGTTTTTCCTCGCGGATGAATCCTGGGGGGTCAGACGGGAGGACAAAGACAAGGACTTTGTCAGCACAACCCCTTCCGACGAGAGAACCCCCAAACAAAGCGAGATCACCTCTGTGATCAACCAATTCAGCAACCTCCGCTTTACCCAAGTCAAGGAACGGGACGAGGTGGAGGCCACCGAGGAATGGAAAGGCGCCCAGAATAATGCCCGCTCGCTGAGGTTTACCCTGTTTTCCGGTGAAAGTATCACAGTAAAAATGAGTCGGTACGAACCTCCGCCATCCGAAGATGAGGAGGAACCGACTACCTCCACCGCCGGTCAGGTAACCTACCTGCGTATCAGCAGCAGCCGGGCGGACCATCCCATTAACCGTTTCATGGATGAGCTGAACTTTGAAGCCTCCTCCTATACCTTTGACAACATTCCAACCGAAATATCCGAACTCGCCGACCTTCCCGAAGAACCTGAACCCCCCGAAGAGGTGATAGAGGAAGGTATAGCAGAAACCGAGTCCTCTCCACCGGAAGCGGCCGAACCATCTGAAGAGATTGCCGTGGAACCAGTACCCCCTTCCTCCCCGGCGGTAGCGGAAACCGCAGAAGTGGTTGCCTCTGGATCGACACCGCCACCGGCCACAGAGGAAGCGGCAGAAGGGAAAGCCACCACCGAAGAGATCGTCCCTGCTCAACAGGCTGAACCAACTCCATCCCCCCAACCGTAATTCGCAGCTTGGTCGGCCCATCCATTTTATTAGTGATCAGTGTCCAGTGGCTAGTGGTCAGTGAAATTTGTCTTCTGGTTTTTGGTTTCTCTTCTCCCAATTCCTCATTCCTCATTCCTCATTCCTGATTGGCGATCTTTGCGAGATCTCTTCTTCATATTCAATCGATCACGATTAATATCAGCGCCTTTAACCTTTAGCCTTCATCCTTCATCCTTCTTCCTTCTTCCTTTTCTTCCCTCTCTGTGGTGGTTTACTTCAGGGACGCCACACTAGGTGCCGCCATGGCCCTGGGGCTGCTCCTGGCAATTTCCCCGGCGGCTCCCCTTTCTGCGAAAACCCTCGCTCAGATTAAACTGGAGGAAATCCAGGAGAAGCAAAACCGGTTGATGAAGGCTTACCGTGAGGAAACCAATCCGAGCGATAAGGAATCCCTGGAGTTTCGATTGATTGCCGTTCACACCGAGTATGCTTCTCTGCTGACGAAAAATCCGGAAAATCCCGCTGTAATTGCCGCCTATGGTCTGTATTTGGCCCAAATCGATAAGGGCGATGATGCGCTAAGACTTTTGCTCAAGGCAGATTCCCTCGATCCCACCATTGCGCAGGTCAAAAACCAGTTGGGTAACTACATGATCGAGCAGGCCAACTTTCAACTCGCCATGCCCTATTACCTCGCAGCCATTCGATTAGCCCCCAGGGAACCGCTCTATCACTACCAACTCGCCAACCTCCTCTATTATTTCACGGAGGAAATCGTGCAGCATGAAATTCTGGCCAGGGAGACGGTGGAAGACCAGATGTTCAAGGCGTTCAAGAGCGCAGCGGAGTTGGCTCCCGACAACATGGCTTACCAATATCGTTATGCCGAAGCATTTTACGATTACCCGATTGCCGATCTGGAGGAGGCCCTCTCGGTATGGGATGGCATTTTCCAGCGCGTCGAGGACGAGCGGGATAAACAAATAATTCTCCTACAACAGGCCAATTGTCACTTCAAGCTCGGGCATTTCGAGGAAGCGTCTCTTTTGCTCGATCGGGTCGATGATCCCTACCTGGACACCAATAAGATGAAATTGCTGAAGGAGATTGAGGAAAGGGGCTTCAGTCCTTCACAAGGAGGGTAAGGGGTCCATGGGTTTGGGATCCTCCCCTTTCTCGTCACCGTCCCGGTCCGCATCTTCGGCGCCTTCGGCCTCATCCTCCGCCGCCGGCGTTTCATCGATCTCTTCATCCATCTCCCGAAATATGGAAGGTCGGTCGTCTCGGGCAAGAGCGGTTGGTTCGGCATCGAGGAAAGACTGACCCCCCTGCCCTGCTGGCCTGGAAACCGCCCAATTCCCCCCCCCAGCCAGTGATAGGTAAAGAAACAACGCCCCGTAAAGCGCCTGGAATTGGAAATACAAATGGCTTTCCTGGGCCGGCCAGGAATAACTCCCGATGACCAGGAGCAGCAAAAGGGCCAGAGCCATGATCCTGGTCCAGAAGCCGATGAGCACGAGAACCCCGACAAACAATACCGCACAACCGATAAACACCTTAACGATATCCGCCGAACCGATTTGAAACCCCTCCAGTGTTTTCAGAATGATTTCCGATCGGTCTGCCAACTCCCGTGCGGCGAAAATGGTGGCGAGAGCTCCGGTCACCAAGCGCAGGAGGAACAGACCCAAATTATGTAAGAATGGAAACAAAACGCGTTCAGATTAGGAAATCCCACCCGGTTTGGAAAGCCCAAAGGACACCCTTCTATGGCCGGACGGCTTGCCGCAAAGCATTATCCATTTCATAGTTTGCATAGACGTTTTGGACGTCCTCCAGATCTTCCAGAACCTCGATGAGCCGTAGTATTCTTTGGGCCTCTTCCCTTTGAGTTACGGGCACCAGATTCTGTGGAATGTAGGCAATCTCCGAGGAATCCGGTTCGATTCCGGCATCCTCCAAGGCATGACTCACTTTCTCGTATTCCGAAATGGGACAACGCACTTCAAAATGATCCTCTCCATCCAATAAGTCATCGGCCCCGGCTTCCAGAACCACTTCCATCAGGGAATCCTCAGTGGTCTTCTCAGCCGCTATGGTGAATTGCCCCATGCGTTCAAAATTAAAGGCCACGGCCCCCGGACCTCCCAGGTTTCCGCCACTCTTGGAAAGGGTGCTGCGCACTTCGCTGACGCTGCGATTGGTATTGTCCGTAGCCACTTCGATCATCAAGGCCACTCCACCCGGGGCATATCCCTCATAGGTGACCTCTTCGATCTCCACCCCCGGCAGTTCCCCGGTTCCCTTTTTTATTGCCCGTTTCACATTGTGGTTGGGCATGTTGGCCGCTTTCGCTTTCTGGAGGACGGTGCGGAGTCTCGGATTCAAAGTGGGATCCCCTCCCCCAGCCCGTGCCGCCAAGATCAACTCCTTGCTGATGACCGAGAAGATTTTGCCCCGTTTGGCATCCACGGCTGCCTTATGCCGCCTGGTCGTTGCCCATTTACTGTGACCTGACACGATAAAGAAGGTTAGCCCGCATGTCTCACCAAAATTCGTGACGAGCGTTTGAAGGCCGAGCGCTGGTGGGGGTTTCGTGCAGATTCGGGGGTGAAGCCGGGTCGACACCCTGCAAAGTCCCGAATCCAGGGAACCCCGCTCCAGTGCCGGGATTCAGGCGCGCAGTAGAAAATTTGGTGAGACATGCGGGCTAGGAGCGCTTGGATTTACGTTTCGGTTTCTTGCGGATCAGAGGATTGTCTTGGCGGACGGGGCCCGATTTTGCTTTCCGCTCCTCGGCAATTTCCTCCGGATCCTTCCTTCGGTTGGTAATGGTTTGTTGCAGTATGGTCATTAGATTCTGCACTGTCCAGTAGAGGCAGAGCCCGGAACTGAAATTGTAGAGCATTACGACCATCATTACAGGCATGAATTTGAATATGGCCTGCTGTTGGGCGGAAGCGGCAGTGGGGGTCATGCGCATCTGGTAATACATGGTGACCCCCATCAGTATGGGGAGCAGGTTGAAATACTGGCCCATAAGGGGCAGGTTGATCCCCCAGGAGAAGAGCTTCTCCGGTTGGGAAAGGTCGGCAATCCAGAGGAATTCGGCAAAACGAAGTTCCGAGGAGGTCCGCAGCATGTAGAAGAATCCAATGAAGATCGGTATTTGTATCAGCATGGGCAAGCAGCCCCCCAAGGGGTTTACCTTATGCTTCCGATACAACTTCATCATCTCTTCATTCCTTCGCTTGGGATCGTCCTTGTAGCGCTCCTGCATCTCCTTCATCGGACCTTGGATTTTCTGCATCTTTTTGGCCGATCGTGCGGAAATCTGGGTCAAGGGCCAAAACAGGATCTTTAGCGCTATGGTGATCAGGACAATGGAGACACCCCAATTGGGTATGAACTGGTGAATCACCTTCATGCCCAGGAGCAAGACCTTGCTGATGGCCCCAAACCAGCCGAATTGCATGACCTTTTCCTGGTTGCGGTCCATTTTCTGCAGCCGGAATATCTCTTTGGGTCCCACGTAAAAATCCATACCGCGGCTGACCCTCTCGTTGGGACCCAGGCCCGAGAGTTCAAAGTGGGCATCCCCTTCCAGCGCCACCACGGGCTCTCCCTTGTCATTGCGCAAGTCGAGGGTGCGTGGTGTAACCGTGACCCCGATTCCCTGCTCATCGGGAGTCAGAATGGCTGTAAAAAATTGGTTTTTCAGACTCACCCACCCAAACCTCGCGTTTTCCGTCAGGTAAGGGGGAGGATTCCGGTTGCCGCCAAAGCCGAGAAATCCGTCAGAGCGAATAAACTTGGACGAGGCGATGAATTCCTCGTCCCCATCCTCGTAATAACCCACGTTGAGAAAGCCCCCCAGGAAGGTGCCGCCACCCAGCAAAGCGGGTTCGAGCCTGCCCAAATGAAGCTTGTAGTTGCTCAAGAAAAGGGAGTTGGAGGAGGTGTTGACAAAATCGACGGCGTGCCGAATGGAATACAATTCCTCCTCCTCCGGGTTGGTATGGATCCAGAATTTTTTGCGCACCAGCAAACCGTTCGATTCGCGCCGTTCAAAGTGTATTTCCCGATCGCTTTGATAGGTTTTGACGAAGGAACTGTCAAAGCGGCTGCGGATTACCGAAACCCCCAGCATCGGTTGGGCGCCGTAGTGGTTGAAGAGAAAGGGAAAGTCCGAATCCTTGTCCGCCTCATAAGCCTTCATGGCCACTTTCTTGATGCCTCCGCCGCGGTTGGTGAAGACGACTTCAATCAGGTCATTTTCCAGATAGTAAAGGGCTTCGGGCACCGCGTCGGTTTCCGCTATTTCCGAGGTGGGTTCGACCAATCCCTCAGGTCCGTGACCGGCCTGCTCAGGACCCGGAGAATGCTGAGTGGGTGTGCCTTCCGAACCCTCTGGGGGAGGAGGATATTTGGTTGAGGGCGCAGGCCCTTCCGGTGACGGCGGCGGTTGCTGATTCCGGTTCATAACGGGAATCAGGGCAAAGGCAGCTACAAGAAAAAGTACGCCGATTAACGTGTTTTTCTTATCCATGAATCCTTATGAGGAACAACAGGGTCGATCGGGCCGCGAGTCCCGCCGGGTGGCGGTCGACTGGTTTGTGGAGGCCGGTTTTACCGGGTCAAATCCTCCGCGGTTAAAGGGATGGCATTTGCAAAGGCGAACCAGGCTGTGGAAGCCTCCCCTTAGCAGGCCGTGTAATTTTATGCTTTCAAGGGCGTAATCCGAGCAGGATGGAAAAAACCGGCAACAACCTCCCGGACAAAACATTGCGCTCTGGATCGGGCGGAGGACTGTCTGATAAACCCGAAGACATCCGATCGCAATCCGCCGGGGAGCTTTTAACAGGTGTTCTGGAATGGAAGATCTCACGGTAGGTTATCGCCCTGGTTCAGATACTTGCAGGCTTGGGTAAACCTTTTTTCCAGCTCCCGAAATGTAAAGTCTGTAAATTTAGGCCGCACCACCAACACGCAGTCGCAGTGATCCGGAAGTTCATGCTGGTGTAAGCGGAAAAGTTCGCGGCACAGGCGTTTGCAGCGGTTCCGATCCACCGCCTTGCCCACCCGCCGGGAAGCGATAATACCCAACCTCCGGACCGGTTTACCCTCCACCGCCTCCTCCGGAATGTAAACGGAAAAAATAAATGGGGCGCTTCGAAAGGGGCGGCCAAATTTTCGGACGACATCGAATTCGCGGGCCTGACGCAATCGTTGCCGGACGGTAAATCCATAGCGCATCCGGCTCAACAAAGGGGTTAGGCAGACAGACGTTTCCTACCCTTGCGACGACGTGCGGCGATCACCTTGCGCCCCCCACTGGTGGACATGCGTTTCCGGAACCCGAATTTACGGGCCCGACGAAGTTTGGATGGACGGAATGTCGGTTGCATGGTAAGTCAAAAAAGGAGTCATACGCTAGATCGGTCCCAACACTTGTCAAGGTCCCAACCCGTCAAAGTCACAGCAGGCCAATTTTTTCTAAGAATTTGCTTGATCCATCCGGCAAATCCAACACTTATCCGAATGCTTCTGACGTCCCGTTCGTCTAGTCAGGTCTAGGACACAGGGTTTTCATCCCTGCAACAGGGGTTCGAATCCCCTACGGGACGCCAATTTTACTATTGGCGAGGATCCGTCGGGGATTCGAACCCGGGTTTGACGGAGAGAGCTTGGCGAACGTAGATGGCACGACCGGAGGTCGCCTCGCAGAGGTAGCTCGAAGAGCTATGCAATCCCCTACGGGACGCCAAATTTTTTTGGGCGAGGAACTCTATTGCCCACGCTTCTATCCGAAGACGTACTTTTCCAGGTAATCGTTGCGGAACTTGCCGGTGGGGTCCAGTCGGGCGGCCAATTGATGGAATTCGGACAGCTTCGGATAACGGGGTTGTAAGTCCTCGGGCCGCATTGTGGTGAGTTTTCCCCAGTGGGGACGAGCGCCGAGGGGTACCAATTTCTCCTGGACAAGCGTTAACGCGTCCTGAACCCGAGGCCAATCCTTGATCCAGGTGAAGTGTAATGCCACCTGGTCTTCTCCATAGGCGGTGCTCATCCACAAATCGTCGGCTTTGACCGCGCGAATCTCGGAAATCTGCAAGACCCCGGCCAATTCGCGCCTCAAACCGTGGAGTTCCCCTATCCCCGCCACGGCGTGCCTTCGGGCAAGGAAAAACTCCGACTGCAATTCCTCCGCGGTACTAGGCCTGAATTCCATCAGAAAATGCGGCAAGCGGTTAAACCAGGGCCCGACTTCGCCTAATTGCGGTGTGCAGACCTCGGAATCATACCCGACAATCGGGTGGACGTGCCGCTCGGCTCGTTTGGCACCGAACATTTCCGGCGGGGTTTCAATGGTCTCACCCGCAACCTTGTGCTTGAGCCAGATGGTGGTCAAACCCGGGTCCCGTTGCCAATCAGTAAAGACGGAAACGGAATAAGCCGATGAGAAAATGGCGTCGAAATTGGCTTGAAGTTGTTCCAAAGGCAGGCCGATGAATACATACTGCCGAACTTCGAAGGTGGGAACAATGTCGAGCGTTACGCTGGTTATCAGACCCAGTGCGCCGAGATGCACCACGGCGCCTTCAAAGTTGCGGTCACCGCGCTCCAGTCGAATAAGTTCTCCTTCCGCTGTGACTAATTCGAGTCCTCTCACTTGGGTTGCCAGGTTACCGTTGTCATCGCCGCTCCCATGCGTCGCGGTAGCAATGGCGCCTCCCACCTGGATATGAGGCAAGGAGGCGAGGTTGTGTACCGCGAACCCCGCATCATGCAACAGTTCGGCAAGGTGACCGTATTTCATCCCGCTTCCCACCGTGACGGCGCGCTTTTGGGGATCCAAATCGATTAGTCGATTGAACTGCGATGTGCCTATCAAATCAGCATCTGTGTCGGCTATACGGCTGAACGAATGCCTCCCTCCCAGCGCTTTGACGCGACGGCTCCGGCCCACCAATTTCCTCAGCTCATCGATCGTCTCCGGTTGGTGAAAGCGAGCTGCCCCGTAGGTAAAATTCTCGGCCCAGTTCTGCCCTGCCACCCCCTGAGACGGGTCAGCCGGATCTTTGCCGGATAAGCCCCCATAGGAAGCAAGGCTTGCAACGGTGGCGGATTTAATGAATTGCCGGCGGGACACGGGCGGAAACTTCATGGTTTTGGGGTAGAATTTCCTTGCCATCTAATTATGCGTATTAAGGTAAAGCCTTTTTATGGGCGACATAACCCTTTCAGTCGGTGTGGAAGTGGTCATGAAAGTGAGGCGTGCGGGTCATAGTTCAGTATACTTGTCCGCCCTACCCTTCGCCTTTTCCACCGGATATTTTTGCGCGTTGGCCCGCATCTTTTCCCCAATGACGGTGGCGACGTCGAGGTCGGCAATATTGGCAAATTCCAGGGAAAAAATGAGGATGTCGGCCAATTCTCCCTCGATTTCCTTTCGGTTGGCCGGATGGTTTAAGGCATCGAATGATCCCGGCCCATCCTTCCAGAGAAAGTGTTCCATCAATTCGGCCGCTTCCGCCGCGATGGCCATGGACAAATTCTTCGGAGTGTGAAATTGCTCCCAATCGCGCTCCTTCGCAAAAGCTCTTATCTGATGTTTCAGCTCCTGAAGCGGGGTTTGGGAATCTTTGCGGGAGGGCATTAAATTATTTTGGCCAGGGGAAGAAATAACGTTGAAATACAAGTGAAACTATGTTCACTAATGGGAAAATCCCACTGAATTGGCACTTTACATTGACCCGGCCATTTCACCTTAGACCAACCTAAAACATTTTTTCCACCCCGAATTATGGCAAGAACAACGAAACCAAAAACCAATTTCGGCAACGATAGAAAGAAGAACATCGAACTCGCCATGACCGCGATCAACCGGCAGTTCGGGGAGAATGCCATCATGCGCTTGGGAGAATCTCCCAAGTTGAATGTGGCCAGTATTTCCACCGGATCGATTGCCATCGACCTTTGCCTGGGAATCGGGGGCCTGCCCAGGGGCAGAGTGGTTGAGGTTTTCGGCCCGGAATCCTCGGGGAAAACCACCTTGTGCCTGGCTGTCATTGCGGAAGCGCAAAAACAAGGTGGAACGGCCGCCTTTATCGATGTGGAACACGCCCTCGATCCGAAATATGCCCGAGTTTTGGGGGTCAATTTGAATGAATTGATGATTTCTCAACCCGAGAGCGGGGAGGATGCGCTCAATATTACCGAGACCTTGATCCGTTCCGGAGCAATCGACGTGGTGGTGCTGGATTCGGTTGCCGCTCTGGTATCCAGGGCGGAACTGGACGGCCAAATGGGAGATGCCACGGTGGGGTTGCAGGCCCGAATGATGAGTCAGGCCATGCGCAAGCTTACCGCAGCCATCAACAAGAGCAGGTGCCTTTGTGTTTTTACCAATCAAATTCGGGAGAAAATCGGGGTAATGTTCGGGAATCCGGAAACCACCCCCGGAGGCCGGGCCCTGAAGTTTTTTGCCTCGGTTAGAATGGATATCCGCCGCATCGGCCAAATCAAGGATCCCAGCGGGAAGGTGATTGGGAATCGAACCCGGCTGAAAATTGTTAAAAATAAAGTGGCTCCGCCTTTCACGGAATGCGAATTCGATATCATGTACAATGAGGGCATTTCCAAGACCGGTTCCCTGCTCGATCTGGCTGTGGAGCACAAAATTCTCGTCAAGAGAGGGGCCTGGGTATCCTACAAGGGGGATTTGATCGGCCAAGGCCGTCAGGCCGCCAAGCAGTACCTCATGGAACATCCGAAGCTTCAGGAAGAATTGACCAAGGCCATCTTTGAGAAAGTCAACCTCAACGCGGGAAATTAGTATTGCATCTGGCAAAGGTGGTTAAGATGAAGGTTCTTCAACCTTTATCTCATGGCTAAGCAGGATACCTTCGTCGCACTTTCCACACCGCATGGCGAGTCAGCTCTGGGATTGATCCGTTGCAGCGGTAGCGCTTGCAGAGAATTGGTTGAGCGCATATTCGCCCTACCCTCTCCTACCCCACGGTTCGCTTACCACCGGGATTACATCAGCCTGCGGGGTGATTTTCTGGACAATGTAGTATTCACCTTCTTCGAAAAGGATCGATCTTACACCGGGGATCCCATGCTGGAAATCTCCTGCCATGGAAATCCCTTTATTCTTCAGCGTATCCTGGGGGACCTGGTGGAACGGGGTTGCCGGCAGGCTTCTCCGGGAGAGTTCACCCAAACGGCTTTTTTGAACGGAAAAATGGACCTGAGCCAAGCCGAAGCGGTCATCGATTTGATTCGGGCCCGAACCGACCTCGCCTTCAAAGCAGCCGCACAACAACTGCAGGGAAGTTTAAAACGCCGTATCGATGACCTCACGGACCGTTTATTGCAGATAATGGCAGAAGTCGAGGCCTACATCGATTTTCCGGAAGAGGACCTCCCGACGGAGGGAGGGCACGCCCCGGAAAACCGGTTGAATGACATGGAACTCGAGATCGCCGAACTCTCTGATACCTCCCGGACCGGGATTTTTCTGCGGGAGGGAGTCAAAGCGGTCATTATTGGACCATCAAATGTGGGGAAGAGCAGTATTTTAAACCGTTTATTGGGCGAATCGCGCGTTATCGTCAGCGAAACCCCCGGGACAACACGCGATTACGTAGAGGCATCGTTTTTTATCGGCCCCTATCGCATCCGTTTATTGGATACAGCAGGTGTTCGCGATACGGACGACCCCGTTGAAAAAGCGGGCATCGCCAAAACAGTGGAACAAATGTCCACCTGCGACTTGGTTCTCTTGACCATGGATGTATCCCTGCCCCCTGCCCGCTTTCCCCAATGGGTCACTGATCTGCTATCCGAGGAAAATACACTTATCATATTGAATAAGAACGACTTACAAAAAAATATGGCAACGAGTTCGGGTTGGCCTGGATTCAAAAGGGTTTCTACCTCGGCCCTCACGGGTGATGGTATCAGCCAATTGAAATCAACTATACTGGACATTTTGGGCGACCCCAAGGTTTCGACCCAGGGCGATGTCGTGGCGGTTAGCGCAAGGCATCACGAAGCCTTGGATAGGGCATCGGAACAGTTGAACCAAGCCAGGCGCTTGCTCAGCCGCGCTGAACCGGCCGAGTTGGTGGCAAGCCACCTCCGGGAAGGGCTGGGACACTTGGAAGCCATCGTGGGGAAGGTTGACAATGAGCGCGTCCTGGACAAGTTGTTCGCTTCCTTTTGTATCGGGAAGTAGATGAAGATCAGCGGAAAGCGGCCCTTCGATGTCATTGTGTGCGGCGCCGGTCATGCCGGGGTCGAAGCGGCTTTGGCTTCCGCCCGCATGGGGGCGTGCACATTGTTGATCAGCGGGAACATCGACACCATTGGCCAAATGAGCTGCAACCCAGCCGTAGGTGGTCAAGCCAAAGGCCATATTGTGAGGGAAATCGACGCGCTAGGGGGAGAAATGGCCGTTAATGCCGATTTTACAGGTATTCAGTTCAGACTCCTCAATGCTTCCAAGGGGCAATCCGTTCAAGCCCCAAGGGTTCAGTCAGATAAAAAGGCCTATCAATTCCGCCTCAAGCATACCATTGAGCACCAAGAGAACCTAGTTCTATTCCAAGCTACCGTGACAGGGCTCATTTTCAGACGGGGTCGGGTGGTCGGTTGCAGAACCAACCTGGGGGTTGAATTCAGGGGAACCTGTCTGGTGGTAACCACTGGCACCTTTCTCAGGGCATTGATGCACGTCGGTAAGAAAAAAAGTAAAGGCGGGCGCATGGGCGACTTCAGCGCAGAAAGCCTTTCTTCGAGTTTTTTGGACGCAGGGATTGAATTGGCCCGCCTGAAAACCGGAACCCCACCCCGTATTTTGGGCAGATCCATCGATTTTTCGAGCCTCGAGGAGCAACCCGGGGATGCGGAACCTACCCTTTTTGGTTTTTACGACACACGGGATGAGGAAGATGTGTTCCACGTGGAACATTTCACCGAAAAGAAAATCGGTTGGAAACCGGGAAAGGAGCAAGTTTCCTGCTGGATTACCTATACAGGTGAGAAAACCCGGGAAATTATCCGAAACAACCTTCACTTGTCTCCCCTGTACTCGGGCGTGATTGAGGGGGTTGGTCCCCGTTACTGCCCCAGTATTGAAGACAAAATCGTCAGATTCAGCCATAAAGACAAGCATCGACTGTTCCTCGAGCCGGAAGGCCGGAATACAAATGAATATTATATCAACGGATTATCTACCAGCCTGCCCTTTCCGATTCAGGAGGAAATCCTGGAATCGATCCCAGGCTTGGAGAATGCCCAGTTGATGCGCCCAGCCTACGCGGTGGAATATGACTTCGCCCCTCCCACACAGTTGTTTCCATCACTGGAGTCCAAAAAAGTGGAGAACCTATTTTTTGCCGGCCAGATCAACGGAACCTCGGGTTACGAAGAAGCGGCCGGACAGGGTTTATTGGCCGGGATTAATGCGGTCAGGAAGAGTAGGGGGGAATCCTATCTGATTCTGGGACGGCATGAGTCCTATATCGGGGTTCTCATCGACGATTTGGTCACTAAAGGAACCACTGAACCCTATCGTATGTTTACCAGCCGGGCCGAGCATCGATTATTACTCAATCATGGCAGCGCCGAGTTGAGGCTGTCCCGCTATGCCAAAGAGGCGGGAACAATTTCTTCAAGTCGTTGGTTTAAAATAAGTTATAAAATAAATGCGGTCGACAAATGGGTAAAATTCCTGGAAGAGGGCAAAGGGATCGGAGGAACGTTGGCGGATGCCATCAGGCGGGGGCAAAACGAAGACCACCTTCCTGTGGAATTTTTGTCCGAAAGCGAGTCGATCCGGGAGCAGGTATTGTATCGGATCCGTTACCGCGGTTATTTGCAACGGGAGTTGAAGCTCATTGAGAGAATTTCCTCGTCTGAACAGGTCGAATTGCCCCTGGATTTCAATTATAAGACCATACGTGGGCTCAGAAAGGAAAGCGCCCTGAAATTAAACGCTATTCGGCCCATTACCTTGGGACAGGCCAGACGGATCAGTGGGGTCAACCCATCCGATATCAGTATTCTCATGGTCTTGTTGAGGGCGGGAAAGTTGCGTTGAACACTGGAATTGTATTGCCTTCAACTCTATCCTGCGCTTATAGGACTTTAGAAGTACGCATTGCATTGGAATGGAAGTAAACAAACGGAAAATTCTGGTGGTTGATGATGAGGAGGACATAACGGACTTGGTTCGTTATCATCTGGAATCAGAAGGGTTTGTGGTGGAAACCATCAATGATCCCAACCACATTTTAGGGGTGGGCCGGGATTTTGAGCCGGATCTCTTTATCCTCGATATTTTGATGCCGGGTCTCAATGGCATACAGATCTGCCGAATGATCCGCGCCGATAAAAGGTTCAAGCACGTCCCGGTGGTATTCCTCACGGCCAAGGCAGAGAGTGAGGATCGAATCTTGGGCCTGGAAGCGGGAGGGGACGATTATATTTGTAAGCCATTCATTATCAAGGAGTTGGTTTTGCGCATAAAGGCTGTTCTGAAACGCTCTCAATTCAATCAGACGGATCAGATGAGAGGGCCTCTAAAGGTGAGGAATGTACTCATCGATGAAGAACATTATCAGCTCCGCGTTGATGGCGACCCGGTTGAATTGACCGCAACTGAATTCAAATTACTCAAATTAATGGTCGAACGAAAGGGTAGGGTGCAACCCCGTGAACGATTGCTGCAGGACGTATGGAACTACGAAGGGGACACGGAGACCCGAACTGTCGATACCCACATTCGCCGCCTTCGGGAAAAGCTGGGAGCCCAGGCAAATATTATAGAAACAGTCAGGGGAGTTGGATACAGGGTGGTAGGCAATTAAGGGGATGGATGTCTTCCTGATCGTATTTTTACTGGTTCTGCTGCTCGTCTACATCCGACGGTATCTGCTCTACCGGAATTACGTAAGGAATCTGGCCGAATCCCTTGAGGCCAGGCAACGTTATCTCTCCGCAAAGGGCCATATCCTGCTGGGGTCCAAGCATGTGCTCCGGTTGACCGGGATCATCAACCGGATGATCGAGGAGAACTCACAATTACGGCAATCGCGCGCCAGCCATTTGGAGCAGTTGGAAGCCATCTTGGCCAATATGTTGGAAGGGGCGCTGATACTGGATGACCGCAACCGCATAATTTTAGCCAATAATGCCTTGCGCAATTCATTCTCCAACTGGATCAAGGATTCAGAGATAGAGGGACAGCGTTTGGAGGTTCTCTTCACCAGTTCGGATCTCCTGACAACGGTAAACCTGATCAAGCGGGGCGAAGCCCCGCAATCCAGTGAAATCGAGCTCATACAGGCCGATGAAAGCAGGTGGGTGCGCGTTTCAGGGGCTCATTTGGGAAAGGATAATCCGGAATCGGATGACTTGACCTTGCTCATTTTCTTTGAAATCACCCGGCAAAAGGAACTGGAATCGGCCAGCCGTGAATTTGTGGCCAATGTATCCCACGAATTGAGGACGCCCCTCACCATCATCAAGGGTTATGTGGACACTCTCAACCAGGATTTCGACCTGATGCCGAATGGACGTAAGTTAAAGTTTATCAATAAGTTAAGGAAGAACGTCGAACGTATGTACAACCTCTTGATGGACCTTTTGTCCCTGACCAAAATCGAGTCAACCGAAAAGGGCCGCAACTGGACCATGGTTCGGCTGAACGCGCTGATCAGGGAGGTGTTGGCCAATCTGACCGACCGGATGGAAGGGCATGGTATGACCCTTAATCTGGAATTGCCTGAATATGAAATAGCGGTTTTGGCTGACGAAAGCAAACTGGGACAGGTCTTGGAAAATCTGGTGGACAACGCGATCAAATATACCCCGGAAAATTCCACTTTGACCATTGGAACGCGGCGCGATAACCGGGAAGCGACGGTATGGGTGGAAGATAATGGTTTCGGGATCCCCGAAACGGATCTCCCCCGAATATTTGAGCGGTTTTACCGCGTCGACAAGGGGCGCTCCCGGGAAAAGGGAGGAACGGGCTTGGGCCTGAGTATTGTCAATCGCATCATTGCTCTCCATCGGGGCAGTGTATTGGGAGAGAACGTCGAGGGCGGGGGGCTCCGCATTACTTTCAAATTACCGGTTCAGTAAAGCATGGCTACACGCCTTTTCATTCATTCAACCGACCCCGCGTTGACGGCGCGCATGGATCCGAAAGTTCGCTGGCAGATCGAACAGCGGCAGCGAAAATTGAAAGTATTGCTCGAATCCCGCCTGAAAGGTCTCCGAACCATTACCCTGGAAATCGGGTGTGGTCACGGACATTTTCTAACCGCATATGCCGAGCGGTTTCCCGAGGAGTTTTGTGTCGGTATCGACGTCAACAGGCTCCGGATTGACCGGGCCGTTATCAAAGCGGATAGGTCCCAGGCAAAAAATCTCTGGTTTCTATGTGCAGAGGCCATGGAATTTTTAAAATTTCTGCCGCGGACGGCGAAGCTGGTGAAAATCTGGATTCTTTATCCGGACCCTTGGCCCAAAAAGAGGCACTTGAAAAACCGCATAATTCAGGCGGACTTTCTCAAGGCTTTGGCGGAAGTATGCCAGAGTTCAGCCAAGCTGCATATAAAATCGGACCAGGCCGGATTTATGGAATGGACCAGGGAACTGATTCTGGCTTCGGATGAATGGCGCTCTTGTCGGCCGCAAGCCTTTCCCGAGGTGGCCACCACCGTGTTTCAAACCCTGACCCGGGGAAAGTCTTTCGAGGTGACGGCGAAGCTGATTTAGTGTGGGGTCCCGTTAATTCGTTCCCACCATGGACGGATCTTTTTCCTATGAATTTGCCTTCAGGATATTCCCCACCACGATCACCATTTTTGTGGAACCCCGTTGGGGTTCGTAATTTTTTCCTTTTCTTACCCAGCGTGTGCTACGCGACACTGGGCTTTGGAGTTCAACGCCGTTGGCGTTATAGCTAGTTGCCAGTTAGTGACCTAGGCGCTCTTCGCCAATGTCAATTCCACCACTCCATCACTCCTTTCCTTTCGATCACGATCATGATCACGATCACGATTAATTTCAGCACCTTCATCCTTCTTCCTTCTTCCTTCTTCCTTTTCTTCCCTCTCTGTGGTGATTTTTTTTAGGACGCCACACTAGAGCCATTGGAAAAGGCTCATGATCAATAATTGGCCACACACTGCGATGATCAGGGTCATGGTCACGGCAAAGGAAAAGCTGCTGAAGGCCAATCGCCTCATTTGCACACTTTTCGTCGCAACCTTGCCCGGTCCCTCCGGCCGCAACCCGGTCGAACGCCATCGCCTGAGCTTCCGGCTCTTGTAAAGCGACCCCGTGATATCGGAAGACTTGGACATGAGCTCAGGATGCTGATAGGCTTAACGCCTTTCGCTTCGTTATTCAGAAGAGACCTTTATCGGTAAGTTCAGTTAAGTTAATATCAGAGGTTTAGGGAATTATTATTACAAATGAAGATTGACCCCGTTTCCACGTTTCATCAATCAAATTAACTTTTAATCCGCTGACCTGGTTTTCAGGCATGGTCTACCTATACCGTATATCGAAAAAGCACGCTTCCCAATTGGGTCTGGGACTGGCGGGATGCCTCTGGGCCCAGCCCCAGGCGAGCGCCGCCCTAAGTCCCAAGGCCACCGAGGTCACCAGCGTTTTCGGCCTTCCCGTGACGAACTCCATGATTACCAGCTGGGTGTTTTCCATCCTGATTATCATCCTTATCAGGGCTTTGGTAAAGCGACCCAAACTGGTGCCAACCACGGGGCAGTATCTTGTTGAGACGCTGGTTGAGGGCATCCGGGACATCGTTAAACCGATTGTGGGAACGCGCATGCTCAAACCGACCTTCCCGCTTTTGGTTGGGTTGTTCACGTTCATTCTCATGCACAATTGGAGCGGCCTTTTCCCCGGGGTGGGGACGATTGGCTACGTGGACGAGCAGGGTCATTTCGAATCCTTCGTCCGTCCGGGCAACGCCGACTTGAATATGACGTTGGGCCTGGCCGTCATCCATTTTGCCGCCTGGCTCTATTTCGTGATGCGTTACGCAGGCCCCAGGGTTTTGATCTACGACCTTTTCGGCAACAAGGCCGACAGAAAGGAACTCCCCACCGCCCTGTTTTATCTATTGACGGCCATCTTCCTCTTCGTGGGAGTCATTGAAGTCATATCGATCCTTTTTCGAAATGTCTCCTTGCCCTTCCGTTTATTCGGAAATGTCTTTGGCGGAGAAAACTTGCTTCACAGCATGACCAACCTCATCGGTTGGATAGTTCCCGTTCCTTTTTATTTCCTGGAGCTGCTCATCGGCTTTGTTCAGGCGCTCGTTTTCGTCATGCTGGTTTCGGTTTATATCGGACTCATCTGTAACCACGATTCGGAGGAGCACGCCCATTGATAAATTTTTGGCCCATACCAAACCTGACGGAAGAACCCGATGCAGGGGTGGCCACAACAACTGTTAACCTAAAATTCAAAGAAAAATGATTGAAATTCTAGCTCAAATGACCGGAAGCATACAGGGAGGATTGGGATGTCTGGGAGCCGCAATAGGGGTCGGTCTCGTCGGCGCCAAAGCTGCCGAGAGCGTTGGCCGCAATCCTGGCGCCTCGGGAAAGATCCTCGTACAGGCCATTATCGGTATGGCGTTAGCCGAGGCCGTGGCCTTCTATGCTCTTTTTCTTTAGACATGATTTTGGCCGCCGCGCCACCGGCGCCCGCGCCTTCTCCGCCTGTTTTTCATGATCGAGAACGCAATTATTCTAGCTGCCGCGGAAGCGACGGGGGGCCAGGAATCGGCCAACCAGATCCTGCAAATATTTGACCTTTTCGGGTTGGATATACGCTTTCTCCTCGCCCAGATCGTCAATTTCGGAATCGTGGCCTTCCTGCTTTACAAATTTGCCTTCAAGCCGGTGTTGGCGACCATCGAAGAACGCCAGAAAAAGATCTCCGATGGGCTTCAATACGCCGAGGAAATGAAAATAAAGCTGGCAGACGCGGAAAAAGAGCATGCCGCAACGCTCCAGAAGGCACAGCAGGAAGCCCAAACAATTCTAGGGGAGGCGCGGGAAACCGCCAAATTGTACCTGGATAAGCAAACCGAGGCAGCCGCCGGCAAGAGCGAGGAAATCATTGCCAAGGCCAAGGAAGCCATCGAACTGGAGCGCAATAAAATGCTGACCGAGGTTCGTGGAGAAGTCGTCCGATTGGTCATCGACACCACCTCCAAGGTCTTGACCAAGGATTTGTCTGAAGATGAACGATCGCGCTTCAGCAAATCAGCCGCCGAAGAACTCACACCCGCAGGCTCTTGACGTGCAAAGGGATAAAAATTTGAAGCAGTTTGCCAAAGGGCTGGCTCAACTCTCTCTGGAAGACGGAGTCGTTTCGGCTGAAAAGGTTGAAGCAGTTTTGCAGGCGCTGAAAAAGCGTCCTCCGCGCCAGCTCAAAACGGTTCTGAAACACTACCTCTACTATATAAGAAAGGAGATCGACCGAGGCAAGGCGGTGATCGAATATGCCGGCACTCTGGATGACGCCAGCATTTCAAAAATCCAAAAGAGCCTGGAGGATACATACCGGAGAACCCTGATCCTGGAATCGCGGGAAAACCCATCCCTTATTGCCGGATTCCGTATCGCTGTAGGGGATGATCTTTACGACGCCTCGGTTTCGGGGCGCCTCGCAAACCTTTCAAAGTCCGTCCGGTAAACGAAAATTTTCAGTAAAATGAGCTCAATAATTGAACAAATCGAACGGGAAATCGCCCATCTCGAAACTGCAACGACACGGAAGAACAGGGGAATCATTTTATCGGTGGGGGATGGAGTGGCAAAAATCGACGGCCTGTCCGAGGTCATGTACAATGAAATGATCGAATTTCCAGGGGGCCTTACCGGAATTGCCTTGAATCTGGAGGAGGAAGAAGTGGGATGCGTCGTATTGGGGGACACCAGTCGCCTCAAAGAGGGGGATGAAGTAAATACAACCGGCCGGTTGCTTTCCGTTCCCGTCGGCCGCAAGTTGCTTGGTCGCGTGGTGGATGCCCTGGGCCAACCGGTCGACGGAAAGGGCCCTGTCGAGGCGAGCGAGTTTTACCCGGTGGAGAAAATTGCCCCGGGTATCATCCCCCGCAAATCGGTGGACCAGCCCCTGCAAACGGGGATAATGGCGATCGACGCGATGATTCCCATAGGCCGCGGCCAGCGCGAACTCATTATCGGAGATCGCCAAACGGGCAAGACGACCATCGCCATCGACACCATCCTCAATCAAGCCAAGATCAACAACCAGGCCAAGAATGCCGACGGCACCTTTCCCGAGGATTTCCGGCCCGTATACAGCATCTATGTAGCGGTCGGGCAAAAGAACTCCAACATCGCCAGGACCATCGGAACCTTCGAAACCAACGGCGCCATGGAATATACCATAGTAGTGGCTGCCCCGGCGGCCGATAATCCTGCCAATCAGTACCTGGCTCCCTATGCCGGTTGCGCCATGGGCGAATGGTTTATGCAAAATGGAATGGATGCCGTCATCATTTATGACGATTTGTCCAAACAGGCCGTGGCCTACCGACAGATGTCTCTCGTTCTCAAGCGCCCCTCCGGCCGGGAAGCCTACCCGGGAGACGTGTTCTATTTACACTCCCGACTCCTGGAAAGGGCTGCTCGATTGAATGCCGAAAACGGAAACGGTTCGCTCACCGCCTTGCCTATAATTGAAACCCAGGCCGGTGACGTTGCCGCATACATTCCCACCAACGTGATCTCCATCACGGACGGCCAAATTTTTTTGGAAACGGATTTGTTCAACCAGGGGATCCGGCCGGCCATCTCGGTTGGGCTTTCCGTATCCCGCGTCGGTTCGGCGGCCCAGATCAAGGCCATCAAACAAGTTGCCGGAACGGTGAAACTGGAGCTGGCCCAGTTCCGGGAACTACAGGCATTCGCCCAGTTCGGATCGGATCTGGACGCCAAGACCAAGGCCCAGCTCGACCGGGGATCGCGTATCGTCGAACTCTTCAAGCAACCGGCATTTTCACCTAAGCCGGCCGAGGTGCAGGTAGCTCTCATGTGGGCTGTGCAAAATGGCTATTTTGACGACATTGAGGTCAACGGGGTAACTCAGGCTATCGCCGCACTGGAAGAAGTCCTCCTGACCAACCGAGAGGCGTTGCTGGCAAAAATCCGGTCTGAAAAACAGATCACGGACGGCATCACGGCAGAACTCAAGGAGGCGATCGAGTCCTGGAAATCCGGATATGCCGGATAGGGGATAGCCATGGCCAATCTGCACGACATAAGGCGCCGCATCAAGTCGGTAAAGAACACGGCCCAGATTACCCGGGCCATGCAACTCGTGGCCGCTTCAAAGATGAAGCGGGCCCAGGATGCGGCCTTGGCCAGCCGGCCTTACGCGGAATTGTTGGCTCGAATTCTCGCTCCCGTTGCCAAGGGGGTCATGAATTTCAGCCATCCCTTTTTGGAAGAAGGCCGCTCCAACACCCGGTGTATCATTGTGTTGAGCACCGACCGGGGGCTTTGCGGCGCCTTGAACGCCAATCTGTTTCGAGAACTCCCTTCCAAGTCCCAGGATGTGAAATACATCACGGTGGGCCGAAAAGCCGCCCAATTCATAAGCCGCACCCAGAGGGAACTGATCGCCGATTTTGCCGTTTCGGACAAAATAATGTTCTCCGAGGTGCGTGTGGTCATTGATTTTGCCATCAAGGCCTTCGAAGATGGTTCCGTCGGCACCGTCGAAGTCCTCTATCCGCGATTCGTCAACACCCTCAGGCAGGTACCCAAGCTGGTCCCGCTTCTTCCCTTGGCCGGCATCACCGAAGCATTGGAAACTTTGGGAATAGACAAAGGCGTCCAAGATAACCGCGAATTGAACTTCGAGCCTTCGGTTGAAGTGATCCTGACCGATTTGCTTCCCCTTTATGTGCGCCGTCAGTTCTACTCCATGGTTCGCGGAACCAAAGCCTCGGAGCACAGCGCCCGCATGGTGGCAATGAAAACGGCCACTGATAATGCCAACAATTTGGTGGACAGCCTCACGCTGGACTACAATAAGGCCAGACAGGCTGCCATTACCCAGGAAATCCTAGAGATTGCCGCAGCAACCGCAGCGAATGAAAACTGATAATTTGAGAAATACAGGCAAAATCTTGCAGGTAATCGGCGCGGTAGTCGACGTTCAGTTCGAGCCAGGAAACCTTCCCGAAATCTACCAGGCGCTCAACGTTGATTTTAAGGGGCCGGAGGCCGACATCTCCTTGGTACTTGAAGTGCAGCAACATTTGGGAAATGCCATCGTGCGCACCGTGGCCATGTCGTCGACGGAGGGGCTCGTCCGGGGTATGGAAGTTGTAGATACCGGGGCACCGATATCCGTTCCCGTCGGGGAAAGTGTGCTGGGGCGCATTTTTGATGTAACGGGAAATCCCGTCGATGAGCGCGGTGAGGTGAAATCCGAGAAGCGCTATCCCATTCACCGGCCAGCTCCCGCGTTGGTGGACCAAAGCATCGAGGCGGAAATGTTGGAGACCGGCATCAAGGTGATCGACCTCATATGCCCTTTCATCAAGGGCGGAAAGGTAGGCGCTTTTGGCGGGGCCGGCGTGGGAAAGACGGTGGTCATAATGGAACTCATCAACAACATCGCCAAGGCTTACGGGGGATATTCCGTCTTTTGCGGGGTGGGGGAGCGCTCTCGCGAAGGCAATGATCTTTACCATGAAATGTCGGAAGCCGGGGTGATCGATCAGGAAAACATCGAGAACTCCAAAGTGGCGCTCTGTTACGGCCAAATGAATGAACCGCCCGGGGCGCGCATGCGAGTCGGATTGTCCGGGCTGGCAATGGCCGAGTATTTTCGCGACGAAGAGAACCTCGACGTGCTTCTGTTCATCGACAACATATTCCGCTTCTCCCAGGCGGGGTCTGAAGTATCCGCTCTTTTGGGGCGTTCGCCTTCAGCGGTCGGGTACCAACCGACCCTGGCGCAGGAGATGGGAATTCTCCAGGAACGCATCACTTCCACCAAGAACGGATCCATCACTTCCTTTCAGGCGGTCTACGTTCCAGCGGACGATTTGACCGACCCCGCACCGGCCAACACGTTTGCCCACCTCGACTCCACCATCGTTTTGGAACGCCGGATCGCCGAGTTGGGCATTTATCCCGCTGTGGATCCCCTGGGGTCCGTCTCCACCGCGCTGGACCCATCGGTTGTGGGTGAAGGCCATTTTGAAGTGGCGCGTGGCGTGCAAAAAGTGCTGCAGCGTTACAAGGACCTCCAGGATATCATCGCCATTCTCGGCCTCGACGAATTGAGCCCCGAGGATAAACAAATCGTTTACCGGGCCCGGAAAATCCAGAAGTACTTGTCACAACCGTTCCATGTCGCCGAAGTCTTCACTGGATTTGCCGGAACCTACGTTTCCATCGAGGAAACGGTAAAGGGCTTCAAAATGATTCTCGATGGGGAACTGGATTACATCAATGAGAACGATTTCGCTTACAAGGGATCCATCGATGAAGTTATCGCCAGTGCGGAGGGGGAATAAAACCCATTTGGACTCCAAATCGGCCTGAAGGGCAATGGCTTTAAAACTCGAAATCGTAACTCCCCAGGAAATGGTCTACAGCGAGGATGTGGATTCCGTGACGCTTCCCACCACTACCGGTGAAATAGGAATCCTTCCGGGGCACATCCCGCTGATTACTGAGGTGAAAGCCGGGGAGTTGGGAGTCGTCAAGGAGGGGCAACTCGATCTATTGGCGGTGGACAATGGGTTTGCGGAAATTTACGGCGATACCGTATCGGTACTTACCGAAGCGGCCATCGACATCGAGGATATCGATCTGGCCTCGGCCGAAGCGGCACAACGCCGGGCCGAGGAAGCATTGCGCAAGGCCAAAGAGGAAAACCTGGACCCGGACGAAGTCGAAGCCTTGGAAGCAAAAATTCGCTTTGCTCTGGTCCAACAGATGGCCAAGAAAAAAGGCAATTGATACCGCGGTATCGCGGAAATTTTACCGGGAGAAGCCTAACCCGCATATCTCACTTGCCGAGCGAATGCGACATCTCCCAATTTTCTACTGCGCGCCCGAATACCGGTAAAAGGGGAATCAATAGCCCGGCCGTGAGAAAACCAGATCGTGGCATTAGAAATTTTCAGGCGCGGCAAGGATGCCGCCGCCCTACCGCTTACGTTTTGAAATGGTAGGGCAATCGCGTCCCCGCGATGCCGTAACCTCTTCTATATCTGGGTTTATTGTGATGGATTATTTAAGAGACACCACACTAGCAAATCAATTGCCGGAAGTCTTCAAACTGGCCTTGGAACCCATGGGGAATTCCTTTGGTCACAACTGCCACCGCGTCGTGGGAGTGCAACGATTCCAGGTGGGCAATGGAAACCTGAAAGTCGAGGATATGCTCGTCGGCATCCAATTCTTCAAATAAGAGGCGAGCCGCGTCCTCCACAAATTTTACATAAGCTCCGTTGAGTTCGGCGAAAGCTTGCTCATCTTCTCGGCGGACGATCACCTGCGTTTCCGTTCTCAAAGCGTTGACACAATGGTCCACCAGGTCCTCGATCGCCATCTCGGAGTTCCCGTCCAACTCTACCAGAACACGTGCCTTGCTACGTTGAGAATGGGGGATCGAATAGGCGTTCCTGGCTTCCCGGGCGTGTTCCGACAACATTTCCGAACAAGGGCAGGTGGATGAATATACAAAATCCAACTGGAGGTAGCGATGCAGTTGCCCAGCGCGATTCAGCGCCCCTTCCCACATCACCTGATAGTACTGGTAGCCCTGCAGATTGCTGCGCAGGCTGGTCTGGGTAATCGGGTAGTTGAAAAACAACTTCAGGCGGGCCTCCTCGCTCTCCAGCCGGTCCAGGTAGGTTTCGAGAATTTTATCTATTTCCCCCCACGTGAATACGTCGTCCTTGAACTGGTAGAACACCCTGAGGATGCGCGACATATTGATGCCCTTGTTATCCTTGTCCAAAGAAACCGTTCCGGTAACGGATGTCTCCAGGGAAACCACCTGTCCAGCCCTGGTTTTAAATTTCAAGGGAAGCTTGAAATTGGATATTCCCACCTGATTGATAGCCACCCTTGCCCCGGAGATGTGATCGGCATGTGCATTCTGCATATCGGGAAGCGCCTGAAGGTAAGCATCACCCGGTCGAAAGGAGCCGTCGTAAGCACGGCTCTGCTTCGATTGCGAACCTTGCATTGGGGTGGTCATGAGCGAGTCATCCATGGGGTTGAAAACTGAGTGGCATAGAAAAGCCGGTTTGGTGCGGGTGGACGGAATCGAACCGACGTAGCCAGCTTGGAAGGCTGGAGTTCTACCACTGAACTACACCCGCGTAAAGTCGGCAATTTCGCGCAATAATCCCTTCTTGATCAAGCACTTTTTCGAGTTTTATGGAGAGCTGGAACCAGTGGGAATATGCGAATCCCCAATACCTCCCACCCGGGAATAAGCCCCCTTTTTTAGCTTTTCAACCTCAGGGGGATTCTCCAAGTTAATGCGAATTTTACCATTCCCACCGACTGTTCCTCCACAGAGCGGAGCCCTATATGCCGAAACGAACCGATTTAGAAACTATCCTCATCCTGGGCTCCGGACCCATCGTAATCGGACAGGCATGCGAATTTGACTATAGCGGCACCCAAGCCTGCAAAGCGCTGCGGGAAGAGGGCTACAAGGTCATTCTGGTCAATAGCAATCCGGCCACTATAATGACCGATCCGGAATTCTCCGATGCCACTTATATTGAACCGCTTACGGTCGAAATGGCAAGCAAGATAATCGAGCGCGAAAAGCCGGATGCGCTGCTGCCCACCCTGGGGGGCCAAACCGCGCTCAATCTCGCCCTTGATCTCCGCAACAACGGTGTTCTGGAAGAATACGGGGTGGAATTGATCGGCGCCAAATCCCGGGCTATTGAGAAAGGCGAAGATCGGCTCCTCTTTAAAAAAGCCATGATAAAGATCGGCCTGGATGTTCCAAAATCCCGCGTGGTCTATACCCTGGAAGAAGCCCGGGAAGCTGCCGCCACCATCGGGTCTTTCCCCTTGATAATCCGGCCGGGATTCACCCTGGGTGGATCCGGAGGGGGAATTGCCTACAACAGGGAAGAATTTGACGCCATAGCCGCCAACGGGCTCGAATTGTCGCCGGTCACCGAAGTGCTCATCGAGGAATGCCTGCTGGGATGGAAAGAGTACGAGATGGAAGTGATGAGGGATTACAAGGACCAATGCGTGGTCATATGTTCCATCGAAAACCTGGACCCGATGGGAGTCCACACGGGAGATTCCATCACGGTGGCACCGGCCATGACCCTGACCGACAAGGAATACCAACTCATGCGGGATGCATCCTTCGCCTGTATTCGGGAAATCGGCGTGGAAACGGGCGGCAGCAATATACAGTTCGCCGTCGACCCGCAAACCGGACGGCTCGTCGTGATCGAGATGAATCCCAGGGTATCCCGCAGCTCGGCCCTGGCCTCCAAGGCGACGGGATTCCCCATAGCAAAATTCGCCGCCAAACTGGCAGTCGGCTACAGCCTGGATGAAATTCGCAATGATATCACCCGGGAAACCCCGGCGAGTTTCGAACCCACCATTGACTACGTGGTGACCAAGACTCCGCGATTTACCTTTGAAAAATTCGTCGGGACCGATACCACCCTTACCTCTTCCATGAAAAGTGTAGGGGAGGCCATGGCCATTGGGCGGACCTTCAAGGAATCGCTCCAAAAAGCCCTGCGTTCCCTGGAAATTGGGGCCCATGGCCTGGGAGGGGGCGGCAAGTATGGCGATTCCTCCCCCATGGATGCCGAGGAAATCAGGAGCCGGTTGGCCAATCCCAAGGCGGAACGGATCTTTTACGTGAGGTACGCCCTGTTGGCCGGATTTTCCGAGGAGGAAATTTTTGAACTCACCGCCATCGACCCGTGGTTTATTCGCCAGATAGCGGACATCGTGAAGCTGGAGGGGCGCATCGGCCGGGAAACATTGGAAACAATTAAACCGGGGTTGTTGCGCCAAGCCAAGGAGGCGGGGTTTTCCGACCTGCAACTGAGCCACATTTTGGGCAGCAGCCGTGATGCGATCAAGCGGCGCCGGGAAAGGGACGGAATCCACACCCGGTTTCGCCTGGTGGATACCTGTGCGGCGGAGTTTGAAGCCTACACCCCTTACTACTACTCCTCCTACGGGGATGAAAACGAAGTTATCAAATCGGACAAACCCAAGATCATGATTATTGGCGGCGGGCCCAACCGCATCGGCCAGGGGATTGAATTTGATTATTGCTGCGTCCACGCATCCTATGCCTTGCAGGAGGCCGGTTACGAAACCGTCATGGTGAACTCCAATCCGGAGACGGTGTCTACCGATTACGATACCTCCGACAGGTTGTATTTTGAGCCCTTGACCCTGGAGGATGTCCTGGAGGTCTATGAACAGGAAGACTGCCAGGGGGCCATCGTGCAGTTCGGGGGGCAGACCCCACTCAATCTGGCGGTCGATCTCAAGGCCTATGGGGTCAATATCATAGGCACTTCCCCGGAAAGTATCGAAGCGGCCGAGGACAGAAAGCTGTTTGCCGCTATCCTGGACAAGGTGGGGTTGAAACAGCCAGCCAACCGAACGGCCATGAATCCGCAGGAGGCTTACCGCATGGCGGAGGAAATCGGGTTTCCCATCTTGTTGCGTCCTTCCTTTGTTTTGGGTGGACGTGGCATGTTCGTGGTGGGCTCCATGCGGGAATTGAAAAAGGTCGTTTCCGAAACTTTTGAGGTCGTGCCCGACAAAGCGGTATTGATCGATCAATTTTTACAGGATGCCATCGAGGTGGACGTCGATTGTATTTCCGATGGGGAAACCATTCTGGTTGGGGGTATTCTCGAGCACATCGAGTTCGCCGGGGTGCACAGTGGGGATGCCGGGATGGTTATGCCTCCCTACACTTTGACCGAGAACATGATCGATCAGGTCAAACAGGCCACCTATGCCTTGGCCGGGGAACTGGACGTCGTCGGATTGATGAACGCTCAATACCTCATCAAGGGCGATGAGTTGTTTATTATCGAGGTCAATCCCCGGGCATCCCGAACCGTTCCCTTCGTCTCGAAGGCCATTGGCATTCCCTTGGCCAAACTCGCCGCCAAGGCGATGGCCGGATCCAAGCTGAAGGACATGGGGTTCAGCGAGGAGGTCCATCCCAAGCACTGGTGTATCAAGGAATCGGTCTTCCCCTTCAAACGGTTTCCCGGGGCCAAGGTGGCCCTGACCCCGGAAATGCGCAGCACCGGAGAGGTCATGGGGCTGGATTTCAATTATGGGCTCGCCTTTGCCAAGGCTCAAATGGCCGCCCAGCCACCGTTGCCCACCTCGGGGAATGTCTTCATAAGCGTCAAGGATTCCGATAAGCCAAAGGTCATCGATATAGCCCGCCGTATGGCCGGGTTCGGTTTCACCATCTACTCCACGCCGGGAACGGCCAAGGTCCTCGGAGAAAGCGGCGTTCGGGTCAACAGACTTTTCAAAATTGGTCAGGGCCGTCCGAACGTGGTGGATATGATCAAGAATGGTGATATGAATCTGGTAATCAACACGCCCAGCGCCGGGATGATCCCGCGGCGGGATGAGAATATTATTCGGATGGAGGCCATCAATCGGAACGTGGGTATCATTACCACCATTTCCGCAGCCCAGGCCTCGGTCAAAGCGATCCAGGCTTTACATTCCCATGAACTGGAGGTTAAACCCCTTCAGGACTATTATAAAGGGGGGGGAGTGATGGAATGATGGAGTGATGGAGTGCGGACTGGTCATTGGGATTTGTCTCAAGTACGGATGCTAGAGATTCCATTCTTTGTCCCACCTCTTCCTGAGCAATGAGCCATCGGAAAAGGTGAGATCTCCACTCTCCACTCCCCACTGATGCAATGCTCTTGCAAAGCGTTTGCAAGGGGTGTTGTTTACCGTTTTTTGACCTGTGAAACGACCCAAAGATACCATAATCGCTCTTCTGCACGGGCCCGACAAAAGGGGCCTCGTTGCCCGGGTATCCGGTTGGATTTTTGAACGAGGCGGCAAAATCATCGACGCCGATCAACACTACGACAGACTGGATAAGATATTTTTCCAGCGCATCGAATGGGCCCCGTCCGACGAGACGTCCGATTGCCGGGAAGAAAGGGAGGAATTCATCAAATTCGCCGGAGAGCTCAACATGAAGGTGGTTTGCAGAATTTCTTCGGTCAAGCAAAGGGTGGCGATTTTCGTTTCCCGCTACGATCACTGCTTTCACGAGTTGTTCCTGGGCCAGAACTCGGGGGAACTGCCCTGTGAAATTGCCTGTGTGGTATCCAACCATCCGGACTTGGAGGAAGCCACCGATGTTCACGGGGTGGCTTTCTACCACATCCCGGTTACCCCGGAAACCCGTCGGGAAGCGGAGCAACGACAGTTGGAAATCCTGTGGGAATACGAAGTGGACCTAGTGGTCATGGCCCGCTACATGCAGATCCTCAGCGCGAGATTTCTGGAAGATTTCGGTAGCCCGGTCATTAATATTCACCATTCCTTTCTGCCAGCTTTTGCGGGAGGGAACCCCTACCGAAAGGCCTATCAGCGCGGCGTAAAATTGATTGGCGCCACGGCGCATTACGCCACTGCCATCCTGGATGACGGCCCAATCATTCAACAAGACGTGCATAGGGTTTCCCACCGTCGCACCGTAAAAGATCTCATCGTGCTGGGCCGCATGCTTGAGCGGCGGGTGTTGCTGCAGGCGGTGCGGTGGCATCTCGAGCATCGCATTCTCGTTTACGGGAAGAAAACCGTCGTTTTCGATTAAAGGGAAAGTCTCGCCGAGTCCTTTGGTTATGGAGTTGACTCGCCGGAGCTTTCCCCAAATGTCAGACCGTTTTTCAATTTGATGGCCCCATCTCCCAGATCCGCCAGACGGCGTCGGAAAAAGCAAACCAAATCCCAGAAGTTGGATGAGGCCCTGGCCATATCCGATCTGGATGACCAGTTGGTCGTTTTCTGGAACCGCTATAAAAACCAGGTTGTTTTGCTGTTGTTGGTTGCCTTGGCCACCATTGTCGGGGTTCAGGTGGCGAAGTGGTGGAACGAAAAATCAATGCGCGATCGCAGCGCCGCCTATTCCTTCGCCACAACTGAGGCGGAGAAGGAAGCCTTTGCCGACAAGAATGCCAAGCGCAATATCGGTGGAACAGCCTACCTGGAACTGGCCGACATGGCTTATTCCGATGGGGAGTTCTCCAAGGCGGCGGACCTCTACGAGAAAGCCTTCCAGGCACTGGATCTCATTCTTCTCAAGCAGCGGGCCAACTTGGGCCTGGCCCTGGCCAACCTGCAAGCTGGAAACACGGAGGACGCGGTAGACAGTTTGCAAGCAGCAGCAAATAATGGCGATTACCTGGATGTGGCCAAAGCCGAGGCCCTCTATCACCTCTCCGTCATCGAGTGGGAAAAGGCAAACTTTCCCGCCATGTTGAACTACCACGACCAAATCGATGATTTGGTCAACCCGGGGCTTTGGCAATCCAAGGCGCAATCCTTGCAGCGGACAGTGCCCGGGTTGAAGGTCCTGGTAGAAGCGCGCCTGAACGAAGAACCGGCCGCGGATATATTCGAGCCGGGATTGGAGAACTGAGCGGCTTCCGCACTCCCGTCTGGGCCCCTTCCTCCGTAACAACCGTAAAGGCCTTTTTCGAAATACTTCGTGTCCTTTTCCCGGATACGGCATTCCTGGGAAATCGCGGGATAAACCCGCTCCTACAAACCTCCAACCGGTAAAATTGTTGGAGCGGCTTTACGCCACGATTCTTCAATCTGTTTTTCCAAAGAAAGAACAATTTGGGCAACAACCCCTTCATGCTTTCCCTCTCCGTCATTCCCTCACTCGCTCATTCCCTCTTTCCCCCTCCAAGTGATCAATCAAGGTATTGGCCGATTGTACCGTGGCTATCATGATGTTGTTCAGGCGGTTGCGCATGATGAAATAACATACCATTGCGGGAATTCCGATAACCAGGCCGGTGGCCGTGGTGATGAGCGCTTCCCCGATATTGCCAGCGAACAATTCCGGCCGCCCCATCCCGCTGCGGGAGATGGTTTGGAAGGCCCTGATCATACCGCTCACGGTTCCGAGCAACCCTATCATGGGAGCCACCGCCGCAATGACGTTCAGGTATACGATCCACTGGCTGACGGCATTTTCTTCCCCCTCCAAGGCTTCGCCCAGGCTGGCCTCCATCTTGTTTCGGTTTTCCTCGGGTTGACTCTCCCGAACCCGGCTCAATGCCATCCCCATTACCCGCGAAAGCACGGAAGGAGCTTGGTTCAGTTGGTTCACGGCCGTTTGAATATTCATTCCCGAGAGGGATCGGGCCACCGAATTGATGGCCGCGTCCGGAATAAATCTCTTCCGTACCGTTTCCCGGTAACAATGAATGGCCAGGAAGATCAGCGCCACGGAACAGAGTCCCAGAGGATACATGGCCCAGCCTCCTTGCCTGATCATTCCCCACAAGCTCAACGGTGTTTCGGACACGGGCTCGGTTTGCCCCAGCAATAGGGTGGGGAGAAGCAAGCTTATGATAACGGTTGTCAGGCGTGAAAGCTTCATGGCGTTTGGACGGTTTCGGTTTTAGCGGTTATCTTCCGTACGGATTCCAGAGGTAAATTTAAATCCTTCTCCGGTCGGCCTTGGGGAATTTCCAAAGCGGGAACGGAGGTGGTTGGGTTGTGGATCGGATCTCGTTCTTCCAGCATCTCCTCCATCGAGGCCCGAAGGTTGGCCTTTTCTTCCGGCCAGACGAGTTTTCGTTCCATAAATTCGCGGTAGACCCGGAGCGCCTTCTCAGGATTGCCATCCGACAGCCAGGATTGGATGACCACCGGGTAGCATTGCTCCAAATAGGGCTTGGGATACTGGCTGCTGAATGTAATGGGGAGGAGGCCTACCCACCGCGCTGCCTTCCAATTTCCCGCGGCCAAGTGTGCTTCTCCCAGGATCCACCAACCCAGGGCCGAATCCTCAGAGGGATCGTGATTTTCACACCAACGTTTGGCCAAAATTTCGGTTTCCTCCCATCGTTCGAGTTTGAAAAAGGATCGCAACATGAGTTGGTTGGACTCGGCGTGCATCCGGGGCTCGGCAAAATCGACCGCCAACAGGGTGCCGGCCAAACCCAATGCTTCGACAAAGCGGCCCGTCTGAAAATAGGCTTCTCCCAACGTCAAGCTTGGTTCCGCCAGAACCTCCAGAGGATACAAACGGAGAAAAGGACTGCGTTCCCGGTGAACCGTTCCCAGAACCTCCACTGCGGCTTCATGCCGCCCATGGGAAAGCGCCTCCAATCCCTCTTCAATCCGTTCGGCATCGAAAAAATCAATGGTTTGGATCTTGTCTTTCCGGAAAAGGTAGGAAACAGCGCCTGCCCCCGCCGCAACCTCGAGCCGAATGGTGGCATCGCCCACTACCGTCATTTCCCCCTCGAATTGACGCCCCTCGGTATTGGTGAGCACTCCGGCGGCAGCCATGAGCAGAGACGACGGACCTGGCATCATCAAAGTCCCCAGCAATGTTAGTGATGCGGCGTAGACGTCAGTTCTCATGGATTACCGTTTCCTCAGCATGGGGCGCGCCAGATTCTTCGGGGAGCAAGCCTGATAAATGTTCCAAGCGGGTTTCGGCCAATCCCCACTCCGGCAGAACTTTCAGTTCTTCCTGAGACAACATTTCCCTCAACGTCGCGGCCGCCTCCGGTAGCCGGCCGGCCTCTTCAAAGAGTTTTGCGCTTTTCCAATAGGCCGAGGACACCAGGTCCGGATAAGCCCGGTACATGTTGTAAATCCGTTGATAGTAGGCGATGGCCTTGTCCGTGTCGCCGGACCGGGTGTGGGAATCCGCAATACCCTGCAGCGCCCGGGCGTGGGGACGCCCCCTGGCCGACTTGAGCCGCAGGAGCTTTTCGTAGGCGGAAATGGATTCCTCGAATAATTCCATATGGGAAAGCGTCTGCCCTAAAAGTAGTTGGGTTTCACTTATGCGGGGATGGAGGGGTAGCTCCTCGTTGGAGGTATGGAGCCATGCCCGGGCCGATGGATAATCCCCCGCCGCGAAATCCAGCCTGGCCAGCCCGAGGAAAGCCATGGAGCGGTCAGGAGAGGAGGGGAATCCATCCAGCAGTTGTTCGAAAAATGGGCGGGCCCGCAAATCCCCCGCACTCAGAAGAGCCAATCCCAGGCGGCCGAGAGCCGCCGCATCCATTTTCTCCGGGGGCACGCTTTCAGCCAGGGCCAAGTAAGAGTATTCGGTTGTTTCGGGCTTCCCCACGTGTTCGATAAGAAACAAGACCAATCTGGCATAATAGGTGAGTTGGTCGTTCTGACGGGCAATGGCGATCTCTCGCAGGATCCAGGAGGAAAAATCCTCCGCTAATGCCAGTGGGCTCCGGAGGTCGGTGCTGCCGGCCTGATCGGCTTTCAAATCCTTTAATGCCCGGAGGATACTCTCAATCTCCGCCGAATCAGGATCGTCACCATAAGTGGCGAGGGCCCTCTCATAAATGGGAAAGGCCTGGTCCAATGCGCCTTGTTGTTGGTTGGCCCAGGCCAGCCAATACAGCGCCTCGCTCAAACGCGCCCGCGGCGCTTCCTCATTCTGCAGGAAAGCGTCGAAGTGGGAAACCATACCTGGGTAATCCCGCAGGGCTCGTAGGATTTTTCCGGCTTGGAACACACTGTACAAATAGAGGTGGCCGATTTCCGCTGAAATGACCGAAAAAGTATTCAAGGCCTCCTCCAGTTCACCTGTTCCCATCAGTATGTCCCCCTTCAAGACCCGGGCTTCACCGACCCGGAAATGCCGGGGAAATGCGCTGAGGTAGCGGTTTATGGTCGCTAATGCATCGTCATACCGGCGCCAAGCATAGTAAGTGGAGGCCAATCGGTATCGGATTTCCGGATACAGAGGATGACTTTGAGCAGTGCCGGACAGGGTTGTCAGTAGATCTGCGCAGGTGGTGTAGTCCTTTTCGAAAAAGTAGGTCAACCCATCCCAGAGACCCGCATTAACCCTCAAGGTCCCCTGGGGATATCGCGACAAATAAGAGGAAAAATCCTTGCGGGCGGACGGATAGTCCTCCAGGAGGACCTGGACAAATCCACGGGTAAACAACCAGCGGGGAAAGAGGTCGTGGTCGGGAAAGGTGTCCACCAAATCGGTTAAAACCTCATGACTTTCCCGGTAACGCCTCTGTTCCAGATGCGCGCTGGCAATGAGGTAGAGCGCTTGAGGAGCCAGATCGGAGCCGGGGTAGCGGTTTACGAAATTTCGAGAAAGGGTGAGGGCCTCCTCCCATTCCTCCATTTGATGAGCCGTGAGCACCCAGCGGTAATGAGCTTCTTCCCGAACCTCCTCTGAGAAAGCCTCATTCAGGGCGATGTACTCAAAAGCCAACCAGGCCTTGTGGAATTGGGAATCAAGTATGAGGCACTGTCCATATCTCAAGTAGAAGTCGGGTGTATAATCTGCGCCGCCTTCCAGAGCGTGCAACTGTTGTTCCAGCCGGTCCTGCAATTCGTTGAGGTATTGTTGGCGAGGAGTGTCGTCCATCCCCATCCTGCGAGCCCTTCGGTAGGCCAGGCCTTCCTTCAATTCGTCGATCCGCTCCCGTTGAACCTTGACCAGGACCTTTTTGGGCGGGACCAGTTGAAAGAGCTTCAGAGCGACCCCGATACGCCTCCCTGCCAATGCGTGTTCAGCGGTCCGGAGCGCGGAAAAAGTGAGCTGGGCCAGTTCAGGCATGGTGGAAACGGACCAGTCGGTTGCGAGGATCAGCTCGGTAGCCTGATCCCTTCGGCCATTCTGCAGACAAGCCTCGACCGCTTTTAACTGCCCCTGCATTTTCAAGGACCGCGGCAGGGTAGAGAGGTAAAGTTGCTCCAAGCCTTCCAACCCCTCATCGAGGAGGCCGCCCTGGAAGTAGAGGTCGGCCCGCTCCAGATAGGCAAACCCGGCTTCCAGGGTGCCGGAGACATGCTGCAAATAATCATCCAGCGCCTTAATAGCCTTCTCCAGGTTCCGATTCCCTTTATAGGCCTGGGCCAGGCTGTAGATCAGGGAAGGTTTCTCCTTGAATAAGGATGGAAATCGTCTCCGGGCCCGTTCGAGGGTAGCGATGGCCTCGGGCACCTTGCCGGCAGCCAATTCCGCCATCCCTTTGACGGGAAGCACATGTCTCTGGATATCCTCCTCCAGGTATTCCGCCTCACTCCCGAAAATTTGCTCCAAACTATCAAAGAGAACCGCCGCTTTATCCATATCTCCCTCACCGGCGGCCAGCAGACACATGCGCAAGGCGTCCCGAAAGGTCAACCCATCCAAGCTCTCCTGAGCGGCCCCTGCCCTTAATCCGGCAAGCAGCAGTATCAACAGGATGAATAACCGCAATTTGCCACCTGGTGTCATGTCCCTAAAATAATTCACCACAGAGGATACATCCCGCTTCGCCCAAGGGTTTCGGCAGGACAGGGAAGGGCAAAAGCGCCAAAGGCTCTATCTTGATCTTGATCGTGATCGAAACATGGATGAACAGGAGAGACAGGATTGAAAATCGTGCACGGGGCCCAGCGGAATGCGGGATTTCAGCCCCGACCCCCTTGCCGCCGCCAATTTCAAATTGATTCACTCAACTTCCACCCAAGGAAATTAACCGATTGACAATAGCAGGGAACGGCGTGTCATAACGCCCTCCTGAGGACGGGGTGTAGTTCAGTCTGGCTAGAGCGCCTGCTTTGGGAGCAGGAAGTCGGCGGTTCAAATCCGCCCACCCCGACCATTCCCCTGCGTTTTGTGGAGTTGCCGCTGATTATTGCACTTTCCCATGGGACAGCCGAATCGAATAAACGCGATATCAGCCCCAACAAAATGATACTGTTTTGATTGTTATAAATCGACCTCTCCAATTGGAAAAACAGCATCCTTGATGGCTTCAAGCCACCTCGACCTTTGGTTCGCATCTCACCGGAAAGTTGACGGAATTAGCAATGAAACAGAGTTTGTGGGCTTTCCCATGCAGATTCCGGGCCAACCGCTCATCGCCGTTCTCTCCAATGATGACAGACGGCCTGAGGACTACCTCGGAGAAATGACCGCCTCCTCCACCAGTCTCAACCATCGTTCCTGTCGCCTTATCCAGGTAGCCTGTGACTACGACCCCGGCCCTGGCACACAGATGCAGATACCAGAGCATGTGGCAGGCGGACAAGGAAGCCACGAGAAGCTCCTCGGGATTGTAGCGAGACCTGTCCCCCCGAAAAACCGGGTCCGATGAACCAGAGATGACCGGCTTGTCCGCAACCTTGATTTTGTGGTTCCTTTCATAGCCCATGTAACTGCTCGTCCCTTCCCCCGTATTCCCAGTCCACCGTACTTGAACGGCGTAAGGGTGTTCCCGAGGCGTGGCCATAATCGTGAAAAATATACAACGAGAGCGCGTGAAACAAGGACCTGTTCCGTAAGGTATTTTTGGGAAGGACTTTTATATTGGTTGAGAGAGCGAGGAAATGAAAGAACTGTTAATGGGAATTGCCATCCATTTGATCGGTTTACCGGCTTGAATTTGGGAACATTCATCTCTTTAATGGGCGGATGGATACGTTGGAAAAATATTTCAGGGTCATTGCCTTCGTTGCATTGATTGTTGGCTTGGCGGCTTTGATTTTTGGAATTGTGGCTTTCAAGAAGTCTTCCCAACTCGACGCTGTGTCGGAGGTCAAAGAGGCAAATGCCAGAAACAGCGAAAATATCGTCGGCTTGCAGGAGCAGGTTCTGAGCTTGGCAAAAAGGTATACCGACTTGGTCGATTTGCAGAATTCGGCGGATCAAACCCGCCGCGACATGCAAACCTTGGGTGAACAACTAGCCGAAGTGCGTACCCAGGTCGGCAGTGAGGCGGTTAAAATCGCCGAACTGGAAGCCAGGTTGGGCATGGAGGATCGGGTTGCCCAGGGGGCCTCCTCCTCACCTATTCCCGCCACGACCCCAAGCCCTGAACCCGTCCCGCTAACCTCCGCTGAGGATGGTTCCGGAAGGATGCAATACACCATTGAAAGCGGAGATACCCTGAGCAAAGTTGCACGCAAATTGGGCATCAGTCTTGATTCCCTCATGCGGGCCAATCCGGGGATTGAACCTCGTTATTTGCGGATTGGACAGAAAGTTTACGTTCCCGGGGAAAGGCCTTGATTTCCCTCCTTGGGCCTTGCCTTACGGACAACGCCCCGTCTCGCCATGAAACGACTGTTGATTCCCGGTGCGCTCTGCCTGCTTGTCTTTGCCGCGCTCTCCATACCCAAAGTACAATTGGGTCTGGCATTCTTGGAGGAGGCTGGGTGGATGTATGCCAAGCCTCTTTTCGTCCGGCTGGTTATCGATTTCCTTTTTGGCTGGGTCGTGGCTTTAGTGGTCTGGCTGCAACTGGAACGGAGGCCCTGGGTGTCCGCTTCGGCCTTTTGCCTTTCCGCCTTGGTCGTTTCCGGTTTCTGGATAACATCGATTCAGAATGCCCCCCGTTCCTTTCGCCAGGACGCTTCCTACGTCTATAGATTTATCGAGGCCAATCCGCTACGGGAATTGCGACGGGTTGAGCCATTGAAATTATCCAAGTCGACTCAGGCTCAGTCGGCAGGGCAAAAGGAAGAGCCAACAACGCCGTCCGAAGCCGAAGTCAAGGGTCCCGAGCAGGAAATCGAAGAAACCTTCTACACGCTAATGCGGGCCTTGAAGAGGCGGGATGCCGAAACGGTTCTCCAGCTTGCCGATGAGCGGACCTGGAGCTATTTTTCCGACCTCAAGGACTTGGCTCTGACGGCGGACAGGGAAGTATTGGAAAAGCTCAAACCCATCGATCGCTTCCAGGTCCTGGCCTTGAGGCATATCAGGAATCCTCGGGATATCGCCGAAATCACCCAGAAAAATCTTATCATACAGGCAGTGAATCAGGGATGGTTCTACGTGGGCGATAAACCCGACGTGCGCATCGATTTCGTGGATCTGCTGCCTGGGGGCAATCAGGCCATGGCGGACATCATCGTCAACAGCGTGATCCCCGATGAGCGACTTGAATTTATTCGGCAAGATGGATTTTGGAAAATGAACCTGCTGACCCTGCTCCCGCGCCAGGAAGAAAAACTCATGGCCAGGTTGCAGGAAACCCAGCAAACCGAACAGGAATTTTTTCTCGATTTTCTCGAACGCGAAACCGGAAAAACCCCTGCGCCGGATATTTGGGACCCGGTTGCTACCGAACCCGAGCAAGGTTGAGCCGCCCTCTGATAACGGGCGAGGCAATCCGCCCTTGAGCTGTCGGGAAGGGATGATCTAAGTTTTCCGGAATGAAATTAGAACTGATTTGGGACGCCCAGGCGGAAACGGGGGAAGGCCCCATTTGGTGGAAAGATCGACTCTATTGGGTAGATATACCTGCGGGCAAGTTGCATACTTTCCTGCCGGGAACCGATGAGCGGCTGACGGCGGCCCTGTCCCATCAAATAGGCACGGTAGTTCCCAGGGCTTCGGGAGGGTTGGTATTGGCGCTGGACAATGGATTTGCATTGTTCGATCCGAAAACGGAAAAGATGACCCCTTTGCCAAACCCCCCGGCGGAAGTCATGGCCGGTCGTTTCAACGACGGGAAGTGCGATCCTCGAGGGCGGTTTTGGGCTGGCACAATGGCCCAAGTCGATGGAGTGGGGAAGGGAAGTCTCTATCGCCTGGACACCGATTTCCAGTGCCATGAAATGCTGACCGGAATAGGATGCTCCAACGGAATAGCCTGGAGCCTGGATGAAACCCGCATGTACTACATCGATACGCACAAGAACAACGTAATGGAGTTTCCCTACCAGGTCGAAACAGGCGCCATCGGGGATGGCAGAGTCCTGATTTCCAAGCCGCTGGATCGCAGTGAAGGCGCTTTCGATGGCATGACCATGGACGACCGGGGCCGGTTATGGATCGGATTGTGGCAGGGTTGCTCGGTTGTGTGTTATGATCCGGAGCGGGATGAGATAGTGGATACGATCGAGGTGCCGGCTAAAAATGTGACGGCTTGCTGGTTTGGAGGGGATGACTTGCAGGATCTCTACATCACCAGTGCCACTGAAAATATGACCGAGGAAGACCGCCGTCGCTATCCTCATGCCGGTGGATTGTTCCGCTGTCGGCCGGGAGCAACCGGTTTGCCCGCGGTTCCCTTCGGCGGCTGAAGGGGGAGGGAATGAGGAATTGAACATGGATTAACAGGATGAAAAGGATTAAAAAAGGAGGGGGGACATTCCTGTCCCCCAAAATTACGGTAACCGAATGGGAACAGATTCTGGGGTTGGCTTTAGAGTAATGGTTTTAAGTTGTAGGAGCGGCTTCACGCCGCGATTGCTTCGAAGGCTGGTTCGTGGGATCGCGGCGTGAAGCCGCTCCTACTTGAAATGAAGTTTCAAATCCCGATTTCTGGGATAGGATCCAACTTATTCCCATACGGGTTAGGATTTATTCCCCTCGATCTCCTGCTTGAGGCGGATGAGGGGTATGTCCTTATCCTTTGAAATCCTTAAAAGGTCGCCGTACTCGGCTTTGATCCGAGACTTTCCCGAAGGCGTGGTGACGCATTTTGCCCGGATGGGTCCGTATGCGGTTTCCAATTCTACGGTCTGCCGGGGGAGTTCCTCCCGTCGGACCGGGTAATAACGAACGCCAATAGTGGTGGTATTCTCCAGAATGTACCGGCAGACGGCTTGCCGGTTTCCCTCGGTAGCGAGAGAGGAAAGCCTTATACCGGGCCGGCCCTTCTTCATGGTGACTGGAGCCAGGGTGAAGTCGATGGCGCCGGCATTGGCCAAACCCGCCTGAAAGGCCTTCCCCAAGAGTTCGGGCGGACAATCATCGAGATCGGTTTGGATGACGTAGAGGGATGATTTGGAGGTGGATTTCACTTCGCTTCCCAGGGACAGTCGCACGGCATTGGGGCCGGCAAACTGTTTTTGGCCGGGGCCGTAGGCGGTTTTGTGCAACTGCAGGGCAGGGATGGAAAAGGAGGGGTTGAGGTAACGAAGAACGGCTGCCCCGGTAGGAGTGACCCGTTCGCCTTCCTCTTCGCCTTTATAGACCGGCATTCCTTGCAGCAGCAGGGCTGTGGCCGGAGCCGGGACGGGAAGGAGCCCGTGCCGTGTATTCACCATTCCGAACCCGGTGCAAATGGGATCGGAGTAGGTTTTTTCAATTTGCAAGCGGTCCAGCAGCAAGGCGCAGCCTACAATGTCGATAATGGAATCCACCCCGCTGATTTCGTGGAAATGGATGTTTTCCAAGGGGATGTGGTGGACGGTGGATTCCGCCCTGCCGATGAGCTGAAAGATTTCCTTGGCAATTTTCTTGGCCCCGGACGGGATATGCCCCCGGTCGATCAGGTGGACGATATCGCTCAAGTGGCGGCCATGTGGATGGTTGTGGGCGTGACCATGGTCGTGGTCCCCCACTTGGCCATGGTCGTGGGCGTGGTGGTGGGATTTTTCAGGATTGAGGTCCAGGACAGTTACCTGGCGGCAGACAATTCCGTTTTTTTCCACCTCCCTGACCTCCACTTTTCCATCGGGAAGGTGTAGTTTGCCTGGCAAGGATTCAATCGTGTCGTAGGCGTCGGCCAGTTCGGCCAAAGCGCTCAGAAACATGTCCCCGGCTACTCCGGAAAAGGGTTCCACGTACAGGATCTTCATGGCTGGTGTTTCAGGAGTTGGATGATGCGGTATGCCGCCATGGCTGCGCCGTAGCCATTGTCGATATTGGTCACGGTGATCCCATTGGCGCAACTCGACAACATGGCATGGAGGGCCGAATGCCCGCCTTCGGCCACCCCGTAACCGATGCTGGTCGGAACTGCGATGATCGGTTGGCTGAGAAGACCGCCGATCACGCTGGGCAGGGCTCCTTCGAACCCCGCAACCACTATGAGCACGTGGAACTTTTTGAGACTATCCAGCCGTTTGAGCAAGCGGTGCAGGCCCGCCACCCCCACATCGTTAATGCAAACTGCTGCTTCTTTCAGCAAGTTCAGAGTGTGGAGGGCTTCGTTGACGGCGAACTGGTCGGAGCTGCCGGCGCTGATTATGGCCACCCTGGCATCCCCTTCAGGCAATTCGTTTCGCTTCAGCAAGAAGGCTCCCGAGACCGGATCGAAAAAGCTTCCGGGGAACTGCCTTAAGAGGGCTTTACCTTTATCGGGCTGAAGGCGGGAAGCCAAGGCATTGCGGTTTTCTTGCTGGTATTCGCGCAGTATTCGCCTGAGCAGAGCCACGGATTTTGATTTTCCGTAAATGACCTCGGGGAAACCGAGACGGTTTTCCCGATCCATATCCAGGATATAGTCATCCATGAGTGGCAATAGCGCGGTTCAGTTTGCCGCTGACCAACCCTTCCGTATCGATGGTAGCCGTATCGAAACCGAGTTTCACCATGGCTTTTTTGACGGGGGTTTTGCAGGCCAGGAGTCTTTCGACCTCGGATGTGGGGACCTCGATTCGCGCCTCCTTGCCGAAATGCCGAACGCGGACCTCGGCAAAACCGAGTTGATTGAGCAGGGTTTCCGCTTTTTCTATCTGCCACAACTTTTTTTCGGTCACTTCCCGGCCATAAGGAATGCGGGAACTGAGGCAGGGGCTGGCTGGTTTGTCCCAGAGGGGAAGACCGAAATGCCTGGCCAGGAGCCTGACCTCCTTTTTTCCGATCCCACAATCGGAAAGCGGTGCATGTATCCCATGATTTTTAGCCGCCTGCAGGCCGGGACGGTAATCCCCATGGTCATCCAGGTTGGTGCCGTTGAGAACATGGTAGCCCGGGTAATCCTGTCGGATTTCCGTCATCATCCGGTAGAGCGTGTCCTTGCAGAAGAAGCAGCGGTTGGCGGGATTCCGGGCGTAATTGGGGTTTTCCAGTTCACCTGTTCGGATGATCCTCAAACGTATGCCGAATCTTTGGCAGAATTGCCTGGCTTGGTGTAAATCTCTCCTCTTCAGGCTGGGTGAATCAGCCATAACCCCGATGCCCTTTACCCCGAGGAATTGGTTGGACAGGTATAGAACCAGGGCGGAATCCACCCCCCCGGAAAAGGCGGTGAGGCTTCCCTCAACGGGAAAAAACCAAGCCTCCAGCCTCTCGATGAGATTATCGACCATACCTGAATTGGTACTCCCGCCCCTTGATTTTTCAAGCAATATCGATGATCCCCAATGGCCCGTTAATTCGTTCACACCATTGCCGGACTTTTTCGTATGAATTTGCCTTCAGGATATTCCCCATCACGATCACGATCATGATCACGATTAATTTCAGCACCCTCTTCCCTCTTCCCTCTTCCCTCTTCCCTCTTCCCTCTTCCCTCTTCCCTCTTCCCTCTTCCCTCTTCCCTCTTCCCTCTCTGTGACAAAAGCAAAAGGGGTCAAACGCAAAACATTAACCTTTTGCTTTATTCTGTAGCGTCCTTTTACGATTCGAGAACGAATGTTAATGTTTTGCGTTTGACCCCTTTTAGCTATGAATCGCCTTTTCCGTTTGTTCCTGGTTCTGCTGGCATCTTGTCCGGCCCTGGTGTCCCTCCTGGGGAAGGATCGGCCCAATTTCATATTTTTCATTACGGACGATATTTCACCGGATGACCTGGGATGCTATGGCAATACGGTAGTGCAAACCCCGCATCTCGATCGCATCGCTGCGGAAGGCTTGGTTTTTGACCGGGCCTACTTGACCACCAGCAGTTGCAGCCCCAGCCGGTGCAGCATAATAACGGGACGTTATCCCCACAATACCGGCGCGCCCGAACTGCACACCGCTCTGCCCGATGATCAGGTTACCTTCGTGCAGAAACTCAAAGCGGCCGGATATACACCGTAATTTCTGGAAAGAACCATATGAATGAACCGGAGAAACTGGGATTCGACGAGAAGGGGGCAGGAGGGAAGCCCTCGGGTAGCCGGGATTGGATCCGGTTGCTGAAAAATCGTCCGCCGGATCGACCTTTTTTCTGCTGGTTTGCCTCAAACGACGCCCACCGCGATTGGCAGATCAATGAAAAGGCTCCGCAATACGATCCCGATGATATGCAGGTTCCCCCCTTTCTATTCGACGGCCCGCGGACGAGGAAAGACCTGGCGGAGTATTACCACGAGGTGAGCCGGACAGACACCTATATCGGCGAGCTGGTGGCTGAGCTCATCCGTCAGGGTATAGCAGGAAACACTTATCTGGTTTATTGTTCCGATAATGGACGACCCTTTCCGCGTTGCAAAACCCGGCTCTATGATAGCGGCGTCAAAACCCCTCTCATATTTTGGAATCCGGGAAAAATAAAACCCGGGAGGACGCGAGCCTTGGCCAGTTCCATTGATTTTGCCCCCACCTTCCTCGAGTTGGCCGGAGTAGAAGCGGGCCCCTCCTTTCAGGGTGTGAGTCTGGCTCCGGTGCTGGAAACCCCTCATGCCAAGGTGCGCGATTTTGCTTTCTCGGAACACAACTGGCACGTCTATGCGGCGCACGAACGCAGTGTGCGTTACCGGCACTGGCTCTACATTCACAACGCCTACCCCAACAAGCGGAACCTGTCCACAGAGAGCGACGACTCGAAATTCCCCGCCGCCCAGGAATTGTGGGACCGCTATGAAGCGGGGGAAACGTTGCCCCATCAGGAGGATATTCCCCTTGTTCCACGCCCGCAGACCGAACTGTTCCACGTCAATGCGGACCCACATCAACTGGTCAATTTATCGGGCCGTGCCCGTTACAAATCCATCGAGGAAAAGCTGGCCTCGGTCCTGAAACGCTGGGCCAGGGAAACGGGAGATAATGTTCCGGAAAGCCCGACTCCGGACAGGGCAAAAGGGCCACGCCCCAGGAAGGATGTGCGGGGAGAAATGCCGGGCCAGTCTACCGGGGCCGACAAAATCAATCGACCCGGTCCCGTTCTGGAGGGCTGACCCGCAGATGTGCGGGGCGAAGGGGTCGATGGCGGGGTTTCATTCGCGGGAGCGAAGGAATCCCTTGATGGTGGGGGTCTCGTCCAGATACATGTCCCGGAAAGGGGATTCGGCCTGGGGGAGGAGAACCCCGGACTGTTTGTCCCTGACCACATCCAGCAATGCATTGAAACGCTCCAGCCGGGCCGGGTCGCGCAAGTTGTCCGATACCGCAATCACGGGGTTGGCCGTAGCGGCCGATCCAGCGCCGACTTCGATGTGGAAAGCGTACGGTTGGCCTTCGGTCAGGGAATTGCGCTCAATCAGGTCTGGGGAGAGGTAAAAGCGAAATGCGTGCCTTCCGCGTTCCAGGGTGGCCGCTTCCACCTCCGACCAATAATATTCCAAGCGGGTGCGGGAACGGGAGCCGAGATTGAAAGCCAGGGCGATATAGACCCGCACATCGTCCAAGTAGAGGCGGTTGACCGCGGCAGGATCCGAGTTTCCGCGTACTTGGACCTCTACGGTGGTTTCCAACCAGTGATCGCCGCCGCGCTGGGAGCGTTCCATATCGAAATTAACCTCCGTTATGCGGAGGTCCCCTTGAGCTGGCAGTTCGAAACAAGGGAGCAAGGTGAGGGAACTGATCGCCAACAGGTTCAGGAGGCGAAATTCCTTGGCAATTTTCTTTCTCAAGTACACTGTTCAGGCCAAATGGAGAGCTAAAACTGGCTGAAGGATTAAGGCTGAAATTACCTGGGTAGTTACGAATTCGGAATGAAGAATGTGGAATTTACCATGGATTTCACGGACAAAAACGGATGAAATCCTTCCCTCATGCTCCCTTTCAAAATCAGTGTGCTGGTATTCATGCGCAATCGGCGCGGTGAACTGCTTCTCCTGGAACGGGCCAAAGAGCCCAATATCGGTTGTTGGAGCCCGATCGGGGGAAAGCTGGAAATGTCCGAGGGCGAGTCGCCCTTTCAGACTGCCATCCGGGAAACCGGCGAGGAGACGGGCTTGGCAATAACCGAGCAGGATCTGCATCTCTTTTGCATGATCACGGAAAAGGGATACGAGGCTTCCACTCACTGGCTGATGTTTCTGTTCGAATGCAAGAAGCCTCTCGATGCCTTGCCCCCATCGATCAAGGAGGGCCGGTTTGGGTTTTTCCCGGACGGGAAGATCGACGTTCTACCCGTTCCGGAAACGGACCGGCAGTTGTTATGGCCCATTTATCGGGAAAAGCGGAAGGGATTTTGCGTGTTGCGGGCGGACTGTCATCAGGGGATGCCCCAGGCTGTGGTGGTGGAGGAGAAACTCGAAGGCAAGTGACCGGAAGCGGAAGGGAGTCATTTCCCCCCCCTTCGGTCCGCATCCAAGAGGATGGCCTGACGCAGGGCTTCGACCTTGGTCTGGGCACGTTGCTTCTTATCCTCCAGGGCTGAAGGATCTTCCACTGCTTCGCGTCCGAAGATGTAAAACTTGATTTTCGGCTCGGTTCCGCTGCCCCGGACGGCGTAGCGGTAACCGTTTTCCAGGAGAAGGAAGAAAAAGTCCTGCTTGGGAATGGGTTCGCCGTCGGAATCCCTGAAATCCTGGACGCCGAAGTCCTGCATTTCGGACACGGCGATTCCGCCCACTTCCCGGGGTGTATCGGCCCGGTAGGAATCGAGTATTTTCCTTATCTTTTGCGCGCCGGCTGCACCCTCGTAGCGCAACTGACCCAGGCTTTCCAGATAGTAGCCATATTTGCAATACATCTGGTCCAGGTAATTGAGGAAGGTGAGTCCCCGGTTCTTCAGATAGGCGGCGATTTCGCAGAACATGACCACGGCCGCGTTGCCATCCTTGTCGCGGGCGGCGTCACTGCCCAGATAACCGTAACTTTCCTCACATCCCAGAACGAAGAAAGTACTAAACTCCTGCAAAAGATCGGCCCGTTTCGAATAGCTGGTGTTATCGTAATCGATCTGGTAGCCCCGCTCGACCTTCAGTTCACGTTGCAGGATTTGCTCGTATTGATGGATTTTTTCACCGATCCATTTGAATCCGGTCAGGGTGTTGATGACCTTGAGCCCGTGGCTCTTTCCGATTGCGTCCTGAAGAGGGGTGGTGACAAAGGATTTGATGATGGTTGCGCGGGATGAACCGGACGGCGCCAGGACGCCCAACTCCTTCATTTGGCTAATGCGGTATTCCGCCATGATCGAACCTATAACGTTTCCACTGAGAAGTTGCATCTTGCCCTCTCCATCCCGGACCGCGACCCCCATGCGGTCGCAATCGGGATCGGTGGCGACAACCAAGTCCGCCCCGGTAGCTTCGGCCTGCCTTATAGCCAGGGAAAGGGCCTCGGCATTTTCCGGATTGGGAGATGTCACGGTGCGGAAGCCCGGGTCGAAGGTTTCCTGTTGGGGAACCGTATCCACCGCCACACCCAGTCTTTGCAGAATAGGCATGGTGGCGATGCCCCCGGTCCCATGCAGGGAACTGAAAACCACCTTCAACCGGCCGGGTTGGAAAAGGGATTTATCCAGCGCCACCTCAATGACGGCAGACTGGTATGCCTCATCCATCGATTCAGGCAAAATCACGACGTCCCCGAGATCGACCTCCAGGTGATGAGCCGTGTCGGCCAAGGCGACTCGGTTGACCTGACCTATAATGCCCGAGGCGTGGGGCTCCACCACCTGGGCTCCATCCCTGAAATAAACCTTGAAACCGTTGTCGTGGGGGGGATTGTGGCTGGCGGTTATGACCACTCCCGCAGTGGCGCCGAGTTTGCGAACAGAGAAACTCAATTGAGGAGTGGAACGGGGGCCCTCGAAAATCATGGCGAGACCCCCAAGCCGGTTCCAGGTCGAGGCGCAAAGTTGGCAAAAATATCGGGAAAAATGGCGAACATCATGCGCTATGACCAGCTTTGGCGTATCATAAATCTCATGACTTTGCAGATAACCCTTCGCGTAGTTGAATATCCCGATCGTGGCACGAATGATATTGAAATCATTCAAGGCATTTGAGCCGATGGCGGGATGTTGCGGGGTGCCCCATTGCGAAGGGGTTCCCCTCTCCGCCTCGGTAGGGACACTTCCGATGGTGCGCCCCCGCATGCCCCCGGTGCCAAATTCCAGGTTCTTGTAGAATCGGTCGTTCAATTCTTCGAACGATTCATTTCGCACCAATTCTTCCAGACTTTTCCTGGCCCATCCCGGGAGGAAGTCCCCGGATAGCCATCCGGTCATGTTTTCTACGGTGGAGGGGAGCAGTTTTTCGTCCTCCCCCAAAGCTCGGATAGATGTTATCAGGTTCATTTTCCAGGAATCCGTCAGGACAGATAAAGGGGTTGGGTGAGATCCGGTTTCTTGGCCAGGGCCTTCCATCTCCGCAAGAAAGTCGCCTCATCGTATCCGAAAAGCGGGCTTACTTCGATGGGGTGAAGGGGGACGCCGTCGTCGGCCTTGGCCACGGTTTCCCCGGCGGCTTCCAACCAGGAAGCAAATTCCTTCATCTGATCTTCGGCTGAAGTTTTCGGCGAATCCTGTCCCTGCCGGTTTTTAACCGGGCTGAAGTCATTCGCTCGCCGGGTCTCCACCACGACGGATTCTCCGCAAAAGGGGAGCGCGTCGAAAACAAACCGTTCAAACTTTACTCCATTGGGTGAATCCGGACGGTAGAAATTCCCATCCGCGTCCAAGGTGGGGATTACCTTTTGGGCCAAGTGAAAGGGAAGACCGGGAGATGAACGGATGGTGGCTCCCATTTTTTCAATAAATTCAAGGGAAAACAGGTGAATGGCAATGCTTCCGGACAGGAATCGCAAATTGCCCTGTGCGTCCCTGGCGTGCATCAGGTCCGCCGGAAGATCGCTGTATTCGATCACGACCGTCTTGTAATTCCGACGGCAAAACACACCCATCTTTTCTTCGGCATAGGCTTTGGGAATCATCTTGCTGGACATATTCGCCCCCCGCAGGACATGGAAACCGATAAAGGCGGGGTCGATGACTTTGCACAATGGGTTATCCACCTGAAAATAGCTGAGCAAATCAATGCCGTTTGCCGCCATGAGGCTGGTGGCCCCACTTCGGACCAGAGCAGGAAGGGAACCCCCGTGTCCATCGGGGCTCATGGCAATGCTCCCCTTGCCGGAAAGGAGAATCTTTCCTTTGAGATCGACCGCCGGCATCCTGCCCTGGCGGAAGAAATGGACTCGTTCCGCCGATAACCCGAAATGGTCGTTTTCCCGAAAAAAGCCAATGGTGTCGGCGTGATTGATTGGGCTGGTCATGATAAACCAGGGAAGGCGAGTCCGGTAACGGTTTTCGGCCGCTTTGATTTTTTCGGCAAAAACCCGGAAGAGGGATTTTTGCCGTATCGGCGTGACGGGAAAAATTCCCTTGGGTTTGTCGAACCCGAGCCGGGTCCCCTGGCCTCCCGCCACCACGAGCGCCGCTACGCGGCCCACTCGCAAGGCCGACTCGCCCACGGCGGTTGCTTCATTCCAGGCATCGGGGTCCCCACCATTGGAGGGGTGTGCAATATAAGGGGCGGGCTGCAGACCGGAATAGCCCCGGGTTTCCACACCTGCATCCCCCCGCAGAAGAGTATCGTTAAGGCGACTGATTTCAGCCAGGTCGATTTCCCGCGCTTGTTGCAGCAGGGCGTCTTGTTCGGGTCCGCTCAATTGGTCCCAGAATTTGAAAACCTGTCCCTGCCCCGCGCTCTCGAATTCGGTTATAAGAGGATGCGCCACGGTCAATCCCGGTTTTCCTCCTCTTCGTCCTCCTGAGGAAACCGATAAATCCATTCTTCGGGTTTACTCCAACCCAGTCTTTCCCGCACAACGCGTTCGAGGAACACCGGATCGGTGAATAATTTTTCCAGATATTCGTCCTTTGCTGCCAGATCCTGCTCAATCTGCTGGATCTGTTGGAGGAATTCGGCATGGCGTTCTTGCAGGAAATCCAGTTGGTTGCGGGTCTTGTACAGTTCGATTGCCATAATGACCAAAGCAGCCGCGCAGATCAGCAATAGCGAGGTCAGCAAAATGTTCAGGACGAGTCGTTTCATAAACGATCAGTTGCTCCAGGATGGGATCGATAACATTTGGGGGAGGGGATAGCTGGTTAAGGTTCCCGGTATTCCAATCCGCCGGCAGTCGATACGGCGGTGTTCTGAAAGGTGGAGTTTGGATGCACGGTACCCACGCGCTGATTCTTGAAAGAGCCTCCCGGGCTGACCATATTGGCGGTGACAAATATGAGCAGGTTCCTTTTTTGCATGGTTTCGCCTTTGGAGCGAAAAACCCGCCCGATTAAAGGCAAATCCCCTAAAAACGGAATCTTGTCGTCTGTCTCCCTGACTTCCTCGCGTGTCAAACCGCCCATGACTACGGTGGCGCCGTCCCAGATCGTAACCCTGGTTTTCACTTCCCGCACCGAAAAGATAGGCTGGTAAAACCCCGATGGGACGGAAACCTGCCGGCCACTGGAAATCGCGATGCTGGGACCGCCATACTCCACGAATCCGTCAAATTCCGTCACTTTGGGATATAGATCCAGGGTTATGCTGTAATCATCTTCTTCCACCCGAGGGGTTACGCTAAGTTCCACCCCGACGTTACGCACGGTAAAATCCTGTGGTGTGCCGGCGGCGATAATTACGCCGGCCGACCCGCCGCTACCGCCGGTAAGGGATGAACCCGAACCGACTTCCGGTTCGATATCGCTATAGGATTCCGGGTAACGGAGTTCCTGGGCCACCGTAATGGTAGCCAGGTCTCCTGAAAGAACGGTGACCTTGGGCGCACTGAGCAGGTCGGAACCGGATTTTTGCGACAGGGCGCGAAGCATGCCGGCTACATCATAGTCCCCCAATGTCCCCGTCACCATGCCCAAAGGAGCGCTCGAGGCGGAAAATGCGTTTTCCCCGGGGATTTGGGGAGGATAGAGCGTATCGACTGTCTGCCCATCGATAATGATGTTCGAACCGCCTGAAATCCGATCGAAGGAACCGGTGACGGAGCGATTGGAAGAAGTGAAGGATTGGCTCTGGTCCCTGCTCACGAGTGCCCAGTCAAACCCGAGTTCATTCAGGTCTCCTTGGGCCACCTCCAGAAACTTGGCCTCTATTTCCACCTGTCGAACCTCGTCGTAGCGGTTGAGGATATTCCGGATCCGATCCAGATTGCGCTTGGTCTGCGTCACAATCATGGACGAACCGTCATACGCCAGACTGCTGCCGGGGTTGCCCACGAAATCGACCCCTGCTTGCTGGAGGAAGGTCTGCAGCGCCCCGGCCTCATCCACTCCACCATCGGGAATTCCCGGGGAAACCGGTAAAAAGGGATCATCCGGAACCGCTCCGGCCTCATCCCCGACCCCGATGCCGGTCATGCGAATGAATGTTGAGCGCGAAATCGGGAAAAACTCCGTTTCCAGGTTGGATGCAACTCCTCCCTCCCCCGGACGAATGACCACGGCATCCACCTCAACCTCGTATTGAAATCCCACAGAATCCGCCACAAAGTCGAGAACGCGTTTCAAGGACAAATTGCGCAGGGTGATATTAATCTTCGGATTCACCTTGTTGGGATCTATCAATACGATATTGACTCCTTTTTCGCCAATCCCGGTGTCAAACCGTAGCGAAAGCTCATTGAGCGAATTGACCACCCGGCTCAACTCCATGTCCCCGTAACTGACGGAAGGGATGATGATGGTATTCAGCTTCTGCAACATGGCAACCGGATCGGCTTCTTGAGCAAAGTCCTGGGAAGACTGTACCAACACCTGTGGTCGGCTCCAGGATTTTTCCACCTCCTCAATCAAATCACTGCGCAGGTTGAGCCTGTTTCGGGCGCCGGGATCCACTCCCACAATTTCATAGAATTCGTCCCCGCTGGGGGGGGAGAGGGGCGTTGGGGCGCTTTGGGAGACGACAGCCGGGGATGACCGGGAATTGGCAGGGGGCGTCGAGATGTTGGTAACGGAGCTCAAATCGGCGGAGGGTTCGAGGGGCCGGTTGCTATCGAAAGCGGTTTTCAACTGCCGAAACCGCGTGGAATTGCCATCCAGAACGGCCAGAGCGGCCAAGCTCTCCCAGGCCGCCTGCTTGTTACCGATTCTCAACAAAGTGTTGGCTTGAACGAACAATGCATCCGCTTTCTTTCGGTTCAAACGATCCCGGACCGGTTGAGTCGTTACATTATCCGGCAAGGTTCTGAGGGCGCTATAAATGACGCCGAGAGCACGGCCGTAATCTCCGTTCCGGATCATCTTCTCGCTTTCCAACACAGCCCTTTCAGCTCGATTCAGAGCTTTGGTTTGCCGGTCCATTTCATCGCGCATGAGGGAGTCAATTTCCGGATCGGCCTCATTCGGAGCAGTTGCGAAACCGTTCTGACGGGCTTTCTCGGAAGCTTCAATCAGGTCATTTACCTCCCGGAGAGTAGACTCCACCAGGGAGTCGAGAGGATATTCCCGGGCCAGAATCTCGAGATTCTGCCGGGCTATGTAATGTTGCCCGGCATCCCGAGCAGCCAGGGCTTCGGTAAACAGATCCATTTTTTCCTGAGGAGTCAGGGCGCCGTTGACAGCAGGGGCAAAAAACAGGCCTCCGAACAAAAGCGCGGGAACCAACTGTGGCAATAAAGCCCTGAAAAAACAATTCATAATCAAGCTGTCTTAAAAAACCTCTGTCGGCGCGTCGAATCCAGGGGCAAGGTGGATCGTCGGGTCGGACGGGTTATCATCATGTGCAGGTTGCAGTATTTTTTGGAGCTTGTCACCCCCAACCAACGAGGATTTTTCCACTGTTACCTGCCAGTTGTCCGCATCGATCCCCGAAAGGATGTAAATCGCATTGGAAGACCGCCAACTCTCCCCGCGTTGGAGGACGATTTGCATCCCTTCCGGATTGGAAAAAACGGCGCTGGGTTGATCCAGATAGGCGATCTGGCTATGGCGCAAAAGGTGGGTCTGCTTGGTGTGAAGGTCGGTAATGGTAGCCTGCCCCACCAGGTCAAACACTTCCGTACTCCCTTCCTCCAATGCGGCCGGGACCTCCCGAGTTTCCATGAAACGGTCTACCTGAATCCGGTGTTCGGCCAGGGTTTCCCCGGGAGCACAAAAAACATCTTGTCCCGTTTCGATATTTTCCAGGGTGAGGACATAATTGCCCGGGGTCCCCGCATATGAAACCAGTTGAAACCGGTAGGGCTCCTGCCTGATACTGAGAAGGCGCAATTCAAACGCATCCACTATCTCGGCCACTTCCCGGAAGGGAGGGGTAACGGTGAATGTCCCCATCGCCTCGTCATAAAAAATGACGGGAGGAGTAAAAATATCGAAAATCCAGTTTGGTCCTCCCTGGGGAGGAGGCTTCCCCCATTCCACCTCCTCGGATTGCCCCTCGGAATGGGGGCGCTCATGGTCGAATCCCTCGGCGTTCACCTCAGCCACGGGAATATCCGGGGTATCGGCGACCGTCAGCACACCCCAGATCAAGGCGGTAGCGAAAGTGACACCGGCAATCCCAACGGAGATTTTCTCCCACCCTTTCATTTTATTGAATCTGTTCCTGCTTTCGAAGAATTGCTTCCAAGGTCACGGTAAAGGAGGAGAGGTTGCTCTGAATAATGGGCACGGGTTTTTCATCTTCGGGATCATCCTGCGCTGCGCTCAAGAGTTCGAACGGGTTGTAGGAAATCGCTTCCGCGTCCGGGATATCCGGTTCCGCGTAACGATCGAGCGGTTCGACCCTCAGAGCATTGACAAGGATGGGAACGGGAGCAGCCATCAGGTTTGTCAAAAAGTTGCGCAATGCGTCCGAATATCCCTCAAACCCGACCTCAAACACGTAGCCCACGTAGCCGGGGCGGTCTTCCCGTTCTGCAATTGTATCCTCCAAGGGGGGAGGCTGTGGGGCTTGGCCTCCCGCTGTTTGCCTGAAGGCGGTTTGCGGGGGTTCATCAGTCCGGGCAATCCACTCGCGTTTCATTGCCGCCAACCGGGCCGGCTTGGCCGCGACCAATTGGTCCATCAAGTACGCCGCCACTATTTTCTGTTCCATAACGGCATCCAGAATATTTGCCTCCGGACCCTGCTGGGCGAACTGAGAAAACCCGAATCGGTCACCCGGCTCAAAGCCGATGCCGTTGGCCTCCAATTTGGTGTAGGCGCTCTCGATAAAACCAGCCAGTTCGAAAAAAGCCGCAGTTGAGTTCCCCGATGCTCCGGTGCTCAAAGAACCAAGGCTTCCTCGAAAGAGATCCCTTTCATCCAGGATCAATCCCTCCTCCAGCACGGCTATGGATTGATTGAGGGAGGCCAACGTTGAGGCATCCGGTGGAATGGGGCCGGACTGGGCCCATGCCATGCGCCGATAGATGTCCTCCAGTTCAGCCAACTGCTTGTTCCGTCGCATTCCGCTCCACAATACAAACCCCACTACGGGAAGGGTGAGCAGGCCGAATAGAAGTAGAGACTTCCTGGCGGAATTTTCCGATGAATTGGGCATAACCGGTCAAAATGATCTTTCGGGCTCAAGGGTCAGCAATACGTCAAACTTCAGAATTCCCGGCCGTGAGGTATCAAAACGGCGGTCCCCAACCGCTACGATGAAGGGCAAGCCCTCGAAGGAGGCCAAAAGGGATTCCACCTGCCTGCGAGAATCCGAACTGACCACGGATAAGGGGTTTTCCCGATCCAGCAAACTGCCCGTCAACCTCAACTGTCGGTCCCCTGCGCCGTTCGACACGGTTTTGAAGGATTCCAGCCATACGTTCCGGACCTGATTGAGCCGGCCCTGAAGGTCCGCCAATAACAAAACATACCACATGCGTTCGTAACGAAGCTCCGCCTGATTGACATCCCGAGACTTCAAGACATTGAATTTCTCGTAGGCAGCCCGGACATCCCGGGCTGAGGCTTCCATGGAACCGACCTGCCGGCTAGCCTGCTCTATCTCCCGCTGCAGGTTCCAAGCTTGGCCCTGGAATTTTAACCCGATGAGCGCTCCGGCGCCCAGAAACAGTCCTGCGGCCGCTTTCAACCACGGCTTTTTCTCGGAAAATGCCAAGCGCCAGGAATGGGACTCCGGCAGCAAATTGATGTCGATGTGGGAAGCCCCGACAAGGCGAGCGGCCACTCCCACTCGGCCGGGCAACAAAGGAGCCCATTTGGCGGCGCTGCCCGGATCAACCTCGTCCCCCGTTACAAGATTCCTGAATGGATCGTAGCGGAGCACGGGAATGCCCGCTTTCCGCTCAAGGTGATCCGTTAGTCCCGGCAAGAGGCTGGCCATTCCCGAAAGTAGCACTCTCGCCGGATTTCCCGCCCGATAGTGCCGCCGGTAAAGTGCCAGGGAACGCTGGACCTCATTCAGTATGCGCCTTACGAAGCCTTCCGAGGCCCGGTTGAGTAGAGCCAGATGGGCCGGGTCCTCCGCGGAATTGTCCAGCCATTGAATTTTGAGCTTTTCGGCTTCCCGAAAATTCTGGCCTCGCTCGGTCGCGAGGGCCTGGGTAACTTGACAGCCCCCAAAACTCAGGCTTCTCAGGAAGGGCGCCTCCTTACCTCCTGCCACGGAAAGCGATACCGACCGGGCCCCGATATCGAGTAGCAAGGTCCGTGTCGTCTCCCCGCCATAGTTGTAGGCATAAGCATTGAGGTGGGCCGATACAAAAGCATCGATTAAGCGGGGCTGAATTTCAAAGGAGTGGAGCATTTCGAGCAGGTTATTGAGAAAATTGCCCTCCACCACGTGCACAAGCACATCGCGTTCCACCCCGTCGTCATGTAAAACGCCATAGGCCCAATGAAACCCATCCAACCCATTGGGGAAGGCTTGGTCCGCTTCGAAACGAACCACTTCTCTTTGCCCCTCCCCTTCGATGCGGGTAACCCTCAAATGCTTTGTCAGCACAACCCATTCCGGAAGAACCAGCCCCCACATGCCTTTGAGGGGGAGCCGGGACCGCATCTCAATCAATTCGTCCCTCACTGCGGACAACCACACATCCCTTCTTTCGGGATCGGAATCCACCGAGCGACGCATGGCACGGGTTAAAACCAGTCCGTTACTGCGGCTACCGGAAAACTGAGCCACGGACACGTGGCTCGCTCCCAAAGCCATGACGCATTGCTCCGTTACGGCCACGGTTGGTTCGTTGGGAATGGGCAATCGACTATGGACGGTAACACCATGAGACGGGAATCCGTTCTGAGTTAAGCAGAGACGTCCCCGTAACGAGGAGTTTTCCCCGGAAATCCCAATTTTGATGTTCCGACCTGGGAATAGGAGCAGGAGGCCGGACATTTCTGCCTGCCATGCCGGGATGCGGGTCCGCCATTTCCTTCCATATGCCGGGCAGGAAGATCCGCACTCCGTTAAAACTCTCTTGAAAATTCAATCCGTTTGACAGGGCCTGTGCCGTGCCAAGCCTCTTGAGACAAAGCATGGTAGCGTTGCAAAGCACGGTTCAGGCCAAGCGGGATCCATTTTCCATTTTCGCTCACTGCCTCCACGCTACGGCGTCCGGAATTCCCCTGCTGACCATCACCTCAAGCCCTGGAGTGCCCGCTTCCACACCCTCTCCGACCGTCGCATCGAGGGCGGCGGTCTGCGAAAGGAGTTCCCTCGGAAGGGCGGACACATTGTCCAGGATCGCTCGCACTTGGCCGGTCCGGGGATCGCGGGTGATCGCCTTCGGTGGCTCGCTTCCTTCCCGCATTTCGATCGCGCCGTCCGGCCCGGATAGCACGATGCGCGCGAGTTCCGACTCCCATGCGGCTTGCACCGGAAGGGCGAACAGGAACGAGGAACGCCCGTCTCCGTCCGCAACCTCTGTCATTTCGAATGCCATGGAGAAGAGTTCGCTCCCGTCCGCACGCCTCCCCGCCAACGCGTAAGGGCCCGAGCCGTTCGGAAACACCGGCGGAGCCTCTACGATGAAGGCTGGATCGAGATGCAACGTCGAGTCCGCTTCCACGCGGCCGGAGACGAGCAACGACTTCACGGCTGCCAAAACCTCGGGGTCATCGACGACTACCGCGCCTTCGTCCGCAATGCGAAACCGTAGCGCCTTGGAGTAGTTGTAATCGCCGATCCACTGAGGCTCACAGTAGCCCATCAGGTCCGGAAAGTCCGGCGGCACAAGCGACCCGCCGTGCCTTGGATCGTATCCCCATGACCCGACCCGACCGAAGGGGTCGGGAAAATGGGGGTCCAAGCCCAAATCTACGTCACATGGAGCGTGGCCCAAGCTGAAGTTGTGTCCCAGCTCGTGCGCGATGGTGGGTCCCGATTCCTCATGCGGCTGGACAAAACTCGTTTTTCCCCCTTGGAGGGCGATGGCGAACCCGGATGCTGCGTCGTGCAGCAAGAGCCCCATCCAGTGGCCGTCTCCTCCCTCCACCGTGCGGATTCTCAAAGTTTCGTCCAGCAAGTCGGAGGGGTCGTTCGAGTCGACCAGGACGGGTACGTGTTTTGTGATCTCCAATGCTGCGACCGGCAGCAGTTGTTTCGTCTCCCAGAACAGTTCGTGGTCCGCATGGAGTTCTTCAACGAGGTCGGCTGTGGCGCGGTTGTTGCTTCCCGCCCAAATGAACGGCACCAGTGTAAGGTTGAGAGTCGGCATGGACCACACCTCCACTGCCTCCCGGCCCTCTGCGGGAATGCGTCCCGGAAGGCCCAATGCTGGATCTACCGTTCTTCCAGGGTCGATCTCCACCACCATTTCCAAGCCGGGCCGGATCACCGACCCGGGAATCTCCACGTTCGCCGACAGGCCGAGGTTACCCTCCCGCATCTCGGTGGGTATGGCTGCTGAACCGGCGGGAATCTCCGCCACATGGGCCTCAGCCCCATCCAGGAAAAATGTAGCCCGGACGGGTGGAAGCGGCTGGGATGTTTCCTGTTGGGAGGTGACGAAGACACGGAGCAGAGCGCTTTCTCCAGCTACCAGGGGGACCGGATATTCCCGCGATTGGGTGGCCTGCGTCAGGTAGGCTGAAGCCTCCATCCAGGCGCACGACCGGATTCGATGCGCCTGCATCGACGACAGCCAGTTTCCAAACACGGGCTCGTCGGGAACGCAAAGCCGGGTCCCATGTGCCAGCAGAATGCCTATGCCTCCTGAGGCCAGGTTGCGCGGGAGCGGACCCGATAGTTCGGGATTGCCGTTCAAATACAACTCGTACAGCTCCGGCAGATCGCCGAGTTCTCCCGGCAGTTCGCCGGAAAACAGGTTGTTCGCCAGATTGAGTGTGCCCAGACCGGAGAGCCGTCCGAGGCCAGCGGGCAAGGGCCCGGACAATTGGTTGCCGAACAAAGCGAGTTGACGTAGAGACGAGAGTGAAAACAGGGTATCGGGCAGAGAGCCATCGAACCGGTTATTTCCCAGCCACATCAAGGTCAACCCTTCCAAGGATCCAAGTTCCGGCGGCAACGGCCCGCTCAGTTGATTGCTGGAGAGATTCAAATCATTCAACCTGGCGAGGTTGCCCAGTTCTGCCGGAATCGACCCACTCAACCTATTGTAAGAGAGATCCAGGGATTGCAAGGCGGCGAGTTGGCCGATCTCTGCCGGCATCGATCCGCCCAACTGATTGTAGTCGAGCCACAGGGAATATAAATTGGCGAGGTTGCCGATTTCCGACGGGATTTCCCCTCCGAGGGAGTTGGAACTCAGGATCATGCTGCCCAACTCGTCGAGAAACCCTGCCTCGGGAGGGATGCGCCCCACGAGGTTGTTGAAATTCAGGTCCACACCCACGACCCGCCCCTCACTGTTTGTTGCGATCCCGTGCCATTCGTCGAGCGGCTCCTCGGTCAACCAATTGTAGCTGATGAACCAGTTCGGGCCACCGGTGGCCTCGTAGAGGGCTGTGAGGACTTCGCGGTCGGTGAGATCGCATTCCGCGCCCGTCCCTTCGTGCGAGGGTATTGTGCCCAACCACGCCCGGAACTCCGCCGTGGCGGGCGCACACAATTCGGTGTCCGCGTAATGCAGTTCCCGTAGCGGAAGACGAGCCAGAGCCATTGGAAGGGGTCCGGCAAGAGCGTTGCCTCCGATTCGCAGGGAGGTCATGCGGTCCAGGTGGCCGAGTGACGCCGGAAGCCGCCCTGTGAGCCCGTTCTGGCTGAGGTCGAGTTCAAGGACCCGCCCCATGGAATCCGCCGTCACTCCGTGCCAGTTACCCAACGCCGCACCGCCCAACCAGCCATCGGAATTCGTCCAATCCTCGCCGCCAGCCGCTCCATGCAGCAACGTAAGCGCCGCGATGTCCCCCTCGTTGCAATAGGGTCCGTCGTGGTTGATTCCATCGAACCATCCCACGAAGGCGACAGTCCCGGGCGCGCATAGTCCCTCGTTGAAGTAAAATTCGAGGTCACGCAGCCGGTCCAGGGCAAGCAGGCTCGCCGGAATCGGTCCGCTCAATGTATTGCCTTGGAGAAACAACTCCTCCAACTGGGCGAGGGCGCCGAGTTCCGGCGGAATCGGTCCCTTCAGATTATTGAAAGCGAGCGTCAGCCTCTCCAGTTCCGTCAAATTCCCCATCCACGGCGGGATCTCCCCCTCGAGGTTATTCAGGTGCAATTCCAGGACCCGCAGCCCGGTTAGATTAGCGAGTTCCGCTGGGACCCGGCCCCAAATCCCGGCAGAGGCCAAGCGCAGCTCTTCCAGATTGGTGAGCCCCCCAAGTTGCGGCGGGATCTCAGCGCCGACCTGGAATTGATTGTACTCCAGACTCAGAATCCGCAGTTCGGGGAGGTTTCCGAGTTCCGGTGGTATCGCACCGCTCAGCCGGTTTGTGCCGAGTATCAGGGTATGCAAGCCGGCCAGGTTACCCAATTCGGCAGGTATCGGTCCGCTCAACTGGTTGCCGGAGAGGATCAGGGCTTGCAAACCTGGGAGGTTGCCGAGCTCCGGTGGTATGGACCCGCTCAACTGGTTGTCCCAGAGATACAGGGATTTTAAATGGGGGAGTTCACTCAGCTCGGCCGGTATCGGCCCTCTCAGTTGGTTTCCGTGAAGCCTCAACTCGATCACGCGGCCATTTCCGTCAACCGTCACCCCGTGCCATTGATCGAGCGGCGCGGCTGTGCCCCAATTGTCGGACCTGGTCCAGCCAGCGCCGTTTGTCGCATTGTAAAACCCCGCGAGCGTTTCGCGGTCCGGACTCCCAACGCCGGGAGATTCGATTTCATACAGCTCTACGAGCGCAACCCCGGTAGTGCCGTCCTTTCCTTCAACCTTGGCGGTATAGGCGCCGGGACCGAGAGTGAGGATGACCGCCGAACTCAGGCTACCGGCCGTCAGGTTCGGATTGCCTCCCCATGCTTCGGTTATCATTTGCCTCTGGCTGTCCTCCCAGTTGTCGTTGAACATCAGGTCCTCTCCGGTTTCGTTGTCGATGACGGTGAGGACAGGATCGGCCAGAGCATTGGAAATGCCGGCATTAGCCAGTTCCGGGCCAAGCGCCTGGATCAGCGCCTGCCGGGGGCCGTCTTCGATGATAAAACCCCCAAGCATGACCTCGTCTCCCGTCCCCACCAGCGCGCGGGTCGAGAGATTGACGAGCCGACCATCATCCGCCGAAGCGGCCGGTTGCGAGAGACCCGGCAGGCCCGCCAGGACCAGCGGAATCACCGCCATGCCACGGGCCAAAGGTGTGGACAGATTCCCCTCGGTAGAGCGCCCATTTTCCACGTCATAGAGCACGGACTCATATAACCGAATCCGGAATCACCGGGTCAATGTCAATCTCTGCTACATCAGTCAGGCTTCCCCTAACCTCTCATTGCTGCTCAACCCACTGAAGATCGTTACAGGCTGGTTGTTAGCTGACGGGTTTCAATGATTCGTCTTCGTCTCCCGCAGCTTGTCCCCCTTCAAACGTTCAGGCGCTCGAATAGTCGTCCTCTATTGAAATGATTTTTTTGTTGTGACCCCTGTGGCGGATAGCAATGTCGGGGAGATTACTGCCATGAAAACGCCATTGCTCATGCTGGGGCTGCCCAAGGGCAGCCTGGAAGTTTCCACTATCGAGCTTTTTGCCAAGGCTGGATTCAGCATTGCAAAAAGCTCGCGATCCTATCGTCCCGTGTTGGATGACCCGGAACTGGACGGAAGGTTTGTGCGGGCCCAGGAAATAAGCCGCTACGTTGAGCATGGCTTCTTCGACTGCGGTTTGACCGGTTGGGATTGGGTGGTGGAAAATCAATCGGATGTGGTGGAGGTATGCGATTTGATCTACAGCAGGACCTCGAGCAGGAAGTCGCGGTGGGTGCTGGCGGTTCCCGAGGCCTCTCCCGTAAAGAATCCGGAAGACCTGGATGGGAAATTCGTCGCCACCGAGGTGGTCAATATCACGCGCGAGTATTTCGATGCCAAGGGGATTGAGCCGAATATCGAGTTTTCCTGGGGAGCGACCGAGGTGAAGGCGCCCGACCTGGTGGATGCGATCGTCGACCTGACGGAAACGGGCAGCTCCCTCCGGGCCAACAATTTGCGGGTGGTGGATACGATTCTGGAAACCAACACCAAATTGATCGCCAACAGGGACAGTTGGGCCCAACCGGAGAAAAGGCGAAAGATCGAGCAGATCAGCCTGCTTTTGCAAGCCGCCCTGGAGGCGAACTCCAAGGTGGGCCTGAAGTTGAATATTCGGAAAGACAATCTGGAGCGCCTTCTGGCCGAATTGCCCGCTCTGCGCAACCCCACCATTTCCCCTCTGGGCGATGAACAATGGGTGGCGGTCGAGACCATTATCGACGAAACCGTGGTTCGCGAAATTATCCCGGCTCTCAAAAACATCGGAGCCGAAGGCATCATCGAATACCCGCTCAACAAAGTGGTGTACTAAGGGGAGAGGGGCAGGGCTGGCTGGGTCCGGCCATAGGCCAATATTATACTTGAAACTGACCCTTTGCCTGCCATGCTGAGTGTCTTTTTCCGCCCTGCCGGTCGATCGAGCGGCGACAGTTCAGGGCTTAAATTATTGACTATTAACTAATTATAAACGCCTTTTCCCAAAGGGCAAGCCATCGAACAACGCTTATCATGAGCACCTTAATGGAAGAACTCCTGAAGGAGCAAAACTTTGAGAATCTGAAAGAGGGTTCCATTATCAAGGGAACCATCATTGAAATCCGCCAGAATGAAGTCATCGTAGACATAGGAGCAAAATCGGAAGGAAACATTGCCGGTCACGAATTCGTCGATCTGGGAGATTTGGAAATCGGTCAGGAGATCGAGGTATTCCTCGAAAAAATCGAAGACAAGGAGGGCAATCCGGTTATTTCCTACGACAAGGCGGAACAAAAGAAAAACTGGGAAGAAGTCCTCTCCAAATACCAGGAAGGCACGGTTGTATCGGGTCGGGTCAAAGCGAAGGTCAAGGGAGGACTGATCGTTAGCATCGGGGTCGACGCATTTCTACCGGCCTCCCAGATCGATATTCAACCCCCCAAGAATCTGGAACAGTACGTTGGCCAGACCTACGACTTCAAGGTCCTGAAAATCAATCAGGACCGCAAGAACATCGTTATTTCCCGCCGTGAACTCATCGAGGAACAAAGGCGGGTGAAGCGTCAGAAAATACTCGCCGAAGTGCAACCCGGGGACGTCCGCCGCGGGACGGTGAAAAACATTACCGACTACGGTGCTTTCATCGATCTGGATGGCCTGGACGGACTGCTGCACATAACCGATATGAGCTGGGGTCGGATTTCCCATCCCAGCGAGATGGTCAAGATCGGTGAGCATATGGATATCATGATTATCGAAGTGGACCGGGAAAAGGAACGCGTATCCCTCGGGCTCAAGCAACTGACTTCGAATCCGTGGGACGACATCGAATTGCGTTATCCGATTGGCGGCAGGGTTGAGGGCAGGGTGGTCAACCTCGTGCCTTACGGCGCTTTCATCGAACTGGAAGAAGGGGTGGAAGGCCTGGTTCACGTCACCGAACTGTCATGGACCAAGCGGATTTCCAGGCCGGGGGAATTGCTCCGCGTGGGAGAAACGATTGGGGCGGTTGTTCTGGGCATCCAGAAGGAGGACCAGAAAATCTCTCTCGGTATCCGCCAACTCGAAGCAAATCCCTGGGATATGGTTGTGCACAACTATCCGGTAGGGGCGCGGGTTCGCGGAAAGGTTCGCAATATTACCACCTATGGCGCATTCGTCGAACTGGAGGAGGGAATCGATGGAATGGTGCACGTTTCCGACATGTCATGGACCCGCAAGGTCAATCACCCCAATGAAGTTTTGAGGAAGGGCGAAGAGCTGGAGGCCATCGTGCTCGACGTAGCGCCGGAACAGCAGCGCATCTCCCTCGGAATCAAACAACTGGCCATCGATCCGTGGGAGAAGATCGAAACCTTTTTCCGAATTGGGGACGTGGTCGAGGGCAAGGTTACCAAGATCACTTCCTATGGAGCATTTGTCGAGCTGCGGGACGGTATCGACGGGTTGGTTCACATCAGCCAGATACACGAAGATCGTGTGGAAAACATCAAGGACGTCGTCTCGATCGGTCAGGCCGTATCCGCCCGCGTTATCAAAATCGACCACGATGATCGTCAAATTGGCCTGAGTATCAAAGCGGCCAGCTACAGCGCCGCCGAACTGGATGCGGAAAGGGCTGCTTACGACGCGCCTAAGGAAGGAGTAGACCTCATGTCCCTGGGGGATATTCTCGACGAGGCGACAAAGGAGGACTGAGCTCTAGCCCGCATTTCTCACTTACCGAGCGAATGCGACATCTCCCAATTTTCTACTGCGCTCCGAATCCCGGTAAAAGGGGAATCAATAGCCCGGCCGTGAGAAAACCAGATCGTGGCATGAGAAATTTTCAGGCGCGGCAAGGATGCCGCCGCCCTACCGCTTACGTTTTGAAATGGTAGGGCAATCGCGTCCCCGCGATGCCGTAACCTCTTCTATATCCGGGTTTTTTGTGATGGATTATTTAAGAGACACCACACTAGCCCGTTAATTTGTTCACACCATTGACGGACTTATTCGCATGAATTTGCCTTTTCATTAGTGATCAGTGACCAGTGGCTAGTGGTCAGTGAAATTTGTCTTCTGGTTTTTGGTTTCTCTTCTCCTAATTCCTTATTCCTTATTGGCGCCGTAGGCGCATCTTAGCGTTCTTGGCGAGCTTTGCGAGAGTCCTTCTTTCTTTACCCTCAATCGATCACAATCCCGATCATGATTAATATCAGCACCTTTAACCTTTAGCCTTCTTCCTTTCCTTCCCTTTCCTTGCGTTTGGCATCGAAAAAGTCCTTGAGGATCCTCATGCGGCGGCGTTGACGCTTCTCTTCTTCGAGTTCCCGGCGGGTCCGCTGTCTATTCCTTTCGTCCATCATTCGACGCATTCTCATCAGGGAGGCGTTTTGCAGTTGACGAATCCGTTCGCGGGTAATGCCGAAAACCCTCCCCACTTCTTCCAATGTCTTGGGTGGTTCGCCATCCAACCCAAACCGCAACCGAATGATCTTCTCTTCCCGTTCATCCAGTTGCCCGATGGTTTGGGTGATTTCCGCGGCCAGAGATTTGTTGCGCAGGTTCTCAAAAGGGCTCAAAGCATTCTCGTCGCCAATGATCTCGCCAAAGGAGATGGATCGATTTACTCCAACCGGCGCGTCCAGGGAGGCGGGCCGGACACTGACGCTTTTCAAGTGCGCAATCTTATGGGCGGGCAGGCCCATCTGGGAAGCCACCTCTTCGTCTGTGGGATCACGTCCCAGTTCCCCGGAAAGCTGAAGGGTAATCCTTCTGATCCTGGCAATCTTTTCCACCAGGTGAACCGGGAACCCGATGGTTTTACTCTGCCTGGCCAGGGCCCGTCTGATGGATTGTTTGATCCACCAGGCGGCATAGGTGCTGAATTTTCCTCCCTTTCGGGGGTCGAAACGGTCCACCGCTTTTATCAGCCCTATGTTTCCTTCGCTGATTATATCATTCAAAGGGAGACCGAAGTTGGAATAATCGCGGGCGATTTTCACAACCAGGCGCAGGTTGGCCTTGATCATGAGATGGCGGGCCGGGCCATCTCCCTCCCGGATCTTTTGGGCCAGTTTGACTTCCTGCTCTGGGGTGAGGAGATCGATCTGGCCAATTTCGCGCATGTAGAGATCGATCCCGCTTCGTTGCGGTCCGGTCGGTTCGGATGGGTCCGTTGACCCATCCTGTGGCGCTGCCCCCGTGGGGGGCGGATCCTCCCTATTTGCCCTCTTTCTAATTATTCAACCGTGACCGATTTGGCCAGATTCCGGGGTTTATCGACATCACAACCGCGTTCCACGGCGATAAAGTAGCTGAGAAGTTGCACTGGAATGGCCGCTAACAGGGGCATAATTGCTCCGTGTGCGTCCGGAATGACAATTTCATCATCAGCCAAGCCACCGGGCAATTGGCAGGAGTTGCTGCGGACCACGATGACCTCCCCATTGCGGGCTTTGACTTCCTGGATATTGGAAATCACTTTGCTCAGCGTATCCATTTCGGTGGCAAAGCATAGGGAAGGACAGGTTTCGCTTACCAAGGCAATGGGCCCATGTTTCATTTCTGCGGCCGGATAACCCTCGGCGTGGATGTAGGAAATCTCCTTGAGTTTCAGAGCCCCTTCCAGGGCGATGGGGAACATGCCCAAGCGGCCCAGAAACATGAAATCATTCTTGTAGGCGTATTTCCGTGCGATTTCCTCAATTTGGCTGCACTGTAGCAGGATGGCCCTGGCTTTTTCCGGAGCGGTCTTGAGCCCGTTTACGAACTCGACCCCTTCGTTGAAGCTCATATCCCGCAAGCGTCCCAGATAGAGTGCCAGCATGGCGCCAAGGAGAAGCTGGGAAGTAAATGCCTTTGTCGATGCCACCCCAATTTCCGGTCCGGCATGTTGGTAGATGCCTCCGTCCGATTCCCGCGCGATGGTGGAACCCACTACATTGTTGATAGCGAGGGAGGTGTACCCCTTCCTCTTCGCTTCGCGCAAGGCGGCCAGCGTATCGATTGTTTCCCCGGATTGACTCACCACCATGAAGAGGGTATTTTTGTCCAACGGTGCGTTGCGGTAGCGGAATTCGGAGGCATATTCCACCTCCACAGGGATCCGGGCATACTTTTCGATAAGGAATTCCAAGCTCAGACAGGCGTGCCAAGCCGTGCCGCATCCGCACAGCATGATGCGGTCAATTTGCCGCAATTCCTGGGGAGTGACATTCAACCCGCCAAATTTGGCCGTACTCTTGTCCATGGCGAACCTCCCCCGCATGGCATTTTCCAGCGCTTCGGGCTGATCGAAGATTTCCTTCAACATGTAATGTGGGAAGTCGCCCAGGGCGCTTTCCGACACGTCCCAGTCCACCTCGCTGATGACGGGTTGAATAGCCTCGGAATCCAGGGTGGAAATGGAAAAGTCCCCCTCGCGGATATGGACGATTTCCCCATCGTTCAGGTAGACAACCTTGGGCGTTCTGCTGACCAGGCCGGCCACGTCGCTGGCCAAAAGGATTTCATTGCTTCCCACTCCGAGAATCAGGGGTGATCCGTTCCTGGCGCCGATTATTTCACTGGGGCAATCCGCGCAGATGACGGCGATTCCGTAGGTGCCCTCCACGTGTCGAAGAGTTTTACGAACGCTTTCGAAGAGCCGGCTGGTTGCTCCGGAATCCGGTTGCTTACGGTAATGGTATGCAATCAAATTGGAGAGAACTTCGGTATCCGTCTGGGAGGAAAAGGTATAGCCGGCGGACTGCAGGGACCTTTTGATGGCGGCGTAATTCTCGATAACCCCGTTGTGGACCAGGGCGATCTTGCCATCGCAACTGAGGTGGGGGTGGGCGTTTTCTTCGGTCACTTTGCCATGCGTGGCCCAACGCGTGTGGCAAATGCCCAATCTTGCCCGGCTTGGTTGGCCCGAGACCGCTCCAACCAGGTTTTTCACCCGCCCAACCCGTCTGGTAACCTGCAGGGACCCCCGGTGGCAGGTAGCCAGGCCGGCCGAGTCGTACCCCCTGTATTCCAGCCGCTGCAACCCCTCCAGCAAAATGCCGGTGGCATTTCGCCCGCCCAGGTATCCAACAATTCCACACATTTTATGATTGTCCTGAATTATTGGTTCCAAATGATACGCTGGGAAGTCCAGAAAACAACTTTCTTATGACCCCAAAGGTTCTATCCGTAATTATGGGCGGCGGCCGAGGGGCTCGTCTATACCCCCTTACCAGAGAACGTTGCAAACCGGCCGTTCCGCTGGCGGGGAAATACCGCTTGGTGGATATCCCCATAAGCAACTGTTTGAATTCGGGGCTCAACCGGATTTATCTGCTGACCCAATTCAACACCGCATCCCTCCACCGGCACATCCGGGAATCCTACAAGTTCGATCATTTCGGGGGGGGCTTCGTCGACATCCTGGCTGCCGAACAAACCTCCGAAGATGCCAATTGGTATCAGGGAACCGCAGACGCGGTAAGGCAGAACCTCCATCATTTCGGCAATTTCGAGTACGATTACCTCCTCATATTATCGGGTGATCAGCTTTACCGGATAAATTTCAACGAGCTTATCGCCCAGCACATTGAAACCGGGGCAGAGGCGACCATTGCGGCCAAAGCGATGCCGATCGGCCAAGTGCGAGGCCTGGGACTGATGCGTGTGAAGGACGATTTGAGTATTGCCGAATTTGTGGAAAAACCTACCGATCCGGACGTGATCGAAGGCTTGGCCATCGGCAAGGCTCTGGAAAGGAAATTTGACCGGAAAGTGGAGGAAAAGCACTGCCTTGCTTCAATGGGCATTTATCTGTTCGACCGCGAGGTGCTTCGAAAATCCCTGCAAAACGACATGACAGACTTCGGCAAGGAGGTTATTCCTTCCCTGCTGGGAAAGTGCAAGCTCAGCAGTTATATCTTCGATGGCTACTGGGAGGACATTGGAACGGTTGGCGCGTTTTTCGATGCCAATCTCTCCTTCACCCAGAAAGCTCCACCCTATAACTTCTTTGAAAACGATTACCCGGTGTATACACATGCGCGCTTCCTTCCGGCGTCAAAAATTAACAATTGCGTGGTGGACCATGCCATTGTTGCTGACGGGTGTATCTTGCAGCGGGCGGAGCTGCGGAATTCCTCCATCGGGGTGCGTTCCATCATAAGGGAGGGATCCAAACTGGAGCGAACGGTGATGATGGGCGGTGATTATTATGAAACGCCGGATGAAATCCTGGCCAACCGCAGGCTGGGCCGCCCCGATGTCGGGGTGGGTCGAAATTGCGTCATCCGCAACGCCATACTGGACAAGAACGCACGGATTGGGGACAACGTCCATATTTCCCCGGATGGGCATTCAGACGGGACGAAGGGGGACGGTTATTTCGTGCGCGACGGGGTGATAGTGGTCCTTAAGAACGCGGTCATACCGGATGCCACCATTGTATAGCCCGCATTTCTCACTTACCGAGCGAATGCGACATCTCCCAAATTCGTAACGAGCGATCGAAGACCGAGTGCTGGTGCGGGTTTCGTGCAGATTCGCGGGTGAAGCTGGGTCGACACCCTGCGAAGTCGGCATGCATCTGTGCGAAGCACGGGCATGAATTCCAGCGATTCCTGCTCCAGTGCCGGGATTCGGACGCGCAGTAGAAAATTGGGAGATGTCGCATTCGCTCGGTAAGTGAGACATGCGGGATAGGGTTATGGGGCCGGTTACGCGGCAGGTTGTGAACGCGATCGTATTCGGGCCGAATATATCAGACTGAGACCGGCCAAGACCATGAACAGGGAATAAAAAATACCCCTGTTCATCCCCAGGATGAGTCCCGCATCCGGTTCACGGAACAGTTCCCCGACAATGCGGAACAGGGCGTAGAGCAGGCAGAATTCTCCACATAATTGCCCCGGATAAAGGCGGGTGACGGAACTCTTCCAGAACCGCAACTGCAGGTAGATGATGAGAAACAGGCCTTCCAACACAGCTTCGTAGAGCTGACTGGGGTGGCGTGGAACTCCTGGTGGAGACGCGCCGGGGAATACAACGGCCCAAGGGACGGTTGAGATTTTCCCCCACAACTCCCCGTTTATGAAGTTCGCCAGCCTGCCGAGAAAAATGCCGGGGGGGCCCAAGGTTACCACGATGTCGGCCAGTTTCCGTTTTGAATACACGTTCTTGCGGGCCAAATAAAGAACGGCGAGGGCCAAGCCGGCGATTCCCCCGTGGCTGGCCATTCCCCCTTCCCAGACCTTGAAGATTTTCCAGGGAGCCAGGAGCAGGGCGTTGAAATCGTAAAGGAGCATGTATCCGAGACGGCCGCCGGCCAAGGTGGCCAGAATGAGAACGACCAGGGCGTTGAATCGCCTTTCCGGGTTCATGGGCGATCTCCCGTGTTTGAAATAAAGACCCAACAACCACGAAGCGGTGAGAAATCCCAAAACATAGGCCAATCCGTACCAGCGGATGCCCCAGTTCTCGGAAAACTGGATCACGAACGGATCCCAATCGTGGCGCCAGTATTGAGATCCCTGATACGTGACCGTCATTCCTTTAATCCGGCTTGGTTCGGTTTTACCAGCTATTGCCCCTTGCCGAGCTTCTGAGCATTTTTTGCCCGGGCCAATTCGCGCATATCCACTGCCACATCGTCTTTTTCGACAATTTCCCTGCCCAGTATGTGCTCGATGATATCTTCCATGGTGACGACCCCGGTCACGGAGCCGAATTCATCCACTACCACGGCCAATTGTTGCTGCTGGGAAAGAAACCGTTGCAGCGTATCAGCGCCATTGGCGGTTTCAGGCACGAAGAGGGCCGGCAGCATCAACTCGGAGACTTTGGCGTTGTGACCATCCCCGGCCATGGCCTGCAAGAGGTCGCGTCTCCGCACCATCCCTATGACTTGGTCGATGGTTTCTTCGTAAACGGGAATGCGTGCGAAGGGGATGTTGTTAAAACCCTTGAAAACCTCAGCGACAGTCCGGTCTTTTTCCAGAGCGAATACCACTGTTCGCGGGGTCATGATGTCGTCGATGGCCACGTCATCCAGGGTCAAGGCATTGCTTATTACATCCGCCTCGGCGTGGCGCAGTTTCCCTTCTTTGGCACCTTTTTCGGCCAACAGCTTGATTTCCTCTTCAGCCTGTTCGCTGGTGCCATGCTGCTCCTTCACCAGCATGCGGACGAATTTGCGGGTAAAATAAGTGATCGGCTTCATCAATACACGGATGAGGCGCAGGAGATGGACGGAGTAGGGCTGAATCCAACCGCGATAGGACACCCCCACGTTTTTGGGAATTATCTCCGAGAAAATCAAAATCAGGAACGTCATTACCCCGGCCACGATTCCGGCTGCGGCGCTGCCGAACTGAGCGGCGGCGAGGGTTCCCACCACCGTGGCGCCCGCAGTGTTGGCGATGGTGTTCAGGGTCAAAATGGCCGAAATGGTTTCGTCGATTTCCCCAATCATCTGCCCCAGCAAGGTTCCGCGCTTCCCGGCTCGTTGTTTGAGGGATTCAACCTCCGCTACGGTAGTGCTGAGAACCATTGCCTCCAGAACCGAACACAATGCGGAAACGACGATGGTCAGGATTACAGCAAAGATTAAAGGAGTCATGAATGATTTGGCCGAGAGCCCATGCGGTTATCGGTATGGAAAAACCGGAGAAATGAGTCAGCAACTTTTTGAAGCGGAAAATGCCAACGGCTCGGACCATAAAATTTTCATATGGCCGATAGCCTGAAAAATTTCGGGAAAAATTTCAAGCGTTGGTTTTGGGGGATGGCAAGGGGAAAGTGCTGGCGTATTTCAATGGGGTTTCCTCTTATGTCCGGGATCTCTCTCGATGACCGACCACCTCAAAAGAACTTCCCTTCATGCTTTCCACCGGGCCAATGGCGCTCGCATGGTCCCCTTTGGCGGTTGGGATATGCCGGTCCAGTACAGCGGAATTCTAGCCGAGCACCGAGCCGTGAGGACCACGGCCGGTTTGTTCGACGTGAGCCACATGGGCGAGGTTTCGGTTCGAGGCCCTGAAGCGGGTTCGTTCCTCGACCATCTCGTGACCAACCGCATCCGCAGCATGGCGGTCGGCCGTGCGGTCTACACCCCCATGTGTTACGAGGGAGGGACCGTGGTAGATGATCTGCTGGTATACCGCCGTGGAGAAGACGACTATCTCCTTTGCATCAATGCCGGCAATACCCCAAAGGACCTCCTATGGATAACCCGACAGTCGGCTCGGTTTGATTGTCGAGTGAGGGACGTATCGACGCGGTATTGCCAGTTGGCTCTTCAGGGCCCGGCCGCCGAAAAGATCGCAGCCGGGCTCACCTCGAAAAATTTGTCAGAAGTGAAATATTATCATTTCGTGGAGGGGAAATTTGCCGGCTACTCATCCATCATCAGCCGGACGGGATATACCGGCGAATCGGGATTCGAGATCTACGCGCCCTGGGAAGCGGGGCCGGAAATTGCCCGGTCCGTTTTGGACCAGGGCGGCGGCCTTGGACTGGTCCTGGCCGGATTGGGCGCGCGCGACAGCTTGAGATTAGAGGCCGGTTACCCGCTTTACGGACGGGAAATCAGCGATTCCATTACCCCCTTTGAGGGCGGTATCGGTTGGACGGTCAAGTTGAAGAAGGAGGCTGGCTTCGTGGGAAAGGAGGCTTTAAGGGAGCAGAAAATGGCCGGTATTCCCCGCCGGATCCTCTACTTTACGGTTGATGATCGCAGAATCGCACGGCCGGGAACCCCGGTATTCGTGGAGGATCGTGCGGTTGGGGAGGTGGTTTCGGGCACCCAGTCGCCCATTCTGAACAAGCCGATCGGTTCGGCCTTGATTAGGGCGGAATACGTCTCATCCCCGCTCCTCGAGGTGGAGGTAAGGGGGAACCGGTTTGCCATTCGCCGCGTAAAGCCTCCCTTGCACTTGAACGGGAAATAGTTTTTAGAAGCAATAATGGTTAACCTTGGCCAAATGGCGCATTCGATCACATGAGCAATATACCGGACGAACTCAAATACAGTACAGACCACGAATGGCTTCGTTTGCTGGATGATGGGACGGCCCAAGTGGGCATAACCGATTTTGCACAAAGCAGTTTGGGCGATATCACCTTCGTGGAATTGCCCGAGGAAGGAGAAGACTTTGCCAAAGGGGAAAGCTTCTGCGTCGTAGAGTCGGTGAAAGCCGCCTCGGACGTTTACCTTATGGTGGCTGGAGAGATCCTCGAAATAAATACCGCATTGGAGGATGAGCCCGAATTGATCAACCAGGACGCCTACGGGGAAGGATGGATAGTAAAAATTCGCCTGGCCGACCGGGCCGAAGTGGATGATTTGCTCTCCGCCCGCGATTACGCGCCCCTGACCACTTGACCCCTCCATTCCAGCGACCCGGCTCTTGAAAGAAGCGGTCGAACCTTCAAAAAGTCGCTCAACTAAGGAGCATTCAGGTTTGACCCCTTGGGCCCCCCGTCTCAAATTTCGCATTCAATATGCAAACCATACCTCATAATCTTTTTCTCGAGCATTTTGCCCAGGCCTCGGGCAACAGCGGAATGATGATGCTTTTGTTCTGGGTGTTGATCCTCGGGGCCATGTGGTTTTTTCTCATTGCTCCCCAGCGCAAAAAGCAGAAGCAGCACAAGCAGATGATCGAAGAGTTGTCGACCGGAGATAACGTCATCACCGCTTCCGGGATTTTTGGAATCATCACCAATGTCAAGGAAGACCGGTTCGTCGTTCGCATCGCGGAAGGGACTAAAGTGGAAATCCAAAAAACCTTTATTCAGGGTAAGGTTTCTCCGGATGGGACGGCACAATCATCCCGCTGAACCTTCCCGGCTTTCTTTTTGTCCATGTCTGGTAGCACGCTTTGGAAATTTCTTCTCTCCGCCGTCATCGTCTTTACGGCGATTCTCTATCTCAACCCAATCCGGGATACCGCATTCAAGGAATACCTGCTGGCGGAAAGCAATAAGGCGGAAGCTTTCACTTCTCTGCTAGGGGAAGCGGAGACGGCCTACGGCAACGACGATTATTCCAGCATCTATCTCGCTCTGCGCGCAATCGCCTTGGAGCGGGATATCGATTTGGCCCAGTATTTCCCCCATTTGATCCTGGAATCCTCCATGCGCAATACGGAGCGTCGCAACCAGGTGTTGCTCGATGCTCTGCTAGATGCTTCCAAATCGAGGCTTCAACCGGGTCTCGATCTAAAAGGGGGAGTGGCCTTCGTCATGGAGTTGGATTTATCGGAAGCGGCCGACTCCTCCGAGAAGGAAAGCGATCTGGAGCAGGCCATCGACATAGTGGGCAACCGGATCAATTCCCTGGGGGTGACGGAACCGGTCATTCGCCCGGTGGGAGAAAACCGCATCGAAGTGCAACTGCCGGGGGTATCCACCACGGAGAATCCCGAGGTGGTGGACGTCCTGAAGAAACCAGCCCGGTTGGAATTCAAATTGGTCCACCGCACCCGGACCCCAACCGGTCCCTACGATACGACCGCCCCGGTGGGCTTCGAAGTCAAGGGGCTCGACCAGGAAGCTCCTAGCGGGGCCATTGAAACCAGTTATCTGTTTGTCAAACGCCTTCCCGAAATGACGGGCGAGGCCATTGCCAAATCCAATCCCTCGGTGGGGGAGTTTGGCGGTTACGAGATCCAAATGAGTTTTACCTCTGAGGGAGGCGACCAATTCGAGGAGCTCACCCGGGAAATTGTCCGGGGGAACACGACCAACATTCCGGGCCGGCTGGCCATAACCCTGGACGGGGAATTGCTCACCGCTCCCAGTGTTCAGGTGGTGATTCCGGGTGGATCGGCCCGGATTACGGGTTCCTTCACCTTGCGCGAAGCCCAGGAGATTTCCAACGGACTGAACAATCCGCTCGATATTCCGCTTCGCGTGGCGGAAATGTATGAAGTAGAGCCCACCCTGGCCCGGGAATCGATCGATTCCGGGGTAAAGGCCTTTTCCATAGGCGCTACCGCCGTAGTGCTTTTCATGCTGGTCTATTACATGGTGGCCGGGTTGGTGGCCCTGATCGCAGTGGCGATTAACCTGATTATTGTTCTGGGGACGCTGGCCAGTATTGACGCCACCCTGACCCTCCCGGGAATCGCCGCGTTGGTGCTCACCGTTGGAATGGCAGTCGATGCCAATATTCTGATCTTCGAGCGGATGCGGGAGGAATTGCGCACCGGCAAGACCCTGCCCAATGCATTGCTGGGAGGGTTCGACAAAGCCCTGTCCACTATTCTGGACGCCAACGTCACTACCCTCATCACCTCATTTATCCTCATTTACTTTGGCACGGGTCCGGTAAAGGGTTTTGGCGTCACCTTGGCCATAGGCATCGGCGCCACTCTGTTTTGCGCGCTCCTGGTCAGCCGTTTCATCCTGGATCTGTTGGTGAACACCGGATTTGTCCAGCGAATGTTCACCCTCGCTTTGCTGAAGGAACCCAAAATCAATTTTCTCGACTACCGGAAGTATGCCTTTGCCTCTTCCTGGATCATCGTGGCAGTGGGAATCGCCGGCCTGATTTACCGGGGGGAAGACATTTACGGAATCGATTTTACCGGTGGAGATGAAGTTTCCTTTCACTTCGAGGAGGACCTGTCCCTGAGCGAGGCAGAATCGGTGGCTAACGAGCTCGGCATTGAGAATGTCAACCTCATGCGTCAGACCCCTTTGGGAGCCGGCGGAAAGACCATTTTGAAGGTTCAAACCAATTTCGAACAGGGGGACAACCTTTCCAATGCCCTGATGGGCGCGTTTCCCGAGAAGGGTCTGGAGAGGATCGGTAACAACATGATCGGCCCATCCGTAGGTAAGGAAATTCAGTTTAACGCGTTCTTATCCATCGGGATTGCCCTGATCTGCATCCTTCTCTACGTGGCCTTGCGATTTGAAGTCGGGTTTGGCGTGGGAGCTGTGGTTGCCACCATCCACGATTTGTTCATGACCATCGGTATCTTCGCCCTTTTCGGCAATCAGTTCTCCGCTCCCATGGTGGCGGCCTTGCTCATGATCGTGGGCTACTCGTTGAACGATACCATCGTCGTATTCGACCGCATTCGGGAGGAACTGGACCTCAACCCGGGATTGAAATTGGGGCAATTGGTCAATTTGGCTATCAACAAGACCTTGTCCCGGACGATTTTGACATCCTTGACCACCTTATTGGTGACGATCTCCCTGCTGGTATTCGGGACGGGTATCATCCGCGATTTCGCCTTTACCTTTCTGGTGGGAATCCTTACCGGAACCTTTTCCTCCGTCTTTATTGCCAGTCCGGTATTTTTCTGGTGGCACAAAGGTGATCGAAGGCACGTGGAATCTCAAAAGGAACACTTGCCCAAGTACGAGTGGGAGGCCGGATCGAAAGCAAAGGCCAAATCCAACTCCCCTGCCTGAGCGCCCATGGATTGGCGGAAGGCAACGGTATCCCGACGGCGCGTCCGGGATTTGGCCAAAGCCTTGGGCGTCCCCCCCCTCATGGCCCATCTTCTGACCCGGCTCGATCTGGCCGACCCCGAGGAAGCCAACGCATTTCTCCATCCACGCCTTCGGCAACTGGACGATCCCTTCCGCATCACCCATCTTCGGGAAGCGGTGCGGCGCCTTCGCGCCGCCATGGCCAAAAATGAGCGCATCAGCATAATTGGAGATTACGACGTCGATGGGGTAACCAGCACCGCCTTGCTGGTTCACACGCTCAACCGATTTGGAATTTTTCCGCACTACACCGTCCCTCACCGGGTGCGGGAGGGGTACGGCCTGTCCCGGGCCGTCATCGACCGGACCCTGGAGTCCGGCTCCCCCGACCTGGTTATTGCCGTGGATTGCGGAACCAATTCCATGGAGGAACTCGACTATCTCGCATCCAGAGGAGTGGATGTCATCATAATCGACCATCACCGGTCCACCTGCGACCGGCCGGTCCCGGCCATACTCATAAATCCGCACGTCAACGACGAGGAAGACCGGCCCTGGAGAGACCTGTGTTCAGTGGGACTGGTTTTCAAGTTGGCACACGGCCTGGTGAAGGATTTGAGAAACGAAGGCGACCCAACCGCTTACAAAACGAATTTGAAGGACTATCTGGATCTCGTGGCCATGGGAACCGTGGCCGACGTGGTTCCGTTGACGGGGGAAAACCGTATTCTCACCCGTGCCGGCCTCAAAGCGCTCCGGTCCACCCAGCGGAGCGGGTTGCACGCATTGTTTCACGTGTCCGGGATAGGGCTGGGAACTCCCATAACCGGATCGGACATTTCTTTCAAGCTGGGTCCGCGCATCAACGCCAGCGGCCGTCTGGCCGATGCGGAACTATCGGTCAGGATGCTGTTGGGAAAAAAGATCGAAGACTGCCTGGAAATAGCCGGACAGCTCGACCGGATGAACCGGGAGCGGCAGAATATCCAACAAAAGATGGTGCGGGAGGCTGACCAATACATTGAGGGGGGGCTGCCCAACGTGGGCGGGCACGTCTTGTACAACCCCGATTGGCACCACGGAGTGGTCGGAATCGTAGCGGGTCGATTAGCCCGCAAACATAACGTGCCCGCCATCGTTTTGGGGAAAGAAGGCCCCTTGGCCAAAGGTTCCGGTCGCAGCGTGGAGGGAGTGAATCTAGTGGAGGTGTTACAGCAGTGCAGCGGTCTTCTGGAAAGTTGGGGAGGGCATCCCATGGCTACGGGAGTGTCCCTGCCCATACAAAACCTGCCGGCCTTTCAAGCGGCCTTTGATCGGGCCGTAAAACGAGCCTTGGAAGGCAATTCCTGCGAGCCGGAACTCGAAATTGCCGCTTATGTGGGGGTCGATGACATAACCGAGGACCTGATGACAATGGTCGATCGGCTCAACCCGTTTGGCGAAGGCAATCCCGTGCCGGTATTCGGCATCAAGAGGGTGCGCCTGGCCCGGCTTCCCGAAGTGTTCGGAGCAAACCACTTTCGTTTCTCCCTGATTACAAGGCATGGAACCACTCTGAACGGTGTGGCGTGGAAGAAGGCCGACCGACTGCCTCCCGCAGATTGCCCGATCGACCTTGCGGTCAAACTGGCCTGGAACTCTTTCAACGGCCGCCGTTTCATCCAGATGGAGCTGGTGGATTGGCGGAGGAAGGACTATTGGCCTTCAGGAACGGGGGCAACCTCGTGAACGGTGAACTCGAAGAGCAAGGCCGAATCGGCGGGAATTCCCTGGGTTTCCTCGCTGCCGAACCCGAGCTCGGACGGGACCCACAACTTTATAATTCCGCCTTCCCGGACGTATTTGAGTCCTTCGCGAACACCGGGAACCATATTCGCCAACACAAGTGGAATGGGGCCACGCCCTTCCGTGGTTTCAAAGACGGTATCATCGATCAATCTGGCGGTGAACTCGGCATTCACCACGTCGTTGTCGGTGGCGAATTTCCCCGTCCCTTCACTGACCAATTCGTAGAACAGCCCGGACGGGGTTTTAACCACCTCTTCCCGGTTGGCCAAATCGGCGAACATTTCAACGGTTTGGGCTTTGCGCTCCCGTTGGAGTTGTTCGAAGACGGGCTGCCACCGCTCGTCCATAAGCTTGCGGACTTCCGGCATCCTATCCTCCCACCCGGTCAATGAACGTTTTTGCAGGCCCAGGTTGATGCCGACGAGAAAGGCCTGTTTCTCCTTATCGCTCAGTTCGATCATATCGATACGGTTGGAAAACACCAGGTACCAGGCGTAGAGAAGGAAAAGCTGTTCCTCCCGGTTGAAAATGGGTTCCTTATTTTCCTCCGAGGCCTCCCCCTCGGGCGAAGAAGGGGCTTCCTGAGCCGGGGCGGGATCTTCCGCTTGGCCGAGGGCGGGAAGGGGGCCCACCGACACTCCAAAAACTAAAAAACAGACGAGAAGGCGGATGGAATTTGCAGCCATATGCAACGTGAGCGAAAATTGTGTTGAATACCTGAGACATAACCGAATGGGTCTCGTTAGCCAGCTTTTTTTAATAACTGGCAGAGTTGGCCCGATTCGGCGAACAAAGCGTGGTTTCCGCGGTTGGGCAGGCATGGGAGAGGCCGATGGATCCGCCGCCGCGAACCGGCCGCGGCCTTTTTTCGTTGTGCCTGGGAGCAAGTCCGGCATAAGGGGGAAGGAGATTCATATCCTGCAACGCGCAAACTTCCCGGTACATGAGTAAAATTGATTCCCAAGCGGACGATGCTTCAACCTTCCGGTCGCGCCGGAAATACTGGCGGGCAAACCTGAAAATCCTCCTACTCCTTCTGGTAATTTGGTTTGGTGTGTCCTATGGGTTGAGCATCCTGGCGGTGGACGCGCTGGACAGGTTCAAATTTGCCGGATTTCCCTTCGGGTTCTGGATGGCCCAACAGGGTTCCATTGTCGTTTTTCTGCTTATCATTCTGGCCTACACCGTTTGGATGAACCGCCTGGACAAGGCCTACGGAGTGGAAGAGGAAGGGCCGAAAGCCGGCCAAGAGGCGAGCTAACCCGCTAAAGAAGGACCATCGACCATGGGCATTCAGGGCTGGACCTATCTTTTCATCTTCATAACCTTCAGCGTTTACGTCGGCATCGCCATATGGTCGCGGGTGATGAGCACGCGGGGGTTTTACGTTGCTGGGGGAACCGTGCATCCCCTGGCCAATGGAGCTGCCACGGCGGCGGACTGGATGTCGGCAGCGTCCTTCATTTCCATGGCGGGGATCATCAGTTTCAATGGCCGCGATGGTTCCGTCTACCTGATGGGATGGACCGGGGGCTACGTGTTGCTGGCCCTGTTGCTGGCGCCGTATTTGCGGAAGTTCGGCCAATACACCGTGCCGGACTTCGTGGGGGAGCGCTATTATTCCAAAACGGCCCGTCTGGTGGCGGTGGTTTGCGCAATATTCATATCCTTCACCTATGTGACCGGTCAAATGCGAGGGGTTGGAGTGGTCTTTTCCCGGTTTTTGGAAATTGAGATCTTCTGGGGGGTCTTCATAGGCATGGTGGTCGTTTTCACCTACGCGGTGCTGGGGGGGATGAAGGGAATAACCTATACCCAGGTGGCCCAATATTGCGTGCTGATTTTTGCCTACTTGCTGCCCGCCATTTTCATCGCTATCACCCTGACCGGAAACGTGATTCCGCAGGTTGGATTCGGGGCCGAGGTAAAGGGGGAAGAAGGCGTGTTCCTGCTGGACCGGTTAAACGGATTGAACAGGGAGCTCGGTTTTTCCGCCTATACCAGTGGCAACAAGAGCACTATCGATGTATTTTTCATAACGGCGGCTCTCATGGTCGGGACAGCTGGACTCCCGCACGTCATCATTCGCTTCTTTACCGTTCCCAAAGTATCGGACGCGCGGCTGTCCGCATTTTGGGCCCTGTTGTTTATCGCCATTCTCTACCTTACAGCCCCTGCCGTGGCAGCCTTTGCCCGCACGAATTTTCTGCAAACCGTTTCCAACACCCCCTACAGCGAGGCTCCGGAATGGTTCAAGAACTGGGAATCGACCGGGTTGATCCAGTTTGAAGACAAGAACGGGGATGGAATCATGCAGTATTACAACGATGAAAATCCCGCCTTTGCCCCCATTGCTCAAAGCAACGGATGGCAGGGGAATGAAATAACGGTGGACCGGGACATCATGGTTTTAGCCAATCCGGAAATTGCCCGGCTTCCCAATTGGGTCGTAGCGCTGGTAGCGGCAGGCGGACTGGCCGCGGCTCTTTCCACTGCGGCCGGGCTGCTTCTTGTTATTTCATCGGCCATCTCCCACGACCTCCTCAAACGCATGCTGCTGCCCAACATAACCGAATCCCAGGAGTTGACCGTGGCGCGCATTGCGGCGGGAGCGGCGGTGGTGATTGCGGGTTATTTCGGGGTAAACCCGCCCGATTACGTGGCCAGCGTGGTGGCCTTTGCCTTCGGGCTGGCGGCGGCGTCCTTCTTTCCCGTTCTGGTCATGGGAATATTCTCCAAACGAATGAACAGGGAAGGAGCCATAGCGGGCATGTTGGTGGGCCTGATTTTCACGGCCGGATATATCATCTATTTCAAGTTCATCAATCCTCAGGCCAATACCTCGGATAATTGGTGGTTCGGCATTTCGCCCGAGGGGATCGGCACCCTGGGCATGCTCCTGAACTTTGCGGTTTCCCTCTCCCTGGGAAAATTTTTCCCGCCTCCTCCGGATGCCGTGCAACAGATGGTGGAGGATATACGCGTTCCCCGACGGAGTCAGGGAGAAAGCCGCTGAATCTTCCATTGGGTAGCGCCGATTTTCTCGTAGACGAACCGGTCGTGTAACCGGTTGGGTCGGCCCTGCCAGAATTCAATGCTGTGGGGCACGATGCGGTACCCGCCCCAGAAGTCGGGCAAGGGGATCGGCCCATCCCGGAATCTCTCCTCCAATTCCGCAACCTTTCGTTCCAAAACCGTCCGCGACGGAATGGGGCTGCTTTGCCGCGAGGCCCAGGCTCCCAACTGACTCCCGCGAGGACGGCTCCGGAAATACTTCAGGGAAAGGGATGACGGCGCTCGTTCCACCACGCCCCGTATGACGACCTGCCGCTCTAATGCGATCCAGGGGAAGAGGGCCGCAACCTTGGCATTGCCCTTGATATCCCGGCTCTTGGCACTCTCGTAATTGGTAAAGAAGACGAAACCGCTTTCATCAAAACACTTGAGAAGAACCGTGCGCAGGCCCGGGTTTCCCTCTTTGGAGACGGTGGCCAGGCTCATGGCGTTGGGCAGGACGATTCCAGATTGGCAAGCCTGATCAAACCACCTCTCGAACTGCTTGAGGGGGTTGCCATGCAAATCGGCCCGGCCAAGCCCCGCCCGCATGTACTTTTCCCTCAACCTGCCTATATCCGCCCTCATTGATGAGTAAGGCTACGAATCAGAGACGCATACTGGGGGAATTGAGCTATCAATTCGCCGCGGGACCCCAGTTCAAAATCTTCCCAGGTGAACCCGGGGACCATGGTCGTGCCCATCAAGGCCCAGGTTCCTCCCGCTTTGAGGCGGGACCCCTGCCAACCGCCGGCCAAAACGGGGTGCTGCACGTTTTGGCCTCGAAAAATGTCTTGCCCAAGCTCGGTTTTGGTTACTTGGCCTTCGCTCATCTCGTAGAGCTCGACCGGGTCCCCCAGATAAAAGTGATAGATCTCATCCGCCCTCAGGCGGTGCAGGGCAGAGAAGGTATCCGCCGTCAGCAAAAAAAAGATTGCCGTTCCAACCGGTTGAGGATGACGCCTTCTTTCATAATTCCCTATTTGGCCGGATGCATAGGTTTGGGAAAAATAACCTCCCTCCAGCGGAAGCGGCTCCAGCTTCAGCCTATCAATCACTTCATCCGCAAGAATGGGCATGGAGCAAAACCTACCGGCTCTCCCGCAAGGGTCAACTTTACAAGGAATGACCTCGACGACGGAATCCCCGCTTGCCCCGAAGCGGCGCTGGGAAGAGGATTCATCAACTTGAACCTCCTCATCACAGCCCTGCGTCAAGAGGCCCGTCCCGTTATAGAAGCCTTGGGCCTGAAACAGGATACCAATTCCCGCAAGATCCCCGTTTATGCGGGGGAGAAGGCCATGCTGGTGATAACGGGGATGGGCAAGGTGAGGGCGGCCATTGCGACCACCCATTTGATGCATTTGGCTCCAAGACAAGCCCGGCTCCGCCTTATCAACGTGGGCACGTGCGCTGCGGTGACGGACCGGTTGGCTCTCGGGGAAGCCGTCCTGGTCCACAAGATTTGGGACCATGCCACCGAAAGGGAGTTTTTCCCCGATGTGCTTCTGAAACACCCGCTGCAAGAGGTCTCACTAGGGACCTTCGATCGACCTGTGACGGGAGTGAAACGACCGAATCTGCCGTGCCAGACGGTGGATATGGAGGCTTCCGGGGTTTTTCAGGCGGCCCATATTTTTCTGGCCCCGCACCAGATGATGTTCCTCAAAGTGGTGGTCGATTACGTGCAGTCTTCCGCCTACGATCTTGCTGAAATGTTGAAATGCTACAACCGTTCCATACCGGATTGGCTGCCTCTGATAACGGAGGCCTGCCCTTTGGAAGGATCCGCTCCGGCCTTGACGGATGAACAGGAGCGTTTCCTGGCGGAAGTATCCGTCCACATGCGCCTGACCCAAACCCAGACCCGCCAACTGGAAAAAGCCGCTCAACGCTTTATGGTAGGGGGAGGGGAGAATCTGGATCTGTTGAAACCGCATCTCCAAATCCGGCCCCAACACAAATCCCGGCGAAACCTGATCTTTTCAACGATTCTCGCGGCCTTGAACGGTTCCTGAGCCATGTGGCTGAAGCGATTCTCCCATATTTACCTGGAGGATGGGGTGGACCCCTATCCCCTTACCCGGACCATTCTGGACCGTCTCCCAGGGGCAATCCAGGTCAGGGTAGCGGATTATAAGCACATTTTCGCCCGGAGAGGGCAAAACTTTCAGGCGCAAAAACGTAGCCCAAAACTCATCCTGGCCAGAAAAAAGGACAATTGGATCTATCCGGGATCGCGGCAGAGTCAGGATTTCGGCCACCGCAATTTCTACTATAACGCCCTGATGCTGAATTGCATTTACAACTGCGATTACTGCTATCTCCAGGGAATGTATCCCAGTGGGAACCTGGTGGTGTTCGTCAATGAAGACGACTACTTCGCCGCCACCAAGCGGGCCATCGAGGAGCGGCCGTTTCCCGATGAACCCCTGTATTTGTGCATCTCCTACGACACGGATCTTTTGGCCTACGAAAAAATCGTTCCCTACTGCGCGCGCTTTATCGAGTTTACCCGGACCCAGGAAGAGTTGCTCATTGAAATACGCACCAAAAGCGCCAACTGGAACGCTCTGGCGGAGGTTTCACCGTGTCCACGGGTCATCCTGGCCTGGACCCTGTCTCCCCGGTGCGTGGCGGAAAAGTACGAAAAACTGACGCCCGGACTGGAGCACCGTATCCGGGCCATAAAGCGATGCCTGGAGAGGGGATGGCAGGTGCGGCTCTGTTTCGATCCTGTTCTCAGAATCGAAGGATGGGAAGCCACCTACAAGAGATTCTTCCGGGAAGTATTTCGTGCCCTTCCGGCCCGGTCCATTCGCGATGCGAGCCTGGGCGTTTTCCGGATGAACGCGGCCTTCTTCAAACGCATCAGGAAACAAAGGTCCGATTCCGACATTTTGTATTACCGGTTCGAAAGCAAATCCTCCCTGGTATCGTATCCGGAAGGGGAGAGAAGGGAAATGCTCGGTTCCCTGGAGGATGAACTCGCGGCCTACTTGCCGAAGGAGAAAATTGAATCCTGGATCTAGCCCGGTCATCACCGAGGTCCGAATTGCAGCTCCCACTCAAAATAGGTTACGGCATCGCGGGGACGCGATTGCCCTACCATTTCTAAACGTAAACGGTAGGGCAGCGGCATCCTTGCCGCGCCTGAAAATTTCTCATGCCACAATCCGGTTTTCTCTCGGCCGGGCTATTGATTCCCCTTTTTCCGAGGGCGGTAAAAAAGGGGTCAAACGTAGAAAATAGAAATTCACAGTTTGTGTGAACGAATTAACGATACACCACACTAGAGTGGTTTTACTCATTGACCTGCCATACGCCAAAATTAAGGTTTCACCCTTCAAATGAACCGGGTCTACATCAAAACCTACGGCTGCCAAATGAACGAGCGGGATTCCGAAGCCGTGGGAGCGATGCTGCGCAATCGGGGTTATTCGTTGGTAGATGACGAGTTCAACGCGGACGTGGTGCTATTGAACACCTGCTCCGTGCGCGACAAAGCGGAACAAAAAGCCATTGGCAAGACCGGTTACCTGGCTAAACGCAAACGTCATGATCCGGACTTCGTTCTCGGAATCATGGGCTGTATGGCCCAAAACCGCGGCATTGAACTGCTCGACCGCCTGCCCGACCTCGATCTGCTGGTGGGCACGCAAAAATTTCACGCTGTGCCCGATCATTTGGATCGCATCATCGCCAGTCGGAACGGGCTGGGCCCGAGGCCCTCCACCCTGGTGGATCTCGAGGCCGAGGAGGGATCGCAGAACACCATCCGGGAGCACCTCCACCAGGAGAGGAAAGTCAGTGCTTACGTTTCAATCATGCAGGGCTGCAACATGCGTTGCACCTTCTGTATCGTCCCCAAAACACGGGGCCCGGAAAGGGCCAGGCCCATCGAGGAAATCGTCGAAGAAGTGGAGGAACTCGCCGCCGCCGGGACCCGGGAAGTCACTTTGCTGGGCCAGATCGTCAACAGTTATGGCAGAAGGGAAATTCCCATCCGGAACAGGAAATCCCCCTTCGTCCAACTCCTGGAAAAGATCCAGGAGGTCAAGGGGATCGAACGCATTCGCTTTACCTCCCCGCATCCGGTGGGGTTCAAACCGGACTTGATCGATGCGTTCCGAAACTTGTCCAAATTATGCGAGTACGTGCACCTGCCCGTTCAATCGGGCTCGAACAGGGTGCTCAAACGGATGAACCGTCCCTATACAGTGGAAAGATACCTGAAGATCGTGGAGGCTCTGCGCGAGGCGGCGCCGGGCATGTATTTTTCTACCGATATCATCGTCGGTTTTCCCGGGGAGACGGAAGCGGATTTTCGGGCCACCTGCCGACTCTTCGACGAGGTGTCCTTCGACATGGCCTATATCTTCAAATACAGCGCCCGGTCCGGAACACCGGCCGCCATTATGCCGGATCAAATCCCCCGTGAGGTCAAGGAGTGGCGCAACCGGTATCTATTGGGTAAACTCGAAGGTATTTCATTGGCCAGGAACAAGACCCTGGTGGGAACCATCGAGGAAGTTCTGGTGGAGGGGAAGGCGCGGCACGGGGATCTTTACCGAGGCCGGACGCGCGGGTTCAGATCCTGCCTCTTTCCCGCCCATGACCGATTGGTCGGGCAACTGGTGAAGGTCAAAGTCTCCCGGGTCACGCCGAGTACCCTTTATGGACAAATGGTCTTGAAAGGGGTTGATTCCGAAGCGGTTGAATGGAGGCGCCTCCAGCCCGCCTTTTGAGCATGTCCCATGACATTATTCACCGCGACACTACTCACTGGCGTTACGCTCCTCCTCACCGGAGGAATCCTGATCTGGAACGGGGAACAAGTCTCCACCATCGCCCACGGGCTTCCCAGATCCCGGCGATTCACCTTTCTGGCTTTCGGCCTGGGGGCCGTCTGGTTTCTCTGGAAGGTTTCCAACCTTGGGGAAGCTGATTTTGGAAACTACCGCACGTTATTACTGATCGCCTTCGCTGCCATCGCATTGCTTTCCTACTTCTTCGTGCCAGACTTTCTGGCCATTCGCGGAGTATGCATAGTCGCATTACTGGCCAGCGGAGAGCTCTTGGACACCGCCTTTTCCCTCTATGACACTCCGGCGCGGTTATTTCTCGTGGTCTTCGCCTATCTCCTGATCTGTCTCTCCATGTACCTGGCCGTGGTTCCCTACAGGGTGAGGGATTTTTTCCAGTGGCTGTTCCAAACCCCGGGCCGGCCCAAACTTATCGGCGGGCTGGTCATGTTGTACGGTCTTATCTTGAGCATAGCCGCCTTTTCCTATTAATCGGACAACATGGAATTACCCCCTCAGGATCCCGCGTTGTTGATGATCTTGGCGGGCCCTACCGGGATTGGAAAAAGTACGCTTTGCCGACGCCTGGTTCAAACCCATCAATCCGTTCGCCGCGTCGTTACAGCAACCACCCGCCCGCCCCGTCAGGGGGAGGAAAACGGCAAGGACTACTACTTTCTCGACCGGGATGAGTTTCAACGCCGATTGGATGCGGGGGCTTTCTTTGAAAGCGCTGTCGTACACGGCCATCGCTACGGCACGTTGAAAGAAGAGTTCCTCTCCGGACAGGGCCGGCAACGCGATCTGATCATGAACGTCGACGTCCAGGGCGTCAGCGCCTTTCAAAGAGCGGTTCGGGACGATTCCGGGCTAAAGAAAAAGCTGGTCACGATCTTCCTGATGCCCCCCAGTTTGGCGGTCATCCGCCATCGATTAACGGGAAGGGGTGAAACGGATGAAGCGGTCATGCAAAAGCGGCTTGAAACGGCCAAAGGTGAAATGCCCCTCTGGTCGACCTGTGACTTCTGTCTGGTTTCCGGCACAAAGGATGAAGATTTCGAAAGAGTGGAAGCGATCTGGAAGTCGGAGAAACTCCGGGTAACCCGATTGGTTAACAGGACCTGACACAAAAATTTGGATTCATTGCAACCATTATGCCGTTTGGGAACGTAAAAATAGTCATCCTCGAAACAACACCCACAACTGAAATGAATACAATCAAGAGATATTTACCGTTAGCATGGGCGCTTCCTCTGTTGGCGGGAACTCCGGCTTATTCCAACGACCAAGCCGCGAAAGGTGAAGAAAAGGAGACTTTGCTGGTCGTCGTGGTGGACAGCCTCGTACAAGGTTTCCGCGCCTGGAACGACCCCGAGGAAATGTACCAGAGGATCAAGGCAAACTTCGGAAAGGTTTTTGAAGAGCAAGGTTGGCCGATGAAAACTGAATTTGCCCGTTGGTCGGCCGATATTCCGAAGGAAGGACTCCAACTGCGCATATGGTTCAAAAGCCTGGAGGAGGAAACCATCGGCGACCTGGTATTTCGAGCGTGGATCAACTTGCGGGAGGACGGGGAGCAAACGGTAGATTTTGGCATAGTCAAGGTGAGAACTTACCCGCGGTTGGGGCGGAATGTTCACGACAACTTGGATGAAATAATTACCAAGGCGGCTGAGGAGGTGGCTTCAAAACTGAACGAGGCGCAATTTGGTCGATCCGAATAGGAGGGGGGTTTTCCACCTCCTTCCCTAACCCTTATTGAAAACCCCTCCCGACAGGTGTCGCCTAGCCAGAAAAAGGAATCCGCCGCCGAAGAGGCCAGCCTTCTGAGCCAGATTGCCACCGGGGACCAATCGGCCTTCGAGCAGCTTTACCGGAAATATTCCGGGCCCCTCTTTTCTCTTGGCCTGCGCATGCTCGAAGATGAAAAGGAAGCGGAGGAAGCGCTCCAGGACACTTTTGTCAAGCTATGGAATAAGGCCGACAGTTATGATGCTCGTAAATCACGTCCCTTTACCTGGTCCGTCACAATCATGCGGCGGACCTGCATTGACCGGCTTCGCAAGAACAACCGCAGGCCGGTTTCCACCACCTTGGAAGATGCCCGGGCATCTCAATGGGCCATACCGGAAACGGTTCGAAAAACCACCGAACTCAATGACGATGTGCATCGAGTAAGCGCGGCCATGCAGGCTATACCTCCCCACCAGAAACGGGCCCTGGAACTCGCCCTGTTTTCGGGCATGACCCACACGGAAATTGCAGAGAACCTGAAACAACCGCTGGGAACCGTAAAGACCTGGCTCAGGCGCGGATTGTTTCAATTGAGCTCATCATTAACCGAACACGCCAAATGAATACCACAACCGAAGAATTGGCCAGCCTCTACGTTTTAGATAAATTGGATCCTGGGCAAAAACTCGCCTTCGAGGCGCGCCTGCAAGCCGATGCCGATCTGCTCCAACTGGTTCGGGATCTCGAGTCGGCACTTGAGGACCAGATTCGGGCGCTTCCACAGCACGAGGCCCCGACCGCATCGTTCGAGCACATAATATCCCGGATCCACCCAGGGGAGCCCCTCCCCTTGCAACAAAAAGTCGTGTCCATCCCGTGGATATCCCTGGTGGGATGGGGCATGGCAGCCATCCTTATTCTCGGTCTGGGACTGACCTTTTTCCTGACCTCGGGAAGGCTTCCGCCCCCATCCGGCAGCAACTCAGTGGTTCTTGTCGTGGGCATGGATGCCCAATCCAATCAATGGAAAACCATCACCTTGGATGGGGCGGCGGACGCATCGGAATCCTTTACCCAACTTGCCGTCCTGGCCGAGGAACTTTGGAAAAACCCGGACCATTTGCCCGGCCATACCAAGGAACCCAACCCCACCAACACCCGCAGCAGCGGCTATACCGTATTCAACCCGGCCAGCAAGAATGGATTCATCGCCATTCAGCAATTGCCCCGGCCAGTGGCGGGGAAGCAATACTATCTGTGGGTGAAAGATCCCTTTTCCAACCGCCTCGAGTGCGCCGGGCTCATCCCCCTGCGGGATGCGAACCACGGCCTCTATTCTTTCGTCTTGCCCCGGAATTCCAACATCACGTCCGATCGGGTGGTATTTTTTATCACGGAAGAGTCCTCGGCGGACCCGACCACGACCCGGCCCCGGGGCCGGCCGGTTTTGGGATCCGACCACATTTGACTCCGGCTTGCTTCCCAGGCCAGCATTACTTTTTTCCGGGGGAGCCCCCAGCGGTATCCACCCAGATAACCGCCTTTGCGAATGACGCGGTGGCAGGGGATCAGCCAGGATATCGGATTGGCTCCAATCGCGCTTGCCACGGCGCGGGATGCCTTGGGCTTTCCGATTTTATTGGCCACATCGGAATACGTGGCCAGACACCCCGCCGGTATTTGCAGAAGGGCGCGCCATACCTGAACTTGAAATGGAGTACCCCTTGCAAATATGGATATTTTCGCGTTGGTTACGATACCACGTTTTCCGAAAAGCTGTTCGGAAAGCTCCCGGGTGACGGCATCATTTCTTTGGGCACGCGCCAGGGGCCAGTATTCCCGCAACGTGACCCGGGCCAGTTTCTCGTCCGGTTGGGGAAGAAAAAAGCAACCGCACATTCCGCGTTCGCACTGGGCCAGCACCACCCAGCCGAAGGGTGATGGATGGATGCCGAAGGAAATTTCCAATTGCATTCCGCGCGCCTTGTATTGACCTGGCGTCACCGATTCGATTGATACAAATAGATCGTGCAATCTTCCAGGTCCGGAAAGTCCGCTTTCCAAAGCCGAGTCGAGGACGGAGCGGTCCTTATCCAGAAGGGATTTGGCGTACTCCAGGGTCAGATACTTCAGAAACTGCTTGGGCGACAATCCCACCCAACTCTTGAAAACACGCTGAAAATGGTACGGGCTCATTCCCGCCAACTTGGCTAATTCTTCCAAGCCTGGTTGGTCCTGAAAGTGATCTCCGAGGTGCCTGATTATGGATTCGATCTGTTCGAACTGCGTCACTAAAGTTAATTTATCACAATTTGCAGGCTTCCCTCCACCCGATTCTTGCGAGAAATACGGGCTAGTGTCATGTCCCGTTAATTCGTTCGCACCATTGACGGACTTTTTCGTATGAATTTGCCTTCAGGATATTCCCCATCACGATTACCATTTTTGTGGAACCCCGTTGGGGTTCGTAATTTTTTACCTATTCCTACCCAGCGTGCGCTACGCGACACTGGGCTTTGGAGTTTAACGCCGTTGGCGTTAGGATTTCTATCCGTACCCATCCGTGTAATCCGTGGTTTCTCCCTCTCTCGCCTCTCTGTGCCCTCTGTGGTGGTTTATTTCAGGGCGACCCCACTAATCCCCGTATTGGACCCGATCGGATAGAGGCCAATCCAGATGGTAAAATTTTCCGCGCGGTTGGTCCACCCGTTCGTAGGTGTGGGCTCCAAAATAATCGCGCTGGGATTGCAGTAAATTGGCCGGCAGACGGGCCTCGCGGTATCCGTCGTAATAGGAAAGGGCGGAAGCGAAGGTGGGGGCGGGAACGCCATGGGCAAAGGCGGCGGACACCACCTTTCTCCAATTGGCCTGGGCGGATTCGACTTCCTGCAGAAAATACGGGTCCAGGAGCAAATTTGCCAGATCGGCATCCCTGGCGTAGGCCTCGGTAATCTTTTGAAGAAAGCGGGCCCGAATGATGCAGCCCCCGCGCCAGATCTGGGCGATTTCGCCGAAATTCAAGCTCCAATCGTACTCTTTTTGCGCTTCCCGCATGAGCTGAAATCCCTGGGCATAGGAACAGATTTTGGAGCAATAAAGAGCATCGTCCAGGGCCAGGATAAACGAATCGGCATCGCCCTTGAATCTCGCCCGGGGTCCTTTCAGCCGCCCCGAAGCGGCGACCCGCTCTTCCTTTATGGCGCTCAAACAACGGGCGAAAACGGCTTCCGCAATAGTGGGCGCCGGGACACCCATATCGAGGGCATTGACCGATGTCCACTTGCCCGTTCCCTTCTGCCCCGCGGTATCCAGAACAATGTCGACAAAGGCCTGCCCGGTGATGGGGTCGGTTTGCTGGAGAATATCCGCCGTAATCTCGATCAGAAACGAATCGAGCCGCCCCCGGTTCCAGGCCTCGAAAACCTTTCCAATGGCGGAGGCTTTCATGCCCAGGAGGTTCTTCATGAGCAAATAGGCTTCGCATATCATCTGCATGTCCCCGTATTCGATGCCGTTGTGAATCATCTTTACGTAATGGCCGGCTCCGTTGGGGCCGATGTAGGCCGAACAGGGAAATCCCCCCTGCACCGGCTTGCCCGGTTCCGCCCCTTCAAGGGGACGACCCGTATCGGGATCGACCTTGGCGGCTATGGCTTGCCAGATGGGTTGCAAATGCTCCCAGGCCCCGGGATCTCCCCCCGGCATTAAAGACGGACCGAATCGGGCGCCCACCTCGCCACCCGAAACCCCGGACCCGACAAAGCGAAGACCAATTTTTTTCAACTCCCGTTCGCGCCGGATCGTATCGGTCCACTTGGCATTGCCTCCATCGATGATAATATCCCCCTGGTCCAGATGTGGAATCAGGCTATCCACCACCGCATCGGTGGCTGGGCCGGCCTGGACCAGGATTATGATTTTCCGCGGAGGCTTGAGGGAGGCCGCGAATTCTCCTATGGTGGGGATGCCGACCAGTCCGCCAGGGGTATCGGGATGGGCTTCGACAAATGCGCTCATCCTGGAAGTGGTGCGGTTGAAGACAGAAATTTTAAACCCGTGATCGGCAATATTGAGGGCCAGATTCTGGCCCATCACGGCCAATCCGATCAGGCCGATATCAGAGGATTCTTCAGGCATATGCGACTCCCGGTTGAAAAAAAAGGAGGAAACAACCACATGGCTTTTTGCAAATCAAGAGCGAAGCTTTCCCCCCGGGAAAAAACTCAAATTACAGGGGGCGTCCCGGGATCATTGGTCTGATGGCAGGCCACCCAGTAGCTGTCACCGCTTGCTGGAATTTCCTTCTTCCAGATGGGCACCCGTTTCTTGACCTCGTCGATGATATAGCGACAGGCGGAAAAAGCGTCCGCCCGGTGTGCTGAAACCGCCCCTACCCAAACGGCGATATCGCCCACCCCCAGCGCGCCGATGCGGTGTGCGCAACGGCAGTCGATGATGGAGAACCTGGACTTGGCTTCCCGCAATATCCGCAATCCTTCGGAATGGGCCAGGGGCTGGTAGGCCTGATATTCAAGCGCGGTTACGGTCAGCCCGTCGTTGTGGTTTCTCACCCGTCCTTCAAAGGTGACGATTGCTCCGGCGGCAGGATGTGGCAAACTTCCGGCCAATTGCGCAACATCCAATGGCTCTGTGGCTATGGTAAACATGTGCTGGGCACTTTTTCTATCCCTATTCAAGCATGGGCAAGCCAATTAGGAAAGTATTGGAAAATACCCTGTTTTATGCCTGCATGAAGGCCCGGGCCATGCCGCCAAAAATAGCATTCCAATCCCCATGCCGTTGTTTAAACCTCCGACGACCGAAGAAACACGGTCCTTTTATAGAGAATTGCGGGAAAGAAAGCGCAGCCCACTCTTCTGGGGAGCCCGGCGATTCGATCCGGAAAAGGGATTTGGTTCGCCTTCGCTGAACACCCATTTTCTAGGTGTGATCGATTCCCTCATCCAGCCCGGGGACCGCGTACTGGACCTCGGGTGCGGGTCCGGGTTGTTTCTCCCGGCCATCTACAAGCGTACGAGGGATATCCACGCGGTCGACACCTCCGCCGCTCTGCTGGGGCAGGCGCAAGGGCTGGTTTCGACCTACGGATTGGATGGTATCGTGGTCAAGGAGGCCAACGCCGAAAAACTCCCCTATGAAGATTCCCACTTTGACGCCTTGATTGCGGTGGATGTCTTGCATCACTTTCAGCGCTTCAATCGGTGCTTGAAGGAAATGTGGCGGGTTGTGAAACCGGGGGGCAATCTGATCATATTCGAACCCAACAAGCTCAATCCTCTGCTGGCGCTGGGATGCCTGATCGATCGCAACGAATGGGGCCTGTTGGCCTTGGGGCGACCGGCCCTTTACCGCCGGAAGCTCAGTCCGCTTTTCAAAATTCAGTCCTTGCGCCCCAACGGCCTCATCATTGGCCCGGACTGGAATTGGGTCGTCCGCATTGCGGATCTCGTCACTCGATCCCCCTGGTCGAAATTTTTGGGTTGGTTGGCTCCCAAGATCTTCATTCTGGCTGAAAAGCCCCATCCTTGATTGGTTTCATGTCCCGCAAATCGCCCTGGCAGGTTCTCGAGTGCAAAGGCATGTTTTTCTGGCTGGGTTGCCTGGGGTTTCTCTTCAAATTTTGGCTGGTTCTGGGAGAGGAGATAGAACCTTTCTTCCGCCCGGCTGACGATCTCAACTACATCCTGTTGGGCAAGAGTTGGTACTTTTGGGCGGAATACAATGTCCACACCTTGCTTCGGCAACCCGTCTATCCCCTCTTTCTGGCCCTGGTAAACGTGAGTGAAATTCCCCTGCGCCTGGTACAGGAATTCCTGCTTTGCGGGGCGGCTTTCTTCATGTTGAACGGCTTTCGCAAAGCCGGGTTGAACCCGACCATCGCCGGGCTGACATTTGTCGTGATAATACTGCACCCGGGATGGTTGTTGTTGGCCAACAGAACCCTCAGGGAGTGTTTTTATACGTCGATGTGGTTGATAACGGTGGGGGCGCTCATTCCCTTGACCCTGCAAAAAATATCGGCCCTCAAATTGAGACAGGTTCTTCCGGCAGGGGCGGCGCTGGCCCTCCTCTGGCACACGCGGGAAGAAACCATACTGGTGGGGCTGTTTCTTCTCGGCTACCTTTTCCTGTTCTGGATATGGCCACGGGAACGGCGGCTTTGGAAAATAGGGGGAAAGAGGATGCTCGCCCTATTGGCGGGATTGATCGCCCCCATTGCCCTGACCAACCTGGCCGTCCGCAGCGTGAACTTCTTCCAGCACGGGATGTTCGTCAGCCACGAGCTCCAGGACTCCGCAATGAGGAATATGTATGAACGCCTGCAGCAGATAAAACCGGCAAACCCCAAACCCTGGGTCAATGTCGAACGGGAATCTCTGGAAAAAGCCTACGACGTGAGCCCCACTCTGTCGTCCATACGGGAGGCCTTTTCGGAGCGGGTGGGCCCTCGCTGGGGAGCTGTTACCCAACACCTGGCCCGGGATGAAAAGGAGATCGGAGGCGGCGCGTTCCTGATCGGTTTGCGCGAGGCGGCATCCGAGGAGGGAATCCATGCCAGCGCCTTGCAGGCGCGAGAATTTTACGGCAGGATCGCGCAGGAAATAGAGGAGGGTTTCGCCTCGGGGAAGTTGGAAAAACGATTCGTCTTTCATCCTTACGTCGACCCTGAGATTTCAGATTATCTGCCGCGCTTTCCCCGGGGATTGCTCCACGTGGGCAAATTCGCTTACCAGCCGTTGAGAGATACGGACATGCGTATCTATTATCCGCGGCATGAAGTCTTCTCCACATTGGAAGCTTACAACGAGGTGGCCAATCGCCGCCATTATCTCGCTTACCGCAAAGTGCCCACGGTAAGGGGATGGGCCTTTCCGGAGGGAGACAGGGTAAGCGGTGTCGAACTGATCGACCACAGCGGCCTCGTCCTCGAATCGACCACGGACATAGCAGATCGGCCCGATGTGCGGAAAGCCTTTGGAGAGCAGATTGCCCCCCTTCAATCCGGCTTTACCTTGCCCCTTCCCAAAGCGGACTATTCCAGCCAAAACGTGACCGTAGCCTTCAGGACGGATGATGGAAACGCCTTTTCCCTGCCCGCGTCCCGTCTCCTCGCCCTGGGGCAGGTTCAAGTCACGGACGACAAGGGATCCCTGTTGCGGGTGACCATAGACGAAATAAAATCGGGAAGGGATGACTTCCGTGTGCAAGAGCGTGTTCAAGCTTGGTTATGGATTCACCACGGGAAGTTTCACCTGCTATTTTTTGCCGCCGTGTTGATCTTGTGGTCGGTTCGGCTGAGTCTGTCCGGCACGGGAGGAATGGGGCGACGGCGCCTGGGATGGATAGGGGCGCTGGGGATCATTATCGGGACACGCTGGTTCCTGATCACCTTGATTCAGGTTTCCTCGTTCCACATCGATTTACGCTATATTTTTCCGGCTCTCGTATTCATACCGGTCCTGCTCGCATTATTCATGCAGCAGGCTATCGACGGCATGCAGATGAAAAAGGTTCGGCGTTCCCGTTAAATGCCCGAAAAGAATTTACAACCCTGTCGTATCTGCGGCTCGCCCACCTTCCGCAAATGGAGGAGTTCCCTCCTTCAACCCCCGAATAGCCGCTCCTTTGCCATCACTGATTTCAATTACGGCCGGATCAGCGCCCTTTACCAGTGCAGCACCTGCGGCTTTCGGCAATGCCACGACTTGTCCGACGTTTTATCCTTCTACCAATCGCAGGTGGATCCCGCATACGAGGACGGGAGGAAACAGCGCAAACGCCAGGCCCAGGCCCTGTTGAAGCGCCTGGTGCGATTCAAACGGAAAGGCCGGTTGCTTGACGTGGGCGCGGGTTCGGGGATTCTAGTCGAGGCCGCCCAAGAAGAGGGATTCCAGGCGCGCGGGGTCGAACCGTCGCGATGGCTGCAGGGACGGGCCGAGAAACGCGGCCTCCCCGTCCGGGCGGGTTTGTTGGAGCATACCAAGAGCGAGCCGGCTTGGGATGTGATCACCCTGGTGGACGTCATAGAACACGTGGAAGATCCGGTCGGCATGCTAAAGGAAATGGAAAAAAGACTGACCGGCGACGGCGTGGCCATGATAGTGACCCCGGACGTGAAATCGTTTTTCGCGCGGCTGCTGGGTCGTAAATGGTGGCACTACCGGGTAGCCCACATCGGATACTTCGATGCTTCCACCCTGGAGCTGGCATGCCGTAGAGCAGGTTTGCGGGTCGTTCACAGGAGCAGGCCCGATTGGTATTTTACGGTCGATTATTTGTGGGTAAGGATCATGCAATACTTTCCCGGGTGGCTGAGAATTCAACCCTGCCGGTTGATGCGTCGCTGGACGGTCAGGATCAATCTGGGGGACTCTCTGCTGGCCGTGGTTCAAAAAAAGGAGGACGCCTGTGCATCCCGCTAATTTGAAGGATTACCTTTCCGCCGCCAGGGTGGACCATTGGATCAAACAGATCTTCGTTTTGCCCGGGGTGGTGACCGCCTGGTTGCTGGGCGGGGTTGAAGGAATGGGGTTGCGGGACCTGATCGGACCTGCCGTCCTGGGAATCCTGGCCACGAGCCTGGTGGCTTCTTCCAATTACCTATTGAACGAGTGGCGGGATTCGGCCTTTGACCGGCATCACCCGCTGAAGTCAAACCGCCCCTTTGTGGTCAGGATGCCCAACCGCATCTGGCTATGGACCGAATACTCCTCCTTTGTAGCGGGGGGGCTATTACTATCGATGGTTCTCAACCCCGGGGTGTTCTGGACCCTTGTCGTCTTCCTGGTCAGCGGATGGGGGTATAATTTGAAACCGCTGCGGACCAAGGATATTCCCTTTCTCGATGTCATCACCGAATCGTTCAACAACCCGCTACGTTTCCTGGTCGGCTGGTTTCTGGTAACCGATTCAGCCATCCCCCCGACCAGTATCCTCATCGCATTCTGGACGGCGGGGGCCTTTCTCATGGGTATCAAGCGATTCGCCGAATACCGGACCCTTCAAGCCAGGGGGGGGTTGGATATGTTGAAAGCCTACCGCGGGGTATTTCGCATCTATACGGAGAACAGCCTCCTAATTTCGTCTTTCTTTTATGCCCTCATGTCCACTTTCATGATGGGGATCTTCCTCATAAAGTACCGCATCGAATACCTGTTGTTGTTTCCCCTCATTTCCGGATTGTTCGCCAGCTATTTGCGGGTGGCATTGAAACCTTCCTCAAGGGCTCAAAAGCCGGAAAAGTTGATTCGGGAAAAAACGCTGTGGATCCTGATGGCCCTCCTTATGGCCCTGTTCCTGGCGTGTTCCTTTATTGACATCCCACAGTTGCACATCCTCATAGACCCCTACCTGGGATAGCCCCGTATTCAATATCATGACACCAAAAGGATTTACCTGCCTGGGGAAAAAAATCGGTATCAAGGAAGACGCCCCCGATTTCGCCCTGATATGCTCTGCCGTTCCCGCCGCGGTTGCCGCCGTGTTTACTCGCAGCGCTTTCTGTGGAGCCCCGGTTATTGTGGGCCGGGAATTGATCAAAAAAGGTAAGGCCCAGGCCTTTCTCATCACCAGCGGGGTGTCCAATGTGGCCACCGGAGAGGAGGGATTGGCCAATGCGCACCTTGAAATGGAAGCCTTGGGCAGGGAATTGGCTATCGAACCCGATCTCGTGCTGCCCTTTGCCACCGGGGTGATCGGCGTCCAATTGCCCATGGATAAAATACTGCCCGCCATTGCGGGAACCAAAGGCGACCTTGGCCCGGATCAATGGGAACAGACCGCCGAAGCCATTCTGACGACGGACACCCGAATCAAGCTGGTGCGCAGGTCCGTGGGAAAAGCCGTGTTGGTCGGCATGGCCAAAGGGGCCGGTATGGTGGAACCCGACATGGCGACCATGCTCTCTTTCTGGGTGACCGATGCCGACCTTTCCCGCGAAGAATTGCAATCCATGCTGAAACGGGTGGTGGACCAGTCTTTCCATTGTCTCAGTATCGACACGGATACCAGCACGAGCGACACCGTGGCCATCATGGCCAACGGCTTGGCGGGACCAGTAGACCCGGCCGAATTTGAAGAGGCCTTCACCGAAGCTGCGGTGGACGTGACCAAGCAGATTGCCGCCGACGGGGAGGGCGCCACCAAACTGATCGAGGTCAAGGTGGCGGGTGCCTTGGACGAAATGCAGGCGCGAACCATGGCCAAAAGCATCGCCGGTTCCCCTCTGGTGAAAACGGCTGTTCATGGAGCCAACGCCAACTGGGGCCGGGTGGCCATGGCATTGGGGAAAACCTTCGATGAAAGGCTCGATCCCGCCTCCCTGCGGATTGCTTTTGGGCAACACACCGTTTACCGGGACGGCGGACCGACGGAATTTTCCGATGAACCGGTCGAAGAATACTTGAAAAACAACGATGAGGTGACCCTAGCGGTCGATTTGGGTTTGGGGAATTCGTCCGCGACGGTCTGGGGATGCGATCTGACCGAGGGGTATATCAGCATCAACGCGCATTATCGAACCTGATCACCCGCCTGAAACGGGAGGAATGAAAACGACCTCATCCTCGTCCCTTAGCGGGGTCGACCAGTCGACAAACTGTTGATTCACGGAAACCCGTAGAGTGGCCTTTTCCAAGGTAAAGCCGTATCGACGGGCCAGAAACCGGTAGAGTTCGCCCACGGTTTGGGATTCCACCGAAAGGGTTTCTTCCAACGCGCCGCGTTGATCTCGAAGAATGGCGAAGTACTGCAGATGGACGGTAATCATGCCCCGGCCCGATAATCGCTTTTTCCCCCGGTCTTGGAAATCAGCCGCGTTTCCAATATGCGTATGTCGCGGGACAGAGATTTGCACATATCGTAAAGGGTCAGCGCCGCTACAGAAACTCCGGTCAAGGCTTCCATCTCAACTCCTGTTTTGTAATCGGTGGAAACGAAGCAATCTATCACCACTTGGCTGTCGACACCTCGTTTAATCGTTATCTGACAATCGTTCAGGGGGAGGGGATGACAGAGCGGTATCAGATCACTGGTCTTCTTTGCCGCCATCACCCCTGCCAGAATGGCGGTCTGAAATACCGGCCCCTTTTTATTATGAAGGTCCCCGTCCCGAAGAAGGGCGAGAATCTCCTGGTTGAGCTGAACCCGGCACTGGGCCCGGGCCGTTCTATGCCCCGTTTGCTTGCCGGAAATATCGACCATGGAGGGTCGATTCGATTTATCGATGTGTGAAAACTTTGCCATCTATCCCTCACCAAGGGTAGAAACGTGCTGAAAAACCCACTGGAAAGACCTGTTGGTCCTCGGGCAATTCAATAAAGCCATCACTGTGGGGGAGTCTGGTCAGATCTCCCGAGTTTTGAGGCGGCACGGGTTCAACCGACATCCGCCCATCGGATTCGTATTCCAGGCTGGCAGGCAAGAAAAGTGTGAGCGCCTTGTCAAAGGCAAAGGGGGATTTCAAAAGCGCCACTCTTTCATGAAATTTGGTTAAACCGGCCATTCTATCGCTCATTAACGTCACATATCTCCGGAAACAGGTCAAAGTAGAGTTAGGGTTTCCGGGAAGGGCAAAAACGGGCGTCCCGCGGTTGCTCGTACCGAACCACAAGGGTTTTCCCGGTCTTTGCCGCACCCAGTGAAAGTGTCGCTCCACCCCGGCGAGCCTCAGCAACTCTTCCATGAAATCATACTTTCCCTTGGAAATGCCCCCGGAGAACAATACCATATCCGCCCCTTCCAACAGGGAAGGGAGTTCGGCCGTTATGAAAGCGTGGTCGTCCGGAAGGTGGCGCAACCGGGTTCGAACCGGGTAAGCCAGCGCTTGGCAGGCTGCGGCCAGAGCATAGGCATTGGATTTTCGTATCTGATACGGGGCCGGTATCTGGTCGACCTCCACCAATTCATCTCCGGTGGATACAATGGTTATTTCGAGAGGGACGGTTACGGTTACCCGGGCATATCCGCAGGAGGCTATCAGGGCCATTTCCTTTCCCCCCAGCAGGACACCCGCCTCAAGAAGGGTGTCTCCTTGCAGATTATCCGAACCCCTGACGTGAACGAACTGTCCGGGAACGGGTTCGTAACTTTTCTCCAATTGAAAATCCGCTCCCCGAACCGCCACCTTTTCAATGGGAATTACCGCATCGGCGCCTCGGGGCAGGACGGCTCCCGTCATGACTTCGAAACAGGTTCCGGGCTCCTTCAAGGCGGCCGCCTCGACCCCGGCGCGCTGTATCCCGACCGAACGGAATGTGCGAACCCGGCGGGAAATATCATCCCCCCGAACGGCGATCCCATCCATCATGACCCGGTCGAACGGGGGAAAGTCCCGATCGGCCCGGATAGGTTCCCGAAGTACCCGCCCGTAGGCCTCCTGGAAGGGAACGCGTTCCGTTCCAAGGGCATGGCCGTGCTCCTTTATCAGGCTATCGGCCCGTTCTGCGGAAATGGCTGCCATCCTGACCTGATTAAAGCAAGAGCGATAACCTCATCGGTCAACTCGATTATTGATCCGAATGCCACCCAACCTGTTAACCGCAGAAGAAAATCAACATGGATTAACAGGATGGACAGGATCAAATATCTCACTAACCACTAGCCACTGGTCACTGATCACTAAAAAAACGGTCAAGCATTCTGTTTGGTTTTTTGGCCAACCATCTTGAGGATTTCCTCTCGTAAGACGACCTGGAGAACCGATTTGATGCCAGATTCCTCTATGCCAAATTCATAAGAGGATTTAGCGATTTTCCGATCCCATTCCGGGCCTAGATTCTCCACGTAATCAATGCAGAACCTGTCAATTTCAAACGGTTCTTTCCCAACAAGTTCATGCACTAACGAGGGAGCGAGCCTCTCCGCCCAGGATTGAGCCTCAATGTCTTCTGCAATCTCTGTTCCGAACTTGGTAAGGCGTAGTGGGCTATCGCTGGAAACCGGAGGCGAGGGTAATCGCGATAAAATCGCTTTCACGTCCTTGCGCATTTCCTCCATGAACTCCTTGAAGTTTTTTCGATCGGCATTTACCGCCCCATACCACACTGCCAATCTTATTACCAGTCCAGCAATGGCGAGGCCTATGATGACCATCCATGTCTCTATGCCAAAGTCCAAATTCTATCCTCGTTTAAGGTTCATGCAGCAGCCAATTAGGGGAACGAAGGGAGAGCGATTTAGGAAACACTGTCAATAGAATGTGCTCACTTTCTGGATGTCTGCAATAAATTCTTGTGGATTCTGTGAACAACCCTGTCAGGCATATGGAAATTCAATGGCTTTGCCTTCCTTTCCCCCATCCGTGGTTATCCGTGGTTAATTCTCTCCACACCCATCTGTTATTTACCCATGGGCGATAATTTGCCATATTGAGCCTTTTTCCGAATGAGTTCCGTGAGAGACCAACTGGGTCGTCCGTTGCGAGACCTTCGTATTTCCGTCATCGACCAGTGTAATTTTCGATGCACCTACTGCATGCCGGAAGCGGTATTTGGGCCCGATTATGCCTTTCTGAAACGGGACCAACTTCTCTCCCGCTCCCAAATTGCCCGATTGGTCCGGGCTTTTTCCGCCCTCGGGGTCGACAAGATACGCATCACCGGCGGCGAGCCACTGCTGCGCAAGGAAGTGACGTCCATAGTGGAAGACCTTTCCCGGATCGATGTCATTGCCGACATTGCCCTGACCACCAACGGGTGGCTTTTGCCGCACTTCGCCCACAAACTCAAAGCGGCCGGGCTGCATCGTATCAACGTAAGCCTGGACTCTCTGGAGGATGAAACCTTCATGAGGATGAACGGGAGGGCCAAACCGGTCTCCGGGGTGTTGAAAGGGATCGATGCGGCAGTGGCGGCCGGTCTTCCCGTAAAGATAAACATGATGGTCCAAAAAGATAAAAATGTCCAAGACATCCTCCCCATGACGACCTATTTCCGGGACCGGGGCATAACCCTCCGGTTTATCGAGTATATGGATGTGGGCAACTTCAACCACTGGGACCCGTCCCGGGTGATCACCGCTTCGGAAATTTTGAGGATGGTCGGGGAGCGGTTTCCCCTTGAACCTATTGATCCGAACTACAAGGGGGAGGTGGCCAAGCGCTACCGTTTCCTGGACGGGAAGGGAGAAATCGGATTGATCAGCTCCATTTCCCAACCCTTTTGCCGGGATTGCCACCGGGCTCGATTGTCCGCCGACGGAAAGCTCTATACCTGTCTGTTCGCCACCCGGGGGAAGGACCTGAAACCACTTCTCCACACCCTGAAATCGAATGGCGAACTCACCGAGGCCCTGGGAAGGATTTGGCGGGGCCGCCACGATCGCTACTCCGAATTGCGCCAAGGGCGCCCTCCGTCCGGGCCATCCCTGGCCAAGGTGGAGATGTCCTATATCGGAGGTTAGTGCGGATTTCTCACGGTGCGGAGGAAGGAGTCCCGACGCTCTATGAATTTACCTTCAGGATATTCCCCATCACCATTTTTGTGGAACCCCGTTGGGGTTCGTAATTTCTTCCTTTTCCTACCCAGCGTGCGCTACGCGACACTGGGCTTTGGAGTTCAACGCCGTTGGCGTTAGAATTTCTATCCGTACCCATCCGTGTAATCCGTGGTTTCTCCCTCTCTGTGCTCTCTGTGGTGGTTTATTTCAGGGAAGCCACGCTAGTAGGAATAGGACATTCCCAGATAGTTCAGCATCCAGATTTCCTTCCATACCCGGTAACGTCCCTCCCAGGTTATCTTCCCAAACTCATCCCGCTGGGCTATGGGAAAAAGGAATCCAAGGTCGGTATTAACACGCTCCAGGGTCTTTTGCTGAAAATTGACATCGTCGAGGGGATCATCCTCCCAGGTAACAAATACTTCCTTGGTATTTTCCAGGCGTCTCAAGTGACGACGGTATAACCCCATCAAGTTGCACGCCAGTGGTTTGCGCTGGAGGTACCAGTTTTCCGGGTAGAAGCCCCCAAACGGCAGAAACATATTGTCGGTCACAAACCGCGATTTTTCCACAGTTTGGGATACGATGGTGAAACACATGTTCACGGCGCCGTTTCGCTGAGGGATGAGCAAAATCTGGATGCGGTGCTTGTCGTCGAGGCTCTGAAAAACATGCATGCGCAAGGTTACATCCGATACGAGTGACGCCTTCAGGGAACAAATCGACTTGAATTCGTGATCCTTGAGCCACTGACGCAGGGCAAAAAACCGCTTCTGGCCAGGCCACTCTTCCCCTTGGGGATTGATTTTAAACGCGGGAAAGAGGGGAACGGAACTCTGGCTCAGCGCTTTAATCGCGATCCAATGATAAATAGTTTCAACCAGAAACCACCCGAGAAAAAACACCAGGACCAGGGTCCAAAAGGGTTTGGCAAACCATTCGGCGGAAAAGGAAAGGAAGGCCGCGGCCAGAGAAAAAGTAATCCAACGCAACCATCGGTTCAGAATAGCCAGCAACAAAGAGGCCTTGCGTCCATTCCACCAAGTCAGCAGCAAAGTGGAGGCCAGCAGAAGAGGAATGACCACGCTGTGCCATTGGACATCTGTCGGAAACAAATCCATAAAACTTTATGATGCTCGGGACGGGAAAAATTCGGGACCAGGCTTCCGGAAACGAATTTCCGGAAATCTAATGGATCCGTATGGGCATGACCACGCAAAGGAAACTTTCCAAGGTGCGAAAGACACCAGGGCTCAATTCATCCTTGAACTCGAAAAAGACCTCGTCCTTGGTCAAGCTCCTCAAAGGGTCCATCAGGAACTGCGGGTTAAATGCGATCTTCACCTCCGGGCCCTCGTAGGGAATGCCGCCGAGCGACTCATGCGATTCCCCCAGTTCCGGACTGGAAGCTGTGATTTCCAACTTGTCGTTATGAATTTTCAAAGTGACGGTGTTGTTTTTATCGTTGGTGACCAACGCGGCACGGTGGATACAGTGCAGGAGATCTTCTCGGCCAATTTTGACGCGGTGGTGCGTTTCCTTGGGAATGACCTGCTGGTAGTTGGGATAATTGCCTTCGACGATCTTTGAAACGAGGTATACGTGTTCCTTCAATCCTTCCTTTCCTTTTTCGGCGCCGATTTGAAAAGCGACTTGGCGATCACTGAACCAAATCTTTATTTCATCCGCTTGGCCGAGGAGCCGCAACAACTCGGCAACGGATTTTGCCGGCAGGATAAGGTTGCCTGCATTTGACTCCTCGATTTCCAACTCCTTGCTGATGAGTGCGAGACGGCGCCCGTCCGTTGCCACCAAGGTCAACTTGTCGTCGGCAAAATTGAAGAAAACACCGTTGAGAATGTAACGGCTTTCATCCGTTGATTGACCGTAAGCTACGCTCCGGAGCATGGTAGCAAGGGTTTCCTGGGAAAGAACGAATTGCCGGTCGTCGCTGAATGTGGGGAGGGAGGGAAACTCTTCCGGACCAATCCCATTGATCAAAAACAATGATCCCCCCGAAGAAATTTCCGCCCGGTGGCCGATGGATTGCACCTGCACATCAAGGTTGGGCAACTCCCGGATAATGGTTGCCAACTTGCGAACGGGCAAGGTCAAGCCCCCGGCGTCTTTCACCTCAGCCTCGATGCGACATTGAATTCCCATGTCCAGGTTGGTGGTGGTAAGCGAAATATACCCATCCTCGGCTTCAATCAGAACATTGCTGAGAATGGGCATCGTCGCCCGGGTTCCCACGACGTGGAGAACCTGTTGCAGTCCATTGGAGAAGTGCTCTCGGTTAATGGTAAATTTCATGAAAATGGATGGAACGGTACGGGATGGCGATATGCCAGATAATAATAGAGGTATAAATTAAACAGTATTCATATTATTAAGGGATGTGAATAAATCATACAAGTTCCCTATGTAGTTGATGAGAGACAATTTGGGGTCCATTTTCTCCCCCCAATAATCGTGTGAATGAAGTCCATCTTGTTAAGACAATTCACAAAATAGGCGACTTGTTGGAAATTACCAGAGTCAATTGCGACATAATTCACAGACTTATTTCCGGGCAGAGGTTTCCCCGGTTGGCCGGTATCTTTGCCGCAGGTGGAGGAAGAATCCGTAAAACAGGTAACCCAGGAAGATCAGGACAATGCCGATTTCCCGAATGACGGCCAATATGCTGACAATGACGATAATGAGAATGAAAAAGCGGAAATTCAGCCGCGTCGTCCAACCGATGTACTTGAAGCTCGGGTATTGGATCGGACTTATCATCAGAAATGCGATCATGAGCATGAGGACGGGAAGAGCGATGGAATACCCTTTGAGGTCGAACTTATTGAGGAATAACACAAGGGAGGAAATCATTCCGGCAGCGGCTGGCGCCGGCAGCCCGATAAAATGCTTCGAGGCGGAAAACCCGTTCTCACTGATCAATGGGTGCGTGACTACATTGAACCGCGACAACCGCACCGCCACACACAACAGGTAGATAAAGCCGATGATCCATCCGATATCCCGAAAGAAAGGATAACCTTGGGTGGGGGAGAGGATGAGAAAAAATACCATTAGGGATGGCGCCATTCCGAAGGATACTACGTCGGCTATGGAATCGAACTCCTTTCCGAACAGGCTTTCCCTTCCTCCCAACCTGGCCAATCGTCCGTCCAGGATATCGAATGCTATGGCGGCGAGAATCAGCCAAACCGCTTCGGTGTACAATTGCTCGGGGGATTTCCCGAAATCGTCCGCCACGAAGCGCGCCTGAATACAGCGAATCACCGCGGCAAAACCGCAAAAAAGATTCAAGGCAGTGGCCAGATTGGGCAGAAAATAGATTTTTCTGGCTTGATCCGGGTCCGTGTATTTCGGATCCATGGTGGGCTCGCTCATCCGGGGTGGGTTACTTCATCAGGCTTTCGAGGTACTGCCAAAAGGATTGGTGCTGTTCGATGGCCTGCTCTTCGGTAAAGGGGAGTTTGGTTCGAAATACGAAATCGGCCAGGGAGTTCCTGTCGAGGATGACGTGGCTGAACAGAATATCGTCCTTAACTTCAAAATAGATACGGTATTCGCCGGTTCTCAGGCGGTAGTAGGTTTTCCCTTTCCGGGTGAACTTGCTCAACGCATCCTCCACCTCTTCCAAGGCATCCGGAGTCAACCGGGTAATTTCCTCGATCAAGGCCATCTGGCTCAATGTGTCCAACTTATTGAGCTCCCGCATACTTTGGTCACTGAAAGTCACCTGGTACATTGCGCGAAAATAGGGGTTTCAGGTTATTTCCCTCCAATTTGATGTATAATGGTAAGTGCTCAGGTGTCTTAAACAATCGTCCGCATTGATGCTTTTTGATAACCTATTACAAAACTGTAGGAGGGGGTTTATCCCCCGATTGCGGTGAGGTCAATTGGAAGATCGGGTGATAAACCCCCTCCTGGAATTCTATCGATCACTATCCGATGAGACTTTCTCGTTTCTTCCAATAATCCGTCTGCCTTCATCCCTTATCCTTGAAGAAAATCCTAATTTGATTCTCCTACTTTACCACAGAGGTGGAGGATTTACCTCGGATACCGCATAGGGGATGATGGGCAAAGGGTTGTTTCATCGCCCATTGAAAGAATTTAGGATCAGGTAGACCAGGACCCCGGTCACGGACACATACATCCAAATGGGAAGGGTCCACCGGGCTATGCCCTTGTGGGAGGCAAACCGGCCGCTCAGGGCAAAGTACAAGGTCATCAGAACCAGGGGGACGAGCGCCATGGAGAGGAGAATATGACTGATCAGAATAAAGAAATAGAGGGGCCGGATAAGGCCCGAGGCCGTGAATGGAGTATCTCCGTAATAGTAGTGGTGCAGAATGTACCCGGCCAGGAAGGCGACCGATGCCGACAACGCCGCAATCATCATGGTGATGTGCAGTTTCTTTCTTCCCGCTTTGATTGCGGCGAAACCCATGAGCAGGAGCCCGGCGGCCAGTCCGTTGAGAGAGGCGTTTACAGTGGGCAGGTGGCCGATCCAGTTCGCCGCTGCCGGGGCGGGAGTCTTCCCGTAGATAATCCAGAAAAGAAAGCCGAGAAGGGCTACCGTAATGAGGCCGGTTATCTGGATGGCCCGTATTGGGTGCTCTTCAGTCTGCATACCTTGGGCAGTGGATGTTTTGGGAAGGGGAAGAAAATGGTCCGTTTGCCGTCATTCGCCCTCATGAATTTTATCGGCCAAAAGGTTGTGCAGCACGTTGTGAATCAATTTCAGCCCCAGATTTCCTTGCAAGGTCAGGATCGACTCGGGGTGAAATTGAACTGCTCCATAGGGCAAGGTCTCGTGTTGAATAGCCATAATGGTGCCATCTTCGCTTTGGGCGGTAACATCCAGGCATTGGGGAAGATCGTCCGGATTGGCAAATAGTGAATGGTACCTTCCGGCGCGGAACCGGGGTGGAAACCCTTCAAAGATGCCGCGTTGGTTGTTGGATATTCGGGAGGGTTTTCCGTGCATGGGATGATCCAACAGATCCAGCGTCCCACCAAAAGCCTGCACCATGCCCTGAAGGCCCAGGCAAACCCCGAAACAGGGGATGCCCTTGGCCACACAATGGGCCACCACTCCGGGAACCTGGAAATCCTCCGGGGTTCCGGGACCGGGCGAAAGGAAGACCAGATCTGGTTCGAATCGGTCGAGCATGGACAGGGGAAATCCGGCCCGGATGGTGGTGACCTCGGCTTGGGCTTGACGGAAGTAATTTGCCAAGGTGTGGACAAAGGAATCCTCATTATCCACGAAAAACACCCGCGGTTTGAAACCTTCGCGGGCCGGAACTTGAAATCCCGGATCGGATGGGGGGGGCAGTCCGGCCAATATGTCGAGAAAGGCGCTGGCCTTGGTACGGCATTCCTCATCTTCGGCTGAAGGGTCCGAATCGCACAGCAAGGTAGCTCCCACCCGGAATTTTGCCAGACCATCCTTCAAATGAATGGTTCGGATGGTTATGCCGGTATTCATATCGCCGTTGAAACCGATAAATCCGACTGCTCCGCCGTAGTACTCGCGGGGTGAATTTTCCAGGTTCTCGATTTGCTGCATGGCAGCCGGTTTGGGAGCGCCGGTCAAAGTGCAGGCCCACATATGGGATAAAAGGGCGTCTATGGCATCGTAACCGTCCAGCAATTCTCCCTCCACGTGGTCCACGGTGTGAAAAAGGCGGGCATAAGCCTCGATCAGGCGACGGCCGATAACCTTGACGGAGCCCGGTTTGCAAACCCTCGACTTGTCGTTTCGGTCCACGTCGGTGCACATGGTCAATTCGGCTTCGTCTTTTTTTGAGGTTATGAGTTCGAGAATTCGATCCGCATCCTCGATGGCGTCGTTGCCCCGGGGGACGGTTCCCGATATGGGACAGGTCTCCACCCGGTTGCCCGCCACGCGGACAAACATCTCGGGCGAAGCGCCTACCAATTGTTCCCGCCCCAGATTGATCAAAAATTCGTAGGGGCTCGGATTAATGGTCCGCATTTTTTCGAACAATCCTCGCGGGGTTTGCCGGAAACCCGTGGAGAACACCTGGCTCAGAACGACCTCGAAGAAATCTCCTTTGCGCGTGCCCTCCCGAATGGCTTCGACCTTGCCCGCATACTCGCCCGGTTTGTGGTCGGAGCGCTGTTCCCGGTTTTTCGCCCGGGGCAGCTCAAAATATTTTCCTTCCCTGGGCAGGCCCGCCGTTTGGTGAGAGCCCATTTGGAAATCGTAATTGCGAACTTCCGCTGTTTCCTTGCGATGATCCACCACGAAAACCTGGTCGGGGAAAAACAAGTGGGCGTCGGCATAATCTTTCGGCCGCGTGTGCCGAAGCCGGATCGGTTCAAATTGAAAGACGAGGTCGTATCCGAATGCCCCGAACAGTCCGAGATAGGCGTCCCGCTCTGATCCGAAGAACTCGCACACGGAACGAAGGACCGAGAACAGGCCGGGTTGCTTGCTGCGTTCTTCTTCGGGAAAGTAATCCGGCATCGGAACCACTTCCCCCAACAGGGCATCTGGTCCGGCATCCAACTTGCGGATGTAGGATTGCCCCAACAAGGCCAGGTATATCATTTGCAGGATGCGTCGTCCGCGCTCATTGAGAGCGTTTACTTCAAATTTGCGACTCCGGCCAATAATCTCCACCGGTGGTTTGATAATACCGATATCCCATCGGCTGTACCGTCCCGGGTATTCATAACCACTGCAAAACAGGGCTCCCTGGTGGTGGTCGATGGCTTCGAAAGCTTCCTCCAAGGCGCCCGCGTATGGGAGTTGCTCTACGCTGCACGTCACCGTAGCTCCTCCCGGGGTTTGGTACTTGAATTCGGACATGGTGATGAAGTGGTTTTATTCCGCGCCCGAGAAAGTCAAGGGCGTTCTTCCCAGGCGAAGCCTGGAGAGGGAAGAGGAAAGAGGGAAGAGGAAAGAGTTCAGTTCTACAGGCGGGGCCTGTTGTGATTTAGAATAGACGAGGGGGCCAGCCCTCCTTGTTCCTCATCGACCCGAGTATACGGATTTCCAGTTGCCAGCTTTTGACCGTTGCTTGATCGAGGATTGCAGGCCATACGCCGGTGCGTCGCTACATATTGAACGGTCAATTAATTTGGTTCATATAATCCATTACACTGGAGAACCGGCCAGAGCCGGCATCACCAGAGTAAACACTGGTATTTCTTCCCTGACCTCTGATATCTGAACTCTTTCCTCTTTCCTCTTCCCTCTTCCCTCTTCCCTCTGAACACTTCTCCAACTCATTACCTTGACGGAACCGCCCGCCCCAATCAGTCTCCGGGCATCTTGTATTGAGATGGTTACCGTCAAACTGGAATACACCGGTGATTTGCACACCGTCGCTACCCACGAACCATCCCGCGCCACCATGGATACTGACGCGCCGGTCGACAATCATGGGAAGGGAGAAACCTTTTCTCCCACCGATCTCTGTGCCACGGCCCTGGGAGCCTGCATGATGACGACGATGGGAATCAAGGGGCAATCCAGGGGTTGGGACCTGACGGGGGCAAAAGTGCGGGTGGACAAGATCATGTCGGCCAACGCTCCTCGCCGCATTGCTCGACTGGATGTGGATCTCCAGCTGCCGGATCGGTTTGATAAAGCAGAGAAGCACGAATTAGTGGAAATTGCCCATACATGCCCCGTTTACCTGAGTCTGAATCCAAGCATCGAGATGAATGTAAACTTGAGATGGATTTGAATCATTCAACTAGGGGCCGGACCATGAGAATAGGGCTGCTCTTGGCGGGAGCGGTCATAACCGTTTTTTATTGGGGATGTGGCAGGGGTTCATCCTCCGGTCAGGCCCAAACCAGCTTTGTATTCGCTCGTGGGAGCGATTCCCAGAAGCTGGACCCCGCCGATGTGGATGACGGGGAATCTGTCAAAGCCCTCAATCAGGTTTGCGAGGGTCTTGTTCGGTTTAAACCCGGTACTCTGGAGCTTGAACCTTGGTTGGCGAAATCATTTCAGGTGTCGGAAGATGGGTTGAGCATCTGGTTTGAGTTGCGGGAAGGAGTGCGGTTTCACGACGGTACGCCTCTCAACGCCGAGACGGTAGCATTTTCCTTTCGGCGGCAGATGGACCAGAACCACCCAGGCCATCTTCCGGGAGCAATGTTCCAGTATTGGAATTATCTCTTCGACGATATTAAAGAGGTGGAGTCAGCCGGTCCCATGACCCTGCGTTTTGGCCTCAAGCAACCCAACGCGACACTTCTTTACTCCCTTGCCACCCACCCCGCTTACCTGATCAGCCCTCAGGCATTGCGGGATTACGGGGAGGACATGGTCCGGCATCCCGTCGGAACCGGCCCCTACAAATTTGTCAGTTGGGAACCCGACCAGGCCATAGTTTTTGAAAGGTTTGAGGATTACTGGGCCGAATCCGCCGGATACGACCGGCTGGTGCTCAAAGTAGTGCGGGATAACGCCGTGCGTCTCCTGGAGTTGAAAGCGGGCAAATTGGACGGCCTCGACGGCATGCAGCCCTCAGAACTGAAACCGCTTTTGCAGGACCCCGCTTACCGGGTTTATCACGAACCGGGCATGAACTTTGCCTACATCTGTTTCAACCAGGCGGCGGAGCGTTTTGCCGAATCGGAGATTCGGCAGGCCGTGTATCAGGCCATTGACCGGCAAAAACTGGTCGAAGTCGCTCTCGATGGATGGGGCGAGGTCGCCCATTTCCCCATGGCCAAAGGAATGCTGGGCCAACCGGCAGAATTTGATCCCGTTCCCTACGACCCTGAAAAGGCCAGGGCGACGCTCCAAAAATACGGTGATCGATGGGAGAAACCGGTTTCCATCAGCGTAATGAACGCGGCCCGGCTATATGCCCCCGATCCGGTAAAAATCATATCCCTGGTCAAGGAGGATCTCAAGCAGGTGGGTCTGACCGTCGAGGTGGAAGTGCGGGATTTCAAAAGCCACCTCCACCACGTCCGCAACGGTCGTCACGAACTCGCATTTTTGGGTTGGATGGGCGACAACGGCGATCCCGACAACTTTCTCAGCATTCACCTCGCCAGCTGGTCTGCCAAAATGGGGGCAGCCAACAATATTGCCTTTTATAAGAACGTGAAATTGGACGACCTTCTTCTGGCCGCCCGCAAAACCAGCGATCCGGATCAGCGGCAAAAACTGTATGAAGGCGTATTGAAAATTTGGCGACGCGATCTCCCTTACTTGCCCCTGGTTCACGGTGAGGACATCGTTGTCCTGAAATCCGACGTAGCGGGGTTCACCCTTGGCAAAACGGCCGACATATTTTTGGGTCCGGTTCGACCGGAAAGGAGTGGTCAGTGATCAGTGATCTGTGGAGAGTGGGGGAGAGAAGGACGAGGAGGCCCAAAGGCGAGCTTTCCACTAATCACTAATCACTGTCTACCGATCACTCCTTCAAGTGGGATATCTGATCAACAGCTTGCGCAGGGTCGGGGTAATTTTCGGGGTTTTCCTCGGTGCAAGCCTGGTGCTGTTTACCATGATCCGACTTTTGGAAGGCGATCCCGTTTCCTTGCGGCTCAAGAATCCCGATCCGGAACTGGTGGCCATGGAGCGGGCCCGATTGGGCCTGGATGATCCTCTGCCACTCCAATACTTCAATTACCTCGGTCGCTTTGTCTCAGGTGATTGGGGGCGTAGCCTGATCACTGAGCGACCGGTTGCGGAGGACATTGCTTCCCGGCTCGCTGCCACATTGGAACTCACCTTGGCCGCCATGGCGCTGGGGGCGCTCTATGGAATCCCCGTAGCCCTGCTGGCCAGTTCCAGTAAGTCCTGGTGGTTGCGCAAGGTGAGTCATGGACTGGGAGTAATAGGCGTGGTCATTCCGATTTTCTGGTTGGGATTCATCCTCATTGTAGTGGGAAGCTTGTGGCTGCAGGTGTTTCCGACCGAGGGCCGCTTCGATTTTACCTACGACAAGCCCCATGTAACGGGCTTTTTGTTGCTGGACGTGATCCTGACCGGAAAGCTGGAATTGTTCGGGCTCGTTTTGCGCCATTTATGCCTCCCGGCCATCTGCCTTTCGTTTTATCCGGCCGCGGTAGCGGTTAACGTAATCCATCCCCGCTTGCAGGGTCCGCTGGTGCGAAACCTCGTGGTCGCCCTCAAGGCCCGCGGATTGGGTCCGATCCGCCTATGGGTAAAGCACCTGCTCAAATTGACCAGCCCCCCTCTGATTACCGCCTTGGGAACAAATTTTAGCGCCCTGCTGGGTGGAGCTGTGCTGACAGAAACGGTTTTCTCCTGGCCGGGCATGGGCAGTTACCTGATCAACGCCATATTGGAAAAGGACCTTTTCGTTATCGAAAACGGATTCTTGTTCGTGATTGTGTTGGTTTTTTCCACGGTTTCCCTGACCGATAGCGTGGCCCGCAGGATGGATCCGACCCTGAGAAAGGACGTGAGGTGAAGGCCTCGAGAATATTCGACATTATTTTAGGGGCCGTGGCGCTATGGGCCTTCATAGGGTTGATTCATACCCCTTACGACCCGCTTTCTCAGACCTTCACGGCGGAACGCTTGGCCGGCCCTTCCCCGGGTCACTGGTTGGGCATCGACGGCCTCGGCCGCGACCTCTACAGCCGAATCTGGCTGGGTAGCGGAAATTCAATTTCCATGGGCTTCATCGCCATGGCGGGAAACCTGTTGCTGGCCGGGGCGCTCCTGGTCGTGGAGCAAAGGAGTCCGGGTTGGTTGAGCCGGCTCATCCTCTCTACCATTTCCGGTTGGTTGGCCATTCCCGTGTTGTTTATCGCCCTGATTTTGTTGATTTATTTCAAGCAAGGCCCGGCTACTTTGATTTTTGCGGTGGCGCTGGGCAACGTGCCCTTTGCCTTCCGCCAGTTGCGGGTGCTCTGGTTGCACCAGAGGGAGACCCTCTATGTTCAAGCCAGCAGGGTCCTGGGATCGCGTTCCTGGATGCTTCTTCGTAAAACGATTTGGCCCAACCTGCAGCCCGATGTCCTCGGCTTGGCCAAGCTGGTCTTTTCCTTTTCCGTCTTGGAAATCAGCGGCCTGGCCTTTCTGGGCCTCATGGGGGATCCCGATTTTTCCGAACTGGGATCCATCCTGCGGCAAAACAAGAGCTACCTTCTGGCCGATCCCCTTCAGGTTGTGTGGCCAGGGGTATTTTTATCGGGGATTCTTTTGCTGGTGCAATTATCGCGGAGCCGGACAACTTGATTTTTCTCGTGGAATGCGCTGGTCATCTGCCAACCTTTCTTGCATTTCCCTATACCACTTCCATGATTCCCCTTGGCTATGAGCCGATTTAGATCCCTAACCTTTCTCATTCTGGCGCTTGGATGGTGTTTCCAAAGCGGAGTGGCTGACGATGGCTCGAAGGAGGAAGGTTCCGATGAGGGCAACGGGCTGAAAACCCTACAGGTCCCGGATATTTCCAAGCTTTCCAAGAGGGAGCTGATTCCACCGGTTCCGGGATTTACCCTCCCCGAAGGTTCAGCCCTGCAGGTGGCGGTAATACCGGTGCGAACCCAAATCGGCAAACCCAGCCTCTACGTGCTGCGCAGGAGCATGAAGGAGGCCATCGCCCATGGCGCCCACATGGTAATCCTGGACATGGACACCCCAGGGGGGGCGTTGGATTCGACTCTGGAAATGATGGAGATCCTGCATGATTTCAATGGAACCACCGTAACCTTTGTCAACGATGAGGCCATTTCGGCCGGCGCCATTATTTCCTCGGTGACGGATTACATCTATTTTTCCCCGCTGGGAATCATGGGAGCGGCCGCTGCCGTGGCCTCAACCGGCCAGGAAATTCCCGATACCATGCGGCACAAGATCCAGAGCTACCTGGATGCCCGCATTCGTTCCTACGCCCAGAACAAACGCTACCGCAGCGAAGTGCTTAAAGCCATGATGGATAAGGACTACGAACTGACCATCGAAAATACCATCATCAAGGAAAAGGACGCGCTGCTCTCTCTCACCTCGGCGGAGGCGGTCGTCACTTTCGGGGAACCGGCTCAACCCCTTTTGGCGGTCGGAATCGCTCAATCCATCGATGAAATCCTGGAGTACGGATTTGGCGTGAAGGATGCAGTGGTTGAGAGATTCGAAGTGTCCTGGTCCGAGGAACTGGCCTCGTGGATTGAAATGATCACCCCGGTGCTTTTCGGCATCGGCATCATCATGTTGATTGTGGAAATCAAAACACCGAGCTTCGGGTTGTTGGGCATATTAGGCCTGGGATTGATATTGTTTGCCTTTTTTGGCCACACAGTTGCCGGCTTGGCTGGATACGAAGCCCTTCTGTTGCTGTTGGGGGGGGGCGTCCTGATCGCGGTGGAGTTGTTCTTCTTGCCGGGGACCCTGATCTTTGGATTTCTGGGTATCATTTGCGTCATGGGCGCCATGGTTTGGTCTTTGGCGGATGTCTGGCCGGTCACTCCGGAGCCCGGGGAGGCGCCGGTGGACTGGAGAATTAATCCGGATTCACTGGTCGCGGGTGTATACAATTTATTTTGGAGCCTGGTTATTGCGGTGGGGGGCCTGGCCCTGATTTGGCGCTTTCTCCCGCAATCGAAACTGCTCCGCCGCGTTATGGTGGAGTCCACCGTGGCCGATCCCAGTCCGGTCACTGGAGTAGGTGGGAGCGTCATCGCTGGAGGCGGGTTACCGGACGTGGGCAGTGTGGGAACCGTGACGCGGGATCTCCATCCTCTTGGGGAGGTGGTCATCGATGGAAAGCATTACGAAGCCAGCACCGCCGTCGGCGCCTTGCACAAAGGTGAACCCGTGATTGTAATCGGCTACAAAAGCTATTCGCTTCTGGTGGAGAAAAGGACCTCCTCATGATTACCTACGTAGTTGCCTTGATTGTAGTAGCCCTGTTGCTCTTCTTTCTGGAAATTTTTGCGCCGGGAGGGATATTAGGCGCCATGGGCGCAATAGCTTTGATCTTCGCGGCTGTTCTCGCCTACGAGGATTGGGGTATGCTGGGATCGGCCGGCATTCTCCTGGGAGGAACCGTGGCCGGGGTCCTGCTCTTCTTTCTGGAAATCCGGCTCCTGGCCCGCTCGCCCTTTGGAAAACAGTTTCAGCACCGCCAATCTCAAAAAGCGCAAACCAAACCGGTTGGGAGGGAAGATCTGGCGGGGAAGCGAGGCAGGGTGTTGACCACCATGGCTCCTTCCGGTAAGGTCATGATCGATAATCAAACTTTTGAGGCCGCCTCGGAGGGCGGTCTAATAAAGCAGGACGCCACCGTGGTGGTGGTCCGGTCCGAACACTTAAAACTCATCGTCAAAGAAATATGATACCCGTATTCGCAGTGGAATTGACCTTTATCCTTGTCATAATTGCCATCGTCTTTGGGCTGATTGCAGCCTTCATCATCCTGTCCTTTATCAGCGTTTGGTTGAAGGCTTTGTCCTCCGGCGCTCCGGTCGGGATGCTTAACCTGGTGTTCATGCGGTTCCTCAGAAAGCTGCCCCACAGCCTCATTGTGGAAGCCCGCATTACCGCGGTGAAGGCGGGAATCGATCTTCCCATCGCCCAACTGGAAACGCACTACATGGCTGGTGGCGACATCATGCAGACGACCTTGGCCCTGATCAACGCCCAGAAAGCGGGATTGCCCCTGGACTGGGACCAAGCCACCGTAATCGACCTCGCCACCAAGGGTACGGAAAAATCGGTGGTGGAAGCTGTGCGCACTTCCATCAACCCGAAAGTGATCGACTGCCCCGCTCCCACCCAGGGCAAGTCCACCATCGATGGGGTGGCCAAGGACGGAATCCAGGTCAAGGCCCGCGCCCGAGTCACGGTGCGCAGCAACTTGGAGCGCTACGTCGGCAGCGCCCAGGAAGAGACCATCATCGCACGGGTAGGGGAGGGGATCGTGACCACCATCGGGTCCTCCGAAACTTACAAATACGTCTTGGAAAACCCCGATACCATTTCTCAGAATGTGCTCAACCGCGGCCTCGACGTGGGAACCGCTTTTGAAATCCTATCCATCGACATCGCCGACGTGGACGTCGGGGAAAACGTGGGAGCTCATCTCCAGACGGCCCAGGCCGAGGCGAACAAGAAAGTGGCTCAGGCCCAAGCGGAAATTCGGCGCGCCGCCGCCGTTGCGCAGGAGCAGGAGATGACGGCCAGGGTGGAAGAAATGAATGCCAAGCTGGTGGAGGCCCAGGCCCAGGTGCCCATGGCCATTGCCGAGGCCTTCCGCAGTGGAAACCTGGGCATCATGGATTATTACCGCTTGGAAAATATCCAATCCGATACCTCCATGAGGCGCTCCATTTCCGGTAGCGACGAAAAAGGACCGGCTATGGAAACCGATTAAACCCAGGAGACTCCCATGGAATGGGTTTTCGACAACCTGGAAAACGTAATTGTCCCCATAATTATCCTGATCCTCTACGGATTGGGAAATGCCGCGCAGGGAAAGAAGAAAAAACGCAAGAAAAGGAGGCTGGCCCGCCAAGCAAAGGGCAGGACCGATGAAGCTGCCCGTCGGGCCCGTGAAATCAAAGAGGAGATCCAACGCAAAATTGCGCAACGAGGTGGGGGTCCCTCCACCCCTCCCCCTCTCCAGGAACCACCACCGCCCGAATTGCCTCCCTTCCAAGAGGGGCCCATTCCAGCCGGCCGGGAAATACCCTGGCAAACCGAGGAGCTTCCCGAGCAGGCTCCTTCCCCGGTGGCCGAACCCCTTGCCCCGCCTGAGCCCCCTGTCCTCGCCCCCATGGACTCCCAAGTTCACCTGGAGGACATCGAGGATAAGTTGCGCCAGACCCGGGCTCTCCAAGCCAGAATGAGGCAACGAGCCGAGCCGGTTGCAACGACACCCCGCTTGGTGCCTCTTCTCCTGGCCAAGGATTCGTTGCGCGGTCAACTCTTCCGCGATTTGGCCCATCCCCTGGGGCAAAGGAAAGCCATACTTGTATCTGAAATTCTGGGAAAGCCTCTCGGATTGAAGGGGCCTGCCAACCGGCGGGCCAAATGGTGACCCGCATATCTCACAAATTTTCTACTGCGCTCCGGTATGTCGGCACTGGCGGGGATTTCCCTGGATTCGGGACTTTGCAGGGTGTCGACCCGGCTTCACCCCCGAATCTGTACGAAACCCCCGCCAGCACTCGACCTCCGTTCGCTCGTCACGAATTTGGGAGATGTCGCATTCGCTCGGTAAGTGAGATATGCGGGCTAAGGCACCGTCATGCGGCCCAGGCCCTGGCTTTTGGGTTGGAAGCGTTGACCCCTTTTTTCGTATTCCAGAAATTTCCCCTCACTGAAAGCGATGGTCACGGGGCCGGTCTTTACGATTTTCACTTCATCGCCTGCTGCCATGGAACCGCGATAAAGCTGCTTTTCGGTATCCTTCTCGATCACAAGGACGTCCACGTCCCCCGATGCCACCAACAGGATGGTTTCCTCGGAGGATTGGATGATCTGGGTTTCGGTAGCATCAGCCGCCCGCTCAGCTGCTTCCACTACTTGAGGACTTTGAGGATTGAGATCCGGCCCCGGTTTGGTGATGACGCTCCAAATGATGTAAATGAACAGAACGAGCACCAATAATACCGCCGCCGCCGCGAACCCCAATTTCCAATAAATGGAGTAATCCACCTTGGATTCGGTATTCGAAGGTCCGGATGACTCGGCCAATTTTGTTCCCGTTCCCCCGGAAGGAAATGCCCACGAGGACGGGGCCTCTTCCTTCGCGGAGTCCCCTTTGGCGAAGTCCTCGGATGAAGAACCTGGATCCGGGAGGTCCAGGCGGCCCAACAATTCCCCGCGATCCCGCTTGGCAATTTTGCTTTCCCCCATTTTGAAGGCGCCGTAGTCGCTCAGTATCTTGGCCGGATCGATCCCCAGAAAATACGCGTAGTTCTTCAGGAACCCGCGCACGAAGATTTCGGGCAAACCTATCTCGAAATGGTCGTTTTCAAAGCAATCCAGGATGTTCCCGCTGACCTTGAGCGAGTCGGCCGCCTCCCGCAGGGAAATGCCTTTCCTCTTCCGTGCTTCAGCAAGTCTCTCGCCGATGGTTTGCATGGAAAACTAATCTGGGGATTCGGAAAATAAATGCAAAGAAAATGATATGCCTTCCATGGAAAGGGAGAACATTTCCCGGAGAATTCGGGCGGACCTCGACAAGACCAACCTATAGGGTATCGAGGTCCTTCAGAATTTCCCGCGGCTGAGGGCCGTTTTCGGGCCCGACGATTCCGCGGGCTTCCATCAAATCCATAATCCTGGCCGCCCGGTTGTAGCCGATTTTCAGTCGCCGCTGCAGCATGGAGGTCGAGGCCCGATTGGATGTTCGCAGCACCTCGATGGCATCGGGAAACAGGGCGTCACCGGCATCCTGCAGCGAATTCAGATCGTCATCGGTGGCCTCCACTTGCCGTTGCACGTCTTGGGCAAACTGCGGTGGTCCGTTTTGTTTGAGAAACTCCACGATGTGATTGATTTCTTCGTCGGAAACAAAACAACCCTGAGACCGGATCAGATCTGCGGAGCCGGGTGGATTGAAAAGCATATCCCCACGGCCGATCAGTTGCTCCGCCCCCACTTGGTCCAGAATGGTCCGGCTGTCCACCTTGGAACTCGTTTGGAAGGCGATTCTGCAGGGAAGGTTGGCCTTGATGATGCCGGTGATGACATTGACCGAGGGTCTTTGCGTGGCGATTATCAGGTGAATGCCGGCGGCCCGGGCCAATTGTGCCAATCGCGTGATAGAGGTTTCAACGTCCTTTTGAGCCACCATCATCAAGTCGGCCAGTTCATCGATGAAACAGACGATGTAGGGAAATTTGTCGGGGATCTCGATGTCCGCGTCGCGGGGGACTTCGATGTCCGGCGCTTGGGCCTCCGGGATGTTTTCCATGCCCAGGGAATCATCCAGGGACGTTCCAGCCTTCCGCGTAGCCTGTTCTCTTTGCGCTTTGCGCTTGGCTTTCTGCTTATCGTTGAAGCTGGCGATATTGCGCACCCCCACTTCGGCAAACACTTGGTAGCGGCGTTCCATCTCCGCGATCAACCACTTCAACGCCCCGGGCACTTTTTTGGGTTCGGTCACCACTGGGATCAGCATTTGAGGGAGGTCGTTGTAGACCTGCATTTCCACGATTTTGGGGTCCACCATTATGAACCGCATGTCCTCCGGGCTGGAATGGTAGAGCATAGAGGCGATAATGGAATTAATGCATACGGTTTTTCCCGATCCCGTTGCTCCCGCCACCAGCAAGTGGGGCATCCTGGTGAGATCTGCGATGAGCGGCCGGCCGCTCACTTCCTTCCCCAGGGCTATGGGTATTTCCGCCTTGTCCCTGAAGCTGGCCCAGTCCTCCGACTCAATGATATCTCGCATGTAAACAGACTCCGGCTTTTTATTGGGCACCTCGATCCCGACCGTTCCCTTTCCCGGAACCGGCGCCTGGATCCGTACTTTCATGGCCTTCAACCCCAGGGCAATATCGTTGTTGAGACCTAATATTTTGCTCACCTTGATCCCCGGGGCAGGCTTAACCTCGTAGCGGGTAATGACCGGACCAGCGAGGGCTTCAACCTCTTCGTCTACCTTTACATTGAAATTGGCCAGGGTCTTTTTGAGGTCGTCGACAGTTTTATCTTGTTCCGCCTGGTTCAACTCCTGGTCCCTGTGGGAGGGAAATTCCAACAGATCCAGGGTCGGAAAGGTGTAGTCTCCCTTATTGCTGGGAATGGGGTTCCTTTTCGCTTTGCGCGTCTTCACCGCGCCCACGATTTTAACCGAGGTCTTCGAGGGGTCTTTTCCACTTTTGGATTGCTTGGTGGGAGCCATTTTCTTCCAGCCTTTGGACCGCTTGCCCGAATTGCCTTTTCCCTCTTTGGGCATTTTTAGGGGCTTCACCCACTTGGCTCGGCTCTTTTTTGGCGGTTCTTTCTTAGTCTGCTCTTCTTTGGTTGGCCGGTCTTTTTCGCGCTTGATCTCGCGGGGTTTGCCGACAAGCAGGGCCAAGCGTTCGACCAAGGCGACCAGTTCGGAGGTGAACAGGGCCAGGAGGCTGATCAACAAGACCGCCCCGTTGACGATACCAGTGCCGACCGGCCCCAACCAGACCTTCAGCCCTTTCAGATAGAGCAGGTTTCCCACCGTTCCGCCCAATCCGTTGGCAAAACCCCAATCGTTGTGGATCCTTTCAATTCCAACTTTATCCTGAAAGAACATTTCCTGGGCCAGGGTCCCGAAGATGGAAACGGAGAAGGTGAAAACAAAGAGGGAGAGGATGCGGGGCCACTTCAATAGGTGGGATCGCCGAAAGAGATGCATGTAACCTAACCAGAGGCAAAAGATTGGTATCACCCAGGCGGATAGGCCAAACCCCCAAAGGATGTAAAAGGGTATATATTCGCCGAATTTTCCAACCAGGGGGACTCCCCCGTTTTCTTCAATCCCCGGTCCGTGTTCGACTCCTTTGATGGGAATCTGGTCGAGATCGAAGACGATGAAGGAGAGCAGGAGAAGCGTTCCCACGACCAGGAAGAACAATGCGGAAAAGGGACGGGGCTTTCCCCCATAGGAGCCGAAGGCAGCTTTTGGCGCCCGCTCCGATGCGCTTTTTGTTTTTGCCATAGGGGTTAATCGGGTTTTCTCGCCCTGCGCGTCTCCTCCCCGGCCGAATTTCTTGGGGGACTCGCTGGTTTCTCTTCTCCTGGATACGTAACGGTATACCCGAATTCAGGTCCCGTCACATCTTTGCGCGGGTTCCATTGTTTCATTTCTCCGTTACCAGCCCCCTTGGGGGGCTTGATCCGCATGGCTCGGGTCTCTTTGGGCAAGCCCGTTTGGGGTTGGCGGACTTTACCTCGTGCGGGACCGCGAGGCTTGGCCGTAGACATGGCCAGGAGACTGATCAACAAGACTGCGCCGTTGACGATACTAGTGCCGACCGGCCCCAACCAGGTCTTCAGCCCGTTCCAATAGAGCAGGTTTCCCGCCGTTCCACCCAATCCGCTGGCAAAGTTCCAATCGTTGTGGATCCTGTCGATTCCAGCTTTATCCTGGAAGTACATTTCCTGGGCCAGGGTTCCGAAGATGGAAACCGAGAGGGTGAAAACAAGAAGGGAGAGGATTTGGGACCATCTCAAAAGGTGGGATCGCCGAAAGAGATTCATGAAACCCAACAAGAGGCAGAAAAATGGCATCACCCAGGCGGATATACCGAACCCCCAAACGAGATAAAAGGGGATGTATTCCCCGATTTTTCCAAAAATGGAATCAACCTCGGGCCCTTCAGATGTATTGAAAAGGCTCTGGTCGAGATCGAAGGTGATCAGGAAGAACAGGAGAAACGATCCTACTACCAGGAAAAATAATGCGGAAAAGGGACGAGACTTTCCCCCATAGGTGCCGAAGGTAGCATTCGGCGATCGTTCGGAGGCGCTTTTGGTTTTTGCCATAGGCGTTAAAAGGATAGTGGGTTGCAATATCACAGGGTAATGAGATTTTTTCCAATGAAAAGAACCTTTTCCAACTGAGGCTGATGTCCCATCCGATTTTTTGCAGGCCCATCTATCGGGAACGAGTATGGGGCGGGAGAAGTCTGGAGTCGAAGCTGGGCAGAGGCCTTCCCGCTGGCCAGGTTATCGGGGAGAGCTGGGAAGTTGCCGATCGCCCCGGCGCCCGATCGGTGATCGAAACCGGCCCCTATGCGGGAATGTCCCTTCGGCAGGCCATTTCCCGCCACGCGGAATCGATAATGGGCCCCGATTATCCGCCCAGTCATCCCTTCCCTGTCCTGGTCAAATGGCTGGATTGTCGGGAGACCCTCAGTTTGCAGGTCCACCCCCCCGCTAAAGTGGCCCGGAAGCTTGGTGGGGAACCAAAATCCGAGACGTGGTATATGGCCGATGTCGACCCTGGAGCCGAATTGATAGCGGGGCTGAAGGCCGGCGTTACTCGAGAGCAGTTTGAATCGGCCCTGCTCATGGGCGACCTGGAGTCCCTCGTTCACAAAATTTCCGTTGGCGCAGGGGATGCCCTTGTCGTCCCGAGCGGACGTCTTCACGCCATAGGAAAGGGGAACGTTATCCTGGAAATCCAACAAAACTCGGATACCACCTATAGGGTCTACGACTGGGGACGGGCCGGGCTCGATGGAATACCTCGCCGGTTGCATGTGGAGAAATCCTTGCAGTCCATCGACTTTTTCGATTTTGAACCCGAGCCGCAAAGGAATACGCGCCCCGGAGACCTCTTGGCCGACTGCGAGGCGTTTCGCATCCGCAAAGAGGGATTTGCCAATGGAGAAATCCTGCGCTACCCTGCCAATACCCAACCCGTTTTGATAAGCGTTGTTTCCGGAGTAATCCGGGTGGGAGGGTTGGAAACCCGGGAACATCCCCGTGGAACCAACCTGTTGCTGCCTTTCGATGGCGGTTTTCAGGTCTCCGGAGACGGGGACGCGGAAATACTGGTTACGGACCAATTTTCACGAGGTCCATTTGATTAGACCTCATGTCCATAAAATAATTCACCACAGGAGTGGAACTGCTTTTCAGTTCATTCCAGTCCTTTGACGTTTAATTGAATTTACATTCTATCCGGTTGTTACACCGGAAAAAGTCCGTCGTTGTGTGAATGAATTTACAGGACATGCGGGTTAGAGAGACCTCGGTGGCTCCCCAGTCCATCGGGATGAAAGGAACCGGCCAACCTTTTCTTGAACTTATGGGAAATACCCCTTTCCTTAATCCGTTTGAAAATGACAGCCGAAGATACCGAAGACAAAAACCTGGAGAATGCTCCGGAGCGGGAAACTGCCCAAAACGGGCCCGGGCCAGGAGGAGGCGATGGGAAGACCTCCGCCGAAGTCGTGGACGAGCCGCCCGCGGAAGAGCTCTTGCAGCAATACCGCCAGGAGAGAGAAGACTTGTTCGAAAAAATTTTGCGTGCCGCCGCAGAATTTGAAAACTATCGCAAACGGAGCCTTCGGGAAAAGGAAGAGCTTCGCAAATACGCCATTTCCAGCTTGATCGAAGATCTTCTGCCCGCGCTGGATAACCTGGATTTGGGACTGCAAGCAGCGGAAAACCATCCCGAAGCAAAACCGGTAGCGGATGGATTCCGCATGGTGGCGGGCCAATTGGTTTCCATTCTGAAAGACAACGGATTGGAAACCATGGAACCCTTGGGAGAGGAATTTGATCCCAACTTCCATGAAAGTGTCGGACTGCAACCGAGCGATGAAATCGAGGATCACAAAATCCTGAGGGTTGTGCGCAAAGGTTACGTGTTGAACGGCAGGATTCTCCGGGCCGCCAACGTCATAGTCTCCACTGGCCTGGCTGCTGAAGGAGCGGTCCGGGACGGTAGTGCCACGGGGAAGAAAGAGCAATAAACATGGCGGACGACTACTATGAGTTGCTGGGCGTCGGTCGCGATGTTTCAGACAATGAACTGAAAAAGGCTTACCGCAAAAAAGCCCTTCAGTATCATCCCGACAGGAATCCCGGGGACAAGAACGCCGAGGAGCAATTCAAAAAGGTTTCCAACGCCTATGAAGTCTTGAAGGATCCGGAAAAACGAGCCCGCTACGATCGGTATGGGGCCGATGCGTTTCGCCGTGGAATGGGAGGTGGCGGAACTGGTGGATTTCACGATCCCGCCGATATTTTCCGGGAGGTATTTGGAGGAAGCACGGGATTTGGCGGGATATTTGATGGTCTCTTCGGCGGTGGAGGCGGTCCGGGCCGGACCGGGGCTCGCCAAGGGGCAAACCTGCAATACGATATAGAACTCACTTTGGAAGAAGCGGCCCAAGGCGTGGAAAAGGAGATTTCCTTTCGCAGGGCTACCCATTGCGATCGGTGCCGTGGAAATGGGGTGGAACCGGGAACTTCCAAGAGGTCCTGCCCCAATTGCGGAGGCATCGGGCAAGTGATCAGTTCACGCGGCGTTTTCCGCCTCAAACAAACCTGTCCCCAGTGCCGAGGAACCGGATCTGTAGTAGAGTTTCCCTGTAAGAAGTGCTCCGGAGGGGGGCTGGTGATGACCTCCTGCAATCCAAACGTCAAGGTGCCCCCCGGGGTTGATACGGGGTCGCGGCTGCGCCTGGAGGGGTTGGGGGAAGCCGGTATGGGCGGGGGGCCGACCGGGGACCTCATTATCCTTATCCACGTGCGGGAACACGACATATTTGACCGGGACGGAGAAGATCTCTTTATCCAGGTCCCGATCAAGTTTACCCTGGCCGCGTTGGGGGGGGCCATCGAAGTGCCTACCCTGACCAGTAAAGCGACCCTCAAGATCCCCGCCGGAACACAGTCGGGAACCCGATTCCGCATGCGGAAAAAGGGTCTGCGTTCTCTTCGGGGAGTCGATTTCGGCGATCAATATGTCACCGTATACGTGGAAGTTCCCCGGAAGCTCAAACCCAAACAGAGGGAGTTGCTGGAAGATTTTGCCCGCGAATCGGGCGATGACCGGGATCCCGATGGAAAATCCTTCTTCGACAAGGCCAAGCGTTTTTTCGAGGAGTAGGGCGAGCCCGCATTTCTCACTTACCGAGCGAATGCGACATCTCCCATTTTTCTACTGCGCTCCGGTATGTCGGCACTGGAGCGGGCTTCGTTGGATTCCCGACTTCGCAGGGTGTCGACCCAGCTTCATCCGCGAATCTGCCCGAAACCCGCACCAGCACTCGACCTCCGTTCGCTCGCTACGAATTTTGTGAGAAATGCGGGCAAGGGGCCTCATCACCCATTTCCCAGGAGTTGTTTTGCCAGTTTAAAGTATGGGGGTTAATTCTCTTCCGGCTCGACCGGGGTCATTAATCCTTCCACGACTACGGTTACATCAGCCAGGTTCTTGATGCCCAGGTCATCCCGAATGGCCCGGGTGATCTGCTTTTGCAAGTGGTTGGAAATATCCTGTATTCGCGTCTTTACTCCCAGCTTCAACCGAACCTTGATATGAATATAACCCTTGGACTGCCTTAGATAGGTTCGGGCCCAGCCCACTTCCATGAATCGTTCGCAGGTGCGCTGGACCACTTTTTGAATGGTCGCCCTGGAAATCTCTACCCGCCCGTTCTCATTATTGAAAATCAGAAGAGTGGGCTTCCTCCACCTGGAGAAGAGCATGACCAAACCGGCCGTAATAATCGCCAGGACGATTACGACCAGGAAAAGAATGGGAACCGGAGCGTCGGCCAGATTATCGAAGCTGAATTCCACTGCAGAAGATTTTCCGGAGAGCCGGGGAAAAGCGCGGAAGGGTTACGGTTCCGCCGCCACCCGGCAGGAGGGTCGAATTATTCCCTGTGCGACAGCGATCCTTCGTCGGCTGCCGGTTCTTCCCCCGATTTGACCCCGTCAATGACTACGTCGACGCGTTCGACCAATTTCCCCGTCATCTTTTCTACCCTGTCTTTGACCGATACCTGCACCTGGTAGGCACACTTGGCCAGTTCGACGCCGTAGTTTAAAATGAGTCGGATTTCGATCCGGTAGTAACCGCTTTCGCTTTCGGCTATCCGCACCCCGCGCTCCGAGGCCTCTTTTTTGGAAAAGATCTCCGTTATGCCATCGACAAAGCTCCCTCCCACCGCATAGACGCCGGAATTTTCCAGAGCGACCAAACGCACGATGTTGGCCACCACGGAATGGTTGATTTTTATTTCTCCCAGAGAAGCGGGTTCCTCCGAGCCAATTGAGGGCACCACCTTCCTGTCCCTTTTTTCGGTTTTCATAATGATTCCAGGTTGTGATTGGATTGAACAAAAGCATCCAGCTTTGTGCGGGAAAAAAAGTCTTCCACAAAGGAGGTGGAGGCCTTCCCGCTTCTGAATACGGGATCTTGCATTATTGCCTTAGAAAAGGGAACGGTAGATTTGATCCCACTGATTATAAATTCACTCAGGGCGCGGGACATGCGGTCCAGGGCGATGTCCCGATTCCGGGCGAAGGTAATGAGCTTTCCGATCATGCTATCGTAGTAAGGGGGGACGGTGTAGCCGGCGTAAACGTGAGAATCAACCCGAACCCCATGTCCTCCCGGCGCATAATAAACATCGATAGTGCCCGGACTGGGAGCGAAATTGCGCGATGGATCCTCCGCATTGATGCGGCATTCAATGGCGTGGCCATTGATCCGGATATCCGATTGTTCCAGTTGCAGTGGCTCGCCTGCGGCGATGCGGATTTGTTCCTTGATCAGGTCGGTATCCGTCACTTCCTCAGTGACGGGGTGTTCCACCTGAATCCGCGTGTTCATTTCAATGAAGTAGTAATTTCCCGCTTCATCGAGGAGGAATTCTACGGTTCCGGCATTTTCGTAGCCTGCCGCCTGGGCGCTGCGAATGGCATCCGCCCCCATTTTCTGACGCAATTCCTCCGTCATGGAGGGAGAAGGCGATTCTTCGATGAGCTTCTGATGCCGCCTTTGCACGGAACAGTCGCGTTCGCCTAGATGGATGGTTTTTCCATTTTTGTCCGCCAAGATCTGGAACTCGATGTGGCGCGGATTTTCCACCAGTTTTTCCAGATAAACCGAAGAATTGCCAAAAGCCTTTCCGGCCTCGGCTCTGGCCAAATCGTATTCCTTGGCGAAGGTGACCCCGTTGTGGGCGACGCGCATCCCCTTGCCTCCGCCCCCGGCCACCGCCTTGATCAAAACCGGGTAACGAATGGCCTCTGCCGCTTTGAGCGCTTCTTTGGCGGAATCCACTACTCCCTCACTGCCGGGAACGGTAGGGACGCCGGCCTTCTTCACGGTTTCAATGGCCAGGGCCTTGTCCCCCATCCGCCGGATAACCGAAGAATTCGGGCCAATGAAATTGATCTTACAGGTTTCGCATTGCTCGACGAAATCGGCGTTTTCCGCCAGGAATCCGTAGCCGGCGTGAATGGCATCCGCATCCGATATTTCCGCTGCGCTGATGATCCGGTCGGACTTCAGATAACTATCCGAGGCTTGGGCCGGACCAATACAAATCGCTTCATCGGCCAGTTGCACATGAAGGGATTGTTCATCTGCTTCGGAATATACAGCCAGGGTCTTTATTCCCATTTCGCGACAGGCGCGGACGATGCGGAGGGCTATTTCGCCACGATTGGCGATGAGAACCTTGTTGATCATGGCAAGTATCCGGTCAGGTTTTTTTGACCTTGAAGAGGGGTTGCCCGTACTCGACCGCTGCACCGTTTTGCAGGTATATTTGCACGATTTCTCCGGAAACGTCGGCCGGGATCTCATTCATGACCTTCATGGCCTCCAGGATACAAACCGTCGTCTCGCGGTCTACCGTATCCCCTTCATTGATGAAAGGCGGACTTTCCGGCGAAGGAGAACGGTAAAAGGTTCCCACCATGGGCGATTTGATGAGGTGGAAATCCTCTTCTTCCCCGGCTTTGGGTTCCGAGGATTGGGATGCGGGATCGGACTGGGGTGAAAGAATGGCTGGAACCGCCCCGGGATAGGTTGGCGCCGCTTGCACCACGGCCAGACTCCCGTTCCCATTTCCATTGGTATTTCTGCAAATGCGCAATCTCAACCCCTTCTCCTCGATCTCGAACTCCGTCAGCCCGGAGCTTTTCATGATTTCGATAATTTCCTTAATTTCGTTGAGATCCAAAGCGAAGCCGGGTTGAGGTTAACGTGCGCCAATGGAAACGATTACCGGGGGAACCCCCCTTGCAACGCAATCATGCTCTTTAGTCATTGAATTGCCAAATGGGTATTCGTTGAAGACCTTTATTCGAAATAAGTAGAATGCGAGCCTTGCCAAGGTGCAGGGTCATTATCCCCCAAAAAGGGAAAGGGAATAATGATGATTAATGACGGAATGGCAAGAAATTCATTTACCGGCCAAAGTCGTACTCGAGGATTCCCGGCTCCAGGGGTTGCGGCTGGGGAATGGCTTTCGGGATGAGCGGGTTCAATGGATTGAGGACAAACTGCCACTGAGGGTCGGTTAAAGTCCCCGTCAGATTTACCACCGCAATGTAGCCGAGGGGATCCAGAATGGGCCTGACCAGTTGGGACAGAATGGGAATTCCGGCCTCCCGCAACAAAAACACGCGGACGTTAAAATCGAGAAAGGATCCGTCCGGATAGTAGTCGCCCTCCCCCTCCAGCCTTGCGGTATTTCCCGTCATGACCAGATCGGGAAAGGAAATTTTACCTGCATCCCATTGAAAAAACATGGAGGCGTCCCTCAACTTCAGTTTGGTAAAGGGAATTAAGCCGGACAAGGGCCCGAACAAAGGTATTTCGGCCAGGGTTCCTCCCCGCACTTCGATGTCCCCCTGGGCGAACACCCTATCCAATCCGTAGCCGGCCGGGGAAATGCCTGAAGCCCGGATATCCAGAACTCCCTTGTAATCTTTTTCGCCCCTTCCTTTCTCCGGTTGGCCTGCGCCCCTGTTGCGGTGAAATTGCCTCACCTTTTGCACGGCTTGGTCGAGCTGTGCATCGGTCAACTCGAAATCATAGAGAAGGAAAGCGGTTTCGTCCTGGCGAATATAGGATGCGCTGCCCGTGCCCGACCCTTCGGCAAACCGGAATGCGAGTTCATCCAGGTAGACATCGCCCCGGTCATAACGACCCCTCGCCTCCAGGCTGTCGAAAGGGAACCCGTAATAGGACAAGGGAGAGTCGGTGGAAATCCCGATGTCCAATTCCTGCCAGTGGGTTGGCTCGGAAAAATTGAATTCACCCCGCACCTTCAGGGTGGGGTGTCCTTCCCAGGTGTAGGGTTCAAGGATCTTTTTGCCTCCCTCTCCAAAAACCCCCAGGGTCGGTTCCAGGTCCAGATTGGAGGTGGCATCGACGAGGATGTATTGCAGGTCACGCTTCCTGAGTTCGCACTGAATTTGCCCCGAGGCGGAGCCTTCCGTCCGATGGGCATTCAGTTCGTATACGTCGATATAATTGGGGCGTATAAACATTTTCGAGGCAACTCGATCGAAGCGCACACCGTCCAACTCCACCATCTCTCCGGCGGCGTAACCGTGCAGCGTCATTTGTCTCTTGTAGTAAATTGAATTACGGACGGCCAGATCGATATAGGGAGGTTGATCGATGATGCTCAGGTGTTGAAAGGTTTCATTCCACCAGTTTCCCCACCAATCCTTGACATCCTGCGGACGGAAATTGCCCGCCATGGAAAACCTGAAAAACTTCTCCCGCAAGTCTTGCCGGAAGGCGCACTGGAGGTCATTGCCATGGCCGCCCACGTCGATTTGGTGCAAATCTACTTGGGTCCCCCTCAGATGGCCGCGTAAGCGAGCCCATTGGAATGGGGCTTTAATTATCTCTATATCGCGGGTTTCGAGACGAAACCCGGCGGTCAGGCCGTCGAGGTTGCCGGGGTAACTGAAATCGAGGTCGAAATAGGCGGGCTGGTTCTGTCTCGACCATCGCAGCTTGGGAAGGCGAGCGAACTCCGGCCGGCCGACGATCGCTTCACCGTTGAAATGACCGCGAACCGACCCCCTCGCTTCCCTGGATTTGATATTGGCCCGCAGATGGGAGGTCAACGCCCCCTTAAGGGTTTCCACGCTCACTCTTCCCTCGACCATTCCCCCGTCCAAAAGCGATCCGGTTATGACCAGGTTGTCGAAAGGGTTGTCCCGATAGGTCAAGGTGGAGGCAGTGGCTTCGAATTGGAAAGGAAACGGAGACTTCAAGTTCTCGATAGGACCGGTTTTGAGGGCCGTTATGGATACGTTCCCCAGACGGATTTCGGGATTCTCCGCCGTTACGGTTTGCGCCCCTATTCGAACCGGTTCCAGAACGCGAACATCGGGCGCCAATTGAAAGTATCCGGTATGGGTAAGTCTTTCAGCCGTGGGCCATGAAGGCGAGGAAAAGCGGGGCGCGGTGAGTCGGGTCGACACCGTGAATTGCCGGTTTGCGGGGGTGGCAAATTCAATCTCCAGGTGGGGGGCGTGCAGGGCGTTCAGGGATTTGTATGCCTCCATGACCCGGCCGGACAGTTTGAGGTATTCCGGATAGAGATCGGGTTTATCGCCCCTCATTTCCCCCTGTTCCAATAGATGGGGAACCAGGCCGGTGAGGTCTCCGCTGGCGGATATTTGCAGGTGCCGGAAATTTCCGGTCAAAAAGGCCATGCTCCATCCGCCCCAGTGCCGCCTCAGAGAGAAGTGCAGGTCCTGCAACAGGTAATCAGTGGCGCCCGATGGAGATACCATGGCCGGACAGTACAACGTAGCGTTGGAAACCCTGACCTTATCGATGGACAACCGGTTCAGTACCAGGGTCGCAAAATTGATATGCAGGTAGACCAGATCGGCCTCAAGGATGGGTTCGTCCGATTTGATGAAAGACAAAGCTACCTTGTGCCCCAACAGGTTTCCCTTGAAATCCAGGATCACTTTTTCGCAATCGAGGTTCAGCCCCTGCGCTTCCAACTGCCGGTCGATCCGTTCCATCAACCGCGGAGGAATGGGGATTTCATCGTAGAACATGCTCAATACCACTACGGACGAAAGCATCATCAAGAAGAGCGCAAGGCCCAACAGCACAAGGGTATGGCAGCCCATGAGGAAGCGCTGAGCCAAGGATCGATTCTTTTTTTTCAGGTAGGACATGGGGCTGACCCCTTGGGGTGAACCGTGGCTTGAGAGGCTTGGCCAAATGTTATGCCATGCATGCGGTCTGGGAGGATTTGTTCAGGGATCGACCAGAGTATCCGTAGGGAAAGGTCCGGCGGGGCGTCGCCCCGGTGTGGTTGCCGGATCGAGTTCCGGTCCGGGATCAAACCTTGAAAAGGTAAGGCCGAAAAAGGCGTCGATAAACCGCTGGGGCGCATAGAAAACACGCTCCTGTTGGGGGAACCCTACAATGGCGCGGGTGCCGCTCAGCCGCTCACTTACCCACAGGCTGGTAATCCAGGAATCTACCTCCTCTTTTTCCCCCCGCTCAAAGAGGAGATCCAGCCGATACTTCCATTCGATGGTGTCGAAAGCTTCATCGATATAGGATTTTGCTCGGACCTCCTTAGCCTGGTCTACCAGCGCCAGCAGGTCCTCCCGGGCGGAGCTTTCCACTTCATTTGCCGCCGCGATGACAGACCAGGTTGGAGTGACCTCATTCAAGGCCGCGCCGTAAACCACTCGATCGCTATCGGCCTCATTAACGGTGAACCCGACCAGGGCGGCTTCGGCCGGTTCCCGGTGAACGAGGCGGGCCAGGTAATCAAGAGGCCGGGTGTGAAACTCCTCCAAAAGAGATCGATCCACTTCGTAAATGAAGGGCTCACTTTCCAGTTTTGCGTAAGCGTGCCGTACTTTTCCGGTCACCAAATCACCCACCTCCAGAACGATGTCCCTATCGGCCTTGAGCTGTATCACGCGTTGGGGATCGGTGAAACCGTAATTTTCCAGGTCTGCGTTGGAGGGGGCATCGGACACGAAATTTTGCGCCCTCAAGGTCTGCAAACTGGTGACCATGGAGGCTACAATACCGGGGTCCGCCGCGTGCGCCACCATGCTGCCATCCTCCTCCCTGCTGAATACCTGCCATTCGCCGGTCACCAATTTCTGCAGGGAAAGGGCCTGATCCCCTCGGCTGATTTCCAGGGCGCCGAGGGCGCGGGGTTCGAAATGGACGAATCGCCTTTCCCGCAATTCCTCCTGCGCATTGTTGAGATGCTCGTCGAAAAGCCTCACCGGAATGGTGAAGATAGTGTCGTTTTCACTCAGTTTTGCGTAGTACAGTTCATCCCCTCCCGCCGCCGTAAACTTGGCCCCAACCAGTATCGATTGGCGTTTGTCCTCCGCTTCCAGGGTCAATCGCATTTGGGGATTGGCCAGATTGTAAACGTTCAGGTCGGGATCGGGATTGTCGATAAACGAATGCACGGCCAAATTGTTTAATCCGTTTACCACTGTTTCCATTCCGGCCAGATCCGCCAGGGTCTGGATGGGCGTTTCAAAGCGCCATTGGTGGTCGATTTTCGAAATGCGGATGCGCAAAGGGGAGGGATAGGACTTTTGAATGCTGAGGGTTTTCAATTCGAACAGGGGTATCTCGAAGACCGACTGGCTTTGGAGATTTCCCAGATCCACCAGCAAGCTGTCGTAGAGGCCGCGTGCAATGACCATGATTTCCTTTTCGTCAGGGGAAAGAATGTAAACGCGGTTGCCGATTTCGGTGGGCGTTCCAATGGCTATGGCCGTGCGGTTGGCGCCTTTGCCAAACTCCAACCTGAGCTGAGGGTTATCCAGGCCGAAATTGGACAGGTCCCGTTCCGCATCCTTGAGATCCTCCACCAGAAATCCCGTTTCCTTTTCCAAAAAGGTGATCTGGTTGAGAATGCGGCTCACCGCAAAAAAATTGGCCTGCCATTCGATAGGGGAAATCAGATCCCATTGCGTTTCGGTTTTTTTCAGGATCCGGTCGGGTCCGATCGAGTCCCCTGAGATCCGAATATAGTCGATGTTTACTGCTTCTTCGTGAAAAATTTTTTTATCTTCCCGGGCAAATCGTTCCTCCATCCGAATTCCCTTTTCAAAAAAGTAGAAAACAGCCAGAGCAACCAAATTCATCAGAATCAGGATCAAGGTGAGGTGTTTTCTCATGGGGAGGAAGGGTCGTTCAACTGCGACGGATCCAGTAAATTATCATTCCCAAAATAGCCGCGCAACCCGGCAGGATCAACAATACAACCAACCTCAATTGGGTCATTTCCTCCTGGCTGAGAGTAATATGCAGTCTCTCAATGGGCCTGGGCTCAATGGACAGAAGGTTGTTGCGGTCCAGGGCCCAGTTGATGGCGTTGAGAAAGAGGGTGAAATTGCCCAGTACCGTCAGGCGGCTATTGGTGATGAGATCGGAGGTACCGAATACTACCATGCGTCCTCCCGGAATATCGATACCCAAATCGGAGGAAATACTGCGCTCCGAAACGGCCACTACGCTGACCGGGCCCTGCAGGTCGACATCGGAATCGAAGCCGATCTGGGTCTCGTCCCGGTAGAATCGCTCTCCCCAACTGGTTTCCGAACCGCCCACGATAGGGGTGACCGAAAGGCGGTCGTCCAAGGGAGCTCCGAGGTCGGCCCGCACCGGGCGGGAAAAGCCTACCAGCACGGATAGGTTGTTTTTAGCCAACGACTCGGTGATGGGGTGCTCGGGGTCGAAACGCCTTAAAAGCAGGTCTCCCCCGTTCATCATGTAATCGGGTCCGCTGTCCAGGACCACCATGTCCTCGGCCAGGATTCCCCACTGAAAGAACAAATCATCCAAGTTGTTTTTTATTGTGGGATCGATGAGCAGTATCAGCCGACCGGCCCGGTCGGTGAGGTAGTCTTTCAAAGCACTTATCTCGCGGGCCAGCAAGGGGTATTTGGGTCCGGCCAGGATCAACAGGTCGGCGTCCTCCGGTACGCGGGCATCGGGAGAAGCGAGGTCCAGTGTGGACAATTCGAAATTTCGCTGACTTAGTTCCTGGGCCAATTCCGATAACCCTGCAATGGGGTCGACGCTTCTTATGTCGCGTTCCCCGTGCCCGGTCAGAAAGTAGACGGTATGCCCTTTGGGCCTGGAAACGTCCAAAATCGCGGAGGTAAAGACCTGCTCGCCCCGGAAGGAGATTCTCTCCAGGTTTTCGGAACTGTAAACTTCCTCCGGGGTTATGACCCTGTGTTTATTTTTCGAGGCGATGATGATGATATTGGGCTGGTTGACACCGAATTCCTCCACCAGTTCCTGAGCCAATCGCCGTTGCTGATAAACGTTTATGAATTCCGACTGAATGGGGCCGGAACCCGTTTTTTGGGCAATGTATTCATACTCCTTGACCAAGTTGCGCAGATCCGCCTCGTAGGAGCGCAATTCACTGCCCTCTTCGTCCGAGCTTTGCGTGACAATGATGCGGATGGGCTCGGTCAATCCGGCAATGTAGGAAGCGGTTTCCGCGGACAGGGCATACCTTCGATCCCCGGTTATGTCGTATCGTTCGAAATGCATCAGCCCAATCAGGTTCAAACTGAAAAACAAGGTGACCACCAACAGAAACTGCAAGAGGGAATGGCCCGCGTGGAACCAACGGCTGAATTTGAAGTTGTCCAGGTTCGACATTCGCTTTGCCTATCGTTTGTGGTCTACAGCCAGCACAGCCAGGCTGAGCATCAAAAGGGCCCCGCTTCCATAGAAGAAAAACGGCCTGGTATCCAGGATGCCTCGAGTGAAATCCTCCACGTGGTCGTTTATCTGGACGTATTGGATCAGGGCGCGTTGGATGGAGAAATCGTCCAGATGCACAACGGCCAGATCATTCAGGTATTTTCCTCCGGCAATCAGCCCGAACAACAGGGAAAAGCTGAAGATCCCCGCCACCAACTGGCTGCGGGCCATTGAGCTGGCAAATATCCCGATGCTGATAAAAAGCCATCCGCTCACGCAGATAAAGGTGTAGCCCCCGGTAAGGCTGGCCCAGTCGACAATGCGTTGATCGGGAAAATAGTAGTAGGTGATGGCGGGGTAGGCCAAGGTCAGCAGGTAGAGGATGATGTAAAACAGGTAGGCGGCAAAAAATTTGCTCCCTACCAGTTCGATCGAATTGATCGGGGTCGCCAACAAACTGTCCATCAATCCCAGACGGCGTTCTTCCGCAATGCTGCGCATGGTCAGCAGGGGCACCAGGAAGAATACCGGTATGAAGAAGGCGTTGAGGAATATATTGGTCGGGAGAAGTTCCTGGGGATGCCTGTTGTAACTTTCCAGGACGAATTGGTAGAGAAAGCCCATCACGACCAAAAAAAAGAAGGAAGCCAGGTAAGTGGCGGGGCTCAACAACAGGCTTCGCAACTCGTTCTTCAAGAGTGTGAGAAAGTGCTTCATGCTTGGCCCCCAGGTTTACTCCACTACCGTTTCCCCTCCCAGGTTCGAGGGATTTTGGTCGTTGTCATCCGGAAAATCCGACAAAATTTCCCAGGATCGCCTGGTGGCGGCCAAGAATATGTCTTCCAAGGTGGGTTCCTGATGAACGAGGGAGAAGAGTCTTATTTCGGGTTGGACGGCCAACTCTGCGATGAGATTTTCACCGAAGTGGCTATCCCAGGGGCCGGACAAGGTAATCTTGTGCAATTCAGTGAACTCGCAGTTCCCCTCCGTAAGTAGGGAAAGTTGAGGATTGATAGATTTTATCTTGGCCTTCAGGGCCTCTATCGAGCCCTTCATTTCCAGGTGATAAACGCTGTCCGGCAAGAATTCCTCGCGCAGTTGCCGGGGGGTTCCCTTGGCCACTATGAATCCCTGGTTGATGATGATTACCCGGTCACAGGTGAGCTCGATTTCAGGCAGAATGTGGCTGGAAATGATCACGCTCATGCGGCCCTTCAGGCTACCGATCAAGTCGCGTATCTTTAAAATCTGGTGAGGGTCCAGGCCGATGGTCGGTTCGTCCATTATGGTGACCTCGGGATCCGACAAGATGGCTTCGGCTATACCGATGCGCTGACGGTAGCCCTTGGATAGGGTCCCTATGACGCGCCTGCGAGCCCTGCCCAGTTCACAGAGTTCCAGGACATAATCGATGCGTTGACGCAATTTTCGCCCGGAGAGTTCCTTCAGGTTGCCTCGGAATCGAAGGTATTCCCCTACCCGCATATCCAAGGGCAGGGGATTGTTTTCGGGCATGTAACCGATCTTGCGTTTAATTTCCTCGGGATGGGTGGAAACCGGGATGCCGCATATATAAGCGGAACCGCTGTTGGCGGTTACCAGGCCCGTGAGGATCCTCATGGTCGTGCTCTTTCCGGAACCGTTGGGCCCCAGAAAACCTACGATTTCCCCTTTTTTCAGGGAAAAGGATACATCCTGAATAGCCGCTTTTCGCCCGTAATACTTGGTGAGGTGGTTTACCTCGATACTGTATTCAACGTCGGAGTCCATTGGGGCAGGCTTCTATGACCTATGAAGGCAGTCCGGTAGATTATTGCAACGGCGATTTTGCCCACCGGCGGGCTAGCCCGTTGTGGTGAGGCGTGCATTTCCGGCATTTAAAGTGACGAGTTTTCCCGACCCCAATTTTACGATGAGGGAACCTCCGTCATCCAATCCGGAGGCAATCCCCGAGACGGTCTCCCCTCCCACTTCGGCTGTAACTGATCTTCCCCGCAGCACATCCAAGCCGGGCCACAGGTCTTCAAAAGGACGGCGTATGGACCCGGCGGAAAATGTGCCGTAGGCGGACCAGACTGACCTGATCAACCGGGAGTTGGCCCGATTGAGGTCCAATGATTGTCCGATGATCTCCCGAAGGCTGATGGCGGAGCCGCCCAGTTCCGCGGGCCAGTCCTCCCGCCGCTGGTTTACATTCAGGCCGACCCCGAAAACCAAATCCCGCACGGTGTTGGCCTCGCCCTTGGTATCGGTCAGCATGCCCCCCAGCTTCCTGCCCTCGTAATAGAGATCGTTGGGCCACTTCAGGCCTATGTTCACCCCCAGCCATTGGCCTATGTCACGTGCTATGCGCGCTCCCATCCACAAGGTAAACCGCTTCATGCGATCGTGGTTGACCCGGGGGCGTGAGGCAAAGGAAAGGTAGAGGTTTCGGGAAGGAGGACTATGCCATTGCCGCCCCATGCGACCCCGCCCCTTTGTCTGCTCATTGGAAACCACGAAAAAGGGTGCATCGTAGTTGTGAGCCAGCAAGCGGGCGGCGTGATCATTGGTGCTGTCGATGGAGGAAAGGAAGATCAGCTCGGGGATTTCTTCTTTCCCATGGAGATAGGCGGCGGTTGCCCAGGTGTTCAGGCAATTCGGTTTACGGGTCAACCGGTATCCCCGAGTCGCGACCCTCTCGAAGCCGAACCCTTCGCTTTGCAACGGTTCCAATCGGCTTCGGACGGCCCCTCGGCTGATACCCGTTTCCCGGGCCAGTTCCCGGACGGAGACATACCTGTCCTGTGCCATGAGGAGCGCTTTCAAAAGGGCTGAGGTCGTGGGATCGGTCGCGGACATTGGGATTAGCCAGGGGTGAAACCGCTACCCTTCAGGGTAAGTTCCAAAATTCCAGTCCAAGCCGATATCCATCCACACCGCTTTGTGGACCAGGGCGCCGGCCGATATGAAATCGAGTCCGATTGAACCGAGTTCGGCAAGTTTGTCCAGGGTCACTCCTCCCGTCGCTTCAGTGCAAACCCGGCGGCCAATCAGGGTAATCGCCCGCTTCAATTGAGGGATGGAAAAGTTGTCCAGCATCAATTTGTCAGGGCCCGCCTCCAAGACGGCAGGTACCTGTTCCAGATCGTCGACTTCCACCTCGATCAAAAGTTCCGGATTCCGCCGACGGGCATTGCCAACCAACTCGGTAAGGGCTTCGCCCGAGAGGGCGGAATTTGCCGCCAGATGGTTGTCTTTCAACATCACCCGGTCGAACAATCCCAACCGGTGATTCCAGCCGCCTCCACAGGCCACGGCATATTTTTGCAGCATGCGATAGCCGGGGATTGTCTTGCGCGTGTCGAGCAACCGGGTTGTAGAAGGGCCCAGGGCATCGACATAACTTCGCGTCAATGTTGCCACTCCCGATAAAAACTGTAGAAAATTGAGCAAAACCCTCTCGGACATGAGCAATTCAGAAGCAGGCCCCGATACGATTCCCAGGCTTTGACCCGACTCGACCCGGTCTCCATCCTCCACCTCGGGATCGAACGACAGGTCTTCGTGGTATGCGCTCAGGACAATGGGTATCAGTGGAATGCCGCAGGCAATGAGGGATTCCCTGGCCACCAGAGTGGCTTCACCCCCAAGTCCTGAGGACAAAAGTTTCGACGTCACGTCCCCAGAGGCTTGAGGAGGGGCGTCCAAGCCGAATCCCTCCAAGTCCTCCTGGCGCGCCCCTCGGACCAGCCGCTCCAAATAATCCCGCGACAAGTCGGAGAATTTTACCCGCTGTGCGGGACAAAATGAGGGTGTCCCGGAGTTGTCCCTGGAAAAAGAAGGTTCAGGATGAAATTTCACTTTTTTCTCATCCATGTTGCAATCTGCCCTGCCGAGCGTGGTCAGGGGCCGTTCCGACAGGCCTGCGGGATGCTTCGGGAATCAGATCTCGATAGGTGGAGGCGGTTCTCGTTTGCAGGGCTTTTTGTAGCAGGGCATAGAGCCGATGCTCAATTGCGGGATACCGGAAGTCGTTTGGATGGACGGCGAGGCGGAGAATGCGGGTTTTTCGGTTCCAACGATGGAAAAACGGTATCCAGGCCCGCGAGAGCATCCTGTGGCAAGTGCTTCGTGAGCCGTACACCAGAGCGGGTGCCGGAATGCTCGCCTCCGACTGGAGCAACTCCACTTTGCTCCACAAACTTTGATAGAGAAATCCCGACTCGATCAGCACTTGCCTTGCCGCGTCGCTAATCAACCAGGCCGGGGCGGTGAAACCGTAAACCGGCAGATGGGATTGCTTCAACAAATGCAATCCGCCCGATACCCTCTGTTTGGCCTTTTTGGCCGAGAGTTGGTAGAATTCCCCTTCACGGTTTGTATAGTAATTCGCCACCAGGCGCTCTTTGTGCCCTCCGGATATGTTTTCCGCTTTGTGATAGTAGCCGTGCAGGCAGATTTCGTAACCACCTTCGGAAACTCTTCTAAGCCAACTGACGAAGGCCTGGTTTTCGGTGAAGGGAGGTTGGCCGTGGAATTGGGGGACCAGAAGCAGGGACAAGGTATTGGCTCCGTAGCTGCGACAGCGTTCCATGAAGCGCCGGCAGCATTCCCAGGATCCGGGATGAAGATCGTGAAAGGAAACAATCAATTTTTTTCCAGGATCCCTCATTCCATTACGGGCATGGGGTCTCCCCGTTCTTCGAATTTGTTGTAGACGGTGGCCACCCACACGGGTTTGTTCAGGTAGTCCTCGAATTTAGTTGTTTGCCTCTTGTCCACAAATTTAAAGCCGTATCGGTTGAAAATCTTTTCCGCGCGCCTGCTTTCGTAGACCTGGATTTGGCCGTACACCCCTTTGTGCCCCAGCCGGGCCAGACGGTTTACGAAATGGAAAATCAACCGCCTGCCGGCGACCCCGGTCCGGTATTTCTCCAGGAGGTTGACGTGAAAGTGGGCTGCATCGGGTATGGACTTCGGCGTTTCCCTCGCCGCGCGGAATAGAAACCAGGCCAGAAATTTGAGGGAAGGCTTATTGTAGCGGAAAGTAAGGATGCGGAGGGCTACTTTTGGTACGGTTCGGGAAAGCAAGAGCCACCATTGTCTGCGATCACACCGTTTGTAATCCAAAGCCCCCAACAGATACCCCACAACCGTTTCGCCATCCAATACAACCAATGCGTTTTCCGGTTCCAGATCGGTATAGTAGCGCGTGAAAAAATCGGCAAAGGCATCCCGGTCCCTGAAAATGGGATCAATCGGGCTTCCCATGAATCCCGTATCGCAGCATATATCCCGAACGGCTTGGCGGTCAGTTGGTGAATAAGGCCGGATTTGCAAGCTCATGCTCTTGGGGGTCCACTGTCGCGTCCTTGCCGCTGAGGTTCAAATAGAGTCGGTCGAGTCTTGAGAAAGTGGAATTCCACGAAAAGTGCCGCTCCATGTTGCGCCGCCGCGCAGTTATTTCCGCTTCTGTTTCCCCGACTTCCCCTATTTGTTTCACCGCGTCAGCAAGGGCATGACCGGAACTATCGCGCGCCATGATCAGGGGATCTTCATACTGCAATCCCTCTTCCAGCCCGCCCCCTTCGACCGCCAGAACGCGGGTGCCGCAAGCCAGGGCTTCCAGGGATACCAGACCAAAGGTTTCACAATCCCCGGCGTGTACCAATAAATCGGCCGCCGAGTAGAGGTCGGCCAGCCGTTCGGAGGAATAGTAGAAATGCAGCCATGTCAGGTTATTCTCCTCCTTTACCTTGTTCCGGACCTCGTCGCGCCATTCCCCGTCCCCCACCAATAACAGGTGGTATTGGCGCGGCTGGTCTTTCAGCAGGTCCATCATCTCGAACAAACTGCGGATATTTTTCTCCCGGGCCAGGCGGCCGACGAAGAGAAGGAGCCGCGTGTCGGGGGAGAGATCCAGTTCCTCGAGGATGCGCTGTCGGCTGTCGCGAGGATAAAACACTTCCAGGTTCGTGCCCAGAGCAATGGTCCGGATATTGCGAATGCCCATTGCCTCGAGCGTTTCGCGGCAGCGCCTGCTCGACACTACGGTGGCGGACATGCGGTTGTACAAACAGACCAGATACCTTCGGATGAGGGGCGAAACCAGCGACTCGATGAATCTCCCGCAGTATTTGCGCAACGTCCTGTCCAAGGCCCGTGGATAATCCGAGTGGTAAAAAGCGACGATGGGGATATTGTTCTGTTCGGCCGCCGACAGGCCGATCCAGGCGGCCCGGTAGGGATCTCCCACTTCGATGATTGCCGGTTGTTCGCCCTTGATAGCAGCCAGGATCTTTTTGCGGTTCATCAATATCCGGTAACTGGCCGAACCGATCAGTTTGGGGCTCCGGATTTCGTAGACAACGGCTCGGTCTTCCCGGGTGACGGCATCGCGGTGGGAAGGAATGATCAGGCAATGGCTGTGGGTTGTGTGGGTGAGCAGGTATTTGATTTTTTCTTCGACGTAGCGCTTCACGCCCCCGCTCATCGGGCTGTAAAATTGAACCACGTCACAGACTTTTATCGCCGGGCAACCCATCGGTAGGAATAGAACGGCAATCTTTTTGAGATCACCCGGCCGAAGCAACAGGTTTTTCGGCCCTGTAGCTCACTCCCAGCAGGGGTGTGCCCCTCAGATTTCGTCGTCTTCTTCCGGCATGAGCACAAATTCGGGGTAGGCGTCGATGCCCAACTCCCCGATATCTTGCCCCAGTTGTTCCACCTTGCGCGACACGCGCACCTTGAGGGTCAAAGCCAGTATTTTCCAAAGCAACCAGGAGGAGACGAATACGAATGCGCCTATAGCCACCACGCCGAGCAACTGAACGCCCAGATTCCCGCCGCCGGCTATGCAGACCACCAGGGTCCCCCAAATGCCGGCAATCAGGTGGGCCGGAATCGCCCCGACTACGTCGTCCAGCTTCATCTTGATCAGAAGCTTCATCCCCACCGTGCACAGGGCACCTCCAATGCCGCCAATTATCACGGCCCAGTAGTGCTCGACGATATCGGGACCGGCGGTGATGGAGACCAAACCGGCAATGGCGCCATTCAGCCCGGTCACCAGATCGGTGTGCCCGAAGATGGGCCGGGAGCAGGCCAGAGCGGCCATGACCCCCGCCGCTGCGGCCAAATTGGTATTGACCAGCACGTGGCTCATCCCCACGACATCGGCCGCGCTGCCAAGAGCCAACTGCGATCCTCCGTTGAAACCGAACCAACCGAACCACAAAATGAAGACTCCCAGGGTCACCGCCAGGATGTTGGAGGGGGGTGTGGATTTGACCGTGCCGTCGCGGCGGAATTTGCCCAATCGCGGGCCGACGACCAAAACGCCCGCCAGCGCGGCCCAGCCGCCGGTGCTATGCACGATGGTCGATCCGGCAAAATCCATGAATCCCATCTGGTTGAGCCAGCCGCCGCCCCAGGTCCACGCTCCCACGACGGGGTAGATGACGGCGGTCAGTGCCAGGATGAAGATGAAAAACGACCACATCTTGACCCGTTCGGCCAAGGTGCCGGAGACGATGGAGGCGGTGGTGGCCACAAAAACCATCTGGAAAAACCAGTCCGACATGGTGGAATAACCGTTCGCGATCACGGCCATTTTGGCCTCCGCATCGCCCGCTACCAGGGCGATGTCATCGGGTGACGGCCCGTAGAGAAAGGTGAACGAGCCGATCACTTTCCCCACATCGACGTACATGAGGTTGTACCCGAGGAAGTAGTAGGCGAGCCCGGCAATCGAGTACAGGCCGAGATTTTTGAGGCAAATCATCGAGGCGTTCTTGGTGCGGACCGAACCGGCCTCCAGCATGGTGAAACCGGCGCACATCCACATAACCAGCGCGCCCCAAACCAGAAATGAGAAGGTGTTGAAGATGAACAGGACTTCCTCGTCCACAGCGGCGTGTACGGTCGCTGTCCCAAAGGCCAGGACGCCGAGAATGGCGAGGGTCTTTACTGCCACAGCCATGGCGCTACCCTTTTGCAGAAAAGCATTCATGAAGGTTCGGGATTTTAATTCCATTGGTTCGAGAGGTTTAACGAAAATGTAAGCTATTGTCTAGGAAGGAGGGGTCAGGGGCAATTCGATAATCATCTCGGTGAATTGGCCGGGTTCGGATTCGACCCGGATGACGCCGCCTTGCTCGCGCACGATGTCGTTGGACAAGGCCAGACCGAGACCGGTGCCCTCGTCCGTAGGCTTGGTGGTGAAGAAGGGATTGAAAATCTTATCGACGACATGGGGCGGAATCCCGCAGCCATTGTCCCGTACGGTTATCTCTATCCGGTCGTCCAAGCGCCGAGTGGTCATTGAAAGGATGGGGTCGTAGCGCTCCCCGCTGCCGCTGTCGCCGCGGCGTTTCTCGTCCGTGGCGTAGCAGGCGTTGCTCACCAAATTGAGAAAGACGCGGCCCATATCCTGGGGCACGACTTCGATCAGGCCCGCTTCCGAATCAAAATCTTTTTGGATGGTCAGGTTGAAATCCGGGTCGCTGGCCCGGGCACTGTGATAGGCGAGCCTGGCGTGTTCGTCGAGCAAGCGGTTGATATCGGCGGGTTGCCGCTCACCCCCGCCCCGCCCCATGGACAACATGGCGTGCACGATTGCATTGGCCCGCTCACCGTGTTCGCAGATGCGTTTAAGATTTCCGGTGAGGTCCTCGCAAATCTCGTCAATCAGTTCCCCTTGCTCCTCACCCATCTTCACTTCCTCCTGGAGGATTTCCTGTAATTCCTCCAGCAACTCGGTTGAAACCTCCGAGAAATTCTTCACAAAATTGAGGGGATTCTTGATCTCGTGGGCCACCCCGGCGGTGAGTTCCCCAAGGGCCGCCAGTTTCTCTCGCATGACGATCTGATCCTGGGCTCGACGCAAGTCGGCCAAGACGTTTTCGAGTTGTTCGTTTTTGCCCTGCAACTCTTCGGCCAGCTTTTCCACCAGGTTCAGGCGTTGTACTTCGAGGGCGTGGCGGCGGAAGACTTCCAGGGCCGCGGCCATGTCGGCGACTTCGTCGCGGCCGCTGATATCGACCTCGGTCTCCAGGTCCCCGGAGGCCATGCGGCGCATTCGATTGGAAAGCCGTTCCAGACGGCGTAAGAGTACCCGGCCGACGAAGAGATAGGCTATCAGAAGGGCTCCCACTATACTGACCACATTAAGGGCCAGCAGTAGACGTTGTCCGGTGAGGATGGCCTCGGAGGAAGCGCGGGTGGCGTCTTCCGCTCTCATGCGGGCCGCTCCCACCAAGCCCTCCACATCGGCCAGCAGGTCAATTGCGAGACTGCGATTGAGCGCTAGCAAGTCCTGTTGGCGCGTGGCCAATGCGAGTTCGCGGCTGCGCAGATTGAATCCGCTCTCCTCCCCCAGACCCATCTGGAAAAGCCGCCCGAAAGCCTGGACTATTCGGGTGTTGGACGTTCCAATTACCGACTGCCTCCGTTCGACTCTACCCGCCGCCGCTTCAAAGCGCTCCCGGAGAGGCTCGATCAAGGCGGCGTCCGCAAGGTTGAATGCGCTGGCCAGGAGTTGATTGGCGATAGTGGCGTCTCCGTGCAAATCGGCCAGGTGGCGGTAGCGGTCGAATTCCGCCGCGGAGAAATGCTCCTGCCGCGGGCTGGCTGCTTCGTCCAGCGTTCGGTAGCCGGTCATGGCGTAGAACAATTGGTCGTCAATGGCCGGAATCAGGAGGCTGTCCACTTCGGCCCGCACCGCGTCCAATTCCTTTCGCAGGGCGGCGCTTTGAGCGCTAAGGGCAAATCGTTCGGCTACCGATAGATCGATGGCCGCGATGTTGGCAATCAGCGCGGTGCCATTGGCGCGAATGCGGGCGAAAAGCTCCTCTTCCCCTTCTTGCCGGGTCAAGGCCGTCAATTGCGCTTCGAAGGCGGTCAGGGCCGTCAACTGTGCTTCGAAGGCATCCTGCTCGGAGGCAATTTCCGCCGCCACCCTGGCAAAATCCTCCGGAGTGGCCGCGGCCGCCAGTCGTGGGGCTGCCGCAGTCAAGGCGCCGCTACGCTGGGCGACCCCAAAAGCGGCCGCCATCTCCGGAACGCTTTCCTCGTTGACGTGGCTTTGAGCCTCGCCCACCCGATTGAAGGAGTACCAGCCAACCAGACTTGCTCCCATGGTGAGGATGACTGCCCCGCCAATGCCCATGTAGAGCTGCGCGGAAATACGGTAGCGACTTTCCAGAAGGCGTTTGAGAACGCCGGTCATGGCCGCATCGCCTCGCGCAGCGAATGGATGGGGTGATAGGCGCCGTCGCTCCCGATTGCGGTTAGAAAAACCGCGTCCGAACCCTGTTGGTCATCCTCGCCGTAACGGAGTTCGAATCCGCCGAGATCGATGAGACCGGCGCGGCGCAAGCTCTCGAGAAAACGAGTCCGATCGACCTCCGGCCCGCAGCGTTCGAGGGCGGAAATAGCCAACCGGCCCGCCAGATAGCCTTCCAGGGAGACAAACCCCGGGGTGGACTCCGCATCGAAAGCGGCCAAGGCGCGACGGTAATCGCCGACGACGGGGAACGAATCATCGGTAGGGAAGGGCACTACTTGAGTGACGAAGACCCCGGTACCGGCGGGGCCGAGTTCCCTGGCCAAGGCGTTACTTCCCACAAAGGAGATGGTAATGAAGACGGGGTCCCAACCCATGTGCCGGGCCCAGGCGATCAGGGTCGCCACCGGTTGATAGGCTCCGACCAGTATCACTGCGCCGGGGTCCGCCGTCCAAAGATCCAGCAAGGCGGTCTTTATCGCCGTGGTATTGCGCGGGTAGACCCCGATCGCCGCCGGCGCCATTCCGCGCCGCTCGAGGGCATGCAGGGCTCCCCGATAACCGGCGCGGCCGAAGGAGTCGTCCTGGTAGAGGACGGCGATGCGCTCGATTCCCAGATCCGCCGTCAAGCGGGCCACCATGGCCTCTGTTTCCTGGTCGTAGGAGGCCCGCAGGTTGATCACGTTGCGCCATGTCGGATCGCGCAGAAAGGCCGCGCCCGTAAACGGGGCGATGTAGGGAACTCCGTTGGCCGCCGCCACTGGCGCGGCCGATCGCGAAGTAGGGGTGCCTACAGCCCCGATCAGGGCGAATACCCCACTATTTTCGATCAGTTGGCGGGTGTTGACAATAGCGGCCTCGGGCTCATAGGCGTCGTCCAAAGATAGCAGTTCCAGTTTCCGGCCATGTATACCGCCTCGCCTGTTGGCTTCGGCAAAGGCGGCTTGGATGCCGAGCCTCATATTCTTCCCCAGTTCCTGGGCGGGGCCGCTGAAGGCGGCCGATTGGCCAAAAAGGATGCGGTCGTCGGAAAGTTCGGTCGCCTTGAGGCCAACACCCGCAAAGGCGCCGAGCCCGGCGAGCAAAGCGACCACGGCCCTCACTTATCCCTCCTCTTGACGAGGGTGAGGTGATTCCGGCCCCCCTCGCGCCGATACTGGATTTCATCCATAAGATGGTGAACCAGAAAAATTCCAAGGCCTCCCACCGGGCGGTCTTCCAGCTTCGAGGTCAGGTCGGGTTCGGGGTTGTCTTCCAGGGGATTGAAAGCCGGGGCGTCGTCCACCATTTCCATGGTCAGCTTGTCGCCTTCCCAATCCAGGGTAATTTCGATCTCGTGATTCGGGTCTCCCCGGTGGCCGTAGTTGATGACGTTGACGACCAATTCCTCCAGGACCAGGTTGACCTGGTAGCCGAAGTCGGGCGGCCAATCCGCCTCTTCTCCCATCTCCTTGATTGCGGCCTGAATCCGCTCAAGCTCCTGGAGGTCCGTGGCAAACCGCAGTGACCGGTTCATGTTCATTAAGCACGCTCGTTGTGCCGAAGCGTCAAGCAGGTGATGTCGTCGAATTGGGGCCTTTCCCCTGCGAATGCGTGCACCGCCGCGAAAATAGCATGATTGGCCGCTCGGGCATTGTTCGAGCCTGCCACAGCCAGTACCTGTCGCAACCGTTCCAACCCGAACTCCTCGTCGTCACTGTTCATTGCTTCAGTGACTCCGTCGGTGTAAAGCACGAGACTGTCACCGGGCGACAATGAACCCTTTTTCTCCTGGTAAGTGAGGTTTGGAACTACCCCCAATGCGATCCCGTCGGTGGAAGGCAGTAGGTCGGAACGGCCGTCCGCATGGACCAGGAGAGGGGGATTGTGCCCGCCGTTGGCAAATACCAGATCGCCGGTAGCCGGGTCGAACACGGCAAAGAACATGGTGACGAAGAGCCCTGCCTGGTTGTCTTCTTCCAAAAGTTGGTTTACTACGCCCAACACCTTGGCCGGGGAGGAATCGCCGATGGCGGCCCCTTTTAACAAGGTTCGGCAGGACATCATGAACAAGGCGGCCGGAACCCCTTTGTCCGAGACATCGCCGATGGCCAAGCCCAGGCGTCCCTTTTCCAGGTTTATGATATCGAAGAAATCGCCACCGACATCGCGCGCCGGCTCCATGCTGCCATATATCTGACAACCCACTGTCTCGGGGAAAGTGGACGGCAGAATCGACTGCTGCATCTGGTGGGCTACGTGCAACTCGTTTTGCAGGGACACCAGTTTGTCGCGGGAAGCCAGAGCTTCACGCCACAGGGTCAGGTGGTGCAGGGTGCGGTCGATGGTGACCCTCAGGTCCTTGAAGTCGATCGGTTTGGTGACGAAGTCGAATGCTCCCCGGTTCATCGCGGTGCGGATATTCTGCATGTCCCCGTAGGCCGAGACGACCACGGAACGAATATTGGGATCTACTTTTGAGATCTGTTCCAGGAGGGTGAGTCCGTCCATTCTCGGCATGTTGATATCCGTAAGCACCATGTCGATGGTCGGGTCCTCATCCAGTTTTTCGAGGGCCTCTACCCCGTTTTGGGCAAAGACGAGGGCATAGCGGCCAGCGCGGACTTGGCGCCGCATGCGCTGCCGCATCAGGTGTTCCAGGTCGGGTTCGTCGTCGACCACGAGAATCTTGTAAGTCAATTGTGTCATGCCCAATTACTTAAGGAATGTCAGGTGGAAGGCCCCAGGGCCTATCCAAAAGGGTTCATACCGGGAAACATGCCGCATTTCCATGGCACTACCGCAAAGAGTTCTCCTAATCGCCGACCACGTCCGCCAGGGAGCCGTAGATCGGAATGATCTTGTCAAATCCGCTGATTTCAAAGACTTCCCTGATCGGATCCGAAAGCGAGCACAAGCCGAATTCCGCTCCTTTATTCCGTAGCGCCTTGGCCACCAGCAGGAGGACCCGCAGACCGGAACTGCTGATGTAGGAAAGCTTCCCCAGATCGAGGATTACCCTGCCATCGTCGCCGATGGCATTACTGAGGGCCTGCTCGAATTCGCGTGCGTTGGCGCTGTCGACCCGGCCTGCTACCTGGGCAATTAAGGTTCCATTTTTTCGTTCGACGTCGATGTCCATTATTTCCAAGCCTCCCTGGTTTACTCGTAATTGTTTAGGCCTCTTAACCTTACAGTATATTTGACCGAAGGAAACATGAATTCGACTTCGGGGCGAGGTCAAGGGATAAATCGATGTCTGTGACAGTCTTTACTGCGGCCCGATTGATCCGTTCCCGCAAAATCCAGTCTTGACCCCAGCCACCGCATTGGCCCCAAATCAATTTAAGGCAGGAATATGACGGAAGGTACCACATCTGAGCCCAAAAGTGAGGTCCACATAGCGTTCGAACGCGTTGTAAAGAGCTACGACGGTCGAACGCAGGTGGTAAAGGACCTCAATTTGGAAATCCGGCGCGGTGAGTTTCTGACCCTCTTGGGTCCTTCCGGATCGGGGAAGACCACATGCCTGATGATGCTGGCGGGTTTTGAGGGCATTACCTCCGGGAACATTACCATCGACGGTCGCCCCATTCACGACATCGCTCCCCATAAACGCGGTATCGGAATGGTTTTCCAGAACTATGCCCTCTTTCCGCATTTGACCGTAGGCAAGAACCTGGCCTTTCCCCTGGAAGTCAGGGGTATCGGGCCTTCGGAAAGGAACAGCCGGGTCAGGCGAGCTTTGCGACTCGTGCGCCTTGAAGGGCTTGAGAACAGGAAACCCTCCAACCTTTCAGGGGGTCAGCAACAGCGGGTAGCCATCGCCCGTGCTCTCGTGTTCGAGCCGGAAATTGTCCTCATGGACGAACCCCTGGGCGCGCTCGACCGCCGGCTTCGCGAGGAAATGCAGTACGAAATACGACGCATTTACCGGGAACTGGGAGTGACCATGGTGTACGTGACCCACGATCAGCAGGAAGCCATGGTCCTGTCCAATCGAGTGGCCGTTTTTCAAGAGGGACGAATCAAGCAGATCGCCCCCCCGGAAACGCTCTACGAAGAACCCGGCGGCGTCTTCGTTTCATCCTTCATCGGAGACAACAACGTGCTCTACGGCGAAGTGAGCGAAGTGCGGGATAACGACATATGCCACGTATCCATCGGGCAAGACCGCGACGTTCGGGCATTCGCCGGGGAAGCGACTCGACCGGGGGAACCGGTATGGATTGCTATCCGGCCCGAACGGGTGGGAATCGCCACCTCGGAGAACCAGTACTCCAATCAGTTCGATGCCACGGTTAATGACATCGTCTTTATGGGGGACCATCTGAGACTCCATGTCGAAACCTGCGGCATCCGCAATCTCGTAGTGAAGATCCCCAACATTGTCGGTCACGGCGCCGTCCTGCCTGGAGACCAAATTCAGATTGGATGGGCCACTCTCGATTGCCGCGCCCTTTCCATGGATTCGGAGAACACCTTATGAATATGAAAACGAAACAACTGTTATCACCCTTTCTTTGGCTCATTGCGGTTTTCGGCTCGGTCAGTTGGGCCTGGGCCGAGCAGACCCTGACGGTGGTTTCTTTCGGCGGATCCTATGCCAGGGCCTGTGTCGAAGGCTACCACAAGGCCTTTACCGAAGAAACGGGCATTAGAATCAAGCTGGAAGACTACAATGGCGGGTTGGCCCAAATCCGAGCCCAAGTGGATGCCGGGTCGGTCCACTGGGACGTCGTCGACACCGAGAGCGCCCCTTTGCTAACGGGTTGCGATGAGGGGTTGTTCGAGTATGTGGACGACCTGGAGCTTCCCCCCGCTCCGGACGGGACGCCCGCGTCCGAGGACTTTTTTGACGGAATGCTGACCGACTGCGGGGTGGGGACCCTGGTATATGCCACCGTCATCGCCTACAACCCGGAATATATCAAAGGAGAGGCGCCGACTTCCATTCGGGACTTCTTCGACCTGGAAAAATATCCGGGGAGACGAGGCATGATCCGGCTTCCGACAACCAATTTGGAATTCGCCCTGATGGGGGATGGAGTTCCCCCGGACAAGGTTTTTGAACAGCTCTCCACGGATGAAGGGATGGCCCGGGCTTTCCGCAAATTGGACAGTATCAAGGATCATGTGGTTTGGTGGGAAACCGGGGCTCAGCCACCGCAGATGCTGGCTGATGGCGAAGTCGTCATGTCCACGGCTTGGAATGGGCGGATATTCAATGCCCAAGTGGTGGAAAAACAGCCCTTTGTCATAATTTGGGACAGCCACATTCGCGACACGGGAGCCTTGGCCATCGTCGCGGGCGCTCCCAATCTGGAGAATGCCCGCAAGTTCCTAACCTTTGCCTCCAGCACACGCGCCATGGTGGGGGTAGCCCAGCACATATCTTATGCCCCTGTGCGGCATTCCGGGCTGCCCCTCGTGGGCAAACACGCCGTAACCGGGGTCGATATGCAACCGCACATGCCCACTCATCCGGACAACTCCAGGAATTTTCTCTGGTACGATGTCGAGTGGTGGAGTGAACGCCAAGACGAGCTCACCGAACGATTCAATGCCTGGCTGTCGAGATAGATCCGGGAGGGAGGCGTTAAGGTCGCCTCAAGGATTGCCCGCCATGCCCTTGGGGAGCAAGGCATGAACTGGGGAGGTCAGGGCAAAAGGATGGTTCAAAGGTTCATCCCCGTGGGGCTGGTCCTTCCTTTGGTCGCCTTCATTCTCGTAACTTTCGTCATACCTCTTGCCACCATGGTCGTGCAGAGTGTTCACGAGCCGGAGGTTGCCGATGCTTTTCCCCAGACTCTCTCCCTGTTGGCGGATTGGGAGGACTCGGCCCTTCCTTCGCCGGATATTTATGAAGCCATGGCTGTCGAATTAGTCCTTTCCAGGGAAAACCGGTCCATTGGAAAAGTCGCAACCCGGATCAACCGCATTGAGAGCGGCACACGCAGCGTCTTTGCCAAGACGGCCCGTCGCCTGGAGGGCGTGGACACTACGGACATGCCCGCCGCCATGATCCAAATCGACCGGAGGTGGGGAGACGTTTCCCTGTGGCGGGCCATAGCCAAAGCGGGAGAACGCTACACCGCCCGCCATTACCTCCAATCCATCGATCTCGAACGAGGATTGGACGGGGGAATCCAATCCGTCAGTGAAGACCGGAGAATCTACAATACGCTTTACCTGCGAACGGTCTACGTGAGTCTCGCCGTGACGGCTTTGTGTTTCCTGATCGGGTACCCCATTGCCTTTGCCATCGCCAGTGTATCTGACTCACTCGCCAAGATCCTTCTGATAATCGTCCTCGTGCCTTTCTGGACCTCCCTTCTGGTTCGAACGACATCCTGGCTCGTGCTCTTGCAGAATCAGGGAGTCATCAATGACGTCCTGGTTTGGGTCGGCCTCGTGGATGACGGATCGAGACTCGCCCTGGTTCACAATATGACGGGCACTCTCATTGCCATGACACATGTCTTGTTGCCCTTCATGATACTCCCTCTCTACGCCGTTATGCGATCCATTCCACCTGTTTATATGCGGGCCGCGGCATCTTTGGGGGCAAATCCCGCCCAAGCATTTGTCAGGGTTTACTTCCCTCAGTCTCTGCCGGGAGTTTCGGCCGGGTGCCTGCTCGTATTTATATTGTCCTTGGGCTACTACATCACCCCTGCCCTCGTCGGGGGGGCCAAGGGACAACTCATTTCCAACATGATCGCCTACCACGTTCAGACTTCGCTTAATTGGGGCCTGGCCGCCGCCATATCGGTCGTGGTTCTGGTGGGCGTCTTCGCCTGCTACTTCCTTTTCGACCGATGGGTCGGCATAGACAAACTCAAGCTCGGTTGATGCAGCACCTTGGATGGAAATGTGTTAAAGGCGCTTTTGTAGCGGGGGTAGCGCTGGGCTTCGGCTTTCTCATTCTGCCACTCCTGGTAATTATTCCGTTGAGCTTCAACGTGGAGCCCTACTTCACCTTTACGGAAGGCATGCTCCGTCTGGATGGCGAGGCTTATTCGCTGCGGTGGTATCGCTCCATTGTGGAAAACCCGGAGTGGCGAGCTGCCATTGGCAACAGCTTCTTTATCGGGATCTTCGCCGCGGTCCTGGCCACCGTGCTCGGTACCTTGGCGGCTATGGGGTTGAACCACCCAAAGTTTCCCTTTCGCGAGTTCGTTTCCGCTTTCGTAATCTCGCCTATGGTGACCCCTGTGATCATCGTGGCGGTAGGGGTGTTCTTTTTCTACTCCGCCATCGGTCTGGGGCAAACCCGCCTCGGACTCATCCTGGCTCATGCCATGCTCGGAGCGCCCTTCGTAGTCATTACCGTGTCCGCTACCCTGGCCGGATTTGATCACACCCTGCTTCGGGCCGCGGCCAGCCTTGGAGCCGGCCCCCTTACGGCTTTCCGTCGCATTCAGCTTCCCATTATCGCACCCGGTGTCTTCACGGGAGCGCTGTTCGCTTTTGCCGCGTCTTTCGACGAAGTTGTCATCGTACTGTTCCTGGGCGGGGTCGACCAGCGCACCATACCACGCCAGATGTGGTCCGGGATACGGGAAGAAATAAGCCCGACCATTCTCGCTATTGCCACCTTGCTGATTGCCTTTGCCATACTGGTCCTCCTGGCCGTGGAATTGCTCAAAAAAGCGGCAAGATGAAGCATGTCGGCCAGATAAAACACCGGCAAATTGGAGCGGGGGACCAGAATTCTCTCGATAGGTCTCCGCCGTCCGGATAAAAGGGGAATTTGTTTTGTAATGGCGAAAACTAATCAGGATATCCGCTATGAACCGGACGAGCGCCCTCCTCACTCGGTCGCATTTGGAGCCGGTTTTCAGGCCGCGGTAGTCATCATCACTCCGGTGGTGATCAGCGCGGTCCTCATCGGCCGGGCCGCAAATCAGCCGGACGGTTACCTGAATTGGGTCGCATTCGCAGCGTTGCTGATCAGTGGCGTGAGCACGGTTCTGCAGGCGGCCCGGGTCGGGCGGATCGGGGCCGGGCACGTGCTCGTCATGGGCACCTCCGGCGCCTTTATCGCGGTCTGCATCACCGCATTGGTGCAGGGCGGACCACCCCTTATGGCCAGCCTGATCGTCGTCTCGGCCCTGTTCCAGTTTGCCCTGGCCGCGCGGCTTTCCCTGCTGCGACGGATACTCACCCCGGTCGTGGCCGGAACGGTGATCATGCTGATCGCCGTTACCGTCATGCCCATTGTTTTCGACCTTTTGGAGGAAGTCCCCGCCGAAACGGCTCCTACCGCGAGCCCGGTCGTGGCCGGGGCGACGCTGGCAACTTTAGTGGTTCTGACCCTGCGCGCCCCATTGTCGTGGCGGTTGTGGGCGCCGTTAATCGCCGTTGTGGTGGGTTGCGCGGTGGCCTCGCCATACGGACTTTTCGACTTTCAACCGGTAATTGCGGCGCCCTGGATCGGATTGCCCGATTACGGGTGGCCGGGGTTGGACCTGACCTTCAGGCCGGAATTCTGGGGCCTGCTGCCGGCATTTGTGGTCGTCACCCTGGTGGGCGCGATAGAGACCATTGGCGACGGTATCGCCATTCAACGGGTTTCGCGCCGCCGACCGCGGGCGACCGATTTTCGCTTGGTCCAGGGGGCCCTCAATGCCGATGGAATGGGCAACCTGCTCTCGGGGCTCATCGGGACGCCTCCCAACACCACCTACTCCAGCAGCATATCGCTGGCGGAACTCACCGGTGTCGCCGCCCGCCGCGTAGGGATATACGTGGGAAGCATCTTCGCCATTCTGGCCCTATCACCCAAGGTGTCTGCCCTCCTCATCGCCATTCCCAATCCCGTGGGGGCAGCCTATATAACCGTGCTGATCTGCCTGCTTTTCGTCCAGGGTATGAAGATGGTTGTCCAGGACGGGCTCACTCACCGCAAGGCCGCCGTGGTGGGGCTCTCCTTCTGGCTCGGGGTGGGCTTCCAGAATAAGGTCATCTTCGGCGACATGTTGAGCGGGATGTGGGGCACCTTGCTCGGCAACGGAATGACGGCCGGGTGCATAACGGCTATTTTACTGACCGCCTTCATGGAGCTGACGGCTCCCCGTCGCCGCCGGCTGGAAACCGAGTTGGCCCTGGCCTCGACCCCCAGGATCGACAAGTTTCTCCGGGCCTTCGCCGCGAAAAACAGCTGGAATGAATCCGCTGCGGGACGGCTGCGCGCCGCCGGGGAGGAGACTCTGACGATTCTGATGCAAGAAGCCGAGGCCGATGCATCCGCCAAAGGACGGCGCCTGATTCTAACCGCACGGTCCGCCGAGAAGGCAGTGGAATTGGAGTTTTTGGCGGCCATAGCGGGAGAAAATCTGGAAGACCGGCTGGCCTATTTGAGCGAACAGCCCGAGATACCGGATGAACAGGAGATCTCCTTCCGGTTGTTGCGGCATTACGCCTCTTCCGTGCGCCACCAAAAATTTCACGGAGTGGACATCGTTACCGTCCAGGTCGAGGGCGGGCCTTAGCTTACCGACCTCTCCAATGGGCTCTAACCCGCAAATCTCACAAATTTTCTACTGCGCTCCGGTATGTCGGCACTGGCGAGGATTTCCTTGGATTCGGGACTTTGCAGGGTGTCGACCCGGCTTCACCCCCGAATCTGCACGAAACCCCCGCCAGCACTCGACCTCCGTTCGCTCGTCACGAATTTTGTGAGATATGCGGGCTAAGGCGCTATTGGCAACGACAAGGGTTCCCCCCTCCCGGCTCCCCGTCGTGTCCCGGAGAATCCGGCACCCGACTCCAATCCATCAATTTTGGCGGTTGATCCAGGCGAGTCACAGGTAGTAGCATGGCGGGAGTATGCAAATTGTGATTGCCTGTCTCGTGAAGGGCCCCATTTCACGGGCTATCTGCGGGAAATTGAGATGGAAGGGCAAATCGGGAGCCGGGCCTTTTGCGCTGCGAAATCCTGATGGCCCAAGGAGGCGATAAAGGGAATGAATATTCTTGACCACGACGAGGATAATGGAGAAGTGTGGAGAGGCTGGCCGATGGCCTTGACGCGGAGATCGTTGCTCCGTCGTGGCGCCGCCGGGTTGCTGGCGATCTGCTGGTCGAATTGGAGAAACGCGCGCGCCGAAATTGGAGGTTTATTTGATATGGTATTAGCAGCAAATCCGGAAAGTGAGACTGGGAGGAAGAGTCAATCTGGCGATGAGATAACCTTGGGCGTGTCCGCCGCCTTTTCCGGCCCCTCCCGGGGGTTGGGCCGTGAACTCTATCGTGGGGCCAAAGCCTATTTCGATCACGTCAATGAGAACAGCCTCCTCGGCCGGAGGATCGTCCTCAAGCTCTACGACGATGGCTACCAGCCGGACCCGTGCGTTCGCAACACCATGGAGCTCATGCTGGAGGACCGCGTGTTCCTCCTCTTCGGTTATGTGGGGACCCCGACCGTAACCCGCGTGCTGCCGCTGTTGAAGAAATTCCAGAACGAGCGCGTTTACTTGTTCTTTCCCTTTACCGGAGCCCAGCCGCAAAGGGAACCTCCCTATGGCGATTTTGCTTTCAATCTACGCGCCTCCTATCGCCAGGAAACCAATGGCTTGGTCGAGAATTTCGTTCAGGTTGGGAGAAAGCGCATCGCCGTGTTCTATCAGGCCGACGCCTATGGCCGGAGCGGATGGGCCGGCGTGAGGGCGGCGCTGGGGGAGCACGGCGGAGAATTTGTCGGTGAGGCAACCTACCGCCGCGGGCAGCGGTTCACCAGCAGCATGAGGCCGCAGGTCGAAATCCTGAAAGCCAATTCTCCCGATGCCGTGATCTGCATTGGGTCGTATGCCGCCTGCGCCGCCTTTGCCCGCGACGCCGTAGATCTCGGCCTTCGCGTGCCCATAGCCAACCTCTCCTTTGTGGGAAGCGAGAACCTCCTCCAACTCCTCACCGAGGGCCGGGAGAACCCCGACGACTATACACGGTTGCTGGTCAATTCCCAAGTCGTTCCCAGTTACGAGGATACGTCGATTCCGGCGGTGCGAGAGTATCGCGAACTGATGGCGCGCTACAACCCTGAGGTGCCTGCCGAGCTCGCCGAGGAACCCTACGAACCGTTTCCGCAGAGCTTTGTCAGTCTGGAAGGCTTTCTCAACGCCAAGCTGATGACCGAGATCCTGAGGCGTCTGGGATTGGACCCCAACAGGTCCAAGCTGGAGCAAGCTGTCTTCTCGGTAAAGGACTTCGATCTCGGAATCGGGGAAAAGGTCTCTTTCGGGCCCGATCGGCGGCAAGGGCTCCAAACCGTCTACTACACCATCGTCAGGGACGGCCGCTTTGTCACCCTTGACGACTGGGAAAGCTGGCTGGGTTGAGATGAAAATCGAGAAGCTGTTTCAAAAAACCCGGTTCGGCATCTTCGCCCTCTTCGGGATTATTGTCCTTTCAACTTCCCTTTTGTGCATCTACACCGTCGACACCCAGTTATCGGCGGAGTATGAGACCAACAGCAAGAACATCGCCAAGAGCATTGCCGATTCCAGTGTAGACATTCTCCTCAACCGGAACTTGGCCACGCTGCAGTCATTGATCGATCAGTTCGTGGAGATTCAGGGCATCCGCTACATCTACATCACCAGTGAAAGAGGTGAGTATCTGGCGCATACCTTCGTCCCCGGCATACCCGAACAGATCCTCGCAAGCGATCCATCCAACACCGAGCCCGTGGAACGGAGCATTCCGGGCATGGGCGATTTCATTGAAGTGGGAAGCCCGATCCTGGCCGGCGTTGCCGGTACGGTACACGTGGGGATGGACATGGACATTGTCGCCCTCAAGATTCAGCGCGCCATCGGTCAGCAGGTCATCCTGATCAGCATCCTTCTCGTCGTCGGCGTTCTGGCTTCGATCTGGCTGGTCAACCTGGCCGCAAAACCCCTGGGAGGCCTTCTTGACTACGCCGTGGATTTGGCTGGGGACCCAGGAAAGGACGAGGAGCCGGACGAGGAACTTCTGGCCCGCGACGATGAAGTAGGGGATCTGGCGCGCCTCTTCCGTTACGTTTCCGACCGTTCCTCCGGTTGGAAGAAGCCCGGGGCCTCATCGACGAGGGCGCCTTAGAGAGGGGATCTTCAAGTGCAACTTCCGCGAAGCGCCATCGCACTCTTCTGCACCTCCCTGCAGGTCTGCTTTGGCACGGTCTACGCCTGGAGCTTCTTCCAGACCATGTTGGTACGGCAGGTCGGCTGGACCCATACCCAGACGGCCTGGGCATTCAGTATCGCGATTTTCTCGCTGGGGGTATCGGCGGCCTGGGCGGGAAACATGCTTCCCCGGTTGGGCCCGAGGTTTCTCGCCTTGACCGGAAGCATCCTGTTCTCAAGCGGTTACCTGATATCCGGTTTGGCCCTGTACTTGGATCTCATCCCGCTTTTTTATTTGGGTTACGGGGTGATAGGCGGCGTGGGAATCGGGATGGGATACGTTACCCCGGTTGCTACCGTGGCAAAGTGGTTTCCGGACCGTAAGGGGCTGGCCACGGGAATCGTGGTAATGGGTTTCGGCATCGGCGGCTTTCTCCTGAGCAAGGGACTGGCCCCATTCCTGATCGTCCGGACGGAAGGCACCCTGCCCTTTGTCTTCATCTGGCTCGGCATCATTTTCGCCTGCATTCTGATTCCCTGCAGCCTCGCCCTCAGAGATCCCCCGGCCTCCGCCGCTCCAACTACTGCCGCCGCGGGCAAACCCCCAGGATTTGACGAGCCGGAATCCTCCCGCGCCTACCTCCGGACCACCCAATTCGTAATCATGTGGACCGTCTTCTTCTTCAACATCGCCGCCGGGATATCGGTGGTCAGCTTCCAGTCGGAAATTCTCCAGGAGATCTGGGGCTTGGCCGATGACACGCTCGAGCCGACCATGCTGGCCGAATACGGCGCCACCCTCATTGCGGTGAGTTCGATTTGCAACGGTTTGGGGCGCCTGTTCTGGGGGCTGCTTTCGGACCGGTTCGGAAGGGTCACCATTTTCAGGGTGCTTCTCGCCAGCCAGATGCTGGTCTTCGGCATTCTCATGACCGAGACCAATCCTTGGGTTTTCTCCGCCTTGGTCTGTTACGTTCTGCTCTGCTTCGGCGGCGGATTCGCCACCATGCCGCCTTTCGTTCTCGATGTATTCGGCTCCAAGAAAATGTCCACCATCTACGGCGCGGTCTTGACGGCGTGGGCCGCCGCCGGGATCTTCGGACCGCTCTACCTGGGCTACTTGAAGGACATGTACCCCGATCGAGCCGTCATGTATTGCTTCCTTATCGGGATTTTCATGCTTGGGGCCGGCTATCTATTCTCCTACCTGTTGAACGACGGAAGGATTCGCCTGGGGCGTCCCACATTGGAAAGCACCCTGCACCGGTATGGGATTCCGGTGGAGAAGGCTAAAGGCTGAAGGCTAAAGGCTGAAGGAAGAAGGAAGAAGGGAGAGAAACCACGGATTACACGGATGGAAATTTTACGCCAACGGCGTTAAACTCCAAAGCCCAGTGTCGCGCTGTGCCGTGCGTAGCACCGTTTTTGATGATGGGTAGGGCTACTGCGTCCTCGCAGTGCCGAACTATGACCGAACCCCAACGGGGTTCCACAAAAGGCGCCCCTGGGCGCCAATTAGGAATTAGGAGAAGACAAATTTCACTGACCACTAGCCACTGGTCACTGATCACTAATAAAACGGATGCTGGGGACTGGGTTGGGGATTCCTGAGCAATCGCGGGATAAACCCGCTCCTACAAAATAGGGATTTTGTGTTTTTTGTGCTCTTTTGTGGCTATTTATCCGTGTCCATCCGTGTAATCCGTGGTGTTTTTTTCGGCCCGAACAAAACCTTGACGCTCAGGAACACCGTGCGTCCCCGGACGGAATCCCAGGTCTCGGCCGCTCCTTCCTCGCCGGGCGCTGTATGGTCCAGGGATGGACCGCGGTCGGCCAAATTGAGAATACCTCCGGTGAGGGCAACCCCGCTCAGGCCGAACGGGTCGCGCCACCTCAAAGTAACGTCGTGGCCCATCCAAGGCCGGTAACGGGCGGTTCGGAGGGAATTTTGGTAACTGGAAACCGCGAGGACGTTCCAGCTCGCGGTGACGCTACCCCGAGTGGCGCGAAGGGATGCATGGACGCGGTTGCGCGGGAAGTCGCCCGGCTGGACCTCGCCGACGACCCTGCGCTGGTGCCGGGTCACGCGCGACCACCGGGTGTCAAAGGCCATATCCGCCCAATCGGTTTCCCAATCGGCGCCAGCGTGCAAGTCGACACCTGCGACATCGGTTTCCCCGCTGTTGACCCATGCGCCCTCGATCCGGGTGATGAGGTCTCCGTCGCGTTCGATGTTCACACCTGGGGGCAACCGCCCTTCTGCTTCGAGGTCGACGGCGGACTGTGCGCTCAGTGCTGCCGGGACGTGAGACAGGTTGATCCAGAACAAATCCGCGCTCAGGGATAAGGGCCCCAGGCCGGTCACTGCGCCGAGGCTGAGGCTCTCGGCGTCATCCGGCTCCAGATTCGGATTTCCACGGCTCACCCGCAATACCTGGTATTCGTCACAATCCTCCGAATCGCCGGTGAGCGTGCTCGGATCGCAAATGTAAGGATAGCCGATTGCCTCCTCCGCGTGCAGAGCAGTCAGGCTGGGCGCCCGGGAACCACCGCTCCAGGACCCACGGACCGTGAGGGCCTCGTGCAAGCGGTAGCGGCTCGCCACTTGGTGGACAAAAGCGTTGCCGACGTCGCTGTATTCATCGTGCCTACCGAGGAGATCGACCTCCCAGTTGTCTTGCAAGGGAAGGGACAATTCCGAAAATGCCGACCAGTGACGGCGTTCGCCCGCGGCATCGACGCCGGCAGTCCCAAGCACGTCGCCCGCCTCGTGGGAACGTTCGAAAACGCTTAGATAGTCGTGGACGTGCAGCCAATCCTCGTATGCGAACTCGGCCCCCGCCGCCCACCGCGCGTCGCCCCCGCCAAGCGCAAAAGCCGTCCCGTCGAAGGAAACATGGGCCGTCGTGTGGTACTCGTCCCGATCGCCGGTCAAATCGAGCCCCGTCTCGCTAATCGCTTCCAGGTGCTCGGGCGCCATAGAGAATGGGTTTTCGAGATCGTATCTCCCCTGCAGGATGGCCCATTGGACCGCGCTTTCGCTGACGAAAATTCCTCCCGCTTCATCGACGTCGTGAAGATAGTAGCGCAGGTAGGCGTCATAGCCGATGCCGCCCGCCAACTTCCCCTCAATTCCGAGCGTAAGGTCGTATTCCTCATGATCTTCAAGGAAGTCACGGTTGCCATGGCTGACGAACCTGTGGGCTGCGAAGAGCCATGGCGGGACCCTGTCGATTTCAGGATCTTCCAGCAGTTGCCCCCGGAGCCCTTCCGAAGGCACGAAGAGAAAGGTGCCGACCGAGGGGGCGTAGCGATAAGCGGCGTCGCTCCGGGTCAGCCTGGCGTCGAAATACAGATCCGTATTTTCACCCAGCGGGTAATCGAAGTTGAGAAACAAACTTTCCCGGTCGCGGCTCTCCCACGCCCACATGATGTCCGCGTAGGCGTAGCCGCAACCCGTGCCCGGGATGTTGTAGGGATCGGTCAGCACGCCGGTGTAGCCGCTTCCGCTGCAGTCGCCGATGGAACGGGAAATAAAGCCGTCGCCGGTGCGAATGAAGACGGTGTTGCCGCCCACCGATACGCCGGACGCATCGGCGAACGGGCCGCCCGGCGTCCACGAGGCGCGACTGTAGTCCCGATCCGCGTATAGGACCTCCTGCCGTTGAAAGACGTCCAGGCCGATGGTTAGGTGCCCCTTTCCGATCGCACCGCCCCAAATGGCGCTCAAGTGCTCAGTATCTCCTCCCGATCCGGTGGGATAATCGGCTCCCACTCGAATCTCGGCCCCTTCGAAATCGCGCTTGAGCACGATGTTGACCGCGCCTCCGATGGCGTACCCGCCATGAAGCGCGGTGGCGCTGTCGCTCAGGATCTCGATGTTCTCCACTGCCGAGATCGGTATGGCGTCGAGATCGATTTCGGAATCGGTAAAGTGGCGCCCGTTGACCAGAAATCCGAACCGTCCGGCCCCCAGCACCAACGGCCGGTGGAAGCCGAAGCTGTTATAATGCAAGCGGCCCGCCAAAATGTCCCAGAGATTCATCAAGCCGGACATTTCGATTTCCGTTCGGTCGATCACGGTAACCGGACGAGCGGAGTCCGTCGCAGCACCGGGGATGTGGCTGGCCACCGACAGTTCCCCTCCCGTAGCCTCGACTTGGGGAGAGGCCGCCGATGTTGCAAGCACGACCATCAAGGCGGCCACAGGGCGGAGTATCGCATTGAGGCGCTGTGGGTTCGCCCACCTCAAACGGACTGGATTCGGTGCAATTCCCGAAAGTCCCCAGCGCATTATTCGGGCTCTCCGAGGCATGGGAATAAGATTTCGGTTCTTGTTGTAAGCCGCTCCCGATGCCAGCGAACCGGTACAGGTAAAATTCATTACGATAGCTTTTTTGGAATGGTCTTGGATAGGAGGATGTCTAATTGATGAGGAAGCTGAGGAAACTTACAAGTTCCAAGAAACTGAAGTAGGCAGGTTTTGGGCATGCAAGGCGAACGAAATTGCCTGTGGCCGGCGCGGTCCCGCCGAACGCCTTGACAGATCGGCGCCAACTCCCTATAGGGGCATATCATTACTTTTTGATGGGTAAGGTAGCAGGAAATGAGATCGGACATGGCGTCACCATCTTCTAAATCTTCGAGAGACGGCGATTTCGCTTACCAGGAGCATATACTGGAAGGCGTCTCACGCACCTTCGCCCTCACCATTCCACAGCTTCCGGACCCGTTGCGCGACGTGGTGGGCAACGCCTACCTCCTGTGCCGGATTACCGACACCATCGAAGACGAGCCCGCCCTGACCGCCCTTCAGAAACAGGCCTTTTCCGAGCGTTTCGTCGAGATTGTCGCCGGTCGCGAAGAAGCGGAGCCTTTCGCGTGCGAACTTGGAGCAGCCCTGTCGTCCTCGACTACCGAAAGCGAGCGCGACCTGGTGGCCAACACCGACCGGGTAATCCGGATCACCCGCGGCTTCAGCCCTGCCCAGCGGAGTGCGTTGGAACGCTGTGTCAGGATCATGTCCCAGGGGATGGCCGAGTTCCAGCAGAACGCGACTCTCGGCGGCCTCGATGACCTTCCGCATCTGGACCGCTACTGCTATCACGTGGCCGGGGTAGTGGGCGAGATGCTCACTGAACTTTTCTGCGACTACTCTCCCGAAATAAACCAACGGCGGGAAGATCTGCTCGCCCTTTCGGTCTCCTTCGGCCAGGGATTGCAGATGACCAATATACTCAAGGACATGTGGGACGACCGCCGCCGCGGCGCTTGTTGGCTGCCGCGTGATGTCTTCCTCCGGGCCGGATTCGAGTTGGGGTCCCTTCCGGCAGAAAAAGGCCACCCCGGTTTGGTGGCAGGTTTGCTCGAACTCGTTGGGATCGCCCGCCGCCATCTGGCCAACGCCTTGCGCTTCATCCTGCTCATTCCCAGCCGTGAAACCGGAATCCGTCGCCACTGCCTGTGGGCCTTGGGGATGGCCGTGCTCACCCTGCGCCGCATTCATGCGACCCCGAGGTTCCGAGATGGGCAGGAAGTAAAAATCTCGCGCCGCAGCGTGTGGGCGGTCGCCCTGGTCACCAGCGCGCTGGCCCGGTCGAATCTCGCCCTCAAGGTTCTCTTTCGGGCCTTCACCCGACGGCTTCCTCGTCCCGGAGTGGAAATGCCCCTTTTTTCCCGCACTTGACAAGATACCGAACCGGTGTAAGAGCTTGGTTGGATTATTTGCGAACCGAAACGTGTCAATTTATCGGATTTGGAGGACAATACAATGCGAGTCATATTAGCCCAACCGCGCGGATTTTGTGCCGGGGTCGAACGCGCCATCGAGATCGTCGAAACGGCGCTTCACCAGTACGGACCCCCGGTATACGTGCGTCATGAAATCGTCCACAACCGGCGGGTGGTGGAGAAACTGAAGGCGAAGGGAGCCCGGTTCGTGGAACAGATCGAACAAATTCCCGATGGAGCCATTACCGTATTCAGCGCCCACGGGGTGTCCAAGAAGGTCGAGAAGGATGCGTCGCTGCGCAGTCTTCAACCCATCGATGCCACCTGTCCCCTGGTCTCCAAGGTGCACAATGAAGGCCGGCGCTATGCCTCCAAAGGCTACGATATCATCCTCATCGGGCACAAGGACCATCCCGAGGTTGAGGGAACCATGGGACAGATCCCGGGAACGGTTCTCCTGGTCAGCGACTTGGAAGACGTAGAAGCGCTTGAGGTGCGTGATCCCGACAAAGTCGCGTACATCACCCAGACGACTTTATCGGTTGACGATACCCGCGAGGTGATCTCGGCCCTGCGGCGGCGATTTCCCTTCATTAAGGGCCCGGACGTCAAGGACATCTGCTACGCCACCCAGAATCGTCAGGCCGCGGTGCGTTCACTCGCCGCCCAAGTGGACCTGATGCTGGTGGTGGGAGCACAAAACAGCTCGAATTCCAATCGCTTGCGCGAAGTTGGCAAGGACAGCGGTCTTCCGAGCTACCTGATCGATGATCCTTCCAAAATCAATCCCGACTGGCTGCATGGGAAAGAGAGCATCGGCATTACCGCCGGGGCCTCGACTCCCGAGGAACTCGTCCAGGAGTTGATCGAGAAGCTGAGCGAGTACGCCGACCTGGAAATCTCCACTATGGACGGCATCGTCGAAAACGTTCACTTCAGTCTTCCCGCCGGCATGCAGAGTATCGCCGCGACGAAGGGGCGCAGTCCTGTCGGGACTGAAACGGTCTGATCTCTCCGCCTATCCACCCTCCCGGTGTCATGTCCCACAAATAACGTTAATTGATCGGAGTTGCCTGCTGGCGGTCTATCGCTATTTTCGGGCAGTCGCTGGCTGAACTTTGCCGTCGGTTATCCAAATACCTTGCACACTGTATTTTAGGAATTACGTTTCAGCTATCGAAAATTAACTTTTTCATGGATTCTCGCCCTTGAAAAATGACATTTCCTCCGTCAGCCTATGCCGATAGTTATGAAAAGGCGCGCCTCTATGACCGGGAAGCGGCCGAAAACTATATCAAGCACACCGTCGTAGGCGACCCTGAACTCGACCCGGTGTTGGAGGAACTCGCTTCCTTGCCTCCCGGCGACCTGCATCGGTTCATCGGGGCCGGCATAGAGCAGCGGGATGAGGAACTGCGCATGGCGCCGCAACCCCTGCGGGACTTTTTCGACAATCTTGAAGATCCTCCCTGGCTCGACCGCGAAGCATTTCGTCCGGGAATACGCGCCTTTCACGCAAACGTCGACCTTATGCTTACGGCATTTGTTACGGGAGTGCTGGTGGAAGGGTTTTCGACGCTGATCGCCAAATCATTCTACATTACCGGGCGAGTGGCGGCGACAAAAAGGCGTCTCCGGCAGAATAACCGCCAATTGTTGGAGATCTTTTACCCCGGCGGCTTGGAAAGAAATGGCGATGGTTGGAAACTTTCCACGCGCGTGCGATTCGTTCATGCTCGCATCAGGCACCTGCTGGCGAATTCCGATGACTGGAGTCACGAAGCGTGGGGCACGCCGGTAAGCGCGGCGCACTTGGGCTTTGCCATCTCCGTTTTTTCCCAACGCCTTTTGGAATACTCGATAGCAGTGGGCGCAAAGTTCAACGAGAAAGAAAAGGATAGTGTGCTCGCGGTGTGGCGTTACACCGGTTATCTCATGGGGATACCTGAATCCATCCTCTATTCCGACAGCGCGGAAGCGAAAAGAATATACCGGATCACCCCTATGTGCGAGCCGGCCCCGGACGCCCATTCGACAGCCATGGCGAATGCGTTGATCCAATCCATTCCTGGAATTGCGAATATATCGGATCCGGAAGAAAAGGAACATGTAATTAATTTGGCTTACCGCCTTTCACGAGGATTTCTGGGAAACCGACTGGCCGATCAGTTCAAGTACCCAAAGACCCTTAACATAGGAGTGCTGTTTCTCTATCGGATGAAGCAACGCTTTCAGCGATTCCTGAAGGATACCCAGTTGATTCGATCGCAAAATTTCACTCAGCTTCTCCAAATCTCGGTCTACGACGATATTGGAGTGAGCTACAAGATGCCCGATCATTTCCGCCAGTCGAAATCGAGTGACTGGTAAGCGATGCCTGTGATGTTGGACCGTTACATCGCCGCCGTTCTGCGCTTCCGATGGCCGGTCGTAGTCCTGGCAACGCTGGTCATGCTCGCCATGACGGCCGGTGTTCCCTTCATCACCGTTACCAACGATTACCGGATTCTATTCAGCGAAGACAATCCGCAGCTCGCCGCCTTCGACGCCCTGGAAAATACCTATTCCTCCTCCAATGCGGCGCTGATTGCCCTTGCTCCCCGAGATGGCTCCGTGTTTACCCGCGAGGCGCTTGGGGCGATCGAGGAATTGACCGAAGCTGCCTGGCGCTCGCCTTATTCCAGTCGCGTCAACTCCCTGACCAATTATACTCACAGCGAAGCATTCGAGGATGACCTCATGGTCGCCCCGCTCGTGGAGGATGCACATGCTCTGAGCGATAACGAGGTGGCGCGCGTCGAAGAAATCGCCCTGGGTGCGGTCGAAATCGCCGGGCGTCTGGTCGCTCACGACGCCGCTACGGCCGGGGTAGCCATTAATTTTATCCTGCCCGAAAACCCCGACCAGGCCGTCATTGAAATTACCGATTATCTCAAAGCCGTCCTCGACCAGGCCCGCGCCAGTAACCCGGATATCGACTACTACATGACCGGCGACGTCGTCATGAACCGGACTTTCGCCGATGTCACGCAGAGCGACATGCAGACCCTGACCCCCATCGTTTTTCTCATCATTGTTGGGTCCACAATTGTCCTCCTGCGTTCGATTCTAAGCACTTTGGCCATCGTTGTCGTACTCGTATTTGTCATTAATACGACAATGGGCTTGGCGGGCTGGAAGGGGGTAGTGTTCAGCCCGACCAACGCCGGAGTCCCGATCATTGCCATGGTCATAGCAATCGCGGACTCGATCCACATCGTCACCAGCGCTTTACTGGGTATGAGGCGCGGCCTGGACAGGCGTGCGGCAATTGCCGAATCGATTCGCATCAATGCCTATCCGGTGTTTATCACCTCGGTCACAACGGCGATCGGATTCCTCAGTCTGAATGCCTCGGATTCGCCGCCGTTTCACGTTCTGGGCAATTACGTGGCATTCGGGGTATTGTGCGCCCTCGTCTACTCCATGACGCTCCTTCCGGCATTGCTATCGATTTTGCCATTGCGACCGCCCCGTTCCAAGCCTCGGGGAACCGACTTTTTTGATCGCTTGGCGGACTTCGTCATCGCTCGGAGCAGGCTCCTGCTTGGAGTCGTCTCCTTGTTTGTCGTCGTGCTGATCATCGGAATTCCCCGCATTGAGCTAAGCGACAACATGGCCCAGTACTTTGATGAGCGCTACGAATTCCGTCAGGATACGGATTATGTCATTGATAACCTGACCGGCGTGGACAAACTGGAATATTCGCTGAGTGCGGGGCGCGATGGCGGCGTCACCGACCCCGAGTATTTGCGCAAGGTCGATGCCTTCGCCGAGTGGTATCGACAGCAACCCGAAGCAACCCATGTCCAGGCGTTTTCGGATATTATGAAACGGCTTAACAAAAACATGCACGGCGATGATCCAGCCTACTATCGCCTGCCCGAAGATCCGGAGCTCGCGGCGCAGTACCTCTTGCTTTACGAACTTTCCCTGCCCTTCGGGAGCGACCTCAACGACCGGATCGACGTCGCTAAATCCGCTACCCGCCTGGTTGTTGTGACCAAAAATGCGTGGTCACGGGATATACGCGAACTGGATGAGCGCGCCCAGGCCTGGCTTCGCGACAATGCCCCAGCTTTTGCCCAGGAAGCATCCGGCCTGAGTGTAGTCTTTGCCCACCTGTCGCTGCGCAATATCAAAAGCATGCTGCGCGGAACCATTCTGGCCATGGCGCTCATTTCGTTCATTCTCATCTGGATATTCAAGAGCGTTCGGGTCGGGCTTCTCAGTCTGTTGCCCAATTTTATCCCCGCCATTATGAGCTTCGGCCTGTGGGGTTATCTCGTCGGCCACGTTGGTATTGCTTCCTCTGTGGTTATCGCCGTCGTCTTCGGAATTGTGGTGGACGATACCGTTCATTTTTTGAGCAAATACCTGAAGGCCCGGCGCGAGGGCCTGCCCGCGCCCGAGGCCGTGCGCTCCGCTTTCCAAATGGTGGGTCGCGCTTTATGGACGACCACGGCGGTTTTGTCGGTAGGCTTTCTGGTATTTGCCACCTCGGGATTTGAGGTGAGTTGGTCGCTCGGGCTTTTGGTTACGATAACGATTGTCTTCGCACTTGTGGCCGATTTTCTTCTCCTTCCCACTCTGTTGATTGCCCTAGACCGGAGGAATTCATGATTTGTACCCGACCCATGCTCCCGTATTTTACCCTTTGTCTGATCTTTTTGACTTGTCTCGCTGCTACGCCTGTTCACTCGGAGAGCGCCACTCCCGAGGAAATGGGGTTGAAAATCGCCCGGGACGCCCATGCCCTTGAGGAAGGCTTTGGCAACTATATGGCCCAACAAACCATGGTGCTGCGCAACAAAAACGGGCAGGAGAGCCGGCGTCAGCTCCGGGTAAAGGTTCTGGAAGTTCCCGAGGACGGGGACAAGAGCTTGTTTGTTTTCGATGAGCCGCGCGACGTCAGGGGAACGGCTCTTCTCATTCACGCGCATCGGGAAAGCGCGGACGATCAATGGCTTTATCTGCCCGCTCTGAAGCGGGTCAAGCGCATCAGTTCCTCGAATCGGTCCGGATCCTTCATGGGAAGCGAATTTGCCTATGAGGATCTCACCCCCCAAGCCGTAGAGAAATTTACCTACCGCTACCTGCGCGACGAACCTTGCGGGGGCGGGACCTGCACGGTCACCGAACGCGTTCCCGTCGACAGGAAATCCGGCTACAGCCGCCAGGTCGTCTGGCGCGACAAGGACGAACTTCGGGTGTGGAAAGTGGAGTACTACGACCGCAAGGATTCCCATCTCAAGACCCTTACCCTGGGGAATTATGAGCAATTCCTGAATCGTTACTGGCGCGCCAGCGAGATGACGATGGAAAACCATCTGACCGGGAAAGGCACCGTCCTGACCTGGACTGATTTTCAGTTCCGTACGGATCTCGATGACCGCGATTTCACACAAACCGGGCTGAGACGGGTACGTTGATGATAAACCGTCGGGTTCTTGGTGGCGCTCTGCCTGGGATTATTTGGATATTGTCCGCGGATTCCGGTTTCATTTCCGGCGCCGAAAGCAAAATCGACTACCAGATTTCCGGACGGTTCAGCATCGAAAGCCAATGGTTTCCGGAAAGCGCTGCATATCCCGGCCAGCGGGGACATGCCACCGGGTTTGTTATGGAACCGGAGGTCTACTTCGATAGCATCGAAGGTTGGAGTTTTATAGTGGCGCCGTTCTTTCGCTACGACAGCGCGGACCTGCGCCGCACCCATGCCGACCTGCGTGAAGCCTATCTTCTATTATTCGGCGACGTCGGCAATGATGAATGGGAATTGCGCCTGGGCATCGACCGGGTGTTCTGGGGGGTCGCCGAATCACGCCACCTGGTCGATATCGTCAATCAGATCGACCTCGTAGAACACCCCTACAAAGAGCTGAAGCTGGGCCAACCCATGGCCCACCTCACCTGGTCGGGAGATTGGGGCATGGCGGAACTTTTCGGCCTGCCCTATCACCGGCCGCGCACCTTTCCCGGCCACACCGGACGCTTGCGCCTCCCGCTCGCGGTAGACAATGACCAGGTCTCATATGAAAGCGGCGCCGAGCAGTGGCGCCTGGACCTGGCGGCCCGATACAGCCATAGTTTCGGACCTTTCGATATTGGAGTAAGCGCATTCGATGGGACCAGCCGGGAGCCTTTCCTGCTGCCGAGCACGGACTTCAGAGGGGCGCCGACCTTGGCTCCGCACTACGAACAGATCAGCCAGTTCGGTCTGGACACCCAAATGACGGCCGGTTCCTGGTTGTTCAAGCTCGAAGCTATCCAGCGCCTCGATGCCCGGGACCGTCTCGGCAGAAAAGTGGATTATACCGCTTCCGTTGTTGGTGGAGAATACACGTTTTATTCCGTATTGGGCTCGACGGTCGACATCAGCCTTCTCGGTGAATGGAATTACGATGGGCGGGGCCAGAATGCGACCAATGTCTTTCAGAGGGATCTCTTCCTGGCCGCGAGGTTTGCCCTCAACGACGTCCGGAGCACCGAGTTTCTCGCCAGTGTCCTGGGAGACGCGGACGGCGCTTCGCGTATACTGGCTTTCGAATTGAACCGGCGCCTCTCCGACCAGTGGTCTCTGAACCTGGAGGCAATCGCTTTTCTCGATATCGACCGGGTGGATATCGCCTACGAGATCAGACGCGACAGCTTCATCGATCTGAACCTGATTTTTAATTTCTAGCTCGCATTTCTCACTTACCGAGCGAATGCGACATCTCCCAAATTCGTCGCGAGCGAAGGGAGGACGAGTGCTGGTGGGGGTCTTGCGGTCCACATTCACAAATCTTGTTGCCATGAATCGAGGCTGGCCCTTAACCCGCATGTCTCACAAAATTCGTGACGAGCGATTGAAGATCGAGTGCTGGTGCGGGTTTCGTGCCGATTCGCGGCTGAAGCTGGGTCGACACCCTGCAAAGTTGCGAATCCAGCGATTCCCGCTCCAGCGCCGGTATTCGGGTGCGCAGTAGAAGATTTGTGAGACATGCGGGTTAAAACCACGTTATCGGCACGGCAGGGATGCCGTCGCCCTACCCACGATATCGGCGCGGCAAGGCCCCAGGTAGGGCAAGAGCATCCTTGCTCTGCCGTTGGATTCTCCCATCATCCGGAATTGACCAAACGAAATGCCGGGTTTAAAAGGGGTCAATATGGAACGGGAAAGGGCAGCGTTCACATATTGCCAAGAGATAGGAGCGATTATGAAGAAATTGATGATCTATTCCCCATCCGGATACCTCGCCGCAGCACTCGGTCTTTGCCTCCTCGCTTCTGCAGGTGCGGCTGACGCCGAAACGAGGCGCCAAGGATTCTACGCCGGTTTCGAAGTGGGATTTGCCAATGCCGGGGACGTGGGGTCCGTCAATTCAGCGGTCAATCACCCGACACCGTGCGACATATTGGTGGGAGGAGATCCCACCGGCCCGGGATGCGCCGACATGGTGGCAAGACCGCTATCGACCAATTCGTTTGACCTGGGCGCCCGTTTCTCCGGCGGCATCAGTTATGGGTATGCCCTGAACGAATTTCGGGTGGAATTGGAATATTTCAGCAGGTCTCAAGGAGGGGTTGCTTCGCCTTGGGAGTTGCCTGGCGGGAATGAAGCGCTGCAGAGCAAATCGTCCGAGGTGAGCGCACTCGAGCCGCCCTCAGAGAGGATATCGGACTTCTATTCTCGTCAATTTTTCCTGAACGCCTACTACGACTTCCTGAGCGACTCGAGGTGGACGCCATACCTGGGAGGGGGCGTTGGTTGGGCCCGCACCGATCTGAACTACCGGGCCAGCTTTTTGCGCAGGACAATAGACCAAGGTTACCCGTCCGACCGGCCGCCTGCTGCCGCCGGCACGCTAAGTCTTCTGGAATCGGACTTCTCCGACACCCTCTTCGGGTATCAATTGCTGGGCGGTCTCGACTACGCGCTGTCCGAAAAAGTATCGCTCGGAATCAAAGGCCGCTGGGCTTCTTTCGATGATCTTGAAGGTGACACGGTGTGGGATCTCATCAGGAGTCACGCCCCGGTCCGGGCCGATGGTGTAACTCCGTTCGACAGCGCCCTCACCTTCAGCAATTTGCAATACTGGGCCCTCACGGCTGGGTTGAAGTACGCCTTCTAACCCGGATATCTCAGAAAATCCTTATTCCTTTAGTTGGGTGATGCGGAGCAATTCCTCGACCCGCTTTTCCATGGCCTCCCTTCCGGCCTTTTCCAGACGGTCGCAACTGAAAGCTTCCACCGTCAGGCTGGCCGTCGCCGTGGCGTAAAAAAGAGCTTTTTTCAAACTGCCCAGGTCCGTCCGGCCAACCGAGGCGAGATAGCCGATAAAAGATCCGGCAAAGGTATCCCCCGCTCCGGTGGGATCCTGCAGATCGACCACCGGGTAGGCGGGAACGACAAAAAGTCCCTCCGGATGAAACAGTACCGCCCCGGCCTCCCCCCTCGTGATAATGGCCATCTCCGGGCCCATTGCCATGAGTTTCCGGCCCGCTTGGACAATGTTTTGGTCACCCGTCAGTTGGGCGGCTTCTTCTCCATTAATGACAAGGAGGGTCAGGCGTTTGATCAGATCGAGTAAAATTCGCTTTTTCAGGTTGATCCAAAGGTCGATGGTATTGGCAATTACAAAGGGATTTCCCTCCATCTGGTCCAAAACGTGACCTTGCAGTTCGGGGGCGATATTACCCAGCATGACAAATCGGCTTTTTTTGTAATTGTCCGGAATGACGGGTTTGAATGTTTCAAATACATTCAACTGAATTTCCAGGGTCTTGCGGGTTCTGAATCCTTCACTGTATTCCCCCGTCCAGAAAAATGACTTTCCGGTGTGGTCGATCTTCAATCCTTCCAGGTCCACCCCACGTTTTTCAAACCGCTCCAGGTGGGCCGGATCGAAGTCGTTTCCCACCACCCCAACCAATTGGGGGACGGTAAAGTAACTGCAAGCCAGGCAACCATAGGAAGCTGAGCCCCCCAGTATGTTTTTCCCTGTGGAGAAGGGAGTTATGATATTGTCGTAGGCCACCGAACCCACGATTAAAACAGGATTGTTCATAGGGTTAGCCCGCATGTCTCACTTACCGAGCGAATGCGACATCTCCCAAATTCGTGGCGAGCGAACGGAGGTCGAGTGCTGGTGCGGGTTTCGAGCAGATGAGCGGGTGAAGCTGGGTCGACACCCCGCAAAGTAGGCATGCATCTGTGCGAAGCACGGGCATGAAATCCAACGAAGTCCGCACCAGTGCCGACATACCGGAGCGCAGTAGAAAATTTGTGAGACATGCGGGCTAAAGGGGAAATGCGTTAGACCGGGAGGGTCAACCGGATATTTCAAGGATTTGTGCCGGGGAGATGAACCATCCCACACGAGCCCAAGCAACAATTTTTCAAAGAGCCGGGATTTGGATTGAGCTTTGGTAGCATTTGGAGCATCTCTATAAAAACCCCTACTTATCCGATGAAATATATTTTCATAACCGGTGGTGTTGTGTCTTCGCTGGGGAAGGGACTCACCGCCGCAGCGCTCGGGGCACTTCTGGAGCATCGCGGGCTTGCCGTGCGTATCCAGAAATTCGACCCGTATCTCAATGTAGATCCCGGCACCATGAGCCCTTTCCAGCATGGGGAGGTCTATGTACTGGACGACGGGGCCGAAACGGATCTGGACCTGGGACACTACGAACGGTTTACCTCCGGCGAACTGAGCCGGTCCAACAATCTCACTTCGGGCCAGATTTACGAAGCGGTCATCATGAAGGAACGCCGGGGTGATTACCTCGGTAAAACCGTCCAGGTGATTCCCCATGTAACCGATGTGATCAAGGACCGCATTTATGAATCGGCCAAAGGGGTAGACGTTCTCATCACCGAAATCGGCGGGACCATCGGCGATATTGAAGGCTTGCCCTTTATCGAAGCCCTGCGGCAATTTTGGACGGAAAACGGACGCCGTCAAAACGTGCTTTTCATTCACGTGACCCTGGTGCCTTACCTGGTGGCGGCCGGGGAGTTGAAAACGAAACCCAGCCAGCAAAGTGTGGCAAAACTCCGGGAGATCGGCATACAGCCCGATATTTTGATTTGCCGGGCCGAAATGAGCCTGGGAATGGAGGTCCGGGAGAAACTTGCCATGTTCTGCAACGTTCCGGTCGAGGCCGTGATCGAGGAAAGAGATGTCGAAACCTCGATATACGAACTGCCCCTGATGTTGCAGCAGGAAAAGACGGACGATCTTGTGGTCGAGTACCTCGGGTTGAACGCCCCGGCAAAACCCATGGATGCCTGGATAGACGTGGTGCGCCGGTTGAGGTTCCCGGCCGAGGAAGTGACGGTGGCGGTCGTGGGGAAATACATCGAGCTGCAAGATGCCTACAAATCGGTTTACGAGTCCCTCACCCATGCTGGAATTGCCAACGATGCCCATGTTCAGGTGAAGCGAATCGATGCGGAGGACCTGGAAACCGAACACGGAAAGCAGGTCCTGCGGGAAATGGATGGAATCGTGGTTCCGGGTGGTTTCGGCGACCGGGGTACCGAGGGCAAAATTTTTGCAGCGCAATATGCCCGGGAAAACGGGATTCCCTATTTTGGTCTTTGCCTGGGATTGCAGATCGGTGTCATCGAGTTTTCCCGAAATGTGGCCGGGCTACACCGTGCCAATAGCCTGGAGTTCGACGAAAATACCCCTCATCCCGTCATACACCTGATGGAAGACCAGAAGGATGTGACTCAAAAAGGAGCGTCCATGCGTTTGGGAGCCTACACCTGTCAACTCGTCCCCGGTAGCAAAAGTCATCGCGCCTACCAGTTCGACACGGTGCGGGAACGCCACCGGCACCGCTATGAATTCAATAACGCCTACCGGGAGAGGCTGGAGGAAAAAGGATTCAAAGTTGCCGGTATCAATCCCAGGCTAAATCTGGTCGAAATAATGGAAATCGAATCCCATCCCTGGTTTGTCGGCGTTCAGTTCCATCCCGAGTTCAAATCCAAGCCTTTCCAGGCCCATCCCTTGTTCGCTTCTTTCGTCAGAGCAGCTCTTCAGGTAAAAAAAGCCGCGGTGAAATGCTAAATGCTCCATGATCCGCAAAAACTGTTGTTGATAGCCGGGCCCTGTTCCCTGGAATCGATGGAGACTTGTCGCCCCGTGGCCGAGAGCTTGGCTGAACTCGCCCAAACCTGGCCGGACTTGAACATCGTATTCAAAGGATCCTTCGACAAGGCTAACCGCACCTCCATTGGAGGGGCGCGCGGGACGGGCCTGGAAGAAGGGTTGGCAATTCTGGCCCGAATCAAGGCCCGTTTCGGTTTTCCCGTCCTGACCGATTTCCATGAATCCCATCAGGTAACAGCGGTGTCGGAAGTGGTCGACGTGTTGCAGATTCCCGCCCTGTTATGCCGGCAGACCGACCTGCTGCTGGCAGCGGCAAAAAGCGGAAAAGCGGTCAACGTCAAGAAGGGCCAATACACCTCTCCCTCCGACATGACCCACGTGGTGGCCAAGCTGCAACATGGCAAGGCCGCGGAAATATGGCTCACCGAGAGGGGCTCGACCTTTGGTTACCATAACCTGGTAGTGGACATGCGTGGATTTTCCATTATGCGGCAAACGGGCCATCCGGTTATTTTCGACGCCACCCATAGCGTGCAATTGCCCAGCGCAGGCCCCGGTCGAAGCGACGGGCAGCGCGAATTTGTCCTCCCGTTGGGGCGAGCCGCTCTAGCCGCCGGGGCAAATGGAATTTTTCTCGAGACACACCCCGCCCCGGAACGCGCCGTTTCCGACGGTCCCAGCATGGTGCCTTTATCGGAGTTGCCCGGAATAGTGGAATCTTTCTTGCAAGTCTGGCGTCTATCCAAATCCTTGGCCGCTGAGAAATAATTTCCGTTTTTCAGAACAATGGAGAAATTTTTGGCCTTGATTCCCGTTCCCTCCATGGGAGCGACCGTCCATGAACTCACCGTGATCGATATTCAGGTGGAAGTGGGAGACCCGGTCGCCAAAGGGCAAACCTGTGCGGAATTCGAAAGCGACAAGTCCGCTTTCGATTTTGAGGCTCCCTGCGACGGGGTCATAAAAAATATTCTGGTGCGGGCCGGAGATATCGTAGAAGCCAATTCCCCCTTTATCGAGATCGAGACGGCCGATGCGACGCAAAAGCATCTGGCAATCAAACGTGAAGCCCGCCAGGCGCCAATCTCCCAAACCTGGGCCGGGATGAGGCAGACCGCCCCGGTCGGGCCGATTGCATCCCCGGTTCCCGCCTCCGTCCCTCGGCCCGCTTTGAAGCCGGCCGGGAGGGCGACAAGTATCAAATGGACCCCCAAGGCCCTTCGCATCGCGCGTGAAGCGGGCCTCGACCCCTCGAAGCTTACCGCGATCGATCCAACCGGGCCGGGAGGGCGCGTCTCGGGAGATGACGTGCAAGCCTACATGAATATCCATCCGCAGTTGCTGACCGAGGCCGCTGCCTCCGGGGTGGCCGCGTCCGACACCAGCAAACAGACCGTATGTGTTGCCGGTATCGGTTATGCCGTTCCCAGGCGCGTTCGGACCAATGAGGAGATCCTGGAAAGATTTCCCGACAAATCGGCCGACGAGGTCGTAAAGACCACCGGGATTTCGTCCCGATACGTCGCGTCAGAGGGGGAGGACGTCACCACCTACGCCTCGCGGGCAAGCGAGGATGCCCTGGCCAAGGCGGGCATGGACGTTTCCGGAATTGATGGCATTATTCTGGCCACGATCATTCCGGATCAACCCGTTCCCAGCGCCGCCAGTGCGTTGGCCAAGCATTTGGGCATTCCCCACGCCCTGGCTTTCGACCTCAACGCGGCTTGTTCCGGATGGCTTTACGCCTTGGAAATCGGGCGCACCTTCATTTTGTCGGGCAGCGCCCGTAAGCTCCTGGTGGTAACGGCCGAATTGTTGTCCCGCATTACCAATTACGAAGACTACAGCACCGCCTTCCTCTTTGGCGATGGAGCCGGGGCCGCTGTTCTCACCGACAGACCGGGCGGGACCCGGCTGCACCGCATGGGGCTCAGTGGCGATGCCACCCAATATGAAGCCATTCAACGATTGGGCGGCGGGGCCAAAAAACCCATAGCCCATTCCGGTTGCGACGTCTCGGACTTCTACCTCAGCATGAACGGGGCCGCCGTTTTCAAGTATGCCGTGGTCGCTTTTGCCGACATGATCGAACAGACCCTGCAACGAGAAAACCTTGCCGTCGACGATGTGTCTTGGGTGGTTCCGCATCAAGCCAACGAGCGAATTTTGCGAGCAGTTTCAAAAAGGGTGGGCATTCCCTACGAACGTTTCGTCGTAACCATCGGCAAATATGGGAATACCTCCGCCGCCTCGGTTTCCATGGCATTGGGGTGGGCTGCGGAAGAGGGGATCTTCCGGAAAGGGGATAGAATCATCTTTTGTTCCGTGGGAGCGGGCCTCACCTACGCGGGGGGGCTTTTGGTCTGGTAGCCAAGGAATTGGTTGGCCAGAGCCAGGGCGGAAACGGCCGCCGTTTCAGAGCGCAGGACGTGATGCCCCAGGGAAACGCCTACTGCTCCGCTATTTTGCAGGAGTTTGTACTCCCCGGTGGAAAAATCTCCCTCCGGTCCGATGATCAATACGCAGGTTGTCGGGCCGGGCTCGAGGTTTTGCCAGGGGGTCGTCCCTCCCTGCAGACTGGCCACCAGGGTAAGATCAAAATCGAGTGTTGCGACAAAACGATCCAGCGGAACCGGGGCGGATAGATGCGGAAGCCACCCATTTCCGCTTTGCTTGCAGGCTTCGATACACTGTTGCTTCCATTTATTCAATTTTCGGGGCATGTCCTTCAACCGAACCTGGATTCTCCGGGAAATGAGAGGCTGAATCCTGAAGGCGCCCAACTCCGTGGCCCGGCGCACGATGGAGTCCATGGTTTTTCCCTTGGTCACGGCCTGGGCCAGGGTGATTTTTACCCCCTTCCGGGCCATCGTGGCGCAACTCAGCTTTTTCAGGCGGGAAATTCGGTGATCGGCGTCCGCAATCCGGCAGGCGCATTCCAGTCCTTTCCCGTCGAAGGCGATGACCACATCCCCGGTACGGGCGCGGTTGGTCGTCACCAGATGGCGCGATTCAAAAGCATCGAGCTGGAAAGTTTCCCCTTCCGTGGCCAGGGAAGGGCAATAAGTACGGAAGCGGGGCATGTCATAACTTGGCTTTGTTTCACCCACTATGTCCAGCCCAGCCGCGTCCTGTTAATCCGCTGAGATTGAATTTCACCAAAAGCAAAGAAGCTCCGCTTTCACGGAGCTTCCCTTGCTTAACAAACTACAAACTAGACTGAAACTATGAACTTTACTCCAAAATAGCCTATGGGCTATGTAAGGTATGACGAGAAACCAACGCGTTCGTTCAAAATTTTTCAGATATCTATCCAAAAAATTGCGATCGAATGTATAAGACGTTGGTCCAAAGAACCTTAAGGCCTGATTAAATTGCGATGAATCCATGAGGATTACCGGCGGAAAAGCGAGGGGAATAAAATTGGATGCTCCCAGGGACAGGCAAACCCGGCCGGCCACGGACAGTTCACGGGAAGCCCTCTTCTCCTCCTTGGGGGAATTATCTCCCGAAATACGCTTTCTCGACCTCTTCGCCGGAACCGGAGCGTATGGACTGGAAGCATGGAGTCGCGGTAGCCGGGGGGGAGTTTTCGTGGAAGAGAACCGTTCGTTGATTCCGTACCTGAAAGCTAACATCGAGCGCGTGGGAAAATCGACCGGAACTTCCCCATCGGGAATCATCGTCGTCCAACGCGACGTTTTTAAATGGCATCCTTCCGACTACAATCCGTTCGACCTGATTTTTTGCGATCCCCCTTACGACAAGTTAAAGGACTGGGCGGAACCCTTATTCGCTTTGATGGGGCAATTGCTTTCCCCTCCGGGATGTATCGTCCTGGAACAACCGGCCGATATGGAAATTGGCCCACCGGGGTTTGAACGGGTCAAGCGACTGGGCGGGAAACGGCCTCGATCGCCCTCCCTGACCATTTGGAAACCGGCCCGATAGCTGGGGACATGCTCTGGAAAAAAGATGCCCGGCCTAATCGTCCTACCCACGTTATCGGCGCGGCAAGGATGCCGTCGCCCTACCCACGATATCGGCGTGGCAAGGCCCCAGGTAGGGCAAGAGCATCCTTGCTCTGCCGTTGGACACTAACCCTCGAACGGGTCAGAGCTACTGAATCGGTGTGAAATGCAACTCCAGCGCTCGAATGAAGTCCGCATGCCCGAGGTCGTAAGATCCTTCCGCGAAAATCTGGTCGGAGAGGTGGATGGCATGCCTTCCAATGACGTCGTCATTAAAGAAATCCTCGTCGACCGCCGTGACCTGCAGAACGTCCCCCGCGTAGACCGTCAGTATTCGCTGCGAATCAAAATCCAGTGTTCGCGAATCGCTGTCCAATGTGCGGGTCCGGCCATAGATGAGAGATCGGTTGAGATCCCGCTCCCTGACCGTGTTTTGCAGATCCCCCTGCACGTCGCTCAGGCGATCCATGAGAGATTGCAGGTGCGCCTCTTCCTCTGCGGTCAAGGGTGGTCCCGGCTCACGCCTGCTCTCCTCTTCCTTTCGGTTGATCCGCTTCAGTTCCGCCACAAGGGCGGCTGTCTTCTCCTCCGAGGTCATCCCAGACAATACTGCGCGCGTTTTGAGTTCCGCCTCCGTGAGCGGCGGTCCCGGCTCGATCTTCGATTGCGCATCTTTTTGCTTGAGCGGACCCGACTGGCTCTTCAACTTTTCGACTTCATCGCGGAACTGGCCGATCCGTTTGTCCAGGGCATTGATTTTCTTCTCCACGGCCGGGTCCCGACGTTTGACTCTCACCTGGAAATCGGCCGATGATGCGGCGTCCCAATTCGTTTTACTTACGACGAGTCGGCCGACCCGAAGCTCGTACCCCTGATTCTGTGCCCAGCCGGTAATCGGCAAAAGCAATACGACGACACAGGCGGCAATAAAGCGGTTCATCGGGGGGGGTCTCAAACTCGTCCACGCATTCCAACCCGGCCCCCGCCGGTTGAATTTTTTATAAATTTTCATGCGTTGTATCATAAATATTTTAGATTGAATGGTGCTTAGTTAAGCGACTTTTGGAATGTTCGATTTACTCGGAGAAGGAAGGGGTCAAAGTCCTAAAAGTTATTTTTGTCGTCTCCTTTGCGCCCCAAGGCGACGGCGTGCTACCACCTGCAGCACATCCTGATTCCATTGGCGACAACTTCCCACTCGAAGAAATCCCTGTTGTTCGCATCATGGATGATCGTTTGGTCGAACATTTCCAGCAACGGCTCGGGCGCATCGTTTTCCGTCAAGTACTTCCACAGGTCCAGGCGGTAGTCATAGACTCCGCCGGACTGCTCGAAAAACAACCGCACATTCCAGCCGAGTTCGGATTTCATGTTCGTGCACGAATACAAGTAATTGGCCTGCTCCACCTTGTTCGCGATCATGTCCCGCCGCGAGTACTCATAGTCCTTTCGTTTCAACTCGATCCTGGCCACCAGAGCCTCTTCCAGGGCGCCGTGTGTCCGGAAAAGGGAATGATACTGGCGCTCCGGGTCCACTTCATAATACTTCTCGACTGTCCAGTTGTCAAAAATGTATCCGCCGTTCGGGATGTCGGATGCAATGTAGTACCGGGTATGATCGCAGAAGTTTTCCAGGTCCGAAAACCCACTCTTGGAACACGGTCCTCCCATGTCGATTACCCCCAGCCTTCTCCCAAGGAGTTTACGCCATGTGCCCAGGAATTCAGCCGCCTTTTCCTGGCCCAGAAGGCCTTCGAAAAGCCGACCGCCCGGGCCCCCGTGCCCCGAAAAGAGCAGATGATGATCCGAGTCGGGGAATCGCTCCACCAAGTAACTCGCGAAATCCACGAAGGCGGACTTCAGGAAATCCTCTCGGTTAATCAAGTCCGAAGGCATTCCGGTGTGCTTCCGCACAACATATTGTTCGCGGTAGGCGATTCGCGCTGAGTCTGAGCCGGCATCGTAGAGGTGGTTGTAATTGTTGTCGAATTCGTACAGGTGTACGGACGCGGTTTCTTCCCAAATGGCCGCCTCGAAGTACTTCAGGGCCACACTCTCCTTGGGTAACGCGGCGGCGGGCCAACCACCGAGCGCGGCGTATGGCATCCAGTCCGTTGTGACGCGAACGACGCGCAAGATGATATTATGGCGCCGGGAAGCGAGGCCTTCTACCGTTACGGGAAAGGTGAGCGAGGCCTCCAAGCCCCCGGAATCAGTCGCGGTCACGGTCACGGTCGTAGCTCCCTCGGCAACGGGAGTGAGACTGAGGGTCGCGCCTGACATCCCGATCCGTATCACGTTCTCATCGGCGGTGACCGCGGAATAAGTCAGCGCATCACTGTCGGGATCGGCGAACGCTGTTCCCAATCGTATGGTGGTCGCACTAGCTCCCGCGAGAAGCGTTTGGCTAGGAATTGTGCCCACCGTCAGCGGCGGCTGGTTCAGGTCGCATCTCGGCCCGCGCCACTCAGCAATCCCCTGAAGCCATGAAGTGAAGGCATTCGTATCGAGCGCACACAAGCCGTTATTGTCTTCGAACAATAATGTCTCTAAATTGCTCATCTCCAGTAATTCGTCGGGAATAACACCGGTCAATTGGTTGTCGTTTAGGGCAAGGGATTGCAGGAGTTCAAGTTTGCCCAGTTCTGCCGGTATAGACCCGCTCAACTGGTTGGCGTTGAGATGCAGCCCGATGACGCGGCCATTTCCATCAACCGTGACGCCGTACCACTGATCGAGAGGTTCGTCACTTAGCCAGTAGTCGCTGTTCGTCCAGTTCGGACCGTCGGTGGCGTTGTACAAGGCGACCAGAGCAGCTCGATCGATTGTTCCGCAATATTGCAAACCGAGTGTCGAGAGGTCATTATTCGCCACGTCCCGTAACCCATCGGGAATGCACCCGGCAAATTGATTATCGCCCAAGTAAAGATATTCCAGATTTGAGAGGTCGCCCAACCAGGCCGGTATCGGCCCGCCCAACTGGTTTGCGCTGAGAGACAGGTATTGCAAGTTGGCGAGGTTACCCAGTTCTGCTGGCATCGATCCGCTCAACTGATTACCGGTGAGGTCAAGGCTTTCCAGATTGCCGAGGTTACCCAGTTCGGAAGGTATTGGTCCAGTAAGTTGGTTGTTCCAGAGAATCAGGCTGATCAAATTGTCGAGGTTACCGAGTTGGGCTGGAATCGGCCCGCTCAACTGGTTTAGATGGAGCCACAATTTTTCCAAGTAGAAAAGGTTACCGAGTTGGGCTGGAATCGGCCCACTCAATTTGTTACTGGTGAGTTCCAGCCCGATCACGCGGCCATTTCCATCAACCGTGACGCCGTACCATTGGTCGAGCGGAACGTCTGATCCCCAGTTATCACTGTTCGTCCAGTTCGGACCGTCGGTGGCATTGTACAAGGCGACCAGAGCAGCTCGATCGATTATTCCGCAATTTTGCAAACCGAGTGTTGAGAGATCGCTTTCCGGCACATCCTGCAACCCATCGGGAATGCACCCGGAGAATTGATTGCCACCAAAGTATATGGTTTCGAGGTTGGCGATATTTGCCAGTTGGGCTGGAATCAGTCCGCTCAGGTTGTTATTGCGGAGATTCAGTTCCACAAGATCAAGGAGGTTGCCGAGTTGCGGCGGAATCGTTCCTCTCAGGCTGTTGCTGCGGAGGTTCAGGTTTTCCAAGTTGGTAAGGTTTCCCAGTTCTGCCGGTATCGGTCCGCTCAACTCGTTGTAGGAGAGGTCGATCGCCGTCACGCGGTTGTTGTCGTCGGTGATGACCCCGAACCATTGGTCGAGCGGCACGTCTGTTGCCCAGTTCTCGGATCTCCTCCAGTTTGCCCCGTCCGTTGCATTGTACAACGCCGTTAGCGCCGCGCGGTCCGGGCTTCCCAGGTCAGGCGAATAGATCCTAAAGGTGAGCGAATCGGAATCGCCGTCGGCGTCGGTCACGGTGTAGGTCATCGAGTAGGTTCCGGGGGTCGTTGGGGTGCCGGTGAGACGGCGCGTGGTTGGGTCGAAACTCAATCCCGGCACGGAGGGAGAAAGGCTGTAGGTCAGCGGGCCGTTGCCGCCGCTGGCCTCGGGCAGGATCAGGGCGCCGATGGTTGTGTCGACGGGGTAGGAAAGGTTGCCCGGGCCGCTTCCGGCGGTGAAACCCGGTTGCGTATCCGGCTCGATCCCATACACTTCGACGAGGGCAACCCCGGTCGATCCATCCTTTCCTTCAACCTTGGCGGTATACCTCCCGGGATCGAGAGTGATAACAAGGGCCGAACTCGTGCTGCCATCGTTCAGGTTAATATGGTCTCCCCAGATACCGCGCACAAACTCTTCCTGACTGTCCTCCCAATCGTCGTTGCGCATTAATTCCAAACCGTCGGAGAGCCTGATCAAGGTGAGAACCGGATCGGCCATTGCATTGGAAAGGGATGTCGGGGGATTGGCCAGTTCCGGGCCGAGAGCCTGGACCAGCACCTCCTGGGCGCCATCCTCGATAATGAAACTGCCCAGCATGACCTCGTCCCCCGTTCCCACCAAAGCGCGGGTTGAGATATTGACGAGTTGGCCGTCTGCGTTGCCTGCTCCTCCAGTAGAATCGATCCCATACACCTCGACGAGGGCAACCCCGGTCGTTCCATCCTTTCCTTCGACCTTGGCGGTATACCTCCCGGGATCCAGAGTAGTAACGAGGGCCGAACTCGCGCTGCCATCGTTCAAGTTAATATGGACTCCCCAGATACCGCGCACCACCTCTTCCTGGCTATCCTCCCAGTCGTCGTTGACCATCAACTCCATACCGTCGGAGAGCCTGATCAAAGTGAGAACCGGATCGGCCAGCGCATTGGAAAGAGAGGTCGGTGGATTAGCCAGTTCCGGGCCGAGAGTCTGGACCAACACCTCCTGGGCGCCATCCTCGATAATGAAACTGCCCAGCATGACCTCATCGCCCGTCTCCACCAATGCGCGGGTCGAAATATTGACGAGCCTGCCATCGGTGGCCGAGGTCTGTTGCGGGATTCCCAGCAACCCCACCAGGATCAGGCACATCGCCGTTGCACTGCCGAAGTCAGTTGATGGTAATCGTGTTCTCACTGGAGTAGTTGCCACGCCTGCTGCCGATGGTGATATCCGCCACCATCCGATACTCGCCTGGCGAGGTGGGGTTGTAGGCGCACAATCCTCCTTGCTCCTCGGTGCCGGGCACATCCTCCCAGGGCGAGGAGGCATTGGCCCTGCGCTGCCACTTGGAGCTGTGTGTGGTATAGGTCACGCCATTGATCGTGGAATTGCTCAGACGGATGCAACCCCCTGCGCTGAAGAACGAGTATTGAACCCGGCCTGCCGAAACGCGTAATCCCTCCAGCGGCGTGTAATCGTCCGATGGAGGAGGCGGCTCGGTTACGGTTATGGTAAAGGTGAGGGAATCGGAGTCGCCGTCGGCATCGGTCACCGTGTAAGTCATTGAGTGGGAGCCGGCGGTCGTTGGCGTGCCGGTGAGGCGGCGGGTGGTGGCGTTGAAACTCAACCCCGGGATGGAGGGAGAGAGACTGTAGGTCAGCGCGCCGTTGCCGCCGCTGGCCTCCGGCAGGGTCAGAGCGCCGATGGCTGTGTCGACGGGGTAGGATTGGTCGCCCGGGCCGCTTGCGGCGGCAAAACTCGGCTGCGTATCCGGTTCCGTCCCACCGCCCGGCGCCGTGCCCTGCGCGGTCTGAACGATCGTTCCGGATGTCACTCCCCTGTTCTCGATGGTGCAACCGCCGGAACTCTGGCAGGTGAAACGGTAGTTACCTTCCTCGATATAACCGCCATCGTTGAGTCGAATGATCACGTTGCCGCCGGACGAACTGAACGATCCGTCCGAAGTCGCGTCCGGGCTCCAGGAGCCCGTCGGCAGGTCGGACAGCGTGTCGCCTACCCCGTGGGTCGTTTCCTGACCTCCCTCTCCGCAATAGGGCAGATCAAGTGTGGAGAGGTCATTATTTTCCACATCCTGCAACTCATCGGGAATGCAACCGGATAACTGGTTGCCACTGAGTAAAAGCAGTTCCAGATTAGCGAGGTTGCTGAGTTCTGTCGGAATCGGTCCGCTCAACTGATTGTCATAGAGCCATAAGCCTTCCAAATTGGTAAGTTGTCCCAGTTGTGCTGGAATCGGTCCGCTCAACTGGTTAACGTGAAGTACCAGGTATTCCAGATAGGAAAGATTGCCCAATTCTGTCGGAATTGTCCCGCTCAACCGGTTGTCATAGAGCGCCAGCGTTTCCAGGTTGGCGAGGTTTTCGAGTTCTGCTGGAATCGCCCCGCTCAACTGGTTGTCGTATAGCCAAAGCACTTCCAAGTAGGCGAGTTGTCCCAATTGTGCTGGAATCGGTCCGCTTAACTGATTGCCGAAAAGCGACAGCGTTTCCAGATTAGCGAGGTTGCTGAGTTCTGTCGGAATCGGTCCGCTCAACTGATTGTCATAGAGCCATAAGCCTTCCAAATTGGTAAGTTGTCCCAGTTGTGCTGGAATCGGTCCATTTAACTGGTTGGTGCGGAGGTTCAGGGTTTCCAGGTTGGCCAGTCCGCCGAGTTCTGTTGGGATCGACCCAATCAACTGGTTGTCGTATAGCCACAAGCCTTCCAAGTTGGCGAGGTTCCCGAGTTCTGCTGGAATTGTCCCGTTCAGTTGGTTTGCGCCAAGCCTCAGCTTGGTGACGCGGTCATTTCCGTCAGCCTTGACGCCGTACCATAGATTCAGCGGCACGTCTGTTCCCCAGTTGTCGGATCTCGTCCAGTTTGCCCCGTCTGTCGCATTGTACAACGCCTCAAGCGCCGTGCGGTCGGAACCCTCCGAGCCACGGGAAACGATCCCATACACCTCGATGATAGCAACGCCGGTAGTTCCATTCTTTCCTTCGACCTTGGCCGAATAGTTGCCGGGATCCAGAGTGAGAACGACCGCAGAACTCGCGCTGCCAGCTGCCAAGTTTGGACTGCCACCCCAAAGATCGGATACCAACTGCCCCTGACTGTCCTCCCAGTTGTCGTTTACCATTAATACCATACCATCGCTTGATCTGGTTACGGTGAGAACCGGGTCGGCCAGCGCATTGGTTATGCCCTTGTTGGCCAATTCCGGTCCAATTGCTTCGATCAGCACCTCCTGGGAGCCATCTTCGATGATAAAACCCCCGATCATGACCTCGTCTCCCGTTTCCACCAATGCGCGGGTGGAAAGATTGACGAACCTGCCATTTGCGGCCGAGGACTGCTGCGATATTCCCAGCAGTCCCGCTAGCACCAGCAGTATCACCGCCACGTCGCGGGCCAGGTTTTTTCCGTTTGTATAACCTGTCTTCTTTTCTTTCATAAATAAGTGTCCAATTGGTCCGGCCAAGCAGGGAAAGTTTTGCCGCCCGGCCGAAGTCAGTTTACTGTAATCGTGTTCTCACTGGAGTAACTACCTCGTCTGTTATCAATGGTGATATCCACCACAATTCGATACTCGCCCGCAGAAGTTGGGCTGTAGGGACACAATTCGCCTTGCTTCTCAGTGCCGGGCACGTCTTCCCAGGCCGAGTCGGCGTCGGCCCTGCGCTGCCATTTGGAACTATGTGTGGTATAGGTCACACCATTGATGTTATTGTTGTTCAAGGATTGGCAACCACCGATAGAAATGATACCAAGCCGAATCAGGCCCGGCGAAACGCGTAATCCCTCCAGCGGCGTGTAATCGTCAGATGGCGGATCCGTCCCGCCGCTCACAGTGACGCGCACCGCGCTGGAACAGTTGTTTGCAGTGTCGGTTTCCCCAGGCACGGAATCGACGCAGGCGCCGTAGTAGTACGTGCCGTCCGAGGAGGGCGCGGTCAGTCGGATGCTCTCGGCGCTTGTGCTCGAGGCGGCGAGCACGCCCACCGAGTCCGTGCCAACGGCAGTGTCGGCGGAGGAAATTGTCAAGTCGGACGACTCGTAGTAATGCAGCGTCGTCGCGGCGGCGTCTCCACCGCCCGAGTTGCGAACCGTCGCGTTCAGCGTAAACGTCGCGCCCTCATTCAGCGTGTCGTCGCTGACCGATACCGATTCCACCACTAAGTCCGGCTCGGGCTCAGTAACAGTGATGGTAAAGGTTAGCGAACCGGTGTCGCCATCGATGTCCATGGCCCGGTAGGTCATATTGTACGTGCCGATCTTGGTAGGCGTGCCCGTCAGGCGGCGCATCGTGGCGTTGAAGCTTAACCCAGGTACCGCGGGCAAGAGGCTGTACATCAACGGCCCGTCGCCGCCGCGGGCCGCCGGCAATGTCAATGCGGAGATCCCCATGCCAACGGGGTAAGACTGGTTACCCGGATTGCTACCAATGGGGAAGCATAGTGACAGGTCTGCGTTTCGACCGGTATACGTGTAGATCTTTCGGTCAGTCCAATTAAGCACATAAAAGCGGCCGTTGCCGTATGCGATCCCTATCGCCCAGACATTGTCACATGCCAAGGCGAAGTCGGCTGTAGCGTCGCGCTGTCCCGATGCGGTGTAAGCGTATACCTTGTCGACTAACCCATCCAATACATAGAACCGCCCGTTGGCGAAGACAAACCCCTCGAGGCTCCAAATGAAACGGTCGTTACCGAGGTCGAAGTCGGCCGCAGCATCGCGATCACCCGAGGCCGCGTAAGCATAGACCTTGCTGTCTTGCTGATCGACGACGTAAAACCGACCATCGGCGTAGGCGATCCCTCTCGGTGAACTATTGTTTGCGTGCAATTCGAGGTCTCTTGAGGCGTCTCGTTGACCCGTTATGGTATATGCGAAAAGCTTGCCATCAGCTCCATGTACGTGAAAAACATAGAACCGCCCGTTGGCGAAGGCAAATCTGTGGATGGGGCCGAAGATATTGGGGGTCAAATCAAAGTCGTTGTTCGGGTCTCGCTGGCCTGTCCTAGTATAGGCGTAGACTTTGTTGTCCAGCCATCTGAAGATATAGAAGCGGTCGTTGGCATATGCGATACCTCGGGAATTGGAATGGTCTTTGTGTAGGTCGAAGCTACCACCCGAGCCGCTATCGTCGGCATCCTGCACGGCGATGGTAAAGGTGAGCGAATCGGAATCGCCGTCGGCATCGGTCACGGTGTAGGTCATCGAGTGGGTACCGGCGGTCGTTGGCGTGCCGGTGAGGCGGCGCGTGTTGGCGTCGAAACTCAAGCCCGGGACGCTCGGCGTGAGCGAGTAGGTCAGCGTGCCGTCGCCGCCGCTGGCCTCCGGCAGCGTCAGAGCGCTGATGGCTGTGTCGACGGTGTAGGATTGGTCGCCCGGGCCGCTTCCGGCAGCGAAACTCGGCTGCGTATCGGGTTCCATTCCACCGCCGCCCGGCGCCGTACCCTTCGCGGTTTGAACGATCGTTCCGGACGTCACGCCCCGGTTCTCGATCACGCAACCGCCGGAACTTTGGCAGGTGTAACGGAAGTTGCCCTCCTCGATGAAGCCACCATCGTTGAGTCGAATGGTCACGTTGCCTCCGGACGAACTGAACGACCCGTCCGAGGTCACGTCCGGGGTCCAGGAGCCCGTCGGCAGGTCGGTTAGCGTATCGCCAACCCTGTGGGTTGTTTCCTGTCCTCCCTCTCCGCAATAGGGCAGATCAAGTTTGGAGAGGTCATTCTCTGCCACGTCCCGTAACCCATCGGGAATGCAACCGGATAACTGATTGCCACCGAGGTAAAGGCTATCCAGGTTTGCGAGATTTCCAAGTTCTACTGGAATCGATCCGCTTAATTGGTTGCGATTGAGCCACAGCACTCCCAAGTAGGCGAGGTTGCCGAGTTCTGCCGGTATCGGTCCGTTTAACTGGTTGCCATATAGGTTCAGCACTTCCAAGTAGGCGAGGTTTCCCAGTTGTGCTGGAATCGGCCCGCTCAACTGGTTTTCATAGAGATACAACCTTTCCAGATTTGCGAGGTTACCCAGTTCTGTCGGAATTGGTCCGTTTAGCTGGTTATTGGAGAGCGCCAGCCTTTCCAAATTAGTGAGATTGCCGAGTTGTGCTGGAATTGGACCGCTTAATTGGTTGATATGGAGACTCAGGTATTGCAAGTTGCCGAGTTGTCCCAATTGTGCCGGAATCGGTCCGTTTAATTGGTTGCGGAAAAGACTCAACACTTCCAGATTAGCGAGGTTGCCGAGTTGTGCTGGAATTGGACCGCTCAATTGGTTGTCATAGAGCCACATGCCTTCCAAATCAGCGAGTTGTCCCAATTGTGCCGGAATCGGTCCGTTTAATTGGTTACTGAAAAGACCCAACACTTCCAGATTAGCGAGGTTGCCGAGTTCTGCAGGAATTGGACCGCTCAATTGGTTGTCGAATAGCCACAAGCCTTCCAAGTAGGCGAGTTGTCCCAATTCGGATGGAATTGGCCCGCTCAATTGGTTGCTGGAGAGCCCCAGGTTTTCCAAGTAGGCGAGGTTGCCGAGTTCTGCAGGCATCGGCCCGCTCAGTTGGTTTGCGCCAAGCCTCAGCTTGGTGACGCGGCCATTTCCGTCAGCCTTGACGCCGTACCATAGATCCAGCGGCACGTCTGTTCCCCAGTTGTCGGATCTCGTCCAGTTCGCCCCGTCTGTCGCATTGTACAACCCCATTAACACTGTACGGTCCGAACTCTCCGAGCCACGGGAAACGATCCCATACACCTCGATGATAGCAACGCCGGTAGTTCCATTCTTTCCTTCGACCTTGGCCGAATAGTTGCCGGGATCCAGAGTGAGAACGACCGCAGAACTCGCGCTGCCAGCTGCCAAGTTTGGACTGCCACCCCAAAGATCGGATACCAACTGCCCCTGACTGTCCTCCCAGTTGTCGTTTACCATTAATACCATACCATCGCTTGATCTGGTTACGGTGAGAACCGGGTCGGCCAGCGCATTGGTTATGCCCTTGTTGGCCAATTCCGGTCCAATTGCTTCGATCAGCACCTCCTGGGAGCCATCTTCGATGATAAAACCCCCGATCATGACCTCGTCTCCCGTTTCCACCAATGCGCGAGTGGAGAGATTGACGAACCTGCCATCGGTAGCCGAGGTAGGATGCGAGATCCCGATCAGCCCCGCCAGGATGGTTGAATATATCAGAATTTTCATTGATTCGTTCTTTTTTTGGTTTTTCAGCCAACCATGTGCATTCGCTCACAGCCTCCATGCTGTCGTGTCCGGAATCCCGCGGCTAAAAAGCACCTCGAAATCCGCTTCCTCGTCGTCCGCAGGCACCCTGGCCGTGCCTTCCGCAGGCACCCGCGTCTCAAGCGGCGGGTCGCGTAGGATACTGCGCACTTGTCCGGTCCGCGGGTTGCGCAGAATTGACATCGGGAGGTTGCTTTCGCCGTCGAGTGTGGCAGATCCGCCGGGTCCGGACAGTGTGATGCTCGCCAGGTTGCCGGCCCAGTCAGGCTTGATGGGCAGGGCAAACACGAATGAGGAGGAAGCGCCATCCCCGTGTGCCAATGTCGGCATCGAAAATGGCAGCGAGAAGAGTTCCGCCCCAGCGGCAATACGCCCGACAAGTTTGTACCCGCCGACCGAATCTGGCAAAGCCGGCGGCGCGTCCATCACGAACGCCGGCTCAAGAAACAAATCTCCCTCGGCGTTAACCCCGCCCCATACCACGAGCGATTTGTTTCCAGCGACAAGGCTAGCCGGGTTACGGGAGCTTTCATTAAAAAGCCGGTAGCTGAGCGCATTGGTGAAATGGTAGTCGCTGGGCCACTCGTACCCGCAATAGCCCATCACATCCGAGGTGCTCGGATCCACAAGACGCCCGCCATTGCGGAAATCGTAGCCCCAGGCGCCTATGATACCTCCCGGGTGCGGAAAAGAAGGGTCTGGTCTATTGATACCGCGCGGACACGGCGCGTGGAGAAGATTGAAATTGTGCCCAATCTCATGCGCCATGAGCCTGGGGGTAGAAGTAGGCGCGAAACTTGATCTGGCCCCGAGATAGGCTGTGCCCTCGACAAAATAGGGCAGCATTCCCATGTAATGGCCCGTGCCGCCTTCGGCGACCCGAATCAGATCGGTTTGCCGAAGGAGTTCGTGGGAGTCGTCCGTCGATGTCTCAACGGGTGCGTGTGCTGTTACCTCCAGATCGGCCACCGGCATCAGTTCGCGTATGGGCCAAAGTACCTCGTGGTTCTCCGGGTCTGCCGCCATTTCCTGAGTCAGATCGACAATCGAATGGTCCGGATCCGTGGTCACGATAAACGGAACCAGGGTTAGGTCGAGGAGAGGAACGGCCTGAACGTCAATCGCCATTCGTCCCGATTCCGGGATGCGCCGCGCCACGCCGAGCCCCCTATCGAGTGTGCCTTCCGGGTCGATCTCGATCACCAACTCCAGTCCCTGAGCCACGACCCATCCAGGAATCTCGATGTTCGCCGAATACGGCAGAGATCCTTCGTACACGGCCGTCGGTATCGGGCCCGGCTTGGGCGGGATGGTCACGGTGTAGGTCTCCGATCCATTCGAGAAAAAAACGGCTCGAACGGGAGGAATACCGGCCTCGTTCGGGACCTGTGCCGTGACGAAGACGCGCAACAGCGCAGGCTCCCCCGCGACGAGCGGCACGGGGAAGTCACGAGACTGTATGGCTTGGACAAGGTAGGCGTCTTCCACTTGCTGGAGGCAAGAACGGATCCGGCGCTTGGGAAGTCCTCGGAGCCAGGTCAGAAACTGCCCCTCTTCAGGTGCACAGAGTGTGGTACCACCCGCCAGAAGCACTTCGAGCCGAGGTAGGTTTGTGAGTTCGGTTGGCAACGCGCCGGACATCTCGGCGTTCCCTGTCAGGCGCAGTTCGCTGAGATTCTCCAAGATGCCCAACTGCTTCGGTACGGGGCCTTCCAGGCCGAGGCGTTCCAGCCAGAGGTGCTGCAGTTCTGAAAGTTTGCTGATTTCGACGGGGATTGTTCCCTCAAAGTGGTTGTCGGACAGATTCAGCGTATGCAGGTTACCGAGGTTGCCTATCGCTTCGGGGATTGGACCCTTGAGGATGTTCTGGCTCAGATTCAGGTCCAGCAGGCTAGTGAGGTTGCCGATTGCCACCGGAACGGGACCGGTGAGCGCATTCTGGCTGAGGTCCAGGGTCTGCAGGTTGGTGAGGTCGCCAATCTCGTTCGGGACGGCGCCCGTGAGTTCATTTTCGTTGAGATTCAGGTTCAGCAGACTGGTGAGGTTGCCGATCTCGTTCGGGATCGGGCCGCCTAGGGTGCCTGCATCGACAGCATTACGGCTGAGATTCAGGTATTCCAGGTTGCTAAGACGACCGATTTCCGGCGGAATCGTACCACGTAGCCGTGTTAGCTCGAGGTCCAAGTGTCGCAGTTTCGAGAGATTGCCCAATTCGGGCGGAATAGTATCCCTGAGATGGTTCCACCGGAGGTTCAGGTATTCCAAGTTGCCAAGGTCGCCCAGTTCCGGCGGGATGGGGCCCCTTAGTCCCCCCCCCCTCCAGTTGCAGACGCACCAAGTCGGACAAGCTACCCAAAACGGGGGGAATCGCCCCGTGCAATTGGTTCCGGTATAAACTCAGCGCGACAACGCGCCCTTGGTCGTTCACCTCTACACCATGCCAGTCGCCCAATGGCGCGTCCGTGAGCCAATTGTGGTTGTTCACCCATTCCGGTCCGCCCAATGCATCGTAGATCTCGACCAGGATGTCTCGTTCCGAGATTGGTGAGCACTGAACACCTGTGCCCGTATGTGACTCGGTCCCGTTCAGCAATTGGCGAAAAGACTCCTCGGGCGGATAACACAACCCGGTTTCGGCGTAGTCTAGTTTCCTCAGAGAGAGATCGGCCAGGGAACGAGGCAATCTGCCGCTGAGCGCATTGTCGGCGATTAGCAACTCGGTCAAACGGGTCAGGGACCCCAAGGTCGCGGGTAGCCGACCCGACAGCCCGTTTCCAGCCAGGTCAAGGGTCACAACGCGCCCCAATGAGTCAACGGTAACCCCATGCCATTCCGCCAAAGCGGCGCTGGAATTCCACCCATCCGAGTTCGACCAGTTGCCGCCGCTAGCCGTTTCGTAGAGGGACTTCAGCACGGTGACGTCGCGATCGTTACAATGTTGGCCCCAGTAAAGGTCCAGTCCCTCGATCCAATCGACGAAACTTCGCGTGCCGGGCGTGCAAAGGCCATCATTCTCATCAATCTGAAAGTAATCGAGCCGACCAAGATTTTGTAGGTTCCCGGGGATCGATCCAGTGAGGTGGTTCGCGTTCAGGTAAAGTGTGGTAAGATTGGCAAGGTCGCCCAGTTCTGGTGGGATCGGTCCGGTAAGTCGGTTTTCGAACAGCATGAGTTCCGTGAGGTTGTCGAGGTTGCCCAGTTCTGGTGGGATCGGCCCTGTGAGGTTGTTCCTATACAAACTCAGGTGTTGCAAGCTGGCCAGATTGCCCAGTTCTGGTGGGATCGGTCCGGTAAGTCGGTTTTCGAACAGCATGAGTTCCGTGAGGTTGTCGAGGTTGCCCAGTTCTGGTGGGATCGATCCAGTAAGTCGGTCTCCCAGCCACAGACTCGTAAGGTTGGCGAGGTTGCCTAGTTCGGGTGGGATCGGTCCAGTAAGTCGGTTATTTCCGAGCCGGAGACTCGTAAGGTTGGCGAGGTTGCCCAGTTCTGGTGGGATCGGCCCTGTAAGGTTGTTACTATACAAATTCAGGTGTTGCAAGCTGGCCAGATTGCCGAGTTCGGACGGAATCAGCCCGTTGAGTTTGTTACTGGAAAGGTTTAGGAGAACCACCCTCCCGGTAGTATCTGTCGTGACCCCCACCCAATCACCGAGGGGAGCATCGGTCAGCCAATTGGCGTTATTGATCCAGTATTCTCCGTTGCTGGAGTTGTACAAGGCTACCAAAGCGGCTCGATCGCTTGCGATGCTTTCGCAATACTGCAGGCCGAGCGTTGAGAGATCGCCTTCGGGCACATCCTTCAACCCGTCCGGGATACACCCGGAGAAATGATTGCCTCCAAGGTTTATGGTTTCGAGGTTGGCGAGGTTGTCCAACTCCGCCGGAATCGGTCCGCTCAGGTTGTTGTTACGGAGATCCAGGTATTGCAAGTTAGCGAGGTTACCCAGTTCTGCCGGAATCGGTCCGCTCAACTCGTTGTAGGAGAGATCGATCGCTGTCACGCGGTTGTTTTCGTCGGTGATGACCTCGAACCATTGGTCGAGCGGCAGGTCTGTTGTCCAGTTCTCGGATTTCGTCCAGTTTACCCCGTCCGTTGCATTGTACAACGCCGTTAGCGCCGCGCGGTCCGCGCTTCCCAGGTCAGCCGAATAGATCCTAAAAGTGAGCGAATCGGAATCGCCGTCGGCATCGGTCACGGTGTAGGTCAATGAGTAGGTGCCGGGGGTCGTTGGCGTGCCGGTGAGGCTGCGCGTGGTGGGGTTGAAGGTCAACCCAGGGACGCTCGGTGTGAGCGAGTAGGTCAGCGTGCCGTTGCCGCCGCTGGCTTCGGGCAGCGTCAGAGTGCCGATGGCTGTGTCGATGGGGTAGGACAGGTCGCCCGGACCGCTTCCGGCGGCGAAACCCGGTTGCGTATCCGGCTCGGTTACGGAGATGGTAAAGGTGAGCGAAACGGAGTCTCCGTCGGCATCGGTCGCGGTGTAGGTCATCGAGTGGGCGCCTGGTGTCGTTGGGGTGCCGGTAAGGCGCCGCGTGGTGGGGTCGAAACCCAATCCCGGGACGGAAGGCGAAAGACTGTAGGTCAGCGTGCCGTTGCCGCCGGTGGCCTCGGGCAACGTCAGGGCCCCGATGGCTGTGCCGACGGTGTAGGATTGGTCGCCCGGGCCACTTTCGGCGTCGAAACTCGGCTGTGCAGAATCGACCCCAATCACCTCAACGATGGCAATTCCGGTATCTCCATCCTTTCCTTCGACCTTTGCCGTATAGCTGCCGGGTTCAAGAGTGATAACAGCTATGGAACTGAGGCTGCCAGGGGCCAGGCTCGGATTGCCTCCCAAAAGATCGGTTATTTGCTGTTTCTGACTATCCTCCCAGTCGTCGTTGACGATGAGTTCGGCGCCGTCGCTGTCGATTACGGTGAGCACCGGGTCGGCCAGCACATTGGAAAGGCCCGCAGCGGCCAGTTCCGGGCCCTGTGCCTGGACCAGCACCGTTTTGGGGCCACCCCTGATGATAAAACCGCCAATCATGACCTCGTCTCCCGTTCTCACCAAGGCGCGGGTGGAGAGATTGGCGAACTGGCCATCGGCGCCTTCTGAATCGATCCCGTAAACCTCGACGATGGCAACACCGGATGTTCCATTTTTTCCTTCCACCAGGGCGGTATAGAGGCCTGGTTGGAGGGTGAGAACGGCCGCCGAACTCGAGCTGCCCGTTGCCAGGTTCGGACTGCCGCCCCAAAGGTCGGTTACCAATTGCCCCTGAGTGTCCTCCCAGTTGTCGTTGAACGTCAGTTCGACGCCATCGGAGATTCGGACTACTCTGAGAACCGGATCGGCCAGCGCATTGGAAACGCCCCTGCTTGTCAGTTCCGGTCCAAGCGCCTGGATGAGCACCTGCTGGGAGCCATCCCTGATGATAAAACCGCCGATCATGACCTCGGCTCCCGTTCCCACATATGCGCGGGTCGAGATATTGACGAATTCGCTATCCTGCGCCGAGGTCGGCTGTGAGATACCCAGCAGTCCCGTCAGGAGCAGGAGCATCGCGCCCGAGCGGCGGGCCAGGGAGTTTACGTTTGTATAACCTGTCCTTTTTTCATTCATGATTAAGCGCTTGGGGTTAAGGGGAAATAGCGGATGCCTGGGTTAATCCGTCCAGACCTATCCCGGCCCCCAAGCCCCTGGAAAGAGTAGGCCCGGCCAGGTTGGGAAAGGCGTGCCGCCCGCCCGGACCCAGGTTGTTTTTATACCACGAACCCAAAATGACTTCAGGCATGAAGGCGCCTTCAAGGTATTGGATCAGGGGGCCTCCTGCCCTCCCTCCATTCACAGATTGATCGGAATGGATTCCTTTGGAGATCCCCTGCACAAAAAGAACCTTGAAACGGAAAACCGGATTGGACCCCTCCTTCGGACCGACTAAAATGACAGGAATCCTGAGGCTTATTATTTTGCGGAGAAAATAAGGCGAAGCCCCGCCGCAAAACATGGCCTTGGCCAAAGGCCACGCGCCGAAACACAGGTGCAGTGGGGGCATTTTTTCGGTGTCGAATACAAGAAAGACTGGAGTCCTTCTAAAAGAACAAACCCCGACGCCGCCAAATCACCTAAAAGAAAATTCGTACAAGGGTCATTTTTTTATTTGAAAGGGGCAAAGAAGGGGTTCAAAGGACCGAAAATGCATGAAACATGCGGGCAAGCTTTCTTCAGCAAGGGTTCAGATTATTCCCCGGTGGACCTGACTATGAGAAACTGATTTATTGCCTTTCCTCGTCATTCTCAGGGGCTGTAAAAATTTTTTTGGGTTGATCCTAATAGTGCATGCTTGCGCCAATGTATATCTGGCGGCCGCTTCTTTCGTAAGAAGTCCAATTGGTTGAAATGTCGTCCACCGACAAGCCTCTCGTTGCAAAATCACCGCTACCTCTGAAGCGACGGTGGTAGGGGAAGTTATTAAAATTAACTACAGAAATTTGCATTTTCAGGTTCTCATTCACTTGATAATACGCTGAAGCTTCCAGGCTTTGGATGCTGTGGCGATAATCTGTCCCCAACATCCTGAAACGATCGCGGTAATTGAAGGCGGTGCGAACACCGAAAGTATCGTTTTCATAGAAGAGAATGGCATTTCCTGAACGTTTTGATGTTCCAGGGAGCGATTGCCCGTCGGAATCGGTTTCACTATCGGTATAAGTGAAATTCAAGGAAGCTCCAAATCCTTCAACCTCGAAAAAACTAAGGTCTCTTTGCAAAGTCAGCTCCAAGCCTCTGACCGAGGCGCCTCCGCCATTTACAGCCTGTTCCACATCAAGGGTGATGTCCCGAACAATTCCATCGGGTCCAAGAATCGGAATCGTCCTTTCAATAACCTGCTCGGCATCGATGAAATTTTCCACGTCCTTGAAGAACAGACCAAACGCGAGCAGTCCATAGTCACCCGTGTAGTATTCCAAACTGAGATCCAATTGATTTGCCAGGAACGGGTCCAAGTCAGGGTTGCCATTATCAGCGGAACCTCCGGAAGTGAAATCGATTTCACCGGTATTGGGGTCCAGGTCGAAATCGAGCTCGAAGTAAGGGGTTTGATGGCAGATTTCAGGTCGCCGCATAACCCTGGCGGCGGCAAACCGAGTCACAAAATTGTCCCTTAAATCGAACTTCAAATTCAAGCTCGGCAGAACTTTCGTGTAATCGCGGTTCTCCTCGATCAAAGTGAATCCCCCCAGGACATGCCCCTCGACATCGACGGGAACTCGCGTTATCCCACGGCCATTTTCGCCGAGAGACTCTGCAAAACCCCGTAACAGGCTGTCGTCATTAATCAAGCGAACACCGACATTACCCGATACGGGAACGGTATTCCAAACCTGGTCGAAATCTGCCATCACGTAGGCTGCGGAAATGTCGCGCCGGGCAAAGCACTGATGGTCCACTCCATCGGAGAAGAAATCCATTTCAGATGGATCTTTGGTCTTCAATCCGGCATGAAAGGTCTTCAGGAACGGGGTCGGTCCGATTCCATCAATCAGGGATGTGGTTGGGTTTACTCCAATGCCACTTTCTCCAGCCTGTATCACCGCGGCCAACATTGCATCTCTGGTCGGGTCTTTGATGACGTTTCGGAACCTATCCTGCCTTTCGGTCACCTCTGTCATTTTCAGGCCGAACTGAAGAGCAAATGTTTCAAATTCCTTGACGGCATCGGCCTTTACAGACCGTTCTTCGCCTTCGGTGTGGAGTTCCCTTACCCCATCATTTACCGCACCTGATTGAAAATTGGAAGGATCGGAGAAATCATAGAGACCGGTAAGGTCTTCAAATCGCACCCCGGAAGAATCGGAGTTGCCTATCCCGAAATGTACCAGAGCGATGGTGTCATCCGGATCATCGGGAGTCAGTTCGTAGTCCCCTCCATTGAAATCGTTGCCAAGTAGAATGGCATCCGAATTAAACTGCCGGTTGAGAGAGTAGGCAGCTTCCATGGTCAGATTAAAAGTGTCGGATACGGCCCAGTTGGCGCCTCCGAGAAGCGTGATCAGCTCTTGTTCGCCTAAACTGGAGCGCCCCGTGAAATGCAAAGACCGAAAGTTCTTGAGGGGAACAGTGGTCAAATAATTGTCGGCATTTGCTGCTATCCTGGGATCCGATGCATTTATCTCGTCATCGCGAAATCCAAGATTGAATCGGGTTGCCTCAAGGTCGTAATCTCTTCTGGAAAAGATCCCGTCGGCATACAGTTCGAGGTCATCATTCGGCCTTAACTGAAGCGTGGCCGAAACGCCATAATCTTCGTTGTCCTGATTTCCCGCGTCCGCCCTCACTTCTTCCTGGTAGATAAAATCGGTTCCACCCAGGCTGCGGGGGCTGTCATCTCCACCTACAAACTGGCGTTGAATCTTTCTGTCGAAATAATAGCCATCTATGGAAGCGCCCAATTTGCCGTCATTGAACACATTACTGGCGAAACCGCTCAAGCGGGGTGTAAACGTGTCTCGAAGGCTGTCATGAACCCCTTCCACTGTGGCGGAGAATCGTTTTGATCCCAGGTCCAGAGGCCGAATTTTCTTGATGTTTACCGTGCCGCCAAGACCGCCTTCATCCAAATTTGCGGAGGGGGATTTAATAACCTCAAGCGAGCTTGCCAAGGTTGGTGGAACGATTGTTAGATTGAACGCCTCCTGCCCAAACCATTGAGCGCGAGATGGGGTTATGGACTGGCCGTTAATCGTAACCTTGGTAAAGGTCGGATCCATTCCGCGAATACTGACAAATGTCCCCTCGCCTCCTTCCCGCCGAATTTGAACACCGGTTACAGACTGGAGGGTTTCAGCTATACTGGTATCCGGTAGTTTGCCGATATCTTCGGCAGAAACGCCATCAACTATATTTTCGGAACTTCTTTTATTATTGATAGCCGTGGCAATAGCCATGGCAAAACTGGCGCGATAGCCACGCATTTCAAACCTCTCGAGTTCTACCATGGATCCTTCGGTTTCCTCTCGAGGACCCACCTCGGGCTGACCCGTAACCATTTCAGTCTCCTCCTTGGTTTCGGGTCCGGTAAAATGAGTAGCCTTGTCTATTGACGGAATCTCCGCCCGGGTTACGGCAAAGGCTCCGGATTTCAAATCCTGATTGAAGACCAGGGGCGTTCCTTCAAGCATGCGCCCAAGCGCTTCGCTCGGTAACAACATCCCGGTAACTTCCTGAGTTCGAACTCCCTTCACGCTCTCGGGATCAAAGACGATGCCCGCCTTGGCCTGTCTGGAAAATTCCTTGAGCGTCAGGCCGGCATCATCCGCCTCCATATCAAAAGACTGCATTTCCAAAGCCATTAATCCGGAGGTGCACATAAGGAGAAGAGCCGCTGTGATAGATAGCCTTTCCCAAAATCCCTCTACCGAAACAAACATGTGGTGAAGAGCGTTTTCGCGACCAGGCTTTGCGCTCCTACCTGATAATGCGTTTAATGGGCAGAAAAACACAGGGTCACTGGGCGGAACGCAGAACGATCTCCCGACTCCCCTGCCATTCGGTTTCCATGCCGAAACTGGATTCCATCAAGCGGACGAATCCTTCCACATTGTCGGACCAGAATGAGCTGCTCAGGTTGACCGTATTGAGTGACGGGTCCCCAATCACCACCTGAATTGGATTGCAGCGGTTGAATGCGTCCACAATCTCCCCCAGGGGCGCTGCATCGAAATCAAGGAGTCGTGGCTGCCAAAGGGTGGCTTCCTCTATCTCTGGTTCGCTCAAAGTAATCACTTCGACCTGAGGGGTTTCGCTCCGCAGGTGGACAGTCGCTTTTTGGCCCCTTTCCACCAAAGATCCCGCAGGCAATTCGGCTCGATTGGAAGGTGAGGCGGTCGGCGCAACACGGACCATTCCACGCGTGACGAGGACATCGACTTCATCTTCGGACAGTTTCACGTTGAAAATAGTACCCACCGCTCGGATGTCGACTCCGGCCGCGTTGACGATGAAGGGTCGATTCGGGTCCTCGGCCACTTCGAAGTTGGCCTCTCCCTTTTCGAGGTAAACAAGCCTCCTATCGGCCGGATAGGCTACTTCCAACTTGGCCCCGCGATTGATTTCCACCCTGGAACCATCCTCCAGGGCCCGCTGCTCGATGCGTGCCATCAGCTCGATGGAAGGTTTGAATTCCGGGCTTTCCGGTTCCGCAACGGGCCGGAGAAAAAATACCGTCAAGGCCAGGACCACAGGGATGGGGAGGGCGGCAAACCATGGTATGAACCTGAATTTGGCAAATTTTTTGGGAGGAAGGCCGACATCCGGCGCCAACAGGTCCGGATTGACCTGAGCATAATGGGTTGCTTGCAGCCCGGCCAAGCGGTCGAATTCCTCCCAGCCCCATTGGTATAAGGCCATGGCTTCGCGATGGCAGGGATCTTGGGCCAGCCATTCGGTGTAGTCGTCCTGCTCTTGTGGCGTCAATCCCCGGTCGATGCGGAGCATCCAATCGGCGGCTTTCTGCTCGATATGTGATAATTCAGGGTTTTCTGATGGTGAATCTTTCATTTTTTTAAAAGTGTCAGGTAGCCATGTTGGCGGAAGTAGGCGATGCACTTGCGCAATCCAATGCTGCCTTGCGCCTCAACGGTACGCACCGAGATACCCAGTTTTTCGGCTACTTCCTTTTGGGATAGGCCATAAATCTTGCGCAGAGTCATGACCTGGCGGCAACGGTCGGGCAGCGATTGGATGGCGTGGATCAAAATTTGCAATTCCTCTTTGAAAACCATCGCCTCGAGCGGGTTGTTCACTTCATCCAGAATACTGAAGGGATCGACCTGCGAAGTGTCTTGGTGCCACTCGTACTGGAGGTGGCGCAATTGATTTAACGCCAGATTCTTGGCAACCACGAACAGATAAGCCCTCGGATTGACGATCGGCCCCGAGCCATAGGCCTTGAGCAGGCGTGAAAATGCCTCCTGAACCAGATCGTCCACATCCTTGACGTTGGGGAAACGGCAATCCAGCCAATTGCGTAGATCCTCCTCATGAGGCAGCACCTCATCTACAAACCACTTTGCCTGTTCTGTTTCCTTATCTTTCATTGAGAAGAATATGAATTGGAATTGTAACCCCTGTACTAGATCAACACCTGAGATTTGAAAATCACCTAAGAAAATTTGAAAAAATGGTATTCAATGATAAGAGCATTGGTTGGAATAGCGGCAAGAATTTCGGGCTGCCGCCGGTTTTCTCCATTACGTTTTCCATGATTTTCGGCCCGCTGACAGACAGGAAAGCCGTGTAAAAGTCAACCTGTTGGTGCCCCCGCTGGGAATCGAACCCAGATCAGCGGTTTAGGAAACCGCGGTTCTATCCATTGAACTACAGGGACAGGGTTGCCATGCCCTAAGAATAAGGAACCTCGAAGGGTGGATTTCAAGGGTATATGGCATATGAGGCGAGGTTGTCCGGACTCGGTCCGTCAACCCTCCAAGGCATGGGCGAGCCGCAATTGGCCCAATCGCGGGTTAACCCGAATTTTTGGCTTGCTTCGAAGATGGATTCAATTTTGCTACCCACCTCTTATGGCTAATGATACCAAACCGAAGCGATCCTGGAATCCGATGGATCTCGATTTCCGGGATGCCGAGATCTTGTCCCGTTACGTAACCGAAACCGGCAAGATATTGCCCCGGCGCGTCACCAGGCTTTCGGCCAAGCAGCAACGGCATATTACCAAGGTCATTAAACGCGCCCGCAACATGCTTCTCATGAAGTAAGGCCTTGGCCGATCAGAGGGGCCGATCCCCATGGCCCGTATCCTTCACTCCGAACCCGCAAACCTCGATCTGCTTGCCCGTCACCTGGCCGCAGGTGGCATTGCAGCGGCGCCGACGGAAACCGTTTATGGTCTGGCGGGCAATGCCCTGGATCCCGCCGCCGTAGCCAAAATTTTTGCGGTGAAGGGACGGCCCCGGCGGAATCCGCTGATCGTGCACGTGTTGGACTGGGAGGGAGTGGAGGCCATTGGGGATGTCACGGATCCGGATCACTTGGCTGGAGAACGCTTCTGGCCCGGACCGCTTACCTTGATTCTCAAAAAGAAATCCGCCATCCCGGCCTCGGTCACGGCGGGCCTTGATACGGTGGCGGTAAGGATGCCGTCCCATCCCCTGTTCCGCGCCCTGCTTCGGCGGTGTTCCTTCCCCTTGGCCGCTCCCAGCGCCAATCCATTCGGTTACATCAGTCCGACCAGGCCGGAGCACGTGGAGACGGCTCTGGGCCAATCCATCGACTACATCTTGGACGGAGGCCCCTGCCAAGGCGGCATCGAATCCACCATTGTGTCGCTGCTCGATCCGGATGAGCCGAAACTGCTCCGCCAGGGAGCCATCGCACAGGAATCCCTGGAGGATAAAATCGGGAAATCCATTCACCTGTTTACGGATGTTTCCGTGGAAAATTCCGCCCGCGGGCTTCTCTCCCCCGGGCTGATGGAGCGGCATTACAGCCCGAACACCCTGCTGCGGACCTTCCGGGGTTGCCTGCCAAAAACGGACAAAGGGGATGCCATTGTCTTTCTCAACGCGGCCAGTTGCAGGGGCGAGCATCATTTCGCCTTGTCGGCCGACGGCCGGTTGGAAGAGGTGGCCCGCAACTTGTACGACCGGTTGTATCGTCTCGATCGAAAAAGGTACGCGACCCTCTACCTGGAGGTTCCGGAAGGGGATGGACTGGCCGCCGCCATTCGGGACCGCATGCGCCGGGCTTCAACTTCGCCCTAATTCAGTTTTTCGGCTAGTTCGCGGGTAGGCGATTGCCGGGTATAGTAATGCCGGTATTTGTAATTCTGGTAAGAATAATAGTATCCCGATACGGAAAGTTTCATATTGTTCAGGACCGCACCGAGAATCGGGACATTGGCCTCCAACAGCCGCCGGACGTTCGCCGCAATGACTTTTCTTTTTACGGCATTGAATTTGATGGTGTAGAGCGCTCCATCCACCAGGGGCAGGATGATGAGTGAATCGCTGACGGCGGAAACGGGCGGCGTATCGAGGATGATGCGGGAGTAGCGTTCCCGGGCCTCCCGGAGTAATTGTTCAAATCTCTCCGAACTGAGGATCTGGGAAGGGTTGCCGGCCCTCTTTCCAGTGGGGATCAGGTGCAATCCCGACTCGTCTTCCCGGTGCACCACATGGTCGAAATTTGCCTTTTCAAAGCAGTAGTCAACCACCCCGGGGGCGTTCTCGATTCCGAGCAGATGGGGGAGGTTGGACAAGCGCAAGTCACAGTCGATAAGGAGGGTATTCTCACCATGGGCAGAGAAGGTTAAAGCAAGGTTCGATGAAAGGAACGATTTGCCTTCCCCGGGAATGGTCGAAGTGACGAGTAGACACTGGGCATTCTTGCCTTCTCTTTTCAGCATCAGGCCGGAATACAAGGACAGGAAGCGCTCGAAAGCATCGCTCTCCAAGCCCGAGGCAGCCACTTTGGCTTTTTCCGTGGACGACAGGTTCCTGATTTCGGAGATGGCCCCCAGAAGGGGCAGGCCCACCACTTGTTCAATCTCGGAAGCGCTTTTCACCCGGTCGTCCAGATGGGCGATAACCAGGGCTACACCCACGCCCAGGATCACACCGCCAAAAATTCCGCCGCTGAAAAAAAGGAAATAATTGGGCCAATAGGGCTTCTCGGCCATGAGGGCCCGGTCCAGGGCGCGGACATTGGGGTTGTCCAGACTGGAGCTGATGTTGGTTTCCCTCATCCGCTCCACCAGACGCTGATAGATGACGGTGTTGACCTCGGCTTCGCGTTGCATGGTCTCGTAGTCCACGCTGAGCCGGTCGATGCTCATGAGCAGGTCTTCCTGCTGCTTTACGGTGGCCTGGGCCTCGTCATAGCGCGCTTTGGCCCGAAGAAGATCGGAATATATTTTGTCCACTTCGGCCTGGATTGCGGTGTGGAGTTCATCCCCGACTTCCTGCAGGGACCGGAGCAGGGAAATCATGGTCGGATGCTTATCCCGGTAGCGCTTGGAAAGGGCGGCGACTTCTACCTTGCGGGTGGAAAAATCCGCATTCAACTGCTGCACCAATGGGCCGTCGGAAATAAAACTCAGCTCCATGAGGTCCTTGCCCTTTTCGCGGTAAGTTTGAATCAAATCCCACTGGAACCGGACTTCGTATAAAGCGGTTTCCGCCTCGGCGCTTTTCAGATTGAGGACGCTCAATTTCTCGTTCTCGATGGCGGACCGTTCATCGAATGAAACGGTTTCATGCTCCTCCCTATACTCTTGCAACTTGAACTCCAGCTCTTCGAGTTTCTTGCGCTGCTGATCGGCCCTGATCTGTAAGTCTTCAACTGCTTTTAGGGATGCCTCCAACTGTTTTCGTTGATTGAAACCGATGTATTCGTCCATGAACAGATTGGTTGTTTTGGCGGCAATCTCCGGGTCCGGATGGGTGTATTCGATGGCAATTATGCGGCTCAGGCGCTGGGGAATGATGCTTCGATTCCGGTAGAGGACGAGGGGAAGGGATACCTCGGCGGGATCCTTGCCTTTCAGGTAGGGCTTGAGAAATCGGGCTCTTTCATCTCCTTTGAACCTCGCCGCCACCTGTTCGATGATACTTTGGCTTTCCAGGATTTTGACCTCGGTGTTGAAGTCTTCCATCCCCCGCAGTTCCTGGCTTTCCACCTCTTCGAACTTCACCACTGTATTGGCTTCCCGCTTAACCTCTACCGTTCCTACCGATTTGTAGAGAGGGGTTTGATATAGGACCGTCAGGGTAGTAGAAAGGAGGACGAGCAAAAAAATGGCCAATACCCACCAGATCCGCTCCCGAATTATCAGCAGGTAGGCTTGGAAACTGCCCTGCCGCCCCCTTTCCTCCCCTTTGCCGTAGCTATAACCTTGGGAATAGGGGAAACCGGGATTGTAGCGGGAAGGGTAGGGGCCCTCCGGGTCATTCTGGCCTGCCTTGGGATCCCTCACCTTTAAAATACGCGTTCCGGAATGAAGATCACATCGTCCTTTTGCAGGTCCCAGCGCATGGCATCGTCACCCGCGATCAGTTTGCCGGTATCGATGGTGAAGGTCTCTGTTTTCCCGTTGAGCAAGGTGCGGGTGAGGGTAACTTTCCGCTTGTCGGCCAGACGGTTGAATCCTCCTGCCAATGAAATGGCTTCGAGCAAAACCATTTCCTCCTCGGGAGGGAAAACCACAATGCCGGGGTTGTTCACCTGACCGATTACGTTTACGCGTCGAAGGGCATAATCCACGATGGTGACGTTGATTTGGGGGTTAACCAGGTAATCCCGGTTGTAAAGTTCCGTAATTAACCGCTCTGCATCGAAGATGGATTTACCGCCAATATAGATTTTTCCGATCAGGGGCAGAAGGATGCTTCCATCTTGAGCCATGCGCACCTCCCGGAACAAATCCGGTTCCTGAAAAACTTCCACCCGCAGAAGATCGGATGGATTGAGCCGGTAATTGCCCGCCTTATCGGATATCTGCCCGGCTACATGGGGAATTGCGGCATAATACAGGGCGACGGACAGGAAGGCTCTTACAGGGTTTTGCATCTTGGGATTCAAATAAAAAGGCGGCCTCGGCCCGCCACCGTCCTCAATAGCGCATATTGCCCGAGAGATTGACCAGGCTACTATCGAAATCCGCGCTCTTGAAATTGCTGTTATTGTTGTAGACCACAAAGGCCAGGCTGATGGCCGAGTGCAAGTTCGGCGCGTAGGCGAGGCCCACCTGCCCAAATAGTGCCTCGTCCTCTCTTCCGGTAAAGTATCGGTCGTCCCCATACCGGATAGTGGCAAATCCCGAATATTCCTCGTTGAATTTGGTTCTTGCGGAAACGCTCAAATCGCTCGACTCGATAGAGGCTCCAAAAGCATCCGAGCGAAAATCCCGCGAAATCCGCAGTGTCCCAGCGGTTTTCGCCGTGGCGGCCCAGACAACCCGGCCGTCCACGGCAAACATTTCTTCCAGCGATCTCCCGGCAGCAACGGATTCGCGATTCTGGATACCCACTTTGATTTCTCCGCTCGTCTTGGAGCCGATCCGCCTCCGGACCCCGATGTTGAAGAAGTAGTCTTGGTAGGAGGCGGGTTCCTGCGATTCATCCAGCCCCAAGACGTCCGGGAAATTGTAGTCCCGGCTAAAGGAAGTGTGTCGGAAGCGATAACCGACGCTCATGTCCAATTTGGGGGAATATTGCCAGTAATAATCCAGCGGTATGTTGTAGGACTCCCGGTCGTGGAGGTTTGGCGCTTCGTAATCGACATTGTCCACCCCGAGGCTCGCGGCCACAGAGGACTTCGCGCTCATTTCCCATTCGGACCTGACCATACCGTGAAACCGGTTCCTTCGGGCAATGTCTCCGACCACATTGTTGGAGGCATCGTTTTGGGAATGCTCCCGAAAACTCATGGAGTAGTTGACTCGAGCCTTGGGCCACTTGGAATGGCCTTTGATGGCGACCCTTATATTGTCGCGGTCCAGGGAATCGGTTTCAAAATAATGAACAAAATCGTGGATGTATACGATGCTGGTGTAGACATTGGCCGCCGTTCCCCCCAAGTTCAACTCCACACCGGGTGAAAATACTACAATGGTGTCGCTTCTCTCATTGGCACTATCGAGGAAAATATTATCGTGATACTGGATAGCTCCTCCCAATCGGGCAATGATGCTGCCGTTGTCTCCAAGCGCCATCATCGGAGAAGCATGGCAGGCAGTGATGGGAAAAAGGACTGCCATGACGATGGGGAAGCAGGTTTTGCAAGTCATATTTCCAGGGTTGGGCCATGGGGATTGGCGTCAGTCGGAAGGTCCGATGGAGGCCCTGCAAGAAACTAGCATTAATTATTCCATTAACCTTCGGGATCACCTGCCATCTCGATTATATTCTTGGCCCGTCAGGATGCCGCACCCTATATGTTGACCCCTTCCCGCCTGAGCCAGGCCATTACGGCAATTTGGAGTGTAATTGAAGGTGGTCGTGTAACCGGGCTGGAAAAGCCCTATACAATGCAATTGAGACCTAACCCGCATTTCTACCAAATTTTCTACTGCGCTCCGGTATGTCGGCACTGGAGCGGCCTTCGTTGGATTCCCGACTTCGCAGGGTGTCGACCCAGCTTCATCCGCGAATCTGCCCGAAACCCGCACCAGCACTCGACCTCCGTTCGCTCGCTACGAATTTTTTGAGAAATGCGGGCTAAACTTATTCTGGGAATTTTAGCGGGACTGGCCTTTGTCCTTTGGATGGGCGCTTCCAGTGGGTTGTATTTTTTTATCCAGTACTCCAAAGGCTATGAAGCCATTCGCTATACCGATGTGGCTTTCCCGTGGAATTGGAGCCGGATTCGACCCAAATGGGGAGACTATTTTATAGAAAAAGGCCTTCGACACCTCGAAGCCAGGGAGTGGAACCAAGCCTTTTATTACATCCGGTTGGGGGTGGCAAAATCTCCGGGAAACCTGGAAGGCCGGTTGGCCAAGGCCGATATGTTGTTTCAGGCCAATGAAGTGGTTCGGGCCGTGCAAGTGCTGGAAGCGGGCCTGGAATACGCGGCCCGGAATGAGGCTTTCTGGGAAAAGATGATTCGATTTCTCGAATACTACCAGGCGGACCGCGTCATCATCCGGATATTGGAAAAAGGGCTGGATGAAAACCTGGTGCCCGATTCCGCCCTGTCCGCAGCCCGATCCGCCCTGGCTAAAGCCTATTATCATCAGGCCGATTACGCCAAGGCCGGGGAAGTCATCGGGCCCGCCCCATCCATTTCAATCCGCGTCCTGAGCAGCCGGATCCATTTTGATCAAGGCTTGGAGGAACTCGCCCTGGCGGAACTCGAGGCCCTCCGCGCCGCCCATCCGAACCACCGCGAGGTCGTAACTCGCCTCACCTGGCTTTACCGGCAATTGGGCGAGGATGACAAGGCTTTGAACCTGGCCCGTCAAACCTATTTGAGTAACCCCTTCTCCGTTGGGACCGCGGTAAACTACTTTGGCGTCCTAGGTCCCGAGGCAAATCCCGAGATTGAGCGGTTCCTCCAACTCGTCCCCCAGATATACCAGGATGAAAGTTCCTTGTACGAACTTCTGCACTATCTCGCCGAGGCGGGAGAACCCGCCCTCCAATCCATCATCATGGAACGGGCAGAACGCTCGACAGCCCGGGCCCCCATGATGTGGTTCCTCGCTCTCGAAGCCCGCATCAACGCCGGACAGCACGAGGCCGCCAGCGCCATGCTGGCCCAACCCCCCGAGGCCGTAAACCTGATGATTCCCCTGCATAACATTCTCTTCCACAGCCTGTCCTTGACCAATGCCTATGCCTTGGGGGTGGATGATGAGGGCGATGTAGCCCTGAAGGAACTGGTTTCAGCAGGATACATCCGGCCCTCCGCCCTGTTGAGGATTTGCCAAAAATTGCTCGATCTCGGCCGCCCCGATCGTGCCAAAGACATTGCTGAATACCTATTGAAGCAAAATCCGGGAAACCAACCCGCTCTGGTTTACCGGATTCAAGCCGACTTGATGCTGGGCGACACCCAGGCCGTATTGTCGCAGAGCAAAGGAATGGTGGACCGCAAGACCCTTCCCTTCAAGTTGAAGCGGGAGATCGTGCGGCATCTGGCTTCCGATGAAAATACCTTTGTGGCCGAGGCCGGGGAGCGGATAACGCAGATTTTGGATACCCTCACACCCGCCAAACGGATTGAACTCCTGGAAAGCCTTTAGTAGGGCCTCCTTGGAGTGCTTCGCGAGAGTCAATTCATGGGTTCATGCTCATATCTCTGTGATTATCGATCACGATCACGATCACGAAAAACCCCTGTCCCTTTTCGCAACTCAGTCCCTTTGTGCCTTTCCATTCCTCATTTTTAATTCCTAATTGGCGCCAACGGCGCCTCTCCCTCTGTGGTTAATCCCCATCGGCCTGAGTCAGGCGCACTTTGGCGGAGATCAAACGTTTTTCATCCACTTCGACGGCTTCGATTTCCAAATTTTCAATGGCGACCTTCTGCCCCGCCTCCGGAATTTTTCCCAATTCGGAAGTCATCAAACCGCCGATGGTGGAGACTTCCTCCTCCTCGATGCCGATCCCCAGCCGATCCTCGATCTCGTGCAGGGGAGTCAATCCGTCCACCATGAACACATCCTGCTGCAGTTCCTCGATTTGCTCCTCTTCGGAATCGAATTCATCCTGAATATTGCCCACCAGTTCCTCCACGATGTTTTCCAGGGTCACCACTCCCACCGTTCCACCGAATTCGTCCCGCACCAGGGCCATGTGCACCTTTTCCCCCATCAACTGCTGCAATACACCCTCAAGGGTTTCATCCGGACCGGTGTAAACGGTCGGCCGGGCTATTTTCCTGAAATCGATCCGGCGGCCGGAAAGATCGCTGCGGAAGATATCCTTGATGTGAACGATGCCCACGCAATTGTCCAAATCCCCCTCGCACAGGGGGAATCGGGTGTGGCCGGTACGTTTGGCCAAGGCCATGTTGAAGTCGTTGCTGTTGGAAATGTCGAAGAACTGGATCTGATTGCGGGGCAACATGACGTCCTGAACCACCAGGTCCCGCATGGATATGACGTTTTTGAGCATTTTTTGGGAAAACACCGGGACCTGCGAATCCTCTTCCAAGTTCTCGATTTGCACTCCCATGTCCAAGAGGTTGAGGCCATTTCGCGCATCGATTTTCAGCCATCGGAGGAGGGCGCGGGAAGCCCAATCCATGAGTTCCAGCAGGGGATGGGCCAGCACTTGGCAGGCTCGAACGACCCAAACCGAATTTCGCAAAGTCTGCACGGGATGGCGCAAGGCCACCGCGCGCGGCGCCAGTTCTCCGATTACGTAGCGAAGGGCGATTGCCAACAGGAAGGAGGCGCCCAGCAGCAACCACCACATCCCCGTTTTCTCGGCCAATCCCAGCCAGGTGGCGGCGGCTTGAAAGCAGGCGAAGATGAGCAGACCCAGGCCCAGGGTGCAAAGGGCGATGCCCAACCTTAAAAACCGAAAGGTGCGATCGACCCGGTTCAAGAGGTGGTCGATCCCCCTTTGACGCTCCAATTCCTCCAGAAGGTCCGGATTGAAATGGCTGAACCGGAGTTTGATCAGGCTGAACTCACACGCTACGAAAACGGCATTGAGCAATACCAGGACCCCCGCCGCAACGGTCAGCAGGGCCCAATACCCATAAACTGCACTCACCGATACCCGTTCACCAAGAAAAATTCAGGAGAGCCCCAGCACATTTTGAAGCTCCCGGCATAGCCGCACATTCTCGGCTTTTCTGCCCACTGATATCCGCACGTGTTCGGGCAACCCATAGGGCCCCATCGGGCGCACTATAACGCCGACTTTTTGTAATTTACGGAACACCTCCAAACCGCTTCCCACTTTAATGAGCATGAAATTACCATGACTGGGAACATAGTCGAGCTTGAAATTTTGACAAAAATCGGATAATTCCCGCAAACCGGCTCGGTTTACCTCCCGGCTTCGTTGAACGAAATGGTGGTCGTCCAAAGAGGCCACGGCGGCCGCCTGGGCCAGGGAGTTGACATTGAACGGGGCGCGGACCCTGTTCAGCAGGGAGGCGCAATCGGCTCCGCAGTAGCCGTAACCCAGGCGGAAACCGGCCAATCCATAAATTTTGGAAAAGGTGCGAAAACAGATGATCTTCCTACCTTCGGCTATGAGCGGGCGCAGGTCGACCGGATCGTCCAGGTACTCGCAATAGGCTTCATCCAATGCGAAGATCACGTGGTCGGGCAGGGACCGGGCAAAGGCGACCACCTCGGCCGGCTCGTTCATCGTCCCGGTAGGATTGTTGGGGCTCGGAAGAAACACCAATTTGGTCTTCTCCGTTATGGCTTCTCCCATGGCTTCCAGATGGTGGGTGAAATTCCGGAGAGGCACTTCCACCGGCGTCGCCCCGAACAACAACGAAACCAGTTTGTAGACGATGAACGCTTTCTCTCCCATGACCACCTCGTCCCCCGGCATCATGAAGGCGTGTCCGACCAGTTCTATAACCTCGTTGGAACCGTTTCCAAAAACGAACTGATCGGCTGACAAACCCATTTTTTCGGCCAGTTTTTGGCGCAACGAGTAACAGCCGCCGTCCGGGTAGAGGTGGGCCTGATCGAGGAAATCCCGCACCGCGGCGAGCGCCTTTGGGGAGGGGCCCAGGGGATTTTCATTGGAGGCCAGTTTTATGGTTTCCTGCGGGTCCAGCCCAAATTCCCGAGCCACCACGTCGATGGGCCGGCCCGGTTCATAGACGGGCTGCCGGTGGATCGACGGGACGGCCAGATCCGCATAAGTTGGTTTTGCCGCTGGCATGATCAATAAATTGAAGAAGGCCAGAAGGGATCAAACGCCGATTTTTTGCAAGGTTGCAATATTCTCGATGTGGCGGGTTTGCGGAAACAAATCGATGGGTTGTAACCGGCATATGCGGTAGCCGGACTGTTGGAATGCGTCCAGATCCCGCATTTGCGTGGCCGGATGGCAACTGACGTAGATCACCCGGGCCGGACCAAAGGCGAAGAGCTGTTTGAGAAACCCCGGGCTGCAGCCCTTGCGGGGTGGGTCTATCACCACGACCGTCTCCACAGCGGGAAATTCCATCTGGTGGAAGATTTGCGCCGCATCCCCCACCTGGAATTTGCAACCCTCCAATCCGTTCAACTGCGCATTATTGCGCGCATACCCAACAGCCTTTTCACTTATCTCTACTCCCACCGCGCCCTCGAAGTGTCGCCCGACGGACAGGGCAAACAAGCCGGATCCGCAATAGGCGTCGATCAGGTAACGCAGGCCTTGAGCCCGGGCCTGTTGGGAAACGTGTTCGACCAGTTGCGGCAGTAAAAAGGGATTGTTTTGAAAAAACTCACTCGCCTTGAAACGGAATTTCAAATTCCCCACCGCTTCCGTGACGATGGTCCGGGGATCCGTCACCACCCCTTCTTCAACCTCTCTCAGCAACAGGGTCGCTCCGTTCTTATAATTCCCGGGATTTTCCAGAACCGATTGCCGCACTTCCGGAAAAGCGGCGTTTATTTTCTGCGTGGCGATGGGGCATTGCTCGACGTCCACCAACCGGCTGCGCCGACCCACCTGGAGAAAGCCGATTTTCAATTCCCGTCCCCGCCGCGGTTTGTGAAAATGGGGCGTCAGTTTGGACCGGTAGCCATAGGGGCGGGGCGAGCGGATGGCGGCCTCGACGCGATGGGTTCCATTCAATGCCTCATCCGCCAACTCCTGCACCTGACGGGTTTTGCGCCTCAATTGTTGTTCGTAGGCCAAATGCTGATACTGGCATCCCCCGCATTTCCCGAATAACTTGCAGGCGGGGCGCACCCGATGAGGCGAGGGGCGCAAAACTTCAATCAGGTCCGCATCCGAGTAATCGACCCGGTTGCGGTAAACCCGCGCCCGGATGCGTTCGCCCGGCAAGGAAAAGGGCACCCTGACCGGCCAACCATCGAGCCGGCCGATCCCCTGACCCAGGTGGGTGAGGTTTTCGATCTCCAATTCGATTTCCTGGTGGTAGGAAAACCTTTCCTGGGGAAGTCCTTTGGGTGGCCCGGCCATAAAATGCTTTTAACTCCATTAGTGAAGTCCTACCCTCCGCCCTGATCAATATCGGATTGCCCAACCATGCCCCTGACCGAGATCGACAGCCTCCAAAACCCGCGGATCAAGCTTGTAAAGGGCCTCATGCGGAAACGGCGCCGCGACCAACTGGGGCTCTTTCTGCTGGAGGGAGAACGAGAAGTGACCCGCGGCTTGGCGACGGGCCTCGAAGCCACCCAAATCCTCCTCTGCCCCCAATTTTTTAAACGCGGAGCCAAGTCCGAGGCCCGGCACCGAGAACACCTCAATCGGGGCACACCTGTTGTCTACCTCTCCGAAAAAGTCTTTCGAGCATGCTCCTACCGCGAAAATCCGGACGGGTTCCTCGCCTTGTGCAAGGTATTCAGGACGTCGCTCCATGACCTGTCCCTCTCTCCAAACCCGCTCATCCTCATCGTGGAATCGGTGGAAAAACCGGGCAATCTGGGCGCCTTGCTCCGCACGGCCGATGCTACCGGGGTAGATGCCGTCATCCTGAACGACCCGGTGACCGATATCTTCAATCCCAACGTAATCCGCGCCTCGGCCGGCGTGGTCTTTGCCGTTCCCTCCGTCGTCGCTACCCCCTTGGAGACCCTCCAGTACCTCAAAGCCCATCAAATGGCCGCGGTGGGGACCCTGCCGACGGCCGGAACCTCGCTTTTTCAAACCTCCTTATCTGGCCCGACAGCCATCATCCTGGGCAGCGAAAAAGCCGGCCTTTCCAACTTTTGGTTGAACGGGGCAGACGTGATTACAAGCATTCCCATGTCGGGTCAGGCGGATTCCCTCAACGTCAGTTCGACGGCTGCGGTTCTGCTGTATGAGGCTGTCCGGCAACGAACTTCGTTATAATTTTAAACGCTAACCATTCCAGGGAAACTCTCCATTTATGAACGAGCAATCGGACCCCCCGCCATCCGGACCGCAACCCGGAGGAGAAACCAGAACTTTCCGGATGTCTTTTACCGGCACGGCCGGAGAATATTTCCGGATCTGGATTGTCAACCTCCTCCTCACCGTCGTTACCCTCGGCATCTATCTGCCCTGGGCCATCGTCCGAAAACGCAAATACCTCTACGGCAACACTTGGCTGGCTGAAGATAATTTCGGGTTTCATGCCAATCCTGTCGCCCTTCTCAAGGGCTACCTGATCGTAGTAACATTTGCGGTAGTTTATGGTGTCGGCGGCTACGTCAACCCGATCATCCCGGCGATCGTTGTTATCCTAGTCGTACTTTTATATCCCTTCATCATCTGGAAGGTCCTACGCTTTCGCACCCGCAATTCGTCCTACCGCAACATTCGGTTCAACTTCAGCGGAACATTGTCGGTTGCCTATAAGCGGTTTCTGCTTTGGGCCATCCTGATCCCCTTTACCCTTGGCCTCATTTACCCCTACCTCGCGTATTTGCAAAAGGATTACATGCTCAATAATTTGTCTTATGGGGATCAGGAATCCGAATTCAAGGGTCGAGGCGGCAAATTTTATCCCCCCTATCTTTCAGCGGTTGGTTTGGGTTTTCTCCTCATTTTTGTGCCATGGATCTTGCTGATCATGGTCTTCGGAGTAATAGAAACCGTTTTCCCACTTCCATTCTATATTATCGGTATTATTTACCTGATACCCATGTACGCCCTGCTTCTCTTTGCGTTTACTTTGGGAAGATCTCTGATTTTCGTAAGAATTCAGAACTATATCTGGCCCAAAACGAAACTGGGGGGTGGAATATCCTTCCGCTCGGTTTTTGAGCTGTGGCCTCTGCTGAAGATCCAAGTGGTCAATGGACTGGCCATATTTTTCAGCTTTGGGTTGGCCATCCCCTGGGCAACGGTTCGAAAACTGAAATACCTGGCCGAATGCATGTTGGTTACCGCGGATAAGGATCAACTCGACAAGGTCGTTCAATCCGCCATTGCCAGCGAAAGCGCTGTGGGAGATGCGGCGGTTGATTATTTGGACTTCGATATCGGGTGATGATTCGCTTTTCCGCCAGGTATTTCGACGGGCAATCCTCCGCCGTGAAAACCGTCGAGGTGCTCGCTCTGGACCCTTCCATTCTCGAGGTTCGCCATGGGAAGCAATTCCAAACCTATGCTATAAAGGACTGCGAATTTGAGGCCCCGCTCGGCCATATGCGGCGCGTCATCCTCTTGCCGGATAACGGCCGGCTGGAAACCGATGACTTGGCCCAGTACGATGATCTGCAGAATTGGCTGCAACCCGGAATGGGACTGAAGTGGGTTCATCGGCTGGAAAGCGGCTGGAGATGGGTTATAGGCAGTCTGGCCGCATTGATTGCTCTCATAGCCGCATTTATAATATGGGGAGTCCCCTGGGCCGCGTGGTTGGTCGCTCATCGAATGCCGGTTGAATGGCATGATCAATTAGGCGAGGGTGTGATGGATACGCTGGACAAATACGTAATGGAGCCGTCGGAGCTTCTCCCCGAAACCCAATCTGGCTACCGGACTTGGTTCGATGAGATGGCGGCGGATTTCGAAAGCGAACACACCTATACCCTGCATTTCCGATCCTGGAAAATGGGAGCCAACGCCTTGGCCCTGCCCAATGGAATAGTGGTGGTCACCGATTCCCTCATCGATCTGATTTCCAACCGGGAAGAATTCGAGGCCATTGTTGCTCACGAAATCGGCCATGTCATTCATCGGCACGCCATGCAAATGGCGCTTCGGGATGCGGGAATATTCATATTCGTCTCCACCTTTTTGGGGGACTTGGCCTCTGCCTCCTCTCTCGCCTCCGCCATACCTACCATTCTCATTGAAAGCAGCTATTCCAGAAGTCTCGAAAATGAAGCTGACCTGGTATCCGGAACATGGCTGCAAGGCAAATACGGATCGACCGAAGCGTTAAAATCGATTCTCATCAAATTGCACCGGGGCAAGGGGGATGTGGATATCCCGGAAGTGTTGTCGACCCACCCGGATCTGAAGAATCGCATTCTGCTTTTGGAGAAAACATTCCCGGCCACGGAGGGCACAAAGGGCGAAGGAGATTAACCACAGAGACCACAGAGGACACAGAGGGGGAAGCGCGCTAAGGTGCGCGAATTAGGAATTAGGAATGGGATCTCGCAAAGATCGCGAAGGTCGCAAAGACGGGGATGAGGAATCGGAGGCCCCTTAGACTTGGCCGTGGCCCTGGTTGTCTCGCCTGCATATATGTTTTAGAACTTTTTCTAATAAACGGACCTCCTCAGGTGTTTCCTTAGTATATGCCAATCCCAGTGCTGATAGGCCATGCCGCCTGAAGTCTCGTTGGAAGGTCATTGGGCCTGGGTGAGGGAGGCGATGGAAGCTCATCAGTCCGCCCTCATCCGTTACGCTCACCGTCTGTTGAACGACGGCGACCGGGCTCGGGATGCCGTGCAGGAGGCGTTTATCAAACTCTGTCGGCAACCACGCGAAAAAGTTGAGGACCGTGTGCTTCCCTGGCTTTTCCGCGTCGTGCGAAATCAGTTTAAGGCTTATAAGGCATTTTCGAGCCGTGCTGGCCTGAATGGATCGGATTTAGGCGGGACAAACCCGGCTTATAGCCTCTTTCAGGCCTTTTTCGGTTGCAGGGTGAGATTGTGCAGACGTTTCAGATTGTAGGCCAGGCATACCAGTTCCCATTCGGCGCCCGCTTTGCGCATTTCCCGAAGAAGAAACTCCCGGAATCCAAGCACGCTCTTGATGATCCCGGCGCGGCAAGGATGCCATCGCCCTACCCACGTTAGGCGCGGCAAGGCCCCAGGTAGGGCAAGAGCATCCTTGCTCTGCCGTTGGAAACTCCCATCCCGATAAGCGCCTCTTCGGTAAGGGCAGCGGAATGGGGGCTGAGGACGACACGTTTTTCCGACGCCAGCCCGCATTCGGGCGCGCAGTAGAAAATTGGGAGGTGTCGCATTCGCTCGGTAAGTGCGACAGGCGCTAGCCTGATCCCTTTTGCTACCGGTTATCGTGCATGCAGCATTTCCATGAATGTCACGCGTCGCGAGAAATCTTCGACCCAGTGTTCACATTTACCCTTCAATCGTTCCCCGACTCCAATGAAATGCCATCCCAATTCCCGGGTCGCCTGCACATCCCATTCGGCGTCGCCGACATACACGATTCGACGGTAGGAACCACCAAGTGTGTCTGCACACTTCTGCATTATCGCAACGCGCTCCTCGCTATCGTCGCCAGAAGTCAGGACGAGATCGTTCATGCTGAAACCCGCATGCAAGAGTTTCATTTTGGCGGTATGTCCCCAATCCCCCGTCGCTAAACCCACTCCACGGGGATTCTTATTGATTAGACTGTTTAAAAGATCAGTAGCCCCTGCCACCGGGGAACATTCCCCGCCGTCCTGAAAGTACTTACTCACCAGTTCTCCGAATCTCGCGCGAACTTCCTGCATCTGCGAGACTTCCCGGATCTTGTTCTCTTCCATTATTTGCCGCAAAATGCCGGTGACGGTTACGTGCCTGTAGGTACTCCAGTCTTCGCGGAGATTTACCTCGCCCAGAACGTCTCTTATCGCGGAAACATACAATTCATCGTCAAAGCCTGAACTTTCAACCAGGGTTCCATCGACATCAAATATTACGGCGGTCTTTTGTGTCGTATTCATGACGGGGCATTCAATCCAGCAACTACCTGGCTGGATGTCTACCACATGCCTTTACCCTGTAAAGCCTCTTCAATAAAGTAGCCTTAGGCGCCTGGCAGGTCTTACGGATGGAGATGGGAAATAGCCGCAAAAGAACTCAAGATGCGCAAATAGGAATTTTGTGTTATTGTGCTTTTTGTGGCTGAAAAAGCCGGAGTTCGAGTTCACGGCTCGGCCGAATGTTTAGGAACAGACTTGTCAAGACGAAAGAAACCGCTACTTGTGCATTCGAGAAGGGAGATAGATGATCGACATTAACGAGATCGGGGCCACCGCGTTCGTCATCGCGGCAATACGCGCAATGGAGGAGGAAAAGCCGAAGCCCCTGTTCAGCGCTCCCTACGCCAAATGGTTCTCCAACGAGCGCGCCCGTGAAACCATGCGGCAACTGGAAGCCGCCTTTCCGCCTTCGACGACCATGGTCCGATTCCGGACCCGCTACTTCAACCGCTTCGTCGAGCGCGGGATCGCGGCCGGGGCCCGTCAGGTCGTGCTGCTCGGCGGCGGCTTAGACATGCGCGCTCACCAATTCGGCAATCAGGACGTCGCATTCTTCGAGGTCGACCAGAAGGCCGTCCTCGAATACAAGCGCGGGGTCCTGGAGCGGGGTGGACTCGCTCAGCCTCCCTCGCTCTTCGCCAATTACCTCGCCACCGACGTCCCCTCCGGCCTCAACGAACTCGGCTTCGACTTGGGGGCTTCCACGCTAATCGTCTGGGAAGGCAACACTATGTACCTGCCTCCCCCGAGCATCCTGCCCTTCCTCAATCGGCTCGCCGATTCGATGCCCTCCTTCCGCATTGCCTTAGACTACTTTGCGGTCGACCTGCAGGACCGTGAATCAGTGGACCCCGAGGACCGGAGGCGCCTCGAGGATGTGGAGGAGGCGATGGGCGTCACCTTCCCCACGGGCTTCTCCGACTTGGCCGTGTTCGAGAACGAGACCCCGCTCAAAGTCGCCGAGTCGGGTTCGTTCGCGGGTTTGGCCGAGGAATACGGACAGACCGACACGGTGGCCGCCTATCCCGAGGACTGGCGAGAGACCCTCAAGCTCTATCGCTACTGTGTCTTGGAGAGGACACAGAGGGGCAAGAGCGCCAAAGGCGCGAATTAGGAAGAGACCACGGATTTCACGGATGGACACAGATTTTTTATTTAACAACGCTTCGCTTGATCCGGCTTCGCCGGAACAGGATCGCTTCGGGAAGAGGAGATAAATAGCCGCATCCCTTTGCGCTTCTTGTGCATTTTGTGGCTGAAAAATCGCGGCTTTCCGTGCGTCGCAAAGCCGTGTAGCGTCTCCGTCTTTGCGCTTCTTGGCGAACTTCTTGACCTGCCTGGCCCGCATTGCGAAGCACGGTTGCGTGATTCCCAATTCAAAATCCTTTTCATCCTGTGATTCCATGTTCAATTCCTAATTTATCCAGACCCCTTTTTGCCTGACTCTACCAGTCGAACTCGTGCAATTCACCCCAAGGGAGAAAGCTGTACTCTCCACGGCTTTGACGCTGGTCGCCCCCGTAGACCACCACGGCTGAGCATCGGTCGGGTGATCGGGCAAGGTGTCGCCGGACGCGTTTGGCGCTATCGAAAAAACTGGAGGATGCTGTCTGGGCGGACTTGGCTTCGACAAGCATGTTGCCTGAAGGACGCTTGACAATGAGATCGGCCTCCGCGCCATTCTTGTCGCGATAGAACGACAGCCCATTGGCTTCGCCACGGTTGGCGCGGTGTTTGGCAATCTCCGAAACCACCCAAGTCTCGAAAATCGGCCCGCGAAGAGGATGGGAGCGAAGTTGTTCGGGTGAGCGAATACCCAGCAACCAGCATACCAGCCCGGTATCGTAGAAGTGTAGCTTCGGCATCTTCACCAGCCGTTTGCGAATATTTGCGTAGAGTGCAGGCAGACGGAAAACGAGAAAACTCGTTTCAAGGATGCTGAGCCAAGCTCTCGCAGTCGGCTGGGAAATGCCACAATCACCGGCCAACGAGGAGTAGTTGAGAAGTTGTGCGGTTCGACCGGCGCAGAGGGCGACGAAGCGCTGGAATATGGGTAAATCGAGGACATTGCTTATCATCCGCACATCCCGTTCGATGTAGGTGGCAACATAGGAACCAAGCCAGTCCGCTGGATCCAGATCGTCATCGAATATGCGCGGGTAGGATCCGGCGAAGAGGTTCTCATCGAGGGTTTCGGGATGCCGGGGGAATCGTATTGTCTCGCCCCGAGTTAGTGGGAGCAGGTTGAACACCCTCGTTCTTCCGGCCAGCGATTGGCTGACCGATTCGAGGAGGGAGAGGTTTTGCGAGCCAGTGAGAATCCAACGACCCGGTGCCGGGTCCGCGTCGATTATGCCTTGCAGGTAGGAGAGCAATTCGGGCGCCCTCTGCACCTCGTCCAGAATGGCGCCTTGCCGAATCTGGGTCAGGAAGGCGCGGGGGTCTTCAACGGCGAAGGCTCGCACGTCCGGGGCCTCCAGCGTCAGGTAGGAGTGCTGTGGGAATAGGGCACGGCACAGCGTCGTCTTGCCGCTCTGCCGAGGCCCAGTGAGCGTAATGGAGGGCCACTTCCGAGCCGCCTCCGTTAACCTTGGGGCAAGGTCGCGTGCAATCATTGCGGGCAGCTTGGCAATAATTTAGGCTAAGTCAAGATTTGATTTTGAATTAGCCTGAAATAGGCGGGCAGGTTGCTGGAAATAACCCAAAACACTGAACAACTAGCCCGCATTTCTCACAAAATTCGTAGCGAGCGATCGAAGACCGAGTGCTGGTGCGGGTTTCGTGCAGATTCGCGGGTGAAGCTGGGTCGACACCCTGCGAAGTCGGCATGCATCTGTGCGAAGCACGGGCATGAAATCCAGCGATTCCTGCTCCAGTGCCGACATACCGTCACTTACAGCGGCAGAGCAAGGATGCTCTCGCCCTACCGTTATTGATGATTGGTAGGGCTACTGCGTCCTCGCAGTGCCGGAATACCGGAGCGCAGTAGAAAATTGGAAGATGTCGCATTCGCTCGGTAAGTGAGAAATGCGGGCTAGGACCGTCCCTTTTTGCCTGCTTCAAAAGAAATGCCTCACAGTCTAACAAAGTTACTGAGGTGTTTGTTTCACTCCAGAGGATCGAGCGGCGTAGCACGATAGATTCTAGGTCCGTGTCTCCTAACAAAAGCCCCATCTCTTCCCGCGTGCCAACGAAACCGTACAATCTTTCGCCAGCAGGCACTCCCATCATCCAATAGCCAAAATCACTGTCTTTATAATATTTTGGTTGGTGAAGAAAGACCTCCAGCGGCATTCCAGAAACATATTGGGCCCTGGTGTATGAGCTTTTTGTGGTTACTCAAAAAATTGGTTTTGAAGTTTTGGGATAGGGAAATGGGCTCTCGCGGAGAACGCGAAGTGAAGAATTTTCAGTTTATTCAAACAACGGTCGTTTTAAAAACACCGCAATTTCCATTAAATGGCGGGTTGGAAAACCCGCCCTCCGTTAGCTCTGTGCTCTCTGAGTCTTCTGTGGGTTATTTCAAAAGGGATCGATTACTTCGAATAGCTCAAAGTGTTCAAAATCGCTCACATTTCGCGTGTAAAACCGGGTGATTCCGTTGGCCTGCAAGGTGACGGCCAGTATGACATCGAATACGCCGATTCCGCGCAACGATTCCTGGGAAAGATGGGGTGCTACGGAGTCCCAAAGATCCAAGGAATAGGCACAATGCAGACAACCGGCTTCCTCGCGCAAGAACCGAACCTGATTTGCCGCCTGCTCGGCGCTTAACGGGCGTTCCAGAATGTGCGGATTCCTTAAAGCCCGATAGTATTCGAACAGCACCTGATCGGCCAGCATCCATTCCTGGGGCTCTGACAAAAGAGACTCCGCCAGCTCCCGGGCAACCGGGTGCTCTTTGCAACTTTCGTTGGCCGCATAAATGAGCAGGTTGGTATCCAGGCTCTTCATGGGGTGTCCTCATAGATGGCCTCCCGCAAGCGTTTTGAATCAACCCTTACCTCACCGCCGTCAAAATAGGGAAATCGCTTGTTCTTCTTGCGCTTTTCCGGGGGAGGCAGCCGGTCCAGCCAGAATTCAACACAGCGGCGAACGATTTCACTGAGTGGCCGGTCATCGGCTTTTGAAATCATCTTGAGCCGCTCGAGCACCGGTTCGGGAAAGAGGACCTGGATCTTTTTCATAGTATACCTACTTTATGAGTATACATGCTTTGTCAATATGGAATGAGCAGGGAGTAACCACAAAAAGCGCAAAATGTACAATAACCAGGGATTTCATGGATGTGAACGGATTAGGAACCAGAATCCGGGAACCAGAACCCAGAAACTAAGAATTGGGGTGGGGGACCGGAATGTCCCCCCTCCTTTAGGGGAGAGGTCTTGACCACTTTCTGGAAACGTGGCTTGTTACCCGACTTATGGCCAAAGCACCGTCCCTCAAACCTGCCATGGATGACATCATTTCCCTCTGTAAGCGGAGGGGATTCATTTTTCAGTCCTCCGAGATCTACGGCGGGATAAACGGTTTTTACGATTACGGCCCGCTCGGGGTCGAATTGCGCAAGAATATCAAGGATGCCTGGTGGAAGGACATGGTGCATGGCCGGGAGGATATCGTGGGGCAGGATTCATCCATCATCATGCATCCGGGGGTGTGGAAAGCCTCGGGCCACGTGGACAGCTTTTCAGATCCCATGGTGGACTGCCGGGAATCCAAGTTGCGCTATCGGGCCGACCATCTGCTGTGGGCGCCGGTTGTGGTGGACGGTGAGGTTATCGGCTATGTATCGACTCTGGAGGGTCCCGAGGCGCAAGAGGATGCGGAAAATAAGGCGTCGACCTTGAAGCGTCGGCAAGGCAAGCGGGGCGAGCTGGAGCCCATTGAACTGAAGACCTTCCCGGAGGCTTCACCCGACCTCCAGGCCCTCATCCCTTCTCCGGCAACCGGTAAGCCGGGGTCCCTTACACCGCCCCGGGAATTCAACATGATGTTCCAAACCCATGTGGGCGCCATGCGGGATGATTCCGCCCTGACCTATCTTCGCCCGGAAACGGCCCAGGGGATATTTGCCAATTTCCGATCCGTGGTGGACACTGCCCGGGTAAAGGTTCCGTTCGGTATCGCCCAGATCGGGAAGGCCTTTCGCAACGAAATCACCCCGCGGAATTTCATTTTCCGGTCGCGTGAGTTCGAACAAATGGAAATCGAATATTTTATCCCGCCCGACGAGGACCTGTGGGAAAAATACTATTTGGAGTGGATCGAAATCCGGTTGAACTGGCACAAATCGATTGGGTTGCGGGAGGACTTGCTGGGCAAGGAGGTCCATGCGGCGGATAAGCTGGCCCACTATGCCCGTGCCTGCACCGACATCACCTTTAAATTTCCCTTCGGGTGCCAGGAACTCGAAGGCATCGCGGCCCGCGGAAACTACGATCTGGCCCAGCACCAGAAGCACTCGGGAAAATCGATGGAATACTTCGATCAAACCCGCCGCAAGAAATACATTCCCCACGTCATCGAACCGTCCCTGGGGGTCGATCGCACCCTGCTTGCCCTGCTCTGCTCGGCCTACACGGTGGAAGAAGTGCAAGGCGAAACCCGCAACGTATTGAAATTTCACCCGCGCATCGCGCCGATCAAGGCAGCCGTATTTCCCTTGCTCAAAAACAAGCCCGAAATCGTGGCCATGGCCCGTGGGATTTACCGCGACCTGCGCCGCAGGCACCATGTCTTCTACGATCAGGCCGGCGCCATCGGCCGCCGGTATCGGCGCATGGATGAAGCGGGCACGCCCTTCTGCATAACGGTAGACTTCGATTCCCTCGAAGATGGCACTGTGACCGTCCGCGACCGCGACAGTATGGAGCAAATCCGGATTCCTCAGGGGGAGGCGGGCGGCTTCATCGACGAAAGAGCCTCATAGGTGATTAACCACAGAGGAGGAGAGGCGCCCAAGGACGCCAATTAAGAATTAGGAATGAGGAATTAGGAATTGGGGGACCCGCCTCCCGGCGTGGCATGCCCGCCTTCGTTAAGGGTCTACGGCGTGGCAGGCAGGAATGTCCCCCCTCCGTTAACTCATGTTCCGGTAAAGCCGGATCCTTCTTGTCACCCCGGAGCCCTGCATGGCGAAGGCGGATGCGATCTTGGCGATCTTGGCGAGAGGTAATGAAGGCCGGGAAGGGCGTTAGAAGAAGCGGAGGGGTCTGGATTGTGCCTGCTGGCGCATTCTTTCGTGCTCCGCGTCGGAGCATCCCCGGTCGGTAGGGACGGCGGCAGAAGAATCACTGGTCCCGACCAATTCGTTGGACAGCATGTAGGATTCCACTTCTTCCCCGCTGACGTCGGCCAGCATTATGCCGTCGATCTCGACACAGGGAGAGAGGGGTTGACCCGATTTGCGAACCATCTCGGCGTAGTTTTCGGGAAAATTGATGATGTCGATGTCCTGATAGGGGAGGTCGTATTTCTGAAAAATGGCGCGCACCCCCATGCTCCATCCGCATTGTGGTTTCAAGTAGGCTTTGATTTTCATTTTCGTATTCCGTTGTGGCGTTGGTTTCTAATGGACACTGACAAGAAGACTTAGTTTCTCCCACTTTTCAAGCCTGGAATGAGGGAAGTTCGCGAATTAGGAAGGGGTTAACCACAGAGAGCACAGAGGACACAGAGGGGGGGAGGGATTAACCACAAAAAGCGCAAAAACCACGGATTACACGGATAGACACGGATTTTTTATTTAACAACGCTTCGCTTGATCCGGCTTCGCCGGAACAGGGTCGCTTCGCGAACAGGAGATAAATAGCCGCAAAAGAGCGCGAAGGGCGCAAAGATGCTGAGAGGGAGAGAGAAAGGCTGAAGGAATGGGCCACGGAATCCACAAAAGCACAAAACACACAAAAACCGTGGATTACACGGATGTGCACGGATTAGAAACGAGAATCCAGAATCCGGAAACCAGGAATTGGAGGTTTAGCGGGATGGGCTCTCGCAGAGAGCGCAGGAGAAAATAAAATCTTGGCGGCCTTGGCGTCTTGGCGAGAGCTAATTCATAGGAACGTTATGACGGCGGATTATTGACCACGAAGGAGGGAGAAGGATCAAGATCATGATCATGATTAGGGGGAAAGTTAGCGGAGGGTTTCGGGGAATCGGCGTACTTGGTTGATCATGCGGGTATAGGCTTGCTGTAGTTCCTGGAGGGTTGTTTCCCCCCGGCCGGCAGTGACGGAAACGCCGGGTAGAAAATTATCCACGTGGGCGGCGTATCTGCGGTTCACCATGACCCCGAGCAAGTCCCCGGCCTGGCTGAACATGATATTGGATTTGCGGGGAGAAAATTCGCCCATGAGGCGGTTCATCAACCGGCTGTCGATGCGGAAATAATCCCTGGCTTCGATATCGAGTTTGAATGGGGCCTCCCCGTAATGCCCTTTTTCGCGGTCGACCAGGACGGCGCGGGGAAATTTGAGGGGTTCGAGAGCGATCTGGAAGGGCTTGGTTTCGATCAGGGGTTCCCAGGCCTTTTCAAGCTGCACCGCGATCAACCGCGTATCGAGGGAGAGGAAATCCATCTTTCCGAGGGGATAGGTCTGGGTTCCCAGTCGAATGGCGCCGCGAAAGTTCAATTCCCGGTTGCGCAGGTCGGTTTCGCTGAGTTGGAGGTCGTTCCAGGTGAACAGGGCTTTCAGATCCTCGCCGTCGCGCACGATGACGGGCCGCACCGTGACCGGGCCTTCGTCCCCATCGCGGGAGGACCCCTCATAGCGCACTTCTATGGTCATGCCGCTGCCCACGAAATCGGCGAAGATGGAGTTGGGGCTGCGCGGTTGGGAAAGGCGCACTTCTTCTTCGATGGCAGCCAAGCGCTCCGTCTGGGCGGAAACACCCTGGGCCACCCGGGTGGCCAATTGGGATGCGTGCTCCTGCAGGCGCTGGTTTTCATTGCGAATGAGGCTGACCTCCGAGCGGGCCAGTTCGAGGTTCTGACGAACCAGGCGGGTTTCCGTTTCGGCCAGTTGCAGTTGGGTGTTCAGGGCATTAGCCTGAAGTTCCGCCTCGCGATTGGCTTCCTCCAGTTCCTTTCGCCGGGCCTCCGCCGCGGCAATGGCGGCTTGGCCTTCCTTCAATTCGCTTTGCAGGGCTTCCATTTGCCGGACTTGTTCCTCGGCTTCCATTTCCTGCTTTTCTATGCGGACCGACAGGTCGCTGACTTGCTTTTCCTTTCTTTCCAGGACGGCGATGCGGTCCTCCAGGTCAGTCTGCAGGTCCCGGTTGTCCCTTTGCAGTAATTCGCGCTCCCTTCGCGTCTGCTCCAGCTCGGAATCGCGGGCCTGCAGGTTGTCGGCCGCCTGGTCCAGTTGCTCCTGGGTCATCTGTAGGGAGGCGGCCATGTTCTGATTGGATTCCTGTTCCAGTTCGAGGGACAGTTTCAGCGCATCTATGATGTCTTCCTGGGCCTGGATGGGATCCTGCGGCATGACTTCCGGTTCCGAGCCTTCCTCTTCCGGGGTCTCGAACCGGGCCAGGGCCAGAAGGCTGATGAGCAGGAAATCGCAAACGATGAGAAGGAGGGACCGGTTCATGAGTTAGCTTTCCTGGCCGAGAATCAGGTGTTTGCGGAAGGGGCGGACGTGGAATATTTTCAACATGGCCACAAAGATGATGCCGAACAAGGTCGAGGAATAAGCCGCCATCAAACTGGCCTGAACCACCCCGACGGCCAGAAAGATGAGAGCCAGGACGGTTCCGGCAAGGCCGAGGTAAAGGCCGCTGTCGAAGAGCTGCTCCTCGTTTTTGAGCAACTCGAGTTTAAGACCGGGGCCGGATTCAATTTTGCGAATCTCCGCCAGTTTCATGAGGCTGACCAGGTAGACGGCTACCTGCATGAGGAAAAAAATGGAAATGGTTATGATGGTGATCTGGTCCATGAGTTCATTGCGTTCGGTTGGGGTGAACAGGGATTCTACGGTATCTTGAAAAGCCCATTCAAGGCGAACCTCGGATAGGGGTTGTTGACTTTGCCGGAAAACGCCCGGTTCCGTCATTAATATCATGACGAAGGTAATGATGAGGGTCAGGGTAAGGGCGCGCAACAGCGACGCCATTACCGGGGGTTTTCCCGAGCGGGAGAAAGATGGGAGGAGCAGGGGAAAGACGGCGATGCAAAACGAGGTGAAACAGAGCGCGGCCGAGGCGGTCAGGATTCCCTTCAGGACCAGGAATAGGTTGGGATACCTGGCTGCCGGCAGGAGAATGCCCGGGTTATCCAGCCACCAGGGGACATGGGATGCCCATTTCAGGCGGCGGATGGGGCGATGCGCCGCTTCCATGTTTTCGATCAGGTATCGGGTTGCCGCTTCCCCGTAACTCAGGCTGAGACCAAGGTCGGCCATTCCCTCCTCGGGGAATCGGTCCAAATAGTTCACCAACGGTCGTGTGGCCTGCTGTTGCAAAATGGCCGTGTAAATCCAACTGAATTGCTCCTCGTAGTTGCGGGAATAGGCCGCCACCGTTTCCAGCAACCCCACGTCCTCGATAAGGGGAAGCAGGCGCACCAGTTGATTCCAGTTAAAACGTTTCCCCAATGAAAACACGGCAAAGTAGATCCGCTCGAGTTTACCCACCGCCTCCACCTGCTCGATCTCGTCGGCCAGGGTTCGGATGGTGGCGGCAACCTGCGGGGAAAAGTGGGTTCCCTGCATGAGCAGGGCAGTGAGCAGAATGGTCGCTTCCAGGGGTTGGCCGGCAGATGAATAAACCGGCATGAACTGGCGGGTTCCGGACATTTGCCGGGTAATGAGAATGGCGTGAACCGAATTACTGCGGGAATTTTGCAAAAAGGATGCCATAGTCCTCCGCGTCTGGAGGGGAATGAGGTTGGAAATCAGATCGGGTCGAGCTGAAGACCTCAATTGCGCGTCGAGCCGGATTACCTGATCGAAATAAGGATCGGGCCCCCCCGAGACACCGTAATCGGGAAACAGCTCCACCTCCCGGGTAATGCGGGTCTTCAAGGCCTCGGTCTCCTCGCTCCCCAATGACTCCGCCGCATCGATTACCATGGAGGCTGCTCCCAGTTGATCGAGTTGGATCAGATTGGCCGCTTGTTCCTCCAGACTGGGTGACCGTTCGCCCACGACCTTCAGGAGTTGACTGTTGACCAATTGCCAGTAAACGGGAATGGACCAGCCCAAAACCCCAAGGAATAGGGAGGCGAGAAGGAGCAGGATGGGGCGAATCATTATATGTCAGTGAGAAAAACAGGACTTTGAGCGTATCCAAGGGAATTCTCAACCGGCGAATAGGCGCGCCAGGGCGCGCCAATGAGGAATTAGGAATGAGGAATTAGGAATTGAGAAAAGGCTGAAGGTTGAAGGCTGAAGGTGCTGAGATTAATCGTGATCGTGATCGGAAGGAACGGAGGGAGGGGAGAGGCGCCGGGGGCGCAAAGGAGGAATGGGGGAGGATGGAGTGGTGGAGTGTTGGAGAGAGGAACCGCAAATGAGCACGGATAATTCAAATCCTTTCCATCCTGTTCATCCATGTTATTACCTCAGAATCTTTGCGTTCTTGGCGATCTTTGCGAGAGGTTATGGGGGGAGAAGGGGGAAAGGGGGAGGAGGCGTCTTGACCCGGAAAGCCTCCTTCCAAGACTGTTCAGGGATGTCACTGAGGGTCATTCAATACAATGAACCGATTCTTCGTCAGGCGGGCAAGCAGGTCGAAGTCTTCGATGATTCCTTGCTCCAACTCGGACGGGAAATGCTGGAGACGATGTATGAAAATGAAGGAGTCGGTTTGGCCGCCCAACAAATCGGCCGGGCCATCCGATTGTGCGTCATCGATGTTCCGCGGTCGCGAGACGAAAATTTTGTCTACCGGCTCGATGGGAAAACGCCTCCCCTCGAATTGATCATGCCCTTAATCCTGGTTAATCCCCGGGTGGAAACGCTTCCCAGCCGTGAGACCGAATACCTGGAAGGTTGCCTCTCCTTCCCCGGTATCAATGGCATGGTGCGAAGACCCGACTGGGTCAGCGTGCGGTATCAGGATCTGCGGGGCAACTTTCACAACATGCGCTGCAACGGGCTTCTGGGACGTTGCATCCAGCACGAGGTGGACCACCTGGATGGTATCCTCTATATCGACCGGATGGAGAAACCGGTCCTGAAGGAAATAGGACCCCAATTGAGAAAACTGAAAAAAAAGACGCGAAAATTTCTCAAGAAACGAAGGAAAGGGAGGAGGCGCCGATGGCGCCAATTAGGAATGAGGAATGAGAAGAGATGCTGAGTTTCTGAGGTGCTGAAGGGGAGGGGACTCTCGCAAAGCTCGCAAGGGGCGCAAAGAATGGGGAGGAGGCGCAGAGGGGAGCCAATCAGGAATTTTGTGTCTTTTGTGCTTTCTGTGGTTTCTCAAAATATGAGTGCGGGGGAATGGACCTCGACGGGCTAGCCCTCATTTCTCAAAAAATTCGTAGCGAGCGAGCGAAGACCGAGTGCTGGTGCGGGTTTCGTGCCGATTCGCGGGTGAAGCTGGGTCGACACCCTGCAAAGTCGCGAATCCAGCGATTCCCGCTCCAGTGCCGGGATTCGGGCGCGCAGTAGAAAATTGGGAGATGTCGCATTCGCTCGGTAAGTGAGACATGCGGGCTAGAGTGATTTGCCGCCGAATCGGCGGCGGTGATCCGCCGAGACGATCTTGTATTTTTCCGCCCACTGGCGGATGCCGCGCCGGCGTTGCGGGTCCAGCCCGATGACCCGAGCCGGCAACCCTATCGCCATGGAACCGGGGGGCACCCTCATGCCCGGTGGAACCAACGCCCCGGCCGCGACTATGGAGCGACGGCCGATTACCGCCCCATCCAAAATGATGGACCGCATTCCGATCAGGCATTCGTCCTCAATGGTGCAGGCGTGAATCATGGCGCCATGGCCGACCGTAACGTGGTTACCGATTATAGCGGGAAGATCGGCCGCCAAGTGTATAATGGTGCCGTCCTGAATATTAGTCCCCTCCCCGATGATAATCTTTTCAATGTCCCCCCGGATAACCGACTGATAAAAAACGCTGGCGTGGGGTCCGATCCGAACATCCCCCATGACGTCGGCCGATTTGGCGATCCACGCCGTGGGGTCCACCCGAGGAGAGGCAGCTAAGAATTTGTCCAACCTTTCCTGGCGCGTCATTCCCAGAATTTCACCGGAAACCCCCAGCGAAGCAAGAGGTACCCGGTTTTTTGTCCGGTTGGAGCCGTCATGAAGGGCTTTACATATCTACATATCATGATATGTTGATGCGTTTTTAAATTTTTTTGGTTTATCATGGCAGCCCAACTTCGAGAACAAAAACCCGAGTCCAGGGAATATCGGCAATTACGCGATCTCCTGGAACGGAGGATTGTATTTCTGGATGGCGCCATGGGTACCATGATCCAACGGCTCAAATTGAGCGAGGCGGATTTTCGCGGGGAACGGTTCAGGAACCACGCCAAGGACTTAAAGGGCAATAACGACCTCTTGAGCCTGACCCAGCCCCATCTCATCCAGGCCATACACCGACAGTATCTGGATGCCGGTTCAGATATCATCGAAACCAACACCTTCAACTCCACCTCCATTGCCCAGGCGGACTACGGATTGGAGGATTTGGCTTATGAGTTGAACAAGGAGTCGGCCGAACTGGCCAGGAGGGCCACGGAAGAGGTTATGAGGAAAAATCCGGGGCGGGTTTGCTGGGTGGCCGGAGCATTGGGACCGACCAACAAAACGGCCTCCCTGTCTCCCGAGGTGGCCGATCCCGGTTTCCGGGCGGTGAGTTTCGATGAACTGGTAGAGGCCTACCATGCGGCGGCGAGGGGACTTTTGGACGGGGGGGCCAACCTCCTTTTGCCGGAGACCACCTTTGATACCCTCAACCTGAAGGCGGCTCTCTTTGCCATCGAAGCCCTCCAGGACGAATTGTCCGAGCGCATACCGGTAATGATATCCTTCACCATTACCGATGCCTCGGGTCGGACTTTGTCGGGGCAGACGGTGCAGGGGTTCTGGAATTCGGTCCGCCATGCCAGGCCGATCAGCGTGGGCATCAATTGTGCGCTCGGGGCGGAGCAGATGCGCCCCTACATGGAGGAACTGGCCCGCGTGGCCGATTGCTACACCAGTTGTTACCCCAATGCGGGTCTGCCCAACCCCTTGAGTGAAACCGGTTATGATGAAACTCCGGCTACTACCTCCGGTTTCCTGGAGGAGTTTGCCCAGGCCGGCTTCATCAATATCGTGGGCGGTTGCTGTGGCACGACCCCCGAGCACATAGCGGCCATTGTGGAAGCCTCGTCCGGACTTCCGGCCCGTAAAATCCCCTCACCCAGCCCCGCCATGCGCCTGAGCGGGCTGGAAGCCCTGACCATCGCGGCGGAGGATGCCCCCTTCATCGTGGTCGGCGAACGAACCAACGTCACGGGCTCTCCCCGATTCCGCAAGTTGATCAAGAAGGGAGATTTTGAAAAGGCCGTCCAGGTCGCGCGCCAACAGGTGGATAACGGGGCCAACGTCATCGATGTAAATTTTGACGAGGGCTTACTCGACAGCGAGGAGAGCATGCGGCGTTTTTTAAACCTTATCGCGGCGGAACCGGATATTGCGCGGGTTCCCGTCATGCTGGACAGTTCCCGGTGGTCCGTGATCGAGACCGGATTGAAGTGCCTGCAGGGCAAGGGGATAGTGAACTCCATCAGCCTGAAGGAAGGTGAGGAAGAATTTCTCGCCCGAGCCTCCGTCATCCAGCGTTACGGCGCGGCGGTCATCGTCATGGCCTTCGACGAGAAGGGGCAGGCGGCTACCCTAGCGGACAAGGTTCGCATCTGCCAAAGGGCCTACCGACTACTGCGGGAGGAGTTGGATTTCGATCCGCATGATATCATATTCGACCCCAACGTGTTGACCGTTGCCACCGGCATGGAGGAACACAACTCCTACGGAATCGATTTTATCGAAGCTGTCCGTGAGATAAAACGCCTTTGCCCAGGGGCGCGGGTGAGCGGGGGAATCAGCAATGTGTCCTTTTCCTTTCGCGGCAACAACTATGTCCGCGAGGCCATGCACGCGGCCTTTCTCTATCACAGCATCGAGGCCGGTTTGGACATGGGCATCCTCAATGCGGGAATGCTGGCGGTGTACGAGGAAATCGATAAGGAACTGCTCCAATACGTGGAGGACGTTCTTCTCAATCGGCGTCCCGACGCCACCGAACGGCTGGTAGATTACGCGGAAGGGGTCAAAGGCCGAGCGGCGGAGAGGCGGGTGGCGGATCTCGAATGGAGAAACGGTTCGGTGGAAGACCGGCTGTCCCACGCCCTGGTTAAAGGGATTACCGACTTCATCGTGGAGGATACGGAAGAAGCCCGCCTCCAATTCGACCGGCCTCTGCAGGTCATCGAGGGTCCCCTCATGGACGGGATGAAGACCGTGGGGGACCTTTTCGGCTCCGGCAAAATGTTTTTGCCGCAAGTCGTCAAGAGCGCGCGGGTCATGAAATCCGCCGTGGCTCACCTGACCCCGTTCATGGAGCAGGAACAATCCGCGGGGGCCAGCAGGTCCCAGGGCAAAATGGTTTTGGCCACAGTGAAGGGGGACGTGCACGACATCGGCAAAAATATCGTGTCCGTCGTTCTGGCCTGCAATAATTTCGAGGTCGTGGACCTCGGGGTGATGGTTCCCTGTGAACGGATCCTCCAAACTGCCCGGGAGGAGGGAGCGGATCTCATAGGCTTGAGTGGATTGATTACGCCGTCTCTTGATGAGATGATTCACGACGCGGCCGAAATGGAACGGTTGGGGTTCAAGACCCCCCTTCTCATTGGAGGCGCCACCACCAGCAAGCTACACACGGCCGTTAAAATCGCCCCGGCTTATTCCGGGCCGGTGCAACATGTTTTAGACGCTTCCCGGGTGGTGGGCGTCTGCAACGAGTTACTTCATCCCGAACGGAAAGAAAAGTATGTAGAGGAAGTGAAGGCGGATCAGGAAAGACTGCGGGTCTCCCATGCCAGGCGCTCCTCTGCAACGAAACTTCTTGGCCTCGAGGAAGCTCGGGCCAGAGCCTTTGCACCCGATTGGGACGAGGCAGAGGTCGTCCGACCGGTTCATACAGGTATTCATCGGCGGGAGGAAGTCCCTCTGGCCGATATCGTCCCCTTTATCGATTGGTCTCCCTTTTTCTGGTCGTGGAGGTTGAAGGGTGTTTTTCCTAAAATCCTGAAGCATCCCCGGTACGGACGGGAGGCCTCGGATCTGTATCGGGACGCCCGTGAACTTCTGGACCGAATCGTGGCGGAAAACGCATTTCATTGCCGCGCCGTCTGCGGGATTTTCCCGGCCAATTCGGTCGGAGACGACTTGGAGGTTTACGGGGACGAGGATCGGGAAAAAGTGCTGTGCCAGTTCCATTTTTTGCGGCAACAAAAGCAGAAGAAGAAAAAAGGAGCCGACTATTTATGCCTGTCCGATTTCGTGGCTCCCAAAACCTCGGGAAGAGAGGATTTTCTGGGGGGATTTGCCGTTACAGCAGGGGATGAGGTGGCGCAGTACGCCAAAAAATTCGAATCCGAGGGCGACGATTACTCGGCCATTATGGTAAAGGCCTTGGGTGACCGGTTTGCCGAGGCCCTGACCGAAAAAGTTCATGGGGAAGTGCGGCGGCTCTGGGGGTTTGGCCGGAAAGAAAATTTGGATTACCAGGATCTGATTGATGAAAAATACCGCGGCATTCGCCCCGCCGCCGGCTACCCGGCCTGCCCGGATCACTCGGAAAAAGGCACCTTGTGGGAACTTTTGGAGGTGGAAAAGAACACCGGAATTAAAATCACGGAAAGTTTTGCCATGGAACCTCCTCCTTCCATCGCCGGGCTCATTTTTTCCCATCCGGGCTCGCGTTATTTTTCGGTGGGTCCCATCTCACGCGAACAACTGGCTGACTACGCCTCCCGAAAGGAAATCTCCCTGGAAGAGGCGGAAAAGTGGCTTGCTTCCAACCTGGGGTGAGAGGCGCCGGGGGCGCCAAAGAGGGAAGGGGAGGGAGTAACCACAAAAGGCACAAAAGACACAGAGGGGGAGAGAAAGGCTGAATGGTAATTGGGTCTACGAACGAGAATCCAGGATCCAGAACTTATTGGCAGGCCTCGCACTCTTCGCCCCTCATCATGGCGTCGATGCCGCAAGCTCGCTTCTCTTCCTCGGTGTAGCTGCTGCGATGGTCCTGCCCCACCACGCCGCGCACCTCCTTTTTCACTCTGACGGTGGCCTTCTCGATATTGGAGGCCCCGAGGGTGCGCAGGTAGTAGGTGGTTTTGAGGCCTTTTCTCCAGGCGGCTCGATACATGTGGGAGAGGGTCTTCAGATCAGGCTTGGTCAGAAACAGGTTTACCGATTGGGATTGGTCGATCCACTTCTGGCGCCGTGAAGCGGCGTCGACCAGCCAGTGGTATTCGATCCCGAAGGCGGTGGTGTATTTTTCCTTCAAATGAGACGGAATGGATTCGATATCCTGTATTTCCCCGTCGAAGTACTTCAGGTTATCCAACATCTCCCGGTTCCAGAGCCCCTCCTTTTTCAGGTCGCGCACGAGGAACCGGTTCAGGACGATGAAGTCGCCCGAGAGGTTGCTCTTTACGAAGAGGTTCTTGTAGGTGGGCTCGATACAGGGCGAGGTGCCGGTGATGTTGGAGATGGTAGCGGTCGGGGCAATGGCCAGCACGTTGGAATTGCGCATGCCCTGCTTCTTTATCTTTTTCCGCAAAGCGTCCCAATCCATCTTCCCTCCACGCGCGACTTCGACTTTGACGCCGCGTTGCTTTTCCAGTTCATCGAGGGTGTCCTCCGGAAGGATGCCGCGATCCCATTTCGAGCCCTTGAACGTGCTGTAGGACCCGCGCTCCTCGGCCAGGTCGCTGGAGGCTTCATAAGCAAAATAAGCTATGGCTTCCATGAACTCGTCGTTGAATTCAACCGCCTCCCTGGAAGCAAAGGGAAGGTTCTTCCTGTAGAGCGAATTCTGCACGCCCATGACCCCCAGGCCAACGGGGCGGTGGCGTTGGTTTGCATTGTGGGCCGGCTGGGTGGGATAGAAATTTATGTCGATGACGTTGTCCAAGACCCTCACTGCGACGCGCACGGTATGGCGAAGCTTGTCCAGATCGAGATGGCCCTCCTCGTCCAAATGATTCTCCAGAACGATAGAGCCGAGGTTGCAAACGGCGGTTTCATCCTTGCCCGTGTTGAGGGTTATTTCGGTGCAAAGGTTCGAACTGTGAATGACCCCGACGTGGTCCTGCGGGCTCCGGAGGTTGCAAGGGTCTTTGAAAGTGATCCAGGGGTGGCCGGTTTCAAAGATCATCTTGAGCATCTTCTTCCAGATTTCGATGGCCGGAACTTTCTGCCCCCAGACCTGGCCGGTCTCCACCTTAGCCTCGTAGGCCAGGTATTTCTCCTCGAAATCCTTGCCGTAGGAGTCGTGGAGATCGGGCACTTCGTTGGCGCGGAAATAAGTCCAGTGCTCCCGGTTCTCCATGCGTTTCATGAAGAGATCGGGGATCCAATTGGCGGTGTTCATATCGTGGGTGCGCCTCCGCTCGTCCCCGGTATTGCGGCGCAGTTCCAGGAAGTCCTCCAGGTCGTTGTGCCAGGTTTCCAGGTAGGCGCAACCCGAACCGCGGCGCTTGCCCCCCTGGTTGACCGCTACGAGTTGGTCGTTGTGGAGCTTGAGAAAGGGAATGACACCCTGACTTTCGCCGTTGGTGCCATTTATGTAACCACCGGTTCCCCTCACTGCCGTCCAGCTGCCGCCGAGACCGCCTGCCCATTTGGATAGGTAGGCGTTCTCGGCGATTCCACGCTGCATGATTCCTTCGATGGAATCATCAACCCAATACAGGTAGCACGAGGATAGTTGGGAATGTAGAGTGCCAGAGTTGAACAGAGTTGGAGTGGATGAGCAGAACAGGCGGTTTTTATAAAGCCTATAAAGTGAAATGACCTTTTTCTCCCTTTCCCCCTTCTCGGCCAGGAAGAGCCCCATGGCCACGCGCATCCAGAAGATCTGGGGGGTTTCGATGCGCCTTGGTCGTTGCCCCGTCTTGTCGATGGTCAGGTAGCGGTCGTAGAGCGTCTGGATGCCGAGATAATCGAAATCGAGATCCGCATTGGGGTCGAGAGCCTCGGCCAATTTTTCCAGGTCGAAATCCTGCAGCCTGGGGGAAAGGCGCTTTATGGCGATGCCGTGCTGCAGGTATTTTTTGAAATAGTCCACGTGGCGCCTCTTGAGTTCGCCGATCCCGTGTTGGATAATGTCCCATCCCAAGACCTCCTCGTAGATGTAAGTGCTCAGAATGCGACCGGCGAATTTGGCGAAATCGGCATCCCGTTCGATGAGGGATTTGGCGTTGAGGATAATGGTCTTCCGCAAATCTTCCCGGGAGATTTCATCAAAAAGGGATCGCCTCAGCTCGGCTTCGATTTCGTCCTTGGTCATGTTGAGATCCAACCCGATGAGGGCGAAACGAATCCGTTCCTCGAGATCAGTCCCGTCCCAGAAAATGGTCGAGCCGTCATCCTCTCTGACCACCACCATTGAATTCTGCCGTATCTCCGGCACCTCCACGGGCTGCTTCCTCTCCATTTCACGCCACATGGCCCGCTGGGCCCGGTAAAGGATGTAGGCCTCGGCCACCTTGAAGTGATTGGCCTTCATCAGTTCCTCCTGGACGAGGTCTTGAATCTCCTCGATGTGGATGAAGGATCGGCGCGAATCGCGCACGCGGAGCGTAACCGCCCGAGCCACTTCCACCGCCGGGGAGGAATCTTTTTCCTGGGACAGAAATGCTTTTCGAATGGCGATTTCCACTTTGTTCTCGTTCCAGGGGACGACCTGGTTGTTGCGGCGTATGACCCGGCAGATGGACTCCCGGCGCTGGACGGTGATCAGATGCGATCGGTTGGTGACCAGGCTTTTCGCCACTTCGTGGGCGTTATGGTTCACCAGGGTTCTCTCGATCTCCAGGTTGAGCTCCTCTTGGGAAATGTGATTCGATTCGCCTGGCTTGTGAGGAAGGTCGAGGAGGTGTTTGGCCACCTCATTGGTGATGTTGGCCACGAACTCCTGGTTCTGCACGCTGAAAACATCCTGCTCTCCCCTGGCCATGAGCAGGTTGGACAGGGCGTTTCCCACCGTGTCGGCAATATCGGCCAGGTCGATATCCACAATCCCTGCCTGAGATTCGACTTTGACCCCGGGTTGAACGAGCCGGTCCCCAGGCAAAACTTCCCTCCACTTGAAAGGGGACTTGCCCTCAAGGTTGTCCCGCACGATTTTTTTGAGGGCGAGGTCCTGTTTCAGGGAAGAACGGCGGCTGAGCATGGGGGTAGCTGTGGGAAAAAGCGGAAGGCGTTAGAGTTCGTCGTCGTTCACTGAATCCAGGGAAGAGGCCTTCTGGTATTCGGTTACCCGGCCCTCGAAGAAATTCTGTTCTTTTTTGATATCCATCATTTCCGCCAGCCACGGGAATGGATTGTCCACCCCGGGTTTGAGGGGAGCCAAGCCGACCCCTTCCAGCCTGCGGTCCGCAATGTAGTCGATGTACTGGGTAAAGTCCGCCGCGCTTAGGCCCACCGCATTGACCGGAAGACAGTCGTGGATAAAGTCCTTTTCAAGGCCGACGGCTTCGTCCATGAGTTGGCGGCAATCCTCTCGAAATGACGCGGTCCACACCTCCGGATTCTCGGAAATGAGGTCCATGAACAGATTGCGGAGAATTTCGATGTGGTTTGATTCGTCCCTCAAGGTGTAGCGGAACATCTGGCCGATGCCCGGAAATTTGTTCTGCCGGTAGAGGGAGAGAATCATGCCGAACAATCCGTAGAACTGGGTCCCCTCCATGCACTGGCCGAATACGAAAATGTTCTTGGCCAGGAGTTGCTTGTTTTCCGTCGTCCTCAGGTCCAAGTCACGGCGCAAGGCGCGGGACGTGCGGGACACGAATTCATTTTTCCTGACGATGGTATCGATGCCCTCGAACATGGCCTCGCATTCGTGTGGATTGAGGCCGAGGGAGCTGATCATGTAGAGCAGTGAATCCGCATGAATGTTTTCCTCATGGACGTGCCGGCCCAAGACCAGCTTGAGCTCGGGAGCGGTAACGGCATCGCGGATGACGTGGAAGATATTATCGCCCACAATACCCTCGGCAGCGGAAAAATAACCCACCCCCATGCGGATGATCCAGCGTTCCACGTCGCTGAGGAAGTGATCCGACTTCCACTGCTCGATATCCTTATTCATGGGAATGTCTTCGGGTTCCCAATGATTGGCCTTCATCTTGCGGTAGAGGTCGTAGGCCCACTTATACTTGAGGGGCAGCAGGTTGAAGGTCATGGTCTCCCGACCATTTATGATTCTTTTGGCGGCAAAGGCGGCTTCCGCTTTGGCCGCATCGAGCACAAAAGTCTTATTCCCGATAGAGAGGCGTTGTTCCATGATCTGAGAATGTAGGATGGAGCGGTAAAAGACTGTCCGGGATGGCGTTGTGGATTGTAGAGGTTGTTCTGGAATGTAGGTGGCAGGGACAGAAAGATCAGGGGTAACGTGATGGACGTATTTTTTCAAGCTCCCCCATATGTAGTGGGTCAATTTTATGACCACCCCTATATCTTGTGTCAAAGGTTTTTCTCGCTTAAACTTCTTCACACCTGTCAATAACACCTGAGTCCGCCTAAGTCCCTGACAGAAGCGGGGAAGAAGATTTGCTTACAAGTAACTCACAGGTTTTGCCCAGCCCCTTCTTGCCTGTGTTGCCTATTCCGCTTTGAATTACCAAACGAACAATTTGTCGGGGAAAGGCCTTCCCGGCCAAAGTTCTGATTGAGTTGGAGAAAACGATTTCCTAGTGTGTTTTTTTCAAGAGGCTGAATCATGAAACCAATTTTTACCCTATTTTCTGTCGGAATTCAGAGGTCCTGGCCCGTCCTCTGGGCCGTGCTGTTCTTTGCATTGATCGGTTGGGGCTCCGATGGCAAAACCGGAGACCCGGAGGGCAAGGAGGACATGGCCGCCATGCGGGAACTGCTGAAAATGCCTAAGGATGATCTGGCCCGCCTGCGCCTGTCCCTGGAGGCCATCGAGAAGATGTCTCCGGAAGAGCGCAGAAAGGCCCTTGCACGCATCCAGAACCTGGACAAGGAGCCGACCGAACAGCGCAAGGAAGCGATCGATCGCTGGAATGAGTTGAATCCCGAGATGAAAAAAGCTTACTTCGACTACGTGCGAAAACTGTCTTCCTCCGATCGGAAGAAGTTCACGGCGCAGCCTTGGGACGAAAGGATTGCCGAGGTAAAAAAGAATAAAGAGAAATAACCGAAACGAATTAACCCCTTCATACATTATGGCAGATACACGAATAGGATTTGTAGGTGTGGGGCGGATGGGATTCAACATGGTCCTCCGGCTTCACGATTGTGAATACCCCGTCACGGCGGTATACGACGTCAACACCCAGGTGGCGAAGGATTTGGCCGGACAAACCGGGGCCAAAGCCTGTGCCACCCTCAAGGAAGTCAGTTCCCTTTCCGACGTCGTCTTTACCGTTGTCACGGATGACGCGGCCATGGACCAGATTTTTTACGGAGAATCCGACAACCTCCTCATGGAGGCCGAAAACAGGACCTTCATCAACTGTGCCACCCTCAGTCCCTCCGTGCACGAGAAGCTGCAATTGGCCTGCGGCGAAGCAGGGGGGCAATCGCTGGAAGCTTGCATGGCTTCGAGCATTACACAAGCCCGTGCGGGCACCCTTTATCTCATGGTCGGCGGCGCCGAGGAGGTGTATTCGGAGGTGAAGGAAATCCTCCAATCGATCAGCCAATCCATTCGTTTTGTCGGTCCGGCCGGGTCGGCGGCACGGGTCAAGGCTCTGGTCAATATGGTCATGAATATCAATACGGCCGGTTTGGCCGAGGGGTTGGGCCTGGGACAGGCTCTCGGGCTCGATCTGGAAATGTTGTGCGAAGTGTTTGCCCAAACCGGGGCCAATTCCCGGGTGCTGGAAACCGATGCCGAGGACATGTTGTTGCGGGACCACGAATGCTATTTTTCCAGCGAACATGCAGCCAAGGATTCCCTGATCGCCTTGAATCTGGCCGAGGAGTGTAGCTTAAGCCTTCCCCTGGCCAAAGCCACCTATGAGCAATATGAAATCATGAAGGCCATGGGCCTGGGCGACCTGGATAAATCCGGCGTGGCCGAGCTCACTTTTCCCGGCAGGATGGGAAAATGAATCCAATTGGCCTTGTCCCCTGATCTTCCCTTGGATCCATGGGTTACGGCCCGATGCCATACCCCTCGGTTGCGCGGTATTCCGAGAGGGGCAACGTCCATACTTGAGAAGAGCAGTCGTCTATGACGGAGATATCCATCCTTGCCGCTTATTTGATGGGGTCGCTGTGTTTGCTTTCCTACGGCCTTAACGCCTACCTTCTGGTAATTTTGTATCTCCGGGCCTACTCCGTGGGCAAGGCCGCCCGACGGCAGAGGGAGGCAGCGGTTCAATCGGGATGGAGCCGCTCCTACCCGGTCCCATCGATCACGACCCAGGTCCCCCTTTACAACGAATTGAATGTGGCCGAGAGGGTCATCCGGGCCGTTGCGGCCATGGATTATTGCGAGGGCAAACATGAAGTTCAGATCCTGGACGACTCAACCGACGAAACCAAGGCCCTGGTCGATCGGGTGGCATCTTCCCTGAGAGAGACCGGGATCGATATCCAGGTGGTGAGACGACCCGACCGGGTGGGATTTAAGGCCGGGGCCCTGGAAGCGGGCCGAAAAATCGCCAAAGGCGAATTCCTGGCCGTTTTCGACAGCGATTTCGTTCCGAAACCGGATTTTCTAAAGAAAATTATGCCCTACTTCCTGGAGGATGCCGAAGTTGGGCTGGTCCAAGCCCGTTGGGGGCATTTGAACGGGGAGGATTCCCTTTTGACGCGCGCGCAGTCGCTGGGCATCGATGGGCACTTCACGGTAGAGCAAAGCGCGCGAGCCTCTACCGGGCTCTTCATGAGTTTCAATGGCTCCGCCGGCATGTGGCGCAGGCGAGCCATCGAAGAAGCAGGTGGATGGAAGCACGATACTTTGACCGAGGATCTCGATCTCTCCTACCGCGCCCAACTGGTCGGGTGGAAAGCCCGCTTCGTTCCCGAAGTGGTGGCGCCTGCCGAATTGCCCGATACGGTCGCAGCCTTTAAGAGCCAGCAGTTCCGATGGGCCAAAGGGTCCATGCAAACGGCGGTAAAGTTATTGCCGAGGGTGTTCAGATCAGAACGCAGTTGGGTCCACAAGGTATCGGGGTTTTTTCACCTCACCCATTTTGCCATTCACCCCTGCCTGGTCCTTATGGCTCTGCTCAGTCTCCCCTTCGTCACCATAGCGGGACCACGGGTGGCCCCCGGCTGGTTTGTCGCGGCCGCTCTGATCCTGAGCCTGGCAACGCTTGCCCCCAGCGCTCTCTACTGGTACAGCCAGAAGCATTCCGGCATCCCCCGGCGCTTTCGCTTAATGGGGATTCCCCTCGTCCTCATCACCGGGGTAGGGATTGCCATTTCCAATGCCCGGGCCGTGGGGGAAGCATTAATGGGCAGGCGAAGTGATTTTATCCGAACTCCAAAATGCGGAGATGCCACTCGAAAGACTTACCGGGCAAAAATGCCCCTTTTGCCCCTTCTGGAAATTGGACTGAGCGGATACTGCTGCTACGCAGTGGTTCAATTTTCCCTCTCGGGGCATTGGTTCCTGGCGCCCTTCCAGCTCATCAATGCCGTCGGTTTCGGTTATATCGGGCTCCTGGGGATACTGCAATCCTTGCGGTCGGGACAGCCCCCCAAACGGTCGAAACGGATGCCATTCGAAACCGCCCCAGTCCACCCATCTCTCCGGTGATCGATCGGCTGAGGAATGCGGTTTTCGTCATTGCTTGCGGCCTGTTTTTCTTCCTGTGCTTTCAGGCCGGCCGAATAGAGGCCCTGACCACCCACTCCCGCCCTCTCATGCTTCTTTTCGGAGCGATGGCCATGGCGAGCGTTCTGGCCTGGGCCTTTTTCCCCAATACGCGGAACCTCAAATCCGCCGTTTTCCTGATCCTGGGGCTGTCTGTCCTTTCCCGACTGTTGCTCTACCCCTTTCCCTACAGCGATGACGTCAACCGCTACCTGTGGGAGGGAAAATTGGTCCTCCACGGGGAAAATCCATACCAGTTCGCTGCTGAGGCGAAGGAATGGGAAGCGTTGCGGGATCCCTATTGGGAGGCTATGAACCATAAAGACCGGAAGACGGCCTATCCTCCCCTCATCATCCTCTCCTTCGCAGCCCTGAATTCCGTCGCCTACCACCCCGCTACCTACAAGGTGTTTTCCGGTCTGGCCGACATGGCTGTAATCGGCCTCCTGCTCTTGTGCCTGACCCGGAGGGGCATGCATCCAAAAAACGCCCTCTTTTATGCCCTCAATCCGGTTCCGCTCCTGGCCTTCTCCGGAGAAGGCCATTTTGATGTTTTGTTCGTTTTAGCCACCCTCGCGGCGCTGTTTTTATGGGAGGATGGAAAAACGGCATGGAGTTGGGTCTTGCTGGGAATCAGCATCCAGGTTAAAATTGTCAGCGTTTTGCTGATACCGCTCCTTTTTTGGAACCGGAAATCCTGCAAAGCGCTGTGGATCGGCCTTCCGCTGCTGGCGCCTTCCCTGGTCTTTTTGCCCCAACTCCACCATCTTCTCCACGGCCTTCTGCAGTATGGGGGAACCATGTCCCACAACGGATCCGTCAACTACGTGCTGCTCTCGTGGCTGGGAGACCGGCTGGCCGCGGCAGGTCTATCGACCGCAATTCTGTTGATCGCAGTCGCCGCCATCAGCCTGCGAACAAAAGACGTGTTCAAAGGGGGTTACGCAATTCTTGCAGCCCTGGTCCTCCTTTCCCCCACCGTTCACTACTGGTACCTGGCGTGGATAGTCCCGGGAATCGCGCTGTTTCCATCCGTCGCATGGATCCTTTTGACCGGACTTTCCGGTCTGTATTTTTCCGCCTGGGACCATTTTGGGAGAACGGGCATCTGGTGGCAACCTAAGGTCTGCTTTTATCTGCAATGGATTCCGTTTTACCTCTGTTGGGCGCCGTCCTTCCTGGCCCGTCTTTGGCAGTTGAGGGCTCCCCCGGTTGAGCGAAACGCGGCCACCCTCTCGGTCGTGATACCCTGTCTCGACGAGGGCGAACAGTTGCGCAATTGTTTGGCCGGCCTGGCGGATTGCGGTTACCCCATTGAGGAAATCCTGGTGGTCGACGGAGGGTCCACTGACCACTCCAGGACCATTGCCCAAAAGTATCAGGCGAAATGGCTGACGAGCCGGAGGGGAAGGGGGCGCCAAATTGCCGCCGCAGTCGAGGCGTGCACTGGAGATATCGTTCTGGTTCTCCATGCCGACAGCCGGGTGACCGGGGACCTGATCGGGCGGGTCATGGCCTCCATGGAAAATAACCCGGATGCGGTTGGAGGCGCGGTAGGCCAACGATTCCGGGCGGGCCGCAAGAAACCCGTCCTGCTGTTGATCGAGGGCCTGAACGATTTGCGTGCCCAGCTCTTGCACAGCAGTTTTGGGGATCAGGGCCAGTTTTTTCGGCGAGAGGAAGTAAACCGGGGAGGTGGTTTCCCCGCCATACCGCTGATGGAAGACGTGGAGCTGACCGCACAATTAAGGAAGCGGGGAGATCTCTTGTTCCTGGGAGGCGGAATGCTTTGCTCCCCCAGGAGATGGGAGAAGGAAAATGCCCTGAAACGGATCGTCCAAGTCATATCTCTCGTCATCCGCTACAAGACCTCGCGCCTTTTCGGAAGGAGCAACGCCCGGAAACTGTATGGAGAATATTACCCTGATCCCGACTAAAGCAGGGGGGAAATCAACCGGGTGGCCTCTTCCAAGGTCCGGCGCAAACGGGGAGGATTGAGTTCCCTCTCCAGCCCGTAGGGTCGGCAGTTCCCCATGATCTGCTCCAGCCATTCCATGATGGTGCGGATGTCCACCTCCGAGGTGTGGACTACGCCGATTTCGAAATTTACGAACAGGGAGCGAATATCGAGGTTGGCCGAACCGTGGATGGCAATGGAACCGTCGGCCACCATGATCTTGGCATGCAGCATGCCCGGTTGAAACAGAAGCACTTCGATGCCGGCCGATCGCAAGATCCGCAAGTGATAGGACCGCGCCAAATCCACCAACTTCCAGTTGGAATGCTCGGGAAGGACGAGGGTGATTTTCTTTCCGCTTCGGGCCTTGACCACCAGGGTCTGGGTCAAAATCTCATCGGGAATGAAATAAGGCGTTACGATGATCAATTCCCTTTCGAATTCCTGCATGAGGTTGACCATTCTTTCGTAGAGCGGATCGCCTTCCACGTCGGGTCCACTCGCGATCCCGGCCACCTCGCTTGGGCCAATTGCAACGGGTTTCCGCGGTTGCAAGCAGTCCATGTCGGGAATGGCCTGCTTGGATGCGAAAGCCCAGTCCAGGAGGAATATCCCGTTGAAGTAGTTTACGATCGGGCCCCGATAGTCGGCGCCAAAGTCATGAAATCGGTCCGGGTCCTCTACAGAACCCAGGAAACGAGAGTCGAGGTTGCGCCCGCCCAGAATGGCATGCTCGCAGTCGAAAACAGCTATCTTGCGGTGGTTTCTAAGGTTGGCCCATCCGTGGGTCTGAAAGGGAAATGCAGGCATGAACAAATGGACCTCCCCTCCAGCTTCCTGCAACGATCGGATGGATTTTCGGGGCCTCCTGAAAGAGCCCAGGGCATCCAATAACAGCCTTACGCGAACCCCGGAATTCGCCTTATCCGTCAAGAGGCGGAGAATATGGTTTCCCACCGCATCATCGCTCAAGATATAGGTTAGAATATGGATTTCCTTCCTCGCCGCCGTTATCGCATCACGGAAGAGTCGATATGCCTGGACGCCATCGGTAATAAACTCCACCCGGTTACCCCGGGCGGAAAAGGTGTCCTCCGCGTAGGACAGATCGGTATCACCCTCCGCGGCACGTTTGAGCAGGCCCTTGGCCCGAATGCGCTTTTTCAGCTTTCGACCGCCGAACAGGAGGTAGAGGGGCACACCCACGTAGGGAATCAGCAACACGAAATAGCTCCAGGCCAGGAGGCTGCTGGGTTGCCGCTGCTCCCGAAAAACCCGTATGATGATGGCAATGGCGAGAACAAATCCCACCACGGTAAAAATATTGGAAAACAAAACCCCCAGACCCCATTGAAAGGAGCTCAAGAAAATTTCCCAGAGCCTGTGGAGGGTTTCCAACATGTTCTAAACCACGTATTTCCGAATGAATTGAGAAAAATTGGGCCGGGGCAACACGGATGCCCGGTATAAATCGGCCTACCATAGCAGTTGCCCGATGGAGGTAAATAAAAAGGCGCATGGGCGCCGGGGCCGCCAAAGAGGAAAGAGGAAAGTTGCTGAGATGCTGAGATTTCTTTCGATCTTGATCGTTATCGTGATCGAAAACCCAACGTCTTGGAGAAGGGAAATGACCTCTCGCAACTTGTCACGCCGTAATCCATGAAGGCGGAAGCTTGCGGAGAGCGCAAAGAAATCAAACAATTCAAAGATCTGGCTTTTACGCCAACGGCGTTGAACTCCAGAGCCCAGCGTCGCGTAGCAAACGCTGGGTTACCGGTCACTCATACGGTCGAACCCCAAAGGGGTTCCACAAATAAAATCCAAAATTGGGATTAATGAACGATCAGTTTGGGATTGGTTCGTTGCGGAACCCCTTTGGGGTTCGCGATTTGTTCCCATTCTACCCAGTGTGCGCTTCGCGACACTGGGCTTTGGAGTGGAACTGCTTTGCAGTTCATTCCAGTCCTGTGACGTTTAATTAAATTAACATTTTATCCGGTTGTTACACCGGAAAAAATCCAACGCTTGTGTGAAGGAATTAATGAGACATGCGGGCTAGCTCCAGGTGTACCCCTGGGGAATCCGGACCACGGCGGTGCCGGCTATCTTGTCATGCCAGGATTGTTTTTCCGGATCCCAGCCGGCCCAAAAGAATCCGAGAAAGAACGGAAGCAAGGAAACAATGCTGCTGAGGCTGCGGATGACGGAGGTAGGCCAATCGATCGGTTCCCCGGAAATTTTCTGAACGCGAATGCCTAGGGCCATGCCGCCCAAGGTGCTCCCCTTCCAACCCCAAAATATGATGAAGTATGCAAATAACGGGATCGCGAAAATAGCTATATCCAGCAGGGAAACCAGGGCCCCCACCAGAATCAAATCGATTGAAGTGGCCAAAGTCCTCCACCAAAAACCTACCCTTCTGAACAAAGCCGCGGTGGCGCTTTCCACTTGTTCGAGCGAGGTGCCGGGCTGCACTGGTTTTTGGGAATCCGATGCCGAAGCGTTCGATTGGCCAAAAGCTTGAGGAGAGGCGCCTTCGTAATCCGGAGGATCAGCCTGACCGGCTGCCTTCCATTTTGAAATGGAATTTCCTATCAACAGGCAAACCGCCCCCAATCCCAATATGGATAGCACAAGCCATAGGAAGAACCCGAAATAGGGAATCATGTACAATGCGTAAACAACAATCCCGCCCAAGATGACGGATAGCAGGACATTTTCCAGTGCAGGCAGCTTGGTGGCTCGGGCAATCTGTTTGCCAATGTGGAAAAAAACCACCGCCTTCCCGAAAATAGTGAGGGCGAGAACAGCCAAATATACAAACGGAACCAGAGCCAGTCCGATCACGGTAATCGCCATCAGAAGAAAAAATATCGGGCCGCTTGCATAGACCAATGTTCCAATAAGGAAGGATTGAAGCGGCTTATCTGCCAGGGTTTGGCCACTGCCTTGCAAAGGCTTCGGAAATATGACTGCCAGCAGGAGGTAGAAGAGGAGCAGGATGCCGGCCATATATAGTGTGAAGGGAACATTGAGGGAAATTGGGCGGGCTAAGAGCACACATTCCTGGACGAATTTTCGGATAGTCTGAATTCCTTCAGGTATTCCGGGGAAAATAAATGGAAAGTTTACCACCTCGTGATGAATTTTGGCAGTGGGGTGAACGGTCAACTTTCCGCCAATCACCACGGCGCTTTCCCCAACTTCGGCCCCGGGACCCAATTCTCCGGACCCCATAATTACGACGAAGTCGCCACCGGTGGAATCTGAAAGGGTAGCATCGCCCCAAATGGTGACCATATCCTTATCGACGCGGCCTTCCGCAATGGAGTTACCCCCGATGGTGACCATATCGCCCTGGACACGACCCTCGGCGAAGGCATTTCCCCCTATGGTGACCATATCCTTTGATCTTTCCTCGGGCCCGAGGTGACTATCGTTTCCAAAGACAACCCTCTCGTTGGATGATTTCCCAACCTCTTCCACCGCATCATGGGCTTTCGGCTCCTCGGCTTCCGAGCCATCGGAACCTTCTGCTTCAACCTCTTCGGCGACGGCCTCCTCCGCAATCGCCCCTTCGGAAACAGGGGCTTCAATTTCTTCAGAACGAGGTTCCGTTTCCTCGGAACTTGCGGGAATCTCCTGCGCATACAGGCCGGCACAAGCAGCGAGGAGGATTAGTAACATCAGGCATCTAATATCATTCATAAAACACGAGGTTGGCGGTTGGTCGACCTGAGGTCGAAAATGTGAGTCGAAAAATCAAGGTGGCAATTCCCGCAAGGAAACCGGTCGAAGAAACGATTATCACTGTTGCAATCGGTAACATGCCCGTGAAGGAAATCAGCCCGAATACTTTTCCAAGGGCATCCCCAACCGTTGCAATGATTTGAATTCCAGCGTTAACATTTTCAATTGCACCTCCTAATTGAAGGGTCGCTACGTAGCGGGAAAGATAGGCGAAGATGGAGGGGCTGAAGTAAATGGCCAACAGCATGCAACCAACGGATACCAGGATCAGGCCCCATCGAATGGCGGCGAACCGGGAGCTTTGCTCCTTCTTCTGTTCCCGAGCTATCCGTGCCATCACATTGGGAAGCAAGGAACCCGGGGCCTCCTGTTCGGGAAGGTCACCCAGCACCTCGTTCAACAATCCATCGAGGCGATCCGGATCAGGATTCGGTTCAGACTTCATGGCTGTCCTTCAAGGTTCTCAATAAAACTTTTTTGAGGGCCCTTCGTCCTCGAAAAATGTCCGTTTTGGTTTTGCTCAAGGAGATCTTCAGATGGCTGGCAATTTCGCGGTAACTCATGTTTTCGAAATGGTACAGGATAAGGGGAACGCGCTGTTTTGACGGAAGCGCTTGCAGCGCTTGGGCGATGATTTCCCTCCGGTCGATGTTCTCCAAATCCAACGCGCTGCTCTCATCTTCCGGCAATGAGATGACTTCATCTTCTTTTCCCGTGCCACGACGGCTGAACTGATCGGTAAACGTCCTCCAACGGCTCCGGTAACGGTTCAGGTGGTTGATGCAAAGGTTCCGCGTAACCACTTTCAACCAACCACCGGCGGTTTCACTTTGGGAAATGGAGTCGTAGTGTTTAAAAGCGCGCAGGAAAACTTCCTGCGCGATATCCTCGGCATCCGTTTCATTGCCCAAAATTCGCGCTGCGGTAGTAAAGACCATATTTTGATACCTTCTGACGAAGTGTTCAAAACCCTGTGAAGATGTCATGGATAATTTTTTTCATCCCGAATGGATTTCTGTGAAGAGAACCCGGCAGGACGAGGAAAAGTCGCAGTTCAGGAAAATTTTTCTCGAGCGAAGGCGACACCTTACAAATTCGCGGAACCGTAGAAAATTTGTGACAAATGCCGGCCTGGGCTTGATTTTCACTATGGCAATCGATTGCCTGGGGCCAAATTTATGTCAAAGACCTTTTTTTCATGGAATGTGAACGGGATCCGCGCCGCCCTTAAAAAAGGCTTGGACGAGTGGTTCGAGGCAGCGGCCCCCGACGTGCTCTGCCTTCAGGAAATAAAAGCGCTGGAGAATCAGATCGGATATGAATTCCCCGGCTACCACCTGTTTTGCCACTCGGCGGAGAAAAAAGGCTATTCCGGCACCCTGTTGCTGAGCAGGGAGGAGCCGATGGAGGTCAGTTACGGGCTTGGAGACGAGCTGCCCGACCGGGAGGGACGCGTAATTACGGCCGAATATCCTTCCTGTTTTCTGGTCAACGTCTACACCCCCAACTCGCAAAGGGGATTGGTCCGTCTGGAATACCGCACCGAGGCCTGGGACAAACATTTCCTCCACTACCTGAAGCAACTGGAGAAAATCAAACCCGTTATCGCGTGCGGCGATTTTAACGTGGCTCATAAGGAAGTCGACTTGGCCAACCCGAAAACCAACACCCGGAACCCCGGTTTCACCAAGGAAGAGCGGACTTCCTTCGACAAGTACATCCAGAGCGGCTTCATCGATACTTTCCGCGAATTCAATACCCAGGGAGGCAATTATACCTGGTGGACTTATCGGTTCGGGGCTCGGGCCAGAAATGTGGGATGGCGCATCGATTACTTTCTCATTTCCAGCTCCTTGCGCCCCCGCTTGCAAGACGCCCGCATTCATTCCGAGGTCATGGGATCCGACCACTGTCCCATTTCCATTTCCCTGGACTGACCCCTTTGCGCATGTAGGAAGGGGTCCAAGAAATGACCCCGACCGGGTTGCACTCCATACACTTTTACAAGACGACCGACCCTGTAAGGCATAACTTTTTACGTCTTGATCCCTTCCTTTCCCCAAAAAGGAGGCCGAATGCCCCAAAAGGAGCATTCGGCCCGAAAGAACTGGCAATAACCTACTCTCACACAGCATCGGGGCTGCACTACCATTGGCGATTGAGGGCTTAACGGCCGTGGTCGGAATGGGAACGGGTGTTTCCCCTCATCCATGGTCACCAGAGTGGGTTCAGACGTATTTTCAAATGGTCATTGCCCATACGTCATTGAGCCCGGTTTCCGGGCTCGGAAATATTCGTTGAACTGCGCCTAGGTGGTACAAGCGCCGACCATGGCGATACAAAGCAAATCTCACGGGTCATTAGTACCAGTTAGCTTAATCCATTACTGAACTTACACACCTG